>NZ_BMWB01000001.1:0-408067 GCF_014651015.1 Streptomyces xantholiticus
GCTCCGGCCGGACTTCTGGATGTGCTTGAGGCTCTCCCGGCGCGCCGAGACGGATATCCAGGCGGCCGGCTTCCCCGGATCCCTGAGCTTCCCCAGATGCTGGATGACCCGCATCCAGGTGGTCTGGCAGACATCCTCGCAGTCCGCCTCGCTGAGCCTGTGCCCGCGGGCTATGGCCCATATCAGCGGTGTGTAGCGGTCGACGATCCGATTCCAGCTCTCCTGACTTCCGGCCAGGCATTCGTCCACGAGCCGGTGCAGAGCACGATCTCCACGGCTCCCCCGTTGCCCATACGGTCGGCGCTTCGGCGCTGTCACACGACTGCGCGTGCGGCGACTCCCGATGAGTACAAAATCCAACTCAATAACCACCGTCCCCGACGCTACAGGCGTTGACCACAAGGCGCTGCGGGGGCCGCATGTCACTGCCCCTTGGCACCAGAACGGTCACGGTAAAATGAATCGACTTCCTCCACTTCGACAGCCTTCTCGCCTCCATCGTCCGCGTTCAGCGTCATGGTGAAGCTGATGCAAATTCATTGCAGACCGACAGTACCGGCGTACATTCGCTCCGCTATTCGTTGCCCGACCCCTCCGCCGGCCGGTGAGGACACTGCGGAGCCTCCGCTTCAGGCTCAGAGGCCGACGAGGCCACCGGATCCGCCGCATCGGGCGCGTCGTGCGCGAGCGGACAGCCGGCCCGCGCGGCGACCTCGGGCATCGTGACGTCCGGCGCGGCAACAGCCCGGGCTCCGGCGTCCGTCACCGGGCGGAGCGTCATACGGATGCCGTGCTTGGCGCGCAGCGAGATGTCCGGCTGCATCACGATCGGATGCCCGGGGACCATGTCGAGGTGGAAGCGCTGGAGCAGGCAGGCGACCACGATGGTCAGCTCCATGTTGGCGAAGGCCATGCCGACGCAGTTGCGCGGCCCGCCGGCGTAGGGCACGTAGGCGTACCGGGGACGGGCCGCGGCGCGCTCCCGGGTGAACCGCTCGGGATCAAAGCCCTCGGGATTGTCCCAGAACTCCGGGTTCCGGTGCGTGATGTACGTGCTGAGCAGCAGGAAAGAGCCTGCCGGAATGTGATATCCGCTCAGCACGTCGTCCTTCAACGGCATCCGCGCCACCTGCCACAGCGGCGGATAGAGTCGCAGCGCCTCCTGGATGAACAGCTTCAGGTACTTCAGCTGCGGCAGGTCCTCCATGGTCGGCGTCCTGCCGCCGAGGACCTTCTGCACCTCGGCCCTGGCCCGGTCGGTCTCCGCCGGACGGGTCGACAACAGATGGCATATCCACGACAAGGTTGCGGCCACCGTCTCGTGACCGGCGATGAACAGCGTCATCACCTGGTCCCGCAGCTGCTCGTCCGTCATCAGCCGGCCTGTCTCGGGGTCGGCGGTGTGCATCAGCATCGACAACAGATCCTGGGCATCGCCGTCGAGGGGCTCGGCGCGACGCTCGGCGATCAGCCGGTACACCGTGTCGTCGAGGAGCTTGCGTGCCGCCCTGAAGCGCCGGTTGCGCGGCGTCGGCACTTTCTCCGGGATGTCCGCCACCGCGATCAACTTGCCGTTGATGTGCTCCAGTTGCGTCGCCACCGCAGAACCGAGCGCCAACGCGTCCCGCGACCAGTCGGCCCGGAAGAGACAGCGCGCCAGGATTTCCAGGGTCAGGCTCTGCATTTCCGTGCGGGCGTCCAGCGTCTCGCCGTACCGGGCGATCCGGTCCCACCGCCCCAGCATCCGCTGGGTGCTGTCCACCATCACACCGGCGAACCGCTCCAGCGGCTCCCTGCGGAACGTCGGTGCGACCGTGCGCCGTTGCGCCCGCCACACCTCGCCCTCCGTGGTCACCAGGCCCTGTCCCACCGAGACCCCCACCTTGCGGTTGAAGTCGTCGGGGTGCGGATAGTTGTCGAAGTTGTCCGCCAGGATGTGCTTCAGGTCATCGGGGTGCGTGACCAGGACCACCGGCACCGGGCCACGGAACTGCACCAGGTCACCGTGGTCACGCCAGGCGCTGAGGAAGGTCTCCAGGGGGTTGCGGCGGAAGTCGAGCGCCGAGCCGAGCAGCGGCAGCCCCCGTGGCCCCGGTGGACGCCGCCGCGTACCGTTCGGACCTGGCATCACGCGGTTCCTTCCCCAGTGCTCTTGAAGTGCTGCAACCGCATCGGCATGCCTGCGCGCGGGTAGAGGAACACATTCGACGTCGGCTCGCAGACATGCCCGCCGGCAAGGCTCAGCCGGTAGTCCTGCAGCATCCTCGCGATGACCAGCGGCGCTTCCAGGACGGCCACCGACGAACCGGGGCAGAGCCTGGGGCCACGGGAGAAGGGGATGTATGCGTACAGCGGAGCACCGCCGGTCGCGCTCTTCTCGAACCGCTCCGGTCTGAAGCCCTCCGGGTTCTCCCAGAACCCCGGGTGACGGTGCATCAGATAGGGACTGATGAACACCTGCGACCCGGCGGGAATGTGATAGCCGCCGATCTCGTCGTCCTCCAGCGGGCTGCGTGACAGGGTCCACACGGACGGATAGAGGCGCAGCACCTCCTGGTAGAAGGCCCGCAGATAGCGGAGATGAGGCAGATCGGACGCGGCCGGCTCGCGGTCCCCGCACACCTCGGCGACCTCGGCACGCACCTTGCGCTCGGCCTCGGGGTGCCGCGAGAGCAGGGAGAACGCCCACACCAGGGACAGCGCCGTCGTCTCGTAGCCGCCGAGGAACATCGTCACGACCTCGTCGCGCAGTTGCTTGTCCGACATCCGCTCGCCGGTCCGCTCGTCCTGCGCGTTCAGGAAGCGGGTCAGCAGATCGTCCGGGGGCGCGGGGTCCCGGCGCCGCTCCGCGATGAGCCCGTAGACGAACGAGTCCAGGGTCGCCCGTGCCCGCAGGAAGCGCGAGCGTGCCCTGCTTGGCAGCGCCTGCGGCAGCTCGACGAAACGCTGCAGCCGTACGTTGGTGTACGCGTTGCAGATCCGCACCGCGCGGGCCAGCTCTCCCGCCCTGCTGCTCACATCGGTGCTGAACAGCGTCTGCATGACGATGGTCAGCGCCAGCCGGAACATCTCCGGCGTGATGTCGAAGGTCTCCTCACGCGTGGCACGACCGTGCCAGTCCCGTACGAGATCGCTGGTCGCGTCCACCATCGCAGGGCCGAATCCGGAGATGCGCGAGCCCTTGAAGGCGGGCTGGGCGAGCCGGCGCTGGCGGAAGTGGAAATCACCGTTACTGGTGAACAGGCCCTGGCCGACCCAGGGTTCGAACTTGCCGACGGACAGCGGGTCCTTGGGATAGTTCGGCTGCCGGTCGTCGAGCACGTGCTTGATGTGGTCCGGGTGCACGATCAGGAAAAGATTGCGTTTGCCCGGCAGCCGGAAGCTGACGATGTCGCCGTACTCCCGCCAAGCCCGGGTGAAGGTGCCGACCAGGTCGCGAACCAGGTCGGGGCCGCAGCCGACCACGGGATAGCCTGCTGGTCCCGGCGGCCGGCGGAGGTGACCGCTCAGGGTCGGACTCATGGTGCCTCGCTCTCCTGCTGGCCGGGGATCAGCGGTTGCGGATCTTGTGCTTGGCGACATGCAGGATGTTGCCGAACGTCAGCTTGAGGATCGCGCCCAGTCCGCTGCCCGGTTCGGGGGCCATCCCGCACTGCTCGACCAACGAGGCGGTGCTCTCCTCGTGCCACAGCTCGGAGAACTTGCCCTCACGGACGATGTGGAAGTCGAGCCCGGTCATCGTCATCCGCTTCCCGGTGCCCGGGAATCCGTACAGCTCACCGTGGAACGTGCCGGTCGCGGTCCAGCGGTCGACGACCCTGTCGCCCATGATCATCACATCGTCGAGGAAGAAGCGCAGGTCCGGGAAGGCATCGTGCATCAGCTGGACGGCAGCGCGGTGTCCGGCGGGCCCCTGCGGGCACCCGGGCAGCGGCATGTGGTCCTGCCAGTCGTCGGCGAGCAGCTCACGCTCGGTCTCGATGTTGTTCTGGTCCCACACCTCTTCGATGTAGCGGCGGGCCATTTCGTAGTACTTCTTGTCGAGGGAACCGTCGAAGTTGGCATCGGACTTGGTGTCCATGGACGCGGGACGGGACATCAGCAATCCTCTCGGGTGCGGCATCAGGGGAGAACTCGGGGAGTTGTACGGCTCACAGCTCCGGGCCGACATCGGTGACGCCGGCGGTACGCAGGATCTGCTGGGCGGTGTGGCTGCCGGAGACGATCACCCGGAGCGCGCTGGCCGCCTGCGCCCAGTGACCGGAGAGATAGAGCCCCTCGATCGGGGTGTGGTACGTGAGGCGCTTGCTTCCCGCCTGCGCCGGGGTGTTCTCCCAGCCGTACGCCGCACCGCGGTGGTTGCCCGTGAAGCGCTCAAGGGTGAGCGGCGTCGAGCTGGAGACGAAGGTGAGTCCGTCCTTGAACCCCGGGTAGAGCCGCTCGATCAGGTCGAGGTACTTCTCCTCCAGCTTCGGCTTCAGCTCCGACCACGGCTCAGGGCCCTCGTACGGTGCCAGCGCCGTCGAGGTGACCAGGTGCTCTCCGGGTGGACCGAGACTCGGATCGAGGAGCGTGGGCACGACCACCACGGTGGCCGGGGCCTCGCCCTCACAGAACCCGGCGAAGTTGGCGTCGTGGTCGTCGGATTCGTAGATGAAGGTCTCGTGCGCTCCGCCTGCCGCCGCGATGTCCAGGGTCGTGGCGGCGTACACGACGAACATGGACATGGAGCCCTTGAGCGAGCGCAGCCTGCGGCTGTACGCCTTCGGCAGGTGCTCGAGCCCGACCAGGTCGTGGAAGGTGTGCGTGGCATCAGCGTTGGAGATCACGATCGGCGCGCGCAGCTCCTGCCCGCCGGCGAGGACCACGCCCTGGGTGCGGCCGTCCTGGACGAGGATCTTCTCGACCGGTGAGTTGGCGACGATCCTGCCGTTGTCCCGCTCGATCGCCGTGGTGAAGGCTCTGACCAGATGCTGGAAGCCGCCCTTGCAGTGGTAGAGGCCATGCATCTGGGTGTAGAGGAAGCGGGCGAAGAGCTCGAAGGAGAGCTGGGACGGCGGCAGTCCCATGTACGGCCAGCCCGCGCTGCAGAACGCTTTGCAGCGCGGATCCTCGATGTACTGGTCGAGCACGTCCCCGAGTGTGGACATCCGGTTCCGGAAGAGGGTGGGGAACTTCTCGACGGCCCGGCCCAGTTCCTGCGGCGTCAGCTGCACGGGCACTTGGTGGGCCTCTTCGAGGAACGTCGCGCACAGGCCGAAGAAGCCCCGGATCCCCTCCTCCTCGTGCGGAAAGAGCTTGATGTGCGACTCGATGAACGCCTCGGAACCGAAGGGGGCGTCCAGGACGTCGCCGTCGATGACCACCCGGTACAGCGCGTCGGACTCGACGAAGTCACACATCTCACGCACGCCGAGGTAGCGCAACAGGACGTCGATGGTCCCGCCCTCGGCGGCTCCCGGCACGACATGGATGGCCGGGTCGTAATAGCGGTCGCCGGCCCGGAAGGCATGGGCGTACCCCCCGATTCCCTGTCCCCTCTCGGCCACCAGGACACGCCGCCCGAACCTGGCCAGGAAGGCCGCAGCAGCCAGGCCTCCCAGACCGCTGCCGACGACGATGACGTCGTAGTCGGCCTCGGTGGCGGGTGGTTCGTTCGTCGGCATGACTCTCCCAAGGTGTTGACGTGATGTGCTGGTCTCGGCAACCGATTCACTGACGAAGATCTGCACCGGCCACCAGAGATGCTCCTTCGTCCGTGCTGACGCCTGCCGTTTCGGCCGGGCCGCCACCGGCAGGGTCCCGCCGAACCGCCCGTCGCGGGGGCAGGCGCGAGTCCGGCCGATATGGCCTGGGACCTTCTTTCGGATCAAGTTGGAGAAGCGTTCGGTACCTGTCGTCGGAGCGACGCCGACGACAGGGTCCGAACGAGAGGCCTTACCGCCCGCTGCCCCGGCGTGCCTTGCGCCTCAGCCAGGCGAACCGGGCAGCGCTGGTGAAGGTGTGGGCGAGTTGCCCGAGCGGGCCGGTATTCCGTGGCGGTACGACACCCAGCTGGGTGAGCATCCCGAGGTAGTCGGCCTCCTGGTGGAAGTCGATGAGGCGGCCCTCGTCGTCCCAGTGCACGATCAAGATCTCGTCCAGCTCGACCCGGCGTCCGGTGGGCGGGATGCCCATCAGCTCACCGAGTTGGGTGCCGGTGAACCTGACGCGGCATGCCACGTACTGGCCCTCCGCGATCAGGTCGATCAGCTCGAGGCTGAGATCCGGCTTGGCCTGCCACAGATGCAGCATCAGCTCTTTGAACTCGTCGTTGCCGAGCGGGGGGCGCCCCGGCAGGTAGTACCGGGCGTCGGGCCGGGCGAGCTCGTCGAGAACGGTGAGATCGCGTTTGTCGAAGGTGCGCGCGGCCAACTGGCGCGTCCTGGCCTTGAGGTTCGGGCGAGCGCTGTTGCCCGCCGCGTTCTGGACGGTGGTCCCTTCGGACGTGGTCATGCCGTGTGCCCTCCCTGGGCGGCGTTCCGGGCCCGGCTCGCCTTGGCTGCTCTGCCTGCCTTCGCCTGGAGCACCGCGAAGCGGGCCATCAGCCTGAAGGTGTGTGCGATCTGGCCCAACGGCCCCGCACCGTCCGGCGGGGTGAGTCCGAGCTGTTCGAAGGTGCCGATCTCGTCGGCCTGGTACCATACTTCGGCAATCCTGTCGCCCTCGAACCGCAGCACGGTCGTCTCGCTCCTGCGGACCGGAAGGCCCGTGGGCGGGACGCCCATCAGTTCGCCGTGCTGGGTGCCGGTGATCTCGGCCCGCATCACCACGCGGTCGTCCTCCTGGATCAAGGTCAGCTGCCGATGGGCCAGGTCAGGCAGAGCGCGGCGGAGTTCTGCGGCCATCCGCTTGTAGGCGGCGGTGCCGCGCAGATCGGGGACGCCGGGGTAGTGGCCGACGAAGTCCGGGCTCAGATACGTGTCGGCGGCGCTCAAGTCCCCTTTGTTCCAGACGAGGTCACTGAGTTCCGCAACGCGCTTCTTGAGGTCGGGCTCTTCGGTCTCTGCTGTGTGTGCCATCAACAACCTTCCGGGCGGAAGCGGGCGCTTGCCCCACTGCCCTACTGATCCGGGCGGCACGCTGGCAGATACAGCGCGTCCCGCCGCACCTGACCACCGACAAGATCAGCGGAACTCGGCAATGGGCTCTGCGGACTCGGTGAACATCCGGCCCAGCAACCCGTCGGGCACGGCCGAGACCAGCGGGTTGCGCAGGGCGGGCGTCAGCTGCTGCATCCGGCGCAGCCCGCGGGCCCGTTTGTACGTCTTGGCCACCCGCTCGTAGCGGTCCGCCTCATAGCGGCGCAGAGCGGCGACCGGGTCGCCTGCTGCGGTCAGCCTGCGGGCCAGCACCCCGGCGTCCTCGACCGCCAGGCAGGCGCCCTGGCCGACTGTCGGCAGGACGGGGTGGGCGGCGTCACCGAGCAGGGTGACCCTGCCTCGGCCCCAGGCACGGCCGGGTGCCCGGTCGCGGGCCGAGTCGCGCCACATCAGGTCCTCGGGAGTGGCTTGCACCAACTCCCTCACCGTCTCGGACCAGCCGTCGCCGCCTGGCGGGGCGTCGGCGGGTGCCTGCATGAACCAGTAAGTTCGCTCACCGGGCAGGCCGAGGATCCCACAGACGCCGGTCGGTCCGAACACCACGTCGAACCCTGGAAACTTGGGGCTGCCGCCCGGGGACACGCCTTGCCAGCCGGACATCGACGGACTGCGCGGCTCCGCGTGGCCGGGCGGCAGCATGGCCTTGCGGACCGCGGAGCCGACCCCATCGGCGCCGACCACCACATCGGCGCTCAGCGTCTCACCGTCGGCGAGGGACACCTTGCCGTCCTCAGTCACGGACACGACCTCGGCACCGAACCGCACGGGTACGCCGGACACTTCGCCGAGGGCGCGCACCAGGTCGGAGTGGGTGACGCCCAGGCCGGCGACGCCGTACTGCCTGAGCCAGCGACTCAGGTCGATCGTGGTGACGGTGTGCCCCGCGGCTGTCTCCATCCGGGCCTGGTCGAAGGGCTGGGCCACCGTGCGCACGGCATCGAACATGTCCTGGCCGAAGGAACGCAGCGCCATGGCGGCGTTGGGCCAGAAGGTCAGCCCGAGCCCGATGCGAAGCTCCGCCGCGCGTTCCAGGACGGTCACTTCGGCATCACTGCGGCGAAGCATGCCCGCGAGCGCGAGCCCGCCGATCCCTCCGCCCACGACGATCACATGCAGTCTAGACATCGATATCTCCAGCGTTTGGGAGTGGGGAGGACTGCTCGTCGCCGTCCGGTTGCCTACAGGGACGCGGCCTTCGTCTTTGCGCTGTCCTCTTCACCGGCCGTCGCGGCCGCCGTTGCTTGCGCCGCGGCGGCCGCCCGCGCCCGCCGGCCCGGGAGTACGACCAGTGCGACGAGCACGCCGGCCGCAGTGACCGCAGCCCCACCGAGCATGGCGTCACCAAGCCCTCCGGCGAACGCCTCGCGAGCGGTATCGAGCAGCACCCGCCCCTGTTCCCCCCCGATGGACGACGCGACTGCCGTGGCGGCACCGATCGAGTCGCCGGCCGCATCCGCGGCGGGACCCGGCAGCCCGTCCAACCCGGGCAGCGCGTCCCGGTAGGACGTGGTGAGCACACTGCCGACCACGGCGATGCCCAGTGCGCCACCGACCTGCATCGCCGCATCGGTCACCGCGGATCCGGCCCCGGCCTGGCCGGACGGTGCGGCCGACAGCATGGCGTCCGCCGAGGCCGGCATGCCGAGCCCCATGCCGAGGCCGAAGAGGGCGAGGCTCGCCAGAATCCGGCCCTCCGACTCGACCCCGGCCCCTGCGGTCAAGGCCAGCGACGCGGTGACCAGCACAAGGCCAGCTGCCACGGCCCACCTCAGGCCGATGCGCTCCACCAGCTTCGGCGAGAGGGGGGCAGCAACGATGATCGTGGCGATCGGCAGCAGCCGCAGGCCTGCCCCCAGCGGTTCGTACGAGAGCACGAACTGGAGGTACTGGGTGAGAACGAACAGCATGCCGTACATACCGAAGGAAATGGCGGTGATGACGGCTGCGGCACCGCTGAACCGGGCGTCGCGGAACAGCTCGGGTTGCAGCATCGGATGCGGGGCACGCCGCTCCCACAGGACGAACGCGACCAGCAGCAGCGCGCCGGCGGCGAGCGAGCCGATGATCACCGGGTCGCTCCAGCCGTTCCTGGACGCTTCCACAAGTCCGTAGACGAGCGCGACCAGGCCAAGGACCGAGAGCAGGGCGCCGAACAGGTCGAGTCCGGGGTGCTCCTCGTTGCGCGACTCGGGGATCAGCCACAGCGCCGCGGCGAGGGCCACGATCACCACCGGGACGTTGATGAGGAAGACGGAGCCCCACCAGAAGTGCTCGAGCATCAGACCGCCGACCACCGGGCCGAGCGGCACGCCGAGTGCCGCCGTACCGGCCCAGATGCCGATGGCCTTGGCCTGTTCCTCGGGCGGGAACACGTCCTTGATGATGGACAGCGTGGCGGGCATGATCATCGCTGCCCCGACGCCCATCGCGGCGCGCAGGACGACCAGTGTCGTGGAATTGTCGGCGAAGGCTGCTCCCACCGAGAACCCCATGAACAGCAGGAGTCCGACGAGGAGCAGCCGCTTGCGCCCGAAGCGGTCGGCGAGGGTGCCGCAGAGCAACAGCAGCCCGCCGAAGGCCAGTGTGTAGGAGTCGACGATCCACTGGAGTTCGGTGCCGGTCGAGCCCAGGCTGGTCTGGATCTTCGGCAGCGCAAGATTGAGGATCAGGTTGTCCAGGCCGATCAGGACCAGGCTGAGGCACAGCACGGCCAGGATCTGCCAGCGGCGCCGGTGGACGGATGAACGTTCCATGGTCAGTTCTCCTTCGGGTGGCATGGGTACCGCGCCGGAGAAGGGAGGGACAGCTCCGTGGCGTCTCCCCCCGTCCCAAGATCCACGCGGTGGTCGGCTGGATACAGCGGGGAGCCGGGGTGCCGGGCCGCGCGCTCGGCACAGTGGCCGACGGCCTCGAGCCGGGCGCGGCTGATCAGTCCGCTGAAGGGCTTCCAGTGACTGACCGGAAGCCGGACATCCAGCCGCCCGGCCTGCTGTCCCCCGCCCATTCGGCCCCCTGTCTCGAGCGTCGGCGACATTACGATACCGCAGTTCCGGAACTCGAGTGCCGTATATTGGTGTCATGTTGAAATCGGGACCACGACAGGGCCGCCCGAGAGACAGCCAGATCGACCAAGCCGTCCTGAAGGCCGCACGCGAACTGCTCGCCGAGTCCGGCTACAGCCGTGTGACCATGGACGCGACCGCCGCCCGCGCAGGCGTCGGCAAGGCCGCGATCTACCGGAGGTTCGGCTCCAAGGCGGAGCTGCTCTTCGCTGCGGCAGTACACGACATGGACATCGAGCCCCCCGCGGACTCCGGCTCGCTGCGCGGGGATCTGCGCGCGATGGCCCAGATCATCCACGGGCGCCTCGCCACACCCGCGGCCCGCGAAGTGACACCGGCGCTACTGGCCGAGGCGTCCCGCGACCCCGCCCTGGCCGCCCGCCTCCAGAGCACGTTCGTCGCCCGGGAGCACAGGGACCTCGAAGTGATCATGGAGCGCGCCCACCGGCGCGGCGAGCTCTCGCGGCCGGTGGATCCCGCACTCGCCCATCTGCTGCTGGGCGGCCCCCTCTTCGTCGCGCTGCTCGTCCTCACCGGTCCACTGGACGAGGGCCGTCTCGACGACATCGCGTCGGTGATCGCCGCGGGGCTCATCGCCCACACCGCCGGGCCCTCGCGGTCAGGGTGACCGGAAGGTCAGGGCTCACGGCCCACCAGCAGGACCGCCACCGACAGCACCGCTCCCAGCGGGGCCGGCTTGCGCCTCCTGGGCGCCGGATCGTCGGGCTGCCCGAGGCCGAGGTGCTCGACCTCCTCGCCGCGGCACGGGACGAGCCCGCCGACCGGGCCGCGTACCTCATGCTGATCGGACGGGATGCGCCGGGCGGCCCTCCTCACTGCGGTGGCGTGACCGAGTCGAGGAACCGGGCGGTGTGGACGCGTCCGGCGTACTCGACGAGGCGTACCAGGACCTCCTTGCCGGAGTCGCGTTCCCTGGCGTCGCACAGGACGACGGGCGTTCCCTGGTCGAGGTCGAGCGCGCACGAGACGTCCTCGGCGGCGAAGGTCCGGGCACCGGGGAAGCAGTTCACCGCGACGACGAACGGGATCCGGCGGTGCTCGAAGTAGTCGACGGCCGGGAAGCAGTCGCACAGCCGCCGGGTGTCGGCGAGGACCACCGCGCCAAGGGCCCCCTGGGACAGTTCGTCCCACAGGAACCAGAAACGGTCCTGGCCCGGTGTCCCGAACAGGTACAGGGACAGCCCGGCACGGATCGTGATCCGGCCGAAGTCCATGGCGACCGTCGTCGTGGTCTTGCGGTCGACGCCGTCCGTGTCGTCGACCGTGCTGCCGACGCTGCTCAGCTGTTCCTCCGTCCGCAGCGGCCGGATCTCGCTCACCGCGCCGACCAGGGTGGTCTTGCCGACGCCGAAGCCGCCGGCGACCAGAATCTTCAGCGCGAGGGCGGTGGTGTCCTCACCGGGGCTTGCCAGGGTCTGGGAGTCCATCGGTAGCTTCTCTCCGTGGTGAGTGGTACGGGATAGGAAATCGGTTGGCGGGCCGGCAGCGGCCGACCATGATCGGCGCATGCATGTCTTCCTGGAGACCGACCGGCTGACGCTGCGCGCCTTCACCGACGTCGACGCAGGTCAGGTGCGCGGCATCGTGGACGACGCCGAGGTCATGCGCTACATCAACGGCGGCCGTCCTTCTCCGCCCGAGGAGGTGGAGGGCGAGTTGATGCCGCGTTTTCTGCACCGTTACCCCTGCCTCGGTGGGCGGCCGGGCTTCTGGGCGGCCCAGGACCGCGCATCCCGCAGCTTCCTCGGCTGGTTCGTCCTGCGTCCCGAGGCCGACGACAGCTGCCGGGAGGTCGAGCTGGGGTACCGCCTGGGCCGGACGGCATGGGGCCGCGGGCTGGCGACGGAAGGCTCGCGCGCGCTCATGCACAAGGGCTTCTCCGAGCTGGGGGTCGAGCGGGTGACGGCCAACACGATGACCGTCAACACCCGTTCACGCCGGGTGATGGAGAAGGCCGGCATGAGCTTCGTGCGCACCTTCTTCGAGCAGTGGCCGGACGTGATCGAGGGCTCCGAGCTGGGGGATGTCGAGTACGAGTTGACCCGGGCGGAGTGGGAACGCCGGCGGGAGTTCCGACCCGGAGCCCGGTGAGCGCCCCCCGCAACGCCGGTCCGTCACAGCGCCCTCAGCCCCTCGATGACCTCCCTGAGGATCCGCTCGTCCGGCAGCTGCGCAGGCGGCACGGGCAGGCTCACCTTCACGTACCCGGCTTCGAGCAGGTCGCCGAGCAGCACCCGTACGACGCCGACGGGCAGGTCGGCATCGGCGGCGAGTTCCGCCACGGACTGCGTCTCGCACCGGCACAGGGACAACAGCACCCGGTGCTCGGGGCCGAGCAGGGACTCGTCGCCGGGCTCCGGGGCGTCGCTGTCCACGACGACGAGGGCGATGAGGTCGAACCGCACGTTGCTCGGCCCCGGTTTCGTCCGCCCGCCGGTCATCGCGTACGGCCGCACCAGCGGACCGGCGGCCGCGTCGTACCACTGGCTGCCGGTGGGGCCGGTGCCGCCGGGCCCGATGCCTGTGCCGCTCATGTCGCGTCGACGCGCGGTGGAGTGCACAGGTGTTCGCCGACGCGTTTGACGAGGCGGGCCATCTCGTAGGCCACCAGGCCGATGTCGGCGGTGGCCGAAGTGAGTACGGCGAGGCAGGACCCGTCGCCGGCGGCGGCCACGAACAGGAACCCGTCGTCCATCTCGACCATCGTCTGGCGTACGCATCCGGCGCTGAAGTGGCGTCCCGCGCCCTTGGCCAGGCTGTGGAAGCCCGATGCCACGGCGGCCAGGTGCTCGGCGTCCCCACGGCTCAGGGCACGGGACGCGCCCACCGGCAGGCCGTCGCCCGACAGCACGACCGCGTGCCGTACCTCGCGGGCGCGCTGTACGAGATCGTCCAGCAGCCAGTCGAGGTCGCCGAACCGGAAGGGGGCAGCGGCCGTCTCGTGCTCGGTCATGCGTGATCTCCTTGTGTGCCTGGTGCGGTCGGGCCCGGTGCGCTGCCGCCACCCCTGGTCCAGCCGTTGCGGTACGCGGTCATCCGGTCCCGGACCAGTTCGGGGGTACGAGTCGCGGCGCCGCCGTCCGCTGCCGCCGCGTTGCGGGGCTCCACGCGGCCGGGCGCTTCGCGCAACTGGGGGACGAGGTGGGACTGCCGCACGCGACGCGGGAGTTCGCCTTCGCCGGCCTGAGAGGGCGTCTCCCGCAGCCGCAGCGCCCGCAGGGTGGGGGGCGCCGCCGGGGCGGGAGGGGACCCGATGGCGGGCCGGTCGCCCCGGACGAGACCCGGTGCCGGAGCGGCGGGGCTCGCGGGGGAGGGGCGCGGCGGCGCCTCCTCCCTGCCGGTCGGGCGCAGTGTCCGGGCGGCGTCGTGGGCGTCGTCGGCGGCCGGCAGGGCGCTCTGCAGCAGCGCGGTGGGCAGCAGGATCACGGCGGTGCTGCCACCGTAGGGCGAGGCGCGGAGGTGGACCTTGATGCCGTGGCGGGCGGCGAGCCGGCTGACGACGAACAAGCCGAGCCGGTCGCTGTCGAGCAGGTCGAGGGCTTCGGACTCCTCGAGTCGGCGGTTGGCCTCCGCAAGGGCGTCCTTGCCCATGCCGAGCCCGCGGTCCTCGACCTCCAGGACGTAGCCGTTGCCGACGGGCTCGCCGTTGACCCGGACCTTGGTGTGCGGAGGGGAGAACTGGGCTGCATTCTCCACCAGTTCGGCCAGCAGGTGGGTGATGTCGGCGACGGCGGCGCCGGTGACGGCCGTCTGAGGCAGTCGGCGGACCTCGACGCGTGCGTAGTCCTCGATCTCGGACACCGCGGCCCGCACGACGGTGGTCAGGGGCACCGGCCTGCTCCAGGCCCGGCCGGGGGCGGCACCGGAGAGAATGATCAGGCTCTCCGCGTGGCGGCGCATCCGGGTGGTGAGGTGGTCGAGCCGGAAGAGGTCGCCCAGCTCGCTCGGGTCGTCGGCGCGCCGTTCCATGGCATCGAGCAGGGTGAGCTGGCGGTGGACGAGGGTCTGGCTGCGGCGGGCGAGGTTGACGAAGACGCCGGAGATGCCGCCGGCCAGTTCGGCGCGTTCGACGGCGGCGCCAAGGGCTGCACGGTGCACGGTGCCCAGCGCCTCCGAGACCTGTCCGATCTCGTCCTCCGCCGGAGTTCCGGGCGGGGCTTCGGTGTGGATGTCGATCTGCTCGCCGGTGCGCAGCCGGCGCATGGCGTGGGGCAGTTTGCGCCGGGCGATCTCCAGTGCGCTGTTGCGCAGCACGACGAGTTCGACGACGAGGGCGCGTCCGATGCGGACGGAGATGACGAGCGACGCGGCGACGGCGACGAGGCCGAGGAGGACGGCGGCTCCCGCGACGGTGAGGACGCCTCCGCCGAGTGGGTCGGACCGGTCGGCGGCGCTGCGGCGGGCCTGCGTGGCGATGTCGCGCATCCCTTCGGCGACGGCGGCGTACGCCGGGTCCCAGGCGCCGGCCGCGACGGCCGTCGCGGCCCTGCGGCCCCCAGGGGCGGCCAGCAACCGGTCCTCGGCCGCGCGCACTTGACGGTGGGCGGGCTGTGCGGTGAGTTCGCGCCAGGCCACCCGCTCGGGGCCGCGCAGGTCCGCGGCGGCTCCTTCGGCGAGTGCGGTGCGCGTGGCGACGGCTCCGGTGAGCGTCCGCAGCCGCTCCTCGTCGAAGGTTCCGGTGATCCGTGCGGAGGTCACCAGGACGTCCTCGCGGGCCAGCATCTCGCCGGCCCTGGTGAACTCGAGCAGTACCCGGGCGTCCGAGCCCGGCCCGTAGTCCTGTACGCCGGCGACGGCGCCGGTCACGTCGAGCGCGGCGGCGACGGCGTCGGTGTAGGCCCCGTAGGCACTGTCCCAGTCGGCTTTGCCGTCGAGGACAGCACTGCGCACTGCTCCCAGCTCTCCGGCCTGCGAGACGAACCGGTCGAGGCGCTGCGCCACGGCGCGGGGCATGTCACCGCCGTCGGCGACAGTGTGTCCCTCGTCGAGGCTCAGCCGGCCGACAGCGTCGTCGGTGCGGCGGGCTTCGAGCCGGAGGGCGGCCTCCCGCTCGCCGGAGGGGTCGGCCACTTGGTGCAGGGCGGCCCGCCGTTCGACCTGGAGCGCGGTCACGGCCGTGGCGAGCGGGGACGTCACCTCCTCCTCGATGCGCTGGGTCTGGCGCAGCCGGGCCATGTCCTGGGCGGTGGCGACGGTGGCGAATCCCCACAGGGCCAGCAGCGAGAGGACGGGGACCATGAGGAGCGAGATGATCTTCGCCCGTACGGTCCTTGGACGAAACGGCAGGCGCCGGCGGAACTGCGGCTGCGGGGGCGGCTCCGGGCGCGGTTCGTGCCCGGTGTGCCCGGTGTGCTCGACGGCCGGCGGTCCGGCATGCGCGCGGCGTCCGCGGACCGCCCGCCCGGTCGGCGGGGGCGGGAGCGGCGTCTCGCCGCCAGGGGTCGTACGGGGTGTGCGCATGGGCTCCTCGTTCCGGATACGGCTGGGGCGGCAGCGTCGCCCGGACTGGTCCAGGGCCTGTCGGGCGGATCACGGCCGGGTCGCCCCTGGGCCGGGGTCGCCGGACAGGTCTCAGGCGGTGGCGGTGTTCCTGGCGGGCCGGGCGGCGGCAGCCTCCTCTGTCCGCCCGGCCGAGGTGTAGGCGGCGCGTTCCCCGGCCGTGGGGGACAGCGCGACGAAGGCGGAGGTGACGAAGAGGTAGGAGCCGAGGCCGACGGCGAGAGGGAAGATGAACTGCATTGCGGTGGCTCCGGTCAGCTGTCCGTCGGCCGGGGTGACGTCGACGGCGACGGCGAGCATTCCCGTGTAGTGCATGCTGCTGACGGCCGCCCCCATGACGAGTGAGGCGACGGCCACCGCGACGGGTGACTTGATGTTGAGCGCCGCCCACAGCGCCGCGGTCGCGGCGACCACCGCGATCGCGACGGACAGCGCCACGAGAAGCGGGTCGTAGTGCACGGTGCCGTGCAGCCGCAGTGCGGCCATGCCGAGGTAGTGCATGCTGGCGACGCCGAGCCCGGTGGACAGGCCGCCGATCAGCAGCGCCCCGACGCGGTCGCGGCCGTAGCCGACACAGAACACGCCGGCTCCCACGACGAGCATGGCGACGACGAGGCTGAGAATGGTCAGCGGCACGTTGTAGCGGATGTCGGTGCCGCGTACGGCGAAGCCGAGCATGGCGACGAAGTGCATCGTCCAGATGCCGGTGCCGATGGCGGACGCGGCGGTGATCAGCCAGTTGCGCCGGGATCGGCCGGTGGCCGAGAGGGCGCGTACGGTGCAGCGCAGCCCGAGGGCGGCACCGGCGACAGCCATCACGTACGACAGCGCGGGTGTCAGCAGGCCGAAGGCGGCGTGGTCCAGATGTCCCATGGCTCAGGGACGCTAGACCCGAGGGGGGCGCATGTTTGGGGCGCAGTTCGAAAGCTGCTGGAACATGACAGAGAGATGTTTCTGAACGATCGTGCCGCGCTCGAACGTGTGCGCACTGCGCTCATGTCCCGCGGTCTGCCGGTGGCTCGGGACGGCGGCCCTGACGCATCGGGCTCCCATGGCGGATCATGGTGTCCATGGCCGACGATCACACACACGACCACACCCGCGTGCGGGAGTTCTTCGGCGCCCGGGCCGCGGACTGGGACAGCCGCTTCCCGGACGACGGGCCGGCCTATGCCGCCGCTGTCGGCGAAGTGGGGCTTCGCGCCGGGGACACGGTGCTCGACGCGGGCTGCGGCACAGGACGTGCCCTTGAGCCGCTCCGGTCGGCCGTGGGTCCGGCCGGTACGGTCCTCGGCGTCGACCTGACGCCAGAGATGCTGCGCGCGGCCCGGCTCGCCGGGCGTGATCGCAGCGGCCTGCTGCTGCTCGCCGATGTGGGCCGGCTGCCGCTGCGCACGGGTTCTCTCGACGTGGTCTTCGGCGCAGGGCTGATCTCCCATCTGCCCGAGCCGGCCGAGAACCTCCGCGAACTGGCCCGGGTGGTACGACCGGGCGGCCGGCTGGCACTGTTCCACCCGGTCGGCCGCGCCGCGCTCGCCGCACGCCAGGGACGCGAGATCACCGCGGACGATCTGCGGGCCGAGCCCAATCTGCGTGCCATGCTTTCCCGTTCGGGCTGGCAGATGATCTCCTACGTCGACGAGGACGACCGGTTCCTGGCGCTGGCGGTGCGGCAGGAGGGGGCGGCGGAGGGCTGATCAGCGCGGCCACCAGGCCGGGTCTGCGGTCCGGTCCGCGAGACGGCGCCGCCCATGCCGTGGCGACGATCTCGGAGGGACCGGTGCCCTCCCTCCTCGAGGACGGCGGCGAGGGCCCCCGCGTGGTCCTCGAGGGCGTAGCGAAAATCTGCGGGCCGGTCGCTGATCCCGTGGCCAGCAGGTCCGAGGAGTCGGACGACCCCTTCCGGCAGGGCATCCTCACCGTCGGCCGGGCGACGACGGCCGGGCTCGCCCCGACTGCCCGAGACCCTCGGCGCATTCGGCGAGGGAGTCCGGCAGGCGAGAACGTCCGAGGCACTCTCGTCACCGTTCGAACGCGGTGCGAAAATGGAACACTTCACATGTCGGCGTGTCCGCCGCCCCGGAGAAGGTGGTCCCTGTGCTCGCTCGACTCCGCAGCTTCCTCGCCTCCCGCCCCTCCCGGTCGCAGGCGCGCGAGCACTCACGGCAGCACAACATCTTCGAGGCCGCCGCGACGTATGTGACGGCGGCGATCGAGGACGACGACGACCGGCTCGACGAGGCGGCCGGCTGGGTAGCCCCCGAGGCGCTCATGTTCGGCATCAATGAGCTCGCCTGCCGCGCGGTGACCGAGCTGGCCCGGGAGCGGAACGAACCCGTGGAGGTCGTCGCACGCCGGCTCCTCGGTCTCCCACGAGCAGAACGGGCCGGTTCGAATTAGCGGCCTTCCACCCTCGACGTGCGGGTTACCCACTGGTTAAGGTGCGCCGACTGGTTAAGGTGCGCCGACGACCGATGGGAAAGGGAGGTTGCCGTGGCCGGGGCGGAAGACACCGTCGACGACGACTCGCTGTACGTGCTGACCGCGGTGCTGCTCACGCCGGCGCGGTTCCCGAGCGTGCTCGGCGACGACTACCCGGCCGCCTGCGAGGCACTGGCCCTCGAGCCGTACGCCGAGGGCTACGGGCTGGTCCTCGGGCAGGACTGCGACGGGGCGCGCTGGACCGTCGTGGTCGACGACGTGTCGCTCGTCGCCGTCGCCATCGCCTCGTGGGACTGCGGGATGGACTACGACCTCTCCCCCGACGAGCGCAGCGTCGTCGCGGCGCTGCCCGGCTGGCCGCTGGCCGTCGCGGTCGCCGCGCCCGGGGTGCCCGCGCCCCACGACCCCGTCCCCGAGGAGGGCGACCGGGCGCCGCTCGCCCCGCCCGACTGCGACACCTGGGGTCCGGCGCAGCGCCGGCTCGGCGCGGACGAGGTGGCACTGCAGTGGGCGCAGTGGCGGGAACAGATCAACGACGGGGAGGCGGGGATCGCCTCGGACACGCCGGAGGAGAAGCGCAAGAAGCCGCGCGAGGCTGTCCGCCGCGCTCTCGAGGCGGCCAAGGCGTACGTGGAGTCGGCCCCGCCGCCGGGCCGGGTGCGCTCGTCCTTCGCCTCGGACGGGGCCAGGATGCTGCGCGCGGACGGGCCCGGCTGGTCGCTGGTGGCCAGGACCGACGACATCGCCTTCCTGCTGCTGGACGAGGAGCCGGGCGAGGTGGTGGCGGTCGGGCGCGGCCCGGAGCTGCCGGGCCTGCTGGAGGCGCTGGAAAAGGTGGCGGTCCACCCCTCCTGAGCCACGCGGCCCGGCGACACGGCCGAGTACGGCCCCGGGCACGCGGGGCCGTACGACGGGGACCGGGTCAACCGGCCGCCGGTGCGGCGGTCAGCGGCCGATCTCCTTCCGGGACACGCGCCGCAGCCTGCGGCGCTGACTCGGGTCGAGCATCAGATACGCAACCGCCGGCACACCGAGCACCACCAGCAGCGACAGCCAGAACCCGATCAGCGGCATCAGGAGAAGGCCGACGGCCACTCCCCCGACAACGATCTTTGTGCGTGTCGACATTTCCGACGCCTCCTCCGCGGCCGTGGCCGCTCCTGCTGTGAGAACGTGCGCACTCGCCCCTGGGTTCCACTATGCGGCGGTGCGCAGCGGTTTGCCGACCTCGTGCAGATGGGCGAGGGCCTGCCGGTACGACTCGACAGGTCCGGTCTCCGTGTACGGGATGCCCAGTGTGCGGCAGTGGGCGCGCACCAGCGGCTGGGCGAGCCGCAGGTGCGGCCGCGGCATGCTCGGGAACAGGTGGTGCTCGATCTGGTAGTTGAGGCCGCCGAGGAGCCAGTCCGTGACGTGGCCGCCGCGGACGTTGCGGGAGGTCAGGACCTGTCGGCGCAGATGGCCCCAGTTCTTCCCGGTCTCCTCGTCCGGCATCTCCATCCCCTTGTGGTTCGGGGCGAAGGCCATGCCCAGGTGGAGACCCAGGACCATCTGGTGCACGAGCGCGAAGAGCACTGCCTGCCCGACGGGCATGGAGACCAGCAGCAGGGTTCCGTACGCGGCGACGTGCGCGAGGAGCAGCGCGCCCTCGACGACTCGCTCCCCGCGCGACTGGCGAGAGCCGCCGCTGCGGGAGAAGACGGCCCGGAAGCCGTAGACCTTGAGTGCGATGCCCTCCAGCGTGGTCAGCGGGAAGAACAACCACGCCTGGTGACGGGTGAGCCAGCCGCGCAGTCCGGCGCGGCCGGACACGTGCTTCTCACTGAAGACCAGGACTTCGGCCGAGACGTCGGGGTCCTTCTCGATGTGGTTGGGGTTGGCGTGGTGCCGGTTGTGCTTGTCGTTCCACCACTCCTGGCTCATCCCGAGCAGCAGGTTGGCATGGACCAGCTGAAGCATCCGGTTGGTGCGGCGGTCCGCCGCGATCTGCACATGTCCTGCGTCGTGGCCGAAGAAGGCGGCGCGGGTGGAGAAGAGGGCCAGCAGCGGCGCGAGGAGCAGCACCCACCAGGAGCCGCCGGTCAGCGCCACGCCGGTGACGACGGCGGCGAGAGCCGCCAGGTTCCCGATCATGCCGCGGGCGTACCATCCGGTACGGCGCTCCAGCAGCCCCTGTGCCCTGACGGTCCGCAGCAGCGGTGCGAATTCGCTGCCGGCCTGACGGGCGGCAGCGGTGGGGGGCGGGGCGAGGACGGCGGTGCCCTGAGGCATAGGGGGTCTCCGGTCTGTGGACGACGGGTGTGCCGGATGCGCGCGAGCGCGGATGACGACGGGTGCGCCGGATGCGCGACCTGTCCGACTGCTCCGGCCTGACAAACGTATGGACCGGGGGCCCTTCGGGGCGATGACGCCAGCACCCGGGACCCGGCGGGGGCAATCCCGCTCCCCGGGGGTGGCGCTGGCTGCACCTTCGACGGTACGGCAGTCGGAGCGCAGCAGCGGAGTGAGCCATGTCACCGGGCCCGGGCCGCCGCACCGCGGAACGGTGCTGTACCCTCGGCGCTTCGGTCCCCGCAGTAGTCAAATTTGAGGACACGTCATCGCTGTGCATCCCGACCTGCCCGCGCTCTCCGCACTCACCCACTGCTCGGCCGTCTTCATCCCGGGTGATCCCTCCCGTACAGGCCACGTCGCGTTCTGGAACCCGCACGGTGGCGCGCTCCCCGTCACCGGCGACGCGCTGCACCCCCTGACCGTCGTCACGGCCGATGTCCGCACCGCCGAAGTGCCCGCGCTGCTGCTGCCCGTACGGGACGCGCTGCCGGTCCTGACCCGGGCCCGCGCCGCCGCCACCGACGCCTCCCGTTCGGCGGCGTTCTGGGGGGCGGCCGCCCTGCTCGCGCTCCAACTGGCCGCACGCGGCCTGCTGTTGCCCGGACTGAGCCCCACCGACATGGACGCCTGGCGGATCGGTCCCCTGGCACCGGAGGACCTGGAGGGCCTGCGCATGCTGGCGGCCTCCATGCCGCCCGCTGCCCACGCTGTGCCGCTGGACAAGGCGGCCAGGACGCTGTTGCTGCCCGAACCGGAGCATCTGCTGCACCAGTTCCTCGACGCGGTCGCGGACGGACTGCCACGCTCGCCGGCCGCCCCCGTCGCCGCCGGGGGGCGGGCTTTCGCCGCTTGGGAACCGCAGCATCTACCGGGCCTGCGGGCCTGGGCCACGGACATCGCCGCCGGTTACGACGCGGGGGTGCGGCTCTCGCTCAGGGTCGAACTGCCGGGCCTCGAGCGGGCCGGTACGGCGGACGAGGCGCCCGCGTTCCGTGCGGTGCTGCAGATCCACAGCGTCAGCGACCCTGCGCTCGTCGCCGATGCCGCCGACGTGTGGGCCCAGGCACCAGCCGCCGGTTTCGGGCCGCGTGCCCGGCTGGACGCCCTCCTCGCGCTGCGCCGCGCGGCCCAGGCCTGGCCGGCGCTGACGCCCCTGCTCCAGGCCGCCGTGCCCGACGCCGTCGAACTGGCCGACGAGGACGTCACGGAGTTGCTGGGCGACGCGTCACGCGCGCTCGCGGCCACCGGCGTACAGGTGCACTGGCCGCGGCAGCTCGCCCGCAAGCTGACCGCGCGGGCCGTGATCGGCCCTTTGGACCAGAACTCCGTCCGGGGCGAGCGGTCGTCGGGGCTCGGGTCCTTCCTGTCCGCCGACGCTCTGCTCTCCTTCGACTGGCGTTTCGCACTGGGCGGGAGACGGCTCACCCGGGCGGAGCTGGACCAACTGGCCGAGGCGGGCCGGCCGGTGGTGCGGCTGCGTGACGAGTGGGTGCTCGTGGACCCGGCCGAGGCGCGGCGCGCCCGGGAGAGCCAGGACCGCAAGATGTCCCCCGCCGACGCGCTCGGCGCCCTCCTGACCGGCTCCACGGAAGTGGACGGCCGTACGGTCGAGGTGGAGGCGTCCGGCGCGCTCGAGCGCCTGCGCGAGCGGCTCGCCGACCCGGAAGCCGGGCCGCAGGAGTTCGCGCAGCCGGCGGCGCTCGCGGCGAGCCTGCGCGACTACCAACTGCGCGGTATGAACTGGCTCCACCGGATGACGTCCCTCGGCCTCGGCGGCTGCCTCGCCGACGACATGGGGCTCGGCAAGACCATCACGCTCATCGCTCTCCATCTGCACCGGCAGGCCGACGCCTCGGCCGCCGGTCCCACCCTCGTGGTATGCCCGACGTCGCTGATGGGCAACTGGCAGCGCGAGGTCGAGAAGTTCGCCCCGGGCACCTTCGTACGGCGCTTCCACGGCGCCGCCCGGTCCCTGGAGGAGCTCGCCGACGGCGAGTTCGTACTGACGACGTACGGCACGATGCGGCTGGACGCGGCACGGCTCGCCGAGGTTCCCTGGGGCATGGTGGTCGCCGACGAGGCGCAGCACGTCAAGAACCCTCACTCGGCGACCGCGCGGCAACTGCGCACCATAGGTGCGAAGGCGCGGGTGGCCCTGACCGGGACGCCCGTGGAGAACAACCTGTCCGAGCTGTGGGCGATCCTCGACTGGACCACGCCCGGACTGCTCGGGCGACTCGGCACCTTCCGCAGCCGCTACGCCCAGGCGGTCGAGGGTGGCACGGACCCTGCGGCCGCCCGGCGACTGGCCGCGCTGGTCCGGCCGTTCCTGCTGCGCAGGCGCAAGTCCGACCCGGGCATCGCGCCCGAACTGCCGCCCAAGACCGAGACCGACCGGGCCGTTTCGCTGACGCCCGAGCAGACGGGTCTGTACGAGGCGGTGGTGCGTGAGACCCTCGCCGCGATCTCGGAGGCGGACGGCATGGAGCGGCGGGGCCTGGTGGTGAAGCTGCTCACCTCGCTCAAGCAGATCTGCAACCATCCGGCGCAGTATCTCAAGGAGGAACGGCCCCGCATCGCGGACCGCTCGGGCAAGCTCGAACTGCTCGACGAGCTGCTGGACATCATCCTGGCCGAGGGCGCGAGCGTGCTGGTCTTCACCCAATACGTGCAGATGGCACGGCTGCTCGAGGAGCACCTCGCCGGGCGCGGGGTGCGGACGCAGTTCCTGCACGGCGGCACGCCGGTGCCGGAGCGCGAGGCGATGGTGGGTCGCTTCCAGAACGGCGAAGTCCCCGTTTTCCTCCTGTCGTTGAAGGCCGCGGGCACCGGCCTGAACCTGACCAGGGCAGAGCACGTGGTGCACTTCGACCGGTGGTGGAACCCGGCCGTGGAGGCGCAGGCCACCGACCGCGCCCACCGCATCGGGCAGGACCGTCCGGTGCAGGTCCACCGGCTGATCGCCGAGGGCACGATCGAGGACCGGATCGCGCGGATGCTGGAACGCAAGAAGGACCTGGCCGACTCGGTGCTCGGTTCCGGCGAGACGGCCCTGACCGAACTGACCGACGACGAACTGGCCGAGCTGGTGGAACTGCGAGGAGCCGGACGATGAACGCACCCGACGGACCGGACCCGCTCGAGCGGACCTTCGCCGCACTCCCGCCCGCCCACGGCAGGGGCTTCGCGCAGACCTGGTGGGGCCAGGCGTGGATCAAGGCCCTGCAGGACACGGCACTCGACGGCGAGCAGCTCAGGAACGGCCGCCGGCACGCACGCCAGGGCGCGGTCGGGGCTGTCTCCGTCCGCCCCGGACGGATCACCGCGGTGGTAACGGACCGCGACGGCACCGCGTACCGCAGCGATGTGCTGCTCCAGGAGCTGGGCGACCAGGCCTGGGAGCGGTTCGTGGAGATGGCCACCGACCGGGCGGGGCACATCGCGGCGCTGCTCGACCGGGACATGCCGCCGCATCTGGTGGAGGACGCCGCCGCGGCCGGTGTGGAACTGCTTCCCGGCGTCGGAGACCTTGAGCCCGAGTGCAGCTGCGAGGCCTGGGACCACTGCCCGCACACGGCGGCGCTGTGCTACCAGGTCGCGCGTCTGCTGGACCGGGACCCGTTCGTGCTGCTGCTCGTGCGCGGACGCGGAGAGCGCCGCCTGCTGGACGAACTGCAACTGCGGAGCGTGGCACGGGCGAAGGAGCCCGCGCACGACGAAGCACCGGCACGGGGCGCGGTGCGCGCGGAGGAGGCGTTCGGGGCGATCGACATCCTGCCGCCGCTGCCCGCTCCGCCCCCGCTGCCCGACGAGCCGGGACCGGCGCCCGCACTCGACAGCGAGGCGCCTTCGGTGGAGGGAATCGACACCGCAGCACTGGAGTTCCTCGTATCGGACGCGGCGGCACGCGCACGTCTCCTGCTGGCACAGGCGCTCGCCCCCGGACATGACGGGCAGCCACCGCAACCGGTGCCGGCCCTCGACCAGGACGCGGTACGGATGGCCGCGTCGGTGCCGGGCCCGGTGATCGCCGGCCGGCTCGCGGCGGGGACGGCCAGGACGCGCGCAGGTCTCGATCTGGCGGTCCGCGCGTGGCGGTACGGCGGAGCCGCCGGGCAGGCGGTGCTGGAGGAGGACTTCGTACCCGACCCGGAGCAGCAGGCGCGGGCTGTGCGCGCGCTCGACGCCGCCTGGGCGGAGGCGGCGGAGGCGGACCGGCCACGGCTGCGTCCCGCGGGGCCGGCCCGCTGGACGGTGCTCGGTGCCGGGGCGCAACTGCGCCTGGACCCGGACGGGCAGTGGTGGCCCTTCCGCAAGGAACGGGGCGTGTGGGCACCTGCAGGACCGGCTTCTTCCGATCCGGCCGAGGCACTGGCGGGCGCGCCGGACGATACGGCGTGACCGCAGGGGTTACGGGCAGAAGGCCGCGCTCACCGCCCCGGTCTGCGACCGGTACGGCATCCTCAACGGCCGGGCGCAGATCATCGCCCACTCCGAGGTGCCCGGCGCCACCCGCGCCGACCCCGGTCCCTACCGGGACCGGGTGCGCTGCGTCTCTCCGGTGAACCTCTCGTGACGCCGGGCCGGCCGGTGCCCGGGGCCGGGCGTCAGCGGCCGGCCATGGGCGACATCCGGGCGAACGCCTGCGCCCTCGCCGCTTCCAACAGGGCGAGCAGCACCGTCTTGCTGGAGTTGCGGTCGCGGACGTCACACAGGATGACGGGTGTGCTGGGGTCCAGCGCCAGCGCGGAGCGGACGTCCTGGCTGGTGGACTCCCGCCGGCCGTCGAAGCAGTTGACGCCCACGGCGAAGGGAATCTGGCGCTCCTCGAAGAAGTCCACCGAGGCGAAGGAGGCGTCCAGCCTCCGGGTGTCGGCGAGGACCACGGCTCCCAGCGCGCCCAGGGCCAGGTCGTCCCACATGAACCAGAAGCGGTCCTGACCGGGGGTGCCGAACAGATAGAGAACCAACTGGGGGGAGATGGTGATCCGGCCGAAGTCCATCGCGACGGTGGTCGAGGTCTTGCCTTCCACACCCGCCAGATCGTCGATCCCGAAGCTGGCCTCGGTGATGCGCTCCTCGGTCTCCAGCGGAGGCACCTCGCTCACCGAACCGACCATGGTGGTCTTGCCCACGCCGAAGCCGCCCGCGACAAGGATCTTCAGAGCGGTCGGCATGACCGGCTCAGAGCTGGCGGATAGCATCCATCACCCTTTCGATGAGTTCCACGCTCGGCTTCTCCGACTCGTCGGGCGGGGACTGGACCAGGATCAACGAGGAGTTCAGCAGGTCCCCGCAGAGAACTTTCACCACGCTCACCGGCAGATCCAGGTGGGCGGCGATCTCGGCCACCGCCACCGCGCGATCCCGGCAGAGCTCCAGGATCTCGGCGGACTCCGGCTCCAACGGCCCGTGCCCGACGTCGTCCAGGGACCGGGTGACGACCAGCGTGATCAGCGCGAAGGCGTGCTGGCTGTGGCGGGTGCGGCCGCCGGTGATGGCGTACGGCCGGACATGGCGTCCGGCCCCCTCTTCGTCGAACCACGGCGCCTCAGGCATCCTGGATGTGACCGTGGAATGAAGCCTGCACGCGGGGCGCGGCGCTGAGGTACTTGCCCACCTGCTTGACGAGCGTGCCCATCTCGAACGCCATCATCCCGACATCCACTTCCTCCGAGGCGATCGCCGCCAGCCTCGCTCCCCGGCCGGCCGCGGTGACGAACAGGAATGCCTTGTCCATCTGGATGACCGTCTGCTGGACCTCGCCGCCGTGGAAGTGGCGGGCGGCACCGCGGGCCAGGCTGTGCATGCCGGAACCGACCGCCGACAGGTGTTCCGCGTCGTCCCGGCCGAGGCCCCTCGATTTACCGATGAGGAGGCCGTCCCCGGACAGGACGATGGCGCAGCGGATCTCCGGGATCTGCTCGACGAGGCTGTCCAGCAGCCAGTCCAGTTGGGGAGTGGCTCTTACCTGCTCAGTCATTACTGATCTTTCCCTCACAGTTAGTTGGGGCCGCGGTCAGGCGACTCTGCCTGCCCGTCGGCACCAGCCGACTCGTCGGTGTCGGAGATCCGGGCCCGCTTCATGCCCTGCTGGATGGCCATCATGGTGCGAGCCGAGTCGCCGGGGGAAAGGCCGCTGCTCTGGCCCTCGTCGTTCTCGGTCTGCTCCTGCGCCGCTTCCTTGCGCAGCTGCTGCGCGAGGCTCGCACCCCGGGTGCGTTGCGGAAGTACGCGCGGAGTCACCAGTGGCGCGGGCGCGGCCTGGGCGCCCCCGTACACGGCGTGCCCCGCAGGGCCGGCGTCGGGGGCGGGATGCTCCTGGGGCGGCGTCCACTCCGGCACCGGAGCCGGAGCGGGCATCGGCGCCGGGGCGGCGACAGGGCCGGGGGCAGGCGAGTGAGCTGATACGGCCGGCAACAGGCCTGCACCTCCGTACTCGGGGTATCCCTGAGGGTCGTGGATTCTGTCCCGCACGGCTGTGGCTGCTCCGGCGGACGCCATGGCGGGCGGCGGGACCGCGGCGTGGGCCGCGGGTTGGGCGGGAGCAACGGGTGGTGCGGGCTCGGCGGCCGCTGATTTGAGGTGCTCCATCAGCGGGGAGTCCTGCTCCTCCAGCAGCTCCGTCGGTACGAGCACGATGGCGAGGGTCCCGCCGTAGACGGACTCGCGCAGTTCAACCTTGATCTTGTGCCGCTCCGCGAGCCGGGCCACGACGAAATGGCCGAGTCGCGGGTCCTCGCCCAACGTCATCATGTCGAGCTTGGGCGGGTTCACCAAAAGCTGGTTGGCCCGGGCGCGGTGCTCCTCCGGCATACCGAGGCCGTGGTCCTCGACCTGGAGGGCCAGTCCCCTGGCGACCTTCGTCGCGCTGACGAACACCTGGGTGTCGGGCGGGGAGAAGTTGGTGCCGTTCTCGATGAGTTCCGCGAGCAGATGGGTGACGTCGGCGACGGCTCGGCCCGCGAGCGATATCCGACGTCCCGGCGAAAGGTTCTTCACCTTGACCCGGGTGTAGTGCTCGGTCTCCGCCACGGCGCTGCGCATCACGTCGGTGATGGACACCGGGGCGGTCATCCGCCGGGTGGGCGGGGAGCCGCCGAGGATCACCAGGTTCTCCGAGTGACGCCGCACGCGGGTGGCGAGGTGGTCGACCTTGAAGATGTCCTTCAGCAGGTCCGAGTCCTCGTGCTTGCGTTCGAGGTCGTCCAGGAGCGAGATGAGGCGGTGGATGAGGGTCTGGGTACGGCGGATGAGCTTGGCGAAGACCTTCTCCGAGCCCTCACGGCCGAGGGACTGCCGGACCGCGGTGTCCGCGGCGACGCGCGCCAGTTGGTCGATCGCCGCGTCGAGCCGTCCGAGCTCGTCGTCGGCGTGCTGCCCCTGGGCGGGGAGTGTGCCCGGCTCGACGGGTTCGCCCCGTTCGAGCCGGGCGAGTATCTGCGGCAGCCGGGTGCTCGCGAGGTCCTCGGTCCTGTGCTGCAGCTGCGCGAGGCGTGCGAGCACCGAGCGGCGTACGCGCAGGGCCAGCACCCCGACGACCGCCAGGGCGGCCGCGGTGCCGGCGCTGCCGAGTAGGGCGCCGAGCAGGAGGTCGTCGGCGCGGTCCGAGCCGATGCCGGCCAGGTCCTCGAGGAAGGCCGCGTTCAGCTCCTGAAGGTCCTTGACGACGCTGCCGGCGCCGTCCGGCCACGCCGTGGCCTTCTCGGGCAGCTCGCTGTCGCGGTCGGCGGCCACGGCGTCCTCGATCGACGCCAGCGCCGTCCACCGGGGGCTGTCGGTGATGCGCTCATAGGCGGCGGCGCCACCCACCGGCAGGTCGGGAGCGTTCAGGCCGTCGGCGGCCTCGCGACGGACGGCCGTGTACTGGCCGAACCGGATGCGGTCCGGGGCGGCCATCCGGCCGGACGGCAGCGCCCCGGAGATCATCGCGTCCTCACGCGAGAGCATCTCCGTGACCTGCACGAGGGAGGCCGCTGCGGCGACGGTGTTCGCCATGCTTCCGTCGCCGGCCCGGGTGGCCGCGGTGAGCAGGCCCGCGGCGCCGCCGATGGTGTCCGTGAAGTACTGGAAGGCGTCGGTGACGGAAAGGCCGCGCGCATCGATCGTCTTGCGCCGGTCGGACAGCTTGCCGATCGCCTGGTCCAGTTTCGCGGCGCGGCTCTTCAGCGCGGCGGTGTCCAGCCCGGAGGGCGGGACCCGGCGGTAGTCCTCGACCGCCGCGTCGGTCCTGCTCCTGGCGCTGTCCAGGACGGCGCGGGACTCAGGAGTGCGATCGGCCTGCCAGACAGCGGTGAGGCGGCGCTCGTCCTGAAGACTCGACAGCACACCGTGCGCGGGCTGTCCGACGGACACGACCCGGTCCACGTCGGCGCCGAGCCGGACCCGCTCGTCGACGAGCCCGGTCGCCGTGTAGCCCCACAGTCCGGTGAGGCACAGGGCCGGGACCACAAGGGGCACAGCGATCGACATGCGGAGAGATCTGCGAGGGGCGGACCTGTGAGTTGTCCGCTGTTCGCGGGTGCCTGGCATCTGATTCCTCATACGCAGCGAAACACACCACTCATGGCAGTAAGGGACGATTCAATGTCCAAGTAACCCCCACGCGCCACGTTCTGATGGGCCGTCATACGAGGCGTCGGGGCGGTTGAACCGTACCAGGATCATGCCGTACCTTCACCTGCGCCCTTCGGCGGAATTGATCTTGCGGTCCACGGTGGGCCGGCCCGGCCGTTGCACACGCCGCCGAGCAGGTCACAGGAGCGCCAGCAGCTTGGGGGTGTAGAGGGCGCCGACGCTCCCGATGCCGGCGACCATGTCGAAGTAGACGGACGTCAGTTCCGGGTCCTTGCTCACCGCGCGCAGCAGCGACAGGCGCTGTTCGTGGGGAGCCAGTTGTGCCGCCGACAGTGTGGCCTGATATCCCGGGGCGAGGGAGGTGTCGCGCTCTTCCGCGTAGCTCCGCAGCGCCTGGTCGAGCTTGTCGGGGTCACCGCCGAGCAGGCCGCCCACGTGCCGGGTCAGCGCTTCGGCCTGGAGGAACGCGTCGCTGATGCCGCGGGCGGTGATGGAGTCCTTGTGGTGGCCCGCGTCCCCGACCAGGGCCCAGCCGGAGCCGGTGGCCCTACGGAAGAAGTTCTGCTGGTCGCCGGTGCCGCGCAGCCGCTCGACGCGCCGTTTGCCGTCGAGCCGCTCGTACAGCGCCGGCGCCGTGGCCCGTATCTGCCGCAGATAGGCGGCGCGCGGGTCGGTGCGCACCTCCTCGAACCGTGCCTGCGGGAAGTAGGCCAGGACGAGCGTCGCCTCGTTGTTGGTGGGAACGGTGGCCACCCAGCTGCCGGGACTCTCGTACAGCTCCAAAGTGGCCGGCACGTCCTCCCAATAGCCGTAGTAGGCACAGGTCAGCCGTGGGTCCCGGACGGTGAAGCCCGCCTTGGCGAGTCTCGCGACGGTGGAGCGCATTCCGTCCGCGCCGATCACCAGGTGGGCCCGTTCGGTGAAGGAGCGGCCGTCGTGCCGGCCCTCCACGCCGACGACACGTCCGGCGTCGTCGTGCAGCAGGCGGGTCACGGAGCACCGCTCCCGGAAGTCGACGCCGGCGACGACGGCCGCGTCCGTCAGGACGGCGTCCAGGACGTGCCGGCGGGGAGCGTAACCGGCCCGCTGCCCCTCCACCCCCTGTGCGCAGCCTTCGAGGCGGATGTCGGCCACCTCGTAGACCGCGCGGTCCAGCGGCGGGCAACCGGTGGCGCGCACGGTCTCGAGCACCCCCCAGCGGGCGAGCGCTGCCACGCCGGGCTGGTGGATGAGATGGGTGGAGAGGGTGTCGGAGGGGAAGCCCGCCCGGTCCAGCATCAGCACCCGGTGCCCCGCGCGGGCGAGGAGCATGGCTGTGGGGGCTCCGGCGCAGCGCGCCCCTACCACGATGGCGTCGAACATCTACCTGCGTACCTCACAGACGTTGAGAGGATCTGGGGCGCGAACGGTGCGTGCGCCTGCGGTGCGGACCGTTCGCGGCGGGACTCAGCGGCTGCGCCCCAGCCGTGCCAGCAGGGCCTGCCGGTCGATCTTGCCGTTCGCATTGAGCGGCAGCTGCTCCAGGGTGACGATCCGGCGGGGCAGCATGTAGGGCGGCAGTCGCTCGCTCAGCGCGGAGTACAGCTGCTGGTCGGCGCATCCGTTTCCGCTGACCGCGGCCTCGAGCTCCGGTTCCCCGTCCGACGCCTGCACCGCGACGACGACCGCGTCACGCACACCCGGCTGCTGCCTCAGCATGGCCTCGATCTCGCCGAGTTCGATCCGGTGGCCGCGGATCTTGACCTGGTGGTCGGTCCGCCCCATGTGCACCAGGTGCCCGTCGTGCATGGCGGCCCGGTCCCCGGTGCGGTACCAGTGCTTGTCGGTCAGCGGCCGGCCCGCGCTCCCGCGGGTCGCGGCTGCGCCGTCGTCGGAGGGCAGGAACCGGCCTGCGTTGTTGGCCGGGTCCAGATAGCCCGGGAAGCGCTGCGGACCGCGGACGCACAGCTCGCCGCTGTCGGCGGGCCTGCCGTCGTCGTCCAGCAGGAGGATGTCCAGCGTCGGATAGCCGGTCCCGATCGGCACCGTCCCGTTGGCCGTACGGGGCCAGTCCGCCCGGCGGCGCGGCAGCCGGTAGGCGGTGCAGGAGATGGTCAGTTCGGTCGGTCCGTAGAGGACCTCGATGGCGCTGTCCGGCGCTGCCGTCTGCCACTCCTCCGCGGCCGCCAGGGTCAGCGGCTCACCGCCGAACACGCTCCAGCGCAGGGTGGGCATGCTTCCCGGTTTCAGCGTGCCGAGGCGCGAGGCGAAGGTGATCAGCGACGGCACGGAGAACCAGTGCGTGAGACCGAGGGCGTTGACCGTCCTGACCGGTGACAGGAGCTGGCTGCGCTTCGGCACGACCAGCGTGCCGCCGGACGCCCAGGCCACGAACAGGTCGTGCACGGAGCCGTCGAAGGTCAGGTCGAAGGTCTGCGAGAGCCTGCTTCCCGGCCCGATGTCGTAACGGGGCGCCACATGGCCGAGGTAGGCGCAGAGGTTGGCGTGCGAGACGGGAACTCCCTTGGGGGCCCCCGTCGAACCGGACGTGAAGATGATGTACGCGACATCGTTCGGATCCGTCTTCGGATCCGGCAGGTCGGCCGGCGGCCCGGCCGCCAGGGACGTCAACTCGTCGGGTCCCAGCACAACGAGCGGCACCCCGGGGTCCGCGCCGACCGCGGAGGTGTCCGCGAGCACCAGCTCCAGGCCCGCAGTCTCCGCAATACGGGCGGTGCGGGCGGGCGGGTGCTCCGGGTTGAGGGGGACGACGGCCGCACCCGTGCGCAGGACGGCGAGGTAGCCGGCGTACGCGGTCACCGACCGGCTCGCGAGCAGCCCCACCCTGCGGGGCGCCCTGCCGCCGCCCGCCGCGACCAGCCGGGCAGCGATCCGCTCGGCCAGATCGTGCAGTTCGCGGTAGGACAGCCGCTCGTCGTCCACTTCCAGTGCGGTGCAGTCGTCACCGAAGACGGCGGCGGAACGGGCGAACCACCCGTACACGGTCTGCGGGTTGCTCATGCCGTCCGCGCCTCCGTCGCCCGGATCCACTCGCGCAGCGCGCCCACCGTGCGCAGTCGGCCCAGTTCCTCGGGGTCGATCTCATGGCCGGTCTGCTGGGACAGCTCGACGATGATCCGCAGTTTGGCCAGCGAGTCGATCCCTACGTCGACGAGTGTGGAGTCGTCCTCGTAGGTGGTGCGCGCGTGCTCGCACAGTACCCATTCGGCCAGGTCGCCGGTGCGCTCCTCGCACTCCCCGTCGGGCCAGTAGCGCTTGGTCTGCCAGGGGTAGCCGGGCAGCGGGACGAAGCGTCCGGGCTCGCCGGAGATCGCCTCCCAGTCCACCGTCCCGCCGTTGCGGTAGAGCTCGACCGCCTTGGCCAGTTTCCTGGGCGTCCGCCCGTGCCCTTGGCTCTCGCCGGACCCGCCGAGTACCGCGGCCATCTCCTCGTGCGACGACGCGACGACGGCCAGGCGGTGTTCGTGGTGCTGACGGCGGACCGCCGCGCTGTAGCAGATGTCCCGGAGGGGGAACGCGCTGCCGGGCCCGTCGGCGCCGAGGTATGCGGTGTAGGCGCGGCGGAGAGCGGCCAGCGCCTCAGGAGTGCGGGCGGAGAGCGGCAGCAGGTACGGCCGGCCGGCCTTCTCCTTCGTGGCGACCGCCGGTGGGGGGTCGGCCTGCCGGACCACGACGTGTGCGTTGAGGGACGAGGAGCCCTGCCCGGAGACTCCCGCCCGGCACGGCCGGCCGTGGTCCGGCAGGTCGTGCAGCTTCTCCGGTACGAGCACCGGCAGTTCGTCCCAGGCGACCTGCGGAGTGGCCGTGTCCAGGTGCAGACTCTGCGGGACCTGGCCGTGCTCCAGGCACAGTACGGTCTTGATCAGACCGGCGATGCCGCCAGCGGCCTCCGCGTGGCCGATGTTGGTCTTGACCGAGCCGACGAGCAGCGGCCGGTCCGACGGCCGGTCCTCGCCCAGGACTTCGCCCAGAGCGGTTATCTCCAGCGCGTCCAGCACGGGCGAGCCTGCTCCGTGCGCCTCGACGAAGTCCACGTCGGCCGGTGACACCCCGGCGTCCTCGTACGCCCAGCGGAGCACCTCGACCTGGCCGGTCTTCGAGGGGTTCAGCACCGAGCCGCTGGTGCGTCCGTCGTTGCCGACGGCACTTCCTTCTATGACGGCCCGGATCCGGTCGCCGTCGGCCAGGGCGTCGGCGAGGCGCTTGAGGACGACGACACCCACAGCGTCGCCCGGGGTGTGGCCGTCGGCAGCGGCATCGGCGAACTTGCTCCGGCCGTCGGCGGCCAGGGCCCCTGCCTGCGTCATCATCACGCCCTCGTCGGGACGCAGAGCGAGGTTCACTCCGGCGACGAGCGCCAGGGGGCTCTCCCTGACGCGCAGGCTCTGCACCGCGCTGTGCACGGCAACCAACGAGGAGGAGCAGGCCGTGTCGATCAGGACGCTGGGCCCGCGGAGGTCGAGGAAGTACGACAGACGGGCGGGCAGCAGTGAGCGGAAGTTGTTCAACTGCGAGGCCGTCACGCTCTGCAGGCCCTCGCGGAACCGGATCTCCAGGTAGTCCGCCCGCGCGTTGCCGACGAAGACTCCGGTCCGTGTCCCCGCCAGCTCGTCGGGCCGGCGACCCGCGTCCTCGAGTGCGTCCCAGGCCGTCATCAGGAGCAGCCGCTGCTGCGGGTCGAGTTCGACCGCCTCGGTGGCCGACATCTCGAAGAACTCGGCGTCGAAGTCCGCCATACCGGCCAGGTAGCCGGCGCGGCGGCTGCCGATCGTCCCCGGCCCGGGACGCTCGGAGTGCAGCGAGTCCACGTCGTAACGATCAGGCGGTGTCTCGCTGGTGGCGTCCACACCGTCCCGCAGCAGGTCCCACAGCTCGTCGGGCCCGTCGGCACCTGGCAGCCGGCAGGCCATGCCGATCACCGCGATCGAGCGTGCGCCGACGTCGTCCGTCCTGTTCATCAGACCACTCCTTCAGATGCTTCGCTTCGTGATGCCGATGCACGAACGCGCTGTTCACGTACTGCCATGAGGATCCCTGGGAGCGGTGGCGGGCCTGTCGCTTCCGGCGGGCGTCGCCGATCTGCGGCAGGCCCTGCACGGCCGGCCGGGAACGGCTCGGGGTGGACCGAACTCCGGTTCGCCCTGCGGCCGGGTTCGGTACCGATACGGATGTCAGGCCTGTCACGGACTCTCACGGACAGGCACGGGTCACGGGCGGCGGGGACGGCGCCGGGCCCGCGGCTCGAGGTGCTGTCCATAACGACGTAGGGGCGTGATCGGTGGGGCACTGCGCCACGGCGGGATCACCGGCAGGGCGGCACTGCCCGTGGCCGCGGCAGTGTCCCTGCTGTCCGAACCGCACTTGCCCCACTGCTCCGTTCCCCTCCCTGCGCTCCCACGGCACAGCCCGCCGCATGAATACCCACCGCATGATTGTCATATGTAAAACCGCTGCGGCCGATTCCGGTTGATGGTTTGGCGGGAAGTGATCGCCCAGCGTCGAAGCCTTGCCCGATTGAGGCGGAATGCACAGTTCGAGCTGCATGGACAGTGCCGTCACGGTAGACATCACCCCCGCCTCGCCGCCCCTGGCGTATCTCAAGTGAAACGGAAAAGACGGCACTTGGTTCGTCCACAGTGCCGAACATCTGATTTCATCTGGCGCATGGACCCCCTGACACCCGATCAGACCCGTCACGCAGCCGAGCAGCGCAGGCTCCGCTTGCAGGTCCTCGGCCTCAACACCGTTGAGGCCGAGGCGACGTTCGACCGAGTGGCGCGGCTCGCGGCCAGCTTCACCCAGTCACCCCTCGCCATGGTCAACTTCATCAACGACGAGCGGCAGATGTTCCGCGGCATGTACGTGCCGCCCAGCTCCCCCGACGGTGCCGCCGACACCGAGAGCCGCGGCATCGTCTTCGACCTCAGCGACATAGCCCGCGAGGCACCCACCGACTACGGCTTCTGCCCCCACGTGGTCGCCCAGGGGTCCCAACTGGCCCTGGACGATGTCTTCGACTACCCGCGGTTCCGAGGCAACGCGCTGGTCAACGACATGGGCGTGCGCTCCTATCTGGGCACCCCCCTGCGGGACAACACCGGCATGATCCTCGGCACGGTGTGCGTGGCCGACATGGTGGCCCGCACCTGGGACCGCAAGATCAAGGAGGGCATGCAGGAGCTCACGGAGACCCTGCTGTCGGAGTTCAAGCTGCGGGACAGCCTGCTCGCGCAGCAGCACGAATTGTTCGCTGTCTTCGACGGCGCGCCCTTCCCCATCATGCTCACCGAGGGGCCGCACCACCTGCTGCGCTACGCCAACGGGAAGCAGGGCGCGGCCTTCGGCATGGTCCCCCAGTTCAGCCCCGGGCGGCAGGTCCTGTCCGGGCTCGACTCCGTCGGCGTCTTCAACGCGATGGACGAGGCCTTTCACACCGGCCAGACCACCACGCTCCCCCATGCGGCGATCACCACGTACGACTCGCCCTCGCCGCAGGCGTTCAGCTTCCTGTGCACTCCGGTGCGGACGTCACCCACCGCACCGGTCAGCGGAGTGCTCACCGTGGCCATGAACAGCCACGAGTCGTATCCCGTCGCGGAGCAGCACGTGTTCGCGGCCAATGTCCAGGAGCGCTTCGAGCAGTTGGGCAGCAACGGCTTCGGCGGCGTGGTCCCCGGACGGTAGGGCGTACCGCCCCGTACCCGGACCGGTACGCCCGCCGGCGTACCGGTCCCCTGGCGTTCAGCGGTCGCGGTCCGGCACTTCGGCGACGAAGACGGGGATCTCCCGGTCGGTCTTCTTCTGGTAGTCGTCGTAGTCGGGATACGCCTCGACCGCGCGCGCCCACCACACGGCCTTCTCCTCGCCGGTCACCTCTCGCGCCGTCATGTCCCTGCGCACCGGGCCGTCCTGGAGCTCGATCTGTGGGTCGGCCTTGATGTTGTAGTACCAGACGGGGTGCTTGGGCGAGCCTCCGAGGGACGCGACCAGAGCGTAGGCGCCCGCGTGTTCGACCCGCATCAGCGGGGTCTTACGAATCCTGCCGCTCTTGGCACCCCGGGTGGTCAGCACGATCACCGGCATGCCGCGCAGCGTCGTCCCGCTCCGGCCGCCCGAACTCTCGTACTCCTCGACCTGTTCCCGTACCCATGCTTCGGGGCTCGGCTCGTACTCACCCTCGAGAGGCATTGCCCACATCCCGTCCTCGTTGCTCGACCGCTCCACCCGGAGACCGGCACAGCTGTGCTGCTTCCCACCCTGCCACCGCGCAAATCAGGGGCGAAGGCTGCCCACGACATTGGCCGTGGCCGCGATGCCCTCCTGGATCGTCGGCGCCATGCTCGTGCCCGCCAGGAAGAAGCCGAGCAGTGCGCAGACGATCGCATGGCTCAACTTCAGCCCACCATTGCGCAGGAAGATCACTGCGAGCACCAGCAGGAGCAGCACCACCGAGATCGAAATGGCCATCGCCAACCTCCTTCGCCGCGTCGGAATTGCGGCATTCGGCGGCCAGTCTGGCGCAGTGGAGGTCCCTTACGGCCGACTGGCGTGTCCGCCGTACGGGTGTACCTGACCGGGAGCCGGGCAACGGCTGTCGCCGGCCCGACGGGTCGACGGGGCGACGAGCCACTTCCGGCAACTCCCAGGGGGGTGTGCGGGCTCGATCCTTTAGGACCTAGCGGTCATGACGGCGCAGGAAGTGCTCGAGGCCCGCCAGGTCGTCGGTGTTGATGTGGTCGGCGCCGGCGGTCAGCAACTCGTGCCACACCGCCTCCCGCGCCGGGCCCGGGACGTCGGGGGTGGCCCAGAAGCGGACCCGCTGGGAGCGGCGGTGGGCGGTGGTGACGAGGGTGTGCAGCTTCTCGCGTTCCGCGGGCGCGAATTCACCGGTGCCGAGCCAGCTGAAGCTGTGCGTCCAGTTGCTGGAGATCAGCGGGATGAAGGAGGCCGGCGCCGGGTCGGCGGCGGCGAGGTCTTCCAGTCGGCCGTCGTAGAAGGCGTACCGGACACGCTGCGCCTCCAAGGGGGCGCGGGCCGAGCGGTCGCCGGAGATCAGCGGGGTGACGGCACCGGGGCGGACGTGACCGTGGGCGCAGCTGCTCAGCATGCGCCGGTAGCGCCGTAACAGGCGGTCGAGCTCGAGATAGGCGGCGACGCCGTCGGTCTTGATGTCGATCAGCAGCTGGAAGGAGCGGCGGTGCCCGCGGTACACGCCTCCGTGGTTGGCCCTCACCCGGGCGAGCAGCGGGTCCAGATAGAGGGAGCGGAGGGTCCGGGCAGGGTCGAGTTCGGCCGGTTCGTGTGCGACGAGCAGTTCGCCGTCTACGAGGAAGACGTCCGCCTCGACGCTGGTGAAGCCGTGCGACAGCGCGTCGTGCAGGGGCCGTTGGTGAAGATAGTCGTTGTGCGCGTGGGCCCGGCGCAGCGGCGCCGGGCGGCCTTGCCCGCCGGTGGCTGCGGCATGGACGGGCGCCCCGAGGGCACCGGTGAGTGCGGCGGCGAGGGTGGTGACGACTGCGCGACGAGTGGTCGGCACGATGACCTCCGGGCTCTGCGGGTCGGGAGGGACACCGGTGAGTATCCGCCGGGCCGGACGCGATGGGCAGGGTGGCAGGGAGAGTTCGGCCATCCGTCATGTGCGGTACGGGCACCGGGAGTTCACCCGGCCGGGGGACCGTTCACGCCGGTGCGATGTGCGACCACTGGACGGTCCGGTCGCGCCGGCGGTCCGGCAGGGCCTGGTCGTGGCCGACCGCGAGCAGTCATCGCGACGTCTTCGCGGCGGTGGTTCTCGACGACGGCCACCAGCGCGGCCGTCGTCGACGCGTCGAGCATGGGCGTCATCCCGTCGCGGACCAGCCGGCGCGGCCGCGGTGCCGGTGCCCTTGCCAGGCCGGCGCGTTGCCGCTGTCCGTCACTCACCTCGCGCGGCCGCCGGCCGAGGAGTTGGCAGGTGAGACCTACGGCGGCCGGCTCCTCGGTACGGGCGGCGGCTTCGGCCCGCCTCCGGCCGGTGGCGCGCAGCGGCTCGGTGGTCAACTCGCACAGCGACAGCCGCGGGTCGGCCGACATCCGCGGCTGCTGGAAGACCACGCCGGCGGCTGTGCGCAGTTCGCGCGGCACGCGGTGGCGCCGGCCGTCGACGGGGTTCGCCGTCCATGACGACGCGGCCGGCGTCGGGCCGGTGCGGCGGCGCGGCGACCTTCGCCGTGGACCCACCGGCGCCGCCGGGGTCGGAGCAGGCCGCCGTGCCGAAGCTCGATACGGGCCATGGCCGTGGCGGCCGCGGCCCGTATCGATCGGCCCGTCATGCGCGTACACCCTGTTCGGGATCAACTGCTGTTGCAAGCCTTTCGCTTGAGCAGCATGTAAAGGGTGCGGCGTGATCGGGGTTTGTTACGGAGCCTGAAGATCGACGATCCCGGCCAGAGCCTCCTTGTGCCGTCCCGGCGTGCCGAGGGCGATCTCGTCGGCCTTCGCCCGCTTGAGATACAGATGGGCCGGGTGTTCCCAGGTCATGCCGATGCCGCCGTGCAGTTGCACGCACTCCTCGGCCGCGTGGACCGCGACCCCTGAGCAGTACGCCTGGGCGAGGGCCACCGAGAGCGGGGCCTCGGGGCTGCCGGTCGCCAGCGCGTCCGCGGCGGCGCGGGCCGCCGCCCGTGCCGAGACGACTTCGAGCCACAACTGCGCCATCCGGTGCTTGAGCGCCTGGAACGAACCGACCGGGCGGTTGAACTGGTGCCGCTCCTTGGTGTACCGGACGGTCTCCTCAAGGCACCACTCGGCGAGACCCAGTTGCTCGGAGGCAAGCAGGCCGGCCCCGGCGAGCAGACCGCGGCGCACCGCGGCCTCGCCCTTCGGCGCATCGGCGAGCAGCGTCCCGCCGTCCGGAGCGGTGACCGCCGCCAGCGGACGGGTGAGGTCGAACGGGGTCAGCGGCTCGACAACGGCCCGCGCCGCCTCGACCGCGTACAGGCCGTCGGCCCGCAGCACCAGCAGCACATCGGCGCTCGCCGCGTCCGCGACACCGGTGATGCGGCCGGCGCCGTCCGGCAGCGGGCCGTCGGGCGCCGTGGACAGCGGCACCACGACGACGGCCGTGCGCCGTCCCTCCGCGAGCTCGCGCAGCAGTTCGGCAACCGCCTCCGTCCCCGTGTCGAGCGCCAGCAGCACCTCGGTCGCCACGACGGAGCTGGTGAGGTAGGGCGCGGCGACGACGCCCCGGCCCAGCTCCTCCAGCACGACTGCGGCCTCGCGGTGGCTTGCGCCCTGGCCGCCGAGCTTCTCCGGTACGAGCAGGCCGGCGGCGCCCATCTCGGCCGCGAGCGAGGTCCACAGCTGCGGGTCGAGCGGGGAGCCGGCCTCGGCGCGCGCGGCGAGCGCCGCGTGGTCGCCCCGGGCGGCGACGAGCGACCGCACGGCGGCACGCAGGTCGTCCTCGGTCTCCGAGTAGAGCAGATCTGTCATCGCGCGAGGTCCTTCCAGGCGACGTCCTTGTCGTTGCGCGGCTCGGCGGGCAGCCCGAGGACGCGCTCTGCGACGATGTTCAGCAGTACCTCGGTGGTGCCGCCCTCGATCGAGTTGCCCTTGGACCGCAGATAGCGGTAGCCGGCGTCCCGCCCGGTGAAGTCGACCAGATCCGGTCGGCGCATGGTCCAGTCGTCGAACAGCAGCCCTTCCTCGCCGCGCAGTTCGACTTCCAGACCGCTGATCTCCTGGTTGAGGCGGGCGAAGGCCAGTTTCGTGGCGCTGCCCTCGGGGCCGGGCTGGCCGGCGACGAGCTGCTGGCGCAGCCGCTCCCCCGCGAGCCGGGCGACCTCGGCCTCGACCCACAGGGTGAGCAGCCGCTGGTGCAGGTCGTGGGTGCGCAGCTCGGGCCGCTCGCGCCAGGTCCGGGAGACCGGGCCGATCATGCCGCCCTCACGGGGCAGGCGCATGCCGCCGATGGAGACGCGCTCGTTCATCAGGGTGGTCTGCGCGACCTTCCAGCCCTCGCCGACCTCGCCGAGACGGTGCGCGTCGGGAATGCGCACCCCGGTCAGGAAGACCTCGTTGAACTCCGCCTCGCCGGTGATCTGGCGCAGCGGCCTGACCTCCACGCCGGGATCGGTCATGTCGCAGACGAAGTACGTGATGCCCCGGTGCTTGGGCAGGTCGGGGTCGGTGCGGGCGATCAGGATGGCCCAGCGGGCGGCGTGCGCGCTGGAGGTCCACACCTTCTGGCCGGTGACGATCCAGTCGCCGGAGTCCCGGTCCCTGACCGCACGGGTGCCGAGCGCCGCGAGGTCGGAGCCGGCTCCGGGCTCGCTGAACAGCTGGCACCACACCTCCTCGCCGATCCACAGGGGGCGCAGGAAGCGCTCCTTGACCTCCTGGGAGCCGTACTTGAGGATCGTCGGCGCGGCCATGCCGAGGCCGATGCCGAGGCGGCGGGGGTCGTTGTCGGGTGCGCCGGCGGCGGTGAGTTCGGCGTCGACGACGGCCTGCAGGGCGCGCGGGGCGTCGAGTCCGCCGAGGCCCTTCGGGAAGTGGACCCAGGCCAGGCCCGCGTCGAAGCGCGCCTTGAGGAAGTCGGTGCGGTCGGTGGTGGCCGGCGGGTGGTCGGCCAGCAGCTTTCGGGTGAGGCCGAGGAGTTCGGCGGCGTCCGTCATCGATTCGCTCCGTCCGGGACGACGACCAGGCGGCCGGTGGTGGTGCCGTCGGCGACGCGCTGCACGGCGCCGGCCGCGTCCTTGAAGGCGACCCGCTCGCTGACGAGCGGCTTGATCAGACCCTTGGCCGCGTACTCGGTGAGCGTCGCGTGGCAGCGGCCGATGGAGCCCGGGTCCTTGGTGGCGTACAGGCCCCAGTGCAGGCCCATGATCGAGTAGTTCTTGACCAGGGCGTGGTTCAGCGCCGGGGCCGGGATGTCGCCGCTGGCGAAGCCGACGACGATGATGCGGCCCTCGAAGGCCACGCACTTGGCGGACTTCGCGTACGCGTCCCCGCCGACCGGGTCGTAGATCACGTCCGCGCCGCGTCCCCCGGTCGCCTCCTTCACGGCGGCGACGATGTCGTCGGCGCGGCGGTCGATGACGACGTCGCAGCCGATTTCTCGGGCGACGGCGGCCTTCTCCGTACCGCCGACGACGCCGATCACCCGGGCTCCGGCCGCCTTGCCGAGCTGTACGGCGGCGCTGCCGACCCCGCCGGCCGCGGCGTGGACGAGCAGGGTCTCGCCCTCCTTGAGCGCGGCCCGGCGGTGCAGACCGAACCAGCCCGTCTGGTAGCCGATGTGCAGCGCGGCGGCCTCCGCGTCGTCGAGCGCCTCGGGCGCGGGGAGCACGGCGCCCGCGTCGGCGACCACGTACTCGGCGAGTCCGCCGCCCGGCAGGACGGGGTTGGCGATGACGCGGCGGCCGTCCTCGGTCTCGCCGCAGATCTCGACGCCCGGGGTGAACGGCAGCGGCGGCCGCACCTGGTACTGCCCGCGGCAGAGCAGTGCGTCGGGGAAGTTGATGTTCGCCGCTCGGACCTTCAGGAGGAGCTGTCCCTCGCCGGGCGTGGGTCGGTCCACCTCTTCGAGCCGCATCACCTCGCTCGGCTCGCCGTTGCGGTGCACTTGCCATGCCTGCATTTCGGGGCCTCCCACACGTAGGGCAGTACTGTGCTGCGCCGCATACTAAGCGGTCGCTTGCCTCCGGGGAAGCCCCCTCAACCCCCCTTGGGCCTCGCCCGCACGTGCATCCGCTCGCCCTGTGGGCCGAACAGGCTCAGAAACTCGACCGGCGTGTCGTCTGCACAGCCGAACCAGTGCGGCACCCGGGTGTCGAACTCGGCCGCCTCCCCGGCGGTGAGCACCACGTCGTGGTCGCCGAGAACCAGCCGCAGCCGACCGGAGAGGACGTACAGCCACTCGTAGCCCTCGTGCGTACGGGGCTCCGGCGTCTCGCCGAAGACCTTGTGGATCACCTTGTACGCCTGGAGCCCGCCCGGCCGCGCAGTGAGCGGGTACATGGTCCGGCCACCGCGGACGATCGGTTTGGCGCGCACCCGCGGATCACCGACGGGCGGTGCGCCGACCAGTTCGTCCAGCGCGACCTGATGGGCGCGGGCGATCGGCAGCAGCAGTTCCAGACTGGGGCGCCGGCCGCCGGACTCGAGCCGGGAGAGGGTGCTTACGGAAATGCCGGTCGCCTCGGAGAGTGCGCCGAGAGTGGCCCCCCGCTCGCGCCTGATCCTGCGGAGCCGGGGGCCGACCTCGTTCAGCACGGCGTCGAGCCGCGCGTCGTCGTGGTGGTCGTGGTTGCCGTCCCTGCGGTGGCCGTCGTCGCTCATGCCTCCATTGCAGAAACAGCAACGCTCCTTGTCAAATATGTACGATCTGGCGAGGAGGCCTCAGCGCCCGAAGAGCTCGAACGCGACGGCGGGACGGCCGCCGAAGCGCGGCGCCGCCATCTCTGCCATGCGGGTGAGGAACGTGTGGCAGTACTCCTGGGGGTCCTGGTCCGTCAGGCCCTCGATGTACAGCCGGTGCTCCATCAGCGAGGCCACGGACCGCTCGAGCCCCGGGCCCGCGTCGACCGCGTGGGTCGGGCTCGTCGAACCCGCGACGGCCACCCAGCGCACGCCGGCCCACGGCTGAAGGCCCTGCTCGGAGATCAGCTCCGGAAAGATCCAGCGGTTGCCCGCGTCGGCGGCCGCGTCGAGGGTCGCCCGGCCGACGGCGCGGTGATCGGGCGTGTTCCAGGCGGTGCCGCCCCAGGTGTCGCGATGGTTGAGCGTGATCACCAGCTCCGGCCGGTGCCGGCGGATGGCCGCGGCGATGTCCCGCCGCAGTGCGGTCCCGTACTCGATCACGCCGTCCTTGTGGTCCAGGAACTCCACGGTGGAGACGCCGACGACCGCCGCACTCGCCCGCTGCTCGCGCTCGCGCAGTGGCGCACACTCGGCGGGGGCGATGCCGTCGATCCCTGCCTCGCCCCGGGTGGCCAGCAGATAGGCGACGTCGCGGCCCTGGTCGGTCCATCCTGCGATGGCGGCCGCGCAGCCGTACTCGAGGTCGTCGGGGTGGGCGACGACCGCGAGCGCGCGCTGCCATTCGGTCGGCATCTCCTGGAGCTGTTCGGTCTTCTGATCCGTCATGTCCCGCAGGATACGGATCCGCTGATCATGTGTCAGAGCTCCTGCCGGGCGAGCGCCCGCAGCCGGTCCAGTACCCGGGGCACGCCCGCCCGCACCCCGTCGTGCTCGTACTCGTCGGTGACCCAGGTCCGCAGCCCGCTCACGGCACGAGCGGTGCGCAGTGGCGGTGTCCACGTACACCGTCCGGTGCCGCGCGCTGGTCGAGGAGGAGTACACGCAAGTCCTGCACCGCCCGCCCGAGCCAGGCCTGCTTGCCGGCGAAGCGGCGGACCGCGTTGCCGGGGCCACCCCCCAGCTACACCAGCCAGGGCCGATCCTCGGACATGTGGGACGCGGAGGCGACCTCCCTGCCGTAGGGCTCGATCCGCTCGCCCGCCGGGTCGCCGTGGTCGAGCGGGACGGTGAAGTGGTGGTCGCCGAGAACGACTCCCGGCTGCCGGTAGCCGGCCACCGCTGCTCCTGTTCCTGTGCGGCCCCGCCCGTCCAATGGCTCACAGCGGCCGGGCGGGGACGCAGTCAGGTACCGGTCAGCCCGTCGGGAAGCCGTCCGGTGTCCTGATCCGGTCACGGATCCAGACACCGGCCTCCTTGAGGGACGACGTGCCGGTCCAGGGGCCGGCTGCGGCGCAGGTGCCGGTCTTGAAGACGGCGCCGGACCGGTGGTCGTCGGAGAAGTTCCAGTTGACCCAGCTGATCTTCTTGGCTGCCATCAGGTCGAGGTAGCGCTGGGCCATCGCGAAGTCGTTGGCACCCTCTCCCGCGTAGTCCTGGGTGCCGAACTCCGTGACGAACATGGGGATCCGATCGGCGGCACGGGCGAGCGCGTTCAGGTTCTCCTCCCGGTGCGAGGCCGCGTAGAAGTGAAAGGTGTACATGACGTTCGGTGCGTCGACGGGGTTGTTCACGACCTCGCTCTCGTCGCCGCCCTCCGAGAGACCGAGCGACGACCAGGCGCGGGTGCCGACCAGGACGGGGGTGTCGGGGTCCTGCCTGCGGATGACCGGGACGAGTTCCTCGGCGTAGCTCTTGATCCGCGACCAGCTCACCCCGTTGGGCTCGTTGGCGATCTCGTAGAGCACGTTGTTCTTGTTCTGATGGCGCTGTGCGATCTCGGTGAAGAAGGTCTTCGCGCGCGGGAGGTTGTGGTGCGGGTCGCCGGGGCTGAGCATGTGCCAGTCGACGATCGCGTACAGGCCGCGGGCGGTTGCCTGCTCGATGATGGCGTGGACCTTGTCCGTGAAGCCGCGCGGGTCGGTCTCGTAGCCGCCTTCCTGGACGTACATCGAGATGCGCAGGACGTCGGCCTTCCAGTCGGTGGCGAGCGCGTCGAGGGAGCCGCCGGTGACGCACTGGCTGTACCACTGGAGCCCGTGGGTGCTCATGCCCCGCAACTGGACGGGCTTGCCGTACTGGTTGCACAACTTGGTTCCGCAGACCTTGAGCTGTCCGTTGACGCCGACGGGGGTCGAGTCGGTGGTGGGGGCGGTGTCGACGGCCAGATGGTCGACGTTCGGCCCGCCGTCGGCGGTGGTGGCCGTGGCTCTGACGGTGTTGCTCCCCGCTCTCAAGTCGGTGGTGACGGTTGCCGTCGACCAGGAGGTCCAGGAGCCGGTGCCCGCAATGGCCCGATCGTCGACTGTCGGCGCGCCGTTGACGGTGATGTCCATCGGCCGGTCGGCGGGAGTGCCGTTGGCGAAGCGCAGCTTCAGCGTAACGCGGCCGGCCCGGGCGGCGTCGACCGTCCACTGGACGTAACTGCCGACGGAGTTGTCGTAGTTGACGAAGCCGCTGCCGGTGAAGCCGGCGTGGTTCGCATCGACCCGGCCGCGCGAGACGGTCGCGTCCTCCGCCTCGTAGGTGGCGGCGGCCGGAGTGAACGGGGTGGCCGCGGGGGCGGCGGGGGCGGTGGGGGCGGTGGTGAGGGCGAGAAGCAGGGCGGCGCCGAGCGCGCCGGCGCTGCCGAAGGGGCGTAGCCAGAACCGTGCCGGTCTCATGTGGGGGACTCCGTTGGCTGGGCGGACAAGGCCGGAGGGGGCCGATGAATCGGCCCGGGGAAGATTGAAAGGAAACTTTCCTAACGGAGGAATAGCAAGGGACGCGCACCACGGCAAGGGAAAATGACGCAAGAGAACTCTTCCGGCGCCGGCCGGGTCCCGAGCGGCGCGTCGCACTCGTGGCCGGGCTCCCTCGACCGCGTTCGCCGATGCCCCCGTCCTTCAGACGGAAAGCGCTTGCTCATTCCGCCTCGGCGGCTCGCCGCCGCGCCCCCGGGAAGTGTCCGGAGGACCAGTGGTGACCACGGCGGACATCACCGGGGCGTCGGCCGTGACGGTCTGCCGGGCGGGATCGGCGTGCGTCCCCTCCCTGCGGGTCTACGACACCGGCCGAGCCACCCCCTTGTGACGGTCCCCGGCCGTGCGTCGTTCAGCGGCGGGGCAGGCGGTGCAGTTCGACCCCCGACAGCTGCCCTCCGGCCACCCGGGCGGTCATATAGGTGCAGTGGGGCTGTCGCCGGCGGTCGGTCGGCGAGCCGGGATTGAGCAGCCGCAGGCCGGTCGGCGCCGTGGTGTCCCAGGGGATGTGACTGTGTCCGAACACCAGCACATCGAGGCCGGGAAACCGCTCCGCGCACCGGCGTTCACGCCCCTGGGCGGCGCCGGTCTCATGGACGACCCCGATGCGCACGCCGCCGAGCTCGGCCAGCGCGACCTCCGGCAGCCGGGCCCGCAGCTCGGGCCCGTCGTTGTTGCCGTGGACGGCGAGGAGGCGCGCGGACCACGACTCGAAGAGGTCCAGGGTCGCGACGTCGATCCAGTCGCCGGCGTGGATCACCACGTCCGCCTCGCGAACGGACTCCATGAGCTTCGCCGGCAGTCGGCGGGCGCGGGCGGGCACATGGGTGTCGGAGGTCAGCAGCAGGCGCATGTCACCACGATGCGCCGTGCGGCGGCCCCGCGCAGCCCCGTCCACGGCAGTCCCGGGGGGCGCGTTACCGAGCCGTACGAAGTCGTATGCATACCCGGCCGTGGACCGGGCAGCTGAAGCCTGAGCGCTCGCCCGGCCCATCCCCCCCGGCCGTCGGTGAGGCGTCGCGGCCCCGCCCTCGTCCCCCCGGAGGCGGGGCCGCTCTCCGTGTCGTGCCGCCCGGGTCCGCAGGTGTGCCGTGCCGCCAGGCCCCGGTGGTCGCCCTCCATGGGTACCGCCGCGCGGCCCGCGTCAGGGGGGCGCGTCCTCGGGCAGCATCGGGTGGTCCGGGTGCCCAGGCGTCCTGCGTGCCGCCCTCATCTCCGCCTCGTAGAGATGGCCCACCCCGTCGGCCAGTTCCTGCCTGATCTCCTCCTCGACCAGGGCGAAGGGCCGGTAGTACGTCGCGTCGTACTCCTCGACGATCTGGAAGGTCCAGTGCCCGGGGATCACGTTCCGGCCCACGATGTCCCGCTCGACCCGCTCCGCCTGAGCACTGTGACCGGCCTGGCGCAGCAGCCGCACGGCCTCGTCGAGCTGCAGGTCCGCCGTACCCGTCAGCTGGTGGAAGGAGTACAGGTGGCCGCGGGCCCGCTCCGTCGTCTCCAGCGCCTTCGACAGGGCGCCCAGGGCGGCGACCGCGGCGTCGCTCATGCCTTCGGGGCGCCGGGGGACGGGGGGCGGCTCATGCCTCGTTCGTCTGTCCTGATCACCACTCACTCATCGCATGTCCCCGTGCAGCCGTCGTACATGCGCCGCCCTTCGAGTGATCGGGGCGCCCTCCCGGGCACCCCGTCGCCGCACGGGAAACGGCTGATTGGTGGCGTTCCGGTGGAATCGGTGCCCACAGCGGGTACCCGCCAGGGACCCGCCGCCGCCGACGGCCCCGTCACGGCCCTCCGCAAGCGGCCCGACAAGACAGCCCCCCGAGGGCCAGAAGGACAGGTGAACGCAGTGACCGCACCTCCTCAACCACAGCGGGACGAAGGGCGGCCCGTGGGGGTACGGGCATACGCCGAGGCCGAGGCGGTGGAGCGGGAGCTGCCCGCCCTGCTCTCCGACCGCGGGCATCCACCCCAGTTCCGCGCCGGGGTCACGGCGGGATACAGCTGGGCCCTGGGGCGCGAGGCCCGCTCACCCGTCACCGGAACCGGCGCCGACGGAGTGCCCGACATGGAGTTGCTGACCGCGGAGATCGACGCCGCGGTGGTACGGGAGGACGAAGCCGCGGGCGATCCCCTCACGCGGGACTACGTCCGCGGCGTGCACTCGGCGCTGGCCTGGATCTGCGGCTACAGCAACCGGCGTGTGTAGCGGGCGTGCGAAGTGGCCCTCAGGGGCAGGCGTACAGCCCGTCCCTCAGGACGGCGTCCTGCTCATACCTTCTCCGTCCGGGCGGTCACCGGCAGCTGATGCGCCTGGTGGCCACCGCTCGCCAGCATCCTGACCTCGCCGCGGTCGCTGATCTCGGCGCGTACTATCCCGGTCTCGTCCTCGTAGATCGGGCTGCCGCCCGCTCCCGACTGATCGGTGCGCCGGACCACTACCACGTCGTCCACGGCCGACGCCTGAAAAATGAGCTCGTAGCTCTCCGGATATTGCTCCATGACCGCCTCCCGGGCGCTGTGCCCGACCGGGAAATGCTGGTGCCGGCCGTGCGGCGCCCTCCTTCCATCGTCACTCCGCTCCGGGCTCGGCGCCTGTCCTGCCCGCCGGTGGCTCTCCCTGCGGACCGTTCCCGGGCGTCTGCCGGGTCCGCCGGCGCCGATACGCGTTTGGGCGGTCACTCCCGGCCATGGAAGGGTGACCCGGGTGACGACGAATGCGGACACGGGTGGGGAGCGGCTGCTCTACGGGTGCATGGGCCTGGGCGGGAGCTGGGACACGACGCCCCACGGCGCGGCGGACGTCGCCGCCGCCGAGCAGGCGATCGAGGCGGCACTCGACAGCGGGATCACGGCCTTCGACCATGCCGACATCTACCGGCACGGGAAGTCCGAGGCGGTGTTCGGTGAGGTCCTCGCCCGCGCGCCCGGGCTGCGGGAACGCATCGTCCTGCAGACGAAATGCGGCATCCGGCTCGCCGACGGCGACGTGCCGGGCATGTACGACCTGCGGGGCACGAGTATCGTCCGGCGCGTCGAGGAGAGCCTGGGCCGTCTGCGCACCGACGTGCTCGACGTGCTGCTGCTGCACCGGCCGGACCCGTTGGCCGACCCGCAGGACATCGCCGACGCCCTGACGTCACTGCACCGGCAGGGGCTGGTCCGCCGCTTCGGGGTCTCCAACATGAGCGCGGCGCAGATCTCGCTCCTGCAGGACTGCGTCGGCCTCCCCCTTGTCGCCAACCAGCTCGAGATGAGCCTTCACCGGAGGGACTGGCTCGAGGCCGGGGTGCTGGTCAACACCGCCGAGGCCGCGTCGAACGGCTTCCCGCTCGGGACCCTGGAGCACTGCCGGGCGGAGGGTGTCCGCCTGCAGGCGTGGGGCGCCCTCGCGCAGGGACGCTACACGGGCCGGGAGGAGACACCGGCGGAGCGGGCGACGGCGCGGCTCGTCGCCTCGCTCGCAGAGGCGAAGGGCACCACGCCGGAGACGGTCCTGCTGTGGTGGCTGCAGCGTCATCCGGCCCGGATCACGCCGGTCGTCGGCAGCGCGCGGCCCGAACGCATTCGTGCCTGCGGCGACGCCGCCCGGCGCGAACCCGAGCTCACCCACGAGGAGTGGTACCGGCTCTGGATCACCGCCCGCGGCGCCGCGCTTCCGTAGATCTTTCACTGGATCAGGCCGGATCGGTGAGCGCGCCCGCGCGCCCCGTCCGGTGCACTGCCGACGGCAAGGCCGGGCCGGGCGCAGCATCCGCTGAGCCCGGCCCGGCCGACTCGCCGTCAGTGACGGAAGACGTCCTTCGCCTTCTCCTTCGCCTGTCGGGCATCTCCCTTGGCCTGTTCGGCGCGGCCCTCGGCCTCGAGCCTTTCGTTGCCCACGGTGCGCCCCGCCGCCTCCTTGACCTTGCCCTTGGCCTGTTCCATCTTCGCGCGGGATTTCTTCTTGGCCACGGAATTCACATCCAAGCTGGATTCGATGTCTCTCGGCTGGTTCTCGTGTTTCCGTTGAGCCCTGGATCAAACCCGCCCTCGACAATCCGGAATCGACCTGCCACACATAACGTGATTCTCCGTGACGCTGGGGAATGGCGCAGGAGGCGCATGGGCGAACCCGCTTTGCCGAGCGGCAAGGGAAATCGATGAACGACGGTTGGCCGAGGCGGGAGTCGCTCCGGGTTTGTTCGATCTGCTGATCCGCGCCCTGCTGCCGCTTCTGCCGCCTCCCACGGCGGCTTGACCTGGTACGTCGGCGGCTGAGGCGCCGAGGCGAACGACTCGAGCGGTCACCGGGGCGGCCACGGCAGACGTGGGTGGCCGTCACTGTTCCGAAATCGAGAAAGGCCTGTCGGTAGCGCGTCCGGTCTCCCGGTGTGACGCTGGAAAAATGAGCTGGGCGTCTTGGACAACTCGCGATGTGTACACAGGGCGTGGCGGCGCTCTCACGGTGGAGGCCGGCGTCATGACGGGCAATCTCACCGTCCATACGACATGGGCCGATGGCACTGCCCAGGTCGCCCTGCAGTACACGGGCGCGACCGATTGGTTCACGATGGCGGGCAGCCCCACTCCATGCCCTTCGGAAGAAGAAAGCCGGGAACTGCATGACGCCGTCGTGCAGGCCGTCCGCGACGGGGCGGGGGCGGTGGTCCCGTCCTGGGCACCCCGGGAGGGGACGGGCCACTGAGGGGCCGCGTCCGGTTGTCGTCGGCATCTCCCGCCCCCCGGTGGGCACACTTTCCCGGCCGGGCTTCCTTGTACGGCTCCTCCGGCAGGGATCGGCTCGCCGCGTCCTTTCGACGATCAGGAGATTCACGTTGCACGGCATGTGGGCCTATTCACCCGACAGCGGCTACGACCCTGCGCTGGACCTGACCGGTTTCACGGTGGAAGCACCCGACGGGGTGCTGGGACATGTCGACCGGCAGTCCCACAGGGCGGGACGGCAGCACCTGGTGGCCGATACCGGGGCATGGGTCTTCGGCCGCAGCGTGCTGATCCCGGCGGGTTTCGTGCGGCGGATCGACGTCGCCGCGCGGACCGTCACCGTGGCCGCCACCAAGGGCCAGATCAAGAACGCCCCCCGGTTCAACATGGACAGCGAGACGACGGACAGCCGCTATCTGGACGCTGTCGCCCACTACTACGCGGGGCTCGACGTCTCGGATCCACCCCTGTGACCGGTCTTCCCCACGCGCCGAGCCGCCCGTCCTGTGCCCTCGGCGACGGTTCGACGGGCGCGGCCCACCGCGGCCGTACGGGGGGCTGTCCCGAGCCGGTAGGCGCCTTTGCCGTCGGTGGCCGGGCGCTCGGAACGGGGCTCGGGGTCGGCCCCTCGCGGCCGGTGCCGGCCGTCTCCGACGAGCTGACGAAGTCCTTCGGTGCGGCACCACGCGCGGCCTCGGCGCGGATGAGGGCGTTCAGGACGGCACACGGATGCCGGACCACGCGCCGGGGGCCACATGCTCAGCCGTCAGCCACGGCGGCGGCCGGGGCACAGGGCACTGCCCGGAACGTCTCGCCGCCCGGCCCGGCGGCCGGCGTCAGCGGCTCCGGCGGGCGGCACGCCGCTTGAGCTTGCGCCGCTCGGTCTCGCTCGTGCCGCCCCAGACGCCGAGGTCCTGTCCGGTTTCCATGGCCCAGCGCAGACACGGCTCGCGTACCGTACAGCGGTCGCAGACGGCTTTGGCCTCCGCCTCCTGCAGCAGGGCCGGTCCGGAGGTGCCGATGGGGAAGAAGAGGTCGGGGTCCTCGTCGCGGCATGCCGCTTCGTCACGCCAGTCGTCCATGTCTGCCTCGCAATCGTGAGTGGCGCCGGGTGTCGGCGGTTGATGTGCACGTCCTGTTCGGGTGGCCGCCACACGGGCGTTGAAACGGGGCGGTCGGCAGGTTCCCCGAGCGGGGCGTCACGACAGGTGCGGCCGTTCGGGTCCCGTGCCCGGAACGCGCGACGTCGTCCGCGCGTTGGCTGGGTGAGCGCCGTGCGGCGCGCAGAACGACCCGAGCGACATGAACAGAAGCCGAGGTGGCACCAGTGGCAATGTGGGACCGGATCAAGGACCAGGCCAAGAGTCTGCAGCAGGCCCAGGGCACCCGGAGCACGGGCGGTCACGGGCCCGGCTCGCACTCCGCCGGCGGCTCGCGTGCCCAGCTGGTGAACACGTTGAAGTCGCAACTCACTTCTTTGAAGGCGGAGTTGAAGAGCGGTGCCTTCAGGGACGCGAGCATGGCCATGTGCGCGCTGGTGGCGGCAGCCGACGGGCATGTGGACGCGGCGGAGCGGCAGCACGTGGAGTCGCTGATCCTCACCAACGACGTCCTGCAGAACTTCCCCGCGGACCAGTTGCGCCAGCGGTTCAACAAGCATGCCGACCAGCTCTCGGCCAACTTCCTGCTGGGCAAGGCGGGAGTGATGCAGGAGATCGCCAAGGCCGCGAAGAAGCCGACGGAGGCGAGGGCCGTCGTCCAGACCGGCATCGTCATCGCCGGTGCGGACGGCTATGTCGAGCCGGCGGAGCTGGAGGTCATCCGGGAGGCCTGCGCCGCGCTGGGCCTGTCCCCCACGGAGTTCGGCATCTGACAGCACGCCGCTGTCGCCGGTGCCCGCGGTCTCGTCAGGAGTCCCGCGAGCACCGGCGCGCATCGACGCCATGGGCGGTCAGCGACGGGGCGGAGTTCCTTGCGCGGCAACGCGCTTCACGGTGCCAGACGCTGTGCGCAGCCCGTCGGCGGCTCCCAGTGGTCGCGGGTGTATCCGTGGTGCGGCCCGCGACGCGGTCGTCGCCGGGCAGTCGCAGAGCGCTCATGCGAGACGGTCAAGCCCTTCTCGTCGTACCGGGTGGGCGAATTCCGCGCCGGAGGCCCAACGGGCGACCTCGGCTACGGCCAGCTCTGCGAGCCGCCCCCATTCGTTGCCCAGTGAGCCGGCGAGGTGCGGGGTGATCGTGACGTTGTCGCACGTCCACAACGGGTGGTCGGGCGGCAGCACTTCGGGGTCGGTGACGTCCAGTACGGCCCGCAGCCGGCCCTGAACGGCCGCCTCGGTGAGTGCGTCCTGGTCGACGACGGCGCCGCGGGCGGTGTTGATGAGGACCGCGTCGGGCCGCATGGCACCGATCAGTTCCCGGTTGACGAGGCCGTGGGTGGCAGGCAGCAGCGGCGTGTGGACGCTGACGACGTCGCTGCGGCTGAACAGCTCGCCGATGCCGACGGACCGCACGCCGAGCAGCGCCGCGTCCTCGTCGCTGATGTACGGATCGTGCAGCAGCACCTCGAAGTCGTAGGGACGCAGCAGCTCGATCACGCGGCGCCCGATCATGGAGGCGGACAGAATGCCGACGGTCCGGCCGAAGTTGCCGACGTCGCGGGGCGTCGCCGGCAGGTCGGGCCGCCGGCGCTCGGCGCGCAGCTTCCGGGCGCTCTCCAGGGCTCGCTTGCCGCTGAGCAGGATCATGGCGACGGTGTACTCGGCAACCGGCAGGGCGTTGGCGGCGGCCGCGGAGGACACCACGATGCCGCGCTCCCAGCAGGCTTCGGTGATGTGCCCGCGTACGGAACCGGCGGCGTGGACGACGGCCCGCAGCCGAGGTGCGGCAGCGAGCGCTGCGGCGTCCAGCGGCGGGCAGCCCCATCCGGTGACCAGGACCTCGGCGTCGGCGAGGACGTCGCGTGCCCGCTCGGTGGAGAAGTCGTCGAGGGCGGGGCCGTGGGCAAGGTCGCAGACCTCGCGGAGGGCGGCCAGGGCGGCGGGGTCGAGCACCGCGGCGGTTGCGTCGGCCGTCATGGCGAGTGCGGCGCGGGGGCGGTCGGCGGAGCGGGGGGCGGCACTGGTGGTGCGGGGCATCTCTCTCCTGGTACGAGTCGTCAAACCCGGTACGACTCGTCGAAACGGGCCGGCTACTTGACGGCTCCCGCCGTGAGCCCGGGGACATGGCCGCGGCCGGAGGTCCTTTGGCAGGAACACTTCCCGGTGGCTGCGCAACGTGGACCAGAAGGTGACGCGGGTGGCCCTGGTCCTGCTCGCGAGCGGTCGCGAGCCCTTTGCGCGGGCGTCGAGGGCTCAGCCGCTGGTCTCCTCGGGCGCCGGCGTTCCCGGGCCGCTCACTCCCGGCGATCCGGGGAGTCCGGCCCCGGCCTCGTCCTCATCGGGGACGTCCTCGCGGTCCTCCGCGGACTCCCCGTGATCGCCGTCCGTCCCCCGCGGCCGGCCCTCCTCCCCTGCCCGCGGCGCCTCCGCACCGGCCTGCTGATCGGGCATGTCGCGCGGCAGCGGCTCGTCGCTGTCCTCGAAGCCTTCCGGGCGGTACTCGTCGCTCATGGCGGCCTCCCTCGTGGTGTGTGCGTGGCGTGATCGGCACGCTCCACGGGTACCCGCCCGGCCTTTGCCGACACGGGCAGCGACGACCGCACTCTTCCGGTCGGAGTGGGAGCAGCTGCCGCTGACCGGCCGCAGGAGCCGATGACATCCGTCGCCGAAGGAACCCCGCCGCGACGGGGGAGGCGCGGCGGGGCCCAGTTGGCCTATGCCCAGGTGGCGACGGTCCATGCCTGCAGATCAGGGCCGGCACCTCAGGCCCTTTCCGTGAGGCGGGTCAGCATCCGGCCACCGGCCCGTCCTGCACCCTCGGCAGCGTCCCGGCGAACGCCGGTGAGATGCGTCAGCCAAGAGGTCCGGACCGGCGGGGGTTGTGTGCGGGCTCAGCGACCGTTCCTGAGGCCCGCGGGCTCCGGTGTCCTCAGCCCCCGGCAGTCCTGCGGACACAGGCGGCCACCACGTCCCGCAGACTGCCCGTACGGTGCATCAGGGCGCGCTGGAAGAGAGCTCCGTTGCCGGTCTTCCGCAGCGCATCCACCGCCTCCTCCACCTGGCGCGCATCGCCCGAGTCCTCAAGGGCGTCCCTGACGTGGTCGACCAGCGCCCGGACCACGTCGGGCGCGGGCTCGGGGCGCATGGTGAGCGGATGGATCAGCTGCTTCTCCAAGCCGGAGCGACCCGCCCGCCACGAGGCCAGACGCAGCAGACCGATGCCGTGCGGTACGGGCGGCAGACCCGCGCGCCACTCGCGGGCCGCGGTCTCGACCAGCCCGCGGACGAGGGCGGCGACGAGCACGGTGGCGGCCGGATCCAGGCAGACGTCGGCCACCCGGATCTCCACGGTCGGGTAGGTGTAGGAGAGCCGGGCGTCGAAGTAGATCATGCCCCGGTCACGCAGGGCGCCGGTGCCGACCATCGCGGACACCTGCTCGTGGTAGCGCTCCGCCGATCCGAAGAGCTCCACCGGCCCGGCCGACGGCCAGCGGCCCCAGACCCTGCTTCGGTAGCTCGAGTAACCGCTGTCCCTGCCCTGCCAGAAGGGCGAATTCGCGCTGATCGCCACCAGGACGGAGAGCCACGGACGGATCCGGTCGAGGACCGCGACGCCCTCTTCGTCGGAGTCGACCGACACATGGACGTGGCAGCCGCAGGTGAGTTGTTCCTGTGTGGTCAGCGCGAACTCCTCGGCCATCCAGCCGTACCGCTCACCTGCTGCTAGCGAGGGGCTGACGGGCAGCGGCGACGTCGCCAGGGCGGCGACCGCCGCGCCCAACCGTTCGGCGTGACGGGCGGCCTCCGCGCGCCAGCGGACGATCTCCTCGCCGAGATCGTCCATCGAAGTCCGCGGGATCGTGGCGAACTCGAGCTGCTCCCGCTGCAGCTCCGCCTCGAACACCTGCTGGACGTCCCCGCCCTCCTGCCCGGCCGCCGCGAGCACGGCCGCGGACAGTGCTCGCGGTTCCCCGGAGTCGGGATCCACGAGGAGAAGCTCCTCCTCCACGCCCACGGTGCGCACGTCCATCACTTCCCTCCAGCGGCCGAAGTCGAGATTTCTCATGTGCCCTGACATGCGGACTCGATGCGCGCCCGGCCGAGCCAGGCGGGTCCACAGGACCGCACGTCTCTTCTGCCCGGCCGACCGGACACGATGTCCCTGGCCGGGTCGCGGAGGGACAGCGTCGCGTAGGGCGTCGTTCTGGGGGCAGACGCACGGTATGGAGCACTTCGTCCGGCCGCCGGAGCAGCACATGCCACGCCATCGCCTCGCCACCCGCGCCCTGTGCGCTGCGGACCCGTACCGCGCCGCGCCGAGACCTCCGGGCGGCGCCCGCGGCAGGGAACCGGCGCCGTGATACCGGGCGCGGCGGGCGCCGTGGCTCTGGTGGCCGCCGTACTGCTGCCGACGCTGCTCCTCGGACTGGTGGTCGCGCTGGACCGCTACGAGGAGCGTCTGTTCTCGGCGCACGCCGCACGGCGGCACCATGCCGGCCGGCATTCGCGGCCCCGCGGACGCCGCTCTGCGCAAGGACGCGGCTCGTCCGCGCCGCGTCGCACCGCCGGCGCCGGCCCCCGTTCCACGGCCGGCGGCCCACCGGCGACGATCCGGTCGAAGCCGCCTGTCGTGACGCCGTGACGACGATCGAACCCTCGCGCACGGCCCTCGTACCGATCGACGTGATGGACCGGATCGTGGCGTTGCCCTGCCCCCTCAGCGGCGACGATGTCGTCCGCAACGCCACTCACCTGCCGACGCCCACGGGTACACGCTGCTCTTCGCCGAGGACGTGAGGGCGGCGTTCACGGCGGAGGAGCGCACCATGACCTTGTGCTCATGTCGGAGAGATCACCGACACCGCGTCGGCGCCGGCCGGACTCGAGGCCGCACCCGCCCGGCAGTAGCCGACACTCGCCCCGGAGCGGGACACCACGCGCTGCGCGCGCCCCGTTTGCGGGCATTTCTGCGGCACCGGAGGGTAGGCGGGGACGGCCCACGGAGGCAGAGACGCACAGCGAGGAGGAGTCGGTCGTGCCCGAGCAGAATGACGAGGCCAGAAACCCGGTGTCGAAGCATCCGGAACCGGAGTTCCCCCAGCAGGAGCAGGAGCACCCCGGCTGGACCGGGCCGATGGATCCGCCGCCGGACCACGGCGAGAAGAGCTACCGGGGCAGTGGTCTGCTCCGCGACCTCAAAGCGGTGCTGACGGGCGGCGACTCGGGCATCGGCCGGGCGGTCGCGCTGGCCTTCGCGCGCGAGGGCGCCGATGTGCTCTTCACGCACCTCCCCGAGGAGGAGAAGGAGGCGGCGCAGACGCGCGCGCTCGTCGAGGACGCCGGACGCAAGGCGGTGGCCGTGCCCTGCGACATCCGCGAGGAGGACCAGTGCCGGCAGCTCGTCGACCGCGCCGTGACCGAGTTCGGGCACATCGACATCCTGGTCAACAACGCCGCCTACCAGATGTCGCAGCCGGACGGGATCGGCGCGATCACCACGGAGCAGTTCGACCGGGTCGTGCGCACGAACCTGTACGGCATGTTCTGGCTGTCCAAGATGTCCCTGCCCCATATGCGCCGGGGCGGATGCATCATCAACTCCACGTCTGTGCAGGCCTACAAGCCCAGCCCGCATCTGCTCGACTACGCGATGACGAAGGGCGCGATCGTCACCTTCACCCAAGGCCTCGCGCAGATGGTCGCGTCGGACGGGATCCGCGTCAACGCCGTCGCGCCGGGTCCCGTATGGACGCCCCTGATCCCCGCGACCATGCCGGACACCGCCGAGTTCGGCAAGAACTCACCGTTCGGACGTCCCGCGCAGCCCGCGGAGATGGCACCCGCCTATGTCTTCCTGGCGTCACCGCAGGCGAGTTACATCACGGCCGAGATCGTCAACGCGACGGGCGGGACTCCGCTGCCCTGACTTTGTGGGCGCCAACCTGCCTGCCCACGAGGAAAGTCGGGGCCGGTACCACGGCGGACGCTCAGGCGGGCGGAGTTTGGACCAGCCGTCACCGGAAACCCGCGCATGACATCGAGAACGCCGCGCTCCACGAGGGCCACATGCACTCGGCGCGGCGGACCGAAGCCCTGTGAGGAGGTCCGGACGACATGACTGTTGTCCAGGCACAGCAGACCGGCAGCCGCGGTGGTGGAACCAGCGGACTGTACGACGTACTCGAGCTCGTCCTCGACCGGGGGCTCGTGATCGACGCTTTCGTGCGAGTCTCGCTGGTCGGCATCGAGATACTGAAGATCGACGTACGTGTGGTCGTCGCGAGCGTCGACACGTATCTGCGGTTCGCGGAGGCGTGCAACCGCCTCGACCTGGAGGCCGGGGCGAGGAAGAGCCCCGGCCTGCCGGAGATCGTGGGAGGCATCACCGAGTCCGGTGCCGCATCCGGCGCGAGCGACAAGTCCAAGGGGGCGCTGTCGGGCCTCGCACAGACCGTTTCCGACGCCTTCCAGCAGGGACGCGAGGGGTCGCAGGACGACTCGGGGCAGGAGGAGAAGCCGCGTGCGCGGCGCGCCTCCCCGAACTCGAAATCCGCGAAGTCCGAGGCCGCGCCGCGTACCCGGCGCACCGCATCGGCCCGCGGGAAGGACGAGGAGGAGTGAGCGCCACATGAACAGCCGACTGGCCGTGGGACTCGCGGTGGGAGCGGGCTATCTGCTGGGCCGTACGAAGAAGGCGAAGCTGGCGTTCGCCGTGGGAACCGTGGTGCTCGGCAGGAAGCTGGAGCTGAGCCCGCAGGGCGTGGCCCGCCTGGTGACGTCCCAGCTGCAGCAGAATCCGCAGTTCAAGGAGATCGGGGACCAGCTCCGCGAGGACATCCGCGGGGTGGGCCACGCGGCCACCGGTGCGCTGGTCAACCGTCAGTTGAGCGGTCTGGCGGACCGGCTGCACGACCGCACGCTGAATGTGCGGGACAGGACGGCGGGTCCGGTGCCGCACGGCGACGACGACACGGCCGGCGAGGACCGGGCCGATCGGAACGAGGCGGACCGGCGCGAGGACTCGGAGGACTCCGGCACCTCCGGCGAAACCGCGGAGGAACGGCCCCGTAAGAGGACGGCGTCCGCACCGCGCAAGACCGCCCCGACTGCGAAGAAGGCCGCGCCGAAGAAGAAGACCGCCAAGAAGACGACGACGGCGAAGAGGGCGGCAGACGCGAAGAAGACGTCACCGGCAGCCGGCAGGCGGGCTCCGCGGCGGGCGACCGGCGCGAGGGGAGGCCGGTCCCGTGACTGACAACGGCTCCGCGAAGGGCGGACTGCTCGGCAGTGTGGACAGCGAGGTGACGGACCGCCTCCAGGAGGAGCTCAGGAGCTACCTGCTCGCCCACGGCGAGCGGATGCTGACGGGCCTCGGCCGCAAGCTGGGCGAAGGCACCTCGAAGCTCGAGGGCATCGCGCAGGGCAGCAGTCCCGGGTTCGCCCGGCTCGCGGCCGACGGCGGACGCAAACTCGCCGAAGGCAAGGGGCCGGTGCGCAGCGCCGTCGAGCTGGGCGCGGGGCGGCTGAAGGACACCGCGGCCGACACGGTGAAGGGCCTGCTCGGCGGCATACGCGGCAGAAGGGGCGGCGGCGGGCAGAATCCCACCGTCATCCTGGAATCCGTGGACGTCGGCGTGCCGGTCCGCGAGGCGTACAACCAGTGGACGCGCTACCAGGACTTCCCCACATTCGCGCGTGGCGTCAAGAGCGCTTCACCGGTCGACGACACCAGTTCCGACTGGAACCTCAAGGTCCTCTGGTCGAACCGCAGTTGGAAGGCGCGCACCACGGAGCAGATTCCCGATTCCCGGATCTGCTGGACGTCGGAGGGCGCCAAAGGGACGGCCAAGGGTGTGGTGACGTTCCATCCGCTGGGCGACAGCCTGACGCGGGTGCTGCTGATCATCGAGTACTACCCCAAGGGGCTGTTCGAGAAGACCGGCAACATCTGGCGTGCGCAGGGCCGGCGGGTGCGTCTGGACCTCAAGCACTTCGCCCGCCATGTGTCCCTCCGCGGCGCGCCGGCCGAGGGCCGGCGCGCAGAGATCAGCGACGGAGAGGTCGTCCGCACCCACGAGGACGTGGTGGCCGAGGAGGAGGGCGAGGTGGAGCCGCTGGACGAGACGTACGACGACGAGGAGTACGAATACGAGGCGGAGCCCGAGCCCGATGCCCTGGCCGACGAGGACGAGGCGGAGCCGACTGCGGCGGACGCCGTGGACGCAGACGCTGACGCTGACGACGCGGAGTACGACGGGGAAGAAGAGCCGTACGACGAGGAGCCGGAACCCGCGGGCCGGGGCGCCGGTTCCCGGACCGCGCGCTGACGGTCCGGCAGGGCGGGCTCCCGCCGTGGCGATCCCCCGCGAACCTGGCTCCCGCACCGGAGCAGGTCATACGCGGATGGAGCCCTCGCCCGTCCACCCCGGAAGGCGCATGGATCAACGGGCGGGGTCGAGAAGGATCTTGCGAACGCCGTCGGCGCGGCTGTTGAACAGTTCGTACGCTGCGGGGCCCTCGGAGAGGCCGAGGCGGTGGGAGACCACGACCTCCGGGGTGATACGGCCGGCTTGGGTGAGGGCGAGCAGAGTAGGGAGTTCGTAGTGGACGGAGCACAGTCCGATGGCGAACTCCAGCTCCTTGACCTGGGCCAGCCCCATGTGGAAGGGAAAGTCCTTGGTCTGGCTGACCCCGATCACGCTGACCCGTCCGGCCTGCCTGACGGCTTTGAGGGCCAGTTCGATGGTGGCGTCCGAGCCCACGGCCTCTACCACGGCGTCCGGTCCGCGCCCTGCGGTCATCTCCCGTATGACCGTCCGTGCGTCCTCGCCTTCGACCGGCTCGACGCCCAGGGTGGATGCGAAGGCGCGGCGCTCCGCGACCAGATCCGCGCCCAGCACACGGGCGGCGCCCATCGCGAAGGCGGATTGGGCGGCCATGAGGCCGACCGGGCCGAGGCCGATGACGAGGACCGTCTCGCCGGGCCGGATGCGGGCGCGGCGGCAGCCGTACCAGGCCGTGGGGGCGTTGTCCGTGAGGACCACGGCGGCTTCGTCCGAGATGCCCTCGGGCAGGTGCACCAGGTTGACATCGGCGTAGGGCACCGCCAGGGCCTGGCCCTGGCTGCCCGGGAGTTGCGGACTCACGCCGTAGCAGAGGTCCGTCATGGTCTTGGCACGTTCGCACCGGGCGGTGAACCCGGCCGCACAGGCCCGGCAGCGGGTGCAGCCGACCGAGGCGGGGACCAGGACCCGGTCACCGGCCTTGAAGCGGGTGACCTGGTCGCCGGTGTCGACGACCACGCCGACGCACTCGTGTCCCGGTGTGTAGCCGAGTTCCGGGCTGAACGGGTTGCCGCGGTAGATGTGCAGGTCGCTGCCGCAGATACCCGCCGCGGTGACCTGGATGACCGCGTCGGTCGGGCTGGTGACGGCCGGGTCGGGGACGTCCCCGTAGCGGATGTCGTGGCGACCTTGGTAGGTCAGTGCCTTCACCGGATGTCTTCCTCTCCTCATGCGCTGCTCGCCGGGACCTTGAGCACCAGCTTGCTGTGGTCGGCTGGTCGGGCCGGCCGGCGCAGCCTTCAGGCTGCTCGTCGCCGCGAACCGACGCGCCATGCAGGACATACCGTCCAGTCGGTACGACGCCGTGAGCCTACGGTGTCGCCTGCGCCGGGGGCAAGGGAATCGTGGTGCGACGTAGGACGCAGACGACTTAGGTCAGAGGTTCGGCCAGGCACGGGATTCGGATGCACTGCCCAGGGGCTTTCGGTCACCTGGCGCAGTCAGGCCGCGCGGGCGCGGAGGCGGCGCAGCATTCGCGGGTCCTCGAAACCGACCGAGCGGGCGGCGGCGTCGATCGTCGCGCCGTGGCTGATCAGGTGCTGGGCGCGTTCGAGGCGGAGTGTCTGCTGGTAGCGCAGTGGGGTGAGCCCGGTGGCGCGGCTGAAGAGGCGGGTCAGGGTGCGTTCGCTCACACCGACGGCCGAGGCCAGTGTCGGCAGGGGAAGCGGTTGGTCGAAGCGGGCGTCGATGAGGTCCTGGGCGCGGTGCACGGTGTCGTCGAGGTGGGACCGACACCGGAGCATCGCGCTGGACTGCGGCTCATGGCCGTTGCGGCGAGCGTAGACGACCATGTCCCGGGCCACCTGGGCTGCGGCGGCGGGGCCGTGCCGGGTCGCGACCAGGTGGAGGGCCAGATCGATGCCGCTGGCGATGCCGGCCGAGGTGATCACCCGGTCGTCGGCGGTGAACAGGACGTCACGGACGACCACCGCCCTGGGGTGGCGCAGGGCCAGCTCCTCCTGCACGTCGTGGTGGGTGGTGCAGTGGCGGCCGTCGAGCAGGCCGGCCCGACCGAGCGCCTCGGCTCCGGCGCAGACGCTGGCCACCGTCCCGCCCCTCGCGTGATGGTCCCGGAGGACCTGTAGGGAGGCGGCGCCGATGACGGGGCCGTCGGCCAGGGCGTCTGTCCGCCAGCCGGGCACCAGGATCAGATCCTCAGGCCCGAGTTCTGGCCAGTCGAGCCCGGCCACCAGCGGCAGCCCCTGGGCGGTGGGGACCTGTGGCTGCTCGGCGACGTAGGCGAGCGTGTAGGGGTGCCCGAAGTCGGCGGCGCTGGAGAAGACCTGCGCGGGGCCGGCCAGATCCAGCAAATGGACTCCGGGCACCAGGAAGAAGACGATGTGACTCACGATTCGGTCATCATGCCTGAAGTCCTGTCGCGGCCTCCAGCTGGTCGAGGGTCGTGATGGTGGCGAAGCGTCCGGCGAGGGCGTACTCGGTGCGTCTGACGACCTCTTCGGCAGACAGCGTGCGAGGGTCGGCCAGCAGCTCGGCGACGCTCTGGTCGGCGGGAGCGTCGCGGTGCGGGATGGGATTGGTCGCGGTCGCGTCGATGACGAAGGTGACCTGGTAGCCGAGGTCGGCGGCGACGCGGGTGGTGGTCTCCACGCACTGCTCGGTGCGGATGCCGCAGACGGTGAGTTCGCGGACACCGCGCTCGGTGAGGAGTTGCTGCAAGTTGGTGGTGGTGAAGGCGTTGTGCGAGGTCTTGTGGATCAGCGGCTCTCCATCCACCCGCTCCAGCTCCTCCATCAGCCGGACATGGCCGGAGGCCGGGTCGAAGACGGTGCCGGTGCCGGGCTCGGAGTGCAGTACCCACACGACCAGGTCCCCGGCGTGCCGGGAGAGCCGGACCAGGCGGTTCACCTGGTCGGCGATCTTCAGGTCGGAGGTGGTTTCCCACAGCGGACGGGCGCGGAAGGACTCCTGGACATCGATGACGATCAGTGCTCGGGTCATGCCCCAAGACTGAACCGCGCGGGCGGGGCGGCGACAGGCCGCATCGGGTCCGGCAGCGGACCGATCCGGTCATCGGCAGGTCCTGGACTGTTTCGTCGACCCGCCTGGCCGAGTTCCAGTTTGCGGACGCTCGGCCGGCCTCACGCCGAGCCGACGGGGGCGCGCGCCCGTCGGCTAGCCGAGCTCGCCGTGCAGCAGCCCGAGCAGCCGTGCCACCTCGGTGGCGACGGCGTCACGGGCGGGGCCGAGGTACTTGCGGGGATCGGCGGTCTCCGGGTGGGCCTCCAAATAGGTGCGGGCGGCCCGGGTGAAGGCCTTGTTCAGGTGGGTGGAGACATTGACCTTCGTCATTCCCGCCTCGACGGCCTTGGCGAGGCCCGCGTCCCCGACTCCGGAGGAGCCGTGCAGGACGAGCGGCACGCTCACGGCGTCCCGCAGCCGGCTGATGAGCGCGAAGTCGAGGACGGCGTCCCGGGTGAGCATGGCGTGCGAGCTGCCCACGGCCACCGCGAGGGCATCGACGGCGGTGGCGGCGACGAAGTCGCGCGCCTCGTCGGGGTCGGTGCGTACGCCGGGTGCGTGCGCACCGTCCTTGCCTCCGACCTCGCCGAGTTCCCCCTCGACCCATACGTTGCAGGCGTGGCAGTGGTCCGTGATCTCCCGTGTCGTCGCCACGTTCTTCCCGTACGGGAGCCTGGAGGCATCGAACATGACGGACGTGAAACCCAGTTCGACTGCCTCGTGCACCAGGTCCGCGGACTCGGCGTGGTCGAGGTGGACGGCGACCGGGGCGTTCGACGCGCGGGCGACGGCGAGGGTTGCGAGCCCGATCGGACCCAACGCGCCGTGATAGCGGGCGGTGTTCTGGCTGATCTGCAGGATCACGGGCCGCCCCGCGGCCTCCGCCCCGCTCACGATGGCCTCGGCGTGCTCGAGCTGCACCACGTTGAACGCCCCGACACCGACGCCGCCCCGGGCAGCGGAACGCACGATCTCGTCCGTGGGCGTGAGCGGCATGGACTTCCTCCACGAGTACGGCGGTACGGAAACGGCGGTAGGTGCCGACGTCGAAGTCGCCGGCCACGGGACAGGGGACGGCGGCGGCCGACAGCGCCACGGCTTCTGGCAGAACGCCGGGCCACGGCGCGCCGGTTGCAAGCCCCGCCGCGATCGCGGATGACGCATGCGTCGTCCGCCCCGGTGAGGTTCCCGGCGAGTTGCTCCGGCGGTGCGGCGCGCCAGGCACCGTTCGGGGTGACTGCGTGGACGCCGCCGGGACCGGACGACGCCACGACGGCGCGGGCTCGTCGTGTACCTCAGACATGACTGTTCTCGAGGACGACGGACCGGGTGAGATTGCGGGGCCGGTCGGGGTCGTACCCGCGTGCTTCGGCGAGGACGACCGCGAGCCGCTGGGCGCGGACGAGGTCGGCGAGCGGGTCGAGGTCGTGGCCGGCGCCGGTGGAGGCGGCGACCAGGGTGCCGCCGGTGCGTGCGACGTCGTCCGCCAGTCCGGTCGGCAGTGGGCCGAACGCCCAGGCGACGCGGCCGGGTCCGGTGATGCTGATCGGTCCGTGGCGGTACTCCATCGCCGGGTACGCCTCGGTCCAGGCGCCGGCGGCCTCCCGCATCTTCAGCCCGGCCTCCAGTGCCAGGCCGTATGTCCATCCGGTGCCGAGGAAGGTGACCTGCTCGGCACCGCGCACGGCGGCGTCGAGCGGCTCCGCGACGGCCCGTTCGGCGTCGCGGATCGCGGCGTCCAGGGGCCGTACGCCTGCGGGCAGGGCGTCCTGCGCCTCCAGGTGAGCGCGCAGCAGTGCGAGGTTGGTGGTGGCGAACCGGGTCTGGACGACGGACTCCTCGTCGGCGAAGTCCAGTACGGCGACGGCATCGGCCGCCTCCATGACGGGCGTCGTGGGGTCGGCGGTGATCGCGCCGGTGGGCACGGTGCCCTTCACCCGGCGCAGCAGGCCGAGGACTTCGGTGGTGGTGCCGGATCGGGTGATGGCGAGGATGCGATCGTAGCGGCGGCCGTGCGGGAATTCGGAGGCGGCGAACGCGTCGGTCTCGCCGTGGCCGCCGCTCTCGCGCAGGACGGCGTAGGACCGGGCCATGAACCACGAGGTCCCGCAGCCGACGACGGCGACGCGCTCCCCCCGGCGGGGCAGGGCCCCGGCGTGCTGCGGCAGCGACTGGGCGGCCTGCCGCCATACGGCGGGCTGGGAGGCGATCTCGGCCGAGGTACGGGAGGAGGTGGTGGCGGACAAAGTGGCGTACTCCTTCGGGAAGGACGGGTCGGAGCGGATGCGGCGGGGGCAAGGACCGGTCTACTTCACCGAACCGGCGGTGAGCCGGGACACCACCTGGCGTTCGATGAAGGCGAACAGCACCCCGGCGGTGCTCCTGCTGCTGGTCGGCGGACCGCCGCACGCTTGTTCACTGCCTCCTTAACCACCTTGTCTGCGCGTAGTTGCGCAATTTACCCCCCTTTCAAGCATGTGTGAGCACCCGCCGTATCGCGCAGTATTCAGCAGAAGTGAAGGCCAGGTCCAGAGGTCGCTACGCGAACGTCGCCAAGAAAGACGCGCCATGGTTGGCCACAGATGCTTGGAAGGCATGGGTTTCGATCAGCTTCGCGCTGGAACTGCCCTCGATCACTGCTCGCCCACGCGTCCTTTAACGTGTCGACTGCGCAGGACCGACGCCCGAAGGAGTCCGACACATGTCCAAACATGAGCGGTGGAGCAGACTGCTCGAGTTGCTGGCCGCCGAGGGCAGGCTGGACGTCGAGGACGCGGCGACGACCCTCGCGGTGTCACCCGCCACCATCCGACGGGATCTCGACGAGCTCGCCGACCAGCACATGCTGGTGCGCACCCGGGGCGGCGCCATCGCGCACGGCGTCTCCTACGAGCTGCCCCTGCGCTACAAGTCCTCCCGGCACGCCTCCGAGAAACAGCGCATCGCCGCGGCCGTCGCCGAGCTGATCTGCGAGGGCGATGTGGTGGGCCTCAACGGGGGCACCACGACGACCGAGGTGGCGAGGGCGCTGGCGCTGCGTGCGGGGGGCAGCGGCGGCGGTGGCCGGCGGGAGTCGTCGGACGCCTCCGCTCCCTCGTTCACCGTGGTCACCAACGCGCTCAACATCGCCGGTGAGCTCGCCGTGCGCCCCCAGATCAAGATCGTGGTCACCGGCGGAGTCGTACGTCCCCAGACGTACGAACTCGTCGGCCCCCTGACCGTGGGGGTGTTGAACGAGGTCGTCCTCGACGTCGCCGTCCTCGGGGTCGACGGCGTCGACCCGCAGCTGGGCGTGATGACCCACCAGGAGGACGAGGCCAGCATCAGCCGGCTGTTCACCGAGCGGGCTCGCCGCGTCATCGTGGTGACCGACTCGTCGAAGATGGGCAGGCGCGCCTTCGCGAGGATCTGCGGACTGGACCGCATCGACGTCCTCGTGACCGACTCGGCGCTGCCCTCCGACATGGCCGCCCGGCTCACCGAGGCGGGTATCAAGGTCCACACCGTCTGACGCGACCGCCGACGGCACGCCGCGGTGTGCGGCACGCCGCGGTGTGCGGCGGGCCGTCGGTGTCTTCGGGTCGTCGGTGTCTTCGGGTCGTCCCCACGGGGTCAGGGAGCGATGGCCATGTCGAAGACGTGGATGTTCCCGTTGCTCGGCAGGACCACGAACTCGACCTGCTTCGCCGCTTCCAGCGGAGCGGAGTGGGCGAAGATCCGGTAGGCGATGCCCGCGTTCCCGTATCCGCTCGGCCGGTTGCGCCGTCGGACGAGGCGACCAGCGTCGCGCCATGGGCGTTCGCCGGGTCGAACGGCCAATTGGGGAAGCCGAACGAGCCAGACCAGCGGCACCCGCCGGCGAACCTCGGGGCCGCGTACAACAACGTCGGCGTCACGGACGAGAGCAACACCGCGCCCGGTAACCACGACGGCAAGGGCCCGGCCCGAGCCACCGCGCCGGAGGGACCGACGGGCGCCATCCGTCTGCGGGACCACGGGAACAAGGTGCACTACCGCAACATCTGGATCGAGCCCGGTCAGGTAGGGACGCAGGCGGCGGCCGTCCCGGGGACACTCTGGACGGCCGCCGCGGTCGAGAACGGCGGCGTCCCCGGCACCGGCGCAGCGGGCCGTGGACGCCGCCCGTCCGCGGAGCGCGAGTCCTACCGCCCTCCTCCGCTCAGCCACTGCCCCGCCGCACCCAGGAGCGCCCGGACGCCGAGTTCGATGGTCGGGTCCTGGAGGGGCGCGTACTGCGGCGAGTGGTTGTACGGCACCCCGGGCGGCAGCCCGCCGCCCACCAGCGCCTCCGGCGAGGCGTCAGGGAACAGCTGCGGGTCCGCGCCGCCGAAGTGCCAGTACACGGACGGCACCCCCATCGAGGTCCCGAAGGCCCCGAAGTCCTCGCTGCCGGTGATGGGCCCGGGCAGCGTCCACACCCGCCCCTCGCCCAGCACCGACTCGAGCCCCGCCGTCGCCCTCGCCGTCGCGTCCGCGTCGTTGAGGGTGAGCGGGAAGCTGTGCAGCGGGGTGATCTCCGGTTCCTTCGGCGCGCCGGACGCGAGCGCCTCTGCCCGTACGATCCGCTCGACGGCGGCGAGCACCCGTTCGCGTACGGCCGGGTCGGAGCTGCGGACGTTGATCTTCATGTCCGCGGTGTCCGGGATGATGTTCTCCTTGGTGCCGCTGTGCAGAGACCCCACGGTGACGACGGCGGCCTGGTTCGCCCCCACCTCCCGGGACACCACCGTCTGCAGACGCATGACGACCGCGGCCGCCATGACCAGCGGGTCGACGGTGTTCTCCGGTGCGGACCCGTGGCCGCCCCGCCCGAAGAGCCGCACGGCGAAGCTGTCGGAGGCGCTCATGACGGCGCCGGGCCGGGTGGCGGCGACGCCCGCGGGGATCGGCCCCACATGCTGTGCCAGGCACACGTCGGCCCGGGGGAACCGCTCCGCGAAACCGTCGTCGATCATGGCCTGCGCCCCGCTGACCTCCTCGGCCGGCTGGAACACGGCGACCACCGTGCCCCGCCACGCGTCCCGGTTGGCGGCGAGCAGCGCGGTCGTGCCGAGTAGACAGGTGACGTGCATGTCGTGCCCGCAGGCGTGCATGACCGGCACCTCGTTCCCGTCGGCGTCGACGCCGGTCCGCGTGGAGGCGTACGGCAGCCCGGTCGCCTCCCGCACCGGTAGGCCGTCCATGTCCGCCCGCAGCAGGACGACGGGCCCGTCCGGGGATCCGAGCACGCCGACCACGCCCGTGCCGCCCACCCGTTCGGTGACCTCCCAGCCCTGCGCACGCAGCAGCTTCGCCACGATGCCGGCGGTGCGCACCTCCTGGAACGACAGCTCGGGATGGGCGTGCAGGTCACGGTAGAGCTCTCGCAGTGCGGGCAGTTGCGCGTCGAGTCCGGTGAAGAGCGACGTTGCTTCGGTCACGGGTGCGTCCTTTCCACGACGGTTACGCGGTGGTGCGCAGCCACTGTCTCAGCCGGCCGGGTCCTGGCGGCGTGGCCCGGGTGACTCCTTGATGAAGCGGCGCAGTTCGGCGCAGAGACCCTCGGGGTTGTCGAGCGGTACGAGCGTGCGGGCGCCCGGGATCTCGACGTACTCGCCGCGGGGCAGCAGTGCGGCGAGGCGCCGGCCCGTCTCGTGCGGCATCATGCGGTCCTCGGCACCCCACGCGACGAGCGCCGGACCGCGGAACCCTCGCAGCCGCCGGCCCGCCCGCAGGTACGTGTCCTTGCGCGTGCTGCGCAGGAACGCGGTGAAGTCCCGCCGGATCCGCCGGTCCGTGAGCAGGGGCCCGTACCAACGGCGGACCAGCTCGTACGGGATCGGGCGTTCCGCCATGCCGCCGAGCGAGTTCGGCAGCCGGACCAGGAACGGCACCCGGAAGGACTGCAGCAGCAGGAAGATGCCGCCCGGGACCCGGCTCAGTGCCTGCAGGGTCCTGCCCTGCACACCCGGAGGGTAGTTCTCCAGGGCCTCGCACGAGGTGAGGACGAGCCGGTGAACACGCTCGTCCCGTACGCCGACGAGCAGTTGGGCGGTTCCCGCGTCGTTCTGGACGAGCGTGACGTCCCGCAGATCGAGCCGTTCCAGGAACTCGGCCAGGATGTCCGCCACGCCCTGCGCGGACAGGTCGGCGTCCGGGCGCATCGGTCTGCGGTGGCTGCCCATCGGCAGAACGGGCACCACGACACGGAAGTCGGACCGCAGCCCGTCCACCACCCGGTCCCACACCGACTCGTCGAAGGCGAGGCCGTGCAACAGCACCACGGTCTCACCGCTTCCTCGGGTGTCCGTGTACTCGACGGTCCCGGCACTCAACTCGATCTCCGGCATCGGTGACAGCCCCCCTACTGGATTGATCGATCTAGTGAGAGACTAGCCGAGATGAGAACGACGGGCGACACCAGAGCGCGCATCCTGACCGCGGCGACCGAACTCTTCCGCCGCCAGGGCTACACGGCCACGGGCATGAAGCAGATCCTGGCGACGGCGGAGGCCACCTACGGCTCCGCCTACCATTTCTTTCCGGGTGGCAAGACCCAGCTGGGCGAGGAGGTGATCCGCGCCTCCGGCGCCGCCTACCAGGGCCTGATCGCCGAGTTGTTCCAGGGGGAGGGCGACCCGGCAGAGACGACCGCCCAGGCGTTCACCGGAGCCGCGCAGACGCTGCTCGACCTCGACTTCGCCGACCCGTGCCCCGTCGCGACCATCGCCATGGAGGTCTCGGGCACCAACGAGGCTTTGCGGCTGGCCGGCGCGGAGGTGTTCGCCTCGTGGACCGAGGCCCTCGCGGCCTTCTACGGCTCCCGCGGCATCGCCGAGCCCCGTACGACGGCGACGGCGGTGATCGCGCTCCTCGAAGGCGCCTTCATGCTCGGCCGTGCCTCCCGCTCCACCGCCCCCGTCCTCGACGCGGCCCCCGCGGCGGCGGCCGTCGTCCGGGCCGCGGCGGGCCCGCCCTCCGTCGGAGGGTGAACCCGGACGACGGTCCCGAAGGACAGCGCCGCCGATCCGCGGTCGAGGGGTGTCCTTCCCACACGAAGCCGCCCGGCGATACTTGCCCTGTTGCGCCGTACGACCGTGCCCGAGGGGATGGACCCGGCGCGGGCGGTGCTCGCCAGCTGCCGCACGAATGATGAGCCGGGCGCCACGCAGGGCGCACCGCCCGCTCCCGCCCACCCCGGACGCCGTGGCCGCCCGCGAGCGCGTCAGAATCTGAGTCTCCGCCGTCCGCGGCGGCCGAGGACCGACCTCCGGCCGCCGACACCGAGAGACAAGGAAACGCCCCTGTGATCGTTGTGGCCGGTGAGGCTCTGATCGACCTGGTGCCGCAGCCGGGCGCCGGTGTGCCGACACCGTTGCTGCCCGCGCGGGGCGGCGGCCCGTACAACACCGCGGTCGCGCTCGGGCGGTTGGGGGCCCACGTCGCGTTCTGCTCGCGGATCTCGACCGACGCCTTCGGCGAGTCGCTGATCGAGCGGCTGCGCGAGGAAGGCGTCGGGCTGGACCTGGTGCAGCGCGGCCCGGAGCCGACCACGCTGGCCGTCGCGTCCATCGGCTCCGGTGGTTCCGCGGCGTACACCTTCTACGTGGAGGGCACCGCGGACCGGCTCTTCGAGGTGCCGCCCGAGCTGCCCGCCGCGATCCGCGCACTGTCGCTGGGCACCTGCTCGCTGGTGCTGGAACCGGGGGCGAGCGCGTACGAGGAGCTGATGCGCCGGGAGGCAGGGCGCGGCGTCTTCATCGCACTCGACCCGAACATCCGGGCCGGGCTCATCCCCGACGCGGACGCCTACCGGGCGCGGCTGTGGAGCTGGCTCCCCCATGTCTCGCTGCTCAAGCTCAGCGAGGAGGACGCCGACTGGCTCGGGTACGACGTGAAGGAGCTGGCGGCCGCCGGCCCCTCCGCGGTCGTGATCACCCGTGGCCGGGACGGGCTGACGGCGCTCACCCGCGGCGGGGACACCGTCTCCGTCCCCGGCGAACGGGTCGAGGTGGTGGACACCATCGGGGCCGGCGACACGGTGAACGCGGCACTGCTGCACGCCCTGGCCGAGCGGGACCTGCTCTCGCCGGACGCCCTCGCGTCGCTGACGCCGGGCCGCTGGCGGGAGGTGCTGGGCTTCGCCGCCAGGGCCGCGGCGCTCACCTGCTCGAGGGCCGGGGCGGAGCCGCCGTACGCCGCGGAGCTGCGGTAAGGGTGACGTGCGTCATTTGTCCCGGCGGGCGGCGGCGGTAGTTTTGCGCCCCATCTGTTGTCTCTCGATCCGGGCGGCCCCGCTGTGCATGCTGATCTGTCGCCGCTCATAGCGGCGACCACCACCTGGTTCACCCGCGCCTACCCTGCCGTCGGCGGCGCGATGGCGTCGGCGCTGTGCGAGGCGCAGGCGCGTCAGGCCGTGACCGTCGCCGCGCTCCTTCGCTACCCGACGCCGATGGACGCCTCCCTGGTCGCCATGGTCGGGCCTGGCGGCTCCGGAACGCTCGACTCCCTGAGCGACACCGGCCACGCCGGCGCCGGCACTCCGCAGGAGCACGCCTGGCGCAGCTGGGTGGACGAGGTCGTCGCCAGTTGGGCCGCCGCACTGCTCGTCGGCCCCGATCTGGCCGCCGCCGCCGTGGCCGGGCTCGACGACGGTGTCCCCGGCGTCTACCGGCGCCTGGTCTCGCCCGACGAGAGCGACCGGCGGGCCGCCGCGCTGCTGCGCCATCCCGATCTCCTGGCCCCGGTCGCCGAGCTGCACGCCGATCTGCTCCGTGCCAGGCTGCGCCCCGCAGCCTCGGACGCGGCCTGACGCATCCGGTCCCGCTCCAGGGGTGAACAGCGCACCGGTGGTGGATCCACCGGGTGTCGCACCGCCCGGTGGGCGCGCCGGAGCCGGGTACCCGCGTTAGGGTCGCCGGTGAGGCGAGGCAGCCAGGCCCGTGGGGGGACCCTTCGCAGCGAGCGAGAGAGGACGCCAGGACATGGGACACGGCGGGAACGTCATCCAGGAGCTGACGGCCGACCACCGCGAGGTCGACCAGATGTTCACCGAGATCGAGGCCATGGGCCCCGGCGCCCCGCGGCGCCGGGAACTGGTGGACGAGCTGACCAAGGAACTCGTTCGGCATGCGGTCGCCGAGGAGGAGTACCTCTATCCCGCGGTCCGCCGCTTCGTTGACGACGGCGACGACCTGGCGGACCAGGAGGTCGCCGACCATGCGGAGGTCGAGCGGCTGTTGAAGGAGCTCGAGGGCTGCGAGGCCGGCGACCCCCGCTTCGACACGCTCGTCACCCAGCTGAAGTCGTCGGTCACCTCTCATGTCGCCGACGAGGAGAAGCGGCTGTTCCCGCTGCTCGCCGAGTCGTGCAGCGCCGACTTCCTGATGGAACTGGGCGACAAGGTCCGCCGGGCCAAGGAGACCGCACCCACCCGCCCGCACCCCTCCGCCCCGGACACGCCGCCGGCCAACAAGCTCCTCGCGCCCGGGATGGGCATGGTGGACCGGGTCCGCGATCTCCTCACGAGCCGCGGCAGGGGCTGACCGCAGCGCGCGACGCGCACCAGGAGCCCGGCCCTGAAGGCCGGGCTCCTAGCCGTGCGATCACACGCCGCCGGCTGTCAAACCTGTACGCCCGGGACGCCGTCCTCGACGACGGCACTGGCGCGGGTGCTGATCGGGGCGCCGGGCCGGGTCACGTACGGGAGAACCCGGAAGTCCGACGTCCAGCGCTTGCGGTCGACGTTGACGCGCACATAGCCGCGTTGGCCGTTGAAGAACTTCATGTGCGGGTTGGCCGCGAGGAACTTGGTGCCCTCGGCCGTCATGTCGGCGCCGTCGCCGCCGCTGGTGATGGACGTGCCCACGAACTCGGCTCCGACCGTGGCGGACGTGGGGTCCGCGAAGTCGCGCTTGAGGTCCCATGCATAGTTCTGGTGGCGGTCGCCCGTGATGACCACGAGGTTGCGCACTCCGCGGGTGTCCGCCTCGGCGAGGAGACGGTTGCGCTCGGCCACGTAGCCGTCCCACGGGTCCATCCAGACCGTCGTGCCCGGGCCCGGGTCGTGATCCGTCTGACCCATCGGCGCCTGGTTCCCGAGCACCTGCCAGCGCGCGGCGGAACGGCTGAAGCCCTTGAGGACCCAGTCGCGCTGCCGGGCCCCGAGGAGGCTGCGGTCAGGAGAGAAGCGGTCGGCGCAGTCGGCGGAGATGCCGTCGCCGCAGGGCTGGTCGTCGCGGTACTGCCGGGTGTCGAGCATCGTGAAGTCGGCGAGCCGCCCGTAGGAGAGCCGGCGGTACATCTGGACGTCGGGGCCGTCGGGCAACTGGGCGCGGCGCAGCGGCGCGTGCTCGTACAGGGCCTGGAACGCGGCCGCCCTGCGCTCCACGAAGAGCTTCGGGTCCTGGTCCTTCTCGGGGATGTCGTCGGCCCAGTTGTTCTCGACCTCATGGTCGTCGAAGGTCATGATCCACGGGAATCGGGCGTGCGCCTGCTGCAGTGGGGCCTCCGACTTGTAGAGACCGTACTGGAGCCGGTAGCGGGCGAGGTCGAGCGTCTCGGTGTGGAATCCGGGGTCGGTGGTCACCCCCCGCCGGTTGGACTTGACGCCGTACTCGTAGAGGTAGTCGCCCAGGTGCACCACCAGGTCGAGGTCCTCCTCCGCCATGTGTTCGTAGGCGGTGTAGAAGCCGTCCTGCCAGGCCTGGCAGGACGCGAACGCGAACGTGAGGTCCTTGGGGGTCGTCCACGGCAGCGGGGTGGTCCGGGTGCGGCCGACCGGTGAGACCTCGGCGCCGGCACGGAAGCGGTAGTAGTACTCCCGGTCCGGCCGCAGGCCGTGGATCTCGGGGTGCGCCGAATGCGCCAGCTCGGGCGTGGCCACGACGCTGCCCCGGCGCACGACGCGCCGGAACCGCTCGTCGTGGGCCAACTCGTAGTGGACGCGGACGGGTCTGGCGGGCATGCCGCCCATGCCGTCCTGGGCGAACGGGTCGGGGGCCAGCCTCGTCCAGAGCACCACGCCGTCGGACCGCGGCTCCCCCGAGGCGACACCGAGGGAGAAGGGGTTGCCCTTCATGGCGGGGGCGGCGTGGGCGGAGGCGGAGCCCCACTCGCCGGTGCCGAGCATCAGCGCGGCGGCACCCGCTCCGCCGAAGCCGAGCAGCTGCCGCCGGGAAACGGGACGTATGCCCACAAGATCCTCCTTGGCTGTTCGGTGTGAACCGCCCGAAGTCTTCTGTGGGTTGATGTCAGGTGACCGCCCGCGACGTGGCCGGTTGTCTAGGAGTGCGTGAACGCCCGCCCGGCCGGGTCGACGAGGGCGCGGGTCAGTTCCATGAGGCGTTCACGGGCGCCGGTGTCGTAGGCCTGTTCGTGAGCACGCGCGTCGGTGAACCGGTCGAAGTAACGGCCCGTCACGGCTGCCAGCTCCGGGTCGGTGAGCAGCCTGACGGTCGGCCGCACGCCTTCGTCGATGCCGGTGACGGGCGTGAGGCCGTGCTCGCGCACGCCTTGGGTGTCCATCAGGTGGGCCGGGTGGAGGGCGTTCACGGTGACGCCGGTGCCCGCGAGTTCCTGCGCCAGCTCGAACGTCGCCATGATCAGGGCGAGCTTGCTGCGGCAGTAGGCACGCAGCCCCTCGTAGCCCTGCTCCAGCATGATGTCGTCGAAGTCGATGGTCTCCTGGCCGATGGAGGCGACGTTGACGACGCGGGCGGGCGCGGAGGACGTCAGCAGCGGCAGCAGGTCGCGGACGAGGGCGTACGGCGCGAGGTGGTTGACGGCGAAGCGCAGTTCGTGTCCCTGGGCACTGAGTTCCCGAAGCAGCGGCTCGGCCCCGCCGCCGGCGACCGCGTTGTTGACGAGCGCGTCGAGACGGGGCTCGCTCTCGAGGATCCGGGAGGCCATGGTGTGCACCTGATCGAGGTCCGCAAGGTCGGCGAGAACGGTACGGACCGTCGTGTCGGGCGCGGCTGCCCCTACCTCCGCCGCGACCGCCTCGAGGCGTGCGGCGTCGCGGCCGTGGAGCAGCAGAGTCCCGCCGCGGCGGGCGAGGTCGAGGGCGATACCGCGGCCGAGGCCCTGGGTAGCACCGGTGATCAGGGTGGTGGGTCGGTTCATGACGGTGATCATGACGGGCACGCAACCGTGCAGGGAGTGCGTGCTGAGCCTGGTGTCAGCGCCACCAGGCTCGCGGTCCACGCTCCGCGGTGTGCGGTATTGCCCGGTTCACGGCTCTGGGAACCTTCGGGCCCCGGCGCTGCCCTCCGCCGCATGATTCCGACGGCGGTGTGGGGCACGGGCAATGTCGGCCGCGCGGCCATCCGCGCCGTGGCTGCCCACCCTGCGGCAACGACGTGGACACGTGTGCGTGCTGCCGGGGCATTGAGTTCCGCCGTCACGCTCACAGGTCTTCGGCGATGATCCGCTCGATGTTCCGCTCGGCGAGCGCCGTGATCGTGACGAACGGATTCACGCTGGCGTTCCCGGGGATCAGCGCACCGTCGATGACGTACAGCCCCCGATAGCCGTGCAGGCGGCCGTGGTTGTCCGTGGCCCTGTCCAGCACGGCGCCGCCCAGCGGGTGGTACGTGAGGTGGTCGCCCCAGATCTTGTACGCGCCGAAGAGATCGGTCCGGTAGATCGTCCCCTCCTTCGCGTTGATCCTGTCGAAGATCGTCCTGGCGGCGTCGATGGACGGCTGCTTCCATGCCGTCCGCCAGTCCAGGTCGACCCGGCCCGCGGCGGCGTTCCACGTGAACGCAGCCCGGTGCGGATTCTTGGTGATCGACAGATAGAACGAGGCATAGCTCTCGATGCCCGTGGGCAGCGGTGCGACCTCGGCGAACACCCCACCGGCCGCCCAGTTGTCGATGCCGGCCGTGGGCATGGCGGACTGCAGACAACCGGTCGCGTCCCACATGTGGTTGGCGCGGCCGCACATGACGTTGCCGTTGTCGCCCCACCCCTTGCCGATCTCGGCGTTGAGAGCGGGCAGCACACCGGTGGCCTTCAGTCTGGTCAGCAGCTTGCTGGTGCCGACGCTGCCGGCCGCGAAGAACACCTTGTCGGCCGTGACGGTCTTGGTGGCCGTAGTGACCCCGGTGGTGTCGAGTTGGTCGATGAGGACCCTGTAGCCGCCGCCGACGGCCGGCGCGACCGAAGTGACCTTGTGCAGCGGCGAGACGGAGACCCGGCCCGTGGCCAGGGCCCGGGCGAGATAGGTCTTCTGCAGCGACTTCTTGCCGTGGTTGTTGCCGAAGAGGACCTCGCCCTCCAGCGCCGAGCGTGGCACGGTGCCGGCCGCCTCCTGCTCCATGTAGTCCCAGTCGTACACATTGGGCACGAAGACGAACGGGAAGCCGGAACGCTCCGCGTGCTTACGGCCGACCCGGGCGTACTGGTAGCAGGCGGCGCTCTCCCACCAGCCCTGGTCCACGGTGGCCACCCCGAGCCCGGCGTTGGCGCGCGGGTAGTAGACGTCGTACATCTCGCCGGCGTCGACGGTGGGCAGGACGGCTGGGAAGTTCTCCCGCCGGGGCGTGACCGCCATGCCGCCGTTGACCAGGGAGCCACCGCCGACGCCTCGGCCCTGGTAGACGGTGATGCCGCCGAATTCCTCGGCGTCCAGGATCCCGGTGTACCGGGGGACGTCCTTGTCGAGCGGGAAGCCGAGGAAGTTGCTCAGCGGCTGCTTGGTCCTGGTGCGCAGCCAGAACGACCGGTGATCGGGCTCGGTGGTGTTGGCGAATGTCTTGCCGTCAGGGCCGGGCGTGTCCCACGCCATCCCCATCTCGGCCATGTGCACGTCGACGCCGGCGCGGGCCAGGCGTAACGCGGCGACGCAGCCGCCGTACCCGGTGCCGACCACGAGGGCCGGGACGTGCGCCCCGGCGTCGAAGGGGGCGGCGACCGGTGCGGGCCGTGCGTGGGTCGCGGACGCGTGTCCTGCGAGGAGTACGCCGCTCAGAACAGAACCGGTTCCAGCGATGAGGTGACGACGGGACATGCCCTCAACGGGTCTGTCCTGCCCGACAGGAGGGCTCATACGATGTTCCTCACCCTTGAGTGAATGGGAACACGTTCTACTGCCGTGCGTGCTGGAAGTCACGTCATACCTATGGGTAATTTGGCCCCGGCACCCGTACCGCGCGCGCCGCATTCCCTGCGGGTTCGTTCGTGGTCGTCATCGCGGCAGCGGCCGGCTGCTCACACCGGCCCGAGACGGCCCCGTCGACAAGCCGGCGTTCCACTCGTCGACGGGCGGCAACCACCCTGATCCGTATTCCTGTCGACAGGTCGGCAACCGTGCCCGGTCGAGAGGGAGGCCAGCAGTGACGGACGTCGTGGAGGATCGGGGCGGGGTTCAGGTGGACCTCATCGGCTCGGTCTTCCTCGGCGCCGAGGTGGTGGTCGTCCCCGCCGAGCGGCTGGACGAGCAGTTCTTCTCCCTGGGCACTCGCTTCGCGGGCGAAATCATGCAGAAGTTCGTCAACCACCGGCTGCGCCTGGTCGTCATCGGCGACATCTCCCGTCACCTGGAGGCCAGTTCCGCCCTGCGCGCCCTTGTCCACGAATCGAACCGGTCCGACCACGTCTGGTTCGTCCCTGGTGTCGACACTCTCGACTCCCGTCTGAAGGCCATGGCCTGACGTCACGAGTCGTGATCGACGACCTGTGCTGCAGACCTGTCCCCCTGTCGCCGGCATGCGACCGCGCGACGGGCGGAGGGTTTGCCGGCAGCGCAAGGTAGCCCAGCGACGAGCGAAGGGGAACAACAACGTGCGGCCGGGTGATCGGTCGTGGTGGGAGCACTGCTGTCGCCGGCCGGAGCACCTGGCTCAGGAAGCCGGCCACGACTGATCCCGGGGCAGGCCGCCTCGACGGCCGTGCGGCGCGGGGTGCGGCAGCGGCCGCACCTGGAAGCCTCCCGCACCGTCGAATCGCACTTCGTGCACGGCGTCGAAACCGTCGGCGAGGGACGGCCGGCGCAGTCGCCGGAGCGTATCGTGCACACCGACGTCCGGAACCCGTTCCCGCCCCTGACGGGCGGCGTTGCGCCGCAGCGAGCCGTCGAGGTCCGGCGGGAACCAGTACGCCGTCACGGTTGCCCCCATGGCATGCCCCAGTGCGATCAGCGGTCCCCACTCCCTCGGCGACGGGTTGGTGTTGTCCACGGCGACCGGCCGTCCCGACGCCAGTGTTTCCTCCACGAGGCGCATCTGCCGCCGCTGCTTGTTCCGGGCCGCGCGAGGGAACAGATCCTTGCTCACCTGGTCATGGCCGGTGGAGAGGCACTACCGGTAGAAGGTGGATTTACCGGCGGCCTGGAGACCGACCAGCACCGCGACATCTCGGCGCTCGAACGCGTCGGGCTCGAGGCCGGCGTGACGGAGGAACTCCTGCAGGTCCCGCAGGCTGTGGCCCATGCCCATGATCCGGCCCGCGATGCGTACACGCCGGCCATCCGCGGAGGACGGTTCGATGCCGACGACCGGCGGCAGGATGCCCATACGCCCAGTCTGCGCCGACCCGACCGCCGGGGCAGCCGGGGCAGCCGGGGCAGCCGGGGCACGGTCTCCGGACCTGCTCACGCCAGCGCGTTCACGACGGCGGCGAACAGGCGGGGCATCCGCTCCGCCATGGGTACGATCCGCCGGGCCATCGCAGGATGCCGTCGGGCTCTGAGCAAGCACTCCGTCAGCAGCCGGTGCCGTTGCGTGGCACGCCGCCAGGCCGCTTCGTAACCGAGCGGCGTGCCCCGGCGCAGGTGGTCGACGAGGACTTCGGCGCCGGCCAGGGCCAGCGAGATCCCTTCGCCGGTCAGCGCATCGATGTATCCGGCCGCGTCGCCGACGAGCAGCACCCGGCCGTGGACCCGTGTGTGCGCCTTCTGTCGCAGTGGCCCGGCACCACGCACCGGCGTGACGGCCGCCGCAGCGGGGAGCCGGGCGGCCAGTGCGGGGAACGCGTCCAGTTGTCTTTCGAAGGGCGAGCGCTCCGAGGTCAGCAGCGCGACCCCCAGGAGCTCCGGGCCGAGCGGTGTCACATACACCTCTCCACGTCGGCCCCAGTGGACTTCCACGCAGTTCGACCGCGGCGGTACGGCGTAGTGCCTGCGCAGGCCGTACCGAGGCGTGCCGGCGGTCGTCACTCCGAGCCCGAGTGAGCGCCGTACAGGAGAGTGCAGGCCGTCCGCGGCGATCAGCCATCTGGCGCGCAGCCCGGCGTTGCCTTCGGTGACACCCGTGGCGGTCTGCCGTACCTCTCCGACGCGGACGGGCAGTACGGGGACTCCCGCCTCGACGACGGCGGCGTGGAGCGCGGCATGCAGGCTGATGCGCCGCACACCGAGGCCAGGGCCGTGCCGGAACATCGCCTGGACACCGCGAGAGCCCTGGACGTAGTGGATGCCCTCGATCGGCCGGCCGGAGATCGTGAGACCGAGTGCCCGCAATGCCCGGACCGCGCCGGGCATGAGTCCCTCGCCGCATGCCTTGTCGACCGGCGCACTGCGCGGTTCCGCCACGACGACGTCGAAGCCGGCCCGTGCGGCGTGCAGAGCAGTCGCCAGACCGGCGGGTCCGCCCCCGGCGACGAGGAGGTCGTGGATACGGCTCACGCGGTCACTGCCGTGCCCAGGGCGGCGTTCTCGCATCGGATGCGCACCATGAGCAGCATCACGTTGGCCGCGGTCAGCACGCAGGCGGTCATCCACGCCGAGTGGACCAGCGGGAGGGCGGCGACTTCCGCAACGACGGCGACGTAGTTGGGGTGGCGGACGAAGCGGTACGGTCCGGCGCGGACGAGCCGGGCGCCGGGGATCACGATGACGCGGGTGTTCCAGTGCGGTCCGAGGGTGGTGATGCACCACCACCGCAGCGCCTGGGCCAGCAGCACGACGGCCAGCATGGGCCAGCCGAGTGCGGGAAGGAACGGCCGGTTGCCGAGCACCGGTTCGATCAGGCAGCACGCGAGCAGAGCCGTGTGCAGCGCCACCATCACGGGGTAGTGGTTGCGGCCGTGCTCCACACCGTTACGCGAGAGGGACCAAGCCGCATTGCGACGGGCTACGACAAGTTCGACGAGGCGCTCCGCCGCGACGGCCATGACGAGAAGTACGTACCAGGACATGAGCAGTTCCTCACCAGCGCAGGAGGACGAATTCGGCACAGAAGCCGGGCCCCATGGCCAGCAGGACGCCCCAGGTGCCGGGATCGGGTCGGCAACGCGTCGCGACGTCCTCGAGCACACGCAGTACCGAGGCCGACGACAGGTTCCCCACACCGGCCAACGACCGCCAGGAGGAGTCGAGCGCGCCGTCGGGCAGCTCCAGCGCGTCGCCGACCGCCACGAGAACCTTCGGGCCACCCGGATGGCAGATCCAGGTACCGATGTCGTCCGGGACAAGGCCATGAGTGGCGAGGAAGTTCCGCAGATCGTCGCCGAGATGAGTGCGGACAACGTCCGGGATCCCGGCGTCGACGACCACGCGGAAGCCGCTGGCACCGATCCTCCAGCCGAGCAGATGCTCGGTGTCCGGGTAGAGGTGTCCGCGAGTGGCGGCCACCATCGGCCAGCCGGCGCCCCGCCGACCGGCGTCGCCGCCGCGTGCGACGACCGCCGCCGCACCGTCACCGAACAGGGCGCCGGCGACAAGATTCGCGAGCGATCCGTCGCGCTGCAGCGTCAACGAGCACAGCTCGACACTGAGCAGCACCGCCGTGTCGTCCGGGTGCCCGAGCAGGTAGTCGTGCAATCGGCCGAGTCCGGCCGCGCCGCCGACGCAGCCCAGGCCGAAGACCGGGACCCTCTTGACGTCGGCCCGCATGCCCATGCGCAGGGCAAGCCGGGCGTCGAGCGAGGGGGCGGCGACACCGGTGATGGACGTGCAGACCAGCAGATCGATGTCCGCGGCCGTGAGTCCGGCCGCGTCCAGGGCGCCGGACAGCGCTTCCTCTGCGAGGGCCAGACCGACCGTCATCCAGGCGGCATTGGCCTGGCCGAAGTCGCCGAGCCCGGCATACTGCTCGATCGGCAGAGCGAGGTGACGGGTGCGTACTCCGGCCGAGGTGTGCAGACGGCGCAACAGCGCACGGTCCGCCCCGGGCTCGAGACACAGGTCTCCCATCAGCTCCGTGAGGTCACTCTGGGCGTACCGGTGCGGCGGCAGAGCCGTGTGGACGGCGGCGACGGACGTCCCCCGGTCGATGACGGTGTGCCGCTCCCCCACGGTGGAGGGCGCAACGAGATCGTCGACGGCCACAGGGACACGCATCCGGGAATGTCTCCTCACGTCCTGAACGGCGAATACCTTGCCCCCGTGTCTCTATACCCCTCTGCGGCTTCCCGGCGGGCGACACACCGGCTGACGGTGTTGCTGCGCTCCTGCCATCCCGAACCCGCGGTCGCCGTGACGCTCTTCGCGACGGCGCTGGCCGTGTCGGTGGGCCGCGGCCCCGGCGGCTGTGCGGCGGTCGCGGCAGCGGTGCTGGCGGGGCAGCTCTCCGTGGGGTGGTGCAACGATGCGATCGACGCACAGCGTGACACCGCGGCCGGTCGCCGTGACAAGCCACTGGCAGGGGGCGCTCTGCCGCCGCGGGTGGTGGCCGCTGCGGCCGGCACGGCGCTGCTGGTCTGCGTACCGCTCTCCTTGCTCAGCGGAGGCCTTGCCGCGGCTGTGCACCTGGCCGGAGTCGCAGCCGGCGGCTGGGCGTACAACCTGGGCCTCAAGGGCACGGTTCTGTCCCCGCTCCCGTACGCCCTCGGCTTCGCCTCACTTCCTGCCTTCGTCACCCTCGGCCTCGCCTCCCGACCCTGGCCTGCCTGGTGGGCGGTCACCGCTGGTGCCCTGCTCGGAGTGGGTGCGCATTTCGTCAACGTGCTTCCCGACATCGAAGAGGATCTCGCGGGGGGCGTACGCGGGCTGCCGCAACGCCTTGGCGCGACCGCGTGCCGGTGGCTCGCTCCCCTGATGATGCTGGCGGCTGTCGGCGTGCTCGTCGCAGGACCGTCAGGTGCGGTCGGGGCACCGGGTCGGGTAGTGGCAGCCACGGCCGGCGCTGTCGCGGTCGCCGGTACCGCTGTACGGTCCGACGCCGGCAGCCGGTGGCCCTTCCGGGCGGCGATGGCGGTGGCAGGACTGGCGGTGACGCAGCTCCTGCTGAGCGGGGCCGACATGGTCGGGTTCGGCTCCTTGTGGGGCCACGGACCGCCGGACCGACCCTGATGAGGCAGACGCCGACTGTTCGCCGCGAGCGGCTGCAAAGGCCGTGGACAAAGATCGCGCGAGCGGCAGACTGGTCGCATGACCGCAACGGATCCCAAGGCCGACCTCCACTTTTACCTCCAGTCCGCCCGTGATGCCCTGCTGTGGAAGCTCGAAGGGCTCTCGGAGTACGACATCCGTCGCCCGCTGACGCCGACCGGCACCAACCTCCTGGGCATGGTGAAACACGCGGCCGGCGTGGAACTGGGCTATCTCGGCGACACCTTCGGACGGCCCGCCGGCGAGCCGCTGCCCTGGCTCGAGGACGGCGCTGAGCCCAACGCGGACATGTGGGTCACCGCCGACGAGTCACACGAGGACATCGTGGGGCTCTACCGCCGGGCGTGGGCGCACGCGGACGCGACGATCGAGGCACTGGCCCTGGACACGATCGGCACGGTGCCGTGGTGGCCGAGCAACAGGAACAAGGTGACGTTGCATCATGCCGTAGTGCGCGTGATTGCTGATACGCACCGGCACGCGGGACACGCCGACATCGTCCGGGAACTCATGGACGGGGCCGTCGGGATGAACAAGGACAACGACAGCATGGCGCAGGGCGACTCGGCGTGGTGGGAGAACTATCGAAGCCGGCTGGAGCGAGCGGCTCAGGAAGCCGGCCGCGACGCGTGACTCCTGGACCGGACCGAGTCGGACGACGACCGGCGTCCCCTGGCCGGCGGATGCTGCTGCGCGAGCTCGTCGGTCGGTGATGCCTTCGAGGACCGGGAGGTGTCGGCATGTGGACGCAACACTCAGGGAGGCTCGCCGATGCGCAAGCTCGTCGTCACCGAAAACATCACCCTCGACGGTGTGATCGAGTTGTCGGGGGGATGGTTCGACCCCCTGGGCAAGGACATCGACCAGTCCGACATCACGGCGGCGAACACCGAACACCGGGAGGCTGCTGACGCGCTGCTCGTGGGCCGTAACACCTTCGAAGCTTTCCGTGGCTTCTGGCCTGAACAGAAGGACGACCGCACCGGCGTGTCCGCCTACCTCGATGAGGTGGACAAGTACGTCGTCTCCCGCACGATGGAGGACCCGGGCTGGGAGAACTCCACCGTGCTGCGTGGTCCCCTGATCGATGAAGTGCGGGCGTTGAAGGAGGCACCGGGCCGCGACATCGTCGCGACGGGCAGCGTGCAGCTCGTCCACGCCCTGATCGCCGCGAGGCTGGTCGACGAGTACCGGCTGTTCGTCTTCCCGGTGGTCGTCGGCCACGGCGCGCGGCTGTTCGAGTCCGCTGACGCAAAACTGGACCTTCTGGAGACACGACCGTTCGTCTCGGGTGCGGTACTGCTGCGTTATGCGGACAGGAGCGCCGGCTCTTGCGGGCGCAGCGGTAGGTAGAACCCGGTCGGCGCCCTACCGCAGAGCACAACTGCGGTGGTACGACGCCCCTAGCGCGTGGGAGTCCTGCTCGGGTCGGCCAACTTCCGGACGTCTTCGCGTACTTCGCCGGGCGGTGGCCGCTCCCGGTGTCGTCGCGGCGCAGGCACGGGACACGGCGGCCAGGACGGCCTCTGCCGACCGGCAGCACCCAAGGGCGCACTCGTCCGGCCGCAGAACGCGGCGGGACGGCAGAACTACGTCTTTGGTGCCGGTCCACCAGGGCCTGCAGGCCGATTCGCCAAGACCCGACGATGTCTAGCGTCCACACCATGCGTATAGGACTACTTGGCACCGGCAACGTCGCCCGAGCATTGGCACACGGCTGGGGCGCCGCAGGACACGACGTGCTCCTCGGTTCACGACGGCCGACGGACCGGACGGACCTCGGTCTCCCCGTGGCGGGACTGAGCGAGACAGCCGCCCACGCAGAGGTACTGGTCAACGCCACCCCGGGTGCCGTCTCCGTGGAACTGCTGCACTCCATCGGGGCACCGGCGCTGGCCGGCACCCTGCTGATCGATGTCGGGGTCGGGCTCTCCGACGACTTCACCAAGCTCTCGCACCCCAACAGCAGCCTGGGTGAACAGATCCAGGAAGCCTTCCCCCTGACACCCGTCGTCAAGACGCTGTGCACCATGGACTCCACCGTGATGATCGCCCCGGACGGTCTCGACGGCCCGAGCACCGTCTTCCTCTCCGGCGACGACGCCGAAGCCAAACGGACCACCGGCCGACTGCTCACCGACCTCGGCTGGCCCCGGTCGTCCCAGCTGGACATCGGCGGTATCACCACCGCACGGGGACAGGAGCACTTTGCCCTGCTCTTCATGGGCATCGCGGGCGGTCTGGGGGCCCACACGTTCAACATCAACGTGGTCACCCGCCCTTCCGCCCATGTGTAGGAGGCCAGGACGGTGCTGACTCTTGCGCTGAGGCGTGATGCTGGCGGTTGGCCGCCGAAGGCCCCGTGGGGTCACTGGTAGTGGGGTGCCGTGTTCAGTGCTTCAGCTCGTTGGCTTTCAAGAGAGGGGGATCGCCAGCCGCCCCGTAGGTCGGTGGCACGCAATCCGGTGGCCATGAACTGCGATACGGAAAGCGACCGCCCGATGTCCGCCCGGGGCATCGGGCGGTCCCTTTGAGCACCTCTTTCTGAACTGCTGTCCGCGGCAACCGGCTTGGTCCTGTCAACCATCGTCGTATCAGCGAGCACCCAAGATGCCCACGAAGATCCGTACACAACCTGCTGGCCCCTCCTGCGGGATCTTCCCGGAAGGGAATGCATCCACAGGCTCGGAATCTCACCAATCAGAGTGTGACCCTGTACTCGAGCCCGGCCTGCCACGGCGGACCGCTGAGGCCCTGGCTCCGGTGCCGTCGCGTCCTCGATCGTGTTCTTCACTGCCGCATGAACCGTGATGGCGGGACGCATTGAGTGGCAGCAGCCGGATTGGCGGGGACACGTCTGCCTGCCAATGGGGTGATCTTCGCGTACGACACGGTCTATGTGCGGATCGCACGGACGTCGCTCTTGTGTGGATGGCGTACGACTGGTTCACCGACCAGCTCATGGAGTCGCAGTAAAGCGTCTCCACCTGCGAAGAGGGATGTGTCGGTCGTGTCCGTGGGGTATTGCCCGTTCCAGAAAGGTCTTCCTGTGAAGCGGAAAGCGCGTCCGTACCCCCGCATCAGGGCAGTCACCATGGTCTCGGCGGGGACGCTTGCCGCAGCCCTCAGCATGCTCCCGAATACGGTCGCTTTCGCCGATGCGATCCACAGGTCCGGCCTCGGGAACAGCCAGGGGCTTCCCGGTCCGAACGGCGCCACGAGCGATGACTTCACTTCCCGAGCACGACTGGGCGAAATCGATCGCGATCGCGACCCGCAAGGTCCCGGGCGACCGCACCGGGGCGAAGGCCGACCCGGGCCACAGGGGCCTCAGGGCACTCAAGGAAGCCAGGGCGCGCAGGGTGACACCGGCGCCCAAGGGGTGCAGGGTTCCCAGGGGCCGCAAGGTGACACCGGTATTGGAACTCAAGGGCCCCAGGGCGAGCCGGGTACGGCCGGATCGCAGGGATCCCAAGGAAGCCAGGGCGCACAAGGCCCGCAGGGCGAGCCGGGCACGCGGGTGGAGGAAGTCTTCGAGCTGGTCTCGAGCGTGACTCAATCCAGCTTCATCGATGTGGATGAATCGGCCGCTACCAGTCTGGGGGATGAACAGGTCTCCAGCGGGGATCTCATCCGCGACGGCGTCACGGTCGGTGACTTCGGCTCGATCTGCACGGTGACCCGTACCGCGCCCGGCGATGAGTACGACCTGCAATGCGCGGTCACACTCCACCTTCCCGAAGGACGGATCACCGCGGAAGGCCGGTTCACCGTCACCAGCGTCGGTCCTGGACCGATCACGTTCGCGATCACCGGCGGTACGGCGGACTACCGCACGGCCCAAGGCTTCATCACCGCCGACCCTGTCAACGAATCGGAAACGAACCTCACCGTCAACCTCATCCTGTGACGTTCTCGGCGGCTATGAGTACCGCTCCCAAGCTCTTCCTACTGCCGCGAGTGAGTCGACGGGTCATCAGGGTGATGGCAACCCAGGTGATCAGAGTCTCGGAGTGCTGGACGAGCCGTTCGTAGTCGCGCGCATGGCGGCGGGCGTGCATGATCCGGGCGGGACTCCGTTCAACGACCCAACTTCGGGGCAGGACGACAAACCCGGAGGAGTCCTTGGGGCGGCTGACGGTCTTGATCGTGAGGTTGAGGTGTCGTTTCCCCCAGGTCCGTTCATCCTCGCCGAGGGTGCGGTCCAGCAGGCCGTGGACCGCCTGCCCGGCTGCGGCCACGAACGAGTTGCAGGCGGACCAGGTCCAGGAACTCCACTGTCCGGTCGATGTGGCAGACGGTCGGGGCGACCGGGCTGGTGTCCTCGAAGTGTTCGCGGGCCTGTCGGCCCCGCTCGACCTGAGCGTGATTGACCTGGTGGCGGGCGGTGACGTCGCTCATCGCCTTGAAAGCGACCTCCGGCCGACGCAGCAGACCGGTGGTCACCGTGGTGGCGACCTGCTCGTCCCGGGCCAGAGTGTGGATCGCGGTGATCCCGAGCGCCGGTCGACGCCGACGATCCAGCGGGCCCCACTCGGGGCACTCGGCCTCGCCCTGCACCGTCCTGCACGGCCGCCAGGCGCTTGCGTAACCTGCGTTCCGTTCGCCACTGCCTGGCACGGCATGCCGAAGAACAGAACACCGCGTCCGGCCGGGCACCCGGCCTCAGCCCTTCGCCACAAGACGACAGTTCCTCTCCCCGGCCTGCCCGGTGCCCTTGAACACCACGTCGGCGTAGGACCCAGGGCTATTCAAAACCGGGACTGAGTCGGACCTTTCCCCCGACTGCACGCCGACCTGCTCACCGTGCGAGGCCGGGGCGGCCTGCGCGGCAGCCGCGGCGGACGCTGTTCCGGGTGCCTCGCGACTCGCAGAGAGGGTAGAAGTGTCTCGGCCCGTTGAGCACGGGCACGGGGTGACCGTCCGACCAGGACCGGGAAATCGAGGCCCACAGCACCTCGCGGGGCAGGAACGCCGTGCCCTTCGGGTCGTCGTCCCAAGGAGGGGGAACGTGAAAAGGTACCTGCGCCGGGTGCGGATGGACGAGCCGACCGTTTCCGCGGCCGAGCAAGAACTGTTCGGCGGGCCGCTGCGCTATGACATGGCCTGGGCCGAGCACGAGCGCGCCCGCCTGGATCTGACGATGCTTTCCGCCATTCGCGCCATGCCCCGGCTGGTCGGAGGCACGTTACGCAGGGCCTGGGCCGCCGACCGTCCGGCGCTGCTGGCGGTCGGCGTGAGCGAGATCGGTCAGGGCATCGCGGCAGCCGTCACCCTCCTCGCGGTCAACGCGGTGATGCACGCTGTGCTCGGCGACGGCACGCCCCTCGACCGGTTGCACAGCGCTCTTCCCGCCCTCATCGCCGCCGCGGCCGTCGCCGTGGTGAACGCCGGTCTCGCATGCTGGTCCACCTCCCGGGCCGGACGCCTCGAGCCCTTGGTGGAGAGGATCGCCACGACCGAGTATCTGGCCGCGGCCACCGTGGTGGAGCTCGAGGCCATCGAGGACCCGGAGTTCCGCAGGCTGATCGACGTCGCCCAGTACGGTGCCGCCTCCGCCCGGCGCATGATCAGCGCTTGTGTCGCCGCGCTGAACGGCACCATCTCCCTGATCGCCACCGCCGGCGTCCTCACCGTCCTGCACCCCGCGCTTCTGCCCATGCTGCTCCTGATCGCGGCGCCGCGCGGCTGGGGAGCGATGCGGGTGGCGCAGGAGCGCTACGTGTCGGTGATGACGTGGGTCGAGCATGTGCGCGCCAGCCGCTTGATCGGCAACCTGCTGACCGAGCGCAGCGCCGCCCAGGAGGTGCGGATCCATGCGGTCGGCCCGTTCCTCCTGGAGAAGTACCGGGGCATGGCCGAGAGCGCCGAGGCCGAGCAGAAGCGGCTCGCCAACGGCAAGGCGCTCACCGAACTCGTGGCGGCCGCCGCGTCAGGCGTGGCGATGGCCTGCACATACGGGGTGATGCTGTGGCTGATCACGGCCGGGCACATGAGTCTCGCCGTGGCCGGCACCGCGGTGATCGCCGTACGGTCCGGCTCGGCGAGCCTCGGCGCGCTGGTCATGAACGTCAACGACCTGCACGAGGAGTCCTTGTACGTCCAGGACCACGACCGGTTCCTGACGGAGGCCGCTCGACGGGCCATCCCCGCGGGCGGGGAACAGTTGCCGGCGCGGGTCGACCGGGTCGTCCTCGACAAGGTCACCTACCACTACCCGGACCGAGACGCTCCGGCGCTGGACGGGGTCTCACTCACACTTCCCATGGGGTCGGTGACCGCCGTGGTGGGCGAGAACGGCTCGGGCAAGAGCACGCTGATGAAGGTCCTCGCCGGCCTGTTGCTGCCGCAGAGCGGAACGGTGCGCTGGGGCGAGGCCGAGTTGTCCGGCCTGGACCGCACCCAGGTGTTCGACCGCGTCTCCCTCCTGACCCAGGACTTCGAGCGCTGGCCGGTGACGGCCGCCCTCAACATCCGCATCGGCCGGCCCGACCGAGAGGCGGACCAGGACGACCTGCGTCCGTCGGTGGACTACGCCGGCGGGTCTTCCGTCATCGCGAAGCTGCCTCATGGGCTGCGGACCCTGCTGGCCCGGATGTTCCGCGGGGCGTCGGAACTGTCCGGCGGAGAGTGGCAGAAGATCGGACTCGCGCGGACGCACTGGCGCACCGCCACCTGCCCGGCGGACAGTGTGCTGATCGTCGACGAGCCCACCTCCGCCCTCGACCCCGAAGCCGAGATCGCCGCCTTCGACAGCATCCGCCGGCTCGCCGGCCCGCACCGGGCCGTCGTCCTGGTCACCCACCGCATGTCCGGCGTCCGCCACGCGGACACCATCTACGTCCTCAACCAGGGCCGCCTCACCGAGCACGGCAGCCACGACGAACTGATCGCCGCCCGGGGGCGCTACGCGGCCATGTTCCGCACACAAGCCGCCCAGTACGCGCAGCACACCCCCGCCACCAAACTTCCGCACCCCAGCGCCCCGCCCGTCCCGGACCTCTCATGAGACCGCCCACCGAGCGGACCCCAGGGCCGCCACCCGGCCCCACCACACCGACGCGGACCGGTACTCCTCACCTGCTGCGGAACCGGCTGACCGACCAACTCCCGGCAGCCGGAGGGATCGCGCCACGGCCGTCGAGGCCGCCTTCCGCCGGGTGCCACGCCACGCCTCCGACCCGAGGCCGCCCTCGAAGCGGCCTACGCCGACGGCGTCGTCGCACCTCCCCCACGGGCCTCGGCCCGGCCCACATCGCAGCACGGCGCCCGAAAGGGCAGCGGCGGGCGCTTCGGTGGTTGCCCTTGCAGGCGTGTGCGTCAGGCGCCGCCTGGCGCAGCATGGTTGCGGAAGGGGTGAGGGGTCCGTGGTCAATTGCGCAGCCTGCGGGAATCGGTGTGATCCCGGCGAGCAGTTCTGCGGCGCCTGCGGGGCCTTCCTCGAGTGGGCCCAGCCGAACGCCCCGGCAGCCGCGGCAGAGCCGGACGGCGCAGTCCCGACTCCGACAGGGCCCGCGACCGCCACGCCTCGGGAGGAACCCGCAGCCCGGTCGAGCGGGCCGACCGTCCCGCCGAAGCCCACCGCCCCACCCCTCCGCGCCGTACAGCCCCAGGTCGAGGAGCCCGGCCGTCAGGTGCCGCCGCCGGCACGGCACGGGGACGCCGCCGAACCACCGCCCCAGGCCGGCGACCTCATCTGCGGCCAGTGCGGCAGCGGAAACGTGCCGACGAGACGCTACTGCCGACGCTGCGGTGCCTCCCTCGCGGACGCGCCTGTCGTACCCCGCCCGCCCTGGTGGCGGCGGCTGTTCACCCGCCGCCCCAGGCCGAAGCCCGTCGCCGGGGAGCGGCCACCGCGCCGGCGGTGGCGGCGGCCGCGGTTCGTCCTGCCGCTACTGGTCCTGTGCGTCCTCGTCGCGGTGGGGTACGCCTTCCGCGACGAGGCCGGCCGCGCGCTGGAAGCAGTGAGGGACCGGATGTCCAAGACCGAGCAGCTGCATGCGGTGAAGGTGACGGCATCGAGTGCCGGGAAACAGCACCCGGCCGCCCTCGCCGTGGACGGGACCACGGACAAGTACTGGACACCTGCGCAGCCCGGAGCCGCCGAAGGGGAGTATCTGGAGGCGACGTTCGCCGAACCCGTTCGCCTGCTCGATCTCGTCGTCCATCCCGGCAGCTCCCCTGTGGCCGAGAAGTTCCTCACCCAGGCGCGGCCCCGCAGTCTGCTGGTGACCGTCACCTCGAAGGACGGCGGGACGACCGTCAGGGACGTCCGGCTGGCCGACGTGCCGGGAGGGCAGCGCTTCCACCTCGCCGTCAGCGATGCCGTTCGCGTCCGGCTCACGGTCCAGGACGCGTACGGGGGCGGGGCCGGCCGCCATCTCGCCTTGGCCGAGGTCGAGTTCTTCAGACGGCGCTGAGCCGGCTGCCGTTAGACGACGCCCAGAGTGTCCAGCATCTGCGCGTGCCGGCGCTCCGCGTGCCGGGCCGCCACCGGGTCACCGGCCTGCCGGTGGGCCGCGATCAGCAACCGCCACACCGCGTCCTGGAACGGGTCCACGGACAGCGCGTGCGCGGCGGCCGCCACCGCAGCCGCCGCCCGGTTCCGGCCGAGTTCCACCTCGGCCAGCGCATGGGCCGCCCGCACCGCCTGGTTGCGGTACCGCTCACGGATCGGCACCACCCACTCCGCCGGGCCGTCCTCCGGCAGCAACTCCCCGGTGTAGAGCCGCAGGGCCCGCCCCAGCGCCCCCGCCGCCCGGTCCGCCTCCCCGCGCGCGGCCGCCCGCAGGCCCTCCCCGGCCGCGGCCTCGAAGGCCTGTACGTCGCAGCTGCCTCCGGGGTCCAGCACCAGCATGTACGCCTCGCCCGATCGCACCAGCACCTGGGCCCTCCCCCGTCCGGTGCCCGGTTCCAGGACGGTCCGCAGAGCCGAGACCGCGACCTGCAGTCCGCGTCCGGCCGTATGGGCCGGGCTCTCCGGCCACAGGGCGGCCATCAGTTCCTCCCGGTGGATTGGCCGTCCTGCGTGGACGGACAGCAGCCGGGCCAGCGCCCGTACGCGCGGCCGGGTGCGGCTCCAGTCCAGCGGCCGCCCCGCCAGGGTGGCCTCGTACCGCTGGAAGCAGCGCAGGAACAGCGACGCGGACGTCTGTGCACCGGGAGGGTGCGGGGTGCCCGTGTGCCGGGCCGGCCGTGCGCAGTGCCGGGCCAGGTGCGCCCGCAGCAGTGGCACGTCGGTCTCAAGGCCGTACTCCTCGGCGAGTTCCGGCGCATCGGTCCCGTCGTGGCTGCCGGGGTCATCGGGTCCCCGTTCCATCAGACGCACGAGCCGGGGCGGCAGTGCCTCCAGCACTTCCCGGTCCAGATAGGTGCGCAGGGCGGCGGACTCCAGCGGGTCGCGGCCCGCAAGCACCGCCGGCCTGCTGAGTCTGAGCAGACCGGGCCAGCCCCGGGTGAGTTCGGCGAGCTCCCGGGTGAGCTCCGGGGCGTCCGGGAAGACGGAGGCGATCTCGCCTTCGGGCAGCCGCAGTTCACGGGCGCGCAGTACGGCCGTATCGGCAAGTTCCAGCCGGGTGAGGTTCAGCGCGGGCATCCGACGGCCGGCCAGGATCAGCCGCAGGTTCCGCGGCGCCAGCACGGCCAGTTCCTCCAGTAACGCCTCGGCCGGGCTGCCGTGCACATGGTGGACCCCGTCGACGAGCAGCAGGACGGGATCCGCACGGCGCTCGACCGCCAGCAGGACGGACTCCACGGACACCGGGTCGGACAGCTCCAACTGCCTTCCCAGACTGGCGAGCAGCGAAGGCACCCCGAGAGTGTCACGGCACGGCCGCCAGTGCAGCACCTTCCCGGGGAAGACGTCCGCGGCCCGAGTGAGCAGGGTGGTCTTGCCGTACCCGGCAGGAGCGACGAGCAGCGTCAGCGGTGCCGTTCCCCGAGCGAGCCCCGGCACCAGCCGCTGGCACACTGTTTTGTGCATAAAGGCCTCCTCCCCCGACAGGAGGTCAAGGATGGTGCTCACTCTCCGCACCGGCGGAGTAACTGATTACCCCATATGGGCGTGGGGGTGCAACATGAGTGCTTCCCTGGGCGTTCCGTGCGTCGCTGGTCATTCGGGACCGCCGCCCGGGCGACAGGGCGCAGCCGGCTACGGCTCCCCGATCACCTCGACGGTGAACGGCAGGTGCACCGGCCGGTTGCGGGCCACGAGCGCCGACACGGCCGCCTCGTCCACCGCCTCCGCGTCGGGAACCCGCAACCGCACGGTCAGGTGCGGCTGCGGCGCACCCGGGAGCGGGGTCAGCGCGGTCGCCGACGCCACCGTGCCGCCGCTCTCCTCGATCTCCGGGGTGACCCCGAAGACCCGGCGGATCTGATCCCCAAGGCCCTTCGCGGTGCCCCGGGAGGCGTGCCCGGGCACCGCTCCGCGCACCTCGCCCTCCGCGCCCACCCATGCCGCGAGCAGCGCCAGGAAGTCGTCGGGGGCCAGGCGTGGGTCGAAGTACGCGGGAAGGCTGTCGAGCACGCCCAGCACGGGTGCCAGCACCTCGTCGAGTGCATCCGTGAGCCGCTGGACGAGGTCGTCGTCCGCGTACACGCCCGGCAGTTGGGCTCCCAGCGGATGCCTGGTCGGCAGCCCCGGCACGATCCGGCGCTCAGTCGCCACCGGTCACCTCCACTTGTCTCACACCACCCGCACCTGGTGGTCGTAGCTGAAGACCAGCGAGCCCGCGTCCAACGTGATCCGCTCCGTCGGTTCGCCCCGCCGGCGGGTCTGAAGGTCCGCAGGGAACAGCCGTACGCTCTCCACCGCCTCCACCCCGGCGACCTGCTGGAGAACGGCGAAGGCCTCCCCGCTGTGCACGGCCCGCCCGAACGGCCAGCCGTTCCCACTCGGCCCGCCCGTGAGCGGGTTCAGACGGCGGTACAGAGCGGCGAGTGCGGCCCGCTGCACCCGGGTGGCCGGGATGCCCGGCGCCGCCTGGAGCACCGCGACCACCGTCACGCCCTGGTAGTACGGCGGCTCGACGACCAGCCGTGCGCCCAGCATGCGCCGCGCGTCCAGATGCGCCGCGACCCGGGTCAGAAGCTGCTCCGGGCAGGCCATCCGCCCGAACTCCAGGCGTCCTTCGCCGTCGTCCTCCGCGGCCGGGACCAGCAGCACCCGTACCCCGCCCGCGCCCGCGTCCACGCACCGCACCCGTGCGATCTCCGGAGCCGCCTGCCTGGTCAGGTACTCGTAGTCGTCGGCCGTTACGGCCCGCTCCCGGGTGCGCAGCGCCAACTCACCGCGCAGCCGGGCGTTCGCCACGTCCTCGCCGTCGACCCCGCCGCTCGCCGCCCGCCGGTTTTCCACCCGTGCGATGTACGGGATCGAGCTGCGCAGCACGGCGAGGGCGCGGCGCGCCACGTTGCCGCGCCGTCCGCCGCCCGCGAGATACGAGCGGATCCGCACCGGAACGCCCTTGGCGGGAACGGCCCCGTACTGGCGGAGGGTGCCGTCGGCCTGCCGTACCGCCGGGCCGAAGCTCACCTCACCGGTGCTCCGGTCCAATCGGATGTGGCGGTCCAGCGGCCCGGATTCTCCGAAGTGCCCGACCTCGGTCCACTCCGTCCAGTGGTCGCCGGGGGCCGCGGTCTCCACGACGAAGGGCGGGCCGCCCGCCACCACGGGAGCACGGTCGAGCGTGAACGTCTGGGCGGGCACGCCTTCAGAAACCCCGAGGAGCTCCTCGTCGGCCCGTTCGGCGTGAACGGCCGGGGCGGTCCCGCCGATGGTGAACGCTTCGGCGGACAGCAGCTGCGGGGTCGCGGAGTACGTACGCTGCCCCTCGACGGGGGCCTGCACCACGCACCGCAGCCAGGCCGCCCGCTGCCGGGCCTCCACGGAGGACAGGTGACCGGCAGGCAGCTGGAGCAGTACGTCGCCCGGCCGGTTGAAGCCGCCCGTACCGTCGCGGTCGACCTCGCAGCGGATCCAGCCCTCGGCCGTCCATGCCTCCCAGGCCAGCGGCGGGTGTTCGGGGTCGATGCCGTGGCCGGCCACCGGGAAGTCCAGCCGCAGCGCCACCACGCAGGAGGGCGCGGCCCGCGAGAGGCCGAAGAGCACGGCGTCGCCGGGGCGCGGCACGGCGGAGAAGCAGGGCACCCCGTGGCCGCCGGCCAGGTCGGGCCCTTGGTCGGCGGCCACGGCGCCCGGTTCTCCGGTGACGACGGCAAGGGAGGTCAACTCCACGGGGACGACGGCCAGTTCGCGGACCGTCGAGAAGACCACGGCCTCCTCGGTCTCGGTGCGATGCGTGGCGACTTCGGTCCCCTCCCGCACATGGACGGTCTGGTCCTGCGGCGCCGAGAGCCAGAACGTGACGTCGGTGCGGGCGGCCGTGGGCGGGTGCAGGGTGAGCCCGATCAGGTCGAGGAACGCCACGTGGTTCTTGGCCGGTACCCGGTTCAGCCGGTAGATCAGCTGATCGGTCATGTGCGCGAAGGCCTCGATCAGCGTGACGCCCGGGTCGGACACGTTGTGGTCGCTCCACTCGGGGCAGCGCTGCTGCAGCATCCGCTTCGCCTCGTCGACGAGGTCCTGAAAGCGCCGGTCGTCGAGATTGGGCTCGGGCAGGCTCACCGGTCACCTGCCTCCGTGGAGCCGTTCTCGTGTGTGGGAATCACATAGAACGGAAACACCAGGTTCCGGGGGTCGTTCGTGCCCCTGGGCGCGTACCGGATGTCGATGTAGAGGGTGCCCTCGTCCTGCGCGTCGAAGGTGACGCTGACGTCGACCAGCTCGATCCGCGGCTCCCAGCGTTCCAGCGACAGTCGCACCTCGTACGCGAGGTGTGCGGCGGTGGCCGCGTCTGCCGGCGCGAAGACATGGTCGTGGATCGCGCACCCGAACTCCGGGCGCATGGGCCGCTCGCCGGGCGCGGTGCCGAGGATCAGCCGCATGCTCTCCTCGATCTCCCGGTCCCCGCCGACCAGGGCCACGGCCCCGGTCGCGTCCGTCCGTACCGGAAAGGCCCAGCCGGAACCGATGAACTGCTCTCCCACCGTCCTCAGCCCCCGATCAGCACGGTGACCGCGCCCATGACGATCGGCGCCCCGCACGCGGCCAGGTCACCCACGCGCGCGGCCGGCATGCCGCCGATGAGAACGGTGGGGCAGCCGGGCGGGGCGATCGCGGACGGAGGGTGCACGGCCGGGGGCGGGAACGAGCAGATGTGAGGGGTCGAGACGACGGCCGCGGGCATCCCCGCGATGAGCACGGTGGGCACTCCGGGCGGCCCGATCACCCCAGGGTGCCCGGTGGGGTCACCGACGCGTGCGGCAGGCGGCATCTCGTAGGACTCCTCAGGCTGGTTGATACGGTTGGCGACATGGTTGGTGGTACGGCTAGTTGATACGTACGAGGGCGGCGCTGATCGAGCAGCTGGCCCCACCCTTGATCTCGGTGGCGGCCTGACCGTTGACCGCGACGGTGGTGCCCTTGACGTCGACCTGGCCGCTGGTTCGGAGCTTCACCGCGCCCGCGCCGCCGTCGAGGTCGACCCCGGTCTGGGCCTTGACCTGGACCGACTGACCGGACAGTTCGAGCTTTCCGGTGCCGGCGTCCATGCTGATGCCCTGCTCTGCCTTGACGGTGACCTTCTCCTTGGCGGTGATCTCGACCTTGCCGTCACTGTGCACGGTGACGGAGGTGGCCTTCTGGTCGAGGTGCAGGGTGAGTTTGCCGTCGCCGGTGGCCAGGCGTACGCCTTTGGGCCCGTTGGCGGCGTCCAGCAACTCCAGCCGGTTGCCGGAACGGGTCAGCAGCGAACGGCGGTTGGTCGCCCCGCTCGTGGAGTCGACGAGCGCGCAGTCGTGCTCGGAGGGCTTGTCCTGGCCGTTGTAGAGCCCGCCGAGGACATAGGGATGGTCCACCCGGCCCTGTTCGAAGCCGACCAGCACTTCGTCGCCGACCTCCGGACCGAAGATGCCTCCGCCGCCCTTGCCGCCGAGGTCCGCGGTCCTGGCCCAGTCGCTGACGTAGTCCCCGTCCAACCAGGGGAAGGCCAGCTTCACCCGGCCCCGCCCCTCGGGATCCCGGGTGTCGGTCACCGTCGCGTTGACGAGCCCGCCGATGCGGTCCTGGGAGAGTCCGCCGCCCCCGCCCGAGGCGAGCCCGTACAGCGAGCGGTTGGAGCGGCCGCCGACCGTGATCCACGTCTGGTAGCCGGTGTCGGGGTCGAAGACGTGCCGACTGCCGGAGATCGTGTACTTCCCCTCGAAGGGCGTCCCGACGCCTGCGAGGGTGACGGCTGTCCCGGCGCGCAACTGCGGGATGCCCATGGCGACCGCGTCGAGCTCCGCGAACGAGGCGGCGAGGTCCGCGGCGAGCGCCTTCGCGGCCTGGTCGGCCTCGGCCTGGGTGCCGTGCGGGGTGTCCGTGGCCAGGAAGACCGCCTTGCCGAAGGGGTCGGCGGCCTGACCCGGGGTGAGCCCGAGCTGGAGCCGTTCGCTGCGGTCGGCGGGAGCCCGGCCGACGACGGCCGCCTTCGCCTGCACGTCCCAGCCGCGCACCTCGACCTGCTGGACCTGGTCCGCGGCGGTGACCGCGGCATGGCAGCGCAGCAGGTTCCGCCCGAACTCGAGCACGTAGGGGCTGGCCTGCGGCCGGGTGGAGGTCGCGGGCGCCGCCTCGGCCCTCGCCGGATCCCGGAACGTGAACTTCCCGTCGACGACGGCGACTTCGGTGCCCGCGAGATCCGCGAGCCGGTGCAGGAACTCCCAGTCCGTGATGCCGGGCTGGGCCAGATGCTCGTACACCGTGGTCGTGGAGTCGACCCTGCCGATGGGCAGCCCTGCCCGCTTGGCCACCTGCACGGCGATGTCCGAGGCCGTCATCTGCCGGTACCCGGTGACGCGGCGGCCGCGGAAGAACCGGTGTGCGTGGTCGAGCCCGCGGACCACGGTGAAGGTGCCGGTGGAGTCGAGGTCGATCTCCACGGCCGTGACCTCGCCCGACACCAGGAGTTGGCGCTGTGGGTCGTCCCCGGCGCGGGCGTACAGCTTCATCGGCGTACCGATGGTGATGCCCGTCCTGGGCAGTACCAAGTGGTGGGGGTCGCGGAAGCGGACGACGAACAGATCGGGCAGCTGGGTGGAGTCGTCGATGTAGGCGGAGACGATCAGTTCGGCGACGGGTGCGGGCAGCGGCTGTCCGTTCACCTCGACGGCCAGGGTGTTGGCGAAGCTCTCACCGGCCATGCGGGGCCCCGATCTCCTCAGCGGCGGGCAGCAGCAGTTCCGTCCCGGGCGCCAGGCGCATGGGATCGTCGATGCCGTTGGCCTCGGCGATGTCCCGCCATGCGGCCGGGTCTCCGTACTCCCGCCAGGCCAGCAGCGCGAGCGTGTCCCCGGAGACCGCCCGGTGCACCCGGCGGGTGGCGAGCGCGCCCGAGGTGGGGTTCTGCCCCGGCACAGGCCCGCTGATCTCCTCCAGGGTCACCTGACAGGTGGCCCGGATGGGCAGGCCGCCGGGCGTGAAGAGGCTGTACTTGGCCTGCACTTGGCTGACGTACCCGACGAAACCGGTGAGCCCGCCCCAGTGGAAGATCACCCAGGGTGGCACACCCTGCTGCTTCTGGTGGGTCTGGTCGGTGGGCACACAGCAGGACAGCAGCGACTCGACGGCAGACACCACGCTGCCGTCCTGCTTGCCCGTGGCGTCGAAGAACATCTCAAGGGTGAGCTTGGACGGCCCCGCGCCCTTGAACTCCGCGGGCCCGGCCTTTTTGGCGCCCTTGGCGGTCTTCCGCTCCCACTTGGCGGTCTTGGCGAGGGTGAGTTCCTTCGGGTTGAACTGGAAGTCGATCTGCCCCATGCGCGGGCCGGGGGTTGTCGTCCCGCCGTCGGCCGGGGGCTGACGCAGCTCCAGATAGGCCCGTTCGAGCTTGGGGCGGGAGCCACCGCTCCCCTTCGGATCGGCGGGGCCGGGCGGGGCGGCGGAGGCGACGAACGCGACAGGCTGGGTGCCCATGTGCCTCAACTCCCCCCGTGGATGAAGCCGTGGTGGGCGATCTCAAGAGTCTCGGTGGCCACCTTGACGTTCTCCGGGCTGAGGGACGGCCCGGTCCAGCGCACGGGGACCACGTCCATCAGGCTCCAGCGGGCCACGACCGTGCCCTCGACGGTCATCGCGCTGATGTGCGCGGTCTTCCGGTCAACGCCGTTGATCATGCCGGACAGCCAGGCGGTGACCTTCTCGGTGTCCTTGGTGACGGGCCGGCTCAGCTTGATGTTGGAGTACTTGATCCGGGAGGGCAGCTGCCAGACGTATCCGTTGTTGCCGCCTTCCTCGCGTTGCTCCATGACGACTTCGCAGCCGAGGCCTTCACAGCTGTTGAACGCCCCCAGGTTGATGTTGTCGATCTCGACCGTGAAGCACACGCTCACGGCGGGGTCCGGCTGCTGGTTCCGAGCCATGGCTTCCCTTCAGGGCTTTCAGTGACCTTCAGTGACTTCAGCGACTTCAATGCCGGGGGTCGAGTCGTACACCGGCCCGCTCCCGATCGAGCCGCAGTTCGGCGCGGAGCAGTCGGCCGAGGGGCCCGACGAGCCGCCGGACCAGCTCGTCGGTGGACTCACCGCCGGCGGAAGCTGCGGGCGCGGCTGGAACGGCGGCCTGTTGCTGCGCCTGGGCAGGGGGTTGTTGTGGCGGCGGGGGCGGCTCAGGTGCCGGTGCCGGTGCTGATTCCGGTGCCCACTCGGGTGCTCGCTGCACCGGAGCGTGCGGGAGCGCCCAGGACACCGGTGCGGTCGGCCCTGGCTGCGGCCCTGGCAGCGCGGATTGCTGTGCGGACGCGGGCGCGGGTACGGGCCCGGGTCCCCGGAGCACCGGCCCAGGTGAGTCGGGAGCCGCGGATCGCTGCATGGGCAGAGGCGCAGCTACGGGCGGCGGTACCCAGGACGGTACGGCCGCGGACACGACGGGGCCAGGGACCACCGGCTCCGGTCGCCGTACGGGAGCAGCGGGCGGGGACGCCCACGACACCGGCACGGCAGAGGGGGGTACGGCCAAAGGCGGTACGGCCGCCGTCCCGGCGTGCCTCGGCCCTGCCGGCTCCGCCTGAACGGATCGCTGCACGGGCACGGGAGAGGCGGGCGAGGGCATCCAGGTCACCGGCACGGCCGCGGGCGGCGCGGGTTCCGGGGTCGGGGCGTCGGTCCGAGTCACGGGCATGGATGCGGACTGCGGCTCAAGTCCGCGCTCCCCCACGAGCCCGGCCATGGGCTCCGGTCCCGGCCCCGGCTGCGGTGCCAGGGTTATCTCGTCCGCGGCCCGCTGAAGCGGGGTTGCCCGTACGACCGTCAGCGGCTCCTCCTGCCGTTGGACGGGCACGGGTACCGCGAGCGGTTCCTGCGCGACCGCGGACAGCGCCTCCGGTACGACGGACACGGCCATCGCCGCCTCCGGGGCCGCCGCCTCCGGGGCCGCCGCCTCCGGGGCCGGAGGCGGTGCCGATACGTGTGCGGGTACGGGTACGGGTACGGCGGGCAGCGGAGCACCCAGACCTGGCCGCCGGGGTGCGGGGGCGGATCCTGGTGGGGCTGGAGGCTGCGGCTCCTGGCGCTGGACGGGTAGGTGTCCCGGCGCGGACGGCAGCGGAGCCCCCAGTCCGACGCGCCGGACCGGAGCGTGTTCCGCCGTCTCCGGTGGTGGAGCGCCTGCCGGGTTGAGCGGCTGCTCTCCCACCAGCGGACGCTGGGCCGATGGTTCGGCCACCCTGGCCGGGACCTCCTCCTCCAAGCGCTGTACAGCAGGCACCTCATGGCGCACGTGCGGTTCCATCGGCAGGTTCGTGGACAGCGGCGGGGGCGCCGGAGCTTCGGTGGCCGCCCGGGCCGGTGCGTCCACGGAGGCCATCGGCTCGTGCCCGATCAAGGGCCGCTCCTCCGCCCGCCCCATCTCATCGGCAGTCGTCTCTTCGGCCGTCCGGAACTCCGGCCGGGGCTCAGGCTTCTCATCCAGGCAATCCAGCGGGTCCAGGGAAGGCGAGGGCGTGCTCTGCCGCTCCTCGCACAGGGGGTCATGCCGTGGGTCAGGCAGTGGGCCATCAGCCACCCGCTGCAGGTGCTGCCCAGGATCTGGAGCCCGTTCCGGCTCAGCCGAAGGTCCTTCCGGGACGGCGTGCCGGCGCTGCGCGCTCCGCGGGGTGCCCGGGAGAGCTGGAACGATGATCGGCAGGACTGGATGCTCCGCCGGCAACGACCGCTCCTCTCCCACGAGAGGGCCCATGTCATGCGCCCGCTGCACCGCAACCGGCGCGACCGGAGCGAGCGCGTCTGCGGGCCCGGCCTCGACGGCGGGTCGTTCCCCCACCAGGGGGTGCTCCGCGTCCACGGAAGGCGCGACCGGCTCGGGTCCCGGGTCGGACTGTGATCCCTCTTCCACCCGCTGTACCGGCACCGCCTCGCGCGGCGCCGTCACCGAGGGCGCCGCCGCCGGCAACGCCCTGACCGAAAGCGTCCGCAGCGGCAACTCCGTGGCCCGGGCCAGGGTCAGCGACTGCTGCGGCGCGAGCGGAACCACCACAGGAGCCACCGGCGTCACGGGGGCGACCGCCGCCGTGACGATCCCAGGAGCAGACTCGTCGACCGAGGGGGCCGCCCCCACCGACTCGACCGGCCGGACCGACTCGACCGGCCGGGTGGCCGCAGCCCCCTCATCGCCGGCCGCCTGTCCCACAGGCCGCCCACGCGGCGGCACCTGTTCTGCCGACGACTCCCACCTCTGCACGGGCGCGGGACGCGGCGTGGGCTCCAGCACTCCGCCGACGACCCCCGACGGCGCATCCGCGCTCACCGCGTGGCCCAATCGGCGCTGCAGCGACGGGTTGCGCCAGGAGGCCAGCGAGCCGCCGAATCCCTGCGGGTCGCTCACCAGCTCCGGCGGCCCGAACGTGAGCCGCTGCACCGCGAGGTCACGCCAGCCGCCATCGGCCTCGGGAGGTGGCACGGCGGCCCGCGCCGTGTCCGGCCCCGGGCCGGCCGCGGGGGCGCTGCCCCGCAACCAGCTCCGCAGCGCGTCGAACACCACCGCTCACCGCCCCCCGGCCAGCCGGTTCAGCCGGGCGATCTGGTCGACGTAGCGGCGCCGCTCGGGGTGTTCCAGTTCGAGGATCGCATCCATGGGCCAGTGGAAGTGGTAGGCGATGTACGCGACTTCGTCGTAGAGCTGCTCCGTCGCGTACGTCACGATTCCCCCAGGCGCCCACCACCCGCGAGGTCGACCGCGAAGGCCGTGTCACACGAAGGGCACGTCACCTGCGCCCGTGTATGCCCCTCGGCGTTGATCCTCCGGTAGAAGTCCTGCAGGAACGCCAGATCGGAGGCGAACAGGTCCTCGATGACCCCCGTGTGAATGTCCGTCACCGGTCCGATCCGCTCCACCACCCGTCCGAGCAGTACGACCGACAGATACGCCGGGTTCTCACGCACCCGGTCGTCCCGCAGCGGTACGAGCTCGTCGCGGGCGGTGGCGAGCCGCATCACCCCACTGCGGTGCACATTGCCCGCCCCGTCGACGTATCCGCGGGGCAGTTCGAAGGTGAACTCGGTCCGCATGGAGTCGGCTCCGCCCTCGGCCCGGGCCTCGACCGTCCCGACCGCATCGACGGTTCCGGTCCCCGTCCCGTCCTTCTCCCCGACGACGGCCGTCGGCACAATCTTCCGTCGCATCAGGCGATCACGCCACGTCCATCTGCTCGTACGTGATGACGAGCTTCTCGGTCAGGACACTGGTGTCGCCCGCCTTCAGCGAGCTGATCTCCAGGCTCTTGGGCCAGGCGTTCACCAGGGTGTAGCGCTTGATCGCCTGGCCTTCGTAGTCGAAGACGATGATCGCGCCGCCTTTGCGGGCCGTGCCCATCTTCCCGAACCGGGCGTCCTTGATCCATTTCTCGAAGTTGTTGTCCGCGGTCAGACCGCGCGTGAGCGTGACCTCGCCCGCCTTCGGCCGGCCGGGCAGCTTCTTGATGACGTACTTGCCGTCCGCCGTGTTCTGCTTCAGCTCGATGACGTCCTGCTCCATCTTCAGACCCGTCACCTCGTTGATCTGCTTGATGACGACCCCGTCGATCTCCAGCCCGAAGGAGTGACCGACCGAGGTGTCCATGTCCGGCAGTGCCATGCCATCCGCCCCTTACCTGCTCGTGCTCTGCTTGGCTGCTCTACTCATTGACGAGGCTGGTGCCGCCCGAGAACTGGGCCAGCCGGAAGATCACGAACTCGGCCGGTTTCACGGGCGCGATCCCGATCTCGCAGACCACCTGACCGGCGTCGATCCCCTCGGCCGGGTTCGTCTCGCGGTCGCACTTCACGTAGAACGCCTCGTCGGGCGTCAGCCCGAACAGGGCGCCCTTGCGCCACTCGTTGACCAGGAAGGCCGAGATGGTCCGCCGGATACGGGCCCACAGGGCGTCGTCGTTGGGTTCGAAGACGACCCACTGGGTGCCGATGAGGATCGACTCCTCGATGTAGTTGAACAGCCGCCTGACGTTGAGGTAGCGCCAGGCCGGGTCGGACGACAGCGTCCGTGCCCCCCACACCCGGATTCCGCGTCCCGGGAAGCTGCGGATGCAGTTCACACCGATCGGATTGAGCAGATCCTGCTCGGCCTTGGTCAGATGGACCGCCAGGTCCACGGCTCCCCGCACGACCTCGTTGGCGGGAGCCTTGTGCACGCCGCGGCTCTCGTCGTTCCTGGCCCAAACGCCCGCCATGGCTCCGCTCGGCGGCACGAACTTCGTCTGGTTCGGGGCCGTGGGGTCGGCCACCTTCACCCACGGGTAGTAGAGGGCCGCATACTTCGAGTCGTACCCGGCGCCCGTCATCCGCCAGTCCTTGACCCGCTGAGGCGAGAGGTCCGGCACCGGGTCGAGGATCGCCATGCGGTTCCCCATCAGCTCACAGTGCGCGATCATCGCCAGCTGCACGGCCTTGACGCCCTCGGCGTCCAGCGCGCCCTGCTGGTAGGCGCTCATCAGGTCCGGCACGGCCAGCATCGTGATCTCGTCGATGGTCTCCAGCCCGCCGAAGCCGGTGCGTTCGTCGGCGCTGCCGACGTAGTCGGACGGGCTGAGGACCGCCGGGACGGCGGGCGGGACGGCGGGCGCGGGAGCCGGAGCGAGACCCACCGTCTGGTTCTCGGGCCGGCCCAGCACCTGCGCCGGACCCGAGTCCTCCACGGTGATCAGCCGCGACTTGTCGCGTACCACCGTCACCACGTAGTTGCGGTGACTCCGCTTGGCGGAGACCTCCCAGGTCTCCTCGACCCGGTCCCCGCGCTTCACGTTCAGGGTGAAGGCGTCCTCGCCGGACGACTCCCCCTTGGCATCCGCCACCTCGACAGCGATCCCCTCGCCCGTCCCCTCCAGGGCGGCGGCCTGAAACCCGCCGAGCGCGCTGCGTGGCCCCGCGGGCAGCGACCCGGCTTTCCCGCGTTTCCCCGCGGCGGCCGCGGGCCGCGACTCCTGGGCGGGAAGCTCGCCGTCCCCGCCGATCCGTACGACGTAACAGGTCCCGCCCCCGTTGAGGAAATAGGCGTAGACGGCATGGGCCAGGAACGACCCCTCCACGAAGTCGCCGAAGGTGGAGGTGAACTGACTCCAGTTGGTCACCAGGGTCGGCGTGTTGTACGGCCCCTCGGCCGCCAGCCCGACGAAGGCGGCCACGGCGGTCCCGACGCCTTCGATCGGGCGCGAGCCGGCCTCGACCTCTTCGACGTAGACGCCTGGTGACAGGTACGACGGCATCCTGGGCCCTCCCCTGGGACGTAACGGTCGCCCCAAGCGTGCGCCGTGTGCCCGTTCAAGGTCATGACCTGCCGTACGGCCCTGGGGGAATCCCGGGGTGCCCCTTCGGGCAGTCAGTCGAACCGGATGGTGATCTGCGTGTCCTCGGCAAGGACGCCGGCGGGCACGACTCGGGTACCCCATTCCCGATGGGCGTCGGCACGCTCCCTCTCCCCGGCAGAGCCGTCGGAGAAGCCCGAGATATTACCCTTCTCGCCCGACTGGTACGGGTTCCGCACATCGCCGTAGTCCAGGGTGGAGGCGATGGGTCGGCCTTGCTTCCGCCGCAGTTCTGCCAGCATGTCCCGCATGACCTCGGAGCAGCGCCGGCACGGCTCGAACCTTCCGCTCACCCGCAAGTGGAGGGATTTGACCACGGGCCCGCCCGCCTTGGCGACGCCCTCGAGCCAGCTCACAACCTGGCCCTCGGCGTGCGAGGCGTGATTGTCCTTCTGCCCCTCGCCGATGTTCCAAGAGCGCAGCAGCACCTCGTTCTTGGTGTACTCGCCTCGACCCGCCGACACCGTCCGTGAGGCGTCGGGGCCGAACTCGAAGCCGGTTCCGCCGTGCTCGGCGGCGGCCTCCGGCCTGGTCTCCCCGTTCACCAGGATGGGCCGCGGCAGGTGGCGGGGCTCTATGTCTGTCGTGAAAACGATCGAAGCCTGGGCGTGCACGGCGATGCTCTGGCCGCCCCGGTCGGTGAGTCGCGGGGACAGAGACGCCCCCGGGGCCGGTGCCGCCGTTGCGCCGGCGGTTCCCTGATGGGCGAGGACACCATGGAAATCCAGATTCCTCAGGCTGGTGCCCTTCTTCAGCTCAATCCAGTACCTGGGGTGTTCCTTCTTGACCAGGGCGTGGTCCAGATTGTGGAGGGTCTTGACCTCCATCGCCTTCCCGCGCAGCGTCTGAAGGGAGGTCGCCTGGATCCCCTTCGCGACCATGTCGTTACGCGCCGCTTCGATGATGACCGCATTGCCTTTGCTGCCCTTGTTGGTGCGTTCCCGCTTGTCGGGATTGACCTTGCCCTCGATCGCCCAGAAGTCGCCGTCCTTGATCGCGACGAGGGATGCGAGGCCGTAGCGCATGCGGATGCCCGCCAGCACGGGCGTCATGATGGACTGCGGGATGTCCCTGCCCGGTAGCGCGTTGACCGTGCGCAGAGCAGCAGCCATGCCCCTGTCCAACCGCGCCTGCTTCCCCTCCGGGGAGTCGTCGCCGCCCTGGACCTTCGCCTTGAGCTTGCTGAGGACCTTCTTGCCCGCGGTGACGATCTTGTCGATGACCCAGTCGACCGCCTTCATCACCGGCGCCTGGACCTTCTGCAGGATCTCCTTGATCTTCGCCGAGATGCCGCCCAGGCCCAGCAGGCTGGCCAGGAAGTCCAGGACCACCGGGACCGCCTTGGCCAGGCTCTGCTCGATCAGGGCCGGGACGCCTCCGCCACCGCCCCGTGCGATGCCTTCGACCGAGTCGAGGACCGAGTCGACGAAGCTCTTGATCTGCGCCGCGCGGTTCACGAAGAACATCACCACGTCGTAGATCGCCTTGCAGGCCCGCACGAACGCCGACGCCGGGTTCAGCAGGGAGACGATCCACGTGATGCCCGCCGTGACGATCTTCTCCGTCACGAAGTCCTTGATCGCGCCGATGACCGTGTCCTTGAGGTCGGACAGCTTCTCGACGATCCACTTCCACAGGCCGCCGACGCCCTCCGTCACGAGGACCTTGACGATCTCGAAGCCGGTCTCCAGCGCCCCCATCGCGCGCTCGCCGATCCGGGCCACGATGCGGGTGCGGATGCTGGCCCAGGTGAGGCCGAGGATGGAGAGGATCAGCTTGAGGATGCCCTTGGCGTCGAAGGTTTCCGGGATCTCGATGCCACCCGCCGAGAGCTGGCCGAACAGCCACTGCTTGAGGCCGTTCTTGAGGTGTTCACCGATCCGCGCGGCGAATCCCGTCACGCCTGCCTTGACCGCGTTGACGAGGTTGCCGAGGAATCCGATCGGGTTGGAGATGATCTTGTCGATGGCGCCGGCGGCCCGGGCCAGGACGCCGAGGAGCATGTCCTTGAGCTTCATGAGGGTCGCGGCGGTCTCCGCGATCGCGTCCTTCGCCCTGCTCAGCAGGCCCTTGTTCTCCTCCTGAAGCTTCTTGATCTCCTCGTCGAGCTCGCCGCGCGCCGCGACGTACTTGTCCGCCAGGTCCTGCACCAGGCTCTGGGACTTCTCAGAGACCGAGGACTCGAGCTGCTCGAACTCCCCGCCGATGTCGTTCGCCGCCTGCTGCGCGAACTGCCTGATGTTCTTGGGCTGTTGGGCGACCTTGTCGGCGATCTTCTGCTTGCCTCGCGCGATCGCGTTCGAGGCGTCGGCCAGCCGCTTGCCGATCAGGTCCGCGATGTTCGAGATGACCGACCGCATCTCGCGCTCGTAGACCAATCGCGCTTCGGCGAAGATCTGGTTGGCGCGCGGCGGCGGGTCCAGCACCGCGTCGGCGAGCCAGCGGGCCGCGCCCGTGATGCCGGAGTAACGCTCGTCCTTCCAGGCCTTCATCTTGGTCTGGTGGTCGGCGTCGAAGGCCGCTTTCGCGGCCTTCTGCCCGTTGTCGAACGCCGTCTCGACTTCGGTGTCGAGGGCGCCGAGGATGCCCTCGACCTCCTTCTTCGTCGTGTCGAAGATCCCCCTGATCTCCGCCGCGACGCGCGCCCGCTCCTGTTCCTCCTTGGACTGCGTGGCGCCCTGTCCTGCCGCGACCTGCTGCGCGGCACCCGCCCTCGCCGCCGTCATCGCCTGGACGCCGGCCGGGCCGGCGGCGGCCGCGCCGCCCTGCTCGGCGGCCACCCGCGCCGCCTCCGCCGCCCGGAACCGGGCGGGCGCCGTCGCCGCGTGCGCGTCGGTCGCCTTCTTCGCGTCCAGCGCCTCCTTGAACTGCGGCTCGTTGGAGTGCGCCAGCTGCTCCGGGGTGACCTTGGCCTCCGCCATCATGGCGTCGGTCTCCTCGGGCCCCGTACTCAGGTCGGTCTGCTCGGGCGGGGCCTTCGCCACCGCGGCCGCCTTGGGGTCCGGGGGCGCGAGCGTGGGCGGTGCGGGCTGTCCCGGCAGCGGGGTGACCGGCTTCTCGACGGCCTTCGACTCGTCGGGGGCCTTGGCGGTCTTCTCGGTGATGTCCTTGGCGGAACCCTCCTTGCCCGCCTTCACCTGGCCGGAGACCTGGGACTTGATCTCGTCGGTCTTCCCGGAACGGGTGAACTTGTCCGCCTCGTCGAGGGACTTGGGTGCCTTCGCCGCGATCGCGGCGGACACGGCGGCGATGAAGGCCTCCTTGTCGAAGGAGCCGGGCTTCGCCGCGCCCATCTCGCCGGCCTGTGCGGCCTTGGCCTGCGCCTCCTTGTCGTCACCGGGCGGCTTCGCCGCGTCTTTCGCCGCCTTCACCTGGGACGAGGTGCTCGGATGGGCCGCCAGGGCGTTCTTCTTGGCCCGGATGTCACCGGCGACCTTCTGGAAGCGCGGGTCCGTCTCCGGGGTGAGGCCTGTGGGGGCGACCGGCAGCGCCGAGCCGGAGTCCAGCCGCTGTACGGGTGCCGGCTTCGGTTTCGCCACGAGGCGGGCCACGGCGGCGTTCCCCGCACGGGCCTGCAGGCGCTGCACCGCTCGTGGGTCCAGTACCCGGGGCCGTGTGGCCGCGCCCGGGCCGCCGTCCGGAGCCCGGCGCGGCGACGCCTTGGTCTCCCGTGCGGGTTCGTCCCCGGCGGCCCGGTCCGCTGTGGCCTTCACCCCTACTCCGCCGGGGCCTCGTCCTCTTCGGCCTCCTCGGCCGCCGCGCGCTGCACGAACATGCCCTGTACGGACGTCTCCTGGGCCTCCTCGGCCTCCTGGCCCTCTTCGGCCTCTCGCTGCACCGAGGCGGCGGCTACCACAGGGGCCGGGGCGGACATCACCCGTTCGGCGTTGGCCACGGCCTCGCGCTCGAACCGGTCGGACGGATCGCTGACCTTGATGCCCCCGGCGGTCTCGGTGCCGTCCACCGGCCCCGACCGCTGCTGCACGACGTGTGTGAGCTCGTGCGCCAGGGTGGTACGGCCCTGGTGGGAGCCGGGATCGTAGGCGTCCCGCTGGAACACGACATGCGAACCGGCCGTGTAGGCATGGGCGTTGACGGATTTCGCCGATTCGTGCGCGACGGAGTCCGTGTGCACCCGTACGTCGCCGAAGTCGTGCCCGAGCCGGGCCTCCATGTCGGCGCGGACCTCGGCGTCGAGCGGCCGGCCGCCACCGGAGTTCACCACGTCGTGGACGGAGGAACGCTGCACCGCCGCCCCGACACCGCTGTTGCCGAGGGCCCGTTGCAGCCGCAGCATCCCGCCGGGACCCAGCACATCGGCCCGCCCGCCGGCCGCCGCCTTGAGCAGCAGAGCGTCGGAGGCTCCCGCGTCGTCCTGCTCGGCCTTGGGCCGCGGACCGGCCACGCACTCCGCGTCGTGCTCGTGGCCGTGTTCGTGTCCCTGCATCTCTCCCCCTGACCCGGGTGCCGCTGTGAGGCTCGGTTCGCCTGGCTCACCCGTCACCATCCGCTGTACGGCGCGCTTCGGATAGAGGCCCCTGGTGCCCCCTGCGGGCAGGCCGGCTGCCCCTTCGGGCAGAAGGCACCGGCCGACGGCTACCGCACAAGGCCCACATACGGCCCGAACTCGCTCTCCAGGCACAGCCGGCCCAGCTTCCGGTACTCCCTCGCCACCGCCGCCACCAGATCCGCCATCGAGACCGGACGCTCAGCCTCCGCCGCCAGGTAGGCCGCCGTGACCGCCGCCGAGCGGATGTCGCCACCCGCCAGCTCGAACGCCGTCCCGCAGAAGGCCAGGTCAAGGTCGTCCGCCCGTGGGAGCGCCGTGCCCAGGCAGCGGTCCCACAGCGCCTCCCGCTGCTCCGCGTCCGGCAGCGGGAAGTCCACCACCAGGTCCAGGCGGCGCGTGAACGCCTCGTCCAGGTTCGCCCGCAGGTTCGTCGCCAGCACCGCCAGCCCGTCGAACGTTTCCATCCGCTGCAGCAGATACGCACTCTCCACATTGGCGTAGCGGTCGTGCGCGTCCTTCACCTCGGAACGCTTGCCGAAGACAGCGTCCGCCTCGTCGAAGAGAAGCACCCCGTTGGCACCCGCCGCCTCAGTGAAGATCCGTTCCAGGTTCTTCTCCGTCTCTCCCACGTACTTGTCCACGACCGTCGCCAGATCGACCGTGTACAGGTCCAGTCCCAGCGCCCCGGCGATGACCTCCGCGGACATCGTCTTGCCGGTGCCCGAGTCCCCGGCGAAGAGCGCCATCACCCCGTGTCCTCGCCCTCCTCCCGGCCGCATCGCCCAGTCCCCCAGCACCCGGTCCCGGTGCCTGGCCCGCGCTGCGAGCTCTCGCAGTTGGCCCAGTACGCCCAGGGGGAGTACGAGGTCGTCCCAGCCCACCGCCGGTTGGATCCGGCGGGCCAGTCGCTCCAGGCCGGAGGTGTTCTGCGCCCGCGCGCCGTGGAGCAGTTCCGCCTCGCCCACCGCGCCTCCCCCAAGGACCGCCTGCTGCCGTGCCGTCGACGCCGCGCGCCGCATCTGCTCGGGGGTGAGTACGAAGGCCGCCACGGCGTCCCCCGAACTCCCGTCCCCCAGCACCTGTCGCCACAGCGCCGCCCGCGCCGCGGCCCCCAGCCGCTCGACGTCCACCATCAGAGGCGTACGGTCCGACCACTGCGGGTCCCAGCCCGCCTGGCCTGCCAGCAGCACCGGTACGGACAACCCGGCCAGGGCCCGCAACAGCTCCAGGCGTTCGGCCAGCGCCTCGACCGGGGCCGCGATCAGGCCCGCCCCTTCCAGTGCGGCCTCCCGGCCGGCCGCCCGGACCAGTGCCTCGGGGCCGGTCTGCCGGGCCAGCCGCGCCAGGTCCAGGGTGAACGCCGTGCGCCCCGCCCCGGCCAGGGCGTCGGCGGCCAGCTCCTGCGCGGTGCCGCCCGCGGCCTCCCGTAGATACACCGGCGAGATCGCGTCCCGGACGGCACCGGCGAGCCGCTCCGGCAGATCGCCCAGGACCCCCTCGGGCAGGGCCCCGGCACGCACGGGGCGCATCACGTCCACCAGTACGGGGTCCATGGCGTCATCACCCAGCAGATGGCTGGTGACCCGGTCCGGGACCCGCAACGACCTGCCCAGGAAGGGGCGCTCCGGCTCCTCCACGAGCAGCAGTCCACGCTCCGCCAGCGGTGCGTCGGCTGCGAGCCGGCCCCGCGCACCGGCCGAGACGGCGGCCACGCCGCACAGGCCCAGGGCCAGCCCGATCGTCGGGCGCCGGCGCGTCACGTCGTCGTTGAGATAGCCGTAGAGCTGCTCGAACCGGCGGTCGAGGTCCGGTGCCAGCGCGATGAGCAGCAGCTCCACGTCCAGCGGCGTCAGGCCGAAGTTCTGTTGGAGTGCGGTCAGCCTGGAGGTCTCGGCAGCCCGCTCCACGGCCTCCCGGGCGGGCACGTCCACCGGGTCGTCCGGCCATGGCACCGCCTGGGTCTCGTCCAGGATCCGCAGGACCGCGTCCTCCGACAGGTACAGACCCCGGAAGGGGTCGTCCGCCTCCGGGTCCACGGCCCGTCGTGCCTGGACGGCCCGGCGTACCCGCGCCTCGACGATCCCGAGCCGTCCCAGCAGATGGTCCATCAGGCTCCCGTCCGGTCGCCCGGGCGGCGGGCGCGTCGCGGGCCACGCGGCGCCGGGAGGGGCACGGACGCGGGGGCGGTGGTCGGCGCATGGACGTCCGACAGGTCGACCGACAGCCCCTCCTCCACCGGTGGCCCTGCCGGGTAGACCGGTGCCGTGGTGACCGGCGCGCTCACCACGACGTCGAGCGAAGGCTTCAACTCCCCTCCCAGCGCCGACCACACATCCGCGAACGCCCGGTCCTCCGGGGGTGGCAGTGCGATCGAGACCGGCACCGGCAGCCCTGTTGCCGTCAGCTCGGGCCCCAGCCGCCCGCCCGGCAGTGCGTCATGCCGGAGAAAGCACGCCAACAGAGAGGACAACAGCCGGTGTTCGTCCTCCGGCCGCTGGGTCCACGCACTGATCAGGTACGAGAGTTTGAAGTAACGGGGCGGCAGGGTCCGGGCGGTGACCCGGCCCTGCTCGTCATAGATGTTCTGCCGTCCGCGCGAGCGCCGCCGCAGGTCCTCCCGGATGTCGTACAGGTAGAGGTTCACGGTGGGGGTGTTGCGCCGGGCCGCCCAGTCCCGGGTCGGTGCGTCGAGGACGACCTCGACGTCCGCGCCCTCCCCCAGCGCCTCCCCTCGCACCAGGTCCCGCAGCGCCTCGTCCACTTCATGGATCATGTCCGGTTCACCTGCGCCACTGGAAGTCGGACGGCTGCAGCGCTCCGGGCACCACCAGGTACTCGGCCTTCACTTCGCGGAACAGCGGCACGGGCACTGCGTCGTGCGTCGCCCGCAGTTCCCGCGGCCCCAGCGCGTCCTGTACGAGCACGAGCACCGGGGCCGAGAAGGTCCCGTCCGCGCGGACCACCAGCGGCGCGGACGCCGCCGTCACGCCCTCGCTCCAGCGCAGCCGGACCGTGGCCCCGGGCGGGAAGGAACTGCCGCGGGCGTGGGTGACCGCACCGGGCGGTCCCAGCTCGGGGTCGAGCCGGAGCACGGGTCGACGCACGGTCAGCGGTGCGCTCGACGTGTTGTTGGCGGGGTTGCTGTCCGATCCTGTTGTGGTGACCGCCGCCGTGATCGCCCCGGTCAGCGCCCCGTCCGCCGCCAACTGCAGCCGTACGGTGGTACGGGCCCCGGGCGCCAGGCTCCCGAGCCCGCAGCCGTCCGCGGTCGGACACGGCGGCCGGGACACCGACACGATCCGGAGCCCGGGCGGCACGACGACCTTCAGCGTCAACCCGGTGGCGGTGACCGGCCCGCCGTTACGGACGCTCACCTCGGCGGTGATCCGGCCGCCCGAGTAGGCCGTGCGCGGTCCGGCGGTCACCGAGACGGAGGGGTCCGCGGAGCGCCGCGGAGGCGGCGGCCGCTCGTCCACGGTCAGCGGCGCCGAGGCGGAGTTGTTCCCCGGGTTGGTGTCGGGGCCGGGAGTGGTGAGCGTACCGGCGACGGACCCGCGCAGGGCGTTGTTCGCGGTCACCACCCGGGTCACGGTCACCCTGGCTCCTGGGGCCAGGTCCCCGAGGGCGCAGCCGGTGGCGGGGCACGCGGGTGTGGCCGTGACGACCGTCAGCCCGCTCGGCAGTACGGGCGTCAGCAACACCGACTTCGCGGGGGCGTCACCGAGGTTGCGTACCGTGTAGACGACGGTCGACCGGTCACCGGCCGGTATCCGGGAGGGCGCCGCGGTCACGGAGATCGCCGGGTCGGGCATCCGGGGGTCGACGACGGTCAGGTCCACCGACGCGCGGTCGTTGTCGGGGTTGATGTCCCGCGTGGTCGCGGTCGCCCTGCCCTCGATCGTCCCGGAGAAGGCGTTCTCGGCCGTGTAGACGAGGGTCACCTTCTTCTCCGCACCGGGAGCGATACTGCCGAGGTCGCAGCCCGCGGCCGGGCATTCCGTGCCGGACACGAGTGTGAGACCTGGCGGAACGGTCAGCGTGAGGCGGACGTTCCCGGCCGTTGCGGTGCCGTCGTTGCGGACCGTGAACCCGACGGTCGAGTGCTCGCGGATCTTGATGACCGGCGGGGTGGCCGTGGCGGTGACCGCCAGGTCCGGGACCACGACCACCACCACCAGGTCGTCGGTGTTGTCCTCGGGCTGATGGTCACTCAGCCCGCCCTCGGCGGTCGCCGCGATCGTCTGAGAACCGGGTGCCGCGCCCTTCACAGGCAGCTCGATGCGCACCTTGGTGCCGGACGTCAGCACGCCCACCTCGCACACCAGTTGCCGGGCGCCGGCCGGATCGGTCGTGCAAGCCCCCTCCGGGTCGGACGGCGCGACGAAGTCCAGTCCGGTCGGCAGCTCGACGCGGACCCTGGTGCGGGGGGAGTCGGCCACGCCGTGGTTCCACACGACCAGGACGACCGTTCCCCTGTCGCCCAGCATCAGCGGCGAGTCGCGTGTGGTGAGGTGGACCCGCAGGTCGGAGCTCGGCTTCCAGGTTGGCTGCTGCTGCCCGTTGTGGAGCTTGCCGGGCAGCGTCTCTCCCTCGCCGTTGGCCGGGTCGACCACGCGGATCCGGCGGTCGGTCACCGAGTCCCAGCCGGACACCACCACATCGACGGCCAGCCGGTGGCCGTCGGGCGACCACGCGGGGTTGTCCGGCATGTCGTAGCCCGGCCCGTCGCCGTCGTCAGGGGGCACGGCGAGAGGGCATGCGTTTGCGAAAGGCACCAGTCCTCGGCAGCGGGTGCCGTCGTCGCCCACCTCGAGCACCATCCGCGGCCCTTCGTAGCCCGAGACGGGTGCAGCGCGCAGACCGGGTTCGCTCGGCACACTGGTCTGGCGGACGAAGGCGATGCTGCCGGTGCCGGGCCGGTAGGCGGGCCGCAGGTCGACCACGGCGCAGTCGGGACTGCCGCACTGGGCGGCCGACACGTCGAACTGCACGCCGCCCGGCTTCGCCTCGGCGGTCCAGATGTGGCGGTCGCGGGTGTCGTCACGGAATCGGACGGGACCGTCCGACGTTCCGGCGCCGTCGTCCGAAGGCGGTCCGTCGTCGAGAGGAGGCCCGCCGCCGTCCGCCGTACCACCGCTGTCGTCGTCGACGGCGATCCTGGCGCCACCCGGGGCCGGCCCCTTCAGCGGTTCCCCCGGAACCGCATTGATCCTCGAGCAGTAACTCCACCGCGAGAAGGCGAGCTTGCCGCCGTCCGGTGACCAGGTCGGGTCGCGGTCGTCCGAGTAGCACCCGTATCCGGGCCTCGTCCGCTTCGGCACCACGTGGAGGAGCTGCCCGTCCTGCGGTCCCCGGGAGATGTCCACGACCACGATCTCCGCAGCCGGATCCGGCACGTCGGGGTCGGGAGGCGCCGACCGGGCGAAGGCCAGCCTGGTTCCGTCCGGGGACCAGGCCGGCCGCTCCTGATGTTCCCCCTCGTCCATTCCCTCGTACCGGAGCGGCACCGCCCGGGCCAGCCCGAGCTCGTCCCCCACGAGGATCCGCTCGCTGTCCGGTGCATCCGGCCTCCCAGTGGTCCGTACGAAGGCCGTCCTGCGCCCGTCCGGCGCGTACGCGGGGTCGGCCAGGGCGCTCTCCTCGCCCTGTGCGGCCCGCAGTTCGAGACGGTCCAGCGGTACAGCGGCCCGCTGGCTCTCGATGTTGAAGTCCTCGGGGTCCTTCCCGGACACCAGGACGGCAGGCTCGCCCCCGGCCGGGCTGAACCAGCCGACGTTCTCCGTCTCGTACGGCACCACGTCGTCGGGGTCGAACAGCGGCGTGCCCCGGCAGGTGCCGCAGGCTTCGGCCCCGGCGTCGACGAGGTACGGCTCACCGGACAGGAACACCAGCTCGTTGCCGTCGGGCTTCCATGCGGCGCCGTGTCGTCCGTACTGGTAGCGCTCCCCGACCGCCAGGATGTCGGCCGGCGTCTCCCCGCGGCCGGCCGCGGGGACCGTGGCGAGCGCCTGCTCATCCTCGCCGGTGCGGGTGATGTACGCGATCCGGTTCCTGCCGCCAGGGACTGCGGGCTCCCAGACCGGCTTGGCCGCCGGAGTCTCCCCGTACGAGACCGGGACCTCCGCACCGCCCGCGGCAACGGTCGTACGGTAGGCCCGCTCGTCGCGCGTGAAGACGAACTCCGTGCCGTCGGGGGACCAGTCGGCCCAGTCCGCGTTCCTGACGGCCTCGCGCAGCCCGGTGCCGTCCGTACGGACCACCCATACGGAGGGCTGCGCGCCGCCGAACCGGCCGCGGGAGTCGTCGCAGCGGTCGGCCGACGTGCGGCTGCCCTCGCCGTCGTCGTTCTCCCAGGACACGAAGGCGATCAAGCGCCGGTCCGGGGACAGCACGGGATCGGCCAGCCGCCCGCCGTCCAGTTGCACGACCGGGGTCACCGGCCCGTCGCCGGTGCGCCGGAACAGCCCCTCCCCCGTGCCGCTGCGGTCGCTGACCCAGACCATGTCGTCGCCGCGTGCCGACGCCTGGCAGTCATTGCCGGCCGCGCCGGGCGGCAGCAAGGGCGTCAGGGCGCCGTGCGTGCCTATCGTGGCCACGCTGCGATGGGGGCCGTCGCCTATGTACGCGATCCGGCCCGGGTCGGGCTGGGGGTCGTCCACGGCCCGCACGGGCGGGGGTTCGGCAGCCGTGACGGCGGGACCCGTGGCAGGTGTCGCGCCCACGAGCACCATGCCGAGCAGCAGAGCCACTCCTCGCCGCCCACGGACGGAGCGGAAAACACCTTCAAGCACGCGCGTCCGCCGGACGTTTCCCCCGCGTCTCCCGGGGGTGCCCCGGGACGGCGCCGACAGCATCCGGGCAGCCCTCCTCAGAACAATCCTGTCCCGAAGCGCACCCCGCAGGCAGCCCGGGAAGGGGCACCGGTCGGGGTAGCCCCGACTGCCCTAAGAGGCAACACGTCGGGGCCGAGCGAGAACGAGCGTGCCCGGCGACTGGGACCGACCGCGCCGGGCCGGCCCTTCGCGCGGGCCGGGTCCGGGCCGTATCAGATGAAGCCCTGCCGCATCGCGTACGCCACGGCGTGCGAACGGTTGCGCAGCTGCAGCCGCGTCGTCACGTCATGGAGGATGTTCTTGACCGTACGCTCCGAGAAGGCCAGTGTCCGCGCGATCTCCGCGGTGTCGCTGCCCTCGGCGATCAGCCGCAGCACATCGACCTCCCGAGGGGCCAGCCCGGTGAACGCGAGGCCGCGCGGATCCAGCACCTGTCGCTGCAGCCGCCCCACCTGGTCCAGCAGCCGCCCCAGCAGGTCCGCGGGCACGCTGCCCTCGCCGCTCGCCGCCGCCGTGATGACCTGCACCAGCCGCTCAGTGGACGCCTCGGCTCGTCGGACGACACCCAGCACTCCGCATTCGGCGGCGGCGACCAGCCCCGCATCGTCGATCTCGGTGGCCACGAGCACGGTGCCGCATCCACCGCCTCGCTGGAAACGGCGCAACGTCTGCATCTCCGTTTCCCCGATCCGGTCCACGGACACGACGGCCACGGCCGGCCCGTCGTACTCCTCCTCCTCGCCCAGCAGCTGGAGCCGGGGACAGTTCCTCAACTGCCCCGCCAGTCCGGCGCGCGAGATCGGGTCCTGGGCCATCAGCCGCACCCCGATACGCTCCGCGCCGCTCTCTCCTTGGTATCGCATGTTCGGCATCCCCCTGTTCGGCGTCCCCACGCCATGCGCCTCAATCCAGGCACTTCCGCACCGGTCGTCCAGTGAACACCCGGGCAGTCAGCAGCCACTCCACGCCGGCTCAACGGGCAACGCAACGTGCCCCTGGGTGTGTCCGTAGGGGAGCGGAGCGCTCCGGCCCGGGTCCCTACCGTGCCCTCATGACCACTTCCGCTCATCTGGATACCTCTCCCGGCGCGGTGCTGCCCGGCGAGGAGGCACGGATCCCGCTCGAAATCCGCAACGGCGGAAACATCGTCGAGGCCTACAGTTTCGAGATCCTGGGTCCCGCCGCCGACTGGAGTGTGGTCGAGCCCGCGACGCTGTCCCTCAACCCCGGCACGGGCGGGCAGGTGGAGCTGGTGGTCCGCCCACCCCGGGACACCACGGTCCCCCCCGGTGAACTCCTCTACGCCGTAAGGGTGTTGCCTCAAGAACAACCGCATTGCGCCACGGTGCCCGAGGGCGTCCTCCACATCCGGCCGTACGCCGACTTCACTGCGGAACTGAGCCCGCGACTCGGGCAGGGCCGCACGGGTGCCCGATTCCAGGTGGCCTTGGACAACCGCGGCAACTATCCCCTGTACGTTGCCCTTTCGGGCAAGGATCAAGGTGATCTGCTGAAGTTCGGGCTGCCTTCCGGGCCCACAGTGGTGGAGCCCGGCCGGGCGGCGTTCGTGACATTGCCCGTCAAGCCGAAGAGATGGATGTGGCGCGGGGTGGACGTGCCGCACGTCTTCCAGGTGATCGCGGCCCCGTCCCCCGGGCCGGAGGGGGCGCCGGAGGTGGCCCCGGAGCCGCTCGACGGCAGTCTCGTGCAGCATCCGATCGTCTCGGCGGGCCTGCTGAAGCTGCTGATCGCGCTGCTGGTGCTCCTCGGTGTGCTGGCGGGTCTGTGGTTCGGTTTGCTGCGGCCGGTCGTCCGCAGCGCTGCCAAGGAGGCGGTGAAGGCCCCGGTCGAAGCGGCGGAGTCCAAGGCGGCCGAGGCCAAGGACGCGGCGGACGAGGCCAAGGAAGCCGCCTCGGCGGGCGCCGGCGGCGACAAGCCGGGCCCGGGCGGCAGCGCGGCCCCGTCCCCGTCGGCCTCGGCGACTCCGGGCACCGGCCCTGCCCCGCTCCCGCAGGCCGCCCTGTTCTCGCACCGCCTGACCTCCTCGGCGCCCGCGGGGGGCACAGCCGCGGCGACGTACACGGTCCCGGACGGCAAGGTGCTGCGCCTTACGGATCTGGTCCTGGAGAACCCGCAGGGCGACGCGGGCACCATCATGCTGTCGGTGGGCGGCAAGACACTCCTCGCTCCCGCGCTGGAGAACTTCCGCGAGCAGGACTTCCACTGGGCATCGGCGATCCTGGCGGGCCCGGAGCAGAAGGTCACGGTGACTCTCACCTGCCGCACAGTGGGCCGCCCGCCCTCCGGCCCGGCCCCCGACCGCTGCAACTCGGCGGTGCTCTTCAGCGGCACCCTGGAGTGACAGGCGTCCGGGACCGTGCGGTAAGAAGAAGCCTTGGCAGCCGCAGGTCGCACGCCCCGGCTCAGCGCACTCTCCCCCGCGCCTTCAGCGGCGTCGCCGGCAGTTCGGGGGCAGCAAGCGGAGGGCCGTCGTAGCCCTTGACCTCGCCGAACCGGGAGCCGTTCATCCAGTCCTCGCGGGCCTGTGCGATCTCCTCCTGGGACCGGCAGATCCAGTTCCAGAACATGATGATCTCCTCCTCGAACGGCTCGCCGCCCAGCAGCATCAGGCCGGCGTCGGACGCAGCACGCAGGGGGAGTTCGGAGCGGCCGCAGCCGAGGTAGAGCATCGAGCCTGGAAGGACCGGCACGCCGTCGACGTGGGCCTCGCCGGACATGGAGAGGACCGCGTACTCGAAGTCCGGGTCGAGCGGCAGCCGTACCTCCGTTCCGTGGGCCAGAGCGAGATCCGCGCCCACGATCGGGGTGTACGTCGGGCCCGGTGACGTCGCGCCGTCGAGGGAGCCGAGGACGACCGTGGCGGTCAGCCCGGGGGCGGTGACCCGGGGCAGGTCGGTGTGGTGCTGGAAGTGGGGATCGATGTGGCGGTGCTCCGCGGGCAGCGCCACCCACAGCTGGGCGCCGTGCAGGAAACGGCCGTGCGGCTTGGGGCTCTCCTCGGAGTGGCTGATCGCCCGCCCGGACGTCATGATCCCCAGTTCCCGTGGGCGGATGGTGGCGAGAGCGCCGGTGCTGTCGCGGTGCAGGACCTCGCCCTCGTGCAGCCAACTGACCGTCTGCAGGCCCATGTGCGGGTGCGGCGGCACCTGCATGCCCGGCTCGTCGGCGATGTCGTCGGGGCCGTAGTGGTCGACGAAGGCCCAGGCGCCCACCATGCGGCGGCCGAGGTTGGGCAGCAGGCGGCGGACTTCGGTGGATTCGCCGAGCGGGACCCTGCGGGGGCTGAGGAGTTCGCGGACGGGCTCGGCGACGACGAACCCACGACCGCCGCATACGGAGGGGGTGGCCTGACGATCGAGATTGCTCATGGTGCACAACCTATTCCCGTACGGGCACCGGGAGTCCACCCCGAGCGCCCGAGTTTCGTCTCGGTCGTGGTGCGGCGGCCGGGCAGCCGCGCCGAGGATCAGGCGAGGAGCCATGTGATCACGGACAGGGACCCCATGGAGCACACGGTGGACAGCACGACGGTGTCCGAGACGAGCCGGGTGTCCAGGCGGTACTGGGCGGCGAAGAGGAACACGTTCTGGGCCGTCGGCAGACCCGCGCACAGAACGACCGCCAGCAGGTCCTTGCCCTGGAGGCCGAACACCCAGCGGGCGAGCGCGTAGGCGAGCAGCGGCTGGACAACCGTTTTGAGGGTGACCAGGACGAGCCGCTCGGCACGCACGGCCGGCGCCGTTTCCGCGGGCAGTGCGTCGGCGGGCCCCGCCTTGCGGGTGCCCAGGGACATGCCGAGCGCGAAGAGCGCCGTGGGGACGGCGGCGGCGCCGAGCATCTGGGCCGGTGCGGTCACCGCCTCCGGCAGGCGCAGGTCCAGGGCGGCCGCCGCGACGCCTGCCGCCGAGGCGAGGATGATCGGGTTGCGCAGCGGCAGCCGCAGAAGGCGGCGCGTGCCGGCTGCACCGGGTGCGGCTTCGAGGTCCAGCAGGGTCAGGATCAGGGGTGTGACGAACAGGGTCTGGAAGAGGGCGGCCGCGACCATGAACGAGGCGTCGCCCAGTACGTGCACGGCCACCGGTATGCCCAGGTTGGCGGAGTTCACATAGGCGCCCGCCATGGCACCTATCGCCCGCTCGGCCCGCTTGCGGCGGAACACCCACCGTTCGATCAGCAGGCCGAGCCCGAGCATGATGAGGACGCCGGCGGCGAAGACGGCGACCCCGGGGTTCGCAAGATCGGAGACCCGGGCGCGCGACAGTGCGAGGAAGAGCAGCGCGGGCATGGCGAACGCGAAGGCGAACCGGCCCAGTACGGATTGCGCGTGCGGTCCGAGTACGTCGAAGCGGCCGGCGGCCCAGCCGAGCGCGGTGATCACCCAGATGGGCAGAAAGCCGGAGAGCACGGTCACCGGGCCAGCATGCCCGACGATGATCAAAGCCCCTTCGGCGCCCCGTTCCAAAGGGCGGCTCCCGGTCCGGGGCAGGGGAAAAAGGGAAAGACCGATCAGCCTGCCCGGTACGTCTCCAGCAGCCTCAGCCAGACCTCGCTGATCGTCGGGAAGGACGGGACCGCGTGCCACAGCCGGTCGACGGGCACCTCTCCGGCCACCGCGATCGTGGCCGAGTGCAGCAGTTCGCCGACGCCCGCCCCGACGAAGGTGACGCCGAGCAGGATCTCGCGATCCAGGTCGACGACCATGCGGGCGTGGCCGCGGTAGTTCTCCGCGTACAGCCCGGCGCCGGCGACCGAGGCGAGGTCGTAGTCGACGGCGCGGACCCGGTGTCCTGCCTGCTGCGCCTCTGCGAGCGACAGGCCCACGGCCGCCGCCTCGGGGTCGGTGAACACGACTTGCGGCACGGCGGCGTGGTCGGCCGTCGCGCAGTGCGCACCCCAGCGGTCGGACTCCAGCAGCGGGACGTGCTGCGCCCTGGCAGCGATGACGTCCCCGGCGATACGTGCCTGGTACTTGCCCTGATGGGTGAGCAGCGCCCGACGGTTGACGTCACCGACCGCGTACAGCCACTGCGTGCCCTCGACACGGCAGCTGTCGTCGACCTTCAGCCATGAGCCCGGTTCCAGGTCGACGGTCTCGAGTCCGATGCTGTCGGTGCGCGGTGCGCGGCCCGTCGCGAAGAGCATCTCGTCGGCCTCGACGCGCTCGCCGCCGGCGAGGACCAGCGTCGCGGGGCCGCTGCCGCCGGGACGCTCGACGGCGGTCACGTCGGTGTCCGTCCGGATCGTGACGCCGGCCTCCTTGAGGCTTTCGGCCACGAGCTCGCCCACGAACGGTTCCATTCTGGGCAGCAGCCCCCCGCCGCGCACGAGCATGGTGACCTGCGAGCCCAGCGCCTGCCAGGCGGTGGCCATCTCGACGCCGACCACTCCCCCGCCGACGATCGCCAGCCGCCCCGGCGCCTCACGGGCGCTCGTCGCCTCGCGGCTCGTCCACGCACCGGCGCCGGCCAGTCCGGGGATGTCGGGCAGCACGGCCCGGCTGCCGGTGCTGACGACGACGGCGTGCCGCGCGGTCAGCGAGTGGTGCTCGCCCTCCGGGCCGTACACGACGACCTTCTTGGGGCCGTGCAGAGCGCCCTTGCCGCGGTAGACGCGGGCGCCGATGGAGTCCAGCCAGGCCAGCTGGCCGTCGTCCTTCCAGTTCGACGCCTGCTCGTCACGGCGGGCGAGTACGGCCTTCGTGTCGAGAGGGCCCTGCACCGCGCTGCTCAGGCCGGGCAGCCTGCGGGCGTCGGCCCTGGCGATGACCGGGCGCAGCAGCGCCTTGCTCGGCATGCACGCCCAGTACGAGCAGTCGCCGCCGAGGAGTTCGCTCTCCACCACCGCGGTGCTCAGGCCCGCCGCTCTGGTCCGATCCGCCACGTTCTCCCCGACCGGGCCCGCGCCCAGCACTACGACGTCGTACTCCACAGCTCGGGTCATAGGGCCAGTCTGATGCGGGGTGTGCGCCTTGGCCACATGGGCAGGGGCAGGAATAGCACGGCCCCGGGCACCGTTGTCGGGGGCGAGTCCGCCGGACATCAGGAAGAGGTAGCACGTCATGAGCACCCTTGAGCTCACCAAGGACAACTTCGATCAGGTCGTGACCGACAACGACTTCGTCCTGATCGATTTCTGGGCTTCCTGGTGTGGTCCCTGCCGCCAGTTCGCGCCGGTCTTCGAGGGCGCGTCGGAGCGTCACCCCGACCTGGTGTTCGCGAAGGTCGACACCGAGGCCCAGCAGGAGCTGGCGGCGGCCTTCGAGATCCGTTCGATCCCCACGCTGATGATCGTGCGCGACAACGTCGCGGTCTTCGCCCAGCCCGGCGCGCTGCCCGAGTCGTCCCTGGAGGACGTCATCGGACAGGCCCGTGCGCTGGACATGGACGAGGTCCGCAAGTCGATCGAGGACGCCCAGAAGAGCGCTGCCGCTCCCGACGGCAGCCAGGGGGCCTGACGCGGCCCGACGGCCAGTCGTACGTGCGGGGCGTGAGGGACGAGGGCCCGATCACGCCCCGCACGTCTTTCGGTCTGTGGGTCCGTGCTCTGCGCGTCCGTGCATCTGTGCAGTGCGTCCGTGCCGGCGTCCGGGTCGGCGCTCCAGTACGAGCCGCGCAGCGGGCCGTCCCGCTACACCTCGCTCGCGTCGACGACCCGGGCCACCAGGCCCAGTGAGAGCTCCGCGCCGTCCACCAGCAGCGCCTCCACCGCGCGGGTCTCCGGGTCGATGTCGGCCTCGACGCCGTCGCCGACGTATCGGGGGTAGCCGGAGGCGCCCTGTTCTCCGGTGGCGTCGACGACGGCGGAGCGGATCGCGTTCCGGGTGAGCGTGGCGGTGTCGTGGGCTTCGACGGCTTCAGGGAGCACGAGGATCCCGAAGCGCTGCGGTTGAGTGTTCATGCAGGCGACGCTAGACACCCGCCGCGCACCGCGCACTACGGTGACGGGATGACTCGTTCCACCGCACCCGCGACCGGCGCACCCCGCCCGCACGGCTCCTCGCGCACCGACGCCTCCCCTGATCTGCCCGGCAGCACGGGCCCGACCGCCACGACGGAGGCCGATCCGGCGCGCGTCGGGCCGGTGCGCACCTCGTACGCCCCGGACCGGGACGGCGATCCGGACCCGGGCGAGATCGTGTGGACATGGGTGCCGTTCGAGGAGAACGACGGCCGCGGCAAGGACCGGCCGGTGCTGGTGGTGGCCCGGGAGGCGGCGGGCACGCTGCTCGCCGTACAGCTGTCCAGCAGGCGTCACGACCACGACCGCGAGTGGGTGCCGATCGGCGTCGGACCGTGGGACAGCTCCGGGCGCGAGTCGTGGGTGGACCTGGACCGGGTGCTGCGGGTGCACGAGGCGGGCATGCGCCGAGAGGCGAGCGCGCTGGACCGGCCCCGGTTCGACCGGGTCGTGCAGCGGCTGCGGAAGCGCTACGGCTGGAGCTGAACGCCCGCGCCGAGCCGGTCCGCGAAGGCGCTGCGGAAGGCGGCCGGGGCGGGTGATGTACCGGACCGGTCGAGGACCGCGAAGACGACCTCGTCGAAGTGGCCGGCGAACCGCCCCTCGCCGGTCAGCAGCCCATGGAAGACGCCGGCCACCACCGCCGGATCGTTGCGGAACACGCCGCAGCCCCATGCTCCGAGGACGAGACGGCGGTAGCCGCCGGCGACCGCCGTCTCCAGGACCCGCTCGGCGCGCGAGGCGAGCGCGGCGGGGATGCGGTGGGCCTCGCCCGGGGTGCGGCGGGTGATGACCCCGGCGTTGGGCGCGGGTGAGGTGAGGAAACCGACCGTGTACGGCTGCTCCAGCAGGCGGCCGCGGTCGTCACGGAAGACGGGCACGCCCGGGGAGAGGATCACCCGGTCGGTGTAGAAGACGCTGCGTTCGGCGCGGTGGTGGCCGTAGAACCCGGGCACCCGCAGCAGCGTGACGTACAGCGCGGAGGCCCGGCACAACGCCTCTTCCTGCGCCTGCGCCCCGCCCAGGTAACCGCCGCCGGGATTGCGCGCGGAGGCGAAGTTCAGAACGGCGACCGGGCCGGATCCGGCGCCGGTGAGCCGGCGCGCCGCCTGTGTGCTGCTCTCGCCCGTGACCTCGAAGGCGGTGACACGGTCGGTGTCCGGCATGACCGCGACAGGCGCGGGGCCGTACATCCGCGTGCCCTCCAGCGCCACTGTGAGCTCCTGCCGAATGGGCACCTCGCGTCCGCCGGGCAGACGGTACACCCCGGCCTCGACGATCTCCTCGGTCTGTTTCGCGATCCCCCGCAGTCGTGCACTCATGGCCGACATCATCGAGAACCTCGGGTGACGGCGGCAAACACATTTCCGCTGGGCATTCGGCTCCGAAGGTGCGCTCTTGTGCGGGGCCGAGGCCGTGGCCTTAGGTTGGCAGAGTCCCTTCGACAGGAGGAGCCGATCATGCACCCATCCGGGACGGACGACTTCGGCCGTCCGATGTCCGAGGCAGAGGCCGAGGACCTGCTCCGATGTATCTGCTTCAAGACCGGCCCGCCCCGCACCGTCGGTGTGGAGCTGGAGTGGCTGGTCCACGCACGGGAGCAACCGGAGAAACCGGTGGCTCAAGGCCGCCTCGAGGCGGCCTTCGACGACATACGCGCCCTGCCCCTGAATTCCGCGCTCACCTTCGAGCCGGGCGGCCAGCTGGAGCTCAGCTCGCGCCCCGCCGCCTCCCTGATGGAGTGCATCGACTCCACGGCCGCCGACCTGGACGCGGTACGAGCGGCGCTCCGCCCGGCAGGCCTGACTCTGAACGGGCTGGGACTGGATCCCTGGCATCCGCCCCGCCGCCTCCTCCATGAACCGCGCTACGACGCGATGGAGACGTACCTCGACCGTTCCGGTCCTTTCGGACGCACCATGATGTGCAGTTCCGCCTCCGTCCAGGTCTGTCTGGACGCCGGTGAGGAGGAGCCCGGGCCGCTCGGCCACGGCCGCCGCTGGCGGCTCGCCCATCTGGTCGGCGCCGTGCTGCTGGCGGCGTTCGCCAACTCCCCTGTGCTGGCCGGGCGCCGCACCGGCTGGCGCTCCAGCCGCCAGGCGGTGTGGAACATGCTCGACCCCGTGCGCCCCATGGCGCCGCCGCTGGAGGCGGAACCGCGTTCCGCATGGACGGCCCACGCTCTCGACGCCCCGGTGATGTGTGTGCGCATGCCGGAAGGCGCCTGGCAGTTGCCGCAGGGGCTCACCTTCCGGCAGTGGCTGCGCTCCGGTTCACCGCGGGCGGCGACGGCTCGGGACCTCGAGTACCACCTGACGACGCTGTTCCCACCCGTGAGGCCGCGGGGGCATCTCGAACTGCGCATGATCGACGCGCAGTCCGGCGAGGACGGCTGGATGGTGCCGCTGGCGGTCGCCGCCGCGCTCTTCGACGATCCGGAAGCGGCGGAGACCGTGTACCGCGCGCTCAAGCCGCTCGCCGAGTGCATGGACGCGCACGCACCCGCGCCGCGCAACCCCCTGTGGGTGGCGGCGGCTCGGCACGGCCTGGCCGACCAGGAGCTTCACGCCGCCGCCGTGACGTGCTTCGCCGCCGCGCTGGACGCGCTGGAACGGCTCGACGTGTCCACTCCCGTCCGCGACGCGGTCGCCCGCTTCAACGACCGCCATGTCCTGCGGGGCCGGTGTCCCGCCGACGACATGCGCATCCCCTCCGTGGCGAAGGAGTCCGGCACATGACCGACGAACTGCGGCGTCAGGCCCTCGACGCGCTGACCCGTGCCCGTACCCGTACCGCCGCTCTCACTTCCTGCGTGGACGACCGTGATCTGACCGCGCAGCACTCTCCCTTGATGTCACCGCTGGTCTGGGACCTGGCCCACATCGGCAACCAGGAGGAGCAGTGGCTGCTGCGCACCGTCGGCAAGGGCGATGCGCTGCGGCCCGAGATCGACTCCCTCTACGACGCCTTCGAGCATCCCCGCGCGATGCGTCCCTCCCTCCCGCTGCTGGCGCCGGCGGAAGCACGGATCTACGCCTCCGACGTCCGGGGCCGGGTGCTGGACATCCTGGAGCGGACCCCGTTCGAGGGTGGTCCGCTGGTGGACGCCGGCTTCGCGTTCGGGATGATCGCCCAGCACGAACAGCAGCACGACGAGACCATGCTGATCACCCATCAGCTTCGGAAGGGTCCGGCCGCGCTTTCCGCGCCCGAGCCGCCCGCCCATGACACGGGCCCGCTGCCGTCCGAAGTCCTCGTGCCCGGGGGGGCGTTCACGATGGGCACGTCCACGGAGCCGTGGGCGCTGGACAACGAGCGGCCCGCGCACAAGCGCATCGTGCCGGCATTCCACATCGACACCGTCCCGGTCACCTGCGGCCGGTACCAGGCCTTCATCGAGGACGGCGGCTACCGCGACCGGCGCTGGTGGGCCGCAGAGGGCTGGAACCAGATCCGGCAGCACAAGATCGGCGCGCCGCTGTTCTGGCGGCGGGAGGGCGGCGTGTGGCTGCGCCGCCGCTTCGGTGTGACGGAGGAGGTGCCGCCCGACGAGCCCGTCCTGCATGTCAGCTGGTACGAGGCCGATGCCTACGCCCGCTGGGCGGGGCGCCGGCTGCCCACGGAGGCCGAGTGGGAGAAGGCCGCCCGGCACGATCCGGGTACCGGCCGGGTCCGCCGCTACCCCTGGGGCGACGAGGACCCTTCGGCGGCGCATGCCAACCTCGGCCAGCGCCATCTACGGCCCGCCCCCGCGGGGAGTTACCCCGAGGGAGCCTCGCCGCTGGGCGTACGGCAGCTCATCGGCGACGTCTGGGAGTGGACTGCGAGCGACTTCCTGCCGTATCCCGGCTTCGCCGCGTTCCCCTACCGCGAGTACTCGGAGGTCTTCTTCGGCAGCGAGTACAAGGTGCTGCGCGGCGGTTCCTTCGCCGTCGACCCGGTCGCCTGCCGGGGCACGTTCCGCAACTGGGACCTGCCGGTGCGCCGCCAGATCTTCTCCGGATTCCGGACGGCGCGGGACGCCGAGGAGCGGAGCGGCAGGGACGGGGGCATGGCCTGATGTGCCGTCATATCGCTCTACTGGGACCGCCGGAGCCGCTGGGCGAGCTGCTCGTCGCGCCCGCGAACGGTCTGCTGCGCCAGTCGTGGGCGCCGCGCCGGCAGCGCTACGGCACGGTCAACGCCGACGGTTTCGGCGTCGGCTGGTATGCGGACGGCGATCCAGTGCCCGCCCGCTACCGGCGCGGGGGGCCGATCTGGGCGGACCTGTCGTTCACCGACCTGGCGCGAGTGGTGCGCAGTTCCGCGGTGCTCGCCGCCGTACGGGACGCCACCGCGCCCGGCGCGGACGGCGAGGCCGCGGCGGCGCCGTTCGCCTCCGGGCCATGGCTGTTCAGCCACAACGGGGCGGTGCGCGGCTGGCCCGCCTCGATGGGTGCGCTCGCCGGCGCGCTGCCGGCTGACGAACTGCTGTCGATGGAGGCCCGCAACGACTCGGCGCTGCTGTGGGCGCTGGTGCTGCACCGGCTGAGCGCGGGCGACAGCCTCGGCCAGGCGCTCGCCGACACCGTCCGTGACACGGCCGCGGCCTCGCCGGACTCCCGGCTGAACCTGCTCCTCACCGACGGCACGGCGATCGCCGCGACCGCGTGGGGCGACACCCTCTGGTGTCTCGCCGAGCCCGGCCGGCGCACGGTCGTGGCCTCCGAGCCGTACGACGACGATCCGCGCTGGCAGGAGGTGCCCGATCGCACCCTGCTCACCGCGACCCGCACAGAGATCCTGCTGACCGAGCTCAAGGAGCCGATCAAGTGAGCCCGTTCCTGCTGACCCGCACCCTGCCCGAGGACGCGACGGGCGCCGCGCTGCGTGGCGACGTGCTGCACGGCCTGACCCGTACACCGAAGTCCCTGCCGCCGAAGTGGTTCTACGACGCGCGCGGCAGCGAGCTGTTCGAGGAGATCACCCGGCTCCCCGAGTACTACCCGACCCGTGCCGAGCGGGAGATCCTCGCCGACCGGGCGCCCGAGATCGCAGCCGCCACCGGGGCGAAGACCCTTGTGGAGCTCGGGTCCGGCTCCTCCGAGAAGACCCGATACCTGCTCGACTCGCTGCCCGACCTGCAGAGTTATGTTCCGGTGGATGTGAGCGAGAGCGCTCTGACGGGCGCGGCCGAGGCGCTGCTCGCCGAGCGCCCGTCGCTGAACGTGCACGCCTTGATCGCCGACTTCACCCGGGGGCTTGCACTGCCCGGCACGCCGGGCCCGCGGTTGGTCGCGTTCCTGGGCGGCACGATCGGCAATCTGCTGCCGGGTGAGCGGGAGGTGTTCCTGAGGTCGGTGCGCACCCTGCTGGATCCGGGCGACTTCCTGCTGCTGGGGACGGACCTGGTGAAGGACGAGGCGGTGCTGGTCCGGGCGTACGACGACGCGGCCGGGGTGACGGCCGAGTTCAACAAGAACGTGCTCGCCGTCGTCGCCCGGGAGCTGGGGGCGGACGTCGATCCGGGCGACTTCGACCATGTGGCGTTGTGGGACCGCGACAACGAGTGGATCGAGATGCGGCTGCGGGCGCGTTCGGCGCTCACGGTGAAGATTCCGGAGCTGAATCTGGTGGTGCCCTTCGAAGCGGGCGAGGAACTGCGCACGGAGGTGTCCGCGAAGTTCCGTCAGGACGGAGTGCGGACCGAGCTGGTCGCCGCGGGCATGGAACTGACGCACTGGTGGACGGACAAGGAGGGCAGGTTCGCACTGTCGCTCGCGACGGCGAGCTGAGCGGCCAGGGCCAGTGAGCGGCGGTCGGGCCGGCTTCCGGGGAGGATCGGCGGCAACAGCCGGATCTCCGCGGTGAGCGCCCTGGCCGTCACGACCCGCCACAGGGAGGCGAGCAGCGGGTCGTCACCGACGAAGGCCGCCGCTCCGGTCGGAGAAAAGGTGATGCGTACGGGCTGGACGGCGACGCCGGCGTCGAGCGCGGCCTGGAAGGCAGCGGGCCGGAACCGTCCCCGGCCGCGGCCGCACCAGGTGGAGCCCTCGGGGAAGACGACGACCCGCGCCCCCGTGCGCAGCGCGCCGGCCATCACCGCCACGGTGGCGGGCAGCGTGCGCAGCCGGTCGCGCTCCAGGAAGAGGGTCCCGCCGCGAGCGGCGATCGGCCCGAGGAGGGGCCATGAACGCACCTCGCTCTTGGCGAGCATCCGCCCCGGCAGCACGGCGGCGACCAGCGGGATGTCCAGCCACGAGATGTGATTGGCGACGACGAGCGAGCCCCGCAGGCCGTGCGGCACGCCGACGACCCGCACCCGTACGCCGAACGCCCGCAGCACGGCCCGTGCCCAGCAGCGGGTCAGCCGGTGACGGACGGCGGTGCCCAGGGCCAGAGCGAGCAGCGCCGCGAACGGGCCGAGCAGCACGCCCGAGGCGACGGCCGCCAGGCCGGCCAGCAGTCGGACGGCGGCCCTGACCGGTCCGGCCGTGGCTTGGCGGTGAGTGGCGCAGCCCTGGGGTGTGCAGGGCGCTGTGGGCAGCCAGACGCTCATCGCACCGGTGCGAGGGAGAGGAAGTGGCGCAGGTAGCGGGGGTTGGTGCGGCGCAGCGACAGCAGGACGTAGAGGTCGGCGACATTGAAGTCGGGGTCGTGGGCGGGGGCGCCGCACACCCAGGCGCCGAGCCTGAGGTAGCCGCGCAGCAGCGGCGGCAGCTCGGTGTAGTCGGCGGAGCGGGTGACGGTCCCGGCGTTCCAGAGCCTGTGCGGTGTCACCCAGTACTCCTCGGGCGCGAGGTTCTTGGTCCGTACGGTGTCCCAGGTCGCGGCGGCGAGGGTGCCGCCGTCGGTGAGCGGGACGGAGCAGCAGCCGGCCAGCCAGTTGTGGCCGGTGCGGGTCATGTAACGGGCGAGGCCCGCCCAGGTGAGGGCGATCACGGCGCCGTTGCGGTGCAGTGGGTGGACGCAGGAGCGGCCGACCTCGACGAGGTCGTCCCGGATCGGGCCGAGGCGGGTGAGGTCGAACTCGCTCTCCGAGTAGAGGCGGCCGGCGATCCGGGCGCGCTCCGGGGGGAGCAGCCGGTAGGTGCCGACGACGTCGCCGGTGTCCGCCTCGCGGACGAGCAGGTGGTCGCAGTAGGCGTCGAAGGCGTCGGTGTCCAGGCCGGGCTCGGGCCCGTCGAGCCGGGCGCCCATCTCCCCGGCGAAGACCTGGTGTCGCAGTCGCTGGGCGGCACGGACCTCTTCCTGGTCGCGGGCGAGCGAGACCACGTAGCGGGGTGTGTCGCCCTGGGCAGGTCCGGGGGCGGGGGCGGGCAACGGAGCGGGGACGACGAGCGGGGATGCGGGCATGGCGGTCTCCTGTGCCGGACGGAGGGACGGACCGCGGGTGCGGCGGCCCGGCTCCTTGTTTCTTCCGTGGCCGGCTGGATTCGACATGACCGCCCGGCGGAGAGCGGATGTGAGAACTCTGAATGCCGGGCGACCGGACCGACCTCGCCCTTGGGCCCGGAAGGCCGGCTGAGACGCCGCCGGATCAGGGGCGGAGCGCCGCCGTGATCCTGCCGGAGGCTGCGCGGGCCTCACGTGCCGGGTCCTGGCCCTGGAGGACGGCCGTCATGTACGGCTTGATCGGGTTGTCGGCCTCGACCGCGGCCCACTGGGGGGAGTTGGGGGTGGCGCGGCCCTGTGCGGCGCCGGCCGCCATCGCGGCCGTGCCCTCGTTGCCCTCGATGACGCCGGCAAGAGTCGTCTTGTTGGGCACGTAGTTCATCGCCAGCGCGAGCTCGGTCTGCCATTTCTCGCTCGCGAGCGCCTTGACCACCTCGACGCCGGCGGACCGTTCGCGCGCGTTCTCGGGCACGATCAAATCGGAGCCTCCGATGAACACGGCGCCCGGCGCCTCGGCCGTCCTTCCGGGCACCGGGAAGAAGCCCAGCTTCCCCTTGAGCGCGGGGTTGGCCTTCTCGATGGCGGGCACCGCGCTCGGCACCGCGATGATCTGTGCGACGTCGCCCTTTGCGAAGACGTTCGCCTGGGGCGGTGTGACCTCGTCGGCGCCCTTCGGTCCGTCGCCGTGCGACTGGAGCTCCTTGTAGAAGGCCATGCCGCGCAGCGCCGCCTTCGTGTGCAGGGCGCCCTCCCAGTTGCCGCCCTTCTCGACGGCCAGTTGTCCGCCCTCGTCCCAGACGAACCCGGCGAGGGTGTACCAGTCCTGGCCCGAGAGGTAGATGCCCTGCCGGCCGTTGCCGTCGAGCTTCTCGGAGATCCCCAGCCACTCGTCGCGGTTCTTCGGCGGCTGAGGGATGCCCGCCGCAGCGAACAGGTCCTTGTTGTAGATGACGACCCGGTTGGCCGCGTACCAGGGGATGCCGTACTGGGAGCCGTTGATGCTGCCCGGTTCCGCGAGGCCCGGCAGCCATTCCTCGCTGCCGAGGTCCCGGACCGCCTCCAAGGTCAGGTCGCGCAGTGCGTCGCTCTGTGCGTACTGGGCGACCTGGGTGTTGCCGACCTCGATGACCTCGGGGGCGTCGTCGCTCTCGAGCACCGTCATGACCTTCTTGCCGATGCCCGTCCACTCCTGGAAGGTGACGTTCAGCTCGACGGACGGGTGCTCCTTCTCGTAGGCGCTGGTGAAACGCTCGAGGAACTCGTCGGAGACGCTGTCCCGCATCAGCCAGATGTCCACGGCGGTCTTCTGCGAACCGCCGGGCAGGACCCCGCAGCCGCCGAGCGTGACGGCACACACGAGCGCGGTGGGCAGGGCGAACGAGCGTTTCTTCACGTAGGACACCTTCTGCGTGGCACGGAGGATGGACCCGACGTTGGGGGAAGCGCTCGGCGCTCGCACGGGCGTGTGGCTGGATTTTGGTCTGTACCAAAGGTCCGGTCAAGTACGGCAACCGACGGAGAACCCGGTGAGCGCCGGACGCGGGGCACCCACGGGTTCTTCACGCCGCATTCACGCGGTGCGGCCCGAGCGCCGCCGCTCACTGCCGCACGAGGTCGGGCCGGTTCCTGCCGTACACCACCTCGACGGTCAGCCCGGGGCACTTCTCCAGCGCGGTGAGGTCCACGGCCCGGTGGACGTTCTGCTCGGGACGCAGCAGCGTCAGGCGCTTTAGGGACGGGAACGTCCGCGCGACGTGCGCGAGGTCTCCTGTCTCCAGGGCGGTCAGCAGTGTCAGCGAGCGGATGCCCGCCATCGTGGTGGGTGTGTGCCAGATCCATCCCCCGGGGGCGGCGATCGACAGTTGCAGCGCCCGCAGCTTCGGCAGGCTCTTGAGGCTCTCGAGGAGTTCCGGTACGGGCACGGGGTGCCAGAGCGCCAGGCTGCGCAGGCCCGACCACCGGCCGAGGTCGCCGACGTCGAAGCGGTCGCTGTCGACGGAGAGCCTGGCCACCGCGGGGTTGGCCGCCGGCAGCCGGCCGCCGGGCAGCCCCTTCAGCCGCAGTTCTCGCAGGTCCGGCAGTTCGGCGACGACGTCCAGGTCCGACGGCCCGAGCGGATCCGGGACCGGTGCGGACATGTGCAGTTCGGCGTACCGCACGGCGCCGAGCCGCGGAAGAAGGTGCAGCAGCTCACGCCGGTCGATCACGAACTGCAGGTCGTCGATCCGGATGTGGTCCAGGACGTCACGCGCGTACCGCCCGACGGGGAAGTCGGGCCAGGACGCGGCGATGTACTGGCGTACGGCCCGGGCGGGGACCTGGCCGTAGGCGCGGACCAGCGGCAGGCTCTCGGCCGTCCCGATCCTGCAGATGGTGTGGAGGACGAGCAACTGCTCGTGTTCGCCGAGCCCTTCGGCCTGCGGCAGCAGCGGCAGGACGTACGGGCCGAGCTTGGCCAGTTCGGTCGATCTGACGGCGTCGGAGGGCGGCAGGATGGCCGCGACCCGCTCCTCCACCGCGGTACGCGTGCTCTTGTCCAGGTAGAGGGCGCTCGTCGCGCAGGTGGCGGCCAGCAGATGCAGCCGCCAGCGCGTGGGGCCGGTCGCGGCGTCGCCCTGCGCCACCAGGCCGTCGACCACGCGTTTGACCTCGCCCCGGGTGCAGTGCCCGATGACGAGGCTCACCACGTCCTCCCACTCCTCCTCGTCCGCGTGTCGCAGCAGCTCACCGAGATGGTCGCTGTCCCTCAGTTCCTTGGCCGCCAGGTAGTCCTGGAAGGTGCGGTGGATGAACTGGACGCTGTCCTGGGTCCGTTCCTGGAGGACGCCGCTGCGGCTGAGGACGTGCCGCAGAATCTTCTCGACCGGGCCCTGGTCGGCGATCTGCGGCATGCCCTGCAGGGCTGCGGCCAGTTGCCCGCGGGCCTGCTCGTACGACAGCTGGGACTGGCCGTTGCGCACCAGCCAGGCCGCGATGCGCTGGAGCAGCAACTTGTGCTCGCCCGCGTCCAGTTCGATGCCCTCGGGCGCATCGATCCGCCGCAGTTTGTCGCGGCCGCCGAGAAGCATGTCGAGCGCGGCCACATACAGATCGGACCTGCGGGTCGGAAGCAACCCCTGGCGCTTTCTGTGCAGGGCGCAGATCACGGCGCACAGCAGGGGCGTACGGGCCAGGTCCCGCAGGGCGGGCGTGGTCTCGAACTGCCGGGCGAGCTCCTGCTCCAGCTCCGTGAGCACGGTCCGCTCGTCCGCGGAGACGGACGGTTCCAGCCGCGCGGCGTCGTGCCAGGCGCGGACGAACTCCTGGATGTGCTCGTCGCTCATGGGCAGCAGCCGCAGCTCCAGCACACCGTCGTCGAGACCGAGCCAGTCGCCCTCCACGGCGAGCGGCCGGAGTGTGACGAGGCAGCGCATCTCCGGGAACGCCTCCAGCAGATCGGTGAGCCACCGACGGGCCTCGTCCCGGTCCTCCTGCGGCACCTCGTCCAGGCCGTCGATCAGCAGCAGCCCTCGGCCGGAGTCGAGGACGCGCCGCGCCCAGCCCGTCGGGGCGGCGTCCACCGTCAGCCGTGCCACTTCGGCGAGGCCCGACGGGGTGGGGAAGGCGCCGTCGGCGCGGACGCTGCGCATGGGGACGACGAAGGGCACCAGGCCGTTGAGACGGGCGAGATGCGGCGCGAGGGTCCCCGCCGCCGCGTGGGCGGCCAGCCACCACACGAGTGTCGTCTTGCCGGCGCCCGCCTCTCCTCTCAGCAGTACGACACTCTTGTCGGTCGCCAGGAGCTCGTGCAGACGCCGTGGCCGCGCGGACCCGGCGGGCCGGCTCAGCTCACGGTACGAGGACTCCGCCTCCAGGTGCAGATAGGCGGCGTTCAGGTCCCAGCGGGAGGCCTTGTGGCCGAGTTCGTCGATGCCGATGATCTCGGTCCTGCGGAAGCGGCGTCCGAGGGCCTCGGCGTACTGCTCGGTGAAGCGTTCGTCGCGGGGGTGGACCTCGGTGACGTCCTCGAAACGGGGTGGGCCGTGCTCCCCGGGCCTGCGCGGAAGCCTGTTCTTCTCGAGCCGGTCCAACGGCTGGGCCTCCACCCGCAGATGGCCGCGGCCGCGGGGGACGTCCGTGACGATGCCGATCAGCACGCCGCCGGCGATGACGGGTGCGCCGGAGAGTCCTTCGAGAGGCGAGGTGCCGTCCGCGCGTTCGGTGGCCGGTGGCCGGGCGAACTCGCACGTGAGGACCTGCCGTGGCGATCCCGACAGCGGCAGCACGGTGACCTCGTACTGGTCGAGTTCCAGGGCGCCCGTCGGCGGGCGCCGCTGGATGTCGGGGAAACCGACGACCTGACAGCCCCGAATCGGCCGGCTCGTGCTCACCGACCCCCAGCGTGGCCGGTCCAGCCAGCCCTCCGGCGCGATCGGCAGCATCGGCGTCGCGGTCCGTAACAGGGCGATGTCGCCGCTGCGCCAGAGTTCCACGCACTCCACCCGGCCGGTGACGGCGGGATGGGCGACCCGGCCGGCGGGGCGGGGCCCGTACGAGCCCATGACGTGGGCGGCGGTGAGGACCAGAGACGGGGCTATGAGAACGCCGCTGCCCTGAAACGCTCCCTCGACCACCAGCACCCGGTCCGCCACCGACCAGGTTCGGCTGTTGTCCATCACGGCCCCCGCCCTTGAGTCCCACGGGCACGCCCCGGCCTCCTCGCGACCGGCGGCCACGTCCTCCACCCGCCCTTGGGGACGAATCCTCCCGCAGGACGGCGGCGTCGCGCGAGCGGTTCCGTGTGCCTGTGCCGGCCGACGCCTCCCGGCGCTCTCCCCGGACCGGCCCTGGCGCGACGCCTCGCGGGAAGCCTCCTCGTGGGGCACGGTGGAGTGAACGCATCGAGAGGAGTGCGACAGACATGTCGAACCACACCTACCGCGTCACCGAGATCGTGGGTACCTCGCACGACGGTGTCGACCAGGCCATCCGGAACGGGATCGCGCGGGCGTCGCAGACGTTGCGGGGCCTCGACTGGTTCGAGGTGACGCAGGTCCGCGGTCACATCGTCGACGGGCAGATCGAGCACTACCAGGTCGGTCTGAAGGTCGGCTTCCGCCTCGAGGACGGCGACTGACCGTCCCTGCACCCTCACGGGGCAGCAGCCTCAGGTGCGGCCCTCGCGCTCCTGTGCCTCCCGCATCGCGGCCGATGTGCTCGCCGCGCCCCAGCGTGCCGCCCGCACCACCCGGAAGCCGGCGCGCTCCGCGTCCTGGCAGACCAGCTCGTCGTCGTCGACCAGCACGCTGATCTCCCGCTCGCGGGCGAGTCGCCGCAGTATCTCGAGCTTGGTCCTGCGGGCCGGCCGCCGGTCGTCGTTGCGCCGCATGAAGATGCGCCCCTCGGGAAGCCCCTGGGCGGCGAGCCAGTCCACAGTGTCCGCCCTGCACCGCTCCGGCCTGCCCGTCAGATACATGACTTCGCACTCCTTCGCGGTCTCCAGGCACAGCGCCACGCCCTCGGCGAGCGGCGGGTCGTCTGGTGCGGCGGCGAAGAAGGCGTCCCAGGCGCGCGGCTTGCGTTCCAGCAGGTGCTGGCGGTGCCCGGCGTCGGAGAGCGTCCCGTCGAGGTCGAATACGGCCAGCGGCCTGCTGCTGCGCGTCACGTTCCCCACCCTATGCAGGAGAACGGGAATCCCGGCGGGCGGTGAGCGTTGAACCGGGATGTGAGCTCAGCGATCGCATCGACCCGCCTGTCCGTGCTCGACCGTTCCCGCACCCGGGAGGGGTACGACGGTCCCGCCGCCCTGCGCGACACCGTGGGCCTCGCCCGGCATGCCGAGGCACTCGGCTACCACCGTTTCTGGGTCTCGGAGCATCACGGTGTGCCGGGCGTCGCGGGTTCGGCGCCGACGGTGCTCGCGGCGGCCGTCGCGGCGGCCACCGCATCGATCCGGGTGGGGACCGGCGGGGTCATGCTGCCCAACCACCAGCCCCTGGTGGTCGCCGAGCAGTTCGGGGTGCTGGAGTCACTCTTCCCGGGCCGCATCGACATGGGGCTCGGCCGTTCCGTCGGTTTCACCGACGGCATCCGCAGGGCGCTCGGCCGGGAGAAGAAGGACGCCGAGGACTTCGCGGCGCAACTGGAGGAGCTGCTGGGCTGGTTCACCGGCGAGCAGTCCGCGCATCCCCGGGTCCACGCCCGCCCCTCCGAGGGGTTGCGGGTCCCGCCCTATCTGCTCGCCACCGGCGAGGGCGCCGGTATAGCGGCGCATGCCGGCCTGCCGTTGGTCATCGGCGATCTGCGGGGGCGCGACCGGCTGCTGACGGCCGTGGACGGCTATCGGCGGGAGTTCCGCCCGTCCCTGTGGGCCGAGCGGCCGTACGTGGTGGTCGCGGGCACGGTCGCGGTCGCCGGGACGGAGGAGGAGGCGCGCCGACTACTGATGCCGGAGGCCTGGTCCATGGCGTACTCCCGCACCCATGGGACCTTCCCGCCGCTCATGCCGCCGGAGCGGATCGAGGCCCTGGAGATGACCGACAAGGAGCGCGGCTTCTACGAGGCGGGGCTGCGGGGCCACATCGCGGGCACCGAGGAACAGGTCGCCGATGCTCTGGAGACGGCGGTCAAGGAGAGCGGCGCCGACGAGGTGCTGGTTACGACAAGCACGTACGACCGCGAGGCGCTGCTGGACTCGCTGCGGCGTCTGGCCCGGCTGGCGGGACCGAGCCCGAGGGGCTGACCAGCGACGACACCTGGACTCGTCCCTCATGCACACCCTCCCGCGCGACGCCCTGGTCGCGCTCACCGGCGTGTCCGGCTCCGGGAAGTCCTCCCCGGCGTTCGGCACCGTTGGAGGTCGTGGCCGGGGCGGACCGGGTGATCGACATGGGACCGGGCGGAGGTGACGACGGCGGCCGCATCGTCGCGTCCGCCTCCCCGGCCGAGGTGGCGCGGGCGGCCGGCAGCCGCACCGCGCCGTATCTCGCAGAGGCGCTCGGACGGCGGGACCGGTCCCCGGCCTACCGCCTGGCCTTACGGGTCGCCCGAAGCCACTCCCGGTTCATCGCGGCGATGGACGGCAGCGGGATGCCCTTCGGGCAGGCGGTGGCGCACTCCCCGGTGAGGGTGCAGCCGCCGAAGCCCTCGTCGTCCATGGCCGCGACCATGTCGAGCACCCGGGTCTCGCGCTCCGGAGCGCCCTGGGGCAGCACATTGAGGTGGTTGACCTTGGCGGAGGTGAAGAGCATCGCCGAGCCGTTGGGACAGGCCGCCACACACGCTCCGCAGCCGATGCACTCGGCGTGCTCGAAGGCGGAGTCGGCGTCGGGCTTCGGCACGGGCGTGGCATGGGCCTCGGGGGCCGAGCCGGTGGGAGCGCTGATGTAGCCGCCGGCCTGGATGATCCGGTCGAAGGCCGAGCGGTCCACCACCAGGTCCTTCACGACGGGAAAGGCCGAGGCCCGCCACGGCTCGACGTCGATGGTGTCGCCGTCGCGGAAGGAGCGCATGTGGAGCTGGCAGGTGGTGGTGCGTTCGGGGCCGTGGGCGTCACCGTTGATGACGAGGGAGCAGGCGCCGCAGATGCCCTCGCGGCAGTCGTGGTCGAAGGCGACCGGCTCCTCGCCGCGAAGGATGAGGTCCTCGTTGAGGGTGTCGAGCATCTCCAGGAACGACATGTCCGGGGAGATGCCGTCCACCTCGTAGGTGGCCATGGCGCCCTCGGCGTCCGTGTTCTGCTGGCGCCAGACGCGCAGGTTGAGCTTCATGCGTAGCTCCGCTGAGTGGGGTGGACGTACTCGAAGACGAGGTCTTCCTTGTGGAGTTCCGGGGCCTGGCCGGTGCCCCGGTACTCCCAGGCCGCGGCGTAGCCGAACTCCGCGTCCTTGCGGGCGGCCTCGCCGTCGGGGGTCTGTGACTCCGCGCGGAAGTGGCCGCCGCAGGACTCGGCGCGGTGGAGGGCGTCGAGGCACATCAGCTCGGCCAGTTCCAGGTAGTCGATGATGCGGTTGGCCTTCTCCAGCGACTGGTTGAACTCCTCGCCGGTCCCGGGCACCTTGATCCGCCGCCAGAACTCCTCCCGGATCTGCGGGATCCGGCTCAGAGCCTTGCGCAGGCCCTCGTCGGTGCGGGCCATTCCGCAGAACTCCCACATCACCTCGCCGATCTCGCGGTGGAAGGAGTCGGGCGTACGGTCGCCGTCGACGGCCAGCAGCCGCTTCAGCCGGTCCTGTGTCGCCGCGACGGCCTCGCTGACCGCCGGATCCGAGGGGTCCACCGTCTCGAACCCGCCACGGGCGAGGTAGTCGTTGATGGTGGACGGCAGCACGAAGTAGCCGTCGGCGAGGCCCTGCATGAGGGCGGAGGCGCCGAGACGGTTGGCACCGTGGTCGGAGAAGTTGGCCTCACCGACGGCGAAGAGGCCGGGGACGGTGGTCTGGAGGTCGTAGTCGACCCAGAGCCCGCCCATCGTGTAGTGGACGGCCGGGTAGATCCGCATCGGGACGTCGTACGGGTTCTCCGCGGTGATCCGCTCGTACATCTCGAAGAGGTTGCCGTACTTCTCCTCGACCTTGGCCCTGCCCAACCGGGCGAGGGCGTCGGCGAAGTCCAGGTACACGCCCTGGCCGCCGGGGCCGACGCCGCGCCCCTCGTCGCAGACGTTCTTCGCGGCCCGAGAGGCGATGTCGCGCGGGACGAGGTTGCCGAAGGAGGGGTAGATGCGCTCGAGGTAGTAGTCGCGCTCGTCCTCGGGGATCTCGTTCGGCGGCCGGGCGTCGCCGCGGGCCTTGGGCACCCAGATGCGGCCGTCGTTGCGCAGGGACTCGCTCATCAGCGTCAGCTTGGACTGGTGGTCGCCGGTGCGCGGGATACAGGTGGGGTGGATCTGGGTGAAGCACGGGTTGGCGAAGTACGCGCCGCGCCGGTGGGCGCGCCAGATCGCGGTCGCGTTGGAGTTCATGGCGTTCGTCGACAGGTAGAAGACGTTGCCGTAGCCGCCGCTGGCGAGCACCACCGCGTCGGCGAAGTACGTCGAGATCTCCCCCGTGATCAGATCGCGGGCGACGATGCCGCGGGCCCGTCCGTCGACGACGATCAGGTCGAGCATCTCGGTGCGCGCGTGCATCGTGACAGTGCCTGCCGCGATCTGGCGGGAGAGCGCCTGGTAGGCGCCGAGCAGCAGCTGCTGGCCGGTCTGGCCGCGGGCGTAGAAGGTGCGGGAGACCTGGACGCCGCCGAAGGAGCGGGTGTCGAGCAGCCCCCCGTACTCGCGGGCGAACGGGACGCCCTGGGCTACGCACTGGTCGATGATCTCGACGGAGATCTCCGCGAGGCGGTGGACGTTCGACTCGCGGGCCCGGAAGTCACCGCCCTTGACGGTGTCGTAGAAGAGCCGGTGGATCGAGTCGCCGTCGTTGCGGTAGTTCTTGGCCGCGTTGATGCCGCCCTGGGCGGCGATCGAATGCGCCCGCCGCGGGGAGTCCTGGTAGCAGAACTGCTCGACGTGGTAGCCCTGTTCGGCGAGTGTGGCGCCTGCTGCGCCGCCCGCGAGACCGGTGCCCACCACGATCACGGTGTGGCCCCGGCGATTGGCCGGGTTGACCAGCTTGGCCTCGAAGCGGCGCCTGGCCCAGCGTTCGGCGACGGGTCCGGCGGGGGCCTTGGTGTCGGCGATCGGGGCGCCGACCTTGTAGTCGGCGTAATCGGGGTAAGTCATGTCAGCTCACCACTCCGGTCATGACGGCGACGGGTACGGACACGAATCCGGCGGTCAGCACGAGTGCCAGGCCGTTTGCCATGGCCTTGAGGGCGCGGTCGCGGCGGGCGTTGCCGGCACCGAGGGTCTGGGCGGCGCTCCAGAAGCCGTGCCGGACATGGAGGCCGACGGCCAGCATGGCGACGATGTAGATCACGTTGCCGTACCAGGTGGAGAAGGTGTCCACGACGTTCTGGTACGGGCGTCCCTCCTCGAAGCCGCCCACATGGACGGTGCCGGTGGTCAGGTCGAGGATGTGCCAGACGATGAACAGCGCGAGGATGATGCCGCCCCAGCGCATGGTGCGGGTCGCGTAGCTCGCGCGGGGCCGCTTGTGCACATATGCGGTGGGCCTGGCCTTGATGTCGCGCCGGCTGAGCTGGTACGCGCTGACCGCGTGCCCGATCACGGCGGCGAGCAGCCCCACGCGGACGATCCACAGGGCCCAGGAGTGGTGCAGCACCGGGGCGCCCATGGTGCGCAGCCAGTGGCCGTAGGCGTTGAACTCCCCCGGCCCGAAGAAGATCTTGAGGTTGCCCATCACATGGGCGACGAGGTAGCCGAGCATGATCAGACCGCTGAGGGCCATGACCGTCTTCTTGCCGACGGTCGAGCGCCAGAAGATGCGTGTCATGGACGGTTGTGGTTCCGTCCGTCGTTCCGTCCGCGTTGCCAGAGCCATGAGGCCGACGCTAGGGCCGAGGGTCATCAGAGGTCCAAGACATGATTCGGCTCATGTCCATAGGCAGACCCTATCGTGGTCGTATGCAACTGCAGCAGCTCCGCTATTTCACCGCCGTGGCAGAGACCCTTCACTTCACCCGGGCCGCCGAACGGGTCCATGTCTCCCAGCCGTCGCTCTCCCAGCAGATCCGGGCGCTGGAGCAGGAGCTCGGTGCCGACCTCTTCCGCCGCGCCCGGGGCAACATCGCCCTCACCGACGCCGGTCATGCGCTGCTCCCCCTCGCCCGCCGGATCCTCGCCGACACCGAGACGGCCCGCCACGAGGTGCAGGAGGTGGCCCAGCTGCGCCGGGGCAGGGTCCGGCTCGGTGCCACGCCCAGCCTGTGCACCGGTCTGCTGCCCCAGGTGCTGCGCACCTTCCATGATCTGCACCCGGGCATCGAGATCCGGATCGAGGAGTCCGGCTCGCACGATCTCGTGCGCGAACTGGCACGTGGCGCGCTCGACCTGGCGCTCGTGGTGCTGCCGCTGCCGTCCTCGTCACCCGCACTCAGCACCGTCGAACTGCTGCGGGAGGACCTGGTGGTGATCTCTTCACCGGCCGCGCCCGCGCCGCCGGCTCCGCTGCGGATCGCGGATCTCGCGGGCGAGCCGCTGGTGATGTTCCGGCACGGCTACGACCTGCGGGAGCTGACGGTGGCCGCCTGCCGGGCCGAGGGGTTCGAGCCGTCGTACACGGTGGAGGGCGGCGAGATGGACGCCGTGCTCGGGTTCGTCAGGGCGGGTCTCGGGGTCGCCGTGGTTCCGGCGATGGTGGCCGAGGGGGTGGGCGGGGACCTGCGGGTGACCCCGCTCGCCGGGCCCGGCCTGCGCCGGACGATCGGGCTCGCGCACCGCAGTGACGTCGCGCCGCCGCGGGCGGCCCGCGAGCTCCAGCGGGTGCTGCTGGACTCGCGGGCCGAGGAGGGGCGTCAGACCGCGTCGGCCAGTACCAGGGTGTGAATCCGGTCGGGGGCACCTGGCCGCGCGTAGTACCAGCCCTGGGCGGTGTCGCAGCCGAGCTCCCGCAGCTGCTCCGCCTGCGCGCCGGTCTCCACTCCCTCGACCGTCACGGCCAGCTCCAGGCTGTGGGCGAGCGACACGATGCCCTCGACGATCTTGAGGTCGACAGGGTCCGCGGGGTGACGTTGCATGCCCTGTGTGAAGGATCGATCCAGCTTGAGCACGCTCACCGGCAGCCGGCGCAGGTTGGCGAGGTTGGAGTAGCCGGTGCCGAAGTCGTCGAGCGCTATGTCGACTCCCATCTCGGCCAGTTGCCGCAGGGGCTTGAGCCGGTCCTCGTCGGCGCCGATCAGGGCCGACTCGGTGACCTCCAGGCACAGCGCGCCCGGTTCGAGGCCCGACCGCTCGAGCACGTCGACGGTGTCGGCCACCAGCCCTGGGTGCTGGAGCTGGGCCGGCGAGAGGTTGACATTGATCCGCAGCGGTCCACCGTCGGTGTGCCGCCGGCTCCAGAACCGGGCCTGGCGTACGGCCTCCTTGAGCACCCACCGTCCCAACGGCACGATCAGCCCGGTGCGTTCGGCGAGCGGGATGAACCGGTCGGGGCCGAGCACCCCGTGCTGCGGGTGACACCAGCGCACCAGCGCCTCCGCACCGTGCACGCTGCCGTCGCCGAGGTGGACGAGCGGCTGGTACTCGATGAAGAACTCACCGCGCTCCAGTGCGGCGGGCAGCGCGTTGGTGAGCCCGTGCCGGGTGATGGCACGGGCGTCGGCCTCGGGGTCGGCGAGCTCGAAGCGGTTGCCGCCGGCGGACTTGGCCCGGTACATGGTGATGTCGGCGCTGCGCAGCACCTCGGCGCTGGTCCGCTCGCCTGCCGGCCCCTCGACGATGCCGATGCTGCCGCGAACGGTGAACTCCCGGCCGTCCACCCGAATCGGGGTGGCCAGGGCGTTCAGGATGCGGCCGGCGAGCTCGTCGACCCCGCGCCGCGTGTCGGGCCCGGTGGTCAGCGCGACGAACTCGTCACCACCGAGCCGGGCGACCATCTCGCCCGGCGCGGTCGCGCAGCTCTGCAGCCGGTCGGCGACCTCCACCAGCAGCCGGTCGCCGGTGGCGTGGCCGAGACTGTCGTTGATGGTCTTGAAGCCGTCGAGGTCGAGGTAGCACAGGCCGAAGCGGGCGCCGTCAGTCGCGCCGACGGCCTTCTCCAGGCGCTCGAAGAACAGGGTGCGGTTGGGCAGTCCGGTCAGCGCGTCGTGCGTGGCCTCGTACCGCAGCCGGAGATTGAGCAGGCGGCGCTCCGTGGTGTCCTCGAACAGCGCCAGCTGGTACTGCGGCTCGCCGTCCGCGTCGCGCAGCAGGGAGACGGTCAGATTGGTCCACAGGACGGTGCCGTCGTTGCGGTAGAACGGCTTCTCGACCCGGTAGTGCTCGAGCTCGCCCTTCACCAGCTCCCGGTACAGCTCCCAGACCTGCGGCCGGTCCTCCGGGTGCGCCCAGTCGGTGACCTTGCGCCCGCGGACATGGTTCTCGAGACCGCCGAACATCTGGGTGAGCGTGTCGTTGACCTCGAGCACATTGCCTTCGAGGTCGGCGATCCCGATGCCGATCGCGGCACCCTCGAACACCGCACGGAAACGGGTCTCGGTGGCGTGCATGGCCTGCAGCGCCTCACTGCGTGCCAGCAGCGACGAGCGGGCGATGGACTCCTGCTCGGCCAGCGTGCGTTCGCGCAGCGCCTGAGCGAAGCCGGCGGCGAGCGCGTGCTGCAGCCTGGCGCAGCGTGCCCTGCTCTCTTCCGCGCTCTGCGCGGGATCGCCGCAGTAGAGCACCAGATAGGCGTCGACCACGCCGAGGGTGCGGCTGAGGGCGTCCGGGTCGGTGCAGTGCGCGCCGACGAGCGCTGCGCCCACCTGGTGCGCGGGCTGGGCGGTGAAGGGGCGGGCATGGAGCGCGGTGCTCAACTCCGTCGCGAGCGGCAGCAGATGCTGTTCGAACTCGGGCCGGGTCATCGACGTGGCCGTGGCGGGGAAGATGGCCCGGCTCCAGATCGTCGCGAACCGCCTGAGCCGGTCCTCCAGCACGCCCGGGTGCCCCTCCGGATCGGCAACCTCTGTCGTTTGCCTCACGCCTTGCGCCCCACCCCGGCGAAACCGGAGAAGGCATACGGATCCTCCTGGCCGGTCGGCCCGTCCGGCCGCCAGTGCGGCATGGACACCAGACCGGGTTCGACCATCTCGTAGCCGTCGAAGAACCGCGCGATCTGCTCACGCGAGCGCATCACCAGCGGGTTGCGGATCCCCCGGTACACCTCGACGGCGCCACCCGCCCGTTCGGCAGGCAGTGGGATGCCCTCGAACGACGCGTGGGTGAGCAGCAGCAGACTGCCGGGGGCCAGCGCGTCACGCAGCTCGGCCACGGCCGCGTACGGCTCGTCCTCGTCCTGGAGGAAGTGCAGTACGGCGACGAGGAGCAGCGCCACCGGCCGTTCCAGGTCGAGCAGTCCGGCCGCCGGACTGTCGAGGATCTGCCGCGGTTTACGCAGATCGGCGGCGACGACGTCCGACTGCTCGTCACCGTCGAGCACGGCCCTGCTGTGCGCGACGGCCACCGGGTCGTGGTCGACGTAGAGGACCCGCGCGTCCGGGGTTGCCTTGCGTGCGACCTCGTGGACATTGCCGAAGGTCGGAATGCCGGAGCCGATGTCGAGGAACTGCGTGATCCCCGCGTCCACGGCGTAATTGACCGCGCGGCGCATGAACGCCCGGTTCGCCTGCATGATCTTGGGGAGTCCCGGCAGGAACTCCATGGCCTTGCGCGCGGCCGCCCTGTCGACCTCGAAATTGTGGGAGCCGCCCAGGTAGAAGTCATAGATGCGGGACACGCTCGGCACCGATATGTCGATGCCCTGCGGGGCCCAGGCGGGACGCTCCATCGATGTCTCCAACAAGTCGCCACGGGGGAGTTCGGCCATGTCCATGGCCGGTGTTCGAGCCGAGGCTACTGATCGCCCGCCAAGAGGGCGAGTCCAAACGGAAATTAGCGGTCCGTTCTTGGTCACACCTGTTCGTCACTGGCCCTTGGCATCCAGCCCTGTCATGAGCCTCCTGCACATGCGCCGAGCCCGCCGCACGCGCGAGGGCGTGCGGCGGCCCGACGCTGGCCGGAGGCGCAGCGTGGGGACTACTTGGGCGCTCCGACCGGCTTGCCCTCGGGCGAGACGGCGTACCAGGTGCCACCGACGCCCTGGCCGTTGGTGTCGCCCGGCTTGGCGTCGCCCTTGAAGGTGTAGATGGGCCAGCAGTCGATGGTCTGCTGCACGATCCCGTCGGGGCGGTCGAAGGTGACGAAGCCCTTCTTGAGGATTCCTTCGGTGTCGTTCTTGTCGACGGGCGCCACGACCGGCCACTTCTCGAGGCACTCGCCGGTGCAGGCCGTCTTCATGGGCCAGGCGGAGTCCTTCATGAACCGGTAGACCGTCATGCCGTTCTTGTCGACCACGATCTCGCCGAGCTTGGGGTCGTTGCGTACGGAAAGCCCCGCGAGATCGGCGGGCTCGGTGCCCTCGTCGCCGCCGGCCCCGGCGTCCGCACCCGGTGCGGCCTTCTTGCCGTCGGGAGCGGCCGCGTACCACGTGCCGCCGATGCCCTGGCCCTTCACGTCGCCCGCCTTGGTGTCCTTGGCGTAGCGGTACATCGGCCAGCCGTCGATGGTGAGCTGCTTGGTGCCGTCCGCCCTGGTGACCTCGCCGATCAGGGACGGGTCGACGCCGGGGGCGGCGGACGCGCCGCCGGCCGCCACGACGGGCCAGGTCTTGGCGCAGTCGCCTTCGCAATTCGACTTGGGCGGATTGGCGGTGTCCTTGTCGAACCGGTAGAGGGTGAGGCCCTTGCTGTCGGCGACGACCTTGCCCAGTTCCTCGCTCTCCCAGACCGCGAGTTGTCCGGCCGGCGAGGCGGCGGCCGCCCCGCCGCCCGTGTCCGAGCCGTAGCCGGCGTCGGAGCCGTATCCGTTCCCGGGCTGAGCGGCGGGGTTGGCGGCACCGACCGCCTGACCGTTCGGGGTTTCGGTGCCCTTCTCCTGACCGCACGCCGTCGTCAGCGCGAGTACGGCCGCCGCAGTCACCGCGAGCGAGGCGTTCCGCCAGGTGTTCATGTCCACTCCCGTAGTTCATTCAGACCGGTCCGGCGCCCGGAGCGCCGTTCATGGTCCTAGGTACGGACGGGAGGGCGGCACGCGTTCAACCGCATTGAAAAAAACTTTGGGGTCGCGACCGCGAACGGTCGAAATCCCGCTTCCAACAGGAGCATTCCCCTCAAGCGGAGCCGCCGGAGAATTGGCCGAAACTCAACTGCCTCATCGGACGTGTCAGTCACTCGGTGTACCGGAATCGTTCCAGAGCGCCGATGACCTGACTCCGCATCGTGGCACTCCCCTTGTGCCCGGAGTCGTCCACGATCACCAGTTCCGCACACGTCCAGCCACGGCTCAGTTCCCAGGCCGTCTCCAACGGCGAACTCAGATCAAGACGGCCGTGGAAGAGCACTCCGGCAATTCCTTTCAGGTGCCGCGCGTCACGCAGCAACGCCCCTTCCTCCAGCCATGCTCCGTGCGCGAAGTAGTGGGTCGCGATCCGCACCAGTGCGATCCGCGCGTCCGAGGGCCGCCCGCTGTAGGGGTCGGGACCGCCATTCGGCTCCAGGGACAGTACGGCGTCCTCCCAGCGGCACCAGTCGTCGGCCGCCTGCTCCCGCACCGCCCGGTCGTCGCTCTCCATCAGCCGCGCGTAAGCGGCCACCAGGTCGCCTCCGCGCCCGGCCTCGGGCACGCCGGCCCTGAAGCGGTCCCACTGCTGGGGGAAGAAGCGGCCGATACCTCGGTACAGCCAGTCGATCTCCCGCCGCCGGGTCGTCGTGACGCCGTCGACGACGATCTCGGACACCCGCAGCGGATGGCGCTCGGCGTAGGCCAGCAGCAGCGTCGAGCCCCACGACCCTCCGTACAGGAGCCAGCGTCCGATCCCGAGGTGCTCGCGCAACTGCTCCATGTCCGCGAGCAGATGGCCGGTGGTGTTGTGCCGCATGTCGGCGGCCGGGTCGGAGGCGTGCGGTGTGCTGTGCCCGCAGCCGCGCTGGTCGAACAGCACGATCCGGTAGGCATCGGGGTCGAAGTAACGGCGCATACGGGGATTGCAGCCCGATCCCGGCCCGCCGTGCACGACGAGCGCGGGCTTGCCCCGCGGGTTGCCGCACACCTCCCAGTGGACGAGGTTCCCGTTCCCCACGTCGAGCATCCCCTGCTCGTACGGCTCGATGGGCGGATACAGCTCGGCCATGGAGACGTCCCCTCGATCCAAAATTACAACAGCGCTGTTACATTATCCGTATGCCCTCCCCCGCCCAAGGCCCCTCCGCCCAAGGCCCCTCCACCCACGCCCCGTCTCCCGGCCCCGAGTTGCTCGGCACCCGTCTGCGCCTCCTGCTGACCCTGCTCGACGACGGCGTCGCAGCCGTCCATGACCACCTGGGCCTCGAAGGCGTGCGTCCCCGCTACGTCCCTGCCCTGCGCACGCTCGCCGCCGAAGGCCCGAGTTCGATCCAGGAGCTGGCCGCGGCAACCGCTGTGACCCACTCGGCGGCGAGCCAGACCGTCGCCCAGCTGGCCAGGGAGGGCCTGGTCACCGTCGGCCCCGGCAGCGACGGGCGCCGGCGCATCGCGTCGCTCACCGCGAGGGCCGAGTCCCTGCTGCCCGCCCTGGACGCCGAGTGGCGGGCGACGGCCGCGGCTGCCGCCGCCTTCGAGGGCGAACTGTCGTTCCCGCTGAGCGAGCTCATCGGCGAAGCGCTGGAAGCCCTGCGGCGGCGGCCCATGCACGAGCGCATCCTGGACGCGGCACCTCTTCCCACCCGAAACGGGCGCTGAAACGCCGACACGCACATGGTTCCCCCTGCACGGCTCAGCAGAATGACCCGTTTGCCCTACACCGATCGCGGGGGACAAACACCCCTTTTAGCGTTTCGGTGATCGAGGTGCATTTCCCGACCCCTGCGGAAATCGTTCCGCGACTGCCCCTCGGGACCGGAGGACCACCATGCGCGCGATACGTGCCGCATCCGCCGCTCTGCTGGGAGCGGCCGCACTCGCAGTGACGGCGGCCCCCACGGCCATGGCCGTCAACAACACGCCGTACGACTTCAACGTCACACCCTCCACCGTCGCGGCGGGCGGCCGCGTCACCCTCACCGCGGGCGGCTGCCCCAGCAGCACCACCGTCACCTCCGCCGTGTTCGACACCGTCACCGTCCCCCGCAACGGCGCCGCGACAGCCGTCGTCGACTGGGACGCCAGGCCGGGCGCTGTGTACACGGTGAACTTCAACTGTGTCGGACGGACCGGCACACTCGACCTCACCGTCTCCGGCGGTTCCACCCCCACCGCCGGCTCCACGAGGACCGCCCCGCCCGCGGGCGTGCGCGGCGGCGAGGGCGGCAGTTTCGAGGGCATGAACGCCGCGGAGATCGCCATCGGCGGCGCTCTGATCGCGTCCGCGGTCACCGCGACGGTGCTCGTCGTGCGCAGGCGGTCGACGAACCGTCAGCACTGATGGCCGCAGCCACCCGGCTCACCCGTCGTCCGCGTGGGCGCTCGGCCCGACCCTCCCCACCTCGGCACCAGGCGCCGACCGCTCGTCGCCCCGGGTCCTGATCAGGACCCGGGGCGATGAGCGGTTGCGGCCGGACCGGAGGTTCAACGGGTCAGGCCGGACCACCGACCGTGCGACGGCGGCGGACGATGAACAGGCTGCCGCCCACCGCCGCCGTGGCGACCAGACCCGCACCGATCGCCATTTCGGCCTTGCTCGGGCCGATCGAGCCGCCGAGTCCGCCCTGTGCGCCGCGGCCGGACAGGACCCGGAACGAAGCCGTGGCGGTCTGCCCATTGTCGTTGCACCTGACCGTCAGGCTGTAGTTGCCGGGAGTCGCGTTGTTGCGGACCCGGGCCGTGGCGACCATCTCGCCGCCCCTGCCGTTGCCGCCGACCCCGTCCCCACCGTTACCGCCCCTGCCGTCGCCGCCGTTGCCGCCCCTGCCGTCGCCCCCGCCCTCGAAGCCGTTGCCGCCCCTGCCGTCGCCCCCGCCCTCGAAGCCGTTGCCACCCCTGCCGTCGCCACCGTTACCGCCCCTGCCGTCGCCACCGTTACCACCTCTGCCGTTGCCGCCCCCGTCGCCACCGTTACCACCCCTGCCGTCGCCCCCGCCCTCGAAGCCGTTGCCACCCCTGCCGTTGCCACCCCCGTCGCCACCGTTACCGCCCCTGCCATCGAAGCCGTCTCCACCGTTGCCGTTGCCACCCCCGTCGCCACCCCTGCCGTTGCCACCCCCGTCGCCACCGTTACCCCCCCTGCCATCGAAGCCGTTGCCGTTGCCACCCCCGTCGCCACCCCTGCCGTTGCCACCCCCGTCGCCGCCGTTACCCCCCCTGCCATCGAAGCCGTTGCCGCCGTTGCCGCCGAAGTCACGGTCCCCCCGCTCCCCCGGGCTTCCTCCGGAGCCCCTGTCGGCGGGGGAGAGGGTGGCGTCCGGGAACGCGTTGGAGCTGACCACGCCGCCACGGCGGCAGCCGTCGACGGTGATGGTCAGGATGCCGCCCGGGTGTACCGCGGACGGGCTGACCTGAACGTTCCTCGGGCCGCCGCCACCGGCGGCAGCCATGGGAGCGCACAGTCCGACGGCCGCGCAAGCGGTCACCGTCGCTGCTAGAGCGCGTGAGGCACGCATCGTTGAACCTCCAGAAGGAAGACGCCCCAAAGCGGCGCTCCGGGATATTCGACGAGTACGTCTTCCATGACGAACAATCACTGGCTGGTGCTTTCATCGCATTTCGGCCTTGGTCCACCCCGGTGAGCCGACACGCCGGTGAAGCTCTGCGTGACCTGACGGAGCCGCAGGTCACAGAGCATCAGGACTTTTATCCGCCCGCATACTCGGATGGGGCACCCCGACTGGCCCCAGCCACCCGTTCGCGCTTCCCTGCTCGCCGGAGTGCCCCACCCCGCTTAGCGTGCCGACAAGCGCGCGAAGGGAGAACCATGGGCCAGGACAGGTACGGCTGGGAGTCGAGGAGGCGCTCGCCCTGGGGCGTACTGGCTCTTGCGATGCTCACCGGCATCGCTCTCGTCAAGAACGGTGTGGACGTGGGCCTCGGGCCGCCTCAGCCGGCGGCCGCCGCGTCGCAGGCCAGGGCGGGCGAGACGTTCCTTCCCGTGCCGCTCGAGCCGCTGCCGTACGCCGCGCCGGAGCGGGTGCGCATCCCCGCCCTCGAGGTCGACGCCCCGATCGTGAACGTCGGCCTGGACCAGGACGGCTGGGTGGCGGCGCCGCCTGCGCAGGACCCCAATCTGGCCGGCTGGTACCAGAACGGCATCTCCCCCGGTCAGCGCGGCACGGCCGTCATCGTGGGGCACGTCGACAACCAGGCGGGACCCGCCGTCTTCTACGGCCTCGGCTCGGTCAGGACGGGCCACCACATCGAGGTGCCACGCTTCGACGGCCGTGTCGCCGTCTTCGAGGTGTACGGGGTCGAGGTCTTCTCCAAGCACGACTTCCCCGGCGTGCGGGTGTACGCCGACACGGGCCAGCCGGAGCTGCGGGTGATCACCTGTGGCGGCGGCTACTCCAAGGCGGACGGCTACGACGGCAACGTCGTCGTCTTCGCCCGTATGGTCAAGGTGGTCTGAGGCGGACCTCAGCGGCGCGGCACCGTGATCCAGTAACCGTCGTCGAGCAGTTTCGGCAGATAGCTGCGCAGCGCCGCCACGCTCTGCGACCGGTTGCCGCCCGCGTCGTGCGAGAGCACGACCACCCCGGGCGCGGCGCCCCGCATGACCCGCCGGACGATGGCCGAAGTGCCCGGCCGTGTCCAGTCGAGGGTGTCGAGCGTCCATCCGAGCGGCTCCATGCCGAGTTCCGCGCCGATCTCGAACGAGTGCCTGTTCCAGGCGCCGTAGGGGGCGCGGTACCACAGGGGTGCCTCGCCCAGGGACTTCTCGATCACCTCGCTGGTGCGGCCCAGCTGGTCGCGAATGCCGGACGGCGGCAGCTTCGGAACCAGCGGGTGCGACCAGGTGTGGTTGCCGACCACATGGCCGTCGTCGGCCATCTCGCGCAGCAGGTCGCGGTTGTGGGTCGCCATCTCACCGCAGACGAAGAACATCGCGCGTACCCCGTGCTCGCGCAGGATGGCGAGGATGTCCGGGGTGTAGCGGGGGTCGGGGCCGTCGTCGAAGGTGAGCACCATGGTGCGGCCCATGCCCGGGATCTCGAGGAAGGGCCGCTTGCGCACGGGCGGCCGGGCACGCCGCAGGGCCGGCTCCGCATACGCCGCCATGGGCTGCAGCCGGTAGGTGGTGGCCTTCGGCGGAGGGGCGGCGGCCTGCGGGCCTCCGGCCTCCCCCTCGACGGCGGGCCGTCCCGGAGTCTCGGCCTGCTCTCTGACGAACAGGCCTCCGACCACGGCGGCACCGAGGCATGCGGCGATGCGGAACACCGAGCGGCGACCGAGAGGCATCTGATCCTTATTCATGACCAACTGCTCGCACGCCCGCCGCCGCCACCGGTTGATCAACACCTGCGGCACGAGTGAATCCACCCGATGGGAGCAGCACCCGGGGGGTCCGTACGGCTCCTGCCGAGGTGGGGCCCGGCGGGCGGTTCGCCGGGAGTCGATAACCTCGATTGTGTGACCGAGCAACCGTCCCACCGGTTCGAACGGGGCACCGACGGCCCGAAGGTGATCGTCGTCGGCCTCGACGGCTCCGACTCGTCGCTGCGCGCGGCCGCGTACGCGAGCGGTCTGGCCCGGCGGCAGAACGCGCTGCTCGCGATCGTCTACGTACAGCCGCTGATACCGGCGGGCGCCGCCCTGGGCATACCGGTGGCCGACACGACCGGAGAGATCGCCGAGGCGCTGGTCGCGGAGACCCGGGCGGCGGCCGAGCGGGTGCGGGGCATCTGGGACGTGCGCTGGGAGTTCCACACGTTCCGCGGCGACCCGTACACCGGGCTGGTGACGGCGGCGGACGAGCTGCGGGCGGACGCGGTGGTGGTGGGAGCCTCCGAGTCGGCCGGGCACCGGTTCGTCGGGTCGGTCGCCGTCCGGCTGGTGAAGGCGGGGCGGTGGCCGGTGACCGTGGTGCCCTGAGCACCGCGATCGTCGTCAGCGCCCCATGGTGAGCTTGTCTCGCGCCGCGGCCACGGATGAGGCGGCGCCGGCGGCGGCCCCGGTGGATGATCGGGTCGTGCGGGAGTGAGTCCCCGCCGGAGAGGGTGAAGCCGCGAGGCTTGGAGTCGGCACGGGCTGCCGGGGCTCGCCGAGCCGGTGCGGCGCGCGGTCGGGTGGCCGGGGTCGTGTCCGGCACGGCCCGCGGCTCCTGCGAGCGGGACGGCACAGGCGGCCGCCGCGTGGTCCGGGTCGCGAGGGCCGCATCGCCGACCAGCTCCCGTTGGATGATCAACGTGATTTGCGGACGAACCGAATCCGCAGGGGAGGAACGGCCGGCTCGAGCGACGCGACCGACACGGTCGCTGCAACGGACCCGCACGTTCCACTGGCTCCGGCGGCCCGGTCGACCGCTCACCGCACCACTCGCCGCTCGGGTGCCACCGTTCGCCGACAGACCGCGTCCCGCTGTCTGTCGCTGGGCGCCGGGGATGGGTTCCTATACGCCACGTGGCAGCGGACTCCGCGGAGAAGGGTGCAGACGATGGCGACGGCGACCGCGACGACCGACGAGCAGGCCATGGCGGAACTGCAGCGCGAGCACGGCCCCGCACTGCTGAGTTTTCTGCTGGGGCTGACCTACGGGGACCAGCAGCGCGCCGAGGACCTGCTGCAGGAGACGCTGGTACGGGCCTGGCAGCACCCCGAGGCCTTCGCCGCCCCGTACGAGTCCATGCGCCCCTGGCTGTTCACCGTGGGACGCCGTCTCGCCATCGACGCCCGGCGCTCCCGGATGGCCCGCCCCCCCGAGATCGGAGACGGCGTGCTGGCCACCACCCCGGACCCGGCCGACGTCACCGAGAGCGCGGTCGCCGCTCTCGACGTACGGGCCGCGGTCGGCTCTCTGAGCCCCGAACACCGTGCCGTGCTCGTCCAGATCTACTTCCACGGGCTGAGCGTCAACGAGGCCGCGCAGGCCCTCGGCATTCCGCCGGGCACCGTCAAGTCGCGTTCCCACTACGCGCTGCGCGCTCTTGCCCGCTGTCTGCCCGGGTACAGCAGGCGCACCGCCACCTCCGTCCCGCCAGCCACGGTGGTGGCTGCCTCCCCCACCGGCCGCGGTCGTCGGGCGACCGTATGCGAAACGTCACGCGCAAGTTGAGCAAAGACGCCCTCCCCTGCGTGTGTGTCGGTGGAGGCTCGTCATCGAGAGCGAACCCAGTCGTACGGAAGAGGGTGGGGCAACGTGCGGCCCGGAAGTACGAACGGCACCAGCGGAGGCGGGCTCGCCGTCCCCATGGCGTGGCTGTGCGCCGAATACACCGCGGACGAGATGCTGCGCACAGCGGCCCTGGTCGCACCCGACTCGCTCGAGTTCCGGGCCGGTCGGCAGACGCTCGCCCTCACCATCCATCTGTGCGCCGGCGCCGATCCGCTCGCCGGCACGGCACCGCTGGCCCGCGTCGACGACTGGCTGGCCGTCACCGCGTACGGGCACCCCTGGCCCGAGTGGGTGCGGGAACGGCTCGCGGCCCGTGCAGAACGGGAGCGGCACGGCCGCGAGGACCCCGATCTGGCGCTCGCCGCGGCCGCCTGGCGTCTGCTGCAGGGCACCCAACTCCTCGCCACCGACCTCCGGGGCCTCGAGCCGTGGCACCCCTCCCGTCCCGCGGACTCCCCACCGAACGAGGCGGCGCGGGTGTGGATGCCGGCCTGGGAGCTCGGACTGCCCCTCGGGCACCTGGCGATCCACCTGTGGTGAACCGGCCGCTGCGGCGGGCGGGCATCAGGTCAGGGTGCGGGAGGCGGCCGAGGAGTGGACGCCCGCACGGTACTTGGGGATACGGACGGTGATCTTCATCCCGGCGCCGACTGCGGTCTCGATGACCAGGCCGTAGTCGTCCCCGTACACCTGCCGCAGCCGCTCGTCGACGTTGCTCAGGCCGATGCCCGACGAGGTCGTCCGCTCCCCGGCGAGGATGCCGCGCAGCACGTCCGGGTCCATGCCCACGCCGTCGTCCTCTATGGTCACCATCGCCTCCGCGCCCGCGTCCTGGGCGGCGATCGTGACGCGGCACTCGTTCCTGGAGTCCTCGAGCCCGTGCTTGACGGCGTTCTCGACAAGTGGCTGGAGGCACAGGAACGGCAGGGTGACCGGCAGGACCTCCGGGGCGACCTGGAGCGTGACCTTGAGCCGGTCGCCGAAGCGGGCACCGGCGAGCGCCAGATACTGCTCGATGGAGCGCAGTTCGTCGGCGAGTTGGGTGAACTCGCCGTGCCGCCGGAACGAGTAGCGCGTGAAGTCGGCGAACTCGAGCAGCAGTTCGCGGGCCCGCTCGGGGTCGGTGCGGACGAAGGACGCGATCGCGGCCAGCGAGTTGAAGATGAAGTGCGGGGAGATCTGGGCCCTCAGGGCGCGGATCTCCGCCTCTATCAGGCGGGTGCGGGACCGGTCCAGCTCGGCCAGTTCCAGCTGTACGGAGACCCAGCGAGCCACCTCACTGGCCGCCCGCACAAGGACGGCCGACTCCCGGGAACCGTAGGCGACCAGCGCGCCCAGCACCCCCTCCTCCCCGGTCAGCGGCGCGATGACGACCCAGCGCAACGGGCACTCCAGCTCGTCGCACTCGGCGTGGACGCTCCGGCTGCGCCCCGAGTCGAGCACCTCGGCCACCAGCGCCATCACCTGCTGCCGGTGGCGGTCGGCGCCGGGGCCGTCCCAGGCGAGCACCGCGTCGCGGTCGGTGAGGCAGAGGGCCTCTGTCCCGAGCAGCGGGCGCAGCCGCCGGGTGGCCTTGCGGGCGGTGTCCTCCGTGAGCCCCGCCCGCAGCGGCGGCGCGGCGAGGGAGGCGGTGTGCAGGGTGTGGAAGGTGGCCCGTTCGACGGGCGTTCCGAGGTCGAGGTCCGGCCGGTCTCCGCCGCGGCCGGCCGTCAGCCGGCCGATCGCCGTACCGAGGGCCAGCAGCAGGATCCCTGCTGCGGCGAGCGCAGCCACCCCGGTCCCGGTCATCGTGGTGCTCCTTCCCGCTGTGGCCGGCCCACCAGGCCTTCCGGCAGATGCAGCCTGGCCAGGGTGGCCGCGGCGCCGACGGGTATGCGGCGCGGGGTGGCCAGCGACACACCGATCATGGTCCCGAACCCGAGCGGCACCGACCAGACGGCAGGCCAGGCCATCAGCGTGTGCGCCCAGCCCTCCGGAGCCAGCCCGGCGCGGGTGGCCATCACCGCGGTCAGCGCGGCGCCGCCCCCGACGACGAGACCGGCCGTCGCGCCGGGCGGGGTGAGGCCACGCCACCAGATGCCGAGGATCAGCAGCGGGCAGAAGGAGGAGGCGGAGACGGCGAAGGCGAGGCCGACCGCGTCGGCGACCGGCATGTTCGTCGCCACCACGCTCAGGGCGAGGGGCGCGGCCATCGCGAGCAGGGTCGCGAGGCGGAAGTGCCGTACACCGCGCGAGGGCAGCACGTCCTGGGTGAGCACTCCGGCCACGGACATGGTGAGCCCGGAGGCGGTGGACAGGAACGCGGCGAACGCGCCTCCGGCGAGCAGCGCGCCGAGCAGTTCGCCGGCGAGCCCGCCGACGATGCGTTCCGGCAGCACGAGGACCGCGGCGTCGGCGGTGCCGGTGAGCGCCAGTTCGGGTGCGTAGATGCGGCCGAGGGCACCGTAGACGGGCGGGAGCAGATAGAAGGCGCCGATGAGCCCGAGCACGACCAGGGTGGTGCGGCGGGCTGCACGCCCGTTGGGGCTGGTGTAGAAGCGGACGGCGACGTGGGGCAGCCCCATGGTGCCGAGGAAGGTGGCGAGGATCAGTCCGTACGTCGCGTACAGCCGGTAACCGTCCCGGCCGCCGGACAGCGGCTGCGACCAGCTGAACGGATCAGTGCCCCCGGCGGTCCGCCGGGGGACCTCGGCCCCCTCGGGAAAGCCCAGCGTCGTGCCCGCCTCGATGCGGTGCGTGCCTTCGGCGAGCGCGACGGGGCGCTCCTTGTGCCGATCGCCGTCGACCGTGCCGGAGACGGTGAGGGTCAGCGGCTCCTCGAAATCGACCCGGACGGTGTCGTCGACGCGTACGGCGGTGTGCTTGTGGAAGACGGCGGGCGCGTCGAACCGGGCGCGCGGGGCGTCGTCGCCGGCCCAGGCCACGACCAGGAACAGCGCCGGCACCAGCAGCGCGGTGAGCTTCAGCCAGTACTGGAAGGCCTGTACGAAGGTGATGCTGCGCATGCCGCCGGCGGCGACGGCTCCCGTGACGACGACGGCGACGACTACGCTGCCGAGCCAGTCCGGCGCGCCGGTGAGGATCTGCAGGGTCAGGCCCGCGCCCTGCAGCTGCGGCAGTAGGTACAGCCAGCCGATGCCGACGACGAAGAGGCTCGCGAGCCTGCGCACCTGTGCCGATTCGAGGCGTGCCTCCGCGAAGTCGGAGAGCGTGTACGCCCCCGAGCGGCGCAGCGGGGCGGCGACGAGCACCAGCAGGACCAGATGGCCGGCCGTGTAGCCGACCGGGTACCAGAGCATCTCGGGGCCCTGGAGGAGCACCAGCCCCGCGATGCCCAGGAAGGACGCGGCGGAAAGGTACTCGCCGCTGATGGCAGCCGCGTTGAGGGCGGGTTTGACCGTGCGGGAGGCGACGTAGAAGTCGGAGGTGGTGCGGGATATGCGCAGGCCGAGGGCGCCGACGAGCACGGTGGCGAGCACCACGACGGTGACGGCGGTCACCGCGTAGGTCTGGTTCACGTGGCTTCTCCCGCGGGCCCCGTCAGCGGCCCTCGACGAGCCGGCTGAAATCGCGCTCGTTGCGCTCGGCGCGGCGCACGTACCAGCGGGCGATCAGCCACATCACGGGGTAGACGACCACACCGAGCGCGGCCCAGACGAACGGCTCCGGCGACCCGGGCGAGCCGCCGAGGGCGGCGGGCAGTGCGAACAGCAGCGGCAGCGAGCCGACGAGCAGGGCGAGCGTGCCGAGCGCGTACAGGGCTGCCCGCAGCTGACTGCGCATCAACGAGCGGACATAAGTGGTGCCAAGGGTGGTCTGCTCGCTGATCTCGGAGCGGGCGGGCGCGTGGCCGGGCGGGCGGCGGGTGCCGCGCGGCACACCGGTGACCACCTGACGGCGTGGGACTTGCTCTGCAGACATCGTCGTCCGCTCCAGCGTCTGTCGGCGAACTCGGGGAGATGGTGGAGTCTACGCAGGAGCGATTACCGACGGTAGAGACGAGATGAGCCGTCCCCGGCCGCCGCGGGGCGACGGGTCAGCGGCCGGTGTCGCGGACGCAGTCGCGCAGCGCGATCTCCAGCTCGACGTAGGACTCCTCGGCCCTGCGGAAGGCGACCTCCAGGGCCGCTTCCGCACGCGGCCCGGCGATGCCCCGCGCCGACTGCCGGATCTCGTACAGCACATCGGCCCAGCGGCCCGCGGCGCTGCGCACGGTGGAGAGGAGCGCTTCGAGGTCGTGGGCGTCGGCCGGGCAGGTCGGCGGAACGCCGCGGAGCTCGTCCAGCAGTGCGTCGATGTCGCGCATCAGGCCCTTTCTTCCCGGCCCGGTCAAGGTTAGGCGGCAGCGGGTTTCGGCCGTGGCCAGGTCCGGTGCCGCGTCGCCGTGCGGCAGGATCCGGGCGGCGAACGGTCGCCGGTGATCGCCGAACGGTCGGTCCGGGCCTGATCCGCCGGGCAGGGTCTAACCTCTGGCGTGCCGCAGCAGCAGGTCACGCAGCTGGCGGGCGTGCCGTCGGCTGACCGCGAGTTCGGCGTCACCTACCCGTACGGTCGTCGCGCCGGCGTCCAGCCGCAGTTCGTCGATGCGGCCCAGGGCCACCAGGTGGCTGCGGTGGATGCGGACGAACCCGCGCGATGCCCAGCGCTCCTCCAGGGCGGACAGCGGGATACGGACCAGATGACTGCCCGCGGCGGTGTGGAGGCGGGCGTAGTCGCCCTGTGCCTCGACATAGGTGATGTCGTCCACTGCCACGAAGCGGGTGACCCCGCCCAGCTCGACGGGTATCTGCTCCGCTCCCCCGCCCGGGCCGGCCGGCACCGTCTCCGGCGCCGGCGCGGGCTGCTCCGCCCGCTGCGGTTCGCGCAGCGCGACGACCAGGTCGCGGACCCTGCGCACCGCTTCGGCGAGCCGTTCCCTGCGCACGGGCTTGAGCACGTAGTCGACGGCCTTCAGGTCGAACGCCCGGACCGCGAAGCCCTCGTGTGCCGTGACGAAGACGATCAGCGGCGGCCTGGCGAATCCGGCGAGCAGCCTCGCGACGTCGAGTCCGGTGAGCCCGGCCATGTGGATGTCGAGGAACACGACGTCGATCGCGTCCTCACCGTCGGGTCCGGCCTCCAGGGCCCGTCCGATGCGGCGCAGCGCCTCCGTGGCGTCCGTTGCGCCCTCCGCGCTGTGGATCCGCGAGTCGGCACGCAGGAGGTAGAGCAGTTCCTCGAGCGCCGGTTTCTCGTCGTCGACAGCCAGTACGCGCAGCATGCAGCGGAGTCTAGGGCGGCTCCGGGCGGTGCGGCCACGCCCTGAGGGGGCGGCCGGCTTTGCGATTGCGCCTGTCTGGCCCCGGGTTGAGCAGAGCGCCTTCCTGCTGCGTATTCCCGGGTGACCGCCCGTAACACCTGAGGAAACGAGGACCGCCCATGAGCCGGCAGCAGCCGCACCAGGATGTGGCCGCCTATGCGCTGGGCATCCTGGAACCGGCCGACGCCTATCGATTCGAGGAGCATCTTGCCGGTTGCGTCGGGTGCACGGTGGGGCTGTCCGACTTCACCCCCGTCGCGACCGCGCTGTCCGAGCTGGCCGGACCCGGCCGGATCGACGCCCGCCCCGGTCCACAACTGCTCGAGCGTCTGACCGGCGCCGTGGTGGTGCAGCGTCGGCGGGACCGCAGGCGCCGCTTCCGGCTGGTGGCCGTGGCTGCCGCGCTGATCGTCGCGCTGCCCGTCGCCGTGGTGACGGTTCGGGGCGCCGAGGAGCCCGCCGCGCCGCGGGTCGTGGCGTCGGATCCGGTCTCCGGTGTCACCGCGTCGGTGGCGCTGGAGGACCGCGACTGGGGCACGACGGTCGCGATGCGACTGACCGGGCTCGCCGGTCCGCGTACCTGCCGGCTGGTTGCGATCGGCAAGGACGGGGTCGAACATCCGGTGCTCAGCTGGTGGGTGCCGAAGGGCGGCTACGGCGTCCAGGAGGAGTCCGGCCGGCAGGGACCGCTGGACCTGGAGGCGAGCACGGGCCTGCACACGGCGGAGATCGGCCGCTGGGAGGTCCGTTCGGACAGCGGCGAGCGGCTCCTGTCGATCGGCGGCTGAGCCCGCGGCCAGGCGTCACTTGAGCAGGCGGGAGAGCCTGCGGTCGGCGAGCGGCTTGCCACCGGTCTGGCAGGTGGGGCAGTACTGCAGCGACGAGTCGCTGAAGGACACCTCGCGCACGGTGTCCCCGCAGACGGGGCAGGGTTCGCCGGTGCGGCCGTGGATGCGCAGTCCGCTCTTCTTCTCCGACTTGAGCCGGCCCGCCGCCAGGCCGCGGGAGCGTTCGACGGCGTCGCCGAGCGTCGCACGCAGGGCGTCGTACAGTGCGTCCCGCTCCGCGTCGTCCAGGTTCTGCACCGGTTTGAAGGGCGACATCTTCGCCGCGTGGAGGATCTCGTCGCTGTACGCGTTGCCGATGCCGGCGATCAGGCTCTGGTCGCGCAGCGCGCCCTTGATCTGGCGCCGTTCGCCGGCGAGCACCCGGGCGAAGGCGGCGCGGTCGAAGTCGTCGGCGAGCGGGTCGGGCCCGAGACTGACGACACCGGGGACGTCGGCCACATCGCGTACGAGGTGCACGGCGAGGCGTTTGGTCGTGCCGGCCTCGGTCAGGTCGAAGCCGTCGCCCTCGGCAAGAACCGTGCGAAGGGCCAGCGGGCCCTTGCCGGGCCGGGGCGGCGCCGCGGGGAACTCGTCCTTCCACTGGAGCCAGCCCGCCCGGGCGAGGTGGATCACCAGGTGGAGGCCACCCACGCTGATGTCGAGCCACTTGCCGTGCCGGTCCACGGCGGTGACCTGCGCACCTTCCACGGCGGAGAGCGGCGGGTCGTACGTCTTGAGCACGCTGATGGCCACCGGCAGCACACGGGCGATGCCGCGGCCCACCAGATGGCTGTCGAGGAACTCGCGCAGCGCCTCGACCTCGGGCAGTTCCGGCATGCCTCCACCCTGCCGCAGCAGGCGGGCCGTCGCGCGCCGAATCGCTCGAAGCAGCCGTCGGCGGGTGCGGTTCGAACAGCAACGGCGGCTCCATCTGCCCGGGACCCCCGGAGCTTGGGAGACGGGAAGCCGGGTACCCGCGATCCGCACGGGCCGCACCGAAGGAGATCTCCATGCCTGCCCCGGACGCCCTGGCGGAGTACCGCCGCAAACGCGACTTCCACCGGACCAGCGAGCCCTCGGGAAGCGGCGGCCCCCGAGACGCAGACGCCCGCTCCTTCGTGGTGCAGATCCACGACGCGAGCACCATGCACTTCGACTTCCGCCTGGAGGTGGACGGCGTGCTCAAGAGCTGGGCCGTCCCCAAGGGGCCGTCCGCCGATCCCGGGGCGAAACGGCTGGCCATGCCGACCGAGGACCATCCCATGGAGTACGCGGACTACGAAGGGGTCATCGCGCCGGGCGAGTACGGGGCCGGAGCCGTCATCATCTGGGACGAGGGCACCTACCGCAGTCTCGCCACCGACCGGCGCGGAAACGAGGTCCCGTTCGGCGAGGCACTGGAGAGGGGACACGCCTCGTTCTGGCTCGACGGCTCAAAGCTGCACGGCGGCTATGCGCTCACCCGTACCCGCGGCGGCAAGGACGGTGAGCGCGAGACCTGGCTGCTGGTGAAGAAGCAGGACCGGCACGCCTCCTCGCACAACGCCCCGGAGCCGCGCCGCGCCCGGTCGGCGCGCACCGGCCGCACCCTCAAACGGGTCGCGGCGGATGCGGCGGCGGACCGTTCCTGAATCGGCGCTCGCACCGCGCCGCGGCCGAGACCGTGGGCGAGGATGGTGCGGATGATGTTCTCGGACGCCGTCTACGCGGCCCTGGGAGTCGGCGCGCTGGCGGCCGCGGTCGTGCCGCGGATGGTCTTCCGGCGCCCCTTGTCGATGCCCATGGTGTTCCTCGCGGCGGGCGTGGTCCTCGCCGCGCTGCCCCTTCCGGTGCCGGTCGTCGACCCGGTACGGGACCGGCTGTGGGTCGAGCACGTCACCGAGGTCTGCGTGATCGTGTCGCTGATGGGTGCGGGCCTTGCCATCAACCGCCCTTTCGGTGCACGCGCCTGGGCGGGCCCCTGGCGTCTGCTGGCGGTCACCATGCCCCTCACGGTGGCCGCTGTCGCGGTGGCTGCCTGCTTCCTGCTGGACTGGCCCCCTGCCCTCGCCCTGCTGCTGGCCGCGGTGCTCACGCCCACCGACCCGGTTCTTGCCGCGGAGGTACGGGTCGGGGAGCCCACCGACGATGAGCACGACGAGGACGAGGTGCGCTTCACTCTCACCAGCGAGGCCGGTCTCAACGACGGACTGGCGTTCCCTTTCGTCCTCGCCGCGCTCGCCCTCGCTGCCACGACCGCTTCCGGCTGGTCCGCCGAGTGGATCGGCGGCTGGCTGCTGACCGACCTGCTCGGACGGAGCGCCGTCGGCGTACTGACGGGTCTGGCGGTCGGCATGCTGCTCGGCCGGATGTTCTTCCGTGCCAGGGCCCCCGCCCTGAGGCTGTCCGAGCACATGGAGGGCTTCGTCGCCCTGGGCGCGACCTTCCTGTCCTACGGCGTCGCCGAACTGCTGCACGGCTACGGCTTCCTCGCGGTCTTCGTCACCGCCTGCGCCGTCCGGGCGGCCGAGCGGAGCCATGGCTATCACAAGGTGCTGCACGAGTTCACCGAGCAGATCGAGCGGCTGCTGACCGCCTTTCTGCTCTTCCTGCTCGGCGGGTATCTCGCCGCCGGGGGCCTCGCCGCACTCACATGGCAGGCCGCCCTGGTCGCCGTCCTGCTCATCCTCGTGATCAGGCCGCTCACCGGATGGGTCGCCCAGTTCGGATTCAGGACCGGCCCCCGCGAGCGGCTGGTAGCCGCCGCGTTCGGGATCCGCGGCATCGGCTCGCTGTTCTACCTCTCGTACGCCCTCGGCCGGGGCCACTTCGCCGAGTACGCCGAGGAGCTGTGGGCGGTCGTGGCCTTCACCGTCCTCGCGTCCGTCATGCTGCACGGCGTCGCGGCCACCCCGGCGATCAGCCGCCTCGACCGGCTCCGCGACAGCACCGGCCGGCCACCGTGACGGGGGTGCGGGACGGCCGTCGCTTCACAGCGGGGACCGGTCCGGCATCAGGAATTCGCACCACACGCACTTGCCGCTGCCGCGTGACTCGACGCCCCAGCTGTCGGACAGCCGATCCACCAGCATCAGACCCCGGCCGGAGACGCCCGTCACGCCCGGCTCGCGCCGACGCGGCAGCGCGCTGGAGCGGTCCTCGACCTCGACCCGCAGGCGCCGTTCCTGGCCGGTCGGCACCCGTACCGTGACGATCGCGCCGCCGTCGGTGTGCATCAGCGCGTTCGTGATCAGCTCGTCGGCGGCCAGCTCGATCTCGTCCGCGCGGTGGCGGGCCCCCCACGCCCCCACGGCGGTGCGGACCATGTGGCGGGCCGAATGCAAGGCCTCGGGGTCGCCCTGGGCGACGTGCTGCTGGAGGCGGCCGCCGGCCCGGGCGGCGTAGGCGCCCTTGCGGCGCAGCAGCAGGAGCGCCACGTCGTCGTCGCCGCCGCGTTCGTCGACCACTTCGCAGAGCCGGTCGGCCAGCAGCTGGAGATCGCGCGGGCCACTGTGGACCAACTCGGACAGCAGCTGCATCCCGTCGTCGAGGTCCGCGCCCGGCTGTTCGACGAGGCCGTCGGTGTACAGCACCAGTGTCTGTCCCGGGTCCAGCTCGACGGTGCCGACCGGGTACTCCAGGCGGCCGAACTCCGCGGAGAGCCCCAGCGGCAGACCGCCTTGGAGGGCCAGCCGGCGGCAGCTGCCGTCGGGCTCCCTGATCAGCGGGTCCACGTGCCCGGCCCGGACCGCCTGCACCACCCCGGTCGACAGATCCACCTCGGCGTAGGTGCAGGTCGCGAACCGGTCTGTGTCCAGCTCGTGCAGGAAGACGGAGGCGCGGGCCATCACGGTGGCGGGCGTGTGGCCCTCGGCGGCGTAGGCACGCAGGACGATGCGCAGCTGTCCCATCACGGCGGCCGCGTGCGTGTCGTGTCCCTGTACGTCCCCGATGACCGCCCCGACGCGGCCGCCGGGCAGCGCGATGATGTCGTACCAGTCGCCGCCGATGTCCCTGCCGAACCGCGCGGAACGGTAGCGCACCGCGATCTGCGCACCCGGCACCTGGGGGATCCGCCGCGGCAGCATGGCCTGTTGCAGACCCTCGGCGAGATCGTGCTCCTGCTCGTACAGCACAGCGCGCTGGAGGCTCTGCGCGATGCTGCTGCCGAGCGCGACCAGCAGATTGCGCTCCTCGGCGCTGAAGGCGGTCTTGTCGCGGTAGAGCAGGCCGAGCGCTCCGATGGGGCGGGCCTGCGCTATCAGCGGCAGATAGGCGGCGGCGGAGATGCCGAGTCCCCTGATGTGCGGCCACAGGGTCGGGTAGGACCGGGCGAAGTCGGCCTTCGACTCGATGAAGCGGGGGATGAGCGTGCGCACCACTTCGCTCATCGGGTACTGCTCGTCGACCCTGGTGTAGCGGGTGCCCGGCACGAAGGAGCCCTCCGGGCCCTCCGCCACGAGGTGGATCCGGCCGGACTCGAGGAGTCCCATGACGAGGCTGGTGGCGCCGAGGTGTTCCAGACCGTGGGAGTTCTTGAGCAGTTCGATGACGTCCTGCACGGTCCGCGCGTGGGCGAGGGCGGCGGTGGTGCTCTCGACGACGCTGGTCTGTCTGCGGCGTTCGAGGTCGACCTCGACATGGGTGGCGGAGTCGGTGAGCTCCTGGGTGGCGTCCCTGACGATCCCGATGATGCGCACCGGGCGGCCGGTCTCGTCCCGCCGTACGCAGGCCTGGGTGTGCGTCCAACGCAGATTGCCGTCGCGGCACCGGATGCGGAAGTAGGCGCCGTAGTTGTCGTTCCCGTTCTTCAGGGCCTGGGCCACCAAGGAGTCGAGACGGACGGCTTCGTCGGCGGGTACCCGGACTCCCAGGTTCTCCGGGCGACCGTCGTACTCGTCCGGGCGCAGGTCGAACACCTCGAGGCCGGGCCCGTCCATGTGCATCAGCCCGCTGGTGAGGTCCCAGTCGAAGGTGCCCATCCGGTTGAGGATGAGACTCACATCCGCGTGCGCCGGCCAGTCGTCGGGGAGCGACAGGGCACCCGCTGCCCGATCAGCCATGGGGCTACTCTGTCATGATTTGTCCGAGTGCACGAGCTGTCGGACGAGGGCCCTGTGCGGCGGATCAGCGCTGGAGCGCATCCCCCTCCGCAGGGAATTCCGGCGCCGGACCGTACGGCTCGACCGGTTCGGGCAGGACCGGATCCGCCCCTGCCCCGCCGTCCGCCCCCATGCCGGGCCCGGGGTCGGCGGGCTCGGGTTCCATCAGGTCCGGCCCCCCTTGAACCGGGTCCGGGGGGAGGTCGGGCTGGGGAGCGGCGGGCAGATCGGGCCCTACGGGCGGAGCGGGCGGCACGGCCTGCGGCTCGCCGGCCGGCGGGGGTGGGCTCGCGCCTTCCGCGCCCGCGGAGTCGGCGGCCCCGTCCTGTTCGGTGCGGCCTGGGTCGGCGAAGACCTGCGCGGGGTCCACGGGTGGGAGCGACGCGGGCCGGGCGTCGTCCGCGCCGTCGGTGCCGGTGGGGCGCTCGATCCAGCCACTGTCGACGACGCTCACGAGCAAAAGGTTGTTGACGGGCTGCCCCGCCGGCTTGATGACGAGCGTCCGGTCGGCGCGGTAACCGGGCCACGCCTTGCCCTTGGTGACAGTGGCGGCTCTGGCCGCCACCGGCTCCTTCAGCGGTGCGCCGGAGGCGCACCGCACTCGCGGGGCACCGTACTGGTCGACCAGGATCGCCGTACCGGCCTGGAGAACCGCCTGCCGGGCGACCGCCGAGCCGTCGTGGAAGCCGTGGCCCGTGACGCGGATGTCGGCGCGCAGCACGACGGGGGTCAGGCCGCGCAGATGGGCGGCGACGCCCGACCGTTCGACCTCCGCCGCCTCGGCGAAGGCGCGAGCCTTGTCCCTGTCCGCGGCCAGCAGGCCGGCCTGCCGCGCGACGTCACAGTCGCCCACCTGCTGAGTGCCCGCGTACAGGCCCGGCGTCGCGCCCGACAAGGTGCGCAGCGTCACCCCGCTCCCGGACGGACTCTTCGGCGCGCTCGCGACGGGCGGCAGCGCCGGCGGCGCTCCGGGGGTGACGGTCGATGCCGTGAAGGGCTCCGGCCCCGCCGAGGCGGACGGCAGAAGGAGGATCTCCTCCTGTCCCGCCCCCTCGCTCTCGCCACTACAGCCGGCGGCCAGCGGCGCCACGCACAGCACGGCGACCGCCGCGTACAGACCACGCATCGGTGAGCGCACCACGATCTCCTGCCTCCGCAACTCGAGATGTCCCTCAATTTCTGACGGCTCATCACGAAGAACGCGACTTGAACGCGTTCAGTTCACCGCATAGGCTCGGCGGCGAGGAGTTTGAACACGTTCAATCGATGGGGGGCGTGACATGTTCGTACTGGTCAACCTGATCGTCATGCTAGGAATACTGTTCGTCGTGCCCGCGGGGCTGCATCTGGTGGACCCCGTACGGCTCGCGCCCGTTCGGCGGATCTGGCCGCTCTTCGCCATCCCCGGTGCGGTCGCGCTCTGGCTGCCGCGAGGGGGCGCCGCAGCCGCGCTCGCCGTCGTCTACGCGCTCGGCACGCTGGTCCTGGCCGCCGAGGCAGCCCGGCGGCTCGCCGCCACCCGCTCGCTCGTGCCCGGCGAGATCGCGGTGCTGACCGCCTTGGTCACACCGTCCGTCGCAGGGCTCGCACTGGTGGCGGAGCGCACCGGTCATGAACTGTTCGGCTTCACACTGCCGATCCTGGCGCTGACCGTGCCGCACTTCCACTTCGCCGGCTTCGCCGCCGCGCTCGTCGCCGGCCTGGTCTGCGGCCGGGCCGGCGGACCGCTCGCGCGCTTCGCCGCACTCAGTGTGCCGGTCGGCACGCTGACCGTCCTCGGTGGCTACTTCGTGGACGACTGGGCCGAACTCGCCGGCGCGCTGGTGCTGACCGCGGGCATGTGGGCCGTGGCCCTGGTCACCTGGGACGACATCCGGGGCGCGGAGCGCGACCGTTCGACCCGGGCACTGCTGGCCGTCTCCGCGGTCGTGCTGGTGGTGACGATGCTGCTGGCACTGAGCTGGGCGGTCGGCGAGGCAGCGGACCTCCCTCACCCCGACCTGACATGGATGGCCGCCACACACGGCCTCGGCAACGCCCTCGGCTTCGCGCTCTGCTCGGTGCTGGCCTGGCGAAGGATCAAGGAAATGAAGGAGAGTGCCGTATGAGCTCCGCACGCCGGAACACCGCCCGCAGCCTCGCCTACCCCGAGGTCGGTGCGACGAGGCACGGCCCCCTCCCGGTCGGCTACCACCACCTGCACCACACCGCCCGGATCGGCACCGGGCGGGCCGTCTTCGAGGCGGCGGGCAGCGCCGTCACGACCTGGCGGATGCACCGTGCGTCGGGGGCCGGAATGCGGGCGTCGGCGGAGCGCGCCGGGCCCGGGGTGCGGGTCGAGGTCTCGGTGGGCATCGGGCCGTTGCGCATCGCCGCCCCCTGCGAGGTGATCTGGTCGGTGTACGACGAGGACCGCACCGGTTTCGGGTACGGCACGCTCACCGGCCATCCCGAGCTGGGCGAGGAGTCGTTCACCGTCGACCTGCGTGACGACGGCTCCGTGTGGTTCACCGTGCTCGCGTTCAGCCGGCCCGCGGTCTGGTACAGCCGGCTCGGCGGCCCGCTCGTGCCTGTGCTGCAGTGCTGGTACGCACGGCGGCTGGGCAACACGCTGCGGCGGATCGCGGCGGGCTGACACCGGGCCGCAGGCCGATACTGAAAGGGATGGAGTGGTTCGGCGACGACGCTTACTGGCTGAGCCGGCTGGTCTTCCAGCGGGCTCTCGCCGCCGTGTATCTCGTTGCCTTCCTCGCCGCCGCGCTGCAGTTCAGGGCGCTGATCGGTGAGCGCGGCATGCTGCCCGTGCCGGCCTTCCTGCGCCGCGTGCCATGGCGCGACGCACCGACCCTCTTCCGGCTGCACTACTCCGACCGCTTCTTCGCCCTGGTCGCCTGGACCGGATGCCTGATCTCCGCGGCCCTGGTCGCGGGAGCGGCCGACCGGCTCCCACTAGGGGTCGCGATGGCCTGGTGGGCGGTGCTGTGGCTGCTGTACCTCTCCATCGTCAACGTCGGCCAGACCTGGTACGGCTTCGGATGGGAGTCGCTGCTGCTGGAGACCGGATTCCTCGCCGTCTTCCTCGGCAACGAAAGCGTCCAGCCGCCGGTGCTGGTGCTGTGGCTGCTGCGCTGGTTGCTGTTCCGGGTGGAGTTCGGGGCGGGGCTCATCAAGGTCCGCGGGGACGCCTGCTGGCGTGACCTGACCTGCCTCTACTTCCACCATGAGACACAGCCGATGCCCGGCCCGCTGAGCCGGCTCTTCCACCTTCTGCCCCGGCCCGCGCACCGGGTCGAGGCGGCAGCCAACCACGTGGTCCAACTCGGCGTGCCCGTGCTGTTGTTCACCCCGCAGCCGGTGGCGAGCGTTGCCGCGGCGTTGATCGTGGTGACCCAGTTGTGGCTCGTACTGTCGGGCAACTTCGCCTGGCTGAACTGGCTCACGATCGTGCTCGCCCTGTCCGCGGTCGACGGCTCGCTCGTCGCCGGCGAGCACCCCCTGCCCGGTGCGGCGCTCTGGTACCGGATCGTGGTGATCGCCGTGACCGCACTGGTGCTGGTCCTCAGCTACCGCCCGGCGCGCAACCTGCTCTCGAAGCGGCAGGCCATGAACCGCTCCTACGACTCGCTGCACCTGGTCAACTCCTACGGCGCGTTCGGCACCGTGGGCCGCATCCGCCAGGAACTGGTGGTGGAAGGGACGGACGAGCGGACGATCCACAAGGGCACCGTCTGGCGGGAGTACGAGTTCAAGGGCAAACCGGGCGACGTGCGCCGGCTGCCGCGCCAGTACGCCCCGTACCATCTGCGGCTCGACTGGATGATGTGGTTCGCCGCGCTCTCCCCCGCCTACGCGCGGTCGTGGTTCCTGCCGTTCGTGGAGCGGCTGCTCGAAGGCGACCGGGCCACGCTCCGGCTGCTGCGCGGCAACCCCTTCCAGGACGCGCCGCCCGTGCATGTACGGGCGCGGCTCTACCACTACCGGTTCACGACCCTGCGCGAGCGGCGGGAGACCGGTGCGCGGTGGCACCGCACCTTCGTACGCGAGTTCCTGGCGCCGACGCGGCTTTCGTGAACCGCCGGACACGCCCTCGGGAGGGGCTGCGTCAGCCGTGTGCCCCCTGCCGGGCGGGCAGGGGGCACAGGAAGCGCTGGTCAGTCGATGCCCGGCAGGATGTGCGGTTCGGCGAGGTCCTCCTCGTATCCGGCGAGCCGGATCGGGGCCGAGCGGGCCCAGACCTCGAGATTGCGGATTTCCTCGGCCTTGCCGGCCCGTTCGCCGCCGCGCTCCGACGGTTGCTGTTCATGCTTCACATCTGGTGTCACCGCGCACTCCTCTGTGTCGCGTAACTGGGACAGGGCAGTTCGGTCGCGGTGGCGCCGTCACTCGGGCGGGACCGCAGCCTGGTTGCAGACCTGTCCCAGGACGACCGAAGGGGGTTTGTGGATCCCTTTGGTGGCCGTCCATTCACCCCAAGATAACCAAATGAGCGCCGCCGCGCTCGATAGCGCTCCGAAATCCCCTCGATCCAGGCCGATACCGGCCTCCGGAGCGAAACCGACGGCCGGTGCACCCGTGTCGGGTGCACCGGCCGTGGGAGGTGGTGCCGATGTGCCGTCGGTGGTCTACCAATTGGCGGGTGCGTAGTCCTTGAGGAAGCAGCCGTACAGGTCCTCGCCGTCCTCGCCCCGGACGATCGGGTCGTACACGCGGGCCGCTCCGTCGATGAGGTCGAGAGGAGCGTGGAAACCGGCGTCCGCCAGACGCATCTTGTCGGGGTGCGGCCGCTCGTCGGTGATCCAGCCGGTGTCGACGGCCGTCATCAGGATGCCGTCCGCCTCGAACATCTCCTGGGCGCTGGTGCGGGTCAGCATGTTGAGCGCGGCCTTGGCCATGTTGGTGTGCGGGTGGCCCGCGCCCTTGTAGCCGCGACTGAAGACGCCCTCCATCGCCGAGACGTTCACCACGTACTTCCGGCGGCCCTGCGCCGCGGCCATCGCCGGACGGAGCCGGCTGATCAGGATGAACGGCGCGGTGGAGTTGCACAGCTGGACCTCGAGCAGTTCCACCGGGTCGACCTCGGACACGGTCTGGATCCAGCTGTTCGTGTCGTGCAGGTCCGGCACCAGGCCGCCGGCGTCGATGGCCGTGCCCGCCGCGATGCGCTCCAGGGAGGCGGAGCCGCTGACCAGGGCGAGGTCCGTGACCTCCTGCGCGGTCAGCCCTTCGGCGCCGGACGACGGCAGTGCGGCCACCGACTCGACGGCGCCACTGCCGAACGTGCCGATGACCTCGGCGGGCGGCAGCTCGCCGGCCGGCAGCGGCGCCGACTCGGCGACGACCAGCTCCCGGTACGCCTGCGGGGAACGGCGGACCGTCTGGGCGGCGTTGTTGATCAGGATGTCGAGCGGGCCCTCGGCCGCGACGGAGTCCGCGAGGGCGACGACCTGTGCCGGGTCACGCAGGTCGATCCCCACGATCTTGAGGCGGTGGATCCACTCGTCGCTGTCCGGCATCGCCTTGAAGCGGCGGATCGCATCGTTGGGGAAGCGGGTGGTGATGGTGGTGTGGGCGCCGTCACGCAGCAGGCGCAGCGCGATGTACATGCCGATCTTGGCCCGGCCGCCCGTGAGCAGGGCACGCTTGCCCGACAGGTCGGTACGGGCGTCACGGCGGGCACGGTTCTCGGCGGCGCACCGCCGGCACAGCTGGTGGTAGAACGCGTCGACCTCGACGTAGCGCGCCTTGCAGATGTAGCAGGACCGGGGGCGCCGGAGTACGCCCGCGATGTCCCCCATGCTGGAGGACGACGGCAGCAGGCCCTGCGTCTCGTCGTCGATCCGGGCCGCGGAACCGGTCGCCGTCGCCTCCGTGACGGCCTTGTCGTGCGCCGTCTTGGCCGCGCGGCGCTCCTGCCGGCGGCGCTGTTTCACCGTCCGGTAGATACCTGCGGTGGCTCGGCGCACCGCGATCGCGTCAGGGTGGTCGACCTCGAGTTTGTCGAGCTCTTCGAGCACGCTCAGGCAGACGGCCAGCCGCTCCGGATCGATCCCCGGCCCGTACGCCACCGGGCTGTCCTCTGTCACCGTCATTGCTGGTTGCCGTTCCTCGGTCACTCGAATGCCACGTTTCAAAGGCTCGACTTTACTGAGTGTTGGGTTACCGACCAAATGACACCCGTCACGTCGCACCCGGCAGCGGGTCGGAGCCGGGCCGGCTTCCGGGGCGGGCCGGCGGACTGGCCGAAATCTGCGAGCAGGGGTCGGTGATCGACATCGGCTCGATCCGGTGGCGACCTCCGCAGGGCATCGGCAGCCGCGGCGACCGCTTGCCCCAAGCGTCGCCTGACGGGCCGGCCGTCGGAACGAACCCTTCCCATGGCCCGCCGACACCCTGCCGGCTGCCGCAGCTCCGGGAAGCCGCATCCTTTTTGCGCCAGATTTCACAAAGCCCACACACTCACACCGGAGCGCACCGCACTATGTGATCCGACAGAGCCGAGGTGGCGGCACCGTTGTGGTCCTGCCACTTCTGGGGGGACGGGGCATGCCGGATGGGGGTCCGGCATGCCCTGTCGGGGAGGGACCACGTTCCGGCGAACCGTCCGTACCACGGCTCTCGCCTCTGCGAATGGACCGCTGCCGGCTCTCGCGGCGCCGGCCGGCGCGCGCACCCGTCGGAAGGCGGTCTCTCCCTCGTCGGAGAAGCGTGCGGGTGACGGCCGCCGAACGGATACTGGAGACGAGTCGTGTGCACGGTCGACCGCTTCCCCGGCGGCGTGCCCCCACCCGCAGGGGGACCTGGGTGACGCCCGTACTACTCCGGCAGTAGGAGCAAGTGCCTGCTCAAGAACGACGACGTGGAGGCAGAAGGGGGACAGGGTGGTCACTATGAGTTCCCTCGCGCTGTCCGTGATCCTTTCACTGGTCTCCGCGGTCGCCTACGCCGCCGGGGCGATCCTGCAGGAACACGTGGCGACCACCACACCTTCGCGCCCGTACGCGCCGCTGCACCAGCCCGGATGGTGGGTCGCCGTGGCCCTCAACAGCGCGGGAGCGGTGTTGCACGTGGTGGCCCTTGCCTACGGCCCGCTGAGCCTGGTGCAGCCGCTGGGGGCACTGACCATCGTCTTCGCCCTGCCGATGGCCGCACTGTTCGTACGGCGCCGGGCGGGCGCCACCGCCTGGCGCGGAGCGATCATGGCGACCGTCGGCCTCGCGGGGCTGCTCACCCTTACGGGGGAGGCGGAGTCCCGCCCGCTGGACACCGTCGGCCGGGGCGTCCTCGCAGCGGCCACCCTCGGCGCGGTGGCGCTGCTCTTCCTGGTGGCCCAGAGCGTGCACCGGCCGATCACGCGCAGCGTACTGCTGGCCGGTGCCGCCGGCGTCGCCTTCGGCATCGCCTCCGTCTTCACCAAGTCGGTAGCCGTGGACTGGCTGTGGAGCTCACCGCTCGCCCAGTGGCCGAGCCTGACGGTCATCGCCGCGCTGGCGACCGGTGGCCTGCTCCTGTCCCAGGCCTCCTACCGCGGCGCAGGGCTCGCCGCCCCGCTGGCCACGGTCACCGTCGTCAACCCGGTCGTGGCCGCGGTCGTCGGCATCACCATGTTCGACGAGGGCTTCCGCCACGGCGTGGCCGGCACGGTGCTCGCCCTCGGCTGCGGCGTCGTGGCGGCAGGCGGGCTGATCCTGCTCACCGTCGAACGTCTCGGCAACGGGCTGCCCCCGCGGAGCGGCTCAGATCGACACGCCCCTGGCCCGCAGGTAGGCGAGGGGGTCGACGTCCGAGCCGTACCCGGGGCCCGTACGGATCTCGAAGTGGAGATGCGGTCCCGTGCTGTTGCCGGTGGAGCCTGAGCGGGCGATCCGCTGACCGGCGCCCACCTGCTGGCCCGCCCGCACGTTCAGGGCCGACAGGTGGGCGTACTGGCTGAACCTTCCGTCGCCGTGCCGGATGACGATCTCGTAGCCGTACGCCCCGGCCCAGCCGGCCGACACGACCTTCCCGGCGGCGACGGCCTTCACCGACGTGCCGGTGGGCACCGCGAAGTCCACGCCCGTGTGATAGCCGCTCGACCACGACGAACCGGCCTTGCGGTAGGCGGTCGAGGGGCCGGCGGCGACGGGGGCGACGGCGTGCGCGCTCGGCGTCGTCGGCGTCTCCGGCGCCTGTTGCTGTGGCTTCGGCTGTGGCTTCGGCTGCTGCCGCGGTTTCGGTTGCTGCCGCGGCGCAGGCTTCACCTCCGGGCTGGGCTTCGACTCGGGCTGCGGCTTCGCCGGCCGGCGGGGCTGCGGTTTCTGCTGCGGCTTCGTGGCCGGGCGGTCGCCCGTGGTGGGGGCCCGCTCCTCGGGCGGGGCGGTCTTGCCGCGCAGAGCCAGCCGCTGGCCGGGGAAGATCAGATCCGGGTCGTCCCCGACGACCGTCCGGTTCTGCGCGTACAGCTGCTGCCAGCCGCCCCTGACCCGCTCCGAGCGCGCGATCTGGGACAGTGAGTCGCCGCGGGCGACGGTGTAACCCTCGCGCTGCGTCGGAACGGTGGTCGGGGACACGGCGGTCTTCGGCGCCGTCCGTTTCGGCGGTGCGGCCTCTTGCGGCACTGTGCCCGCGATGTCCGGCGCCTCGCCGCCCCGAGTCAGCCCCGCCTTGGCCGAGCAGGTCGGCCAGGCGCGCGGCCCCTGGCCCTCGAGGACCTTCTCCGCGACGGCGATCTGCTGGTCCTTGGTGGCCAGATCCGCGCGCGCCGCGTACTGCCGCCCGCCGTACGCCTCCCAGGTGGCCTGGCTGAACTGCAGACCGCCGTAGTAGCCGTTACCGCTGTTGATCCGCCAGTTGTCGGTGGACTCGCATGCCGCGACCTTCTCCCACGTGTCCACGGAGGCGGCGTGCGCGGAGCCGGCGCCGATGAGAGGCAGAGCCATGCCGGCGCCGCCGACGCTGACGGTGAGCGAAGCACGGTTGATACGGCTCGGCTGGTATCTGCGGTGCCGACCGGTTCCGGCCATGGCGGTCTCCCCCTGGGCGCAATTCAGGTCATGTCGCAGTCGGTCAACTTAGGTGTGATGAAAGGAGAGTGACAAGACTTCAGCCCGATGCTGGCCCGATCCCACCGGTCAGGTCGGGCCCTGGCCGGGGGCGGGTACTCGGGCGTGGCTCCACGTCACGAACACGGCCCTTGAACGGCGTGGGCGGCGGTGGTGCTCGCTGTCGTCGGCGGGAAGATTCCCCCACCCTGCCCCTTCCCCCGACCGGGCCTCGCCCCGGACCCTGGTGGAAACGAACCTGGCGGCCGGCGCCCACGGGGACAGCGGTACGGCGGCGAGCGGCGCCGACCGCACCCCCTGAGGTAGGGCAACTGGCGGGAAAGCGCCTCCCCATGAGCCATGGAACCCGGCCGGAAAGCGACGGACGCAGGCCGAGAGACTCACGGCCACGCGCACGACGGGGACGTCAGCCGCCCAACAGCCGCGTGCCGCCGAACGTCATGCACGCGGACAGCGGAAGCGTCGGCGCGCCGACGGTCACCACGTCATCGCCGAGCCGACCCAGCTCGATCGTCGTCCAGGACGCAGATGCCCTTCATGCTCTTCTCGGCTCCGTCGGCCTCGGCGGCGACGTCGGCGACCTGCTGCCAGGTGGGCTGTGCGGGCGTGGTCGGGCCGTGCTCGGCGAAGACGTCCTTGCGGTACATGAGGAAGGACGACTCGCCGTAGAAGGGCTCGGCGTACACGTGCCGTCGTGGGTGAGCGACCGGGCGACCGGTTTCAGGATGTCGCCCTTGCCCGCTTACGGTGCCCGGGGGTGCGATTGGCGCCCGTGGGCGGGGTCTACCGTGTGCGGAGGCCTGCTCGAGGCTCGATGCTCGATGAATGGCCGGCACCGCCCGTACGTATGCGTAGGGGCGGCACTTACCTACGGACTTCCAGGAGCACACGCATGAGTGGAACCGCCCAGATCGGTGTCACCGGGCTTGCGGTGATGGGCCGCAACCTCGCCCGCAACTTCGCGCGCAACGGGTTCACGGTGGCCGTCCACAACCGTACGGCGGCCAGGACACGCGCCCTGGTGGAGGAGTTCGGTCACGAGGGCACGTTCGTCGCCGCCGAGTCGGCGCAGGAGTTCGTCGCGGCGCTGGAACGGCCCCGCCGCCTGGTGATCATGGTCAAGGCGGGCGAGGCGACGGACGCGGTGATCGAGGAGTTCGCGCCGCTGCTCGATGAGGGCGACGTCATCATCGACGGCGGCAACGCCCACTTCGCCGACACACGGCGCCGCGAGAAGGAGCTCCGTGAGCGCGGCATCCACTTCGTGGGCGTCGGCATCTCCGGCGGCGAGGAGGGCGCCCTGCACGGCCCGAGCATCATGCCCGGCGGATCTGCCGAGTCGTACGCCTCGCTCGGCCCGCTGCTGGAGAAGATCGCGGCGAAGGCCCCCGACGGCACGCCGTGTGTCACGCACGTCGGACCGGACGGCGCCGGGCACTTCGTGAAGATGGTCCACAACGGCATCGAGTACGCCGACATGCAGCTCATCGCGGAGGCGTACCATCTGCTGCGCGCGGTCGCGGGCTTCTCCCCCGAGCAGATCGCGGAGACCTTCCGAACCTGGAACACCGGGCGGCTCGACTCGTACCTGATCGAGATCACCGCGGAGGTGCTGGCGCACACGGACGCGGCGACGGGCAAGCCGTTCGTGGACGTCGTCATGGACCAGGCGGAGCAGAAGGGCACCGGCCGCTGGACGGTGCAGATCGCGCTCGACCTGGGCGTGCCGGTGTCGGGAATCGCGGAGGCGGTGTTCGCGCGGTCCCTCTCCGGCCACGCCGCACTGCGGGACGTCTCGCGCTCGCTGCCCGGCCCGCACCCCAAGCCGCTGGACGCGAACGAGGCGGGCCGTTTCGCCGACCAGGTGGAGCAGGCGCTGTACGCGTCCAAGATCGTGTCGTACACGCAGGGCTTCCACCAGGTACAGGCCGGCAGCGACGCGTACGACTGGGACGTGGACGCCGGTTCCGTGGCCGCGATCTGGCGGGCCGGGTGCATCATCAGGGCCGCGTTCCTGGACCGGATCCGCGGGGCGTACGACGAGCAGAGCGACCTGCCGAGCCTGCTGGCCGACAAGCAGTTCGCCGACGAGATCGGCGCGGCGCAGGACGACTGGCGGGAGGTCGTCGCGACGGCCGCCCGTCAGGGTGTGCCGACCCCGGGCTTCTCCGCGGCACTGGCCTACTACGACGCGCTGCGCGCCGCGCGGCTGCCTGCCGCGCTCACCCAGGGCCAGCGTGACTTCTTCGGCGCGCACACCTACCGGCGGACCGACCGCGACGGGTCGTTCCACACCCTCTGGGGCGGCGACCGCACGGAGGTGGACGCGGGCTGACCTCCCGGCTCAGGGCCCGGCGGGTCCCGGCTGGGGTTCCGGCTCAGGCACGGGGTCCGGGCCGGGCCCCGGCGGCCTGGGGATCGGATCCGGCGAGGGCACCGGCGGCGGGCTCGGCGTCGGCACCGGCCCGGGCAGCGGCCCCGGGTCCGGCGGCGGCCCGGGATCGGGCGTGGGCACCGGCGGTGCGGGGTCAGGATGCGGGTGCGTCATGCGAGCCTCCCGGGTACGTTGCGTGTCTCGGGGTCCGCGTTCCCATGCGTGGCGGATCCACTCCCCACGGGGCGCGCGGATCTCGTACGGCGCGGGCGGAGGCAGGGATCTCCCCACCCCACCTCTTCCCGGATCGGCGGCTCCGTCCGCGGGAGCCGGCCGAGCCCCCTGAGCGGCATCCGGGCGGCGTCCGGTTCGGGAAGGGCGCCACCCCCGAGGGCGCCGACCGGCCCGCCTGCGTCCCGGAGGGACCCGCCTGCGTCCCGGAGGGGATCAGAGCGACGCGGCCGCCTGGGGGCTGCGCTCGGTCTCGCTGCCGGGCACGGGCTCCGAGGCGTCGGATCCGAGCGCCACGATCCTGTTGTCCGCGTCCACATGCACCACGCTCGGCACCAGGGTGCGTGCCTCCGCGTCCTCGACCTGGGCGTAGCTGATGAGGATGACGAGGTCACCGGGGTGCACGAGATGCGCGGCCGCCCCGTTGATCCCGATCACACCGGAGCCGCGCTGCCCCTCGATGACGTAGGTCTCCAGCCGGGCGCCGTTGGTGATGTCGACGATGTGGACGAGTTCACCGGGGAGCAGGTCGGCGGCGTCCATGAGGTCCCGGTCGACGGTGACGGAGCCGACGTAGTGCAGGTCGGCCTGGGTGACCGTGGCCCGGTGGATCTTGGACTTGAACATGGTGCGCAGCATGTACTACTCCCAGAGGGTTGGCTCCCTGCCTGCTCTTGCAGGTCAAGGGCGTTTCTCACTCTACATCGGCACGGTTTTCCAACGGGGTGCCGACCATGGTCAAAGACTGAAGCTGACCAGTCGCTGACTTACCTGACGGCGCGTCCGCAATAAAGTCGAAAGGACCCTACGTCACAGACGCGGTCTGTGCTCGTGAGAGCCGTCACATCACGGGGCTGGATCGCAGCGCTTCGTCAGTCGGCTCCAGAGCGCGGAGGCTGAGCGTTCGGCCCGGTATGGAAGGCGACGATCCGCGGGACTGGGACGCGCTGCGCGCCGCAGGTAAAGAAGTGGACGCCGCTTCTCCAACCCCCGCTCCGTGGTAATCGCCCGCGCACCCCCGGGTGAGCCCCCAACAGAAGTTCCAGGGCCTACTTGGAGGCGTTGTCGCCGCCGCGAGTCGAGAAGGCGGCGACGCCGCCGATGGTGCAGATCTGCAGGATGTGGCTGCATCCCGCTACGCCCTGGCCATCGTCCAACGTGGTCGACCGGACGCCCTGGCCGGAATGCCAGTGCGGCGGCGCCACCGACCCGCGCCGACCGCAGCTGGGCCACTGCCACAGGCGAGAACCCCGGCTACGCCTCGCCCGCAACGCGCACAGGCGTATGCGCACGTTGGGGCGACTGCTCGGGGGGCGCCGAGTGGGTAGCGCTCAGGGTGCTGCTGCAGCGGCCAGTTCCCGCAACTGATTGACTCAGCCGCCGCTCTTGCGCCTGAACGACCGCTGGCTCGCAGCCGGGCCGTGCGCCGCACGCACCTTCGACGCATCCGGGTTGGCGGCACCATCGGCCGCGCCCGCCTGCGCACCGCGCTTGCGCGCCAGGGCTTCGCGGAACTTGCGCTTGAGGTCGTAGTTGCCGTCGCTGTCCGGCGCCAGAGGGGACGTCTCCGGAGCAGCCGGCTCCGAACCTTCCGTAGTTACGGGCTCTGCGGTCATGGTGACCTCCTGGGTTCGGGGGTGGGCCAGCACAGCTTGTCATGCGGGGCGCCGGCACGATCATCCTGCCCCGTTCCGGCGGCTACCCCTGCCGCGGTCCAGGGCGCTCGCTTCGTGGGGTGGGGGGCACAGGACGGGCTTCGGGCCGGGCGGAGGGTTGTCGAGCCCTTGGCCCGGACGTTCACTGCCAGGGCAGCGGCTCTCAGCCGTTGCGACGTACGAGGGCGGCCTTGTGGGCCTCGGCGAGCTTGCGGGCCTCGCCGGCCTTTCGGGACTTGCCGCCGGCGCCGCGGGAGGTGTCCTTGCTGGTGCCGAGGCCGCGGAAGGGAGCGTTGCTGTTCTTGGGCCGGGGGCCGGCGGGCCCGCCGTCGAGCGGGGTGCCGGAGGGAGCCCTGGCGCCGGTGATGCGGCTCAGTTCCGCCTCGCCCGACCGGACCTTGGTGACGGTCGGCTCGATGCCGGCCCCGGCCATCATGCGGCTCGTCTCGCGGCGCCGGCCCGCCAGCACGAGCGCGACCACTCTGCCGGACTCACCGGCGCGGGCGGTGCGACCTGCCCGGTGCACATGGTCCTTGGGGTCGGTGGGCGGGTCGATGTTGACCACGAGATCGAGATCGTCGACGTGCAGGCCGCGGGCCGCGACATTGGTCGCCACCAGAACGGTGATCTGGCCGTTCTTGAACTGCGCCAGGGTCCGTGTGCGCTGTGCCTGGGACTTGCCGCTGTGCAGAGCCCCGGCGTGCACCCCGCTGGCCCGCAGATGCCGGGTGAGCTGGTCGACGGCGTGCTTGGTGTCGAGGAACAGCAGTACGCGGCCTTCGCGGGCGGCGATCTCCGTGGTGACGGCGTAGCGGTCAGGGCCGTGGACGACCAGAACGTGGTGCTCCATCGTCGAGACCGTGCCCGCGGACGGGCCGACCGAGTGGACGACGGGGTCGTGGAGGACATCGCGTCGGGAGGGGCACAGGCACGAGTACGTCCTCGACCTGCGCACCCTGCGCCAGGCGCCGCTCGCCGAGCGCCACAGCGTGGACGAACAGGCCACCTGCCTGGGCAACCGCACCGGCGCCTACACCCTGACCACGAACGGCAAGATCGGCAGCAGTGCCCTTGGGAGCGTCCCGGCGGACGGCACGGGAAACCCGCGTCTGCTGATGCGGGCGCCTCGTCGCCGGCGCCGCTGTAGACGGCACCCCGGCCTGCCGGCCACGCTGGAGGGGCACGGATTCGGGAGCTTAGGTACGTTTCCGGTATGGGCATCGATGTCGACGCGTTCCTCCGTCGTCTGGCTGAGGAGTTCAGACCCCGGGCGGAGGAGTCGGCCGACCTGCTGCTGCGACGCCTGCGCGTCGACATGCCCGAGCTGTGGGAGCACGAAGAGATCGTCGAGCTCGCGCTGGAGGAGACGGCCAAGCACATCACCAGGTTCCTGGACGTGCTCGAAGGGCGCATCGACGCGACGGAGGTCGAGGCGCCGTCCGAGGCGCTGGAGGTCGCCCGCCAGGCCGCCCGGCGCGGGGTGCCGATCAGCCAGCTGCTGCGCTCCTACCGCCTCGGTCACTTGGTCCTGGTCCAGCTGATCCAGGGCGAGGCCGCCCGGCTCACCGATGACTGGGAGCTGATGAACGCCGCGGCCACGCGGCTGGTCGGCGCGGCCTTCGCGTACGTCGACCGCGGGTCGGAGCAGGTCGTCGCGGCCTATCAGGAGGAGCGCGACCGGCGGGTGCAGCGACGGCTGCTGCTGGCCAACGAGGCGAGCCGGCGGATCGGGACGAGTCTCGACACCGCCCATACCGCCGAGGAGCTGGCGGAGTTCGGCACCGAGGACTTCGCCGACCTCGTCACCGTCGACCTCCTCGACTCCCTGCTCCACGACGGCGACGCCCATCCGCCCGCGCCGGCCGCGCGCACGCCGGTGCTGCGTCGTATCGCCCAGCGTTCGGCGCTGGACGACGACGTGGACCTGCCGGTCGCCACCGGCCGGACGCACACCTACCCGGCGGAGTCAGAACCGGCGCGCGCTCTGGCCTCGGGACAGCCCCGCCTGCACCGCGCCACGGCGCCCGCGTCCGACCACCACTCCGCGCTGCTGCTGCCCCTGCGGGCCCGCGGCAACGTCCTGGGCCTCGCCCACTTCCTCCGCCGCGCCACCGCGCCCCCCTTCGACGACGACGACCTTCTGCTGGCCCAGGAGATCGCGGCACTGGCGGCGGTGTCCATCGACAACGCCCGCCGGTACAGCCAGGAGCGCACCACCGCGCTCACCCTCCAGCGAAGCCTGCTGCCGCAGCGCGCGGTGCAGCAGTCCGCCGTCGACACGGCGTCCCGCTATCTGCCGAGCGGTGCGCGGACCGGCGTGGGCGGTGACTGGTACGACGTGATTCCGCTGTCCGGAGCGCGCGTCGCCCTCGTCGTCGGCGACGTCGTCGGCCGCGGGCTGAACGCCGCCGCCACCATGGGCCGCCTGCGCACGGCCGTGCGGTCCTTCGCGGACATCGATCTGATGCCCGACGAACTCCTCACGCACCTGGACGACGTGGTGATCCGCCTCCAGCACGAGGAGACGCGGGACTACGGCGAGTTGAGCGCCACCTGCCTGTACGCGGTCTACGATCCGGTGTCCCGCCTGTGCACGCTGGCCAGCGCCGGCCATGTCGCGCCGGCCGTGGCAACTCCGCCTCCTGCCCGGGGCGTCGACGCCATCTGGGCGGTCGACTTCCCCGAGATGCCGATCGGCCCACCCCTGGGCCTGGGCGGACTCCCCTTCGAGACGTCGCAGTTCGAGCTGGCGGAGGGCAGCCTGCTGGCCCTGTACACCGACGGCCTCATCCAGAGCCGTGGCCGTGACGTCGACTCCGCGCGCGCCGCACTGTGCGACGCCCTCACCGACGGACCGGACGCGCCGGAGGAGATCTGCGACCGGCTGCTGGCCGCCGTACTGCCCGTGGATCGCTCCGACGACGTCGCCCTGCTGGTGGCGCGGACCCGGGCCCTCGACCCCGGCCACGTCACCACGCTGGACCTGCCCTCGGACCCGGCGGCCGTCGCAGGCGCGCGCGGCCACACGTCCGAGGCGCTCGCCGCCTGGGGGCTGGAGGAGCTGTCCTTCGCCACGGAACTGATCGTCAGCGAACTGGTCACCAACGCGATCCGCTACGGCAAGGGTCCGATCCAGCTCCGGCTGATCCTGCAGTCCACGCTCACCTGCGAGGTTTTCGATACGAACAGCACCTCCCCGCACCTGCGCCACGCCCGCACCTTCGACGAGGGCGGGCGCGGGCTGCTGCTGGTCGCCCAGCTCGCCGAGCGCTGGGGCACACGGCACAGCCGCGAGGGCAAGGTGATCTGGGCGGAACAGGCCCTGCCCACCGAGGCAGACGGCGTCCTCAGCTGACGCCCTGCTCCACCCGTCTCTCGGCGTGAACCGGTCCCCGGCCCGGGTTCCTGCTGCCGAGCCATCCGAGAAGGAACGCCGCGGGTACGGAGACCAGGCCCGGGGACCGGAACGGATACCAGTTGAATTCCGCCCCCGGCATGAGCGCGTACGCGGATCCGGACATGGTGGGAGAGAACATCGTCAGGACGGTGCACAGCAGCAGCCCCCCGTAGACGGACCACACCAGTCCTCTGCGGTTGAATCCCTTCCAGAAGAAGGAGTAGACGACCACCGGGGCCACGCATGAGGCCGCGACGCTCATCGAGAAGATGGCGAGGAACTCCAGCGAGTACCGGTGCGCGGCCGCGGACAGCGTCAGACCCATGACGCCCAAGGCGACGATGGCAAGACGCAGGACGCGCACCTGTCGGGTGGTGGTGCGAGGGCCGTCGGCGCGCGCGAACACATCGTGGGCCAGGGAGACGGCGGCTGCGAACACCACGCTGGTCACGGTCGTGAGGACGACAAGGAAAGCGACACAGGCCACGACGGTGATCAGCGCGGCGCGTGTGGCGGAGCCGTTCGGCAGGACGTCGGAGGCGAGCAGGATCGGGGAGGCCTGCCCGTTGGCGTCGACCATACCGATTCCCCAGCCACCGACCACCGCCGCGGCCGCGAAGCCCGCGGCGATCATGAGGAGGAAGTAGGCACCGGTCAGGCCCGCGGCGATGCTCATGGATCGCCGTGCCGAGCGGCCGCTGCGGGACGCGGCGATGCGCAGGATCAGGTGCGGCATCGCGACCGTCCCGAGGATCTGGACGAGGTGATCGCTGATCATGTTGAGGGGCACGAGGCTCGATATGTGTGCCCAGAGCCCCGGGCCGAGATAGTCCTCGGGCGCCACGCTCTTGTCCACCGCGGCCGAGAGCAGGCTCCCCGCGTCCCACGAGAACTTCCGCAGGGACAGCACCGTGAGCACCGCGAGCGTCACCAGGGTGATGACGACCTTGACCACGTGGATGCGGCTGGTGCCCTTGAAATCCGCCACGGCGGCGAAGCAGACGACGAGCCCGCCCATCAACACCGTGCACAGCACCTGGGCCGCATCGGTCGACATGCCGATCAGCATGGCCGCGATGATGCCGCCGGCCCGCAGCTGGAGCACGAGCATGGGAAGCGTGACGGCGAGGGTCACCACAGCCGCGGCGATGCGCGGCGCCGCCCCGGACGCCCGCAGGGAGAAGAGGTCGCCGAGTGTGTAGCGGCCACTGTTGCGGATCTTTTGCGCGAGGAGCAGCAACAGTCCGAGTGCGATGACGCTGTCGACGGCCGAGGCGTAACCGTCGTAGCCGAAGAGAGCGATGGCCCCGGTGGTCGCGAACAGCGTGAGGACGGAGATGTGTTCGCCGGCCATGGCGAACCCGTTGAAGACCGGTGAGAGGGACCGGTCGGCGATGTACAGCTCTTCCGGGTGGTCGTCGTGGGTGGCCAGAGTGAGGACCCACAGCAGGGCCAGACCGATGAAGACGAAGAAGGCGATCAGCACCGGGCCTCTCGCCGCCGAACCGATCGGGTCGTGTCCGCTCGAACTCAGGAGGTACCAGGTCACCGGGTCACCGCCCGGGACTCGTCGGCCGGAGGGGCACACCGGAGGCCCCGGACATCAGGTGCCGTTCGATGTGGTCACACACCCGCATCGCCCGGTTCTCGTACCACCAGACGCTGCCGGCGAAGACGCCGAGCTGCAGGATTCCCCAGCCGAGGCCAAGCGTGAGCCGGCCGTACACGGGAGCCTCGGCGAGCTCGGCGGCACAGGACAGCACGACACCGACCGCGAAGGGCACCGCGTTGAGGGCAAGGAACACCAACTGGGCACGGTGCACGGCGTGGCGGTGAATGTCAGCGTGTTGCGGACGGACGTCCGTCACCGGCTCATCGGGCGGCTTAGGAACGAAGTAGGAGCGCACGGAACTCTCTTGTACGTAAGGGTGCGGGGGTTCGGGACGTAGTCACGGCGATCCGTGGCACGGACACGCTGACGGCCTCGCGGTCCCAGCGGGGCCGTCACTCCCTGCCGTCCGACCGGAACGGTCAGGCCACGGGCACCGAGCCTCGACGGGCGTTGCGCCGGCTTCCGTTGACCAGATCGTTGAAACGGTCGACGGCCCAGATGGTGCGCAGTCCCAGCGGGCCCATCATCATCGGACGAGGGAACGTCGGCTTCTTCGCCCACAATCCCTCCAAGTCCTCGTGTCGCTCGCCGTCGACGATGAGATCGGCGATGAGGGACCCGACGTAGGGTGCTTGAGCCAGGCCGTGGCCGTTGCAGGCGATCGAGTAGAAGATGTTGTCGTCGATCTGCCCGCCGAGCGGAAGCCAGGACGAGGTGATCGCGATCCATCCTCCCCACGCACGATCGATCGCGACGTCGGACAGAGCGGGAAACCGCGTCGCGAAGGCTTCTGCCAGTTCTTCGACGAGCGCCGGGTCCGGCTTCTTCTGCGGGAGGGGATACGTCGTGCCGCGCTCAAGCCGTCGGACGCCGAACACGATGGTGTTGCGCGGCGTCAGGCGGTAGTTCTCCATGATGTTGTGCTGGGTGACGAGTCCCGACCGACTGGTCCACCCCAGTGCCGCCAGACGGGCAGGATCGATGGGCTCGGTCTCCACCTCGATGACCCAGATGGGCACGGAGAGCCGTGGAGGAGTGATGTCCCACTCCCCCGCGTACGCGTTCGTCGCCAGAACCACTTGGTGCGCCCGCACGGCCCCCTGAGGAGTGGTGAGGACCACCTGACCGCGGTCGCGCGTGACATCGGTGACCTTCGTCCGCTCGAAGACTCGCGCGGACGAGCCGAGCAGTGCGCGGCGCACACCCGAAGTGAACCTGCCGGGATTCATCATTCCCCCGACCACCTCGCGCATCCCGCCGAGGAATCCGCGGGGGATTCCGAGTTCTTCGCTCGTACCCAGTTCCACGTGGCCGCCGGCGCGCTGAAGGATCTTGGTCACACGGCGCACTCGGCCCATCTGTCCGCGAGACACCGCCGCGAAGACGTTGCCCGTCGGTTCGTAGTCGCAGTCGATGTCGTACGTCTTGATGAGGTTTTCCACGTGGTGCGCGGCGTGCTCGGCAAGTCGGACCATGCCGGGCATCTTCTTGCGGAACAACAGATTGAGGAGTTGGAGGTCCCCGCCTGGAGCACCCGCCACTTGCCCTGCGTTGCGAGAGCTGGAGCCGTGTCCGCAGAACTCGGCCTCCAGCAGCACCACGTCCTGACCACGTTCCGCCAGTCGCAGCGCCGTCGACATGCCTCCGAGGCCGCCGCCGACGACCGCGACCTCACAGGTGAGGTCGCCGGTCAGGGCCGGCTGGATGTCCACGGGCGGATCGACCCAGCCGCTGAAGGTGGTGTACTCGACGTTGCCGGTCTTCATCTGATCGCTCCTCACGAGCTTGCTCTGATCCTTGGTTCGCTGCTCAGGCCCGAGCAACGCTGCGTTCGTCCGAGGCCGGTTCCGCCCCCGTCGCCACGTTGTGGTTGTGCAGAGCGCGGTAGGCGAGGAAGTACATGAACATCTGGAATCCCCAGGTGGTCAGCGCAGCCATGTAGAAGAGCGTTCGGTGCTCGTCGTCTCCCGGAATCGGGAAGAAGTCGTAGGTGATGGCGATCACCGAGGCGGCCGCGGTCGCCAGCCCGGCGCCGATGGCGAGACCCTTGGCACCGATCTTCCAGACCCGCCACGTGAAGTAGGCCAGGAAGAGCGTCGTGAGCACGTTGACCACGACGTAGTACGTTGCCGGGCCGACGTGGAGCTCGTGGCCGCGGAACTGCTGGAGGTACAGCCCGGCGACGATGGCCAGTGCGAACACGCCGACATCGACCGCGACGGTCGGCTTGTACCGGTGCGTCACGCGCATCAGGCCCATGACGAGAATGAGGGTGATGCCGACGGATCGCGAGAAGGCGTCGAAGAAGTACGCGATGCCGTACAGGATGCTGCCCTCGTCTCCGCCCAGGAGTGCCCAGAGGAGGAAGTTCGAGCCCGAGGTGGCGACGACCATCCATTCCAGGCCGAGCAGGTAGTTGTTGTAGCGTCGGATGAACTTCCATCCGAAGCAGAAGCCGGCGAAGATCATCCAGAGATCGGCCAGCATGAAGAGCAGGTCCTTCATGTCCTTGATTCCTTCGGGTCACGCCTTCGTCTCTGTGTTGAAGGCGGCGAGTTCGGGTCGGGCGCTGCACCCGCCGCGGCGGGTTGTCCCAGCGCAAGGCACAACTGATTCAGACCGATGCGCCTGCGACGCGCCGACCGGACCGAGCGCGTGAGATCAGCACGGTCACCACGACGAGCAGGGCGAGGACTCCGGAGAGCCAGTAGCCGATGCCGTAGAGGCCCTTTGCAGCGACCTCGAGACCGGTTCCGGGCACGGGAACGAGGGAGGCGCTGAGGTCGCCGCTGACCAGTGCCGTGCCGAAGGCGAAACCCACGGCCATGGACGTGCCGGCGATACCGGCTGCCATTCCGGCCTTCTCCTCGGGCACTGCCATCTGCACCATGGTGAAGCCGGCCGCGTAGCCGATTCTGCAGCCGAGACCCATGACGGCAGCGCCCACGAGGTACTGCCACTTCTGGTCGTGGGCCACGGCGAGCCAGGCCAGCCCCGCTGCGCTGATGAGCGCCCCGATGACGAAGACGGGCACACCACGGCCGTTGAACAGAGCACGGTCGAGCACGGCACCGCGGACCAGGAACGCCGCCGCGAAGGGCACCATGAGCCAGCCGGTCTCCAGAGCGCTGAGCCCGAGGCCGTAGGCGTCCGCCGGCCGAAGAGCCGCAGGAATGATCTGGGCGTACGTGCTGGCCAGGAGCAGGAAGGCTGAGTTCACCGCTGCGAACAATGCGATGCACAAGCACGAAGCGGTGACCAGAGGAGCCTTCATCATGGCGACGTCGAACACCGCCGAGGAGGACCTGCGCTCGACGCGCACCCAGGCGATGCCACCGACGATGCCGACCACCAGCGGAATGAGTGCCGCGCTGCCCCACACGAGGCCCTGCGTCAGAGTCAGGAGAATCGCCGCGACCCAAGCGATCATCCACACCGCGCCGAGTACTCCGATGCGGCCGGCGCGCTCGGCGGGCGGGGCGTGGGGGATCGTGGCGTACGACGCGACGGTCGTGGCCGCGCACACGGCGGTGAGGATGATGAAGAAGCTCCGCAACGACAGGTTCTCGACGATGAAGCCGCCGCCGATCATGCCGACGACGATGCCCACACCGGTGGCGATGACGAGGACCGCGACCCCCACCGTGATGCCGCTCTCAGCGAGATTGCGCCGCAGGAAACTGAGCGGAAGCAGCTGTGCCGCGCCCCCGAAGCCCAGCAGAGTGCAGCCGACCAGAAGGGTCGGATACGAGTCACCGACTGCCGGAATGAGCGCGCCGACCGCGAGGAACGCGGACGCCGCCACGGAGGCGTTCCGGTCGCCGTACAGATCGGCGAGGCGCGGCAACAGGATGAAGCCCGCTCCCCCGCCGAGGGTCAGCGCCGAGTAGAGCCAGGTGGTCTCGGCCACTGTGGCGAGGCCGTACTGCGCCTGGATGATCGGCAGGAGTGGCGGCAGGACGAAGATGACTGCGTTGGTCAGGACGACCAGCAGCGCGCCCACGCCGATGAGCACCCCCTTGTTCGGCGCACGGCGAGAAGGCGCCTTGCGGCCCATTGCGGCGGGTTGGTGGATCTCTGTCATGGCTCTCTCCGGTTTCTGATCAGACGTGGCCCGGGAGCCCGGCGCCGATGGCGGTGTCCCACAGGGGTGACGAAGCTGTGGCCGTCTCGCGTGATCACCTCGACCGCGGCGCGTCTGCCATGGCGTCGGGAGCGAGACGCGCGAGTTCGGTTTTTCGTCATGGCAGGTCGGTGCCTGCGAGAAGGCTGGGCCGCGCTGGAGGGCGCCGAGCCGGCCTGGTGATCCGGCTCATACGCTAAGGCAGGGTTAGTCAGCCGTTCAAGACGTATGACTAAGAAGTTGCGGTTCGGCCGCGGGCGCGACTGTTAGGCTGATCGGTGACTTAATCAAGCGTCCAACTGTGTGGATGCCTTACAACGGGAGGATTTCGTGGCACGTCGGATCTCCGTCGCCCAACGGCGTAGCGACTTCATCAACGCCGCTGTGGAAGTCATCGCGGCCTACGGCATCGACGGCGCAACGACCCGACGGATCGCCGAGCAGGCTCAGGCGAACCTGGCGATGCTGCACTACTGCTATGACTCCAAGGAGGACCTCTTCGCCGATGTCTACGAATTCGTAGCCGGCAAGTACCGCGATGTGGTCAAAGACAGTGATCCGCACTCCGACCTGAGGGACACCGCTCGCCAACTCCTACGCGGTGTCATGGAGTGCTACCTCGAGTCGGCCAGCTTCACCGCGGCCACGATGGAACTCATCAGCTGGGCACGGCGTCAGCACGGAGACCGCGGTATCGCGGTGTACGACCAAGCCCTTGAGACGGTGCGCGCTGTGCTTCGCAGCGCACCCTCGGACCACCCGGTCGAACCAGAAACCATCGATCAGATCGCCTATGTCATCGCCACCTTGGCCGACGGTTTCGCCATGAACTGGTTCACGTACGGGGATCGGTCCGCCGCAACGGAGCAGATGGATATCGCCGTCTCAGTACTCGACAGTTGGCTCGCGGTTCGGCTCGGATCTACGCCCGTAGCACCGTAATTGACCCATGAACGCGACGGCGGCGCGGTGCTGGGTGTGCACGGCGGGGGGTCCGGGGTCGGGCGGGGTTGTCACAACGGCAGGTCGGGCGAGTCGACGCCTACGACCCGGTCGCCGCAGAAGACGCGCACCGACTCCGCTGGTCCGTGGCCGCCGATGCCGGCCGGGCCCCAGAAGCTCTGAGCCGACTCCTCACCGAGGTCGGCGAGCTTGGCGCCGTTGACTCGCACCTCGCCGGCCATGACGCGGGAGCCGACGTCGATCGCGCGGTCGGTGTCGGCACCGAACACGTAGGCATCGAGGCCCGAGGGATGGGCGTTGGCGAAGCGCAACGCCTGTTCGTCGGAGTCCACGGCGTGCAGGGAGACGACCGGACCGAACAGCTCGGCGGTGGCCTGAGCGGGGTCGGCGCCGGCGGCGACCGTCGGCGACATGAAGAAGCCGTCGAGCTCCGGTAGCCGAGCGGGCCGGTGGATGCTCGCCCCGAGGCCACGCAGGCCCTCGATCCTGCTCTGGAGGGTCTGGAAATGCGGCGCGTTGGAAATCGGGCCTATCTCGACGCCCTCGTCGAGCGAGTGACCGACGACGAGCTTGGAGATCCGCTCGGTCAACGCCTCGAGAAGAGGGCCGACCAGGCTGCGGTGAGCGAGGATCTTGCCCGGCCCCTCACACCACTGACCGTTGAGCTTGGTCATGCCGTCGAGGATGCCGTCGGCGGTGACGTCGAGGTCGGCATCGTCCAGCACGAGCACCGGATTGTTGCCGCCGAGCTCCAGCTGCAAGACCTTGAAGTCCTCCGCGGCGGCCCGCGCGATGGCCCGGCCGGCCCCCGGCCCGCCGGTGAAGGAGACGACCTTGATGCGCGAGTCGGCAGTCAGCCTGGCGCCGATGTCGCCGCCGCCGTGCACCAGTTGCAGCGCGCCACTGGGCAGGCCCGCCTCGACGAAGCACTCGACGATGATCTGCGCGCTGCCGGGCGCGTGCTCCGAGGGCTTGAGGATGAGGGGGCAGCCCGCCGCCATCGCGCTGACGATCTTGGCGGCGGGAATGAAGCTCGGACCGTTCCACGGCGTGAGGATCGCGGCCGGTCCCCACGGCACCTTGTAGAGGCGGACGTCGCGGCCGTCGGCCTCCAGCGCGGCGACGCGCGGGATGTTCACCAGGTCCGACGCCGATGCCCGGATCCTCGCGGGCAGGAAGGCCGCGACCTTGCGCGTGACGCCGATGGGTGTGCCGCTGGTCAGCGAGTCCGTGCGGGCGATGTCCTCGATACGGGTCTCGATGATCCCGGCGACGCGTTCGAGCATGTCGGCGCGCTCACCCCGGGCGTCCTCGTCCCAGCGGCCGATGTCGTACACGCGCTCCGCGTGCCGCAGCGCCCGGTCGAGATCGTCGGGTGCTGTCGTGACGAGGCGGTGTACGGGCTCGCGTGTGTTGGGATCGACGTTCCAGGCGCCGTCGACCGTCGGGCACTCGCTCCAGTCGTCGGCGATGTAGTTCACCGGCTGGGGGATCGTGATCTTGCTGCTCGCCATGGAGCTCACCTCTGCGTTCACTCGTCGGTCAGGACTGGAGGTCGAGGACGATGCGGGTCACGTCACCGGACTTCATCGCCTCGAAGCCCTCGTTGATCTCGTCGAACGGGATGACCCGCGTCACCATCTCGTCGAGCAGCAGGCGTCCTTGCTGGTAGAGGCCCGCGAGCTGGAGGATGTCCTGCCGTGCCTGGCCCGAGCCCATGTAGGAGCCGATGAGTCGCTTCTCCTCGAAGAAGAAGTCCGACGCCGGGATGCTGAGTTCGGTCCCTCCGGGCGCGATCCCGACCAGGCACGCGGTACCGGTCGGGCGCAGCAGGGCCACGGCCGTCGCCGCGGTGCGGGCCGAGCCGACCGCCTCGAAGGAGTAGTCCACTCCGTCGCCCAACTGGCGGTGGAGTTCCGCGACGACGTCGCCGACCGCGCCGTTGACGACGTGGGTCGCGCCGTAGCCGCGCGCGGCCTTGAGCCGTGCGTCGTCCAGGTCGATCGCGACGATCGCCGACGCGCCGGCGAGCCTGGCCCCCTGGATGATGGCCGATCCCACGCCGCCACAGCCGATGACCGCCACCGTGCTGCCCGGCCTGACCCGAGCGCCGCGGAAGACGGCGCCGACACCGGTGATGACGCAGCAGGCCAAGAGGCACCCGACGTGCAGCGGTACGTCGTCGGGGAGCTTCACCAGAGCGTTCTCACGCATGAGGATGTGCCGGGAGAACGCCCCGATGTCACCGAGCCGCTCGATCGGCCGGCCGTCCGTGGTCTGGAACGCAGGCCGCGGACGGCGGCGTACCTCCTCGACACGCCGGCACTGGGTCGAGCGTCCCGCCTCGCAGTTGCCGCACAGGCCACAGGAGGGAGTCAGCGCGCCGACCACGCGGTCCCCGGGACGCAGGCCGGACACCTGCGCCCCGACCGCCTCGACCACGCCCGCCACCTCGTGCCCGACCACGACCGGCAGGCCGGTCGGCACCGTCCCCGTCATGTAGTGCAGGTCGCTGTGGCACAGCCCCACGTTCGTGACCGCGACCCGCACCTCGTGCGGCTCCGGGTCGTCCACCCGAATGACGCTCAGCTCGAGCGGCTCGTCGACCGCGGTGAGTACCGCGGCCTGGGTGTCGATCATGTCGACGTCCTCTCTGTCGATTCCTCTGGCACTGGTCTGTCGAAGGTGATGGCGAGCTCAGGGCGAGGCTTACGCGCCGGTGCCCCTGGCGGACAAGAAGCCCTTGATCCCCGCACTGAGGACTCCGCTCTCCCACGCCTTCCTCGCAGCGAGGTCCTCACGGGCGAAGGCCGCTTCGACCTCCTCTGCCTGAGGGCGCAGGAGAGCCAGGTGGAGGGCCGTCGTGTTGCCCTCGGGCGTCCACTCGATGACGGTGTCGAGGGCCCGGCCGATCAGGGCGTCGGGCTCGACGATCTCGTCCAGGAGCCGGATCCGCAGCGCCTCCTCGGCTCGGATCCGCGGCGATCCGAGCACCATGCGCATCGCATGGCTCCCGATGAGGCGCCTCAGCAGCACGCTGGACGCGTTCGAGATCGTGATGCCCCGGCCGTTCTCCGGCTGGTAGTACTCCGTCGCCCGGGTTCCTATGCGAGCGTCGCAGCACAGGGTGATCTCCGAGGCTCCCCCGACCGCGAGTCCATTGACAGCCGCGACCACGGGTACCTGCGTCTCCAGGATGGCCCGGGTGATGTCGTGGAAGCTCTCGAACGCCTCACGGACCTCAGCGTCCGTGGACGGCGCGCTCTGGAGGTCCTCACCCGCGGAGAAGGCCCGCCCCTCGCCGGTGAGCACGATCCCGCGCACGCTCTCGCCGGTCCCGAACTCGCGGATGAGCGTCGCCAGCCGCAGCCGGGTGGCAACGTCCATGGCGTTGAGCTTCTCGGGACGCCGGAGCGTCAGCACGGCAACGCCCCGCATGACGTCGACGTCGAGGAATCCTCCGCCGGATGCGGCACGTGCCACCGTCTTGTTCCGTCGTGCACCGAGGTCGTAGGTCACGCCGGGCTCGTCCACGGCGCGGGCCTTGAGGGCCGCCTTGGAGATGCGTTCGGACGGCGTGCGGGGAAAGTCGGCGACGAACTCCACGTACCGCGGCACCTTGAACCGAGCGAGCTCCTTGCCGGCCCGCTCGACGATCTGCTCAGCCGTCGCACGATCGGCGGGCACGCCGGCCGCCAGCTGGACGAAGGCCTTGACCTCCTCACCGAGGGTGTCGTCGGGTTCGGCGACGACCGCGGCCGCTACGACCACGTCGTCGCGCTCGAGGGCGGCCTCGACCTCGACGCTCGCGACGTTCTCGCCGCCGCGGCGCACCATGTCCTTGATCCTGCCGACCAGTTGGACGCCCTGGTCGGGCCGTCGGACGACGACGTCACCGGTGTGGAGCCAGCCGTCGCGCACGACCCTGGCCGTGTCCTGTGGGCGGTTCCAGTAGCCGTTCATCATGGGCCTGCCCGAGACGACCAGCTCACCGGGTTCGCCGGCCGGTACCTCGACGCCGTCGGGGTCGACGACGCGGACCTGCTTGGTCGGCACCGGCCGTCCCAGGCTCCCGCTCCCGACGGCGTCCGCGTCGGCGAACGGGCTGAACAGGTCGACACCGGACTCGGTCATCCCGTAGATCTCCCGCCACGGCGCACCCCATCGCTCCTCCAGTTGCGCGTGAAGACCGACGGGGATGCCCGAACACAGCACGTGGCGTACGTCGTTGTCGCGGTCCTCGGGCGTGGGCGGCTGCTTGAACAACAGCGTGGGCATCGACCCGAGGACGTAGAAGAAGGTCGCGCGGTGCCGGCGGACGTCCGCCATGAACGTCGACGCGGAGAACCGGGGCAGCACGACCAGCGGGGCCCCGATCGTGAGGGCGAGCGCCGTGTTCCACTGCGGGTCCATGTAGGAGAACGGCTGCGCCGTCAGAAGCACGTCCTCGCTGTCGAGTCCGGTCGCCGCCGCACAGATCCAGCCCAACCGGACCCAGTAGTCGTGGGTGAGCATGCACGCCTTGGGGAAACCGGTCGTGCCGGAGGTGTACTGCAGGTTCGTCAGTGTCCCGGCGTCGCCCGGCACCGCCGGCGCTGTCCGCGGGAAGGGATCGGCCCCGTCGTCAGCGACGTCGACGACACGAAGGCCGGCGAGCCCGTCCTCGGTCGCCAGGACGTCGGCGATCAGCCTGGCCCGGTCGGAGTCGGTGAACGCGACGCGTGCACCCGAGTCCCGGAGGACGAAGGCGAGGTCGGCCCGCTGGTAGGAGGAGTTGATCGGCACCGCGACCGCTCCGGCCTTGAGGGCGGCGAGCCACACGACGGGCCAGTGCACGACGTTCGGCAGCATGATCGCGACACGGTCGCCCGGCTGTACGCCGTCGAGCTCGATCAACCGGTGTGCCAGCCTGGAGGTCCATGCGTCGATGTCGGCGAAGCTCCATGACTGTTCGCCGAAGCGCAGGAACTCCCGTTCCGATGAATCCTGTGCGCGCCGTGACAGAAGCTCGGTCAGGGTCGGGACGGCGGGGTCCTCGCCGATCTGTCCGGGCTGCACGACCGGCGGGGGACTGGGGTGGGTGCGACCGCGTTGCTCGGCCGTCACGTTCTCCGTCATCGCAAGCTCCTGTGCGTCTGTTCACCGCAGGGGGCCGCGAGCAGCTCCGCCGCGGCCTGGACGATCCACGTCATCGCCGGGTCCGCGCTCTTCATCCACTCCGGGTGCCACTGGACTCCGAGCACCGGAGCGCCGGGGAGCTCCACCGACTCGATCACGCCGTCGCTCGTCCGTCCGGTCACGACCAGGCCGGTGCCGCAGCGGTCGACGGCCTGGTGGTGCCAGGAGTTGGTCATCGCGCGCTCGCCGAACAGGTCGGCGGCGATCGAGCCCTTCTCGAAGGTGACGAGGTGATCAGTGGTGCCGTCGGTCGGTGCGGCCTCTGCCGACAGGTGGCTGACGGAGCCGGGCGGAAGATCGGCGACGAGCGTGCCGCCGAGGGCGACGTTGAGCACCTGCATGCCGCGGCACACACCCAGCACGGGAATGCCCCGCTCCAGCGCGGCTCGGACGAGCTCGATCTCGTACTCGTCCCGAGCTACGTCGTGGGCCATCGGATCCGTCCGTGGATCGATGTCGCGGACCACTGCCGTGTCGCCGCCCCAGCACGCCGGATGGACGTCCTGTCCGCCGGTGATCACGACACCGGACAGCCACGAGCAGATGTCCGTCGCGTCGGTGTCGTACGACAGGTGCACCGGAAGTCCGCCGGCCTGCGCGATCCGGCTCGCGAAGTCCGACATGTAGCTGTCGGTGCAACGGTCGCCGTACCGCTCGTCGGCTCCCCTGAGCAGGTGAAGCCGGTACCGCCGCCCGGTGATGCCGATCAGCGGGCGCACCGCCACGGCCTCCTCACGCGCGTTCACGGCAGTTCGAAGTAGCGAACCGACTCCCACTGCGAGAGGTCGGCGAACGGGTCGCCGCCGGCGGTGTGGAACTGCATCCACTCCCACTTGCGCGACGCGATCCAGTAGTCGACGAACTCCGGGCCGAGGAGATCGCGCAGGATCAGGTCGGCCTCCAGGGCGGCCGCGGCCTTCGTGATGGTGTCCGGGATCCGCTCGATGCCCAGGCCCGGCGGCATGCACCACGCCATGTCGGTGACCTGCTCGGGCGGGTCGATCTTCCGCTCGACACCGGCGATGACCCCGGCCAGCACGCCCGCGAGCGCGAGGTAGAGGTTCGCGTCCGCGCCCGGGAGGCGGTACTCGAGGCGGGAGTACTTGGGGTGTCCGCAGACGGCGCGCACCGCGGCGGTCTTGTTGCTGATGCCCCAGCTGATCGTGACCGGCGGCCCGCTGAGGTCGACCAGCCGCCGGTACGACGTGATCTGCGGCAGCACGATCGACGTGTTGCCCTCCATCGTCGCCAGCAGCCCGCCGATGGCGTGCAGCATCGTGGCCGACGGCCCGTCCTCGGCGTAGAACGCGTTGGCGCCGTCGTGTTGGAGGGAGAGGTTGATGTGGGACGCCTGGCCGTAACCGGCGGTGGGCTTGGCCATGAAGGTCACGCTGTGCCCGCGCTCGAAGGCGACCTCGCGCATGATCTGGCGGGTCCGCGCCCAGGCGTCGCCGACCCTGATCGGGTCGCCCGGTGCGAGGTTGAGCTCGATCTGACCGGCGGCGTCCTCGTCGCTCCAGGCCTCCCACTCGATGCCGACCTCGTCGAGGCGGTCGGCCACGGCGTTCATGTAGTCGGTCCAGTCCTTGGACTTGGCCAGGTGGTACGCCGTACCCGCGTTGCCGCCCAGGGGAGTCAGGTCGCGGTAGCCGCGGGCGCGTGCCTCGTGGATCGACTCCTCGAAGACGGTCGCCTCGATCTCGACCGCGACGGTCGCGGTGAATCCGTGCGTTGCCAGACGCTCGACCATCTTCCGCACGAGGTTGCGCGGACAGATCGGGACCGGCGTGCCGTCCTTGAGCCAGTAGTCGCCGATGACCGAGTCCAGGCCCGGCTTCCACTCGACCAGGGTCGACATGTCGGGACGCAGATAGACGTCGTCGAGGTGGCCACGCCAGGCGGGGTAGGCGGAACCGAGGGCGGGAAGGTTGCCGAGGTCGAGGCCGAACAGAAGATCCGCGAAGGGGAAACCCGCGTCCTTGCCCGCGGCGAACTTCTTGGGCGAGATGTTCTTGCCGAGGAAACACCCCTCGTGGTTCGTCGCCTCGAGCCGGACGGCTCGCGTGCCGGAGTTGCGGAGCGGCGCGCTCGTGGCGGTGGTGCTGAGCTCAGACATCGAAACGAACCTTCCAGGAGGCGCCGGTCATCACCGACAGCTGGGACAGGGTGCCCTGGATGCCCAGGGCACCCGAGGACAGGACGGCGAAGAGGTCGTCGGCGCCGGAGAACACGCCGGCGAGCGTCTCGGGAGCTCCGGCGATCAGGTAGTGCGTGGGGCCCTCGCCGAGCACGGCCTGCTCCAAGCCCTCGGGTCCTTCGGTGACCGCGATCAGAACGTCGGGAATGCCCGGCAGGGAACGGGTCGCGTCCCAGAACCGCTGAGCGGCATCGCGCCACTCGGGCAGCGGCGGCGTGAGCGCCCGCAGGACGCCCCCGGCGAGGTCGGCGTCACCGGAGGGGTCCGCCGTCGGCGCGAAACGCGCGTTGAGGTCGACGGTGAGGGCGGCGTCCGGCTCGATCAGCACGCCGCTGGAGACGTCGATGCCGTCGTCGCCGAAGCTGATCGTCGCGGCCTGGGGCGTGTCGTGGGAGTGGATCGCCACGGTGCCGGTGGACCTGGTCAACGTGGCGAGGGCATGCCCGGTCCAGGCGGAGTCACGCAGCGTGCGGCCGATCAATCGCACGAGGGGACTCGCGTCGTCCTCGATCCTGACGTCGACCTCTGCGGCACCCGCCGAGGTCGACGTGGGGGCCGTCATGGTTTCGGCCATCCTTCGGTCCTTTCGACTTCTCGAGCCACGCGACACGGACGGGCGCCGCACGGTCTCTGAGCGATCCGCGGTTTCTTAGTCATGTGACTCAAACGCGTGACTAGGATGGTGGGGCACGGTTCACACCGTGTCAACACCTTCTTGTCACCTCGCCGAAAGGCCCCGCACATGACGAAGCCGGTCCCTCCGAGCTGGGAGCGCCTCGACGCCGACGCGCTGCTCGTCGCCCAGGCGATCACCGAGGCGCTGACCACACCCGTCCGCGAGCTCGGAGCCCGGGCGGCGCGCGAGCTGCTGGCGAGCACGCCGTCCGACCGCCCGCTGACGCCCCTCGACCGGGTCGAGGCGGTGACCGTCCCGACCCGTTCGGGACCACTGCGCGCACGCCTCTACCACCCACCCGGCTCGCGGACGAAGGACCTGCGGCCGGCGCTGCTGTATCTCCACGGCGGCGGATTCGTTCTGGGAACCCTCGACGGAGTGGACGAGGTCTGCCGCGCCCTCGCCGCTCGGTCCGGATGGGCGGTGCTCTCCCTGGAATACCGGCTCGCCCCGGAGCACCCCTACCCGGCGGCCCTCGAGGACGCGCTCGACGCGCTGGCCTGGCTGCGCGAGTCAGCCCTCGATTCGGGCATCGACCCGGACATGATCGCCGTCGGCGGCGACTCCGCGGGCGGCAACCTCGCCGCCGCCGTCTGCCTGCACCTCCGGGACCACGGACGCCCGCTCCCCGTGTCGCAGGTCCTCGTCTATCCCGCGGTCGACGACCGGTTCGCCACGCCGTCCTGGACCCGGTTCGCCGACGCGCCCCTGCTCACCGCGGCCGATGCGCGTTGGCTCTGGGAGCAGTACATCGGCGCCCACAAGGGCGGCGTCGACCAGTACGCGGCCCCGATGAAGGCGGCGTCCCTGCGTGGACTGCCGCCGGCCCTGGTCCTCACCGCCGAGGTCGACCCTCTGCGTGACGACGCCGAGGCCTACGCCGAACGCCTGCGACACGACGGCGTACCCACTGCCTCCATCCGCCACTCCGGCGTGTTCCACGGCTTTTTCACCGAGGTCGGCGTCTTCGCCCGGACCGACGCGGCGATCGACGACGTGGTCCGGCACCTGCGGGGCATCGCCGCCGGCCGCGCCACATCGACTTCTTGACGGCCGCCGGGCATTGACGAGGTCACCGTCCGTAGCTACATTCTTGGTCATTCGACCTAGACAAATGACTACCTCCGTGCCGTCTGTCAGCCCCTTGGACCACGAGAAGGCAGAAACCATGACTGACACCTGCTCCACCGCCCCGGTCGTCGATGTCCTGTGCATCGGCGCCGGGTTCTCCGGCCTGTACGCCGCCTACAAGGCGGCCGAGCAGGGCTGGACGTTCGCCGGGTTCGAGGCCGCCCCCGACGTCGGCGGTACCTGGCTCTGGAACACGTATCCCGGCGCCCGATGTGACGTCGAGAGCATCTACTACTCGTACTCGTTCAGCGAGGAACTCCAGCAGGAGTGGACCTGGAGCGAGCGCTTCGCCCCGCAGGCGGAGATCCTGAGCTACATCAACCACGTCGCCGACCGCTTCGACCTTCGTCGGCACTTCCGGTTCCACACCAAAGTGGTCGCGGCACATTGGCTTCCGGACGAGCACCTGTGGGAGCTGACCCTCGACTCCGGCGACACCCGCCGTGGCCGCTACCTCCTGGCAGGCTCGGGCGGACTGTCGACGCCGAAGGACTTCGACGTGCCCGGCCTGGAGAACTTCACCGGGTTGACGGTGTCGACGAGCCGCTGGACGATCTCGCTCGACGACCTCGCCGGCAAGCGCGTCGCCGTCATCGGCACGGGATCGTCGGGCGTGCAGTGCATCCCGCTCATCGCCGAGGTGGCCGAGCACCTGACCGTGTTCCAGCGGACCCCCAACTACGTCTTCCCCGCCCGCAACGCCCCACTGCCCGCGGAGACAGTCGCCGAGATCAAGAGCAAGTACCCGGCCATCCGCGAGGAGTGCCGGCAGTCCCCCGGCGGAATCCCGGACCGTCCCGTGACCGACTGCGCCTTCGACGTCTCCAACGAGGAGCGTCGGAAGCGCTACGAGCGGGCATACGAACGCAGCGGGTTCCTCGGCGTCGGCGCGGAGTTCGCCGACCTCCTCACCAACCCGGAGGCCAACGAGACCGCGGCGGAGTTCGTGCGTCAGAAGATCCGTCAGATCGTCCACGATCCGCGCACCGCGTCCCTGCTCGAGCCCCGGTTCCACCCGCTGGGTGCCAAGCGCAGCTGCTTCGGAACCGACTTCTACGAGACGTTCAACCGTCCGAACGTCTCGCTCGTCTCGCTGCGCGACGAGCCGATCGCGACCATGACCTCCGGCAGCATCATCACCGAGAGCGGGTCCTACGACGTCGACGCCATCGTTCTCGCGATCGGTTTCGACGCCTTCACCGGACCCCTGTACGCGCTCAACGTCACGACGCCTCAGGCAGGCAGGCTCCAGGACGCGTGGAGCGACGGCGTACGCACCTATCTGGGCGTCATGACCGCGGGATTCCCCAACTTCTTCATGATCGCCGGCCCCCAGACCCCCGCGCTGGCGAGCAACGTCGTCGTGACGATCGAGCAGGCGGTCGACTGGATCGCCGACCTGATCGCCCATGCCGAGGAAGAGGGCAGCGACGTCGTCGAAGCCACCCCAGAGGCCCAGGACGACTGGGTGAACATCACCGAGGCCACGGTCGACCAGACGCTGTACGCCACCACCGACTCCTGGTACCGCGGCTCCAACGTGACCGGCAAGCCGACCACCTTCCTCGGCTACGTCGGCGGAGTCGGCAAGTACCGCCGCATGTGTGCCGAGATCGCCAAGCGCGGCTATCCCGGCGTCAGGATCGGCGGAGAGGCGGTTGCCCCCGGGATCGGCCGCATCGACGAGGAGATCGCATGAAGGTCGTCCACCAGCGGTACGTCGCCCACTCCGACGCCCACTACGCCGGCAACCTCGTCGACGGTGCGTTCAGCCTGAAGTTGTTCGGTGACGCCGGAACACACCTGGCGATCGTCGTCGACGGCCACGAGAGCCTGTTCGCGGGATATTCCTCGGTCGAGTTCCTCGCTCCGGTCCGCGGCGGAGACGTCGTCGAAGTCGAGGCGCGCCTCGCGGCCGAAGGCAGACGGAGCCGAACGGTCGAGTTCGAACTGCGCGTCATCTGCCGGTCCTTGGACGAGACCGGCCGGGCAGAGGTACTCGCCGAGCCCATCGTCGCCACGCGCGCCCGAGGCACGGGTGTCGTCCCTGCCGGCGCAATCAGGAACGGGAGTTGAGGAAGCCATGAACACATCGAGCGACGTACGCGAAGAGGCGTGCGAGATCGTCGTGATCGGTGCCGGCATAGCGGGGTTGATGGCGGCGACCACCCTGTCCGATCGGGACGTCGTCGTGCTCGAAGCCACCGGTCGGGCCGGGGGCCGCGTGGAGTCGGTTCGCCAGGGCGACTACTGGATCAACCTCGGAACCCAGTTCACCGAGGGAACCGGCACCCTGATCGAAGCCCTCGAACGCCACCGGATCCCCATGGGGACACTGGCGGGCAAGAAGGTGGCCCTCGCGCTCAACGGAAAGCAGGTCGACACCTCCAATCCGTTCGGCCTGATGCTTCGCTCCCGGATGAACTTCATGGACCGGGTCGGACTGGCGGCCGTCGGCGCTCGCATCATCGCGGCCGTACCGTTCCTGGCGATGAACCCCGACAATTCCCTGGCGAAGCGGGTCCGGGCGGCACTCGATGCCCGCTCCGCGTCGTACGTGCTGCGCGGCATTCACTCCGACGTCGCGCGGGCCATGGTCCGGTCCTGGTCCGGGCAGTGGATGGGGTGCGAGCCGGAGGAGACAGCGGCGACCCAGTTCGTGATCTCGATGGGGATACTCCTGACGGACCCGGCGAAGGTTCCCAACTTCTCCCTGCCGGCGGGAGGAAACCAGACCCTCACCGACATCCTGGCCGCCGACCTCGGCGATCGGCTGCGGCTCAACTCGCCGGTGACGTCGGTGGAGTGGACCGACGACGGCGTCGTCGTGGACTACGAGGACGAGAACGGACCGGCGCGGATACGCGCCCGCCGCGCCATCGTGGCCGTTCCCAGCGACGTTGCTGTGAAGATCATGCCCGGCCTCCCTCCCGGCTATCGGGCGGCGTTCGACGACATTCACTACGGCCGGTATGTGGTGGTGGGCTACTTCACCCGCGAGGAGGGCCCTCAGCGGTGGGACGACTACATCGCTGTGTCGACGCCGCAGCTGTCGTTCCAGGCGATGTTCAACCATGCCGCGGCCATGCGCGGTCCCGACCCACGAAAGCCGGGCGGCGCGCTGGCCTGCTTCGCGGGCGGCGCGGTGGCCGACGGCCTGTTCGAGCTCACCGACGAGGAGATCCTCACCCGATTCACCACCGACCTCCTCTCGCTCTACCCCGAGCTCGAGGGGAAGCTCGACGAGGGGATCGTCCGACGTCACCACCGGGTCGTGCCGTTCTGGGCGCCAGGCGGACGTGCCTCGCTGCCGACGCTGCGCCGGCACTTCGGCCCCGTCCACCTGGCCGGCGACTATCAGCTCGACATGCCCTCACTCGCCGACGCGGCCTCGTCGGGCGAGCGGGCCGCGCAGCAGGTTCTGGCGAGCCTGTCCCGCCCGGTGCGCTGACATCGTGGTCAACAACGCTTCGGCGCTGGCCGTCGACGGCACCGACACGCTGACGATGAAGCGGTTCGACCTGATGGCCGACATCCAACTGCGCGGCACGTATCTGCTCCCCAGCAAGGCCCTCCCCACCTGCGCAAGGGACCAACCCGCACATCCTCTCGCTCAGCCCACCCCTCAACCTGTCTCCCGCCTGGCTCGGCGCCCACCCCGCGTACACGATGGCCAAGTACGGCATGACGATCCTGACCCTTGGCTGGGCGGCGGAGTACGCCGACCACGGTGTGGCGGCCAACTGCTTGTGGCCCGAGACCTACATCGCCACTGATGCGGTGAAGAACATCCTCGGCGGCGACGCCGCGGTCGAGAGGTCACGCTCACCCGAGATCGTGGCCGATGCCGCCGTCACGATCCTCGAGCGGCCCGCGAGCGAGTGCACCGGCAACACATTCCTCGACGTCGAGGTACTCCGCGACGCCGGAGTCACCGACCTCTCGCCGTGCGACGGAACAGGGGAACTCCAGTACGACATCTTCGTCGATCCACCGCGATGACGAAGGAGCACGCCCGCGCTGGGGGGGCGAGGCGCGGACCACACGATCCATCCGCGGGCGAGCGAGCCCGCCGCGAGGCTCATGAGGAGTCACCATGCTGAACCTGTCGATCCTGCTCGAAGACTCCGCCCGTAAGTACCCCGACCGCGAAGCTGTCGTACTGGGCCCGACCCGCATGACGTACAGGCAGGTGAACGCCGCGGCCAACCAGGTCGCGAACCTGCTCGTGGAACGCGGGATCGGCCCCGGTGACAGGGTGGCCCTCAGCTGCCCGAACCTGCCGTACTTCCCGGTCGTCTACTACGGCATCCTCAAGACCGGCGCGGCTGTCGTCCCGCTCAACGTCCTTCTGAAAAGCCGCGAGATCGCCTACCACCTGGACGACGCCGATGTGAAGGCCTACTTCTGCTTCGAGGGCACCCCCGAGTTGCCCATGAGCGCCGAGGGCTTCGCCGGCTTCGAGCAGGTCGATGCCGTCGAGCACTTCTTCGTCATCACCGGTGACCCGGCCGCTCCCAGTCCCATCGACGGCGTCGAGACGCTCGGCAGTGCCCTGGCCGGGCATGGCACCACGTTCGAATCAGCGGCGACCGAGCCCACCGGCACCGCGCTCATCCTCTACACCTCCGGGACCACCGGACAGGCCAAGGGCGCAGAGCTGTCGCATGCCAACACGGTGATGAACGTGCAGGCATGCAACCGCCTGTTCCGCAGCACCCCGGCTTCCGACAGCCACCTGCTCTGCCTCCCGCTCTTCCACACCTTCGGTGCCACGGTGCAGATGCACGCGGGCTTCTCGATGGCTGCCACCCTCCACCTCGTTCCTCGCTTCGATGCGCGGGAAGTCGTCGACCTGATGGGCCGCGAGCCCATCACGTTCTTCGCCGGCGTACCCACCATGTGGTGGGGCCTCTTGAACGCGCTCAGCGACGGCATCGACGTCGAGCGCATCGCGAGCAGCCTCCGGATCGGCATCTCCGGAGGCGCCGCACTCCCGATGGAGATCGCCCACCAGATCGAACAACGCCTCGGGGTCACGGTGCTCGAGGGCTACGGGTTGTCGGAGACGTCTCCCGTCGCGACGTTCAGCGACCCCGATCTCGACCCACGCCCGGGATCGATCGGGGTGCCCATCTGGGGCGTCGAACTGAAACTCATCGACGACGACTGGACCGAGGTGACCGAAAGCGGCCAGGTCGGCGAGATCGCGGTCAAGGGCCACAACGTGATGAAGGGCTATTACGGCCGACCGGAAGCCACCGCAGAGGTCATCCGCGATGGATGGCTCCGCACCGGCGACCTCGCACGGCGCGACAAGGACGGCTTCTACTACATCGTCGACCGATCGAAGGACCTCATCATCAGAGGCGGCTTCAACGTCTATCCGCGTGAGATCGAAGAAGTCCTGATGACGCACCCGCAGGTCAGCTTGGCCGCCGTCATCGGCGTACCTCACGACAGCCACGGCGAGGAGATCAAGGCCTGCGTCATCCTTAAGCCCGATTCCTCCCTCACCACCGACGAGCTCGTCGCCTGGGCCAAGGGAGAGATGGCGTCCTACAAGTACCCGCGCATCGTCGAGTTCGTGCCCAGCCTGCCGATGACCGCCACCGGAAAGATTCTCAAGCGCGAACTCGCCCGCAGAACAATGCAGTGACACACAAGACGCACCAACACACATCGTGGTCGGCGCCCGGGCCAGCCGGTGCCACGGAATCGCTTCGAGCGGGACGACTTCGTCGACCAAACCAGCCGTCACAAGCCAAGGACAATCCAGGGACGAACGACAGCCCTTGCTTTCCGAGAGGCACATCCTCATCGAAACCGAGGAGTTCGACGACTACGGCGGCTGGACCTCGACTCGCAGTTCGAGGTGCAGATGGGGTCGCCCTAGCTGCTCGCTCACGGCCTCGGCGTCCCGGTCGCCGATGCCACCACGACGATCGAGGTCGGAACAGGCGGCACGTACCGCGTCTGGGTTCGCGCCAAGGACTGGGTGCCCTCCCACCATCCCGACCGCTTCACCGTCTCATTCAACGGCGAACGGCTGCCGGTAGAGTTCGGCGCGAACGGACGGGACTGGAGCTGGGAGAACGCCGGCCCGTTCCCACAAGTAGGCTCCCTGCCTGCGTTTTTGCAGGTCAAGGGCTGTTTCCACACCCTTCAACGAGTCGCATGCCGGGGCAGCTGTCCCCAGGTTTTTCAGGACTCATGCTGACCAGTTGCTACTTTTCTGACGGTCCGTCAGGTGGCCCGGGGGAGGGCTTCGCCCACTCTCGCGGACCCCACCGTGGCGACGGCCCAAGCCTACGCAGCACCCCCCGAAGGGCGTCCGTGATCACCGTCACGCGGACGGTCTGGGCGGCAGTCAGGAGCGAGGACTTGGCCCAAATCCGCTGTGTTGACAAGCGCTTCGGCCACGAGCCCGTCCTGGGTGCGGAGTTCGGCCGATGGTGGCGCTTCGTGCAGCTGTCTCCTTGGCCAATCTGCGAGGATGAGCACCGACCTGACTCTGCTGCCGCGTGTCGCCTATCGCGGGCAGGAGGTCACCTCCCCCCGGCTGCGCAGCCTGCTGGCGCTGCTCGCGGGCGACCTGCGCACCGGCTGCGGCATAGAGCGGCTCGTGGAGGGGCTGTGGCAAAACGAGTTGCCGGATCGGCCGGCGAAGGCCGTGCAGGTCCTCGTGTCCAGGGCGCGGGCACTGCTGGGCGCCGACGTCGTCACGAGCACACCGACCGGGTACCGGCTCGCCCTCGCCGAGGGTCAGGTCGACAGTTCCGCCCTTCTGCTGCATGCCGCCGCGAGCGCGGACCGGGCCAGGGCCGGCGACCACGCGGGTTCGCTCGCCGCGGCCGAGGCCGGGCTCGCGCTGTGGGACGGCACCCCTGACGGGCCCCACGACACCGACGACGCCGTAGCCGCGCTGCGCGGCGCGCGCTCCCCCGTCCGCAGCGCGCTGGTACGCGCGCAGGCGCTCGCACTCGCGCGGCTGGGCCGGCACGCGGAGGCTGCCGGTCCGCTGGCGGTTGCCGCCTCGGAGCATCCGCGCGACGAGGAAGTGCTCGCCGAGCTGCTGCGCGGCGAAGCGGCGACGGCGGGCCCGTCCGCGGCGCTGACGCGGTACGAGGCCTACCGCCGTGAGCTGCGCGACGAACTCGGCACCGACCCGGGCGCCGCGCTCAGGGCCGTACAGCAGGAGCTGCTGCGCGGCGAGGCACCGGTGGTCAGGCACGGCGTGCCGCACGAGCCGAACCCGCTCCTCGGCCGGGACGAGGACATTGCGGCGGTGGAACGGCTGCTGCGCTCCCACCGCGCCGTCACCGTCGTCGGCTCCGGGGGCCTCGGAAAGACCCGGCTCGCGCATGCCGTCAGCCGCCGGACCGAGCAGCGTGTGGTGCACTTCGTGCCGCTCGTGGGTGTCACCGCGGACGAGGACGTGGCCGCGGAGGTGGCCTCCGCACTCGGCGCGGGCGAGGGTCGGCACGGCGCCGTGAACGGCCACGCTTCGGCCGATCCCGTGTCCGGCATCCTCGGTGTGCTCGGCTCGGGGCCCGTTCTGCTCGCCCTGGACAACTGCGAGCACGTCATCCGGGGCGCCGCCGCCCTCGTACAGGCCCTGCTGTCGGCCTCGAAGGACCTGCGAGTGCTTGCCACCAGCCGGGCCCCGCTGGGCCTGACGTCGGAGGCGGTGTACGCGTTGCCTGAGCTCGGTCTCGACACCTCGGTCGAACTGTTCACACAGCGGGCCCGTGCCGCCCGGCCCGGCGTGAAGCTGCCACCGGACGCCGTGGCCGAACTGTGTCGCCATCTCGACGGGCTGCCCCTCGCCGTGGAACTGGCCGCGGCACGCGTGCGGGTGATGTCGGTGCCGGAGATCGCCCGCCGTCTCGGCGACCGGTTCGCGCTGCTGCGCGGCGGGGCGCGCGACGTGCCGGAACGCCACCGCACGCTGCACGCGGTCGTGGAGTGGAGCTGGAACCTGCTGTCGGAGGATGCCAGGGCGGCGCTGCGCACCCTGTCCGTCTTCCCGGGCGGCTTCTCCGGCGGGGCGGCGGAGCAGGTGCTGGGCCAGGACGCACTGTTTCTGCTGGAGCAGTTGGCCGGTCAGTCGCTGGTGACCGTCGTCGACACTCCGGTGGGCGTGCGGTGCCGGATGCTGGAGACCGTGAGGGAGTTCAGCGCGGCGCGCCGTGCGGAGGCGGGCGAGGAGGACGAGGCCGTCAGCCGGTTCCTGGCCTGGGCGCGGGACTTCGGGGTCGCGTATCACGACGTGCTCTTCGGGGCGGAGCCGCTGGCGGCCTGGGAGGAGATCAGGGCCGAACAGGACAACCTGGTGCTCGCGTTACGGCACGCGCTGGCCCGGGACGACGGTCCCACCACCGCGGCTCTCACCGCCGTCCTGGCCGCCTTGTGGTTCACCGATTCCAACTACCCGCGTCTGGCCGCACTGGCCGCCGACACCGGGCCGCCCCTGTCGCACTACCACCCCGCCAACTCCTCGCGGAGCCGGTCGACCGGCTCCGGCAGCGGCTGCACGCGCTGCTGTCCGGCCCGCCGCGCACGCCCGGAGAGCTCCCCGTCTTCGGGACGGTGCTGCACGCGCTGGGCATGGCGGGGCTCGCGTCCGGCGACGCCTCCGCCGTACGGATGATCGCGCTGGCCGAACGGCTGCGGGTGCTGCGTGAGTTCCAGCCGACGATGTCGGCGGAGCGCGCCCGGCAGGCGGCCGAGGAGGCCGACGGGGCGGCGTACTCCGACGCGGTGTCGCGGTACGCCGCCCTGGGACGGGACGAGTTGCGGGATGCGGCCCGCGCGCTCGTTTCGGCATGAGGTGCCGGAACGGGATGCCGGTCGAGGAGCGGTTTCAGGGGCCTGTAGGCGGTGTGAAACCACGCTGAATGCGCAGTGCCGCAACCTCTGCGACATGACGACAACGGCATCGCAACCACCAGCCATCGCGGCCAAGGGGCTCCGCAAGGCCTACGGGGACAAGAGATCCTCGACGGCATCGACCTGACGGTGCCGGCCGGGACCATCTTCTCGTTGCTCGGCCCCAACGGCGCCGGGAAGACGACCACCGTCAAGATCCTTTTCACTCTCATCGGAGGCGAGGCCGAGGAGCTGTACGTCGGCGGTCATGACCTGGCCACCGAGCCGCAGGCCGTGCGGGCCTCCATCGGCGTCACCGGACAGTTCTCCGCCGTCGACGGTCTGATCACCGGCGAGGAGAACATGCTCCTCATGGCGGACCTGCACCATCTGTCCCGCAGCGAGGGCCGGCGTACCGTCGCGGAACTGCTGGAGCGTTTCCACTTGGCGGAGGCGGCGAAGAAGCCCGCGACCACCCACTCCGGCGGTACGAAGCGCCGTCTCGACATCGCGATGACGCTCGTCGGCAATCCGAGGATCATCTTCCTCGACGAGCCGACCACCGGGCTCGATCCGCGCAGCCGCCACAACACGTGGCAGATCATCCGTGAACTGGTCTCCGGTGGCGTCACCGTCTTCCTCACCACCCAGTACCTGGAGGAGGCGGACGAGCTCGCCGACCGCATCGCGGTCCTGAGCGACGGCAAGATCGCCGCTGAGGGAACGGCCGACGAGCTGAAGCGGCTCATCCCGGGCGGGCATGTGCGGCTGCGGTTCGCGGCCCCCGCCGCCTACCAGTCGGCGCTCCGGGCGCTGAGTGAGGCCACCACCGACGACGAGGCGCTGGAGATGCAGGGGCGCGGCGACGGCAGCCAGCGCGAGCTGCGTTCCATCCTCGACTGGCTGGACTCTTCCGGCTTCGCCCTGCGGGAGGTGACCAGGGACGACGAGGCACTGGCGCTCAAGATCCCCAGTGACGGCAGCCAGCGCGAGCTGCGTTCCATCCTGGACTGGCTGGACGCGGCCGGGATCGAGGCGGACGAGCTGACCGTGCACACCCCCGATCTCGACGACGTGTTCTTCGCCCTGACGGGCGGTCTGGCCCAGCCCCGGAAGGAGACCGTCCGATGAGCTCCCTGTCCCTGGCGGTACGCGACTCGACGACGATGGTGCGCCGCAATCTCCTCCACGCGCGGCGCTAGCCGGCGCTCACTCTGAACGTCGTGCTGACGCCGCTGATCATGCTGCTGCTGTTCGTGTACGTCTTCGGCGACGTGATGAGCGCGGGCATCGGCGGTGGTGGTGCCGACCGCTCCGAGTACATCGCCTACATCGCTCCGGGCATCCTGATGATGACCATCGGCACCACGCTGGTGGGCACTTCGGTGTCCGTCGCGGACGACATGACCGAGGGCATCATGGCCCGGTTCCGCACGATGGCGATCCATCGCGGTTCGGTCCTCATCGGGCATGTGGCGGGCAGTGTGCTGCGGTCGATGATCAGCGTGCGGTCGCCGTGGCCATCGGGTTCCGGTCGGCGGACGCCACGGTCCTGGAGTGGGTGGCGGCGTTCGTGCTGCTCACACTGGTCGCCCTGGCGTTCACCTGGATGGCGATCGCGGTGGGGATGGCCAGCCCGAACGGCGAGGCGGCGGGCAACAACGCGGTGCCGCTGGTCATCCTGCCGTTCATCTCCAGTGCCTTCGTCCCGGTCGACGCGATGCCGGGCTGGTTCCGGCCGATCGCCGAGTACCAGCCGTTCACGCCGGCCATCGAGACCCTGCGCGGCCTGCTGCTCGGCAGCGAGATCGGGCACAACGGGTGGCTCACTCTGGCCTGGTGCCTGGGTCTGGCCGTCCTCGGCTACTTCTGGTCGAAATCACTGTTCACCCGCGAATCGCGGTAAGAGCACGGGCTGAATCCCTCGCAGCCCGTCCCGCCCCGGGGCGGAGTACTCCGCCCCGGGGCGATCCTTTGATCGCCCCCCAGGCCTCACCACCCTCCGCCTCGCCTGCCCTGCGGCCGCAGGCCTTTCGCCGTGCCCGGACGACACCGGCAGAACCCGGCCGCCTCTCACGCGCACACATTCCAACGTCGTTTCGGCAAACCTCACGAAGGGAGACCGACGCTGTGTCCACCGCGACGATCGACGACAAGGGGAAAGAACAGCATGTGTTCGACCGTGCTCACTGGCAGGACCGCCTCGATGTGTTGCGTTCCCGGTACCACGTGCCGGGGGCGGCACTCGCGGTGCTGGTGGACGGTGAGATCCACGAGCTGGTCAGCGGCGTACTGCACCGGGGTGCGGGTGACCGCGGACTCGTTCCCGCGGCCCACCCCATCGGCCTCCAACTCTCCAGGAACGCTCGACCACGATCGGGGTGACGGAAATCAGCTTTCTTGATCAGAGACGGGGGATGATGTGCACGTTGATGGAGCTGTCCGCGTGCCGGCCGCCATGGGAGAGTGGGCACCCATGGTTCACCAGGAATCTGAGGGGCCGAAGCGGTACGGCCACACAGCAGCCGGCAACCTGCGGCGTCGTCGTCACGTCGGGATCCCCGGGGCCTCGCCGTCGGCGCTCAATCGCCGGACGTCTGCCCCCGGCCCGGCACCTGACGCGCCCTCGCGGCCTCGGCCTTCGCGTCGCTCACTACGGCGGCGGCCTGCTTCGCGACCTCATCGGCAGCCGCGGCGGCATCGAGTGAAAGCGGCGGGATTGCCTCGAGCTCCGGGGCCCCGCCTTCGTCCGACGCGCCGTCGGCATCGGTAGTGGTTGCTTCCTCCTGTTGCGCAGATGCGGGAAGACCCATCGTCGTCTGATCGCCGAATGCGTGGGTGACGGCGCGAACGGCCTCGGTCAGCTCGCCTGGGATCACCCAGAACGTGTTGTTGTCGCTCTTCGCCAGATGCGGGAGCGTCTCGAGGTACTTGTAGGCGAGGATCTTCGGGTCGGCATTGTTGCGATGAACGGCCTGGAAGACGCGCTCCACCGCCTTCGCCTCGCCGTCCGCCCGCAAGATCATGGCTTGTTGCGTGCCCTGTGCTTCCAGGATGTCCTTCTGCTTCGTGCCCTCCGCGGTGAGGATCTTGGCTTGCCGCTCCCCTTCGGCGTGGAGGATGGCCGCGCGCTTGTCGCGCTCGGCCCGCATCTGCTTCTCCATCGCCTCTTTGATGGTGTGCGGTGGATCGATGGCCTTGATCTCGACGCGGTTGACCCGGATGCCCCACTTGCCGGTGGCATCGTCGAGGACGGCGCGGAGGCGGGCATTGATCTCCTCGCGTGAGGTGAGCGTTTCCTCCAGGTCCATGGAGCCGATGACGTTCCGCAGGGTGGTCACGGTGAGCTGATCGATCGCCTGCAGGTAGTCGGCGACCTCGTAGGCCGCCGCCCGCGGGTCAGTGATCTGGTAGTAGAGCACGGTATCGATGTTCACCACGAGGTTGTCCTCGGTGATCACCGGCTTGGGGGCGGACGAATACACCTGCTCGCGCACGTCGAGTTTGGTGTTGACGCGGTCCGCCACCGGCACGACGAAGTTGAGGCCGGGTTGCAGCGTCCGGCGATACCGGCCGAACCGCTCGATGTTGTAGCGGCGCGCCTGCGGGACGATCCGCACCGTGGCGGCCACAAGGAAGACCACGATAATCGCCGCCACAAGAATCGGGATGACAACCGGATCCACAATTCCTCCGTCGGGGTGTGTTCAGCCGTTTCACGGAAGGAGTTCGCGGGGGTAGACGACAGCCGTAGCGCCTTCGATCTCCAAGACGTCCACCAGCGCTCCCACCGGGATCACGAGGCTTTCGTCGAGAGCGCGAGCTGACCATTCCTCACCAGAGATCTTGATCAGGCCGTGGCTCGCGGTGACCTCCTGCATGACCTCGGCCCGCTTGCCGATCAGCGCATCACTGCCCTCAGGTACGAGGGGTGCCTGCGCCATGTGACGCAGCGCGACAGGACGGACGACGAGGAGACCCGCTGCCGCTGCCACTGCGAGCGCCACGAGCTGGCCGAGAAGGCCGATGCCCACACCAGCGACCACAGCGGCAACCAAGGCAGCACTCGCGAGCAACCCGAAAACCAGCGTCAGGGTGAAAAACTCCGCGACACCGAGCGCCGCGGCGACGAGCAGCCATACGAACCACGGCATCGAATCAGCCTCCCTGAGGGGACTCATCCATCAACCTACCCATTCAGAACCCAGACAGAACGGATAAATCCGTCACGGTCTGCGATCAGGCCGCCGGGTCGGCGAGAGGAGGCCCCACCCGCGTAGCCCGTGCTGGTCCGCCCGCTCCGCCAGACGGCCGGCCGCTTGTCGTGCCTCTCGGCCGCCCGGTGCACCGCCACCTGTCCCGGATAAGTGCAAGAGGTCGCGCAGAGGCCGGGCCCGTTCGAGGCCGATGCCCGGTTCACGTTCTGCGTGTGCGGGGCTCTCGGTGCGGGAGGAGCTGCTCACGCAATGCGGTCAGCTGGTGCGAGTGCTCGACGGCACGCGTCTCGTCGAGTGTGGTGAGGGCGAGCAGGAGGGCGTCCGCGACAACGAGGCCGGTCAGGGCTTCGTTGGTGTTACCCGTGGGGGTATGGGGGGCGGTGAGGACGGCGTCGACCCGGTCCCCGAACGCCTCGCCCAGTTCGTCGGTGACGAAGACGACCTTGGCGCCGACCGCGCGGGCCCGCTCCACCAGCACCGCGAGCTCGTGCAACGGCCGCCCCGGCTGGAAGATGACGACGGTGTCTCCCTGGGCGAGGGAGAGCAGCGGGTCGGCGAGCGCGAATCCGGTGGCGCCGACGAACCGGGCCCGGCGGCCGATGCGCCCGAGCGCGAGCGCGAGGTGGCGCGCCGCGAGCTCGCAGGCCGCGACGCCGTAGCAGAACACCTCACGCGCCTCCGCCAGGGCTTCCACCGCCCGCTGGAGATCGTCCGCGCCCGTCAGCCGCCGGCACTGGTCGATACGGTCCTGCGTCTCCTCGAAGACGTCGCTCCAGATGGTCTCGAGGTCATGACCGACATGCGCGATGCGCCGCTTCAGCCGGACCTCCGGCGCGAGTGCCGAGGTGAAGTCGGCCGCCAGCTCCCGCTTGAGCGCAGGAAGACCGGCGTAGCCGAGGCGCTGGAGCGCGCGCACGACGGTGGCGTTACTGGTGCCGCTCGCCGTGCTCAGTTGCTGGGCACTGGCGAACATCACCTGCTCGGCCGGAGCGCTTGCAAGGTACTGGGCCACCGTGCGCTCAGAGGCAGACAATTCGTCCCATTGGTCCCGAATAGTGGCACGCAGGCGAGTGAGCCCACCCGGACCCGCACTGCCGGAATCTGGATTCTTCACCGCCGGGCCGCCCGGCTGGCACGCGCCCGCGAGATACAGATGGTCTTCCAGGACCCGTACGTCTCCCTCGACCCGCGACTCACCGCCCGCCAGTGCCTGCGCACCGCCCTGCGTCTGCATGGCCACGACGCGTCGGACACCCGGGTCCACTCGCTTCTGAACCAGGTCGGCCTCGGCACGCGTGAGGCCGATGCCCGCCCGCACCAGCTGTCCGGCGGACAGCGACAGCGGTTGGCCATCGCACGGGCGCTCGCCGTCGACCCGCAGATCCTCGTCCTCGACGAGGCCGTAGCGGCCCTCGATGTGTCGATCCAGGCCCAGATCCTTCAACTCCTCACAAAGATCAGGCGCGACACGGGCGTGGCCCTGGTCTTCGTCAGCCACGACCTCGCCGTCGTACAGCACATCACCGACGAGACCGTCGTGATGCGCAGGGGCACCGTGGTCGAACACGGCCCGACGGCGCAGGTCCTGAACACCCCATCGGACCCGTACACCCGGCTACTGCTCACCTCCGTGCCGCACCAGGGATGGGACCCCGCGGACGCGATTCGGGCCAGGGCCGAAGTGGACGCCGTGCCGGGCCCGCACGTTCCGTCGTGAGGTTCTGGTCACCTCCGGACGTCCTGGCCCCAACCGCAGCACATGACACAGCGCTCGGCCTCAAGGCCCAGCAGGACTGCCCGTCCCCCCAGCGCCCGCGCGCAGGAACAGCGAGACCCTGCGGAACCGTGCCGGGGAACGCGCCGGTGCAGTTGTCCGCGCTGAGGATCGCCGTGGCCCTCGCGATGGGAACGCTGATTGCTCAAGGCGGCCGAGCCGGCGTCACCGGGCGAGTTTCTGGGAGGACGGACAGGCGCCCGTGCTCGTCGGTGCGGCCCGGTTCTCCCGACGGGGCTGCCCGAATCTTCTAGGGTGCTCGGCATGAGCGAACACTTTGACGTCGTGGTTCTCGGTGCGGGACCTGGAGGATACGTCGCAGCCATCAGAAGCGCGCAACTGGGACTGCGCACGGCAATCGTCGAGGAGCGTTACTGGGGAGGCGTCTGCCTCAACGTGGGGTGCATCCCTTCCAAGGCTCTGCTCCGGAATGCCGAGCTGGCTCATATCTTCACCCGCGAGGCGAAGACCTTCGGAATCCGGGTGGAGGGACAGGTCCACTTCGACTACGGAGAAGCGTTCGCCCGCAGCCGCAAAGTCGCGGACGGACGTGTCAAAGGCGTCCACTTCCTGATGAAGAAGAACAGGATCACTCAGTACAACGGCCTTGGCACATTCACCGATTCCGGCACACTCCAGGTGTCACTTTCCGACGGCGGCACAGAAACGATCAGCTTCGATCACTGCATCATCGCCGCAGGCGCGACCACGAAGCTGCTCCCCGGTACTTCACTGAGCGAACGCGTCGTCACCTACGAGGAGCAGATCCTCACCGATCGCCTGCCGGAGAGCATCGTGATCGCGGGCGCGGGGGCCATCGGGGTCGAATTCGCCTATGTGCTGCACAACTACGGCGTCCAGGTCACCCTGGTGGAGTTCCTCGACCGGCTCGTCCCGCTGGAGGACCAGGAGGTGTCCGCCGAGTTGGCGAAGCAGTACCGGCGTCTGGGCATCAATACGCTGACCTCGACACGTGTCGAGTCCATCGACGACTCCGGCGACAAGGTACGCGTCCATGTCACCACGGGCGGACAACGCCAGACCCTCGAGACCGACAAGGTACTGCAGGCCATCGGCTTCCAGCCCAGGGTCGAAGGCTACGGGCTGGAGAACACGGGAGTGCGGCTCACGGAGCGCGGCGCCATCGACGTCGACGGCCGGTGCCGCACCAATGTCCCGCACATCTTCGCCATCGGTGATGTGACCGCGAAGCTGATGCTGGCACACGCCGCGGAAGCCATGGGCATCGTCGCGGCGGAGACCATCGCGGACGCGGAGACCATGGAGCTGGACTATCCGATGATCCCGCGGGCCACCTACTGCCGGCCGCAGATCGCCAGCTTCGGCTGGACCGAGGCGCAGGCGCGCGAGCAGGGCTACGACGTGCAGGTGGCGAAGTTCCCCTTCACGGCCAACGGCAAGTCACACGGTCTGGGCGACACCGGGGGCTTCGTCAAGATCCTCAGCGACAACCGCCACGGAGAACTCCTGGGCGCCCACCTGATCGGTCCGGAAGCGACCGAGCTGCTGCCCGAGTTGACTCTGGCGCAGCAGTGGGACCTGACCGTCCACGAGTTGGCCCGTAACGTCCACGCACACCCGACACTGGGCGAAGCCGTCAAGGAAGCACTCCACGGACTGGCGGGTCACATGATCAACATGTGACCCGCCTTCTGCGGGCGGGTTCGGCGCGGTCGCCCCTGTCCGACGTCGCTCATCGCACAAAGCCGGTCGTCACACCTGACCAGCGCCCATGGCCTCCGCCGGGCGAAGGTGCCGGGCGGCTTCCTCGTCCCTGCTCAGCCGCTCCAGGGTGCGGCCCAGCATGAGGTGGGCGTACGACCCGACGGGGTCCTGCTCGAGGACCCGGCGCGCAGCTCGGCCTCGACGCGGGTCAGCTGCGCGGAGTGGTAGTAGGCGCGAGCCGGCGGCAGACGCGCGGCCACGTTCTCCGGGGCGGTCTCGACCACCCCACCAAGGATGCGAGCGGCAGTGGCGTAGTCCTTCATCGCGAAATACAGCCGGGCGCGCTCGCACTCCTCGAAACTGTGACGCGAGCTGTTCGAGTGCCGATGGACGACCGCACACCAACCGCCGCTCGACCTCACGAAGTTCCTCGTACGCGTGTCCGCGAATCTGCCCGCGACTCACCCGTTACGGCAGCCGATCGAGGCCATTCTTGGAGCACATGTACTCATCGGCCACCCAGCTGGAGGAACCGTGAACCCCGTGCCCGCTCCTGGTGAACGACCCCAAGACCGCACACCTCCCGGCAAGGCGGTGACCTTGTGAGTGCGCACCAGTCCCCCGAGCCGACGAGCACGGCCGCTCTGCTTTTCAACAGCCGGGGCGAATACCTACTGCACCTGCGCGACGCCAACAAACCCATCTGCGACCCCGGCACCTGGTCCCTGGTGGGCGGTGCCCCCGAGGGCGAGGAGACGCCCGACGAGGCGATTGCCCGCGAGGTCCTCGAGGAGACAGGACTGCGCATCCCGGGGCTCACACAGTGGATCGATGTCCGCGCCGGCCGGCCGCACACGACGGAAGACCGCATCAGGGTCTACGTGGGGCGCTGGGACGGCGACGCCGCCGGCCTGCCGGTCACCGAGGGGATCATGTTCCGGTGGTTCAGCGTGCCGGTGATGGAGCACCTGACGATGTGTCCGTGGGCGTACGAAGCGATCCTCGCCCACCAGGCCGCACAGCCCGCGCATGACACCCGGCGTGTTCCGCACCAGCCGTCGGCCCCACCGGCTCCCGGTGGGACGTCAGCGGTGCGGAACGTGATCGGTGCCCATCTCTACCTCGAACGTGACGGCAGGACCCTGCTCGGTCTGCGCAGCCCCGCCCTGGCTTTCGCCGGGAACGAGTGGCACGCGCTGGCCGGTCACGTCGAGCGGGAGTCGGCGCGGGCGTGCGTGGTGCGCGAGGCCCGGGAGGAGGCCGGACTGATCATCGCCGAGCACGACCTCGCCCTTGTGCACACCGTGCACGTGCTCGACTCCCAGGACGCCGTACCCCGCATCCAGCTCTTCTTCCGCGCCCGGCGCTGGCAGGGCGAGCCACGGCTCTTGGAGCCGGACAAGTGCCTCAGCTGGGACTGGTGGCCCCTCGATGCCCTCCCGGATCCGACTGTGCCGTACACCCGGGCCGCGATCGAGGGCATCCGAGAGGGGCATTCCTACACGGAGTTGGGCTGGACCGGCAGCCGGCCCCTGCTCCCTGCCGAAGGAGGCCGCCACGGCGGCTGACCACGCCCTGGCGCAAGACGCGGCCGAGCAGCGTCTCGAACAGCCATGAGGGGCAGTCCCATCGCGCGGAGTGCAGGACGGCAGGCATGCGTTCCTGCACTCCGCCAGGGCGGCACGGCTGTCGCGGAGGCGTCGCCCGAGAGGAAGAGGGTCACCCCCGGGAGCGGTGCGTCCCGGGGGCCGCGCTGCGCCGAACGCTAGAGGAGGTCGGTCAGCGGCACATCCGGGTCGGCGAGCTCGGCAGGATCGATCTGCCGCCCGGAGGTGACGAGGGCGCGGATGGGGTCGGTCACGTCCCAGACGTTGACGTTCATGCCCGCGAGCACCCGGCCGCCGGAGAGCCAGAAGGCGATGAACTCGCGGGTCGCGGTCGGGCCGCGGAAGACGACCCGGTCGTAGCCGTCGGGCTCCACATGACCGGTGTACTCCATGCCCAGGTCGTACTGGTCGGTGAAGAAGTACGGCACCCGGTCGTAGGTGACGTCCTGGCCGAGCATCGCCTTGGCCGCGGTCTGCGGCTGGTTCAGCGCGTTGGCCCAGTGCTCGACGCGGATGTGCTTGCCGAGCAGCGGGTGGAAGGCGTTGGCGACATCACCCGCGGCGTGGATGTCGGGGTCGGAGGAGCGCAGTCGGGCGTCGACGCGGACGCCGTTGTCGATCTCCAGGCCGGCGGCTTCGGCGAGCCCGGTGTCGGGGGTGATGCCGATACCGACAATGACCGCGTCGGCGTCGACGCGGACGCCGTCGGCCAGCAGAACGCCGTTCGCCCGGCCGTCCGCGCCGGTGATCTCGGCGACCTGCACGCCGCAGCGCAGGTCGACCCCGTGCTCGGTGTGCAGGTCCGCGAAGACCTGGGCCACCTCGCGGCCCAGGACCCGCAGCAGCGGCAGCTCCGCTGCCTCCAGCACCGTCACCTCGGCACCGGCGGCCCGGGCGGCGGCGGCCGTCTCGAGACCGATCCATCCGGCCCCGATCACCGCCACGCGTGAGGCGGACGCGAACGCTTCCTTGATACGGTCGCTGTCGGCGAGCCGGCGCAGATAGTGCACACCGTCCAGAGCGGCTCCGGGCACGGGCAGGCGACGCGGCGACGAACCGGTGGTCAGGAGCAGTTTGGCGTATCCGATACGGCTGCCGTCGGCGAGCGTCACCTCGTGGGCGGCCCGGTCCACTGCGGTGACCGCGGTGCCGAGGCGCAGATCGACCTTGTGGTCGGTGTACCACTGGGGAGGGTGGACGTAGACGGTGTCACGCCCGTCCTTGCCCAGCAGATATCCCTTGGAGAGCGGCGGCCGTTCGTAGGGGTGCTCGGTCTCCTCCCCGAGCAGCACGAGCGGCCCGTCGAAACCCTCCTCCCGCAGGGTCTGCGCGGCTTTCGCGCCGGCCAGGCCGGCTCCGACGATCACAAATGGGTTGTCCACGGGCATGTCCGCTCCTCTGTCGCGTCGGGAGTGCTCGCGGGGCGGCCCCCTACCACCCGCCGAGCTGATCAATCGGGTTTGCGGTCTTCCGGGTTCCGGACGCCGGGCCCCTGCGCGCAGCTTCCGGCGGGGCCGGGCGTGCTGTTGCCTCCCGGCGCGGCGCGCAGTTCCACACAGCACCGTCCCGGACGGGGGGCGAGGACGGCCTCGATCCCCGCGGTGCGCAGTCCGGTGAGGAAGCCCCCGAGGTAGGCGTGGTTGATCCCGCACACCAGCTCCGGGGAGCGGGCGGCGAGCGGGTGGAAGGGGCAGTTGCGCAGCTGGAGCTCGGTCGGGCCCAGACGGTCCGGCTCGAAGCCGTGCTCCTCCAGCACGGCTTCGCCGAGTGAGACGGAACGCTCCGGCCCCAGCCTGCCCGGACGGCTGCGGGCACGGGCGGCCGCCCCGAGCTCCTCGCCCCGCTGCCGTGCCGTGCGCAGCGCGGCGGCCCGCGCGTCCTCGCCCGGCTCCTGACTGAGGACCGCGTCCATGAGGATCTCCGCGAGGACGTCCGGACGACGTTCGGGGATGCTGATGCGGATGTCGGTGCCGGCCGGCTCGTAGACCTTCGGCCTGCGGCCCACCCTGGGCGCCCCTCCAGGGCTGTCGTAGCCGGCGCACAGCAGCCCGGCCGCGACGAGTTTGTCCAGGTGGAAGGCGGCCAGCTTGACCGAGATGCCCGCATCGGCAGCCGCCTCTTCCCGTGTCACCGGCCGATGGGCGCGCCGTATGAAGCCGTACATCCTGCGGCGCAGTTCGTCGGCCAGGACCGAGACCGCTTCGACGCCCTCGGCGGTGGAGGGAGAAGACGGCGTCAGGTCGGAGCTCATGCCCCCACCATAACGCCAATCAGGTCAGACGTAACTTCAAACAAGCGACTCAGTACAGGGGATCCTTGACCACGACCCTAATAAGACCAATACTGATTAGTGAAATTAACATCGCGTCGGCATCGGAGAGTGACATGTACCAGCAGCCTCACCCCACCTTGCACCTGGCCTCCGACGCCGACCAGGCGTCGACACCGGCGCCGGCGGCCGACCATGCGTCGACACCAGCGCCGCCGGCGCCGGCGGCGCTCCGCGTGGTGCACGAGGCACAGGAGGCGGATCTGGCGGCCGCCGAGCTGGCCGCCGGGCAGTTCCTGCAGGCCCTGGGCATCAGCACGGATTCCGAGAGCCTTCGCGGCACCCCGGGCCGGATGGCCCGGGCCTACGCGGAGCTGTTCAGCCCCCGCCCCTTCGACCTGACCACCTTCCCCAACGACGAGGGCTACGACGAGCTCGTCCTCGCCCGCGGCATCCCCCTGCGGTCGGTGTGCGAGCACCACCTGCTGCCGTTCGTCGGCACCGCCCACATCGGCTACCTGCCCGGCAACCGGATTCTCGGCCTGTCGAAGCTCGCCCGCGTCCTCGAGCACTTCGCCTGCCGCCCGCAGGTACAGGAACGACTCACCAAGCAGGTCGCCGACTGGCTCCAGAACCAGCTGGAACCCAAGGGCGTCGGCGTCGTGATCCAGGCCGAGCACACCTGTATGACGCTGCGCGGCGCGCAGGCCACCGGCACCACGACGATGACCTCCACGCTGCTCGGCCTGCTGCGCACGGACGGCCGGTCCCGCAGCGAGTTCCTCGCCCTGACCGGTCCGCACCACTGACGCGGGACGCCCGAGTCCTTGTGCACGGCCGGCCGCGAAGCCGGCCGTGCGGGCGCGCGGCAAAGGGCGCTGCTCAGCCGGCGGCGACGGGCACGCGGGCGATCACGGTGGCAAGGTCGAGACCCGCGGGCAGCGTGCCGAAGGCCAGGCCGCGGTCCCCCGCCAGCCGCGACGCACAGAAGGCGTCCGCCACGGCCGCCGGCGCGTGCCGGACCAGCAGCGAGCCTTGAAGCACCAGGGCCATGCGCTCCACCAGTCGGCGGGCTCCCGGCACGGCGTCGTCACCGGGCACCAGCTCGGCACGCAACTGCCGCCAGGCCCCGTCCAGCCGGGCATCCGCGCCCGTGGCGGCTTCGATCTCGGCGCCGTACGCCTCCAGGCACTCGGGCTCCCTGGCCAGCGCGCGCAGCACATCGAGTGCGTTGACGTTGCCGGAGCCCTCCCAGATTCCGTTGAGCGGCGCCTCCCGGTAGAGCCGGGGCATGCCGGACGCCTCGTCGTAGCCGTTGCCGCCCAGGCACTCCAGCGCTTCGGCGACCGCCGCCGGCTGGCGCTTGCACACCCAGTACTTGCCGACCGCCGTCGCCAGCCGCAGGAACGCCCGCTCCCGGGCGTCGCCGCGCTGTGCCCGGTCGGCTGCTCCCGCGATCCGCAGCGCGAGCATCGTCGCCGCCTCGGACTCGACGCTCAGGTCGGCGACGACGTTGCGCATCAGCGGCTGGTCGATCAGCTTGGCGCCGAACACGGACCGGTGGCGGACATGGTGGACGGCGTGGGTCAGCGCGGTGCGGATGCCGGTCGCGGAGCCGAGGACGCAGTCGAGACGGGTCATCGTGACCATGTCGATGATCGTGCGCACGCCCTGGCCCTGCGGCCCCACCGGCCAGGCGACGGTGTCGTCGAACTCGGGCTCGCTGCTGGCGTTGCTGCGGTTCCCCAGCTTGTCCTTGAGGCGCTGGATACGGAAGGTGTTGCGGCTGCCGTCGGGCAGCACCCGCGGAACCAGGAAGCAGGACAGGCCCCCGGGCGCCTGCGCCAGCACGAGGAACAGGTCGTTCATGGGTGCGCTCGTGAACCACTTGTGGCCGCGCAGCCGCCAGGTGCCGTCGGGCTGTTCGGCGGCGACGGTGGTGTTGGCGCGGACGTCGGTGCCGCCCTGCTTCTCCGTCATCCCCATGCCGGCGAGCAGCCCGCGCTTGCCTTGGGGGGCGTGCAGACCGGGGTCGTACACACGGCTGGTCAGCAGCGGCTCGTAGACCGCGGCCAGTTGCGGTGCGGAGCGCAGCGCAGGGACGACGGCATAGGTCATGGACACGGGGCAGGCATGGCCCTGTTCGGCCGAGCTCCACACCATGAACCCCGCGGCGCGGGCGACATGGGCGCCGGGTCGGTCGTCGGCCCAAGGCGCGCCCCCGAGTCCCTCGCGGATCGCCAAGTCCATGAGCGAGTGGTACGACGGGTGGAACTCCACCTCGTCGATCCGGTTCCCGTAGCGGTCGTGGGTGCGCAGCAGCGGTTCGCAGCGATTGGCCTCCTCGGCCCAGCGCCGGACCTCCTCGGAGCCGGCCAGCCTGCCGATGCGGTGCAGGTCCGGCACGTACCACCCGGCGCCCTCGCGTTCCACGCCTTCGAGCAGCACGGCGTCGTCCGCGACGTCGTGGCCGACCAGGGGCGGCGGCTGGTTGGTCACCTCGTGGGTGCGCGCGGGGTTGCTGCGCGGGGAGGCCTCGCCGGACCGGCCGTGGGACGCGGGCGCGGCGACGGCGGGCGATGCGGATGCGGCGGAGTTCGCGGTCATCACTGGTCCTCGGACGTCGTAGGGGTGGTCAGCCGGCGGGCAGGGCGCCCGCGCAGCGCAGGGACATCGCCACCAGCTCGGTGACCAGGTGCTCGGCGGCGTCGCCCCCGGCCGGGGCGGACAGCGGGTCCACGAGCACCTCGCCGATCGCACCGGTCAGCGCAGCGGCGGTGACGTCGGGGTCCTGGGCAGGCAGCTGCCCGCCGGCGATGCCCTCACGGATCACCTCGGCGAACACCTCGCGGTAGCGGCGCCGGAACTCCAGCCGCTCGCTGCCCACCGCCGGTTCGGCGGGGGCGGCGAGCAGGGCGTGGGCCAGGCCACGGCGCTCCATGGCCCGGCGGGCGAAGACGCCCACCCCGAGCGCGAGCCGTTCGACCGGATCCCCGCTGCCGTCCCTGAGCACTTCGCCGAGGACCTCGACCTCACGTCCGGAAGCACGGCGGAAGACCTCGACGGCGAGCGCTCCCTTGGAGGGGAAGTGCTGGTAGACCGAGCCGACCGACATGCCCGCGGCCGCGGCGACCGCGGCGACGGAGGCGTTCGCCCAGCCGACCTCGGCCACGACGGACGTGGCCTGCTCGACCAGATGCTCTCTGGCGGCGTCCAGGCGGCTCTGCACGGCGGGCGTCTTGCGGTAGGCCATGCAACAAGTGAACCACCGTTCAGGGGTTCATGGCCAGGCCCGCGGCGTCGGTCCGCGCTCGGTCAGTCCTCGAGGGTGTCCGCCTCCCCGGTGACTGCCGAGTCGTCCACGTCCGCGCCGATCTGTCCCTTCGCTCGCCTGCCGACGACCGCGGCCGCGGCCACTGCGCTGGCCGCGAAGGCCGCCGCGAGCACCCACGGCCGGTCGAAGCGGTGGCCGGTGACATGGTCGAGCGAGCAACGGCCGGGGCCCATGACGCCGACAGCGGCCGCCGTGAAACCGAGGAACGCGGGGTACTCGAAGCCGCCGGACTGGGCGAAGAAGCCGGCCGGGGCGTGCACCGAGACCGCGCCCGCCATGTTTCCGGTCACCGCCGCGCCGGCCGCGGGGGTGGCGAGGCCCAGGGCAAGCAGCATGCCGCCGCCGGCCTCCGTGACGCCGGCGGCGAGCGCACTGTGCCTGGGCGGGTGGAAACCCATGGCCTCCATGCCCTTGGCGGTTGCCTCCAGGCCGCCGCCGCCGAACCAGCCGAAGAGCTTCTGGGTGCCGTGGGCCATGAGGACGGCGCCGGTCCCGACGCGCAGGACGAGCAGGCCGAGGTCACGTCGGTTGAGGGGGGTCATCGGTTCTCCCGGTGCGGGTGACGGTGGGCGACGCCATCCACTCTCGGCCTCCCGGGCGCCGGGGCCGCTGCGTTGCTGGGCCGTACGGGTGAGCCGCGTACGCCGTTCTGACCCGCCCTGTCAGCCGCTGCCGTACGCCGGTACGCCGTCCGACGGGCCCTATCCCACCGCTGCCGTACCCCCGTACGCCGTCCGAGGGGCCCGATCCGGTCGGACCTGTCAGCGGCCCGGGTCAGCGGCGGCCGCCCACAGATGGTGCATCGCGTACGACCGCCACGGCCGCCAGCGCCCGGTGTCCGCACCGGGCGGCACCGCAGGGTCGCCGGGCGGCAGGACGTCGGGGTCGCCCAGTGCGTGCAGCCGGACACCGGCGGCAGTACGGGCGTCGATGCCGGGGAGCCGCAGCAGCCGGCGTTCGGCCTCCTCGCGGTCGGCGCCGGGGTCGAGCACGAGGTCGCCGGTCGCGAGCGCCTCGGCCAGGGCGCGCAGCGCGGGCCGTCCGCTGCCGGTGAGGTCCTCGGCGCGGGGGAACAGGTGGGTCAGCCCGCCGCTCGGCGCGTCGAGCTCCTCGCCGTGCGCGGCCACCAGCTCGCCCACCGCCGACTCCCCCACCAGCGTGCGGATCGCCGACTCGTGCGGGTCCGCGGCGCCGGGGACGCGCAGGCCCGGGCGGGCCGCGACGAGCGGGGCGAGGGCCGGGTCGGCTCCGAGGCGTTCCGCGACAGCGCAGGGGTCGGCGTCCAGGTCGAGGAGGCGGCGCATCCGCTGGGTGGCTGAGGTCAGGTCGCGCAGGTCGGTCAGGTGCAGTCGGCACTCCAGCCAGCCGCCTGCGCCCGGGCGTTCGCCGACCTCGGCGACACCTGCGCCGCCGGGCAGCCGCAGGGTCCGGCGGTAGGTGCGCGTGCCGCGTTCGCCGGTGACCTCCTCCACGCCGGGGACGGCGTGGACCGCGAGGTGGTCGAACATCCGGTCCGCCGCGTACCGGCCCCGGTGGGCCAGCCGCAGCGGGATCCCGGAGCCGCCGTTGCCGGCGGAGGTGCGGCCGGGCCGGGCGGCCCGCAGCTCGGTGGGGGTGGCGGCGTAGATCTCGCGGATGGTGTCGTTGAACTGCCGTACGCTCGCGAATCCGGCGGCGAAAGCGATCTCGGCGGCCTGCATCGTCGTGGTCTGCAGCAGTACGCGCGCGGTGTGGCCGCGCTGGGCGCGGGCGAGGGCGATGGGTCCCGCACCGAGTTCGGCGTTGAGCTGGCGCTGCACCTGGCGGGGGCTGTAGCCGAGGCGGCCGGCGAGTCCGGCGACGCCCTCCCGGTCGACGACGCCGTCGCCGATCAGCCGTACGGCGCGGCCGACGACGTCCGCGCGGACGTTCCATTCGGCGGAGCCGGGGACCGCGTCGGGGCGGCAGCGGCGGCAGGCGCGGAAGCCTGCACTCTGGGCAGCCGCGGCGGTGCGGTAGAACGACACGTTCCTGCGCTTGGGTGTGAGGGCGGGGCAGCTGGGCCGGCAGTAGATCCCGGTCGTGGAGACGGCGAAGAAGAAGACCCCGTCGAACCGTGCGTCCCGGCTGCTCACGGCCTCGTACCGGCTGTCCTCCACCGTGTGTGCCTCGGTGGTCATACGGTCAGTATGCGAGCCGCCCCGGCACCCGGCTGGCGGGAATCGGACATGACACCGACGCGGACGGGGCCGCCCTCTGGGTCGGCCCGTGCGATCCAGCCGGCGCGCAGGTGGACGGCCCGGCCCGGCAGGGCGGTGCGCGGCAGGTGCTGCCGGTCCAGTTCTCGGCCGTCCTGGCTGACGAGGAGGACGGGCCGGGCGATGCGCTCTGCGGTGCGGAGGGTGAAGCGCTCCTCCATGGGCGGGGGGCCGTCGGGGTGGACGCGGTTCGGCGCGATCCAGAGCAGGGGCCGCTCGACCGCCAGGGGCACCTGACCGTGGCGCCAGGGCCGGGCCCCGGCCAGCCGGCGCAGGACGTGGGTCGCGGCGCTGCGGCCCTCTGCGGCGGCGATCGCCCCGGGCTCGCCCCCGTGGAGCAGATTGCCGACGGCGAAGACGCCGGGCAGGGAGGTGCGGAAGGCGGTGTCGACGGCCGGTCCGCGTGTGCCGGGGTCGAGAGCCGTGCCGCCGAGCCGGGCCAGCTCGTGGTCGGGGATCCAGTCGCCGGTGAGGACGACGGTGTCGCAGTCGAGGTGCGTGCTGCCGCCGTCGCGGTCCCGCAGGCGTACGCCTGCCAGTCTGCCGCGGCCGGTCAGCTCCGCGACGGCGGTGTCCGTGATCACCGGGACCCGGTGCCGGGGTGACTGCACCGGTGCGCACGGGGCTTCGGTGACGAGGGCCACGACCTGTGCGCCCGCCCTCCGCAGGGTGCGTACGGCGTGGAGGGCGACGGGCTCCGAGCCCACGACGACCGCGCGGCCGCCGACCCGCCCGCCGTGGAGCCGGACGGTCTGCAGGAGTTCGCCGGTGGTCAGGACGCCGGCCGGCCGGGTGCCGGGGATCAGGCGGGCGCTGCGCGGCCGTTCGCGGGCGCCCGTGGCCAGCACCACCGCGCGGGCGGTGATGCGTTCGAGGCCCTGCGGGCCGGTGGTGTCCAGGGTGCGGGGGCCCGCCCACCCCGTGGCCGTGACGCCGGTGCGCAGTACGCATCCGGCAGCGACGGCGGCGTCGACGAGCCGCCCGGCGAACCGGGGGCCGTCGAGCGGCTGGTGGCGCGGCCCGAACCCCCGGTGGTGGCTGTGGCGTGGAATGCCGCCGGGCTGCTGTTCGCGTTCCAGTACCTCGACGCGGCCGGCGCCGGCCGCGGCCAGGCGGGCTGCCGCGGCGAGCCCTGCCGGTCCGGCGCCGACGACGAGGACGTCCACGGTTCTTTCCGTGCGGCTCATCCGCGGCCCTCCTCGAACAGTGCCCTGACCACGGCCCCGCAGTGGAAGCCCTGGCAGCGGCCGGCCCCGGCGCGGGTCCGGCGCCGCAGCGCGTCGAGCGATGCCGGTGGCAGAGTGCTGCTCATCGCGTCGCGGATCTCGCCCCGGGTGACGCGTTCGCAGTGGCAGACGATCGTGCCGTACGCCGGGTCGGCGGCGATCAGGTCGGCACGCTGGTACGGGCGCGGGCCTGCTTCGCCGATGCAGGGCATGTTCACCGGTTCCAGGTCGCGGGCAAGGCCGAGGTGGAGGCCCGCGTCGCCGAGCAGGCCGGTGACGTAGGCGGCGATGGCCATGGAGGCCGTCAGGCCCGTGGACCGGATGCCTCCGACGGTGACGTACCGCTGTCGGGCATGGGCCCGAATGCGGTAGTCCTCGTGCCCGGTGGCGGCGCGCAGTCCGGCGTAGACGGCGGTGACCTCCTCGTCGACCAGTGCGGGCACGATCCGCCGGCCTTTGTCCCTCAGCGTCTCCAGGCCTTCCGCTGTCGATCCGGTGGCCTGCTTGTCGTCGAGGTCCTCCGCGGTGGGTCCGAGGATCACGTTCCCATACACGGTCGGTGCGACCAGGACACCCTTGCCGAGTGCGGTCGGTACGGGGAGCAGGATGTGGCGGACGAGGGGGCGGGCGAGCTTGTCGTAGACGATCAGCTGGCCGCGCCGCGGGGTGACGGTGAAGTCCTCGTGGCCGAGGTGGTGGTCCAGCTCGTCGGCGTGCAGCCCGGCGGCGTTGACGAGGTAGCGGGTGCGCAACAGGCCGCGCGAGGTGGAGAGTTCGTGGTGACCGCCGCTCGTCACGGACTGCACCCGGCAGTTCAGGTGCAGCGTGACGCCCGCACGGACCGCCTGGGTTGCGTAGGCGATGGTCGTGGTCCAGGGGCAGATGATCCACTCGTCCGGGACTTCGAGGGCGCCGAGCGCGCCGGGGCCCAGGTGCGGTTCCCGCCGGGCGAGTTCGGCGGCGTCCAGGAGGCGTGTGCCGTGGTGGCCGTTGCGGACGGCCTTGGCGGCCAGGGCGGGGAGCGCGGCGAGTTGGCCGTCGTCCCAGGCGACGAGCAGCGCGCCGACCGGCTCGAGAGGGACGCCGTTCTGTTGGGCGTAGGCGGCGAGGCGGCGCCGGCCCTCGCGCACGAGCCGCGACTCCAGGGAACCGGGCACGGCGTCGAAACCGGTGTGCAGGATGGCGGTGTTGGCCTTGGAGGTGCCGTCCCCGACGTCCTCGCCCGCTTCCACGAGCGCGATGCGCAGCGGGTACCGGGCGAGTTCGCGGGCGATGGCGCTGCCGACGACGCCGGCGCCCACGACGGCGACGTCGTACAGCTGGTCGGGCAGTGCGCCGCCGGTCGTGACGGTCATGAAGCTCCGGGTCCACCGCCGGCCGCGGGTGAGCGGTCCAGCAGGGCCGCGACCTCGGTACGGAAGGCCGCGAGTCGTTCTGCCGCCTGGTCGGCGCTGATGCGCGGCTCGTAGACGGCGGACGGCCGCCAGGCGGGGACGGCCTCCTCCAAGGTGAGGTCCGCGTCGATGCCCAGCCGGGCGACCGCGGCGGCGCCGAGCGCGGTGACGTCCGGCAACGCGGAGACCTCGACGGGAAGTCGGAGCAGGTCGGCCTGGGTCTGCATGAGGAGCGCGGACCGGGTGAGACCCCCGTCGACGCGCAGCACCGTCAGCGGCGTGCCGAGGTCGGCGGCGACCGCGTCGGTGAGGGAGACGACCTGCGCGGCGAGTCCCTCGCACAGCGCGCGCACGAGGTGGCCCGGCCCGGTGTCCAGGCCGAGGCCGGTCACCGAGCCCCGGACGTCACCGCGCCACCAGGGCGCCGCAAGCCCGGCGAGCGCCGGTACGAACGTGACGCCCCCGCTGTCGGGCACGGTCGAACCGACGGCATCGAGGTCGGTGGCACCGGAGACGATCCCCAGGTCGGTGAGCCATCGCACGGCGGAGGCGGCCGTGTAGACCTGGCCGTCCAGGCAGTAGCTGGAGCGGCCGCCGAGCCGCCACGCGACGCAGCCGACGAGCCCGGTGGTGGAGCGCCGTGGCCGGTGACCGGTCTGCGCGAGCAGGAACGCGCCGGTCCCGTAGGTGCACTTGGCGGCGCCGGGTTCGGTGACACTCTGGGCAAGGAGGGCGGCCTGCTGGTCGACCAGGAGGCCGGTGAGCGGGATCTCGGCGCCGAAGGCCGTGGTGACGCCGACGGGTCCCGCCGCGTCGACGACGTCCGGCAGCCGTTCGCCGGACAGGCCGAAGATCTCGAGGGCCCGCTTCGACCAGGCGACGTGGTCGAGGTCGAGGAGCTGGGTGCGTCCGGCGGTTGCGGCGTCGGTGACGAACGCGCCGGTGAGCCGGTGCACGAGCCATGAGTCGCTGGTGGTGACCACGCCTTCGCGGGTGAGTTCTCGGCGGACCCACGCCATCTTCGGCGCGGCGAAGTACGGGTCCAGTGGCAGTCCGGTGAGCTGCCGTAACTCCTCAGCGTGCGGGGCGAGTTCGGCACACAGTGAATCGGCGCGCCGGTCTTGCCAGACGATCGCGTCGGTGAGCGGTTCGCCGGTCGCCGGGTCCCAGGCGAGGACGGTCTCGCCCTGGTTGGCCAGGCCGACGGCCCGGACGGGCTCACCGGCATCGGCGAGCGCACGGCGCCCGGCGTCGACGACCGAGGTGAGCAGTTCCCCGGGGTCGACCTCGACGCGTCCGCCGGCGCCGTAGCGGGGCGTCACGGGCGCGGAGCCGGTGCCGATCACTCCACGTGCGGGACAGACGACGAGTGCCTTGGTGCCTGAGGTGCCCTGGTCGACGGCAAGCACCGGGCCGGTCATCGGCCACCCCGCTCTCCGGTAGAAGGAACCTTGATCACTGACGAAAGCCTGGGGGCAGGCCGCCATCTCCGTCAAGAGCCGGGGTTTGAGCCCGTGTGACAGCGTTGTCCTCAACTCCTTGTCGTGCCGGGCGCTTTGAGTAAGATCGGCCGCACACGGAAGCGGAGCGGGGGCCGGCGCAGCCCCCCGTGTCCCGCGCTCCTCGCCGACGCCGACGGCCGGCCGCCCACCGCCGTCGAAGCACGCCTCAGCCACCACTGCCCCAAGAGGCCCCATGACCATCAGTGCACGAGCCGAGCTCCACGCTGCGACACAGCACGCGGCGGACCGCCCAGTGACGGTATCGGGGGCACGGCGGCCGTGTTAGCGGACCTCTCCCCGGCGTGCCGGCGCCCGGCGCGGCACCGACGGACGGATCACTGATGGCCCCGGACGCCTTTCGCCCGATCTACCATCCGGCCGGCCAGGACAAGGAACTGCGCGCCGCTCTGCAGGACTTGCGCACCGGCCGCTGGCTGTCGATGCGCGACCTCCTCGCGGCGACGAACGACTGGTCCCTGTGGACCCGGCGCACCCAGGTGCTGGCCGCCGTCGCGGCCGGCTCCGACACGGTGCAGGCGTGGCGGACCGAGGAGCCGGAGAGTTCCGCCGCGGCCGTGATGCACTGCCGGGTCGTCGTCGAGCGGGCGTTACGCGCCCACCGGGAGGGGCACCGGCGTACCCAGGAGTTGTGGCACGAGGCCTGGCAGGCATGCCGGCTGGCCGCGCGCCGGTCACCGGAGGACCCCGTGCCGTGGGTGTGCCTGCTGGCCCTGGCCCGGCTCGACGAGGGGCAGCGGCTCGAGGAGCACCGGACGGCACCGCCCGGGCCGATGCTCTTCCCGGGTCCGTGGGGTCTGCTGGCGCAGGCGGACAAGCGCGACCCGCACAACCGCGAGGCGTACCACCGGATGCTGCAGTTCGTGTACGCGCGGCGGGCCGGCGGCCATCTGGCCGAGGCCGTGAACTTCGTCCAGTGGGCGTCCTCGGCCGCACCCCTCGGTTCGCCGCTCAAGGCGCTGCCGCTGTATGTGCGGGTCGAGCGCCACCGCCGGGAGAACGGCCACGAGAAGGCGCTGGACCTGCACTGGGTCACGGACGACGCGACCCGCGACGGGCGGCTGGCGCTGCACGACTGGTTCGACGTCGTGCAGCCGGCGGCGTGCACACTGCTCGATCTGAGCCACCTGGCGCACGCGTTGTGGGGTTCGCTCCAGTTCGCCGCTGCGGCACGGGTGTTCGAGGCGCTCGGCCCGTTCTGGACGACGCTTCCGTGGGCGTACCGCACGTCCGATCCCCGTGACGCGGGGCTCGCCGAGGAGGTGTTCCTGCGCGCACGGGCCCGTTGCCTCGCGGCGGCACACGACGCCGACCCGGGCAGAGGCCCGTACGCCTGAGCCTTCCCGCCACGACTCCTGCGCCCGCTCCCCCTCCCCGCTGCCCGCATCGCTCAGCACATCCCCTTTCCCCGGAGGTACTCCGATGTCCGTTTCCCCGCCCAAGTGGTCGGGCCCCGGCCAAGCTCGCCCCAAGGACGAGGAGGAACGGCTGCGGGAGCTCGGCTACCAGCCCGTTCTGGCCCGGCGGATGGGCGGTTTCGGCAATTTCGCGATCAGCTTCTCGGTGATCTCGATCCTTTCCGGCTGTATGACGCTGTACGGGTTCGGTCTCGGCACCGGCGGTCCGGCGGTGATGCTCTGGGGCTGGGTGGGGGTCGGTCTCTTCGTGCTGTGTGTCGGCATGGCCCTGGCGGAGGTGACCAGCGCCTATCCGACCTCAGGTGCGCTCTACTACATGGCCGACCGGCTCGGCGGCCGCAAGTGGGGCTGGTACACCGGCTGGCTCAATCTCCTGGGACTGCTGGGCGCCATCGCCGGCATCGACTACGGCTGCGCGCTGTTCACCGGCGCCTTCCTGAACCTGCAGTGGGGGATCGAGCCCGCCCCGGGCTCCACGATGATCATCTTCATCTGCATCCTGCTGCTGCACGCCACGCTCAACCTGTTCGGCGTACGGCTCGTCAGCCTGCTCAACTCCGTCAGCGTGTGGTGGCACCTCGGCGGCGTGGCCCTGATCGTGGGCGCGCTGGCGATCGTGCCGTCGGACCATCAGTCCCCCGAGTTCGTCTTCGGCGAGTTCGTCAACGGCACCGGCTGGGACAATCCGATCTACGTGGCCGCCATCGGCCTGCTGCTGGCCCAGTACACCTTCAGCGGGTACGACGCCTCCGCCCATCTGTCCGAGGAGACCTCCAACGCGTCCGTCGCCGCCGCCCAGGGCATCGTGCGCTCCATCTGGGTCTCCTGGATCGCCGGGTTCGCGCTGCTCGCCGGCCTGACCTTCGCCATCCAGGACTACGCGGGCACCCAGGACACCGCAACGGGTGTGCCGCCCGCCCAGATCTTCATCGACGCCCTCGGCACCGGCGCCGCCACGGCGCTGCTGCTCGTCGTGATCGTCGCCCAGCTCTTCTGCGGCAACGCGGAGGTGGCCGCCGCGAGCCGTATGGTGTTCGCCTTCAGCCGTGACAACGCCCTGCCGGGTTCGGCTCTGTGGCGCAAGGTGAGCAGCCGTACGCAGACGCCCGTCCCCGCGGTGTGGCTGTCCGTGTCGTTCGCCTGTCTGCTGGCGGTGCCGTCGCTGTATTCCACGACCGCCTACGGCGCGGTCACCGCGATCAACGTCATCGGCATCACCCCGGCCTACGCGATCCCCGTCTATCTGCGGCTCCGCGCCGGCAGCCGCTTCGAACCCGGTCCCTGGTCCCTGGGGCGCTGGAGCAGGCCGATCGGCTGGATCGCCGTGGTGTGGGTGGCATGCGTGACGGTGCTGTTCTGCCTGCCGCAGTCGTACCCGGTGACCGTCGACTCGATGAACTACGCCTCGATCGCGCTCGCGGCGGTGCTGATCCTGGCAACGGTGTGGTGGTTCGTGGCGCGCCGCTCCTACAGCACACCGTCGGCGTACGGGAACGCGCGCGAACAGGCGGAGATCGCGGAGAACATCGTCTGACCGCCCGCCGCAACAGGCCGACACCAGGCGGACATGGCACTGGCCGTGGGCGCGTGCGCGGAACCGCTCGAGTGACGCGGCCGCGCCGCTGAGCGGTCCCTTCGCAGCGGAGCAGGGCAGGCACCTCTCCGATGATTCCCGCCCGGTTCCGTCTGCGCGGCGTACGCCGGGGGCGTTGCTTCGGGCGCGGTGGTCGTGCACGAAGTGGCCCTTTTGGCACGGCAGTTGAGCAGAGTTCAAGGAGCCCCTGGCGGGGAGTCCGCATGTCCGGATCACTGGCAGCCGCGGCTGTCGTCGCGCCGTTCGTCAGCCCCGCCCGCGACGTCCTTCACCGGCGCCGTCGTCGAATCCGCGCAGACCGGGCCGGCGGACAGCGCTCCGGCCCCGATCGTGGCCCCGTCGCCCGGTACGGTACGCACAAGGCGCACGAAAGGTGCAGAAGTTGAGCAGAACGCACGGCGTCGAGGTGTCCCGTGAGCAGGTGCTGGCCCATCGGGTGGCCGTTCAGGGCCTGGACCGCTCGTCGGCCACGCCAGAGGTGCTGACCCTCGGTGTGCAGGACACGCCGAGCGGCTCGGCGCGATCGGCGCTCGCCGCGCGGGGCGCTTCCGCCGAAGGGCTGGAGCTCGTGTGGTCGTTCCGCGGAGCCCCGCATCTGCATCGGCGCGCCGGCCTGCCCGGCCTCGCCGCCGCGCTGTGGCCCGTGGACGACACCGATGCCACGGCCCGGCTCGACACCGCCGTGATCAAGGAGGGCGCCGGACTCGGCATCGAGGCCTTCAGGGCCACGGCGGAGGCGTTCCGCGAGGTGGTGACCTCTCCGATGGTCAAGGGCGAGGTCAGTACGGCGGTCAGCGCGATCGTGCCCCGGTCCCTGACGTACTGGTGCGAGGCGTGCGGCGCGCGCCACATCTCCGGACTGCTGTTCCAGCAGGCCGGGCTCTTCGGCTCGGTACGGGTCGCCGCGCAGGGCGGCAGGACGGTGCTGTCCCCGCTGGAGCGGCGGTTCCCCGTGCCGGAGTCCGCCACCGGTACCGCCCGGGTGATCGAGTCGTATCTGCGCTTCCTCGGTCCTGCCACGCCCGCCGAAGTGGCCAAGTACCTGGGCACGAAACCGACCGTGGTCAAGAGGGTGTGGCCCGTGGATCTCGCAAAGGTGTCGGTGGAGGGAAGGACTGCGTGGCTGCCGGCCGCCGACGTCGACGCTCTGGTCTCGGCGAGGAGCGGGAGGACGGTGCGGCTCCTTCCGCCCGGCGACCCCTTCCTTCAGGCGCGCGACCGCACACTCGTCGTACCGGACACCAGCCGCGCGAAGGAGGTCTGGCGCGCCATCGGAGCGCCGGGCGCGGTGCTGGTCGGCTCCGAGATCTCCGGCATCTGGCGCGCCAGGTCCGCCGGCCGCAGGATCGACGTGACCGTCCGGCCCTTCGGACGGCTGCCGGCCTCCGTCCGCAAGGCCGTCGAGGCCGAGGCCCGGATCGTGGCCGATGCCCGTGGGGCGACCGAGGCGAAGCTGCACGTCGAGGACAGTGCTTAGGGAGTACCACCGCCCGCCCGGTCGGGAGCCGGTCGCCGGCCCGACGGACGCTCCGGCAGTCCCGTTTCCCAACGGCCCCGGAGCGCGGCAGAGGCCGCGTCGGACACTCCGACACGGCCCCGGTCCACAGCTCTTCCGGGTCGGGACGACTGATTCGAAGCTGCGACCCCGTCCGGCGACACTTCGTGGGCATCGCCGGACCTGGCAGGACGGCCTGTGCAGAGGGGGTCCTTGGCCGTCCGGGTCCTCGGCGTCCGGTACTACGACCGCGTCCTGGCCGACACCGGCGGCTTGTGACCGTTGGCGGACGCCTGTCGGCGAGGCGCCAGCCGCGTCGAGAGGAGCGCCGAGAGGCGGCCTGCCGCCTCCGGCTTCGGCTGGTACCGGTATGCGTAGCCGTGGGCCTCACCGTCGCCCCGTGCAGGAGCAGCGTTCAGGACCGCCCCGAATACAGGCGCGTTGACGCGTTCGAGGATGCGCAGGGCGTCGAGGATCTGGCTCCTGCTCGTCCGTCCGGCACGTGCGACGAGCAGGTAGCCGTCGACGGCGTGTGCCATCGCCGGGGTGTCGGCGAACGGAAGCACCGGAGCGGTGTCCACGACGAGGTGGTCGAACTCCTCGGCGAGTTCCTCCAGCACGGCGGCGAATTGGGGACTGCCGAGGATCTGGGTCGGGTTGGGGGGAATCATCCCACTGGTGAGCACCGAGAAGGACCCGGTTGTCTGCAGGACCTCATGCACCCCTGCCTTGCCCACCAGAACGGTGGTCAGCCCGGCGTCCCTGACCAGGCCGAGGGCCGAGGCGACGGAAGGACGGCGCAGGTCGCAGTCGATCAGGCATACCTTGGCGCCTTCCTCGGCCAGTGTGGCGGCCAGGTTGACCGACACGCTGCTCTTGCCTTCGCGCGGCAGCGGGCTCGTGACGGCGATGACCTTCGGCCGTTTGCCCACTTCGGTGAACTGGAGATTGACCCGTAGCTTCCGGAAGCCCTCCGCACGGGTGCTGTGCGTGTCGTCGCGCAGGGAGACCGGGCGCCGTGAGGCTCGCGAGTCGTGCACGATGCTGGACAGCACAGGGGGTCCGGCAGCGGCCGCCAGGCACTCGGCCAGGGCTTTGGAGTCCCGCATCGACGTATCCACCGTCTCCAGTGCGACGCCGATCGCCAACCCGAGGACCAGTCCAACGGCCAGACCGAGTGCGACGTTGAGCGTGGTTTTCGGTGACGAAGGGACGGACGGCGCGGTCGCGGGCTGGATGACGGTGAGCCGCACCGGGGACTCGGTCGTGTCCGCGTCGGGGCTCTCCAACTCCCTGATCACCTGGGCGAAGCGGGTGGCGACGGCATTGCTGATCCGGGCGGCTCGTGCCGCGTGGGTGTCGGTGACGGTCAGACGGAGGAGCACCGTGTTGACCGGGGCCTCGGCCGAGACGCGAGCACCCAGTTCGCTCGGCGTCATTTTCAGCTTGAGGGATTTGACGACCGGGATGGTCACCTCGGGACTGGCCACGATGTCGGCGTAGGACTGAACTCTTGCCTGGGTGAACGAGTTCCCCTGGTTGAGCTGGGATGTGTCGTCGCCACCTTGGAGGGAGGCGAAAAGTGTGCTCGTTGCCTGGTACTCGGGAGTGGCGACAACACTGGTGAAGACGCCTGTCGCCGTCCCCAGCAATGCCACCAGGGCGATGACGCGCCATCGGCGGGAAAGGACTCGTAGGTATTGGTGCAAATCCAAGGTCTTCCCCGATCAGAGCGAGTAATTTGGACAGTCACCTTAGGGTCAGCACCGAGAATTTCGGGCACGCGGCATGCGTGTTCGGCCACTCGGTACCCTCCGCACTCCTCGGCGGAGTGCATCGGTCCCTTCTCAGAGGCGCTCCGCGGAGCCTGAACGGCAACGATTGCAGGCGTCGAACACGTAATCGGCGACACGCTCCACCATTGCGTAGTCGAAGTCGTCGTGATCGGTGGCCACGACCACTGCGTCGGCTGACGCGACCTGCTCCTCTGTGAGGTCGACACAGAGAATGTCCTGGGGCAGCTGCGACGGGTCGACATACGGTTCCACCGCGAGGACGTGCGCGCCGAGTTTCTGGAGACCCTGGGCGACCGCGACGGAAGGGGATTCGCGGATGTCGCCGGTATTCCTCTTGTAAGCGAGCCCGAGGACCAGGATCTGGCTTCCGTTGACCGGCTTGCGCCGCGTGTTGAGTCCTCTGGCCACCCGGAGAACCACATGATCGGGCATATGGCTGTTGATGTCGTTGGCGAGCGACACGAAGCGGAAGTCGTGCTGCAGCGCCTGTTTGACCTGCCACGACAGATACGACGGATCGATGGGCAGGCAGTGACCGCCGACGCCCGGCCCGGGCAGAAAGCGCATGAATCCGAAAGGCTTGGTCGACGCCGCGTCGATCACTTCCCAGATGTCGATGCCGAGCGGCCTGCAGAACATCGCAAGCTCGTTGACCAGGGCGATGTTCACATGACGGAAGGTGTTCTCCAGGAGCTTTGTCAGCTCCGCCGTGCGCGGTGAACTCACCGGGACGGTACGGTCCACCACGTCCTTGTAGAAGTTCTGGACATGCCTCAGGGAGGCGTCATCGATCCCGGAGACCACCTTGGGCGTGTTCTCCAGCCGCCAGGTCGGGTTTCCCGGGTCGATCCTTTCCGGACTGTATCCCAGGAAGAAGTCCTCGCCGGCCCGAAGACCGCTGTGAGCCTCCAGAAGCGGGCGCACGACGTGTTCGGTCGTGCACGGGTACGTGGTGGACTCGAGGATCACCGTGGCGTTCGCCCGGAGGTGGGGGGCGACTGCCTGCGCGGCGCTTTCCACGTAACTCAGGTCGGGCGCGCCGTTCTTCAGCGGCGTGGGCACCGTGATGACGCACACGTCGAAGCCCGCGGCATCCGCGTAGTCGATGCTGAGGAAGTAGCGGCCGGAGTTGAGGGCGGCCAGGAGACGGGGGGACGTGACGTCCTCGGCGAACGATTCACCGGCCGCGAGGCGCTTGACGCGCATCTCGTCCAGGTCGATACCCACGACGTTGTGCCCGGCCTCCACCACACGAATGGCGAGGGGAAGGCCTACATACCCTTGGCCGACGACGACCACCTTCTGCACTGACACCGACACGTCTGACTCTCCTCTCGCCTGCCCAGCTGAATTCTTCGAATACTCGCCATGTATGCCAGGCTCCGCCCGCACTGTGCCTGCCGGGTGACACCGCTTCAGGCAAACAGAGTCATCTTGTCCTCTGAGCGACGGGGCAAGTGGACTAACCGATCTATCAATTCACTCTGTTTGTGCGGTTCCGGGCTATCGTTGCCCTCGCGTCGCCGGTGGTGCACATGACCCTGGCAATGCCCCACCCACAGACATGGAGTGACGCCGTGACGGACCACCCGAAGTACCTGGTTACTGGAGGAGCCGGATTCATCGGCTCCCATCTTGTCGATGCGCTGCTGGCCCGTGGCGAGCCGGTCGTCGCACTCGACGATCTCAGCACCGGACGCCTGCAGAACCTTGCCGGCGCACGCAATCACGGACACTTTCAGTTCGTCCACGGCTCGGTGCTGGATGCGCCGCTGGTCGACAAGCTGGTAGGCGAATGCGACCGGGTCGTACACCTGGCCGCGGCAGTTGGGGTGAAGCTCATCATCGAGCAGCCACTGAGGTCTTTCACCATCAACACCAAGGGAACAGAAACGGTCATGGAAGCGGCGTACCGCCACCGCCGGCCGGTCATTCTTGCCAGCACGTCGGAGATCTACGGCAAGAACTCGTCGGGGCCGCTGAACGAGATGTCGGACCGCATTCTGGGCAGTCCCTCCGTCCCTCGATGGTCCTACAGCACGGCCAAAGCCGTGGACGAGATCCTCGCCGAGCTGTACCGCCGCGAGTACGGACTGCGTTCGACGATTGTGCGCTTCTTCAACACCGTCGGACCCCGGCAGAGCGCGGCCTACGGCATGGTGATTCCGAGATTCGCCCGACAGGCGGTCAGGGGGGAACCGCTCACCGTCCACGGCACCGGTCGGCAGAGTCGCTGCTTCCTCCATGTCACCGACGTGGTCGCGGCACTCGTCTCGCTGATCGACCGTCCGGAGGCCGAGGGAGAGACGTTCAACATCGGAAGCGACGAGGAAATCAGCATCCTCGATCTCGCCGCACGCATCGTCACCTGCGCGAAGAGCGCGTCGAGCGTGGAGCGTGTCTCCTACAACGAGGCATATGGACCTGGGTTCGAGGACATGGACCGCCGGGTCCCGGACACGACGAAACTGAGGGCCCTCACCGGCTGGCAACCACGGCGGAACCTCGACGACATCCTCGCGGACGCCGTGGCGGACGCCTTGGCGGACACCGCGGCGGACGCCCGTGGTGAAATGCCGCAGCAGGAGCCCGGCGCCGCCTCCCGTCGCGCGGACGAAGGACACACCGGCGACACCGACGGCCGGGCGACGGCGGCGAGTCCATGTCCGGTCTGAGCCCGTGGATGGTGACGGCACTCGCGGGGCTGGGGGCTCTGGCCGTCGCGGCTCTGCTGACCGAGCCCCTGCGTCTCCTCGCCGTGCGGCGTGGATACACCGACCGGCCAGCGGCACGCAAGGTGCATGTCTCCCCCACGCCCTATCTGGGCGGCATGGCCGTCGCACTGGCGACGGCCGGCTCCGCGGGTCTGGTGATGTACGCGGCGGGCGGGAGTGATTCGACCCTGGGCGTCGTGCTCGGATGTGCCGCTGTGATCGCCGTGCTCGGCCTCGTCGACGACCTGCGTCCGCTCAGTATCCGGGTGCGGCTCTCCGTCGAGACGGCCGCGGCGTTCGTGGTCGTCGCCTGGTGCGGCCACCCCGTGCTCTTCGGCACGTGGGTCGACGCGGTCCTTGCGGTGACGTGGATCCTCTTCACGACCAATGCCTTCAATCTGCTGGACAACATGGACGGCGTGGTCTCCACGGTGACCGCTGTCATCGCGGCATTCCTCTGCTGCGCCGCGCTGACCGCCGGGCTGGTCGGCACCGCGGTGGTCACCGCCGCCCTTGCCGGGGCCTGCGCCGGGTTCCTGTTCCACAACTGGCACCCGGCGCGCATCTTTCTCGGTGACGCGGGCGCGCTCTTCGTGGGCTTCCTGGTGTCGTCCGCGAGCATGACCCTCCACAAGGACAGCACCGCTCTCTCCGGGTACGGCAGTCTGCTGCTCATCACGCTGGTGGTCACCGCGGACACCGGATTGGTCATGGTGGCTCGGCGCAGGGAGGGACGGCCCGTGCTGCAGGGTGGCAAGGACCACATCGCACACCGCCTCCGACAGCTCGGGCTGACGGTTCGGCAGGTGGCGGCCGCCATCGGAGGCTTCGCGGCGGTGACGAGCCTCACGGCCATCCTGGTCATGCTCAAGGCCGTCCCGCAGCCGGTCGTGCTGATCACTGTTGTCGCGGTGACCGCCGTCGTCTGGCTCCGGCTCCTGCGAGTCCCGGTGTACAGCGCGGTTCCGGCGAACAGCACTCAGAGCAGCCCCAGCGAGGCGGCGTAACCGGCTTCGAGGAACGATGCGGCGGTCCGCGGCCGCTGCGCGACCCGTGCCGGCGCGTCAACAGGAACGTCGTCCTGCCGGTCCTCCAGCGCCGCGGCGAGGAGTCCCCAGATCGCGGCCGCCGGTGACCGTGCCCGCCGTGATCCGCCCGGGCAACTGCTCACGAAGCCGGCCCCGCCCCGTACCGCAGCACCTTCAGCCGCACCTTGGACTCCGCCCCCGACCACATGATCAGCCGGCTCTCGCCTTCGAGGGCCGATTGCAACAGCCGCTTGATCAACTGCTGCAGCCCTGCCTCGCCGGTCAGCTGAAGCCCTCGCCGCCGGGCCCCACCAACGAGCTCGTCCATCAGCCGGTCGTCGATGCATCTTCCCTCTCCAGGAGTCGCACCGAACGATTCGCAGGCCCCACTTCGCCCTCCTGACCGAAGCGCGCCCTCATTGCTGTCCTGGTCCGCTCGGATCGGGAGGTCTACTGCTGCGCGGCGCGGCCGAGCTGGCGAACGGTCCATCCGGCGGTACGCCAGATGTCGGCGTCGAGAACGTTACGGAGGTCGACGATGACGGACTCCGCGGCCAGGGTGGTCAGGTGCTTCGGGTCGGCGTCACGGAACTGCGGCCACTCGGTGGCCAGCACGATCAGCTCCGCGTCCTTGACGGAGTCGTCCAGATCTTCGTTGTAGTCGAGCTCAGGGTGCCGGCGCATCGCCGTGAGGACGGCGTGGGGGTCGTGGACCGTGACGGCGGCGCCACGTTGGTGCATGAGCAGGGCGATCGCGAGAGCGGGGGACTCGCGGACGTCGTCGGTGCCGGCCTTGAAGGAGGCGCCCCAGACGGTGACCCGTACACCGTCGACCGGTCGCCCGATGGTCTCTTCCACAAGGCGCAGAGCGGCAGCGGCGCGGGATTCGTTGACCTGCTCTGCGGCTCGCAGAAGTGCTGCGGCGTCGTGGGCCCCGAGGCTCAGGGCGGAGGCGGTGAAGGCACGGATGTCCTTGGGCAGGCAGCCTCCTCCGTATCCCGGACCGGCGTTGAGTCCCCCACGGCCGATACGGGGGTCGAGTCCGATGGCCTCGGTGAGTTGCTGTACGTCTGCGCCGGCCGCGGCGCACATGTCGGCGACGCCGTTGATGAAGGAAATCTTCATGCCCAGGTAGGCGTTGGCTGCGCCCTTGATCAGTTCAGCCGTGGCGGGGGTGGTGATGTACAGCGGAATCCGGTTCTTCAGCAGCGGGGCGTAGATCTCCCGAACGACGTCCTCGGCGTGCGAGGAGGGGACGCCGGCGACGATGCGATCGGGATGCAGAGTGTCCTCGATGGCGTGACCCTCGCGCAGGAATTCGGGGTTCCACACCACCTCGACGTCGTCACCCGCAGGGGCGAGACGTGTGAGGACTTCGGAAAGGTCGCGGCTGGTACCCACAGCGACGGTGGACTTACCGATGATCACGGCGGGTCGGGTCAGGTGGGGTGCCAGGGAGCGGGCGGCGCCGAAGACCTGGCTGGTGTCGTAGCTGCGGCCGTCGACGTCGATAGGGGTGCCGACCGCGAGGAAGTGGACGTCGGCGAAGGCGGCGGCCTCAGCCATATCGGTAGTGAAGCGGAGCTGTCCGGAAGCGGTGTGGGTGGCCAGCAGTTCAAGAAGGCCCGCTTCGTAGATCGGGCACTCGCCTGCGTTGAGCCGGTCGATCTTCGCCTGGTCAAGGTCCACTCCGACGACCTCATGGCCGATCTCGGCCATCGCAGCGGCGTGCGGGATACCCAGGTGTCCGCAGCCGATGACGGATACGCGCATGGTGCCGGCGCTCCTTTCCCTACTCTCACCCGGTCTCTCCGGGTCGGTCAGGGCGCCAGACTAATGCCGGTTTCTTCCTTAGCTGGGTATATGTCCTGGTGACGGGGTGGTCCGGGTACCCGGGGGCGGTTGTGGGGCGATGGCGCTCCCGGCACGGCCGGGTCGACAAGGACGAGGAAGGCGTCGTCCGTCGGTTGCCGCCGGCGCAGGAGGGCGCTGCGGGATCCGGTGACCCCAGGCCCTGGACCGCCCACACCCGCGCCGCCAACCGCCCATGCAGGACACGGCCCTTAATCCCCTGCCCGCCCCGCGTTGCAAGACATATACCCCCATCCGGGGTGTTACGTTATGGAACAAATCCATACAACTCGGAAATCTAGGAGGTCGCCGTGGGCCGAGCGTCGACGGTTCGTCGATGGGTCACGCACTCCGGTGTGGGGCCTGTCGCATCGGTGATGAGCGGATATCTCGCCATGCGGACCCTGGGAACCGGCATCCGGCGGTACACGGCGCCGGCCGTCATGGACTTCACCCGCGCCGGAGGAGCCGTCGTCACCGCAGCGGCCGCCTTCCTCGAGAACCTCGGCTGGCAGCCGGCTGAGGTCGAGCAAGTGCTGGCCGAGTACGAGGAGGTCGCCGAACGACTGACCCGCCGCTACGACGAGACCGAACTCTTCTACCCCTCGACCCATGGTGTAGAGGCCGAGACGAGCGCGGTCCTGTACGGGCTCGGCCGACTGCTGAAGCCGCAGACGGTCGTGGAGACCGGTGTGGCGGACGGCCGCTCCTCATGGCTGATCCTCGCCGCGCTGGAAAACAACGGCACGGGCATGCTGCACAGCTTCGACATCAACCGCACCGCCGGCCGGCTGGTGGGCAAGCACCCGCAGTGGCAGCTGGAGATCCTCGACCGCCGACGGCCCGAGTCGTCCCTGACCCGGGCCCTCGGGGACATCGGGAAGATCGACCTGTTCTTCCACGACAGCGACCACCTCTACCTGCCGCAGTTGTTCGAGTACGAGCGGGCCTGGCCCCTGATGACGGCGGGCGGCGTCATCGCCAGCGACGACGTCAACTGCAGCAGGGCCTTCCTCGACTTCTGCGGACACCGCCGTCAACGTCCGGTCTTTCTTTTCGACTCCAGGAAGATCACCGGCGCCATGCGGCTGCCGGGAGTGGCTCAGCGGCACGAGGCACGACTCGAGCGGTTGGGCTAGTGGCCGGCGTGCCGTACGGCAGGGCACACGGCGCAGCGACCTCCGCCGGGCCCGCTGACCGTCCGCGGCTCGTCTATGTGGTGCCCCACCTGACCGACGACGAGTCCGAACACTTCGCACACATCCCCGCATTGCTGGCGGCGCTGGGCAGGCGCGTGGACGTCGCGGCCGCGGTCGAGCGCGGAAGACCTCCGGCGCGACTCGCGGGAGTCCACCTCCTGCTGCGCGTCCCGGGCCGGAGCACGATCGGTCGGATGCTGGGCACCGCGCTCACGATCCACCGCCTGTCCCGCGCCGGTTACCGGACCTACTTTCTGCGCTACTCCACCCTCTTCGTGATCGTCCTCATTCTGACCCGCCCGCTGTACCGCCACCGCATCCTGCTGTGGCGCAGCGGTCTACCCGGTGTTCGGGCGCCCGAACAGCCCCGGACCGTCCGGCTCGGAGTCCGTGAATCGGTCAACAGGATCACAGCCCGGCTGGTGCACTGCATGGTCACCGGACCGGAGACCATGGTCCCCCTGGTGGCCGACCTGTGGGGCGTTCCGCGGCACAGGATGCGGCTGCTCTACAACGATGTCGATGCCGGCCGTTTCGCCCCTCTCGACCGCGCGGCACGCGACGAGACGCGGACGCGGCTCGGGTGGGCCGACGACGAGTTCGTCGTGCTCTTCGTACATCGGCTGTCGTACCGCAAAGGCGTCCGCCTCCTCTCGCCCCTGGTCGACGCGGTCGCCGAGGCGCCGGAGGCCCAGGCCTCGGGCCTACGGGTCCGGCTCGTCGTCGCCGGGGACGGACCGGAGCGGTCCCGCCTCGAGCGGGAGGCGGCCGACCCGGCGCGGAGCAGCCACATGCGGCTACTGGGCGCAGTGCCCAATCGCGACCTGCCACAGCTGTACGCGGCGGCGGATGCCGTCGTCATGCCCAGCTACGAGGAGGGATTCCCGCGGGTGCTGCTGGAGGCGATGGCCTCCGGCACACCGGTGGTGACGACCGACGCGGGTGGTTCAGTGGATGTAGTGGGTTCCGACTACCCCTATGTGGCACCGGTCGGTGACCTCGACGCGCTGGCCGGCCATCTGCGGTCGCTGATGGCCACCACCCTTGCCCAGCGGCAGGAGTTGGGGCAGCGTCTGCGGCACCGGGCGCAGAGCGAGTTCTCGCCCGACCGCGTGGCCGCGATGCTGCACGGGCTGCTGTGAGGCCGGTCCGGGCGATTGCCCGGGCCGACCTCACCGGGCCTTGCGGCGGTCCCGACGCCGAGATGACGGGACCGGGGCTCGAACGACAGGGCCTCGGAGCCGTCCGTCAGGCAACGTCCACCGCAACGGGCCCGATGGGTTGACGCCCCTCACCCCGCGCCGCATGGTCCGGCAGGGTGCGGAACCAGGTCACCGTCTGCGCGAGTCCCTCCTTCAGAGGAACTGGGGCGATACCGGGGAAGAGATCGCGCAGCAGGTCGTTTGAGGCCTGGGAATCGCGGACGTCCCCCGCCCTCGGCTGTTCATGCCGGATGCCGGCCGGCAGTCCGGTGATGTCACTGAGTTCGCGGGCGAGGTCGAGAACGGTGACCCGGGTGCCGAAGGCGAGGTTCACCGGACGGTCGCACGAAACCTTGCGCATCACGGCGTCTGCCAGCACCCGGACCACGGTTCCGACATAGGTGAAGTCCCGGCTCTGCAGTCCGTCGCCGAAGATCCGCACGGGTGTGCCGCGCAGCATGGCGTCGATGAAGGCCGGGACCACGGCGGCGTACGCATGGCCGGCCGACTGCAGCGGCCCGTAGACGTTGAAGAAGCGGAACGCCAGGGTGGGCAGGCCGAACGAGGCTCCGTAGGCAAGGACGTACGCCTCCGTGGCGAGCTTGCTCGCGGCATAGGGGCTCAGTGGCCGGGTCGCCAGATCCTCGTGCTTCGGCAGGACCGCGGTGGCTCCGTAGACCGAGGAGGACGACGCGGCGACAACGTGGACACCCGCGCGCCGGCAGGCCTCGAGGACGGTGACCGTGCCGGTCGCGTTGACGTGATGGCTGGCGACCGGGTCGGTCAGAGAGCGGGGTACGGACGGGCGCGCCGCGAGATGCACGACGGCGTCCATTCCGGGCACGACGCTGTCGAGGAGCCCGGAGTCGAGGATGCTGCCCTCGACCAGTTCCACGTCGGTCCCCGCAAGGTTGGCCGCCGAGCCCGTGCTCAGGTCGTCCAGGGCGATGACCTTGCCGGTGTTCGGACGCGACACCAGTTCTCGGCACAGGTTGGCGCCGATGAACCCGGCGCCTCCGGTAACAAGGACGTTCACTGTGCTCACCTTTCGGACGAGGATGCGGTCCACCAGCCGCGGGCGACGGCGATGGAGGTGTAGAGGGCCTGTGTGTCGGCCACCAGGCGCTCCTCGCCGAAGCGTCGGGTGGCGAACGCACGCGCCCGCGCCCCCATCTCCCGGCGCAACTGGGCGTCGCGCAGAAGAGTCACGGTGTGGCGTGCGAGGTCGGCGGTCCTTGGTGCGGCCAGGAATCCTGTTGTTCCGTGCTGCACGACCTCCGCGACACTGCCGACGTCGGTGGCCACCGTCGGAAGTCCGGCTAGGCCGGCTTCGATCAGACTCACCGGCATGCCTTCGTTGTCCGACGTCAGGAGCACCATGTCGGCCGCGGCGTAGACGGTCTCGACGTCCGCGCGCCAGCCCAGCTGATGCAGCGAGTCGCCGAGTTCGGCGAGGGCTTCCGGATCCGGACGGAAGTCTCCTGCTCCGCAGACCACGAAGTGGGCTTCCGGTACGGCCCGGTGCACCTCCCGGGCGACGGCGAGGAGACGGTCGGGACGCTTGATCCCGGTGATGCGTCCCACGTACGCGACAACCGGGCACCCCTGCGGGAGTCCCAGCATGCTTCTGGCCTTCGCGGTGTCGGGAGCTGGGGCGAGGCTGGTGCCGGGCGGAACCACCGTGTACTGCCCGGGCCGTCCGATACCCGCGGCGACGAGATCGTCACGTACCCGCCCGCCCACCGCGACCAGCCGGTCCGTGAGGGCCGCGAGCCCGCGTTCGGCGGCCACCACAACCTTGGTCTTCGCAGGAGAGAAATAGCCGTGCAGGAGATGGCCGTGAAAGGTGTGCACCCGTGAGGGCACCCGGGCCAGCACGGCGGCGGTCCGGCCGAGCGCGCCGGCTTTCGCCGTGTGCGTATGGACGATGTGGGGCCGGAACCGGCGCATGGCGGCCACGAGTTCGGCGAGGCAGCGTGCGTCGTCCGTGGGCCGCACGGCACGTCCCAGGCCGTTGATCCGGTGCACGGGCAGCCCGGGCGCACGCTGATCCAGGTGGTCCGCCTCGTCGTGACCCACGAATCCGGTGACCAGACGATGCTCGAACCGCTCGGGATCCATGCCTCGCATGAGTGCCGAGACCTGGACGGCCGGACCACCGATGTTCATCCGCGCGATCACCCTCATCACGCGCAGCCGAGGAATTCCGGAACCGCTGGTTCGCTGCATTGCGGTCGACATGTGCCCGATATTAGGCGGAGCACAGTCCACTGTCTGTCAAGGGCATGAGAACCCCGCGTGGCGCCCTCGGCGCGCCCGGTCGTGCCGGATATAAACGGCACAGACCCAGCCGGGTCTTGTTCAGGTGATGGACGGCAAATGCACTGCCATTTGCGTCGTGAGGCAGGAGCCCATGCCGACTACCGTGCAGGAAATGCTCAGACTGATCTGGAACCACCCGGCCAACCGGGGCCACCGCTCCGGAGCATACGCGCGCATGGCGCTGTGGCAGGCGCACAAACGCCTGCTGGGCAGGCCCTTTGACCTGAAGGTCTACAACGGCATGCGGTTCCGTGCCTATCCCGACAGCACTCAGGTGGGCCGCCTGCTCTATTTCGGCGGCCTGCCGGACTTCGAGGCCATGACCTTCATGAAGCGCTATCTGCGTCCCGGTGACGGATTCATCGACGGAGGCGCCAACGAGGGAATCTTCACTCTTCTGGCGGCCGAACTCGTGTCACACCGGGGCGCGGTGCACGCTTTTGAGGCTCACCCGCTCTATGCGAAGAGGCTGCGCGAGAACCTGCAAAAGAATCGGCTGAGTTCCGTGACGGTGCACGAATTGGCGGTCGGAGAGACTCCCGGCACCCTGCCCTTCGTGCTGCGCGGGACCGGTTCCCGGATCCGGACCCCGAAGGACGTCGGCGAGGTCGTGTCCGCGCGGGTGGTGCGCCTGGACGAGACGCTGCCGGACCGTTCCTGGGCCATGGGCAAGCTCGACATCGAGGGCGCCGAGCACTGTGCGTTGCGCGGAGCGGAGAAGCTGCTGTCCCGTGCCGACCCGCCGGTGTGGTTCCTCGAACTCGTCGATCCCTTCCTCGCGCGGTTCGGCTCGTCGGTCCACGAGGTACGCCGATGGCTCGGGGACCACGGATACGACTTCATGCACTACGAGCCCCGGCTGGACCGGTTCGTTGCGGGCCGGGGCACCCGCGGGCCGGACGTCTTCGCGGTCTCGCGGGAACGCCTCGCCGAGGTCGCGGCCCGGCTGCGCGAGAGCCGCGAGCGGGAAGTCGGCCTGTCCCACTCCCGGGCGGGCAGGCGCGGCGCACGGCAGGCGGCACGGTGACGACGGCCCGGATCTGCGAGGTCATCAAGACACTCGACGTCGGTGGCGCCGAGGTCCTCCTGGTGGAGCGGCTGCGTGCCGCACCGCGCGACAACCGCGCCTACACCGTGGTGTTCCTCCGGGCCGCCACCGAGACGCTGGCCGATGAGCTGCGTGCCTGCGGGGTGAACGTCGTCGATCTGCGGTCCTGCCCGCGGTGGTTGCGCTACGCCGAGCTCGTCCGTGTCGTGCGCAGGCTGTCCCCCGACGTCGTCAACGTCCACTCCCCCGCCCCGGCGGCTCTGCTGCGCCCGTTCCTGCGTCTGATGCGCCGCCGCCCTCTGGTGGTCTCCACGGTCCACTCGGTGTGGTACCGCCCGCTCACGATGCTGCTCGACCGGTCGACCCGCTGGCTGGACGACGTCACGGTCGCCGTGTCACCTCAGGTGGCGGGCGCTCGTACGGTGCGCGGAGCGCGCCGGGTACGGACCCGGATCCACGGCGTGGACGTGGCCGCACAGCGCTCCTGGGCACGACGCGCCCTGGACGTACGCTCGGAGTTCGGGATCCCTGCGGACTCCTTCGTCTTCGCGTGCGTGGCGAACCTCCGGACGCCCAAGAACCACACGCTGCTGATCGAGGCAGCGGAACAGGTGCTCGCCCGGCGCGCCGACGCGCTCCTGGTCCTCGCCGGCGACGGCCCCCTGCGGGATCAGGTGCTCGCCGAGGTCGACCGGCGGGGGCTGCAGGAGCGGGTTCGCTACCTGGGCGCGGTCGCGGGAGCCAACCGTCTGGTGGCAGCCTCGGACGCACTGGTGCTGTCCTCCTCGTACGAGGGGCTTCCCGTGGTGGTCATGGAAGCGATCGCGGCGGGCGTACCAGTGGTTTCCACGGCCGTCGGCGGAGTGCCCGACCTGGTGCGCGACGGCGACAACGGCATTCTCGTGCCGCACGCCTCGCCGCGGCGGCTGGCGGAGGCCATGCTGCGGGCGATGCGGCCCGATGTGCACGCGGCGCTCGCCGCCGGGGCACGCGCCGGCGCCGAGGCGGTGGATGTGAGGGCCACGACAGCGTGGTTCGACGAACTGTACGCTGCCGCGGCGGGCGGTGTGCGCGCCTAGTGGACGGTGATCTCATGGCAGAACGTGCGGGCGTGATGCTCGGCAGTGACTCTCCCTCCGGCACCTCGCGCGTGCCGGAATTCCGTGTGCTCACCGTGTGCACCGCCAACCTGTACCGCTCCCCGCTCGCCGAGTGCCTGCTGAGGACGCGGCTGGCCGTGGTGCGGGAGGCGATCCAACTCAGCAGCGCGGGCACACGGGCCGTCCCGGGCACTCCCATGGAGACGTCGGCCGCTTCCGCGGTCGTCGCGCGGGGCGGGGAGCCATCGGGAACGGGGGCCCGCCGGCTGACGGCCGGGCTGGTCGAAAGTGCGGATCTGGTGCTGGGGGCGGGGGTGGAGCATCGTGAGGCGGCGGTGCGCCTGGCGCCTGTCCGGGCTCTCTCCCGGGCCTTCAGCCTGCGCGAGTTCGCCCGGCTGGTGAGGGCGGAGGACGGCGCGGATGTGGTGGATCCGGCTGCCAGGTTCACCGCTCTCGTCGCGGGAGCCGCGGCGCGGCGCGGCGCTGCCACGGCGGACGCGGCCGATGACGACGTGGCCGACCCGCTCGGGGGCAGTGAGGCAGTGGTGCGGGAGTGCGTGCGGCGTATCGAGGAGTCGGTGGAACGCATCGCCGTGGCGATGGGCCTCGGCTGAGAGGTGGGTCCGCTCAGGCCGCGCAGGTCGGGTAGGGTTCCACAACGGTCCGCAACGGCGTGACCAACGGCTGGCGCAGGAGCACCGGCGCGCGGTGGCTGACCGGCTCCACGAGCCGGAGCGTCAGGGTGCGGCTGCTCTGTGCCGGCAGTTCCACATCGGCGGTGTAGACCGGATGACCCCGCTCGACACCCCTGTGCAGCATGGCGGGACGGCCGTCGACGGTCAGAGCGGTCAGTTGTGCGCCCTTGCTCGCGTAGTAGGAGACCAGCAGCCTGTTGTCACCGGGTCGTGTCGGGTAGGGCGGCTTGTCGCCGCGCTGGGTGACGTATGCGGGAAGCCCCGTGGCGGGGGCACGGTTGGTGAGCGTGATCCGTGCGGTGACCAGCCGCCCGTCACGTGTGCAGCGGCCGGGGATCCAGCGCAGCTCGCGGTCGAGGTAGTAGTCGAGCTTGCCACCCGCGGCGTTGTTGACCACCACGCCGGCGAAGGGGTCCGGCGTCGCCGGAAGCGCGCCGCTCAAGGGGCGGGTCATCAGCAGCCGTTGCTCGTCGGCCCGGGCACTCCACACCTTCAGGCGTTCCTCCGCCATGACGTCGTACGTGCCTCTGAGCAGTGCGGGGAGCCGCTGGGGGTCGCCAAGGGCCTCCATGAGCGACGTGGCGGCCGTTCGCGCCACATCGAGGAGGAAGGACTTGCGTTGCACGCTGTCCGGATAGCGCGCGTAGCCGTCCCGCTCCGCGAGGTCCAGTGCGTTGTCGGCGGTGAGCTCCGTACCGTCGGGCATCCGTGCGGGACCGGTCGCCCGCAGCAGTCTCGCGAGTCCGCTGGGGTCGAGGGCGATCACGCCGTCCACCCGGTCTCCGCTGTGGTCGTGCCAGGCCGCCGACCAGATGCGGGCCGCATGGGGAAAGTGCGGGCTGATGTTGGAGTTGGCCCAGGTGCCTACGGGGTCCATACGCGCGTACTGGGCCGTGTACTCGGCACCCAGATCGATCGCGGGTTCGGCCTCGGCCAGCATCGTGTCTGTGCCGAAGGTCTCGAAGCGTGGTTGCCCCTGCTCGAGAGAGAGCACGGCGAACGCTCCGGGCAGCCCGCCCGTACCGCGCGCCTCGGCGGTGTTCTGGAAGACCACGAGATACCGCCGCGGACTGTCCGCGCCCAGCATGGGCGGCACCACACGTGCCGCCACGGCGGCGTCGGTCAGCAGGGGGGCGATCCTGTCGAGTTGGCGGACCAACCGGGCCCGTGCCTGGTCGGCGGCACCCACCCATGTGTGGGACGGCAGTTCATGAGTGTCGTTTCTCGTGTCGGAGGCCACCCGTGCCGCCCGCTCGAAATCCGGAGCGGTCTCGTCCAGCCGGGACAGCACGTCCTGAAGGCCGCCGTCGCGAGAGTCCTTGCTTTCCGCCACCATGCTCACCAGGGGCGGGAGCACATCGTGCGTCAAACGGTGGGCGGCACGCGTCACACCGCGCACCGTGGTGAGAGGCCGGCCGACGAAGGGTACCCGCGCGGCAACGTACCAGGCGGGGCCCGAGGTGAGGCGATGGGCCCGGGTGGCATGCTCTGCGGCGGACCGCATCGCCGCCTTCGGGTCCGCCGACGCCTGCGGACCGGCAGCCTGTGCGGCGTTCGGCGCAGGCCCGGAGACCGATTGCCGCAGCGCCTCAAGGGACCCTTGTGCGGCAAGGAGTTCGGAACGGGCGACAAGGCCGGTGACCACGATCCAGCCGGCCCCGGCCAGACACAGCAGCACGGCCGCCCCGACCGCGTATGCGGCCCGCCGCCGGAGGGACGGTCCTGCCGTATCCGCTTCGGCCGGCCGGCCGAAGCGGATACGGCCCTTCCACTTCACCCGGGAACGCGGACGAATTGTCCTCATCGGAGCGGCCTGGGCAGGTCCGACGGCGCCTCACAAGAAGTGAGTGAAGCGGAACTCCATCTCGACGGGGCCGTCATCTCTTCACGCTCCTCGGCTCAGTTCGGTCGGTCCTCTGCACATCGCGAACTCTCGGACCGGCAGATGGATACATAACCCTCGTATGGTGACCGAGCGGTCCGCTTCCCCGAAACCACCGGATGGCGTAAGAGCCCCCGCACGCGGCTCCGATGCGCAGACACCGGGACGTTGCTGCATCAGGGTGGTGCCCAAAGGACACACACAAGGAGTCGGGATGAGGGCCCTGAGGGCATGCGTCAATGGCCCGGAAGAGGCATTGAGGAGCGTACGGAGTGCTGAAGGTGTGGCGAAGCGCGTCCGGTGAACCAGGGGTTGTGGTCGCCGCAGGGTTTGTCGCGGCCGGCCTTCGCACGGTCGGTCGCACGCTCGCCGTGAGCCTGTGAACCCGTCGCGCCGCCGTGCATGGAAACGCCACCTGCGGACCTTCGGCTCACTCACCGTCGCCGGCCAGGTGGAGGCAGCGCTCTCGTTGGCCACCACCGCCGCGCTGGTGCGGCAGGTGGGCGGCGCCGAGGCGGGGCAGGTGCTCTTCGTGCAGTCCCTGGCAACGGTCTGGTTCCTGCTGTGGGATCCCCGCCTGGAGGATGCGCAGCAGCGCTTCGTGCCGGCAGAGCAACTGCGCGGTGCGGGCCGAGGCACCCAGCTGTACCACCGGCTCGTCCGGCTGGACTTCGCCTCCGGGCTGCTGGCCACGATCGTGGGCGTGGTGGTGGCCTTCGCCGCCGCCGGCGCCGGATGGCTGCCCGCCGAGTTGCTCTGGCTGCTCGTTCCCGCCGTACTCGGAGCCGGTGTCGCGACACCCGTGGGAAGCGCCTCGGCCGGCTACGCGCTCACCGGCCGGCTGTTCCGGTTGGGCACTGTCCGTCTCGCGCTCGCCGTGTTCGGGTGTCTGGTCACGCTGACGGGGCTGCTGGTGGCCGGCCCGGTCGGCTACCTGGCGGCGACCGTGGTGACCGGTCTTCTCTCCACGGTCGTGCTCACCATCGGCGCTGTCCGGCAGGTGCGCGAAGCATGCGGTCCGCCTGCCGCCGAGCCCGTCGCACTGCCACCGGGCCTCGTGCCGTTCCTGGTGAAGACATCGGCGACGGGATCGGTCTCCGCTGCTTCGGAGAGCGGCGTTTCCGTACTCGCCGGAGTGTTCGGGGGCCCCACTCTGGTGACGTATCTGAAGGTGGCCACGTCGATGGCCCGCCTCTTCATCACCATCGTCAGCCCTGTGGCAGCACAGCTCTATCCCCGCCTGGCGATGGCGGGAGCCCATGGACGCCGTACCGCGGTGATGAGTGACGCCCTCCGCTCCAGTGCGTTGACGGGAGCGGTCGGGGCGCTGGCGGTGGCGGTGGCAGCTCCCCTCACCGGACTGCTACTGGGCCTGGTGTACGGCGCCGAGTACAGGGTGCTGTCGACGGCGGCGGTGGTACTGCTGGCCGGGGCCGCGCTGCGCGGCACGGTGATCTGGGGCAAGGTACTGCCGGCGGCCCTGGGGTTTCCCGGCGTCCGGCTGGCGTTCCTGACGGCCGAGGGTGTCTGCCAACTGGCCGTGCTGGTCGCCGTGACCCAGTTCTGGGCGGGCCCGGAGCGCATGGCGCTGGCCTACGCCTGTGGTCTGCTGTGCCTGCTGGCGTTGAGCACGGCGTGCTGGTTCCTCGTGCTGCGCGTCCTCGTCAGGTCGCTGCCCCATACGGTTCCGCCGACCGCTGCGGTCGGCGAGCCCGTGGGAACGACGCACGCATGAGTGGCAGGGCCCTGCGCCGACGCCCGTGAGAGCCCCTCTCCTGCGGTCGTCGGGCGGTCCGACGGCATGGGTGCATCGCCTGCCGGGGCCAGCCCCATTCCCGCGTAGGTGAAGAACAGGAGCGTCAGCAGGGACCCTGCGTACAAGGTCATCTCCGTGAGCGACATCGCGAGCACCGCGACCGTGAACAGCAGCGGAGCGCCGCGCCTCGCCACCAGACGGTGGAGCAGCCGGCACAGGAAGAGCACGAGCATCAGCACGCCCGGTACGCCCACCGAGGCGAAGACGCACACGAACAGGTTGTACGGGAGGACGTAGTCAACTGCCTGGTAGAGGTAGGACGGCACGGAGTGGTCGAGGCCGGACGAGGCATAGCCCCATCCGCTGCCGAAGAGGGGGTTTTCGAACCCGCGACGCAGGCCGGCCTCGATGGTCTGCCAGCGGTAGTCCGCGCTGGTCGAGTTGAGCCCGAACATGCCGGTGACCCAGCTGACGGTCTGCAGCCCCAGCAGGGCGAGCGCCGTGAACACGACGAGGAGCCTGCGCAGAGTCAGCCTCTTCTGGGCCCAGACGACGAGCACGACGACCGTGGCGAACCAGACGCTGCGCGTCTGCGTCAGGAAGATGCCGCAGAGCAGCACGGCGCCGACGAGCCACGTCCAGGGCGTCCGGAGTTCCGATGTCAGCAGAGGGCACAGTGCCGCCAGGAGCAGGCTCCCGGTCTGCGCCGGATCTCCGATGTCCAGGCCGACCAGCCTCGTCTGGTCCTGAATCACTCCGCCGACGACGTTGACCAGGGCGTAGCAGATGACGATCGCGTAGACCGGCTTCCGGTTCGTCCGGTGACGGCCCAGGAGGAGGAACACCGCGCCGTAGACGGCGATCCGCAGCAGCGGGGTCGCCGATGTGCCCGCGTGGAGTGTGGCCAGCAGAGCCCAGCCGACGAACAGCACCAGGCATACGGCGAGGAACCTGTCCTGCTTCACCTCGCCGGCACGCCGCTGGAGGAGACAGCCAAGGCAGGCGAGCACCAGCAGATCGCTCAGCAGCAGCGGCCCCACAAGAGGGGCCTTGAGGGCGGAGAAACCCAGGCCGCTGCCCGCCACGACGGCTGCCACCAGCAGGACTTCGGGGGGCAGGAAGAGCGCAGAGAGCGTGATCACGGCTGTGACCGCTACGGGGAGCGGCCCGCCCGGGCCCGCGAAGTGGGCGATCAACGCCACCGCAACTGTGAGAGCCAGGATCGGCGCGGCCTGTCGGGACAGTACCGGCATCATGTGATTCCTCCGCCGCAGACAGGACAGCTCCTCGTGTGAGTCCCGCCGAGACGTCGCAGGTGCGGACGGAAGAACAATGAGCAGGCGTCCTTGGACATGTCGAGGGCCGAGTATCGCCGTGCCGCGGGCCGTTGCGGATCCGGCGCGCGGAACGGCCTACCCCTCCGGTGCAACAGCACCCGGAGGATGTCCGCCGGAGGGGTGTACGGACCTCCCCAGCGGCCCGGTCGGCGACCCCACTCGTGTCGGCCGTGTCAGGCTGTGGCCGCTTCCACTCGGCGAAGGGTGGCGCGGGGAGTGGCGCGATGCGCAGCGCTCTGCCCCGACACGGGACGAGCAGGCTGCCCCCCTTCCACGGCGCCTATCACCGGCCGGCCTACTTGGAGGAAGATGTGACGCCTTGGGACTACCCGATGTTCGTCTGCGCCGTGTTGGGCGACCCGTCATGACCGCCGGACTTCACTCCGCCGAATCCGTGGCCGTCGATCCGGCGCAGCGCCGGATCACGGTGGTCACGCTCTCGGGATCCCGGCAGGCAGACGTCAAGGATTCCGCGGACTTCCGCACCTGGGCGGCACTCGCGAGCCGCCTCGGCGCCGCCGAATGCATCTGGGCGGGCCCGGACCTGGAATGCCGGCGAGGAGCGCTGCACGTGCTCAGGCGCTCCCGGGGCCCGGGAGTGCTGCGCTCGCTCGTCTGGGCGGCCGGGTCGGCACGTCACGGCGTGCGCCTCGCACGCGCCGCCCTGCGCAGGGGCGACAGCGTCGTGATCAATGGAGGGGAACCGTGGGGGTGGCCGTCCGCCTGGATCGTTGCACGTGCCACGAGGTGCCCGCTGCTGATCGACGTCCACGGGGACCTCCTGGCCCTGCCGGTCGCTGTCTTCGGCCGCTGGCGGCGGATCGTGCTGCGGCGGGCCGCCGTCACCTTCGCCCGGCACGCCGAGGGCTGCCGGGTCGTCGCCCGGTCGATGCAGGAGGGGCTGGCCCGGCGAGGCATTCCCTCGGTGCTCGTCCCGTCGCGGCTACTGCCCGTCTGGGAGGAGCCGTTGCAGCGGAACAGGCCCCCGCTCGCCGATCCAAAGGCACCCCAGCTCCTGACGGTCGGCCGGCTCCATCCTTCCAAGGGCCTGGACATGCTCCTGCCGGCGATGGCCGAGCTCGTGCAGACCCTCCCCTCGGCGCGGCTGCGGATCGTGGGGGACGGACCGCTCCGGGCCCGCCTGACCGAACAGGCAGCCCAGCTCGGCCTGGCGGGTCACGTGGAGTTCCTGGGCGCACGCGGAGTCGAGGACATCCGCGCGGAGCTGGCCCGCGCGGATCTCTTCGTCATCTCTTCACGGGACGAAGGACTGCCGAGGACTCTTCTCGAGGCCACGGCCGCCGCGGTTCCGGTCGTCGCGACCGAGGTGGGTGGCATTCCGGCCGCCGCGGCACGCTGGGAGAGCGTGACGCTGGTCGCACCGGACTCCGCCTCGATCGCGGACGGAGTACGCCGGGTCCTCGCATCCCCGCCGAGCGGCGAGCAACTGCTCGCGGTACGCGGCGACGTTCTCGCGCATTACGGCTTCGACGTGAACATCGATGCCGTGGCTGCCCTCATCCGCTCCGTCGGGGCCAAGTGAGACGGACGTCCATGGAGCACACCAGCGATCTGAGAGAAGCAAGGAGATTGTTGTGGACCGAGCGTCGACCGATGGTCGGCGGGCACAGGAGTGCACGCCGGTCCCCGAAGCGCGGAATCGGCGCCCGAGGCTGGTCTATGTGGTCCCCCATCTGTCCGAGACCGAGTCGCAGCACTTCGCACACATCCCGGCCCTGCTCGCGGCGCTGGGGAAGCGGATCGACGTCGCGGCAGCCGTCGAACGAGGGAACCCGCCGGCTCGCCTCGCCGGGGTGCGGTTGCTGCTGCGTGTTCGGGGCCGGGGCCGCCTGGGCCGGTTCCTGAGCACCGTACGCACGGTCCACCACTGTGCCCGGGCAGGCTACCGGACCTATTTCCTGCGCTACTCCACGCTGTTCGTGACCGTACTGATCCTCACCCGACCGGTGTACCGACACCGCATCCTTCTGTGGCGCAGCGGCACGGCGAATGTACCGGTGCCGGGCGAGCGCACCTTGTGGCACCAACGGCTTCGTCGTCTCCTCAACCGGGTGACGGCACGTTCGGTGGACTGTCTGGTCACCGGTCCGGAGTCGATGGTCCCCGTCATGGCCGGCCTGTGCGGAGTCCCGCGCGACAGGATGCGACTGCTCTACAACGACATCGACGCCGAGCGGTTCGCCCCGCTGGCCCCGGAGGCGCGAGGCGCAGCGCGGGCGAAGCACGGGTGGGGCGACGACGAGTTCGTCCTGCTGTACGTCCACCGGCTGTCCCACCGGAGGGGGGTTCGTCTCCTGGTGCCGCTGCTCACCGCCCTGCGCACGACGGAGGAGGGACCAGCCCGCAATGTCCGGCTCATCGTCGTGGGCGACGGCCCGGAAAGGTCTCGGCTGGAGCGTGCGGCGGCAGATCCCGCGCTGGGCGGTCGGATGCAGGTCGTAGGGCCGGTGCCCAACCGCGACCTTCCCGAGCTCTATGCGGCGGGGGACTGCCTCGTCATGCCGAGCTACGAGGAGGGGTTTCCACGAGTGCTGCTGGAGGCGATGGCCAGCGGCACGCCCGTCGTGACGACGGACGCGGGCGGATCGGCCGACGTGGTGGGCGCCGACTACCCTTATGTGGCTCCCGTGGGCGACCTGGATGCGCTGATCCGCCACGCCCGCGCCGTCAAGCTGTTGACGCCGGAGGAGCGGCGCGTCCTCGGACAGCGGATGCGGGAACGCGCGCGCAGGGAGTTCTCACCACAGCGCGCAGCCGCGATGCTCGAAGCGATCCTGTGACGCTCCTACCACCGTTACCCGATGAAGGATCCCTCCCGGAGCCCGGACGGCCTGGGGCGCGACATGGCCCGGCCCAGGCCACGGCATCATCCGACGGGTGCGAGCAGCGCCAAGTATGTGGAACCCAGCAGGTTGGGCCAGCGGCACACGGCCCGCCCGATGCGTTGCGTGTTCGGACCGGCCAGCACCCGCTCGTCCACGACCCGCCAGCCGTGCTCGCGCCCCGAGTTCCGTACGAACGCGCGCGCCTCGTCCAGCGAGAAGAACCACCGGTGACGGTCGCTGGGCCGCATCACGGGCAGCCCGTACTTCTGGGAGATCGGCTTCCCTCGCAGATGCCTGAGACGGGTCCTCACCTCGTAGGCGTTCGGGAGCGTGATGACGACATGCTCGCGCGCCACACGGCACAGCTCCGAGAAGGCGTTGTGGAAGTCGTCGGTGTGCTCCAGGACGTCGAAGGCGGTGACCACGTCCACCGACCCGTCGTCGAAGGGCAGACGTTCGCCGAGATCGGCCACCACCTCCGCCGACGGGTCGATGTCCACGCCCACATAATGAACCTGACGGCCCTTCAGTGCGGTCTCGAGCTCGCGTGTGCGGCATCCGACATCGACGACGGTGCCTCGCCAGATGGACGGGTAGACGCGCACGACGCCGGCCACCTTCTGCAGTGCCATGCCACCCTCGACCCTGGCGATGTCCATCGTGCGCATCGGTACTCCTTCTGTCGCTTCGCATTCATGGCGCGCGGGGACGACGTCGGTGTTGCCATCACCCGTAGACGCGCGAGATGTCCTTTATTCTGACTACTCGTTCCGGTCTGTCTCACCTGAGACATGCGCTTCAGGTGCAATGTCGTCCCAACGCCGCTGCGTGACGGTCCTCCACGTCGATCAGGGCGCGCAGTGTCACCCGCCGGAGCTCCCGGGGCAGAACGAGCCGCCGAGGAACCGGACGATCCAGGTCATCGGCGAACTGCGCCGATGACCTTCCTGCGATCGAGGAGCAGGGAAGGAGTCGTTCCGTTCCTGTGACAGAAATCCAGGAACGCACGGCTGTCGTCGACATCGTCGCTGGCGAACACACTGCCGGGTGTCATGAAGCGCCACGCCTGTTCGTACTCGATGAGCTGGCTGAGGTAGCGATGGTCGCTGTCGTGAAAGTAGAGGTCGATCCCCCCAAGACGCCGCAGTGCTCCGACGAAGGAGGACACGGCCTCCTCTGCCTTGGAGATCTGCAGATGCCACTGCGGGTGATGCCCCACCAGCTTGCCCACTTGGGGTTTGATGTCGAAGCTGTACAGAGCTCCGCATCCGTTCCGCTCGAGAGCGGAGAGGATGACGAACGAAGAGCGACCGTCCGCAACTCCGGTCTCCACCACGCTCTTCGGCTTGAGCAACCGAGCAACGGCGTAGAGGAAGGCGCCGGTCTCGGCTTCCACGCCGTGGGTCAGGGGGAACTCCAGCGCACACTCTTCGTACCGGTCGTTCAGCCGTGACTCGACCTCCTGATATTCGTCCAGCACCTCCGAGACCTGAGGCATGCTCCATCCCAGAGTCTGGACGAAGGCGGCGGCCGTGGTGGCGAGGGATTCACCGTGCTCGGCGAAGTCGGCCATCGTAGGCGCCGTATACCGCCGTACCCCGGTCGGAACAGCATGCACCGCGAGATACCCGCAGACCAGCGAGGCGACAGGAACCACTCCCGAGTGCCTGACCCATTGGCGGACGATCGACAAGCGACCCACGAAGTCACCCACATTTCCAAGGCAGCTGAATCGGACAGACACTCATACGGTCAGGACAGGCCGACTGCGAGGGCCATTCGCTCCTAGCCATTCCATGAAACAGGCGTCAGGACAGGGCACTCGTGACTGTCGGCGTGTGAGTGGACAGCCAGTCCCACTGACGCTCGATTCCCTCGACCAACGTTACGGAGGGGTCGTATCCGAGCAGGGAACGTGCCTTGGTGATGTCAGCGGCAGTGACCTGGACGTCACCCGGCTGCTCCGCATCGCTGACGATCGGAACCTCCTGCCCGGTGACCTCTGCGACGCAACGCAGGACATCGAGCATGGAGACACTGTTGCCACCGCCGACGTTGACCGCCTCTGCGGTCGCCGTCGCCGTCGCGGCAGCGAGGGTCCCAGCCACGATGTCCCCGATGTACGTGAAGTCCCTGCGCTGGCGGCCGTCCCCGTAAAGCCGCAGCGGCCGACCGGTCAGCACTGCGCGCAGCATGCGGCCGATGGCCATGTCCGGTCGTTGCCGCGGGCCGTACACCGTGAAATAGCGCAACGCGACCACGCTGGTGGGACTCGCCGGAGCGAGGGCGTAGGCGAGAGCGAGACGCTCGGCGGCGAGCTTGGTCACCCCGTACGGCGAGAGCGGAGCTGTGAGACCGTCCTCACGGAACGGCCCCGAGCCGTCGCCGTAGACACTGGACGAGGAAGCGAGAACGACACGGCGGACGCCCAGAGAGACACACGTCTCCATCAACCGCTGCGTGGCCAGGACGTTGCACTCCAGGTACTGGGAGAAAGCGCCTCCCCATGACGGTCGTACCCCCGGCACACCGGCGAGATGGAAGACCGTGTCGGCGCCGTCCGCCCAAGGCTTGATCTCGTCGCTGACGAGGTCGCATTCAACCAGCCTGAACGCAGGATGCTCCAATGCCCTGGAGAGGTTACGTGCGGCCTCGGGATCTTCTCGGGGTGATCGACGGTCGACGCCGACGACCCTCGCACCACGCTGCAGCAGAGCCTCGACCACGTGCGAGCCGATGAATCCAGCGGCTCCGGTGACCACTGCGTCCTCGATTGCCGGTGCTCCAGTCATCGCGCTTTCCCTCTCTGCAGTTGCCCGCCGCACCCATCGAAATAGACCTGAGTGACTGAATAGTCTCAGTATTCCGATATGCCCCTCTATCGCGCCGCTGGACACGCCATGGCGCGGCCGAATGGCCTGACTACGCGCAGGAATGACGACGTTCCAGCGCCAAGCGAAACCACTCCTCGACCCTTCCCGCGACCACTGGCCAGCCCAGTTCCGCTGCCGCGTGTCTCCCCCGCTCGCTCATGACGTGCCGCCCGGGGTCGTCGTCGAGCAGGGTGCGCAATGTGCCCACCAGATCCGCCTTCACCCCGGCGCGAAAGACTCGGTACGCCTCCGGGATCGTGACCACCGGGTCGAGCGAAGCCTCCGTCGACACGACGACGGGGGTGCCCAGCGCCAACGCCTCCAGCGCGGCTGTCGGTACGCCCTCGCCCTTCCCTGGCAAACGTCGCGATGCCAGGACGAACACCTCCGCGCGGCGCACCAGTGCGTACACGTCGTCCCGACCCAGCGCACCTACGAGCTCAACTCCCGGTGCCCCAGACGCGAGTTCGGTGAGCCGTCCCCGCTCCGGCCCCTCGCCCGCAATGACCAGGCGCAACCCGGGGCGACTACGGGCCAGTTCGTGGAACGCTTCGATGAGCAGGCCATGGTTCTTCATGGGGTCCAGCGCGCCGACACTGACGATCAGTCCTCGCTCTCGGCTTTCGGGGCCGACGGCCGAGGGCATGTGGGACAGCTCGAGACCGCTGGACATCGTGAGGATGCGTCGCTCTTGCACGCCGCATGCCACCAGATCGCTCGCGGTCCCCGACCCGAGAGCGATGAACGCGTCCACGAACCGGAACGCGTGCCTGGCCAGCCGCCGTCGCCGGTCGGACAGTCTGGCATGGACGGTCATGCACAGCGGGATGCCGAGGCGGCGGCACAGTGGGCCCAGCCACAAGGCCTCGGTCTGGTCACCGTGCAGATGCAGCAGGTCCACGCCGTGAGCACGTGATCCGCCCGTCAACTGCCGGATCGCCGCCGACGCCTCCGCCGCGAAGGCGGCCCTGTCGGATCTCGGCGCCAGCAGGCGTGACAGAGCGGTCCTGCTGAGGGACAGGCGCGCAGCCCCGTCAGGCACCGCCGTCCCGTGACGAAAAGCCAGGGTGACACGATGCCCGCGGCCCAGCTGCTCTCGCGTCAGGCATTCCACATGGCGTTCCATCCCACCCGGCATCGGGGGAACTCGGTAGCTCAGCCGCAGAATATGCATGGCAGTCTTCTCCATTCATGTGCCACCTCCGCTGCGGGTTTTGCCCAGTCGCCACCGGTGGGGCGACGCACGGCGCGGCGATTGAATCGAATGCCAATCGAGGACGGCACTACGCCGCGCATGATCCCATATCGCGTGCTGACCAGGAGCGAACACGACCGGCTTGTAGGTCCACAGCGGGACAAGGGAAATAGCAGCGTCGTCATTTCTACCGCAATGGCCACGCACTCCGTGTGCGCGGCGGCTCTGCGGAAAAGGGCTGCGGGCCGGCGGCAGCCAGGCGTATCGCGTCGGCTGCACGGCAGCGCTCACCACGGCAAGCAGGCAGAATCCCGGACAGCTGTGTACTGTCCGGGATTCTGCCAGTGCGACGAGCGGGAATTCGGCTTACTTCTGCTGGGCCGCCGCACGCCGACGCTTCACGAGGATCAGCGATCCTCCGCCGAGAAGCACGAGGCCGCCTGCCGCGGTGGCCATGGCCACCGTTGCGTCCGACGAACCGGTCTTGGCGAGCGAGGAGCCGTGGTCATCGGACGACTTGCCGCCGCTGCCCGAGTCGTCGTGGTTCCCCCGGTCGTCATAGGAATCGTCGTGGTTGTCGCCGCCGTGGCCGGGCCGGCCGTGGTCGTCGTCGTGGTTGTCGCTGCCATGGCCGGGCCGGCCGTGGTCGTCGTCGCCGTGGTCGTCGCCGCCGGGTCGGCCGTTGTCGCCGCCACCGTGGTCGTCGCCGTGGTCGCCGCCGTGGTCGTCCCCGTCTCCTTCGATGGTCACCCGTGCGGTCAGCACGAGACCCGACTCCAGACCCTCGAGTTGGAAGTCGTACTCGCCGGGCTTGACGTCCTCGGGAATGGTGACCGTATCGGCCACGCGGCCATTGGCGTCCGCGAAGTGGGTACCGAGTGGCACGGTCGACAGGCCGTCGTCACCGCCGTCGTCACCGCCGTCTTCGCCGTCGTCGCCGTCGTCGTCGTCCCGTGCGACCGAAAGGGGCGCCGGGAATGCGGGTGATCCTCTCAGTGCGGCGGTGTTCACCGATCCGGCGGCGCCGCCGTCTCCGTCTCCATCCCCAGGAGGAACGAGACTTGATTCGGCCTCTTCGTGCGGCCCGTGGCCGGTTCCGACGAAGTCGACCTCATCGCCGGGAGACAGTGTGACGTCGTCGAGTTGAAGACTTGGGCCTGGCGGATACGGCTGAGCCAGCGCCGGCTCCACGGCAATGAGGGGAGCTGCAGCAATAAGGCTTACGGTGGAGGCGGCCAGTGCGACTCGCCATCCGGAGCGTCTGGGCATCGTTTCGGGCTCCTTCGGACGACGCTTGATCAGGGATGAATTCTTGTTGCCGATATGGAGGGGTCGGACCGCGTTGCAGGACAGAGCTGTCTGCCGTGTCCGTTTCCCGCCGTGGCTCTGTGTTCCGGACACCGACCCGTTTGCGCTCGCAATCGACGGCACACAATTGATGTCTGCCGTCCAAGCACCGGGATCCATTGACGTGGACGGCTCCGCCCAAACAGGCCCACCACGGGGCTCGTCAGGACGGTGCAAGAGATGCACGCGTGTGGCCCCCACCGTTCGCGATCATGGACCGGATCTGCTTTGGTCCCTCGCGCGTCACCGGTGGGCGCGGCGAGGCAACCGAAGGAAACCCGGTCGACTCGTCGGGCGGGCACGCGTTCCGCCCGGAGTCTGCAGGGGAGAGAAGACCACCGGGAGGGCGCGACGGTCGCGTGTCAGAGCGCCCGTGACTGCGCACGGCGGTAGCCTCACCGTCACGTTCTTGCCCGTGGCCGGGAGGTTCAGCCCGTGCAGCAGTCGTTCTTCGCGCTCTTCCTCGGCCGCTTGCTGGGCACGACCTGGTGGAGGACCTTTCATGTGCGGGCCGCCCTGTGGGTGTCGCTGGCCACCGCGGTCATCCTGCTGGCGGGTGCGGCGCTGGTCGTGCATGCCGAGCAGGGTGCCCCTGGGGCCAACATCACCTCGTTCTCCAAAGCCGTCTGGTGGGCTGTCGAGACAGCGACCACTGTCGGGTACGGAGATCTCTACCCCGTCACCGCCTGGGGCCGCGTCGTCGCCGCGGTGGTGATGCTGGCCGGGATCACCGCCTTCGGCGTGATCACCGCGGCCATCGCCACCTGGTTCGTCGGAAGGGCGGAGCAGGATGCCCACACCGTGGGGGCGGCGGTTCGCCAGTACACGCGGGAGGGCGAGGAGGCGTTCCACGCCGAGGTGCGGGCGCTTCACGAACGGTTCGACCGGGTCGAGAACCTGCTCGACAACCGTGACGCACGCTGAGAGCAGTTCTACGGCAGCGTGATGTGGGACCGAGGTCGGTCCGTACGCGGCGATCCGGCGTGACCGTCGCGGGGGTCGCGAGGCGGGACCTGAGCGCAAGCGCGGCGGGTGCGGCGTGGGCCCCGTTACGAGCGGCTTCCGCTCGACTATCTGGCCTTTCTCGGGCTCGCTGCGGCAACCTGATGCCGCAAGTGGCTCATCGAACTCACCATGAGAAACGGTCTACGAGTTCTTCGACGACGGGCCGACCTGTGGGCGGGAATTGTCCGGGCCCCTATCGGGGTCTTCGCTCTGCCGGGGCGGTGACGCAATGACCTTCGACGTCACGACCAGGGGCGGGATGAGGCGGCGCGACAGCGCTCGCCTGGCAGGAGTCTCGAATCTGTCGGCCAGCAGGACGCAACCCGAAACCAGCAGCACAAGGAAGACCAAGCCGCCCCATGGCGCATACTGCTCCACCCGAAGGCCGAAGAACTGCAGCAGGATTCCGCAGCTGAGCATGTACAGCCTCTTGTGCAGTGCGTACACCGCGTACGAAGCCAGCCCGAGCCTGGTGCACAGAAGGGCCGTGGCCCCCTGCGGCTCGGCCTTTGCGCCGAGCAGGACGAGCAGGGGGAGCACCACCAGTGCGCAGCACAGCTGGCTGATGGTGCTCAGATCGAAGGCGGCCAGTGCCGGCAGAACTCCGAGCAGGAGAAGCGGGTGGATCCGAGGAGCCCGTACGGCGCGGTGGAAGCGATGGAGCAGAACTCCCAGCATGAACGAGTACAGGACTCTCGCGAGACCACCGGCGAATGTGTCCCAGCCGACGCCGAGAGCCGTGGAGTCCCACCAGAGAGCTGCACCGGTGAAAAGGACGCCGGAGACGAGTACGACACCGACGAGGACCTTGGTGGATTCGAGAAGTCGGCGGGACAACACCCAGACGAGGTTGGCGAGCAGCTCGAAGAAGATCGACCACATGATGCCGTTGAGTGGGAACAGAGCAGCGGCGAACGGATCGGGCAGCATCAAGGCCGCGAAGGGAAGGTCCACCAGGAGCTGGGACCATGTCCACTCCTGATCCGGATGGTTCTCCATCACCTCCTGACCCTGGTAGCGCATCATGCACAGCGCCTGCACCAATCCCAGAATGGTTCCCAGCAGGTACACCGGATAGAGCCGCACGTACCGGGCGAGCATGAAGCGCCAAGGACTCATGCCTTCGCGGAAGCGCTCCTCGTAGGCATGCGCGAGGACGAAACCACTCAGCACGAAGAAAAGGTCAACGGCCATCTGTGCGGATGGCAGCGGGTCCCCGAAGTATCGGTGCGAGTGCAGAACGACGATGCACAGCGCGGCGACACCGCGAATTCCGTCGAGTGTCCTGAAGGCTCGATCCTTCATGTGCTGATCCGCATTTGACACCACACAGCATCTCCAGTCGGCCGGGCTTCGTCCGTTGACTGGGCAACGCTATGCCGCCGACCCGGACAGCGAATCGGGATCCGAAGCCGCCCGAACGAGTTTCAGCGGGAATTCACTCACGTGCCGCACGGCGAGACGACCGAACCAATGCTGCGAGGGCAGCAGTTGCCGGGTGCAAGGCGCCCCGTCGGTCGAGTCGGGGCGGCGAAAACCCTCTTCACTGGAAACCTGGTGGAGGAGGACCGCCCATCAACGGAGTGCGAGATGCCGACGAAGATCCTGCTCGAGGGGCGCCCTGGGGTGGGCAAGACCACCGTCGTCCGCCGCCTGGCCACGCTTCTGCACACCCGGGAGGTCGTCGGCTTCACCACGGAGGAGGTCCGGCAGGGCGGCGCCCGGGTCGGGTTCGTTCTGGAGACGACCACGGGTCACCGCGCCGTGCTCGCCCATGTCGACTTCCCCGGCCCACCGAAGGTGGGGCGGTACGGCGTCGACCTGGGCGTCATGGACCGCTTGGCGATGCCGGGGCTCCTCGCGGCGTCCGCGGAACCCGTTCCCGGACGGCTCGTACTCATCGACGAGCTCGGGCGGATGGAGTTGTACTCCGCCTCGTTCAGTAAGGCCGTTCGATGCGTGTTCGAGACAGGCATCGATGTGGTCGCGACCGTGCACGCGCACAGCGACCCGTTCACCGACCCCCTGAAGCGGCGCACCGACGTCGAACTCGTCGTCGTGACCCGGGCGAACAGGGACACTCTCCCGGGGAGGCTGGCGGCACGGCTGGAGCGCCGGTGACGCATGCGGCGGTTCACCCGCCCCTGCGCGGCAGCGTGGTAGAAGGTGGCTGTCGGAACGGGACGTCCTGGCCAAGGTCGTAGTTGGCAACGCACTCGGCGGCCTTCATGAACCGTTTGTCGTCGCAGCCTTGAACCGGTCGAGGTCGAAGGCCCGGTAGCGGCAGATGAGTTCGGTGACGTTGGCGAACCGGTAGCCGTGGATCCCGCGGCCAGGAAGCGGTCCGTGTTGCGAGCCGGGCAGCTGGTGCCGGAACCGCCGGCCGCGGTGACGCCCAGCACTCTGTACCAGGCGGAGAGTCGGGGCCGGTCCAGACCGGCGGCGGAACGGACGGGCCGTGGCACGGTCCGGACCCCGCCGGCCGAGGCGGAGGTTGCGCTCACGTTGTCGAAGGCGCCGGTGCCGGTGCCGGACTCTGCATACTCCTGGTGGGCACCGGTGCATGTGTGGCGCCGCGAAGCCACTGAGGCGACCCGGGGCCCCAGCTGGTCCCCGGAAAACGCTCAGAGGCCGTCCGGATTTCTCCGATACGACCTCTGACCTGCGACTCTTTCGAGTCGGGACGACAGGATTTGAACCTGCGACCCCTTGACCCCCAGTCAAGTGCGCTACCAAGCTGCGCCACGTCCCGATACGCGACTGTGCCGGATTTCCCGGCCGAGCGCGCAAGAGAACATTACCTCACTCTGCGGGGTCGGCGAACGCCCGGCCTGCGGCGCCGGCGGCGGCGTCGCGGTGACGCCGCCCAAGGCCTCCGGTGCGCGGGAGGGACAATTGCGGCATGGACAAGGCACGCAGAGACCGCGACACCGAGGGCAGGGCCCGCAATGCCCGCCCCCGGGACGGCCTGGGCCGTCCCCTCCCCCATGGCGCACCCGGCGTGCAGCGCCAGCCGGAGGGGGTCGTGCGCACCCCGGCCCAGACGCTCGCCGAGGCGCAGCGCCTGCTCGACGCCGGTATGCCGTTCCATGCGCACGAGGTCTTGGAGGACGCCTGGAAGTCAGGCCCCGAGGAAGAACGCGAGCTGTGGCGGGGTCTGGCGCAGCTCGCAGTGGGGCTCACTCACGCCGCACGGGGCAACACCACGGGCGGCGCCCGTCTGCTGCTGCGCGGCGCCGACCGGATCGCCGGCCTCCCGGCGCCGTACTCGATCGATGTGCCGGGGCTGGATCTCTGGGCCCGGGAGCTGGCGGGTCGGCTGACCGGCCCGGTGGATCCGGCGGCGGAGGCGCCGCGGCTGATCGGCGGGCGCGACTAGCGCCAGCGGTTCACCACCACACAGGGAGGGCCTCGGGCGATGACGCCGTGACAGCGGCCGGGTCACATCGAAGACGTCCGGCCGGTCGTGGCTGCGCTCGTCGCGATCGGCGGAGCCGTATGCCACGAACATCGTGGCCGCTGTGGCCAGTTCGGTGCCCGCGAGGGTGACGGGCCGGATGGCGGTTCGCCGGAAGCCCTGGAGGGCGGTGTCGTTCGTACGGCCTCCTCCAGGGCTGCCGGTACCAGCTGTGTTTCGTCGGCGAGCAGCACCCACTGACGGTGGTCGGGCAGCGGGTCTACAGGAGGCGCCGGAGCACGGAAGTGTGGCTGCGGTCAGGATCCTTGGCCGCCGTCAGGAGGGTCAGCGGCCCCTTGGAGGCCAGGGCGCGCAGCTTGTCCAGGGCCTCCGCCGCGGCCGGTTCGGCGAGCTCCGCCTCGTAGCGCCGGCAGAACTCCTCGTATTCGCCGTCCGGTCCGTGGTACCAGCGCCGGAGCTCCGTCGACGGCGTCACCGACTTGGGCCACTCGTCGACGCGCGCCTCGTCCTTGCTCAGGCCGCGCGGCCAGAGCCGGTCGACGAGCACCCGGAGGCCGTCGTCCGGGTCGGGTGCATCGTAGATTCTGCGAACCTTCGCCTTGCCACTGCCTCGCTGCATGCCCCCAGCGTCACAGGCCCGGGACTTGCGTGCGACTGGGCGCGGCAGACCCGGGCCGGGCGCGGGAGGAGCACCGAATCGACCACCGTCCGGCAGCACGCCGGCACAGGTGAACCCGGTCCTCGAAGCACCGTTCGACGCGCGGTACGCCCAGGGAGCAGGGACGACGCAACGGACCGCCCGGATTCGCGGCGCGAGCTCCGGCCCGGTCGATCCCGCGCCGCGCCATCGCCTCCGGCGGGTACGACGACCCGGCGCGGGCCGCGTCGTACGTCCGGCACGCCGACTTCCGGCTCGTAACTCCGCACAGGGCTGAGCCCCCGCGACGGCACGTCGGGACCGGAGAGCTCGCCGGCTGTACATGCCAAGTTCCGGGCCGGTACGCAACCTCACCGGTGCTCATGGGCTCGACCACCACTGGGCCGGTCGGCGCACACACGATGTCCGGCACGGCGGCCGGCGAGTGGTAACGCGCCCAGGGCGCACATGGCCCCCGGCGTCGGGCTGCGGCCGCTCGCCTGGTCCGACAAGGCCGTCGGCACTGTGACGCCCGCGGGCTGCGAACTGCCCGCAGGCATCCGCGTCACCACCGGCACCTTCGACGCCCGGGCCGAAGCGCTGAGTGTCGGCCTCCCCTGTCGTGGTCCCTCGTCCGATACGCCGGGGACGGGCGCCGACACGCCGCCGCACGGCCCATCCGCACGATCAATGTCGTCGTCTGACTAGCTCCCACCCCGCGAACAACGGCAGCATGGGAGCAGCGCGGTACGTGACCGCGTACGGAGGCGGTGCGCGCATTGACACGGGCGAACTTTGCGTTCTGCGGGGCTGAGCTGGCCGCTGTCTACGTGCTCACGGAGAGTGGCGACGAACTGCGACTGGCCGAAGTGGTGGGGGACCGCGGCGGGACGTACGGGCTACCGGCGGTCGTCGCCCTGGGCGGGCGCTCCCCCGCCACGGACGCCTACCGCGCCGGCCGCCCGCTGTGGCTGAGCCCGGCGGAGCTGTCCGCGTACGTCTCGGCCGAAACCCGTGGCGTGTCCCCCGTCGGCGCCGGAACTCTGCCGCCCAAGTTCTCGCTCGGTGCCCTGCCGCTCGGGCACGGCGCCACACAGGTGGGCTGCCTGGTCGTCGCGGGCGAGATGGCGGACGGTTTCGACGCCGATCGCCGAAGCCTGCTGGAGCTTTACGCCGACCAGGTGACGGCCGGGCTCGAGTCCGTACCGGCCCGCGTCGTCGGCCGGGCAGGGCCCCGGGGGCCTCGGCCGCACCCGGGGCCGACACTGGTCCCCCTCCACAGCGGGGCGTTCACCCTGACCCTGGACAGCGGGCTCATGGAGGCGGACGCACGCGTGCTGGAGCTGCTCGGCATCGCTCCGGAGGACTTCGACGGGCGGGTGGAGACCCTGCTCGCCTGTGCCGTACCGGACGACATCCCGGCACTGATGGCCGTCGTCGAGCCGGGCAGGCTGTCGACGTCCGGCGAACAGCTGGCGTTCCGCATCCGCCGCCCCGGCGGCGAGCTGCGCTGGCTGGGCCTTCGCTGCCGCCTGCGGCTCGGGGCGGACGGCATGCCGGAGCGGGTCCTCGGAGTGGTCGCCGACGCCGTCTATCTGCGCCCCACGGACGACGAGGTCGCCATCGTTCAGGGGCTGTCGGCGCGGCTGGCCGGGGCGACGACGGTCCGGGACGTCAGCCGTACGGTCGTGGAGACCCTGCGCCGTCCGCTGGACGCGAGCCGGATCGCCGTCGCGGAGGTGGAGTCGGACCGGCTGCTGGTCACCGTCCTGGACCCGCCGGAGCCCGATGCGTGGCCGGGCCTGTGGCAGACGGAGTGGCGGTCCGAGTGGCCGGACGCTTCGGTGCACGCGCTGCCCACCCTCGGGCGCGCGCTGCGGGACGGCCATATGAGCCTGTGGCCCCCCGGCGCCGATCTGGAGCCGGGCCTCATCGGCATCGGACCGGGCGGTCTGGCGGTCGTCCCGCTGCCTGCCGAAGGGCGCCTGGTCGGGGTGTGCCTGGTGGGCTGGGACGCGGAGCACGAGTTCACCCCGGAGGAGCGGTCACTGCTGACGGCTGTGGCGGGCCTGCTCGGCAGCGCACTCAGACGCGCCCACGCCCTGGACGCAGGGCACGAGCTCGCCAGGATGCTGCAGCGCAGTCTCCTCCCCCGCAAGCTACCGGTGCTGCCCGGCGGCGTGGCCGTCGCCCGCTATCTGCCGGCGACGGCGGGCCTGGAGGTGGGCGGCGACTGGTACGACGTGATCCCGCTCGCCGACGCGCACGTGGCGCTCGTCATCGGCGACGTCCAGGGTCACAGCGCGGCTGCCGCCACCATCATGGGCCAGATGCGCACGGCCGTACGGGCGTACGCGGTGGAGGGACATCCCCCCGACGTGGTGGTCTCTCGCGCCAACCGGCTGCTCGTCGGCATGGAGACGGACCTCTTCGCCACCTGTCTGTACGTGGACCTGGACATGGAGGAGGGCATCGCCATCTTCGTACGGGCCGGGCATCTACCCCCGCTGCTGCGCCATCCGGACGGCACGACCGAGGAACTGGCCGTGGAGGGCGGGCCGCCGCTGGGGGTGCTCGCGGAGACGGAGTTCTCCATGACCGAGGCGGGACTGGTCCCCGGCACCCTGCTCACGCTGCTCACGGACGGCCTGGTGGAGTCGGCCCGCCTCCCCCTGGAGGACGGGATGCAGCAGGTGAGCGAGGCCCTCGCCGCATCGGACCCGTCCGACATCGGCCGGGTCGCCGACGAACTCCTCGGCACCGCGGACGGACGGGACGACGACGTCGCGGTGCTGCTCCTGCGCTACGACGGGACGCGTGTGCGTCCGCTGCGGACCCACTGGACGGTGTGGCGGCTCACCAACGCCGTCCTGCACGCCCGCCGTTTCGCCGCGCGCACCCTCCGCTCCTGGGGCCTGACCGAGGAGATCGACATGGCGCTGCTGGTGGTGTCCGAGCTGGTCACCAACGCCATCGCCCATACCCAGGGAGAGGTGGGGCTGGATCTGACGCTGTCCTCCGAACGGCTGCGGATCGCCGTCAACGACACCTCCCCCCGCTCCCCCGTCAAACCGGCGGACGTCGGCTGGGAGGCGACGGGCGGCCGGGGGCTGCGCATCGTCGAAGCGACGACGGCCGCTTGGGGTTCGATGCCGCTCAGCGGCGGCAAGCAGGTGTGGGCCGAGATCGACGTGTCGGGGAGTGGCCGGGGCTGACACGGCACCGGCCGCCCACCGATGGCGGGCGGCCGGGACGCAGAGCTCGGACGGTGGATCAGACCGCCGGGGCCGGGAAGGTCGGGTACTCCACCCCGGAGACGTGCTGGACGACCCGGATGACCTGGCACGAGTAGCCGAACTCGTTGTCGTACCAGAGGTAGAGGATCGCGTTGTCGCCGTCGACCTTGGTGGCGCCGGCGTCGACGATCGAGGCGTGGCGCGAGCCGATGAAGTCGCTCGAGACCGCGTCGGGGGCGGTGGTGAAGTCGATCTGGCGCTTGAGCGGCGAGGTCAGCGAGACGTTGCGGAGGTAGTCGAGGACTTCCTCGCGGGTGGTCTCGCGGCCGAGCCGCAGGCTGAGGATCGCGATCGAGACGTCCGGCACCGGGACACGGATCGAGCTGCCGGTGATCGGCGCCTCGAGCTCGGGCAGCGCCTTGGCGACGGCGGAGGCGGCACCGGTCTCCGTGATGACCATGTTGAGCGGCGCGGAGCGGCCGCGGCGGTCGGCCTTGTGGTAATTGTCCAGCAGGTTCTGGTCGTTGGTGAACGAGTGGACGGTCTCCACGTGGCCGCGCAGCACGCCGTACTCGTCCGCCATCGCCTTCAGCGGCGGGACGATCGCGTTGGTGGTGCAGGACGCACAGGACAGGATCTGCTCGTCCGGCTTGATCATGGCGTGGTTGACGCCGTGGACGATGTTGGGCACGTCGCCCTTGCCCGGGGCGGTCAGGACGACCTTGTCGATGCCGGGGCGAAGATGCTTCGACAGGCCCTCGCGGTCGCGCCACTTGCCCGTGTTGTCGATGAGGATGGCGTCCTTGATGCCGTACGCCGTGTAGTCGACCTCCGACGGGTCACCCGCGTGGATCACCTTGATCTCGTTGCCGTTGGCGATGATCGTGCTGTTCGCCTCGTCGACGGTGATCGTGCCCTGGAACTGGCCGTGGATGGAGTCACGGCGCAGCAGCGAGGCGCGCTTGACGATGTCCTGGTCGCCGCCTTGGCGGACGACGATGGCGCGCAGCCGCAGGCCGTTGCCTGAGCCGGCCTTCTCGATGAGCAGGCGGGCGACGAGGCGGCCGATACGGCCGAACCCGTAGAGGACGACGTCGCGGGGCTCGCGGCGCTCGATCTTGTCGTCACCCGTGGCGCCGGAGACGGCCCGGGCGGTGAACTCGGCGACCGTGAGGCCGCGGTCGTCGGCCTTGTAGGTCGCGGCGAGCATGCCGATGTCGATCTGGGAGGGGCCGAGATCGAGCGTGGTGAGGGCCTGCAGGAACGGCATCGTCTCGGTGACCGAGAGCTCCTCGCCGGCTATCTGCCTGGCGAACCGGTGGGTCTTGAGGATGCTGACCACGGACTTGTTCACCAGGGAGCGGCTGTGGAGGAGGACGGTGACGTCCCGCTCCCGCTGCAGCTTCCCGATGATCGGGATCATCGACTCCGCAATCTCCTCGCGGTTCTTCCAGTTGGTGAACGAGTCATCTTTGACAGTCACAGGTTTATCTTTCGAGCTAGGCGGCGCTCATATGCTAGCCGTACGAGATTTTGATCGTTCAAGCGGTGTCGACTGAGGCAAATGCCACCTTTGCCCGACCGTCGGGCCCTGAGACCACCGTCGTCCGGGCATGAAAAAGGCCGTCCTCCCATGTGCGAGAGAACGGCCTACGACCTGCAAGAAGCAGAGTCGGGACGACAGGATTTGAACCTGCGACCCCTTGACCCCCAGTCAAGTGCGCTACCAAGCTGCGCCACGTCCCGGTGCCCGTCTGACCTGGGGTTTCCCCTGGCCGAACGCGCATGAGAACAATACCGCACTCCGGTCGCTGGTCACGAACCCGTATTCACCCTCGAGCCTGCTTGACCTCAAGCAAACTTGAGGTTGTGCGGTGGTGGACATGGCCGACCACGGCATCCGGCACCCCGTCCACCACCGTTTCCTCCGGATTCGGCGACCTCGGCGGGCTCATGGCCCTGATGACCGGCGACGAGAAGCACGGGCCCGCCGCCACCTCCACACTCGACGCACTCTGGGTCCTGTACGACCGCGTACCGCGGGTGACACCGGCGACCGCCGACGCGCCGGACCGGGACCGGTTCCAAGAACGCCTGATCCTTCCGCTCACCGCGCCGTCACTGAGGAGATTCCGACCGTGGACACCATGCGTGACCGTTTCATCGCCACCGCCTCTCGCCTGCTCGACGAGGACCCCCGCCTGGCCCTCGTCCTCGCCGAGATCAGTGCCGCCGGTTTCGAGCAGGCGCAGCGCCGCCATCCGGCCCGGGTGATCAATGCGGGCATCCGTGAGCGGTTGCTGATCGGCGCCGGTGGCGGCATCGCACTCACCGGGATGCGGCCGATCATGCACACGTTCGCGAGCTTTCTCGTTGGAGCGGCCGTTCGAGCAGGTGAAGCTGGACCTCGGTCATCAGGACACCGGCGGGGTGCTGGTGAGCGCAGGCGCTTCGTACGACTGGCCGGCCGGCGGCTTCACGCACATGTCACCGGGGGACGTGGCGCTGCTGGACACCCTGGACACCCTGGACGGATGGACGGTCCACGTCCCCGGCCACCCGGACGAGGCCGAGGCACTGCTGCGGCACGCGGCGCGGGGGACGACCGGCTGTACGTGCGGCTGTCGCCGCAGAGCAACGCCGAGGCCCGGCCGGTCACCGGCGACCGGTTCCTCACCGTCCGCGAAGGGCGGGGCGGGGTCGTGATCGCGGTCGGCCCGTTGCTGGACAACGTGCTCGCGGCGACCGAGGGGCTCGACGCCACCGTGCTGTACGCGACGACGGTGCGTCCCTTCGACCGGACGGCCCTGCGCGCGGCGGTGGGCGTCCGCGCCGACGCGGTGATCGTCGAGCCGTATCCCGAGGGGACGTCGACCGCGGCCGCGAACGATGCCCTGGCGAAGGTTGTGCACCGCGTGCTGGGGCTCGGGGTGGCGCGGCGTGAGCTGCGCCGCTACGGCACGGTCGACGAACACCTCGCCGCGCAGGGCCTGGATCGGGCGTCCCTGCGGGCGCGCATCACGGCGTTCCTGTGACGGCGGGGGCAGTCACCGGTCACCTCCGCAGCTCCTGGGCGGGCCCCATCACGACGACCGGCTGCTTGGCCGGGTCGAGCAGGCGCAGCAGCTCACGCATCCGCTCCCTCGACAGCGAGACGCACCCCTGGGTGGGCCCTTCGTGGTCCACGTGGATCCACAGCCCGCTCCCCTTCTCCGGGCCGAGCGGCCGCTCCTTGTCCAGCGGGCTGGTCCCAGGCACTCGGTTGTAGTCGATGGCGACCACATAGTCGAAGGACCCCTCGAGGGACTCCCCGAGGAATCCGGTACCCAGGGCGACGAACTCCTCGTCCTGGTCGTAGGGCAACCGGGTCCCGGGATCCGGTGAGAGTCCGCCGGCGTCACCGAGGCCGAAGACGCCGATGGGGGTGCGCAGATCGCCGGCGTGGTGGTCGTCGGTCCAGCCCCGCATGCCGTTGTGGGCGGGCCAGGGGCCGGCGACGGGCCGCCAGGAACGCGCCGTGTCGCTCTCGTAGAGCACGGCCTCGGCAACGTTGGTGTCCGCCGTCCCGCCGGACACGACCAGGGCCTGGCGGGTGCCGCCGGGGATGCGGGAGCGGAAGTGGGGGCCGAGGCCCGGGATGTGACGGGCAACCGGCTTGTGCGGACCCGGACCGGATTGCCCGACGGTGCTCCCGTCGGTCGCTTTCCGGGCGGGCGATGCGGGCTGCTCGGACGATGCGTCCGAGCAGCCGGTGAGAAGCAGAGCGGCGCACACGGCCGTGGCCAGCATGCTCCCGGCGCTTCTGGTGACGGGCATGGGTCGGGATCCTCCCGGCGTCGTGGAACGGCGGGCCATCCCTACCCCTTCCGCAGTGGGAAGCGGTTGCTCCGGGCGCGCACTCACCCGACCGAGGCATCGGCCACGCGTCCATCCGGCCCGGCGGCGGTCCGGATCGGGGCCTCACCCCTGAGGATCCTTCAGCTCCGGGTGGGCGTCGAGCAGTTTGCGGGGAGCCGCCTGGCGCCACGAGTCGAGAAGGATGGCGCGCAGTTCGTCGTCGCCCTCCAGGGCCTCGAGGCGCACGCGCAGCCACGCGTAGTGGTCGTCATGGCCCTCGCGGAGGAAGAACTTGTCGGGCTCGGCGGCGATCAGCTCCGCACGCTCCTCCTTCGGGCACTTCACACCCATCACACGGTCGTCGTCGTCCAGCGACGCGAAGATCCGGCCGCGCTCCTCCAGCCGGAAGGTGGGCATGCCCCAGGCGAGCTTCTCGATCGCTCCGGGGAGCGCGAGGGCGATCCTGCGCACGTCGTCGGCGGTGGTGGCCATGGCACCACCGTAGGCGCCGCCCCCGACAACGTCCGTTCACCCGCGAGGTCGGGTACGCCGCCGCCCGTACACTGCTGGCCCGCGGCAACCTGCCCACCTGTGTGTTCGCGGTGAGGGACGTGATGGCGGTCGTCGCGCCGGCCGCCTTCCGGGAGCAGGACGTACGAGTGCCGGACGTCGTCGCGCTCGCCGGTTCGGCGACATCCCTCTCGTACGGGACCGCTCCCGACCGGTGACGACGGTGGCGTCCGCCGCTCATGGCCATGGGGGCGGGAGGTGATGCCGCTCGCCTGCGCGAACCGAGAGGTCCGCGCTCACGCGTACTTCGGGTGGGCGGCGAGGTGGTGCTGCGCGTCGGCGTGGATCCACCGACGGCCGTCTCCGGCCTGCGCCCCCGCCCGAACGGGGGCGCACGACCGAACGGGGTGAGCGCTTTGCACGCCGTACGCGCCGACCATCACCTCGGTGCGCCTGAGCTCTGACCACCGGCGTCGCCATATGCCCGCGAAACCCTTGCCGTTGGCATGTGGCAGGAACCCTCATCCGGGGAATGCCGTACGGCAGGACAGGACGGAGGGGTACCACGCGCACCACGTGATCATTCAAACGTCAATGGACTTGATTTCGGCCAAAATTGACATCCACCTTGTTCCATGACGAAAGGGTCAACACGCTGATGTGGTCGGCCGATCCGGGACGGTCAGCACGCCGATGCACCACCTGCTCGAACAATCGCGCGAGCAGGCGTTTCGCGGAGGGGAGCTCGTGATGGACGGATACTTCGCCGGCCGGCTGCATCACCGACTGCGGGCCGAGGTGAGGGATTTCGCGGAAAGGGAGGTGGGCCCCCGGATTCCGGCCATGGAAGCCGCCCGGTCGGTGCACCGCGAACTGTCCCGTCTCATCGCACGGCAGGGCTGGCTCGGTGCCACCATCAGCAGCGACTACGGCGGGATGGCGCTCGGCCACCTCGCCAAGACCATCATCATCGAGGAACTCTCCCGGGTCAGCGGCGCCATGGGGGCCATGGTGCAGGCCTCGCAACTGGGCGTCGCGAAGATCGTCCACTTCGGAAGCGACGAGCAGAAGAAGACCTGGCTGCCGCCGATCGCCGCCGGTGACTGCCTGCCGACCATCGCCGTGACCGAGCCCGAGTCGGGCGGGCACGTGCTGGGTTTGAGCGCCACCGCCGTGAGGGACGGGGACGACTACGTCCTCAATGGCCGAAAAGTGTATGTCGGGAACAGTCATGTCGGGGATCTTCATGGCGTGGTGGTGAGGACCGGGCCGGGATCGCACGGGCTGACCGCCTTCCTCGTCGAGTCGGACCGGCCGGGCCTGCGGGTGGTGGACGAGAAGCCGACCATGGGCCTGCACGGATTCAGTTTCGGCGAGCTGCACTTCGACGACTGCCGGGTCCCCGCAGACAGCCGGCTCGGTGCGGAGGGCGACGGGCTGGCCGTGGCGTACTCATCGAGCGTGCTGTACGGGCGCGCCAATCTCACGGCGGTGTCACTCGGCATCCACCGGGCGATCCTCGAGGAGACCACCCGGTTCTGCGAACGACGGCACCGCTACGGGCAACCCCTGCACGAACTGCCCTCCGTCAAGCTCAAGCTGGGCACGATGCAGTCGCGGCTGATGACCTCCCGCCTCGCCGCCTACCACGCCGTCCATCTGCTGGACGAGGGCATGCCCTGCGACGCGGAGCTGATGAACGCCAAGCTGGTGAACGTGGAGGCGGCGATCGACTCGGCCCGCAACGCCATGGAGATCCACGCCGCCGCGGGCCTGTTCACCGACCGCCCCATCGAGCGCTATCTGCGCGACGCCCACCACATGTTCGCGCCGGCCGGGACGTCGGACGTGCAACTGCTGCGGCTGGCGGAGGTTGCGCTGGGAACGGACAAGGGTCAGTGGTCGCAGCGGCTGTCCGACGAGGTGCGGTTGGTCCCGGTGGGGTGACCGAGTGACGTCCCGAGGGGCGCAGGACGGCCGCCCCTCGGGCGCCCGGTCAGATGCCGCCGTCCTCCCGGCGGTGGATCTGCTCGATCAGCTCCGCCGCGAGCGACTTGATCGTCTCGAGGCCGGCCCTGCCCCAGGGCCTGGGCTCGGTGTCGACCACGCAGATGGTGCCGAGCGCGATCCCCGTACGGTCGATCAGCGGCGCCCCGAGGTAGGAGCGGATGCCGATCTCGTCGACGACCGGGTTGCCCGCGAAGCGCGGGTAGTCGCACACGTCCTCCAGGACCAGCGCCTTGCGGCGGACGACCACGTGGGGGCAGTAGCCGTGGTCGCGTGCCATGAACCGGCTGACCCCGCCGCCGCCCGGCGCGGCGCCGAGGTCGGGGCCGCTGTGCATCCCTGACGGGGTGTGCAGTCCGGCGAAGAACTGACGGTTCTCGTCGATGAAGTTGACCATCGAGTACGGAGCTCCGGTCACCTCCGCGAGTTTGCGGGCGAAGTTGTCGAAGGCCGCGTCGGGGCGGTCCCCGAACCCGAGTTGGCGCAGCCGCTGGACCCGGACGGGGGCCTCGCGGTCGACCGGCGTCAGCAGCAGATGACCAGTGGGGTCGTACGTCATGTCGGTGCTCCATAGCTCGGTGCCGGGCCCGGCACGACGGCGGTTGTGGTGAGAAGATGCTGGACCAGGGTGACCAGGGTCCCGATGCCGGAACTCGCGATCCGTGCGTCGCACAGCACGACCGGCACCTCCGGTTTGAGGTCGATCGCGGCCCGCACCTCGTCCGGTTCGTAGCGGTAGGCGCCGTCGAACTCGTTGACGGCCACGACGAATCCGATGCCGCGCCGCTCGAAGAAGTCCACGGCGGAGAACGAGTCCTCCAGCCTGCGGGTGTCGGCAAGCACGACTGCGCCGAGGGCGCCCTCGGACAGCTCGTCCCACATGAACCAGAAGCGCTCCTGCCCCGGTGTGCCGAACAGGTAGAGCACATGGCGGGCGTCCAGGGTGATCCGGCCGAAGTCCATGGCGACGGTGGTGGTCGTCTTGGACTCGATGCCGTCGAGACGGTCCGTGGCCACGCTGACCTGGGTGAGCAGCTCTTCGGTGCTGAGCGGGTCGATCTCGCTGACCGCGCCGACGAAGGTCGTCTTGCCCACCCCGAAGCCGCCCGCGACCAGGATCTTGAGTGCGGTGGGCAACTGGTCGCCGCACTGTTGGCCGTAGGTGTCAGAGCCGTCGTCGTAAGCCATCCAGCACCGCCTCCAGCAGTGAACGGTCCGTGGGTATGTCGTGGCTGCGCGGCGCCCGCGCCGTGAGGGCGCCGCAGTCCACCAGGTCGGAGAGGAGCACCTTGGTCACGACAGCCGGAAGCCGTAGGTGTGCGGAGATCTCGGCGACCGACGTAGGCCCATGGCACAGGCCGAGGGCCATCGTGTGCTCCGGCCCGAGGTGCACCTGCGGTGCGGCCCCCGTCGCCATCACCATGGACAGCAGGTCCAGCGCGGCCGTCGGACGGGTGCGGCCGCCGCTCACGGTGTACGGGCGGATCAGCCGGCCCGCCGCGTCGTCGAGAAGCGGCCCGTCCTTGGGCGAGGGCATGGTCACTGTCCCGCGGCGCTCGGTGATCCCGCGGCTTGTCTGACCGGCGTGGTCAGATAGGGGCGCACGCTCTTGACCAGCATCGCCATCTCGTAGCCCAGTACCGCGGCATCGGCCTCGCGGCCGGCGAGCACGGCGAGGCAGGTACCGGAGCCGGCCGTGGAGACGAACAGCAGCGTGGAGTCGAGTTCGACGACGACCTGGCGTACCTCTCCGCCGTCGCCGAAGCGGGCTCCCGCGCTCCGGCCGAGGGAGTAGAGGCCGGAGGCCAGGGCCGCCATGTGGTCCGCGCTGTCGTTGTCCAGGCCGTGCAGCGATTTCACCAGGCCGTCGGAGGAGAGCAGTACCGCGTTGCGGGTGTACGGCACACGCTGGACCAGACCGCTCAACAGCCAGTCGAGGTCCGGGGCATGGCCGGTCGGCACGTCGCTCGCCATGGTGCATCTACTCCTTGATGGTGTGGTCGTGGTGCTGGGCGTCGATCCGGCCGGAGGGCTGTGGCTCATGCTCCGGCCGGTTCTCCGCAAGGCCGATGCCTCGCTGGAAGGCCGCCATCAGACCCGGGTCGTGCAGGGCCGGCTCGTCGTCCCTGCGCGGGGCGGGGGCGTCACGCAGCTGCGGCACGAGGTGCTCCTGGCTGCGGCGCTTGGGCAGTTGGGGGCGGCCCATGGTGCCGCGGTCGACCGGCTGCACCATGGACCCGGTCGTTTGGGGGGCGGGGCTCTGCACGGGCGTCCGGTGGCCTGCGCCGGGGTGGGCCGCGGCGCGGGTCGGGCGCTCGGGGTGCTCTCCCCGTACGGGCAGCGGCTCGGCGGTGATGCCGGCGGGAAGCGGTTCACGCTGCGCCGGCAGCGGTCGGGGCCGGCCGGGCAGCGCGGACGGCGGCAGCAAGGGCGGTGACATCGCCGCGATGTGGGGTGCGCCCGTGTGCGCAGGGGGTGTGCTCTCCTCCGGTGCGGCCCCCTCGGGGTCGGCGCCGAGCAGGCCCTGGGGCAGGACGAGTACGGCCTGGACGCCTCCGTAGATGTTCGACTGGAGCCGTACGGCGATGCCGTGCCGGCGGGCGAGCGCGGAGACGACGAACAGGCCGATCCTGCCGTCCTGCAGCAGATGGGCGACGTTGACCTGGTCGGGGTCGGTGAGCAGGGCGTTCATCTTCTCCTGCTCCGACAGCGGCATGCCCAGGCCCCGGTCCTCGACCTCGACGGCGAGTCCGGCGGTGACGTGCTGGGCCCGCAGCAGCACCTGGGTGTGCGGGGCGGAGAACAGCGTGGCGTTCTCGACGAGTTCCGCGAGGAGGTGGATCACGTCGGCGACCGCGTGCCCGCGCAGTGTGCCGTCGATCGGCGGTACGAGCTTGACCCTCGGGTACTGCTCGACCTCGGCGATCGCGGACCTCAGCACCTCCGTCATGGTGACCGGGTTGGACCACTGCCGGCGGGAGATGGCGCCGCCGAGGACGGCGAGATTCTCGGCGTGCCTGCGAATGCGGGTGGCCAAGTGGTCGACGTGGAAGAGGCCCTTGAGCAGCTCCGGGTCCTCGACCTCGTTCTCCAGCTCGTCGAGGAGCTGGATCTCACGTTGCACCAGGGACTGGAGTCTGCGGGCCAGATTGACGAAGACCTCGACCTTCTGTTCGTTGCCGACGCTGCTGGAAAGCCGGGACGCCTGCACCACGGCCGTCAGTGCGGCGTCGTGCGAGCGCGCCAACTCCTGTGCGAGCAGGTCGAACTCGTCCCCGCCCATCGGTGGCCCCGGTGGCCGCGCGGGGCGGGGCGGCGGGCCCTCGCCGCGCCTGAGCCTGTCGACGACGGTGCGCAGGTCGTTCTGGGCGCGGGCGGTGGCGCGGCGCAGTTCGGAACAGCGGTCGAGCACGGACCTTGCCGTGCGGTCGGCGCCGCGCGCGGCTACGGCCACGGCGGCCATGGCGAGGGCGGCCAGGGCGACCAGCGCCGCCCAGAGGCCGGCGGACGGTTCGGGAGTCGTGGCACGCACCGTGATGAGCACCGCCGTCGCGCCGCTGAGGGCGGCGACCACGGTCGGCAGGACTGCGGTGCGCAGCAGTCGGGGTCGTATGCGGGCTTCGGGCGGCGCGGCCGCGGCCGGTGACCGGCCCGCGGTCGACAGTGAGCGAGCGCCTGGCCGGCCGTGACGCCCGCCCTCTCGGCGGTCGGACCGCGCGGCTGGTGCGCGTAGTTGAGACATCAGTGTCCTCGGTACGTGGGGCCCCAGGGATCGGCGTTGTGCTGTCGGTCGGCCTGTGGTCGACGTGTGGTCGGCATGACTCCACGGCGGACTCCGGGCACGCGAACAGGAGCCCACCGTCGATCACCGGCCACACACGGTAGTCGCCGCGAGAACACGTGCGACGGGCAGTTGCCAAAGTTGCCCGCTTCCGGTCCCGCTCTGGTATGAGGCCTCGTACGGAAGTCTGAATAAGGGGAGTTGTGCAACGAGCCCGGTTCGGTCGGCTGGTGCGTCGACGACGGTGCCCCAGCCTCCTCGGACGGAGGCTGGGGCACGGTCGGGTCGGCGGGCATGCGCCTACGGCCGGTCGGCGCGGACTGCCCCAGCGCCGGCCCGGGGGGCAGCCTCCGGGCCGTCATGTCTGCAGTACCGGCCCGGTGGTGCGGGCGTTCGGCGCGGGTGTCCGACTGATCGAGCCTGCCGAAAGGGTCCGCCGCCGTGCGGGGCGGCCCGTCCACCGGACGCGCCTGCCCGCGGCCCTGCCTCGTTCATGGGCGGGGCAAGGTGCGCCCCTCGCCGGAGGTCGTCGTTCCCGGCAGTGTCACCGGTCCCCGGCCAGGTCGTGCTCGCGGCCGTCCTTGACCGTGGTCGCCGCGACGGCCGGCCATGCGGCCCAGCCGCCGGACGGTACCTTCGCGACCTCGCGCCACCAGGGGTGTGCGGAGGACAGGACCAATGGCTCGAACGGCTGGCCGGGCCGCGGTGTCGCAACGGTCTGGCCGACCCGGTGCCCGGCGTACAGGGTGAGCTCGGCAGGCTCGTGCCAGGGGTGGGGTGCGAGGTTGAACGTGCCCCAGTGGATGGGCAGCATCACACCGTGCGGCTTGCCCTGCTGCAGATCGAGCTGGGCCCGGACTCCTTCCTCGGGAGTCATGTGGATGTCCGGCCAGTACTCGGAGTACGCGCCGATCTGGATCATCGTCACGTCGAACGGGCCGTGCTCGGCACCGATGTCCTTGAACCCGGGGAAGTACCCGGTGTCTCCGCTGTGGTAGATCCGGTGCTCGGGCCCGGCGACGGCCCACGAGGCCCACAGGGTGTGCTGCTGGTTGCGCAGTCCGCGGCCGCAGAAGTGGCGCGCGGGGGTCGCGGTCAGCCGGATGCCGGACACCTCGGTGGACTCGTTCCAGTCCAGCTCGCGCAGCCGGCCCTGCGGGACGCCCCAGCGCTCGAGGTGGGCGCCGACGCCGAGGGGCACGACGAAGACGGTGTCCGTGGAGGCCAGGGCGCGGATGGTGGGCAGATCGAGGTGGTCGTAGTGGTCGTGGGAGATCACGACGACGTCGACGGTGCCGAGGGCGGCCAGCGGCGCGGGCACCGGATGCAGACGCCTGGGCCCGGCGAAATTGAACGGAGAGCACCGCTCTCCCCAGACCGGGTCGAAGAGCACTCGGCGGCCGTCGATCTCCGCGAGGACGCTGGAATGCCCCATCCAGGTGATCCGGAGTCCGGACGCGGCGGGCCTGGCGAGGTCGGCGAGGGTGGTGGGGTGCACGGGCACGGCGCCGTGGGGCGCGCGCAGGGCGCGGGACTCCTTGGCGAAGTAGATCTTGGCGAACTCGACCATGGAGCCGCCGGACGGTCGCGTCCTGGCTCCCTCCGGGTTCTGGAAGACACCGTCGATGAAGTTCGGCGAGCGGCGGATGCGCGCCATGCGCTCTCCCGCCGGGTCGGCCCCGAAGGCGGCCGGCCGGAGCGAGCGCAGCCGGGAGCTCAGCGAGTGGGGGGAACCAGCGCCGGACACGGCACCTCCTGATGCTCGGGGCATTCCATTATGTGCCGTTCATATACGGTCCGGGACTGGTGGGACGGGCCCGCGGCCCGTCCCACCAGTCCCGGACCGGGACACGCGGCCCTGAGGTGACAACGCCCGCCCGGGTTCCGGTGTTCCTCGAGACCAGTGCCGCTTCGATGTCACATTCGCGCGGGCCCGCTCCGTCGTACCGGTGACAGCACACGGCTTCCCGAACGAGGAGCACGTCATGGCCCGCATTTCCCTCGATCCGCGCCGCTCGCTCTTCCTGCGCGCCACGGAGTGGTACTCCAGGCGCACCTACGGCAAGGTCCTCGACCCGGTCCGCGCACTGGGGCACCACCCGGGGGTGCTCCGGGCGGATCTGCGCTTCGAGCTGGCGGTCGGCAGGTGGAAGAAGCTGGACACCGACCTCAAGGCGCTCGCGGTGATGGCCTCCGCCGCGTCGATCGGCTGCAGTTGGTGCATGGACTTCGGTCACTGGGAGAACCGGCAGCGCGGGATGGACGCCCGCAAGGTGCGTGAGGTGCCCCGGTGGCGCGAGAGCGACGCGTACACGCCACTGGAGCGCGACGTCATGGAGTTCGCCGAGGCCATGACCGCCAACCCGCCCGAGATCGATGACGATCTCGCCGCGCGGCTGCTCGCTGCGCTCGGCGAGGCGGCCTTCGTCGAGCTCACGGCGATGGTCGCGGTGGAGAACCTGCGGTCAAGGATGAACACCGCGCTGGGACTGACCAGCCAGGGGTTCAAAGACCACTGCGAGATCCCGGCTCGCGTCAGGGCCGAGGCCCCCGCCACCGCCGGCGAGGCGGCCGGCGGGTGAGGCGCTCGCGGGGCCCCGTGGCGGGCGCTGTACAGGGCTGGACTTCATCCAAGATCGCCTGTGTACTGTGACGCCGTGGCCAGAGTTCGGTTGAGCGTGGCGGAGAGGCGCGAGGAACTGCTCGGCGCCGCCGTCCAGCAGATTGAGGAACGGGGTGTGGCGGCGGTACGGATCGCCGACGTCGCCGCCGCCCTCGGCGTGAGCAGCGCCCTGGTGCTCTACCACTTCTCCACGAAGGAGAAGCTGGTCGCGGCCGCCTTCACCCACGCCGCCGACGCGGATCTGGCCCACCTGCGCAAGCTGCTCAGCCGCCGTACCTCGGCGCTGCGCCGGCTGCGCGCCGCGGTGCGCTGGTACGCACCGACCGGGCAGGCCAAGGGCTGGCGGCTGTGGATCGAGGCATGGGCGGCTTCGCTGCGCGAACCGGCGCTGCGGGAGGTGTCCCGCGCCCTCGACCAGCAGTGGAAGTCGGCGCTGACGGAGGTCATCGCGGAGGGTGCGGCCGCCGGGGAGTTCCCGTGCGAGGATCCGGCGGCAGCAGCCTGGCGGCTGACGGCGTTCCTGGACGGGCTGGCCGTCCAGATGACGTCGTACGCGGGCTCACTGTCGCGCGCCGCGATGCTCCAGTGGGCCGATGAGGCTCTCGCTCGTGAACTGGGCATCGACCAGGCCTCGCTGACCGCCACGGCACTCTGAGCACCGGCCCGGTCCAGGGTCACGCCGGGCACCACCGCCGCCCCGCCCTCTCGGCGGCTCAGGTCTGCCGCAGCGGTTCGTAGGCCGCGGCGTCCAGTCCGAACGTCCAGGCGACGCCTTCCTTCGCCGTGCGCGTCGTGGGCGGCACGCGCAGCCAGTACGTACGGTGGGTGCCATCGGGCTCGGGCGTGGAGTTGACCACCTCGACCATCACCACGTCCTCGTCGTCAGCGAGTGCGATCCGCCACAGGATGCCCGTCTCGTCGCGGTGCACCGGCTCGGCGCCGGACTCCGCGAGGTAGCGGTCGTATCCGTAGTACTCCAGCATCACGCGGCGCAGTTCCGCGTTCTCCTCCGTGCGTATCCGCTCGGGGGTCAGTGCCCTCAGCTCGCGCAGGAACTCGGCGGGCACCGGCATACCGCGCCACGCGTGCAGGGCGAACCCGTCCGGGAAGACCAGGGCGGGGCCGTCGCCGTTGTCGAGCCGGCCCGCCTCGTCGCGGTGCAGCTGCGTGGGCCGTTCGCAGATCACGACCGCGTTCTCGTACGGCCACCACCAGCCGGCGTGGGCGGCGACGCGCGCGAGTCCCTCCAGCCGGTCGCTGCGGCCGTCGAAGGCGGCCAGCCATGCTGCGTCGTGCTGCCCGAGGACCGCGTCGAGCAGGACGACACGGATGTCCGTCTCGGCCTCGGCGCGGGCGACGGTGTCCTCCGGCGCCTTCTCGAGGAGCGCGTCCACGACTCCCGTCCGTATCCGCTCGGCCAGCGAGCGGGTGCCGTCCCAGAGCAGCGCGCCGGTCGTGCTCCACAGCGCGGTCCAGCCGCCGGGGCCCAACTCGTCGTGCACCCGGCGCCGTTCGTCCGCCCACGGGCGGGTGCGCACGTCGTCGCGCACCGAACGTCCCGGCTCCTCGAGGGCCCGCACGGCCTCGACGCCCGCAAGAGGCGAGTCCGCCCAGACGATCCGCTCGGGCGCGGTGAGCCCGGCCGTACGGTATGCGAGCCGTACGCCCTCCTCGGCGGCCGCCCGGTCCGCCGGTCCGGTCGCCGCCGCGACGGCCCGCCACTTGTCCGCGTACTGCATGTGAAAGTCCCGTCCCCTGTTGTCGTTCCGTGTCTCGTCCCCGGTCACCGCCACGCCCGCCGGGATCAGTCGGCGACGATCCGCACCGCTCCGGGCAGGTACTCGCGCTGGCGCACCACCCGGTACCACCCCTTCGGCAGCGGTATCGCCGCGTGCTCCTCGTGCACCACCCGGCCGCCTTCCGGCAGATGGAGCAGCATCGGCCCGAACGGCCCCGGCTCGCGCACCAGTCGGCCCGGCCCGGTCACCGCGTGGGCGTGGCCCGTGACCTCACCGAGGGCGAGCACCATGCGGCCGCGTGCGTCCCGTGCCTCGCCCGGCGCTTCGGCGACGTGCGCGGGCACGGCCTCCCCTGCGACGGGCACGATCAACACGTCTCCCTGCCGGTACATGGCTCTCCCCTTCCCGCCGGGCGCCGTGTGCGTCCGATCTGCTCACGACGTTAGGGGGCGGGTCTGACAACGGCGTTCGGCGTCGCGGGGAGGCCGCCCCCCGCGGGCCGGAGTGTCAGTGGCGCTTGGTAGAACTTGCTCGCACGTCAGCGATCAAGCCTCACCGGTGTCTGGAGCCCGTCATGACCATTTCGGACCATCTGCAGGAGTGGTACGGCCTGCCCGCGTTCGACTTCCCCGACGCCGAGGCTCAGGCCGCGTCCAAGGCCGCGCTGCCGGCACCGGAGAGCGTCGCCTGGCGGATCTCCGTCGACTCGTACGACAGCGAGGAGGAGTGGCACGAGGCGTTCGCCCGGTTCACCGCGACGGTGGACACCACACAGGTGCGGGCGCTGATCGTCGGCTCCTGGAGCGAGGCCTACGACTCGTCCCCCGACGACGTCATAGAGGCGCTGACCGGGGCGAAGGACCGACTGCCGCGGCTGCGCGGCCTGTTCCTCGGCGACATCACGTTCGAGGAGTGCGAGATCTCCTGGATCAACCAGGGCGAGGTGACGGGGCTGCTCGACGCCTTCGCCGACCTCGAGGAGTTCGGGGTGCGCGGCGGGCAGGAGCTGGGGTTCTCCGCGGTGAAGCACGAGCGGCTGCGCTCCCTCGTCGTCGAGACGGGCGGCCTGGACGCGGGCGTGGTCCGCGGCATCGCCGCGAGCGACCTGCCGGCGCTGGAGAATCTCGACCTGTGGCTCGGCACGTCGTGGTACGGGGCGAACGCGGACGTGTCGGACCTGGAGCCGTTCCTGTCGGGTACGAGGCTGCCGCGCCTGCGACATCTGGCGCTGCGCAACAGCGAGATACAGGACGAGATCGCCGTCGCGATGGCCGGCGCACCGGTGGTCGCCCGCCTCGAGATCCTGGATCTGTCGATGGGCACCCTCGGTGACGACGGCGCCGAGGCGCTGCTGAGCGGCCAGCCGCTGACCCATCTGAAGAAGCTGGATCTGCACCACCACTTCATGAGCGAGACGATGGTGCAGCGCCTGTCCGACGCGCTGGTGCCGGCCGGTGTGGAACTCGACGTGTCGGAGTCGCAGAGCGGCAGCTCCGGCGGCAGGGAAGACCGCTACACGGCTGTCGCGGAGTGACCGGCTCCGCCTGCCGCCCCGGCCCCCGTCTCGCGGTCGTCGGCATTCCGACAGGCCGCCGTGTGGCGTTGTTCCAGGACGCGTTGCGTGCCGCGGGCCTGCCCGCCGCGCGGGTGGTGCCCTGGCTCGATGTGCTGGGCGGCCGGGCGGAGTTCCGGGCGGGCGAGTTGGTGCGGATCGACTCGCCGGGCGAGGACGCCGAGGTGGAAAGGGCGTTGCGCGGCGTCGACGACCCGACCCGCGTGGAGGGCACCCGGCTCTGGTACGAGCGGTTCACCGCCGCGGTACTCGAGATCGGGGCGCTGGCGGCGGCCGGCGGGGCTGAACTGCTCGACGATCCGGCGGGGCTCGCCGTGCTGTTCGACAAGCGGCTGTGTCACGCGGCCCTGTCGGCGGCGGCCGTGCCGGTGCCCGAGTCGCCGACGTCCGGCGCCGGTCCCGAGGCCGGCGGCTGGGACGATGTGCGCGCGCTGCTGGCGGCGACCGGCCTGCGGCGGGCGTTCGTCAAGCTCGCGCACGGCTCTTCCGCGTCCGGGGTGCTGGCACTGGAGACGGCGAGCCGAGGCCGGGTACAGGCCACCACCTCGGTGGAACGGGACTCGAGCGGACGCCTCTTCAACAGTCTGCGGGTCCGGCGCTACAGCGGCGAGCGCGAGGTCGCCGCGCTGATCGACGCACTCGCACCGGACGGTCTGCACATCGAGCGCTGGCTGCCCAAGGCGTCGCAGCACGGCCGGGTCGCCGATCTGCGGGTGGTGGTGGTCGCGGGCCGTGCCACGCACGCGGTGGTGCGTACGAGCCGCTCCCCCATGACCAATCTCCATCTGGGCGGCGGGCGCGGCGACCTCGCGGCCGCCCGGGCGGCTACGGAGGCGGCCGGCGGATGCTGGACGGAGACGCTCGCGGTCTGTGAGCGGGCCGCGGAGTGCTTCCCCGGGCTGTCGCGCGTCGGCGTCGACCTGCTGCCCGCGACGGGCTGGCGTCGTTTCGCCGTCGGGGAGGTCAACGCGTTCGGGGATCTGCTGCCGCGGCTGACCGGGCTGTCCGGGAGCGGCGCCGAGGGCCTGGACACCTATGCGGCGCAGGTCGCCGCCGTACTGAGCATGACGAGGAACGATCACCGTGCACATGCCTGACCACGACGCTGTCCATGGCCGGGAGGCCGCGGAGCCGCCCGACATGAACGAGGTCGTCGGGCGGGACGATCTGCTGCTCGTCACGCTCGACACCCTGCGCTTCGACGTCGCCGCCGAGCTGGCGGCCGAGGGCCGGATCCCCCATCTGGCGCGTCATCTTCCCGGTGGCGTCTGGGAGAAGAGGCACGCGCCGGGCAGTTTCACCTACGCCTCCCATCAGGCGATGTTCGCGGGTTTCCTGCCCACCCCGGCGACGCAGGGGCCTCATCCGAGGCTGTTCGCCGCCCGGTTCGCGGGCAGCGAGACGACCGCGGGCCGTACCTTCGTCTTCGACACCCCGGACCTTGTCTCCGCCCTCGCGGGGGCCGGCTACCGCACGGTGTGCATCGGCGGTGTGGGGTTCTTCAACAAGTTGGGACCGCTGGGCTCCGTGCTGCCGGGTCTGTTCCAGGAGAGCCACTGGGAACCGGAGTTCGGCGTCGCCTCGCCCACGTCGTTCGAGGCACAGGTGCGGCGGGCGGAGCAGGTGGTGGCCGCGCTGCCGGCCGACCGCAGGCTGTTCCTGTTCGTCAACGTGCCCTCGCTGCACCAGCCCAACTGGTTCCATCTGCCCGGCGCCACCCGCGCCGCCGGTGACTCGCGTGCGACGCACGCCGCGGCCCTCGAGTACGTGGACCGCCACATCGGGCGGCTCTTCGCCGCCGCGAGCAGCCGCCGCCGCTGCTTCGCGATCGTCTGCTCCGACCATGGCACCGCCTACGGCGACGGCGGTTTCACCGGCCACCGGCTCGGCCACGAGGCCGTCTGGACGGTCCCCTACGCCCACTTCTTCCTCGAGGCCTCCGCATGAGCACCCCCGTCCCGCAGTTCCTGCCGCGCCCCTACCAGAGCTACGTATACGCCTATCCGCACAAGACGGCCTACCGCTCCCTCGGCGACAGCCTGCCCGCGCTGCGCGAGCTGTGGGCGCACGAGCCCAAGGACGCCCTCTCGCTCTATCTGCACATACCGTTCTGCGAGGTCCGGTGCGGCTTCTGCAACCTGTTCACCAGGATCGGCGCTCCCGACCAGCTGACCGGGCGTTACCTGGACGCGCTCGACCGCCAGGCAGCCGCGGTGCGCGAGGCGCTCGGGGACGACGGCCCGGTCCGGTTCGCGGCAGCCGCGTTCGGCGGTGGCACACCGACGTTCCTGACGGCGGGTGAGTTGGAGCGGCTCTGCGACATCGCGGAGAAGCGGATGGGGGCGGACCTGACGGCGGTGCCGCTCTCCGTCGAGACCTCCCCGGCGACGGCAACGGCCGACCGGCTGGCCGTGCTCGCCGAGCGCGGCACGACCCGCGTCAGCATCGGCGTGCAGAGCTTCGTCGACGTGGAGGCGCGGGCCGCGGTCCGTCCGCAGCGCCGGGCCGACGTCGAGGCCGCGCTCGGCCGGATACGGGACGCCGAGATCCCGGTCCTCAACATCGACCTCATCTACGGCATCGACGGCCAGAGTGAGCGGACCTGGCTCTCCTCGCTCGACGCCGCCCTCGGCTGGGAGCCGGAGGAGCTGTATCTGTATCCGCTGTACGTACGGCCGCTGACCGGTCTGGGCCGCCTCGGCGCCGCGGCCGACGCCGCCTGGGACGAGCAGCGGCTGCGGCTGTACCGCACGGGCCGCGATCATCTGCTCGCCCGCGGGTACGAGCAGGTGTCCATGCGCATGTTTCGCCGCGCCGGCGCCCCGCCCTCCGGCGCCGACGACCACGCTTGCCAGACGGACGGCATGATCGGGCTGGGCTGCGGCGCCCGCTCCTACACATCTGCCCTGCATTACTCCTTCGACTATGCCGTCGGCATGGGTGAGGTACGGCGCATCATCGACGACTTCACCACCACCATGGACTTCTCCCGCGCGGAGGTGGGCCGCCGGGTCGACGAGGGCGAGGCGCGCCGCCGCCATCTCCTCCAATCACTGCTGCAGGCGGAGGGTATGGAGGTGGCCGGCTACCGCGAGCGGTTCGGCGCCGCTCCCGCCGACCACTTTCCGGCGGAGCTGGAGCGGTTCGCCGCGCTCGGCTGGCTTGACTCGGCCGCCGCCCCCGGCCGGTTGCGGCTGTCTCCGGAGGGACTGGCCCATTCGGACGCCCTGGGTCCCGAGCTGTTCTCGCCCGCGGTGCGCGCCGCGATGGCCGCGTACGAGCCGAAGTGAGCGGGGCCATGGATCTGACCGTGCTGTACCGGGGCCCGCTCGCCTCGTGCGACTACGACTGCCCCTACTGCCCGTTCGCGAAGCGGCGCGACAGCCGGCAGCAGCTTCGCGCCGACCGGGCGGCGCTGGAGCGCTTCACGGCGTGGGCCGCGGCGCAGACCGATGACCGGCTGTCGGTGCTGTTCACCCCGTGGGGGGAGGGCCTGGTCCGCTCCTGGTACAGGAAGGCACTGACCGAGCTGTCGCATCTGCCGCACATCCGCCGGGTGGCGATCCAGACGAACCTCAGCTGCCGCACCGATTGGACGGCGGACGCGGATCCGGCGAAGCTCGCCCTGTGGTGCACGTATCACCCCGGGCAGACCCCTTATGACCGGTTCATCACCAAGTGTCGGGATCTGATGCGGCGGGAGATCCGGTTCAGCGTCGGCATCGTCGGCTTTCCCGCCCACCTCGCGGAGGCGCACAGGCTCCGCGCCGATCTGCCGCCGCACATCTACCTGTGGGTGAACGCGCCTGAGGGCCACGAGCTCTCCGACGCCGAGGCCGAAGCCTGGACGGAGCTGGACCCGCTGTTCCCCTACAGCCGCCGTCCGCACCGCTCCGCCGGGCTGCCGTGCCGCACCGGTGAGTCGGTGATCTCGGTGGACGGCGAGGGGACCGTCCGGCGCTGCCACTTCGTCCGCGCCGAGCTGGGCAATCTCTACGACGGCTCGTACCGCCGCGCGCTGCGCCCCCGGGGGTGCCCGCTCGCCGTGTGCGACTGCCACATCGGCTACGTCCACCTGGAGACGCTGCCGCTGTACGACGTCTTCGCCGGCGGCGTCCTCGAACGGATCCCCACGTCGATTCCCCCGGCGCACTCCCCGGTGCCCCCCGCGCTTGACCTCCTGCGCGCTCAGAGCGGTAGCAGGTCCGGGCGCTTGGCCTCCACATGATCACCGGAGCTCTCGCCGCGCAACCGCCGCCCGATCCACGGCACCAGGTGCTCACGCGCCCACTGGATGTCGTCCCGGCGGACCTCCAACGCCCCGCGCGGGGGCAGCGGCGGCCACGGCTGGTCCGGGTCGGCCGGCACCTCCAACCCGAGGACCTGCGCGGCGCGGAGCGCGACCCGGGTGTGCCCCTCGGGTGACAGATGCAGCCGGTCGGCGTCCCAAGCACGCCGGTCCTGGACGGACTTGAGCGACCACAGGTCCAGCACCGGGCAGTCGTAGCGGTCTGCGATGGCCCGCACATGGGCGGTGTACGTGGCGATCCTGCCGCGCAGATGGCGCAGGACCGGCACATCGCGAGTGTCGAAACCGGTGGTCACCATGACGGTGCCGACCGAGCCCGCGAGGTCGGCGACGGCCCGCTCGAAGCGTTCGGCCACGTCGTCCGGGTCGGAGCCGGGCCGGATGATGTCGTTGCCGCCGGCACAGAAGGTCACGAGGTCGGGTGCGAGCTCGCGCGCCCTCGGCACCTGCTCCTCGACGATCTGGTCGAGAAGCCGCCCACGGACGGCGAGATTGGCGTACCGGAAGGAGTGCTCCGGAATGCGGTCGGCGAGCAGGACCGCGAACCGGTCCGCCCACCCGACGAAGCCTCCGTCGGGTCCGGGGTCGCCCACGCCCTCGGTGAAGCTGTCACCGATCGCCGCGTACGACCCGAATGCGCCACTGTTCTCTGTTCTCGAATCGTCTGCCACGGGAGCACATCTTTCCTTCACGGATGTGACCTACGCGACCGTAAGGAGGGGTTGACGTGGAGTGATCTTTGCCACCCGTCAAGTTTCGACCAAGCCGGAATACGCGGAAGTCCCCGCTCCGCCGGTGCGGAACGGGGACTTCGCGACAATTGCCGGACGGCGTGCCGCAGGTATCAGACGGAGACTCCGTGCTCGCGCAGATAGGCCAGCGGGTCGATGTCCGAGCCGTAGGACGGACCGGTGCGCACCTCGAAGTGCAGGTGGGGACCGGAGGAGTTGCCCGTGGAGCCGGACAGACCGATCTGCTGGCCGCCGGTCACGGACTGGCCGGTGGAGACGGCCAGGGAGGAGAGGTGGGCGTACTGGGAGTAGGTGCCGTCCGAGTGCTGGATGACGACCTCGTTGCCGTACGAGCCGCCCCATCCGGCGGAGACGACGGTGCCCGCACCGATGGCCTTGACGGAGGTGCCCGAGGAGGCGGCGAAGTCCACGCCGGTGTGGTAGCCGCTGGACCACATGGCGCCGGAGGCGCGGTACGGCGTGGTGACGGCGGCGTCGACCGGAGCGGTGAACCCGGAGGAGGACGCGGGGGCCGAGGCCTCCTTCGCGGGAGCTTCCTTTGCGGGAGCCTGCTTCGCGGGAGCCTGCTTCTCCGGCGCCTCGGGCTCGGGCGCGGCGGACCGCGAGTCGTCACGCGAGGGGCGGGTCTGGGACTCCGAGCGGGGCTCGGGGTCGTTCTTCGCCTTGGACTTCGCGCCGATCGTCAGCTCCAGACCCGGGTGGATCAACGAGGGGTCGGAACCGATGGCGCGGCGGTTGTCGTTGAAGAGCTGCTTCCAGCCGCCGCGGACGTTCTGCTCTTCGGCGATCTGCGACAGGCAGTCGCCGGCGACGACGGTGTACGTCTTGGGGGCCTTCTTGGCGGCCGGCAGGGCCGACTCGGCGACTGCCGGGGCAGCGGCCTTGTGCGGCGCGGCGGCCGGAGCCGCCGCCGGGGCGGCGGTGGCGGTCGTGGCGCCGAACAGCGGGAGCGCGATGGCGGCGCCGCCCGTACCGGCGACGACGAAGCCGCGGGTGAGGGGGTTGGACTTGGGACGACGGTGCTTACCCTTTGCGGGCATGGCGCATTCCTCTCCGGCGCCTGCGAGGTGAGCTGTCGGGTTCGGGCTGGAGATGCCCGGTCGCGCATATTGCTCGACTTCACCCCAAGCCGTCCGAATTTTCCGGAATCGGCGTACTACCTGGGTCCCCCGCTCCTGCCACACGTGGGTGGGTTCGAATTCCGGCCGGCGGCAGGATTAGGCGGTCCGTCCGGATTGAGCGTGACCGTAGGTGAGTAGGGCAGTCATGGACAAGCCGCAATTTTCCGCGATCAATGGAAAGCATTGAATCACTCGGGCATTTCCGGTCACCCTCCGTGGACGACGCCCCTTCAATTACCTTGCTGCCCAAGGAATTCATCGCCCGGCTCCCGCCACACAACGTCACGGATATGACGCTGCTCACCAACCGGAACCCATCTCCCCTGCTTACGGGGCACGTTATACCGAACCAGCCAATTCGGACAGAAGCAGCATTTGACCCTCTAGTTCCGTAAAGGGGATTCGGCGAAAACGGATCATCTCCGCCACAGCATCTGGCGCCCGCGACCATCGCACAGCGTGGCGCCGGGATCCCCCTCCAGCTCGGTGTGGAGTCCGTCCATGGCGCAGCAGCGCCCCACCCCGATGGACGGCTCCGGTGTCCACGTATGCGTGAGTGGCCGCCGGGCCGATGGGCCACAGCCGGAGCGCCGGCGGCAGCGCCGTGGCGCAGCGCTTCCAGCGGCGCGAAAACGACCGTCTCGTCGCCCGGACGTACCGCACGGCGCTGGGCCCGCCTCCGGAGTCGGCAGTGGGTACGGCTCGCCGTACGGGAACTGTCCGCATTGACCATCTACGGCTCCGCACGGATGCCGAAATGCCTGCCGGGCGCGTGCACTTCACGGGCGAGCGGCGCCGGCTCTCGGGGAAGCGGTCCGGATTCGGTGTCTGCGTGCGGACCGGCGGCACCGGGCACACGAAGGAGGACCGCCTGCGACGGGGAACTCCTCACGGCGGTCCAGCGGGGACTCGAAGGCCCCCCGGGGCTTCCGGCCCCTGCGCCGCCGGCGCTTCGACGGCGGCACTTCGGCGTCGCCGTCGGCGGGGCGTCGGCGGCGGCGGGGCGTCGGCGGCGGTGACGTGCGTCCCCCGGCGCAGAGGTCAGCTCGTCCACGTCGGCGAGGGGAAAGCGCACTCACGAGCCCGGAGAGGACCCGCATACGCCCCATTTGCCGACGCTCTCGGCCACCCCACCCCTCAGATTTTCACAGAATCAAACAGCCTCGAACATCAGGGCGGGAGCCTGGCAGCCGCAACGCCATGGAGTCGCGGAGGGTGTCAACCCCCTTACCCCAAGGCCAAGATGATTGCCTGATGAATCCGTGTCGTATGGTCGAGGCCGCTCCGTCGTCGGCGAGCAGCGCCGGCCACTGTCCCCCGAAGGAGTCCCCGTGACGCAGCAGCTGCCGCAGGCCCCGTCGTCAGAGCCCGACCTGACCGGTGTGCGCAACTTCCGCGACGTGGGCGGACTGCCGACCGTGGACGGGCGGCGGGTGCGTCCCGGCAGGCTGTTCCGCAGCGGCCACCTGGCACACGCGTCGGCGGCCGACGCCGCGTTCCTGTCGACGCTCGGCCTCCACACGATCTTCGACTTCCGCAACGCCGCCGATCAGCGGCTGGAGGGGCCGGACATCGAGCTCCCCGGCGTGCGCAACATCAATCTGCCGCTGAGCGACCCGGCGGACGGGGCCGAGTTCTGGAAGATGGTCCGCGAGGGGAACCTGGACCAGCTCAAGGCGATCCTCGCCGACGGCAAGGGCGCCGGACGCATGATCACCTCTTACCGCATGATCATCAAGGAGCGGACCGGGGAACACAGCCAGGTGCTGCACGCCCTGGCCGAGGACAGCGTCCCGGCCCTGATGCACTGCGCCGCGGGCAAGGACCGTGCCGGGCTGTCGATCGCCGTCTCCCTCCTCGCCGTCGGAGTGGAGCGCGACGCCATCGAGGCGGACTACCTCAAGTCCAACGACCCGCACCGGCGTTACAAGGTCCGGCGCAGCGACAGCTCGCCCGACGCGATGTCCCCAGAGGTGATGGAGCTGCTCAGCCCGCTCTTCGACGCCCGGGCGGAGTATCTGGCCGCGGCGTTCGACGCCATCGAGGAGCACTGGGGCACGACGGAGCGCTATCTCAGCGAGGGCCTGCGACTCGCCCCGGCGACGCGTGAGCGCCTGCGGGAACGGCTCCTCGAAGAGGGCTGAGCCGAAGGGCTACCGGTTCTGGCCGCCGACCAGGAACAGCAGGTAGAGGAAGCCCGCGATGATGTGGCCCGCGATCAGATAGGCGAAGAGCCTGATCACAAGACCGCGGGGGAACCGCTCCTCATGCGGGCTGTCACCGGCTGAGCCGCGCGGGTCCAAGGGGTCGTGCGACATGTCGTGGATCACTTTCCTTGCCGGTCGGGGAGGGGGTGCAGCTCCGGTGCCTGCAGAAGAGTGTGCACGAACAGCAGTTCCGCACCCTCGGGAGAGTCCGCCGCGATGCGGTGCGGTGTGATCGAGTCGAAGTGCGCGCTGTCGCCGGGGGCCAGTTCGTGGACGGCGTCCCCGAGACTCAGGCGCAGCCGTCCGGCGACGACGTGCAGCCACTCCTCGCCGGGGTGCACCCGCACGAGGTCGCCCTGGACGCCGTGAGGGACGAACACCCGCAGGGCCTGCATCGCCCGTCCCGGGCTGCCTGCCTGGTGGTAGTCCCAGGCGCCGGCCGGCACGGGCTCGCGGTGGCGTCCCCGGATGACCGGTTCGCGTTCCGGTGGCTGTTCACCGAGCAGTTCGGCCACCGTCGTACCGTAGATTCGGGCGAGGGCGAGGAGCATCGGCAGGGAGGGCTGCCGCAGCCCCGTCTCGAGCCGTGACAGATGGGCCGGCGAGAGGCCGGCCCGCCGGGCCGCGGCCTCGAGGGTGAGCCCTCGGCGGCGGCGCAGCTCGCGCAGCCGGGGTGCCATCTCGGGCAGGCCCTCGGCCGCCGATGCGGCTGGGGTCGTCATGGCTCCATTGCGCCAGAGGATTGCCCGCGAGACAAATTTCTTGCCTCACGGGCAAATCCCCTGATCAACGGTGGGCGACCGCCTGCTTCACCAGGGTCTTCCCGAAGTCCCACATCAGACCGCCACTGCCGTGGGCGTCGTCCATCACAGCCGTGAAGGCCGCCACGAAGCGGTCGACCTCCCGCTCGCCGATGATCAGCGGTGGGATCAGCTTGATCACCTCCATGTGGTCGCCGGAGACCTGGGTGAGGATGCGGTGCTTCTGGAGCAGCGGGACCACCACCATCTGCGCGAACAAACCCTTGCGGGCCGCCTGCAGCACCGTCCAGCGGCTGCGCAGTTTGATCGAGTCCGGACGCCCGAACTCGATGCCGATCATCAGCCCGCGCCCGCGGACCGCATGCAGGAGCTCGTACCGGTCGACCAGGGCCGCCAGCCGGGCGCGCAGCAACTCACCGGTCACCCTCGCGTTGGCCACGATGTGCTCGTCCTCCAGCACCGACAGCACGGCGAGGCCCGCCGCCATCGCCTGGGCGCCTCCGCCGAAGCTCGCCGAGTGGACCAGCACCCGGTCCATCGACGAGTAGACCCGTCTGAAGATCCAATCCCTTCCGAGGGTGGCGCCGACGGGCACATAGCCGCCCGACAGGGCCTTGGCCACACAGACGAGGTCCGGCTCGACACCGGCCTCGTACTGGAACCCGTAGAAGTCGCCCGTGCGCCCCAGGCCTGTCTGCACCTCGTCCACGATCAGCAGCGCCTTGTACTTGTGCAGCAGCTCCTGCGCGGCGCGCAGGAATCCCGGCGGAGTCGGGTACACACCCTTGCCCTGGATCGGTTCCACGACGAAGGCCGCCACGTCACCGCGCACGAGTTCACGCTCGAGCGCGGCGAGATCGCCCATCGCGATCGCGGTGTCGGGCAGCAGCGGGGCGAACCCCTCACGGAAGCCGGCCTCGCCGTTGACCGAGAGCGCCCCCGCCGTCAGCCCGTGGAAGGCGTGCGTGCAGTACACGACGCGCGGCCGGCCCGTCGCGTACCTGGCGAATTTCAGCGCCGCCTCCACCGCCTCGGCCCCGCTGTTGCCGAAGTACACCCGCTCCAGGTGCGGGGTATGAGTCAGCAGCTTCTCCGCCAGCAGGCCGGGCAGCGGCTGGCAGTCGAAGCGGGTGAGATCGGCGAGCGAGGAGTCGAGCACGTCGTGCAGGGCCTTGCGTACGACCGGGTGGTGACGGCCCAGGCCCATCACCCCGAAGCCCGCCAGCATGTCGAGGTAGTCGTTGCCCTCGGTGTCGTAGAAGTAGGCCCCCTGGGCCCTCTCGTAGATCTTGTCGAAGCCGATCGTGCGCAGCATGCGAGGCAGTTGGTGGTTGAGGTACCGGGCGTGCAGCTCGTAGCGCTCACCGCCGCGCCGCGCCAGCAGGTCCGCAAGATCGAAGCCCTTGGGCTGCTCGGTCATTCCTCGGCTCTCCTGATCAGATCGCCTGCCGTTGCAGGACGCTCACCGGCCGCCCGAGAGCGTCTCGCGGGCGGCACGGAGGGACTCTTTCAGCGAGCCCATGGTGGCGAGCACGGCGGTGGGTTCGTAACCGCAGTGAGCCATGCAGTTGGCACAGCGCGGGTCCTTTCCACGGCCGTACTTGTCCCAGTCGGTCTCCTCGACGAGCTCCCGGTACGTGGGGACATAGCCGTCACTCATCAGATAGCAGGGACGCTGCCAGCCGAAGAGAGAGTAGTTGGGGATCGCCCAGGCGGTGCAGGGGAAGTCGGCCTTCCCTTCGAGGAAGTCGAGGAAGAGCGGAGAGTGGTTGAGCCGCCAGCGCCGCCGGTTGCCGCCGGCGAAGGCCTTCCTGAACAGCTCCCTCGTCTGTTCGACACCGAGGAAGTGCTCCTGGTCGGGGGCCTTCTCGTAGGCGTACGCGGGCGAGATCATCATCTCGTCGACCTTCAGGTCGTCGTTGAGGTAGTTGAGCACCTCGACGACGGTCTGCGGGGTGTCGGTGTTGAAGAAGGTCGAGTTGGTGGTGACCCGGAAGCCGCGGCGCTTGGCCTCCTCGATCGCCGCGACCGCCTCGTCGAACACGCCCTCCTTGGCGACCGATTCGTCGTGCCGCTCGCGCAGCCCGTCGATGTGCACGGCGAAGGCGAAGTACGGGGAGGGGGTGAACTTGTCGATCTTCTTGCGCAGCAGCAATGCATTGGTGCAGAGGAAGACGTACTTCCTGCGGCGCACCAACTGCCTGACGATCTCGTCGATCTGGGGGTGCATCAGCGGCTCGCCCCCGGCGATGGAAACCATCGGGGCACCGGACTCCAGCACCGCTCCGACCGCCTGCGCCACCGGCATCCGCTGCTTGAGCACCCCTGCCGGATGCTGGATCTTCCCACAGCCCTCGCAGGCGAGATTGCACGCATAGAGCGGCTCGAGCTCGACGATCAGAGGGAACTTGTCGCGTCTGCGGAGCTTCTGTTCGAAGAGATACGTACCGACCCTGATGGTCTGGCGGAGCGGCATGGCCATCTGGCTCACCTCCTGGGGAGCAGCAAAGAACGGTGCCATTCAAAGAAAGCGGGCATCACAGCACGGAGAACACGGAAAGCTGATATTCCGCCACGAAGTGTTCCGATACGCACCAGTTCGTGTTCGGGAGCGTCCACGACCACCCGGACGGCCGCAAGCGGGCGCGGTCCGGCCTCCAGGGCACTGCTGAGCGTGGCAGCGGACTCCATGTCCGCCGCGATCGCGCCCGTCCCCAGCAGCCGTGCGCGCTCATGACCTCTGACGACGTGGTCCACGCCGGTCAGCGGACCGGTGTGGACCGTGCGGCCGGGTGCGGCTCTGGCGACGGCCTCCGCCAGCAGCTCCGTGTTGGTGCAGGCGGTGGGCGACCCGCCGAGCCTGACCTCCTCCACGACCACCAGATCCCCCGGGTGCATCCCGGGGGCGAGTCCCGCACAGAAGCCGGACGCGACGACCGCCGCCTCCGCGAGCGCCGTGGTCCGGCAGGCCACGCGTACGGCACGCCCCGCGTTGACCGGCCCCATCCCCGTACGGAGAACCGTCACGTCACCCGCGGCGCCGCCACGGTCACCGGCGCGCAGGGCGAACTTCTCGATACCGAGCGCGCAGGCGATCAGCAGCGGGACGGCAGAGCCGGACGGCTTGCTGGAGTCCGCCATCAGCCCCCCTCGCGGGCGCCCGAGCGGGCACCCGCGCGGCCGGGAAGCTTCTCCCCGTACACATAGCGGCCGAGTGCGGTGAGCGGGAAGACCTGCCGGTACAGGTGGTAGTTGATGGAGAAGTCCCAGGGGAAGCCGGTGCCGGTGAAGTACGGCTCGTCCCAGGAGCCGTCCGGCGCCTGCGTCTGCGCGAGATGGGCGACGCCCCGTTCGACGGCCTTGCTCTCCCGCTCCCCCGCCGCCAGCAGCGCGAGCAGCGCCCAGCCGGTCTGGGATGCCGTGGACGCGCCATGGCCGATCGACCTCTCTTCCCGGTAGGAGCGCAGGTCCTCGCCCCAGCCGCCGTCCTCGTTCTGCACGGATTCCAGCCAGGCGACGGCACGCCGGATCGCCGGGTGGGAGCCGGGCAGCCCCGCCGCGGTCAGCGCCGGCACCACAGCGCCCGTCCCGTATACGTAGTTGACGCCCCAGCGGCCGAACCAGGCTCCGTTCGCCTCCTGATGGGCGAGCAGCCACCGGACGCCCCGCCGGGTGCGCGGGTCGTGGGCCATGCCCTCGTGGGCCAGTATCTCGACGACATGCGCGGTGACGTCCGCGGACGGTGGGTCGATGACCTCCCCGAAGTCGCAGAACGGAAGCCGGTTCGGGAACGGGCTGGTGTTGTCCGCGTCGAACGCCCCCCATGCGCCGTCGCGGGACTGCATGCCGAGGTTCCAGCGGGTGCCGCGCGCCACGGCGGCGTCGACCCGCTCCGGGTCCGGGTGCTTCACCCGCCGCAGGGCGAGGACGACCTCGGCCGTGTCGTCGATGTCCGGGTAGTTGTCGTTGTGGAACTCGAACGCCCAGCCGCCGGGGCCGAGCCCGGGCCTGCGCACCGACCAGTCGCCGGGCCGTACGACCTGCTCGCTGAGCATCCAGTCGGCCGCTTTCACCAGCGCCGGATGGTCGGCGGGCAGTCCGGCGTCGGCGAGGGCGATGGTCGCCAGGCAGGTGTCCCAGACCGGGGACTGACAGGCCTCGATCATCCGCACGGGGAGGCCTTCCTCCTCGTGGTGGACGGCGAAGCGGTCCAGCGACTCGAGTCCCGCCCGCATGACGGGGTGCTCGAGGTCGTAGCCGAGCAGGTGCAGGGCGATCACCGAGTACACGGCCGGGGGCTGGATGCCACCCCAGCAGCCGTCGTTCTCCTGGCGCTCGATGATCCAGCGGGCCGCCGCGTTCATGGCGGCCCGGCGCAGCCGGCGCGGGGCGACCTTGTGGTAGGCGTGCAGCGCCTTGTCGGCGCGCTGGAAGAAGCCGTCCCAACTCGCCGCAGGCGCGAGGCGCTTGCCCGGGTTGGGCAGGGCGCGGTCGGTGTGCAGCTCGTCCAGGGCGAACGGGGCGGGCCGTACGGGGCGCTTCGCGGAGACGACGGTGAGCGGCACGATGGTCTGCCGCGCCCAGCAGCCGAAGTCGTAGATGTTCAGGGGGAACCACTTCGGCAGGAAGATCAGCTCGGGCGGCAGCTCGGGCAGGTCCTCCCACTTCCACCAGCCGAACAGCGCCAGCCAGATCCGGGTGAAGACCCGGCTCGCGGCGATGCCGCCCCGGCTGCGCACCCATGAGGCGGCGCGCTGCATGTGCGGGTCGTCCGGCCGGTCGCCGGCCAGCCGCAGGGCGACATAGGCCTCGACGGTGGTGGAGAGCTCACCGGGCCCGCCGTAGAAGGTGGCCCAGGTGCCGTCGTCCCGCTGCTGCCCACGGATGAAGCGGGCGGACGCCTCGACGGTCGCCGGATCCTGGATGCCGAGGAACTGCCGCAGCAGCAGGTCCTCCGCGTCCATGGTCACATTGGTCTCGAGGTCGCCCTTCCACCAGCCCTCGGCGTCCTGGCGTGCGAGCAGATGCTCCACGGCGCGTTCCGCGGCCCGGGCGGCCGCTTCCCGTAGGTCTGTGCCCGGCTCTGTGGTCCGGGCGGCACTCGTAGAAGTTGTTTCGCCGGCAGTGGCGGCGCCGCCCCTCAGGGGCCCGCTGCTTCCGTCGGTCGTCGCTGTCATGTTCTCCCCTTCGTTGCAGTGGTCTCTGCTGAGCCGGGGTCTGACGTCGGCCGGTGACACGATGGTCACCGGCCGGCGACGCGCTTCATATGGTGCGGCTGTTGCTCCGGTCGGTCCTGGACCGGGTGGGACACTGCCTGGCGGCGGCAGGGGCGGTAACGATGGCGATCATCTCTTTCGTACGACGACGAAGTCCGCAAGCGCGACGAGCTGGGCGCGAACCCGTTCCGGCATGTCGACGCCGCTGAGGGCCTCGATCGCGACGGCGTGCTGGCGGCGGGCCTCCTGGGAGGTCCACTCCCGGCCGCCGGCCTCCTCGATCAGAGCCGCCCGGGTGGCGAACTCCTCCTCGGAGAAGCTGTCGACGTCGTTGCTCTTGGCGTCGGCGGCGAGCAGTTCGCCGAGCCGCTCGGAGGCCGGGCCGCCGGCGGCGAGGGCCGCGACGACCGGCAGGGACTTCTTGCGCTGGCGCAGGTCGCTCCAGGTCTGCTTGCCGGTGGCGACCGGATCGCCCCAGATGCCGAGCAGGTCGTCGACGGCCTGGAAGGCGAGGCCGAGGTGGTAGCCGTACGACTCCAGCGTGTCCGCCGTGCGGTCGTCGGCGCCGCCGAGCACGGCGCCGATCGAGACGGCGCAGGCCAGCAGGGCGCCGGTCTTGTTGCCCTCCATCTCCAGGCACTCCTCGACGGTGACCCGCTCACGGTGCTCGTAGGAGATGTCCTGGGCCTGGCCGTCGATGAGCTTGCGCGTGGCCGTGGTGAGCCGGCGGGTCGCCCGCCCGGCCTCCACGGTGCCGATCTCCAGCAGCACCTCGTTCGCGAGGGCGAACAGCGCGTCGCCGACGAGGATCGCCTGTGCGGGCCCGTGCACCTTCCAGACGGTGTCGCGGTGCCGGCGCTGCTCGTCACCGTCCATCAGGTCGTCGTGCAGCAGCGAGAAGTTGTGCACCAGCTCCACGGCGACCGCCCCCGGGACGCCGACCTCGGGCGCTGCCCCGGCGGCCTCGGCGGACAGCAGCGCCAGCGCCGGGCGTACGGCCTTGCCGCCGTCGCCGTCGGAGGGCCGGCCCTGGGCGTCGATCCAGCCGAAGTGGTAGGCGGCGACGGTGTCCATGGGCGGCGCGAGCCGGCCCACGGCGGCGCGCAGCACCGGCGTGGACAGGGTCCGTCCGCGCTCCAGCAGCGCGGAGACGTCGACGCTCTCCGCACTCTGTGCGGTGTCGTCAGCCGGGTACGCCGAGTGCACTGTCGGCACGCTTACTCCTCTGGTTCCAGTACTGGTGCTCACGCCGCCTCCTCGAGCGGATGTTCATGGCGGCGGCCGAGCGCGGAGAGCGCGGCACCCGCAGCGCTGAAGCCGCTGCGCACGGCGCCCTCCATGGTCGCGGGCCAGCCGGTGGCGGTCCACGCGCCAGCAAGGTACAGGCCGCGGGCACGTGTGCGCGCAACCGGCCGCAGCCGTCCCACGCCGGGTGACGGTGCGAACGTTGCCGTCCGCTCACGGGTGACGAAGAAGTCCCTCACCTGGGCACCGCGAGCGGCGGGCAACAGCCGTTCCAGCTCGGGCAGATACCGCTTCCGCAGCACGGACACGGGCTCGTCGATCTCGTCCTGCGCGGCCGACTGGGAGACCGCGAGGTACTGGCCCTCCTTCGCACCGGACGCCGCGGTGCGGTCGAACACCCACTGGACGTGCGTGCCGAGAGCGGCGAAGAACGGGCGGCGCAGCACCTTGCGGTCGTACAGCACATGGACGTTGAGGATCGGGGCGGTGCCGATGTCGAGCAGCCGGTCCGGGTCCTCCAGCGCGCCGTCCGGGAGCAGCGCGTGGGCCTCCCGCTGTGCGACGGCGAGCACGACAACGTCGGCGTGAAGCTCCTCGCCGTCCACGACGACCTGCCAGCGTCCGTCCGCCGACCGGTTGATCTCCCGTACCCGGGTGGACAGTTCGGTGCGCACTCCTGCGGAGTCGAGGGCCTTGCGGGCGAGCGTGTCGTGCAGCTCGCCGAGGGGTACCCGGGCCCAGCCGATGTCGGCGGCGCCGGGCTCCGAGAGCAGTCCGGTCTTGAAGACCATCGCGGCGAGGCCCATGGACGCCTGCGGTGCCCGGGCGTTGAGCGTCGCCACGCCGACGAGGTCCCACAGGGCGGCCACGGCGCGCGGTGACTGGCCGTGGCGGCCGAGCCAGCCCGCGAAGTCGATGCCGTCCAGCGCCGGGTCGGCGGGGTCGAGCCTGCCGAGCGCGAGCGCGGCGCGCCCGACACCCGCCCGTTCCGCGAGGGAGAGGTGCGGGTAGCGGGCGAGGCTCGCGCCGAGGTGCAGCGGTACGGGCAGCGCGCTGCGCCGCAGTCGGCCGAGCCGCGGGCCGCCCTTGGCGGCGACGTCGAGCACGGGCACGTCCAGGCGGTTCTGGACCGGGGCGAGGTGGGCGCCGTCGATCCGGTCGAGAAACCAGCGGTAGGCGGTGCAGCAGCGCAGGTGGACGTGCTGCCCGTTGTCCACGGTGAGCGCGCCCCGCCGGAAGGAGAAGGCGAGCCCGCCGAGCCGCGGCCGGCTCTCCAGCAGGGTGACCCCCACACCGGCGTCGGCGAGCTGAAGCGCGGCGGTGACGCCGGCGATTCCACCGCCGACGACCACGGCATGCCGTGCGCCCAGGGTGTCGGGGGCCGTCATGATCGCGCCTCCCTCGTACGGGCCGTCGTCGATCTCTTCGGGCCGGGCGCGGCGAACGGCAGGCCGACGCGCCCGTACCCGCCAGGTCGGCCCGGGGCCGCCGTGCGGCGCCGGCTCGGCAGGGTGGTGCCCCGGTGAGCAGCGGGCGCACCCGTCCGGGGGATCATCGGCGGCCCCCTTGGGTCTGGCGGCCGATGAGGCGGGCGTCGAGGCCGGAGAGGCCGCGGACGGCGACGTATGCCTTTTCGCGCCCGGGCAGCGAGACCCGCCCGCGGAGCACGGCCTCCGGCTCGCGCTCGATGCGGTCGAGGAGGCGGCGGTAGATGCCGGCCATCGCCGCGACACACGCGCCGCTGCGCCGGTCGAGCATCGGCAGCAGGCGGTAGCCCTCGGCGAACAGGGCCCTGGCGCGCCGGACTTCGAAGTGGACGAGGCCGGTGAAATCGGCGCCGGGCCGCGGGGTCGTGCCGTGGAAGCCTTCTGAGCAACCGAACTTGGCGAGGTCGTCGGCCGGCAGGTACGTACGGCCGTTGGCGGCGTCCTCGGTCACGTCCCTGAGGATGTTGGTCAGCTGCAGCGCGAGCCCCAGCGTGTCGGCGTACTCGGCGGCGCGCTCGGATCCGCGCGCGCCGGGCTGGGTGCCGAACACGCCGAGCGAGAGCCTGCCGATCGCGCCCGCCACGCACCGGCAGTAGACCTTGAGGTCGTCCCACGTCTCGTAGCTCTCGCCGCGGACGTCCATCAGCACCCCGTCGATGAGCTCGTCGAGGCCGCCGAGCGGCAGGGGGAAGCGGCGTGCGGCGTCCGAGAGGGCGACGGCGACGGGGTCGGTGTCGTCCTCGTCGACGGCGCCCCGCCTGATGCGCTCGAGCAGTTCGCGCGTTCCTTCGAGACGGTCCTGCTTGGCCTGCGGCTTCAGCTTGCCGTCGCCGATGTCGTCGACGCGCCGCGAAAACGCGTACAGCGCCGACATGGCCTGGCGCTTGTGAGTCGGCAGCAGCCTGATGCCGTAGGCGAAGTTACGGGCCTGCTGCCCGGTGACGGCCTCGCAGTAGCTGTACGCGGCCTGCACCGGCGCGGGCACCACGGTCGGTCCCTCCATCGTCCGGCTCATCCCTCTCTACGCGCTCGTCGCAAGACAGCCCCTACTTCACGCAGCAGATTCGTCCTGGTTGCTCTGGGCGGCCCGGGCAGCACATCATGTCCGGCCGCGGCGATCGCGGCGAGGGCGGCACGCCCACCGGCGACGAAACCCGCCAGCAGCAGCCGCAGTCTGCCCTCGACGCTGCCGACCAGCGGCGTGCCCTCGTCCAGCAGCGCGCGGGCGCGCCGCCCCTCGTGGGCGACCAGGGCCCGCACCGACGCGTTCGCGGTGGGCGCGGCGAGGTCGGCCTCGGCCACGTGGAAACGTTTCATGCTCTCGGCCGGCAGATAGATCCGGTCGCGCGCCAGGTCCTCGGCGACGTCCTGGAGGTGCTCGACGATCTGCAGCCCGGTGCAGATCGCGTCGGAGCGTCGGACCCGCTCGGGGGTGGTGGTGCCGGTGATGCCGAGCACCAGGCGGCCCACGGGGTTGGCGGACAGCTCGCAGTAGGCGAGGAGGTCGTCGTACGTCTGGTAGCGGCGCACCAGCTGGTCCTGCCGGTTGGCGGCGATCAGCCCGAGGAAGGGCTCGGGCGTGAGCGAGCAGCGGCGGACCGTGGGGCGCAGGGCGTGCAGCAGCGGGTGGTGCGGCGCGGCGCCGGACGCGTCGAAGACCCGGCGCAGGTCGGCCTCGAAGGCATCGAGCAGGGCGAGCCGGTCGTCGGCCAGCTCCGGTGCGACGCCGAGGTGGTGGGCGTCCGCGCCGCCGGGCGCGAGGTCGCCGTCGCCGATGTCGTCGACGAGGCGGGCGTAGCCGTAGACGGCCATGAGGTCGTCGCGCCAGGCGCGGGGCAGAAAGAAGGGGGCGACGGGGAAGTTCTCGTCGGCCGCCTTGTCGAGGGTCGCGCGGGCGGGGACCCTCGCGCCGGTCCGCGCGGTGCCCGTCACTGCGCGCTGCCAGGAGCGGGGAACGGCACACCGCCATGAGCGGGGACGGCGAAGCACTCTCGGAGCTGGAGATTTCCCGTCATGGCCGTCACGTCTCCCGTTCTACACTGCCTACCCAATGCATCCCATTTCGGACACGCCGCCGCATACTGTGCCCCCCTGTGCGCCGCGCGGCGGCGACGGGTTCGGCCGGTCGGCCCACGGCTTATCACCCGACTTGCCGCGATCAGTACCGGTACAGCTTACGTTGTGCAACGCTCCCCGATGCCGCAGGGTGCCGCGCACACCGGAACGACGCGGCAATCGCGTCCAACCTCCTCGCACCGCACGGAACTTGACCGTACCTTGCCGAACCGTCAGCTGCCCGGGCGGTCGCACACGAAGGCCCCCGCCGCTCAGCCGCGGCGGGGGCCCTGCCGTCCGTGCGGACCGGGACTACTTGCCCGTCTCCTTCTCGTACGCCTTGATGACCTCGTCGGTCGGGCCGTCCATCAGCAGTTCGCCCTTCTCCAGCCACAGGACACGGTCGCAGGTGTCCCTGATCGACTTGTTGCTGTGGCTGACCAGGAACACCGTGCCGGCCTCCTTGCGGAGCTCCCTGATCCGCTCCTCCGAGCGGATCTGGAACCGGCGGTCACCCGTGGCCAGTGCCTCGTCGATCATCAGCACGTCGTGGTCCTTCGCCGCGGCGATGGAGAAGCGCAGCCTGGCCGCCATGCCGGAGGAGTAGGTGCGCATCGGCAGGGTGATGAAGTCGCCCTTCTCGTTGATGCCGGAGAAGTCGACGATTCCCTGGTAGCGCTCGCGGATCTCCTCGCGCGACATGCCCATGGCCAGGCCGCCGAGTATGACGTTGCGCTCGCCGGTCAGATCGTTCATCAGCGCGGCGTTGACGCCGAGCAGGGAGGGCTGGCCGTCGGTGTAGACCTTGCCGCTCTCGGCCGGCAGCAGACCGGCGATGGCGCGCAGCAGGGTCGACTTGCCGGAGCCGTTGCTGCCGATCAGGCCGATCGCCTCGCCGCGGTACGCGGTGAAGCTGACGCCCCGCACGGCGTGGACCTTGCGCACCCCGCGGGACTCGCCCTTGTCGCGGCGCAGGATCCGGCTCAGCGCCGCCGTGGCACTGCCCCGGCCGCCGCCGCCCGCGTTGACCCGGTAGACGATGTGCACGTCGTCGGCGATGACCGTCGGGACGCGTGCTCCGGCCATGTTGTCGTTGTTCTCAGCCACGGCCGTACCGCTCCTCAGCCTTCCAGAAGTACACGAAGCCCGCGAAACCGACCAGGACCGCCCAGCCCAGGCCCGCGGCCCAGACATGCGAGGGCAGGTTCTCGGAGCCGTAGCCGTCGATCAGCGCGAACCGGATGAGGTCCATGTAGACGGCGGCCGGGTTGTACATGAGGACTTCCGCGATCCAGGCCGGCTTGTCGGCGAGCATCACCGGGATGGAGAACATCACACCGGACGCGTAGAGCCAGGTCCGCATGATGAACGGCATCAGCTGCGCGAGGTCGGGGGTCTTCGCACCCAGCCTGGCCATGATCATGGCGAGACCGGTGTTGAACACGAACTGCAGGACGAGCGCGGGAACGGCCAGCAGCCAGGACAGCGCGGGGTAGCTGCCGAAGCCGACCACGATCGCCAGCAGCACGATCATGGAGAACAGCAGTTGCTGGAGCTGCTGCAGCGCGAAGGAGATCGGCAGCGAGGCCCGCGGGAAGTGCAGGGCGCGCACCAGCCCCAGATTGCCGGAGATCGAGCGCACACCCGCCATGACCGAGCTCTGGGTGAATGTGAAGGCGAACACACCCGTCACCAGGAACGGGATGTAGACGTCCATCGGCATGCCCCGGCTGGTCTTCAGGATCACTCCGAAGATCACCAGATAGACGGCGGCATTCAGCAGCGGGGTCGCCACCTGCCAGAGCTGGCCGAGCTTGGCCTGGCTGTACTGGGCGGTCAGCTTCGCCTGCGAGAAGGCAAGGATGAAGTGGCGCCGGCCCCACAGCTGCCTGACGTACGAGACCAGGCCCGGACGGGCACCGCTGACCGACAGCCCGTACTTTGCGGCGAGCTGCGACGGAGACAGCCCGTCGTCGGGCGATGGTGCGGGGCTCATCGCGACGGCACCGTCATGGGTTGTGTCACTCACAAGTTGAAACTTTCGTGTTCAAGATGCGCGGCAATTCGGGGCGCGGCCTCACCGGCCTGTCGCCCGATGCTCTCAGAGCCGAGCATGTCAGATGACAGGAGGTCGGCCCAGCCTGGTGAGACGCCACACCGTACGCCACTTCATCGGACGGCGCGGTCCGCAGGGGGTTCGCCAGCCCTCGGCGAAGCCGCCGAACCACGCCTTCAGCGCCGGGAGCGACGGGCGCCGCAGCAGGGTGAGCAGCACCCACACCGCCAGGTAGACGGGCACCAGCGGCAGGGGCAGGTTGCGGCGCGCGACCCACACCCGGTTACGGGCCACCATCCGGTGGTAGACCGCGTGCCGGGACGGGGGCATGGTCGGGTGGAGGAGCAGCATGTCCGCGCGGTACTCGATGGACCAGCCGGCGTCCAGCGCCCGCCAGGCGAGATCCGTCTCCTCGTGCGCGTAGAAGAACTCGTCCGGGAGCCCGCCGACCTCGCCCAGGACCTTGGTGCGCACGGCGTTGGCGCCGCCGAGGAAGGTGGTGACCCGCGAGGAGCGCATCGGGTCGGAGGCGCGCAGCCGCGGGACGTGGCGGCGCTGGGTGAGCCCGGTCTCCGGGTCGGCGATGCGGAAGCTGACGATACCGAGCCCCGGGTCGGCGTCGAAGGCCTCACGGACCAGCCGGGCGGTGCCGGTGTCGGGCAGCAGCCCGTCGTCGTCGAGGAAGAGCAGTACGTCGACGTCACGGCCGCCGGGCCCGAAGGCCTCGATCCCGACGTTGCGGCCGCCCGGGATGCCCAGGTTCTCCGGCAGGTCCACGGTGCGCACACCCTCGGGCACGTCGACCACGGGGGCGCCGTTGCCGACGACGACCACCTGGATCGGGTCGCCGTCCTGCTTCGCGACCGAGTCGAGAAGTGCGCGCAGTTCGTCGGGCCGGGTCCCCATCGTGATGACGACGGCGCCAAGCTTCAGCGGAGCGGTCATTTCAGCCTGCTCGACGCCAGGACGGAGACCAGGTGCAGCAGCGTCTGGAGCAGCGCGATACCGGCCAGCACGGCCACGCCGAGGCGGGAGAAGAACAGGTCGCCACGGACCTGGTCCAGCACGGCCAGCAGCAGGATGAGGAGGGAGGCCTCGATGCCGAGGACCAGCCGGTGGAACTTCAGTGCGGCAGCGGCCCGGCGGGCGAGGGCCACCCCCGAGGAGCGCGGCTCGGCCGCCGCCTCCTTCACCGGCGGCAGCCCGCCCTGGTGGCGGGCGACACCGACCAGGTCGGTCTCGGCCTTGATCAGGATCGCGCCGAGCGCGGCGAGGGTGCCGAGGAAGGCCCACAGCCAGTCGATCCGCCCGCTGCCCCACAGATCGGCGGCGCGCAGTCCGAAGCCGACCAGGACGGCGGCGTCGCACAGATAGGCGCCGACCCTGTCCAGGTACACCCCGGAGAGCGAGAACTGCTGCTTCCAGCGGGCGATCTCCCCGTCGACGCAGTCGAGCAGCAGATAGAGCTGTACCGCCACCACACCGAGGACGGCTCCCCATATGCCGGGCACCAGCAGGGCCGGAGCGGCCAGGACACCGGCGAGGGTCATCAGATAGGTCAGCTGGTTCGGCGTGATCGCGGTGTTCACCAGGTACCGGTCGACGCGAAGCGAGATCTCCCGCATGTACAGGCGCCCGGCCCAGTGCTCACCGCTGCGCCGGTCCTTCACACCCGCGGGGTGAACGACCGGGCGGAGTTCAGCTACTGATGGTCTTGGCATAGTCGGCGTACGCGTCCCTGATCTGGTCGTGGGTGAGGTCGAGGTGCTCAAGGATGGTGAAGCGGCCGGGGCGGGTCTGCGGCGCGTACTCGACAGCACGCACGAACTCGTCCGGGGAGAACCCGATCTCGTCGGGCGTGACGGGCAGCCCGTGCCGCCGCAGCACCTCGGCGAACAGGCCCGCCTGTTCGTGGGCGCCGCGCAGGTGCATCGCGAAGGCGGCGCCGAGGCCGCACTGCTCGCCGTGGCTCGCGGCGCGCTTGGGGTACAGCAGGTCGAAGGCGTGGCTGATCTCGTGGCAGGCGCCGGACGAGGGCCGGGAGTCGCCGCTGATCGACATGGCGATCCCGGACAGCACCAGGGCCTCGGCGAGGACGGTGAGGAACTCGTCGTCGCCGACGCCCCCGGGGTGACGCAGCACGGACTCACCGGCGGTACGGGCCATGGCGGCCGCCAGGCCGTCGACGTTCTCGCCCTTGATCCGGTGGGAGAGCTCCCAGTCGGCGATCGCCGAGATGTTGGAGATCGCGTCGCCGATGCCGGAGCGGACGAAACGAACCGGCGCCTCCCGGACCACGTCGAGGTCGATGACCATGGCGATCGGGGAGGGGACGCCGTAGGAGCCGCGGCCGTTGTCGTTGTCCAGGATGGAGATCGGCGAGCACAGGCCGTCGTGGGCCAGGTTGGTGGCGACGGCCACGAGCGGGAGGCCCACCCGGGCCGCGGCGTACTTGGCCACGTCGATGATCTTGCCGCCCCCGAGGCCGACGACCGCGTCGTAGCGGTTGCCCTTCATGTCGTCGGCGAGCTTGACCGCCGAGTCGATGGTGCCGTCGCAGACCTCGTACCAGTCGGCGCCGGTCAGGGCCGGGGCGACTTTCTCGCGCAGCTTCTGGCCGGAACCGCCGCTGATCGCGAAGGCCAGCCTGCCGGAGGACGAGATCCGCTGGTCGGCGAGGATGCCGGCCAGGTCGTCGAGGGCACCCGCGCGGATGTCGACGACGACCGGTGAGGGGATGAGCCGGGTCAGTACTGGCACGCGATCTCACGGCCCTTCGCGAGGTCGTCGTGGTTGTCGATTTCGACCCACTTGACGTCGCCGATGGGCGCCACGTCGACCGTGAAGCCACGGTTCACGAGCTCCTGGTAGCCGTCCTCGTAGTAGAGGTCGGGGTCCCGTTCGAAGGTGGCCCTGAGCGCGTCGGCGAGGTCGGCGGCCGCGTCGGGCTCGATGAGCGTGACACCGATGTACTCGCCGGTGGCGGTGGCCGGGTCCATCAGCTTGGTGATCCGCTGGACGCCCTTGCCCTCGGCGGTGATGACCTTCATCTCCTCGTCGGCGAGGTGCTTCACCGTGTCGAGGGCAAGGATGATCTTCTGGCCGTTGCCGCGGGCGGCGAGCAGCGTCTGCTCGACGGAGACGGGGTGGACGGTGTCGCCGTTGGCGAGGATCACGCCCTCGGCGATGACGTCACGGGCGCACCACAGGGAGTAGGCGTTGTTCCACTCCTCCGCCTTGTCGTTGTCGACGAGGGTGAGCTTCAGCCCGTACTTCGCCTCCAGCGCCGCCCTGCGCTCGTACACGGCCTCCTTGCGGTAGCCGACGACGATCGCGGCCTCGGTCAGCCCGATCTCCGCGAAGTTGCCCAGGGTCAGATCCAGGACGGTCGTTTCGCCGTCCACCGGCACGAGGGCCTTCGGGAGGGTGTCCGTGTAGGGACGCAGACGCCGTCCGGCACCGGCTGCCAGTACGAGGCCGATCATGCGGGTTCTCCTTCGTCATGTACGGCGGGTGCTTGTGAGGACACCCAGAAACGGATGCTCTCCACCAGCACCACGAGGGCCACGGCCACAGCGAGGACCGTCAGCGCGATGGTGAAGTCTGTGGCGCCCGGCAGGAGGGCGAGCAGCGTGACCGCGAGGACCCGCCCTTCGTGCCCGCCGATCGTCCGCACCAGCCAGTGCGGGGGCGCGCCGGTGCCACCGCGGATGCGGTACACCGTGTCGTAGTGATGGTAGGCGACAGCCGCAATCAGGCCGAAAGCCGCGGGCAATGCCCCGTTCACCCCCGCGTGGGCGGCGAGGACGAGGATCGTGCCGTACTCGGCGGCCCGGAAGACGGGGGGGACGAGCCAGTCGAGGGCGCCCTTGAGGGGGCGGGCGACGGCGATTCCCGAGGTGGCCGCGTACCCGAGGGCGGCGACGACCGTCCAGACGCTGCCGAATCCGGTGAACGCGGCGGTCGCCACCAGCGCTGCCGCACCGGCGACGGCCGCCGCGAGCGGTGCGATTCCCGGCAGGCTCCGCGCGGTGCGCGCGGTGACGCGGGCCACGGCCTCGGCCGCCGGTCCGGAGTCCGCGAGGTCGGCGAGCGCCTGGGCCGCGCGGTCGGTCCGGTGCGCCTTGCGCGTCAGGGAGCGCAGGACGCGGCCGGCCGTGGTGTAGCAGGCGGCGAGCGCGCAGCCGACGAGCAGGGCGCAGAAGACGATGCGCGGGGTGGTCACGGCGGTGAGCACGGCGATCATCGCCCAGCGTTCACCGATCGGGAGCACTATCATCCGGCGCAGCCAGACCGTCCAACCGACGCTGTCGAGTTTGCTGGACAGGGCTGCGGTGGGACTCGTGTTCGCGGTCGCGTCGTGGTTCGCCTCGTTGAAGGAGAAGTCCACGACGTGCCGGCAGGTCTGCAGCACCATCGCGCCCAGCGCGAGCGCCCATACGTCGTCCCCGCCGCGGGCCGCGCCGAGCGCGAGGCCCGCGTAGTAGGCGTACTCCTTGGCCCGGTCGAAGGTCGCGTCGAGCCAGGCGCCCATCGTCGAGTACTGCAGGGAGTAGCGGGCGAGCTGCCCGTCGGTGCAGTCCAGGACGAACGAGAACAGCAGGAGCAGGCCGGCCGCGACGAAGCCGGCGCGGGTGCCGGTGGCCGCGCAGCCCGCCGCGATCAGCGCGGTGAGCAGGGACGCGGTGGTGACCTGGTTCGGAGTCAGTCCCCGGCGGGCGCACCAGCGGGCGATGTAACGCGAGTACGGGCTGATGCAGAAGGTGGTGAAGAAGCCGTCGCGCGCCTTCACGGCTGAACGCAGCCGTACCGCCTCGTCGTCGACCGCCTCGACGGCGGCGCGCACCCGGTGCCGCTCCGCCGCCTCCGAGGGCACGGCGGCGATCAGGGAGCCCAGTTCGGGGTGGTGCACGGCCACACCCTGCGCCTCGAGCTCGGCGATGACGCTGTCGACGACGCCGTCACCGGCCACGGCGCCCGCTCCCGCGGGCACGGTGGCGGAGACCGCCCGTACCGCGCCCGCCAGCGCGACACGACCGGCCGGCTGGGCGGTGAGCGCTCCGGTGACCGAGGCGGCGGGGAAGCGCGGGTCGGTGAGCGCCAGCCGCAGGGCGTGCACATGGCCCACGAAGCGCGGATCGACCAGGGCGACCCGCTCGGCAGCGGGCACGGCCGAAATCAGTGCGGCGGTGTGCTCGGGGCCGTTGGCGACCCGCACGTCGAAGCCCAGCGACCGCAGATCGCCCTCGAGCGACGATCCGGGTGCGGGCGGACCGGTGAGGATGGCGGTCGACAGACGAACTCACTCCTTGGAGCTGACGGTGCTGGTGCACGGCGGCCCTGTCCGGCCCGGCGGTCGGGCGGCGGCACGTCGGCTGAGGCTATCGGATGAACGGAAGCCCGAGTTCACCGGCCGTTCACGCCCTGGCGGCCCGCCGAGATCATCATTGTCGATCGATGCCCCGCCCTCCAAACCGCGGGTTGCCCGAGGCGCCGGGAAGCACGGTGGGGCGGTCGCAACCGGCCCGGGCCGAGGCGGGGCACCCCATAGGGTGGCCGTCATGACTTGGCTGATCACAGGTGGAGCGGGATACATCGGGGCGCATGTGGCGCACGCCATGACAGCTGCCGGTGAACGGGTCGTCGTGCTCGACGACCTGTCCTCGGGGATTCCCGGGCGGCTGCCGGCCGGCGTCCCACTGGTGCGCGGATCTGTGCTCGACCGCGACGCGGTGGACCGCGTACTCGCCGGGCACGCCGTCACGGGTGTGGTGCACCTCGCCGCGAAGAAGCAGGTCGGCGAGTCGGTGGAACAGCCGCTCAGGTACTACCGGGAGAACGTGTACGGGCTCACCGTGCTGCTGGAGGCCGTCGTCGCCGCCGGTGTGCAGCGGTTCCTGTTCTCGTCCTCCGCCGCCGTGTACGGGGTGCCGGACACGGACCTCGTGTCGGAGTCGGCCGCGTGCGAGCCGATCAACCCGTACGGGGAGACGAAGCTCACGGGCGAGTGGCTGGTGCGGGCCGCCGGGCGGGCGCACGGCCTGTCGACCGCCTGTCTGCGGTACTTCAACGTCGCGGGTGCGGCCGCTCCCGAGCTGGCGGACACGGGGGTGTTCAACATCATCCCGATGTTCTTCGACCGGATCACCCGTGGGGAGGCGCCGCGGATCTTCGGCGCGGACTACCCCACCCCGGACGGGACCTGCATCCGCGACTACATCCATGTCGCCGATCTCGCCGACGCGCACCTGGCGGTGGCGCGACGGCTCGCCGGGACCGAGGCCGGCAAGGACCTCACCGTCAACATCGGCCGCGGGGTCGGCGTCTCGGTCCGGGAGCTCGCCCGCGTGGTGGGCGAGGTGACCGGCCGCCACTTCGATCCGGTGGTCGAGCCGCGGCGGGCCGGAGACGCCGCGAAGGCCGTCGCATCGGTCGAGCTGATCGCCGAGGAACTCGGGTGGACCGCTTCGTACGGGGTACGCGACATGGTCGCGTCCGCCTGGGCAGGCTGGTCGGCCAGGCACCCGGAAACGGCTGCTCACTGATCGTCCCGAGGCTCTGACCTGCGAGCATTTCCGCAGGTCAGAGCATATGACAACGGTGTTCAGTGCCGTGTTGCCCGATACCCCCCGCCCGTAGTTGACTGGGGCTCGACCGAGCGATGCAGCGGATGCGGGCTGACGGAAGGGCACCGACATGGGGGCTGGGCACGACCACGGGCACGGGCACGGCGGCCCCCCGCCGACGGGCACCGCCGCCGCCCTCTACAAGGGCCGGCTGAGGATCGCCCTCGCGATCACGCTGGGCGTGATGGTGCTGGAGATCATCGGTGGCGTGCTGTCGGGCTCACTGGCCCTGATCGCGGACGCCGCCCATATGGCGACGGACGCGGTGGGGCTCGCCATGGCGCTGCTGGCGATCCACTTCGCAAACCGGCCCGCCGGGCAGAACCGCACGTTCGGCTTCGCCCGTGCCGAGATCCTCGCGGCGCTCGCCAACTGTCTGCTGCTCATCGGTGTGGGCGGCTTCCTGCTCTTCGAGGCGGTGGAGCGTTTCATCGAGCCCGCGCAGACCCGGGGCGGTCTGACCGTCGTTTTCGCACTCGTCGGCCTCGTGGCAAACATGGTCTCGCTGACCCTGCTGATGCGGGGACAGAAGGAGAGCCTCAACGTGCGGGGCGCGTACCTGGAGGTGCTGGCGGACGCGCTCGGTTCGGTGACCGTCCTGATCTCGGCGGGGATCATCCTGGGGACCGGCTGGCAGTACGCCGACCCGATCGCCTCCCTGGCCATCGGGCTGATGATCGTGCCGCGCACCTGGCGGCTGCTGCGGGAGACGCTGAACGTACTGCTGGAGGCGGCCCCCCAGGGCGTCGACATGGGTGACGTCCGTGCCCACATATTGGCGCTGCCGGGTGTGGAGGACGTGCACGATCTGCACGCCTGGACGATCACGTCCGGGATGCCGGTGCTCTCCGCGCACGTGGTCGTGAGCCAGGACGTGCTGGACTCGGTGGGACACGAGAAGATGCTGCACGACCTGCAGGGCTGTCTCGGTGCGCACTTCGACGTCGAGCACTGCACCTTCCAGCTGGAGCCCGTGGGCCACGCGGAGCACGAGGCGAAGCTCTGTCACTGACGGACCCCGTCACCGAGCGGCCCGGCCGCTGCTAGGGTTCTTCGCGGGGGCAACCACGTCCCACCGCCCTTGAGAGGAGCTGAGGTTGATGACCGTCGCGATGGACGCTGCCCGGCGCAGCGCCCGGTCCTTCCTCAACCTCCGGGCCTCCGTCCGACCCTGACCCGACCCCGGTCCGGTTTTCCCCCGGTCCCACGGTCGCGCACGTCGGCCGGAGCCCCTTCAGACAAGGGTTTCCACGTTGTCCGACAACGCTCTGCACGACGCTTTCTTCGCCCTGCACCACGGTCTGCCGCGGCAGGGACCCGGTTCCGACGCCACCTCCGCCCGTCTGCTCGCCATGGCGGGCCCGCTGCCGGCGCGTGCGCGGGCCCTCGATCTGGGCTGCGGCCCGGGTCGCAGTGCCCTGCTGCTGGCCGCACGGGCCGGCGCACAGGTGACGGCAGTGGATCTGCACGAACCGTTCCTCGACGAGCTGCGGCGCAGCGCCGAGGCGCGCGGCCTCGGTGAGGCGATCCGCACCGTCCACGCCGACATGGGTGCGCTCCCCTTCCCGGACGGCTCCTTCGACGCCGTCTGGGCGGAGAGCTCGGCGTACAGCATCGGTTTCGACACCGCCCTCGAGAAGTGGCGCAGGCTGATCGCCCCCGGAGGCAGTCTGGTCCTCACCGAGTGCGAGTGGACGGCCGAGACGCCGTCGGCCGAGGCCCGCGCCTTCTGGGATCGGCACTACGCGCTGCGCACGACCGCACAGAACTGCTCGGCGGCCGTCACGGCTGGCTACGACGTCCTCGGCCTGTACCGACAGCCGGAGAGCGACTGGGACGAGTACTACGGCCCGTTGGCCGAGCGGGTCGACGCGGCGGACGCCGGCGCACCGGGGATGGCCGAGGCGCTGGCCGCGACCCGCGAGGAAATCGCCGTGCGCCGCGAGCACGGCTCGGAGTTCGGCTACACCGGCTACGTGCTGCGTCCCGCCGATCCGCGCTGGCGTACGCGTCCCGAGACCGCGGCCGACATCCCGGCGGTGCGCGCCGTCAACGCGGCCGCGTTCCCCTCCGCCGAGGAGGCCGCTCTGGTGGACGCGCTGCGCCTGGACGGCGACGCATGGCTGCCTGGGCTGTCGTACGTGGCCGAGGCGGCGGACGGGTCGGTGGCCGCCTACGCGCTGCTCACCAGGTGCCGCATCGGCGGCGTGCCGGCGCTGGCTCTCGCGCCGGTGGCGACCGCGCCGCGTCATCAGCGGCAGGGCGCGGGACAGGCGGTGGTGCGGGCGGTGCTGGATGCGGCGCGCGTGCGCGGTGAGGGCCCGGTCGTCGTCCTCGGGCACCCCGAGTACTACCCGAGGTTCGGTTTCGAGATCGCTTCCGGGCACGGCATCAGGACTTCGTTCGCAGCATGCGAGGAGGCCCTGATGGTGCTGGCGCTCGACGGCAGGGACGTGCCGCGGGGCACGATCACCTGTCCGGCGGCCTTCGGCGTCTGAACGTGCGCCCGCCCCGCCACGGGCGCGCGTGGCGGGGCGGACATGCCAGGTTGCCGCCGAAGTACGGACAAGCCGCTTTTGTACGGCAGACTGAGCGGGGCCCAGGGATCTTCCACCGGAAGGCCGCAGGGCCGAGGACCGATGCGAAGGACGGTTATGCCGATCACACCAGCCACCGCGGCGACCAGTGCGTCGAACGGCACATCACCAGCGATCCTGCTCGAGCTGGTCGACGAGGAGGGCAATACCGTCGGTACGGCGGAGAAGCTCGCCGCCCACCAGCCGCCCGGCCGGCTCCACCGCGCGTTCTCGGTGTTCCTCTTCGACGAGCAGGGCCGGCTGTTGCTGCAGCGCCGTGCGCTCGGCAAGTACCACTCCCCCGGTGTCTGGTCGAACAGTTGCTGCGGCCATCCGTACCCGGGCGAGGCGCCGTTCGCCGCGGCCGCCCGGCGTACGCACGAGGAGCTGGGGGTCTCGCCGTCGCTGCTCGCCGAGGCGGGGACGGTCCGCTACAACCATCCGGACCCGGAGTCGGGCCTGGTCGAGCAGGAGTACAACCATCTCTTCGTCGGGCTGGTGCAGTCCCCGCTGCGGCCGGATTCCGAGGAGATCGGCGAGACGGCCTTCGTGACGCCGGACGAGCTGGCCGACCTGCACGGGTCGGCGCCGTTCTCGGCGTGGTTCATGACGGTGCTGGACGCGGCCCGGCCCGCGGTCAAGGAGCTGACGGGACCGTCCGGCGGCTGGTAGCGGTAGGCTCCCGCGGCACGGCGCCTCGGACCTGTCCGGCCTGATCGCCGGAACGCGGTTTCACAAGGCCGCCACGCCGCTCTGGAACCGCGGCAGCAGCGGCAGCTCGGCCCAGATGACCTTGCCGCCGCTCACCGTGTGCTCGACGTCGCAGGTTCCCCCGGCCTCCCGGGTGATCTCGCGGACCAGCAGCAGTCCACGGCCGCCCGTCTGCGCGGAGTCGGTCTCCAGCGCCTTCGGCCGGTAGGGGTGGTTGTCCTCCACCGAAACCCGCACCCAGTGCGCGCCGATGGCGACCTCGACGGCGACCTCCGGCGAGAGCAGGGCTGCGTGCCGCACGGAGTTGGTGACCAGTTCGGAGACGATCAGCAGCAGGCCCTGCACCACGTCGTCGGCGACCGGCACGCCCTGGCGAGCGAGGAGGTCCCGTACGGCGTGCCGTGCCTGCGGGACGGACACATCGAGCGCGGGAGCGGTGAACCGCCAGGCGCCCTCGTACGACAGCGGCCGGGCCGGCACGCTCCCGCGGCTCTCCATAGTCCGGCACCACCTTCGGCTCGTCCCACTGACCTTCGGCAACAAGTGTTGGTAGTCAGTTGGTCCGTGCCGTACCGCTGATCGGAAATGAACGGCTATCGACGCCCTTTGATCGGATGCGTATGACAGGGTCAGTTGTGTGATTGGTCGGAATCTCCTTCTGCCCGCTTCGCCTGGTCAATCGTTTCAGCACTCTTATCCGCGTTTTCCCGGGTCCCGCGGTCCCCACGGTCCACCGGCTGCTCCGTGACCATGCTGACGACCCGCCGGCCGCCGACGCCGATCGCGATCAGACCCAGACCGTCGAAGAGCAGCGCCAGGGAGAAGAACGTACCGAGGACGTAGAGGCTGCTGTCCGGCCAGTCGGCGAGCACCAGGACGCCCAGCAGCAGGCCGAAGGCGCCCTGCACCAGGGTCCAGCCGAACTGCGGGCCGCGCACGACCACACTGCCCACCAGCCGGAAGAGCCCGCCGGTGAGGAAGAGCAGCGCGGCGAACATCGTGAGGCCCTCCGCCGTGGTCTCCGGGTAGCGGATGACGACCGCGCCCGCCGCGATGTTCAGCGCCGCGACCACGACGGCCAGCCAGAAGAAGTTGCTGCCGCGCGACTCGACCGCGTGCAGCAGGCCGACGACGCCGCAGATCAGCAGCAGCCAGCCGAACAGGAGCATCGAGGTGAGTGTCGCGACGCCCGTGTAGACGAGTCCGACGAGACCGCCCAGCGCCAGGATCGCGCCCAGCGCGGCCAGCCTGCCGAAGCCGCGGCGCAGCTTCTTCTCCCGGCGGTGCTGGTCCTTCTCCGCCCGGGTGGTACCGGCCATCAGACGCCTCCTTGGCAATCCCCCTGCGAGCGGCACCCCCTTCTTGATCATAGGTTCGGGTCCTGGGGATAGCATCCGGCGCATGGAGTCCCCGAAGGCGCAGCCGCCACGGCTGAGGCACACCGTCGCGGACGGTGTCGCCACCGTCGTCATCAGCAACCCCGCCAAGCGCAACGCCATGACCGCCGGCATGTGGCGCGCCCTGCCCGAACTGCTCGAGCAGTTGGCGGTGCAGGAGGCCGTACGGGCATTGGTGCTGACCGGTGAGGGCGGGACGTTCTGCGCGGGCGCGGACATCTCCTCGCTGCAGGCGCCCGGCGAGGACCCGCAGTCGCTGGCGGTACGCGCGGAGGAAGCACTCGCCGCCTTCCCCAAACCCACGCTTGCCGTGGTGCGCGGCTACTGCGTGGGCGGCGGCTGCCAGCTCGCCGCGGCCTGCGATCTGCGTTTCGCGGAGCAGGGCTCCCGGTTCGGTGTGACACCGGCGAAGCTCGGCATCGTCTACCCGGCGGCCTCCACCCGCCGGCTCGCCGCGCTGGTGGGTCCGGCGGCGGCCAAGTACCTGCTGTTTTCCGGAGAGTTGATCGGTACGGAGCGGGCGCTGCGGACCGGGCTGGTCGACGAGGTGCTGCCCAAGGACGAGCTGGGCCGGCGGGCCGCGGAGTTCACCCGGATCCTGGTGTCGCGCTCGCAGCTGACGCAGTGCGCGGCGAAGGAGTTCGCCGCGGGCCGAACGGACCGGGACGCGTACTGGGCGGAGCAGGCGCGCGGCAGCGGCGACACCGCGGAGGGGGTCGCCGCCTTCCTGGAGCGGCGCGCGCCGCGCTTCACCTGGGCGCCGGAGGCCGCCGACTTCCCTGCCTCTACCGGGAGATGAAGCGGCCTCCGGTACGGAACTCCTCGACCAGGTGCGCCGGGGCCTTCTCGGGCGAGCCCGCGTCGTAGGGCGGCTGGGGGTCGTACTCGGTCAGCAGTTGCACGGCCTGGGCGTGTTCGTCACCGGCCAGCCTGCCGACCAGCGTGAGTCCCATGTCGATGCCGGACGAGACACCGGCGGCCGTGACGTATTTGCCGTCGGTGACGACCCGGCGGCCGGTCGGCTCGGCGCCCAGCCGCTTGAGTTCGTCCAGGGCGAGCCAGTGCGAGGTCGCCTCGCGGCCCTTCAGCAGTCCTGCCTCCGCGAGCAGCAGTGAGCCGGTGCACACCGACGTCGTCCAGGTACTGGTCGCGTCCACGGCACGCAGCCATTCCAGGAGCGCCTCGTTGTCCATCTGCCCGTCCTGGCCGGGGCCGCCGGGCACGACGACGACGTCCGGTTCGGTCACCTCCTCGAACGTCCTGGTGGCGACCAGATTCAGTTCGTCACGGTCGTTCGGCACCGGGCCGGTCCGCTCGGCGACGAAGACGACCTCGGTGTCGGGAAGGCGGCACAGCACTTCGTAGGGGCCGACGGCGTCCAGAGCCGTGAAGCGGTCGAAGAGGAGGACGGCGATCTGCGTGGTCACGGGGCGTTCCCTTTCGTCGGGTGCGTGCTCAGTGGGCGGGTTGCCGCGCGGGGCCGCGGAAGCGGCGGCGGTACTCGGCAGGTGCGACGCCGAGGGCTTTGACGAACGCCCTGCGCATGGCCTCGCTGGTGCCGTAACCACAGGCGCGCGAGATCTTGGTGACCCCGTCGGCGGTGTCCTCGAGGAGCCTTCTGGCGTGCTCCAGCCGTACCCGCTCGACATAGCGGCCCGGTGTCGTACCCGTTTCCGCGTGGAAGGCACGGGCGAAGTGGCGGGGGGACAGTCCGGCGCGGTCGGCGAGCGACTCGACCGACAGGTCGGCCTCCGGGTGCTGGGTGACCCAGTGCTGCACCGCGCGCAGCGGTTCGCGGGTGGCGGTCTGGGCCGCGAGCTGGGCGCTGAACTGGGACTGGTTGCCGGGCCGGCGCAGGAAGACGACGAGATGGCGGGCCACGGTGAGGGCGATGTCCCTGCCGAGGTCCTCCTCCACCAGGGCCAGCGCCAGGTCGATCCCGGCCGTGACACCCGCGGAGGTGGAGATCCGGCCGTCGCGTACGAAGATCGGGTCGGGCTCGACGTCGACCTTCGGATAGGCGCCGGCGAGGTGGTCACAGGCGCGCCAATGGGTGGTGGCCCGGTGGCCGTCGAGCAGTCCTGCCTCCGCGAGCAGCAGGGCCCCGGTGCAGACGGAGACAAGGCGCCCGGCTTGCGGCGCGTTGGCACGCAGCCAGTCGACCAGGCGCGGATCGGGGCGGCGGGTGCCCTCGCCTCCGGGGACGAGGAGGGTGTGCGGGGTGACGGCGTCCATGAGGCTGCCGTCGGGAACCAGCGTGAGGCCGCTGGAGGTCCGTACCGGCGAGCCGTCGAGCGAGGCGGTACGGATCCGGTACGCGGACCCGTCGCCGCAGGCCAGGGCGGCCCCTTGGAAGACCTCGACCGGCCCTGTCACATCGAGGCTCTGCACGTCGTCGAAGAGGACGACGAGCAGTGTTCGCTCCGTCATGCCCTTCATCCTTCGCACCTCCGGGTGCGGCCGCAATGACGAGAACCCCACCTTTCCTGCCATGGCGGTCCTGTGGATGCCCGGCACTTCCAGGCGTACCAACCAGTCGGTAACGTGCACTCATGAGCTCTCTGCACCCGCGCGCCGGACGCCGCTGTCACAACGTCGTCAATCCACTGCACTCCACGGTCTACTTCTCGCCCGACTTCACGGACGAGCTCGGCCGGATCGGCATCGAGGATTCGGATGCCGCGTACTTCGCGGGACGCGCCGCCGCGTTGGGCGCGGTCGGGCCCGGCGCGGTCGCCGCCACGTTCTACAACTTCAACCACGACCTGATCGCCAAGCACCTGCCGGCCGTGTGGGACACCGCCTCGCCGCAGACCGTGCTCGACGCGCGGATGCGGGCCGCCGACAGCACCCTGCGTCGGCTGCTCGGCGACGACGTCGTCTCCTCCGCCGAGATGGCGGAGGCCGCCGAGCTCGCGCTGCACGCGGCCGAGGCGTGCACCAGGCACGCCCGCCCTCTGTACGCGGCCCACGCGGACCTGCCCGTGCCCACGGAGCCGCACCTGGCGTACTGGCACGCGGCGACGCTGCTGCGCGAGCACCGCGGCGACGGCCATCTGGCGGCGCTGCTGGCGGCCGGATTCGACCCGCTGGAGGCGCTGGTGAGCCACACCGCCACGGGCAAGGGCATGTCACCGCGCTGGATCCTGGCCACGCGCGGCTGGGGCCGGTCCGACTGGGAGGCGGCCGAGGCGCGGCTGCGGGAACGCGGACTGCTCGGCGCCGAGGGCGGGTTGACGGAGAGCGGCACCGCGCTGCGGGCCGAGGTGGAGGAGCACACGGACCGCCTGGACCGCGCCCCCTACGAGCACCTGGGCGTGACGGGGGTCGAGCGCCTGACCGAACTGGGCCGGGGCTTCCTGATGACCGCGGCGGCCGCGGGCGCTTTCCCGCCGGATCTGGTCGGCAAGGCCTGACACGGGCGGCCCCGGCGGCGGTCGCACCGGCGACGACGGGGACGTTTGGCCAGGGGGGATCCCGGTTACCCGACCGAGCCCAACGTCCCCCAACAGGAGGTCGATTGTGCTCCGCTCCATAGCTGACGCTCTCCGAATGATCGGCTCTGCGATCGCCACCGTGGTGACGCTGCCCTTCCGTCTCCTCGCCCGGCTCTTCGGCGGCGCCTCCCGCAGTGCGTCCCGCGGCGGGCGGACACGGCACGTCTGAGGCACGCGACACGGCGCCCGGCCACCCGGCACAATGCACTCTCAAGCACAGCGAGCACGAGAAGGCGAGTCGGACAACCGTGACGACGTCCATCGAAGGCAGGATCGCCGAGGAGCTCGGCGTACGGGAGCGGCAGGTGAAGGCGGCCGTCGAGCTGCTCGACGGCGGGTCGACCGTGCCGTTCATCGCGCGCTACCGCAAGGAAGCGACCGAGATGCTCGACGACGCGCAGCTGCGCACGCTCGAGGAGCGGCTGCGCTATCTCCGGGAGCTGGAGGAGCGGCGGACCGCGATCCTTGAATCCGTGCGCGAGCAGGGCAAGCTCACGGACGAGCTCGAGGCGCAGATCCGGGCCGCGGACACCAAGGCGCGGCTCGAGGACATCTATCTGCCGTTCAAGCCCAAGCGGCGCACCAAGGCGCAGATCGCGCGGGAGGCGGGCCTCGAGCCGCTGGCCGAGGGGCTGCTCGCCGACCCGTCGGTCGAACCGCTCGCCGCCGCGGCTGCGTTCGTCGACGCCGACAAGGGCGTCACGGACGCGCCCGCTGCCCTGGAGGGGGCGCGGGCCATCCTGGCGGAGCGTTTCTCCGAGGACGCCGACCTCATCGGCGAGCTGCGCGAGCGGATGTGGACCCGTGGCCGGCTCGCTGCGAAGGTCCGGGAGGGGAAGGAGGAGGCGGGCGCCAAGTTCGCCGACTACTTCGACTTCACGGAGGGCTTCACCGAGCTGCCCTCGCACCGGATCCTCGCGATGTTCCGCGGTGAGAAGGAGGAGGTCCTCGACCTGGTGCTGGAACCGGAGGAGCCGGTCGAGGGCCCCTCCTCCTACGAGGGCATCGTCGCGGCCCGCTTCGGCGTGTCCCAGCAGGGCCGCCCCGGCGACAAGTGGCTCGGCGACACCGTGCGCTGGGCCTGGCGCACCCGGATCCTGGTGCACCTGGGCATCGACCTGCGGCTGCGGCTGCGTACGGCCGCCGAGGACGAGGCGGTGCGCGTCTTCGCGGCGAACCTGCGGGACCTGCTGCTCGCCGCTCCGGCCGGCACCCGCGCCACGCTCGGGCTCGACCCCGGCTTCCGTACGGGCGTGAAGGTCGCCGTGGTCGACGCGACCGGCAAGGTCGTCGCCACCGACACGATCTATCCGCACGTCCCCGCGAACAAGTGGGACGAGTCGCTCGCGAAGCTGGCGCGCCTCGCCGAGGAGCATGCCGTCGAGCTGATCGCGATCGGTAACGGCACCGCCTCCCGCGAGACGGACAAGCTCGCCGGCGACCTGCTCGCCAGGCACCCGGAGCTGGGCCTGACCAAGGTCATGGTCTCGGAGGCGGGCGCCTCGGTGTACTCGGCCTCGGCGTTCGCCTCGCAGGAGCTGCCCGGCCTGGACGTCTCACTGCGCGGCGCCGTGTCGATCGCGCGCCGGCTGCAGGACCCGCTGGCCGAACTGGTCAAGATCGACCCCAAGTCCATCGGTGTCGGCCAGTATCAGCACGACCTGTCCGAGGTGAAGCTCTCGCGCTCGCTCGACGCCGTCGTCGAGGACTGTGTGAACGGTGTCGGCGTCGACGTCAACACGGCCTCCGCGCCGCTGCTCTCACGGGTGTCCGGCATCGGCGCCAGCCTCGCGGAGAACATCGTCGCGCACCGCGACACCAACGGCCCGTTCCGTTCCCGCAAAGCGCTCAAGGACGTGGCGCGCCTCGGCCCGAAGGCGTACGAGCAGTGCGCGGGGTTCCTGCGCATCCGCGGCGGCGACGACCCGCTGGACGCCTCGAGCGTCCACCCGGAGGCGTACCCCGTGGTGCGGCGGATGGTGAAGACCGGCGGTGGCGAGGTGGCCTCGCTCATCGGCAACACATCGGTGCTGCGGTCGCTGCGCCCCGCGGACTTCGTGGACGAGACCTTCGGTCTGCCGACGGTGACGGACATCCTGCGCGAGCTGGAGAAGCCGGGCCGCGACCCGCGTCCGGCGTTTCGGACGGCCACCTTCAAGGAGGGTGTCGAGAAGATCGGTGACCTGGTCTCCGGGATGGTGCTGGAGGGCGTCGTCACCAACGTGGCCGCGTTCGGGGCGTTCGTGGACATCGGTGTCCACCAGGACGGTCTGGTGCACGTGTCGGCGATGTCCAAGACGTTCGTCAAGGACCCGCGGGACGTGGTCAAGTCGGGCGACGTGGTGAAGGTGAAGGTTCTCGACGTCGACATCCCGCGCAAGCGGATCTCGCTGACGCTGCGGCTGGACGACGAGGCGTCTCAGACACAGGCGCCGCGGCGCGAACGCGGCGGCCGGCCCCCGCAGCAGCGCCAGGGAGGCGGCGGCGGACGTGAGCGCCGCGGCGGAGGCGGCGGCGACCGGCGCGGCGCGGCGCGTCAGGCCCCGGCGCCGTCGAACGGCGCGATGGCGGACGCCCTGCGCCGCGCGGGTCTGGTGGACCCGAAGAACCGCTGACGCCCGACCGTCCCTACCGGCCGGGAAGTCCCCGGCCGGTAGGGACGTGTCAGAGCTCGGTCACCTTGCCGTCCGCCACTTCCACGCGGCGGGTGACACGGACGGCGTCCAGCATCCGCCGGTCGTGCGTGACCAGCAGCAGCGTGCCCGTGTACGAGTCCAGCGCCGACTCCAGCTGCTCGATGGCGGGCAGGTCGAGGTGGTTGGTCGGCTCGTCCAGCACGAGCAGATTGACGCCGCGGCCCTGGAGCAGGGCGAGCGCGGCGCGGGTCCGCTCCCCCGGTGAGAGGGTCGTCGCCGGGCGCAGCACATGGTCGGCCTTGAGACCGAACTTGGCCAGCAGCGTGCGCACTTCGGCGGGTTCGGTGTCGGGGACGGCCGCGCAGAAGGCGTCCAGGAGGGACTCGTCCCCGTAGAACAGGCGGCGGGCCTGGTCGACCTCGCCGACGACGACACCCGACCCCAGCGAGGCGTGTCCCTCCTCGAGGGCGATCCGGCCGAGCAGCGCGGCGAGCAGCGTGGACTTGCCGGCGCCGTTGGCGCCGGTGATCGCCACCCGGTCCGCCCAGTCGATCTGGAGCGAGGCGGGCCCGAAGCGGAAGCCGCCGCGCAGGACCACTGCGTCCCGGAGGGTGGCCACCACCGAACCGGAACGCGGGGCGGCGGCGATCTCCATCCGCAGCTCCCACTCCTTGCGGGGCTCGTCCACGACGTCGAGCCGCTCGATCATGCGCTGCGTCTGGCGTGCCTTGGCGGCCTGCTTCTCGCTGGCCTCGCTCCGCATCTTGCGGCCGATCTTGTCGTTGTCGGTGGCCTTGCGGCGGGCGTTCTTTACGCCCTTGTCCATCCAGTTGCGCTGCATCTGGGCGCGGCCTTCGAGGGCGGCCTTCTTGTCGGCGTACTCGTCGAACTCCTCGCGGGCGTGCCGGCGGGCCCTCTCCCGTTCGTCCAGGTACGCCTGGTAGCCACCGCCGTAGAGGGTGACCTGCTGCTGCGCGAGGTCCAGTTCGAGGACCTTGGTGACGGTACGGGTAAGGAACTCACGGTCGTGGCTGACGACCACCGTGCCGGCCCGCAGGCCCTGGACGAAGGTCTCGAGGCGTTCGAGGCCGTCCAGGTCGAGGTCGTTGGTGGGCTCGTCGAGCAGGAACACGTCGTAGCGGGACAGCAGCAGCGACGCGAGCCCTGCGCGGGCCGCCTGGCCACCGGACAGGGCCGTCATGGGCTGGTCGAGGTCGACGGTGAGACCGAGCGACGCGGCGACGTCCTCGGCACGCTCGTCCAGGTCGGCGCCGCCGAGGTCCAGCCAGCGCTCGAGGCCGACGGCGTAGGCGTCGTCCGCTCCGGGGGCGCCGTCGGCGAGGCCCTGGGCGGCGGCGTCCATGGCCGTCTGGGCGGCAGCGACGCCGGTGCGGCGGGCGAGAAAGTCCCGTACGGTCTCCCCTTCGCGGCGCTCGGGCTCCTGCGGGAGGTGGCCGACGGTCGCGGTCGGCGGCGAGAGCCGCAGCTCGCCCTGCTCGGGCCGGTCCAGGCCGGCGAGCAGCCGCAGCAGCGTGGACTTGCCCGCCCCGTTGACGCCGACGAGCCCGATCACGTCGCCCGGCGCGACGACCAGGTCGAGCCCGGCGAACAGCGGGCGGTCGCCGTGGCCGGCGGCGAGATCCTTGGCGACGAGAGTTGCAGTCATCAGGGGGTGCATCCTAATGGTTCGCCGCGCAGTGCCGAGCCGGACGGCCTCGTCGGCGAGCTCGACGCCCACGATCCGGGCCCCTCGTTCCCGCTGCCCGGCCGGCCGACCGAGGGGGTCGCCGGTCCAGTGCGTGCACAGCGGCTTGCGCAGGGTGTTGCCGCGGGCGGGCGCGGCCGACACCCAGGGGAAGCGCGGGACGGTGATACGGGCGCCCACCGCATCGCAGGTGCGGGCGTGGGCGTGGGCGCCGAGATTGGCCCCGTGCAGGGGCCACAGGGGCGCGACACAGAGGTGGTCCCAGCAGGAGTGGGTGCGCGGACGGCGGCTGCGGCGCAGCTCACCGGGCGTACGGGGGCGGAAGGCCGGTCCGCCCCCGCTCGCGCTCATCGGCGCGGTGAGGCGGACCTCCGGTTCTTCGGCCGGGCCGTGGCAGGCAGGTCAGGTGTGTGGTGCATATCGGTGGCGATTCAGCGGCTCGCCCGGGCATTCGGGTCGGTCCGTCGCACCACCGGCGCGGCGAGCACGCCCCCCATGGTGCGTGCCACGAGGAAGGATCGCCCTTTGACGGCCTTCGCGTCCAAGGGAATTCGGTGGGTTCCGGCCTCCAGGGTGCCGTCGAAGATCTCCCGTACGTGCGGCCGGTGGAGCCGGTCCAGCCGGTGGGCCAGCAGCCGTACGCGGCACACCGAGGTCACTTCGATCCGGGCCTCCTCGCCGGTGGCGACGAGACAGGTGAGCCGCCGCTGTTCCACGGGGCTGCGGTCCAGGGCCGATTCGATCTGCGCGACCAGCAGCGGGATGATCGGCGCCAGCCCGTCCACGTACACCGCGTCGGCCCCGGCACGGTCGAACGCCTCACGTACGGCGGCCCGTTCGCCTGTGCCGACCGCGCGGCCGAAGGCGACCGCCCCGTAGGCGCGCAGCTCCTCGGCCTGGACACCCGCCGCGTCGTGGGCGATGTCCGCACCGATGCCGATCTGCCGCAGGGCTGCGGCCAGCTTGGCGAGCACGGCGGCACGGGCCCCGATCAGCAGCACCCGGCGACCGGTGGCGCTGTCGCCTCCCGGATCACCCACCAGGAGCTGTTCCAGGGCGGCGCGGTACTCGCGACCGCGGAAGCGGAACGGTCCGATCCCGTGGTAGCCGTTGAGCTCGAGGTCCGTACGCTCCTGCGTCTGCCAGGCGAAGTCACGCCAGACGACGTCCTCCCCGTCCCGCTCGATGACGGCGGTCACCGCACCGCAGCCCAGGGACTCGCACTCCGGGCAGCCGTAGATGACGTGTCTGCCGTCGGCCAGGGGCGCCTGCACCTCCAGGAGGAGCGCGCGGACATGATTGCGGAAGATCGCGGGCGGGACGTCGGCGGCCAGGGGCGAGACGGCGTCGAGGTCACTGAGCCGGAACAGCAGTGGCCGGCCGTCGATGATGAAGTCGGTGAAGGTGCGGTGCACTTGGTGGGCACCGTCGGCGAGAACTCCCCCGGCTCGCATCGCCGGCGCCAGCCCGAAGGTCGCGTACTCGGCAGACATGTCGTGATTCTGCCCGGCGACGCGGGGTTCTGAGCATCGCGGCCGTCGGTTACGGTCCCGGCATGAGCGAGGACGTACTGGTGCTGGGCGGCGGCGTCATAGGACTGACGACCGCCGTGGTGTCGGCGGAGAGCGGCAGGCGGGTGCGGGTCTGGGCCCGGGAGCCCGCGGACGCGACCACGTCTGCGGTCGCGGGCGGATTGTGGTGGCCGTACCGCATCGAGCCCGAGGCGCTGGTCGGCGCTTGGTCGCTGGCCTCGCTGCGCGTGTACGAGGCGCTGGCGGACCGGCCCGAGGAGACGGGCGTACGCATGGTCCCCGGGGTCCATGCCGGCACCCGCCTCGCCGGACTCGGTCCGTGGGCCGCCCGGGTGGACGGACTGCGTGAGGTGGGCCACGCGGGACTGCCGAGTGGATACGGCTTCGGGCTGTGGGCCCGGATCCCGCTGATCGACATGCCGGTTCATCTTGGGTGGCTGATGCGGCGGCTGGAGGCGGCCGGCGGTCATGTGGAGACGCGCGAGGCCCTGTCCCTCCCGCAGGCCGAGAGGGAGAGCGGAGCGTCAGTCGTGGTGAACTGCACGGGCCTGGGGGCGAGGGAGCTGGTGCCGGACTCGTCCGTCCGGCCCGTGCGGGGGCAGTTGGTGGTCGTGGAGAACCCGGGCGTCGAGGAGTGGTTCACGTCGGTGGACCATGCGTCCAGCGCGACGACGTATCTCATTCCGCAGCCCGGGAGGCTGCTCCTCGGCGGTACGGCGGAGGAGGACGACTGGGACACGGCGCCGCGCAAGGCCACGGCGGACGCGATCGTCGAACGGTGCGCCAGGATCCGCCCCGAGGTCGCAGGAGCGAGGGTCCTCACGCACCGAGTGGGGCTGCGCCCCGCACGGGACGCCGGGGTACGGATCGACTCGGAACGCCTGCCGGGCGGGGCGCTGCTGGTCCACAACTACGGGCACGGCGGTGCCGGTGTCACGGTGGCGTGGGGCTGCGCGGAGGCGGCGGCCGCGCTCATCGGGTAGAGGCCGGTCCGCCCGCCGTGGTCCAACGGCCTCCGGCTCACGCCCGCAGCGGCGCCGCCCGGCGGTGCCTGGCAGCCCACGGACCCGGGCAGCGGCCCGGCCGCTGCCCCCGCCGCCGGGGCGAACCGGGCCGACGCGCCCCCCGGTCAGCCCGATTCCGGGCGGCCCTTGCGCCGTTCCGGGTCCTCGTCCGCCTCCCGGCGGGGTTCCGGCTCCTCCGCGGGGATCCGGCCGGCCTCTGGGCCCGTGCCGGAGCCGATGCGGATCTCGAACTCCCCGGCGTACTTCTCGTGGCCCGCGATCACGGCCGTCTCCAGCGCCTCCTCCGCGATCTCGCCACGGACGATCAGCGGATCCTGGCGGAGGTCGCGCATCAGCGCCACGCACATACCGATCATCACCAGCACGAAGGGAGCCGCGACCAGGATGGTCAGATGCTGCAGGCCCGCGAGCGCGTCACCCTTGCCCTCCCCGACGAGCAGCATCACGGCGGCCACCGCACCGGTCACCACACCCCAGAAGACGACGACGAGCCGCTGCGGTTCGAAGGTGCCCTTCTGGGAGAGTGTGCCCATCACGATCGACGCGGCGTCCGCGCCGGACACGAAGAAGATGCCGACGAGGATCATGACGAGAAGGCTCATCACCCCGGCGATCGGGAACTCCTGCAGCACACCGAAGAGTTGACCCTCCGGGGTCGTCTCGCCGCCCAGTCGGCCGCGCTCCTCGAGCTGCATGGCCGTGCCGCCGAAGACGGCGAACCAGATCAGGCTGACCGTGCTCGGCACCAGAATGACGCCGCCGACGAACTGGCGGATCGTGCGGCCGCGGCTGATGCGCGCGATGAACATGCCGACGAACGGCGTCCACGAGATCCACCACGCCCAGTAGAAGACCGTCCAGCTGCTCAGCCAGTCGGCGACGTCACCGCCGCCGGTCGCCGCCTCCGTACGTCCGGCCAACTGCGGCAACTGGCCGAAGTAGGAGGCGAGCGAGGTGGGGATCAGGTCGAGCACGAGGATCGTGGGGCCGGCGACGAAGACGAAGAGGACGAGGACCACCGCCAGCACCATGTTGGTGTTGGACAGCCACTGGATGCCCCGCTCCACACCCGAGACGGCCGAGAACACAAAACACACCGTCAGCACCCCGATGATGGCGATGAGCAGCCCCGTGCCCGCCTTGGCCATCCAGCCCAGCTCCTGGAACCCGCTGCCGATCTGCAGGGCACCGAGGCCCAGCGACGTCGCGGATCCGAAGAGCGTGGCGAAGATCGCGAGGATGTCGATCACCCGGCCCGGAGCGCCCTCGGCACGCTTCTTGCCCATCAGGGGCTCGAAAACGGCACTGATGTTCTGCCGCCTGCGACGCCGGAAGGTGCTGTACGCGATGGCGAGGCCGACGACCGCGTAGATGGCCCACGGGTGCAGCGTCCAGTGGAACAGCGTGGTGGCCAGGGCGGTCTGCATGGCGTCCGCCGCGTCGATCGGGTCGGTGCCGGGCGGAGGCGTCGTGTAGTGCGCCAGCGGTTCGCTGACGCCGTAGAACATCAGGCCGATGCCCATGCCGGCGCTGAACATCATCGCGACCCAGGAGGCGGTCCGGAACTCCGGCCCCTCGTGCTCCTGCCCGAGCGGGATGCGGCCGTAGCGGCTGACGGCCAGCCACAGCGCGAAGACGACGAAGCCCGAGGCGGCAAGGACGAACGCCCAGCCGCCGTTGTGCATCAGGCCGTTCAGCAGCGTGTCGGAGGCGCTCTCCAGCGTCTCCGTGAACACCGAGCCCCAGAACACGAAAGCGAGGGTGAGCACCGCCGACACACCGAAAACCACCCGGTCCGTGACGGCAGGTCTGTCCTCGTGCGGATGGCGGCCGGGCAGCGCCGCCTTCACCGGATACCACAGCCGATTGCCCGGCTTCTGTACTTCGTGCGACACGGGGGCACCTTTCACGAATACGCGGAGCGTGGTGTCACTCCCCGCTACCCCCTACCACACGAGCCACTCTCCCCCCGGCTTCAACAGGCCTCCACCGGTTCCCCCACAGTGAGGTGGTAGGCCGCGCGGGTGTCGAGCAGCAGCGGCACGAGTGCGCGTTGCGACTGCCGCAGCGGCACGAGAACGCCTTCCCCGTCCGGCCGGAACAGGACGCCGTGAAGCGCGAGTTCGTCCCCGACTTCGGCGTGCTGCGCGGCGTCGAGCCGGTAGCCGCAGGGCGGGTCCTCGAGGGTCTCCTCCGGCGCGGGCGGGTCGTTGTCCGCGCCGCCGAGGTGGACCGGCCCCCGGTCCTTGTGGCCGGACAGGCGGGCGGCGGTCGTGACGGCCTCGATCCGCAAGCGCCGCTCGTCCGCGTACCTCAGCAGTCCGTCGAGTGCCGCGAGCTGGCTGTCGACCCGGCGGCGATGGTTCCGTGCGGGATCGGCCTGCTCCGCCTCGCTCAGTGCGTCGACGCGGCTCTCGACGAGCAGGCCGACCGCGTTCTTGATGCCGGAGGCGTTGCGCAGGATGCGTTCCTGGCCGTCGCCCGCGGTCTGCCTGATGGGATCGCCGGTGACGGGGTCGGTCCAGATGCCGTACGTGCCGGTGCTGTACCCGGCGCGGCCGGCGGCAGGGCGGACGTAGGAACCCGAGAGGGCCTGCGCCTCGTCGTGCACACGGGTGTCGGTGTTGAGGTTGCGGGGCCACAGGTCGAACAGGTCCTTGTCGTAGTACGGCGGTGTGGCGCCGTACTCGTGAAGGTCGTGAACGACGTCCGGCCGCCGGTCGCGGACGACGGCGGCGAGGGCCCGGCCCTCCGCCGTCCTGAGCGCGATGTGGTCGCGGTTGATGTCGGCGCCGTCCGCGTTGCCCCGGGTGTCCGCGGCCCGGCCGTCGGGGTTGGCGGTCGGCACGACCATCAGGTGCGTACGGGACAGCAGCCTCAGCGTGTGACCGTCCCGCGCGAAGGCGAGGTCGCGGATCGTGGTCAGACATGCCTCCCGGCCGGCCGGCTCGTCGCCGTGCTGAGCGCAGATCAGCAGAACGGTGTGCGGGGAGCTGCCGTTCCCGAGGTGGACCAGTTGCAGCGGGCGGCCCTGCTTCGTCGTGCCGATGTGCTCGTACGACATCCGGTCGCTGCCGCGCTCCACGGCGGCGAGGAACCGCTGCTCCTCCGGCTGACCGGTCCAGCGCGCTCCCCCGCTGGTCTCGAAGCCGGTGCGGGGCGGGGTGTGCGCAGCTTGGGCGTTCCCCGTGAGCAGCGGTACGGCGAGGGCGGCGGCGGCAGCCGTCAGGGCGAGGGTTCGGGCGCGGACACTGATGGTGGTCTTCATCGGGTGCTGCCTCCCGGAATCGGGCGGATCGGACGCGGCTCTGCGACTCCCCCGAGGCCGGAGACGGCCGGAGCGGGCACCGGGCCCTCCACCGCACGGGCGAAGGCCTGCCTGCCGCCGACGACGGGCAGATCCGCAGCGGTACGGGCGAGTTCGAGGGAGATCCGCGGTGTCGTGTCGGGCGGGTCGACCAGGTCCCTGTCGGTGCCGGCCACGATCAGCGCTAGCCGGTGGCCCGCCGGGACGACGTGGTCGCTCGCATGCAGGTCGACGGTGACGGTGTACGGCTTGCCGGGAGTCAGCACCTTGTCCCGGTGGCCGCCCAGGTCGGCCCAGCCGCGGCTGAAAATGGTGTGGCCGACTGCGGTGGTCCGCGCCTCGGTCTCCTTGTAGCAGGAGCTGTCGCCCGTGGTGCTCGCACCCCAGCAGGTGCGCTCCGTGAGGGTGGTGATGCCTTCTCCCGGTGCCGCGTAGTCGCGGATGGTGTCCGGGCCGAGGTCGACGAGGACGGCGGACAGATGGGCACTGGTCGTCGACGGTGTGGCGGTCACGGTCACCCGGGAGGAACCGGACAGGCGCAGGTCGCGGCCGAGCGGGCGGGTGACAAACCCGGCCTTGGCGGCTGTCGGGGTGTCGATCGCTGCGGCCCAGTCGGTCTCGTCCTCGCGCGGGTCGTCGGTGAACGTCTCCACGGTCCCCGGGTGCGCCGGCGTCAAGGACAGCGTTCCCACGCCGGGCCTTTGGCCACTGTCCGGGCGCAATGCCGCGGTGGCGGTCGTGCGGGGCGGCCAGTGACGGTCGGTGGTCCAGCGGTCCGGTGCGCGTTCGATGTCGGCCATCGGCTCCCGGTCGATTCCGTTGTCGTAACCGAGGAGGTAGTGGTCGAACCAGCGGTGCAGGGTGCGCACCCATGCGCCGCGCCGGAAGTCGAACGGGTCGACATGCCCCGTCTGCGACAGCCACACCTTGCGCTCCACGCCCATCTCGGCGAGGGCGACCCACCACTGGCCGAAATGCTTGGAGCGGACGTTCAGGTCCTGCATGCCGTGCACGGCGAAGACGCTGGCCGTGACCCTGTCCGCGTCGGGCACGTAGTCGCGCTCCGCCCACAGCGGGGTCAACTCGCCGCTGCGCGGGGCCCCGTCGACCAGCCGCTGCTGGACGGCCCGGCAGTGCTCGCGGGCCCCGGGGCTCTCCACGTAGTCGGACAACCACTCGGGGCCGGAGTTGTAGAGCGGCGCGCCCTGGGCGAAGTAGTAGTCGTACCAGGAGGAGATCGCGCCGATCGGGACGATGGTCCTCAGCCCGCGTACCCCGGTGGCCGCCACGCCGTTGGCAACGGTGCCGTCGTAGCTCTTGCCGATCATCCCGGTTGCGCCGGTGGACCAGCCGGCGCTCGCCCGCTCGACGCCGGTGCGGGTGGTGTATGCGCGGGCCCGGCCGTTCAGCCAGTCGACGACGGCCCTGGCCGACTGGACGTCGGACCGCCCGCCGACGTCCACGCATCCGTCGGACCGGTTGGTCCCGGCCAGGTCGACGGCGACGAAGGCGTAGCCACGGGGTACGAAGTAGTTGTCGTAGTACAGCGGGAACTGCACGGGGCGGCCGTCCGCGTCGTACGTCTTGCGCTGGCTCTCGTTGCCGCGCCCGCAACAGGCGTAGTAGGGACTGGCGTCCATGATGACCGGCACCCGCCGCTCGCGCTGCGCCGCCTCCCGAGGCCGCACGATGTCCACGGCGACCCGGTCGGTCCTGCCGTCACCGTCCCCGTCGAGCCGGGTGTCGACCCAGACGGACTCGCGGATCGCGTCGTCGTAGGAGTACACCGGTCTGCTCTCCCTGGCCGGCGTCGCCCCCTGCGCGCCGGTGGGCGCGACCGTCAGGGCCACGAGGACGGCCGAGGCCGCCGCCACCAGCGATCTGCACGTCAAGCGGGTTCTCCGCGCACGTTTCGGCATGGGCGGAAGCTACTCCGGTCAACTGCCGGTGCGACAGAGGGCGTACGGGCGTCGGCTGCGCTCCCCTGTTCGGCGGCGGGCCATGTCGGCCGGATGGCGGTCATATGAAAGGCCGAGGTTCGCTCCTGACCGGAGGGCGGGGACGTGTCTAGGGTCCAAGAGATCATCCGTTCCAACGACTTGGAGCATCCGTGCACCGCAGACTGATCGTCCCGAGCGCGCTCGCGGCCACCCTTGTGCTGGCGATCCCGGCTTCCGCCGCGAACTCCTCGGCAGGAGCACCGGGCATCGGCGACCCGTACTACCCGGCTGCCGGCAACGGCGGATACGACGTGTCGCACTACGACCTTCGGCTCAAGTACCAGCCGCAGACGGACCTGCTGGAGGGCACGGCGACCCTGCTCGCCACCGCCACACAGGACCTGAGCCGCTTCAACCTCGACCTCGGGCTCGAAGTGAGCGAGGTCAGGGTGGGCGGCAGGAAGGCGAGGTTCACGAAGGAGGGCGACCAGGAACTGGTCGTCACTCCGGTCGCGCCGCTCGCGAAGGGCAGCGCGACCTCCGTGGTGGTGCGGTACGCGGGCAAGCCGTCACAGTTGAAGATCGGCGGCTGGACGGCCTGGCACCGGACGCCGGACGGCGGCGTGGCGGCGCAGGAGCCGGATTCGGCCGTGTGGTGGTTCCCGAGCAATGACCATCCGCTGGACAAGGCGACGTACGACATCTCCGTATCCGTGCCGGACGGTTCGCAGGCCATCAGCAACGGGGTGCTCGTCTCGCAGAGCTCCAGGCTGGGCTGGACCCGCTACAACTGGCGATCGAACAAGCCGCAGGCGTCGTATCTGGCCACGCTCGCGGTCGGCAGGTTCGACATCACCACCGAAAAGACGTCCGACGGGCTCCCGATCCTGAACGCCTACAGCAAGGATCTCGGCGACAACGCGGGCGCCGCGCGGGCCAGCATCGAGCGGACCGGTGAGGTGGCCGAGTGGCTCACCGAGGTGTTCGGGCCGTACCCGTTCAACGCGCTGGGCGGCTACGTCCCGAACGTGACGAGCGGATACGCCCTGGAGACCCAGACCCGCCCGTTCTACAGCCCGCGGCAGTTCGCAGCAGGCGCCAACGTGTCGGTGGTGGTGCACGAACTGGCACACCAGTGGTACGGAGACAGCGTCTCCGTGAAGGGCTGGAAGGACATCTGGGTCAACGAGGGCTTCGCCCGGTACAGCCAGTGGCTGTGGTCGGAGAAGGAGGGCGAGGGCACGGCGCAGGAGCTGGCCGACTGGGTCTACGCCCAGCACCCGGCGGACGACGCGTTCTGGACGGTCGCGCCGGGCGACCCCGGCCCGCAGAACCAGTTCCATCTGGCCGTCTACGACCGCGGCGCACTGGCCCTGCAGACACTGCGCAACGAGATCGGCGACGAGGACTTCTTCGCGATCCTGAAGGGCTGGCCGGCCGAGCACGCGTACGGCAACGCCGAGGTGGGCGACTTCGTCGCGTACGCGGAGCGGGTCTCGGGCAAGCCGCTGGCCGGGCTGTTCGACACCTGGCTGTACGAGCCGTCGAAGCCGGGCGCGCCGGCCGCGGCCGAGGCGCGCATCGCCCGGCCGGAGGGCGCCGAGCCGGAGAGGCCGAGGTCCTGGAAGGCCATCGCGTCGACGAACACGATCCACGAGCACGGACGCGGACACGAGCACTGACGCAGCCGTGGGCATGCGTACGATCGTACGCCTTATGGTGTACGATCGTACGCGTGCCCGACCACTTCGCAGGTGACGCCCGCACCAACCGCGAGCGCATGCTCGCGGGCGACCTCTACATCGCCGACGACCCCGACCTCTCCCGCGAGGCGCAGCGCGCCGTGCGCCTGGCCGCCGAGTACCTGGCCGCGTACGCACAGGACTCGGACGCCGCACAGGCGGTCGTCGCCGAGCTGATCGGCAGCCTCGGCGCGGGCGCCCACATCAAGCCGCCGCTGTTCGTCGACTACGGGACGTACATCACGATCGGCGAGGGCACCTTCGTCAACTACAACCTCACGGCACTGGACGTCGCGCCGATCACCATCGGCAGGGACTGCCAGATCGGCCCGAACGTCCAGCTGCTGACCCCGACGCACCCCGTGGAGCCGGGTCCGCGCCGGGACAAGCTCGAGGCGGCGCTGCCGATCACGATCGGCGACAACGTGTGGCTCGGCGGCGGGGCGATCGTCCTGCCCGGCGTGACGATCGGCGACAACAGCGTCATCGGCGCGGGCGCCGTGGTCACCAAGGACGTACCGGCGAACGTCATCGCCCTCGGGAACCCGGCCCGCGTGGTCCGCCCGGTCGAGGTGTAGGGCGATGGCGACGGGACAGGTGGACCCCGAGCGGCGGGAACGCATCATCGCCGCCACCCTCGACCTCATCGCCGAGGAGGGCGTCGCGGGCACCTCGCACCGCAAGGTCGCGGCCCGGGCGGGCGTGCCGCTCGGCTCGATGACGTACCACTTCCGCGGCATGGACGAACTGCTGCGCGAGGCATTCACCCGCTTCTCCCACACCGTCGTGGCGCTCTTCGAGGAACACCTCGGGGCCGCCGCCTCCCCCGAGGAGGCACGGACAGCGGTCGCGGACCTGATCCACCACCTGTCCGGGGCCGACGAGCGCGAACTGGTGCTCACCCACGAGCTGTACACGCTCGCCGCCCGGCAGCCGGCCTACCGCGAGCTGACCCGGGAGTGGATGCGCAGCAGCCGGCGCGCCCTGGAGCGGCACTTCGACGCGGCGACGGCCCGTCAGCTGGACGCGCTGATCGAGGGCCTCTCGATCCACCGCGCGCTCGAGATCGAACCGCACGACCGTGCGCTGACCGTCGACGCCGTTGCCCGTATTACCGCCGCAGGGCTGCCCTCCGGCACGTGATCCCCGAGCCGCCCGGCCGGTGCCCGACCTGACGAGGGTGCCGGCCGGGCTCACCTCCGCCGGGCATGGTGGGAGCGCTCTCAAACCGTCCGGGAAGGCGGATATCCTGTCGGCGTCAGATCATGTCGCCGACCGGCGCACTGGACGACCACTGGAGCAGACGAGGAGCGCCTCACGTGCCGGAGCAGACCGCTGGGTCCCGTCCCACTCTGGAAGCCGTCGCGGCGCGCGCGGGTGTCTCCCGTGCCACGGCCTCCCGGGTCGTCAACGGCGGTGAGGGGGTGCGCCCGCCGCTGGTCGACAAGGTGCGCCAGGCGGTGGAGGAGCTCGGTTACGTGCCGAACCACGCGGCGCGCAGCCTGGTCACCCGGCGCAACGGCGCGGTCGCCGTGGTCATCGCGGAGCCCGAGATGCGGATCTTCTCCGACCCCTTCTTCGAACAGCAGGTGCGGGGGATCAGTCGTGAGCTCACGGCGCACGACTCCCAGCTGGTACTGCTGTGGGTGGAGGGGCCCGGGGACCACGACCGGATCGCGCGCTACCTCGGCGGCGGGCATGTCGACGGCGCCCTCGCCTTCTCCCTGCACAACGACGACGAGCTGCCCGCGCTCATCGGCAGGACGAAGATCCCCATGGTCTTCGGCGGGCGCCCGGCCGCGGGCGCCGACCTCACCGTCCCGTACGTGGACGCCGACAACCGCGGCGGCGCCCGGGAGGCCGTGCGCCATCTGGTCTCCCGGGGCTGTAGGAACATCGCGCACATCGCCGGCCCACGCGACCAGACCTCGGCCCAGGACCGGATCGACGGTTATCACGACGTGCTCGTGGACGCCGACCCAGACCTCTTGTGCCAGGGCGACTTCACGGAGGCGAGCGGCGCGCGGGCGATGGCGGAGCTGCTGGACCGCCGGCCGGACGTCGACGGTGTCTTCGTCTCGAACGACCTGATGGCGTCGGGGGCCCTGCGCACCCTCCGGGAACGCGGACTGCGGGTGCCCGAGGACGTGGCCCTGGTCGGATTCGACGACATGGTGTCGGTCGTCGGCACGACCGAGCCGGCCCTGACCACGGTCCGGCAGGACATCGAGGGCATGGGCCGGCTGATGGTCCGACTGCTGATGCGGCTGCTGAACGAGTCCGGCGGCGCCGCCCCGGCGTCCGTGATCACCCCGACCACGCTGGTGCGGCGGGCATCGGCCTGATGCCCGCCGCCTCTGCGGTGTGCGGCTGTCAGCTCTCAGCAGTCAGCGGTCAGCGGTCAGCGGTCAGCGGTCAGTTGTAGGGGATCACCAGGACGGACTTGTCCGTGCCGGTCTGCAGCTTCGAGGTGCCGTTGCCAATGGCGCTCCACACCTCGAGGCGTACGGTGCCGCCCACCAGGTTGCCCGGGCTGCCCGTGGACGCCTTGAGGCCGCGTGAGTGGCTGTACTCCTCCCAGCCGGCCACCGGGTCGGTTGCGAAGTACTGGTACGTCTCGGTCCGGTCGAAGCTGCCGTCACCGGTGAGGTCGTAGCTGATCCGGGCCTGCTGACCGATCCCGACCGTGGTGCCCGCGTCCAGCTGGAGGCGGAAGGCGGTCTGCGCACCCGGATTGAGCGTGCCGTTGACTCCCCGGACCTCGTAGACGAGCGGCAGGTGCGGGGTGCCGTCGTAGTTGGCACCGCCGGCCGAGGCGATGGTGTCGCTGCCGGCCGTTCCGCCGGTCGCCGTGGTCAGGGTGCCGCCGCTGCGCAGTTGGAAGACGTTGCCGGTCGGCGGCTCCGGGTCGGGGTCGGGATCGCCTCCACCGGTCCCGGTGCCGGTCGCGGTGGAACGGGCCGGCACGGAGAGCGTCTTGCCGTCGGAGAAGGTCACGGTGCGGGCCGTCGAGCCGTGGTTGTGGGCCGCGTAGGTGCGCGTGGTGCCCTTGGCGAAGACGGCGGAGGTGGGAATGTCGCCGGTCACGGTGGCGTCGGGCGCGCCGAGGGTGTCGAGGGTGCTGATCCAGTGGTACGTGTGCCCCTTCGACTCGCCCTGCTCCGGGGTGTATCCGGCGTGGCCCGCATCCCACTTGGCCTTTGCCGTGGCGGGGTCGGCGAGGGACTGGAACTCCCACAGGATGTCGCGCCATTCGACGGCCGGGCCGCCGTTCTCGCGCTCCATCTCGGCGATGTTGCGCCGGATCGCGCTCTTCGCACCGCCGAGGTGCAGTGAACCGCCGGTGACGGGCAGGACGTTGATGCCGTGGATCTCCTCGGGATTGGCCGTCCACCAGGTGGCGTAGGCGGCGCCGCTGCCCCAGACCATGCCGGCCGTGTCGTGGCCGAAGGTGGAAGGGAAGACCTGCTCTTCGGCGTCGAACCAGTACTGGGCGATCGCCTGTGACTCGGTGGTCAGCAGATAGGTGCCGAGGTCGCGCAGCGTGGTGTCACCGGTGGCCGAGCCCCACAGGACCAGAGCGGCGCTGAGATTGGTGGACTCTGACGACGACTCCTGGTTGTTGCCTGCGGCGAAGCCCTGGTGGCCAGAGGCCCAGCTGTGGCCGGCGTAGACGTCGAAGCCGCGCAGGAAGGGGAAGGCGGTGTCGGTGCGGCTGGGGTTGGCGGTGTCGCGTACGAGGGTCTTGACCATGCCGCCCCAGGCGGAGTCGGCGGCCCAGGCCTGGTCGTACTGGGCGACGATCGCCGCCGCACAGACGTAGTAGCTGTAGTGGAAGTGGTGGTCGTTGAGTTCGGTGTCGCTGCCGTAGGAGGCGGGGTAGCCGGTGAGGGTCTTCCAGTCCTTGTCGTAGGAGAACTCGCCTGCACCGCCCGCCGTGAACCAGTCCTGCAGCTTGCCCTTGATCAGGGCGAGGAGCCTGTCGCGGGTACCGGTCTCGCCGATCTGGTCGGCCACCGGTACGAGCTGGGCCAGACGGCCGAGTGCCTTGCCGGTCCAGTAGGTGTCGGAGGCTCCGGAGAAGGGGTCGGAGGCGTTCACGACCTCGTTGAGATGGCCGCGCAGCCGGGCGGCGTCCACGCCGTTCGTCCTCGGCAGCGCGGGCAGCACCGCGGCGGCCCTCTGGCTCGTGGTGAAGGTGGCCGACTCGCGGACCTTCATGGTGCCGCGCGGCGAGAGGTAGGTGTAGGAGGTGAGCGGGTCCGTCGTGCTGCGCCACTGGTGCCGGTAGAGGGCCTGGAGCGTGCCGCGCTCGGTGCCTTCCTTCGCCTCGGTGGTGAGCGTGTAGGTGGCCCTGACCGTGCCGCCGGCGTAGCTCCAGGCGACCTTGGAGCCGGTGACGAAGCTGTGGGCGTACTTCCGATAGGTCGCCAGCGCGCTCGTGGACGGCAGGACGGCGACGGAGAAGTAGTCCTTGCCGCCGAGGCCTGCGGTGACGGTGGAGCCGGAGACGTTCCAGTCGCTGCCGGTCGGCGCGAAGAGGGCGTAGTGGTGTCCGGCGACGGTGATGCCGAGGACGTTGCCCTGGTCGGCGAAGACGGCGGGCGCGCCGGCGGTGGTGATCTGCGCGTTGCCGCCGGAGCCCTTGGCGTACACGAACGGGGAGCCGTGGCCGATGGTGGTGCGCAGGGTGCGGGCGCCGTCGGACCAGTAGGGGGTGACGGTCCAGTCGGACCAGTCGTCGGCCTTGGTGTCGGGCGAATTGAGACCGGTCAGGCCGATGGTGAGGTCGCGCTTGTGGGCGTACTCGTACTGGCGGCCGTCGCCGACGATCGCCGGGTTGGTCGGGTAGCCGATGTCGAGGCCGCCGGCCGTGGCCTGGTAGGTGAGGGGGTGGCCGTACATGGGGGTCGAGTACGGGTTGTCGCCGTAGCGCTGGAAGGCCAGGGAGGACCACCAGTCGTTGGTGGGCACCGGCCGGTTCCTCGCTGCGGCGGTGACCTTGGGGGTGACCGGCGTGCCGGTGTTGGTGGTGGGGCCCGACGTGCCGGCGGGGCGGGTGTCGGAGTAGCTGCCGGCGCCTACGGGGACGGTGGCGGCGGCCGCCGGCGCGGCGGCCGGGCCCAGGCCGAAGGCGGCCATGGCGGAAGCCAGGACCAGTGCGGCGGCCGGTCGGGTGCGGGGGGCTGGCATGCGGCACCTCAAGTCATCACGGGAAGGGTGGCTGAGAGCGCTCTCAGATGGCCGAAACGTAAAACCCCCGAAACGCAGGTGTCAATACATCGAACACGAACGGAAGTTGGCCCCGAGTCCAAGCCGTTACTCCTTCGAGTCTTGACGGGACGAGCGCCGAGCGGGCAACCTCCAAGCGCAGCTTTGAGAGCGCTCTCAAAGGCTCTCGTTCCACCTCGAAGCCAAGGGAGGCTTCCATGCCCATCGCCAGAGCCGCCAAAAGGGCCGCCGTCCGCCTGGGTGCGGTCGCGCTCGCCGGGGCACTCCTCGCCGCATGCGGATCCGGTTCGTCGGGCACCTCGTCCGACGGTGAGAGCGGGAAGGTCACGCTCACCGTCGACCTCTTCGGCTCCTTCGGTTACAAGGAGGCCGGCCTCTACGCCGAGTACGAGAAGCTGCACCCGGACGTGACGATCAAGCAGACCGACACCGAGGACGAGGCGGACTACTGGAAGTCGCTGCAGACCCGGCTGGCCGGCGGCGGTGGTCTCGCGGACGTCCAGGGCATCGAGGTCGGTCGGATCGCTTCGGTCACCCAGCAGCAGTCCGACAAGTTCGAGGACCTGACGAAGTACGGCGCCGACAAGCTGAAGAGCCAGTTCGCCGAGGCCAAGTGGGCTGCGGCCACCAAGGACGGCAAGGTCCTCGGTCTCGGCACCGACGTCGGCCCCGAGGCCATGTGCTACCGCACCGACCTGCTGAAGCAGGCGGGTCTGCCGACCGACCGCGAGGAGCTCGCGAAGAAGTGGTCGACCTGGGACGGCTACCTCGAACTGGGCAAGCAGTACAAGGCCAAGGCGCCCGCCAAGAGCGCCTGGCTGGACAGCGTCGGCAGCCTCTTCTCCATCATGATCGGTCAGGAGAAGGAGCGTTACTACGACGCCTCCGGCAAACTCGTCTGGGAGACCAACCCGGCGCTGAAGAGCGCGTGGGACACCTCCGTCGAAGCGGCAGAGGACGGCCTGAGCGCCAAGCTCGACCAGTGGTCGCCGCAGTGGAACCAGGCATTCGCCGCCGGTTCCTTCGCCACCATCCCCTGCCCGGCCTGGATGCTCGGCTACATCAAGGGCCAGGCCGGCGACAGCGGAAAGGGCAAGTGGGACATCGCCAAGCTGCCCGGCGGCGCCGGCAACTGGGGCGGCTCGTACCTCTCCGTCCCCCGCGCGGCCAAACACAAGAAGGAGGCGTACGAGCTGATCCAGTGGCTCACCGCCCCCGAACAGCAGGCCAAGCTCTTCCAGAAGCAGGGCAACTTCCCCTCCTCGACCGGCGCCATCGAGAAGGTGGCGGACGCCACCGACCCGTACTTCTCCGGCGCGCCGATCGGCCAGATCTTCGGTGACGCGGCCAAGGCGGCCCCGGTCCAGGTCCTCGGCGTACACGACCAGAACGTCAACCAGCAGATCACCAACGCGCTGAACGAGGTCGAGCGCAAGGGGATCTCGTCGGACAAGGCGTGGGGGAACGCGAAGAAGGGCGTCGACAACACCATCGGCTGACGTTTCGCCCCGCCGCAGCCCCTTCGGGCCGGTCCGTCGTCCTTCGACCGCCCGCACCGGACCGGCCCGAAGGCCACCCCCGCCCCGTACCGACTCATCCCGAAGGGCCGCCCCGTGACCCTCACCGCTTCCGCCAAGCCGGTCGCACCGTCCCGGCCGCCGGCCGTGCGGCGCGCCTGGCGCAAGCTCTCGCCGTATGCCTACATCGCCCCGTTCTTCACGCTGTTCGCCGCCTTCGGGCTCTTCCCGCTGATCTACACGGCGTTCGTCTCGCTCTACCGGGTCGAGCTGCAGACGCCTGGCGACATGGAGTGGCGAGGGCTCGGCAACTACACCGCGCTGCTGGGCGACGAGTTCTTCTGGACCGCGCTGCGCAACACCTTCACCATCGGGGTGATCTCCACGGTGCCGCAGCTGGTGATGGCGCTCGGTCTGGCGCATCTGCTCAACTACCGCCTGCGCGGGCGCACTTTCTTGCGCACCGCGATGCTGCTCCCGTACGCGACGTCCGTGGCGGCAGCCACGCTCGTCTTCGCCCAGCTCTTCGGCCGGGACTTCGGGTTGATCAACTACGTGCTCGGGCTGGTCGGATTCGGTCCCGTGGACTGGCAGACCGGCACCGTCGCCTCACAGATCGCCGTGTCCACCATCGTCATCTGGCGCTGGACCGGCTACAACGCGCTCATCTACCTGGCCGGCATGCAGTCCATCCCCACCGAGCTGTACGAGGCGGCGGAGATGGACGGCGCCTCCCGATGGCGGCAGTTCCTCCATGTCACGCTGCCGGGGCTGCGTCCCACGATCCTGTTCACCGTGGTCGTCTCCACGATCGGCGCGACGCAGCTCTTCGGTGAGCCGCTGCTGTTCGAGGGCTCCATCTCCGGCGGCATCTCGCACCAGTACCAGACACTCGGCCTCTACATGTACGAGCAGGGCTGGGGCTTCTTCCACCTGGGGCGCGCCGCCGCCATCGCCTGGGTGATGTTCCTGCTGATCCTGGTGCTCGTCGGGGCCAACGCCCTGATCGCGCGCCGCCGTTCCCGCAAGGAGGCCGGCCGATGACCACGCTCGCCGCACCGCCGACGAAGCAGCCGGCCCCCGAGAAGCCCGCCCCGGCCACGCGCGGCCGCTCCCGCGCGGGCCGCACCATGAAGGGCGGCAAGCTCGCATACGCCATCCTGATCGCCGCCGTCCTCGTCTCCGCCTTCCCCTTCTACTGGACGATCGTCGCCGCCAGCCGCTCCAACGCCGATCTGGCGAAGGTGCCGCCGACGCTGCTGCCCGGTCCCAACCTGATCCGCAACTTCGAGGCGGTGATGGAGGAGGCGGACATCGGCAAGGCGCTGCTGAACTCCTTCATCGTGTCCGGGTCCATCACCGTCGGCACCGTCCTGTGCTGCACGCTCGCCGGTTTCGCCTTCGCCAAGCTGCGTTTCCGCGGCCGTGGCGCGCTGCTGGCCGTCACGGTCGGCACCATGATGATCCCGCCGCAGCTGGGCGTCATCCCGCTGTTCATGCTGATCGCCGAACTGCAGTGGGTGAACCAGCTGCAGGCCGTGATCCTGCCCGGCCTGGTGAGCGCGTTCGGCGTGTTCTTCATGCGCCAGTACCTGGTGCAGTCGCTGCCCGACGAGCTGATCGAGGCCGCCCGCGTCGACGGCGCCTCTACCGCCCGGATCTTCTGGTCGATCGTGGTCCCCGTCGCGCGGCCCGGTATGGCCGTCCTCGGCATGCTGACGTTCATGGCCGCCTGGAACGACTTCTTCTGGCCGATCGTCGCGCTCTCCTCGCAGGAGCCAACCGTCCAGGTGGCGCTGCGCCAGCTCGGCGGCGGTTACGTCCACGACCAGTCCGTGATCATGGCGGGCACCCTGCTCGGCACTCTTCCGGTGCTGCTGGTCTTCGGTCTGCTCGGTCGGCAGATCGTCGGCGGCATCATGCAGGGCGCTGTCAAGGGCTGACATCCACTCCTCTCGCTCGACGTCTCACCCCCTGGGAGTTCCACCTCATGACCGCGCTCGACGCACGCCCCGACACCACGACGACACTCCGGTTCCCCACCGGATTCCGCTGGGGCACCGCCACCGCCGCCTACCAGATCGAGGGTGCGGCAGCCGAGGACGGCCGCACGCCCTCCATCTGGGACACCTTCAGCCGCATCCCGGGCAAGGTCCGCAACGGCGACACCGGTGACATCGCGGCCGACCACTATCACCGGATGCGCGAGGACGTCGCCCTGATGCGCCGACTCGGGGTCACCGACTACCGGTTCTCGGTCGCCTGGCCACGGGTGCAGCCGACCGGCCGCGGCCCCGCCGTGCAGAAGGGTCTCGACTTCTACCGCCGGCTGGTCGACGAGCTACGGCACGCGGGCATCCGGCCGGTGGCCACGCTGTACCACTGGGACCTGCCGCAGGAGCTCGAGGATGCGGGCGGCTGGCCGCAGCGCGAGACCGCCCAGCGGTTCGGCGAGTACGCGGGAATCATGGCCCAGGCGCTGGGCGACCGGGTGGCGACCTGGACGACGCTGAACGAGCCGTGGTGCGCCGCCTTCCTCGGCTACGGCAACGGGGTCCACGCCCCCGGCCGCACGAGCCCGACGGCCTCGCTGCGCGCCGCCCACCACTTCAACCTGGCACACGGCTGGGCCGCTCAGGTGCTGCGCACCGAGCTGCCCTCGGCCGCCGAGATCTCGCTGACGCTCAACCTCCATGCGGTGCGTGCCCACACCGACTCGCCGGACGACCTGGACGCGGCCCGCCGTATCGACGCGGTGGGCAACCGCATCTTCCTGGACCCGGTCTTCCGCGGCCGGCTGCCCGAGGACCTGGTGCGGGACACGGCGCAGGTCACCGACTGGTCCTTCGTCCTGGACGGCGACCTGGAAGTGGCAGCCGCGCCGATCGACTCGCTGGGCATCAACTACTACTCCCCCACCGTCGTCGCCGCCGGTTCCTCCGAGTCGCCCTCACCGTGGGCGGGCGCAGAGCAGCACGTACGCTTCCTGCCCGCACCCGGGCCGCGCACCGCGATGGACTGGCCGGTCGACGCCGACGGCCTGCACGAGCTGCTGATCCGGCTGCGTGACGACCTGCCCGGCGTGCCGCTGGTGATCACCGAGAACGGGGCGGCCTACGACGACTACGCCGACCCGTCGGGCGAGGTGCACGACCCGGAGCGGGTTGCCTATCTGCACGCCCATCTCTCGGCGGTGCACCGCGCGATCGGCGAAGGCGCGGACGTGCGGGGTTACTTCCTGTGGTCGCTGCTGGACAACTTCGAGTGGGCGTACGGCTACAGCAAGCGGTTCGGCATCGTGCACGTGGACTTCGCCACGCAGCGCCGCACCTTCAAGGACAGCGCGCGCTGGTACGCGGAGGTCATCGCCCGCGGCGGTCTGACCTGAGCCGCTGGGCCCGGCGCGCCTCGCGGGCCAGGGGCAGGTAGCGCAGCCGCTCGGGAAGTACGGGCACGACGGCCCGTACGAGCCGGGCGAAGCGCCGCAACCGGCGCTCCTGCCCGTCGGTCCAGGGCAGGCCGATGGCCTCGCGGGCGTCCGGCGGCATCAGCCCGATGGTCATGAACCGGCGGAAGCGGGCGAGTTGTGGCCGCAGCAGCGGCCACAGGACGCGCAGCACCAGCCGGAGGGCGCGCGGCCCCCGGTCGGGCGGCGGCACCGGCTGGTCCACGGCCACCAGCTCCCGTACGACGACGGTCGCCTCGAGTTCGTCGGCGAGCACCTTGCGGTAGTACGGCCAGAACTCCTCGATCGTCTGCGGCATGTCCCGGTCGTGGACGCCGAGGATCCGGCCGACCTGGAGCCACTCCGCGTACAGCTGCCGCTCCTCGGCCTCGGTGAGCTCGCGCACCAGATACCCGGCCGCGTGCCGGTAGACGGGGAAACCGGTGGCGTGGACCCACGAGTAGTAGGCCGGGTTCAGCGCATGGTAGCGGCGACCGTGGCTGTCGGTGCCCTGGATGGTGCGGTGCAGTTCGCGGAGCCTGCGCCCCTCGGCGGCGGCCGCCTCACCGCCGTAGATCCACAGTTGCAGGGAGCGCAGGGACCGCTCACCGCGGCCCCAGGGGTCGGTGCGGAAGACGGAGTGCTCGTCGACACCCGCGCCGACCGCGGGGTGGGCCACCTGCATGGTGAGCGCCGCGGGCAGCATCAGCAGGGCGCGGACGTCACCGGCGAGGCCCCAGAGCACGCCGCCGGGCGGGGGCGGCAGAGGGTCTTCGGCGGCTGCCCTGCTCATCGGTTCTCTCCCCTGGGTACGGCCCGGTCGGTCACCTCCCAGTATGCGACCCGGAGCACAGGCGCCCCGCCGGCACCAGGACGCACCGGACCCCCGGGCGACGTGAACCCAGGAGTTCGCCGAGCCGGCCCGACCAGGGACGACAGGTACATCTGGACGATCACCTGGCAGGAAGCCGGTCTCGGGCCGCACGCCATGGCGAACAGGCGTCCCGATAGCCTGCGTCGTATGACGGACATCGTGATCAGGCCCGCCGTCGCGGACGACATCCCGGCCGTCGTGGCCATGCTGGCCGACGACCCGCTCGGGTCTGCGCGGGAGTCCCCGGACGATCTCGGGCCCTATCTGACGGCCTACGAGCGGCTGCGCAGTGATCCGAACCAGTTCCTGATGGTGGCCGAGCGCGGTGGAACGGTCGTCGGCACGCTCCAACTGACCGTCGTTCCCGGCCTGTCCCGCCGCGGCAGCACCCGTTCGATCATCGAGGGGGTACGCGTCCACAGCTCGGAGCGGGGCCGGGGACTCGGCCAGCAGTTCATCGAGTGGGCGATCGACAAGTCCCGCGAACAGGGCTGCCAACTGGTCCAGCTGACCTCCGACGCGTCCCGCGGTGACGCGCACCGGTTCTACGAGCGGCTCGGTTTCACCGGCTCCCACATCGGGTTCAAACTCCGGCTGACGGCGCCGGCGGGCGCCGCCGGAACCGGCGCGGGAGAGCCGGCAGGGCACCCCGAGCCGCAACGGTGACACAGGCTGCTCATCCTCAGCGGCGGTTCGGCGAACCCCGCCGGACGACACCGGGCCGCCCGCGTCGTCCATGACCTGTACGGCGCACCACGCTCGTCCTCCCGAGCGGCCCCGGTGGCGCGAGCTGCCGAATCGACGCTGTCTGTACGAAACAAGTACAGAAAGCGAGGAAACATGGGGTCGAAGCACGAGCGCCTCGGGACACCGCGGGCTGCCGGGATCGCCGGGGTGGTGTTCGCCGTCCTGATGGCCGCGGCGATCGTCCTGGTCCGCATTGCCCTGCCCGGCGGGGCCGGCGGGGACCACATCACCATTGACGCCGGGCAGCGGGATGCCGTGCAGACGGCGCTGGCGCTGCTCCCGTTCGCCGGGATCGCCTTCCTGTGGTTCATGGGCGCCCTGCGCGAACAGGCTGGTGAGGCAGAGGACCGGTTCATCGCCACCGTGTTCCTGGGCAGCGGACTGGTCTTCGTCGCCACCCTGTTCGGCAGCGCCGCGGCAGCCGGGACCGTACTCGACGAGAGTCAGCAGGACTCGCCTTTCGGCCGCCACTTCGCCTACACCCTGCTGACCACGTACACGATGCGGATGGCGGCGGTGTTCATCTTCACGACCTCGGCCATCGGCCGCCGACTCGGCGTCTTCCCGCGACCGCTCATCGCCCTCGGCTATCTGGCGGGCCTGACACTGCTCGTGGTGGGAGCGGACCTGCCGTGGTCCGAACTGGTCTTTCCGGCCTGGGCACTGGTCGTCAGCCTGTACATCCTGGGGGGCAGGCGTCCCGCCGGGTCACGGCCCGCCGCCCCGGTCTGATCCGGTGCAGCTCACTCCAACGGTCTTCCCTCGTCGCCGCATCTCTCTCGGCCCCCGAAGGTTGTCCCAGGGGGTGACCCGAGCCCATTGGAGAGGACCGATCCCTTGGTAAGGCTTGTCGTCGACCTGAACCGCTGTCAGGGGTACGCGCAGTGCGCCTTTCTCGCCCCCGAAGTCTTCGTCATGCACGGCGAAGAGGGGCTGCTGTACAACCCGGAGGCCGAGGAGGCACAGCGCGAGAAGCTGGCTCAGGCGTCCGCGGCCTGCCCCGTCCAGGCCATCCTCGTCGATGCGATGGACGCACCGGCCGAGGCGGTGTCCGGTGAACGGTGACGGATCCCTGGAACGGCTCAGACGTGAGGGCCGCATCGTCGTCGTCGGCGCCTCGCTGGCGGGCCTGCGGGCCGCGGAGACCCTGCGCGACAAGGGCTTCGCGGGTTCCCTGACGATGATCGGCGACGAGCCCTACGAGCCGTACGACCGACCCCCGCTGTCCAAGCAGGTGCTGCTGGGCATGGCACCCGCCGACAGCACCGCCCTGCCCAGGCGCCGTGCCGTCGACGCGACCTGGCGGCTCGGCGTACCGGCCACAGGCCTGGACATGGCCGCCAGGCGAGTGCGGCTGGCCGACGGCGACGAGGTGCCGTACGACCGGCTGCTGATCGCCACCGGGGTGCGGGCTCGACCGTGGCCGCGTGAGGCCGAGGCGGAACTCGACGGCGTCTTCGTGCTGCGGACCCGCGAGGAGGGGGCGGCGCTCGCGCGGCGGCTCGCCGACGGACCCAAGCGGGTCTTCGTCATCGGCGCCGGCTTCACCGGCTCGGAGATCGCCTCCGCCTGCCGCGAACGCGGCCTCTCCGTCACCGTCGCAGAGCGCGGTGCGGCACCCCTGGTCGGCGCGCTCGGCGGGGTGGTCGGTGCCGTCGCCGCCGATCTCCAGCGCGAGCACGGCGTGGATCTGCGGTGCGGGGTCATGGTCACCTCTCTGGAAGGGGACTCCTCGGGACGGGTACGTGCGGCGCATCTGTCCGACGGCTCCACCGTGGAGACCGACGTCGTGGTCGTCTCGCTCGGCGCCACCCGCAACACCGAATGGCTCGCCGGGTCCGGACTCGGGGCCGGCCCCCGCGGCATCGCCTGCGACGCCGGCTGCCGCGCCTTCGACATCCGCGGAATCGTGACCGACGACATCTATGTGGCCGGCGACGTCGCCCGCTCCCCGCACGCCCTGTTCGGCTACCAGTTCCTGTCCCTGGAGCACTGGGGCAACGCCGTCGCCCAGGCCGAGATCGCGGCGCACAACATGATCAGTGAGAGCGCCGACCGCCTCCCCCACATGTGGGTGCCGGCCTTCTGGTCCTCGCAGTTCGGCGTGAACATCAAGTCGGTCGGCGTGCCGTCACTGGGGACGGAGATCATGGTCCCGCAGGGCACGCTCGCCAGTCGCAGGTTCATCGGCGTCTACGGGTACCAGGGGCGCGTCATCGGCGCGGTCGCCTTCGACCATGCCCGGTGGCTGCCGTTCTACCAGGAGCTGGTCGAGACCACAGCGCCGTTCCCGCCGCCGTTCCCCACGGTCGACCGGCACCCGGACGGGCAGCGGCCGATGGACGCGGACTTCCCCGACCCGTCGGTCCCGACCCACGGCCCCACTGTGACCCTCAGCGGTTATTCGCCGGCCGACCGCCGGATGACGTTCACCCCCGCGCACTGACCCGCACGGCCACGAGGACCCGCCATGACGCAATCCCTGCTGCACCAGATCCTGGACTACGCCAACCGCGCCGATCCGTACCCGATCTACGAAGAGCTTCGAAAGACGCCGGTCCACCACGAAGAGGACGGGCCGTACGTCGTCGGCACCTACTACGAGATCCGCAGTCTCCTCCACGATCCCCGGATCAGTTCCGACGCCCGCAATCTGGCATCGACCGCCGGCGACCCGCTGGCCGAGTCGGCCCAGGAGGAGGAGACCGCCCTGCCACCGGGCTTCCTGCGGCTCGACCCGCCGGAGCACGACCGACTGCGACGCATGACGAACCGGCCCTTCGGCCCGCCGCACTCCCCCCACCGGGTCGACGGGATGCGTGGAGAGCTCCACGGCATCGTCTCCGGCCTCATCGACGGCCTCGGCGACACCGGACGGATCGATCTGGTCGAGCAGTTCTCGTACCCCTTCCCGGTGACAGTGATCTGCCGGCTGCTCGGGGTGCCGCGCGACGACGAGGCGCGCTTCCACACCTGGGCGGACGCCATCGCCGCGAGCCTGGACCCCGACCCGGACGCGGATCCCGCCCAAGGGGGCAAGGCCTCGCACGACGCCCGTACGCAGCTGGGCATGTACCTGGCCGGCCTGATCGAGGAGCGCCGCAAGAACCCCGGAGACGACATCCTCTCCGAGCTGGCGACGGCCAAGGGCCAGGACGGCGCGATGACCACGATGGAACTGCTCAGCACCGCGGCGCTGCTGCTCATCGCGGGGCACGAGACCACCGTCAACCTCGTCACCAACGGAATGCTGACCCTGCTGCGCAACCCGGACGTCCTGCAGCGGCTGCGTTCGGATCCACGGCTGGCCGTGCCCATCGTCGAGGAGTTGCTGCGCTTCGAGCCGCCGGTGCAGCTGGTGCCGCAGCGCACCACCCTCGCCGACATCGAGGTCCGCGGCGTCACCATCCCCAAGGGCGCCTCCATCTGGCTGGTTCTGGCGTCCGGCAACCGGGACCCTGAGCGCTTCGAGGACCCGGACCGCTTCGACCCGGACCGCCGGGACATCCAGCACCTCGGCCTGGGCAGCGGGATCCACAGTTGCTTCGGCGCACCGCTCGCCCGGCTGGAGGCCCAACTCGCCCTCTCGGAACTGGCCCGCAGGCTGGAGAACCCCCGTCTGCTGGAGGACCCGCCCACGTACCGGCAGAACGCCGTGCTGCGCGGGCCGCGGCATCTGCCCATCGCCTGCGACGGGATCCGCCCGTGATCGTGGGACGGCGTGAAGAAAGCGGGCACCCGGCTATTACCAGAAGGTAACTACGACTGCTTTGATGTGCGGCGCCGGCCCACAGGCCGGTGGGAACCCCCCACCACGAACGGGAGATCCAGTGCCGCACGCGAAGTTCCGCCGTTTCTCCGGCGCAGCCGTGTCCGCCACCCTGTCCGCCGCGCTCACCGCCACCGCCCTGGCGGGCGCCGCTCCGACTGCGGCCGCGGCCGCCGGGACGCCCAACCTGAAGGTCCTCACCTACAACGCGTTCCTCTTCAGCAAGTCGCTCTACCGCAACTGGGGCCAGGACCACCGGGCCGCCGCCATCCCGGCGGCGCCGTTCTTCCAGGGCAACGACGTCGTCGTGCTCCAGGAGGCGTTCGACAACTCCTCCTCGGACGCGCTGTTGCAGCGTGCCGCGGGCCAGTATCCGTACCGGACGCCGGTGATGGGCCGGAGCAGGGACGGCTGGGACGCTACGGGCGGCTCCTACTCGTCGACCACACCGGAGGACGGCGGGGTCGCCGTCCTCAGCAAGTGGCCGATCGTCCGCAAGGAGCAGTACGTCTTCAAGGACGCGTGCGGCGCGGACTGGTGGTCGAACAAGGGCTTCGTCTACGCCGTCCTCGACGTGAACGGCACCAGGGTGCATGTGGTGGGCACCCACACCCAGTCCACGGACCCCGGCTGCGGCGCGGGCGAGGCCGCCGAGATGCGCAGCCGTCAGTTCCGCGCGATGGACGCCTTCCTGGACGGCAAGAACATCCCGGCCGCCGAGCAGGTCGTCGTGGCGGGCGACTTGAACGTGGACTCGCGCACTCCCGAGTACGCCTCGATGCTCGCCGACGGCGGTCTGGCAGGGGCCGACACACGCACCGGCCACCCGTACTCCTTCGACACCGAGGAGAACTCGATCGCCGCCGAGCGCTACCCCGACGACCCCCGCGAGGACCTCGACTTCGTACTGCACCGGGCCGGGCACGTGAAGCCGTCCGGCTGGACCAATGAGGTGATCAAGGAGCAGAGCGCGCCCTGGTCGGTCTCCAGTTGGGGCACCAGGTACACGTACACCAACCTGTCCGACCACTATCCGGTGATCGCCTCCGGCCAGTAGGCGCAAGGCGTCGACGAAGCCCTTGGCTCCATGTCAGGGCCATGCCACATTGAGTCCGCACTCCGGACTGGTCCAGTCCACATTGCCGTCAGGCAATCCCCCACACGGACTCGTACGAAGGAGAAGCCCCCATGAGACGCACGCTCCGCGCGCGCATCTGCCTTCCCGCCCTGCTGGCCCTGACCACCGTCGGACTCGGCTCATCGGCCGCGGACGCGGCCGACACCGGCAAAAACCCGGGCCCTGGCGTCGCCGCATCACCCGCCCAGTACGCCCTGCACACCTTCCTCGAACGCGACCTCGGCGAACGCACCGCCGGCTCGTACCTCGACGCGGAGAGCGGCGAACTCGTCGTCACCGTCACCGACGCCGAGGCCGCGGCGGAGGTGCGGGCCACCGGCGCCCGGGCCGAGCTCGTCGAGCGCAGCATGGCCCAGCTGACGGCCGCCATGGACACCCTGGAGTCCAAGGCGCAGATCGCCGGCACGTCGTGGGGTATCGACCCGTCGGCCAACAAGGTCGCCATCGAGGCCGACAGCACCGTCTCCGCGGCCTCCATGGCAAAGCTGCGGAGCGTCACGGCACGGCTCGGTGACGCCGTCGGCATCACGCGTGTCCCCGGGGTGTTCAAGAAGGAGGTCCGGGGCGGCGACGCGATCTACGGCGGCGGCTACCGGTGCTCGGCCGCCTTCAACGTCTCCAAGGGCACGGCCCGTTACTTTCTGACCGCCGGGCACTGCACCAACGCCGCGAGCAGTTGGTACGCCACCTCCGGCGGCCCCTCGATCGGCACCCGTGAGGGCACCAGCTTCCCGACCAACGACCACGGCATCGTCCGCTACACCGACGGCTCCCAGCCGGCGGGCGACGTCAACCTCCACAACGGGAGTCACCAGGACATCACCGCGGCGGCCGACGCGATCGTCGGCCAGTCGATCCGCAAGAGCGGATCCAGCACCGGGCTCACCAGCGGCACGGTGACGGCGGTGAACGTCACCGTGAACTACAGCGACGGCCCGGTCCACAACCTCGTCCGCACCACCGCCTGTTCAGCGGGCGGCGACAGCGGCGGCGCCCACTTCGCCGGCTCCACGGCGCTCGGCATCCACTCCGGCAGCTCCGGCTGCACGGGCGGCAGCGGCTCGGCCCTCCACCAGCCGGTCAAGGAGGCCCTCAGCGCATACGGGGTCGCCGTCTACTGACGTCGAGGTCCCTCTCAGCAGGGCGTGCCCGCCCCCGGGTGGGCACGCCGTTGTCATGCATGCGCGACAGAGCGGCCGCGGCGTCCGGTCAGTCGCCGTGGTCGTAGACCGTGACCTCGATGTCGCGGGCCGTGAGCCGGTCGGCTATCAGCGGTTCGATCCGCGACCACCTGCCGCCCGCGAGACCGCATCCGATGCGCGGCATGTGGACGGAGGCGTTCAGTTCCAGGGCCTTGTCCGCCACCGCGGCGAGGGCCTTGTCGATCGCGTCGTAGCGGACGGGGACGCCTTTGCTGCCGGTGCGCATGCCGCGCTGGCCAACGATGTTGGCCACCCACAGATACGGGCCGACCCTGACGAACTGGGCAGCGCCCAGGGCGAAGTCGTTGCCGGCGCGCTCGCGGTGCCAGCGTCGGTAGGCCGCCTCGGGCTCCGGCCAGCGGCGGGAGAGGGCGAGGACGAATCCCTTCCCCCAGCCGCCCAGGTCGTTGCACACATGCACGATCAGCTTGACGCCTTTGCCCTGCGGCACGGTGGCGTCCCCCCGGACATATCTGATCTCGGACATGGAACCACCGTACGTTCCGCCACTGACAACGCGCCCCGGCCCGGCGCACGGCTTTCACAGGACTGGTGAGACAGCAATACTGTTGCACCGGAGTGTTCAGCAGAAGGAGGGTCATGGCGACCGAGACCGAGGAGCCGAGGCTCACCGTCGACGAACTGGCCGCGCGGGCCGGGGTGACCGTGCGCACCATCCGGTTCTACAGCACCCGCGGTCTGCTGCCTCCCCCCGTGATCGGTCCCCGCCGGGTCGGGCACTACGGCACCGGGCACCTGTCCCGGCTGGCGCTGATCGAGGAGCTCCAGCACCAGGGCATGACACTCGCCGCGATCGAACGCTATCTGGAGCAGTTGCCGCCGGACCTGAGCGCGCAGGATCTCGCGATCCACCGCGCGCTGGTCGCCTCATGGGCCCCGGAGTCGGCGGAGGAGGTCGGCCGGCAGGAGCTGGAGCGCAGGGCGGGCCGGGCGCTGACCGACCAGGATGTCGACCGGCTGGCGGCGATGGGAGTGCTGGACCGGGCCGGGCGGGACGCGTACCGGCTGGACGGTGGTCTGCTGCGGCTCGGCGTGGAGCTGCTGGACGTGCCGATCGCGCACGAGACGATCCTCGCGTCCCGCACCGTGCTGCTGGAGCACGCACGGGCCGCCGCCCACGACCTGAGCCGGCTCTTCCGTGACGAGGTCTGGGGCCCCTACCGTGAGCGCGAGTCGGATCCGGACCATGTGGCGGCCATGAAGTCGCTGTCCGCCCATATGCAGCCGCTGGTGATCCAGGCCCTGGTGACGGCGTTCCAGCGGTCACTGCGTGAAGAGCTGCGGGCGGCGTTCACGACCGAGGCGTAGCGGAGCCGTAAATGCGTTGCCCGGCGCCGAGGGGTGCGCGAGGCTTCCCGGCATGTCCGATCAAGGAACCAGCACTGCCCGCGGCGTCCACGCCCTCTTCTCCCGGGGGCGGCTGACCACCGTCCCCCGTAAGTCGGCCCGCCGCGAGCAGTTGCTCGTGCACCTCGCGCAGACGCTCTTCGAACCGGGCCGCGTCTACACCGAGCGCGAGGTCAACGACGCGCTGCTCGGTGTACATGACGACTGTGCTGCCCTGCGCCGCCATCTGGTGGTCGCCGGGCTGCTGACCCGGACGAAGGACGGTTGCAGCTACCGGCGGGGCCGGTAGCTGCCACCCGGGCCGCCGTCACGCGTCGCTGAAGACCTCGCCGCGCTCGGCCTTCTCCACGAGCAGCGCGGGCGGCTGGAAGCGCTCGCCGTAACGCTCGGCCAGTTGGCGGGCGCGGGCCACGAAGCCGGTCAGGCCGCCCTCGTAGCCGTTGATGTACTGCAGGGCACCGCCGGTCCAGGCGGGGAATCCGATGCCCATGATGGAGCCGATGTTGGCGTCGGCGACCGACATCAGCACGTTCTCCTCAAGGCAGCGGACGGTGTCCAGGGCCTCGGAGAAGAGCATTCTCTCCTTCATGTCCTCGAACGGGACATCGGCGTCGGCGCGTGTGAAGTGCTCGCGCACGCCCGGCCACAGGCCGGCGCGATTGCCGTCCTCGTCGTAGTCGTAGAAGCCCGCGCCGCCGCTGCGCCCGGTGCGGCCGAACTCGTCCACCATGCGGTCGATCACCGTGTCCGAGGGATGGCCGGCCCAGGTGCCGCCCGCCTCCTCGACCGCCCGCTTCGTCTCGCCCCGGATCTTGCGCGGCAGGGTGAGGGTCAGCTCGTCCATGAGGGAGAGCACCTTGGCCGGGTAGCCGGCCTGCGCCGCCGCCTGCTCCACGGAGACGGGGTCGACGCCCTCGCCGACCATCGCCACGCCCTCGTTGATGAACTGGCCGATGACCCGGGAGGTGAAGAAGCCGCGGGAGTCGTTGACGACGATCGGCGTCTTGTTGATCTGCCGGACCAGGTCGAAGGCGCGGGCCAGCGCCGTCTCGCCGGTGCGCTCGCCCTTGATGATCTCCACCAGCGGCATCTTGTCGACGGGCGAGAAGAAGTGCAGCCCGATGAAGTCGTCCTGCCGCGAGACGCCTTCGGCGAGGACGGTGATGGGGAGCGTGGAGGTGTTGGAGCAGAGCAGTGCGTCGGGCTCGACGACGTCCTGGATCTCCTGGAAGACCTTGTGCTTGAGCGCGGTGTCCTCGAAGACGGCCTCGATCACGGCGTCGCAGCCCGCGAGGTCGGCGGCGTCCGCGGTCGGGGTGATCCTGGCGAGCAGCGCGTCGGCCTTCTCCTGGGTGGTACGGCCCCGGGTCACGGCCTTGGCGCACAGCTTCTCCGAGTACCCCTTGCCCTTGGCGGCGGCCTCGGCGGTGACGTCCTTGAGGACGACGTCGATCCCTGCGCGGGCGCAGGAGTAGGCGATGCCGGCGCCCATCATGCCGGCGCCGAGGACGGCGACCTTGCGCACCCGCCGCGGCTCGATGCCCCCCGGTCGGCTGCGGCCGGCGTTGACCGCCTGCAGGTCGAAGAAGAACGCCTGCATCATGTTCTTGGCGATCGCGCCGGTGACCAACTCGGTGAAGTAACGGGCCTCGATGACCTGCGCGGTCTCGAAGTCGACCTGCGAGCCCTCGACGGCGGCCGCAAGGATGTTGCGCGGCGCCGGGTAGGGCGCGCCGGCGGTCTGCTTGCGCAGGTTCGCGGGGAACGCGGGAAGGTTGGCGGCGAACTTCGGGTTGGACGGGGTGCCGCCGGGGATCTTGTACCCCTTGACGTCCCAGGGCTGCTGCGACTCGGGGTTGGCGTCGATGAAGGCGCGGGCCTTCGCGAGCATCTCCTCCTCGGTGGCGGCCACTTCGTGGACCAGGCCGTTCTCCAGCGCTCGCGCCGGGCTGTACTGGGTGCCCTGGATCAGCACCTTCAGCAGCGCGTCGGCGATGCCCATGAGCCGTACGGTGCGGGTGACGCCGCCGCCGGCCGGGAGCAGTCCGAGGGTGACCTCGGGCAGGCCGAGCCTGGAGCCGGGTGCGTCGAGCGCGATGCGGTGGTGGCAGGCCAGGGCGATCTCGTAACCGCCGCCGAGGGCCGCGCCGTTGATGGCGGCGACCACGGGCTTGCCGATGGTCTCGATACGGCGCAGGGCCCGCTTGATGCCCATGCCCGCCTCGAAGACGAACTCCGCGTCCTCGGGCCCTGCCTGGATCATCTCCTTGAGGTCGCCGCCCGCGAAGAAGGTCTTCTTGGCGGAGGTGAAGATGATGCCGCGGATGGAGTCCTGCTCGGCCTCCACGCGGTCGGCGATCGCCGCGATGGAAGCCTTGAAGGCCTGGTTCATGGTGTTGGCGGACTGGTTCGGGTCGTCGAGGACGAGGGTGACGACGCCGGTCTCGTCCTGTTCCCAGCGGATGGTGGTGGGCTCGCTCATGGTGGTGGCTACTCCGTAAGGCGGAAGCGGAAGAGGACGGGTGTCAGAGACGCTCGACGACGGTGGCGACGCCCATGCCGCCGCCCACGCACAGGGTCGCGAGGCCGTACCGCTTGTCCTGGCGCTCCAGTTCGTCGATGAGGGTGCCGAGGATCATCGCTCCGGTCGCTCCGAGCGGATGGCCCATGGCGATCGCACCGCCGTTCACGTTGACCTTGTCCAAGGACAGGTCCATGTCCTGGGCGAAGCGCAGGACGACGCCGGCGAAGGCCTCGTTGATCTCGACGAGGTCGATGTCGTCGATGGTCAGCCCGGCCTTGGCGAGTGCCTTGCGGGTGGCGGGCGCGGGACCGGTGAGCATGATGGTCGGCTCGGAGCCGGAGACGGCGGCGGAGACGATCCGGGCACGCGGGGTCAGGCCGTGGCGCTCGCCGACCTCCATGGAGCCGATGGCGACGAGGGCCGCGCCGTCGACGATGCCCGAGGAGTTGCCCGCGTGGTGGACGTGATCGATCTTCTCGACCCAGTGGTACCTCTGCAGTGCGACGGCGTCGAAGCCGCCGAGGTCGCCGATGCCCGCGAACGAGGGCTTGAGTGCGGCGAGGGATTCGGCGGTGGTACCGGGCCGCATGTGCTCGTCGTGGTCGAGGACGACCAGGCCGTTGCGGTCACGGACGGGGACGACCGAGCGGTCGAAGCGGCCGTCCTTCCACGCGGCGGCGGCCCGCTCCTGCGACATCGCCGCGTACTCGTCGACGTCACGACGCGACCAGCCGCCGAGGGTGGCGATCAGGTCGGCGCCGATGCCCTGCGGGACGAAGTTGGTCTCGAAGTTGGTCATCGGGTCGGCGAACCAGGCACCGCCGTCCGAGGCCATCGGCACCCGGGACATCGACTCGACACCACCGGCCAGGACCAGGTCCTCCCAGCCGGAACGGACCTTCATGGCGGCCATGTTGACGGCCTCGAGGCCGGAGGCGCAGAAGCGGTTCTCCTGAACGCCGGCGACGGTGTCGGGCAGCCCGGCCGCGATGGCCGCGATCCGGGCGATGTCGGAACCCTGGTCGCCGACCGGGCCGACGACGCCCAGCACGATGTCGTCGATCGCGGCCGGGTCGAGTCCGGGGAAACGGGCCTGGATCTCGTGGATCAGTCCGACGACGAGGTCGATCGGCTTGGTGCCGTGCAGGGCGCCGTTGGCCTTTCCGCGCCCGCGCGGGGTGCGGATCGCGTCGTACACGTACGCTTCGGTGCTCACCTTGTCAGCCTTTCGGGAGGGTTAGCCCAGCAGGGAACGACCGATGATCTCCTTCATGATCTCGGTCGTGCCGCCGTAGATGGTCTGGATGCGTCCGTCGGTGAATGCCCGGGCGACGCGGTACTCGTTCATGTAGCCGTACCCGCCGTGCAGCTGGAGGCAGCGGTCGGCGGCGCGTTTCTGCAACTCGGTGGCCCACCACTTGGCCATCGAGGCATGGACGGCGTCCAGTTCGCCCGTCGTGTGGTCCTCGATGCAGCGGTCGAGGAAGGCGCGGGTGACAGCGCACTCGGTGGCCAGTTCGGCGATCTCGAAGCGGATGTGCTGGAGCTTCGCGAGCGGCCGGCCGAACGCCTCGCGCTCCTTGACGTACTCGGTGGTGATCTCCAGCAGGTGCTCTGCGGCGGCGATCCCGGCGATGGCTATCGCCATCCGCTCCTGAGCCAGATTGGTCATCAGATGGACGAAGGCGCCGTTGAGCTCACCGAGCAGGTTGTCCTTCGGGACGCGGACGTCGTTGAAGAACAACTCGGCGGTGTCCTGGGACTTCTGGCCGATCTTGTCGAGGTTGCGACCCCGCTCGAAGCCCTCCATGCCGCGCTCGACGACCAGCAACGACAGCCCGTGCGCGCCGCCCTCCGGCGTCGTCTTCGCGACGACGACCACCAGGTCGGCGAGGATGCCGTTGGAGATGAACGTCTTGGATCCGTTGAGCACCCAGTGGTCGCCGCGGTCCTCGGCAGTGGTGCGGATGCCCTGGAGGTCGGAGCCTGCGCCCGGCTCGGTCATCGCGATGGCGGTGATGGTCTCGCCGCTGCAGAAACCGGGCAGCCAGCGCCGCTTCTGCTCGTCCGTGGCGAGCGAGGTCAGGTAGGGGCCGATGATGTCGTTGTGCAGACCGACGGCGAGGCCCGGCGCGCCCGCCCGGGTGAACTCCTCGTGCAGCACGACCGCGTACCTGAAGTCGTCGTTGCCGCCGCCCCCGTACTCCTCCGGGACGGCGAGGCCGAGCAGCCCCTGGCGGCCCGCCGCCAGCCAGGCCTCGCGGCTGACGATGCCGTCCTTCTCCCACTGCTCGTAGTGCGGCTGCACCTCCTTGGTGAGAAAGGTGCGGACGGTCTCACGGAACGCCTCGTGCTCCGCGGTGAAGATCCGGCGCTTCAACGGTCCTCCTCGGAAACGGTCAGGTCCAGGCCCCAGTCACGGGCGACCTCCGCGGTGTCCGCGCCAGGCATGGCGGGCCCCCGGGTCACCGCCCCCGGGGTGGCGGAGAAACGGGGCGCCGGTGCGGGCTGGGTGATACCGCCGTGGTCGACGAAGGTCCCGCGGGCCGCGAGATGCGGGTGGGCGGGGGCCTCGCGCAGCGACAGCACGGGCGCCACGCAGGCGTCGGAGTCCTCGAAGACGGCGGTCCACTCGGCGCGCGTGCGGGTCCTGAACCGGTCGGCGACCGCCTGGCGCAGCTCACCCCAGCGGGCGAAGTCCTTACGGGCGGGAACCTCGTCCTTGATGCCGAGCAGCTCGACGAACCGGTCGTAGAACTGCTGCTCCAGCGCGCCGACCGCCATGTAGCGGCCGTCGGAGGTCTCGTAGTTGCCGTAGAAGGGGCAGCCGCCGTCGAGGAGGTTGGTGCCGCGCCGGTCCTGCCAGCCGCCGGCCGCCATCATGCCGTGGATCATCGTGGCGAGGTGCGCGGCGCCGTCCACGATGGCCGCGTCGACGACCTGGCCGGCGCCGCCCTCCGAGCGGGCGTGCTGCAGGGCCGCGAGCACGCCGATGACCAGGTAGAGCGATCCCCCCGCGTAGTCGCCGACGAGGTTGGCGGGGACGGCGGGCGGTTCGTCGGCCTTGCCGATCATGGAGAGGGTGCCGCTCAGGGCGATGTACGCGATGTCATGGCCGGCCCGCTCGGCCAGCGGCCCCTGCTGGCCCCAGCCGGTCATCCGCCCGTAGACCAGGCGCGGGTTGCGGGCGAGGCACTCGTCGGGGCCGACGCCGAGGCGCTCCGCGACGCCGGGCCGGTATCCCTCGATGAGCACGTCCGCGCGCTCGACGAGGTCGAGGACCCGGCCGGCGCCGTCCTTCGCCTTCAGGTCGATCAGGACCGAGCGCTTGTTGCGGTTGGTGAGGTCGTACGCCGGGTCGATGGCGAGCCCGGCGCCGCCCGGGCGGTCGACCCGTACGACGTCGGCCCCGAGGTCCCCGAGCAGCATCGCGGCGAACGGGCCGGGCCCGATGCCGGCCAGCTCCACCACGCGGACCCCGGCCAGCGGGCCGTTCCCTGACGCTGTCATCCAGCCCCCAGCACTTTGACACTAATGATGTAACACCAGTGATGATAAGAACGCGTTCCAGCCCGCACAAGGGTTTCGGCCGAGCAAGCGCTTAGAGGTGTGGGACACGCCGCGGCCCGACCGGATCACCTGTCCGGCCCCCAGGTTGATCACCGATGGGAAACGCATCTTCTGCCCGGCCGGCTCGCGCGCTAGCCTCAGCCACCGACATCGGCGTGGGGCAGGGGCCGCCGGCCCTGATCCGCCGGACGGCCTGACGGCGGAGGAGCCAGTGAACAGCCAGAACGGGACGGATCGCGCACAGCGCCCGTACGACATCGTCCTTTTCGGGGCGACCGGATTCGTCGGCGCGCTGACCGCCGAATACCTCGCGCGGCACGCGCCACAGGGCTGCCGGTGGGCCCTCGCCGGACGCAGCCTCGACAAACTCGAACATCTGAGGGAGCAACTGGCGGTCATAGACCCCGCGTGCGCCGCCCTGCCCCTCGTCGAAGCAGACGCCTCCGACGCCGGGTCGCTGCGGGAGCTCGCCGAGTCCACGCGAGTCGTGGCAACGACGGTCGGCCCGTACGTCTGGTACGGCGAAGGCCTGGTCGCGGCCTGCGCCGACGCCGGTACGGACTACGTCGACCTGACGGGCGAGCCCGAGTTCGTGGACCTGATGTACGTACGGCACGACGCGCGCGCCCGCGAGACGGGGGCACGGCTCGTGCACGCCTGCGGGTTCGACTCCGCGCCCCACGACCTCGGCGTGTACTTCACGGTCCGGCAACTGCCCGAGGGCGTACCGCTCACCGTCGACGGATTCGTCCGCTCCAACGCGATGTTCTCCGGCGGGACACTGGCCTCCGCGCTCAACGCGATGGGCCGCCCGCGGGAGTCGCTGCGCGCCGCGCGGGAACGCCGCCTGCACGAACCGCGCCTCGTCGGCCGCCGGGCCAGGGCACCGCTCGGCGGGCCGCACTTCAGCCGGGAGACCGGGACGTGGGCACTGCCCCTGCCCACGATCGACCCGCAGATCGTGGCCCGCTCGGCCCGCGCGCTCGAGCGCTACGGCCCCGACTTCCGCTACCGCCACTACGCCGGGGTCAAGACCCTCCCGATGGCCCTCGCCGGCCCGGCGGCCCTCGGCGCGGGCTTCGCCCTCGCCCAGGTCCCGGCTGCCCGGCAGTGGCTGATGCACCGTTACGCCCCTGGCGACGGCCCGAGCGCGAAGCGCCGCGCCGAAAGCTGGTTCTCGGTCCGCTTCGTCGGCGAGGGCGGCGGACGCCGCGTCCTCACCGAGGTGACGGGCGGCGACCCGGGCTACGACGAGACGGCGAAGATCCTCGCGGAGTCGGCGATGTGCCTGGTGGCCGACGCGCTGCCGAAGACTTCCGGCCAGGTGACGCCGGTGGTGGCGATGGGCGACGCGTTGCTGACTCGGCTGGAGGGGGCGGGGATCCGGTTCCGGGTGGCGCACACGCGGTAGGGGTGGGGCCCGGGGCGGCCGCTGGGCGGGGCATGTGCCCCACCCCGCCCTCCCCCTACGGCCTGGCGGCCGTGGGTGGTACCCCCGTCCCGAAGCGGGCTCCGCCCGGACCCGTGTACCGCGCCCCGCACGGCGCGCGGCGACCTGGGGGCTCCACCCCCGGGCCTCGAAGGCCAGCGAGGCTCCCGTTGCCCGCAGGCCGCGGCACCTTCCCGCCCGCGGGGCCGCGGGCGAAGCCCCGTGGCGAACGCCGAAGGGCGCCCGAGGCCGGACGGAACCCGACCGGGTTCCGACGAGCCCGGTACCCCCCAAGGGCGGGGAGCGGAGCCGGGGCGGCCCGGGCAGCGCCTGGAGGGCGTACGGAGCCCCGTACCAGGGCGAGGGTCGGGACGGAGTCCCGCCGCAACGCCCGAGAGCGCGCGGGGACCAGGGCTGTCCCCGTTTCGGGAATCCGCGCAGCGGCCCGTCAGGACCCGCCCGAGACCTCACGCAGTGCCCGCCTGCACAGTGCATCCGCGCGCCTCGTCGATTCGGGTATGCGGAAGTCCCGCGCCAGATGCAGCGCATGCGCGCACGCCGATTCCAGGGTCACCCGGTGTCCCGCCGAGACGAAGACCGGCTTCACGCCGTGCTGGGTACGCAGCGCCCTGCCGACCTCCTCCCCGTCGTCCGCCACGAGCGCCGCGAAGTCGCCGCGGGACCCGCCCGGTTCGGCGTGGGTGAAGACGAACGGGTTCTTGGCGACGCCGAGCACCGGCAACCCGGTCAGGACCCCCAGGTGGCTGGCGAGCCCGAACCTCCGGGGATGCGCCCGGCCGTAGCCGTCGCAGACGACCAGGCCGGGGTCGGACGTGAGGGAGGCGAGCGCGGCCAGCACCGTCGGGAGCTCGCGGAAGGCGAGGAGCCCGGGTACGTACGGGAAGGTGACCCGGCCGATCGCGGTGGCCTCTTCCACCACGGTCAGCGTCGCCGCGTCCAGCACGACCGCCGCTGCGGCGACGACGTCGCGCTCGTCGTCGTACGCGACGTCGACACCGGTCACCGTACCGGTGCCGACCGGCGGGCCCGGCTCGTCCAGGACGACGCGCGTGCGCAGTTCGTCCTGGACCGACAGGGCCTCTGCTTCGTTCACCGGCCAGCCGGCGGGCGCTTCGACGATCTTCATGGTGCCGCCCACCCTAGGGCCTCCAGTTCTGCTCCGCGGAAGTCCGGGGAGGGGCATCAGCCGGTGAGGGCGGTGAAGAAGTCGGAGACGGCACCGGGGCGTCCGGGCTTCAGGAGCTTCTCGAAAATTATCAGGACCAGTTCGTCGGTCTCGTCCAGGACACAGTGGTCGTCGCGGCTGACGCTTTGCGAGCCGCGTCCGACGAATGACGCGATCCGGGTGCCGTCCCGCATCGCGTCGGCGCGCTGTCCCCCGGTGTGAAGGAACTCGTAGCGCCGGCCGTGGACAAGGGCATGACCGGTTTTCTCCCGACGGCGGTGACCGTGGCCCCGGCCGTCGCTGACGAAGGCCTGCTCGTCGTGCGGATGCAGCGTCACCGGGGTGGGTTCACGGCCAGGCAGAGACGGCCCGCCGCTCTCGAACGCTCGGCTCGTGACCGCGTTCTGCCGTTCGGCGAACCGGCCCGTGAAGTGCTGCACGGGCTTCGTGGCCACGGACGCGCGGACTCGGCCGCTGGGGTCGATCACGTCCACGCGGGTGCGCGAGTCGTCGGCCTCGATACGCCAACCGCCACGGGTCGGCCGACGCCAGAGGGGGATGTCCGTCATGGTCGCAGCCTCTCAGACGGCCGGAATTCGCAGGCCACGAGGCTGCTCCGGGACTCGACCCACCGTCGCCGAGGCGGCCTGGGCGGTGAACGGCGTAACGGCCAGGACGGCGCCCGCACCGGCGGCTGCCGGCACGGCTTTCACGAGTCGGTGCGACATGAACCTCTTCTTACGTGGATCTCTTGCTGATCACACGGCGTCTTCTCCTGCACGGCCGCCCAGTGCCCTGTCGGTGTGTGCGGCGGCCCGTCCGGTCGTGGCCCCGGCCCGGCGCCCTCACGGACGCGGCCGCCCGCCGGGGCGGTTCCCGCAGAGCCCGGACCAGCGGTGCGGACGGCGAAACCGGATCGGTAGTAGCCGCCCGGTAGCCTGGCGATCATGTTTGTGATGGAACTGACCTACACGGCGCCGATCGAGCACGTCGAACCGCTTCTGGAAGACCATGTGGCATGGCTGGACGCGCTTTACGAGGAGGGCGTCTTCATCGCGTCGGGCCGCAAGAAGCCGCGCGACGGCGGGATCATTCTCGCCGCCGGGGACGACCGCGCACGGATCGAGAAGATCGCGTCGACCGACCCCTTCGTGGCCGGCGAGGTGTGTACATACCGGATCACCGAGTTCATCGCGACCAAGACCGCCCCTGAGCTGGCGCCCTACCGCCAACAGCTGCCTTCCTGACGGCCTGTCGGCTGCTGCCTGACGGCCTGTGGGTCACGGCCCGTCAGAACTCCAGGCGCGCGACCCTGCCCTTCTCTCCCGACGCCCAGCAGCCGAAGTCCGGCGTGCAGTCGACGGTGTCGAAGGAGCCGGTGTCGACGGTGCGCCAGGTGCGGCCGCCGTCGGTCGTGAGGTCCGTGCCGGTGGGGCCCACGGCCAGCGCGGCGGACCTGCTGTGGGGCAGCCAAGCCACGCCCGAGCGGTAGGCGGGCGGCGGGTTCTTCGACTGCTGCCAGTTGTGGCCGCCGTCGTGCGTGACGGCTGCGGCCCGGGGCGAGGCCTGGTCGGCGCGGTAGTCGCCGCCGACCGCGAGGCCGTGCGTCCGGTCGCGGAACGCGAGCGCGAAGACGCCGCGGGCAGGGTCCCCGGCCGGCACCGTGGACTCGGCGACGGTCCAGTTCAGGCCTCGGTCGGCGGAGTGCAGGACCCGTGCGGTCGCGCCTCCACCCGTGGCCAGCCAGACGTCCTTGGGGCCGGAGCTCACCAGGCACTGGCCGCTCGCCGCGAAGCCGGCCTCGCCGGGCAGGGCGGGCGGCATGCCGGCGTCGGGCAGTACCTTCCACGACCTGCCGCCGTCGCCGGTGGACAGGAGGCGGTACTTGCCGTCCACGGGGTCACTCATGGCGAGACCATGGCGGCTGTCGAAGAAGGTGACGCAGTCGTAGAACGCCCGGGGGTCGGTGTTGCGGAACGACTCCGTCCATGTCGCTCCGCCGTCCTCGGTGCGCAGCAACCGGGAAGCCTCGCCCTCCCCGATGGCCAGGACGACAGCTCGCCGGGCGTCGAACGCCTCGATGTCACGGAACTCCAGTTCCTCCGCGCCGGACGGCGAGACGTCGAGCCAGCTGCGGCCGCCGTCGTACGTGCGCAGCACAGTGCCCTTGGAGCCGGCGACCCACGCGGTGCTCCGGCTGACGGGTGCCAGCCCTCGCAGCCGTACATCCGTTCCGCTCTCCTTGAGGCTCCAGCCTGGGGTAGGGGCCTTCGCCTGCCGGTCCGCGGCCGGCACCGCCTGGGCCGGGGCGGCCAACACTGCCGCCACCGCAGCCGCGCACAGCCCCACCGACACCGCGCTTCTCGTCTTCCCCTTGGACGTCATGGCGCTGGAAGCTAGTCCAGGCGCCGGGGGCCGTCCAGGGTGCGTGGTCGGACCGGAACACGACGGCGGACGGCGGACGGTGACACATGTCACGCTCCCTGAAGGTGCACGGAACCGGTCGTTCCGACGTCTTCTGTGGTGTCGACACCACCCCACAGGACCCCAGCGAGCCGCAATCGAAGGAGCGGGCCTTTGTCCACCGTCATCGAGCAGGCCGTCCAGGCCCGACTCGTCGCCACCGCGCCCCAGATGGAATCCGTCCCGGCGACACTGCACTACGACCGCCGGGATCCCTTCGCCGTGCGTATCGACTTTCCCGGCCCCGCGACCCTGGAGGGTACGGACGTGTCGTGGGCGTTCTCGCGGGAGTTGCTGGCGGAAGGGGTCCATGAGCCGGCCGGCATCGGTGACGTGCGGGTGCGGCCGTACGGCTACGACCGGACGGTGCTGGAGTTCCACGCCCCGGAGGGCATGGCCATCGTGCACATCCGCACCGGGGAACTGCGGCGTTTCCTCGAACGGGTGCAGGAAGTGGTCCCGGCCGGGCGGGAACACCTGTATCTGGGGCTCGAGGAGGACCTGAGGGATCTGCTGGGCGACGCGGCCTGAGCGCTGCGCGTCGCCGGGGATCGGCTTCGAGGACGTGGCGGACCATGGTTGCCACGCCGTCGGAGTCGTCGGCGTGGCCGCCCCTCCATGTCCGCGCCGACGGGCACGTCCACGGCGCCCGCGATGCGGGCGGCGTGCCGGAGCGCGGTGGCGCGGTCCAGCTGGTCGCCGTCCGCCGCGCCCAGGCCCAGGCGACGCCGGCGCTCGTGGTGGCGATGGCCGGCGCGCCGGCTTCGGCGATGATCCGGGCGCTCGCGGTGTCCCAGGCGTTGGGAGGGACGAGGGGGCGGCCCATGGCGTGGAGGGCATGGAAACGGCGGGCGAGATCACCGAGGTTCGTCAGCCTTGCACTCGATCAGGGCGGGGCGCCGACCGGCCGGCAGGTTTCCGTCATCAGCACGGGCCGGCGAGCGGGGCGGCTGCGGAGAGAATTGCGTTGACAGCGGCTCAGTACGCCTTCTACGGTGTATGGCGGTTCTGTTGTCGTCGATCGGAGTAGGACGTTGCTCGTCTGAGGTCTTGAGACACCGTGCTGCACGGCCTTCGGCCGGTGCGCCGCGTGTGCGACCTCGACGACTCATGCCGTCCACCCGCGACCGGGACCTTCTCTTCTCTCCCGGCGTCCGTCGCCCCGCCCCGGTGTCTCCACCCGTTGCCCATTCCGCACGCAGCAACCGGGAGGCCCTGTGTCTACTTTCCCCACCTGTATCACCTGCTCCGCGCTCGCCTTCGCATGGCCGGACGGCACCGTCGTGTTCGAGGACTTCCATATCGCGATCGGGCCGGGAAGAACCGGTCTGATCGGCCTCAACGGGTCAGGGAAGTCAACTTTGTTGAAGCTGATCGCCGGTGAGGCCGCACCCCACGACGGAGCGGTCCGCACCATGGGCGAGGTCGGCTACCTGCCGCAGAACGTCGTCCTGGACACCGGTCTGCGGGTCGACGAGGTCCTCGGCATCGCGCGGGCCCGCGCGGCGCTGCACGCCATCGAGGGAGGTGACCCCGGCGAGGAGCACTTCACCGCGGTCGGCGACGACTGGGACGTCGAAGAACGCGCGCAGGCCACGCTGGACCAGCTGGGTCTCGGGCACATCGGTCTCGACCGCACGATCGGCGAGGTCTCAGGCGGCGAGGGAGTCCTGCTGCGGCTGGCCGCACTGCTGCTGGCACGGCCCGAAGTGCTGCTGCTCGACGAGCCGACGAACAACCTCGACCTGTTCGCCCGCCGACGCCTGTACGACGCGGTGGCCCGCTGGTCCGGGGTGCTGGTCGTGGTCAGTCACGACCGCGGGCTGCTGGAACTGGTCGACCGGATCGCAGAGCTGCGGGACGGCGAGGTCAGCTGGTACGGCGGCAACTACTCCGCGTACGAGCAGGCACTCGCCGTCGAACAGGAGGCGGCGGAGCGGATGGTGCGTGTCGCGGAGGCGGACGTGCAGCGCCAGAAGCGCGAACTCGCCGACGCGCACGTCAAGTTGGCCCGCCGCAAGCGGTACGGCCAGAAGATGTACGACTCCAAGCGTGAGCCGCGGATCGTGATGAATGCGCGCAAGCGGACGGCCCAGGAGTCGGCCGGCAAGCACCGGATCATGCACACGGAGAAGCTCGCCGAGGCGAAGGAGCGCCTCGAGGGGGCCGTGGAGGCGGTGCGCGACGACGACGAGATCCGTATCGAGCTGCCCAGCACCCAGGTGCACCCCGGGCGTGGTGTGTTGCGGCTGCGGGACCTGCGCCTGCGGTACGGGGCCGAGGTGAAGGGCGAGTTCGAGGTACGCGGCCCGGAGCGGATCGCGCTCGTGGGACGCAACGGCGCGGGCAAGACGACGCTGCTGCGCACCATCGCGGGTGAGCTGGAACCGGTGGCGGGCGAGGCGGTGGCCGAGGTGCCACTCCGTTTCCTCCCGCAGCGGCTGGACCTGCTCGACGACGAGCTGAGCGTGGTGGAGAACGTGGCCCGGTTCGCCCCGGACGCCACGAACAACCGGATCAGGGCACGGCTGGCGCGCTTCCTGTTCCGGGGCGCACTCGCCGACCAGCCGGCCGGGACGCTGTCGGGCGGCGAGCGGTTCCGTGCCGCGCTGGCGGCGCTGCTGCTGGCCGACCCGGCCCCGAAGCTGCTCATGCTGGACGAGCCGACGAACAACCTGGACATGGCGAGCGTGCGCAGCCTGACGGCGGCGCTGGAGTCGTACGAAGGGGCGCTGATCGTCGCAAGTCACGACCCGGTGTTCCTGGAGTCGATCGGCGTCACCCGCCGGCTGCTGCTCGACGGCGAGCTGCGGGACGTCTCGGCGGAGGAGCTGCGGGAGGGGGTGTTCCTGGCGGAATGACCGCAAAAGGAGCCGGCGGGCGGGTCCCGCCCGCCGGCTCCGCCGGGTCCGGAAGGGTGAGATGTCTCTCCCGGCCCGGCCATGAGCTGGACCCATAGCGTTACGTAATGGGACATCCCGGATCCGGGCTTGGACTGGGGCTTATGGCGTGCTTAACCTACGGTTTCGTAACCTACGACTACGTAGGTAACTCTCCCGTCCCCAGGAGCCCCCGTGACGATCACCTCTCCCCACCTCGGCAGTTCGGAAGCGTGGACCGATGCCAAGCTTCTGTACGCGCTGGAAGAGGTCGTGGAGAAGGAGCTCAACCGCCATCTGAAGGTCGCCAAGGACTGGATGCCGCACGAGTACGTCCCCTTCTCCGACGGCCGCAACTTCCCCGGTCAGTTCGAGGACGGCGAGGCCTGGGAGCCCGGCCAGTCCAAGGTCACCGACGTCGGCAAGATCGCGCTCGTGGTGAACCTGCTCACCGAGGACAACCTCCCGAGCTACCACCACGAGATCGCCACCCTCTTCGGCCGCGACGGCGCCTGGGGCACCTGGGTGCACCGCTGGACCGCGGAGGAGGGCCGGCACGGCATCGTGATGCGCGACTACCTGCTCACCTCCCGCGCGGTCGACCCGGACAAGCTGGAGCAGTTCCGGATGGCCCACATGGCGGAGGGCTTCGAGTCCGACAACCGCCACTCGATGCTGCACTCCGTCGCCTACGTGGCCTTCCAGGAACTCGCGACGCGCGTGTCGCACCGCAACACCGGCCACCAGTCGGGCGACCCCGTCTGCGACCGGATGCTGGCGCGCATCGCCACCGACGAGAACCTGCACATGGTCTTCTACCGGAACCTGCTGGGCTCGGCCTTCGAGCTCGCCCCCGACCTGACGATGCAGGCTGTGCGGGACGTCGTCGTCAACTTCCGCATGCCCGGACACGGCATGCCCGGTTTCGAGCGGGCTGCCGCGCAGATGGCGATCGGCGAGATCTACAACATGCGCATCCACCACGACGACGTGCTCCAGCCCGTGCTGCGCTTCCTGAAGGTCATGGAGATCGACGGCCTGGGACCCGAGGGGCGCAAGGCCCAGGAGGAGCTGGGCCTGTACATGGGCGGGCTCGACGCCGAGGCGCTCAAGTTCGACGAGAAGCTCGCCGCCCGCAAGGCCCGGATGGCCGCGCGCGCCGACCGCTGACTCCCGCGGGGGCGCGGCAGCGGCCGCATCGGCCGAGGTCCGTCGTCCGCGCGGGTGGGCAGGGGGCTTCTGGGTCGTGACGGCCGCATCGTACTCTGTCCCGCGTGAAGCCCCTGACCCGCATCGTCCTGATCGGCGCCCCTATAGCCGTCGCCGTCTCCGTCTGGTTCGGTGGGGACGGTGAGCCGCAACGCCCCAAGGACGACCCGAGCCTGCGCGTCAGCCGGACGGCCGCGGCGCCCGACCCCCTCAAGGCCGGCACCCCGGAGCAGCAGCAGGAGCTGGAGGAGCGCATCGACGCCCTGCCGCCGGGGCTCGCGGACCCTGCGAAGAAGGAGATCGCCGCCCGGCTGGTGGCGAGCGCCGAGAACTCGACGCTGAATTGGCGCGGTCAGTACGGCGCCATCGAGGACATCGGCGACGGGAACGGCTACACGGCAGGGATCATCGGCTTCTGCTCGGGTACGAACGACATGCTCCAACTTGTCGAGCACTTCACCGAGCAGCACCCCGACAACCCTCTCGCCGGCTACCTCCCCGCCCTGCGCAGGGTCGACGGCAGTGACTCCCACGAAGGCCTCGGCGCGCCGTTCGAGGCGGCCTGGGCCAAGGCCGCACAGGACCCCGCCTTCCGTGAGGCGCAGGACCTGATGCGGGATCGCATCTACTTCGATCCGGCGGTACGGCTGGCCAAGATGGACGGCCTGTCCACCCTCGGCCAGTTCATCTACTACGACGCGATGGTGCTCCATGGACCGGGGCTCGGCCCGCAGGGCTTCTACGGCATCCGCGAGGCCGCCATGGCGGCGGCCGACACGGCCGCGGAGGGCGGCGACGAGAAGGCCTATCTGGGCGCCTTCCTCGACGCGGGCCGCGACGTGATCAGCCGCCAGAAGACCGAGCAGACCAGGGACTCGTCCCGGATCGACACCGCCCAGCGGGTCTTCCTGCGCCAAGGCAACATGGACCTGCAGACCCCGCTCGAGTGGCGCGTGTACGGGGAGACGTTCCGCATCGACTCGTGACCGGGTGCCTCTTCCGGTCAGCGGGAGCCGTGCTTGAGGCGGTGGCGTTCCTTCTCCGAGAGGCCGCCCCAGACGCCGAACCTCTCGTCGTGGGTCAGGGCGTACTCCAGGCAGGCCACGCGGCCCTCGCACGCTCCGCAGAGCTGCTTGGCCTCGCGGGTGGAGGAACCGGGGGCCGGGAAGAAGAACTCGGGGCCCGCCTGGGCGCACAACGCGGTCTCCTGCCAGGAGAGTTCCTGGCCGTTGGCGCGGTCGGTGGCGCGGTCAATGGTGAGGTCGGTGGTGTTGATCGGCATGCCGAACACGTTGCCCTCGGCCGATAAACGCCGGATCAATGAAGCCTCAACAGCCCTGCGGTCCCGGCGTGCACGGGTTCTCAGTCCGCGGGCCGGAAGCCCTGCATCACCGCGAACCGTGCGCCTGCCGGGTCGGCGAGGTTGGCGAAGCGGCCGATGCCCTCCAGGTCGAGGGGGGCCATCCTGATCTCGCCACCGAGTTCCTGGGCGCTCGCCACAGCGGCGTCGCAGTCGGTGACGGCGAAGTAGGGGAGCCAGTAGGGGCCGCCCGACGCTTCGAGCGGGTCGGCGCTCAGTGGGACGACGCCGGCGAACGTGGCGTCGTGACCGGCCCCGCCTGGATTGATCATCGTGTAGGTCCCGCTGCCGTCCGGCATGGGCATGGAGGAGGTCTCCCAGCCGAAGATGTGGCGGTAGTACTCCAGGGCCGAGTCGGGCTCCGGGGTGTACAGCTCGAGCCAGCACAGCGCGCCCGGGTCGTCGACCAGGTCGAGTCCTTTGTTACGGCCGGGCTCCCAGCCGGCGAAGCCCGCGCCCGCCGGGTCGAGGAAGATCGCCATCCGGCCCTGGTCGAAGACGTCCATCGGCTGGACGACAACGGTCCCGCCGTGCCGTTCCACCGACTTGACCGTGGCGTCGGCGTCCGGCGTCTGGAAGTAGACGTTCCAGTTCGGCGGGCCCTGTTCCGGTGGGACCGTCATGGCCGCCGCGACGGTACGGCCGTCGAGCTCGAACATGCCGTAGCCGCCCGCCTCGGGACCGGCCGACCGGAACGTCCAGCCGAACACACCGCCGTAGAAGGCCTTCGCGGCCTCGATGTCGGGCGTGCCCAGATCGATCCAGTTCGGGGAGCCGGTGACATAGGGAGCGGTGAGCATGGGTCCCTCCTTCTGACGCGGTCCCCCGTCGACCGTGCCGAGTCTGCTACCGATCCCGGCCGGGCGCACCACGGCGCGCCCGGTGGTCCCCTTCTTCGCTGCAACCACATTGCGTCAAGGCCGCGGCGTCCGGCAGGATCCGAGCCATGACGACCAGAAAGGGCCATGCCGCGTAGGCGCCCGTCGCTGCCCTGGGCGAACGCACCGCCGGACCGGACGAACCGCCGCCCAAGTCCGTCCCCGGCTTCCGAGGAGCACGCCCTCATGCACATCACCCCCCTGGTCCCGTACGCCCGGCTACCACGCGCCCGTTCCGGTGCCCGTCAGGAGATCCTGCACAGCACCGTGGACGCGTTCGGCCGCGCCCACTGGCTGCTGGCCGAACGCCGCGGGAACGGCGGGCCGTACGACGCGTCGGTCGTCACCGTGGACGACGGCCGGGTCGAGGAGACCCGTCTCAGTGCTGTGACCGCGCGGTATCCGATGCTGGACGCCCTCCCGGACGGCGGTTTCGTCGTGGCCGACGCCCGGCGCCGGGGCCGCGCCGATCACGTCCAGATCTTCGACGCACTGGGAAGGGCCTCCTGGTCCTTCGCCGTCGGCGACGCGATCGAGCATCTGCTGGCCGACGAGTCCGGTGATCTGTGGGTGGGTTACTTCGACGAGGGCGTGTTCGGTGACGACCCGCTCAGCGAGGCCGGGGTGCGGAGCTGGTCGCCGACGGGTGAGTCACTGTGGGAACTCCCGCCGTCCACTCCGGGCGGCTGCGTGGCGGACTGCTACGCGCTGAACACGCATCAGGGCACGACCTGGGCGTACTACTACACCGACTTCCCCTTGGTCCGTGTCCGCGGCGACGGGTCGGTGCGGGTGTGGGATTCACCGGTCCCAGGGGCGAAGGCGACCGCCGTCCACGACGGCGGTGTCGCCTTCTTCGGCGGTTACGGGCAGGAGAAAGACAGGCTCGTCCTGTGCACGTTGGCCGAGCGCACCGCCGCGCCGTATCTGCACAGCACGCTCGTGCGGTCCGACGGTTCGCCCGTCGGGCGCCGCCGCGTCCTCGCCCGCGGCCCGCGCCTGTACGTGCAGGCCGAGCCGTACACCACCTGGGAGATGTGGGACCTGGGCGCGCCGGGCTAGTGCGCGTGCTCGCCCTCGGCCGACCCCGCCGTCGGGTGGTGCGGCTCATGGCCCGGGATCGTGCCGTCCGGCTTGGCGACGAGGAACAGGCCGGCCATTCCCATGTCCGAGTGGCTCTGGACGTGGCAGTGGTACATCCATGCGCCCGGGCCCACGTGTTCGCCGGCGATCACCTGGAAGCCGAAGGAGTCGGCGGGGCCGGTGATCTTGTTGTCGATGACCCGGCTGACGTCCTCCGGCCCCGACAGCAGGCCGGTCCTGTTGTCCGCCCAGCGGTGACCGTGCATGTGGAAGGTGTGGTAGTACTCGCCGTGCGTGATCATGATGATCTCGACGCGGTCGCCGACCGTGGCAAGGAAGTTGGGCGGGTCGGCGGCCGGGCGGTTGTTGATCGTCATGTCGTTGAAGACGATGGTGAACTGCTTGTCGGGAAGGATGTCGTCCTTCCTGCGCACCACCAGCGGACCGTAGAGGCCCTTGCGGATGCCCCCGGTACCGTGGTCGGTGCCGACCACATGGTCGTGGTAGTGCCAGTAGCCCGCACTACCGGGCCGCCAGGTGCCGTCCGGGCGTCTGCCAGGGATGTGGGTGCGCCAGGTGTAGGTGCGAGTGGTGCCCGGTTCGACATGACTGCGGCTCACCTTGGTGCCGTCGTTGGCGATGTCGTAGTCGACGCCGTGCGGGTGCAGGCTCACGGGGACGTCCATCAGGTTCTCGAACTCGATGTGCAGCGTGTCCCCTTCGACGAGTTCGATCAGCGGACCGGGAATCGTCGCCCTGCCCTTCTCCAGGCCGTATCCCATCTGTCCGTCGGCCAATTTCTCCGCGTACAGCTTGAGGTGGCGTATTCGGCCGCCGGCCCGGGCAGTTCTGGGTGCGCCCTTCGCCGGGGCCGGGGCAGCATTGGAGGCGGAAGGGATCGACAACGATGTCACACCTGTGGCCGCCGCGGCGCCGCCCGCGACCAGGCGCCGATTGAAGCTCCGTCTGTCCATGTCGAACTCTCCAGTCATCGGCAGAGATTGACGGGGCGTACCGACCCCGGGGACGGCCACACGGTAACCGGGTGATCTTCGTTTATCCACAGTCAGGACAAAGTTCGTCGGATTGCGGTCATACCTCTTGGCGAAGCACCGAAAGACGTCTAGCTTCAACGGCTGTTGTTGTGACCACAGAGGGATGGGTGACCACATGCAGCGCGCACCACATCACAGGTCCGGAGAGACACGATCGCGAAAACGCCTACTGGCGGCGGCACTTGGCGTCGGCGCCCTGACCGCGTCCCTGCTCGGAGGGGGCAGCATCGCCGGCGCCGCGCCCCAACCGGAGCCCAGGACAACGTTGTCCCTTCCGTCGCCGCCCGGTGGCGCGAGTGTGCGGGTGCTCGTGTTCCACGCGTCCGCCACCGCCGAGTCGCCGACCGTGGACGCCGGTATCGCGGCGATCGAGACGATCGGTCAGACCGGGCCTGCGGCCGGCCGGTTCGGGACGGCGGCCACCGACGACCCCGCGGTCTTCACCGACGCCAAGCAACTGGGCCGCTTCAACGCAGTCGTTTTCCTCACCGGCGGCGGCGATGTGCTCGACCCCGCCCAGGAGGCCGGCCTCGAGTCGTACCTGGAGGCGGGCGGCGGCTTCGTCGGCATCCACGAGGCGGCGCGCACCGAGCCGTACTCCGACTGGTTCACCGGCCTGATCGGGGCCCGGCCGACCGGGGCGCCCAGCAGCACCCAGCGGGCCGTCGTCGAGGTCGGCGACCGGATGCACCCGGCCACCACATCGCTTCCGCTGCAGTGGAAGCGGCCCGACAGGTGGTTCAACTGGGTGCAGAACCCCTCGGGCAGGGTGCACACCGTGGCGCGGGTGAAGGAGAACTCGTACACCCCGGCGGCCGAGCCCAACGGATGGGACCATCCGGTCTCCTGGTGCCGTGACTACGACGGCGGCCGCTCCTTCTACACCGGCATGGGCGGTACGGTCGACAGCTTCGCCGAGACCGACTTCCGCGACCATCTGCGCGGCGCGCTCGCCTGGACGGCCCGCATCTCGCAGGCCGACTGCAAGGCGACCATCGACGCCAACTACACGGCCGAACGGGTCACCGAGCCCAACCAGCCGGGCAGGAACGACCAGATCGGTGAGCCGCACGGCCTGGTCGTCGCACCGGACGGGCGGGTGCTCTACATCGGGCGCGGCGGCGCCGACTCGTCCCAGCCCGTGGTCACCGACTGGAACGACCCCGGCATCGGAAAGGGCCGGGGCGAGATCCACGTCTACGAACCGAAGACGAAGCAGGTCACCCGGGCCGGTGCGCTGACCGTCTTCGGCAACAAGGGCGGCGGTGACGAGTTGGTCAAGAACGAGGAGGGGCTGCTCGGCATCGAGCTGGACCCTGACTTCATGACCAACGGCTGGGTGTATCTGCACTACACGCCCCACTCCGAGATCGACCGTGACACGCGCATGGCCGAGCGGCGTGTCTCCCGCTTCACACTCGACCTCGCCACCAACCGTCTGGACCCGGCGAGCGAGAAGGTGCTGCTGCACTGGCCGGTGCAGATCCACAGCTGCTGCCACGCGGGCGGCGGGATGGCCCGGGACTCGAAGGGCAACCTGTACATCGCGACCGGCGACAACAACTCGTCAGGCTTCAGCGGCGGTTATTCCGGAAACAACCCGGACCCCGACTTCAAGGGCGTCTCGTTCGCCGACGCGCGCCGCACCGCGGGCAACACCAACAACCTCAACGGCAAGATCCTTCGGATCCACCCCGAGGACGACGGCACCTACACCCTGCCCGAGGGCAACCTGTTCACAGGCGAGGAAACCGCCGAGGGCGGCGGGAAGACCCGCGGCGAGATCTATGTGATGGGCGTCCGCAACCCGGCGCGGATCTTCGTCGACCGGAAGACGGACATCCTCTACGCCGGCTGGGTCGGCCCGGACGCAGGCGCCCCCTCGACGACCTGGGGTCCGGCCAAGTACGACACCTTCGCCGCCATCACCAAGGCCGGCAACCACGGCTGGCCGTACTGCATGGGCAACAACCAGCCCTACCGCGACCGCAATCTGCCCGACCCGAGCAAGCCGCTCGGCTGGTACGACTGCGACGCCCCGAAGAACGAGTCGCCCAACAACGACGGTCTGGTGAACCTGCCGCCGGTCACGCCCAACACCATCTGGTACTCGCCGCAGGGCGGTGGGGTGGACTACCCGCGGGACGCGAACGGCATCCCCAGCTACAAACAGGAGGAGCAGAAGCTGCTGCTGCCGTGGCTCAAGGGCGGCGGCCAGGCGACCATGAACGGCCCCGTGTACCGCTACGACGCGTCGAGCGACTCGCCGGTCAAGTGGCCCGCGTACTGGGACGGCAAGTGGTTCGTCGGCGACTTCTACGACGGCGAGCAGCCGCGCCACGCGGTGCTGACCGACCCGAGGACCGTCGGCATGGGCGGTCTGCCCGTGCACGCCGAGTCGCTCAAGAAGATCGTGCCGGTGGGCTCGGGCGGTATCCGCAACCTCATGGACTGGAAGTTCGCGCCGGACGGGTCGCTGTACGTCCTGGACTACGGGCGCGGGTTCTTCACCTCCGACTCCAACTCCGCGCTGTGGCACGTGACCTACCAGGGCGGCGGGGCGACCCCGGCCGCCGATCAACTGGCGAGGAGGGCGGCGCAGTGACACTCGGACACCGAACCGCGAGTGTGTGGACGGCCCTGCTGGCCGCCGTGGTGATGGTCGTCGGACTGACGTCCGTGCCCGCCCACGGCAAGGCGGTTGCCGACCGGGCCGGGGCGGACGGACCGGCGGCCGCCGAGCAGGTGCTGACCTGGACGGCCGGTGACCCGATCGACCGCTATCTGTCGTTCCCGGCCACCGCGGTGGCCGGCCCTGCGACGATCGTCTTCGAGAACAGCAAGGCCACCGGCAACACGACGGGCATGCCGCACACCCTGACGTTCTCCGTGTCCGACGTCGAGTTCAACAACGACGTACAGCTGAACCTGCTGGCCAATCCGGGCGACGACACGGACGGCAGGCACACCGCCCGGGTCAACCTCACCCCCGGCCGGTACTTCTACCACTGCACCATCCCCGGCCACGGCTCCATGCAGGGCATCCTGACCGTCACCGAGGGCAGCGGCGAGGACACCACCGCACCCGTCACGACGGCGAAGGTGGACGGCGACAGGAACGCCGACGGCGCCTACATCGGGCAGGCATCCGTCTCCCTGGCGGCGACCGACGCCGGCGCGGGCGTCGACAGGATCGAGCACGCGCTGGGCGCGGACGGCCCGTGGCAGCCGTACACGGCGCCGGTCGTCGTCGACCGGGTCGGCACCCACACGGTCCGCTACCGCGCGTACGACAAGGCGGGCAACGTCGAGACGGAGAAGTCCGTCGACTTCGCCGTCGTCGCCCCACCCACGGACGACACCAGCGCGCCGGAGACCTCCGCCACGGTGAGCGGCGAGAAGGACGATCAGGGCCGGTACGTGGGGATGGCCACGGTCACCGTGACCGCCTCCGACGCGGGCTCCGGCGTCAACACCGTCGCGTACGCGGTCGGGGACGGCACCTGGCAGCCGTACACCGCGCCGGTGATGGTGCGCGACGCGGGAGCGCACACGGTCCGCTACAAGGCGACCGACAAGGCGGGCAACGCGTCCGCCGAGAAGTCCGTGGAGTTCACGGTCGTCGAACCGCCGGCCGAGGACAAGGAGCCGCCGCAGACCACCGCCGGCATCGCGGGCGACCAGAACTCCGACGGCGCGTACGTCGGACGGGCCACGGTCACTGTCGTCGCGGTCGACTCCGGCGGCTCGGGCCTCGAGAAGATCGAGTACTCGCTCGACGGCGGCCCGTACCTCGCCTACACCGAGCCGGTTGCCGTCGACCGGGTCGGCTTCCACACCGTTCTCCACCGGGCCACGGACAAGGCGGGCAACACCTCCGAGGCCAGGAGCCTGTCGTTCTCCGTCACCGAGGGAGGCGGCGTCCCCGCACCCAACTGCCCCGAGTACGACGAACGCACGACGGTCGTCGTCGGTGAGGTCGACACCGGTGTCCCGAACCGTATGACACGCAGCCGCTGCACCATCAACGAGCTGATCGAGGACGAGAAGGACTGGTCCTCGCACGCCCTGTTCCTCAAGCACGTGGACGAGGTGCTCGACCGGCTCCTCGAGGAGGGTGTCATCGACGGCCGCGAGCACCGGAAGATCTACCGCGCGGCCACGGAGTCCGGCATCGGCAAGCCCGGTCGGACCGACGGTTATCGCAAGATCTTCGACGGCACCGAGCAATCCTTCTCCAAGTGGCAGCACGTCGGCGGCGGCAGGTTCTCGCTCGGCGAGGACGGGGCGATGACCAGCAGCACCACCGTCCCGGGCATGGGCATGCTGTGGTTCCCGCAGCGTCAGTACGGCGACTTCTCGCTCAGGCTCCAGTGGCGCGACGACGCACCGGCCTCGGGCAACGCCAACGGCGGTGTCTTCGTGCGCTTCCCGTGGGTCCACGACAACCCGGAGGAGCCCCGCCCGGAGTGGGTCGCCATCAAGTACGGCCATGAGGTGCAGATCCTCGACCGTCCGGACGGCGACATGTACAAGTCCGGCTCGATCTACGGCTTCGACCGCGTCGGCCTCGGCGGCGCGGGAGTGACCCCGAAGGGCACCTGGAACGACTACGAGATCCGGGTGGAGGGCCAGCACTACTCGATCTTCCGCAACGGCAGGCTGATCAACGAATTCGACAACTCCGGCGGCCAGGTGTTCGACCCGCCGCGCTCCGACGACCCGGGCACGGACGGCCGCCGGTACGCCACCGGCTACGTCGGCCTCCAGGTCCACGGCACGACGGACGTGATCTCCTACCGCGACATCAGGATCAGGGAGCTGTAGTCCCGGGTTCGTTCGCCGGCTGCCCCGCCGTCCCGTCCGGGACGGCGGGGCAGCGGTGCGTCGCCACCCGTGCCGCTACTCAGCCGCGGGGCGGCGGAAATGAGCAGCTGTACTCAGGCCCGCCCGGCCGGGCCGCTGCGACGATCGCCGCATGCTCAAACACACGAGCGATCCGCGTCAGCGGGTCGGTATCACCGGCGTCGGCAGCGCGCTGCCCGACACGGTGCTGACATCGCACAGCCTGCAGCGCGAGGCGACCGCGCACCTCGCCAAGTCCCTGCCCGGCACGCTGCTCGCGCAGGCCACCGGCATCGACACGCGGCACGTCGCGGCCGACGACGAGTACGCCTCGACGCTCGCGCTGCGCGCCGGCCGCCGTGCTCTGGCGCAGGCGTCGCTCGACCCGCACGACATCGACCTGCTGCTGTTCGCCTCAGCGTCACGCGACATGGTCGAGCCCGCCACAGCCCACATCGTGCAGGCCCGGCTCGGTTCGAAGGCGCACGCCCTGGACGTCACCAACGCCTGCAACAGCTTCGTCAACGGGATCGACGTCGCCCGCAGCACCATCCTGGCGGGCCGTGCCCGGCGGGCGCTGGTCGTCACGGGCGAGACGCCGACCCGTGCGATACGCCGTACGCCGGCCGACTTCGCCGAGTTCCGAGCGGGTTTCGCGGGCTACACCTTCGGGGACGCCGGGGCGGCCGTGGTCCTGGAAGCGGTGGAGCGCGGCGGCATTTTGGACGTGGACACCGAGACGCACTCCGAGCACTGGGACGTCGGGGGCATCCCCGGCGGCGGCTCGCGTCACCCACGCGGCGACGAGCACACCTACTTCCGTGGCGACGGTCATGAACTGCGCGGCGTCTTCGAGAAGGTGGGCGCCTCCGTCGTCGAACGGACCCTGCACCGGGTGGGCCTGGACTGGGACGGCTTCGCGAAGGTGCTGGTCCACCAGGTGACCGTGCCGTATCTCGAGCGGTTCGCCGAGCTGACCGGCGTGCCCGTGGACAAGCTCGTGGTCACCGTCCCGGAGCTCGGCAACATCGCCAGCGCGAGCATCGGTGTGCAGCTCGAGCGGGTGTACGGGGAGCTGACGGCGGGTGAGCGGGTGCTGTTCGTCGGCCTCGGCGGCGGCATCAGCATCATGACGATGGTCTGGGAGAAGTCATGAGCGGCCGCGGCGATCTGTGGGTGATCGTTCCCGCGCACCAGGAGGAGGAACGGCTGGCCGGTACCCTGCGCGCCCTCGCGGCGCAGCGGGACCGCGACTTCACCCTGCTCGTGGTCGACAACGCCTCGTCCGACCGCACCGGCATCATCGCCAGGGACTTCGCGACCGGCGCGCCGTTCCCGGTGGAGGTGCTCGAGGAGCCGGAGAAGGGTGTGGGCTGCGCCGTGGACACCGGTTTCCGGCACGCCATCGAGCAAGGTGCGACGCTGCTGGCACGCACCGACGCCGACTGTCTGCCACGGCCCGGCTGGACACAGGCCGCCCGCGCCGCGATGACCGGCCGGCCGGGACCGAGCATGGTGTGCGGGCGAGTCGTCGCCCGGCGCGACGAGCACGGTCCGCTCGGACGGGCAGGGTTCTCGGCCCTGGTGTCGCTGGCCGCCCTGTTCGGCCGGCTCCGGCCCGCGCACGCCCGCAGGAACGGCTACCTGGCGCCCTACCGCATGCACGCCGGCAACAACATGGCGATCACCGCCGACCTGTATCTGGCCTGCGGCGGCATGCCGCGCCGGCCGTCGCCGACGGACCGGCTGTTCCTGAACCGGGTACGGCGAAAGACGGACCGGATCGTGCGCTGCCCCGCCATGGTCGTCGAGAACTCCACACGCAGGCTCCGGGCGTACGGCATCCGGGGCACCGCCCGCTGGTACCTGGACCAGGGCAGCGGCGGACGCGGCGACGACCCCCGCTGACGCGCTCACTCCCGAACCGGGGCGGCCTGGGGCCCCTCGCGAACCAACGGCGCGCTGCGCACCGCGGACCCGCTCCGACTACCCGTGGACGGCTCATCATGCTCGACCTTCTCGACCACTCACTGTGCTCCTCGCCCGAGCGCCCCGCCGTGCTCGGCACGACCCGCACCGGGCGGACCCGCGTCCGGGCCACCCGGGGCGAACTCGCGGGTCTGGCCGACGCGTACGCCTCTTCGCTGTTCGCACGCGGCCTGCGCCCCGGTGACACCGTCGGTGTCGCGGTGCGTCCCGGGCCACGGGCGCTCGCCGTCCTGCTCGCCCTGTGGCGGCTCGGGCTGCGCGGCGCCGTACTCGACCCCGGCGCCGGACCCGATGTGCTGCGCGCCAGGCTGGCGTCGGTCCGGCCCTCGCTCGTGCTGGCCGATGCCGCCGCACAGGCGGTCGCCGGCTGGGCCCGGCCACTGGCGGCGCGGGCACGGCTGGCTCTGCCGCCCCTGGAGGAGCTCGGCCCGGTGGCCACGGTCGGGCGCCGGCTTCCCGGCTGCGCACCCGCGCTCGGCAGGGCCGACGCGCGCGTTCCGTCGTTCGACCACGGCGACGCCGACGCCGTCATCGTGTTCACGTCCGGTACGACGTCCCGGCCGAGGGCCGTGGTCCACACCCGCTCCGGCCTCGCCGCCGGCATGAGTACGGTCGCTGCACTGTTCCGTGCCCGGCCGGGCGAACCCGTTGCCGGGGGAACGTTCTTCGTCCTCGTCCCCGCACTGGCCCAGGGCGCGCCGGTGGCGCTTCCGGCGCGCTCCCCGAAGGTCCTGGCACGACAGCTTCAGCGACTGCGCCCGCAGGCCACGTATCTGACGCCACCTCAGCTGCGGGACGCTCTGAACGCCGGCGCCCGTTTCACGGGCCGAGTGTGGACCGGTTCGGCGCCGGCCGGCGCCGAACTGCTGAGTCGGGTACGGGCCGCAGGCGCGGCGGAGGCCTGGGGTGTGTACGCGCTCACCGAGCTGTTCCCCGCCGCGGCGGTCGAGTCCCGGGACAAGGCGGCGTACACGGGGGCGGGGGATCTCGTCGGTGATCCGCTGCCGGGTGTCGAGGTGCGCACGGAGGCCGGTCAGCTGCTGCTGTCCGGACCGGCGGCAAGGAACCGCTACCTCGGGGAGGACCCCGACCCATGGGTGCGAACGGGCGACCGGGCCCATCTGGACGCCTCCGGCCGGATCGTGCTCGAGGGCCGCTGCAAGGACATGGTGCTGCGGCGTGCCGAAAACATCTATCCAGGTCTGTACGAGCCCTCGCTGCATGTGCCCGGGGTGGAGCTCGCCGTGCTGGTCGGAGTCCCGGCGGGCGACGGCGACGAGCGGCTGGTCGCCGTCGTCCAGCCCCGGCCGGGCCACGACGAGTCCCGGCTGAGGGCCGCGCTCGCCGGGCCGCTGCGACGGATGGGCTCGGCCCGGCCGGACGCGCTGCTCCTCGCGGACGTGCCGCTGTCCGGCCGGTCGCGCAAACCGGACCGGGCGGCGACGGCGCGCTTGGCGGCGGAACGCCTGGGCACGGCGGGGCCCACGGAGGTGCGGACATGACCGGCCGACGATCCCTCTCTACGGGCCGACGCCACAGCGGTGGCAACGGCGCCGCCTGCCCGGTGACCGCCCTCACCGGTCCGGCCGGCGCCCGTACCGAGGGCGTCGCGTCGTCGGCCGACGCAGTCCCGGAACTCGCGAGGCCGGACGGCGCGGAGCCGGCCGGTGCCGCCCCTGGCACCGCGCGCCTCGCCCGGGCGGCGCGGCGGCGCGACCGCCGCGTGTACTGGCGGGCGCACCCGTTCCTCTTCGCCCTGCTCGCGGCCACCCGCGGGCGCCCGTTCCGCAGGATCGGCCGCACCGTGCTCGTGCACGACCCGGACGCCTACCGCGAGGTGCTGACCCGACTGCCGCTCGACCGTACGGCACCCGGGACCACCGGAGGCGCGGCGCGGTCGGCTCTCGGTGCGAAGGGGCCCGGGGACGCGGGTGTCCTGTTCGACCAGGAAGGCGGCGAGCACCGGGCCGTGCGGCGTGGTCTGGCGCGTGGCCTCGGAACGGCCGGCATCGAGGAACTGCGGGAGCTGTGGCGGCCGTTGTTCGCGGATCGCCTCGAACCGCTCTCATCCGGCGGCACGGTGGACGTCGTCGCGCTCGCCCGGGAGCTGTCGGGCACGGTCGTCTGCGCGCTGCTCGACTCCCCCGCCTCGCCCCGGGCTGTTGCCGCTGCCGCCGCGGAGGTCGCCGCCGCCTCGGTCCGCAGTGAGTTGCCCGGCCCGCCGCGGCCGGGGGCGACGGCCGCCGTGGCGCGGGCAACGACCCGGCTGCGCCAACTCCTCGGCGGCGAGGGCGACGACGCTTTGTCCGCGATGGTGGCGGTCGCGGCGGTGAACACGACCGTCGCCGCCCTCCCCCGCGCCGCGGCCTGGTGCGCGGACGCCGCCCTGTGGGAGCAGGCCTCCGACGACACGCTGCGCCGGAGCCTGGTCGGCGAACTCCTGCGCGTGACGGCCGCCTCGCCGCTGCTGCCGCGGGTCGCGGCGGCGGACGGTGCGGTCGGCGGGTGCCCGGTGCGCGCCGGTGACCGAGTGCTGCTGGTCGCCCGGCACGCCGTCGGCGCACACCGGGACGACCCCGACGCGCTGCACCCGGCGCCTGCGGGCGTCGCCCGGCTGGTCTTCGGCGCCGGGCCGCACACCTGTCCCGGAGCCGCCCTCGCCCGGGCGCTGCTGGAGGACCTGCTCGCGGCAATGGCCCCGTACCGACCCGCCGTGGTTCGGGCGGAGGTCGACCGCCGCGCGGCGCTGCCCGGCTGGCGGACGCTCACCGTACGCGCCGGGGTCCGCCGGTGACCGCCCGGCTCCGCATCGCCGTGACCGGCGCCTCCGGCTTCTGCGGCGGACACGTCGCACGGGCCGCGGCGGCGGCCGGCGCCGAGGTGGTGTGCCTGGGTCGCCGACCAGGGCCGACGGGCGAATTCCGGTTCTGGGACGCCACGTCAGGCGCCCCGGACCTGTCCGGCGTCGACCACGTCGTGCACTGCGCGGCCGCGGTCGGCGACCCGCCACCCGGTTCGCCCGCGGAGGAGCGAATGCACGCCGTCAACGTGCGAGGCACCGTGCGGCTGCTGGAAGCGGCCGGGGGCCGCCCGGTGATCTGGGTGAGCAGCGCCAGCGTCTACGACCCGCGCCCCGCCCGCACCCTGGTCCGCGAGGACCACCCGCAGGCCGGACACCTGAACGCCTACGGGCGCACCAAGGCGGCCGGCGACGCGATCGCCCTGGCCGCCGGCGCCGTCGTGCTTCGTCCGCGTGCCGTGTACGGCCCCGGCGACACACAGCTCCTGCCGCGTCTGCTGTCGCGGGTCAGGGCAGGGACGCTGCTGCTGCCGGGCCCGGACGTACGGCTGAGCCTCACGGCCGTCGAGAACCTGGCCGACGCGTGCCTCGCCGCGGCGGGCTGGCCACCGGGCGCGTACAACATCGCCGATCCTCAGCCGTACGGCAGGGACGCGGCGGTACGGGCGGTGCTGCGCGCGCACGGCGTGGCGGCCCGGATCCGGCACCTCCCGCCGGCTCTCGCCACCGCGGCGGCCCGCCTCGCGGAGGGCGCGGCCCGCCTCGCGCGCACCGAGCCGGCGCTCAGCAGATACGCCGTCGACCAGCTCGCGCACCCGGTCGTCCTCGACGTGACGCGCGCGAGGGCGGAGGGCTGGCGGCCTCGCAGGTCACTGGCCGACTATCTGGCGGCGGCGGGTGGGCCTGGACCGGGAGCCTTTCCCCCTCCCCGCCCCTTCCCGTAACCGGGGGCAGGCCCCCGGGGCCCGGAAGGTCGGTGGGGCTGACGCCCTCACCCCCCACGCCCCCACGCAGCGCCGGTGCGCATCTGCCCTGCCTCCGGTACGGCAGAGCGACGGCGGCCCGGCTCCGGCCGGGGGCATGCCCACCCCGGGGAGGCGATCCGCGGCAGTGGCTGCCCACCCAGGAGGCGACCTGCCCGGCCGGGACCCGAGCGGGCCCGACCGGAGCGCGACCCAGGCCGGCAGGTCCGGGCGGCCCGACCCGCGGTGGCCACCAGCGCGGGCGGGACCCTACCGGGGCGCGGCCCGACCGAGGCGGGGCCCACCGGAGCCCGACCCAAGCCGGCGCGTCCGGGCGGCCCGACCCGCGGTGGCCACCCGAGCAGGCAGGCCCCTACCGGGGCGCGGCCCGACCGAGGCGGTGGGGGCGGGCGGGGAACGGGGCGGGTTCAGGCGGTCGGTTTCTTCGCGCGGCTCGGCTGGACGCGCTTCGGTTCGCCCGGCATCTTCGGGTAGTCCGGCGGGTAGGGCAGATCGCCCATGCCGTGGTCGCGTTCGTCCTTGCGCGAGAGCTCCAGGAGGCTCTCCAGCGAGAACGCATGGTCGTCCATGTCCGCGTGCACGTCGCCGAGTTCGGCGAAACGACCGGGCATGGTGGCGATGTCGAAGTCGAACGGCGAGACGTCGTCCAGTTCGTCCCAGCGCAGCGGCGCGGAGACGGGGGCGTGGGGGCGGGGACGCACCGAGTAGGCGGAGGCGATGGTGCGGTCGCGGGCGGTCTGGTTGTAGTCGACGAAGATCCGCTCGCCGCGCTCCTCCTTCCACCATGCCGTGGTCACCCGGCCCGGCATCCGCCGCTCGAGCTCCCGGCCCACGGCGATGGCGGCGCGCCGCACACCGGTGAACTCCCACTCGGGCCGGATCGGTACGAAGACGTGCACCCCGCGGCCTCCGGAGGTCTTGGGCCAGCCGCGCAGCCCGTGCTCGTCGAGCAGGGCGCGCAGTTCGTGGGCTGCCGCGACGGCGTCCTTGAAGTCGGTGCCGGGCTGCGGGTCGAGGTCGAGGCGCAGCTCGTCGGGGTGGTCGACCGCATCCCTGCGCACCGGCCAGGGGTGGAAGGGCAGGGTGCCCAGGTTGGCCGCCCAGATCACGGCGGCGACCTCGGTGGGGCACATCTCGTCCGCGGTCCGCCCGCTCGGGAAGGAGATGTGGGCGGTGGGGATCCAGTCGGGAAGGTACTTGGGGACACGCTTCTGGAAGAAGGACTCGCCCTCGACACCGTCGGGATAGCGCTCCAGCGTCGTGGGCCGCTCCCGCAGGGCGCGGAGGATGCCGGGGCCCACGGCGAGGTAGTACTGCGCGACATCCAGCTTGGTGAAACCCCGCTCGGGGAAGTAGACCTTGTCCGGATTGGACACCCGTACGGTCCGCCCGCCTGCTTCCAGTTCCACCGCTGCACCCATGTGCGCCACGGTAGGCCGAGGGCGACAACGCCGCATATCGGGCAGAATCGACGCATGGATCTGCCCGTGATGCCGCCTGTGAAGCCGATGCTGGCCAAGTCCGTGAAGAAGATCCCGCCGGGGATGCACTACGAGGCGAAGTGGGACGGGTTCCGGGCGATCGTCCACCGCGACGGCGAGGAGCTGGAAATCGGCTCCCGTACCGGCAAGCCGCTCACCAGGTACTTCCCTGAGCTGGTCGCCGAGCTTCTGGCCAATCTGCCGGACCGCTGCGTGGTCGACGGGGAGATCGTCATCGCGCACGACGGGCGGCTCGACTTCGACAAGCTCACCGAGCGCATCCACCCGGCCGACTCCAGGGTGCGGATGCTCGCCGAACGGACACCGGCCAGCTTCGTCGCCTTCGACGTACTCGCACTCGGCGACGAGTCGCTGCTGGACGCCCCGCTCAGCGCGCGGCGCGAGCTCCTCGCCCAGGCGCTCGCGCACGCCCGGCCGCCCGTGCACCTCGTGCCGTCGACGACCGACATCGAGGTCGCGCAGGAGTGGTTCGAAAGGTACGAGGGCGCGGGCCTCGACGGTGTCGTCGCCAAGCCGCTCGATCTGCCGTACCGGCCGGACACACGCCTGATGTACAAGGTCAAGCACGAGCGGACCGCCGATGTCGTCGTCGCCGGCTACCGCTTCCACAAGAGCGGGCCGGTCATCGGTTCGCTACTGCTCGGGCTCTACGACGACTCCGGGGCGCTCCAGCACGTGGGCGTCTGCGCGGCGTTCTCGATGAAGCGGCGCGAGGAGCTCGTGGCGGAGCTGGAGCCGCTGCGGATGGACCCGGTGACAGGTCACCCGTGGGCGGCCTGGGCGGAGGAGAGCGCCCGTGAGAGCGCCCGGCTGCCGGGCGCGCCGAGCCGTTGGTCGGGCAAGAAGGACCTGTCGTGGGTGGCGCTGCGTCCGGAGCGGGTGGTGGAGGTGGCCTACGACCACATGGAGGGCGACCGTTTCCGGCACACCGCGCAGTTCCGCAGGTGGCGGCCCGACCGGGAGCCCACCAGTTGCACGTATGCGCAGCTCGAGGAGCCGGTGAGCTACGACCTCGGCGAGGTGCTCACCTCCTCAGGAGGGTGAGCGATCCCGTCCGCGACAGGAGGACCGTCGCTGCGGGCGGGCGGTGGAGCGGGCGCCTCTCGGCGAGGACGCATCCCTCGGGTTTGCCGGTGGTGCCGGAGCTGTAGCAGAGCGTGGCGGCGGTGTCGAGGGGGAGTGCGTTCCGTCGCTCGATGATCTCGCTGTCGGGTACGTCACGGCCGAGTGTGGCCAGAGTCACCATCGCGCCGTCGTCGAGGACCAGGACCCGGGGCGGCGCCTCGGCCCCGGCGGCGGCCCAGGCGACGAGTCCCGCGTCTTCCCCGCTCTCCACGACGACTTGACCTGCGCCGCTGTCCTGGAGGACCCAGGCGATCTTCTCCACGGAGGAGGTGGCGTAGATCGGTACGCTCACTCCGCCGGCCGCCCAGACGGCGAAGTCGAGCACGGTCCGCTCGTAGCGGGTGCGGGACATCACGGCGACCCGGCCGACCGGCTCCACGCCCCGGGCGATCAACCCCTTGGCATTTTCCGTGACTTGACCTGCGAATTCGGCTGCGGTGACCGGTTTCCAGCGGCCGTCGTCACCCTTGCGTCGCAGGACCACCGATTCGGGTGCTTCGGCGGCGTTCGCGTAAGGTATGTCGCCGGTGCTGCCGGAGACGGGCGGCCGGGCGAGGGACGCGGTGCGCGCCTCTCGTACGACCCCGTCCTTGCTGGCCAGCTCCACCGGGACGCGATCGGCGAGACCGCTGTGGTTCTTCGCCCTCTTCAGATCCTTGTGTACGCCCATGGTCGGCTCCGGTTCGCGGGTTCGCTGTTCGCGATCGGGGAGTTGACGGGACCTCGGCACTTGCTCGCGGGTACCTACTCCCGCGTTACGAGAAAACAACGGGGCGACCCGTAACGGTAAAGAAGGACTTCACGTGACCGCCTCCCCCCTCGTCCCGGTTCCGATCCCCGACCGTGTCGCGGCCATGATCGGTTCCTGCATGCCGGTCCACATCCTGCAGGCGGAGATCGACGCGGAGTGCGCGGCGCGTGAGGTGAGCATGTTCCGGGGGCCGCTGTGCGCAGAGGACCGGGCGGAGAGGGAGCATGCGCTCTCCACGCTGGCACGGGCCAACAAAGTGCTGGCGGCGTACGACCCCCGGCTCACGGTCGGACCGCGGCGCGGGCGCTGACCGGCCCCACTCCTTCGCTTCAGGCCGCCCCTCTTGTCGAGGGGGCGAGCACGGCGGGGCGAGCGCGGTCGGGGCGGTTACCGAGGGGCGGCGCCCCGGGGGCTCACGCGCTGTCGAGGGCCTTGACGACAGGCCGGCTCCTCCGGCATGACCGCGATCAGGATGACCTCACCGCCGGCTCGCATTCGATGATCCGTGATCTCGGGTTGATCCCCGGCCCCTCCCGCACCGACGGCGGCCGGAACCCGGAGCGGCGCGCAGATCGGTGGGCAGGGCGGCCGTCCGTCCACCTGCGATGCATTCCAGGCGAGCGTTGCGGTATCGACGATCAGCCGCCCGGGCGCCGCGCGCCCCTCTCCACCCGCCCTGGTGCATGGAACGGGATCCCGTCCTCGTTCCCCGCAGGCGATCGCCGCTTGCGGTGCCCCCGCCCGCCGATCAGCGAGGCGACCACCCCCGGAAGCACGGGTTCGACCATGCGCGCGCTGAAGCGGGTGCCGGGGCGAGCTCCATCACTCGATGAAAGTGCCGTCGACGTAGACCCACGCGCCCTTCTCGCGCTCGAAGTTGCTGCACTCGTGCAGTTCGCCGCGTTTGCCGTGGTGGCGGTAGCGGGCGCGGAAGGTGACGGTCCCACTGGTGTGGAAGGCGCTGCCGTCCGTCGTGGCGACGACCTCGAGGGACGTCCACTGCATGCCCGGGTCGAGTTCGAGGTGCCGCGGGCGGGTCGACGAGTGCCAGGTGCGCAGCAGGTACGCCGCGTCGTGGGCGACGAAGGCGCTGTAGCGGGAGCGCATCAGCAGCTCCGCGGTGGGCGCCGACTCCTCCCCGCGGTGGAACCGGCCGCAGCACTCGCCGTAGGTGGCCGGCAGCCCGCAGGGGCAGGGCGAGTCGGTGGTGAGCGTGGGAGGGGTGGTGCCTCTGGTGCGCTTGGCTCGTCGGGACATGGCTTCATTTTCCAGCCATTGCGCGAAGGAGGCGCACCTGCGGCTTCCGAGTCGAGCGGGATCTCCGTAAGCTCCGGCGCCGGACGCGAAGGTTACCGTCGGTAAGGGGCTTCGGATGGATCGTTCCGGCACTTCACGACGTGCTTCGCGGCGCACCTTCATGGCGGGAGCCGCCGGTGTCACCGGCGCTGCGCCGGCCGCTGCCGGCGTCACCGGGACCGCGGCCGCCGCCACCCGCGCCACCACCGCGCCGGGTGCCTCCGTCGCGGTGCTCTGGGGTGGCGTCGCCCGTCTGACAGCCGCTCATGAACTGGCCGAACGCGGCTTTCGGGTCACCGTCTACGAAGGCCGTGCCCTGGGCGGCAAGGCCAGGAGCATGGACGTACCCGACAGCGCCAAGGGCGGCCGCAGACCCGTGCCCGCCGAGCACGGCTTCCGTTTCATCCCCGGCATCGCGGCCGCACCAGTTCTATCTGACCGAACGCGCCCCGCTGCTGCACGGCCACCTCAACTGCATCGACTCCCCCTGGTCCCTGACGGCCGTTCAGCAGGCCGCCCACTGGCCGCGCCGCGACTTCCCGGCCGACTACGGCGACGGCGTGGCCAGGACTGCCTGTCGGTCAACGTGTCCGAATGGGACCGGCCCGGCATCCTGTACGCAAAGACCGCCAAGCAGTGCACGCGCGCCGAAGTCGCCAAGGAGGTGTGGGCGCAGCTGAAGGCCGCGCTGAACGACACCGGCAAGGTGGTGCTCAAGGACAGCGCCCTGCACTCCTGGTTCTCGACCCCGGCGTCGACGGCCTCGGCACGCCGTACCCGACCAACGACGACGAGTTCCTCATCCACCCCGTCGGCACCTTCCACAACCGCCCGCGTGCAGCGACCTCGATCCCCAACTTCTTCCTGGCCGGCGACTACGTCTCGGTCGACATCGACCTGGCGACCATGGAGGGCGCCAACGCCTCCGCCCGTGCCGCCGTCAACGCGCTGCTGGAGCGCACCGGATCGACCGCGCCCCGCTGCACCGTCGCGCCCCTGTCCCGCGCCCCGGAGCTCGAGCCCCTCAAACGGCACGACCGCACCCGGTACCGGCTCGGCCTGCGCAACGCGCTCGACCTCGGCTGACGGGTCCCGGGACGCCGGCGCCCAGTAGCGTACGTGCATGAAGCTCACGATTCTCGGCGGCGGCGGATTCCGGGTGCCTCTCGTGTACGGGGCGCTTCTCCGCGACCAGGCGGACGGCCGGATCACCCGCGTCACCCTGCACGACGTGGACGCGGGCCGGCTGGACGCGATGTCCCGGGTGCTCAGGGAGCAGGCGGCCGGGCAGCCCGACGCGCCCGAGGTGGTGGCCACCCGCGATCTCGACGAGGCCGTGCGCGGCGCCGACTTCGTCTTCTCCGCGATCCGCGTCGGCGGCCTCGCAGGCCGGGCGGCGGACGAGCGGATCGCACTCGCCGAGGGCGTCCTCGGTCAGGAGACCGTCGGCGCGGGCGGCATCGCGTACGGGCTGCGCACCGTGCCGGTGGCCGCGGACATCGCCCGCCGGGTCGCCGCGCTCGCACCCGACGCCTGGGTCATCAACTTCACCAACCCGGCCGGCCTGGTCACCGAAGCGATGAGCCGGGTCCTCGGTGATCGCGTCATCGGCATCTGCGACTCGCCGGTGGGCCTCGGCCGCCGCGTGACGAAGGTGCTCGGCGCCGATCCGGCGACCGCGTGGATCGACTACGTGGGTCTCAACCACCTCGGCTGGCTGCGCGGCCTGCGCGTCGGCGGACGCGACCAACTGCCCCGGCTTCTCGACGACCCCAAGGCGCTGGCCTCCTTCGAGGAGGGCCGGCTCTTCGGGCCCCACTGGCTGCGGTCGCTGGGCGCCGTACCGAACGAGTATCTGCACTACTACTACTTCAACCGCGAGACGGTCCGCGCCTACCGGGAGGCCGAGCAGACCAGGGGCGCGTTCCTCCTCGCCCAACAGGCTGGTTTCTACGAGGAGATGGCGCGGCCCGGCACTCCGCCGCTCGCCACGTGGCACCGTACGCTCGCCGAGCGCGAGGCCACCTACATGGCCGCCAACCGGGAAGCGGCCGGCGTCGGCGAGCGGGACGAGGACGACCTGGATTCGGGTGGGTACGAGAAGGTGGCGCTGGCCCTGATGCGGGCCGTCGCCCGCGACGAACGCACCACGCTCATCCTCAACGTCCGCAACAGGGGCACCCTTTCCGTGCTGGACCCGGACGCCGTGATCGAGGTCCCCTGCTTCGTCGACGCGAACGGAGCGCATCCGGTGGCGGTGGATCCGCTGCCGTACCACGCGGTCGGACTCGTCACCGCGGTCAAGGCGGTCGAACGCGAGGTGCTGGCGGTGGCCGAGAGCGGTTCGCGGGCCGGCGCGGTGAAGGCCTTCGCGCTGCATCCGCTGGTCGACTCGGTGAGCGTCGCCCGCCGTCTCGTCGACGGCTACCGCGCCGAGCACCCGGGCCTCGCGTATCTGAGCCGGCCGTAGCACCCGTTCACCCGCGCGGCGCAGCCCACTCCTTACCGACCTGTGACGGCACGGCGCGGAACGGCCGTCCGCCGCCCTTCCCGCCGTAGCGTCGCAGACATGCGTGTACTCGTCACAGGTGGCGCGGGCTTCATCGGCTCGCAGATCGTCACGGCACTCACCACGCGCGGCCATGATCCGGTCGTGCTCGACGCCCTGCTCCCCGCGGCCCATCCCCGCCCTCCGCAACTGCCCGACGCCGAGTGGATCCACGCGGACGTACGGGACCGGGCGGCCGTGACGGACGCGCTGCGCGGCGTGGACGCCGTCTGCCACCAAGCCGCGATGGTCGGCCTCGGCACCGACTTCTCCGACGCGCCCGACTACGTCGGCTGCAACGACCTCGGCACGGCCGTGCTGCTCGCGGCGATGGCCCGGGCACGGGTCACGGACCTGGTGCTCGCCGGTTCGATGGTCGTCTACGGCGAGGGCCGCTACGACTGCGCCCGGCACGGCCGGGTACGGCCCGGGCCGCGTGCCGCGGCGGACCTGGAGGCCGGGCGCTTCGAGCCCCGGTGCCCCTCGTGCGGCGATGAACTGTCTCCCGGCCTCGTCGACGAGGACGCACCCGTCGACCCGCGCAACGTGTACGCCACGACGAAGCTGGCGCAGGAGCATCTGGCAGCTTCCTGGGCCCGGTCGACCGGCGGGCGCGCCGTCGCCCTGCGGTACCACAACGTGTACGGGCCGGGGATGCCCCGCGACACCCCCTACGCGGGTGTCGCGTCCTTCTTCCGCTCCGCGCTGGAACGGGGCGAGGCACCACGGGTCTTCGAGGACGGCGGCCAGCGCAGGGACTTCGTGCACGTACGGGACGTGGCAGAGGCCGACGCGATCGCACTGGAAGCGGTCCTGGGCAGGGAGCCGGGGGTGATGACCGCGTACAACACCGGCAGCGGGACACCGCACACCGTCGGCGAGATGGCCGCCGCACTGGCCACCGCGCACGGAGGACCCGCGCCGGTCGTGACCGGCGAGTTCCGGCTCGGCGACGTACGGCACATCACCGCCGACTCACGACGGCTCCGCGCAGAACTGGGCTGGAAGGCACGGGTCGGCTTCGCGGAGGGCATGGCCGAGTTCGCGGCGAACGGCCTGCGGGGTGCCGCATGCTGAGCGCGGACGTCGTCCTGCCCTGTCTGGACGAGGCGCAGGCACTGCCGTGGGTGCTGTCACGCGTTCCGGCCGGCTGGCGGGCGATCGTCGTCGACAACGGCTCGACCGACGGCTCGGCCGAGATCGCCCGCGCGCTCGGCGCGCATGTCGTGAGCGAACCACGGCGGGGCTTCCGGGCGGCGTGCCACGCAGGGCTGAGCGCGGCGGAAGCGGAGTACGTCTGCTTCTGCGACTGCGACGCGTCGCTGGATCCCGGGCTGCTGACCGGATTCGTACGCGAAATCGCGTCCGCGGGCAGCGACTTGGTGCTGGGGCGCCGACGACCGCAGACACGGGGCGTGTGGCCCGCGCACGCACGGGCCGGCAACGCGGCGCTCTCCCTCATGCTCCGCCGCCGCACCGGGCTGCGGCTGCACGACATCGGCCCGCTGCGTGCGGCGCGCCGCACCGACCTGCTGGCGCTCGGCCTGACCGACCGCCGCAGCGGCTACCCGCTCCAGATGGTGGTCCGTGCCTGCGACGCGGGCATGCGGGTGCGGGAGGTCGACGTCCCGTACCTGCCGCGATCAGGGAAGTCGAAAGTCACCGGTACATGGCGGGGCACCTGGCAGGCCGTACGGGACATGAGCGCGGTGCTCGCGGAACAGCCGCGTTCCCCGGTGGGTGGGGATGCCCGATGAACGGAACGCTGCTGGTGATCGCCAAGGCGCCGGTGCCGGGCCGGGTGAAGACCCGTCTCACACCCGTCCACACGCCCGAGGAGGCCGCGGCCCTGGCCGAGGCCGCGCTGCGGGACACCCTCGACGCGGTGCTCGCCACGCCGGCGAGGCGCCGGGTCCTCGTCCTCGACGGCGAGCCCGGGGCATGGCTGCCTCCCGGCATCGACGTCGTGCCGCAGTGCGGGGGCGGACTGGACGAACGGCTCGCGGACGCGTTCGGACGGTGCGACGGCCCTGCGCTGCTCATCGGCATGGACACACCTCAGGTCTCCCCTGAACTCCTGTCCGCCGGGCTCGACCTGGTTCCTGGGGAGGCCGCGCTCGGTCCGGCGGACGACGGCGGGTTCTGGGCGCTCGGCCTGGCGGAACCGGACGGACGGCTGGTGCGCGGTGTGCCCATGTCGTCCCCCGACACGGGCGCCGCACAGCGGCAGCGGCTGGTCCGGGCGGGACTCGGGGTGCGGGAGCTGCCGCGGCTGAGGGACGTGGACACGCCGGACGACGCCCGGCGGGTGGCCGCCGGTGCGCCGGGCACGCGGTTCGCCGCGGCACTGGCCGCCATGGCCGGGGCCGGGGCACGTTGACCGCGCCGCCGGCCTGGCAGGCCGACCCGTACACCGACGCGCTGCGCACCGGCCGCGGTCCGCTCTACCTGCGGCGGCCCGACGGGTGGCTGCTGCCGCTGGACGTCGAACGCTGGTGCGCCGAACCGGACGCCGCCGACCGCACGGTCCTCGCGCGCAGCCGCGGCACCGTCCTCGACATCGGCTGCGGGCCCGGCCGCCTCGTCGCCGCGCTCGCCGCGCGCGGACGGACCGCGCTCGGTATCGACGTCAGCCCCGAGGCCGTGGCCCGAACGAGAGGCATCGGCGGCAGCGCGCTGCGCCGGTCGGTCTTCGACCCCCTGCCGGGCGAGGGCTCCTGGAGCACGGCGCTGCTGATCGACGGCAACATCGGCATCGGCGGGGATCCGCGGGCGCTGCTGTCGCGTGTGGCCCAAGTCGTCGCACCCGGTGGCCTGTTGATCGCGGAGACCGCGCCGCTGGACGTCGACGAGCGCGTCCGTGTCCGAGTCTTCGACGGCGTCGCGGCCCAGGGCACGGCGTTCCCCTGGGCCCGCGTGGGCGCGGGGGCACTGCTGCGGTACGGGACGGGCGCGGGGTGGTCGCTGCGGGGCACGTGGACGGTGGGGACACGGCGGTTCGTGGCGCTGGGGCGCGGGGCGCGGTAGGACGCGGGGCCGCTGCGCGTTCCCCCCGCCCCTTCCCGAACCGGCTCCGGCCCGGACCCGGTACCGCGCTTCGCGCGGTGTTTCGGGGGCTCCTCCCCCTACGCCTGGCGGCGTGGGCAGGCCCCCACCGGAGCCCCGGGCCTCAAACGTCGGCGGGGCTGCGTGTGCAGCCCGGCCGGTGCAAGACGTTCACGTCGGCGGGCGTCACGCCGTCGAGACCGCGCGCAGCGCGCCCGGTCGCCTCCCCGCCAGCGCATCGAGCGCCGCGGACGCCGCCGCGTCCGCGGGCAGGTGGACCAGGAGGCGCTGGTCGTCGTCGGCCGGGAGGTCCAGCGTCTCGTAGGCGAGCCGCAGCTCACCCGCCTGCGGGTGGGTCATCCGCAGGACGCCGCTCGGCCGCGGCAGCCCCGGCAGCCTCTCCACCCGGTCGGTGAAGACCGTGCCGGCCGTGACGGTCAGTTCGTCCGCCAGGGCCGCGATGTGCGGGTCCGCGCGGAACGGGCCGTGTTTGAGGAAGGCGACCTGCTCGTCGGCGACACGCTCCCAGTCGGGGTACGCGGCACGCGCCCGGTCGTCGGCGAGCACGAAGCGGGCGAGGTTCGGCGGGGTGTCGTCGAGCAGGCCGAGGGGGCCGGTCAGCCGCTCGTACCCCCTTGTCCAGGCCAGCAGTTCAGCGACGCGGTTGACCAGCACCGCCGGCGCGGGCTCCAGCCGGTCGAGCAGGGCCCGCACGGTGGGGCGGACGTCACGCAAGGGGGCCGCCGCACCCATGCAGCTGAAGCCGCCGTCGGCGGCCTTCGTCAGCCGGTGCAGATGGATGCGCTCGCCCGGCGGCAGCCGCAGTGCGTCCGCCAGCGCGGAGAGCACGGACGGCGACGGCCGCCGGTCCCGGCCCTGTTCGAGGCGGGTCACGTACTCGACGCTGACGCCGGCCAGGGTCGCGAGTTCGGACCGGCGCAGGCCTGGCGTACGGCGGCGATAGCCGACGGGCAGGCCGACATCGGCCGGCGAGACGGCCTCGCGGCGCGTGCGCAGGAACAGGCCCAGCTCGTTGTCGCTCACCGTTCGAACCTAACAGCCTGGCGTACCCGGATCGTGGCCCTGCCACTACCAGTCTCGGCCCGGCCTTCCTGGCCGCGTGCCGCGGCGGCAGGTTGGAGGCCGAGCGGCCCCGGTCCGGGGCGGCTCCTGTTCATCGACGAGGAGTACGCACATGTCCGAGAAGAACCTCCGCCTGGCAGTGATCGTCGGCAGCGTCAGGCAGGGCCGTTTCGGCCCGGTGGTCGCCCGGTGGTTCACCGAACAGGCGCAGTTGCACGGTCGGTTCACGGTGGATCTGATCGATCTGGCGGACACGCCGCTGCCGCTGGACCTGCCTCCCCTGCCTCCGGCGCTGCAGCCGGAGATGGACCGGCCCGCGGAGATGGCCGGCCTGACCCGCAATATCGCCGACGCCGACGCGATCGTGGTGGTGACGCCGGACTACAACCGCAGCTTCCCGGCGTCCTTGAAGGCCGCCATCGACTGGCACTACACGGAGTGGCAGGCCAAGCCGATCGGTTTCGTCGGGTACAGCGGCGGCAGCGGCGGTCTGCTGGCGATCGAGCAGCTGCGTCAGGTCTTCGGCGAGCTGCACGCCCACACGGTGCGCGATGTGGTCTCGTTCCCCCGCTACTACGAGCTGTTCGGCCCCGACGGCACACTCATCGACCCCGAGGGTCCGAACGGCGCGGCGAAGGCGATGCTCGACCAGCTGCTGTGGTGGGGCTCCGTGCTGCGTGACGCCCGTCGCGACCGCCCGTACGCGGCCGCCTGACGCCGCCCGCCCGCCGTACGCGGCCGCCTAGCGCCGCCCGCCCGCCCGGTTGCGCCGTGCCCACCTCACGCTCAGCCATCGGCCCGTCAGGACGGCGCCGGTCACGGCGGCCACCGCGGCCAGCGACAGCAGCCAGTTGCGCGGGTAGTCCAGCGGCAGCACGGAGGGGTTCCTCGGCGTGCCCGGGGCGAGCAGCACCGGCAGGGCGATCACGGTCAGGCACCCGGCGCCGACGAAGGCGCCGCGCAGCAGGCCGCGGGCTGGGAGGAGGGCCAGCAGCAGGCCGATGACGAGCACCAGCGGGGCGATGAGGAGGTCATGGAGGACGACGGCGCCCGCGAGCCACAGGGCGACGTCCCGGAACTGCCCGCCGGTGACGAGGAGGGACAGGCCGACGGTCATCAGGGCGATACCCGCCGCGCCCAGCAGGAGCCGCATCACAGCACCGCCTCGATCCTGCTGACCCACTTCGTCTGCCATACGCCCGGTCGGTTGGGGGCGATGATCCGGGCGGGGTAGCCGTGGTCGAGGGAGAGCACCTCTCCGTTGAGGCGCAGCGCGAGGAGGGTGAGCGGGTCGTCGGTGTAGCCACCGCCCATCTCCATCACCCGGTAGGCGCCGCGCCGCTCCAGCGAGACGGCCCGCAGCGCCGTCCCGGGCGGCGCCCCGGCCCGTTCGAGCAGGTCCTGGACGCGTACGCCCGTCCATCGTGCGGACTTGCTCCAGCCTTCGACGCAGGCGATGGGCAGGGTCACGGTGTGCTGCGGCAGGGCGGCGAGCTGGTCGAGGGTGAGGGTGTAGGAGCGGGGTCCGGTCACGGTGAGCCGCCAGTCGGCGACGTTCGCCGGGCCGACCCGGGCGGCTGCGGCGGTGCGGTTGACGGGCAGACCCTGCGGGCCGTGGTCGGGGTGGCGGGGCGCAAGCAGATCGAACCGCCGGAGCGGTGTGAGCGACTGGCCGACGGTCGTCAGGGTCACCGCCCCGACGGCCGCGGCCACACCGGCGAGCAGGGAACGCCGGTCGGGCCCGTCCTCGGCGGGGAGCTCGAGCGTCCCCGGCGAGCGCCGGCTCCAGTGCGACGTGATCTTCGGGTACTTGACGGCGATGTGCAGCACGAGCGCGCCCAGCAGCAGCCAGGCCACAGCGAAGTGCACGGGCACGAAGGAGAACGGCCACGGGTACCACTGGACGGTGTTCAGCAGACCCGTACCGAGCTGGAAGACGGACGCCGCGACGAGCACGGCCACCGAGAGCCGTTCGAGGCCGTGCCGCACCGATCGGAGGGCCGGCCACACGAACAGCCTGGGATAGACGGTCCACAGCTTGGCCATCAGCAGCGGGATCGCCGCGATGCCGGCGGCGACGTGGAGCCCCTGGGTGATCCGGTAGCCCCAGGCGGGGCGGCTGGGCAGCGCCCCGGCGAGCCAGTCCGGCGGCCGCTGCAGATAGTGGCTGATCAGTCCGGTCATGAAGCACACGGCGATCGCCGCGCCGAGCCACCGGCCGACTGCGGTGGCGGTGCGGGCGTCGTGCAGCCTGCCGGCGAACCTGGGCGGCCGGACGGTGATCGGCGGTCCGATCCTCCTGATTCTCATGTCTTCCATGAGAACGCCGAGAGCTGCCCGGCCAAGGGTCCGACTCCTTACGGAAGGCTGACGTCAGGGGGCGTCTACGCCGTTCGGGCGGCTGTGGCTGCCAGGGTGGGCCACATGATCAACATGCGCTCGCTCACGGCCGGGGTCCTCGTCGGGGCTCTGACGGCTGTGCTGGCGGTGACGGTTCTGGAGGACGGGTACGTCACCGCTCCGGGCGGCCTGGCCTGGTGGTACGCCGCCTGCTGGCTGCTGTTCGCGGCGGCGGCCCTCGCCGTGCGCAGAGCGCCGGTGCGGCACGCGGTGGCGCTGATCCTCGCGGGCGGTGTCGCGGTCGCCGCGACCGGGCTGCTCGCCCCGCCGCGCACCAGCACCGACTCCTACCGGTACGCCTGGGACGGCAGGGTGCAGGCCTCCGGAATCTCCCCGTACGACCATCCGCCCGCCGATCCGGCGCTCGCGGATCTGCGGGACGGCTGGCTCTTTCCGACCGGTGCGGCATGCGAGGTGCCCGAGCGGGCCAGGATCGCGGGGCCCAAGGGCGAGGCGCACTGCACCCGGATCAACCGGCCGGGCGTCCATACGATCTATCCGCCGGTCGCCGAGGGCTACTTCCTGCTGGTGCACGCCGTCTCGCCGGGCGATGTGCGGCACAAGGCGCTGCAGACGGGCGGCGCACTGCTGGCGCTCGCCACCACCGTCGTGCTGGTGCTCGTGCTGCGCCGGCGCGGTGATCCACGGACGGCGGTGTACTGGGCGTGGTGTCCGGCCGTACCGCTGGAGGCGGTGAACAACGCGCACGTCGACGTGCTCGGGGTGCTGCTGGCGGTCGCGGGGCTCGGGGTGGTGGTCCGCGGACGTCTCGAGGGGGGTGTGCTGCTCGGTGCGGCGGTCGCGACGAAGCTGCTGCCGGCGGTGGTGCTGCCGGGCGTCCTGGCGGGTGTGCGCCGATGGCGGGACGCCGCGGCCGTCCTGGTGCCGGCCGCGGCCGTCGTGGCGTTGACGTACCTGCCGCACCTGCTGCTCTCCGACAGCTCCGTGTTCGGCTATCTGAGCGGCTACACCGAGGAGGAAGGGTACGACGACCCGTCCGCCCGCAACCGGTACGCGCTGCTGCGGCTGGTGCTGCCGGACACATGGGCGCTGCCCGCGGCGGTGGTCGTGACGGTGGCTGTCGTCGCCTGTGTGGTGCGGCACGGCGATCCCGAACGCCCTTGGAGCGGGGCACTGTTGGTGACCGGCACGGCGTTCCTGCTGATGACACCGGGGTACTCGTGGTACGCGCTGCTGCCGGTGGCGCTGGTCGCCCTCGACGGCCGGTGGGAGTGGCTGGTGGTCGCGGCGGCCGGCGCGGCCAAGTACGTCACCGTCCATCTGGACGCCGACGGGGAGACGATCGGCACGAGCGCGTACGTTCTGGCGGCCGCGGCGGTGCTCGCCGGCTGGGCGCTGCGGCGCTCGCGCGGCAGGCAAGCACCGGCCGCGCCGCCGGTGAGTGAGCGCGCGTCCCGGACGGTGGCGGTGGGCAGGCATGGGGAATGACGCCTTCCGCCGCACGTTCCGACGCTCCGCCCGGCCGCTCCCGTCGTGCGCTGCCGGCCGGTTCGGTCGGCAACTTCGTCGAGTGGTACGAGTTCGGGGTCTACGGGTACTTCGCCACGATCACCGCCGCAAACCTCTTCACGCCGGAGGGCGGCAGCGATGTGGAGGCCAAGGACCTGTTCCACGCCGGGTCTCTGCGGGAGGCGCTGTCCGATTACGGCACTCTTGCGCCCGAGGACGTGGTCGCCACGCTCACCCGGCTGACCGCACGGACCGTCGCGGACGCGCTGCGCCCGCTGGGGGTGAGCGAGGTGTTCGCGTCGGGCGGTGGCACGCGCAACCCGCCCATGATGGCGGCGCTCCGTGCGGAGCCGGCCGGCACGCCGCTGCGTACCTCGGACGAGCTGGGTGTTCCGGTCGGGGCCAAGAAGGCGTACGCCTTCGCGGTGCTGGGCTTTCTGACCGTGCACGGCCTGGCCGGCACGGTGCCCGCGTGCACAGAGGCCCGCACGGCACGTGTCCTCGGCTCGCTCACCCCGGGCACCCGTCCCCCGCAACTCCCCTGCGCCAGAGGGAACTTGGTCAACACCACCACCTTTACGCAGCGTTGATGCCGGTCGTACGCTGCATCACCATGACCTCAGCCGGTTCCTCTGGCCGCCGGGCGGCGCTGCTGGCCACCGCGGGCGCCGTCCTGGCCGCGTTCGCACTGGGCACCGCCACTGCGACCGCACATGCCGAGCCCCGGGTGACCGACGGGGCGACGGTCGTGCCGTTGCAGACCACGGGGCCTGCGGACAAGCGGTTCAACCTGGTGGTGCTCGGCGACGGATACACCGCACAGGAGATGCCCGCCTTCCGGGCCGACGTCGAGAAGCACATGAACGTGCTCTGGTCGACGGAGCCGTTCGCGTCGTACCGCTCGTACATCAATGTGTGGGCCGTCGAGCTGCCGTCCGCCGAGTCCGGCGTCGACTGCGACCCTTCGCTCGACGCACCCGGCCGCGACACGCCGCTCGACATGGGCTTCTGGGGCGGCTGCAACGCGAACAGCGTGCAGCGGCTGCTCACCGTGGACAGCGGCGCGGCCACCGCGCTGGCGGACCTGGTGCCCGGCACCGCGAGCGCCAACCGCCAGATCGTGGCTCTGGCCAACAGCGGGACGTACGGCGGGGCGGGCGGCACGTACGCCACAGCGTCGGGCGGCAACGCGCTGTCGTCGCTGATCACCCCGCACGAGATCGGGCACTCGCTGGGCGGGCTGCAGGACGAGTACGACTACTACGCGCGCGGCGTCCCGGGGGGTACGTACTCCGGCGGTGAGCCCGCCTCCGCGCACCACACGCTGCTCGCCGAGGCCCAGATGCGGCAGCAGCATGCCAAGTGGTGGCGCTGGCTGGGCGAGGAGAGCGTGTCGGGCGGGATCATCGGTCGTCACGAGGGCGGGATGTACAGCACCAAGGGCGTGTGGCGGCCCAGCAGGCACTCGATGATGAAGACGCTCGGCTATCCCTTCGACCAGGTCGAGCGCGAGATCATGGTGCAGAAGATCTCGGCGAAGGTGAACATCGTCGCCGACCACACACCGAACTCCGCCGCCCTCGGCGCGGACCGCACGGTGTGGGTGGAGACACTGCACCCGGTCGGCGGTGAACTCGACGTCGTGTGGCGGTTGGACGGCAGGCGGCTGCGCGCCGTGGGCGACGCCCGCACGGTCGATCTGCGCCGGATCGACATGCGGCCCGGCGCACACACGCTGACGGCGACGGTCACGGACCGCACGCCGTTCGTGCGCGACCCGGCGGTCCGGGCGTCCTCCGCATTGAAGCGCACCGTGACATGGACGGTGGACACGTCGCTCACCACTCCCCCGGACACGGTGACGCCCGCGTTCACCGGTCATACGCCGACGGGCACGCCGGTGGGCGCCGCCTCCGTCGTCCACGCGGACACCACCCAACCGGCGGGGCGCAGCGTGGCGGTGCGCTGGGCGCTCGGCGGCCGACCGGTGGCCAACCCGGGAAACGACCGGGACCTGGACCTGGGTGCGCTGCGACTGCGGCCCGGCAGCCACCGGCTGACGGCACGCGTCCACGGCACGGCCGCCGAACTCGCCTGGACCGTGGACGCCTCGCCTGCCGAGGGCGCGTACGAGCTGTCCGGGCCGCTGCGCACGGTCCACCGGCCCGGCAGGCCGGTGGAGTACGTGTACGACGGCCCGTTCACGATGCGTCTGAGTGCAGGTGACGACCACGGGGGCCATGTGGTGCGCGAGTTCCGTGTCGACGGCGACGGCTGGCAGACGTACTACGGCTGGCCGACCGACGCCGACGCGCCGTACCGCTTCACGCCGCACGGCACGGTGATCGACGACCTGGTGTACGGCAAGCTGGGCACGCCCCGGGTGGTTCCCTGGGACGACACGACGCCCGACTACGGCACCCACACGATCGAGTACCGGACGGTCGACTCCGCCGGGAACGTGTCCGCTGCGAAGAGCTTCCTGGTGACGCTGCTGCCCCCGCGGCAGCAGCTCAGTTGACCAGGAAGTCCGCCTTGCCGGACTTCGCTCCCTGTATGAATGCCTCGATCTCCCCGGAGGTGTAGATCAGCGCGGGACCGTGGGGGTCGGCGGACTGACGCACGGCGACCCTGCCGTCTGCCAGCTTCATGGTCTCGACGCAGTTGCCGCCGTTGCCGCCGCTCCACGGTTTGTGCCAGCCGTCCTCGCCCAGCTCGGCGGCCGGCATCCCGTTGTATATGCGATCCATTCACAGCTCCTTGCGGAGATCGCCGAGGATCTCCCTCGTCCGTTGCACTGTCGCGGCCTGTGCCGCCATGCGGTCCATGACCTCGAGGTGCGTGGCGACCTCGGGGCGCGCATCGAGATAGACGGCGCCGGTCAGGTACTCGCTGTAGACCATGTCCGGGAGCTCGGGCACGGCGAACCGGAAGAGGACGAACGGCCCGTAGGTGCCGGGGTGGTGCCCTGACGCGAACTCGGCGATCTGCAGGGTCACGTTCGGCAGTCGGGCGCCCTCGAGCAGCCTCTCGACCTGGGCCCTCATCACGCCCGGCGCGCCGACGGGACGGCGCAGCACCGTCTCGTCCATCACCACCCAGAGCCTGGGGGCATCCGGTCGCATCAGCAGGGACTGGCGCTCCATGCGCAGCGCCACGTGCCGTTCGATGTCGTCGGGGTCGGTGTGGCCGATGGCTCCGCCGAGCATGATCGCTCTGGCGTAGTCCTCGGTCTGGAGCAGACCGGGCACGAACTGCGGTTCATACGCACGGATGACGCTTGCGGCACCCTCCAGGCTGACGTACATGCTGAACCAGTGGGGCAGTACGTCGTGGAAACGCTGCCACCAGCCGGGCTTGTTGGCCTCCTCGGCCAGCTCCACGAAGCCGCGGGCCTCCTCGTCGCCGATCCCGTAGGCGCCGAGCAGCAGTTGTACGTAGGGGATCTTCAGAGCGACCTCGGCGGTCTCCATCCTGCGGATGGTGCCGGGGGCGACGCGGAGCACCTTCGCCGCTTCCTCGCGCTTGAGACACGCACGCTCCCGCAGCTCCTGCAGGCGCTTGCCGAGGACGACCTGCCCCACGGTGGGGGCGGACCGCGGTTCACTCACTTCGAGACCTCCCCACGTGCTGTTTGCGAGCAGTGTGCCACGGCCCCCCACCAATGAATATGCCCACTCTGCATTTTTCAGAGTGGGCCTTGCCAACGTGGCGCGTGCAGCGGGAGAGTGGTCCTGTGAACCGTGACGCGCTCGCCTCCGAGCTCCTGGACCCCCACGCGGGGACCGATCTCACCCGGTACGCCTTCGAGTTGCCGGCGCGCGTCGAACATGTCTCCCGGGCGAGAAAGCTGGTGTCCGCACGGCTGGCGGGCTGGGGAGTCGACGGGGACCCGCACGACACGGCGCTGCTGGTCGTCTCCGAGCTGTTCACCAACGCCATCGTGCACACCGACGGCCATCTGGTCGCCTGCCAACTCCACGCCGGCACCGAGCGGTTGCGGATCACCGTGCAGGACCAGGGCTGCGCCGCCACCGGCCCCCGCGTGTGCCACGGGGCCCAGGGCGAGCGCGGCCGCGGGCTGCTGCTCGTCGAGGCGGTGAGCTGCGCCTGGGGCACGTACGACGCCGCACCGGGCACCGGCCGCGCCGTCTGGGCCGAGCTGACGTGCACGCCACGGCTTGCGCTCGGCAACGGACCGCCGACACGGGAGTGGCCGTGCTGAGGAACCTGGCACCGCTCGGCTCAAGGGGCGTACGCCAGGACCACGCCAATCGTCTCACCCCGCTCGACGTGCCGGACGCCCTGCACACCGATCTGGGGTGCGACGCGGTCGGCGTGCCCGCACGTTACGGGCTCCGTCTGCTGGGCCGGATGCCGAGCACCGGCTGCATCTTCGCCGACAGCGCATGGTGGTGGTGGATCGTCCCGGCCGGCTCGGACCTGGACCTGGCCTGGCCGCTGCCCTCCCACTACGCCCGCGGTGCCAGGGTGCCCGCGACCGGGGCCCGGCTGATCCGCCGCCCGACGGGACCGAGTCCCTACACCCCGCCGATTCCGCTTTACCTGATGGCCTGCCAACTCACCGGTGCGACTCCTCGGTGGCCCGCGGGCGTGGGCGTCACGGCACGGCGCTGAACCGATCCCACCGGACCGGACGGCAATCCGCCGGGATAGGCTTCTGCCCATGTCAGAAGCGAATACGGGCCCCGAGCGGCAGGGCCTCACACCGCGCCAGGCCCGCGGCGTCCGGATAGCTCTCTCGGCCGCCATCATGATCGCTGTGGCCGCCACGCTGGTGCTGCGACTGGGCAACACCCACTCGATGCTCACCGTCGGCTTCTACGGCATCGCGCTGATCCTCTCCGGCACCGCCCTCGTCCTCAGCCGCGCCGGACGCACCCGGTGGGCCACCCTGGTGCTGGGCACCGGCGTGGCGGTGGCCGTCGTCGCGGAGTGGGCCGTCGCCTCGATGGGCTGAACCGGCCGGGCCGGGCCGCCCGTACGGGCGAGCCGCCCTTCAGCCGCCGGAGACCGCTCGCAGATGGGCCCGGCGGCGGCGCACACCGGGCGCACCGACCGAGCGGTCCTCGCGGAGGGCGAGCGTGATCCGCGTGTAGCCCTTGTCCTGCAGCGTCGCCGGAGTCTCGTCGATGATCCGGCAGTCGGTGCGGCCCCAGCGCGGGTCCGGATGATGCACCGGCCGTACGGCTCCGTCGTGGTGGATCGCCGACGCGCCCACCGCGCTCATCCACAGCGGCAGTCCGCACCGGTAGGCGGCGTCCATGATCGGGTCGTCCGCGATGTCGTCACGAATGGCCTGAAGCGCACCGTCGTCGCCGTGCTTGTCGAGTGCCGCGGCGAGCTGGGCCATCAGCGGCAGGCACCAGCTGGTCTCGTGCTCGCCGAGCACCGTGCGGGCCTCGGGGTGGAACAGCACGAACCGCAGGAAGTTGCGGTCCGGCATGGCCGTGGGATGCGGCCCGATGCCACAGAAGAGGGCATCGAAGGCCGGGTTGCTGTGGGCGACGTCCCAGTGCCGGTCGAAGAGCACGGAAGGCAGCGGCACCGCGTCCATCACCGCGGCGTAGTCCCGCAGGTAGGCCAGTGTCCCGGGGTCCACCGGCCCGTCCGGCCGTGACGGCGGCCGCTCCGGCTCCTGCGGTCGCACGGGAACCGGCGGCGGCACGGGCATCGAGGGCCGGTCAGGGACGGGGCGGCGCACCGGCCGCGAAGGCGGCACGGGGCCCGACGGCCTGACGGGGGTGTGCCCGTCGAAGGCACCGCGCGCCGGGGCGGGAACGTCCGTCTCGGCGGCGAGGCGCAGCAGCCGACCGCCCTGCTGGTCGTTCAACTCCAGGGCGTCGACCAGGGCGCACAGCGTCCCCTCCGGCCACTCGTGGCCGGGCGTGCGCTCCCAAGTGGCGTAGGTGTAGGCGGTGACGCCCAGGCGGGCGGCCACCTCCGCGAGACTCAGGCCCAGTTCCTCGCGGCGGCTCCTGAGAGCGTCACCGAGGCGCTTCGTACGGGCCATGGCCCGGGCGGCTCCGGCAGGGCTCGGGCACCCGCGGACGCCCCGGCGCCCGACGCCCACCTCGTGTGTCATCGAGAACGCCACCCTTCTCGGAGCCTCTCGCAAGTACCGCTGCGACAGCTCCCTTTGGATCTTCACACCGCGTGGCGATCCTGCTACCGCGAACACGGGGATGTCAACTATCGTGGCATTCCGCGCCGCTGAGCACTCAAAACGCGCCACAGCTGTGGCAAGACCTTGGCTGACATGACGTGAATAGGGTTAACTTCCGGCAGCCCCTCAGGATGCGGGGCTGCCTCGCGTGATCTAGGAGACCTACTGGTGACAGACGGCTTCTCGGTTCCGGGTCCGACGGCCACAGGCCCTCTGGCGGCATCGGTCGCCCGGGTCACCGAACTTGCGGACAAGCTCGGAATGAGCCACGGCGAGGTTTTCGACGTCCAGAAGCTCTCCGAGGCCTCCGGTGTTCCCGCCGACGTCGTGCGCGCCCTCCTCGACGGGCGCCCGGCAGGCGAACCCGACCTCCAGGCACGCTTTCTGCAGCGCTTCGACCTGCTGAGACGCACCCGGCTCAAGCCCAACGGCCGTCGGTACACCCAGCAGGAGATCGCCGACGGGGCGGGCATGTCCCGCCAGCAGGCGGGTGCGCTCATCAACGGCGACCGGCGGCCGACGATGGAGCACTGTGACGCGATCCAGCGCTTCTTCAAGGTGCATGCCGGCTTCCTGACCGCCGACGATGCCGACGCGCTCGACAGCGCCCTCCGGCGCACCGAACAGCGCCTGCTCCAGGGCTACGCGGGCGACGGCGACCCGCTGGAGCGGCTGCTGCAGGACCACGGCGTACGCGGCATCGCCTGGCGGGCGGCCCAACTGCCCAGCGACAAGCACCGTGACAAGGTGACCGAATGGCTCGACATGCTCCTGGAAAGCGTGAAGCCGGGCCCCGACACCCCCACAGAGCCCTGATTTCCGGACAGGCTTGGATTTGTACGTGTCCTACAAGGCCCTGACGGGGAGAGGAGAGCGGTGAGCATAGGCAAAGAGATGCGCCGGCTGTGCAGTGAGCTCGTCGGCGGAATCGGTCTCCCCGCCCCGGCGGAGCCCGCCGAACTCTACTCCGCCCTGTGCAAGGGCATGAGCAAACACCGTGGCAGGCCGGTCCGTCACCGCATGGCGTCCTTCCCGCCGGGCACCGCCAGCGGGCTGTGGCTCGACATGGCCGACCAGGACCTCGTCGTCATCGAGGAGCGCACGGCACCCGACCATCAGCTGGTGATTCTCGGCCATGAGCTGTGGCACATGAAGGCCGGACACTGCAGCCACCATGTCGAGGGAGCGGCCGTGGCCGCACGGCTGCTGTGCGACGAAGCGGATCTGCAGGCCACCGTCCTCAAGGTCGCCGCTCGCACCCACTTCGACCAGGTGGAGGAGAACGAGGCAGAGAGCTTCGGACTGCTGCTCGGCAGCAAGTGCCGTGCCTGGCTCGCCGGTTCGAACGGCCGCGGCCCGGTCCGGCGCGACGGGGTCGCGGGCCGCATCGAGGCGTCCCTGGGATACCGCGGGCCACAGGGCTGAGGCGTGAACGGACCGGACTACTACATCCCCGCGGGCGCTCTGGGAATCGCACTTGCGTTCAAACTGCCGGGGCTGCGGCGCAACTCGCGTGACCCGATGCTCCGGTCCGTGTGCGCCCTGCTGATCCTCGGCGCGTCCACCTTCTTCTTCGCCGCGCCGCCCACCATCGCCGAGGTCAACCGCATCACCGGGGTCTCCAACTTCTCCGCGCCGCTGGTCTACTGCATCCTCTCCGCGTTCAGCGCGTCCTGCCTTGTGCTGCTCGTCAACTGGCGCGGCGGCCCGCCGGAGGAGACCCGGCGGATCTCACTGCGCTGGATGGCCGCGTACAGCATGGTCGTCGTGGCCCTCGTCGTCCTCTTCCTGCTGGGCGACGCGCCCGTGGAGCGGTTGCGGGACCTGGACACGTACTACGCCAGGACGCCCGGCATCCGCGAGATGATCGCGCTCTACCTCGCCGCCCACAGCGTCGCTGCGGTGGGCATGACCGTGCTGTGCTGGCGCTGGTCCCTGAAGGTGAGCGGCTGGCTCCGCGGCGGCCTGGTGATCATCGTCGTCGGATCGCTGTTCAACCTCGCCTACGGCGTCACCAAGTCGGCCGCCGTGGCGGCCCGCTGGGCGGGACACGACTGGGACTACCTGTCCACGCTGGCAGCACCGCCGCTCGCGTCGGTCGGCGCGCTGCTGAGCGCCGTCGGCTTCGTCCTGCCACTCGCCGGCCAGCGCGTGTCCGACAGCTGGCACGCCTGGGCGGCCTACCGCCGCCTCGGCACGCTCTGGCGCGAGCTGCGCTCCATCGCACCGCACGGAACGCCCTCGGTACGCATCTCGCTGTTCTCACCGGCCGAACTGCGCGTCACACAGCGGGAGTCCGACATCCACGACGGCATGCTGCAGCTCGACCCCTACTTCGACCGTGTTCTGCGCGAGGACTCCTACGCCCAGGCACTCGCCGGGGGGGCCGACCCCCGGCAGGCCCACGCGGTGGCGGACGCGGCGATGGTCGCCGCTGCCCTGCGGGCCCGGGCGGCCGACCCCGAAGGGCAGATCGTCAAGTCGGCCGAGGCCTACACAACCGTGGCAGCCGCGGGACCGCGCGACCTCGTGCGCATGTCCCTGGCGCTGCGTCATTCACCCGTCGTCGAAGCAGCGCGCACGCGTGCAGCCAGGTCAGAGAGCAGCACCCTATGAGCAGCGATCCCTTGAGAACCCGCCGGAACCACGGCCGCAGAGCCGTGGTGATCGGCGGCGGGCTGGCCGGCATGCTGGCGGCCGGAGTCCTCGGCGAGTACGTGGACGAGGTCCTCGTCATCGAACGTGACGTCCTTCCCGACGGGCCGCGCTCCCGCAAGAGCCTCCCCCAGGCGCACCACGCCCATCTGCTCTGGTCGGGCGGAGCGCGGGCGATCGAGTCCCTGCTGCCCGGCACCACGGACCGCTGGCTCGCCGCCGGCGCCCGCCGGATCGCGCTGCCGACCGGGCTGGTGTCGATGTCGTCGCAGGGCTGGTTCCGCCGCTTCCCCGAAATGCAGTTCCTGATCGCGTGCAGCCGGGACCTGCTCGACTGGGTCGTACGGGAGCAGGTGCTCGCCGGGCCCCGTGTCACCGTCCTCGACCGCACCGAACTGCTGCGCCTCGAAGCCTCCGCCGGGCGCGTCGACGGCGTACGGGTGCGCAGCGGCGCCGAGGGCGAGCGGGTGCTGCCCGCGGACCTGGTCGTCGATGCGAGCGGCCGCGGCTCCCGGGCTCCGGAGTGGCTGCGGGCGCTGGGCGTGGGCGAGGTGCGCGAGGAGAAGGTCGACTCGGGGCTGGCGTACGCGAGCAGGATCTTCCGGTCGCCGGAGGGCTCGGAGGAGTACCCGGTCGTCAATGTGCAGGCCGACGCGCGCGAGCCGCGGCCCGGTTGCACCGCCACGATCGTGCCCATCGAGGGCCGGCGGTGGCTGGCCACGCTGTCCGGTACGCGCGGCGGCCAGCCGACCAACGCCGCCGACGAGTTCGAGGACTTCGCCCGCTCCGTGCGGCATCCCGTCGTCGCGGACCTCATCTCGCGCGCAGAGCCGCTGACGGACGTCGTCGTCTCCCGCAGCACGGTCAACCGGCGGCGCTACTACGAGAAGATCCGCGACTGGCCCGAGGGCTTCGTCGCGCTCGGCGACTCGGTCGCCACCTACAACCCCGTCTACGGGCACGGGATGTCGGTCGCCGCGCAGGGCGTCCTCGCACTGCGCACGGCGCTCGCCGCACACGGCACGGACTCCCCCGGGCTCGCCCGCCGGGTCCAGCGGGCGGTCGCGGGACCGGTCGGCACGGCGTGGGACCTGGCCACCGGGCAGGACATCCTCTACCCCGGCGCGATCGGGAAGGACCCGGGGGCCGGGGCGCGGGTCCTGCGCACGTACGTGGACCGGCTGATGCTGACCGCGACGGGCCGACCTCTGGTCGCCAAGGCGCTCTTCGACGTGATGACGCTGTCGGCGCCGACGGCTTCCCTGGCGCGGCCCGAGATCGCGCTGGCCGTCCTGCGCGGGCCGAAGCTGCCGCCGCTGCCAGGGCCGCCGCTGAGCGACGACGAGCTGCGGGTCGCGAAGGCGCCGCGGGGCGAACGTGAGGCGGACCCGGCGGAGGCGTGACGCGTGAGCGCTGCGGGTGGGGGCCCGCTGCCCGGTGCCCACCCCGT
>NZ_BMWB01000001.1:408136-943286 GCF_014651015.1 Streptomyces xantholiticus
ACGGGGTGGGGAAACGTCCCGCCGCAGGCGCACCGCCCGCGGCCGTGGGCCCCCGGGGGGCGGAGCCCCCGCCGCACATCCCATAGGCTCAGCCGCAGTATGAACGGCAACCGATCAGGCAGCGCCCGCCCCGGGACGGCCCGCCCCACCCCCTTGGGAACGAAGGCCGACCGGGAGACCGTGCGCAGGCACAACCTCAGCCTGGTGCTGCGGGCGGTCCGCGACCAGGGCGAGGCGACGCGCGCCGGGGTCGCCGCCCGGGTGGGACTGACCCGTGCCGCGGTCTCCTCCCTGGTGGAGCAGCTGCTCGACAGCGGGTTCCTGTCCGAGTCGGGCAAGACGTTCAGCGGCCACGCCGGCCGCCCCGGCACCGTGCTGAAGGTCGCCCGCACCGGGGTCGCCGGCATCGGGGTCGAGATCAACGTCGACTACGTGTCGGTGTGTGTCGTCGACCTGGCCGGCACCGACCGGGTGCGGCTCGTGGAGCATCTGGACAACCGGGGTGCCGCACCGGCCGAGGTGTTCGGCCGCGCGGCCCGGATCGCGGCGCGGGCCCTCGTGTCGGCGACGGAGCAGGAGCTGCGGCCGGTCGGCGCGCAGCTGGCCCTGCCCGGTCTGGTCGCCGGCGGCACGGTCCTCCAGGCCCCGAACCTCGGCTGGACCGCCGTCCACGCGGAGGCCCCGTTCGCCGAGGCGCTGACCGCGCTGCGGCCCGACGCGCCGCCGCTGCCGGTGCGTTCGGACAACGAGGCGAACCTGGCGGCGCTGGCGGAGCTGTGGTTCGGCGGCCTGGGTGACGTACGCAGCTTTCTGTATCTGACGGGCGAGATCGGTGTCGGCGGCGCCCTGGTGCTGAGTGGTGAACTGCTGCGGGGTGCGCACGGGTTCGCCGGCGAGATCGGCCATGTGTCCGTCTCCGACGACGGCCCCCGCTGCCGCTGCGGATCACATGGTTGCCTGGAGCAGTACGCGGGTCAGTCCGCGCTGCTGCGGGCGGCCGGCCTCGACGAGGACGCCGGCGCGGCGGGCGTGGCCGAGCTGGAACGCCGTGCCGGCGCCGGCGACGACGCGGCGCTCACCGCGCTGTCCGGGGCGGGCAGGGCACTGGGCCGCGCCTTGTCCGGCGCCGTGAACCTCTTCGACCCGGACGCGGTCGTGCTCGGCGGCATCTACCGTCCGCTGCTGCCTTGGCTGGCGGCCCCCGTGGGTGCGGAGCTGGAGATCCGCGTGGTCTCCGGTCTCTGGCCCGCCGCGGGCGCGCGCCTGAGGGCCTCCTCCCCTGCCGCGGACGCAGCGCGCGGTGCGGCCGCCCTGGTCGTCCAGGGCGTGCTCGCGGACCCGGTGGCGTACGCGCCGGGCGTCACCCACTGATCAACCGGCCGTGTGCGGCGGCGGGGTACCGGGCTCGGTGAGCGGCAGGCCCAGTTGCGCCCGTTCGGTGACCCAGCGGGTGGGCCGGCAGCGCGGATCGCCGGTCGTCGCGTACAGGGCGCGGTGCAGGGCGAGCATGCGCGCGGCACCGGTGTGCTCTCCCCAGGCGAGCGGATAGCCGGGGCCGAGGGTGACGGCGAGGTCGATGTCCGCGGGCGCCGCATGCCGCGCTCGGTGATCGAGGCCGCGACGGAGGCGAGCAACCGCTGGGCGATCGAGTCGGCGGTGTCGCGTACGACGGAGACGGCGGGCGGTTCGCCGGTGTCGACGGGCCGGGCCGGCACGGCGCGTGCGTCGTGTACCGCGTCCGGGTCCGCGTCCGAGCCGGGTGTCATGGACAGGACCCGGCGCGGGTGGGGAGGGAGAGCGGGTCCACGCCGGGGGTGCGCGCCGCGGGCCGGCCTGCCTGCGCGACGGCCGCCGCGACGGTGGTGCCCCCTACGGGCACGAGCACCAGTGAGTTGTCCGCCGGGCCCGTTCCCGTGCCGGGCACGACGCCGGCCTCGCCGAGAACACCGCGCAGCTCCTGCGCGTCGGGCGGGTCACCGGGCACGTGTACCGGCCGGTTTCCGTCGCCGGAGAACAAAGGCTCGTCGGCCAGGCCGGCGGTCACCGCCCACTGGGCGATCCCGCGGCCCATCTGTCGTGGCGACACATGGCCGGGCGTGTGCGCCTCAGCGCAGATAGACGCGACCGGGGTCCACGTCCTCGCGGAGCAGCCCGAGTTCGGCGGCGGTCGGCGGCTCGACGGTGCCGACCTCGTCGGCGGTCCGCAGGTCCCAGCCGGTGGCGGCGCGCACCTGGTCGACGGTGACGCCGGGGTGCACCGCGACCAGCTGCAGCTCCTCCCCCGCGCCGGCACGGGCGAGGATGCCGAGGTCGGTGATGACCCGGGTGACGCCCGCGCCGCGCGGGGTGATGCCGTCGGCCAGTGCGCGGTCGGGACCGGGCGAGGTGCAGAAGTCGAGTTCGGCCATGAAGGAGCGCGGGTCGTGGCGGCGCATGACCACGAAGACCTCGCTCGAGTTGGCCATGACCTCCATGGCACCGCCGGAGCCGGGGAGGCGGACCGTCGGCCGGTCCCAGTCGCCGATGACGGAGGAGTTGAGGTTGCCGTGGCGATCGATCTGCGCGGCGCCGAGGAAGCCGACGTCGATGTGTCCGCCCTGGAGTACCGAGCCGAAGAGGGTGGCCATGGAGAGCACGGCCTCCGCGCCGGTGATGAGCACCGCGTCGGCGATCGTCTCCGGCAGGTGCGAGGGGTGGGCGCCGCAGACCCCGGACTCGTAGACGATCTCGAGCGTGGGCGCGACGGTGAGGTGGGCGAGCGAGGCGGCCAGGGTGGGCAGGCCGATACCGGCGAAGACGGTTCGCTTCCCGGCGAGTTCGCGGGACGCGACCACGGAGAGCAGCTCCGAGGAGGTCGCGGTAGTGGTGGCTGTCATGTCCTTCTCCCGATGGCTCGGTCCGTCGTTCGCCCGTCGCTGCTTGCACCCGTCGGTGCGTCGAACTGTGGCACGGTCACAGCCGCCGTCCGTAGTTGACCGGAAGGCTCATGGCCTCGCCGACGGCCAGGCCGGCCCAGAACTCCTCGCCCTGCTTGGCGACGTACTCGGCGTGGTCGCGGGTCCCGTACACCCATTCGGCCATCCATTCCCGCAGCCGGGCGGGGTCCTTGCTGATGTGCGACCAGGCCCGGTAGAAGGCGTTGTCCCGGTCGTAGTAGCCCTGGGCGAAGGAGGGATGCGCGCCGCGCGGGCAGGCGACGACGGCGTGGACGGCGTGCGAGGGGATGACGGTGCGGTTGGGGTCGGAGCGTACGACCTCGTCCTCGACGATCTCCTCGACCACGACCACGGCCTTCTTCGCGGCATAGACGGCCTCGGCCTGTACCCCGGTGAGACCCCAGACCTGGGTGTTGCCCGAACGGTCGGCGCGCTGCGCGTGAATGATCGTCACGTCCGGGTTGACCGGCGGCACGACGTAGATCTGCTCCGGCTCGCCGTCCGCGCCGGGGTAGGGCGAGGTGACCTTGCGGATGCCGGGGTTGACCGAGGGGAGGTCGCTGCCCGCGTAGGAGCGCAGGGGATGGAAGGGGAGGCGCTGGGCGCCGGCGAGATAGCGGCAGATCATCCCGTAGTGGCTGTACTCCTCGAAGGCGAGCGGCTCGGGGTCCGCGTGCTCGATACGGCGCCGCAGTTCCCCGAGGGAGCCTGCGGAGGAGTTGCCCACGAAGGAGGAGACCAGCTTGGTGACGCAGCCGCCGGCCAGCAGCTGGTCCACCACGATGTCCGCCGTCATCCGGACCACGGTGAGGTTCCTGCGGCCCTGCCGGATGATCTCGTGCCCCGCGGCTGTCGGGATGAGATGGGTGAAGCCTTCGAGGGACACCGTGTCGCCGTCGTGCACGAACGAGGCGATCGCGTCCTTCATCGTCATGGTCTTGTCCACGGTCCACACGCTGCCAGCACCATTGATTACTGTCCAATACCGAATTAGGGTCGGATTGAGACGTCAGGACGAATAGATTCGGCGCTCATCCAGAAATCCGGACGGAACGGAACGGGACTCCCGTGGAACTGCGCCATCTGACCTCCTTCCTCGCGGTGGCCGAGGAGCTGCACTTCGGCCGGGCCGCCAAGCGGCTCCAGATGGCGCAGCCGCCGCTGAGCCAGCAGATCCGGCAACTGGAGAAGGAGCTCGGCGTGCAGCTGTTCGAGCGCAACACCCGCTCGGTGCGGCTCACCAGTGCGGGCCAGTCCTTCCTCAAGCCGGTGCGCACCGTCCTGGCCGATCTGGACATCGCCGTACGGGTCGCGAGGGCGGCGGGTCAAGGGGAGTACGGGCGGGTCACCGTCGGCTTCGCCGGCGCCTCGTCGCACGACACGCTGCCGCTGCTCACCCGGGCCGTGCGCGCCGCCCACCCAGGCCTGGAGCTGGTGATGCAGGGGCAGACGTACGCCGATGTCGCCCTGGCCAAGGTCGCGGACGGCTCCCTCGACCTCGGCTTCGTACGGCTGCCGGCGCGTCGGCCCGGCGTCGAGACGCGGGTGATCGGCCAGGAGGAGCTGCTGTGCGCGCTCCCGCAGGATCATCCGCTCGCGGACCAGGAAAGGATCTCGGTCGCAGATCTGGCCGCCGAGCCGTTCGTCACCTTCCCCGCCAACGCCGGATCCACTTTGCGCGACGCCACCTTCAGGGCCTGCGAGGACGCAGGGTTCCATCCGCGGATCGTGCAGGAGGCGCCGGACTCGTACACCATTCTGGCGCTGGTGGCCGCGGGCGTCGGCGTGACCCTCACCCTCTCCTCCTGTCTGCACATCCAGCAGACCGGTATGGTGCACCGGCCGCTCGCCGGGCCGCCGACCCGCCTCCAGGCGGCGCTCGCCTGGCGTACGGACAATCCGTCGGCCGCTCTGCGCAGCGTGCTGGCGGTGGCCGCAGAGGCGCTGCCGACGCCTCCGGGCATGGAGGCCGGGCAGCTGGATTGAGCTGCCTCGCGTCTCAATCACCAATCGATCGGATATTGGACCGGATGAGTCGGCCGGTGGAAAGGTCGGAAGACGTATCGTCCGCCCATACCGGAAAGGCCACGACATGCCAGGTCAGCCCGATGTCGTCATCTGCGAACCGCTCCGCACCCCCATCGGGAGTTTCGGCGGTGGGCTGGCGGGTCTGCGGCCCGCAGCTCTCGCCGCCCATGTGATCGCGGAGGTCGTGCGCCGCACGGGCATCGCGCCCGAGCAGGTCGACGAGGTGATCCTCGGGCACTCCTACCCGACCTCAGACGCCCCGGCGATCGGCCGGGTGGCGGCCCTGGACGCCGGTCTCCCCGCCTCCGTCACCGGCGTGCAGATCGACCGCCGCTGCGGCTCCGGCCTCCAGGCGGTGCTGGACGCGGCCATGCAGATCCGCGCGGGCTTCAGCGACGTGGTGATCGCCGGCGGCGTCGAGGTGATGAGCGCGGCACCGTACTACACGCACGACGGCCGCTGGGGCATCAAGGGTCCCGGCCTTCAGCTGCACGACTCGCTGGCGCGCGGCAGGGTGACCGCGGGCGGCGTCAACCACCCGGTGCCCGGGGGCATGATCGAGACCGCCGAGAACCTCCGCCGCGAGTTCGGGATCAGCCGCGAGGACCAGGACGCCCTCGCGCTGCGTTCCCAGCAGCGGGCCGGGCGGGCGATCCGGGCCGGGCTGTTCGCCGAGGAGATCGTGCCCGTGCCCGTACGCGCCCGCAAGGGCGAGACGCTGGTCTCCGCGGACGAGCACCCGCGCCCCGACACGACGGCGGTGAAGCTGGCCGCGCTGCGGCCCGTGACCCTCGGATCCGACCCCGAGGCGACGGTCACCGCGGGCAACGCCAGTGGACAGAACGACGCGGCCGCCGCCTGTCTGGTGACCAGCGCCGAGACGGCCGACCGGCTGGGGCTGACCCCGCTGGTACGGCTGGTGTCCTTCGCCAGGGCGGGAGTGCCCGCCGCGAGGATGGGGATCGGTCCGGTCCCCGCCACCCGAGCGGCACTTGAGCGCGCAGGCCTCGGGCTCGCGGATCTCGACCTGATCGAGGTGAACGAGGCCTTCGCCGCCCAGGTCCTGGCCTGCACCCGGGAGCTCGGCCTGACCGAGGCCGACCACGAGCGCATCAACGTCAACGGCTCCGGCATCTCGCTGGGGCACCCGGTGGGGGCCACCGGCGGCCGCATCCTGGCGACCCTGGCCCGCGAGATGCGCCGCCGCGAAGCGCGCTACGGCCTCGAGACCATGTGCATCGGCGGCGGACAGGGTCTGGCCGCAGTCTTCGAACGCGTCACGGGCTGACCTGTTCCGCCGGTCGGCCAACCCGGGCGACCCGGACGGCAGGCCTCTCACTGGGGCAGTCATTCAGTGTTGGACCCGTCTCGGTTCCGGCCGGCACCGTTACGCCCACAACGGGATGCCGGGGCGCCGGGACGGCGCCCCCTCCCACTCCCCCTTGATCACCGTCCCCAGCGGAGCCGCAGCACGAGTGCGTCCGCCGCACGCGCGCAGAGGAGAACCACCGACCGCGCAGCGGCCGGGCCCGCTTCACCCGCCGAGCAGCGACCCGCTCGCCCGCCCCAGCACCGACGAGACCCGCTGCCACGCCTCCACGTCCCGCTCCACCGCCGGCAGCTCCTTCCCGGACCCGGCCCCCCATCCGGCCGCCAACGCCACCGCGTCCTCCCCCGTCGCCGCCGCCGCGGCCAGCGCCGCGGCGCCCAGGGCCACGAGTTCGCCGCTCGACGGGATCAGGAGGGGGCGGCCCGAGAGGCGGCGGACGGTCTCCACCCAGTGGCGGCCCATCGCCCCGCCGCCGACGAGCCGGAGCGGACGCGCCGCCGTGTCCGGCGCGGCCGGGTCCTGGCCGCAGGCGCGCAGGACCTCGTCGAGCGCGCGCAGTACGGTCACGGCCGCGCCCTCGTACGCCGCGCCCAGGATCTGCTGACGGGTCGTCGTGTGCCGAAGCCCTGTCAGCAGACCGGACGCGCCCGGGAGATCGGGGGTCCGTTCCCCGTCGAGGTACGGCAGGAGGACCACTTCGCCGCCCGCCTCGGCGGCCTCCCGGTCCAGGCCGAGCAGGGAGGCAACCTTGTCGACGGCGAGCGTGCAGTTGAGGGTGCAGGCGAGCGGCAGGTACACACCGTCGGCTGAGGCGAACCCGGCGAGTGCCGCGGACGCCGGCCGCGTGCGGGTGGCGGCGAACACCGTGCCCGAGGTGCCGAGGCTGAGCACCGGATGGTCGAGCAGTCCGGCGCCGCCGAGTCCGAGCCCGACCGCCGCGGCCATGTTGTCGCCGGTGCCTGCGGCGACCGCGATCCCGGCGGGGAGGCCGAGCCGTTCGGCGGCCGCGGTGGTGAGGGATCCGACGCGTGTGCCGCCGGTCGGCGCGACGGGCGGGAGCAGTGCGGCGTCCAGGCCGACGAGGTCCAGCAGGACGGGGTCGTACGCACCGGTCGCGGTCGAGTACCAGCAGGTGCCCGAAGCGTCTCCGGGGTCGGTGGCGGCGACGCCGGCGAGGCGTTCGGTGAGGAAGTCGTGCGGCAGGCGCACCGCCGCTGCAGCGTCGGCGACGGCGGACTCGTTCTCACGCAGCCACTGCCACTTGGTGACCGTCATGGAGGCCACGGGGACGGAGCCCGTGCGGGCGGTCCAGGCGTCGTGGCCGCCGAGCGCCTCGGTGAGGGAGGCGGCCTGCGGGGCGGAGCGGGTGTCGTTCCACAGCAGAGCCGGCCGCAGCGGCGTGCCCGCGCGGTCGAGGACGACGAGCCCGTGCTGCTGTCCGGCGACGGCGATGCCGGTGACGGCGGGCGCCGCGACGCCCAGCCCGTCCAGTTCCTTGAGGCCGGCGGCGACTGCCTCGGCGAGGGCCGTCCACCACACCTCGGGGTCGGCCTCCCGTGCGCCCCCCGCGCCGCCGACACGGTGGGGTGCCCGGCCGACGGCGAGCAGCCGCCCGGTCTCGGCGTCGGTGAACGCCGCCTTTGTGGACTGAGTGGAGTTGTCCACCCCGATGACGACCGCGTTCGCCGGCATTGCCGCACCCTCCATCAGCCCTTGCGCGACCCATTTGGCCGAGCTGGAAACAAATTACGTCACACGCCCACGCGACAACAGGACCGGAGGGTCTTCTGTCATATGGAGTCCGCATGCATTATTAGTAAAGCAAGGAAACAAACCAGTGATCCAAGGCGGACATGGCCATGACGGAACGCTTCACCCCCACCCCCGAGGACAGGTTCAGCTTCGGCCTCTGGACGGTCGGCTGGCGGGGCCGGGACCCGTTCGGGGACGCGACCCGGCCGCCCCTGGACCCCGCGGAGTCGGTCCGGCGGCTCGCCGGGCTCGGCGCGTACGGTGTGACCTTCCACGACGACGACCTGATCCCCTTCGGTGCGAACGGGAGCGAGCGGGAGTCGCACATCAAGCGCTTCCGGCAGGCCCTGGACGACACCGGCCTCGTCGTTCCGATGGCGACGACCAACCTCTTCACCCATCCGGTGTTCAAGGACGGCGGTTTCACCGCCAACGACCGTGACGTGCGCCGGTACGCCCTCCGCAAGACCGTCCGCAACATCGACCTGGCTGCCGAACTCGGCGCGCGGACCTACGTCGCCTGGGGCGGCCGCGAGGGCGCCGAGTCAGGTGCGGCCAAGGACGTGCGCGTCGCGCTGGACCGGATGAAGGAAGCCTTCGACCTGCTCGGCGAGTACGTCACCGAGCAGGGCTACGACCTGCGCTTCGCCATCGAGCCGAAGCCCAACGAGCCGCGCGGCGACATCCTGCTCCCGACCGTCGGCCACGCGCTGGCGTTCATCGAGCGGCTGGAGCGGCCAGAGCTGTACGGAGTCAACCCCGAGGTCGGCCACGAGCAGATGGCCGGACTCAACTTCCCCCACTCCATCGCGCAGGCACTGTGGGCGGGCAAGCTCTTCCACATCGACCTGAACGGCCAGACCGGCATCAAGTACGACCAGGACCTGCGTTTCGGCGCCGGTGATCTGCGCTCCGCGTTCTGGCTGGTCGACCTGCTGGAGACGGCCGGGTACGCGGGCCCGCGGCACTTCGACTTCAAGCCGCCGCGGACCGAGGACCTCGACGGCGTGTGGGAGTCGGCGGCGGGCTGCATGCGCAACTACCTGATCCTCAAGGAGCGCGCCGCGGCGTTCCGGGCCGACCCCGAGGTACGGGAGGCGCTGCTGGCCTCGCGCCTGGACGAGCTGGCGCTCCCGACGGCCGAGGACGGGCTGGCGGCGCTGCTCGCGGACCGCTCCGTGTTCGAGGAGTTCGACGTGGACGCCGCGGCCGAGCGCGGAATGGCGTTCGAGCGCCTGGACCAGTTGGCGATGGACCACCTGCTCGGCGTGCGCTGAGCCGGGCCTTTCGCCGGTGGGCCGCTCCGACCGGGTCGGGGCGGCCCAGGGCCAAGTCCGGCCTCCGCGGCGGACATGGCCTGCTGTCTCACCGATGGTGCGGTTCGAACGCTTCGGCGGCGGCCCGTACGTCCGGCGCTTCCCCGTGGAGCGCGATCTCCGCCAGCACGACGCTGCCCTTCTCCATCCGCTGCGTCACGATCCGTGTCGCGTAGTGGTCGACCAGGCGCAGCCCCCGCCCGCACCGCACGTTCGCGTCGAGCGGTTCCTTCCGGCGGGTCACCCGGTGCTTCCAGCAGCCGCCGTCCATGACCTCGACCGTCAACGCGTTCCCCCGGACGCTGATCACCGTGGACACCCACGGGCTGCCGCTGTGCAGCACCACGTTGGTGACCAGTTCGGTGACGATGACGGACAACGCCTCGTCGCAGTGGTCGGCCAGTCGCCACCGGCGGGCGACTGCCCGGGCGAAGTGCCGTAGTGCCCCCGCGGCCTGCGGCGAAGCAGGCATGGCACAGTGCGCCAGGCTTCGTAGCGCGGAGGTGGGACGGGCCCGCTCGGAGGCACGGTTCACGGCACGTTTTATGGCAATCACTTGGGCTCCTGTTCGGCCGGGCGGCGTCGCCCTGACTCAGGTCCAGCGGTCCGGGAGCCTTGGTCACCGGGCCGTCGAAAGCCATGCAGATCTTCTGCGGCACCTCAACACTCATATCCGGACACCTCGGGTGCAATCAGGGACACTGAAACCCGTATACGTAAAGAATCGAAATGCCTTGGAAACACCGAGGAGAGTGGTTCGGTGGATACGCGGAGTGACGAGGCGGCGGACCGGTGGCTGGAGCGGGCTCTGTCCGACCCGCCCGCCGGAGGGCACGGCACGGGCGGCCCTGCGCTGCTGCTGGTGGAAGGGTTGGCCGGGACCGGCAAGACCCGGCTAGCGACCCGCCTCGTCGAGCGCGCAGAGGGGCGGCCTGTACGCAGCGTGACCGTCTCGTTCTCATCGTACGGCGTCGCGGTCGGTGTTCCGCGGCCCGCCGGTGCCAAGGCCCCGGGCGACGTACGGACACCGCGAACGCCGACGGCGCCCCCCTCCACCGCCGCCGATCCGCCGGCCGCTGACCTGCCCTCCGCCGTGGACGCGTTGCTCGAGCAGGACGACCGGTTCCTGCTCGTCGCGGAGGACGTCCATCGCGCCGACCGCGCGTCGCTCGATCTGTTGCGCGCACTCGTGGACCGGCCGCCGGACGGTCTGACCGCCGTGGTGACATACCGCCCCGAGGAGTTGCGGGAGCCGGGCCTCGCACTCGGCAAGGGCGCCCACTTCCCCGCGGCTCTCGCCGTGCTGCGGCTGCGGCTCGGCCCCCTCGACACCGGGCAGGTCCGCGCCCTGGTGGCGGAGGCGCTGGGCGAGAGCCGCTGCCCGTCCGACCTGATCATGCGGCTCTTCGAGTGTTCCGGCGGTGTGCCCCAGGTCGTCGCCGACCTTGTGGGGCTGCTGCGCGAGTCGGGCGACGGACGGGAACGCTTCTCGGTCAGGGACCTGGAGGCGGTGGGCGTGCCGCCCCGTCTCGCCGACCTGGCCCTCGGCCGTACCGCGGCCTTGGGGGAGCGAATACGGCCCGTCGCCTGGGCGGCTGCCGTGCTGGACGAGCCGGTGGAGGCCGAGGAGCTGTCGGCGGTGGCCGCTCTGAGGGGCGAAGAGGGCACCGACGCGCTGGTCGAGGCGCTGCGCGCGGGGGTGCTGCGCGAGGACGGCGAGGGCCGGTACGGGTTCTTCGTCCCGATGGCGGCGGCGGCCGTGTACGGGCAGGTGCCCGGCCCGGTGCGCCGGGAGATGCACCGCAGGGCGGCCACGGCACTCGGCCGCCGGAGTCCGGTGCCGTGGGTGCCGCTGGCCCGGCACCGCCGTCACGGCGGCCAGGTGAAGGCGTGGCTGCGGGCCGTGGAGCACGCGGCGCTGCAGTGCGCGGCGGACGGCGACCACCAGGCCGCGATCGACCTTCTGGAGCGGACCCTGTCCCGTCCGACGGTGCCGCTCTCCGCGCGGGCCCGGCTGGCGCCGCTGCTGGCGCACAGCGCGGTGCTGGGACTGCGCAGCGACCAGACGGTGACGGTGCTGCGGCAGATACTCGACGAGCAGTCCCTGCCGGCCGCCGTGCGCGGCCAGATCCGGCTCGACCTGGGGCTGCTGCTGTGCAACCAGGCGGTCGCCGGTATGCAGGGCTGGCTGGAGCTCCAGCAGGCGGTCGAGGAGCTCGAGGAGCGGCCGCTGATGGCGGCCAGGGCGATGGCGGCGCTGGCCATGCCGCTGCTGTCGACGGTCCCGCTGGAGCGGAACCTGTACTGGCTGGAGCGCGCGGAGAAGGCCGGCGCGGACAGCGGCGACGAGGAGGCCGCCACGGCGGTGGCCGCCAACCGGGCCGGCACGCTGATGTACATCGGGGACCCGTCGGCCTGGCAGGTGCTGGAGCAGTTGCCGAGGGAGACCGACGACCCCGCCTGCCGCCAGCACGTCGCCCGGGGCCTGTGCAACGCGGCGGACGGCGCGCTCTGGCTCGGTCAGCTCGGTCCTGCGCGCGGGCTGCTCGCCGAGGGGGTGGAGCTGGCGACCCGCAGCGGGGCCTCGTACGTCGAGCAGGGCGCCCGTGGGACCTTGCTGCTGCTCGACTGGGCCGAGGGCAACTGGGCGGAACTGGCGACGCGGGCGAGGGCGTTCGTGGCGGAGGCCGACACCATGCCGGGCCAGGGCGTCGACGGCCGTACGGTGCTCGGGCTGATGGCGCTGTCCAGGGGCGAGTGGCAGCAGGCGACCGCCTGGCTGGCCGGTGAGGGCTCGCGAGAGACGAACGGTTCCGCCGTACCGCACGTGGCGACGGCCTCCGGGGCGCTGATCCGCATGGCCCTGGTCCGCGACGACGTCGAGTCTGCCGTGGCGGAGGCGTCGATGGCCTGGGACCGGATCAGGGACAAGGGCGTCTGGGTGTGGGCGGCCGAACTGGCGCCGTGGGCCGTCGACGCGACGCTGCGCGCGGGGCGTCGCGACACGGCACGGGGCATGGTCCTCGAGTACGAGGTCGGTCTCGAAGGGCGCCAGGCGCCGGCGTCGGCGGCGGCCCTGAACTGGTGCCGCGCGCTGCTCGCGGAGGCGGAAGGCGAACAGCGGGAGGCCGCCGAGCTCTACCGGCGGGCGGCCATCCTGTATGCGGGCCTGCCTCGCCCGTACGCGACCGTCCTGGCCACCGAGGGGGCGGCGCGCTGCCAGTTGGCCTCCGGGGCCGACGCCGCAGCCGCGGTCGGCGAACTGACGTCCTGCGTAGAGCAGTTGACCGAACTGGGCGCAGTGTGGGACGCCGCCCGCATCCGTGCGGAGCTGCGGGCCCACCAGGGTGCGGACGAGCAGCGGCCGCGCGGCCGTCCCAGCTACGGCGATCAGCTGTCACCGCGCGAGCAGGAGGTCGCGGATCTGGCGGCGACCGGACTCACAAACCGGGAGATCGCGGCGACGCTGCATCTGTCGCCGCGCACGGTGGAGCAGCATGTGGCCAGGGCCCGTCGGAAGCTGGAGTCGCAGTCCCGGCAGACTCTGTCACGGACGCGCTCCCAGCGCCCGGACTGACGCCTGCGGACGCGGGCGGGACGGCGGCCCGATGCCTGGCTGATTCTTTGCGTATAGGTAAATCACCGGTTCCCTATTGGCGGCGCCGGTCCCGCGGCCCTAGCTTCCCTGTCGTGCCCGGGACAGCCGGGATGCCGACCGACCACGGCTCAACCCCACATACGGCCGTGATCGTGAAGCCATGGGAATCCCGGTCCCGGGCACCGCAGCAGCAGGGCCCGATCATCACGCCACCAGCAGCACCCCGGCGTACGAGACGCCCGCCACGACCAGCCACGCGGACAGGCCGAGGGCCGCCACACGGCCGCCGGTGCGGGTGAGCGAAGGCAGGTCGACGGCGCTGCCGAGCCCGAACAGGGCGGCGGCCAGCAGCAGTTCCTGACCGGTGTGCGCCACCTCCAGCGCTTCGACCGGAAGCAGCCCGGTGCTGCGCACGGCCACCGCGGCGAGGAAGCCGACGACGAACAGTGGCACCAGCGGCACCCGCCTGCGGCCGGCGCCGCGGGATCCGGCCTCAGCCTTCCTCCTGCGCCGCACGGACAGCGCCACGACGGCGACCAGCGGGGCGAGCAGCGCCACCCGCATCAGCTTCACCAGCACGGCCTCGCCGAGCGCGGGCCCGCCGGCGGTCTGCGCGGTGGCGACGACCTGGCCGACGTCGTGCACGCTCGCCCCGACCCAGCGGCCGAACTCCTCGTCTCCGAGCCCCAACGGGCCTTGGAGCAGCGGAAGTACGACGATGGCGAGGGTCCCGCAGAGCGTCACGAGCGTCACGGCCGTGGCCGCGTCCCTCTCGTCGCTCTCCGTCGCCTCGCTCACGGCGCCGATCGCCGAGGCCCCGCAGACGGCGTATCCGGTGGCGACGAGCAGCGGCTGGTCGCCGGGCAGTCCCAGACGCCGGCCGAGCCACCAGGTGCCGAGCATCGTGGCCACCACGACGACCAGCACCATGGCGACGGTCGCCCAGCCCAGGCGGCGTACGTCGTCGAGGCCGAGTTGCAGCCCGAGGAGCACGATGCCGGCGCGCATCAGCCGCTTCCCCGCGTACGACAGGCCAGGTCGGGCGGCTCCTCGTACGGCCGCCCTGAGCAGTGGCAGATGTGCGGCCAGGACGCCGAGTACGACGGCGGCGGTGAGCATGGGCACAACGGGCAGCAGCCGGTGCACGCACCAGGCGAGGGCGACGCCGAGCACGGCGAGCGTGAGCCCGTGGCGCCGTCCTGCCGCCGGGGCGCTGCGCGACGGGGCGGCGGGCCGCTCCCGCAGGAGGGCCATCAGCGGTCGGCCGGCAGGTCGTAGACGCGCCGGACGCTGGTGCGGAGGCGGGATATGTCGGCGCCGTAGACGTGCAGGGACACGGCGGCCCGGGGGCCGGCGTTCCACACGCGGTGGATGTCCCCCGGTGGTGCGAAGCCGCAGAACTCGCCCTGTGCGTTGACCACGTCGGCCGTGGCGACGAGCCGCGCCGTGTCGCCCGCGCCGGTGGCGGGGACGAGCCGGTAGCGCCGCTCGCGCTCCTGTCCCTCGTGCACCCCGGTGGTGCACCAGGAGACGTGGTCGTGCACGGACGTCCCCTGCCCGGGCAGCCAGACGAGCGCGACGACGGAGAAGCTGCCGTCGTGTTCGGCGTGCAGGAGGTGCTGGCGGTAGCGGGTCGGATCGCTCTCGCGCTGCTCGGCGGTGAGCAGGTCCGGGGCGCCCAGATACGGCGCGAGGCGTTCGCCGACCAGGTAGGCGGTCGGGTCGGGCGGCAGTCCGCGCCCGACGGCCTCGCGCACGTCGGCGATCAGGGCGTCGAGGCGTTCGGTGGTGCGGGCGGCGGTGAAGGCGCCCGGGGCGGTGGAGGCCGATGTCATACGGGCAGCGTCCAGCCGGTACAACCATTACGTCCAACGACGTTTTCTTCGCACTTCCCAAGCAGTGCTTATGGATGCGGGCGGGTACGTGGCAGGTCAGCAACCGGTCTTGTTCGCGGCGACCGTCCTCAGTTCGTCGAGCACGAGCGCCGTCGCGGGGACGCGCAGATGCTCCTTGAGCACGTACGCGGAGATCTTGCGCCTGGAGGCGGGCTGGAGCGGGCGTCCGGCCACCTTCGCGTGGCGCATGAAGTTCAGGACGAGCGCCGGGATCATGGCGACTCCCAGCCCTTCCGCGACCAGACTCTGCACGGCGAGGTTGTCGTCGGTCATGAAGGCGATGTCGGGTACGAAGCCCGCCTCGGCGCATTCGTGGAGGAGGTTGGCCCGGCAGCGTGGGCAGCCTGCTATCCAGCGTTCGCCCTCGAGGTCGGTGAGCCGTACGGCCCCCCGGCGGGCCAGATGGTGCCCGGCCGGCAGCAGTACGGTCAACTGGTCCTCGAGGAGCGGTATCTCCACCAGTTCGTCCGGCACCTGTTCGTGCAGGCCGGGGTAGGTGAAGGCGAGGGAGATGTCGCACTCGCCCCGTGCCAGACGCCGCAGCGACTCGGGCGGTTCGTTCTCCAGCAGGTCGACACGTATGGCCGGGTGGGCGGCCGTGAGCCGGGCCAGCGTCTCGGGTACGAGGGTGGAGTTGGCGCTGGGGAAGGCGCAGATGCGGACCCGCCCGGCGCGCAGCCGGGTGAGCGCGTTCATCTGCTCCTGGGCGGCCGACATGGAGTCGAGGATGGTCGTCGCGTGCCGGGCCAGCGCCTCGCCCGCCTCGGTGAGCCGCATCCCGCGGCCCACCCGGACGAACAGGGCGGTGCCGACGTCCCGTTCGAGGGCCTTCATCTGCTGGGTGATCGCCGGCTGGGTGTACCCGAGGGCGCGCGCGGCGGCCGAGTAGGAGCCGGTCCTGACCACTTGGTGGAACGTCATGATGTGCCGGGAATCGAACACCGGTGCATCATAAGCGGAATTTGGAGGCCGATACCGCCGGACCCGCCCTGCGCTGCTCGCCGGCCCCCTCACCGGGCCCTGCTCGCCCGGCCTCACGGGAAGCGACTACGGCTTGAGGGCCACCGCGCCGTACAGCGAGATCACGGCGTTCTCGTCGGCGCTCTCGTCCACGCCGAGCTCGGGGTGCCAGTCGGTCAGCGGGACGATCCCGGGCTCCACGGGCTCCAGGCCGTCGAAGAACCGAACGATCTCCTCGCGGGTCCGCGGCGCGAGCGTGACGCCCCCGGCCGCGTACATCGCGACGCCCTGCTCGACGGCGACGGGGTCGAAGTCGGCGGTGAGCTGGGACAGGACCAGGTAGCTCCCGGAGGGGAGGGCGTCGACGAGCCGGGCCACCAGCTCGTGGGGCCTGTCTTCGTCACCGAGGAAGTGGGTCAGAGCCACCAGGGAGAGCGCGACCGGACGCGTGAAGTCAAGGCTTCTGCGGGCCTGTTCCAGGATGCGGTCGGGGTCGCGCACATCCGCCTGGACATAGTCCGTGACGCCCTCGGGGGTGCTGCGCAGCAGCGCCTCCGCATGGGTCAGCACGATCGGGTCGTTGTCGGCGTAGACGACGCGGGACTCGGGAGCGACGCCCTGGGCCACCTGGTGCAGATTGGGCTCCGTGGGGATGCCGGTGCCAACGTCGAGGTACTGCCGGACCCCGGCCTCGCGCGCGAGCCAGCGGGTGACGCGCTGCATGAACCAGCGGTTGGTCCTGGCCACATGTTTGGCCGTCCCGTCGAGGCCCATGATGTGCCGGCCGAGCTCCTCGTCGACCGGGTAGTTGTCCTTGCCGCCGAGGAACCAGTCGTAGACCCGGGCCGGGTGGGGCCTCGTGGTGTCGATCCGTGCGGCGGCCGGCTCGCTCCCGGTCATTCGAGGCTCCCTCGTGCTCGACGTCCCGTCCCTTCGGTGTGGACGATCCCATGATCCTCGCAGCAGAGCACCGGATGCCGCAAGCAACTACCTCACTGCACCGAGCAGTTGGCTCGAGCAGATGGAGCACTCGGGGCCGCCCCCGCAAGCCCTTGCCCGGGGTCCTCGCCCGGGCGATGCGACGCCGGCCAGGCCCGGCCCCATGGGCGCGGCGCGCGGGTGCGGGGGTCAGGCTGCGGGACAGTCGGCCCGGGAGTCGAGGGCGGCGCAGAGCCAGTCGTGGGCGGCGCCCGGGGTGGGCTCCGACGGGCCTCGAAGTTCGGCGGTCAGCTGCCAGTAGCCGTCGATACGGGGATCCGCGGCAAGCCGGCCGGCGAGGCCGTGGCGGAACGCGGGAGTGTCGCCGGCGCCGCACGCGTGGGCATAGGCGGAGACGAAGCAGTCGAGTGCTTCGCCCTGGTGCGGCGGCCGCTGCGCCAGCATCTGCGCCGACGCCAGCGCGTAGGCCTCGGCGAGACCGTCGTAGAGCACGGCCGCGCGGAAGCCCGTCTCCGGCCGGTGTGCCGCGGGCTGGCAGGGGCCGGTGCCGGAGCAGTCGGCGGTGGTGAGGGCGTGCAGCCGGGCGAAGGCCAGTACCTGCTCCGGAGCGGGGTCGTCGGGAGGCTGCGGGACCGCCTGATCGACGATCGCGGAGACCAGCCGGGCCGGGAGCCGCGCGGGCAGCAGCCAGCGCCGCCAGAAGCGTGCCATCGGCGCGGTGCTCGGCGGGACGGACACCGCCCCGATCAGGCGCAGCCGGTCCGCGCGTTCCCCCGGGGTGCAGTCCCTGAGCAGGTGGAGGGCGGCCTCCCGCCAGCGCAGTGCCGCCAGTTGCGAGCCGACCTCGCGCAACCGCCGTGCAACGACGTCCTCCAGCGCATCCTCGTGGTCGAGGATCCGGCCGACGTCCGGGACGGGCAGGTCGAGGGTGCGCAGCGAGCGGATCAGCCGGAGGCGGTCGACCGCCTCCGGCCCATACCGGCGGTGGCCGCCGCCGCTGCGGGTCGCTTCGGGCAGCAGGCCACGGTCGGAGTAGAAGCGGACGGTCTTGACGGTGACGCCGGCACGCTCGGCGACTTCTCCGATGCTCCACATGCCGTCGCGGGGTGCGCCGTCGTCGAACAAGGCTTGAACCTCCCTCAGGGGGAGTTCCTACCGTACCGGCGACGGCGGTCGGCCAGTGGGGCCGGTCGCGCGGACCGAGGTATGCAAGGAGACGTTCATGACGGCATTCGTCCTGGTGTCGGGCACCTTCACCGGCGGCTGGGTGTGGCAGGAAGTGGCCGCGCGGCTCCGGGAGTCCGGGGCGGAGGTCCATCCGGTGACACTCACGGGGATGGGCGACCGCCGGCACCTGGCGGGCCCCGACACGGACCTGGAGACGCATGTCGACGACGTGGTGCGGCTGATCGACGAGGTGGACGCACCCCAGGTGGTGATCGTCGGCCACGACTACGGCATCCATCCGGTGCTCGGCGCCGCCGACCGGCGTCCGCAGCGGATCGCCCGGGTCGTCCATCTGGACGCGGGCATCCCCCAGGACGGCGAATCCGCCGCGCGGTTGGTGGCCGACGAGACGGTGCGGGACCGCCTGGTCGGGCCGGCCGGCTCCGACGACGACGGGCGGATCCCGCCGCCCGCGGCCGACGGATGGCAGCGCTGGGGCAGCACCTCCGGTGTCCCCGAAGACGCACTGACCCTGCTTTCCGACCGTGCCGCACCACAGCCGCGGGCCACGCTCACCCAGCCGCTGCGGCTGTCCGGAGCGGTGTCCGAGCTGCCGTCGACCGGCGTCCTGTGCACGGCGAACGGGTCGAGCATCGCCGTCGTCCAGGCCATGGTGGGACTGGGTCACCCCCATCTGAAGGCGCTCACCGACCCACGGGTGACGTTCTTCGAACTCGCCACCGGGCACTGGCCCATGCTCTCCGCCCCCGGTGAACTGGCCGAGGTGCTGCTGCGGGCCGCCGCAGGCGAAGGGCACCGACTGACCGAGGCGGCCGGCGAACAGCCCTCGCATCTACGTCCGTTCATCCTGGACGTACCCGAGCGGCACCGCGAGCGGGTGGGCCAGGTCGACCTCCATCTGCCGGACGCCGACGGGCCGCGGCCCGCGGTGGTGTTCGTCCACGGCGGCCCGGTCCCGGCCGAGACGCGGCCGACACCGCGTGACTGGCCCGGTTTCGTCGGCTACGCCCAGTACGTGGCGAGCCTGGGAGCGGTCGGCGTGACGCTGGACCACCGGCTGCACGGCGTCGGCGACTACGGGCGGGCCGCCGAGGACGTCACCGCAGCCGTCGATCTCGTACGGGCGGATCCGCGCGTCGACGGGGAACGCGTCGCGCTCTGGTTCTTCTCCGGCGGCGGACTGCTCTGCGCGGACTGGCTGGCATCGCCTCGGCCGTGGCTGCGGTGTGTGGCGGCGACCTATCCCGCACTGGCGCCCCTGCCGAGCTGGGGGGTCACCGATGCGCGTTTCCGGCCGGCGACCGCGGTACGGGAGGCGGGGCGCCTGCCGATCGTGCTGACCCGGGTGGAGCTGGAGGTCGCGGAGCTCGCGGTGACGGTCGAGGAGTTCCTGGCCGCGGCCGAGGACTGCGAGGCGGCTGTCGAGATCGTCGACGTACCGGGCGGCCACCACGGGTTCGAGACGATCGACCACACCGAGCAGGCACGCGATGCGGTGACCCGGGCGGTGCGGTCCGTGCTGGGACACCTGCGGAGCTGAGGTGCCTGCGCGGCCGGCGGCGGCCGGCGATCCGCTGCCGGCCGCCGTCGTCCACTGCCGCCGCCGACTGCCGCGGTCCGGTCGCCACGGGAATCGTTGCGCGCCTGTGCAGCCTTTCCGGGCGGCCCCGACCGATGAGTCCTTGCCGTGGTGTCGGTCCTCCCTTCGACCGCACACGCGAGAAGGTGGCCCATGAGCAATCTGCGCACTGTTCTGAGCAAGCATGTCGAGAGCGGGTCGCTGCCGGGCGCGGTGGCCCTGGTGGCCCGCGGTGGCCAGGTGGAGGTGCAGACCGTCGGCCACACCGACATGGACGGCACCGCCCCGATGGCCAGGGACTCGATCTTCCGTATCGCCTCGATCACCAAGCCCGTGGTCGCAGCGGGGGTCATGATGCTCGTCGAGGACGGCGTGATCGCGCTGGACGACCCGGTGGGCGCGTGGCTGCCGGAGCTGGCGGCGCCGATGGTCGTCCGCACACCGCAGAGCCCTGTCGACGACGTGGTCCCGGCGGTCCGGCCGATCACCGTGTTCGATCTGCTGACCTCCCGCGCCGGATACGGCTTTCCCTCCGACTTCTCGCTGCCCGCCGTCGCACCGCTGGTCAGCGAGCTGAAGCAGGGCCCGCCGCAGCCCCGGAACGTCCCGGCACCCGACGCGTGGATGGCGGCGCTGACCCGGATCCCGATGCTGCACCAGCCGGGCGAGGCCTGGCTGTACAACATCTGCTCCGACATCCAGGGCGTGCTGATCGCCAGGGCCTCGGGCCGCACGTTGCCCGAATTCCTCGCCGAGCGGCTCTTCGAGCCGCTCGGCATGACGGACACCGCCTTCCACGTCGCTGCGGCCGAGCTCGACCGCTTCACCAGCTACTACGTGCCCGGCCCGGCAGGTGGCCCGGAGCTGGCGGACGCGCCGGACGGACAGTGGAGCACCCCGCCCGCGTTCCCGTCCGGCGCGGGCGGGCTGGTCTCGACCCTCGACGACTACCACGCCTTCGCCCGCCTGCTCCTCGCCGAGGGCACCGCTCCCGACGGCCGCCGCCTGCTCACCCAGGAGTCGGTACGGCGGATGACCACCAACCACCTGACCACGGACCAGCGCAAGGCCGGCGGCCTGTTCCTGGAGGGTATGGGCTGGGGCTTCGGCGCCGCCGTCGACGTGGAACGGGTCGATCCCTGGAGCGTCCCCGGCCGCTACGGCTGGGTCGGTGGCACGGGCACAGCCGCCCACATCACGCCGTCCACGGGTGCGGTCACCATCCTTCTCACCCAACTGCAGATGTCCGGACCGTCGTTCCCGGAGTCGATGCGCGACTTCTGGCAGTACGCGGCCGAGGCGTGAGGAGCGCGTCGTCGAGCGGGAGCCGTAACCGTAATCCGCATGCGGTGCGGCCGGGTCATGCCGCACACTCTCCGGGTGATCGCCTTGCAGCCCGTCCTGGAGACGTACGCACCCGCCGGTTTCGACCTCTGGCCGGTGGCCGACTCCGAACCGTACGGCTTTCTGCCGCTGAACGGTGCGCTCGACACCGCCCAGGTCGGCACGGCCGTGATGCGTGTCGCAGCGTGCAACGACATCGATCCGGAGCACGACGACCGCCGGCCGCGCCCCCGCGACCCGCTCGGACGCTTTCTGCACGGTCTGCTCACCATGGACCCCCTCTTCGCGTCCGGTGGCCTGCGCATCACCGACACCGCCACCGGGGCCACACTGGTACCGGGCTGCTGCAGCGGGCTCGAGGACTGGCGCGAATGGTTCGGCGTCGTCGACGGCGAGGGTGACGGCGGCTCCGGCTGGTTCGGCCACGACCCGAGCCCGCTCGCCGAACGCGTCGGCGACGTCGCCCGGCTGACCGTCGACATGGAACGGGACGACAGTCCGGTGATCGAGCTGTCCGTCACCGAACTGCGCCGTCTGCTCGTGGGCGCCGAGCGCGATCTGGCCGACTTCCTCCGACTGGCCGCCGGTTGGGCGGCCCTCCACCTCCCCGACCACGCCCTCCCGGTCACCGCCGCACTGGCCCGTGGCCTGGACATGCCGATGCCCGTGCCGGTCACGCCTCGACGCTAGGGCCCGTCCGGCCTGTCAGGTGCGGCGGCGCCCGCCGCCACCCCCCTCCCGCGCGTCGTAGTCCATCCGGGCCTGCTCCACGGTGCCCAGGTACTTCGCGGACCACTCGGCCAGCGTGGCGAACAACGGCGCCAGGCTGCGGCCGAGTTCACTGATCTCGTATTCCACCCTGGGTGGGACCTCCGGGTAGTACGTCCGTATGACGAGCCCGTCACGCTCCAACTGCCGTAGCCGCTGCGTCAGTACCTTCGGTGTGATCGTGCCCAGGCGGCGCTCCAGCTCCACGAAACGCTGCCTCCCGTGCTCGTGAAGCGCCCACAGGATCGGCGTGGTCCAGCGGCTGAAGACGATGTCGACCACGGGAGCGATCGGGCATGCGTACTCCGGGTCGGCATCCGCGCCGGCCTCCTGCCACCGTGTGCTGTCGGTCACAACTTCCCCCTGCCCCCATTACTTTCCTCTAGGTACCTACTATCCCCACGACGGTAGCTTCCTTCACGTTCACAACGAACGAACGGACAAGGGGAGCGAACATGATCGTGGTGACAGGGGCGACAGGCAACGTCGGCAGGCCGCTCGTCAAGGCACTCGCGGAGGCCGGCGAACAGGTGACGGCGATCTCTCGGACGCCCGTGGTGCCGACTGCACCCGGCGCCCCGTCAGGCGTACGGCACCGGCAGGCCGACCTGAACGATGCGGCCGGCCTCAAGGCCGCGTTCGACGGCGCCGAGGCGCTGTTCCTTCTCCTCACCGGCGAATGGCTGGCCGCCGGTGGCGACCCGAACCTCATCCTCGACGCCGCACGCAGCGCCGGCGTCCGACGCATCGTCCACCTCTCCTCTCAAGGTGTGGGGACGCGGCGCCACTCGTCCCACCTGGAGGACGCCATCAGGCAGAGCGGCCTCGAGTGGACCATGTTGCGGCCCGGCGGCTTCAGTTCCAACACGTTCCAGTGGGCGGAGACTGTCCGGACGCAGCGCACGGTCACGGCGCCCTTCGCCGATGTGGCACTGCCGGTCATCGACCCGGCCGACATCGCCGAGGCCGCGGCGGTGACGCTGCGGGATGCCGGCCACAGCTCCAGGACGTACGAACTGACCGGGCCGGCACCCGTGTCCCCCCGGCAGCAGACCGCCGCGATCGCGGAAGCTCTGGGAGAACGCGTGCGGTTCGTCGAGCAGAGCCCCGAGGAAGCCCGCACGCAGATGCTGCGGTTCATGCCCGAGCCGGTCGTCGACGCGACCCTCGGCATCCTCGGCACCCCGTCGCCCGCCGAACAGCGCGTGAGCCCGGACATCGAGCACCTGCTCGGCCGCCCGCCCCGCACGTTCGCGCAATGGGCGGTGCGGAACGCGGCTGCGTTCAAGCAGCCCGCCTGAATCTCCGATCCTGGTTGTCAGTGGCAGCGCGTACGGTCTGTTCCGTGCACGGGCGCACCGCCCGCCCGGACCGGACCCACGGACAGGAGAGTGACCGGACGTCATGACCGTGAAGGCGTTGGCCCACTCCCCGCTCACGACCGAAGCCGTACGGGAGCTGCTGGAGATCCCCGGGTCGCCTCCTGTTCCCGACGACGACTTCATCGCACACAGCGAGAAGGTGCTGGGGTGGGGCTTCACGGACCTGGTGTGCGACGCCGACCTCACCCGGCACGGCCACGTTCTCTCGTACGACGTGGACAATCCGCTCGGCGATCCGGAAGCCGCGTTCCACCTCGTCTTCGGCGAGGCATACCCCTACCGGCCCGACATGCCGGACGAGGCAGAGAGCCTGACGGACGACGTCCGGACCTGGGCGGAGACTCCCGGTTGGCATTTCCGCACCGACCCCGGCCCCGACGGCTGCGAGTCCGTATTGGCTGAGGCGGCGCACACCGTGTCGGCGGTGCTCGGATGCCCGCCGCAGCGGACCGTACGCACGGACGACCACTTCAGCATGGGCCCGCATGCCCTGTGCCGAATATGGCGCACGAGCGGCCATGCCGTCGTCCTGACGCCCCTGGCGGACGAAGGCCGGTACGGCTACCTCACACACTTGGCGTTGGCCCTGATCCCGTGCCCTGCCGAGGAGGAGCTGCCGGCCGACGACCCCGCCCTCAGGGACTGGGTCCTCAAGCGGATCGACTGGTAGCACGCGGCATCGCGCACGACAGAGCCGGTGTGCTGCGGCCACTCGTTGTGTGCGGCCCGCCTGTGCCGCCGTGACAGCATCCGCACCGGCTCGCTGTGCCGGTTCGACTCCGCTGCCGACGGTTCCGGTGAGCAGCAGCAGAAGTCCCAGGGTGACCAGCATGTTCCGGCGCGCGACGAGGTGACGTCGCTGAACGGGCAGTTCGGCGGGCAACCGCCGGTACGCGTCGTGTTCGAAGCCCACGCGGACGCAGCGCATCTCGTCTCCTGCCTCGTAGCCGGCGAGGGTCTCAGGTCAGTAGCCGGATACCGGGAGACTGGGCGTCGGTGGCGACCGGGGCAGCGCAGTGCGCACATACCTGGCTCACTGGGCGGACCAGGTTGCTCTGGGTACTGAAGGACCCCGCTTCCCGCGACTGCCTGCACCAGTACCCGAGATACAGACGGACCCACGGGGTGCATGTCAGCGCAGTTGCCGGCCGGTCCCGCTCGGTGTCGTGGAACGGTGCCCACCAGTAGTCGACGACGGACCGGAGTATCAGCCGGCCCTGCCCTCTGGTGACATCGAAGCCGGCGATGCGGGCAGCGGCGGGGTGCTCCGCTCTCTCGTCTCCTGTACACACCGCCCGTTCCTCGCCGTACTCGAAGTGAGTGGTGCGGCCGGTGCGCCCGCATACGAAGCAGTCCAGGCTCAGTTCGAGTTTGTCTTCCCAGTAGAGGTTGTGGAACTGCTCGCTCGGGAGCGGCAATGTCAGTTCGGCGGTGATCTCAACTGTTCGCAGCACCGGCCGATCCTTCCAGACGGAGTGCCCGGCCGGGATCGGCCCGCGGATCAGGTCGCCGACGGTGGGGTCGCAAGCGCGTTGGGCGCAGGGACCGGCCCGATGGTCGCCCACACGGTCTCACGAGCAGGCGGCTTTGGACCGACGCACTCCAGCGGTCCGCGAGCACGGACATCTTGAGCAAGCCGCCTGAGCTGCATCGGTGTTCTCGCCCTCCGTCTCGGAAGGGAACGGCAAGGGCTGCCGGTCGGCGGTGATCACAGTGCCGAGGAAGATCCGTATCCTGAGGCCTGCCCGGCACATGACCATCCGTTCCGCATGGAGGCGTCCCCCGTTGACCACGGACCTCAGTTCCGTCACCGGTGTCCGGCAGACACTGGCCGTCGTCCTGCCGGTGCGGCTGACCGCCCCGCCCACTTGGCCGACCGGGCCCATACCCTTCGACCTCGGCAGCCGTCGCACCGATGCCACCACACGTCAGACCTACTTCACTCCGGCCGCGGCCCGCGCTCTCTACGGCACCCCGGAACGGCCTTGCCGCTGGCACCGGTTCATGGAAGTACAGCACGAGTCGCTGCATCTCCAAGGGATCGAGTTACTGGGTACCGCCACCGCACGACATCCCCACCACGCCGTCGCCGTACTGCACTTCGACGTCGAGGGACCGGCCCTGCTGAAGACGCTGCGCGCCATCGGCCACCGCAGTCCCGCAGTCCCCGACCCCCTCGACGGCCCCCTGTCCCCCGCGGTGCTTCTCGACGGTGTCGCTGAACCACGCGGAGCCAGCGCCCCGTTCGCCATCGCCCGCCCGTACACGGTCGCCTTCCTGACGCCCGACGCCCACCACACGCCCGTGCTGCGGCAGGACGGCCGTCTGCCGGAGACGGCCGACCGCTGGCTCTGGTACCTCGCCTCCCGGTCCACGGACACCGACTTCCCCACACCCCTCGAGCAGTGGCCGGAGCGGACCGGGCACGCGCTGCGCATCTCCGCCGACTGGAGCGCCCTGGTGCTGCGCCACGGTGCCGCATTCCTCGGCCATCGCGCCGACCCGGGCGACGGCGACTTCTACGCCTTCGCTCAGCTGCACTGTCGCACCGTCTACCTGGACGCCCTCTTGCTCGGCACCGTCCAGCGCGACCACATCGACGAACTCACCGACGGGCTCTCCGGTGTCTTCGACGGCCCCAAGCTCGCCCGCCGGGTGTCCGCCCTCGAGAGGCACATCGCGGCTTTCCGCAGCACCTACTGGCGCCAGCACCTCACCGCTCATGGCCCGGCCAACGAGCTGCTGCTGAGCTTCCAGGCCCAGTACCGTCTCCCGGAGCGCTTCAGCGAGATCCTCGCGGAGGCGGCCGACTACGCGCGCCTCGTGCAGACGCAGGAGAGCCAGCAGATCGCCGGCGCCCTCGGCGTCCTGACCATCCTGGGACTGCCGGTGGGCACCGCGCTGAGCATCCTCCAGGTGCTCGGCGCCAAGGGAGCCACCGCCGTCGTCGTCGCACTCGTCGCCGCTCTGGCAGCCACGGCCCTGGTCCTCACCACACGCTACGGACGTCTCGTCCTGTCCTCACTGCGCGGCAGGGACCCCCGTGACCACAGATGAATCGTCCACGCCACCGGCAGGGGGCGGCCATGACAGCGACCGGATACCACCTGTACCCGCCCTTGATCATGCTGCTAGCTTTCTGCCCGCGAACCTGAGAGAAGAGGGTGCGGGACACGGGGTGACGGGCAACGAGGGGGAGCCGCTCCGGCTGTACAGAAAGGCTCTGAGGTACGCGGAATCGGACCCCGAGGTCTTCCTCGGCACTGCGCGGAGAGCAGCGGAGTCGATCCTGTTGGACATCGCCATGCGGGAGGCCGTCGGCTCCAAGCCGACGCTCGAGTCCCTGCTGACCGTACTCTCTGCGAAGGGCCTCGTACCTCCCAAGGTCGTTCTCGCCGTGCGTACGATCCAGAACTACGGCAACTACGGCAGCCACGCGCAGGATTCCTCTGCCGAGGAGATCTCGGCAGAAGACGTCAGACCGTGCCTCAACGCCCTGACCCAGCTGGCCGTCTGGTACGGGCAGACGAGCAGATCACTCGCCGAAGAGGCTGTCCGGCACGAACTCTCCGATCACCGGCGCAGTACGGGCACGACACGCCTCGCCGACTCGACCCTCGTCGTGGTGAAGGCGGTGCTGCTGGGCTGCGGCCTGGAGAGGACGCTGGCACAGCGCAACCACCGTGTGGTGCCGGTGCAGCTCCCCTGGAGCGCCGGCCCTCGCGAGCGGACTCGGAAACGGAGGGAGAAGCAGGTGAAGGCCGGGAAGGCATCTGTACGTTCACATCACTCAGCGTGTGTGGCGGATCACGGCGCCGACCAGTACGTCGGCCGGTACTGAGGCGGCCGGTACGGGTACCGCCAGGGCCGGTACCAGGGTGTCCCGTCGAATACGGCCCGTCCGTAACCTGGTTGCTGATCGGCCACGGCCACAGCCCCGGCCACTCGCCGACGCACCCACCGCCTGCTTTCACCCCTCGAGTCTGTCCTGGCCAGGCATCGTCACGTAACCTCACGGCCTGTGAAGATCGCACGGATGATACGGGGCCGCTCGCGGGAAGCGGCCGCCCTGGAGTGCCTCCATCAGCTGTGGAAGGAAGGCAAGTACGAGGAGGTCGAGGCCCGGGCCAGAGCGCTCGAGGCGGAAGCGGAATCGGGGCGTCGGCGCAGGCGAGGTAGGGGTATCGCTGTGGCGCGGCACGCCAAGGTGCTGGCCACGGCGGCCGCCTGTGCCCACGGGCGCGGGGCACAGGTGCTGACCGAGCTGGAATCTCTGACTGCAGAGCTGCACGAGATGGCTGGGCCCGGGCGGGTGCTGCTGTTGATGATCCGGAGCAATCACATGCTGGTCCTCAACAGTGAAGGGCGCTGCGGAGAGGCGGAGGCCGAGGGGCTTGACATACTGCGTGAGCTGACTCGCCTCAAGCATCTGGCACCGGTGTGGCACGTCGAGTTGTGCGTGTTGGACAACCTGGTCGACGCTCTGTGCGGGCAAGCCCGCTACGAGGAGGCCGAGGCCATCGCCCGGGGGAATCTACCCAGAGCCGAACGGGGCACGATCGCTGCTCTGCACTGCGGCCTGGTGCGCAGCCTGAATGGGCAGGGGCGGTACGACGAAGCGCTCACCGAGGCGCGCCGGTTTGCCCCACGTTGGGATCGGGGCCTGAGCGGGAGCCTGGGTTTGGGCACGGCCGTTGCCCTGCATGGTCTGGGGCGCCGGAGCGCTGCGGAGACGGCAGTCCGGGAGGCCCTGACCGACTGCGAGCGGTTTCTGCATCCGGACCACCCCCGTATCCGGGAAGCCCGCACGCTGCTGGCCCGCATCACAGCCGACGAACCACCGGCGCCAACAGCTGAAGAGGCCGCACTCGACTGATCATTCCAGGCGAGACCGGCTTCAGCCGGTCTCGGGACCGAAGAGTCCCGGTGGCGGTCAGGGCCGGGTTCGTCACCCTCGGGTGCGTACGACGATGGTGGTACGTGATTCTCTCGTGCTGATCCTCACGGCCGTGGTGTGGAGGGTGTTCGCACCGGGGCCGTGACGCCGGTGCAACCACACATTCCGGCTCACGCTCCGCCGCGCGGCTACGGCTTGCTGCCACCCCGCGGCGACTGCAGGACGACTCGCCCGTACGGGGTCGTCAACACGCCTGCCGTCGCGGCGACGGACAGCCCCAGCGCCAGCAGCAGGTGCGTCACGGAGTTGTCGCCGAGGACGCGGGCCGTGGCTGTACGCAGCAGTTCCGTCCCGATGAGATGCAGCCCGTCGTGTTTGACGTCCAACGGGCTGTGCCACCGCCTCGGCCGGCCCGGCGCTCCGTACAGGACCCGGGCGGAGGCAGGGGCGAAGTACGTCGAGCGTGTCGCGGCGTCGGTGCGCCGGCTGCCCAGCTCGAACGGGAACGGCCCCTCCGCCCACTCGGGTGTTCTCCGGAGCCGTACGGGCAGGACGACGGTCAGCTCCTGCCGCGCACCCGTCACATGGCCCAGTGCCGGCGTGACGGCGGTTACCCGTAGTACTCCGAGGGGTCGGGCTGGTCGAGGCGGATCACGAACTCGGCCCGGCCGAAACCGTCGGCGGACACATGGAAGCGAACGCGCTCGCCGGTGCGGATGGTACGGAAGCCCTCGGTCACGATCTGGCGGTAGTCGAAGGTGTAGTAGCGCTGGTCCTCGTCGTCCTGGACGGTGTAGGCGCCGACGGTGCCGTTGAGGCCTCCGCCGCTCGCCCGCCGCTCGACGATCGTTCCGTAGCGCGGCCCGCCGTTCATACCTCGGCCCTTCCTGTGCCCGGTGTCTCCGTGAGGTCTTCCACGCAACGGAAGCCGACTGCGTTGCTTGCCCCGCGCTTGCGGTACACGCCCTTGCTGCTGGTCTGCACGGCCCGCATCGGGTTGTCGTAGCTGCCGCCGCAGATCACCGCTTCGCCCACGTCGCTGAGGCTTGTGGAAGTCCATTCCCAGCAGTTGCCGGCCATGTCGGCCACGCCGAACGGCGAGCGGTTGCCTGGCCGCCGGTCGACGGGGGTTACCCACGCCCGCCGCACGGCGTCCTCGGCGAAGTCGCGGTACCAGGCTTGGTACGTGACGAGCGGCCGTCCCACCCAGACGTCGGCGCAGTTGACGTCCGCCCCGGAAGGGTCGTCGCCCCAGGGGAACAGCCGGCCGTCCGTACCGCGTGCGGCGGCCTCCCACTCCAGGGCGGTCGGCAGACGTTTGCCTTCGAAGGCGGCGAAGGCGTAGGCGCTCCACCAGTTGACACACACTGCCGGGTAGGAGTCGTAGCGTGGGTCCTCGTAGTAGTCGGGTTTGCGGAGTCGATCGGTCCAGGGGCGGTGGGTGAGGCCGGCGGGCTGCTCGGGATGGTCCCAGGGTGACGTGCCGTCGATGTCGAGGGCTTCCAGGAAGCGGCGGTAGCGGGCCACGGTCACGGCGTGCCGGTCGAAGCGCACGGGCCGTTCGACGCGGCGCAGCAGCAGCCGCTCGGCCGGGCCGACGAGGTAGGTCCCGGCGGGCAGGACGCAGTCGCCGCTCCCGGGCGCTGCCGCAGCGGCGGGAAGGGAGGCCAGGAAGGCCCGCACCTGCTCGGTGACGAAGGCACCGCCCGGCAGCGCTGCCGCAGCGTCCCGGTGCGCGGGGTCGGCGAGGTACCGGGCGGCGAGCAGTTCCTGGTACGCGCTGTGGACGAAGGCGACATGGTCCGCTCCGGCCGGGCGCAGCAGCGGGGCGAGTACACAGGCGTCGAAGTCGAGGCGGCCGTCGGTGAAGGCCGTCGCGCCGAGCCCCCGGTGCAGGTCGAGCAAGGAGAAGACGGTCCGCTCGGCGAGGAACGCCTGCCCGAACGCTGCGGGCAGTCTCTGCTCGATCTCTCCGGCATCCTGGCCGGCGAGGGTGCGCGTGATGTGCGCGGCGAGTATGTCGGCGAGCGGACGCCCGCTGGGCAGTTCGAGAGCTGCGGTGAGGCGCTTCTCCAGCGGGGTGGCGTCCGGCTCAAAAAGACGCACCAGATGGAAGTGCGGGACACGCGCCGGGTCGACGCCGTTGGCGTACATCTGCTCCACCAGTTGCTCGGAGCGGCCCGCGCCGCTGTCGAGAAGCTGTCGCACCTGGGGCGAGTCGGCGAGGAACGACACCCGTGAGCTCATGACGACCGCGGACTCCGCGGACAGGACGGCCGCGAGGTCGGCGAAGAGGCGAAGGAAACCGGCGGGGCTCGGCTCGTCCACGCCCTCGTCGACGGCGTCCAGCACACAGAGCGCTGTGCCGGAACGGATCAGATACAGGAAGAGGTCGTAGGCACGGGCCCGGTCGGCGACCGCCATGGAGGGCGCGAGGAGGCGGGCGGCGTACTCGGGGAAGGGTTCGTCCTTCGGTTTGAGACCGAGGTCGAAGTAGAACCGGAAGCGGCGGGCCCGTGGGTCGGTGGCCAGGGCGCGGAGCAGGGTGCTCTTGCCGCTGCCGGGGCGCCCCGTGACGAGGACGTTCGCACTGCCACGCGCGAGGCTGGTCAGCAACGCGCCCGCGTCCCCCGACTCGGTCGTGGCCGACTCGCCCGTGCGCGGATCGATGGACAGTACCGCCGCGGGCACGGCCGTGCGGGCGGCCGGTGACGTGTCGGGCGCGGTCCTGTCCGTGAGGGCATGCAGATGCGCGTCGAGGTTGACGAGGGTGTCGACGAAGCCGTCGTAGCGGACGATCCGGAAGTCGTGCCCCAGCATCTCCCGAAGGGCAGCGGAATCTCCGCCGGGCTCGTCCTCCACGATGACGAAGCGGGTGAGCTTCGGCAGGCGTGTGCGCAGCAGTTCACCGCCGCTGGAGGACAGCACGGCGCCGAGGTCGTCCGCGTCGCGGGAGAGCATCAGCTCCACGTACTCGAGCCGCATTCCGGACTCGCGGCAGAACAGCTGGTAAACGGTGTCGGGGCTGAGCACGAAGCGCTTGGCCTGGCGGTAGCCGAGGGTGACATACAGCCCGGCGAGGAACTCGCAGCGGCGGGCTACCTCGGGCGCCATGTCGGGTTCGCCGCCGAGAAGGGCGGCGCTGCCGGTGTCCGTGAACCAGACGAGTACGTCCACGAGTCGGCGGACGGCCAGCAGGCCGTCCTCGTCGCTGATGTCGTATCCGTCGTGCGTGGACCGGTTACGGAGCCGCCGGATGTCGTCGAGGGCGTCCATCACCGTGCTGCTGCGGATGTGCGGACGGCAGCGTTTGACGAGGTCGTTCAGCGCCTTGGTGGACGGATCGCCCTCGATGCCATGGTGCCGCCACAGCTCCTTGAGGAGCTTTTCGGTGAGCTTGCCGATGAGGGCGACGGCGTTCTCGGGATAGCCGTCGTTGAGCGAACGCAGCGGGCGTTCGAGGTCGAGTCCGAGCCGGTCGGCGATACGGGAGTGGTCGTCCAGTTCGCTGCGTAAGCGCCGCAGACGTTCGTCCACCACAGTGCTCATGCCTTTCCACCCCGGCGCTCTGCGAGCACGAAGGCGAACCGGTCCGGGAAGACCAGAACGGGCTCGGGGTGAGCGGCACGCATCTCCTCGATGCCCTTCTCGATCTCACTGTCGGTATAGGTGGAGAGCAGGGACATGTAGCGGGCGCGGACCATGCCGAGGTACTTGTCCTTATCGATACGCAGTTCGTGCTCACCATGGCCGAGTCCGGCATCGAGTCCGGCGGCCCGCAGGTGGCCGACGATGTCGTTCGGGTCGGGCTGCAGTTCCTCGAACCGGGTGAGCGCGGCCTCGAACAGCGGGTACTGGATCGTGGCCGGCAGCATGACGACCAGCAGCCTGCCGCCCGGGGCGAGCCGGTCTGCCAGCCCGCGCAGGGTTCGCGCCGGGTCGGGCAGATGGTGGACCGACTCCTTGAGCCACATCGCGTCCAACTGCTCGTACGGGAGGTCGACGCGGTCCTCCGCGATGTCCTCGGCGGAGGCGACGAGCGGCGTCAGGCCGGGCGGGGGTGGTGAGCCGAGTTGTTCGAGCATCGCGGCGGAGGGGTCGACGCAGAGGATGGGGTGCTCAGGTCGCAGGGCGGCGGCCACCTCACGGGCGAACAGCCCCGTACCGGAGCCGATGTCGGCGATCCGGTCGGTGGACGTGAGTCGGAGGGTCTCCGCGATACGGGCCGACATCCAGGGGATGTGATCGGGCCCGTAGACCCAGTGCTCGTCGTACTCGGCGGCAAGCTCCTCGTAGTGCCCCCGCACATCGCGCTGCTCCACGATCCCCCTCGTGTGTCACCAGTTCTGTTGTACCTACCACGAGCCAGGCTATCGCGCGGTGGCGGAACGACAACAGCGCGTAACTTGGGGGGTTGCTTTGAGCTTGGGCAGCGGGACGCGCTGGGACGGGCCCGGCAAGAGATCCAGTGCAGAAGCGAAATCAATGCACGGCACGACATCGACGATCAGCGCCCACGAGGCCCAGAGCGGTTGCAAGTTCCGGGATCACGTAGATTGCTGTGTTCAGGGGGAGTTGGTGCGGCAGCGGTACAGGCACGAGACCAGTGATCACCAGGGTGTCTACGTCAGCTGATCACATTGACGTCCCGCGCCTACCGCTCAATCCTCCCCGGATCCCCGATGCCCTACACGAGGTTCATGCCGTTCTTGCCGGACGTCAGCCGTAGGCTGTTGTCGGAAAACAAGGGGAGACGATGACTGACGACCGCAAGGCAATCGTTCCGGTGTGGACGCTGGCGACCGGTGACGTCCGGGTGCCCGCATTGGCCGGAGACGGGCCGATTACGGCTGAGCGCTTGGCTGAACTGCGCGGTGTGCTTGCCGGCCTGGCCGACAAGCCGATTGCCACACTTGAGGTACATCCGCTGCCCGGCAAGCTCGACCGCAGCCGAGGTATTCCGCTCGATGCCGCGAGTCCCTTGGCGCAGCACCTGTCGCAGCTCATCACGCAGTCAGCGCGTTCCTCTGCGGCAGCTACGGCGACAGCTGCCGGCGAAGGCCTGTATCGCATGGTGGTTCCGGCGAAGGTTGCCGCCCAATTCGGTCAGGGCATCGTTCGCCCGATGGCGTCGAAGGCGGCGGCCGGTGGCATCCACGGTGCACTCGTGAACTCAACGGGCATCGCCGCCAATGCGACGTTCGTGCCAGTCGGTGCAGCGGCAGCAGCAGGCGCAGTCGGTGGAGCCGGTGCAACAGCGGCATCGCGGTCGCCGGCAGTGCGGCGCTCACCGTGGCCGCGCCTCTCGTGCTCATGGCCGTAGCCGTGGGGGGTGAGCGCGAATGCCGACCAGAAGCGCCAGCAGGCTATCGAGCACATCACAGAACTACTGGAGCAGCTGCACGAACAGAAGCTAGATGACGAGCGCAACGAACTCGACGGCTGCCGCGATGCCATTGATAAAGCCACCGCCATTCTGCTCGACCAGGGCAAGCTCGGTGTCTCGCTAGGACTGGACTCGGCAGTGCATGCCATCGGCAAGGCGCTGGCCGCCGCCGAACGCCGCCTTGCCCAGTGGCAGAGCGCACTCGACAAGCTGCCCGACGGCAAGGCTGTCGAGATCGGCACGTTGAGCAAGTCGTTCCCCGGCGTCGACGACCATGGCGGCACGTTCCGCACCCACCTCGAACTCGCTGCCTTGACCATCGCGCTGAAGCGGCGGGTCATCGTCCTGCAGGCCGTCGAGCATGCCCAGAGCGACCCTGGCAACTTGTTCGAGAACTTCGCCCGCGCGCTCAAGGCCGACCAGCAGCGCCTCGACAAACTGGAGTCGACATCGCCGGTGTCCTGGAACGCCTGTCGGCGCTGGAGCTGGCACGCCCGCAGGGTTTGCGGCCCGTCTTCACGACCGGTGAAGTCGATCGCCTGATGCGCGCGGCAAACCGGATTCACAGGCTGGGCGACGGCGTCATGGTCAACAGCGGCACGACAGACGTGGCGATTGAGATTGCCCGCAACAAGGACGGCTCGGTGGTTGTGTTCTCCCTGCGCAGCGCGCGTAGGCGTAGGCGCGCTCGCACTCACTGGCGAGTGGTGCAGGGTTGCCCGAAACCTCGAACGCGGTTATGGCTCCGCGACTTCGTGAGTGATGTTTCCCCAAGGATTTCCTTGACGACTTCCCTGGATATGAGCGTCATCCTGACACTTGACGCTGCGGGTGCGCCGGGTTGGGGTGCGGCCGTCAGGTGACGGCCGGGAGTGTGGTGAGCCGCTGCCGGCAACCACAAATTGGGCGCCACCGGTCAGGGGTGGTCTCAACGGGACGGGGTCACCTCGACCTTGAACCGGGCGCGTCCAAGAGCGTCGGCGAACTCCAGGGCTCCCGGCTGGATGTCGGGCACCATCAGAGAACGCCGACCGGTTGTCGCCTGCCGGTCGATCGCCATGGCGGAAGCCGTGCTGAACCAAGGCGACTACCGGTACTACTCCTTCGACGCCGCACGGTCGGAGACGGAAGAGGTCTTCGCCATGCGGAAAGGCAGCGGAGACGAGTTCGACATCCTGTTCTCGCCCGCCGGCGTGTACGTCCGCGGCTTCGACCGCGAGTCGCCGATGAGCCCGTACGCCGACGACACGGTCTGGCCGGGCGTGCTGGATGCCGTCCCCCACGTGTTCCGCGAATGCGTCGATGAGCCGGCCTTCATGGACGACGACATGCCCAGGGTGACCTTCTGCCTGTGGCGCCAGGCGAGCGACGACCGCTGGCACGCGGGCCGGATCGACTTCGCTGACGACAGGGACGACCCCGACGGCTCCGGGTGGATGTTCGACCTTCCCGTCGACCCGAGGCCGGAGGCCTTCCAGTCGTTCGCCGAGGACTACTACGAGTGGCCCGTCGACCTGGACGCCGTGCGCCACATATACGAGCAGCGGCCACTGACGCAAGGCGTGGTGGCTCGGCTGAACCCGGACGCCTCCTTCGCGGACGTCGTGAAGGAGGCAAAGGACATGGGCTACCCGGTCTGACGGCGTCAGCGGGTCGCTCCGCCCGAGCTGGCCAGGCGTCCGCCGCCTCGGTATGGTCGATGGTATGGCAACCAAGAAGTACACCGTGACGCTTCCCGAGGAGCTGGCCGAGGCCATCCGCGCCGAGGTCGGGCCCGGCGGCTTCAGCCGCTATGTCACGCACGCCATAGAGCGTCAGCGCGAAAGAGAGCGCCTCGGGGAAGCCGTCGACTGGTGGGAGTCCGAATACGGCGAGGTCACCGACGCGGAGATGGCAGAGGCCGCTGCCGAGCGCCGGGAGATCGAGCGAGCGCACGCGCAGCTGGCCGGGGAACGGCAGGCTGCCGCTGATGGGGCCGCTGACGGGACCGGGCAGGCGGCGTGACGAACGAGGCGATCTACCTCCTCGACAGCGAGGGCCTGTCCCAGTGGGTACGCGGTGAGCGACGGATGGGCCTCCGGCTCAAGGAGGCCCATCGGCTCGGCATCCGGGTCATGACCACGTCCATGACCCTCGTCGAGGCGTACGACATGAAGACGTACCGCCCGTCCTGGCACTGGGCACTGTCACGCATGAACGTCGAGCCCGTGACCGAGGACGTCGCCAACGAGGCGATCGTCCTGCTCCGGGAGGCGGGGCTGCACGGCCACAAGTACGCCATCGATGCGGCTCTCGCGGCCGTCGCCCTGCGTCAGCCCGGCCCCGTCACCGTCTTCACCTCCGACGAGGACGACATACGCAAGCTCTGTGGCAACCGCGTCGTGGTCGTCAAACTGTGACGGCGTCTGCGCCGCCCCGTCACACCGCCGCGATCTCCCGCTCCGCGCCCACCAGCTCGCGTAACTTCTCCCGCTCTCCGGATGTTCCCCTGACCTCGACCGTTCATCCCCTCAAGTCGACGGTGACCGAGGGAAGTTGGCCTACCAACCAAGACCTCGTGATCTCTCTGCGATTGGCCCCCGGCGCCGTCCTCGGCACGACAGACTGTGATGGGACGATGAGGGGGCCGCACCGGTGACGGGTCGGACATGCGACGGATGGGTCCACAGCCCCGGAGACGTGGCGCGGTCAGTGCCATGGGGGCGGGAAGTTTCAACAACGTGGAGCGCGTTTACAGGCGGGATGTCCACGGTGTCTCGACCGGCGCCTCCTGGGTGGGCCTGAGCGCGCAGGCGGCGAACGACAGGTTCTCGGTGACCCTCAAGGAGCTCCAGGGTGCACAGCGTGAGGCGAAGGCCGTCGCCTCCCTCCTGCGCGAGGCGTACACGCAACTCGTGGACCTCCGGAGCAGGATCAAGGCCGTGCGCGCCGACGCCGTGAAGGACGGCATGCGGGTCTCCGATCAGGGCATCGTGGCCTTCGACACGGAGCGGCTCACCCAGGGCGAGCGCGCTGCCTACGTGCAAGATCCGAGCTACCAGGCAACGGGACACGCCAAGGCAGCTGAGTGGGCTCAACGGCTTGACCAGGCGGTCAAGGCGGTCAGCGACGCCGATGACGGTCTCCGGCTTGCGCTGAGTGCTGCCGTTCTCGACACCGACTTCCTGGACGGCACGATCGGAGGCTTCAACAGGAACCCCACAGCCAGCCCCTACCCGTCCCTGGAGGCGGCCGGCAAAGCGGCCAACATGCCCAAGGACAGGAAGGCCGTCGCCGAGTGGTGGGCCGACCTCGACCCGGTCACCCGGGCCGTGCTGCTCAGAGAGCGCGGAGATGAGTTGAGGGCAGCAGGGATCACGGACCCCTTGTACGAATGGAGGTCTGCCGACGTGGGTTCGGGCCCTTCAACGTGGAAGAGCCCACGCCCCGGGACCTGGGCTTCCACGCAGTGGCACTCTGCATCGCCACGTCCGGCGACGTCGTCGGACAAACCGCAGCCTCCCGCAACATGCTGCATTACCTGGGCGGCACCGGTGACACCTTGGATCTCGACGTCGACCGGATGCTGCACGACGACGGCGCGCTGCGGTCCAACGTCGAGAACATGCACATCACCCCCAACAAGGACAAGTGGCGCGAAGAAGCTCTCGCCGAATTCAACAAGGCCGGAGGCGACAAACCGGTTGTCATTCCCGTCGAGAGCGGGTCGTTCGGCGGAACGTTCACGCCGGACACCGACTGGTACAACGCAGTGGGCTCCCATCAGCAGAACGTTTCCGGCTTGGTCACGGTCAAGCCGGGCGAGGCCGGCAAACCAGAGGTGTCACTCGAATACCAGGTCAACGTGTGGGACCGCTACAACTGGAACAAGGGAAAGTCCGCTACGTTCCCTGGAGGAATCGTCATCGAGGACGCCGACATGGGACGTCTTCACACCGTCGGCATCGCCCAGGAGTTCGACATGCGCGGCAGCAGCTCGACCTTCACCCACGACTTGAACGGCAGTGCGGGTCCCGCGGTGGAGCCGAGTGACCCGGGCCGCGAGGGCGGTCGCGGAGACGTCTCCCGGGCGACGAGGAGAACCGGTGAATACGCGAGACAAGTGCGGGGGTGTGCTCGCCGTCCTCTTCTCCGCGCTGCTGATCGTGTCCTGCGACACCGGTAACCCGGACCGCGTCTCTGGCAACGGCCCCTACCCGTATTGGAAGAAGGGTGCCGGCGCGGCCGAGGCAGCCGGATTCATGAAGATCCAGGTTCCTGAGGGTGCTACGGAGGTGAAGGGCGCCGTGCAGGTCAACCCCCAGGAGGACAGCTACATCCTCACCTTCAGCACCGACAGAACCACCGCTGCGCAGATCGCGAAGGACCTACGGCCCGAAGAGCCACTGACTCCGTGGAAGAGCAGTTTCTCGCCGAAGCGTGAGCTCTTCGGACATCTCGGCCTCACAGAGCCGCAGACGCTGAAGGGCCCCCTTCGGGCAAGCGTCTGCCCGCCATGCGTGGAGGACGACCGACGGCGCAAGGTTGCATGGATCGAGATCTACATCGAGAACCTGAGCTCCGACCGAGCGCGGGTCTATCTGCACGCATTCTGACATCGCCTCCGGCCACCCCGGAACGACGACAGCACCAGCCGGCCGTTGCGGGTCGTGAGCGCTCCGCGGTGACAAGAACGGACAGGCCGAGCGCCAGCAACAGATGCGAAGGAGACTTGTCACCGAGCCCGCCCCGGTCACGGCACGTCGCGGCGTACGAGCGCGTGCGCGAAAGGTTCGCCGGTCCGCTTCGCGTACGCCATGCGCTCGCGCACCTCCCGCACGGTGCGCGGCCGGTATCCCGGCCCGCCGCAGCAGCTCTTGTGGAACCGGACACCGGCGTGGAGCAGGAGTGAGAGCGTCCGCCAGGCCGCCCTGTCCCGGCGCGGGGGCGCGGCGAAAGCCGACCCCACATGCAACAGGGGCTCGGCGCAGCGGGGGCAGATACGCTGCCGCTCCCGGCCGTAGGGCTGTTTGTAGGAGGCCCGGCAGGGCAGGCAGACATAGGAAGTCTTCGCGTGGGCCATGGCGACAAGCTTAGGCAACCCCGCCGGGTTCGACGTGTGCCCTCCATCGGGCCGAGTTCCTCCTCCTGACGGAACACGCCCATACAAACGCAGCCCCATCGCACTCGGACGCGCCGGGTTCACCCGCAGCGGGGCCCGAGGCCACGACGGCGCCCGACAAGGGGGATACGAATTGCACCCGATCACCGCATGGCACAAGAGCTCCCACAGCCTCAACGAGGAACTTCTGCGTGGAGGCCGCAAGGTTTCCGGATGACCGCACCGGTGTCCGCGACTCCAAAGTCCCTGACGGTCCCGTTCTTCTGATACCGACCGCTCAGTGGACCGCCTTCATCGAGCACCTCAAGCGGCTTCATCCGTCCTCGCCGTGAAGGGAACTTACGCGCCGGCACCGGCTCGCGTCGGCCCCCGCCTGCCTCCGCCTTCCGCCGGAGGCGGTCTACCGAAGGCCACTTGGCTGCGCCACACTTGAGCGCCGCCCGATGCCGACCGCGTGCCGTGACCGGGCGGCGCGCAGCGAACGCCCGCGTGGTATGAGGGGGATGCCGTGATGGCCGACGCACCGTCCGACGAGGAGATCCTTGCGGCAGTGGCCGAGCATCTGGGGCGGCCTGGGCCTGCGGAGCGACTGCGGCTGGCAGGTACCGCCCGCATCAGCGGTCAACCCGTGCTCGAGTGCACGATCACCCGCTCCGTCGAGTCCCGAGCAGAGCGCGAGCGGAGCGAGCCGGCCCCCTTCGACCTCTCCCGCAAGCCGGTCTACGAGGACCTCGACGCCTATGACGCGGCTGGGCCGAAGAACCCCCGCAAGCACCAGACGCTGGAACTCGTGCAGACCGGTACGGTGCGCGAAGTCTCGTGTGTGAAGTGCACCGGCGGCCGGCAGCAGTGCCTGAAGTGCGGCGGCCGGGGCCTGACGCGCTGCGAACCGGACGTGCCGTGCCCGAACTGCCGTAACGTCACGTCCTGTACCAAGTGCCGGGGGAAGGGCGGCTCGCGCAGGACACCGGTCAAGCCCGTCCCGCCGAGAAAGGTCAAACGGCCGGGCGAGCGCGTGGACTGCGTCGTCTGTGAGACTCCCGGCACCGCCTGCCCGGGATGCGAGGGCAGGGGACACACCCTGTGCCGGAAGTGCGACGGCAGGGGCGAATACACCTGCGACCGCTGCGGGGGCAAGGGCCACAGCACCTGCGGTGCCTGCGCCGGCCGAGGGCTGCTGGTCAAGTGGCGAGGCGGCACCATCACCCACACTCCGCACGCGGAAAGGGTGCCCGGCCCCGAGCCCTCCCCGCCTCTGCTCCTGCGCCGGCGGTTGCACGGAGGCGCCTGGCGGACACACGTGCTCTCGCTGGACCAGTCCCCGCCCGAGGAGCTGCCGGCCTCGCACCGGTCGGTGATCGAGGCGCGCCTGGGGCGACGCGAGGGCGAGGTGGCCAGGCACGTCTCCATCAAGTGGCTGCCGCTCGCGCGAGTGGAGATCGAGGAGGAAGTGAACCGGGTCTTCTACGTCTTCCCCGAGGGCTCCGGTCTCTCGGTCGTGCCGGTGCCGTCGCGTCACCGGGTGAAGCGGGCGGCGGTCGTGGCCGCCGCGTGCCTGGCCGCGCTGGTCCTGGTCCTGATCGTCGCCGCGCGCTGAGCGCAGGTCCGCGACCGGGCGGTCCATGTCGCTGCCCCGTACCGAGGCGCTACCCCACGCGTCCAACCCGCTTGGCGCCGGTTCCGGCCTGGGCGGCCGAGGGCCGGCACTGCTGCCGGCGAGCGCCTCGAAGAGGCCGTCAGCCTCTGCCGAACATCCGCTCACCCTAACGGCGGTGTTGAAGGGAGCCGGTACGGCTCCTCGGGCCACCTGGAGCGCCGACCGCTGCCGACGGGTGACGGCTCGCCACGCACAGGGCCGTGCCCGAAGGCGGCAGGTCCGGTGTTCAGGTGCGGCCGCAGCCCTGCGCCTGGTGTGGCGCCCACCAGGGCACGGCCGGGCCTGACGTGCCCTGGTGGGCGCGGCAGGTCCGGCGTGAGGGGCCGGCGTCCGGAGGGGTGGGCGCGGCCGGAAGAGGTGGTCAGGCGCGGGTGTTCACGCTGACGGGCCATGTGCCGGTGTACGGCACCCAGCCCTGCAGCGTGGCCGGTATGCCCACCCGGGTGTTGCAGTTGATGACCTGGAAGTGCAGATGCGGCGCCGTGGATGCTCCGGTGCTCCCCGACCAGCCGATGATCCGGCCCTGCGGCACCCAGTCACCGGTGTTGTAGATCGCGCGGTTCAGGTGGGCGTAGTGGGTGCACTGGCCGTTCGAGTGGCGGATGATGACCTCGATGCCGTTCTGCCAGTACGGCGACCAGTTCGACACGAGCACGGTGCCCCCCTGCGCCGCGGAGACCTCGTAGCTCGCGGGGAGGCCGAAGTCCCAGGCGTACTCGTTGTACGGGCCGGTGTGGGAGTACGCGCCCTCGGGCCCCTGGGTCACCTGGTACGCCTCGCCGGACGGATAGGGCAGTTCGTAGTAGTAGTCGACGGCCGCGGCGGGGGGCGCTGCCGCCAGCCCGATGCCCGAGATCGTGAGCACCGCGCTCGCCACCGCGGCGGCCTTGCGCAGAACGGTTCTCTTTCTCTTCACCATGCCGGCTCCATTCTGAAACGGACGGGGATCGTCCGGTCCGTTCGCTCAAACCCCTTGTTTTGCAAGGCAGTTGCTGAACCATGCCCAGCGCGGGACCGAAACAAGCGCCTCAGATGACAACATGCGCCTCACACGTCCGCTCAGGTACTTTGCGCCGCTCCTGCCCGCCGCTTCTCACACGCCGCTCGTCATCGGCCGGGTCGCCACGCGGCCCGAGGGGCTCGCCGCCGCCCCGCCGCCACCAGCGGGCCCTGTACCGTCGGCGCACGATCGTCACCGACGACCACGGCGGGCCCTGTGCCTTCGGCGCTGCGGACCGACCGGAGACGTCCATCACCAGGGAGCCCATGTGACCGACGCCCACCACCCTGCCGAACGCCTGGAGCGGGCGTTTCCCACACCCAGCAGCCTCACCGGGGTGGGCGTCGTGGTCCTCGGTGAGGGCGGGACGTGCGTGCTCCTCGGGCTCGGCCACGACGGGCGGTGGGAGCTGCCGGGCGGGAAGGTGGATGCCGGGGAGAGCTTCGAGCAGACCGCCGCCCGGGAGTTGGCCGAGGAGACGGGACTGCTCGCCGAACCGGCAGACGTTCGTGTCCGGGCGGTGCTCGTGGACGGGGAGCGCGGAATCACGCGGGTGACGGGCGCGGCCGTCGTCTCGCGGGTGGCCGGTGTGGCGCGGGTGCGGGAGCCGGACAAGATCGTGCGCTGGGAGTGGTTCCCCGTGGACGCCGTGCCCGCCCCGCTGTTCGCGCCGTCCGCCGCCGTACTGCACAGCTGGCGGCCCTCGTCCGTACCGGCCGTGGACGGCGGGTTCCACTGCTACGTCCTCGGCGCCGCGAACCGGAACGGCGTTGTGGACGAGCAGCTTCCATGACCAGGGGCCACGTGCCTGCCGGCTGGGGTGACGGGGCCGCCCGGAGGGTCCTGGAGCAAACCGTGCAAAGCCGTCGGCACGTCCCGCTCGCTGATCTACCGTGACCGCATGACCTCGAAGCCCCTGCCTCACCTCACCCCGACGGGCACGTGCTGGTGCGGCTGCGCCACCAAGGTCGGCACCGGCTCCTTCTTCGCCCCCGGCCACGACAAGGTGGCCGAGGCCGCTCTGCTCGCGGCCGAATACGGTTCGTCCGTCGCACAGTTGCTGCACGGACACGGCTACGGTCCCGGGCACTCGGTCAGTGCCCGTGCCGTCTCGGAAGGCGTGTGGCAGAAGTGCCCGTCGTGTGCCTACGTCGGCGCCCCGGCGAGCATCGCCAACCACAACAAGAGGGCCCATGCCGCCGCCGGACGGACCGAGGAGCAGCCCCGATGAGCGAGCACGCGCCCAGCCAACGCGCCGACCTGGAGAAGGCGGTACGCACGTACGGCGGATGCTGGGACACCGGGCGTGGCCTGCGTGCACTGCGCGACGCGGGTCATGAACCCCAGGAGAAGCACACTCGCAGGATCCTCCGCGACCTCGCGAGCGAGGGTCTGCTGGTCAAGGTGGAGGACCGGCCCGTCCGCTACCAGGTGGCACAGTCGGACTGAGGCGCACGAGCACGCTCACCTCCGGCCTGCGTGCGCCTCGGGCGCCACGGCGGCTGCTCGCCCTCGTCCACCCGGGAGTCACCGCCCGCCGGCGGCTGTCCCCTCCTGTTCCCAGGCGAGGCGCTCGGCGACGCAGAGCCAGTGCAGATACCACTCCGCGAAGGACAAGTGGCCGGCCACGCCGACCCGTTGTATGGGCACCACGCCCTCCCCCACGGCCCGGACGTCTTCCCATACGGTCCCGCGCAGGGGGCCCGTGACCACGAGGAGCGAGTAGTAACCGCATCCACGGTCGCTGATGCACAGAGTGCCTTCGGTCAGGGCGTCGTGCAGCTCGTCCCAGCGGGCGTCCCAGGCGGCGTAGGCGGCGACGAAGGCGTCGTCGTCCGGGTGGTCGGCCCGCCGGGGCTCCGCGCACAGATGCCGGTCGAGCTCGGCGGTGAGTTCCGGGCGGAAGGGCAGCGTGCAGTGCCCTGTTGCGGGCGGAGTGTCCGGACCCGGCGGTCGCCTCGGAAACAGACCGTAGTCGGGTCCCGCGCCGCCCGCGCCCACCTCCATGAGGAACGTCCGGTACTCGTCGGGCAGTTCGGCTCCCAGGCGCCGCTCCACCGCGCGAAGCTCCTCCTCGGTGAGTACGGGCAGCAGCTCGAACCCATGGCCATGACGGTCCTCCCGGGCGCCGGACACGTCCGGCCACCGCGGCGCCTGCCGCAGTGCGAGCACCCGTTCCCGCACCCCGTCCCACATCCCGAAGCGCACCGCCCCGCAGTCCTGTGGGCTCAACTGCCATACAGCCAGGTGTCGTACGGGGCGTTGTCGACGAGGTGGTGGAGGCCCAGCGCGCCGGGGAAGAGTACGAGGGCGAGTACACCCGTGCGCACCAGCGCGGGTGCCATGATCGTGACCCCTTCCGTCTGCCCGGTGACGGTGCGCCAGTCGCGCCAGCGCCTGATGTCCCCGGAGCAGACCGCCCAGAAGAAGGCCCCGATGACGATGCCCACCCCCGCGGACACCGCGGAGAGCCCCGCCGCCACGGACAGGAACGTCTCGCGGTCATGGTGATCGGTGGCGAAGAGCATCGCCACGGCCAGCAGAGCGACCGCGGCGATCCCCTGCACAGCCCCGCGCACAAGGACGTCCCTGAGGCGCAGCCTCGGCAGGCGGACACCCTCCTCGTCCGCGGCATGGCGAGGAACCGGCTCCGATCCGGTCCGCTGGGTCGCTGTCATGGGCGGCACGCTATCGCAGGGCGTCGCGGCCGCCTCAGCCGGACGTCGGCGGAACCGCGCGGCGGCGCGGCGGCGCGGCGGCGCGGCGGCGCGGCGGCGCGAGCGGGCCGTTGGGTCGGGCCCGTTCGACCGGGCCGTTCGACCGGGCCGTCAGCAGGGCCCCGAAGGAGGCAGCGCCGCGAAGTGGACGTCCGCGGCACGCGCGGTGATCTCCACATCGCTGCCGAGGCCCCATTCGGCGACCCGCGAGACGACGGCGGCAGGAACGGCGTCGCTGATGCCGGGCGCCGCCGGTATGTTATGCGTCGCATGCGCGTCGTGCGGCAGGACGACCCGGTATCCGCGGGCGAGGGCCGTGCGCGCGGTCGCCTGGACGCACATCTCCGACATCAGGCCGCAGACGGCGAGCGCCTCGACCCCCGCGTCGGTCAACAGGCTTCCCAGCGGAGTTCGTACGAAGCCGTCGTCGTCGGACTTGCGGATCACGACCTCGGTGGGACCGGACTCGACGGGGTGGTGGAGCTCCCAGCCGGGCGTGTGCGGCTCGTCCTCGGCACCGGCCGGTCCGTCGTTCTGCAGGTGGACGACGAGCGCACCACTCCTGCGCGCCCTTGCGATCAGATCCGTCGTGCGGTCCACAAGCCGTACCGCGTCGGGCACCGCTCCGTCGCCGGTGACGAAGGCCGACTGGATGTCGACGACTATCAGTGCTTCCACGGGAAGCAGATCGTTGTTCATGCCGCCATCCTGGCCATCGGCGCGGCGCGCCTCCACAGCTTTTGGCGCCGTCACGCGCACCGCGCTCGGTCTGCCGACTGTAGGCTCCGCCGGTCGTCCGACCGGGCTCCCCGGCAGGTCGCAGCACTCCCGACTGGTCGTCGTAGCCCGGCGTTAGAGTCGCTGCCGGGTCGTCCCCGCCTCGCGGCGAGGGCCGTACCCGCCGGTGGGAAGGCGTGCTCGCCTCTCCGGGTTCGATGCAGACAACTCCCGACAACTCCAGTGAGGAACAAGGCGTGAACGAAACCCCGGCATCCTTCCGGCTCTTCCCCGGCGCCCCGGACTCCCCCGTGATCCTGCACGTCCCGCACTCGTCCCGTGCCGTTCCCGCCGACGTCCGCGGCGACATCGTGCTCGACGACCGCGCGCTCGAGCTGGAGCTGGACCACATCACCGACTCGCACACCGCCGGGATCGCGGCCGAGGGCGCAGCAGCCGCCGGGGTGACGCCCTGGCGGTTCGTCAACCAGCTGTCACGTCTGGTGATCGACCCCGAACGCTTTCCCGACGAGCGCGAGGAGATGCTGGCGGTCGGCATGGGCGCCGTCTACACCCGGACGACGCACTGTGAGGAACTGCGCCCGGCGGATACGGATCCGCAGCCCCTGATCGACCGGTACTTCCACCCGTACGCAGCTGCCATGACGGAGGCGGTGGACGGACGGCTCGACGCCGTGGGGCGGGCCGTCGTCATCGACGTGCACTCGTACCCGACCGAGCCTCTCCCGTACGAGCTGCACGGTAAGGGCCCGCGCCCGCCGATCTGCCTGGGTACGGACTCCTTCCACACCCCGCCGGAGCTGCTCGCTGCCGCCCGGAAGGCGTTCGCCGGTTTCGGGGGCACAGGGCTGGACAGCCCGTTCGCCGGGGCGTACGTGCCGCTGAAGCACTACGGCGAGGACCGGCGGGTCGGCGCGCTGATGATCGAGATCCGCCGTGATGTCTACATGTCCGAGCCCGGAGGCCCGGCAGGCGCGGGCGCGGGCACACTGGCGAAGGCGCTGGCCGAACTGGTCGACGCGGTAGGTGCCGGGACACCCGCCGGAACCTGACGAGAGCGGTAATGTGTTCCGGTCCTGCGCCTCCGCGGGCGGCGGACGGGCGACACGCCGCGGCCGATCGCCGCAGGTCCTACGAAGCGGGCGCATCCCCATCTCGTCCACGGCGCACGTGTCCTCGTGGTCGGCTGCGGAGCCGGCGGGATTCGAACCCGCGGACGGGGAAGGGCAGGTCCGCCCAGGCCCCCATCAATCGGCGCGAGGGGGACCTCCCCCACGCCGAGCGCAATGGGCCGCTCTGCCACGGCCCCGCAGCCTGCGGGACCGCGCGGTCCCGGTCCGTCGAGCGTAGCGACGGGGGCCACCGGGGTCGAGGCATTTCGCCTGCCGCCGGGCCCGGACGAAGGTGAGAGCCGGCGCGGGTCGTCTCCGCGGGCGACGTCAGCTTCCGGATCGGCCTGGAACAGCGCGTGTCCGCATTGGACCTCCCGTCGGCCGAGGGTAAGGGTGGTCCTGGCAATTCACGACCACGTACCGGGACGGGGGCCATGGCGCTCCCTCCCCCTGTTCGCCCTGTCCGTCAGGGCTCTTCGGAGGTTCGGACCGTGCACTGCACCCGTGCCCGTCGCGTGCTTGTGGGCGCGCTGGCCGCCCTCGCCCTCGCCCCACTCGCGGCCTGCGGCCAGGACGCCTCGCCGGCCTCGTCGTCGTCACCGGAGGCGACGACGACGAGGCCGGAGTCCGACGCGAAGCCGTTCGCCCATGAGCTCAAGGCCCTCGAGGGCAAGTACGACGCGCGGCTCGGTGTGTACGCCGTCGACACCGGCAGCGGGCGCGAGGTCGCCTACAACGACGGCGAACGGTTCGCCTACGCCTCCACCTTCAAGGCGCTGGCCGCCGGTGCCGTGCTGCGCAAGTACTCCCCGAACGGCATGGACCGGGTGGTCACGTACTCGGCGGACGACCTGATCGCCCACTCTCCCGTCACGGAGAAGCACGTCGGGACCGGCATGAGCCTGCGCGACCTGTGCGAGGCCGCCGTCCGCTACAGCGACAACACCGCGGCCAACCTGCTCTTCGACGCGCTCGGCGGTCCGGGGGGCCTGGACGCCGTCCTCGAGGAAATGGGTGACGACATCACGCGGATGGAGCGCAGCGAGCCGGAGTTGAGCCGATGGGCCCCGGGCGAGACGCGGGACACGACCACGCCGCGGGCGTTCGCGAAGGACCTGCGCGCGTTCGTCCTCGGTGACGCCCTCGGCAAGGACGAGCGCGCACAGCTCACTAAATGGCTGCGGACCAACACCACCGGCGACGAGCTCATCAGGGCCGGGGTGCCGAAGGGCTGGGTGGTCGGCGACAAGACGGGGACCGGCAGCGGCTACGGCGCCCGCAACGACATCGCCGTGGTGTGGCCGGCCGACAGTGCCCCCATCGTCATGGCCATCATGTCGAATCGGGGCGACAAGGACGCCGAGCACGACAACAAGCTGATCGCGGAAGCGGCAAGCGTGGTCGCCGGCACACTGGCGTAACCGGCAGTGTGCGCCCGTCGAGGACACCCGGTGCGGCCCGCGATCCCTCGGCCGGTGCGACGCACGGTGAACCATGGCGTGTCCCCGGGGCAGGCGTGACTCTGCCGGTCGGGGGCACTCGTACACCGGCTCGGCGGACAAGGAATCCGCCGGACGGAGAATCCGAGAGGGATGTCCCATGGAGATATCCGGCATCATCAGCGCGATCGTGATCGGCATCGTCATCGGCGTACTGGGTCGACTGGCCGTGCCGGGACGCCAACACATCGGCGTCCTGTGGACGATCGTCGTCGGCATCGTGGCCGCACTCATCGGCACGGCTCTGGCTTCGGCCCTCGGCGTGGCGGCCACCGACGGCATCGACTGGATCCAGTGGCTCATCCAGATCGCACTCGCCGCCGCGGGCGTGGCAGCGCTCAGCCGGGCCAAGGCCCTGCGCTGACCGGCACGCACGCACGTCGGTGACGCGGCGGCCCCGGCGGCTGCCGCGTCACCGACGTCGACGAGGTCGGGTACCCGAGAGCAACCGCTCTGTGGCGAAGCCGTTTCGACCAGCGGACCGCCACCGTCGGGCATGTCAAGAATCCTTTACATGCTGTCTGGTGTGCTTTACATTCCTCGTGTGACACACGAAGAAAAGCGAGCGTGGATCATCGCGGTACTCGCACTCGGTACGTACGCGGCCTACCTCGCCGTTCTCCTCGTTCGAGCCGCCGGCACCCCCGTGGCCGAGGTGCCTTACGCATCGACGCTGCTGTGGGCCGTGGGCATCTCGATCGCGGCATCGATCGTGCTCAGCGTCGTCGTCTCGGTCGGCGCGCCCAAGGGGGCGAACAGAAGGGACCAACGCGACCGGGAGATTCACCGGTTCGGTGAGTACACAGGCCAGTCGTTCGTCGTCCTGGGCGGGGTGGCGGCCATGGGGATGGCGCTGGCCGAGATGGACCAGTTCTGGATCGCCAACGTGCTCTACGCCGGGTTCACTCTCTCGGCGATCCTCGGCTGCGCGGCGAAGATCGCCGCCTACCGCTGGGGTTTTCAGCCTTGGTGAGGGAACCGACCAAGGTCACCAACTCGATCCGGGCCCTTCGGTTCACGCACGGTGAGATGACACAGGCGGAACTGGCCGACCGGATCGGCGTGACCCGACAGACCGTGATCGCCATCGAAAAGGGCCGCTACTCACCCTCTCTCGACATGGCCTTCCAGATCGCCCGCGTGTTCAAGGTCCCGCTCGACGACGTTTTCCAGTACGCGGACGAAGAAGAAGGAGACACAGCGTGAAGGCGATGGTTCAAGAGGTCTACGGCCCGGCCGATGTCCTGGAACTCAAGGAGATCGACAAGCCCGTGGTCGGCGATGACGACGTCCTCGTACGAGTGCGCGCGGCCGGGGTCGATCCGAGCGTCTGGCACCTCATGACGGGCCTGCCGTACCCCATTCGCATCATGGGCTTCGGGCTGCGCACACCCAGGCTCCGGGTGCGCGGCTGGGACGTCGCCGGGAGCGTCGAGGCGGTCGGCAGGAACGTGACCCGGTTCAGACCCGGCGACGAGGTCTTCGGCACCTGCGAAGGATCCTTCGCGGAGTACGCGTGCGCCCATGAGGACAGGTTGGCGGCGAAACCGCCGAGATCCACCTTCGAGCAGGCAGCGGCCGTCCCGATCTCCGCCTTCACCGCCCTCCACTCGCTTCGCGATCAGGGGCGGATACGGCGTGGGCAGCGGGTCCTGATCATCGGCGCGGGCGGAGGCGTGGGGACGTACGCCGTACAGCTGGCCAAGGCGGTGTTCGAAACGGAGGTCACCGGCGTCTGCAGCACCGACAAGACCGAGATGGTCCGCTCCCTCGGTGCGGACCACGTCATCGACTACACCCGTGACGACTTCGCCGCCGATGGCCGTCGCTACGACCTCATCCTCGACACCGCGGGCAACCGACCGCTGTCCCACCTCCGGCGGGCCCTCACGCCTCGAGGAACCCTCGTCCTCGTCGGAGGCGAAGGGGGAGGGCGCTGGCTCGGCGGCCTGCACCGCGCCCTCGGGGCACTGGCCCTGTCCCCTTTCGTGGGCCAGAACCTGCGCGCACCGTTTGTGAAGGAGCCCAAGGAGGACATCCTCCGGTCCCTGGCCGAGTTCATCGAAGCCGGCAGCGTCACACCGGTCATCGACCGGACGTACCCCCTCAGCGAGGCCCCCGAGGCCATCCGTCACTGGGAACTGGGCCACACACGCGGCAAACTCGTTCTCACCGTCTGATGAGGGCCGCATGAGCAACCACGCGATTCCCGCTGCGGCCGTGATGGCAGCACCGCTTCCTCGATGATGAAGCTGAAGGCGATCGGCGACCCGCGGAGTAAGCAACTGGTGGGCGCTCCATGCGGACCGCGAGGCGTTCGCCGAGCCACAGAGGCGGGCGAGCGGGTGAGCCGTTCGGCAAGCTGCTCCTGCGTCAGCAGGGACCACACCCTGAACACCTTCGACGCCGCTCCGAACGCCTCGAGGCTCCAGGACGGTTCCGCTGCACGGCGGTTCGCCATGGGCGGCGACCCCTTGGGGGGCTCGTCGCACTCGCTGAACCCGTACAACGAGCCTACGATCACGTGGGGTTACTCGTACAGTCCAGAGCGCGCGACCCGTACGGCGGCGCGTGTACGAGCGGCCCGTCGGCTCCGGCCGCGACGGGGCGAAGGCGGCGGACGGCGCGGCCCCGGCCGGATCCGCTTCCGGCCGGGTCCGCCCCTTGCGCGGAGGCCGCCCCGCGCTCGCCAGCCGCGGCAACCGTCGCCGCCTCGCCACCGGGGCCTCGCTCCCCCGCCGACCGACCCCCGCAGGTCCGGGCCGCCGCGGCACTGACTCCATCGGGCCCGTCGGAAGGCTGTGACAGGAGGAAAGTGATCGGCTGGCCGGTGGCCGCCCAACCTCCGTGGTCTGGAACCGATGCCGATCAAGCCCGGCTCCCCGACGGTTCCCGTTCCGGGCTACGACGTCCGGATCCTCGACGAGGCGGGTGCGGTGCCCGAGACCAGAGCCCGGAGCCGGGATCGGCGCTGTTCCGAGTTACTGGCCGCGATGCGGTCACGGCTGCGGCGACTGGACGATCAGATGGAAAGGCTCACTCAATCCCGCGACGCTCTTGCCGACTACATCGATGCGGCCGAGCGAATGGGCAGCGTGAGCTATCCACCCTTTGACGATGCCGACGTGGAGCCCGTCACCGCCTGAGCAGCCGGGGTGCCCCGTCTTGCGGAACCGTCTCGACCAGCAGCACCGCCGGCCTGCTCAACGCTCCTCAACGACCCGGGGCAGGCCGAAGGAGCCGCAGCCAACCCGAAGCAGTCGGCGTCCGTGCCGCCTGGACCGGCTCGGGAACCGTTCCCCCGGATACTGCGTGACCCCTTGACGTGTTGTCGGCTGGTGAGGGGGGACCCGAATGAAAGCTCGGACGATGGTGAGCGTGGCGGTATCGGCCTGTGTGGCGCTGGTGGCGTGCGCGTGCGGTCCGGAAAATTCGAAGGAGGACACGGACGCGAAACCTTCGCAGCCGTCCGCGTCCACGCACGCCGAAGAGCCGTCGGCCACGCCGTCCGTGTCCGCTCGGACCGAGAAGCCGTCGGCCGAGCCGACCGGCGACCAGCCCGCACCCAGGACGAAGGACGGCGCGATCCAGCGGTACGAGCAGTACCTCCACGCCCTGGGCCGTGAGGACATCGACACGGTCTGCGAAGTGGCCGGGCCCGCCGCGAGGAAGGCACAGGACCAGGGGTCCGGCCCGTGCACGTCGACGTACGCCGTCGTGTTCCAGATGATCTCGCCCGCGCAGAAGAAGGCCCTGCAAACCGCGACGGTCGACCCGCAGCGCATCGCCGTGCGCACGCCTGACAAGATCGAGATGCCGGTCGAAGCGGTCAGGGCGTCCGCAACCTTCTCCGAGAGCGACCTCGGCAGCTACACCCTGGAGTACCTCAAGGACGATTGGTACATCACCGACTGAACCCGGCGCGCCGTACGCGGAGCCGCCCGACGCTCCGCGCGCACGCCGCCCGGCGGCCGGTCGACCTACCGGCGCCCGCCGACGACCTTCAGCACGCACCGTCCTTTCGGCTGTTCCGCCCCCGTGTCTGGCCGCGCCGATGTGCCGGCGATCTTCCGCTTCCATGCGGAAGATGAGATCGACTTCGACGTTGACCTGCGGGAGTTGCGGCCGCAGCCGCGGATTGATGCGTTCTGCGACCTCCTTCGGGAGATCGGGCGGCGGTTGGGCAGCCGGTGCTGATGGATGCCGAAGGCGGCCATGGCCATCCGGCCGCGTCCAGATCGCCACCGACACTGTCATCGACGGCCTCACCCTCTTCCGCGACCCTGGCCTGATCCAGGGCAAGTGGAACCCCGAGGGCGGCGCCGGCCGTTCACTCCTCGCGGCGGGCCGCGCCCGCCACGGTGATGTTCACCAGCCGCGGTACGCGCAGCCCGCGGTCGCGGAACTCCTCGGTCACGGCGGTACGCACATCCGTCAGCCGCTCCCGCGGTATCAGGACCATGGCGCTGCGCTCCGGCCGCCGCCCGGGCGACCAGGCGGCCGTCGCACCGGCGCGCCGGGCGCAGGCCACCGCGCGCTCGACCTCGTCCGGCGCGGGCTCGTCGCCACGGGTCACCAGCAGCGTCAGCCGCGAACCATGTGCGTCCGGGTCGAAGCGGACCCGGCGCCGAGTGCCGCGGCTGAGCATCAGTGCTTGTCCGGGCCTCGCGAACAGTGCCGCCTCGCGCAGCACTTCGTCACCTTCGGGGACGGCCGCCCGGGCCAGGGCGGCCAGCCGCCCGCGCGGCAGCCGTGGTCCGGGGCGGCCGGCGTGCAGATCGGCGACCGCCAGCGCCACGGCGCACTCCAGCGGCTCGGCGCTGGACAGCCCGGTCGCGGCGGTCAGCGTGGAGTGGATGTGGAGATCGAGGCCGCCTCTGCCGTATCCGGCGCCGGCCATGGCGCGCAGCAGGGCATAGGTACGAGCCGCCCACTCGGGGTGCGGCAGCGGCGGTCCGGTGAGCGGGAGTTCACAGCTGTGCGCGGGATGGGCGAGGGAGCTCAGCCGTACGATCCCGTCGTCGCGCGGCGCGGCAGCGGCGGCCACGGGCCACCCGGCCGCGGCAACAAGCCGCGGTGAACCGAGGTGGAAGGCGTGCGGAGCGCTCCACACGGTGGCCGGTGGCCGGTCGTGGGCGGCCTCCAGGGCGTAGGCGACCAGCCGGAAGAGGGGGTCGGCGGTGTGCTGCCGGGCGATGCCGAGCGGCCCGACCGGCTCGGGGCTCACCTCGTCACCTCGGCTCGTGGAGCGTCGGTGTGCGGCGGGCCAGCAGGCGGTAGGCGTTGCCGCCGTTGGTGACGCGGGCCGCGGCCGCGCGGACCTTGTCCAGGACAGCCGCGGCAGCGAAGCACGGCAGCGAAGCCGTCCAGACGCCACGGCGGATCGCCCGGCTGGTCAGGGTCGCGCTGCCCGGGCCCCACGGGGCGTACGGACTGGGCGCGATCCGGTTCGCGACGAGCAGGACCGCGCCGACGAAGTCGCAGGACTGGTGGGCCGCGCCGTGTTCCTCGGCCAGCACCGTGAAGCCGCGGTCGGCCAGCGCATCGCGGAGGTTGCCGACCGGGATCAGGTGCTGGTGCTGGGGCTGGAACCACGGCAGCCAGTACGGGCCGAGCATGCGGCCGAGGCGTGATTCGGGGTCCGGGAGTTCGATCAGAAGATGCCCGCCGGGCGGCAACACCTGTGCGGCGGCGTCGAGTTCGGCGAACGGGTCACGGGTGTGTTCCAGGTAGTGGTACATGCTGATCGTGTCGTAGCGGTGCACCAGCCCGGCAGCCAGCTCCGGGAACTGCCCGCAGTGAGCCGTTCCGATCCAGCCGCGGGCCTGGGCGCCCCGCACTTCCGCGGCCATGTCGAGGCCGTCGAAGCGCGTGTCGGGCCAGACGTCGCGCGCGCTGTTGCAGAAGTGACCGTGCCCGGTGCCCACATCGAGCCAGGCGGACGGGGTGCCGTACGGCTTGAGCATTTCCGCACGGGCCAGATACGACCGGCTCATCCGGCCGAACACGTGGGACGCGCTGCTCACGCTGAGGCCGTCGTAGAAGTCGCGGTAGTAGAAGTCGAGTCCGTCCAGGGACAGGCGCGGGTTCTGGAACACATGCCCGCACGCCCCGCACTCCTCGAGGGTGAAGCTGCCCGGCTTGGCCTGGAACAGATCCGGCATCCGGGTGCGTACGGACAGGTCGGCGGAGCCGCACCAGGGGCAGTCGGGGCGGCGCGGTTCGAAGAACCGATCGGTGCCGGCCTTGAGTTCGGCCGCGTAGAGGGGCCGCAGCGCCTCCATTTCCCGAGTCGGACCGGACTGGGAGGGGCCCCTGCTGGTGGCCGTTCGCAGCACGGTGTGGACGCAGTGCAGCGGCCGCGCCGCGGTGGCGCGCGGAAGATCGGCCGGTCGCAGCGGGCTGTCCGGACGGCCCAGGATCAGCGAGGGCTGCAGCCAGTACAGCGCGAGCGCCGCCGCGCCCCACCGGCCGTCCTTGACGGCCGCGCGTGCCAGCAGGGCGAGACCTGCCAGCTGGGCCGCGGTCACCACGCCCGGCGGCAGCCCTTGGGCGCGTAACTCCGCTGCCCGCCGGGCGGATTCACGGGCCGCGGCGGCCAGTCCCGGAGCGATGGCGATGCCGGTGGAGACCGGTGCGAAGTCCTTCAACCGGCCGAGCAGAGTGTGCAGTTCGGTGGGGGTGAGCTCGTCGTCGGTCTCGATTCCCGCGCGCGTGCGGACGTCCTCCGTGACCAGGACGGCATGGCCCGCGCCGCGTGGCTGCGCCGTGCGGGCACAGCGCCCGTCGCTGATGTCCAGCAGACGCAGGAGGCCCAGCGCGCGTTCCGCGTCGAGGCTGCCCGGCAGCAGGTCGAGGACTTCGAGACCGGTTCGTTCCGCGTGGGCGACTGCGGCACGCACTGTCGCTTTGTCGACTTGGACGCCCCGGGCCGCGATCACGTGCCAGCCGTCCGTGGGCTGACTCTCGACGGTCAGGTCCAGGACGGGTACAGCGGCCAGCCGGCGGCGGGCGCGCACCGTGCCCGCGGTGAGGCCCGCCAGGACGGCGACGGCGGTCCAGGGGACGCGGCGGGTACGAGACGGTGTCATCTGAGCTTCTCCAACCTGTCGGCCGCGGCCGCGGCGCCGCCGGCCGCCGCGAAGGATGCTTGGATACGGCGGGCGGCCCGCCGGTGATCCGGATCGTCGAGCACCGCGGTGAGCGCGGCCTGGATCTCGTCGGCGCGGGGCCGGCCGAAGCGCACCCGGACTCCGCCCCCGGCCGCCGCGACCTGCTGGGCGATGATCGGCTGGTCGTCCCGGACCGGCGCGACCACCAGCGGCAGACCGTGGGCGAGGGTCTCGCAGACGGTGTTGTGTCCGCCGTGGCAGATCACGGCGTCGAGATGCGGCAGCAGGGCGAGTTGGGGCACGTACTCCTGAAGCAGGACATGGTCCTCACGCACCTCGCCGACCACCTCCGCGGGCGCTGCGACGATCAGCTGCACCTGCTCGGCCAGCCGTTCCGCGGCCTTCAGGACAGCGGCGTAGAAGCGGACGCCTGCCTCCCGGTTGAGCGTGCCGAGCGAGACCAGCACCCGGCGCCGTGCGGGATCCAGTCGCTGCCACGGGAACGACGCGGCGTCGGAAGGACGGCAGCCCAGGGCGGGTCCTACCCAGGCATGGTGGTCGGGGAACGCGCCGTTCCCGCCGACCAGTTCACGGGTGGAGAAGACCAGGACCAGCCGGTCCGAGAACCGCGGATCCCAGTCGGCGGGCACGCCGCAGTCGGCCAGGAATCCGGCGATCCGGTCCGTCACCCACTCCCCCACCTTCGGGAATCCGGCGAACGGCCCGGTGAACTCGGCCGTGGTCGTCGCGGATGTCACCCATGGCAGTCCGCGCCGCCGCGCGACCACGGCCCCGGCCGGCGCCTGCTGGTCGACGACGAGTACATCGGGGTCGTACGTGTCGATCGCCGCCTCCACTCCGGGAACCATCGCGTGGGCGAGCGGGATCAACGCCTCCTGCCAGAGGAAGCGCAGTGCGGCGACGCCGCGCAGATCGCGCCAGCGGCCGTGCAGCGCGCCATAGCCTCCGGGGCCGGTGTGGTCGCCGGACGGGAGGAGCGTGACGTGGGCGGGCAGCAGCCCGGACAGGACTTCGGCGGGGCCGGTCCACGCGACCTCGTGTCCGCGTGCGGTGAGTTCGGCGGCGACGGCGACGGTGGGGTTGACGTGCCCGGCGAGCGGCGGCACGACGAACAGCGCCCTCATACCGTCACCGCGTCGGGCTGTGGGCGGGCCGCTGCGGCCAGCCGGTCGAGCACGACCCGGCGGAGCTCGTCGGTGCCGCCCTGCAGTACGTCGTGACCCAGGCCGGGCAGGACGCGAATGGTGCAGTCGGGTGCGTGGCGGGCCAATTCCTCGGCACCGGGGACGAGTTCGGAGTGCTCACCGCACACGGCCAGCACCGGACAGCGCAGCTGGGCGAAGTCCTCGGCCGTGAACACCCGGCCCGCCGCGATGTCGTCGATCAGCGACGTCCGGTTGAGGAGTTCGTCGGCGGTCGCCGTCAGCCGGGCCGCCTTGCGCGCTCCGAGCGAGGCGAGTTCCTTCGGTACCTTGCTGCCTTCGAGGTCGAGAGCCGCGACGGAGAGCGTGTCCAGCATGTTCTCGATCCACGGGCCGCTGAGCGGTGCCTCGATCAGGATCAGCCCGGCGACGAGATCGGGCCGCGCCAGTGCGGTGCGCAGCGCGATCGTGCCGCCGTAGCTGTTGCCGACGAGAGTCACCGGGCGGGTGTCGAGTCCGAGGGCCCCGAGCAGGGCGGTCAGGTCCTGTACGGCCGTGGCGGTGTCGTAGCCGGTGGGTGGGCGTTCGGTGCGGCCGTGGCCGCGCAGGTCGTACAGGACGATGTCGTGCCCGTCCCGTGCGGCCGGGACGGCGAGGGTGGCGTAGAAGCTGGAGAGGTTGTCGACGACCAGACCGTGGAGGAAGACGGCGGTCGCGCCCGCTTCACCCGGTGCGTCGGCGGCCGGCAGCCGGTGGACATGGAAACGCAGGGAGTTGGCGAGTATCTCGGCCATCGCGTGCTCAGGCGGCCGGAGCCGACACGGGTGTGCCGGAGATATGGGCCACGAGGTCGCCGACCGTCAGCGCCAGGATCTCCTCCATGTCCTTCTCGGCCAGGAAGGAGATCAGGTCCGCCGCGGCGCCGTACCGCTGCCGGAGCAGTTCGGCGAGCGCGACGAACTCGATGCTCTCCAGCGCCAGGTCCTCGTTGAAGGTGGTGTCGAACGTGACTTCTTCCGCGAGGAGGAACTCGTCGCCGACGGTCTGCACGAGCATGGCGGTGATCTCGGCGAGTATGCGCATCGCCGTGGGGTCGGTTGTCATGGCTGGGCTCCGTCCGGGTCGGGGGTGGGAGGTACGGTCCAGGCGACGACGTGCGGGGTGGGTGCGGTGTCCGGTCCGGACAGGTCGTGCACGGTTTCGGTTCGTACGCAATGGGCGCGGCCATCCGGAGAGACCACGCGGAGCCCGGCCGTTGTGTCGGTGACGGTCCACTGCCGAAGGCGTCCGCCCAGGCCGGTGCCCTCCGCCTTGGCCGCGGCTTCCTTTGCGCACCAGAGCGTGGTGAGCGCGTGCGCCTCGCCGTGCCCGTCACGGGCGGCGATCTGTTCGGCGAGCCGTCGTTCGTCGGCGGTGAGCGCGACACGACTCAGGGCGGCGGGGTCCTCGGTGACGGTCTCGATGTCGATGCCGACGGCGTGGGTGGGGTGGGCATACGCCACCGCGAGGCGGTCCTTGTGGGCCAGCGACATCCGCAGCCCGGCGGTGAGCGGGCCCTCGGGGTGCGGGCGGCCCGCCTCGTCATTGCCGACCGTGACCTCCACGGGGAACAGGGGTCCGGCACCACGGTCCCAGAGGAGCCGGCGTACGGCGTCCTTCGCGGCGATCCGCCCGAGCAGCCAGGCCGCGCGGGCTCGCGGCGCGCGCTGTTCGTACGCGGCCCGCTCGGCCGCACCGAGATAGCGCCGCATCACCAGCTCCTGCGAGGCGGGATCGGTCCAGCGACGCCGGGCCAGACACCAGCCGCCGGGCTGCGGCTCGCCGATGCCGCAGATCTCCGGCGTGAACTTCATCGGCCACACCCGCTCGTCGGCGGCAAAGCGCCGGTACGTCCAGCCGTCCAGCCGGGCCAGTACGGTGCCGTCCGCGCGGACGAGCTCCACGTCGCCCTGTACGGCGTCCGGCCGCACGGAGCGGATGCGGGCGGTGGCGCGGATCAGCGAGCCGTCGCGGGGCACCGGTCCGTACAGGCTGACCCGCTCCAGCGAGGCGGGGAACACCAGCCGGTCGACCGGCAGCCGCAACTGCATCCAGTGGCCGAGGAGTTGACCGGCCGCGTCGAGCAGCGCGCCGGGCGCGGGCAGGGCGCGCAGCACCCCGCGGATGCCGTCGTCGGCGACGGCGGACACCTCGTGGACACCGGCGAAGCCGGGACCGTGGAACATCCACCGGTCGCGGTAGAGGGCCTCGGCGCTGACGGGGGCCGGGCCTTCACGGGTCAGTGCGGAACGATCGGGTGCGGGAGGGGAGGGGTGGCGGGATCCGAGCACGACGGTGACGCTCGCGCACCCGCCGATCTCCACGCGTACACGCCCGCCGGCCTCCGGAGTGACGGTGAACTCCGCGTCGACGGGGGGCGCGACGGGCAGCCAGCGCAGAGCCCGTACGTCGTCGAAACCGGTCACGGTGGTCTGCGGCACCGCTTGGAGGGCGGCGTCCGCGGCGAGGTCGAGCAGGGTGGTCATGGGGACGACGGGGAAGCGGTCGGAGGGCTCGGGCCAGGCGTCGGGCTGGAGGTAGACGCAGTGGTCGCGGACGTAGGGCATGGTGTCGAGGGACAGCCGTCGGGTGGTGACCACGGACGCCGGCGGGGTACGCCAGCCGTCGGCGACGGCGCGCGCCGCTTCCTCGGCCTCGTCGAGCACGGCGTCGAGGGCCAACTGCAGTCGCGGCCGATCGGCGAGGTGCGTGCGGGCGGTCGTGGGCGGTCCGGCCAGTTGGAGCGTAGGCGCGGCGGGACCGAGGCGGATGAGGGGCGAGCCGAGATCGAGGGGGACGGAGCGGGGCGCGGGGCCGGCGGGCATCGCGGAGTCGGCTGCATCTGTCGGCGCCACCGGCTCGGTGCTCATCAGGGCAACGGATTCCGGCTCGCGTTCGACCAGAGCGTCCCAGTGAACGTCCCGGCCTTCCGTCCACAACGCGGCCGCCAACGCGCGTAGTTGGGCGACGCCGGTGTCTGCCCGGGACGCACCCGCCGAGACCGCCAGATGGGGGTGGCCGTGCAGGGTGTCCGAGACGAAGCCCGGGAGGCTGCCCGGGCCCAGCTGGACGAAGGCGCGCACGCCCTCCGCGTACAGGCGGTTCGTCAGCTCCCGAAAACGCACCGGCTCCAGCAGGTGGCGGAGCACCACATCCCGTACCTCGCGCTCGTCGGCGGGGTACGGCGCGACTGTGGTCGCCGACCAGACCGGCACCGTCGGGGGCCTCAGCGGCAGGCGGCCGAACGCGGCGCGGACCTGGTCGAGGTACGGGGCCCACATCGGCGTGTGAAAGCCCGAACGGAACGGTAGCTCCTGTGTGAGCACACCCTGCCCGGCCAGCCGCCGCAGCGCTTCCCCCACCGGGCGGGGCTCTCCGCAGAGCACCGACTGGTGGGGGCAGTTGTCGTGGCTGACGGCCACCCCGTCCATGCCTTCCAACACCTCGGCCACCTGCCGGGATCCGCAGCCGACGGCCGCGTACACCAGATCCGGAACATCGAGGTCGCCCGGCCGCAGCGAGTCGAGGAACGTGTCGACGGCCCGCTGTGGATACATCCCGGCGACCACCATCGCGGTCCACTCGCCCAAGCTGTGCCCCGCCAACAGTTCGGCGTTTATGCCGAGTTCGGGCAGGACGCGGGCGAAGAACCGGCCGACGGTGATGGCGTCCACCGCTCGCTCCACCAGCGTGCCGCCGTCCGTCAGGGCGGGCCGGGGCAGGCCGAAGTGGTCGGCGACATCGGCGACGTACGGCGCGAAGTCCGGCTCCAGGCCCGGGAAGACGAACGCCAGCAGGCCGTCGTGCGCGAGCAGCGGGCTGGGGGTGAACCAGACGCCGCCGCGACCACGCCACGGCCTGCCACGAGCCACGACCGCCGCGGCCAGCGCCTGGCGCTTGGGGGTCAGTCCGAGGACGGCGAGGCGGCAGGGTCCGGCCGTCGACGGCATGACTTCTCCAGGCAGCGCCTCGACCAGACGGCCGAGTTCGGCAGGAGTCGCGGCGGCCAACAGCGTGACATCGGCCGACACGGGCCGTCGGACACGGCCGGCCGGGACGACTGCTCCCGGTGCCTCCTCCAGCACCACATGCGCGTTGATCCCGCCGAACCCGAACGCGTTCACCCCCGCCCGCCGCGGCCCGCTCCCACGCCGCCAGGGCTCCGCCTCCGTCACCGGACGCATCCGTGTCCCGGCAAAGCCCTCGTGCGGCTCTTCCAGATGGAGGGTCGGCGGCAGCGTCCCGTGGTGCAGGGCGAGTACCGCCTTGATCAGCCCGGCCATCCCGGACGCCTGCATGGTGTGGCCGAGCATCGACTTCACTGAGCCCATCGCCACCGGTTCGGCGCCCGGCGTACGCCGCCCGAACACCTCACCGAGCGTCGCGAGTTCGGCCTCGTCGCCGACCGGCGTTCCGGTGCCGTGCGCCTCGAGCAGACCGAGCGCGTCGGGCGCTGTCGGGTCGAGGCCGGCCTGCGACCAGGCTTTCCGCAGAGCACGGACCTGGCCGTCGACCAGCGGGCTCATCAGGCTCGCGGCCCGGCCGTCGCCCGCGACGCCCACTCCCCGTACGACGGCGTAGACGCGGTCGCCGTCGCGCTCGGCATCGGCCAGGCGTTTGAGGAGTACGACTCCGGTGCCCTCGGACAACAGTGTGCCGTCGGCGCGGCGGTCGAACGGGCGGATGTGCTGGCTCGGGCTCAGCGCCCGCAGCTGGGTGAAAACGCTCCAGAGCGTAGCGATATGGCAGTGGTGCACGGCTCCGGCGGCCACCACGTCGCAACTGCCGCTCGCCAGCAGACCGACCGCCTGCTCGACGGCGATCAGCGACGACGCGCAGGCGGCGTCGAGTGTGTATGCGGGGCCCCGGAAGTCGAGCCGGTTGGCGGCCCTGGCCGCGGTGAAGCTCGGTACGAGGCCGATCGAGGCCTCCGGCTGCTCGGGCCCGAGTCCGGCCTGGAAGGCGTCGCGTACGGCGGCGATCCGCTCGTCGCCGAGTTCGGGTGCGAGTTCACGCAGGGTCGCGGCGAGCTGATGGGCGGTGCGTACGCGCTGGTCCAGGCGGGCGGTGGCGACGCCCATGAACCCGCCGCGGCCGAGGATCACGCCGATGCGGGAACGGTCGGCGGGCAGCCGCTCCTCGCCTCCCGCGTCGGCCAGGGCCTCGGCGATGACGCGCAGCGCGAGGAGCTGATCGGGCTCCGCGCCCGCCACGGCCGCGGGCATGATGCCGAAGCGGGTCGGATCGAACGCGGTGAGGTCGTCGATGAATCCGCCGCGCCGGCAGTAGAAGTGGTCGCTGCGGGCGAAGCCCTCTGACGCGCCCGGGTCGTAGTAGACCTCAGGGTCCCAGCGGTCGGGCGGCACATCGCTGATCGCGTCGGTGCCGGCGAAGAGATTGCGCCGGTAGGCGGCCAGGTCCCCGGCACCGGGGAAGACCGCGCCCATGCCGACGATGGCGGCGTCGGTCGGGCGTGGCCCGCCGTCAGCCATGGGAGGTCTCCCCCGCCATGAGTACGACCTGCCCCTCGGTGCCGTGCGCGAGTTCGGCGAGGAACGCCGCGGTCCCCGCTGCCGGATCAAGGACCGGGATTCCGCGGCTCGCGTACATCCGTTCCAGCTCGGGTGTGACCATGCCGCCGGCCTCGGCTGCCCACGGCCCCCAGTCGACACTCAGCACACGGCCTGGGAACCGGCGTGACCAGGCAGGGTTGGTGGCGAGCGTGTCCAAGGCTTCGTTGGCGGCCGCGTAGTCGGCCTGGCCGCGGTTGCCGAAGACACCGGCGACGCTGCCGAAGAGAGCGAGGAAGGCGGGGGCCCGATCCTCGCCGTGGTCGGCGGCGGCGTGGGCGAGGTGGCGGGCGGCGTCGACCTTGGTGGCGAAGACCCGCGCGAAGGATGCCGGGTCCTTGTCGGCGAGCCGGCGGTCCTCGATGGTTCCGGCGCCGTGCACGATGCCGTCGAGACGGCCGTGGCGCGTACGGATGTCGTGCACGACGGCGCGTACGGCTTCGGCGTCGGTCACGTCGGCGACGTGGTAGCGCACCGAGGCGGCTGTGCTGTTGAGGGCGGCGAGCGTGGCCCGCACCTCACGCGCGGCGAGGATGCGGGTCGCCTCGTTCTCGATTTCGGCGGGTGTGCGCAGGCCTTTCCCGAACAGGGCGGCACGCAGGGATACACGGTCGTGGGCGTGGCCGACGGCCGGGTCCTCGGCGTCCTCGGGCCGTGAGGTGCGGCCGACGACTTCGATGTGGCAGCCGGTCGCCTTGGCGAGGGCGAGGGCCGTACGCGCGGTGATGCCACGGGCTCCCCCGGTGAGGAGGACGACGGCGTCACGGCCGATCGGGAGCGGTGGCATCGCTTCGGTGACCGGCAGGGGCGCGGACACGGTCCGCAGGGTGTTGCGGGTGCCGTTGGTGTAGCCGATGACCAAGGGCTCCTCGGGCGCGCACAGTTCGGCGATCAGATGGGCGGCGATCCGCACGGGGCGGTCCTTGGGGTCGACGTCGACGGCGCGTACCGCGGTGCCGGGGTGCTCGATCGCCGCGGTGCGGGCGAAGCCGTACAGTCCGGCGCCGGGGACGGGGTCGGACGAGCCGGTCCGGCCGAAGTCGCCGCCGCGGCCGGTGACGAGCAGGAGCCGGTGCGTTCCTGCGGTCAGAATGTCGCGCAGCGCGGCGAAGTTCTCCGGAAGCACGGGCGCGGGGGCGGGTCGCAGGGCGCTGAGGTCCACGACGCCGTCTGCTCCCGCAGCGTCCGCGAGCCGGTCCGGGTGGAGCGTGCGCACCTCTGCGCCATGGGACTCCAGTACGGCGGCGAGGGCGGCGGCGACACCGAGCCCGTCGTCGACGACGGCGAGCCGCAGTCCGGGGAGTACGTCGGCGGGGTCGCGGGTGTTGGCCGGCCCGACGGGGACGACCTCGACGAGCAGCCTGTCCGGCAGCGGCACCGGGGCCGCCGCCACTTCCTCGGGGGCCGGGGGCCCGGAGGCCCGCACCGACCCGTCGGCCGACACGGCTTCCGCCGCCGCGTCCCGTGTCACGATCCAGTCGACGATCCCGCCGATCGTCTTCAGCCGGGACAGTTCCTCGACGGCCGAATCGGCCGGGCCGTCCGCTCCCCGCGGCAGCCCGATCCGTTCGGCCAGCGCGCCGATGATCTCCACCCTCTTGATGGAGTCGACCGAGAGGTCGGCCTCCAGATCCAGCGTGGGGTCGAGCATCTCCCTCGGGTAGCCGGTCCTGACGTGGACGATTTCCAGGACCGCGTCGAGGAGTTGATCGGGCGTCAGAGGCCGATGACCGGCCGTGGGCTCATCGGAGTCGACCCGCACTGGCGCAGGCACCGCCTGCGGCTCCGGCAGCGGCTCCGGCACAGCTCTCGGAGCTGCCTCAGCGCCCAAGTACCCCAGCAGTACGTCCCGCTGCGCGGCCACGAGTTCCCGTGCCCCACGCAGGTACTCCAGTACTGCGTCCTCCCGCCGGTCCACGGCCTCCGCCGCCGCACGAACCGGGGTCACCCGCCGTGCCGGAAGCAGTCCACCCGCCACCGGAACGCCGTCCGCCGTGCGGACGAGGTGGCCGTCGACCAGCCATCCGGCTCGGCGGGGCGGCTCAGCAGGCAGGGCGGAGGCGCGGCCGGCGAACAAGGGCTCCGGGTCGAACGGGACCCCGGCGGCGACGAGTTCGCCCAGTGCGTTCAGCAGGCTGGCCAGGCCGTGCTCGCCCACGACGTCGATCGGCACCGCGGTGTGCGGCCGGTCGCCCAGAATGCGCCCGACGAGGCCCGTGAGCACCCGGCCCGGGCCGGCCTCCACAAAGGTCCTCACTCCCGAGGCGTACATCGCTTCGATCTGCTCGGCGAATCGCACGGGTTCGGCGAGTTGACGCGCAAGGAGCGCCCGCAGGGACGCCGCCTCGACCGGATAGGGGCTCGCGGTCGTGTTGGACCACACAGGGATGGCGGGCTCGGTGACGGACGCAGCGGCCAGCTCGGAGGCCAGCGCATCCGCTGCCGCCGCGACGACCTCGCTGTGGAACGCGCAGGCGACCGGAATGCGTTCTGCCCTGATTCCCGCGTCTCGCAGCGCTCCGATCGCGGCGTCGACCGCCGCGGTCGGGCCGGAGATGACGCTCTGCGCCGGTGCGTTGTGGTTGGCGACGACGCATCCGGGCGGCAGTTCGGGCAGCTCGCTCGGCGCCGCGGACACGGCTGCCATCGTTCCCGGGTCGTCGCCTGCCGCGGCGAGGATCGCATCGGCACGCCGGTCGCTGAGCCGCAGCAGCGTCTCGGTGTCGTACGCGCCTGCCGCCCAGAGCGCGACGAGTTCGCCGTACGAGTGGCCGGCAGTGCAGTCGGGACGTATGCCGAGTGAGGTGAGCAACTGGTGAGCGGCGGCGCCCGCGATGCCGAGGGCGGGCTGGGCGGTGCGGGTGTCGGTGACGGCGGCGCGCTGGGCGGCGCGCTCCTCGGGGGTGAAGGCGGCGGGCGGGAACATCGCGGCCGCGAGGCGTGGATCCGCCTCGTACAGCAGCCCGCGCAGGTGGGGAAAGGCGATGAACAGGTCGTTCAGCATGCCCGGGCGCTGGCTGCCCTGGCCGGGGAAGAGGAAGGCGGACCGGCCGCCCGAAGCGGGCGCGGCGTCGTGCACGTAGACGCCCTCGCCACAGGCGTGAGTCCGGGCCCGGTCCAGCTTCGCGGGCAGGTCGTCCAGGCCCGTGGCGACGACCGCGATCCGGATGGCTCCTTCGCCGCGCGAGGTCTCGGCGGCGAGGTCGCGCAGGGGCCAGGGCCGACCGGCCGCGTCGTTCTGCTCCAGGCGCGCGGCGAGGCGGTCGATGGCGCCGAGCGCGGCGTCCCGGTCGGCTCCGCGGAAGCAGAACAGCTCGGCGGGCCAGGCGTCCAGCCCGTGCTCGGGCTCACCGCCGCCGTAGGGTCCGTCCTCATGACCCGAGAGCACTGCGTGGTAGTTGGTGCCGCCGAAGCCGAAGGCGCTGACGCCCGCGAACCGCTTTCCCGGGGGCGCGGTCCACGGCCTGGCCTCGGTGTCGAAGCAGAAGGGGCTGACGTCGGGCCTCCAGTCGGGGTTGGGGCCGGCCAGATGCAGCGTCGGCGGCCGTACGCCGGAGTGCACGGCCCGTGCCGCCTTGATCAGCCCGGCCAGGCCCGCGGCGCATTTGGTGTGGCCGAGCTGCGACTTCACGGATCCGAGCGAGCAGGAACCCGTCCCGGAGTCTGCGAAGACCTCGGTGAGGACGGCCAGTTCGGTGCTGTCGCCGACGACGGTTCCGGTGCCGTGTGCTTCCACCAGGCCGATCTCGGCAGGTGCGATTCCCGCGCGCCGGTAGGCGCGTTCCAGGGCCCGTCGCTGTCCTTCGGGCCGGGGCGCGGTGAGGCCGAGGGATCGTCCGTCGCTGGACGCGCCGACGGCCTTGACGACGGCGTAGATGCGGTCACCGTCGCGTTCGGCGTCCGCGAGGCGTTTGAGTACGACGCAGGCGACGCCTTCACCGAGTGCGATGCCGTCGGCGGATGCGTCGAAGGGCCGACAGCGGCCGGTGGGCGACAGGGCTCGTACGGAGGCGAACATCAGGTAGTCGTTGATGCCGTTGTGCACATCGGCGCCGCCGCAGAGCACCATGTCGCTGTCCCGGTCGCGCAGCTGCTTGCAGGCCAGGTCGAGTGCGGCGAGCGAGGACGCGCAGGCGGCGTCGATGGTGCAGTTGGCGCCGCCGAGGTCGAGTCGGTTGGCGACACGTCCGGCGATGACGTTCGCGAGGACTCCGGGGAAGGAGTCCTCGGTCAGCTTGGGTAACTGCTCGTCGAGTTCGGGCGGCAGCCGGCCGAGATAGCCGGGGTGCAGGGCGCGGAAGCCGTACGCCCCGGCGAGGTCGGTGCCCGCTTCGGCGCCGAAGACGACGGAGGTGCGGGAGCGGTCGAACTGCCGCCGGCCCGCGTATCCGGCGTCGGTGAGTGCGCGGGCGGCTACGTCGAGTGCGAGCAGCTGCACCGGCTCGATGCTGCCGAGTGAAGCGGGAGCGATGCCGTGTGCGAGCGCGTCGAACGGCGCGGCCGACAGGAAACCGCCCCACCGAGACGGGGTGCGCTCTCCCGCGCGTGCCGGGTCGGGGTCGTAGTGGATCTCGGGGTCCCAGCGGTCGGCCGGGACTTCGGTGACGGAGTCGGTGCCGGCGACGATGTTGGACCAGTACGCGGCGAGGTCGTCCGCACCGGGATAGCGGCAGGCCATGCCGACGACGGCGATGTCCAGCGGTTCCTCGGGCCCGGACGTCGGCGCGCCCGCTCGCAGCTCCTCGAGTCGCTCTTCGAGCAGTCGTGTTGCGCCGTCGGTGACCTTGGTGTGCAGTTCGGCGACGGTGGTGACGGCGGTGCGTGCGGTGGCGATCTGGCCGAGCATGTACAGGCCCTCATCGCGCTGCACGGCCTCGTCCACCGGCACGAGTCCCGTCTCGGTGCGGCGCAGGCCCTTGCTGGCGAGCCGCAGCCGTCCGAGGTTGAGCTTCTCCAGTTCGGCCCAGATCTCGCTCTGGCTCGCGCCGTCCTGCCGCAGCCGTTCCGCCGTGGCGGTGAAGGCGTCGACGTACGGCGTGGTGGCGCACCGGGTCGCATGGCCCGGGGAGGTGTGCAGCAGGCTGGTGGCCTCGCAGCCGATGGCTTCCTGCTGGAAGCCGGGCAGGACGGCTCCGGCGGTGACGGCATCCTCGGTGAACAGATAGGCGGTGCCCATGAGGACCCCGGTCCGGGCTCCGCGCTCGGCCAGCGGGCCTGCGGCGGTCATGGCCATCGCGGCGGACCGCTCGTCGTGGATGCCGCCGGCGAACAGCACGTCGAGTTCGGCGGCGTACGGGCACGCGAGCAGCCGGTCGATCTGCTCCTCCCAGAGCGGGAAGGCGGCGCGCGGGCCGATGTGGCCGCCGCACTCCAGCCCTTCGAAGACGAACCGCCGCGCGCCTTCGGCGAGAAACTGCTCCAGCAGTCCTGGCGAGGGCACATGCAGATAGGTCCGGGTGCCTGCGGCCTCCAGCTCGGCGGCCTGCGCGGGCCGGCCGCCGGCGATGATCGCGTACGGGGGTCGGGCGTCGGCGACGGCGGCGAGCTGTTCGCGGCGCAGTTCGTCGGGCGCGAAGCCGAGCAGGCCGACGCCCCAGTCACGGCCGGCCAGGCGTGCGGCGGTCTCGGTGAGCAGTTCGCGTACGTCGGAGCCGTTCATCACGGCCAGCGCGACAAAGGGCAGCCCGCCCGACTGCGCCACGGCGCAGGCGAAGGCGGGCCGGTCGCTGACGCGGGTCATGGGCCCTTGGGCGACGGGCAGATGGCCTTCGCCGGGGCGAGGCTGGAGCGGACGGGCCAGTACGGCCGCTTCGAGGTGGTCGGTGATGGCCGCTCGCACCGCCTGTACGACGGAGCCGGTGGTGCGGTGGCGCGCGGCGAGCCGGGCGGCGGCGGCTCCGTCCTGGCCGACGGGCAGCGGCTGCGTGCGCAGACCGCGGGCGCCGAGCTGTTCGGCGACGTCGCCGTGAACGGGTGCCAGATCGGGGCGGGTGTAGATGCGGTGGCCCCCGACGACAGTGGTTTCGCTGCCGTCCATGGCCCGGATGGCGGCCTCGACGTCGGCGGGTAGTCCGTTCACGCCTTCGGTGGTGAGCGCGAGCTGGGTGTCGAGTACGACGCCGGCGGCCCCGCCCGCGACGGCTGCGGCGGCCGTGTGCATTCCGATGCCCCCTGCCGCATGGATCGGCACGGTCAACTCCGGGTCGGCAAGGAGCCGTTGGAGCAGGACAAAGGTGGTCAGTTCGCCGACGCGGCCGCCCGCCTCGTGTCCTTTGGCGACGAGTCCGGACGCTCCGGCGGTGACGGCGGCACGGGCCTCGGCGATGTCGACGACCTCGGCCCACACCCTGCGCGTGGCCGTGCGCGCCCCCCATTCTGTCGTTCCGGTGCGCCAGTGCTCTGCGGCGAGCAGGACGGTGTCCACTGTGTCGGGCAGTTCGTCCGGTGCGACGAGGCATCCGGCCGGTATTCGTACGCCGTACCCCCGTCCCCGCAGTGAGTCCATCGCGGCCCGCGCCCGTTCACGATCCCTGCCGAGGTCGAGCATGCCCAGCGCGCCGGCACGTTCCGCGGCCGCGACCATCCGCGCGTCGGGCTCCTCGAACGGGCTCACCACGACGACGAGATCCCGTACGGCGTGCCGGAGGGTGGGGTGAGGGATCACGGGCTCTCCTTGGGTTCCGAGCAGGGCCGGGCGGGGGAGCGAGCGTGGCGCATGTGCCTCATGTCCATGGAATACCGGTGGCACGGCACCGCGGATACGCAGGCATGACAGGCGCACCGCGACGGGTCCCAGGAGGTACGGGCTCCTGTTCGTCAACCCGGTACCGGGCGGTAACCCGATGCCGTTGAATCCTGCGGCGGTCGGCCGCCAGAGTCAACGCTCAGCCGCCGGCCATGCCACAGAGGTATGGCACGTCGCCTGCGGAACCACCCTCAACTCCCCCGTATTGACCGGAGTTTGTTCCCACTCGCGCTCTTACACCTGCAACACCCCAGGGCTACCGTCCACACATGACCCCCACACTTCAGCAGCTGCGTTACCTCGTCGCCGTCGCGGACTGCCGATCCATCACGGCCGCGGCGTACTCGGTCTACGTCGCCCAGCCCGCGCTCTCCCGGTCCATCCAGTCGCTCGAACGCGACTTGGGGGTGGAGCTCCTCGAACGCACGACCTCGGGCGCGACGCTCACGCCGGAAGGCGCTCGTGTCGTGCGGCTGGCCCGCACCGTCCTTGACGCCGTGGAGGCGATCGAGGACATCCGTCCGGCGCATGCGGGCTGCTCGCGCGCCTCGCTGGCGGTCGCCGCGACGCCGACCCTCTCACTGGATCTCGCCGCCGACCTGGTGCCCTCCTTCGCCGAGCGCCATCCCGCCATCGACGTACGCCTGCTCCAGCACGACAGCCGCGAGGCGCTCGTGCGGGCCCTGAGCGACGGCGCGGCGGAGCTGGCGCTGGTCGATCTGCCGGTCGACAAAGAACTGTTCACGCACCATCTGCAGGACCGGGAGATCGTCCTGATCTCGCCCCCCGGCTCGGGGCTGCCCGATCCGGTTCCGTTCCGCATGCTCGACGGTCTGCGGATGGTGCTGCCGACGCCCGGTACCGGCCCTCGCGCGGAGCTCGACGCGATGTTCGGCCGGCTCGGTGTACGGCCCGTCGCGGTGGTCGAGTCGGACGAGCGGCCGGCGTGGGTGACCAGCGTCGCCGACGGTCGTGGCTCGCTGATCTGGTACCGGGACATGGTCTTACGGGCCTTCGGCAGTCGCGTGGAAGTCCGATCGTTCACACCGCCGTTGCTGCGTGCCGTCGACATCGTGCACCCGCGCCGCCCGCTCAGCCGCGCCGCCCGCGCGTTCCTCTCGCACGCCCGGCACAACGCAGCGGTGCGGGAGCCTGCGAGATAGGGCGACGGGTCCTCGTGCCCGCCGGGCATCGACCCATGCCCGACCGGCGGTACGCGCTTGGGGCCTGGAGCGCTCGACGTTGCTGACGGTTCGGCGCCCCGACGGCCGGCTTCTGCCGGGTTCCTGGCGGTGTGACCCGTGTCGCGATCTGTTTCCAGCGGTCACGATCACGTCGGGGCATGGCTTTGCTGCCGAGGAGCGCGAGATCGATCGTTGGAACCCACAGCGCGCTCAGTGGCGTGTCCAGTTCCGCAGGGCTGCGTCGGACAAGCATCGACCTGCCGTGAAGTGCTACTTCGTCGAAGGCGTGGGCTTGACCTGCGTGCTCGTCGATGGGCTGTGTGGTCCCCAGGTCACCTGCGAGGGGATCCGTTTGATAGGCCGTGTGGCGTCGGAGTTGGACGCGGAGATGGAGGCGCGTGCTGTAGAGCGGGACTTGGGTATCTGGTACTGCCCTACGGGCGACCTGGGCTGGCCCGACTTCGAGTTCGATCGGGGCGCGCCGGCTCACCGGGGTCGGCTGTGCGCCGACCCGTCCCGCGCCCGACGGACCGCCTGTCTGCTCGCCGGGGAGCTGAACGCCGCCCACGGGCACCGATTGCGTCGCCGGCAGGAGCCCGGGATCACCGGCGATGACGGTGAATCGTTGTGGGGCCAGGTGCCGGGCCGCACCGGACGGCCGCACGGAGGACCGGCCGAGGACCGGACGGCGTGCCCCGCGCCCTGAGCCGCCCGTCGAATCCTGCCACGCGGTGGAAGCCCTCGGACCGGAGGGAAAGCTGACGTCGCCCGGTGGAGGCCGGTCCCGCCGCTCGGACGAACGGCAACCTACAGCTGGCCGAAAGTCGAGCCATCGCTCCCTTCGAGCCGGGTAGGCGTCGGCCTGGCGCGGCGCACGTTCCGGTACTTCCTGTCGAAGTGAGGCGAACATGATCCGGGTGTTACTGGTGCACGACACATGGCTTATGCGTTCGGCCCTGACCGCGCTGCTGGATTCTGCGGAGGGCATCGAGGCGTCGTCCGCCTGCTGGGAGAGCGCCCCTGACCAGGCTCACTCGCTGCAGCCCGACCTCTGCGTGGTGGACGCGGACTGTCCCGGTTTCTCCCGGTTACCGGACCATCCAACGGGACAGAGATGCGAACTGCTCGTCCTGGCCACCTCGTGCCGGCCCGGCGTGCTGCGCCGTGCCGCCCAGGCCAGGGCGCTGGGTTTCGTGAACAAGGACGCCTCGCCGACCCTGTTGCTGAACGCGATCAGACTTGTGGCGGCCGGGAAGCGGTACGTCGACGCCTCGCTCGCTCCGGACCTCGTCCAGGCGGCCGATATGAAGCTGACTCCACGTGAGCTGAGCGTGCTGGCGCTCGCTGCGGAGGGCGCGTCCGTCCCTGAGACCGCCGGTACCCTGCGACTGAGCAAGGGAACCGTGCGGAACTACATGTCCGCAATCATCCGCAAGACCAACGCCCGTAACTGGGCGGACGCCGTACGCATTTCGAACGGGGCGGGTTGGGTGTAGGCGGGCAGTCTCAGTTCTTCTCGGCGTGCCAGCGTCCCACCAGGTCACGGTACAGCGGGGACCGGTCGATCAGTTCCTGATGGCTCCCGCACGCGGCCGTGAGGCCGTCGAGCACCAGTATCCGGTCGGCACGCCGAGCCGAACTGATCCGGTGGGCAACCACGATCAGCGTCCCGGGCCGCTCGGCGAAGGCCTGTTCTGCCCGGGCCTCGGCCGCCGGATCGAGGTGGCAGGTGGCCTCGTCCAGGATGACGAGCGGCGCGGGTGAGACATGCGCCCGTGCGAGCGCGATGAGCTGCCTTTCGCCGTGCGACAGGGCCGCGGGTTCGACCTGCGCGTCGAACCCGCCGAGCCGGTGCACGAGGGTGCCGAGGCCGACCGCCTCCGACGAGGCTTCCACCGCCGACCGCGGAGCTCCGTCCGGGCACAGGTAGAGCAGGTTCTCGTACAAGCTGCCGGTGAAGACGTAAGCCTGCTGCGGGATGAGCACGCGCAGCCGGGAGGGGGCGGCTCCACGACCGGCTTGCGCGTGCGCCGGCCGGCCGTGGAGCCGCACCTCGCCCTCGTCCGGTTCGAGCAGGCCGGCGAGCAGGCAGGTCAGCGTGGACTTGCCGATGCCGCTGGGGCCCACCACGGCGAGGTGCTCGCCGGGCTCGATCGTCACTTCCAGGCCGCGTAGCACGGGCTGCGCCGCCGCGCCGTAGGCGAAGGTCACCGCACGCAGTTCGACCCGCGGTACGTCCGGGTGTGCCGGTGCCTGCGCCGGTCGCTCGGGGGTGCCCGCGGGCGACGGTACGGCCAAGCGAGGACCCGGCACGCGGGACAGCCGGCCGAGGACCACGAGGAGCCTGGTGCCGGCCGCGCCAAGTGTGCTCATCAGGTGGTGCAGGGCGGGCAGCAGAGCCTGCGTCAGATACGTCAGCGCGCCGAGCAGAGCGCCCGCCGTGACGCCCTGACGCCGCAGCCAGGGGGCGGCGACCAGCAGCAGGACCACCGGAAGGTGTCCGGCCACGCCGAGTGAAAGGGAGCGGGCACTCGCCCACCGGGCCAGGGACCGTGCCGCCTTGGCCTCCTGTTCGATCAGCACGTGGGTCCGTGCCGCCATGGGTGCCCCGGCGCCGCAGGCCACCACATCGCGCAGCCCCTGAGCCACCGATCCGAACTGTGCCGCCAGAGCCTCGTCGGCACAGAGGAAGTCGTGTTGTCGGGCGGCCATCGGCGCCAGCGTGGCCAGAAAGAGAAGCAGCCCTGTCACCAGTGGTGGCACCACGACCACCAGCAGGGCGGGAGAGAGCGCAGCAAGACCGAAGAGCGCCCCGACCGAGGTGAAGACGAAGGACCGGGCCACGAGCACCAGCCCCGCGAAGCTGTCCCGTGCGATCTCCGTCTGGTTGGTCAGCCGGGAGACCACCGCGCTGTCAGCGGCGAGCGCCGGTTCGGCCAATGCCTCGTCCAGCGAGCGTGTCACCACCCGGCGCACCAGGCCGTCCCGCAGTGGTTCGACGAGGTCGGCCAGCCCTCGGAAGACACCGCCGGTGGCCAGGCCCCCGATGACGACGGCCAGCGCGGCCACCGCCAGCCACGCCAGCCCGGTGCCGGTACGGCCGGCGAGAAAGCCCCGGTCCAGCGCCATCGCCACGCCGTATCCGCCGAGGAAGGTATGGGCCGATTCCAACAGAGACCAGCCAGTGAGCTTCAGCAGCACGCGTTTGCGGCGGCCGAGGAAGCGCAAGGCCTGCGGAAGGAGCCGTGAGCCCGTCATCGTCATCAACTCCCGCCCGTGTCCCGGACGGTGTCCGCGAACACGGCGCGGTAGTCGGGCTCTTCCCACAGGCTTGCGTGCGGGCCCACCGCGCGGACGCGGCCGTCTTCGACCCATGCGACCAGGTCGGCACGCGCCGCCGAGGAGACACGGTGAGCGATCAGCAGCCGGGTACCGGTCCGGACGTCGTGTACGAGTGCCCGGCCGACGTGGAGTTCGGTGATGCTGTCGAGGCTGGAGGTGGCATCGTCGAGGATCAGCAATCGGCCGGCGTGGGCGAAGGCCCTTGCCAGCCCGAGCCGTTGCAGTTCTCCGCCTGACAGGGGTGCGTCGGTCAGCGGCGCCGCGTACCCGCCGGGCAGAAGCCGGACGAACGTGTCGGCCCCCGCCGCCCGGGCGGAGGCCCCGATCTCGCCCGCTGTGGGCTCGTACTGTCCGAACCCGATGGCTGCTCCGACCGTTTCGCCGAACAGGACCGGCCGTTCGAAGGCGTAGCCGACCTCCCGGCGCAGCTCCGACGGATCGGCCTCGGTCAGCGGTACGCCGTCCAGCAGCACCACCCCGTCGTCCGGGTCGGCCAGCCGTCCGGCGATGGCGGCGAGAGTGGACTTGCCCGCGCCGGAGCGCCCGACGACGGCCATCGTCGTGCCACCGGGCACGACCAGATCCACCCCGCGAAGCACGGGAGCACCGCCCCGGCTGACGGTGACCGATCGCAGCTCGACGCGCCCGGGACCGTCGGCGGGCAGTGGACGCCCTCCATGGCGTACGGCGGGAAGGGCGAGCATGTCGGCAATGCGGCGGGCCGCGGCGCGGCTGCGCAGGAGGGAGTTGAGCTGTCCGACCACCGCGCCCAGGCCGGCGGCGAGGGCGGCGTAGCGGGAGGCCGCAAGCAGGTCGCCCACGGACAGGCTTCCGCCGGCCAGCCGCACCCCGCCGACGGCCAGGACCATCGTGGTGAGCAGGGGCACCAGAATCCCGCTGCCGACCGATGCGCGTCCGTAGACCTGCCACATGCGCCGCCCCTGCGCGGACAGCTCGGACAGCGGCGCCAGCACGCGGGCGAGTTCACGCTCGGCGGTCCCGGCCGCGGCGACGGTACGCGCACCGCCGAGGGCCTCGAGGAGGCGGCCGGCAATGTCCGCCTGCACGCGCTGGTACTGGGAGACGCTGTGGGAGGACCCGCGTGCGAAGCCCCGCAACAACAGTGCCAGCAGGGGGATCCCGGCGAGGAAGACAACGACCAGCCAGAGGTCGATGAGCGCCAGACAGATCAGACCACCGACCGGGACGAGGACCGAGGCCAGACCGATGGCCGCCGTGGTGGGCGCCGTGCCCGCCTCGGCGGCGTTGCCGGTCAGCCGGGTCACCAGGTCGCCCGGGGTGAAGCGGTCGGCGGCCCGGTGCGGCGCGACGGAGAGGAGGTGGTCGGCTCCGCAGCGGCGCAGCCAGGCGGTGGTGCGGGCGCTGGTCGCGCCACCGACCAGCGCCTCCAGGGCGTCGAAGAGGACCTCGGCGGCGACCAGGACGGCGCACAGTACGAGGGCCCGCTCCACCCCTGCGGCGTCTTCGAGCAGCAGGTCGAGTGTTCGCCCGAGCGCGGCGGGCAGCGCGACGGCCGCGGCGGCTGATGCCGCGCTGAACAGGAAGAGGGCGAATATACGGCTCGCGCTGTGCCGTGCCGTACCGGCCAGCACGCCGGAAGCGTCGGCGAGGGGCGGGAGTTGCGCTGCGTTCCGGGGAGGGGCGGGCCGGGGCGTCGGGGCCATGGGGGTGCAGTCCTCGCCTCCGTCGAAGAGATGCGGGCCGGTAACGCCTCGGTCCCGGGCGAAGCTGCTCGCCCGGGACCGCTGCGCCGGTGTCACCACAGAGCCGAAGTCCTGTGGTGAACACGCGTCAGTTACAGGTGGTGACGCTCAGGCTGCTGTCACCGCAGAGCAGCAGGCTCGCGCGGCTGCCGCCGGTCGCGAGCTCGCCGGTGGCCTCGGACTTGGGGGTTTCCATCGTCTGCAGGTCGAGAAGTGCCATGGTGGTGTTCCTCTCCTTCATGGGGACGGATCTTGCTCAGGTCCCCCCGAGTCGGGGGGACCGGTTTCAGGGCCGCTGTGGCGGCGGGAGGAAGGGCAGGTGCACGGGCTGGTCGTGCAGCGCGCTGCCCAGCGCGAGCAGGCAGCCGGCTGTGCCGGTGCTGAGGTCCATGGACAGGCGCATCATCTGCTCGCCGGCGAAGGCGAGATGCCCCTGGTAGGGGACCGCGCCCCACGAGAGTGAGTCGATCTGACGGCGCAGATCGGCGGCGTGGGTGCCCGGGCCTCCGGTCGTGGTGCGGCTCAGGTGCAGGACCATGCCGGCGGCACCGCGGAACAGGCCGGGCTGGGCGTAGAACTTGGCCTGCGCCGCTTGCACGATCTCGCCCCTGGCCTTCTCGAACTCTTCGTCGGCGCGGTGGACGAGGTAGTCGTCGAGCACCATGCCGATGCCGACGCTGCCGGCGCCCAGGTAGGGCATGGTCCGCCAGCCCTCGTCGAGCTGGAGGGCTCCTCCCACGCCTCGTACACAACGGGCCAGGTCCCGGCGCAGTGCGTCGGCGGCCAGGTCCAGCAGGGCGTGGTCGCCGGTCGCCTCGTACAGGCGCAGGTGGAGCAGCGCCGTTCCGGTGGCTCCGTGGAGGAGTCCGGCCCGCGGGGCCCCGGCGCCGGCCGGCCCGGATGAGGGATCGCCGGCCTTGTCGGCCACGAGCCGGGCGCACCGGAGTGCGTGGGCACGAAGGGCACTCTCGCCCGTGGAAGTGGCCAGGGAATCGAGGGCCAGGCCGAGTCCGGCCAGTCCGCTGTGCAGGTCGGGGGCCATGTCCTCCCAGCTCTGGGAGGTGATCGTGTCGACCAGGTCCAGGGCGCGTTCGCGGTGCCCGAGCCGGTCCAGGACCCAGGCGATGCCGGACAGGCCGTCGTAGAAACCGAGTGGGCTGCCGGAAGCAGGCGTCTTCGCGGCTCTCAGCAGCCACTCCTGCGCCTCCGGAGCCGGTTCGGCGCCTGCTTCGGCCAGGGCGTAGAGGACGCCGGCCGCCCCGTAGGCGAAGCAGGCGCCGCCCACGGGCGCGAACTGGGCTATGTCTCCGGGGAAGAAACGATCTTCCCGTTCCGGAGAGGCGGAGGCCAGGATCGCTCGGACCATGGAGTCCCGGCTGCGTGGCCAGTCGTCGAGCTCCACGGGTAAGTAGGGGCCCACCGCGCCACGGGGCCGACCTTCCGGTGTCTCCGTGCCACGATGGCCGCGCAGAATCTCGTCGACCGCTTCCCGGAGGAAGGCGCGGGGCACCGGGAACTGCTCGGCGGCGATCTCCGCCACATGCGCGGCTTTCGCCCGGTCCACGGCGAACAGACTGGTGAGGGGCAGGAACAGGGCCAGGCGCAGGCAGGCCAGGGCGTAGCGGTCGACGTCGAAGCCCCTGCGGTCGGCAGGTGCGACGAATCCGGGGTTGGCGATCACCTGACGCCGGTTCACGTCATCGACAGCGGCGGCCTCGAAGTCCAGCAGCACCACCGAGCGTTCGTCCTCGGACAGCATGATGTTGAAAAGGTGCAGATCGTTGAAGGCCACTCCCCGCGCGTGGATCGCCGATACGGCGTCCTCCACCAGGCGGTGCACCCGCATGGCCCACTCGGTGTACTCGGCGAGCCTCTCCGGGCTGGGATCCGCTTCGATCAGCGGGTGCCGGTGTGCGAAGAAGCTGTTGAGCGGCCGGCCCTCGATGAACTCCATGACGAGGAAGGAGTGCTCGCCCAGGGTGAACCAGTCAAGCACCTCGGGGGTGCAGCCGAGCCCGGACAGCCGCCGCAGCGCATCCCTCTCGCGCTCCAGCCGGGTCACCGCGTCGGCCTCGTCCGCGGCCAGGCCCGCGTGTGGCCGGGCCTCCTTCAGGACCACTTGCTCATCGGTGCGCAGGTCCCGGCCGACGAACACGCCGCCGCCGTTGGAGAAATGCAGAGCTCGCTCGAACCGGTACGGGATGTCGTTGAGCGTGGTGGCGGAGCGGGCAGCCAGATGCGGTTCGAGAAACGCGGGGAGGGTCACCCAGTCCGGGACGTGGAACGTCGGGTCCCTCCGGTCGGGAACGAGTCGTCCATGGTCGTCCTCGACCGCGGGGCACAGCTCACCCCGGTCGTCGTAACAGTGCCGCTCCGTGAAGCTGCCGTAGCGCACATGGACCGGCCCCGCGCCCCAGCGCAAGTCGCTGAGTATGTACGGCCCGGGCTCGCCTCCGAGCAGACGGTCCAGGTCTTCCGCAACAGTACGGCACTGGTCGGCGTCGGCGGGGTAGACGGTGAGGAACTTCCCACTGGCGGCGCGGTCGGCGTATTTGGCGTTGCGGGTGTGCAGCAGGTACCGGCTCGGCATGCACTTGAAGGCGATGGATCGAGGGACGCAGTAGTCCCAGACCCGGGCAAGCACCTTCTCCGCGTTGTCCAGGCAGACGGACACGTGGATCTTCCATCCTTGGCTGGGCAGTGCACTGTCGAGCGGTCGGAACGCCAGCCAGTCGCCTGACCGGTGGCGCTGCCAGCCCTGCGGAAGCTCGCGCCTCACGGTCCGGTAGAAGGCGGCGGAACCGCTTCCTTCCTCGTGCGACCGGTGCGGAGCATCGTAGAACTGCCGGTTCGCGTCGCAGAAGACGGCGTACCCCTTGTTCATCGCACTCCTTCGGCCGGTGACGCTCAGACGTTTTCACGGCTCGGGCGCTCGCAACAGTCGCGATTGTCATGAACCACCCGTGAAGAAATCCACGGGTGGCGCACAGGTGGGGGGTGGCCGGACCCACCCCGGTGCCGCGGCACGCACGAGTGCCCGAGGGATGGGTTACCGGGGGTGTCGCACAACCGCCGGTGTTGCTCGCTCCGCTGCCCGACACGAGTAGGTCCGCCCCGGAGTCTGCCTGCCATGGACACGAAACCCGCCTCACCCCCGCGCCGCCCCTACGAAGCCGCCCGGGCGGCGTGTGACGTCGTCGAAGTGCTGGAGGTTGTGTGGGAGCGCTGCAGGGACACGGCGTCGTTGCCGGTCTCGACCTCTCAACTGCGGGTGCTGTACGCCCTCGAGCGTGAGGATGGCATCAACCTCCGTACTCTCGGCGAGATGCTGGGCTCCATCCCATGGAAGCGCGCGGCGTGTCCGGGTAGAAGTTGGCCGAACCCTCCGCGAGGAGCGTGGCGTTGCGTCGGATGATGGCGCGGAAGCCCTTCTCTTCGCCCGTGCTCACGGCTGGGCCCAGGTCGCCGCTGGTCACGAGGGAGAAGTCGCTGTCGTCGCCGAGTTCGCCGTCGAGGGAGGCAGCGTAGATGGCCGCGCCTCGGGCGACGGCGGTCATGGGTCGACACAGGCCGCTGTCGACGATGCGGTCGTGGCCGAGGAGCTCGCCCAGCGCGTGACGCACCTGAGGGATCTGTGAGGTGCCGCCGATCATCAGAACGGAGTCGATGTCCGGGGCAATGGCCAGGTCTTCCAGGGCCTGCTGGACCGCCTCCAGGGCGCGGGTGATGAGCGGGTCATCGCCTCGGTGTACTCGGCTGCGGTGATCCTGACCTCACGCTTCGAGACCGAGGGGGCGAGGAGGGCACGATGCATCTGCCGCACGGCTCTGATCACGGTTCGCACGCCGATCCAGCCGTTGAACCTCTTGTTGCTCGCGCTGCGCACGCTGGGGTTGATCCGCTCCAGGAGGACCCACTGCCGCTCGTCGGCGACGAGGTCGTCCGGGACCTCTCCGGTCCGCCGCACCTCACGCAGAGCGTCGAGGAGCTTCTGCGTCGGCGGCAGGAGGTCGGTCCACTCTTCGGCGACGGCCTTGGCGTCGTTGGCCTGCAGCCTCGCCAGCAGGCGCCAGTCCTGCGGCCAGTCACGGCCGGGTTCCGTTCCCGGACCGGCCTCCCGGCGCTCCCGAGCCCTCCTCCATGGGGACGACGAGACGGCGGAACAGCGGAGGAGAGCTGCGCTCAGCATCGCCGCGAGGCTCCGGTACCACTCGCAGCCGGTGCGCTGGGAGGCCTGGAACTCCCGCCCGAGCCCCTGCAGAGGCTCACCGCGCCGCCCACGGACAGCGACCGCGCGTGGTCCCGCGCCGAGGCGGCCCGAGAAACAATCACGAGGGCGACAGAACGCCTTCCCCGGCTGCCGAAGACACCGCAGCCTTTGAAGATTCAGGGAGCAGCACATCGTGACCAGCAGTCGTAGGGACCTCGGAGAGGTCTCGCAGCTTCTCCAGAGCACCGATCCCAGCGCAAGAGCCGCGCTCCACGAAGCTCTGGGCATCACAATCGGCTACGAAAATGCCACGAGGACCGCGACCGTAAGGTCGAGGCCCTCGCATCCGTATCGTCCCGGCGAGTGTCCGAGGGGGGACTTGAACCCCCACGCCCGATAAAGGGCACTAGCACCTCAAGCTAGCGCGTCTGCCATTCCGCCACCCGGACCGGTGGTCGGCCCCGGTCTCCCGTGGCGACATGGACAACAATACCAGGGGTTCGAGGTGCCTCTCACCCGCATATTGCGTGGTCAGGCAGGCTCCCGGGGGCCGGAAGCACTGCGGCACAGCGTGTATCCGTGCGGATGCGGTGCGTGAGGATACCGTCGGCCGGGTGAGCCTTCGCACCTACCGACAGCCCCGGCCGCTCTCTCCGCTGCGCGAACATCTGCGGGACACCTTCTGGTTCGCCCCCACCGTGGCGCTCGTTCTCGTCCTCGCGCTGTGGGTGGCGGCCGACGCGCTCGACACGGCGCTGCTGCAGGCTCTGCAGGACAGTCGGGACCACGACGCCGTGCGCACGCTGATCTCATGGGCCGAGGACGCCAAGATCATCGTGACCACGATCGCTGCCGCCATGATGACGTTCATCGGTGTCGTGTTCAGCATCTCGCTGGTCGCGGTGCAGATGGCGGCGGGCAACTTCAGCCCCCGCATCGTGAGGATCTTCACCCGGAGCCGGATCAGCAAGGCCACGTTCTCGGTGTTCCTGGCGACGTTCCTGCTCTCGCTGCTGGTGCTGACCTCGTACGACAGCGAGCAGGACCCCGCGAAGGTCGCCTCCGTGCCGCTGGTGCAGAGCGCGCTGACACTGCTGCTGGTGGGTCTCAGCCTGCTGCTCTTCATCGCCTATGTGACTCAGACGCTGCAGCTGATGAAGGTCGGGCCCGTGGTGGAGCGGGTGACGAAGGAGTCGTTCCGGGTGCTGGAGCGGACACCGGTGCAGCTCTCGGACGAGGCGCCGCTGCCGGACGAGGTGGCGACGGTCCTGCACCGCGGTCGGTCGGGCACCCTGCGGGACGTTCATGTGGCCCGGCTCGTACGGGCCGCCCGGCGCAAAGACGTGGTGCTGCGGCTCGTTCCGCGGATCGGGGACTTCGTGGTACCGGGGACGCCGGTGATCGCCGTGCACAGTCGCCGGAACGATGGCCGGAAGGACCTGCCGGTACGGCAGGTACTGCAGTCCTCGGTGTCCGTCGGAGTGGAACGGACGTTCCATCAGGATCTCGGGTTCGGGCTGCGGCAGCTGTCCGACATCGGTCTGCGGGCGCTGTCGCCGGCCGTGAACGATCCGACCACCGCCGTTCAGTGCCTCGACCGAATCGTGCAGTTCCTCGCCGCGGCCGCGCACCGGCCTCTGGGCTCCGTGCACCACCGCGACCGCGACGGTGTGGTGCGCCTGATGCAGGACGGCCCCGGGTGGGGGGATCTGGTCGACCTGGGATTCACGGAGATCCGGGGCCATGCGGTCGGCGACCCGCAGGTCTCCCGGCGGCTGATGGCCGCGTTCGACGATCTGCTGCGGTTGGTGCCGGCCGAGCGGCGCGAGCCGCTGGAGAGGCACCGTGCGTTGCTGGTGCAGGCGGTGGAGCGGGGCGTGTCGGAGGCGGCCGAGCGTGCGTTCGCGCTCACTCCCGACCGCCAGGGCATCGGATGAGCGGCCGGCTCGCGCGGACGGTGGCGTGCGCGACGGCAGCAGCTACCGCACCGCGCTCAGTGTCGCGTAGACGACGATGTTGCCCTCGTAGCCGGTCTTGCTGGAGTAGCCGCCGCCGCAGGTGATCACCCTCAGTTCGGCCCGGTCCGAAGTGCCGTAGACCTTGTCGTCGGGGAACGCCGTCTTGTCGTAGACCTCCACGGCGTCGACGGTGAAGACGGCCGTGCGCCGGTCCTCCCTCACGACCTCGATGGTGTCGCCCTTGGTCAGTGCGCCGAGCGGGTAGAAGACAGCGCGGCCGACGGGCGTGTCCACGTGCCCCGCCGCAACGGCGGTCCCCGCCGCGCCGGGAGCAGTGCCGTCGCCGTACCAGCCGGCCAGGCCGGGTTCGTCGACGGGCGGTGGCCGTAGCGCGCCTTTGCCGTCCAACCCCAGCCGGGTCATGGGGGCATTCACCCCGACGGCGGGGATCAGAAGCCGGACGGGATCGGACGGGGGCAGCGGCCGCACAGCAGGGGGCTCGGGCGCGCCGCGGGAAGCGGGCTGTGCGGAGGAGGACCAGGCCTGAGCGGGTGAGGGCTGAGGTGGGTACTCGTCACGCACCGCGTTGACCACCAGCACCGTTCCCGCGAACAGGGCACAGGCGAGCACCTTGAGCGAGGGGACGCAGGGCTGCGGCTCGTCAGTGGTGCTGGTCCGGTGGCCGTTGCGCATGGGGCCTGCCTTTGCTCGGCAGCGGGTGGGGCGACCCTCCACGCCCCCGGCACCTGTGCGGTGGCCGGGGGCGGCGGGGAGGACGACGGTCAGATCCGCACGCTGCCGGCACGGCGGCGCATCCTGGCCACCGAGCCGACGGCGGCTCCGGTGAGCAGCACACCGCCGAGCGCAAGCTGGGCGGCCTTGCCGTCGGCGGCACCGAAGCCGGCATCGACGGAGCCGCTGGGGCGATCGGCGATCTCGTACGTACCGGTGACCTTGGTCCGCGGGGGGCACTTCAGGGTGACCGTGTCGCTGCCGGACCCGCCGTCCTCAGGGATCTTGAACTCGCCCACCAGCTCGCCCTTGTCACCCTCGAAGAGGTGGAACTGCCCGCCCGCCTCCGACTCGCCCTTGCCGTAGGTCTCCTTGCCGCAGGCGGTGGTACTGACGGTGACCGTGCTGCCCGGGGATGCGTTTCGCGGGCTGATACTGATGTCCCCCTCACCTTCAGCGGCCGAAGCGGCCGGGGCGGAGAGTGCGAGGGCGCCGATGACCAGGGCGACCTTGAGACCGGCACGTGCGATGAGCATGTCTTCCTCCAATGGAGCAGTGTCCGGCCTGTCTGCGCGGCGCCTCTCTTGTGCTCCGGACACGAGGCAACCGACAGTCCGTGATCACCGCAATTCGAGGTGCCGCCCGATCTGTCACCCAGTCAGATGCAGGATCCGCTCCCCCCTCGACGTCACCGCAGGTCGCCGCCGTGGATGCCCCGCGGCGACTTGCGGCGATGCGGAGCGTGCGAACGGAGTAAGACCGCTCCGGACTCCGCTGAAAGACTGTCAGGCGTTCAGGGGCACTCCGGGAAGTTGCCCGGCAGCCGCTCCCCCGCCCATCCTTCCGTCACGACCCGCACCAGCAGCTCGCCTCCGACGAACGCGCCGCGCCATGAGGCGCCGTGCCCGCCGAAGGGCGCGCCGCGGTCGCCGCGTGAACGGGGGTGGCCCTGACCGGACTTGAAGGCCCGGATCTGCGGGGCGAGGCGTTCGAAGGTCGCCGGGTCGCCCGTGGAGAGTGTCGCGACGAGCGCGCCGCCCGAGGCGTTCATCGCAGCGGGCAGCTCCGCCTCCGTGCCGACGAGGACGATCGTGTCGACCGCGCGGAAGGCTTCGGTGTGGTGCAGCGGGGAGGACGGCGCCGGGCCCGGAGGGTGACCCGGGGGAGGTAGGTGGAGGTGTCCTGACCGGGCAGGAAGCGACCGTCGGTCAGCGATCCCCGGTGAGAGGTACGGCTCCGCGCTCGATCGCCTCCGCCGCGTGATCGGCCGGCCCCTTCGCCTTCGCCGCGTTGATGAGAGGCCCGAAGTCGAGGACGGAGCGGCGGGTCGTCGGGGTGCCCGACGGCGAGGGGCGGCCGGTGTGGATTCCTCCACCCGCCGGGGCGGCCGCGGAAGGGCCGGATCAGGCCAATCCGAGGCCGATCAGCCGGGACATGGGCTGAGCCTGCGTTCCGTCAGGGCCACGGGTGGCGCGGCGGCCGGGGGACCGGCCACCGCGCCACCCGCGCTTACGGGCTCCGCCTAGGACAACTGGCCGTCGTAGTCGGGGAGTTTGAACGTCCGCTCGGCGTGGCCGCCGACCAGATCGGTCGTGTTGTTGCCGATGTTGGCGATGATCGTGTAGCCCTTGGCCTCGATCTCGGCGCGCTTCTCGGTCTTGTAGGCGCTGACCTCGTCGAAGAGGTCGGGCAGGTCGCGCACGTACAGGCCGTCGACCGGGTAGCCGGTCTTCTTCAGGTTCCAGTCGGTGAGGGAGTGGATGATGCCGGGGCGCGCGGTGACGAAGAAGACGGCGACGCCGCGGGAGTCGGCGTAGCGGGCGAGGTCGCGCATCTGGGCGATGGCCGGGGTGGGCAGCTCCCAGAACGGGTGGAAGTGCGTCTCCAGCGAGGTGTTGTCGATGTCGAGGACGATCGCCTGCTTCTCTCCGGACGGGTCGGCCGTGCGCTGTTCGATGTAGGGGCGGGCCTCGGCGACGACGGCGGCGACGTCGCGCAGCCAGGTGTAGTAGTCGACGCTCTGCGTCCGTACGGCGGTTGTCGTCGTGGCCGCGGTGTCCGCGTGGGCGGTGGCGACAGGCAGGGCTGCGACGAAGGTCAGGGCGGCGGCGGTCGCGGTGGTACGGACCGTCCAAATGCGTGCATGCATGGGGGGTTCTCCTGGGTGTGGAGGCGGCTCAGGGAGCCCGTTCGGCCATGATCGACCCAACGGGTTGACATGCTCGCGCTTCATGATGGACGGAAGGCGACGTTCTTACTACCGGCCGGTAGCGCCTTTTGTTCTCCGGGTCGGCGGACGGGCGGCCGGCCCGGTGGACCCCGGACCACCGGGAGGGCCGCTGCCGGGTCAACGGCGGGCGCGCAGGGCCGCGAGGTTGTCGTAGCTCTCCCGGGCGACCTCGAGGGACTGCCCAGGAACCGTGGAGCTGGGCGCGCCGTCGTGCTCGATCATCGGGTTGTGGTAGTTCTTCGCACCCACCCGCCTGAAGAACGTCCCGTAGTCGATGTCGCCCTCGCCGAACGTCACCATGTCGTAGCCCTGCCCGTTCTGGGTGTTGACCGTGCCGTCCTTGGCGTGGAACAGCGGATAGCGCATGTTGTGACGGGCCACCAGGCCCGCCGGGTCGAAGACCCGCTCCCGTGTGGAGCCGTCGTGTGCGGTGTACGTGTGGAACTTGTACTGGGCCACGTGCGCCCAGTAGATGTCCATCTCCAGCCGGACGACGCTCGGGTCGGTCGCCTCGAGGAAGTACTCCAGCTTGCGGATGCCGGAGCTGCGGGTCGGCCGGCCCTGGGCGTCGAGCGGGCCGCCGTCGAGCAGGAACCCGTACGCCGAGTCGTGGTTGTGGGTGTAGAGCTTGATGCCCTCGCGCCGGGCGATCGCTCCGAGCGTGTTCCACTTCTCGGCCGCGACGTCCCAGTCGGCCCGGTAGGAGCTGCCGGTGGGGTCGCCACCGGTGCCCATGTGGGGCATGCCGAGGATGTTGGCAATCTCCAGATGGCGCTTGAAATTGTCGAGGTCAAAGGGGGTCAGCGGCCAGGAGCCCGGGATGAAGCCGTGGTTGCCCTGCGCCCGCAGCCCGTACTCGTCCAGCCAGGACCGCAGGAGCTTCGCACCCTCGACGCTCTCCAGGTTCGCGCCACCCGGGGCATTCGCGTGCTGGCGGTATCCGGCGAACTCCACCTGCTGGTAGCCGTAGCGGGACAGCTGCTTGAAGACCTCGCGGAAACCGGACGGCAGATCGGTGGACAGCGGGTCACGACCCGTCGCGTCACGGACGGTGTAGAGGATCAGCCCCCGCTTGTGCGGTGGAACCAGGGCGGAACGGCCGTCGTCATGGCCTCTGTCGTCCGGCCCGCTCTGGGCCATGGCCGGTGGGGCACCGAAGACCGGGGCGGCGATCGCCGCCGCGGCGGCAGCCGTGCAGGTGCTGAGGAAACGACGGCGGCTTACGCCGAGCGAACGGCGCAGCGAGTCGTCGGCGGCGGGCTCTTCGAGATACGCGGTCACGGTGATTGCCTCTCTCACTTCGATTGAACACTTCTGCCGGGTGCGCTGCCTTCTCGGGATGGGTCCCTACCGGTCGAGGCCGGCCAGCCTGAGCAGCAGGGACTTCACTTCGGTGGCCTCGACGCGGCCCGACACGGCGCGGGGGGTGGAGCACAGGACGAGCGGGCCTTCTTCGTCGCTCGCGGGGAGGCGGCCGTGGCTGCCGCGGATCGGTGAGGGGTCCAGCGGCACGACCGCGAGGCGGTAGCGCATGCCGAGTTTCTTGCGTGCCACGGCCGCTGCGGCTTTGAGGCGCACATAGGGGTCGTGCGGGTCCATGAACAGCTCGACCGGGTCGTAGCCGGGTTTGCGGTGGATCTCGACGAGCTGCGCGAAGTCGGGGGCGCGGGCGTCGTCGAGCCAGTAGTAGTACGTGAACCATGCGTCCGGTTCGGCGATCGCCACCAGCTCCCCGGCGCGGGGGTGGTCGAGCCCGTGGTCCTTCTTGCCCTCGTCGCCGAGGAGTTCGTCGAGACCGGGCAGACCGGCCAGTGCCTCGCGGGTGGCGTCGAGGTCCTCCGGCCGGCGCACATAGACGTGGGCCAGCTGGTGGTCGGCCACGGCGAAGGCGCGGGAGGCCATCGGGTCGAGGTACTCCATGCCGTCCTGGGTGTGGACCTCGAGAAGACCGGCCCGCCGCAGCGCGCGGTTGATGTCGACCGGTCGGCTCACCCGGGTGATGCCGTACTCGGACAGGGCGACGACCGTGCGGCCCTCCTGCCGGGCGTCGTCCAGCAGCGGGCCGACGACGGCGTCGAGGTCGGCTGCGGCGCGGTGGGAGCGGGGATCGTCGGGGCCGTAGCGCTGGAGATCGTAGTCGAGGTGCGGCAGATAGCAGAGGGTCAGGTCGGGCCGGCGGGTGCGCATGATGTGCCGGGTGGCGTCGGCGATCCACGTGCTGGAGACGATGCCGGCGCCCGGTCCCCAGAAGTGGAAGAGCGGGAAGGTGCCGAACCTCTCGGTCAGTTCGTCGTGCAGGGCCGGCGGGCGGGTGTAGCAGTCGGGTTCCTTGCGGCCGTCGGCGTAGTACACCGGCCGGGGGGTGACGGTGATGTCGGTGTCGGCGCCCATCGCGTACCACCAGCAGATGTTGGCGACGGTGTAGCCGGGGTGGGCACGGCGGGCCGCGTCCCAGATCTTGTCACCGGACACCAGGCCGTTGTGCTGCCGCCACAGCAGTACGTCACCCAGCTCGCGGAAGTACCAGCCATTGGCGACGATGCCGTGCTCGGCCGGGAGGGCGCCGGTGAGGAAGGTGGACTGGGCGGCACAGGTGACGGCCGGCAGCACGGTGGAGAGGTTCGCCTGGGAGCCGGCCGCGGCGAACGCCTTGAGGCGGGGCATGTGGTCGAGGAGCCGGGGGGTGAGACCGACGACGTCCAGGACCAGAAGAGGGGTGGGGCGCTTGTCGCTCATGGCAGTTCCTTCAGGCCGAGGTCCGTCAGCAGGTCGCGGGCGAGGGTGAGTTCGGCGGCGATCCCGTCGGCGAGCTGGGTCCTGGTCCGGGGGCGCAGCTCGGCGGGAAGGGCCTGCCAGGTGTAGGTCTCGACCTCGAGGTGGCGGGTGCGGGGTTCGGGGACGCCCACGAGCCGGGTCAGGGTGTCCTGGAGGACGGGAAGGGTGGAGGTGAGCGGTGCGGCGGGCGGGGCGTGCAGGGGGACGTGGAAGTGGGCCCGCCACGGCCCGCCGTCGGGCAGCGTGTCACCGGCCACGGCCTGGCCCAGGTCGTCAGTGCCGCGCAGTCCGGCGGCCGTGAGGGTGCGGGTCTGGTGCAGGAAACGGGGCTCGGCGAAGGCGGCGAGCGCGTCGCGCACCTCCGGCAGGTGAGGGTGCTCGGCGTGCAGGGCTGCGGACAGCTGTGCCTTGGGGACACCGATGTCCGCCGCCGCGAGTGCGGCGAGCGCCGTCTCGGGATCCTCGAAGGAGGTGGCGAGATGGCAGGTGTCGATGCAGATGCCGATGCGGTCGCCCGGAACCTCCATGAGCGGTCCGATCGCGTCGGCGGTGGTCTCCACCGTGCAGCCCGGTTCCGGTTCGAGGGCGACGCGGATCGACTTGCCGGTGAGATCCTCGAGCGCGTCGAGCCGCTCGGCGAGGGTGCTCAACGCGGCAGAGGCGGCGGCCGCGGCGTGCTCGTCGAAGTCGGTGCGCCAGGCGAGCGGGAGGGTGGAGATGGTGCCCTCGGCGACGTCGTCGGGCAGCAGGGCCGCGAGGAGCCGCGCCAGGTCGGTGGTGTGGGCGAGACGTTCGGCGTCCGCCCAGTCCGGCTTGTAGACGCGGTACTTGACCTCCTCCGCGCCGAAGCCCTCGTAGGGGAAGCCGTTGAGCGTGACGACTTCGAGGCCGCGCCGCTCCAGCTCCGCCCGCAGCCCCCGCAGCGAGGCCGGATCGGTGATCAGGGCGTGGACGGCGTCCTTGGCGAGCCACAGCCCGATGCCGAGGCGGTCGCGGCCCAGGCGTTTGCGTACCGGCTCGCAGTGGTCACGGAGCTGGGTGAGGACGCCGTCGAGAGTCTCGGCGGGGTGGACATTCGTGCAGTAGGAGAGGTGGACGGTGGAGCCGCCGGGGTGACGGAAGCGCATCCGTGGCTCCTCTCATTCCCCGCTGCGCAGGACGGAGTTGCCCTCGTGGAGGCTCTCCGGCTTCGGGACGTCGAGCTGGAGACGGCCGCTGAGTCCGTAGAAGGAGACCGGGTTGCGCCACAGGACCTGGTCGACGTCGTCCTCCGTGAAGCCGGCCGCCAGCATCGCGTCGCCGACCTTGCGGGTCTTGAGCGGGTCGCTTCTGCCCCAGTCGGCGGCCGAGTTGACGAGAACCTTCTCCGTGCCGTAGGTCCGCAGGATCCTCACCATGCGGTCCTCGTCCATCTTGGTGTCCGGGTAGATGGAGAAGCCGAGCCAGCAGCCGCTGTCGATGGCGTGCTTCACGGTCGTCTCGTTGAGGTGGTCGAGCAGCACCCGTTCCATGGACAGGTTCGACTCGCGGACCACGTCGACGGTGCGGCGCAGCCCGGCCCGCTTGTCACGATGGGGCGTGTGGACGAGGGCGGGCAGGCCGTGGTCGGCGGCGAGCTGCAGCTGCGCGGCGAGCGCGGTGTCCTCCGCGGGCGTCATGGAGTCGTAGCCGATCTCGCCGACGGCGACGACCGAGTCCTTGACGAGGTAGCGGGGCAGCGCGTCCAGGACGGGTGTGCAGCGGGGGTCGTTCGCCTCCTTCGGGTTGAGCGCGACGGTGCAGTGGTGGGCTATCCCGTACTGGGCGGCTCGGAACGGCTCCCAGCCGAGCAACGCGTCGAAGTAGTCGAAGAAACTGGCCGGTGAGGTGCGGGGCTGGCCGAGCCAGAAGGACGGTTCGACGAGGGCGCGCACCCCGGCGGCGTACATCGCCTCGTAGTCGTCGGTGGTGCGGGAGGTCATGTGGACGTGGGGGTCGAAGATACGCATCACAGCTCCTGGGGCCGCTGGGACTTCTCGCCGGTCAGGGTGAGCACGCGGTCGAGGTCGTGGGGGATGTCACGGCCGGCGGCGGAGCGCTCGGCGGCGTAGTCGATGAGCATCCTGGCGAGTTCGGCGTCACCGGCGGCGCGTACCGCCAGATCCGCGACCGCGTCGAGGGGCACGCCGGTGAACAGGCACTTGAGGACGGCGTGCCGCCAGGCGTGCGGTCCGAGGTGGGCGGCGGCGTAGGGGCCGACGGCGGCGGAGACGAGCCGGGTGTCGTTGGTGCGCAGCGCGTCGTCGACGAGGTGCACGGCGCACGGGCCGTCGACCAGGGCCGGCAGTGCCTGGAGCACGGCGCGGCGTTCGGCGGCGCTGCCCTGCTGGTAGAGCCGGGTCAGGGTATCGAGGCCCGGCCGGGCCTCGACGAGCAGAAGCGTACGGACGGCGTCCGCGTTGTCCTCGCCGCAGTGCCGTCCGGCCGCCGCGAAGCACAGCTCCCAGCTGTGCGCGGTGTACGGGGAGGGCGCCGTCGGAAGTGCCTTCGCTGCGCCGGCGGCCTCGGCCAGCGCCTCGTCGAGCCAGGCGCGGGCGATGTCGTCGTCAAGCCGGGCGTCGACGTCGGCGCGGGTCCGGGGTGGTGTCTGCGTCACTGTGCCGGTGCTCCCTTCGAGGTTGCGGCGCGGAGGAACTCGATGGACGCGCGGGCCAGTTCGGGGCCCGCGTGGGAGTGGCGGGGCAGCTCGACGACGGTGAGGCCCCGGTAGCCGGTGGAGGCGAGGGCGTCCAGCACGGGCGGGAAATCGATCTCGCCGTCGCCGAACGGCAGATGCTCGTGCACGCCACGGCGCATGTCCTCGATCTGCACATGCCGCAGCCATGGCGCAGCCGCCCGGATGCACTCGGCCGGCGGTTGGGGCTCCAGGCACTGGCAGTGGCCGATGTCCAGGGTCAGGCCGAGGGGAGAAGGGTTGCCGAGACACGTGCGCAGGTGGTGGAAGTCGGCGAGGGTGGCGAGGAGATGGCCGGGTTCCGGTTCGATCGCCAGGGGCACGCCGGCGAAGGCGGCGGCGTCGAGCACCGGCAGAAGTGCCTCCTCCAGACGTTTCCATGCGGTCTCGTCGCCGGTGCCGGGCGGGGTGGTGCCGCTGAAGCAGTGCACGGCGTGCGCGCCGAGGTCGGCGGCGACTGCGACGGCCGTGATCAGCAGCCGGGTACGGGCCGCGCGGGCCTCCGGGTCCGGGTCGAGCAGCGACGGGCCGTGCTTGCGGCGCGGGTCGAGTACATAGCGCGCTCCGGTCTCGACGGTGGCGGTCAGGCCGAGTTCGCCGAGCCGGCGGGCGACACGGCTCGTGCGAGCGGCGAGGTCCGGGGCGAGCGGGTCGAGGTGCATGTGGTCGAGGGTGAGCCCGACACCGTCGTAGCCGAGGTCGGCGAGGAGGTTCAGGGCGTCGTCGAGGCGGAGGTCGGTGAGGCCGTTGGTGCCGTAGCCCAGGCGGAGCCGACCCGGGTTCGTCCCGGGGCTCATGTGGGGCTCACCTTGCGTGCGAGCCGGCGGGCGAGCGGCACGAGCCCCATCACGGCGGCCCCGGTGACGCCCGCCCCCGCTCGGGCGGCAAGGGCGGCCTGCAGCGGGATCATGGCGCGGATTCCGCCTCCGACGGCCCGCTGGGTGAGGGGCGGGGAGGGGTTGAGAGCGGCGTGGAGGTACGGGGTGGCGGCGGTACGGAGGTAGGCGGCGGCGAGCAGGACGGGGGCGGGACGGGACGGTGGCCACGCCACGGCTGCGCCCAGCGTGGCGGTGGCTGCCAGCGCGGCGAGGGGGGTGACGGTCGAGCCGCCGTGCGCTTCGTGCCGGGACACGGCCGTGACGGCGTAGGTGTGGGCCGCGAGGGCGGCGGCGGCGCGGCCGGCGCGGGCCGCCGTGCGAAGTCCCCCACCCCGCCCCTTCCCCAAACCCGGACGGAACCCGGACGGCCCCGCCCCCGGACCGCCGGCGGCGGCTGCGCGCAGCGGCGAGCGGGCGAACGTCCGCCCGTTGGACCCAGCAGGCCGCTGAGGGGCGGCTCCTGAGGGCGTGGCAGCGGCGGACAACGTTGCGGTGGCGCCCAGCAGGAGGTCCAGGCCGCGGGCCGCGGCCATCGTGGCCGGGGCGACGGGGGTGTGCTTGAGGCGGAGGTCGTAGGCCCAGACCGTCGCGGAGAGAACCGTGGCCGTCGCGAGCGCGGGGCGGCCGGCGCGGGCCGCGAGGACCAGGCCCGTCGCGGTGAGGGCCCCGGCCGCGGTCAGGGCCGCGCGCGGGGTGATGCGGCCCGAGGGGATCGGGCGGTGGGGGCGGTCGACGGCGTCCTCCTCGCGGTCGGACCAGTCGTTGAGCGCCATGCCCGCCTCGTACAGGCAGAGCGAGGCGCCGATGGCATACGCCGTGCCCCGGTTGGGCGGCAGTCCGGCCGCCGCCGCGCCTGCGAGGGCGTCGCCGGGGACCGTGGACAGGGCCGACACCCGTAGCAGTTCTGCCCAGTCGCAGGGCCGCGCCCACCGTCGGCTCCGTCGGGTCCGGGGTGCCGCTCCGGCCGCGTCCGCCGGACCCGCGGGGATGCGGCCGCTCTGCCGGGCCGACGGGCCCGGGGCCGAGGGGGCGAGGCGCACCGGCAGCGCGCGGGTCACCGTGCCTCCCGCAGGCGGTCCGCGAAGGACAGGAGGGCGGTGAACTGTTCGGGCAGGCCGGACGGGCCGCCGTCGGGGTCCTTGAAGTAGAAGCCGAGCTCGGGGAGCGGCCCGGCCACGCCCGCCTCGTGGGCGCGGGCCACCAGCCGCGCCAGGTCCAGGACGAGCGGCGCGGCCAGCGCCGAGTCGCAGCCCTGCCAGATGGTCTGGAGGATCATCCGCGAGCCGAGGAAGCCCTCGAAGGCGATGTGGTCCCATGCGGTCTTCCAGTCGCCGAGCGCGGGAACGTCGTCGATGTGGACCTCGCCCTCGGGCGTGCGGCCCAGCACGTCGGCCAGGACGCGCTCCTTGCCGGCGTTCTTCGCCGCGGCCGCGCCGGGGTCGGCCAGCGCCGCCCCGTCGCCGCCGCCCAGCAGGTTGGTGCCGGACCAGGCCCGTACGTCCAGGGCTCGCTGGACGAACATCGGGGCCAGCACGGCCCGCAGCAGCGTCTGGCCGGTCTTGCCGTCGCGGCCCGCGTGGGGAAGTCCACTGGCCGCGACGGCGTCGCAGAGGGCGGCGGTGCGCAGCCCGGTGGAGGGGGTGAAGTTGACGTAGGGGCAGCCGGCACGCACCGCGGCGGCCGCGTAGAGGGAGCTGGGCGGCAGCCGTACGGCGCCCGGTTCCGGCAGGGGTTCGGTGGAGGAGACGTTGACGACGACGACCCGTACCGCCCCGAGGCGCTCCCTGAACGAGATCATGTCGGCCGCAAAAGCGGCGACCAGTTCCTCGTCGGTGCGGGTGTCACCGGCGCCGGGCCCGCCGGGTTGTATTTCCCGGTCGGCGGCATCGAGTTCGGCCCGGACAGCGGAGGCGAGCCCGTGCGGCAGGACGCCCGCTTCGGTGAGATGTTCCGCCCGCTTGGGCAGCGGGCAGTGCGCTGTGTCGTGCCCGCCGAAGACGAGCGCGGGCAGGGCCGGCAGCCCGGTGCCGGCGAAGGCAGGGGTCTCGGTGACCATGCCGGTCGGCGGGTGGAGTCCGGCCGTGACCGCCGCGCATCCGGCGACGGCCGTGATGGCCACTGAACCCCGTGCTCCGACGAACCAGACTCCTGTGCGTGCGTTCCCGTCGCTGTTCATGGCTGCCTCCCTGCCGTGTGGTGTGGTGCGTGATGGAGGGGCGGCGGGCGGGGGGTCCCGCGCCGCCCCGCCCGCCGCCCGGTCATGGCGGCCCGACGGCCCCGATGGGCTACGAGGGCAGCTCCTTCAGCCGGATGTCCCGGAAGGAGACCTGGTCCTCCGCCCCGTGGTTCTGGATGCCGATGTAGCCGTCCGTGAGGCTGCGGGCCGGGTCGGTGTTGGTGAAGTCGTTGATCTTCACTCCGTTGAGGAAGACCCGCAGGCGCTCGCCCTGGACCCGGATCTCGTAGCTGTTCCACTCGCCGGGCGGCCGCAGGACCTGGTCACGGGCCTCGATGTCCGCCGACTTGAAGCCGTAGACCGCGCCGGTGGTGCGGTCGGCGGCGTCGGTGGCGTCGATCTGGATCTCGTAGCCGTTGTTCACCGCCGACCACGGGTCGTTCGAGGCGGGGAAGCCGACGAAGACGCCCGAGTTGTCGTCGCCCTCCATCTTCCAGTCGAGCTTCAGCGAGTACGAGCCGAGCTCCTTGGCCTGGTACCAGAGCATGCCCATGCCGCCCTCGGTGCGCAGTTCACCGTCGACGACGTCGAACCTGCCCGGCCCTGCCTGCTTCCAGCCGTCCAGCGTCTCGCCGTTGAAGATGGTGCGGTAGCCGGTGCGCGGCCCGCAGTCGGCCTTGACCTGGCCGGTCGCGTACCGGAGCCCGCCCAGCAGGTGCTGCCGGAAGGCCGGCTCCGCGTACGACGCCTTGGTGTGGCCGCCGCCGGTGTAGAAGGCGCGGCCTCCCTCGTAGGCCTGGCACCAGGCGATCGGGTGGTCGCCCTTCATGGTGCCGCCCTCGTAGGTGGTCTCGTCGAGGGTGGCGAGCACGCGGGCCTGCTCACGCGGGTTGGTGCGGTAGTTGTACCACTCGTCGGTGCGCTCCCAGGGGCCGTTGACGTGCGCGGTGGCCGGGTGGTCGTGGTCCTCGACGCGGACCGTCGCTGGCTGGATGTGCGGATGCGAGTCGAAGTAGGCGCCGACGAGGCCGCCGTAGAACTCCCATTCGTACTCGGTGTCGGCGGCCGCGTGGACGCCCATGTAGCCGCCGCCTGCGGCGACATAGTTCTCGAACGCCTTCTGCTGATCGGCGCCCAGGACGTCACCGGTGGTGGAGAGGAAGACGACGGCGTCGTAGCGGGCGAGGTTGGTGGCGGTGAACTGGCCTGCCGACTCGGTGGCGTCGACGGTGATGTCGCCGCTCCCGCCGAGTTCCTTCAGCGCGGCGACGCCGGCCGGGATGGAGTCGTGGCGGTATCCGGCGGTCTTGGAGAAGACCAGGACGCGCTTGGCGCTGCGGTCGACGGGGGTGTCGGAGAGCTTGAAGTCGTCCACGTCGTAGAGGGCTCCGGCGCCGCCCTTGAAGACCAGGAAGAGCTCGGTGGTCTTCTCCGGCACGCCCTTCAGGGATACGTCGATGTCCTGGAACGTCTCCCAGCTGCCGGTGACGGGGACCGGTCCGGAGCCGAGCAGCTTGCCGTCCACGGAGCCGCTGCGCACTTCGAGGATGCCGCCGGCGCCGCCGGAGGAGATCCGCGCGGTGAGCTTCTTGGAGCCGGTGAGGTTGTACGGGGCGAAGGAGATCCAGTCGCCGTTGTGGATGTCGCCGACGGTCTTGCCACCGTGGGCGGCCGCCTTGTCGTAGGTCTTGATGCCCGACTGGTCGTCGAAGTGCTCCGCCTGCCGGTGACGGGGCTGCAGTTTGGCCTGGTCGTGGGTGGTCAGCGCTGCCTGGCCGCCGCCTCCGCCGTCGGTGTACTCGGCGTCGAGGACCCCGAAGACGTTGGCGTTCGGGTCGTGGCCGCCGTCCGCGGAGGTCTTGATGACGCCTTCGCACCCGTTGGCCGAGGTGGCGGGGTGGCCGTGGCTGTCGTGGCCGAGGATGTAGTTGACCGTGACCTTGGCGCAGTCGACGGCACCGTCCTCGGGGTCGGTGACGGTCACCTTGAACGGGATGTCGTCGCCGAAGTCGAACAGCGCTCCGTCCGCGGGTAGTTCGAGCTCGACCTTGGGGGCGGTGTTGCCCACGACGACGTGGACGCCGGCCGATCCGGTGCGGCCCGTCGGGTCCTTCGCGGTGACGGTGGCGGTGTAGGTGCCGTTCTCGGTGTACTCGTGGACGGGGTTCGCCTCGGTGGAGGTGGCTCCGTCGCCGAAGTCCCAGCTGTAGGTGAGGGCGTCACCGTCCGCGTCGGTGGTTCCGGCGGAGGAGAAGGTGACGCGCATCGGCGCCTGGCCGGACGTCTTGTCGGCGGAGGCTTCCGCGACCGGTGAGCGTCCGCCGGTGGCGTTCTCGATCCGGTACAGGCCGGCGTTCTCGTCCCCGCCGAACCAGGCGGTCCCGTAGTCGAGGACGTACAGCGCGCCGTCCGGGCCGAAGGCCATGTCCATGACCTGGGTACCGGTCCACGGAACGGGGTTGATGGACAAGACCGTGCCGTCCTCGGCCGTGTCGATTCGCTTGATCCAGCGCCGGCCGAACTCACCGGCGAGGAAGTCGCCGTCGTACTCCTCGGGGAACTTCACCGGGGAGTCGAGATCGGGGTCGTAGTGGTAGACCGGGCCGCCCATCGGGGACTCGGAGCCGCTGCCGAGTTCGGGCACGGAGCCGCCGTCGTACGGGATCCAGGCCGGCTGCGCCGGCGGCAGGTCGACGAGGCCGGTGTTGTGCGGCGAGGTGTTCTTCGGGTTGGCGCAGTCGAAGGTGGCGCCGGAGGTCTTGGTGGCGAAGTCGTACTCGACATAGGGGTCGTTGTCGCCGGTGCAGAACGGCCAGCCGAAGTTGCCGGGGCCGGTGACCCGGGCGAACTCGACCTGGCCGGCCGGGCCGCGCTTCGGGTCGGCGGTGCCGGCGTCGGGGCCGTAGTCGCCGACGTAGAGGATGCCGGTCTTCTTGTCGACGCTGAAGCGGAACGGGTTGCGAAAGCCCATCGCGTAGATCTCGGGCCGGGTCTTCTCCGTGCCGGGGGCGAAGAGGTTGCCTTCGGGCACGGAGTACGAGCCGTCCGCTTCGACCTTGATGCGCAGGATCTTTCCGCGCAGGTCGTTCGTGTTGCCGGAGGTGCGGCGGGCGTCGTACGCGGGGTTGCGGCCGGGCCGGTCGTCGATGGGCGTGTAGCCGTCGGAGGCGAAGGGGTTGGAGTCGTCGCCGGTCGAGAGGTAGAGGTTGCCCTCGGCGTCGAAGTCGATGTCGCCGCCGACGTGGCAGCAGATGCCGCGGGTCGCCGGGATGTCGATGATCTTCTTCTCGCTGGCGTTGTTCAGCGTGCCGTCCTGGTTGAGGACGAACCGGGAGAGCCGGTTGACGCCGTCGAACCTGGCGAAGTCCGCCGCGGTGCCCTCGCCCGGAGCGTCGCCCGCGGGGGTGTCCATCGGCGGGGCGTAGTAGAGATAAACGAAACGGTTCTGCTCGAAGTTCGGATCCAGGCCGACGCCTTGGAGGCCCTCTTCGTCGTGCGAGTAGACGGGGACGGTACCGACGACGCGGGTGTTGCCGGCGGCGTCCGTCATGCGCAGCTCGCCGCTGCGCGAGGTGTGGAGCACGCTGCGGTCGGGCAGGACGGCCAGCGACATGGGCTCGCCGGTCTCCTCACCACCCTTGGCGAGCGTGACCTGCTGGAACTCCTCGGCTGCCGCGGAGACGGCCGCTTCAGGGTCGGCGGCGGACGCGGTGGTCGGCGCGGTGAGGGCCAGCGACGTGGCGGCGAGGAGGCCGCCGGTGAGCAGTGCGAGTGCCTTGCGGCCTCTGGGCCTTGTTCTGTGCACGAGTGTCCTCCGGTAAGGCCGGTCGAACGGGCGGGGTGCCGTGGACCCGGAGTGCGCCGTCACTCCCGAACCACCTGGGTCGTGAACACGAGATGGGACCGTAGCCGGGTTCGTCCTGGACGGAAAGGCCTTGTGCGCCAAGGAAGTTGAACTTTTTCCCAGTGCAGGACAAAGACGTACCCGGGCAGCCCGGACCGGCCCGGTGACATCCCTCGCCACCGGGCCCGGACCTGGCTTGTTCTAGTTGTCGCCGCCTTGGAAGGCGGCGTCGAAGGAGGCAGCCGGGGGCTCGAAGTCGAACCGCTTCAGATCAGCAAGCGCTTGCGGCGCTCCCATGAGGCGGTCCATGCCGGCGTCCTCCCACTCCACCGAGATGGGACCGTCGTAGCCGATCGAGCGCAGCATCCGGAACACGTCCTCCCACGGCACGTCGCCGTGCCCGGCGGAGACGAAGTCCCAGCCGCGCCGCGGGTCGCCCCACGGCAGATGGGAACCGAGCCGCCCGTTGCGCCCGTCCAGACGCTTACGGGCCTCCTTGCAGTCCACGTGGTAGATCCGGTCCCGGAAGTCGTAGAGGAACCCGACCGGGTCCAGGTCCTGCCAGACGAAGTGGCTCGGATCGAAGTTGAGGCCGAAGGCCGGCCGGTCGTCCACCGCCTCCAGGGCGCGTTTGGTGGTCCAGTAGTCGTAGGCGATCTCACTGGGGTGGACCTCGTGGGCGAAACGGACCCCCTCGGTGTCGAAGACGTCCAGGATCGGGTTCCAGCGCTCCGCGAAGTCCTCGTAGCCACGCTCGATCATGCGCTCCGGCACCGGAGGGAACATCGCCACGAGGTGCCAGATCGACGAACCGGTGAAGCCGACGACCGTGTCGACGCCGAAGGCGGCCGCGGCGCGCGCCGTGTCCTTCACCTCGGCCGCCGCCCGCTGCCGTACGCCCTCCGGCTCGCCGTCGCCCCAGATCCGGGCGGGCAGGATGCCCTGGTGGCGCTCGTCGATGGGGTTGTCGCAGACCGCTTGGCCGACCAGATGGTTGGAGATCGCCCAGCACTTGAGGCCGTACTTCTCCAGCAGCGCGTGCCGACCGTCCAGATAGGACGGGTCGGCGAGGGCCTTGTCGACCTCGAAGTGGTCTCCCCAGCAGGCGAGTTCGAGGCCGTCGTAGCCGAAGTCGCGGGCGTGCGAGCAGACCTCCTCGAGCGGCAGATCGGCCCACTGGCCGGTGAACAGGGTGAACGGGCGTGGCATGGCGCCTCCAAACCGGAAATCGTGCCGGGTCTCTACCGGGTTCCTGCCGGGTCTCTACCGGGTTCCTGCGGGGTCTCTACCGGACTTCGGCCTGTACTGCCTGGACGGGGGTGTAGACGGCGCTCTTGTGCGCGCTCTCCTCCACGGCCGCGAGCACCCGCTGCACCTGAAGCCCGTCGGCGAACGACGGCACCGGATCGGTGCCGGACGCGATCGCCTCCACCAGGTCGCGCGCCTGGTGGGCGAACGTGTGCTCATAGCCGAGTGCGTGACCCGGCGGCCACCAGGCCCCCAGGTAGGGATGCTCCGCCTCGGTCACGAGGATCCTGCGGAACCCGGCGGTGGTGGCCGGCTCGTGGTGGTCGTGGAAGGACAGCTCGTTCAGCCGCTCCAGGTCGAACGCGAGTGAACCGTACTCCCCGTTGATCTCCAGCCGCAGGGCGTTCTTGCGGCCCGTCGCCATCCGGGTCGCCTCGAAGGTGGCGAGCGCCCCCGAAGTGAGCCGCCCGGTGAAGACGGCCGCGTCATCGACGGTGACCGGCCCGCGGCGCGTGCCGCCGGACGCGGTCGGACCGGCGGACGCACCCTCGAGCCGGGGCCGTTCCCTGACGAAGGTCTCCAGCTGTGCGGAGACGCCGACCAGCAGCTCCCCCGCGAGGTACTGCGCGAGGTCGACGATATGGGCGCCCAGATCGCCGAGCGCCCCGGACCCCGCGTGCTCGCGCTCGAGCCGCCAGGTCAGCGGGAAGCCCGGGTCCACCAGCCAGTCCTGCAGATACGTCACCCGTACGTGGCGCAGGGTGCCGAGTCTGCCCTCGGCGATCAGCCGGCGGGCGTAGGACAGCGCGGGCACCCGGCGGTAGTTGAAGCCGACCATCGCCAGCTGCCCGTTCCTCCTGGCCCGTTCGGCGGCCGCGACCATGGCCTCCGCCTCGGCGACCGAATTGGCCAGGGGCTTCTCGCACAGGACGTGTTTGCCCGCCTCCAGCGCCGCGATCGCGATCTCCGCATGGCTGTCGCCCGGTGTGCAGACGTCGACGAGCTGCACGTCGTCGCGGGCCACGAGGGCGCGCCAGTCGGTCTCCGCCACGGCCCAGCCGTGCTTGTCGGCCGCCGATCGCACGGCGGCGGGGTCACGGCCGCCGATCGCGGCGAGGACCGGCCGCAGGGGCAGGTCGAACACGCGGCCGACGGTGCGCCACCCCTGGGAGTGCGCGGCGCCCATGAACGCGTAGCCGACCATGCCGACGCCCAGTGTCGGCGGTGCGGCCTCACTGTCCCTCAGTTCCATTCGGATCCTCCTCGTCGGAGTCACGGACTCGTCGGTGTGCTCGGTGGGGGCGGGGCCCGAGCGGGCCCCCGCGCGCCGCCGGTCAGTTGAAGCCGGTGGGCAGGTACTCGTCGACGTTGTCCTTGGTGACGACGGCCGAGTAGAGGGTCAGGGAGGCCGGGATCTCGAGCTCGGCCATCCCGCTGACGCCCTTGCCCTGCCCGAGCGCGCGAGCGAGATCGATGGCGGAGGCGGCCATGGTCGGCGGGTAGAGGACGGTGGCCTTGAGCACGCTGTTGTCGGCCTTGATGGCGTCCATCGCCGACCTGGCGCCGGCGCCGCCGACCATCAGGAAGTCCTTGCGGCCGGCCTGGGCGATGGCGCGCAGTGCGCCCACGCCCTGGTCGTCGTCGTGGTTCCACAGCGCGTCGAACTGCGACTGGGCCTGGAGCAGCTGCGCCATCTTGGCCTGGCCGGACTCGACGGTGAAGTCGGCCGCCTGGCGGGCCACCTTCCTGAGGTTGGGGTAGTTCTTCAGGGCGTCGTCGAAGCCCTGGGTGCGCTGCTTGGTGAGCTCCAGGTTGTCGAGTCCGGCGAGCTCGATGACCTTGGCGTTGGGCTTGTCCTTGAGCTGCTCGCCGATGTAGTTGCCGGCGTTGAGCCCCATGCCGTAGTTGTCGCCGCCGATCCAGCAGCGGTACGCCTGCGGGGACGCGAAGATCCGGTCCAGGTTGACGACGGGGATGCCCGCCTTCATGGCCTGCAGCCCGACCTGGGTGAGGGCCTTGCCGTCGGCGGGCAGGATGACCAGGACGTCGACCTTCTTGTTGATGAGGGTCTGGACCTGGCCGATCTGGGCGGCCGTGTCGTTGGAGCCCTCGGTGATCTCCAGGGTGACGTCGGAGTACTTCTCGGCGCGGGACTTGGCGTTGACGTTGATGGCGTTGAGCCAGCCGTGGTCGGCCTGCGGTCCGGCGAAGCCGATGGTGACGGCCTTGCCGGGCTTGTCGTCGGCGACCGGGGCGTTGTCGGCCGGCTGTTTCTCCGTCTTGGGCTCGTTGCTGGTGCACGCGGTGAGCAGGGCGCCGGCGGAGATCGCGGCGGTGCCGAAGAGCAGTCCTCTGCGGCTGGTGGCTGGGATTTCTGGCATGACGGGTCAACCCTTCAGCTGGGCGGTGCGCGGGGGCGGGAGGAGCGTCCAGGGGCCTGGCCGGGTGTCAGGCCTCGCCGGCGCCTCGCAGCGTGCGGTGCTGGACGAGTACGGCGGCGACGATGATGGCGCCCTTGGCGATCTGCTGTACGGCGCTCTCGAGGTTGTTGAGCGCGAAGATATTGGTGATCGTGGTGAAGACGAGGACACCGAGGACGGAGCCGACGATGGTGCCGCGGCCGCCGCTGAGCAGGGTTCCGCCGATGATGGCGGCGGCGATGGCATCGAGTTCGTAGAGGTTGCCGTTGGTGTTCTGGCCGGATCCGGCGAGGACGATCAGCATGAAGGCGGCGATGCCGCAGCACAGCCCGGACAGCAGATACAGGTAGAGCCGCTGGCGGCGGACGTCGATGCCGGCGAGCCGCGCGGCCTCCGCGTTGCCGCCGACCGCAACGGTACGGCGGCCGAAGGTGGTGCGGTTGAGGACGAGCCAGCCGATGACGGTGACCGCGGCGAAGACCAGCACCAGGGGCGGGATGCCGAGGATGTAGGCGTCCCTGACGCCGAGGTCGAGCACCGAGTCGACGGTGACGATCTGGGTCTTGCCGTCGGTGATCTGCAGGGCGAGGCCGCGGGCGGACGCGAGCATGGCGAGGGTGGCGATGAACGGCACCATCCGCCCGTACGCGATGAGCAGGCCGTTCACGAGTCCGCAGCCCACGCCGACGACCACGGCCGTGAACAGGATGCCCGCGAAACCGAACTCCTGCGTGGCCACGGTCGTCGCCCACACCGAGGCGAGGGCCACGATGGCCCCGACGGACAGATCGATGCCGCCGCTGGTGATGACGAAGGTCATGCCGACGGTGACGACACCGATGACGGATGCCTGGGTGAGGACGAGCTGCAGATTGCTGGTGGCGAGGAACTCGTCGGGCTTGGTGAAGCCGCCGACCGCCACGAGTACGGCGAGGACACCGAGCAGCGACAGGTTGCGGACATCCATGCGCAGTCCCAGCGGACGGCGTGAACCTCCCTTGTCCGGCGTGGACTTGGCGGCGGGCATCGGCGCGTCCTGCTGCGCCGGGGGGGCCGGCTGGGTCATGCCGACGGGCTCCCTTCCATCACGAGGTCGAGTACGCGGTGCTCATCGAGCTCCCGGGCGTCCGCCGTATGCACGACGCTGCCCTCACGCAGCACCAGCACCCGGTCGGCGAGGCCCAGGACTTCGGGCACTTCGCTGGATACGAGAAGTACGGCGAGGCCTTCGTCGGCCAGTCGGCGGATCACGGCGTAGAGCTCGGCCCTGGCGCCGACGTCGACGCCCCGGGTCGGCTCGTCCAGCAGCAGCACCTTGCAGCCGCGCAGCAGCCAGCGCGCGAGCACCGCTTTCTGCTGGTTGCCGCCGGAGAGGGTGCGGATGCGGGCGTCGGGGTTGTCGGGGCGCAGGGACAGTCCCCTGGTGGCCTGCTGCGCGGCGGCGCGTTCGGCGCGGTGGTCGAGCCAGCCGGCGCGGGAGAAGCGGGAGAGGGTGGAGAGGGACACGTTGCGGGTGACGGATTCGAGCATCAGCAGCCCCTGCGTCTTGCGTTCCTCCGGGGCGAGTCCGATACCGGCCCGGACCGCTGCCCGGACGCTGCCGGGCGGCAGCGCGGCACCGTCGACGAGGACGCGGCCGCCGTCGGCCCTGCGCGCCCCGTAGATCGTCTCCAGGATCTCGCTGCGGCCGGAGCCGACGAGCCCGGCGAGGCCCACGATCTCGCCGGGGCGCAGCTCGAGGTGGACGGGTGCGAACTCGCCGCGCCGGGTGAGCCCTTCGACCCTCAGCACCGGCTCCTTCACGGCGGTGGCAGGTTTGTCGGGGCGCTCGGGAAAGACGTACTCCACGTTGCGCCCGGTCATCAGGGCGACGACGTCACGGGTCGGGGTGGACTCGGCGGGCAGACCGACGGCGACGGCCCGGCCGTCCTTGAGGACGGTGACCCGGTCACCGATGCGCCGGATCTCCTCGAGGCGGTGGGAGATGTGGACGACGGCGACTCCGTCGGCGGTCAGGTCGCCCACGATCCGGAAGAGGTTGTCGACTTCGTCGGGGTCGAGCGCGGCCGACGGCTCGTCCATCACGATCAGGCGCACGTCGTGCGAGAGGGCGCGGGCCATGGAGACGATCTGCTGGTGGGCGGCGGACAGGTCGCCGACGAGTCGCGAGGGGTCGATCTCCGAGTGGCCGAGCCTTTGGAGGAGTTCGGCGGTCGCGGTGCGGGCGGCAAAGCCGCGTACGACGAAGCCGGCGGAGGTGGGCTCGTGCCCGAGGAAGACGTTCTCCGCCACGGACAGCCCTTCGACCAGGTCGAGTTCCTGGTAGATGGTGGCGATACCGAGGCGCATGGCGGCGATCGGCGACCTGAGGGACACGGGCTCGCCGCGCCAGATGATCTCACCGCTGTCGGGCTGGTGCGCTCCGGCGAGCACCTTGATCAGGGTGGACTTGCCGGCGCCGTTCTGGCCGAGGAGGCAGTGGACTTCGCCGGCCTGGACCTCCAGGTCCACGCCGTCGAGGGCACGGACGCCCGGGAACGACTTGGTGATGCCGGACATGGTGAGCAGGGGTGGTTCTGGTGCCATGACGAATCCCCTCGGCGGGTGCGGCCGGTGAGCGGGCAGGGCGGGGTGGCCTGACGGCCACCTGTCCCAGGGCGGGGTGGCCTGACGGCCACGCGGCGCCGGGGCGGTGGCGCGGGGCGCCCCGGGCGGTGCGGGTGGTGTGCGTGGTGCGTATGGCGCGGTGGCGCGGTGGTGTGGTGAGACGGGGTGCCGTGACGCCTTGGGCGGTGCGGGTGGGGCTGGTGGTGCGGTGAGACAGGGTGCGGTGACGTCTCGGGCGGTGTGGGTGGGGCGGTGTGCCGTGACGCCTCGGGCGGTGCGGGTGGGGCTGGTGGTGCGGTGAGACAGGGTGCGGTGACGTCTCGGGCGGTGCGGGTGGGGCGGTGTGCGGTGAGACAGGGTGCGGTGACGTCTCGGGCGGTGCGGGTGGGGCGGTGTGCGGTGACGTCTGGGGCGGTGCGGGTGGGGCGGTGAGACGGGGATGCGGTGACGTCTGGGGCGGTGCAGGGTGTGGAGCGGGCGGTGCGTTACGTGTCGTCCGGTCCGGTCGCGCCCGGTGCGTTCGACCGGCCCCGGTCGGGCCGGAAAGGCTCGACCGGCCCGGTCAGGCCGGCGAGAACAGGTGGTCGCTGATGAGCCGTGCCGCGCCGATGACTCCGGCGGTCGGACCCAACTCTCCGAGCACGATGGGCAGGTTGCCGGTGGCCAGCGGCAGGGACTGCCGGTAGACCTGGGTGCGCACGCTGGCCAGCAGCGTGTGGCCGAGCCCGGTCACACCGCCGCCGATCACCACGAGGCCCGGGTTGAAGAAGCTCACCAGCCCGGCGATGACCTGGCCGAGACGGTTGCCTCCTTCCCTGATGAGATCAAGGGCGGCGGCGTCACCGGCCGCGGCGGCGGCCGACACGTCCGCGGCCGTGAGCCGCCCGGCCGCCTCCAGTCGGGCGGCGAGTTCCGCCGACCGGCCGGCACGCGCCGCGTCCTCGGCGTCGCGAGCCAGGGCCGCACCGCTGAAGTGCGCCTCCAGACAGCCGCGGTTGCCACAGGCGCAGGCGCGGCCGTCCGGCTCCACCTGGATGTGGCCGATGTCGCCGGCGCTGCCGGTCGTACCGCGGTAGACGTCGCCGCCGACCACGATCCCGCAGCCGATTCCCGTGCCGATCTTGACGCAGAGGAAGTCGCCGATGGAGCGCGCGACGCCCGCGTGCTGCTCCCCCATGGCCATCAGGTTCACGTCGTTGTCGACCATGACGGGGCAGCCGAGGTCCTGGCTGAGCGCCTCTCGTACGGGGAAACCGTCCCAGCCCGGCATGATCGGGGGCGCGACGGGCACGCCCTCGGGGTAGCGGACCGGGCCGGGGACGCCGATGCCCGCACCGTCGAAGCCCTCGGCGACGCCGGAGGCCCTGAGCTTCGCGGCCATCGACAGCACCTGCTCGAAGACGGCGACGGGGCCTTCGCGGACGTCCATGGGGTGGTTGAGATGCCCGAGGACCTCCAGCTCCGCGTTGGTGACGGCGACGTCGATCGAGGTGGCACCGATGTCCACACCGAGGAAGCGGAGCGCGGGCGCGAGCCGGATGTTGTGCGAGCGGCGCCCGCCCCGGGAGGCGGCGAGCCCGTCGGCGACCACGAGCCCCGTCTCCAGCAACCGGTCCACCTCGACGGCGAGCTTGGAACGGGACAGGTCCACCTGATCGCCGAGCTGCGCACGGGAGTTGGGCCCACCATCACGCAACAGCCGGAGCAGTCGCGCCTGATGCGCGTTCGCGGGTCGAGCGGTCATCCGTCTCACGTGCCCCTCCCCTCCCCTGGCCTTCGGCTGGGGACCCAGTCCGGTGTCTCCGTCGGGCTTTCGTGGGGAACGTAGCAGCGCTTTACCGAACTGGGAAGAACTTGCGCACAGATCCGACCCAACTTTCTCCACACTCAAGACAAAGCAAGGGCGCGGGGCGCCGCACCCCTTCGGGCGTGGATCGGCCGAAGGCGGTGCGCCCCGGGTTTCCCCGCCGGCGGTCGGTTCCGAGGGGCCGTTGCCGGCCGTGGTCGTCCCCCAGGGCCGGTGCTGCCTCCCGAGGGGGCTCAAGGCGGGCCGAAAGCCCGGCAGGCCCGACTGGCGGTCCGCCGGATGCGGGTGCGGTTCGGCTGCGCGGGCTGTTCCACCACCCCACCCCTTCCCGTAACCGGGCTCCGCCCGAACCCGACCACCGCGCTCCGCCCCGGGCCCCGTACCGCGCCTCGCGTGGTGTCCGGGGGCGCCGGACGGCTGCGGAGCAGCCCCGCTGGGCGTACAACCCACGCCCAGGGCGTGGAGAAAAGGGAAGGCTAGGCGGGTGCGGGGGTCAAACCTCCGCAGGCGGGTCCGGTGGGAACGCGAGCGCGTCACGCACACCCACCGGGCCCCGCCCGGAGAACGCGGGCGCCCCCAGGGGCGCCGCTCACACGCACCGGGCCCCGCCCGGAAACGCCGGGTCCATACACCCCTTTCCGCACCGGCCCACGACACGGCGATGCGGCTCATGCTCGCGGTCGGTCGGCTGCCTGCCCCAATGGGGCGCCGAGTCAGGGCTGTTCGCGCTGGAGGTGGGTCCTGCGTGTGTGCTCTGTGTGGGCCCGCATGATCTCCGTCGCCCGCTTCTCGTCACTGGCGGAGATCGCCGCGATCAGCTCGCGGTGCTCGATCCACGACTGCTGTCCGCGCTGCCGGGCGACCGGGGTGTAGTACCAGCGGACCCGGCGGTCGACCTGCCCGGCGAGCTCCGCGAGGACGAGATTGCCGGCGAGCTCCATCACCTTGGTGTGGAAGGCCGCGTTGGTGGCCACCGCCAGGTCGAGGTCGTCCTCCGCGACGGCCCGCTCGCCCTTGGCGCACAGTTCTTCCAGGGCCGCGAGGCCTGCCTTGTCCGAGTTCGCCGCCGCGAGCCTGGCGGCCTCCGCCTCCAGCAGCGTACGCACCGACAGCAGGTGGTCGGCCTCCGCTTCGGTGGGCTCGTGGACGAACGCGCCCTGGGCGGGGCGGAGGTCGACCCATCCTTCGGTGTTGAGACGTTGCAGCGCCTCTCGGACGGGCTGGCGCGAGACGCCCAGATGACCGGCGAGCTCGCCCTCCACCAGATGTTGGCCGGGCCGCAGCGCACGGGTGGTGATCAGCTCGAGCAGTGCCTTGTACACGCGCTCACGCAGTGGGCCCGGCCGTTCCAGCTTGGGCACGGTCCCCTGCGGCAGTCCTGCGAACAACATCAATGGTCCCCTTCCGGGCGATGGAGCGGCGAACGGCGGACGACAACGGTGATCGAGGAATTGGCATCGCCTGCGGTCCACCGGGCGCAATCCCCCCTTTCCACGAGACGCCCGCCACGTCCGGCCGCCCCCCGAGAACGGTCACAGGAGCGGAATCAGACGCTCCAGGAAGACCCGCTGGCCGCTCACCAGTTTGGGCCGGGCCTCCTCCACGCCGTACCACTCCGCCCGGTCGACCTCTGGGAACTCCCGCGTCTCGCCGGAACCCCGCGGCCACTCCATGGTGAAGGTGCCCGGCACGACGAGAGACGTGTCGAGGTCGCCCTCCATCGCCCACACCGTCACGAGCTTGCCGCTCGACTGCCGCGCCTCGCCGAGCGGATGCCAGTCGCCGGCCGGGGCCTGGAGACCGAGTTCCTCCTCGAACTCCCGTCGCGCGGCGGCCATGGGCTCCTCATCCGGTTCGTACTCGCCCTTCGGGATCGACCAGGCCGCCTCGTCGCGCGACTGCCAGAATGGGCCGCCCATGTGCCCGATGAGGACCTCGACACCGGCCGGCCGCCGCCGCCACAGCAGCAGCCCGGCACTTCGCTTCGTCACCATCCCGTCAGTCTGCCCGTGAAACTCAGGGGCAGCGGATCACCTGGCCCGCGTACGAAAGATTTCCGCCGAATCCGAAGAGCAGGGCCGGGTCGCCGGACTCGATCTCACCGCGCTCGACGAGCTTGGAGAGTGCCATCGGGATCGACCCGGCCGAGGTGTTTCCCGAGTCCACGACGTCGCGGGCGATGACGGCGTTGACGGCGCCGATCTTCTGCGCGACCGGCTCGATGATCCGCAGATTGGCCTGGTGCAGTACCACCGCCGCCAGTTCCTCGGGGGCGACGCCCGCGCGTTCGCAGACCTTGCGGGCGATCGGCGGCAGCTGGGTGGTGGCCCAGCGGTAGACGGACTGGCCTTCCTGCGCGAAGCGCGGCGGAGTGCCCTCGATCCGCACGGCGTGCCCCATCTCGGGTACGGAGCCCCACAGCACCGGGCCGATTCCCGGGTCCTGGCCCTCCGGGACGGCCTCGACCACAGCCGCGCCCGCGCCGTCGCCGACGAGCACGCATGTCGAGCGGTCGGTCCAGTCGACGATGTCGGCCATCTTGTCCGCCCCGATGACCAGAGCCCGGGTAGCGGCGCCCGCCCGCAGGGTGTGGTCGGCGGTGGCGAGCGCGTGGGTGAAGCCGGCGCACACGACGTTGAGGTCCATCACCGCGGGCGAGCCCATGCCGAGCCGCGCCGCGACCCGGGCGGCGGTGTTGGGCGACCGGTCGACGGCGGTGGACGTGGCGACGAGGACCAGGTCGATGTCGGCCGGGGTAAGCCCTGCCGAGGCCAGCGCCTTGGCCCCGGCGTGCGCGGCGAGCTCGTCGACCGGCTCGTCGGGTCCCGCCACATGACGGGTCCTGATCCCGACGCGGCTGCGGATCCACTCGTCGCTGGTGTCGACCATGGCCGCCAGGTCGTCGTTGGTGAGCACCTTGGCGGGCTGGTAATGCCCGAGCGCGACGACGCGTGAGCCGGTCATGAGTGGCGTTCCCCTCGATCATGAAGTCAGTAACCACCCAGTCTTGGCTGCTACCGGCTGGTACGAGGGCAGGTGATCCCACAGCTTCCGGGCCCGGTCTTTGGAGCTTCCCGAGGATGCGGGCTGCGGCCGGGCGCGATCCGCACGGCTCTTGACCCCGGCGAGGTACCTCGCGCTGCGGCGCGAGGTCGGCCGGGCCATGCGGGACGCCTCGATCCGCGGTCTCGGACAGACCGCCTGGAACGCCGTCGAATCCGCCATCGACCGGCTGGGAGCCTACGGATGACCGCCATCGATCTCCAGTTGCCCCGCAGGCTCGTCGAGGAAGATCGACAACGACCCCCATGTCCGCGACCACGACAAGTGCATCCTCTGCCACAAGTGCGTCGACGCCCGCAGCGACCAGCGGCAGAACACCTTCGCCATCGCCGTCGCGGGCCGCGGCTTCGACTCCCGTATCTCCACGGAGCACGACGCGCCCCTCACCGACTCGGCATGCGTGTACTGCGGGAACTGCATCGAGGTGTACCCGACGGGGGCGCTGTCCTTGAAGTCGGAGTTCGACACGCGTGCGTCCGGCACCTGGGACGAGTCGGCACAGACGCGGACCCCGACCGTGTGCGCGTACCGCGGCGTCGGCTGCAACCTCACACCGCCGTGCAGGAGAATGAGATCGTCGAGGTCACCTCGCCGCGCGACGACCCGGTGACCCACGGCAACCTCTGCATCAAGGGCCGTTTCGGCTACCGACACGTACAGAATCGGGTCTGATCTCATGGGACGGGTCACCGAGCGCCGCCGCACCATCCGCATCCGGGACGGGGCGGTGTCGACCCGTCCCGACACGCTGGTCGCCGAGGAGCCCCTGGAGATCCGGCTGAACGGCAAGCCCCTCGCCATCACCATGCGCACGCCGGGCGACGACTTCGCGCTGGCCGCGGGCTTCCTGGTCAGCGAGGGCGTGATCCACTCCGCTTCGCAGGTGCGGTCGATCGTGTACTGCGCGGGCGCCACCGAGGACGGCAGCAACACGTACAACGTGGTGGACGTGGCGCTCGCACCCGGTGTCGCGGTGCCGGACATCACCCTGGAGCGCAATGTCTACACGACGTCGTCGTGCGGGCTGTGCGGCAAGGCCAGCCTGGAGGCCGTGCGCACCACGGCGCACTTCCCGATCGCCGACACTCCCCCGGTACGTGTCGAGCCCGCTCTGCTCGCCGGTCTCCCCGACCGGCTACGGGCGGCGCAGCGGGTCTTCGACCGGACCGGAGGCCTGCACGCGGCGGCGCTGTTCTCGCCCGAGGGCGAACTGCTCGACGTACGCGAGGACGTCGGCCGGCACAACGCGGTCGACAAGCTCGTCGGCCGAGCCCTGCAGGACGACCGGCTCCCGCTGTCCCAAGCGATCCTGCTGGTCTCCGGGCGGGCGTCGTTCGAGCTGGCGCAGAAAGCGGTGATGGCGGGCATCCCGGTCCTGGCGGCCGTCTCCGCCCCTTCCTCCCTCGCGGTGGACCTGGCCGCGGAAACCGGCCTCACGCTGGTCGGTTTCCTGCGCGGCACCAATATGAACGTGTACGCGGGTGAGGAGCGCATCGCCCTCGGCACCGGGGTGTGACGCGTCCCGCTGCACGGGACACGGCCGGGCCTGCGGTGGAGCGGCCCCTGCCCGGTCCTTCCGTGAGTGCGGCCACCCGCACAGCGGCCGGTCCGATACGGCAGGCGTCCGACGGCGGGGGCCGGCGCCCGCCCGCGCAGGCCGCCCTCGTTGCCTGCATGCATAGCGCGACATTGCATGATCATGCGTAATGGCGCATACTCTTCCCCATGTCCAAGGTTCTTACCTCCCTGCCCACCGGCGAACGCATCGGCATCGCCTTCTCCGGCGGCCTCGACACTTCCGTCGCGGTCGCGTGGATGCGCGACAAGGGTGCCGTCCCGTGCACCTACACCGCCGACATCGGCCAGTACGACGAGCCCGACATCGCGTCGGTGCCCAGCCGTGCGTCGGCGTACGGTGCCGAGATCGCGCGCCTGGTCGACTGCCGCGCGGCGCTGGTCGAGGAAGGCCTGGCCGCACTCACCTGCGGCGCGTTCCACATCCGCTCGGGCGGGCGCTCCTACTTCAACACGACGCCGCTCGGCCGCGCCGTCACCGGCACCCTGCTGGTCCGGGCGATGCTCGAGGACGGCGTGCAGATCTGGGGCGACGGCTCGACGTTCAAGGGCAATGACATCGAGCGGTTCTACCGCTACGGCCTGCTCGCCAACCCGCACCTGCGTATCTACAAGCCGTGGCTCGACGCGGACTTCGTCTCCGAGCTCGGCGGCCGCAAGGAGATGTCGGAGTGGCTGCTCGCCCACGACCTCCCCTACCGCGACAGCACTGAAAAGGCGTACTCCACCGACGCCAACATCTGGGGCGCCACCCACGAGGCCAAGACCCTGGAGCACCTCGACACCGGTGTCGAGACCGTCGACCCGATCATGGGCGTGCGGTTCTGGGACCCCTCGGTCGAGATCGCCACCGAGGACGTGACGATCGGCTTCGACCAGGGCCGCCCGGTGACGATCAACGGCAAGGCATTCGCCTCCCCGGTCGACCTGGTGATGGAGGCGAACGCCATCGGCGGCCGCCACGGCATGGGCATGTCCGACCAGATCGAGAACCGGGTGATCGAGGCCAAGAGCCGCGGCATCTACGAGGCACCGGGCATGGCACTGCTGCACGCCGTGTACGAGCGCCTGGTCAACGCGATCCACAACGAGGACACCCTCGCGCAGTACTACAACGAGGGCCGGCGCCTCGGTCGCCTGATGTACGAGGGCCGCTGGCTCGACCCGCAGGCGCTGATGATCCGCGAGTCGCTGCAGCGCTGGGTGGGCACGGCGGTCACCGGAGAGGTGACGCTGCGGCTGCGGCGCGGCGAGGACTACTCGGTCATGGACACGTCCGGCCCCGCGTTCAGCTACCACCCGGACAAGCTGTCCATGGAGCGCACCGAGGACTCGGCGTTCGGCCCGGTGGACCGGATCGGCCAACTCACCATGCGCAACCTCGACATCGCCGACTCCCGCGCCAAGCTGGAGCAGTACGCCGGTCTCGGCATCGTCGGCAATACGCACGAGACGCTCATCGGTGCCGCCCAGGCCGCCTCGACCGGGCTGATCGGCGCGATGCCGCAGGGCGGCGCGGAGGTCATCGCCTCCCGCGGCAGGGTCGAGGAGGACGACGAGATGCTCGACCGGGCAGCGATGGAGTTCGGCACCGACTGACCGGGGCGGCGTGCGCGGCTCCTGACCGGGCTCCTCCTGAGGCCCCGGCCGGACCGGCCGGCGGCGGCCAGGGCGGTGAGAACCACCCAGGAAGCAACTGGTGGGTCACTCATCGCCTGGTTCACCGCCCGTCGGCGACACCCCTACCGAACGCCGGCGGCGCCGGACGGCGGCGGGATCATCTGGAGCGTGAGGGTGGCCGGGGGCTCGGCGATACCCGGACCGCCGGCCTCGACCCACCCGAGGACGTCGTCGGTGGCGTCGTTGTCGAGCGCCCAGCCGATCCAGGCTGCCCGCGCGCCGCGGCGGCGCGCCTCGGTCGAGGGCTGCACGACGATCACATTGGCCTGCCCGCACGGGCCCAGGCAGTCACTGGTGCGCACCGCGAACCGCCCGCCGGACGCCGCGGCCGCCTCCCGCAATCTGGCGAGCTGACCGGCGTGATCCGTGCCGGGGTTCTTGCGTGCGTCGCCGCAGCAGCAGCCGCGGCAGACCACCAGGGTGCAGGGGCGGGCGCCGAAGGCGCGTATCGGATACGTCGTCACCGAGTGATCTTCGCACCCGGTGTCTCCGTCCAAGAGAACGGGTTCCGGCTCACGCCGCCGAAAGCCTCCCAGTCGCCTGGGGCCGGTCGGAGCACTGGGCGGCAGGCCGAGGGCCGGTCCGCGTCGACGCGTCGCGCAGGGCCGGGAATCGGCCGGTCAACCATGATGTGGACCGCAGCCGACCTTCGAGGAGCCAGCACCATGGCAAGCACGACACCGCAGAAGATCACGACGTTCCTGATGTTCGAGGGGAAGGCCGAGGAGGCCATGACCTTCTACATGTCGCTCTTCGACGACGCCGAGGTCGTCGACATCACCCGCTACGGCGCGGACGGACCGGGCACGGAAGGCACCGTGCAGCACGCCACGTTCTCGCTCGCCGGCCAGCGGTACATGTGCATCGACAGCGCGCTGAAGCACGACTTCACCTTCACCCCGGCCATGTCCCTCTTTGTGCAGTGCGACGACGAGGCCGAGATCGACCGTCTCTACGCGGCGCTGGCCGAGGAAGGCTCGGAACTGATGCCGCTCGGTTCGTACGGCTTCAGCGCCAAATTCGGCTGGGTGAACGACCGGTTCGGCGTCTCCTGGCAGCTCAACCTGCCCGCGTAGGCGTCCGCCGACCCGCAGCTCCGCCCAGACCGCCTTGACCACGGGATCGTCGGCTGTCCAGCCCCAGGCCGTGGCAAGCGCTTCGAGCAGCAGCAGACCGCGCCCGCCCTCGGCGTGGGCCGGCGTGCCGGCGGCGGCGACTGCGTAGAGGTCGCCGCCTCACGCGAAACCGTTCACGTGCGTGACTCGAAGGACCGGACCCGGCCGCACCTCATCGTGGGAGCGGCCCACTGGACCGCGTTCGTCACCTTCGCAGCGCGGTAGGCGCGCCCCGCCGCGCCGGTGCGGCCCGGTCCGTGTCGCGGGCGCGGCGTCCCGCGATCACCGTGCAGACCATCAGCTGCATCTGGTGGAAGAGCATCAGCGGCAGCACCGCCAGGCTCGCCTGCGCGCCGAAGAGCACGGTGGCCATGGGCAGTCCGGCCGCCAGGCTCTTCTTCGAGCCGGCGAACTGGATCGCGATCCGGTCCGCCCGGCCGAAGCCGAGGCGCTTCGCGCCGAACCAGGTGAGCGTCAGCATGGCCGCGAGCAGCACCGCCTCGACGGCGAGCAGCGCGCCGAGCCGGGCCGGGGTGACCTGGTGCCAGACACCGGCGGTCATGCCTTCGCCGAAGGCCGTGTAGACGACGAGCAGGATCGCGCCCCGGTCCACGTAGCCGAGGACCTGCTTGTGGCGGACCAGGAACACGGCGACCCAGCGGCGCAGCAGTTGGCCTGCCAGGAACGGCACCAGCAGCTGGAGCGCGATCCGCAGCAGCGAGTCGGCCGAGAGCCCGCCCGCCGCGCCGCCGAGCAGCAGGGCGGCCAGCAGCGGGGTGAGGACGATGCCGGCGAGGCTGGAGAAGGAGCCGGCGCAGATCGCGGCGGGCACGTTGCCACGTGCCATGGACGTGAACGCGATCGACGACTGGATGGTCGAGGGCACCAGGCACAGGAAGAGGAGTCCGCTGTAGAGCTCGGGCGTCAGCACCGCCGGTTCGAGCACGCATCCCGCGAGTCCCAGCAGCGGAAAGACGACGAACGTCGCGGCGAGCACGGTCAGGTGGAGCCGCCAGTGCCGCAGCCCGTCGAGGGTCTCGCGCGTGGAGAGCCGCGCGCCGTAGAGGAAGAACAGCAGCGCCACCGCGCCGGTCGAGGCTCCGCCCGCGACGTCGGCCGCCGCCCCGGAGGCGGGCAGGAGTGCGGCGAGGGCCACCGTCCCCAGAAGCACCGGTATGTACGGGTCGATCGGCAGCCAGGACGGCAGGCGCGGGGTGCGGGGGCGGCTCATGTGCTCCACTTGCTCTCGGTTCAGGTCGTGCCCTGCCCATGCTCCTCCACCCACCGCCGATCGGGAATCCCGTACGCCGTGCTGACTGTCATCACCATTCGTGATCACCGTGCCGGAAACCCGCACCACCTCTCTCGCCGACCTGCAGCAGGAGGTGCTGCGCGAAGTGACGGGCAGGGGTTCCGACGCCCGAGAATGGCACGGCCGCAACGGCCGTCAGCCCGCCGAACCCTAGGATCGACGCCGTGTACGACCCCACCCAGCTGCGTACGTTCCTGGCGGTGGCGCAGACGCTGAACTTCACGCAGGCGGCGCGTCGGCTCGGGCTGCGTCAGTCGACGGTCAGTCAGCATGTGCGCCGACTCGAGGAGGCCACCGGCCGACCCCTGTTCAGCCGTGACACCCACAGTGTGGAGCTGACGGAGGACGGCGAGGCGATGCTCGGTTTCGCCCGCACGATCCTGCAGGCCCACGAGCGCGCCTCCGCGTACTTCACGGGCACACGGCTGCGGGGGCGGCTGCGGTTCGGCGCGTCGGAGGACTTCGTACTGACGCGGCTCCCCGAGATCCTCGAGGCGTTCCGTCGCGACCATCCCGAGGTGGACCTGGAGCTCACCGTGGAGCTGTCGGGCACCTTGCACAAACGGCTGGAGGCCGGCCGGCTCGACCTGGTGCTCGCCAAGCGGGGGCCGGGGGCGACGCACGGCGAACTGGTGTGGCGGGACCGGATGGTGTGGATCTCGGCGGAGGGCCTGCGGCTGGATCCGGACCGTCCGCTGCCGCTGATCCTGTTCCCGCCGCCGGCCGTGACCCGGGCACGCGCTTTGGAGGTGCTGGAGCAGGCGGGCCGGTCCTGGCGCATGGCCTGCACCAGCGGCAGCCTCAGCGGTCTGGTGGCCGCCGCCCGCGCCGGTCTCGGTGTGATGGCGCACACCCGCGGGCTGATTCCGCCCGGCCTGGTCACGGTGCCGGAGCGGGCGGGCCTGCCCGAGCTGGGCACCGTCGACTTCGTCCTTCTGCAGGGCCGCCGCAGGGACGCGGCCAGGGAGGCCGCCCAGGCGCTGGCCGGTGCGCTGCTGGCGGCGGGCGACCGGTTGCACGGCCCTGCCGGGCCCGGCGTCAGTCGCCGAGGAAGTCCGTGAGCACACAGCCTTCCACCAGCGCCTTCTCCTTCTGGTAGCCGCTGGGCACGGCGAAGCTGGGATTGCAGTTGAGGACGAGCAGTCCTGATCCGATGACGCCGCGGACGTCGTCGTCGCCGACCGCCACGACGGCGAAGTCCTGGGCGACTGCGAAGCCGCCGTTCAGCCCGGCGGTCGGGTCGTCCCCGAACTCCTTGTAGAGGTCGCTCTTGTAGGCCGCCTGGAACTTCTCCATGTCGCCGACCATGAAGATCCGGGTGCGCTGGTCGCTGTTGCCGGTACTGCAGACGCCTCGTTCCGTCACGCCCCAGTCGGCGTCCATCTCGGCGTCCTGGGGGTAGAAGCGCTCGTCGTTCGGGTTCGTCCCGAGGTCCTCGCAGTCGGAGTTGCCCGCGACGAAGTCGTATGCGGCCTTCATGCTGCCCGCGACCGGCAGTCCCGCGAAGCCGGTTGCGTCGTCGGGGGCGGCCCCGTTGACTCCGCCGTTCCTCGTGGGATTCTCCAGCGTGCCTTCGGCCGGGTCGCCGGCTCCTGCCTGCCCGGCCCCCTGGCCCGGCCCGAATCCCGGGCCGGTTTCCGGCCCTCCGCCTCCGCAGGCGGTCAGAACGAGGAGTGCGGCGGTGGTGGCGAGCATGGCTTTACTGCGCATTGAATGTGATCCCCCGAGAAGATGACCTTGAACCGCGGCGACCCTACGTTGATCAACATGTACACGGCAAACTGAACCGGGCTCCGCCCGGACCTGGTACGCACCACGGTCGCCCAGGTAGAGCGGCGGTGATCGGGCCGTACAGATTCGGTGGAGATTGACGACCGGGCTACTTACTCACCGGTCAGATATCGGGGCCCAAGGTCCGCTTCGCCGCCCGTCCACCGCGGCTGACCTGTGCCTACGCCATTCGTCCACAGTTCACGAGGACCCTCCCGCCCGAGGGGATGGTGGGGTACGGTCACGGCGCTGTGCGGAGCGCCACAAGGAGCAGCCATTGCGCGAGTTCACTGTCCCACCCCTGGCCGCGGCGCCTCAGGTCGGCGGACTTGCGGACGCGGTCTTCGACCATGCCCTCGACGATCCGGACCGCGTCGCGCTCGGCCGCAAGGACAGTGCCGGCCAGTGGCAGGAAGTGACCTCGGGGCAGTTCCGCGACGAGGTCCTGGCGCTGGCGAAGGGGCTGCTGGCGCACGGGGTCCGGTTCGGTGACCGGGTCGCCCTGATGTGCCGTACGCGCTACGAGTGGACTCTGTTCGACTTCGCGTTGTGGACCGTCGGGGCCCAGTCCGTGCCGCTGTACCCGACCTCCTCCGCCGAGCAGGTCTTCTGGATGCTGCACGACTCCGAGGTCTCCGCGTGCATGGTGGAGCACGAGGACCACGCCATGACCATCGGCTCGGTGATCGACCGGCTGCCCCTGATGAAACGGCTGTGGCAACTGGACGCCGGCGCTGTGGAGCAGCTGGTCGCGGCGGGCGCGCACATCGACGACGAGGTCGTGCACCGGCACCGGCGCGCGGTGACCCCCGACTCCGTGGCCACGATCATCTACACGTCCGGCACGACGGGCCGCCCCAAGGGCTGTGTGATCACCCACTCGAACTTCATGTTCGAGACGGACACGATGGTCGGCCGCTGGGAGCCGGTCTTCCGCTCCAAGCCGGGTGACGAGCCGTCGACCCTGCTCTTTCTTCCGCTGTCGCACGTCTTCGGCCGGATGGTGGAGGTCGCGGCGATCCGGGGCCGGGTCAAGATCGGCCATCAGCCGGTCCTGCAGGCGAGCGCCCTGCTGCCCGATCTTGCCGCGTTCCGGCCGACGTTCATCCTGGCGGTGCCGTACATCTTCGAGAAGGTCTTCAACGCCGCCCGCCGCAAGGCGGAGCTGGCCGGCAAGCTGGGCCCCTTCGACAAGGCGGCCGAGGTGGCCGTGAAGTACGCGGAGGCACTGGAGCACCGGGCCTTCGGGCTCGGCCCGGGCCCGTCCGCCGGACTGCGCGTCCAGCACCAGCTGTTCGAGAAGCTGGTGTACGCGAAGGTCCGCGAGGCGATGGGCGGCCGGGTGCGCCACGCGATGTCCGGCGGCTCCGGCATGGACCGTCGCCTGGGGCTGTTCTTCGAGGGCGCCGGCGTCACCATCTACGAGGGCTACGGCCTGACCGAGTCGACGGCCGCGGCCACCGCGAACCCGCCGGAGCGCACCCGCTACGGCACCGTGGGCCTGCCGATCCCCGGCACCACCGTGCACATCGCGGAGGACGGCGAGGTGTGGCTGCACGGCGCACACGTCTTCCAGGGTTATCTGGGCGACCCGAAGGCCACCGACGCCGTGCTGCACGACGGCTGGCTGGCCACCGGCGACCTGGGCGCGCTCGACGAGGACGGCTATCTGACGATCACCGGGCGCAAGAAGGAGATCCTGGTGACCTCGGGCGGCAAGAGCGTCTCGCCCGCCGGCCTGGAGGAGCGGGTACGGGCGCATCCGTTGGTGGCACAGTGCATCGTCGTCGGCAACGACCGTCCCTACATCGCGGCCCTCGTCACCCTCGACCAGGAGTCGGTCGACCACTGGCTGGCCATTCAGGGCAGGCCGGCGCTGCCGCCCGCGGAGATGGTGCGCGACCCGGACCTGGAGATGGAGGTCCGCCGTGCCGTCGTCGCCGCGAACACCCTGGTGTCCAAGGCCGAGTCGATCCGTACGTTCCGGATTCTGGCGCATCCCTTCAGCGAGGAGCACGGTCTGCTGACGCCCTCGCTGAAGCTGAAGCGGAAGGCGATCGAGAACGCCTACGCGGTCGAGGTCGAGGCCCTGTACCAGTGAGCCGCTACGCCTGGCCGGGGAATTCACCGGCGGCGCTGCTCGTTCATCGTGGGAGTACGCAACCGACGACGTAAGGATCGACCGCTCGTGAGCAAGGTCCCGTTCATCACCCTCCACAACGGCGTCGCGATGCCGCAGCTCGGCCTCGGTGTCTGGCAGGTGCCCGACGACGAGGCGGAGCAGACGGTCGCCACCGCCCTCGAGGCCGGCTACCGCAGCATCGACACCGCGGCCGTCTACGGGAACGAAAAGGGCACCGGCAAGGCCGTCACCAGCTCCGGGATCGCCCGCGAGGAACTCTTCGTCACGACAAAGGTCTGGAACTCCCACCAGGGGTACGACGCGACGCTGCGCGCCTTCGACGTCTCCCTCGGGAAGCTCGGCCTCGACTACGTCGATCTGTACTTGATCCACTGGCCGATGCCGGCCAAGGACACTTACGTGGACACGTACCGCGCCCTGGAGAAGATCCACGCCGACGGCCGCGCCAAGGCGATCGGCGTGTCCAACTTCAAGCCCGAGCACCTCGAGCGCCTCATGGGTGAGACGTCGGTCGTCCCGGCGGTCAACCAGATCGAGCTGCACCCGCAGCTCCAGCAGTCCGGCGTCCGGGACTTCCACGCGGAGCACGGCATCGCCACGGAGGCGTGGTCCCCGCTCGGCCAGGGCAAGGGCCTGCTCCGGGCCCCCACGGTCGTCGCCGTGGCCCGCAAGCACGACCGGACCCCGGCCCAGGTGGTGCTGCGCTGGCACCTCCAGGTGGGCAACGTGGTGATCCCCAAGTCCGTGACGCCGTCGCGGATCCAGGAGAACATCGACGTGTTCGACTTCGAGCTGGACGCCGACGACATGGCCGCCTTCGCGGCTCTGGACGAGTCCAAGCGCCTGGGACCCGACCCGTCGGACATCAACTCCTGAGCGGACGACGCCCTGACGACCCGTGCGGCGCAGCCGCGTACACGCGGATGCGCCGTTGCCGTGCGGGGTCGTTGTCAGTGGCGGGTGCGACGATGATCGTGTCGCTGACCCGGACGGGCCGGGTGGGGCGTCGGGACGAGGCGGGGTGCGGTGGACGGGCCACTTGAGCCAGGGCTCTACCTGGTGCGGAACGTGGGCAGCGGACTGCTGCTCGAGGTGTACGGCGGAGGCAAGGGCAGCGGGGTCAAGGTCCAGCAGGGCAAGGAGACGGGCGCGCCCTCCCAGCAATGGCACATCACCCCGGTGCCGAACGGCAACGGGCTGTACCACTTCGTCAACGCCGCAAGCGGCAAACGCCTCGACGTGGCGAACGCGTCGACGGAGAACGGCGCCGATGTCCAGCAGTGGAGGGCGAACAATTTCGGTGCCCAGGAGTGGATCGTCGAGCGGCACCTCGACTCGCCCGGCACGGTGACCGTCGTCAGCTTCATCAGCGGCCTGCTGCTGGAGGTGGCCGGTTCCTCCACGGACGAGGGGGCGAACGTGCAGCAGTGGGAGGACACCGACTCCCCCGGCCAGTGGTGGCGGTTGGAGCCGGTGGTCCCGGGCACGGCCGGCGGCTGAAGGCCCCGGCGGTCTCAGCCCTTGCGCGCCGTGAACACGGTCCGCGCGGTCAGGATGTACGCGTCGGGGCGCCGCAGCAGGCCCTCAGGGGCCTCGGGGTCCAGCAGCCGGTCGATGATCGCGATGTCCTCGTCCGGCAGCAGGCCCTCCACCATGCTGCGCTGCCATGTGAAGGCGGCCACCAGTTGCTCGCGTACGGTCATCGGTGCGGGCGCCGGGATGTCGAGGAGGAAGGAGCGCGTGCCGCTCGGGGTGAGTCCCGCGTCGGCCAGCAGCGCACGCCAGTCCTCGACCTCGTCCTTCACTCCCGGCAGCTCCGCCCGCATCCGCGAGAACCACTCGTCGACGGCCGCGCCGATCCTGCTTTCCAGGCCCGGCCTGCCGATCCCGATGTCGCGCGGCAGATGGCGGGCCGGCAGCCCGCCCTCGACGACGGCGAGCAGGCCGCCCGGCCGCAGCAGACGGGCGAGGGCGGCGGTCGCGGCGCGCTGGTCACCGAGGTGGTGCACGGACCCGGACGCCCAGATGAGATCCGCCTCGCCCAGGTGCTCGATCCCGTCGGGCAGTTCGGCGTGATGGGTGCGCAGGCGGTCGGCCAGGCCGCCCTGCGCTGCGCGGGCGAGAGCCCGCTGGAGCAGCGGCGCGGTGGCGTCGACGGCGACGACCTCGGCGTACGGGAAGGCCTCTGCGAGCAGCCCGCTGATCACGCCGGGGCCGCTGCCGATGTCGAGGATGCGGCGGATGCCACCGACCGGAACCAGCGCGCCCAGCCAGTTCGCCGCCTGCCGGTACAGAGGGCTCTGAACCTCCGCGCCCTGTTCCAGCAGCTGCTGCTTCTCGTTCCAGTCGATGTGGGTGGAGTCGTGGTGATGGCTCATGGCCTCAGGGTGGCCCGAGCACCGGCGTCACCGCGAACCTTGTTGCCGTTCCGGCAAAGACCCACCCGTTCGGTGCTCCTGCGGGCTGATGTCCCCTACCCCTGTGAACGCGGCGCTCAGGTGGGTCTGACGCTGCGGCTGTACGACCCCGAGCGGCAACCGTGGTCCCTCCACTGGGCCGCGGGCCGCGGGCCGTACCGGACCTGTTCCCTCCTGTCGTGGGACGCTTCGGCACCGACGGGAGGGGCCTCTTCCACGGCGAGGGCACCCATGACGGCAAGGCCGTCCCCATGCGCTTCGTCTGGTCGGGGATCACCGGCTCGGCCGCCCGCCGGGAGCAGGCGTTCTCCGTCGACGACGCGCGGACGTGGCTGACGAACCGGGTGATGGAGCTGTCGCGCCGGTAGGGCGTCTCAGGTCTCCTTGCGGAACGCCACGAGGGTGTAGGCGGGGTCCGGGCGGCGCCGGTCCTGGTCCGGCAACCGGCGCAGTTCCACGGCCAGTCGCCGGGCGCCGCCACCGTCGCCGTCGGTGAACCAGGAGGCGAACCGCCCTGCCGACAGGACGTCCGCCGCCGAACGCGGAGTGCGGCCCTGGCCGTGGCCGGTGAACCGGGCACGGCCGACGGGGCGCAGTCCGCCCGCGGCGGCGTACTCCTCGATGAAATCGGCCCTGTCAAACGCCGCGGCGAACGAGCGGTGCGGGCGCAGAACAGCGTCGATGTCGCTGCCCACGTCGTGACCCGCGTCCTTGTCGACGGTGGTGACGAACACCCCGCCGGGCCCGAGGACGCGGGCGACCTCGGCGACGACCGCCGCCGACCGGCGCACCAGGTGCAGCAGCCATACGGCACTGACCGCGTCGACGGACGCGTCGCGCAGCGGCAGCCGCCGTACGTCCCCGAGCACGACACCCCCGCCGAGGCGGTCGGCGGCCATGCGGGCCATTCCGTACGAACCGTCGCAGCCCAGTACGCGCAGACCGGGGCGGTGCAGGCGCTCGGTCACCAGGCCGGTGCCGCAGCCGATGTCGAGAAGGGTGCGGGTACGGTCCGGCAGCAGGCCGAGCACCGCCGCCGCGGCCGCCGCCGCCCTGGGTACGCCGCCACGTGTCGTGTCGTAGACGGCGGCCTCACGGTCGTAGTCGAGCATGCGCAGAGCATGACAGAGGTGATGACCTTTCTGCCGTGACTAGTTGGCGCCGTGGCCCGCCGCGATCTGCTCGATGCGCTCGGCCAGCCGGAAGTCCCGTTCCGTGAGGGTGTTGAGGTCGTGGGACTGGACGGTCAGGGCGACGGTGTTGTAGCCGAGGGTGAGGTCCGAGTGGTGGTTCAGCTCCTCCTGGATCTGGGCGATGTGCACGACCATGGCGGTCGCCGCGAAGTGCGAGTCGAGGCGGTAGGAGCGGGCGATCCTGGCGCCCTCGAGGGACCAGCCGGGAAGTTCCCGGAGCCGGTCCTCGATCTCCTTCTGCGACAGCGGCTCGGTGGGCATGGCCAGGCTCCTTCCGGGAGGGGGCGGCGGACGGGGACACCATAGATCCGATGCCCGGTAAATCGGATGCCCGCACCCGGCCACGCTGTGTACGTTCCACCGGGTGGAACCATTGACCGACAAACAGATCCGCTCGTCCTTCGTGAACTGCACGAAGGGCGAGGCCGGCCGTATGCGCCTGCCGGCCGACTTCGCCGAACTTCCCTGGGGCGACCTGGACTTCCTCGGCTGGATCGACCCGGGCGCGCCGCTGAAGGCGCATCTTGTGCTGCCGCGGGAGGACGGGCTCGTCGGAATCACCCTGCGTGTCCCGTCCACCGGACGGACCAGCGCCGTGAAGTCGAGCCTGTGCCATGCGTGTCTCACGGGGCACGCCTCCTCCGGGGTGACCCTGTTCGCGGCGCCCCTGGCGGGGACGGCGGGCCGCGAGGGCAACACGGTCGGCACGTATCTGTGCGCGGATCTCGCCTGCCCGCTGTACGTGCGCGGCAAGCGGCAGCCGAAGCTGCGGCACGGCCGTTACGAGGAGAACCTGACGCTCGAGGAGCAGATCGCCCGGACCATGGACAATCTGTCGGCGTTCGCCGACAAGGTGCTGGGGCTGCGCTGACTTTGGGCGCCAGGCGCGAGCGGCCTGCGCCGTGCGGGGCCGCCGGGCGGCTCAGCGCCCGGCGGCGGCCAGCACCTGTTCGATCGTGTCCGCCTCCGCGGCCGTCTTGTCCGGCCGGTGCCGCAGTACGCGCGCGAAGCGCAGGGCGACCCCGGCCGGGTAGCGGCTGGAGCGCTGCAGTCCGTCGTACGCGATCTCCACGACGAGCTCGGGCCGCACCCGCACCGTGAAGCCGTCGTCGTCGACGGCGAGTTCACTCAGCATCTCGGTCTGCCGGTGCAGCATCTCGTCGGTGAGCCCCTTGAAGGTCTTGCCGAGCATCACGAAACCGCCGTCCGGGGCCCGGGCGCCGAGGTGGAGGTTGGACAGCAGCCCCGTGCGCCGGCCATGACCCCGTTCGACGGCGAGGACCACCAGGTCCAGGGTGTGGACGGGCTTGACCTTGAGCCAGGAGCGGCCACGGCGCCCGGCGCTGTACGGCGCGTCCAGCGCCTTGACGAGGACTCCCTCGTGGCCGCGGTCCAGGGTCGCGGTGAAGAACTCCTCCGCGGCGGCGACCTGTTCGGGGTCGGACGGGTCGTCGACGACGGCGCGCCTGACCCGGGTCGGCCCGGGGACGAGCCGGGCCAGGATCTCGTGCCGGTCGCGGCCGGGGAGGTCGAGCACCGGCTCCCCGTCGGCGGCGAGGACGTCGAAGTACACCGGGTACAGCGGCAGCGCGGCACGGGCCGCCTCGACGTCGAGGCGCGAGCCGACGCGGGAGGCGATGTCCTGGAACGGTACGGGCCGGCCGTCGGCGGCCATCGCGATGACCTCGCCGTCGAGGATGAACCGGTCGCCGGTCATCTCCCCTGCCTGCTGGGCCACTTCGGGCAGCCGATCGGTGATGTCGTCCAGGGACCTGGTGAAGATCCGGACATCGGTTCCGGCGCGGTGCACCTGGACGCGGATGCCGTCGAGCTTCTCCTCGACGACGCAGGCGATCCCGAGCGCCCGGACCGCATCTGTCACGGACTTCGCGGTGTGCGCGAGCATCGGCTGCACGGGACTGCCGACCCGCAGCCGGAACCGTTCGAGGGCCGCAGGCCCCTCGGCGAGCAGGGCCGCGGCGACGCGGGGCAGCGAGCCTTCCAGCATGACGGCGCGGCGCACGTCCGGCGCCGGCGCGCGGGCGGCCTTGGCGACCGCCTCGAGCGCGACGGCGTCCAGCGCCCCTTGGCGTACCTCGCCGGTGAGGAGCCGCAGCAGGAACTGCTGCTCCTCCGCGGTGGCCGCGGACATCAGGCGGTGGACCCGGCTGCGGCGTTCCGCCTGGGCGCCGGGGCCGGAGACCTGGGCGAGGGCGGCGAGCGCGGCGTCCGTCTCGCCGACGGTGAGGGCCGGTACGGAGGCGGGCGGCACACTCTCCTTCAGCACGCTCCAGCCGATGCCGATGCGGCCCTGAGGGACCCGCCCGGCCAGGTAGGAGATCACCAGCGCGACGTCCTCCGGCCAGGCCTCGGCGAACAGTTCCGCCAGCGCGGCGATCTTGCGCGAGCGGGCCGAGGTGGCGGCGACCTCGCGGGAGGCCTCGGCGACGCGGGCGAGCAGCATGCGGCCATAGTGCCCCGGCCGGACGGCGTACGCATCCTGGCACGACGCCCGTGGGGGGCCGGTGAACACCGTTCGCCCAGCACCACGCGGCGCCCGGGGTGGCCGGGTACAGTCTCCCCACGGGCCGTCCAACTCCCTTAGCCTTCCGTCGACTTGACCCCCCGACGCAAAGGCAGGGATCCCCCATGGGCAAGTTTTCGCGCGCCGCCGTGACGACGACCGTCGCGGCCGGACTGCTGTCGGTCGCGCTCGCTCCGGCGCAGGCGACCACCACCGGCACGGCGGACACGGGGCAGCTCCCGTACTCCGCCACCACCGGCGTCGGCGTCCACAACGCCTACGAGAAATCGAAGTACACCTACCTCGCGGACGCGCTCGACTCCGGTGCCGCCATGCTCGAGATCGACGTGTGGACCAACGTCTTCGGCAGGTCGTGGCGGGTCTCGCACAGCAACCCGTTGGGAAACGACAACAACTGCGTGAACGCGTCGAGCGCCGCCGAGCTGCGCACGAAGGCGAGAAACCAGGACCTCGGGGGGTGTCTGGCGGACATGAGGTCCTGGCACGACGCGAACCCGGGCCACCGGCCGATCCTGATCAAGATGGAGCTCAAGGACGGCTTCCAGGGCAAGCAAGGCCGCGGACCCGCCGCGCTGGACGCGCTGCTGACCGCACGACTCGGTGACGCCCTGTACCGCCCGGCGGACCTGGTCGGCGGGCACCGCGACCTGGACACGGCCGTACGGGCGGACGGCTGGCCGGCGCGTTCGGCACTGGCCGGGAAGTTCGTGGTCGAGCTGATCCCGGGCACGCTCGAGGAGGACAACCCGTTCGACTCACTGTGGACCGACCGCGAGTACGCGACGCATCTGCGCGGCCTCGAGGCGGCGGGCCGCCTCGGCGAGGCGGGCGCGTTCCCGGCGGTCCATCACGCCGCGGCCGGTGACCCGCGCAGCCGGTACGCGGACGCCTCGATCCGCCCGTGGTTCGTCGTCTTCGACGGGGACGCGGCGGCGTACGCGGGCGGGTCGATCGACACGTCCTGGTACGACCGGAACCACTACCTCGTCGTCATGACCGCCGCACACAGCGTGGCGCCGGCGATCGACGGCACGAACCCGACCGAGCAGCAGGCCCGCGACCGCCTCTCGCTGCTGGCGGGTCGGCACGCGAGCGTGGTGTCGGCCGACTGGTATCCGCTGCCGTCGGTGCTGGGCTCGGTGGTCGCACGGGGCGGGTTGCAGCCGGGCTCGTGACCTTTGTCCGGAAATCACCTCCCGGTAGGTGACCGTGGGTAACGCACATCACAGCGGGCCCCTCGGTTCGCCGGAACACCACCAAGTGGTTTATCGTTCATCTACAAGTGGGTGCGCACGGGGCAGATGCCCCCGGGCCTCACCTTTTGCCCTAGGCGACCGCCGCTCGCGCCCACGCCCTGTGACCGCCCCGGCCGGAAACCCCCGTCCGGCCGGGGCATCCCCTCTTTTCCGGCCTGTCGCCACCCGTCCCGGGCGGCGATGCGGCGACTCAACCGCAACGCTTTGCGGCTACCCGTCCGTAACCAGCCAGCTGTCCCATTTACGGGGAAATGCGTTGGCGCAAAAGCCTAGCCATCCTGGCGCAATCGTTTCAGTCTTGGTGATGCAGGTCACACGCGCCACTGGCGTCGCTCACCCAGGCCTCTGCCTGCCCGCGACGTACGAGCACGAGAGCGGAACCGCACAGCAGCAGAGGAGCGAGCGATGTCATCGACCATCGAGCAATCCGTACGGGCCCGCCTCATCAGCGATGCGCCCCACTCCCTGGCCGTGCCGGTGGTTCTGTGTTACAGCGACACCGACCCGTTCGCCGTCCGCATGGCCTTCCCGCCGGAGGCCTGTCTGAACGACACCGGCGTGACCTGGACCTTTGCCCGCAGTCTGCTCGACGCGGGGTTGCGCGCGCCGTGCGGGGACGGGGATGTGCACATCTGGCCCTGCGGGCGGGTGCAGACCATGATCGAACTGCGTTCGCCGGAAGGGGTCGCGCTGCTCCAGCTCGACACCGCGAGCCTGCGCCGCTTCCTGGTCCGGTCGTACGCGACCGTGCCGGCCGGCAACGAAGCGGCCGCCATGGACATCGAGCGGGTGCTCGCTGCCCTGCTGGGCAACGCACGGGGCTGAGACGGGGGACCGGGTCGTAATACGGTCTGGCTATGACAACTGCCGTTTCCGCCGGCGGGGTGGGTCCGCTGCTGCGCCGCTGGCGCGAGGAGCGCCGGATCAGCCAGCTCGAACTCGCCCTGCGCGCCGGCTCCTCGGCCCGGCACATCAGTTTCGTCGAGACCGGCCGTTCGCGCCCCAGCGAGGAGATGGTCCTGCGTCTCGCCGAGCACCTCGACGTCCCCGTGAGGGAGCGCAACTCGCTGCTGCTGGCCGCCGGTTACGCGCCCCGTTACACCGAGACGCCGTTTGGCGACCCGGCGATGGAGGCGCTGCGCGAGGGCATGGAGCGACTGCTGCAGGGCTACGAGCCCTACCCCGCGCTGGTCGTCGACGGCACGTACAACGTGCTCGCCGCCAACCGGGGCATCGCGATGCTGCTCGAGGACCTGCCGGAGCATCTGCTCGCCCCGCCGTTGAACGCCATGCGGATCACCCTCCACCCCGAGGGCCTCGCGTCCAGGATCCGCAATCTGCCGGAGTGGCGCGGCCATCTGCTGCAGCAGATGGAACGGCAGATCGCGCCGGCCCGCTCCGACGCGCTGCGCAGCCTGTACGACGAGGTCGCGGCCTATCCGCTGCCCGAGGGCAGCGGTGACGAGCGGGGCGTGGCAGCGGGCGAGGCGCCGTATCCGTACTTCGCACTGCCGCTGCGGATCGAGCACGAGGGCCGCGTGCTCTCCTTCGTGTCGTCGATCTCCACGTTCAACACGCCCTTGGACGTGACCGTCGCCGAGCTGGCCATCGAGACGTTCCTGCCGGCCGACCCGGCGACGGTGAAGTACCTGCAGTCGCTCACGCCGTAGCGGTGGCGCGCAGGGCCGACCACTGCAGGACGGCGAATCCGGCGACGGTCAGCGCCTGGAGCACGGTCCAGGCGGCGCCGACGGCGGTCGGGTCGAGCCACACGCCGAGGGCGGCGACGCTGAGGAGGGACCACAGGATGTTGGCGTCGACGACGAGCGTGACACCGGCCCGCGGCGGCCTTGCGCGGGCGGCGAGGAGGCCGACGGCCAGGCCGTAGGCCGCGAGGAAGGCACCGAGGCCGACCAGCAGCGTGGCGTCCACACCGAGCAGCCGCCCCAGCGGCCCAGAAAAGGCCGCGTACGCCAGGCCGTTGGCACCGGTGACGACGGCGTCGACGGCGAGGAAGCGGCGCAGCATGGTCTGCGGCTCCGTGGTGCGGGAGATTCCGGCAAGCAGGGTCGTGGACATGGCGGATCAGCCTCCGTCGAGGGTTGGGCGGGCCGGTCGTGGGCCCGGAGCCCGGACGGAGTGCGTCGCCCGGGTCCCGGTGCTCACAGACTGCCGTGCCGCCCTCGGGGGGTCGATTACGCCTGAGGTAATGGCCTTCAGATGCCCGGGGTGATCACGGTGACCCCGGTGCCGGGGGCGGTGCCGAGTGCCACAAGGGCCTCCGGCACGTCGACCAGGCCGATCTCCTTGGTGACCAGCAGATCCGGCCGCAGCGCCCCGGAGGCGACCATGGCCATCATCTCCGGGTAGGCGTGGGCGGCCATGCCGTGGCTGCCCAGGATCTCCAGTTCGAGGGCGACGACCCGGTCCATGGGCAGATGGACCCCGTCCGGGAGCAGGCCCACCTGCACGTGGCGGCCCTGCCCGCGCAGGCTCTGTACGGAGTTCGCACAGGTCACCGGCGCTCCCAGGGCATCCAGCGAGAGGTGCGCGCCGCCGCCGGTCGCGTCAGGAGGGCTGCTGCGACCTCGCCCCCGCCCGGCGTCGAGGCGTCCAGGCAGATCTCCGCGCCGAAGGTACGGGCCAGCTCCAGCGCCCCCGGCGAGACGTCCACGGCGACGACCCGGGCCCCGCAGGCGGCGGCGATCATCACCGCGGAGAGGCCGACCCCGCCGCATCCATGCACGGTGACCCACTCCCCCGGCCGCACCCGTCCCTGGCCGACGACGGCGCGGAACGCGGTGGCGAAGCGGCAGCCGAGGCCGGCGGCGGTGGTGAACGCCATGGCGTCCGGCAGCGCCACCAGATTGGTGTCGGCGTGGCGCAGGGGGACGTACTCGGCGAAGGAGCCCCAGTGGGTGAAACCGGGCTGCTCCTGGCGTTCGCACACCTGCTGGGCGCCGCGGACGCACGCGGCGCACCGGCCGCAGGCGCAGATGAACGGCACCGTGACCCGGTCGCCGGCGCTCCAGCGGGTCACGTCGTCGCCCACCGAGTGGACGGTGCCCGCCAGTTCGTGGCCGGGGACGTGCGGCAGGGCGATGCCGGAGTCGTGGCCCCTCCAGCCGTGCCAGTCGCTGCGGCACAGCCCGGTTGCCTCGACCTTGACCACGACACCGTCGCGCGACGGCCGGGGGTCGGGGACCTCCCGTACCTCGGGCCGCTTTCCGAAGTCGTCGAACACCACCGCGCGCACGTACCACTCTCCTTGTTCCTGGGCGGCCGTTCCGATCCTGCGGGTCGGCGCCCAGGCCTACACCAGGACACCGGCGAAGAGGAAGGGCACGCCCTGGTACAAGGCCGCGTGGCCGGAACCGGGGACCAGCCACATGGAGAACGCGAAGGCGAGGACCGAGCCGGGCACGAGGCGGCCCGGTTCACCCGGTGCCACTGGCCGGGGACACCCGGTGGTGGACAGCCCGGCCGCCTCCGGTCGCGGCACCTGGCTTCGGGCTCAGGTGTCGAATGTGTAGAACCGTGTGTGGTCCAACATGTCTCGTGGCGTGACGTCGTTCCAGGGGCGCATGGTGGAGTCCAGATCCACCACGTTTTCGGTCGGGGTTTCCGGCAGATACGGCGATGCGGGATGCCGTGTCTGCCAGTCCGCCCACAGTTTGTCTATGAAGGCGTGGTGCAGCCAGAAAACGGGATCGTTCGGGGAGGCGCCCGTTGCCATGTGGCCGCCCACCCAGACGTGCACCCGGTTGTGCAGGTTGACGCCTCGCCAGCCCTCGATGAGGTTTCGAAAACCCCGCGAGGTGCTGTTCCACGGCGGTGCGTCGTATGTTTCCACTGCCAGAACCGCCTCGATGTCGGCGCGTGTGGGTAATGCCCTTCCTCCGCCACCCAATGCACGCCGCAGGAAGGGGCGCGTGTCCACTTGGGTGTCGATGGACCAATTTCCGGCCAGGTTCGCGAAGGGCCCGGCCATCACCTGTCCGTCGCGGCTGCGTCCGTCGCCGCCCAGGAAATCGGTGGCCCACAGGGAGGACGCGGGCGTACGGTCCGTGCTCCAATCCCAGTAGGGCAGTGCCACGGAGGGGATGATTCGTTGGAGTTCCTGCTCGAATTCGAGCAGGAACTTCCGGTGCCAGGGCAGAAAGGACGGAGATCGGTGTCCGACCCGTTCTCCTTGATCCGTATCACCCATGATGAATGCGTTGTGCGTGCGCACGAATTCGTCATAACGACCGCTGCGTTTGAGTCCGAGGACTGCATCGATGAATTCGCGCTTCTCGGTGGAGGTGAGCGTGGACTGGTTTTTTCGCACGGCCATGTCAGGCGCCCCTTTCCTGGATGCTCACCGATGTGCCGGGCGAGGGACGAGGTCGGCGCCGGCGAGATTGTCGACTGCCGACCGTGCGAGGGCACGCGGAGTCGCGAAAACCTCGTAGTGATCGATGAGACTGACCCACGTCCCGTCTCCGTTCAGCATGACGTGGAGCTCGGTCCCGTCTATCAGAACGCGGTAGCCGCTCCCCGTCCCGTGATGTCCGTGATCAGTCGGCCATCCCTGGATACGCCTGCCCTTGTATGTCTCGTCGAACGGCTCGCCGGCCTCGCCACGGGGCGGACGGCCCTGCCCTGTCCGGTTCACCCGGGCGGATTCTTCGTCGAGGACAGAAGCGGTTGTTCCGGCGACGGCCACCGCCGCAAGCACGGCAGTTCCTCCTCGAAGAAACCGACGGCGAGTACGCATTGTCTTTCCTCTCTGCAATGCAGCCGACCATTCGCGCTGTTGACGGTTCACAGCCGACTGCCCCGGATCACATCAACGTTGCCTAAAGAATTTGCGCGGGCCGCCCACATGGCGGATATCTGGACAACAGTTGCATGAAGGAGCAACTTTGCAGCGAAGTGGATCGTCCTGCGGGACCGGACGACAGGGCGTCCCGTGCAGGAAATCCTTGAGCCGCTCACCCGGTGCTGCGGGAGATTTTTCACCGATCAAGGGCGCCTGACCGCCGTCAGAGGCGCGACAGCTTGACGCAAAAACCACGCCCAAGGGATTTTTATATGCCGCTTCAACAACCTTCCTTCGACATCGAGCGTAAAGGTTGCATATCGGTCGAGGCGTCACGACTCATTAACGGCCCTGAGGTCGTCCCACCCGGTGTGAGTCCAATCTGACGAACTGCGGCGAAGCCTGCGGAAAAGAATGCTTCGACCCCGGGTCATGCCTATTTTTCGGCCAATTACAACCGTCGCCGATGTCCGAAGCAGGGGTCATCGATGTGAATTCTCGGGACGCCTGAGCAACGCTGCAGGTTCCGTAGTCGAGAAAAAGGAGAATCCGATGCGTCGCTCAGTTACCAAGATCACCTGCATGGCGGGGTTGGCCGCCGGCGTCGTCGCTCTGGCAGCCGGCCCTGCCGCCGCCGGCACGCACGACAGCCTGTACTCGCCCTCCGCCATGGTGCTGACGGTCGGTCAGGGCGAGAGCGCGGCAACAGCGACCGTCGAACGGGCGGTCACCCTGCACTGCAGGCCGACCGCCGGCGGAACCCACCCGGACGCCGAGGCCGCATGCGCGGACCTCGAACGCGCCGACGGCCGGCCCGCGCTCACGCTGAACGACGATTCGGATCGTGCGTGCCCGCAGATCTACGCTCCCGTCACCCTCACCGCTGACGGGGTGTGGGAGGGCCGCCGAATCTCGTACGAGCGCACGTTCGCCAACAGCTGCGTGGCGCAGTCCCGGGTCACGAATCTGCTCGACTTCTGACATCGGCAACCCCCGGCACGCCGGGATGGTGGTCCGACCCCACGGGGCCGGACCACGATCCTTGTCTCTGCCCTGCGCCTCGGCGACCTCCGTGGCGCGGCGACTGACGAGCGACACGTTGCCGAAGCCGTGGCGCGTCCAGGGTGTGCAGCGGCCGCGGGGAGCGGCAGGGCGTCGGAGGCGCACTGACCAGCGTCCGGCCAGTGGCACGGCCGACGTCGCGGGGTCACGGGCCTCGTCGGCACTGACGGCCGTGGACCCGATGCCGAGACGACTGAGGATTTTCGTCCGGCGCGGCACCACCACCGACCGGAACCTGTTCCTGCGCTTCACCGTCCGGTCGGGAAACCTCAACCCGCCCGATCGGCACCTGCGGCCCGTCCCCCTCCCGCAGCCAGCGCCGCAGCACGTGGTGCACCTGTTCCGCGCCGATCAGGTCGACGCCCGCGGGGACCGGCCGCGAGAGCTCGAACGGCGACAGCAGAAAGGCCTGCGACTGCTCCCCGCCGAGCCCGCCGTGCGAACCGATCTGCTCCTCGAAGGCGTGCACCACACCGGTCCTCGGGTCGTGCATCGAGTTGACCATGATGTCGGCGACATGCGGGAACGAGTCGGTACGACGTACGGCGTCGGCCGCGCCGGGACCGAAACCGGCCAGCGGCCCGTCATCGTCCTTCAGCGCGTCTACGGGCACCTCCGCACCGTCGGCGCCGAGCACCACCGAGCCGTGCTCCTCGCTGCGCACCAGCAGAAAACCGATCCCGGGATGGTTCGCGAGCGTGCCGAGCAGCGCCGGGTGGCGGCGCCGGATCTCCTCGCAACTCATGCGGTAGGGCACGTCGGGGAACGAGATCAGGGCCAGGTTCCCGGAGGACAGCACGATCGGGTCGGAGCCCGACGCGGGCCGTTCCTCCTCACCGTCGCCGGCCGGCTGCCGGTGCAGCGCGGTCCGCAGGGCGTCGCGCGCCGCGTCGCGGGCCTCCGCACCGCTCTTCGAACGCTCGGCCCGCCGGGACACCGGCAGCCCGCACCCCGCGCGCACCAGGTCCTTCAGCGTGAGCCCGTAGGCTCCTTCGAAGGTCTCCCCCGGGCTCTGCCCGTGGTCGGAGAGCAGCACGATCCGGTAGGTGCGGGGCGTGTGCTCGGCGACCTTGGAGATCAGCGCGATGGAGCGGTCCAGACGCTCCAGCACCGCCTGCGCGTCCGAGCTGTGCGGCCCCGAGTGGTGCGCCACCTCGTCGTAGGCGACCAGGTCGGCGTAGACCGCCCTTCGCCCGGCGAGCATGTCCCCTATCACCGCGGCGACGACCACATCGCGCTCGACGACCGTCGCGAACGCCCGGATGAACGGGTAGAGCCCGCCGCGGCCCACCCGCGGCGTGTCCCCGCGGAGCCTGGCCCGGGTCGACTGCCCGACCTCGCGCCCGACCTCGGCGACGAAGGACAGCGCGGTACGGACGGCGTTGGCGGGATCGGAGAAGTACGCGAAGTAACCGGCCCGGGAGCGGTTCCCCCTGCCGCGCCTGGCCGCCATGGACAGCACCAGCGCCAACTGGTCGGCGCCGCCGCTGAAGAGGTTTCCCCGGCTCGCGCCGTCCACCGTGAGCAGGCCGCCGTCCCCGGTGTGCTCGATGGCCCGCCGCTGCAGTTCCACGGCGCTCGCCGGGCGGTTGCTGACGACGATCCGGCGGGTTTCCTTCTCGTACCAGCGAAAGGCGGGCACGTCGTGGTTGGAGCCGTGCAGGATGCCGAGCTGGCTGGCGCCGGTCTGGCTGGACCAGTCGGTGCGCCACGGGGTGAGCCGGTGTGTGGCGCCGACCCATCCGGCGACGGTCGGCATCACCCTGCTGTCCACGGCGCCGCGCAGCGCCTCGTACCCGACGCCGTCGAGTTGCAGGAAGACCGTGCCGGGCGGTCCCGAACGGTCGTGGGCAACCCTCCCGCGTCCGCGGCGGTGGGCGAGCCGGGAAAGTCTTCTGCGGTAGGCGTTGTCGTCGCGGACCGCGAGCGCCGTCGAGGTGGCGGAGGCGACCGCGGACATCACGGCGGCCACCACCACCGCGGTCTCCGGGTTGGCCGTGCCGCGTCCGTCGGGGATGAGCCACAGGGCGATCAACAGCAGCGAGCCGTTGAGGAAGAACACCAGCAGGCCCAGTACCAGGGCCGGTACGAGCAGCAGCGCCCGTACGACCACGGGCCAGACCAGGCCCGTGAGCAGGCCGAACGCCCCCGCGCCCCAGCCCGCCGTGACCGCGGTCCGGGTGATGCTGTCGCCGTCGTCCGACTGGAGCTGGAAGTCCGGCAGCAGTCCGGCGAGCGCCAGCATCGTCAGCGTCGACACCGCCCACACGACGGCCACGCGCAGCAGAGCGCTGCCGGCCCGGCGCCACCGCCCTTCGACCACGCTTCGTTCACCTCACCTCGGAACCGGTCTCCAGCGTGGCACAGAGCCCGGCCCGCCCGGACGGGCGAAGGCCTAGGCTCGTACGGTACGGGGATCGACAGCGAGGAGGCGTCGCGTGCCGGTGGAGGTCACCTGGTGGGGTCATGCCACCTGCACGATCGAGGACTCCGGGGTGCGGGTGCTGACCGACCCGTTGTTCGTGCGGCGCCTCGCCCATCTGCGGCGGCGCCGCGGTGAACTGCCGCCCCGGCAGGCGGCCGTCGCCGACGCCGTCCTCGTCTCCCATCTGCACTCCGACCATCTGCACCTGGCGTCGCTCGCGCGGCTCTCTCCCGGCACCCGGCTGGTCGTGCCGCGCGGCGCGGTACGTTCGGTGCCGGGGCTCGGCCGGCTGGTACGCGCGGCCGGGCTGCGGGTCACGGAGGTCGCGCCGGGCGAGAAGGTCCGGGTGCGCGAGCTGCTCGTACGGGCCGTGCCCGCCAAGCACGACGGGCGGCGGCTGCCGCTCGGACCGCACCGCTCACCGGCCCTCGGCTTCGTCGTCAGCGGCGAGTCCCACACGTACTTCGCGGGCGACACCGGCCTGTTCGACTCGATGGCCGACGAGGTCGGCCCGATCGACATGGCGCTGCTGCCCGTCGGCGGCTGGGGCCCGTACCTGGGCCACGGCCATCTGGACGCCGTTCGCGCGGCGCAGGCAGCGGCCCGGCTCTCGCCGCGGGCCGCCGTACCGGTGCACTACGGCACGTACTGGCCGATCGGGATGGACGCGATCAGACCGCACGAGTTCTACGCGCCCGGCGACGAGTTCGCGCGCAAGGCGGCGCAACTGGCACCGAAGGTGACAGTGCACCGGCTCGGGCACTGCGAGCGGATCGGGCCGGAGGGGACCAGGTGACGGCACAGCTCGCCGACGCGCTCGACCGGTTGTCCGAGCTGGTGCGGCAACTTCCTCCGGAGTCGACCCAGCAGGCCGTGGGCTATCCGTCCCTGTTCCTGCTGGTGGCTCTCGGAGCGCTGGTGCCAGTGGTGCCCACCGGCGCCGTGGTCAGTTCGGCCGCCGTGGTCGCCTTCCACCAGACCGCACCGCTCGCGCTGCTGTTCGTCTTCCTCGTCGCGTCGGCGGCCGCGTTCGCCGGTGATGTGGCCCTCTACTGGCTGGGAGGGCGCGGGGTCCGGTCGAGGAACGGTTCGCGCTGGCTCGCCGCCCTGCGCGAACGCGCCGCGCCGGACCGGCTCGCGCAGGCCCAGCGAGGGCTCGACGAGCACGGGGTGACGGTGCTGGTGGTCTCCCGGCTGGTGCCCGCCGGGAGGGTGCCGATCATGCTGGCGTGCCTGCTGGCCAGGATGCCGCTGCGTCGCTTCGTCCGCGGTGACGCGCCCGCCTGCCTGGCGTGGGCCGCGACGTACGGCCTGATCGGCATCCTGGGCGGGTCGCTGTTCGCGGAGCCGTGGCAGGGCGTCGTCGCGGCGGTCGCCCTGACGGTGCTCGTCAGCGGCGTGCCGGCGCTGTGGCGCAGGCTCCGCCCGTCCCGCGGCTCAGACGGTCAGCACGCGTGACCCGCCGACCGGCAGGTCCCACAACTCGTGGCGCGGCCGGCCGGTGCGCTCCCATGCGGCGCGCAGCCGTCGCAGGGGTTCCACCACCGGCTCCGCGGACAGCACGAACGTCGCCCAGTGCATCGGCGCCATGTTCCTTGCCCCCAGGTCGGTGAAGGCCCGTACCGCCTCCTCCGGGTCGGTGTGCACGTCCCTGAGCCACCAGCGGGGGGCGTACGCCCCGATGGGGAGCAGCGCGAGATCGAGGGCGGGGTGCCGGCGGCCGATCTCCTCGAACCAGTGGCCGTAGCCGGTGTCTCCGGCGAAGTACACCGACCGGCCTTCGGCGTCGGTGAGCACCCAGCCGCCCCACAGGGTGCGGCAGGTGTCGAGCAGGGTGCGCTTGGACCAGTGGTGCGCCGGTACGAAGTCGAACCGTACGCCGCCGAGTTCGGCCCCCTCCCACCAGTCCAGTTCGGTGACGTGCGTGAACCGGCGACGGCGGAACCAGCGCCCGAGGGCCGCCGGGACGAAGAGCGGTGTGCGGCGGGGCAGCCGCCGCAGGGTGGGGGCGTCCAGATGGTCGAAGTGGTTGTGGCTGATGACCACCGCGTCGACGGGCGGCAGGTCCTCCCAGCGGACGCCGACCGGAGTGATCCGTACGGGTGTGCCCAAGATACGGCGCGACCAGACGGGATCGGTCAGGACGGTGAGCCCGCCGATGCGCAGGATCCAGCTGGCGTGCCCGGCCCAGGTGACGGCGACGGTCCGCCCGTCCACCTCGGGCAGCGGTCCCGGCTCGAACGGCAGCGCCGGGATGCCCCTCAGCCCTTCCGGGCCCGGACGCACCGCACCTTCCCTGGCGAGCCTGGCCATGGCGCGCACGCCGGGGAGCGGGGCGGTCAGCCGATCGGCGAAGCATCTGGGCCAGGTGCGCTGTCCGTACAGCGGGCGGGTGCGGGATCGTGGCTGCGGGTGGCGTGCTGCCGCCGGTGAGGTGGGCTCCGCCGGTCGCTCCGTCTGTTTCGCCATCGGGGTCTCCGATCAACGCGGGTCCGGGTCCTTCAGCGCTCCTGGCGTCCTGTCGCGTCCGTCCCGACGCGGGGATCACTCACCGCAGATTCTCGAAAGCCGCTCCGAGCCTCTCCAACGCGGCGGTGACATGGGGCAGTTCCAGCGGGGCCGATGCGGCGAGCGATTCGAGCCGCTCCTCGTCGGTGGCGCCGAGGAAGGGCGCCGTGTCCAGCCGTACGTGCAGGGCGCCCAGCTCGTCGCCGAACCGGTGCCCGCCGGGCACCGGCATGTCGAGGCGCCCGCTCAGATGGTCCTCGAGCTCCATGGAGTCGGTGACGCCGCTTGCCGCGAGGCCGGCGCGCAACGGGCCGAGGTCCGCGTAGAGGTGGCGGCCGGCCTGCGGGGGCCGGGAGACCGCGCCGGCCGTCACGACCAGGTGGTGGACCGCGGCCGCGACGCGGGCGTGCAGGGCGGACGCGGCCGTCGCGCGCTCGGTGACCTCCGGAGGTTCGTCGAGCGCGTGCGCCGCGGCCGCGGCGACCGGGGCGGGGACGACGGCCCCGAGCGCGGTGAGGACGTCCAGGGTCCTGGCGCGCCGGGCCGCGCCGCGCTCGCCCTGCGGGAAGCGGGCGACGGCGACCGGCCAGGAGGACGGGGTGAGCGCCCCCGCGAGATCGCTGATGACGGTCACGTCCTCGGGGTACATCTCGGCGGGGCTGACCAGCACCGTCTCGTGCGGCTCGTGCACCGTGTCGCGCCAGGTCTCGTCGCTGACGATGTGCAGACCCTCGCCGAGCGCCGCCTCGCAGGCCTCGCGCACGGTCTCCGGCGGGGCGACGGTGGCGGTCGGGTCGTCGGCGACGGACAGCAGCAGCAACCTGGGCCGGCCGCCCTCCGCCCGCACCCGGCGTACGGTCTCCAGCAGCGCGAACGGGTCCGGGACGCCACCGCACTCCGCGGGCACCGGCACATGGTAGGCGGGCCGCCCCAGCAGCCTCACCTGCGGAGTCCACCAGGCGGGGCACGGACGGGGCATCAGCACGTCGCCGTCGTAGGCGCCGAGCAGCGCGAAGAGCAGGGACTGGGCGCCGGACGCCGCGACGACCTCGCCCGGACGGGTGCGCAGTCCGCGCCGCCACCAGTACCCGCAGGCCGCCTCCCGCAGCGTCGGTCCGCCGCCGGGCGGCTCGCCCGCCGGGTCCCCCGCGGCCGCCGCCAGGACGGCGCTCAGGCCGGGCAGCACCGGAAGGCCGGCGCCGGGGGCGTGCGGCCCGTAGCGGACGGGTCCGCGGCCCTCCGTGTCCGTCCCGGTCATCACGTCCACCTCCGCAGCCACTCGCACCCGGGTCGTCTGCCCGGTCCACGAGCCCTTTATACGAAGGATCGGTCGTCCTCGCCGCGCGGACGGGTCCGGGCGGCGGGGTGGGGGGCGAGTGAGGTGCGGGTGGCGTGCGGCTCGGATGGGGGCGGCGGCGCAGCGGTGGGCGGCGGCGTTACCGGAGCCGCCAAAGGGTAGACGCCGAGCATGACCGACACGTACGTACCGGGACAACAGCCGCTCGACGGACAGATCGCGGCGCTGCTCAGAGGCTGGGACCGCCGCCTGTTCCACGCCGTGGCCGCACGTGAGTGGCCGGGCGCCGAGCCGGTGCTGCCGAAACTGAGCCGCAGCGCCAACCACGGGCTGCTCTGGTTCGGCGCGGCCGCCGGCATCGCCGCGCTGGGACGCGGCGCCCGCTCGCGGCGGGCGGCGGTGCGGGGAGTCGCTTCCCTCGCCGTCGCCTCCGCCGTCATCAACACCGTCGGCAAGCGGTCCGTGCGCAGGGCACGGCCGCTGCTCGATGCGGTGCCGGTGATACGGCAGTTGAAGCGGCAGCCGTTCACCACGTCGTTCCCCTCGGGCCACGCCGCGTCGGCGGCGGCGTTCGCGACCGGCGTCGCTCTGGAGTCGAAGGCGTGGGGCGCGGTCGTCGCACCGGTGGCGGCGTCCGTCGCGTTCTCGCGCGTCTACACCGGGGTGCACTACCCGAGCGACGTCCTCGTCGGCGCGGCACTCGGTGTGGGTGCGGCCTTCGCGGTGCGGGGCGCGGTGCCCACGAGGTCGCAACTGCCCGCGCCGGGCACCCCGCATGCCGATGCGCCGGCGCTGCCGGGCGGCGAGGACCTGGTCGTGATCGTCAACCGCGAGTCCGGGTCTGCGGACATGGCGCCGCTGGTGCGCGAGGCGCTGCCGCTCGCCGAGGTGGTGGAGTGCGCACCCGAGGAGCTGCGGGCGGAGTTGGAGAAGGCCGCGGGGCGCGGGCGCGCGCTGGGCATTGTCGGCGGCGACGGGACGATCAACAGGGCCGCGGCTGTCGCGGCGGAGCACGGCGTACCGCTCGCCGTCTTCCCCGGGGGCACGCTCAACCACTTCGCCTACGACCTCGGCATCGAGTCGCTCCATGACACCTGCCGTGCGCTCGCCGCAGGTGACGCGGTCCGGGTGGACCTGGGCCGGTTCACACCGGGCCCGGGCGGCAGCGCGGAACCGGGGCACTTCCTGAACACCTTCAGCCTCGGCGTCTACCCGGATCTCGTACGCATCAGGGAGCGCTGGTCACCGCGGATCGGCAGCTGGCCCGCCGGTGTGCTGGCGGCATCGATGGTGCTGCGCGCGCGGCATCCGCTGGAGGCCGAGGTGCAGGGCAGGCGTCGCCCGATGTGGCTGCTGTTCGCGGGCAACGGCGTCTACAAGGGTGTCGACCCCACGCCGGGCCACCGTCAGAACCTGGTGGACGGCCTGCTGGACGTTCGCGTGGTGCACGGCGGCCGGGCCCCGGGCTGGCGCCTGCTCGGTGCGGCCCTGGCCGGGAAGCTGAACCGCTCCCCCGTCCACGCGGCGCAGCAGCTGCGTCACCTCAGGATCGGCGGTCTGGCGCCGGGGACCCTGCTGGCCTACGACGGTGAAGTGGCGCAGGCTCCGAGCGAGTTGGTCGTGGACAAGATCACGGAGGCGCTCACCGTCTACCGTCCGCAGGCCCTGCTGTAGAGGCCCGCGCACGCCGGCAGCTGTGTCCACATAGTAAGAAACGGGTCTCGAAATACGGGATGTCGGCGTACCGTTGGCTGCACTCGCCTCAGCAGAAGGAGACGTCATGCCGCAGGAGACCGCCGTCTACACCCACGGGCACCACGAGTCCGTGCTGCGCTCCCACACCTGGCGCACCGCCGCGAACTCCGCGGCATACCTGGTCGGCGAACTGCGGCCGGGACTCGACGTGCTGGACGTGGGCTGCGGGCCCGGCACCATCACCGCCGACCTCGCGGAGCTGGTGGCGCCGGGCCGGGTCACCGCGGTCGACGCGGCGGAGAACGTGCTCGGGCAGGCGCGGGCGTACGCGGAGCAGCAGGGCCTGGACAACGTCCGCTTCGTGGTCGCCGATGTCCACGAGCTGGACTTCCCCGACGACTCGTTCGACGTCGTCCACGCCCACCAGGTGCTCCAGCACGTCGGGGACCCGGTGCGGGCACTGCAGGAGATGCGGCGGGTGTGCCGGCCGGGCGGCGTAGTCGCCGTGCGCGACAGCGACTACGGGGGGTTCACCTGGCACCCCGGGCCACCGGCGCTGGACGAGTGGCTGGCGCTGTACCGGCGCGTCGCCCGCGCCAACGGCGGCGAGCCCGACGCCGGCCGCCGGCTGCTGTCCTGGGCCCGCGCCGCCGGTTTCACCGACATCACGGCCACCGCGGCCACCTGGTGCTTCGCCACACCCGCCGACCGCGCGTGGTGGAGCGGACTGTGGGCCGACCGCACCACCGGGTCGGTGTACGCGCAGCTCGCCGTGGAGGGCGGCCACGCCTCACGGGAACAGCTCGAGGCGATCTCCGACGCCTGGCGCGCCTGGGGCGAGCACCCCGACGCCTGGTTCATGGTTCCGCACGGCGAGCTGCTCTGCCGCGTGTGACGGGCGGGTCCCGGACTCTCCCTGCCGCCTGGCGCGGCTGCCAACTACCCTCGTTCGTATGGAGATCCTCGGAACCACCCTCCGCATCTGCGTAGACGACCTGGACGCCTCCGCGGCCTTCTACGAACGCCTCACCGGCGCCCCGCCGCTCCGCTTCGACCGCGGTGGGGTCTCCGTGGCGGCCGTCGGCTGCTTCCTGCTGATGAGCGGACCGGAGTCGGAGCTGGAGATCCTGCGCAAGGTGTCGGCGACGATCGCCGTCAAGGACGTGGACGACGCGCACGCCACGCTCAACGACGTCGGTGCCAAAGTGCTGGCCGGTCCGGTGGAGACGCCGGTGGGCCGGAACCTGATCGCCGTCCACCCCGACGGGTCGGTCTTCGAGTACGTCGACCGCAAGCCGGCGGCCGGCTGAACCGGCAGGCCGGGCGCCCTCCCCGATATTCGGTGGGCGCCGGGCCGAGGCCTCCGTAACGTTGCTCCCCGGCCGGTCACGGCCAGGTGGACGACGGGGAGCAAGGGGAGCAGGGATGAGCACCCAGCACACCTACCGGGTGATCGTGCGAGGCACCTGGGACGGGCCGACCGACGAGGGCCGCGCGGCGCTGCTCGCGGACGTGGACGACCACGGGCTCACGCAGATGCAGTTCACCGAGGAGGGCTCGCTCACCTACGACCGGACGCTCAAGCACTTCTCGTACCGCTTCGTCGTCGTCTCCGACGCGTCGGACGGCGACGAGATGGCCGCGGCGATCGCCGAGGACCGCGCGGAGCGCGCGCTGGCAGCGCTCGGGCACGCCCACGGCAGGCTCAGGTCCTCGGTGACGGACATGGACACCATGAAGGTCAACTACAAGGGCCGCCGCTGACGGGCGCGGTCCGTCATCTCACGGGTGATCGCCCAGCGCTCGTGGTCGCGCCAGGCGCCGTCGATGTACAGGAAGTCGGGCGAATAGCCTTCGAGCCGGAAACCGGCGGACCGTACGAGTCCCAGTGAGGCGGTGTTGCCCGGCTGGATGTTGGCCTCCAGCCGGTGCAGGCCGAGGCCTTCGCCCTCGAAGGCGTACGCGACCAGCAGCCGCAGGGCATCGCCCATCAGGCCGCGGCCGAGCGCGTGCGCGAAGGCGCCGTAGCCGATGGCGCCGCTGAGGAACGCGCCGTGGACGATGTTGTTGACGTTGATGTATCCCGCGATCCTGCCGGTGGGGCGCTCGCAGACGAGGAAGCCGACCCGGGCGGGGTCCTCGATCAGACGCCGGGCATAGGTGGCGTAGTCGTCCTCGGTGAGCGGCGGGAAGAGCCAGGGCCTGTGATGAGCGGTGCTCCGCCGAGCGCACACGGTGAACTCGGCGGCGTCCTCGTACGTGCAGTGGCGCAGGCCGACGCGTTCGCCGACGGTCAGGTAAGGGCGGACGGGGCCGTCGGCGGGCGGTGTCGCGGACATTTCGTCAGATTACGGCACAGTCGGCACACACGGCCCTCTCCAGGGTGCGCTGCGCTCCGCTTCCGCGAGTGCTTTGATCCCCTGCAGTGACGCCTCGATGTTGGCGCGGAGTTCGCCGAGGCGGAAGGCCACGATCTCCTCCTCGCGCTCCGGCATCCTGTCGATGGCGAGGTTGACGCCGGAGCGGGCGGGGCCGATGCGTACCGACTGCCGCAGGCGGGTGCCGCTGCCTTCGGCCTCCAGGGCGAACGACCATGTCGCGAGCGGGTGGGCGGGATCAGGGGCCTGCTCGGAGTACCTGCCGTCCGCGTCCACGACGGCCCAGCGGAACAGGCGCTGCTCCGCCACCTCCAGGACGTGGGATACGGTCCGCCATTCGCCGATCATCGGGTGGCGGTTGTGTCCGGCGAAGCAGGCTCCCACCTGCGGCTCGACGGCGTCGCCGAGCCATTCCGCACGCTGCAGCTCAGGGCTGAGGCGGGCCGGGAGGTGGATGTCCGTCACCAGTTCCCAGACCACCTGCGGAGCGGCCTCGATGTACACGTCGTGGGCCGTGGCGGGCCCGTCGGCGTAACGCATGTCGTCCCCGTTCCTGCGGTTGACTGCGCGCCCCTGCGGTTGGCCGCGCGGTGCCTGGCGACACTTTACGGGCGATACGGCGGCCCAGTGAGGCCACCCCCGACCTTGGCCTTCTTGTCAGACAAGTTGGGCTACTGGGTCGCTTTGCCAGCGGCCCACGCGCTCGCATAGCTTGCCGACAGATGATCCGAGGAGGACCAGTGGCAGTCAGCCGGCAGCAGCGCAGACCGGTCGTCGTCCTGTACGAGCGGATCGCGGACGCCATCCGCGAAGGCGTCTATCCGCCGGGCTCCACACTCCCGTCCGAGCCGCGGCTCGCCACCGAACTCGGCGTCGGCAGACCCGCGCTGCGCGAGGCGCTGCTGCTGCTCCAGGAGGACGGGCTGCTGTCCGTGCGGCGCGGGGTCGGGCGGACGGTCAACGACCGGGTGCGCAAGCGTGGTTACGAGCGCATCCAGCCGCTGGAGGAAGTGCTCTCCCAAGGGTCACCGCTGACGGTGCGGCCGCTGCTGCGGACGGTGGAGGAACCGACGGACTTCACCACCCAGCACCTGCTCGCGCCGGCCGGCGCGGAGCTTCGTTTCTGGGAGTCACTGGTGACGGGGGACGGTCCGGCGGCAGCCCTCAGCCACGAGTGGGCCGCTCCCGAGGAGACGCTGGCCACGGCGCACCCGACCTTCGCCGCGGCGCTGCCTGCCGCGGGACCGGCCGCGTCCATGCTCTCGGTGCTCATCACGGCATCCTCCGGCCTCCCCCTGGCCGCACGCAGCAGCGTGAGCGCGACGCTGCTGGGCCGTCGGCGCGGCGAACAACTGGGACGGGCGGCGGACACACCGGCGGTACTGATCACGCAGGTCGTCCGAGTCGGGGACACACCGGTGCTGGCGGCGAAGCACATGCTGCCGACGGGGGCGCCGGGGCTGCCGGTGCTGTCGCACTGAGAAGGCGCGGGTCCGGGCTGCGGGTGGCGTGTGCGCCGGGCGGCGGGTGCGTGTGCGCCGGGCGGCGGGCTCGCCCCCCACCCCGCCCGTTCTGGAAACCGGGGCTCCGCCTCGGCCGTACCGCGCTTCGCTCGGGTGTCCTCGAACGTCGGACGGGCTCCGTGGCAGCGCCGCGGGCGGAGCCCGGTGAGGCAAGGCGGGGCGGAAACGCCCCGCGCAGTGGACACACGCCACATCCCGTACACTCCCCGGATGCACTTGTCTGACATCATCCGCGCACCCAAGGTCGTCCTCCATGACCACCTCGACGGCGGTCTCCGCCCCGCCACGATCATCGAGCTCGCGCGCGAGGTCGGTTATCGGGGCCTGCCCACGCACGACCCCGCCGCTCTCGCCACCTGGTTCCGTCAGGCCGCGGACTCGGGCTCCCTGGAGCGTTACCTGGAGACGTTCGCGCACACGTGCGCGGTGATGCAGACCCGTGAGGCACTGGAGCGCATCGCGGCCGAGTGCGCAGAGGACCTGGCCGCGGACGGGGTCGTGTACGCCGAGGTGCGGTACGCGCCCGAGCAGCACCAGGAGCGCGGGCTGAGCCTCGACCAGGTCGTGGAGGCGGTCAACGCCGGCCTGCGCGAGGGCGAGCGCCGCACCGGCGGCCGGATCGTGGTGCGCGCGCTGCTCACCGGGATGCGCCACACCGACCGGTCGCTGGAGATCGCCGAGCTGACGGTCGCGCACCGCGACCGCGGGGTCGCGGGGTTCGACATCGCGGGCGGCGAGATCGGCAACCCGCCGGCCCGCCACCTTCCCGCTTTCCGGTATCTGAAGCGGCACAACTGCCACTTCACGATCCACGCCGGCGAAGCGGTCGGCGCCGAGTCGATCCACGAGGCCGTGCAGGTCTGCGGCGCCGAGCGGATCGGTCACGGCGTCCGGATCACCGACGACATCCAGGTCCACGACGACGGCACGGCCACGCTCGGCCACCTCGCCGCGTACGTGCGCGACAACCGCATCACCCTCGAGGTCTGCCCGACCTCCAACCTCCAGACGGGCGCGGCCAAGTCGTACGACACGCACCCGATCGACCTGCTGCGCCGCCTCGGGTTCCGCGTCACCCTGAACACCGACAACCGCCTGGTGTCCGGCACCACCATGAGTCAGGAGTTCCAGCACATGGCGGACGCCTTCGGCTACGGCGCCGAGGTCTTCCAGGAACTCACCGTCGCCGCAGCCGAGTCGGCATTCCTGTCGCTCCCTGAGCGGCAGCGCCTGATCGACGAGGTCATCCGCCCGGGGTACGGGCTCGAGTAGCAGCAACAGCGGTTGACGCCGAGACTGATCGGTGGCACGCGCCGGCGGGCCGACCCGGTGCAGTCGGCGGAACCCGTCGCGCTCCTGGCCGTCCTCGGACACCTGCTTGGCCTGCACCCTCGCGGCCGGCAACAGCACCCGGTTCCCGCTCAGCCAGGCCACCGCACGAAGGGAACGCGGGTACGGGTACCCGGTCCACGGCGCGTGACAGCCGATCAGGACTGCCTGCCCCCCACCACCGGCATTTCCAGCACCCCCATGTCGTCGGGCGCGCTGACGACGGTCACCGGTTTGATGCCGCGGTTCCCGAAGTACGCGGTGTCGCTCGCGGCGATCACGAACTCCAGCCGGTGGCCGGCCTCGTAGCGGTGGACGATACCGGGGAGCTCGACGGTGAAGGGGCGGGTGACGTCCGGGACCCGGACGGGTGCGACCAGGCGGTTCACGAGGGTCCTGGTGCCGTCCGGTGCGAGGTCGTAGACCTTGGCGAACAGAACCAGCTTGTCGGCCGCGTCGTCCGAGTCCTGGACCCGCTCCGCCTCGGGCGAGACGACCTTCAGCCGGGCCCTCGGCGCGCCGACGACGTCGACCGGTCCCGCCAGCGGCTCGCCGCGCCAGCTCAGGTGCGTGCCCCTGAGGTCGTACGGCTCGGGGTCCGGCAGGCCGAGGACGCCCGCCAGTGACGACTCCGAGTGGCTGGTCGGGAACAGCCGGTTGGCGTAGCTGCGGCTGCCGGGGGCCACCTGGGAGGGAGTGTCGACGAGTTTGCCGTCGCCGGAGAGGTAGAGCTTCCGGGAGAGGGGCGGTACGGCGCCCGCCTCGCCGTATCCGCTCCGCCAGTCGCGGTAGTAGGCGAAGGCCGGGCCGGTGTCCGTATTCGCGTTCTTGTGCAGATACCGGTCGAACCAGGCGAGGATCCGCTTCCCGACGTAGCTGGTTTCGAAGTTCCCCTCACCGAGGTTGAGCTCGCCGGAGGCGGGATCGGTCATACCGCCGCTGTGTCCCCAGGACTGCCAGATCATCTTGGCCTCGGTGCCCTGGGCCTTCAGTGTCTCGTAACTCGCCTGCGCCTCGTGGAGGGTGAAGAGGCTGTCCGCCTGCCCCTGGACGAACAGGGTCGGCGCCTCGACCTGGGGCAGGTAGGAGACGGGCGAGACGCTGCGGGCGAAGCGCTGCATCTCGTCGACCCGGTCGGCCGGGTAGCGGCCCGAGTTGAGGAGCCGCTGGGTGTCACAGGCCCGGGCGACGAAGTGCAGACAGGTCAGGGATCCGAAGCGGGAGGGATCGATGCCGGGGTTGATCAGCGGCTGGCCCTCGCCGATGAGGAAGAAGCCGTTCGTCCACTGCCATTTGAAGGCGCCGGGGACGGTGGTCCCCGTGGCGTTGTTGGGATCGAGCGAGTGGTTGAGGTCGTTCCATGTGATCAGGGGGACGAGCGCGTCCACCCGGTGGTCCACCGCGGCGGTGGCCAGTTGGACGGCGCCGCCGTACGAGCCGCCGATCATACCGACGCGCGGGTCACCTGCGCCGTCCTTGAGCACATGGTCGATGACGGTGCCGTCGTCGGCGGCGCGAGTGCCGGCCAAGAAGTCGATCAGCCGGGACGCCGCGCGGCCGTCGAGCTGCGGGTCGTCGAGGGAGATGAGACAGCCCGACTTGCCGAAGCCCAGACCCGAGTAGGCCAGGGCCACATAACCGCGGGCGGCGAACGCCTTCGCGGTGGCGTCCGTGGAGCCGTCGGCCTTGCTGCCGCCGAAGCCGTTGGTGGTCAGAACCGCAGGAGCGGGTCGTGCGGCGTCGACACCGGCGGGGCGGTAGAGGTCGGCGTCGATCGCACAGGTCCTGTCGCCGCCCGCCACCACGGTGAACTCCAGTGCGGTGACCGTGTACTGACCGGCCGTCGGGTCGTCGGCCGCGGCCGGGCAAGCGAGTGCGAGCGGTGCGAGCAGCGCCGTTCCGACGGCCAGGGCCAGCGACTTGCGGCTTCGGGGCAGGGCACGGGACACGAGGACCTCCACGTCGAGGACGCCATACCGACCGGTAAGTAGGGGCTGGCGCCATGGTGTTCCAGGTGTCAGATGCACGTCAACGCTCGTGCGGACACTTCTTGACAGGAATTCAACGGGCCCCGTCCGGGGGCAGCCCGTCACCCGGGCTCACCCGCCCCTCCGGCGAGCCGCCGTCGTCGGCGTCAGGTGAGGGCGGGGACGTCCAGGGTCACGGTGTGGGCGTCCGCGTCCAGTACGGCCGGGATGCCGAGCGGCATCGTGAGATTCGTCGGGCCGTGACCGAAGCCGAACTCCTCGACTACCGGAACACCCAGGCCGCCGAGACGGTCGGCGAGTACCGCACGGACCTGCTCGTAGGGGCCGCACTCCGCCCAGGAGCCGAGGACCACGCCGGTGACGCCGTCCAGCCAGCCGACGCGCAGGAGTTGGGTCAGGATCCGGTCCAGGCGATAGTCCTCCTCCCCCACGTCCTCGAGCAGCAGCAGTCCACCCCGCGCCGACGGACGTCCGTGCGGTGTGCCGAGGTCGGCGGCGAGCAGGGCGAGGCAGCCGCCGAGGGTGACGCCGCGGGCCCTGCCGGGAACCATCGTGCGGGCGCCGTCCAGGGCGTGCAGGGTCCGCACCGACTCCGGCTCGAAGAGGGTGTCCCGCAGCGATTGCTGGGTGCGGACGTCCTTGAGGAAGGTCACGGCGCCGGCCATCGGGCCGTGCAGGGTGGCCAGACCCATCCGCATCGCGAACGCCTCGTGCAGCGCGGTGATGTCGCTGTAACCGACGAAGACCTTGGGACCGGCGGCGCGCATCGCGCTCCAGTCGGCCAGGTCGGCCATGCGCTGGACACCGTAGCCGCCGCGGGCGCAGATCACGGCGGAGACGGACGGGTCGCACCAGGCCTCGGTCAGGTCGCGGGCGCGGGCCTCGTCCGCGCCCGCGAGATAGCTCAGGCCCGGATGGGTCTCCCTGGCGTGCGGCATGACGACGGGGTCGAGGTCCCAGGCGCGCAGGATGTCCAGGCCGGCGTCGAGCCCCTCGCCGCGCACGGGGCCGCTGGGCGCGACGACGGCCACCCGATCGCCCGGTCGAAGGCGCGCAGGGCGGGTCAGCGGCGTCATTTCCTCAGCTCCAGCAGCGGAACGTCGGACCGGGAGACCCCGAACGTCTGGACGTAAAGGGACAGTTCGGCCTCGAGTGCCCGAACCATGGTGTCGGCCCTGCGGAATCCGTGGCCCTCGCCCTCGAAGGCGATGTACGCGTGAGGGATCTGACGTCCCGCCACCTGTTCCAGGAACCGCTCGCACTGCAGGGGCGGGCAGATCACGTCGTCCAGACCCTGCAGCAGCAGGAAGGGCGCGGTGATGCGGTCCACATGAGTGATGGGCGAGCGTTCGTCGTAGCGCCCTGGCACCTCGGCGAGCGGGCCGATCAGCGACTCCAGGTACTGCGACTCGAAGTCGTGGGTCTCGCCCGCGGCCCACGAACGCAGGTCGAGGATCGGATAGATGACCGTTGCGCAGGCGTACACCTCGGTGCCGGCGAGGGAGGCCGCCGCGGTCCAGCCGCCCGCGCTGCCGCCGCGGATCGCGAGCCGGGCCGGGTCCGCGGTGCCCTCGTCGGCAAGGGCCTGGGCGACTGCCGCGCAGTCCTCGACGTCGACCACGCCCCACTGCTCCCGCAGCCGGTTGCGGTACTCGCGGCCGTAGCCGGTGGAGCCGCCGTAGTTGACCTCGGCCACGCCGATGCCGCGCGAGGTGAAGTACGCGATCTCCAGGTCGAGTACGAGACCGGCGCGGCCGGTCGGGCCGCCGTGCGCCCACACCACGTACGGAGGGAGTTCGTCGTCCGGTGCGACCCGGTCGGGACTCTGCGGCGGGTAGATGTGGGCGTGGATGTCGCGGCTGTCGGGGCCGGTGAAGACGCGGATCTGCGGCTCCGGGTAGTACGCCGGGTCGACCGGGTCGTCGTGCGGGCTGCCGACGACGCGCGTGTGGCCGGTACGGGTGTCGAGCTCCACGACCTCGTAGGCGCTGCGCGGGCTGGCCGCGACGCCGAACACGCGGTCGCCGGCGGCGGCGAGGGTCGGCGCCCACTCGCTCCACGGTCCGGCGGCGTCGACGAGTTCGCCGGTCTCCGGGTCCAGTATCCCGAGTGCGGTGGTGCCCTTGCCGTGGATGACGGCGATCAGTCCGCTGCTCAGCGGCTGGAACCACTGGGAGCCGATCTTCCAGAGCGGTCCGCCGAACTCCTCACCGCGGCCCTGGCACAGCGGGGTGCGGTCCGCGGAGCCCGACGCGTCGGGCCGGATGCGCTGCAGGTCCCACCAGCCGCCGAGGTCACCGGTGAACAGCAGGGAGCCGTCCGGCGCCCACTCGACCTGGGCGACCGACTCGTCACTCTCGCCGGCCACGGGCCGGATGCCGCCGAACGGCCCGCCGTCCGTCACCTCGCCGAGCATCACGACCGTGGAGTCCCAGGGCATCTGCGGATGGTCCCAGGCGATCCAGGCCGCGTGCCGGCCGTCCGGCGACAGCCGCGGCCCGGTGACAAAGCGGTGCCTGTCGTCGCTGAGCTCCCGTACCGCGGACCGGTCGCCGGCCGCCGATCCGTCGAGCGGTACGGCGGCGATCACCCGGCGTACGTCGGTGGGCGAGGGGCCGGTGAACTCCTCCAGCACGCACCAGACTTCGCCGCGCTCGGGCCGCAGTTGCGGGTCCACCCAGCGGAGGCCGCCGCCGAATGGCGACACCGGGGTGAGCGGCCGCGGCTCGGCACCGGGTACGTCGGGCTCGTAGGCGTACAAACGCTGGTCGGGGAAGTGCACGAAGACCACGAGCGGACCGGCCTCGTCCCGCGCGGTCCCGGCCCACGGCATGCCGCCGTACTCGATGACCCGGCTGCGGACGTTCCACGGGGCGGGGAGGACCGATTCCTCCCTACCGTCGGCGAGCCGGCGCACCAGGGCGCGTCTGCCGCCCTCCGCGGGGCGCGGGGCGGTCCACCACACCTCGTCGCCGACGACGCCGAGGTACTCGGGGCGGCCGTCGTGCGAGGCGGCGAGCGCCGCGTCGATCGGTGACGGCCAGGTTCCGTACGCCCCGGTGGGCACCATGTCCGTTCCCCCTAAGCGGTCTGCAGATAGTGGTCGAGGACCCGGACGCCGAAGTGGAGGGCGTCCACGGGGACGCGTTCGTCGACGCCGTGGAAGAGTGCCTGGTAGTCGAAGCCGGGCGGCAGCTTCAGTGGCGAGAAGCCGTAGCCGGTGATGCCGAGCCGGGCGAACTGCTTGGCGTCGGTGCCCCCCGACATGCAGAACGGGACGACATGGGCGTCGGGGTCGAACGCTTCGAGTGCGGCGCGCAGTTTGGCGAAGGTCGGGGAGTCGACGGGTGCCTGGAGCGCGATCTCGTTGTGGTCGAACTCCCACTCGACGTCCGGGCCGGTCAGCGCGTCCATGGTGGCGAGGAACTCGTCGTCGGTACCGGGCAGGATGCGGCCGTCGACGAGGGCCATGGCGTTCCCCGGGATGACGTTCACCTTGTACCCGGCCTCCAGCAGGGTCGGGTTGGCGCTGTTGCGCACGGTGGCCTCGACGAGTTTGGCGGCCGGACCGAGCTTGACGAGCAGCTCGTCCACGTCGAAACCGGTGGCCTCCAGCTCGGCCGCGGTGAGCGAGATGCCGTGCAGCGTGGCCATTTCGAGCAGCGCCGCCTTGACGGTCGGGGTGAGCCGTACCGGCCAACGGTGTTCGCCGATCCGGGCGACGGCGGCGGCGAGCCTGGTCACGGCGTTCTCGCGGTTGACCTTGGAGCCGTGTCCGGCCCTGCCCTGGGCGGTGAGTTTCATCCAGGCGGTGCCGCGCTCGCCGGCGCCGACGGGATAGAGCGCGAGGCCCGGTCCGGCGTGGAAGGTGTAGGCGCCGGACTCGCTGATGCCTTCCGTGCAGCCCTCGAAGAGCGAGGCGTGCTCCTCGGCGAGGAAGGCGGAGCCGTCCTCCGCGCTGGCCTCCTCGTCGGCGGTGTACGCGATCACGATGTCACGGCGGGGCCGGATGCCGTGCCGGGCCCAGGCGCGGACGACCGAGAGGATCATCGCGTCCATGTTCTTCATGTCGACCGCGCCCCGGCCCCAGACCACTCCGTCACGGACCTCGCCGGAGAAGGGGTGCACGGTCCAGTCGTCCGGCTCGGCGGGGACCACGTCGAGGTGGCCGTGGACGAGGAGCGCGTCGGCCCCCGGGTCCCAGCCCTCGTAGCGTGCCACCACATTGGTGCGGCCGGGGGCGCGTTCCAACAGCACCGGATCGAGCCCGGCGCCCACCAGCCGCTCGGCGACGTACTCGGCGGCGGGCCGCTCCCGGCAGTCGCCGCCGCCCCGGTTGGTGGTGTCGATGCGGATGAGTTCGGAGGTGTACGTCACCACTTCGTCGAGGGCCCGGGCGTCGATGGTGGTGTCGGTCACGTCAGCCATACTGCTCCTCCACGGCGGCCGAGACGATCGTCGTGACCGCCTTGAATGTGCGGATGCCCTCGTACATCGTCCCGCTGGTGTACACGACCCGCCGCTCCCCGCGCGCCCTGGCCACGCCGGGTACGACGGTGGCCGCGGCCGCGAGATGCTCCGCGTCGAACTCGATCTCCACGGTGAACGGACCGGCCTCGACGGGCTCGTGGCGTACGGCGAGGGCGGCGGCCTCCTTCGCCGCGGCGCGGATGTCGGCCGCGGTGCGGGCGGGGGTGCGGCAGACGGCTGCGTAGCGCGAGACGTGGTCCTTGACGGCCACCTTGAGCGCCTCGGGCGCGTAGCCGAGGGCGTCCTCGCAGGTGAGGTCGTCGCCGGTGACGAGGACGACGGGGACGCCGTGTTCGGCGACGACATGGGCGTTGAGGTGGCCCTCGCTCGCGCGGACACCGTTCAGCCAGACACCGGTGACGGAGTTGGCGAGGTAGGTGTGGGCGAGGACGCCTTCGGTGCCGGCGCCGGTGTGGTAGCCGACGAAGGCGATGCCGTCGACGTCGCCGTGCTGCACACCTTCGACCATGGACAGGGACTTGTGGCGGCCGGTGAGCATCTGGGCCCGCTCGTCGAGTTCCTCGAGGAGGAGGTTGCGCATGGTCGAGTGCGCCTCGTTGATCAGCACCTCGTCCGCGCCGCCGTCGAAGAACCCGAGGACGGCCGCGTTCACGTCGGAGGTGAACAGGGACCGGCAGCGTTCCCACTGGGGGGTGCCCGGCAGTACGTCGGCCGGCCACGTCACCCCCGTGGCGCCCTCCATGTCGGCGCTGATGAGGATCTTCACGCTGTCTCCGTTCCGCCTCGGCCACGCTGCCAGAAGTGCACCTTACGACAGCGTGGCCGTGGACCGGAGGGGCTGGTCACCCGCGCTTCGGCCGTCCTGGGGAGCGGCCGAACCCAGGGGTCAGCCGAGGACCTTCTCCAAGGAGGTGAGGGCCGAGGTGAGTTCTTCGCGGGTGATCGTCAGCGGCGGCGCGATGCGGATCGTGGAGCCGTGGGTGTCCTTGACGAGAATGCCCTCGGCCATCAGGCGTTCGCTGATGTCCCGGCCGGTGCCGATGCCCGGGTCGACGTCGACGCCGGCCCACAGGCCCCGGGAGCGGAAGCCGACCACGCCCTTGCCGACGAGCCCGGCGAGGCCGTCGCGCAGCACCTCGCCCAGGTCGGCCGCCCGGCGCTGGAACTCGCCCGTGGCGAGCAGGTCGACGACGGCGGAACCGACCGCGGCGGACAGCGGGTTGCCGCCGAACGTGGAGCCGTGCTCGCCCGGGCGCAGCACGCCGAGGACGTCGCGGCGGGCGACGACCGCGGACACCGGCACGATGCCGCCGCCGAGCGCCTTGCCGAGCAGCAGCATGTCCGGGACGACGGACTCGTGGTCGACGGCGAGGGTGGTGCCGGTGCGGCCGAGGCCGGACTGGATCTCGTCGGCGATGAACAGGCAGCCGGCCCGGCGGGTCAGCTCGCGCACGCCTGCGAGGTAGCCGTCGTCGGGGATGAGGACGCCCGCCTCGCCCTGGATCGGCTCGATGAGCACGGCGGCCGTGGTCTCGTCGACGGCGTTCTCGAGCGCGGCGAGGTCGTTGTAGGGGACGACGCGGAAGCCGGGCGTGAACGGGCCGAAACCGCCGCGTGCGCTCTCGTCGGTGGAGAAGCTGACGATGGTGGTGGTGCGGCCGTGGAAGTTGCCGTCGGCCACGACGATCGTGGCCCGGTCGGGGGCTACGCCCTTGACCTCGTACGCCCACTTGCGGGCGACCTTGATGGCGCTCTCGACGGCCTCTGCTCCGGTGTTCATCGGCAGGGTCATGTCGAGCCCGGTGAGCTCGGCGAGGCCCTCGGCGAAACCGGCGAGCCGATCGTTGTGGAAGGCGCGGGAGGTGAGGGTGACCTCGTCGAGCTGGCGGTGCGCGGCGGCGATGAGGCCGGGATGGCGGTGGCCGAAGTTGAGGGCCGAGTAGCCGGCCAGCATGTCCAGGTAGCGGCGGCCCTCGACGTCCTCGACCCACACGCCTTCGGCGCGTGCGACGACGACGGGCAGCGGGTGGTAGTTGTGCGCCAGCGTGGTTTCCTCGGCGCGGATGAGCTCCTCGGAGGAGCGCTGGGTGCGTACGGGCGTGAGGGTCATGCGCGGATCTCCTGAGTGCAGCACTTGATGCCGCCGCCGGCCTTGTGGAACTCCGACATGTCGACGGGGACGGGTTCGTAGCCGTGCGCGGCGAGTTGCTCGACGAGGGCGTGCGCCTGCGGGGCGACGAGGACGTGGCGGCCGTCGGAGACGGAGTTGAGGCCGAACGCCATGGCGTCGTCCCGGGTGGCGATCAGGGCCTGGGGGAACAGCCGCCGCAGCACCGCGAGGCTGTCCGGCGAGAAGGCCTGCGGGTAGTAGGCGATGTTCGCCTCCTGCCCGTCGTGCCCGTCCTCGAGGACGAAGAGGGCGGTGTCGAGGTGGTAGAAGTACGGGTCGACCAGTTGGAGGCCGATGACCGGCACGCCGAAGAACTCGTGCACCTCGCGGTGGGCCTCGACGGTCGTACGGAAACCGCTGCCGGCCAGGATGTGCTCACCCACGGGCACGAGGTCGCCCTCGCCCTCGACGACCGCCGACGGCCGGTGCACGTCGAAGCCGGCGACCTTGAACCAGGCCGCGTACACCTCTTCCTCCGGCCGGCGCTGCGGGGCGTGGAAGCGGGAGCCGAAGACCTTGCCGTCGAGGACGAGCGCCGAGTTGGCGGCGAACACCATGTCGGGCAGTTCGGCGTGCGGTTCTACGGACTCGACCTTGTGGTTGAGGGCCCGGTAGGTGTCGGTGAGTGCGGTCCACTGGGACCGGGCGAGGTCGAGGTCGACCTCGCTGTTCCCGCTCATCCACGGATTGATGGCGTACTTCACGTCGAAGTAACGGGGTTCGCAGACCAGGTAACGCCTGGGACGCGGCATGCGGCTGGGTGGCACCCGGTTTCCTCCCGATTCCTGGGACGACCGCTGGACGGCGGAGTCGACGGTGACGACCGGTGACGACCGGTGACGTCTCAACGGTAGGAATCGGAAGGTTGGGGCGACAAGGAACAAGTGCTGCGTGTATGCGCAGGAATGCTGCGTCATGAGGCCGTTCGGCGGCGTTTCGCGTCGCCCACCGGCTCACAGCACCCGTTCGGGTCATCCGAGCGGGGCTCCGTACCAGCGCCAGCCGGCCGGGCGGGGGCGGCCGGGGAGGTCGGCCCGGCCGGTGGACCACAGCAGTGCGGGCCAGGGCGCGGCGCCCGCAGGCATGTCCCGGAACAGGCGGGTCAGCACCCGCGAGCAGATGCCGGCGGGCGGTTCCCAGCCCAGGCCGAGCCCTTCGGCCAGGTCGTGGGTGTGCACCAGCGTCTCCACGATGCCCATCGCGGCGAAGCCCTCCGGGTCCGACGCCCCGAAGACATGGTGGGCCCGTACGTCAGAGGCGGTGGTGCGCACCATGGCGACCAGCAGCGCGCCGCTCGCCTCCAGCACCTGGAGCAGGCCGTCGGGGCCTGCGGAAGGGTTCGCGTGCACCGAGTTCGCCGGGCCGCCCGGCCGGCGGCTCTCGTAGACGAACGGCACTTCGCGGTCGAGCGGCGGGGTGCGGGGTCCGAGTTGGACGGCGTAGGCGAAAAGGTCGTCCGCCAGGTGTTCGGCCGTCTCCCAGCAGGTCCACTCCAGGGTCCCCGCCTTGCCGTCCCAGGCCGGCTCCGGCGCGTCCCGCAGCACCGCGACGGCGAGCTGCACGGCCCGGTCGAGGTCGTCGGCGGTGACCCGCGGGCGCTGTGCTCCTGCTGATCGCTGCATGGCGGAACGGGAACGCGCCCCCGGCCGCGGCGGCGGGGGCCCGGTCAGCTGCCGGCGTCCGGGGACGTCGCGGCGCGGCCGGCCCCGGCCTCGGGGCTGCCGGTCAGCAGGTGGGACAGCACCATGTAGCTGATCGTCTTGCGGATGAACGGTTCGGCCCTGATGCGTTCGAGCACCTCCTCGAAGTGCTCGACGTCCGTCGCCCGTACGTGCAGCAGCGCGTCCGCGCCGCCGGTGACCGTCATCGCGGCGGTGATCTCCGGGTGGTTGCGCACGACTTCGGCGAGGCGCCGGGGCGGGGCGGCGCTGTCGCAGTACACCTCCACGTACGCCTCTGTCGCCCAGCCCAGTGCGGCCGGGCGCACCGTGGTGGTGAAGCCGGTGATGATGTCGTTCTCGCGCATCCGGTCGACGCGGCGCTTGACCGCCGTGGCCGAGAGCCCGATGGCCGCGCCGATCTCCGAGAAACTCGTCCGCGCGTTCGCCACCAGAGCGGCGACGATCTTGCGGTCCAGCTCGTCGAACGGCGCGGATTTGTTGGTCATGTCGGTGTTCCTTCGGACGGCCCTGTCGCGCGCGGACACTATCGGAAGACGGCCGCGGCCCGCACGCGGACCGTCAGCCGCCGGCCAGGCGGACCGTGCTCAGGACCTTGTGGACCGTCGTGTCCGGAACCTCCTCCCGTACGCCCTTCGCTCCTACGAACGTCCAGGAGACGATGTCGCCCTTGGGGTTCTTGAAGGCGAAGGCGGTCGCCTTGCCGTCGGTGTCGCACTTGCCCTCGGGTTCGACGCCCATGGAGGAGGCGGTCGCCACACTGCCGGTGATGCCCGAGGCCGTGGTGTACGGCTCGGCCTCGCCCTTGGTCACCTTGGCCCTGTCCGGCTGGGTGTAGCCGCCGTACACCCACAGGGAGGCATTGTCGCGGGCGGCCTCCTGCGGCGTTCTCGCCCCGCCTTCGGCGCGGGAGCCGGCGGCGGCGAGCCAGGTCTCGTCCGGCGAGCCGTCGAGGTCGGCGTCGGACACGCACCACTTCTCCTCGAGCATCGCCGGGGCGGAGAAGCCGACGAGGGGAATCTCCTCCGGGTCGCTGTCGTCGGCGACATAGGTCGACCATGACGCCGGTCTGAGGCCCCACTCGGGCGGTACGTCGAAGGCGATGCCGGTCCTCGGGTTCGTCACGGTCCGCCAGCCGGGCACGGTCGGCTGCTCCCCGGCGTCCGTACGGGCGCCATCCGTCACAGGTGCGGAGGAACCGGTGGAAGCGGGCGGCCGGGCGCTCTCGTCACCGTCGCCGCCGAGGACCAGATATCCGGTGACCGCGGCGGCCACGACGACGACCGCGGCAGCGACCACGGCGACGACCGTGGCAGTGCCGCGGCGCTCAGGGACAGGTACGGCGGGGCCGGCGGGCTGCGTGGGCATGTTCCACGACTGCTGAGGGCCGCCAGGCGGCCCGTAGGGACCGGGCTGCGGGTGGTGCGGGTGCTGCCCGCCTTCCGGGTGCTGCTGTCCAGGCCACATGTGCAGCAACCTTAGGTTGCGCCCCGAAGCGCCTTACGGGAGGGCCAGTTCGAACCAGACCGTTTTGCCGCCCGCCGTGCGTCCGGTGCCCCACTTCGAGGACAGACTGCTCACCACGCGCAGCCCGCGCTCCCTGTTCGGCGTCCGGGCCTGCATCCTGAAGGGTCGGCAGCGTGTGGTCGTCGTCCGCGACCTCGCAGAGCAGCGACTCGGCCCGTACCAGCCGCAGTTCGGCTTGACGGGCACCCGAGTGCCGTAGGGCGTTGGCCACGACCTCTCCGGCCGGCAGCTCCGCGGTCTCCGTCAGCTCCTCCAGCCCCAGGCGGCCAGTCGTCCCCGCACCAGCCGGCGCGCCGGCGCCGCCTCCCGCGGTTCGACGGCCATGAGCAGTGCCACGTCGTCCTTGCGGCCGCCCCTGGCGCCCAGGGCACGGATGATGGTGTCGCAGGCGTCGTCCATGGAGGCGGCCGGGTGGGCGGCGGACTCGAAGAGCGTGGCCAGCCCCACGCCGATGTCCTTGCCGCGCATCTCGACCAGTCCGTCGGTGCACATCACGAGCCGGTCGCCGGGCGGCACCGGTACCCGGACGCTCTCGAAGGCCGGAGACCGGCAGCAGTTCGACGGCCCGTCGCCCGACGGCCTCGGCCCTGCCCGGGCCGAAGAGCCGGCATGGGGCCGGTGGACCAGTGCGAGACGAGGCCGTCCCCGTCCACGACGACCACGGCAAGCGGAATCCGGCGGCGGCGTGCTGCTGCGGCGAGGCCGACGGAGGACCACTGTCCATGGGTGGAGCGCTCCTTCCCCGCCGCCGGGGTCCGCGGCCCACGACCACGGTACGGCCGGTTCGGCGCGGTGCGCCGGGAAGTCACGGAGGGGGTGGTGCGCCGGAGCGAACCGACAAAGGGTCAAGCTGCTGGTTCTGCAGGGCACATGGCCACACTGCGAGGCACGTCCCTCCCCCGCGGCTCAGGGCTCAGTCGGCGTGGCCGAGCTGGAGGTCGCGCTCGGTCCGTCCGCCGCCGGCGACCTGGAGCACGGTCGCGACCGGCGGGTAACCCGATGCGATGACCGTGTACTCGCCGGACGACAGATCCACGAAGCGGAATGTGCCCTCCGGGCCGGTGGTGAGCGTGTCGACGACATTGCCCGCCGCGTCCAGCAGTGTCACGCGCGCATCGTCGACGGGCCGGCCGTCGCCGGCCCGCACCGTGCCGCGCAGCACGGCACCGCCGGCCAGTTCGATGTCCTGCCGGGTTTCCCGGGACGGCTGCACGCTCACCGGGTGGGCTGCGGGCCGGAAGGCGGGTGCGCTCGCCGCCAGGGTGTACTCCCCGGCCACCAGTTCCGTCATCACATAGCCGCCCTCCCGTCCACTGCGCGTCGTGGCCACGACCTCGCCCCGCACATCGGTGAGGGTGACGGCCGCGTCCCGTACGGCGCTGCCGTCGGCGGTGGCGACGACACCGGCGAGGCGGCCCGCACCGCCGAGGACGACGTCGAGGTCGACGGGCCGCTCGCCGACGGTGACGGTGACGGCCTGCGGCTGGTGGCCCCCGGCCGCCGCGATCAGCACGTAGGAGCCCGGGCCGGGGACGCTCAGCGCGTACCGGCCGTCCTCGCCGCTCCCTCCTCGGCCGATCTGCGCGCCCTGCGCGTCGACGAGGGTGAGGGCGGCGCGCGGGACGCTGCTGCCGTCGTGGTGCTGAACGGTGCCGCAGACGGGGACGCCGGCCAGGTGCGGTACCGGCGCGGGCCGGGTGGCGGCGGGGGCAGTGCGGGCGTGCGGGACGGCGGTGGTCTCGGCGGAGGCGTAGTGGGACATCAGCGGTTTCTCCTTGAGGAAGAAGGCGATGAACAGGCCGAGTACGAGCACCGGCACGAGGTAGAGGAAGATCCGGGGCATCGCGTCCGCGTATGCCTGGACATACCCGTCGCGCAGCGCGGGCGGCATGGCGTGCACCATCTGCGGGGTGATGGAGGACGGGTCGGGCAGACCGGCCCCGTCCGGAAGGCGGTCGGCGAGGGCGTCGGTGAGCCGGTCGGCGAAGAGGGTGCCGAAGACGGCGGCGCCGACGCTGCCGCCGATCTGCCGGAAGTAGTTGTTGGCGCTGGTGGCGGTGCCGAGGTCGGAGGGCGGCACGGAGTTCTGCACGGCGAGGATCAGTACCGGCATCACCAGGCCCATGCCCACGCCGAGCACGGCCTGCCAGAGGCTGTACTCCAGCCGCGGGGTGTCGGTCTCCAGCCGGGAGAGCAGCCACATGCCGACGGCGGAAAGGGCGCTGCCGAGCACCGGGTAGACCTTGTAGCGGCCGGTGCGGCTGATCAGCTGCCCGGAGACGATCGAGGCGACGACGATCCCGCCCATCATGGGGAGCATCAGCAGGCCGGACTCGGTGGCGCTGGCGCCGTCGACCATCTGCAGGAAGGTCGGCAGGTAGCTCGCGGCTCCGAAGAGCGCGATGCCGACCACGGCGCCGACGAGCGAGGTGATGTTGAAGACGGAGTCGCGGAACAGCCGCAGGGGGATGACCGGTTCGGGCGCGAAACGCTCGACGACCAGGAAGAGCACGGTGCTCGCCGCCGCTCCGGCGCCGAGGCCGGCGATCACGCGCGAGCCCCATGCGTACTCGGTGCCGCCCCAACTGGTCAGCAGCACCAGGCAGGTGGAGGCCGCGGCGAGGAACAGCGTGCCGAGGACGTCGAGCCGGGCCCTGACCGCGGGCCTGGGAAGCTTCAGCACCGCGCTGACCACGACCAGGGTGACCAGCCCGAAGGGGACGTTGAAGTAGAAGCACCAGCGCCAGGAGGCATGGTCGGTGAAGAAACCGCCGAGCAGGGGGCCGGCGACGGAGGCGAGTCCGAAGGCGGCGCCGATCAGGCCCATGAACCGGCCTCGTTCGCGGGGCGGGACGATGTCGGCGATGATCGCCTGTACGCCGATCATGAGCCCGCCGGCGCCGATGCCCTGGACGGCGCGGAAGGCGATCAGCTCGTTCATCGAGCGTGACCAGCCGGCGAGCGCGGAGCCGACGACGAAGACGACGATGGCGAACTGGAAGACGCCCTTGCGGCCGTAGAGGTCGCCGAGTTTGCCGTAGACCGGCAGACCGATCGTGGCGGTGAGCAGGTAGGCGGTGATCGCCCACGACATCCGGTCGAGGCCCTGCAGCTCGCCGACGATCTTCGGGAGGGCAGTGGCGACGATCATCTGCTCGAGCGCGGCGAGCAGCAGCGCGAGCATCAGGCCCATGAAGACGAGCCGTACGCGGCGGGGGGTGAGCGGCGCCGGGGCCGTCTCCGAAGCGGGCGGCGGCGGGTCGACAGGGCCGCTGGTGGCCGGTGCGGCCGGTTCGTCCTTGACCAGAGTGATGCCGCCCACGTCCGTCTCCCCTCGACGCACTGCTCGTCGCGCTGTGCGGCGTCATTCTTCGCATTGCGCGCGAAGGGGGGAGCAAGTCGGGCACGGGCCGGCCGGGCGTTCGCGAGCCGGCTCAACACCCCTCGGAGGGGGCGCATTTGGGGCGCTCACCAGCGGCTTTCCCAGTGACCCGGCGCGCGCGGGAGCGCGCCGGGCGCACGTCGGTACGGCGGGAAAGACCACTCGAACCGGTGAGGTTACTTCTCCACGCTCGCGGCAAGGTTGGCGAGCACGGCGTCGTAGATACGGCCGAGACCCTTGGGGGCGAAGGTCTTCTCGAAGAAGCCGCCGATGCCGCCGGCCCCGTTCCAGACGGTGGTCACGACCACCTTGCACCTGCCCTCGCCGGCCGGCGTGACCGTCCAGGTGGTGACCATGGAGGAGTTCCGGTCCTTCTCCACGAGGCGGCCGTCGCTGGTTTCGGTCACCTCGAGCAGGCAGTCGCGGACACGCTTGCTGGTCGCCTGGAGCTTCCAGTGGACGAGAGTGCCTTCACCGTCGCCGCCCTCGCGGACCTCGTACTCGCTGAAGTGCTCGGGCAGGAGCTTCGCGCGGGTGTTCTCGTAGTCGGCCACGGCATCGAACACCGTCTCCGCGTCCGCCGCGACGATCCGTTCCGTGGTGGCTTCGACCTGCGCCATTTTGCTTGCTCCTCCAACACTCGCTCCAGCGGGACACCGCTAGCCAACCACCTTCGGCGCGGGCCCCCAAATCACGATTGCGGCGATCATGGGAACAGGTGTTCTATTCTATGGCCAGAGCGAACGAGGAGGCACCCATGCGCTGGGACAACCTGGTCGACGGCCCCGCCACATCAGGGGACTCCGCCCTGTTCGGCATGTCCGCGGTCACCACCCGGACCTTCGACACCCCCGAGTTCCGGGGCATCACCTTCCACGAGGTCCGCGCCCGTTCGATCCTGAACCGGGTGCCCGGCGCGTCGCGAATGCCGTTCGAATGGACGGTCAACCCCTACCGGGGCTGCACCCACGCCTGCGTCTACTGCTTCGCCCGCAAGACCCACAGCTATCTGGACCTGGACACCGGTCTCGGTTTCGACTCCCAGATCGTGGTCAAGGTCAACGCCCCCGAGCTGCTGCGCCGCCAGCTGGCCTCCCGCCAGTGGCAGGGCGCGCACATCGCCATGGGCACCAACGTCGACTGCTACCAGCGGGCGGAGGGTCGCTACCGACTGATGCCGGGGATCATCTCGGCGCTGCGCGACCACGCCAACCCGTTCTCCGTCCTGACCAAGGGCACGCTGATCCTGCGCGACCTGGATCTGCTGGTCCAGGCCGCCGAGGTCACCGACGTCGGCATCTCCGTCTCCGTCGGTTTCACCGACCACGAGCTGTGGCGCACCGTCGAACCGGGCACCCCCTCTCCCGAGCGCCGCCTGGACGTCGTACGCACCTTCACAGAGCACGGCATCGACTGCGGCGTCCTGATGGCGCCGGTCATCCCGTTCCTCGGCGACCGCCCCGACCAGCTGCGCGCCACGGTCCGGGCGATCGCGGCCGCGGGCGCGACCTCCGTCACCCCGCTCGTCCTTCATCTGCGCCCCGGCGCCCGCGAGTGGTTCATGGCCTGGCTGTGCGAACACCATCCGCATCTGGTGGCACGGTACGAGCGGCTGTACGCGGAGGGCGCCTACGCGCCAAAGTGGTACCAGCGCCGGATCACCCGCCATGTGCACGAACTGGCCGCCGAGTTCGGCATCGGCCCCGCCGACCGGGGCAGCCACCGCCGGCTGCCCGTGCGCCCCGAGCCCGTGGCGCCGGAGCCGACGCAACTCACGCTGCTGTGACGCCAATTCCGGTAGCGTCGACGGATCTCGGCGGCCAGTGTGCCGATCGGCTGCGGCGAGGGGAGGCCACGGAGTGATGAGCATGCGCGTGCGGGCCATGACGATCGACGACTGCGACGCGGTCGCCACGATCCGCGTGGGCGGTTGGCGGTTCGCGTACGCCGGTCTCCTGCCCCAGTCGTATCTGGACGCGATGAACACGGCGGACGAAGCGGCCGACCACCGCTCCCGTCTCCTGGCGGGTACGGCCGCCGAGGTCAGCAACGTGGTCGCCGAGTGGGACGGCGAGGTGGTCGGCTGGGGCTGCTTCGGCCCGCTCCGCGGCAGGCACGGCGATCAGCGTCCGGGCGCGTGCGAGCTCTACGCGATCTACGTCCGTCCGGAGCGCATGTCCAGCGGCGTGGGACACGCCCTGATGGCCGAGCTGACGGGCCGCGCGAGGGCCGGCGGTTTCGAGGAGATGCTCCTGTGGGTCCTCAAGGACAACGCCCGCGCCCGCCGCTTCTACGAGCGGGCGGGTTTCGCACCGGACGGTGCGGAGGAGATTTTCGAGGTCGACTGCGAACTCGTCCCCAAGGTCCGGTACTCCCGGCGCCTGGTGGCGTGACCGGTTCCCGCACCCCACGGCCGGCAGTTGCCGTCCCGACCCGCGCCTCCCGGCGATCCGACGTGCTCCTCTCAGTGACCGGCCGCCTCCGGGGCGCGCCGCAGACCGTCCGTGGCCGACGCCGACGGAGCTGCCGGGCCGGTGACGTCAGTGCGTCCCGGGCGGAGCCGAGGGCAGCCGGATCGCCGTCCTCGGGGCCTGCGCCGCACGCGCCACACGGGCTTCCTCGAGCCCTGGCCTCCGCGAGCGGCTCCCGGGCCGGGCCGTGGTGTGCAGAGGGACGACCCGTTGCCGGCGCTTCAGCAGCCCGAGGTCGGTGAGCCGGGACACGAGCCCGGCGGATACGCGGTCGATGTCCCTGGCGGACGTTCTCGACGCGGCATGTCTGCCTCACGTCTCCAGCCGCGCCAGCGCCGCCGACGCCGCCGCCTCGAGACGGGGGTGCGGCAGGGCCGCCCGGACGACCTCGGCGGCGCGCCTGTCGCCCAGCGCACCCAGTCCCTCCACGCACGCCAGAGCCACCCGCCAGTGCGGGTCGCCGGCGGCGAGCCGGCGGCCGAGGACCGTGATCAGGGCGGGGACGGACTCCGGAGCGCGCAGGCGGGTCAGCAGGCGGACCGGGAACAGGGCGTAGGCGACGCGGAGTTCGTTGGTGGCGAGCGCGGCGGCGGCCCGGGGCGTGCGGGGGTCGGCCAGCTCGGCGAGGGCATGGGCGGCGGACATGCATCGCTCGGGGTCGCGGTGGTTGAGCAGCAGGACCAGGGACTCGAAGGCGCGGCGGTCCCCGGCGCAGCCGAGGCGGAACGCGGCGAGTTCGCGTGCCCACAGGGGACGGCAGGGTTCGGTGAGGACCGAGACGAGTTCGTCCGGATCGGCGGTGGTCAGCAACCGTTCGTACGCGGGGCCGCCACCCGCCTCGTCGCGCAGCCGGCTCGCCAGCGACCGTAACTCCTCGTCCATGGCGGAATCGTAGCGACGGGACGGGGCCGCGATCCAGATCACATGGATGCGCCTCGGTCGAGGGCTGGCGCGCTCGTTACCGGCGAGTTAATCTCAGGTGAGCGGGGCACCCCCGCGACTCCCGGCGGCCTGGTGACGCAGCCGCCGAGAGGTTGTCGGTTCGGCTTCGGGGTTTCGAGCACCACGAAGCACGAAGTACGACGTGGCCAGGGACAGGCCCGTCGACCCAGCACCATGACACGCGGTTCCCGCGCGCCGTACGCCCTTTCGGTGTCCGGCCCTCGCGCCTGTGGCGTTTCTCCCGTTCCGCCTCCGCGCGCGCTCCTCATCAGTCGTCACTCATCCCTGGAGTCCCGTGATGGACACCCCTCTCCAAACCATTGCCGTTGTCGGCCTCGGCACCATGGGCACCGGCATCGCCGAGGTCCTCGCCCGCGCCGGCCGTGAGGTCATCGGCATCGACGTCAGCGACGCCGCCGCCGGCCGGGCCGTCGTCGCACTCGAGGCCTCCACCGCCCGCGCCGTGGAGCGCGAGCGGATCACCGAGGAGGAGCGCCGCAACACCCTCGCCCGCTTCCGCACCTTCTCCGATCTGCAGGCCGCCGCAGGCGCGGACCTCGTCATCGAGGTCGTGCCCGAGTCGTACGAGGCCAAGCAGCAGGTCTTTCGCGAGCTCGACGCCGTCGTCCGCCCGGAGACGATCATCGCGACCGGCACCAACGCCCTGTCCGTCACCCGGCTCGCTGCCGACTCCGAGCACCCGGAGCGCGTGCTCGGACTGCACTTCTTCAACCCGGCCCCGGCGATGAAGCTCGTCGAGGTGGTCTCCTCCGTGCTGACCGCCCCGGCCGCGGTGGAGGCCGTGACGGCGCTCGCCCGGGAGCTCGGCAAGGAGCCCGTCGCCGTCGGCGACCGTCCCGGATTCATCGCGGACGGCCTGCTGTTCGGCTACCTCAACCAGGCGGCGGCGATGTACGAGTCGCGCTATGCCTCCCGCGAGGACATCGACGCGGCGATGAAGCTCGGCTGCGGTCTGCCGATGGGCCCCCTCGCGCTGCTCGACCTGATCGGCATCGACACCGCCCGCACCGTGCTGGAGGCCATGTACGCGGAGTCGCAGGACCGGCTGCACGCGCCGGCGCCGATCCTCAAGCAGCTCAGCGAGGCCGGCCTGACCGGCCGCAAGTCCGGCCGCGGTTTCTACACCTACGCCGCGCCCGGCACTGCCGAGGTCGTGGACGACGCCCTGACCCCGCGGCCGCTCTCCGGGGCCACCGCCGGCCGTGAGGTCCGCTCGGTCGGCGTGGCCGGCTCCGGCACCATGGCGAGCGGCATCGCGGAGGTCTTCGCCAAGGCCGGTTACGACGTCGTGCTCGCCGCCCGCAGTCTGGAGAAGGCCGAGGTGGCCAAGGCCCGGATCGGCAAGTCGCTGGCCCGCTCGGTCGCCAAGGGCCGGATGACGGAGGAAGCCCGCGAGGCCACCCTCGCCCGGATCGCCCCGGCCGGGTCGCTGGACGCCTTCGCCGATGTCGATCTGGCGCTGGAGGCGGTGGCCGAGGACCTGGAGATCAAGCAGCAGCTGTTCGCCACCCTGGACAAGATCTGCAAGCCGGGCGCGGTGCTCGCCACCACCACCTCCTCGCTGCCCGTCGTCGCCTGCGCCCGCGCCACCTCGCGGCCGCAGGACGTCATCGGCATGCACTTCTTCAACCCGGCCCCGGCGATGAAGCTGGTCGAGGTGGTCCGTACGGTCCTCACCTCCGACGATGTGCACGCCACGGTCCGCGAGGTGACCACGAAGATCAAGAAGCACCCGGTGGACTGCGGCGACCGTGCCGGATTCATCGTGAACGCGCTGCTCTTCCCGTACCTCAACAACGCGATCAAGATGGTCGAGGAGCACTACGCCTCCCTCGACGACATCGACGCCGCGATGAAGCTCGGCGGCGGCTACCCGATGGGCCCGTTCGAGCTGCTCGACGTGGTCGGCCTCGATGTCTCCCTCGCGATCGAGAAGGTGCTGCACAGCGAGTTCCGCGACCCGGGCCTCGCCCCGGCGCCGCTGCTCGAGCACCTGGTCGCCGCGGGGTGCCTCGGACGCAAGACGGGCCGCGGCTTCCGCGAATATGCCCGGCGCTGAGCTCGACGCAGGCTGGGGCGGGCTGCTTGGTCCGGGCGGCCCGCCCCCGGGGGAGACGCCGGGCAGCAACCCGCAGGCGCATCCAGCTGACCGAATGCAGTACGTTCAGATCATGCCCACGCCCGCTGAATCCTCCCGCCGCTCCGGCCGCGCCGGCGCCCAGGCCGACGCTCCGGAGAGCGCCGCGGGCTCCCGCGCCGCCGCGCAACGCCTGAAGATGCGCCGCGAACTGGCCGCGGCCGCCATGGAGTTGTTCGCGACCAAGGGCTACGAGGCGACGACGGTCGACGAGATCGCCGCCGCGGCGGGCGTGGCACGGCGCACCTTCTTCCGGCACTTCCGCTCCAAGGAAGAGGCGATCTTCCCGGACCACGACGACACCCTGGTGCGGGCGGAAGCGGTGCTGAACGCCGCGCCGCCCCACGAGCATCCGCTCGACACCGTCTGCCGGGGCATCAAGGAGGTGATGCGGATGTACGCCTCCTCCCCCGCCGTCTCCGTCGAGCGCTACCGTCTGACCCGCGAGGTGCCCACCCTGCGGGAACGTGAGATCGCCTCGGTGGCCCGCTACGAGCGGCTGTTCACGCGCTATCTGCTGGGCCACTTCGACGAGCGCGATCACCACGACGGCAACGACGACCCGCTGCTGGCCGAGGTGGCCGCGTCCGCGGTGGTCACCGCGCACAACCATGTGCTGCGCCGCTGGCTGCGGGCCGGCGGGCAGGGCGACGTGGAGGCTCAGCTGGACCACGCGTTCGCCATCGTCCGCGACACCTTCGGTTCCGGGATAGGGGCGGGCCGCAAGCACGCGGCGGTCATGGCCGACGCCGCGGCGGCCGAGGAGCCTGCGGCGACGGCCCGTACGCAGGACGAGGTGCTGGTGGCGGTCGCGCGCACGGACGCACCGCTGAGCGAGGTCATGCGCACGATCGAGCAGGCGCTCAAGCAGTCCTGACCGCCGCATCCACATGCGGCTGATGGCCGCCCGATCGGGGCGGCCATCAGCCGTTTTGCGGGGCACTTCGATCGATCATCGCTCATACGTGTCGCGCAGATTGCATCCAAGAGAAATTCTTGGCACGGAGTGTCTTGCGGGCTGGCACGCCGTGCCATACGTTGATGTTGTCCGGGCGGCCGGCGTGCAGAGAACACTCGTACGCCGGCTGTCCCAGCAACCCTTAGCGGTTGCCCGCCCGGACGCCTGCGTCACAGGCACCTTCAAGCGCCCACCCGCGCTGCCAGCAGCACCACCCGCCGAACCGACGGCACACCTCCACAGCAGCAACACCACCCGACGTACCCCTCAGCGTCCGCGAGGACGTTCGCTCCCCCGGACGCCGTCCGGGGGGACCCCCTGGAGGCAACACCGTGAAGGAAATCCTGGACGCGATCCAGTCGACGGAATCCACGTCGGCCGACTTCGCCGCACTGAAGATCCCCGAGTCGTACCGCGCGATCACCGTGCACAAGGACGAGACGGAGATGTTCGCCGGTCTCGAGACCCGGGAGAAGGACCCGCGCAAGTCGATCCACCTGGACGACGTGCCCGTGCCGGAGCTCGGCCCGGGCGAGGCACTGGTGGCCGTGATGGCCTCCTCGGTCAACTACAACTCCGTGTGGACCTCGATCTTCGAGCCGCTGTCCACCTTCGGCTTCCTGGAGCGCTACGGACGGCTGTCGGAGCTCACCAAGCGTCACGACCTCCCCTACCACGTCATCGGCTCCGACCTCGCGGGCGTCGTCCTGCGCACCGGCCCCGGCGTGAACGCCTGGAACCCGGGTGACGAGGTCGTCGCGCACTGCCTCTCGGTCGAACTGGAGTCCTCCGACGGCCACAACGACACGATGCTCGACCCCGAGCAGCGCATCTGGGGCTTCGAGACCAACTTCGGCGGCCTGGCGGAGATCGCACTGGTCAAGTCGAACCAGCTGATGCCCAAGCCGAAGCACCTCAGCTGGGAGGAGGCGGCGGCCCCGGGCCTCGTCAACTCCACCGCGTACCGCCAGCTCGTCTCCCGCAACGGCGCCGGCATGAAGCAGGGCGACAACGTCCTGATCTGGGGCGCGAGCGGCGGCCTCGGCTCGTACGCCACGCAGTTCGCGCTGGCCGGTGGCGCCAACCCGATCTGTGTCGTCTCCAGCGACCAGAAGGCGGACATCTGCCGCGCGATGGGCGCCGAGGCGATCATCGACCGCAACGCCGAGGGCTACAAGTTCTGGAAGGACGAGCAGACCCAGGACCCGAAGGAGTGGAAGCGCTTCGGCAAGCGCATCCGCGAGCTCACCGGGGGCGAGGACATCGACATCGTCTTCGAGCACCCCGGCCGCGAGACGTTCGGCGCGAGCGTCTACGTCACCCGCAAGGGCGGCACCATCACCACCTGCGCCTCGACCTCGGGCTACATGCACGAGTACGACAACCGCTACCTGTGGATGTCGCTGAAGCGGATCATCGGCTCGCACTTCGCCAACTACCGCGAGGCGTGGGAGGCCAACCGCCTGATCGCCAAGGGCAAGATCCACCCCACGCTGTCGAAGGTCTACTCGCTCGAGGAGACCGGCCAGGCCGCGTACGACGTGCACCGCAACCTCCACCAGGGCAAGGTCGGCGTCCTCGCGCTCGCCCCCGAAGAGGGTCTGGGCGTCAAGGACCCGGAGATGCGCGAGAAGCACCTCGACGCGATCAACCGCTTCCGGAACGTCTGAGGGCTGAGGTCCGTAGATGACTGAGCGCAAGAAGGACCGGCCCTGGCTCATGCGGACGTACGCCGGCCACTCCACGGCCGAGGCGTCCAACGAGCTGTACCGGCGCAACCTCGCCAAGGGCCAGACGGGTCTGTCGGTGGCCTTCGACCTGCCGACCCAGACCGGTTACGACCCCGACCACATCCTCGCCCGCGGCGAGGTCGGCCGGGTCGGTGTGCCGGTCTCCCATCTGGGCGACATGCGGCGGCTGTTCCAGGAGATCCCCCTGGAGCAGATGAACACCTCGATGACCATCAACGCCACCGCCATGTGGCTGCTGGCGCTGTACCAGGTGGTCGCGGAGGAGCAGGGCGCGGACATCACCAAGCTCCAGGGCACGACGCAGAACGACATCGTCAAGGAGTACCTCTCGCGCGGGACGCACGTCTTCCCGCCCGGTCCTTCACTGCGCCTGACCACCGACATGATCACGTACACGGTGGCCAACATCCCCAAGTGGAACCCGATCAACATCTGCAGCTACCACCTGCAGGAGGCCGGGGCCACACCGGTGCAGGAGATCGCGTACGCGATGTCCACCGCGATCGCCGTGCTGGACGCGGTGCGCGACTCCGGCCAGGTGCCGCAGGAGAAGTTCGGCGATGTGGTCGCCCGGATCTCGTTCTTCGTGAACGCGGGTGTCCGCTTCATCGAGGAGATGTGCAAGATGCGCGCCTTCGGCCGCATCTGGGACAAGGTCACCCGCGAGCGGTACGGCATCGAGAACGAGAAGCAGCGCCGCTTCCGCTACGGCGTCCAGGTCAACTCCCTGGGCCTCACCGAGGCGCAGCCGGAGAACAACGTCCAGCGCATCGTGCTGGAGATGCTGGCCGTGACCCTGTCCAAGGACGCCCGGGCGCGCGCCGTGCAGCTGCCGGCCTGGAACGAGGCGCTGGGCCTGCCCCGGCCCTGGGACCAGCAGTGGTCGCTGCGCATCCAGCAGGTGCTGGCGCACGAGTCGGACCTGCTGGAGTACGAGGACATCTTCGCCGGCTCGCACGTCATCGAGGCCAAGGTGAGCGCCCTCGTCGACGAGTGCCTGGCCGAGATCGGCCGGATCCAGGAGATGGGCGGCGCGATGGCGGCCGTCGAGTCGGGCTACCTCAAGTCGCAGCTGGTCTCCTCGCACGCCGAGCGGCGCGCGCGGATCGAGGCGGGCGACGAGAAGATCGTCGGCGTCAACATCTACGAGACGACCGAGGAGAACCCGCTCACCGCGGACCTCGACACGGCGATCATGACGGTCGACCCTGCGAACGAGGCCCGGGTCGTCGCCAAGCTGCACGAGTGGCGCGCCGACCGCGAGGAGGGCCGCGCCGCCGAGGCACTCGCGACGCTGAAGAAGGCCGCGGCGGGCACCGAGAACCTGATGGCGGCCACCGTCGAGTGTGCGCGTGCGGGCGTCACCACCGGCGAGTGGGCCTGGGCGCTGCGTGACGTCTTCGGTGAGTTCCGCGCACCGACGGGCGTCAGCAGCGCCCCGGTGGCGGTCACCGCGGAGGCGGGCACCCCGCTCGCCGCCGTACGGGAGAAGGTGTCGCGCACCGCGGAGGAGCTGGGTTGCGGCCGGCTGCGGCTGCTCGTCGGCAAGCCCGGCCTGGACGGGCACTCCAACGGTGCCGAGCAGATCGCCGTACGCGCCCGCGACGCCGGGTTCGAGGTGGTCTACCAGGGCATCCGGCTCACCCCGGAGCAGATAGTCTCCGCCGCCCTGGCGGAGGACGTGCACTGCGTCGGTCTGTCGATCCTGTCCGGTTCGCACGCCGAACTGGTGCCGGACGTGCTGGAGCGCCTGCGCGACGCCGGCGCGGCCGACATCCCGGTGATCGTCGGCGGGATCATCCCCAACGCCGACGGCGCCGCGCTGAAGGCGGCGGGAGTGGCCGCCGTATTCACCCCGAAGGACTTCGGTATCACGGAGATCATCGGCCGTATCGTCGACGAGATCCGTAAAGCGAACAAGCTCGACCCTCTGGAGGTCCCCGCATGAGCACGCCTGTGCACCCGGTCAACCGTCTCCGTCCGCGTCGTTCCTGCCTGGCGGTGCCCGGCTCGAACCCGCGGTTCCTGGAGAAGGCACAGGGCCTGCCGGCCGACCAGGTCTTCCTGGACCTGGAGGACGCCTGCGCCCCGCTGGCCAAGCCGGAGGCCCGGCACACCATCGTGAAGTTCCTCAACGAGGGTGACTGGACGGGCAAGACGCGGGTCGTGCGCGTCAACGACTGGACCACCGAGTGGACCTACCGCGACGTCGTCACCGTCGTCGAGGGCGCCGGCCAGAACCTCGACTGCATCATGCTGCCGAAGGTGCAGAGCGCCGAGCAGATCGTCGCGCTCGACCTGCTGCTCACCCAGATCGAGAAGACCATGGGCTTCGAGCTGGGCAAGATCGGTATCGAGGCGCAGATCGAGAACGCGCAGGGCCTCAACAACGTCAACGCCATCGCGCAGGCGTCCCCGCGCGTGGAGACGATCATCTTCGGCCCGGCCGACTTCATGGCCTCCATCAACATGAAGTCGCTGGTCGTCGGTGAGCAGCCGCCGGGTTACCCTGCCGACGCGTACCACTACATCCTGATGAAGATCCTGATGGCCGCCCGCGCCAACAACCTCCAGGCGATCGACGGCCCCTACCTGCAGATCCGCAACATCGACGGCTACCGCGCAGTCGCGCAGCGCGCCGCCGCGCTCGGCTTCGACGGCAAGTGGGTGCTGCACCCGGGGCAGGTCGATGCGTCCAACGAGATCTTCTCGCCCTCCCAGGAGGACTACGACCACGCCGAGCTGATCCTGGACGCGTACGACTACTACACGTCCGAGGCGGGCGGCAAGAAGGGCTCGGCGATGCTCGGCGACGAGATGATCGACGAGGCCAGCCGCAAGATGGCGCTGGTCATCTCGGGCAAGGGACGCGCCGCCGGAATGCAGCGCACCAGCAAGTTCGAGATCCCCGCCGGCTGAAAAGGACAGAGCGATCATGCAGTTCGGACGCACCTACGAGGAGTTCGAGGTCGGGGCCGTCTACAAGCACTGGCCCGGGAAGACGGTCACGGAGTACGACGACCACCTCTTCTGTCTGCTGACCATGAACCACCACCCGCTCCACATGGACGTCAACTATGCGGAGAACACGACGGACTTCGGTAAGAACGTCGTCGTCGGGAACTACATCTACTCGCTGCTGCTCGGGATGTCCGTGCCGGACGTCTCCGGCAAGGCGATCGCCAACCTGGAGATCGAGTCGCTGCGGCACGTGGCGCCGACCTTCCACGGCGACACCATCTACGGCGAGACCACAGTCCTCGACAAGACCCCGTCGAAGTCGAAGAACGACCGCGGCATCGTCTACGTCGAGACCAAGGGCTACAAGCAGGACGGAACCCTCGTCTGCGTCTTCCGGCGCAAGGTGATGGTCCCGACCGAGACGTACATCAAGGAGCGCGGCGGCGAGCAGCCCGGCCGCCCCGAGCTCAAGACGCAGGAGAAGTAGTCATGGCCCGACTCGCCCGGACCGCAGGTCTGACCGACGTCCAGCAGGAGATCCTTTCCACCGTTCGGGACTTTGTCGACAAGGAGATCATTCCTGTCGCGACCGAACTGGAGCACAAGGACGAGTACCCGCAGGAGATCGTCGACGGTCTCAAGGAACTCGGACTGTTCGGCCTGATGATCCCCGAGGAGTACGGCGGCCTGGGCGAGTCCCTTCTCACGTACGCGCTGTGCGTCGAGGAGATCGCCCGCGGCTGGATGTCCGTCTCCGGCATCATCAACACGCACTTCATCGTGGCGTACATGCTCAAGCAGCACGGCACGCAGGAGCAGAAGGACACCTTCCTGCCGCGGATGGCGCTCGGCGAGGTCCGGGGCGCGTTCTCGATGTCGGAGCCGGCCCTCGGCTCGGACGTGTCGGCCATCACGTCCAAGGGCGTCAAGGACGGCGACGAGTACGTCCTCAACGGCCAGAAGATGTGGCTGACGAACGGCGGCACGTCCACTCTGGTCGCCGTTCTGTGCCGGAGTGACGAAGGACACCCCGAGGGCACCGCCCCGCACAAGTCGATGACGACCTTCCTCGTCGAGAAGGAGCCCGGTTTCGGAGAGGTCCGCCCCGGCCTCACCATTCCCGGGAAGATCGACAAGATGGGCTACAAGGGCGTCGACACGACCGAGCTCATCATGGACGGACTGCGCATTCCGGCCAATCGGGTCCTCGGTGGAACCACCGGCCGAGGGTTTTACCAAATGATGGACGGGGTCGAGGTCGGCCGGGTGAACGTCGCGGCCCGTGGCTGCGGCGTCGCGCAGCGTGCCTTCGAACTCGGCGTCTCCTATGCCCAGCAGCGCCACACCTTCGGCAAGCCGATCGCCTCCCACCAGGCGATCCAGTTCAAGCTGGCCGAGATGGCCACCAAGGTGGAGGCCGCGCATGCGATGATGGTGAACGCGGCACGCAAAAAGGACTCCGGGGAGCGAAACGACCTGGAGGCAGGGATGGCGAAGTACCTCGCCTCCGAGTACTGCAAGGAAGTCGTCGAGGACGCCTTCCGTATCCACGGCGGCTACGGCTTCTCCAAGGAGTACGAGATCGAGCGCCTCTACCGGGAGGCCCCGATGCTGCTGATCGGCGAAGGTACCGCCGAGATCCAGAAAATGATCATTGGTCGTCGGCTGCTCGAGGAGTACCGATTCCAGGGTTGATTGTCGCTTTTGAGTCGGTTAAGGCCGGAAGATGATCACACCCTGTCATCATCTTCCGGCCGCCGACTCGGCTTCTGCCTTTCCCAGTTGCGGGTCGTAACCGATACGATCGCGGGAAAGCCGCCGTCCCCCGTTGCCAGCGCGGCATCATCCGCTACGAAGGTCATCCATGCCCCACAGCCAAACCTCTGCACCTCGCGACAGCCTCCTTGGCGTACGTATCGCTCGCGGAGCATCGCCGTGGCTTCTGCCGACCGTCGCCACCGCTGCACTCAGCCTGGCCCGTGCCCGCCGCTCGCGGCGGGCCGCGGCCGTTGCCGTGCCCACCACCGCGCTCGCGGCGGGCATGCTGTGGTTCTTCCGCGACCCTGAGCGTGAGATCGCACAGGGCCGGGTCATCTCGCCCGCCGACGGCGTGGTGCAGAGCATCATGCCGTGGAAGGACGGACGTACCCGCGTCGCGATCTTCATGAGCCCGCTCAATGTCCACGTCAACCGCGCGCCGCTGGCCGGCACGGTGACGTCGGTCGAGCACATTCCCGGCGGCTTCGTCCCCGCGTTCAACAAGGAGAGCGAGAACAACGAGCGCGTTGTCTGGCACTTCGACACCGAACTCGGCGACATCGAGATGGTCCAGATCGCCGGTGCGGTCGCGCGGCGGATCGTCCCCTACATCCCGCAGGGCACGAAGGTCGAGCAGGGTGAGCGCATCGGTCTGATCCGCTTCGGATCGCGCGTCGACATCTACCTTCCGGAAGGTGTGGACGTCGCCGTCGAGGTCGGTCAGACCACGACCGCGGGGGTGACTCGCATTGACCGTGGTTGATCCCGACACACAGGCGACCAACTGGGTCGACGAGGACGAGGACGGCGACACCGAGGAGATGCCGCTGTCGCTGCGCCTGTCGATAGCGGACACGCTCACCCTCGGCAACGCGACGTGCGGATTCATGGCGGTGTACTTCACCACCACCGGAATCCTCATCCCGGACCTGCAGGGCAGCCAGGAGACCGGCATGGCGCGGCACAGCGCCGCGACCGCCGTGATCCTCATGCTGCTCGCGGCGATCTTCGACCTCTGCGACGGACTCGTGGCGCGCAAGCTGCGCAGCTCGCCGATGGGCGCGGAGCTGGACAACCTCTCCGACCTGATCAGCTTCGGCCTCGCGCCGGCGTACTTCGTGCTCGTCTACGGAATGGTCGGCGACGACGCCCACCAGAAGGTCTCGGCGGTGGCGGCGATCGTTGTGCTGCTGGCGGTGGTGCTGCGGCTTGCGAGATTCTCGTGCGTGACGATGAAGGACGGCATGTTCCAGGGCATGCCGAGCCCCTTCGGGGCGCTCACCGTCGTCTCGATCGTCCTGCTCGAGCTGCCGTTCATCCCGACACTGCTGGCGATCATCGGCACCGCGTGGCTGATGGTGAGCCGGGTCGAGTATCCGAAGCCGCGGGGTGTACTTGCGGTCGCGATGCTGAGCTGGATCGTCGCGGCGATGGGCATGCTGGCGGCCTGGGCGTTCGACGCCCCCGGGGGCCAGGTCATGCTGCAGATGGGCTGTGCGCTGCAGATCGTGATGGCGGCGACGATCCCGCTGTTCGCGACGGCTCGCCGGGTGAACACCTTCCGCGACAACCGTCGCGAGAGCCGCGAGGCGCGGGCGGCGCAGGTGCCGTAGCGCCTCTGGCGCGCGTGGCGTGAACGCCGAGGGGCCCCGGATGCGAGAGCATCCGGGGCCCTCGGCGCGTTCGGGCCGCCCGATCACCGCACGGCCGGGTACGGAACGCCGCCAGTTCCGTGGGCGGTGGCCGCGGCCTGGCGGCTGTGGTGCACGGTGCTGAGTCCCGTCAAGGGCGATGGCGAAGCGGATGGTCCTCGGGCACCTCCACCACCGCGATGCGCACTCCGTCCGGGTCTGCGATCCACATCTCGACCAACCCCCACGGCTCCCTCTGCGGCGCCCGCAGCACCGCTACGCCCCGTTTCCGCAGTTCGTCGTGGGCGGCCCGGACGTCGGGCACCTGCAGCCACAGCCGCACCGCCGACGAGGGCGGGGTGTCGGAGCGGCCGGAGAGTTCGAGGAACCCGCCGCCGAGGAAGTACACCGTTCCCCGCTCGGTGCCGGTCCCGAATTCACGGTAGACCGCCAGCCCCAGAGCGCGGCCGTAGAAGTCGCGCGAGCGCTGCGGATCGGTAGGGCTCAGCAGAATCCTGCTGCCAAGTACGTGCACCATGCGGCAGAGCGTACGGGCCGGGGCGTCGGTCGCGGCGGCGGCAACCCGCCGCCACTGCGACGACGACGGCCCGAGCCGGGGTCATCCCGGCTTGATGCGACCGCGCCAGGCTCCGCTCTCGCCACCCTGGTGCTCGATGTACTCCTTGAAACGTCGCATGTCGCCCTTGACGCGCCGGTCGATCATCCCGGTCATGTCAGCGGCCTTCTCGGCGACACCCCCGGGCTCGACGTCCATCACGAGTTCCACGCGCGTGTGCGTCTCGTCCAGGCGCTGGAAGCTCACCATGCCCTTCTGCTTGGTGTCGCCACCGATGGTGCGCCAGGTGATGCGTTCGTCGGGGAGCTGGTCGACGATCTCGGTGTCGAATTCCCGCTTTACTCCTCCGATCTTGGTGGTCCAGTGGTTGTGGCGGTCGTCGACCTGGGTGACCGTCTCCACGCCTTCCATGAAGTTCGGGAATTCCTCGAACATCGTCCACTGGTTGTAGGCGGTGCGGACGGGGACCTCGACCTCGACGGTCTCCTTCACCGTGCTCATGCTGTGCCTCCTCCTCGATCTGCCGCGGGGCAAGCTCTGCCGCGCAGGCCGTGCGTTGTGGCGGGTACCCAGCGGCCGCCTTCCTACAACCGTGCGGGCCGTGCATTGTCCGCCGAGCACGCCTCGCCCCCTGGCGACGTGCGCCAGGGGGCGAGGCCGGGCCGGGAGGGCCAGGGGTGGGTCAGCCCGCCGAGGGCTTGTAGGAATCCGCGGCCTTCGCTGCCGTGGCCGGGCGGACCACCTTCAGGCCGCCGGGGACGCTCTTGTCCGGCTTCATGATCAGGCTCTTGCGGGTGGACGGCGCCGCCGGGTCCGAGAAGTCGTGAGTGATGCCGAAGTCGCTCTCGTACTTGTTCAGCGTCAGCAGCGCCTTGTCCACTCCCTCTCGGGTGAGGTCCTTGGAGTCGCACGCCTTCTTCAACGCCTCGCCGAAGACACTCGCCGCCGTGTACCCGGCGACGACGCCGTTGTCGAGGCCGTCCTTCGGATAAGCGGCCTTGTACTCCTTGGCGAGCTTCGCCGGGCCCGCGTCGGGTGCCCCGATGGGAAGCGTGGACGCGGCGATGTAGAAGTCCTTGGCCAGCGCCGGCCCCGCCGGTGTGGCCAGCAGCTGCGGCGCGAAGGCCGAGTTGTTGCCGATGACCGGGACGTTGAAGCCGCCCGCCGCCGCGACGCCGACGAGCGAGGCCGCCTGGCGCGGGCCGGCGCTGAGCAGGATCGCCTTGACGCCCGCCTTCTTCAACGCGGCGACCTGCGCGGACATGTCGTTGTCGGTCGGCTTGATCTTCTGCTCGACGACGGTGAGACCTGCCTGCTTCGCCGCGTACCGGGAGCCGGCGAGCGCGTTCTCGCCGTAGTCGCCCTCGAAGAAGACGTGGCCGATCTTGTCGCCCTTGGCGATGCGCTTCTCGGCGAGCAGGTAGTCGACGGCGTTGATCGTCTCGATGTCGTACGTCGCTCCGATCACCCGGATGTACGGGCTTCCGAGCAGGCTCGCGGACCACGCCTGGGGCAGTACGAGCCCCTTGTTCTGGCCGTCGATGCGCTGCTCGACCGCGGCGACGAACGGCGAGCCGATGAACTGGGCGAAGCCGAGCACCTTCGGCTCGAGCTCGGTGTAACCGGCAACGGCCTTCTGCGGGTCGTAGCCGTGGTCGCGAACGGTCAGTTCGATCTTCCGGTCGCAGATACCGCCGGCGGCGTTGGTCTGCTTGGCCCACAGCTGCTGGGCCTGGGTGACGCTCTTGCCGAGGGACGCGTAGACCCCGGTCATGTCGGTCAGCACGCCAAGAGTGATCGTCTTGTCGCTGACGCCCTTCCCGGTCTTCACTCCCCCGGCGCCCTTGGTGTCACCGTCGCCGCTGGCGGCCTTGGAGCTGCAGCCGGCCGTCACCGTCAGCGCGAGGACGGCGAGGACCGCCGCATAGGTTCTTGATTTCATTTCTTCTCCCGAGAGGACGGAACGAGGCGGGTGAGGCCGCCGGGCAGGAACAGCACGACCGCGACGACCGCCGCGCCGTACAGATAGCGGGATGCCTCGCCCGGGGAGACGCCGCCGGTGCCCGGTGCGGAGACCAGGGGCAGGGCGTCGCTCCAGCGGGTGAGCACCTGGGGCAGCAGCGAGACGAAGACGGCGCCGACGACGGCGCCGGCCACCGTGCCGAGACCGCCGATGACGATCATGGCGAGGTACTCGAGCGAGAGGATCATGCCGAAGTACTCGGGCACGGTCCGCTGGAAGACCAGCGCGAGCAGAACGCCCGCCAGGCCCGCGTACATCGAGGACAGGACGAAGACGGCGGCACGGTAGCGGGCGACCGGCACGCCCATCACGCCGGCGGCGATGCGGTGGTCCCGCAGGGCGTTCATCGCCCGGCCGGGCCGCCCGCGGAGCACCCCGCGGGCGAAGAGCCCGCAGGCCAGGAGCGCGACGAGCGCGACGTACCAGAGCTTCTCCATGGACTGGAACGGGACGGCGGCGACAACGAGTTCCGCGTCGTCGAAGTCGAACCCGAAGAGGGAGAGCGGAGGTACGGAGCGGCCGTTGAAACCGCCGGTCAGGTCACGGGCGTTGAACAGCACATGCTGGCCGACGAAGATCAGCGCGAGGGTCGCGATACCGAGGTACGCACCGCGCAGCCGGCCGGCGATCGGGCTGAACACACCGCCCGCGAGCCCCGCGAGGCACACGGCGAGCACGGCGGCCAGCCAGGTCGGCAGGCCGAAGCCGGTGAGCTGGTGGCCGCTCTCCACCTCGTTGCCGCCGGCCAGGACGCAGTAGCCGTACGCGCCGACGGCGAGGAAGAAGGCGTGGCCCATGGACAGCTGCCCGGTCGCACCGGTGAGCAGGTTGAGCCCGATGGCGCCGATGGCGGCGGCCATGGCGAACAGCCCGGCCTGCAGCCAGAAACGGTCGAGGTAGAAGGGCAGCGCGAGGAGCAGGAGCGAGAGCGCGACCCAGGCGTACGCGCGCGGCCTTGGCCGGGCGCGGAGCCACGTCGGCCGCACGGCCGTGGGTGGCTCCGGCGGCTCTGCCGCCGATGGCTCGGCCGGCGTCGCGGAAGCCGCGGGCTCGGTGTCGGTGTCGGCGGCGTGGGCGTCAGGCACCGCCGCAGGCGCGGACGGCTTCGACGCGGCCGACTCGGGCACGGAGGGCCCGGCGGTCCCGGAGTCGGCCGCCTGGCCGGCGGGGGCGTCGGGGGCCGGCGTGACCGGGCCCGGGCGGGAGGTGTCAGACACGGGCTAGCTCCTTCGTGCCGAAGAGTCCGGCGGGCCGCGCCAGCAGCACGAGCAGCATCACCAGATACGGGGCGAGGTCACCGATCCCTCCGCCGAGGAACGTCAGTTCGCTCTGGTATCCCGTGGCGAACGACTCCGTGACCCCGACGATCAGACCGCCGGCGAGCGCGCCCGTCGTCGAGTCCAGGCCGCCGAGGATGGCCGCGGGGAACGCCTTGAGGGCGGCGAGCGACGTGGCCCGTTCCAGGCCGGGCGTCGGGAAGACGGTCAGGAACAGCGCCGCGACCGCGGCCAGCGCACCGGCGACCGCCCAGGCCGACATGGACACCCGGCCGAGGCGTACCCCCATCAGCGCGGCCGTCTGCGGGTTCTCGGCCGCCGCCCGCATGGCCACGCCCCACGAGGTGTAACGGAAGGCGAGCAGGAACGCGGTGATCAGCAGCGCTGCCGCGGCGAAGGCGGCGATCCTGGTCTGGGCGATCGTGATCTCACCGAGGTTCACGACCCGGTCGCCCCACGGGTCGCCCAGCGCCATCACGTCCGTGCCGATCAGGCGGGTCAGCTCGGTCGTCAGCAGGATGTCGACGCCGATCGTCACGATGGCGAGGACGCTGTGGTCGGAGCCCCGGTAGCGCCGCATGACCAGGAAGTCGACGGCCGAGCCGACGACCGCGGCGCCCGCGATGCCGACGGCCAGCGCCGGCCAGAAGCCGAGGTCGTCGTGGAGGACGGCGGTGACGTAGCCGCCGGCGAGCAGGAGCGAGGCGTGGGCGAAGTTGACCACTTCGGTCGCCTTGAAGATCACGACGAAGCCGAGGGCGATCAGTGCGTAGACGGAGCCCATGGACAGGCCGCCGAGGAGAAGTTCGGTGAACGTGGTCATGGCGTGGCCTCCGTACCGAGGTACGCCTGGACGACTGCCGGATCACTCTGCACCTGTGCGGGCGTGCCGCCCGCGATACGGCGTCCGAAGTCGAGCACGGTCACGGCGTCCGCGAGCCGCATCACCACCCCCATGTCATGTTCTACGAGCACGATCGATATACCGAGGCTGTCGCGTACGCCCGCGACGACGGCGGCGGTCTGCCGCCGTTCGTCGGCGGTCATTCCGGCGACGGGTTCGTCGAGGAGCAGGATCCGCGGCTCCATGCACAGGGCGCGGGCCAGCTCCACGAGCTTCTGCTTGCCGTACGGGAGTTCACCGGCCGGCCGGTCGAGGTCGTCCGCGAGGCCGACGAACTCGGCGATCTCCGCCACCCGTTCGCGGTGCCGGCGTTCCTCGCGCGCCGCCGACGGCAGCCGCAGTCCCGCCGCCACGAACCCGGTACGGGTCAGCCGGTGCCGGCCCAGCAGCAGGCTGTCGGCGACCGTGGCGCTGGGCGGGAGCGCGAGGTTCTGGAACGTCCGGGCCACGCCGAGGGCCGCGATGCGGTGCGGCGGGAGGCCGGTGAGCTCGTCGTCACCGAAGCGGACGCTGCCCGCTGTCGCCTTGTAGACGCCGGAGAGCACGTTGAACGTGGTCGACTTGCCGGCCCCGTTCGGCCCGATGACGGCGTGGACACTGCCCGGTTCGACGGTGAACGAGACCCCGTCGAGAGCGGTGAGCCCGGCGAAACGGACGGTCACGTCCTCGACCGCGAGCGTCGCGACGGCGGTGGTCGTGGTGGTTGTCGTCGTGGTCATGCAGACCACCTCCGCAGCTCGGGCGCGACGCGCTCGGCCCGGTCGGCATCCTGCGCGGCGGTCTCGTCGACGACGCCGAGGTAGCGGCGCCGGACCTCGTCGGAGGCCGCCAGCTCGTCGGCGGGGCCCGCGAGCGCGACCTCGCCGACGTCCAGGACGTACGCGGTGGACGCCAGGCGCAGGGCGATCGCCGCGTTCTGCTCCACGAGCATGACGGGTGTACCGGCCGCGTTGATCTCCTGGACCGTCTCCGCGATCCGCGCCGCCATCAGCGGGGCGAGGCCGAGGGAGGGCTCGTCCAGCAGGAGCAGCCGGGGCCGGGCCATCAACGCACGGCCCATGGCGAGCATCTGCTGCTCGCCGCCGGACAGGAGACCGGCCTTCTGGTGGGCCCGGTCGGCCAGTACGGGAAACAGCTCGTGCACACGGGCGAGCGATGCGGCGGACTCCCGGCGGCCGCGCACACCGAGGGTCCCGGCCCGCAGATTGTCCGCCACGGTCATCCGCGCGAAGACCTGCCGGCCCTCGGGCACCTGGACGACTCCTGCTGCCACGACGCCGGCGGCACTGAGGCCGTCGAGCGGGCGGCCCTCGAACGTGATCGTCCCGGCGGTGACGTGCCCTCGCTGGAACGGCAGTGTGCGTGACACCGCCCGCAGCAGGGTGGACTTGCCTGCGCCGTTGCCGCCGAGCACGGCGACTACGGCGCGCTCGGGCACCTCTATGGAGACGTCTCGCAACGCCCGTACGGGCCCGTACCCCACGGACAGCGCCCGCACCTCCAGCGCGGCGGCCATACGCAACCCCTTGTCCGGCTCGCCAGCGGTCGGCTCGCCTGTCGGAGCCAACACCAACACCGGCCGCCACCCGCGGTCCATGTCTCCCACCCGACTCGCTGCGCCTGACCAGCGGCGGGAGAGCCACGTTGTGCACGCGCACAGCCCCGGTCCACGGGCTCGACCACATCGCGTTCGGGCCGGAACCGCCCGTTTCCGCAGAACCTTTGCGTGGCACATCGCCCGAAGGCCCGGCGGCCTGGTGGCACGCGCCGTCCAGTACGGAAACCTGCGCACCCCTCAGTGCGGCACGAGCCACGATCGACCGATCGCGTGGCGCCGGAAGCGCTTCACCGTGGCTTCCTCGTCGATCATGGCCGCGACGATGGTATGGCCAGAGGGGGCCGAGCCCGGGCAGGGGCGGGGCATCGCCCAGGCACAGCCCACCCGGCGCGAGCGGTGGCCCGCAAGGCGCGGCCCGAAGCTGCCGCGCCCTGGGCCGTCCCGTCAGGTCAGGAAGTCCCTTGCGATGGACATCGCCGCACGCTCCAGCAGCGGCCCCGCCTCCGCCATGCACTTCGCCGGGTCCGGTTCGATCGCCGTCAGGGCGTAGGCGCGGCGGATTCCCGCGTGGCCCAGGGCCTCCGGGGGGAGGGCCAGGCGGCCACATACCGCGACGACCTCGAGGTCGCGGGCACGGGCAGCCGCCGCGACGCCCGCGGGGGCCTTGCCGTGCAGGGTCTGCTGGTCCAGGGAGCCCTCACCGGTGATGACGAGGGTCGCCCGCTCCAGCGCACGGGCGAAGCCGAGTACGTCGAGCATGACCTCGATGCCGGGCCGGAAGCTCGCTCCGAGGGCGACGAGCGCCCCGTAACCGATGCCGCCGGCCGCGCCCGCGCCGGGCAGGTCCGCCTGGTCGGGTCCGAGGACGGACGCGTAGTGCGCGAGGGCCTCGTCGAGAACGGCGACGTCCTCAGGCGTGGCGCCCTTCTGCGGGCCGTACACGGCGGGCGCGCCCTTGGGCCCGGTCAGCGGGTTGTCGACGTCGCTGGCCAGGATCAGTTCCACGTCCTTGAAACGGGCGTCGAGCCCGGACAGGTCGGCCGTCGCAAGGTCGCGCAGTCCTCCGCCCCCGGGCGGCACCGGCCGGCCGGACGCGTCGAGGAAGCGCCCGCCGAGCGCGGCGAGCATGCCTGCCCCGCCGTCGGTGGTCGCGCTGCCGCCCACGCCGAAGACGATCGTGCGCGCGCCCGCGTCGAGCGCGGCGCGCAGCAGTTCCCCGGAGCCGTACGTCGTGGCCGTCAGCGGCGCGAAGACGCCTGCCGGGAGGTGCTGGAGGCCCGAGGCCTCCGCCATCTCGACGACGGCGGTGCCGTCCCGCAGGGCGTACGCCGCGGTGAGCAACTCGCCGCGCGGTCCGGTGACCTGCACCTCGCGGCGCTCGAACCCGGCCGCCACCGCGGCGGCGACCGTCCCGTCGCCGCCGTCGGCCACGGGGAGGGCCTCAACGGCCAGGCCTGGCACGACCCGCTGGAGGCCGGCCGTCACCCGCTCCGCGACCTGCACGGCCGTGAGCGAGCCCTTGAACTTGTCAGCCGCGACGAGCACCCGCGCGGGTTGAGAAACTGCTCCGTCCGTCACCTTGCATCCCTTGCTATCGAACAGGCAGTCGCGCCGCCCCGACCCTATCGGCAGCGTCGGAGGACGTGCCACCCCGGCATCGTCCGACATCGCGCGGAAAAGATGGTCGGGAAGCACAAGCCGGGCGCGTCGGGCGCAGGCCATGTCCTACGCTGCGTGCCGTGACGACCTCCGACTACGCGGCGTACATTGCGTCCCTGCCCCGTGTCCTCGCCGGCGCCGCCGCGCTGCTGCGTGACGGCGAGGGGCGGGTGCTGCTCGTCGAGCCGAACTACCGCAAGGGCTGGGCGCTGCCCGGCGGCACCGTCGAGTCCGATCTGGGCGAGACGCCGCGCCAGGCCGCCCGGAGGGAGACGCTGGAGGAGATCGGCCTGGAAGTCGAGCTGGGGGCGTTGCTCGCGGTCGACTGGGTGCCCGGAGAGGGCCGACCGCCGATCGCCGCGTATGTGTACGACGGCGGAGTGCTGTCCGCGGACCGGTTCGAGGCGATCCGGCTGCAGGAGGAGGAGCTGGTGTCCTGGCGGCTGGTGGCCCGGGAGGACCTCCCGGAGTATCTGCTGGGTTCGCTGGGCGACCGGGTGCTCGCCGCCCTCGACGCGCTGGCGGCCGGGACCGGCACGGTCGAGCTGGAGAGCGGGCTGCCACCGGTCGTCTGACCGCCCGACCGGGGCGGGTTTCGCCCGTTCCGCCGGTAACCGGCCCACCGTAGACGGCCGTTCACGACGCGTTGTCCGAACCGACCAGGGCCGTGCACACCCGCCGGGCAGCATCCGGATCCCCAGGACTCCGGAGGGACAATGTTCCTGCAGCTGCGCGGCTGGCTGACCGCCATCGCGGCCCTGACGCTGGTGACGACCGCCGGCACCGCTCCCGCCGCCGCCCCCCACGAGACATCCTCGACCACACGAGCCGTCGTCGGCCCCGCCCTCCCCCGCATCGCCGCTGCGCATACCCCCGTACGGGCGCTGCCCGCCTCCGTCGCCGGGGGCACCTGGAGGTCGGGCCACCTCCAGGGGATGGCCTTCGACCCGGGCAAGCGCCATCTGTACTTCTCGTTCACCGACATGATCGTCAAGACGGACCTGGCCGGACGTCCGCTCGGATCGGTCCGCGGCATCGGCGGGCACCTGGGCGACCTGGACTTCAACCCGCGGGACGGGCGGGTCTACGGCTCTTTGGAGTACGCCGATGCCGTGGCCTTCCACATCGCCGTCTTCGACGGCGACCGGATGACGCGGATGAACATGGACGCGCAGACCGGCGGCGTGGTGACGACCGTCCATCTCGACGAGGTCCGCCGCGACCACACGGCGGACATGGACGGCGACGGCGTCTTCGACGGCCCGACCGCGGACACCGCCGACCACCGCTACGGGAACGCCGGCATCGACGGGATCGCGTTCGGCCCCGCCTTCGGCAGTAGGGGCGGGCCGCAGCGGCTGACCGTCGCCTACGGCGTGTACGCCAACACGCGCCGCGAGGACAACGACCACCAGGTGCTGCTCCAGTACGACACGAGGGACTGGAAGCGTTACGAGCGGCCTCTGGACGAGTCGCGCCACAATCGCCGGGGCCCGGCCGGGCCCGACGGCAAGTACTTCGTCCACACCGGCAACACCACGTTCGGCGTGCAGAACCTGGAGTACGACGGGCACAGCGGCAACTGGCTGATGGCCGTCTACAAGGGCACCAAGCCGTCCTTCCCCAACTACGGGCTCTTCGTCGTCGACGGCAGCCGGCCGCCCGTGACCGGTGAGATCCGCGGGCAGCGGCGGCCGGAGCGGGGCCTGCTGCTGTCGCTGCTGCCCGAGGGACTGCGGCACAGGGCGTCGGGGACGTACGGCTTCGAGTCCCCGGGGCAGTTCGGGCTGGTCGCGCTCGACGACGGCCGGTTCTACGTGGGCAAGGCCGCCAAGGTCCGCGACGGCGGCGTCACCAGGCAGACCGGCAGTGCCGAGATGCACCGCTGGACGGGAGCCGCGCCGACGCCGTTCGTCAAGGTCACCCCTGGGGCTCCGGCGGGGTGACGTCCCGTTCGGCGCGGGGCTCCTCGCGCGCGGCCGCCCGCGCCTCCGTGCGGTGGCCGCGTGCGATGTAGTCGCGCACGACGAGTTCGACCGCGTCCTGCGGACTGCCCACCCCGGCGAGAACCATGACCTCGACGACGAGTTCGGCGTCCAGACTGACCGTGACCTTCGGCATGGGCGGACGGTAGCACCGGCGGTGCGGAAACGGTTCGCTAACGGTGACGCCGCCTGCGTAGGCTCGGCCGTATGACTCTCGTCGCGATCCTCAGCGGCGCCGGCATCTCCACGGACTCCGGCATCCCCGACTACCGTGGCCCACAGGGCCTTTGGCGGCGCGATCCGGAGGCCGAGAAGCTCGTCACGTACGACTACTACATGGCCGACCCCGACATCCGGCGCCGCTCGTGGATCATGCGGCGCGAGAGCGCGACCTGGAACGCGGAGCCGAACGCCGCGCACCGGGCCGTGGCCGAGCTCGACCGCCGCCCGGGTGTCGCGGTGCGGGTCATCACTCAGAACGTCGACGGGCTGCACCAGCTCGGCGGCATGCCCGACCGCAAGGTGCTCGAACTGCACGGCACCGCACGGACGGTGACCTGCACCCGCTGCCACGTCCGCTCCCCGATGGCGGACGCGCTGGCGCGGGTCGCGGCAGGCGAGGACGACCCGGCGTGCACGAAGTGCGGCGGGATCCTCAAGTCGGCGACGATCATGTTCGGCGAACGGCTGGACCCGGTGGTACTCGGCCAGGCCATGGCCGTCGCCAAGGCCTGCGAGGTGTTCGTCGCCGTCGGCACGACGCTCCAGGTGCAGCCCGCAGCCTCACTGGCCGGTATCGCGGCCGAGCACGGCGCCCGGCTGATCGTGGTGAACGCCGAACCGACACCGTACGACGAGCTGGCCGACGAGGTCGTGCGGGAGCCGATCGGGACGGCGCTGCCCGCGCTGCTGGAGCGGTTGGCCGGCGAGAAACCCTAGAAGAGCGCGTCGTCCCCCGCCCCGTACTCGAACGCGAGCAGCCGCTGCTTGCGGTCCAGGCCGCCGCCGTAGCCGACGAGGCTGCCGGAGGAGCCGATGACCCGGTGGCAGGGCACGATGATGCCGATCGGGTTCCTGCCGTTGGCGAGGCCCACCGCGCGGGACGCGCCCCGGTTGCCGAGCTCCTCGGCCAGTTCGCCGTAGGTGCGGGTCTCGCCGTACGGGATCTGCCGCAGCCTCTCCCAGACGCTGCGCTGGAAGGCCGTGCCCTCGACGTGCATCGGCAGGTCGAAGTCGGTCAGTTCACGGGCGAAGTAGGCCTCGAGCTGGCGAATCGTCTCTGCGAACGGCGACTCGTCGCGGTCGCCGAAGGTCTCTTCCCCGGGACGGTGCCGCTGACCGGTCATGTAGAGGCCGCTCAGTACTCCGTCGGTCGCCACGAGCGTGAGCGGGCCGTACGGGCTGTCGACGACTGTGTGCCGCCTGATGGAGGTGAGGCTGGTCATGCTGGACTTCCTTACGCGGGAAGGTGGTTGATGGGGTGGTCGTCCGACGCCCACAGATACTGGACCGCGTATGCGCGCCAGGGCCGCCAGGCCGCCGCGCGTGCGGTGAGGGCGGCGGGCGTGGCCGGCAGCCCCAGTTCGGCGGCGGCGCGCCGCATCCCGAGGTCGGTGGGCAGGAAGGCGTCGGGGTCGCCCAGGGCGCGCATGGCGACGACCTCGATGGTCCACGGTCCGAACCCGGGCAGGCCGGCGAGCTGGACCCGTGCCCGGTCCCAGTCGCTGCCCGGGTCGAGCTTCAGCGTCCCGTCGGCGAGGGCGGCGACCAGAGTGGTCAGTGTCGTGCGGCGGCTGCGGGGCAGCGCCAGGGTGTCGGGATCGAGGGCGGCCAGGGCTTTTGAGGTCGGAAAGAGATGGGTGAGGCCGCCCTCCGCGTCCTCCACGGGTACGCCGTGCGCCCGTACCAGCCGGCCCGCGTGGGTGCGGGCGGCGGCCGTGGAGACCTGCTGGCCGAGCACGGCCCGTACGGCGAACTCGGCCGCGTCGACGGTACGCGGCACGCGCCGCCCGGGTGCCTTGTCGACCAGCGGGGCCAGCAGCGGATCGTCGCGCAGCTGGTCGTCGACGGCGACCGGGTCGGCGTCCAGGTCGAGCATCCAGCGGCATCTGCTGATCGCGATGGTCAGGTCGCGCGGGTCGGTGAGCGACAGACGGCAGCCGATGTGGTCCGGGTGCGGGGTGAGGGCGACGATCCCGTGCCCGTACGGCAGACAGAGCGTGCGCCGGTACGCGCCGTCCCGCCATTCCTCCACGCCGGGCACACCGGTGGCGGCGAGATGGCCGAAGAGGTTGCTCGGGTTGAGGGGCGCCCGGTACGGGAGCCGGAGTGTGATCACGCCGGGAGTGGGCCGGGGCGCGGTGCGGGCCCGCCCCGAGCGTCCCGCCCGCTCGCGCAGCTCGCCCGGGGCGAGCGCGAAAACCTCGCGGACGGTGTCGTTGAAGGTGCGGATGGAGGAGAAGCCGGCCGCGAAGGCGACCTCGGCCATGGGCAGTGCGGTCGTCTCGATGAGCAGGCGCGCGGTCTGCGCGCGCTGCGCCCGGGCGAGTGCGAGCGGGCCGGCGCCCAACTCGGCGAGCAACTGGCGCTCCACCTGCCGGGCCGAGTACCCGAGCCGCGCGGCCAGCCCGGGCACGCCCTCCCGGTCGACGACGCCGTCCCCGATGAGCCGCATGGCCCGGGCGACCGCGTCGGCGCGGGCGTTCCACTCGGGGGAACCGGGGCTGGTGTCGGGCCGGCACCGCTTGCAGGCCCGGAACCCGGCCTGTTGGCAGGCGGCGGCGCTCGGGTAGAAGGTCATGTTCTCGACCTTCGGCGGCACGACCGGGCAGCTGGGACGGCAGTAGATCCGCGTGGTGAGTACGGCGGTGAAGAACCATCCGTCGAACCGCGCGTCCTTGGACTGAACGGCACGTACGCAGCGCTCGATGTCGGTGTGCATGCGTCCAGAATGAGGCCTCGGCGGCGCGGTCGCTGGCGAGAATCCGACATCGCCGTTGCCCTGCCAGGGCGAAAATCAGTTCCCGGCGTCCAGTACCGCGCATAAGGTCGCCCCATGCTGCAGAGCCCCACGCACGAGGTCCGTGCGGTCTTCACCGATGAGACGATCACCGTGTACCAGGCGTACGCGGCGCGGATCGCGAACCCGGCGCTCGAGTCGGGCACCTTCGTCGAACCGTTCAAACGCGACCGGATGACGTGGATCAAGCCGTCGTTCCTGTGGATGATGTACCGCTGCGGCTGGGCCACCAAGGCCGACCAGGAACGGGTGCTCGCGGTCGAGATGTCCCGGGAGGGCTTCGAGTGGGCCCTCTCCCATGCCTGCCTCAGCCATTTCGACCGGTCCCGTTTCGCCACCGAGAGCCGGTGGCGCGAAGCGCTCAGGTCGAGCCCGGTGCGGGTCCAGTGGGACCCCGAGAGGGATCTGGGGCTGAACCCGCTGCCGCACCGGGCCATCCAGATCGGGCTCTCGGGCCCGGCGGTCGACCGTTACCTGGACGACTGGATCACCGGGATCCGTGACGTGACGCCGCTCGCCCACGCGATCCGCAGGACGGTCGCGGACGGCGACCTCGAAGCGGCGCGTGCGCTGCTCCCCCCGGAGCGCGTGTACCCGCTTCCGGCGGAGGCGGCCGACCGCGTCGGACCTCGCTGACGGGAACGACGGGGTCAGGCGCGGGCCTCGAGCGCGGCCTCGAAGGCCGCGTACGCCGCCTCGTCGAAGAGGACGAAGCGCACCTCGGTGACCGGCTCCGCGGCGCACTCCCCGACCGTGGCGATCGCGATGCGGGCGCCGTCGTCGATGGGCCAGCCGTAGATGCCGGTCGAGATCGCCGGAAAAGCCACGGTCCGGGCCCCCAACTCCGCTGCCACGCGCAAGGATTCCCGGTAGCAGGAGGCGAGCAGCTCCGAGCGGTCCTTGGTTGTGCTGTGGACCGGGCCCACGGTGTGGATGACGTGCGCCGCGTCGAGACGCCCGGCCGTGGTGGCGACGGCCTGCCCGGTGGGGAGCCCCTTGCCGTAGCGGGAGGCGCGCAGGGCCCGGCACTCGGCGAGGATCTCCGGGCCGCCCGTGCGATGGATGGCGCCGTCGACTCCCCCTCCGCCGAGCAGCGAGGAGTTGGCGGCGTTGACGATCGCGTCGGCGTGCTGCTGCGTGATGTCGCCGCGTACAAGAGTGATCTGCGTCATGGGTCCGATCATCTCTCCCACCGGCCGCCCTTCACGATCTGCCGCGCGAGTCGTTCCCGCGCCCCGGCCAGTTCGCCGGCGACGGCGGCGAGTCGCACTTCATCGACCACGACGCTCGCGGTGAGCGGTTCGCCGCTGAGCAGGAAGGCACGCCGCAGGTGTCGGCTCAGCGCGCCCGCAGGCGGCGCCACACCGCCTTGGCCGCGTGGTGGCCGGACATACCGTGCACGCCGGGGCCCGGCGGCGTCGCGGAGGAGCAGATGAAGACGGCGGGGTGCGAAGTGGCGTAGGGGACGCGGGCGAGCTTGGGGCGGATGACGGTCTGGAGGCCGGAAAACGCACCGCATGCGATGTCGCCCCCGACGTAGTTGGCGTTGCGCGCGGCCAGTTGGGGCGGGCCGGCGACGGCGCGGGCCAGGACGAGGTCGCGGAAGCCGGGCGCGAAGCGCTCCAGTTGACGCTCGACGGCCTCGGTCGCGTCACCCTCCCAGCCGGCCGGCACATGGCCGTACGCCCACAGGACGTGCTTGCCCTCCGGTGCTCTGGTCGGATCGATCACGCTCGGCTGGGCGGTGATCAGGAAGGGGACCTCGGGGGCGCGGCCGGAGACCGCCGCGCCGAGGGCGCTCTCGATCTCGGCAGCCGTGGGACCGATGTGCACCGTCCCGGCCGCACGGGCCTCCTCGGCCGTCCACGGCATCGGGCCCGACAGCGCGTAGTCGATCTTGAAGGCGGACGCGCCGTATCTGTAGCGCCAGTACGCCTGGCCGAGGCCCGCGATCCTGGCGAGCGCGGTCGGCGAGGTGTCGAAGATGTACGCGCGGGCCGGCGGGAGCTCGTCGAGCCGCTTGACCGTGGTGCCGGTGTGGATCGTGCCGCCCTGTTCGCGCAGGTAGGAGGCGAGGGCGTCCGAGATCGCCTGTGACCCGCCGCGCGGGACGGGCCAGCCGACCTCGTGCGCGGCGAGGGCGAAGAGCAGGGCGATACCGCCGGTGGCCACGCCGCTGGTGGGGGCGATGGCGTGGGCGGCGAGCCCGGCGAGCAGGCCACGGGCCTTCTCGCCGCGGAAACGGCGGGCGAGCATGCTCGCTGGCCGGATCGCGTCGAGGCCGAAGCGGACGTACCGGTACGGGTCGCGGGGCAGCCCGTCCCAGGGGGTGCGCAGGAAGTCCGCGGCGAGGCTGTCCCAGTGGCCGAGATAGGGGGCGACCAGTCGGCGGTACGCGCCGGCGTCGGCTGCGCCGAACGACATGGCGCTCTCGCCGACGGAGCGGCTGAGCAGCGCGGCGGTCCCGTCGGGGAACGGATGGGCGAGGGGCAGTTCCGGCTGCAGCCACTCGAGGCCGTGCCGGGCCAGGGGCATGCCCCTGAAGGCGGGAGAGCCGATGCCGAGCGGGTGGACCGCGGAGCACGGGTCGTGGCGGAAGCCGGGGAGGGTGAGCTCCTCCGTCCGCGCGCCTCCGCCGACGGTGTCCAGGGCCTCGTGGACGGCGACCGAGAAGCCGCGGCGGGCCAGTTCGACCGCGGCGGTCAGCCCGTTGGGGCCCGCTCCCACGACGACGGCATCGAGCATCGACGGCACCTTCGGACTCCTTTGTCAGCCGACGCCAGGAGTCCCAAGGATATTCCGGGGCGGTGACATCGCGTGGCCGGGTACCGTCCGGTCGCGATGAACAACACGATCGAAGACATGGCGGCGCGGCTCGCGCATGTGCCCGGCGTCCGCGCGGTGGCGCTCGGCGGCAGCCGGGCCCGGGGCACGCACCGGCCGGACTCCGACTGGGATCTCGGCGTCTACTACCGGGGCCAGGTCGATGTCGACGCCCTGACGGCACTCGCGTCCGAGCTGACCGGCGGGCCGGTGGAGGTCGCGGGGCCGGGTGGCTGGGGCCCCTGGGTCGACGGCGGTGCATGGCTGTCGCTCGGCGGAGTGCCGGTGGACTGGATCCTGCGGGACCTGGACCGGGTCGAGCGGGTGTGGACGGACTGCCTGGCCGGACGGTTCGAGACGGGGAGCCAGCCGGGGCATCCGCTGGGGTTCTGGTCGCCGGCGTACGCGGGCGAGGTGGCGCTGTGCCGCGTGCTGGCCGACCCGGCTGGCGAGTTGGCGGCGCTGCGGGAGCGGACGCGGCAGTACCCGGAGCCGTTGCGCCGCGCACTGGTCGACGCCGCGTGGGAGGCGGATTTCTCGGTCGCCGCCGCGGGCAAGTCGGCCGGGTCCGGGGACACCCTCCATGTGTCGTTGTGTCTGTCACGGGCGTTCGGCGTGCTGGTACAGGCGCTGCACGCACACCACCGGCTGTGGTGCGTGAACGAGAAGGGCGCGCTGGCGACGGCGGGGGCGCTCCCTGGTGTCCCCGGGGACTTCACGCAGCGGGTGTCGGCGGCGCTGGCCGGCCTGGACGCGGCAGCGGTGGCGGACGCGGGCGCCCTGATCCGGGAGGTACGGGCCCGGATGGTGTGAACCGGGCCGTGTGAGCGGGCCCGTGCGACCGGGCTGGGCGCACCGGGCCGCCACCTCAGGTCAGCAGCTCCCGGACCCGGCGGGCGGTGGCCTCGTCGCGTGCGGCCGTGAACGGAAGGTCGTTGACGCCCGCGATACGGAACGGCTCGCCGGTGACCGTGAGATGGGCGCCACCGGCCTCCGTGACCAGGAGCAGACCGGCCGCGTGGTCCCAGGCGAGCTCCCACGAGAACGCCACCGCGTCCAGGTCGCCACGTGCGACGTCCAGGTACTCGAGGCCCGCCGAGCCGCACGGCCTCGCCTCGACGCCCGGGACGGCGAGTCCGAGCAGCGCGCGCTTCTGCTCGGGGGTCGTGTAGTCCGGATGGGACATCGCCACCCGGAGCACCGAGCCCCGGGCGGGTGAACCGGAGTGCAGCGGCGTGCCGCCCAGCCGGGCGCCCTCGCCGCGGACGGCGACCGCGAACTCCTCCAGCACCGGTGCGTAGGTCCAGGATGCGAGCACCTCGCCGCGCAGGGCGAGCGCGACGAGCGTGCAGAATCCGGGCTCGCCGCGCACGAACTGGCGGGTGCCGTCGACCGGGTCGACGATCCAGACGGGCGCGTCACCGCGCAGCGCCTCCGCGACGGTCGGATCGGCGTGCACCGCCTCCTCCCCGACGACCACGGAACCGGGCATCAGCGCGGTGAGCGAGGCGGTCAGGTGCTCCTCCGCGCTGCGGTCGGCGATCGTGACGAGGTCGTGCGGGCCGGTCTTCTCGTCGACCTCGTGCGCGGCCAGCCGGCGGTAGCGCGGCACGATCTCGGCGGCCGCCGCCTTGCGGACGGCCTCCTCCACGTCGGACAGATCACCGGTCAGAAACTCATCGATCATGCCTCAAGACAATCACGCCCGGCTGACATCGCGGGAGGTGTTCGGCGTCCCACCGCGTAACCCTGCATTCCCCTGGGGTTCGCCACGGCAAGGAGCACACCGGTGCGCGGATCGCGGGCGACGGCGCGAGCCGGCCCTCCGACCAGGGGTCGCCGACCATGACGCGGTGGCCGCGGAGCCGCGGCGAGGTCACCGTCCATGCCGGACTCGACGGGAGACGCGGCCGTGCAAGCCCGTAAGGGGCCACCAGGGCAGTGGTACGCCGACTTCGGTATGTGCGCATCCGAGTGGCGCCCGCTGATCGTGCCCGGCCCGGCGCCGAGCAGGCGAGGGTGGTCCCCTCACGGGACGCCGCCCAGGACGTCAGCCGCTGCGGCATGGCGGCTCACCTCTGCGCCGGTCACGAACGAAGCGCAACCGCGCCCGAAGTCGGCACGCTCCCACCGCCGCCCGAAGACCGGCGCCGCCCGTAGCTTCCCTCCGGGTTTCCGGCTCACGCCCCGACCGGGCCGGCCCGCGGTCCGCCGACCGTGCACGGCTCGGTCGTACTCGGGCCGTCCCACAGGCCGGCGATGCGGTCAGGGGCTGGGCGTCGGGCACACCCGTGGTGTCCGGCGTTGAACGCCTCGCCCGTTCCTCTCGTATGGACCCGGACGGGCTCCTGCCCGGGTGCCGTCATGCCCCTTTGGTGATGCAGCGGATGGAGTTCTGAATGGGAAGAACAACGCGAAGACGTCCGAGAGCAGGCGGCCGCACGGTCGCAGCCTCGATCGCGCTCATCCTCGGCGGCGGTGGTCTCATCGCGGTCAACTCCTATGCCGCCGCCGGAGAGGGGCAGGGCCCCTGGCCCGGCGGGGTCGACCGGCAGGAACAGACACGAGTCGCCGGGCCCTCGCCCGCGACCGTCAAATGCCCTGAGGTGGCGAACGGGCTGCCGCAGGTGCCGGATGCGGCCAGGCCCGAGGTCGACCGCGAACTCGCGACGCTGGACAGCCAGATCACCGAGGCGTACCAGCGGTTCGCCGAGGAGAAGGAGCAGGTGGCCCGGGATCCGCAGTTCGCTCAAAACGCGATCCTCGGGCCGCTCGAGAGCAAACGGACGGCCGGTATCGACCGTATCGCGGAAGCCATCGGCCGGGTGTCGGGCCAGCGCCCCCAGGGGCTGCGGGCGCTGGCCCCGTGCACTCTGCAGACCGACGAAGCGGACCAGGCCGACCCGGGCAGCCAGGGCGGGGGCGAGGGCGACCAGGGCGGCGGGGGAAACGGCGGACAGGCCGGAAACGGCCCCGAGGCGTCCGACTTCGCCGACATCCGCACCGTGCAGCCGAACGTTCAGGACCCCCCGCGACTGCCCGGCGCCTCCCGCGGCACGTTCACCACGGACTGCGGGATCAACGCGAACGGCAAGTTCAATCCGGACAACGTCATCGCCGCCCCGGGTGTGAGCAACGGCGCCCACCACATGCACGACTACGTGGGCAACCAGGCCAATGACGCGTTCGCCTCGGACGACGATCTCGCGTCCGGTGAGACCACGTGCCGCGACCAGGGCGACCGGTCGACGTACTACTGGCCCGTGCTGCGGCTGCAGAACGGGCAGGACGAGGACGATGCCCGGGCGGACGGCGGCGGAAAGGACCGGAACGTCGGTGAGATCCTGACCCCCTCCCAGGTGACGCTCGACTTCGTCGGCAATCCGCAGGGCAAGGTCACCGCCATGCCGCGGTTCCTGCGGATCATCACCGGTGACGCGAAGGCCTTTGTCAACGGCGACGCGAACGTCAACGCCTCGTGGAGCTGCACCGGCTTCGAGGACCGGCAGCTGAGGGACAAGTACCCGATCTGTCCCGGGGGCAGCAACGTGGTGCGCAGCTTCAGGTTCCAGAGCTGCTGGGACGGCCGGAACACCGACAGCGCCAACCACCGCACCCATGTGGCCTTCACGGACGCGAGCGGCCGTTGCCCGGGCGGCTTCCTGGCCGTTCCTCAACTGGTGCAGCGGATCGTCTACGACGTGCCACCGCCGGTCTTCGACGGCCCGGACGCTGCCGTCTTCGCGCTGGACTCGTTCCCGGAGCAGCTGCACAAACCGGTCACCGACCACGGTGACTTCATCAACGTCTTCGACGAGGGGCTCATGCGGGAGTTGGTGAGCTGTCTCAACGAGGGGCGTCGCTGCGGCCCCGGCGATCCGGTGCGCACTCCGGCCGGCGACGGCCAGGAGCCGAAGGACACCCCCGGGATCGCAGACGGAGCCCCCGCCGGTCCGGCCCCGTCCACCCCTGCGGAGCAGGAGACCGGCGCCCCGACCCGCCCGGCCGCACCCGCCCCCGGGGCCGAGCAGGTGACTGCGGCTCCCTACGAGGCCGCAGCACCCGACGCCGGTCACGAGCCGGTCACCGCGGCCCCCCGTCAGAGCGCAGCACCCGACGCCGGGGAACCCGGCACAGAAGAGGCCGCTACCGAGGCCGAGCGGGCGCCTGGACCACTCGATGCGGCCGCAGCGGGACCCAAGGCGTCGCAAGCCCCTGTGCAACCGGCCGGCCGCGGCAGCCGGTCCGGCACCGGCGTGCCGGCCGACCCGAGCGCCGACCCCTCGCCCGCGCGGAGCGAGCCGGTCCCCGCGGCCGCAGCGGCGCAGAGCCCGGAGACCACCGCCGGGACGAATACCACCGCACCGGCCTCGCCGACGGCCACGAACAGCGAGCCGACCCCTTCGGTGCCGAACGGTGGCGTCGGCGCGCCACAAGCGGCCGAGGGCGCCCTTGCCAGGACCGGCGCCCAGCTGTGGCCGTCGGCCGCCGGAGCCGCGCTGCTGATCGCGGGCGTCGCCCTGCTTCGCGTACGAACGCGCCGTGTGGTCCCCCGTCACCGATGACGCACCGGTTCCCCGACCTTCCCCCGCTCGTGTGCGCGCATGATCCGACCGCCGCCGTACGGCCTGTGCGACGGCGTACACGCATGACGACGCGTATGAGTGGGGGGGCTCCGTCGGCCCCGGGCCACGGCGGAGCGGAGGGCCGGCTCGATCCAGCGGTCGCGGGCCGCCTCCGACGGCCGGTCGTCCGGGCGCGGACGCGGCGATGAGGGCCGCGTCCGACACGGCCCGGCCAAGGGCGCGGCGTGCCCCCGTCAGGTGCCGTCGGCGGAGAAGTGCTGGTAGTCCGGGGGCGACCAGTGGCCGCCCCACTCCCAGCCGGCGTCGTTCATCGCCGTGGTGACGGCGTCGCCGGGCTCGAGCATGCCTGCGGCAGGGCGGTCGCGGTCGAGGTGGTCTTCGGCGGCCGGCGGGTGCACCTGCCCCGAGCGGTCGACGTAGGGGTTCTCCATGGGATTGATGTCGAGCGCGTCGCCGTAGGAGTGGCGGGACAGATGGCTGGAGTCGCCCGTCACCCGGCGGCAGTTGAACGCGGAGGTGTTGTCGGCCGCCATGGCCCTGGCGTCGTCTCCGTCGTACTCGGCCATGACCTTCATACGGCGGATGGGGAACCGTGCCTCGAAAGCCTTCTCGAAGACGTTCAGCAGGGGTCGGACCACGTCCTGATGGACGATCAGTTCGCCGCGGTGCACGCGGCCGTCGAAACCCCAGTGGTTCATGGTGATCAGCCGCAGCCGTGACGGTGGCACCGGGCAGCCCGGTTCGTAACTGGCGCCGAGTTCGTCCGGGGGGACGTCGCTGACCGTGGCCGACAGCCGCGGCGCGGCACTCGCTGCCGCCTGTGCGGGCACGGTGCCGAGTGTGAGCCCGAGGGCCAGGACGGGCACGGCGGCCCGTCGCACCACGTTCACCCTCTCAGGGTAAGGATGCCATCGGTCGTCGGCCTTTTCTGGCGCCCTCCGGCCATCAGCTCCGCGCCGAGCCGAGCCGGCCTTCGAGCTGTACCAGCAGCTCACCGAGGTGCGTGGCGAGGAGGGTGCGGGTCTCCTCCTCGAGGCCGGAGAGGACGGTGCTCTCGTAGGCGAGCTGCAGGGGCAGCAGCCGGTCGACGAGGTCCTGGCCGGCGTCGGTGAGGCGGACGTGGGCGACTCTGCGGTCGCGCTCGTCACCGCGCCGGTCGACGAGGCCCCTTTCCTGGAGGGCCCGCAGGCGTTTGGTGACGGCCGTTCCGGAGGAGAACGTCTCGCGGGCGAGCTCTCCGGGGGTCAGTTCGCGGGCGTTGCGGCGCACCGCGCCGAGCAGGTCGAACTCGGCCCTTGTCAGTCCCGCGGAGCGCAGCGGCGCGTCCTTGGCCTGTTGCAGCAGCGTTGCGCAGCGGTTGATGCGGCCGATGAGTTCCATGGGCGCGGTGTCCAGGCCGGGATCGACCGCCTGCCACTGCCGTACCACCGAGGCGACGACGTCGTCTGTCACACCGCTCCGATCGAAGGGACGGGAGCCAGGCCCTGTCCGGGCCGCCCGCGCCGCTCTGCTGTTGCCGCGAGCGTACGGTGTGCCGCCTGCTCGGCCGCGAGGACCTGCTGTTCCGCAAGGTCGCGTTGCCACCATTCGCCGACCGCGGCGTCATGCGCCTCGCGCGGTTCCACGAATGCGGCGGCCAGTCGGCGCCCGGCGTCATGGGGGGCGGCCGGTGCGGCCGCCGGGTCGGCGAGCGTGCGCTCGGCGTCGGCCCGCAGCCGCTCGGTGGCGGCGAGGGCCCGCTCGACGCGGCCCGCCGCCCTGCGGTTGGTGACGGCGATCGCGGCGAGCAGTCCCACAACGGCCCCGATGATGCGCTGCAGGGACCTGTTCCAGCTGAGGGTGACGCTGACCGGGAAGACCGACGGTGCGGTGACGACGGCCCAGTACGGCCGGTCGACGTCCAGTGCGACGGCGGGTAGCCGGCGAGCGCGCAGCCGATGAGGGTGCGGCCCGCGATGGGCATGTGCGGCGAGCCGGACGCCAGCTGCGCAGCAGCGTCCGCGTGCCGCGCGGCGGCGCTCCCGAAGGAGGTACCGCTCGGCCTCGAGCCCGGCCGGTTCGCCGGTCTCGCCGGGCGCGGCCGGCGAGACCCGCGCCGCTCGGGGCCTTCCCGCCTCAGGGCGGGGCCCACGGTGACCAGCCACGAGACGGCACCGGCGCCCAGGGCGAGGGTGAGGTGGCGGGGGACCTCGGGGAGCCGCTGGGGGGGGCGAAGAGGGCGGCCGTGGCGACGAAGGTGAAGATCACGTTGCCGGGCGGGCCGATCCGGCCGGCGTCGCAGAGCGCCTTCTGGACGGCCGCGAGCAGTGCGGCGACGGAGAGTACCGCGATGGAGTCGGTGAGTGAGGCAACGACCAGGGACACGGCGAGGCCCGCGACCATGCCTAGCACCACCCGGGCGACGGTCCTGGCGCGGCGGGCGTAAGGGTCGGCACCGCGTACGGGGCGCTGCGCGAGGCGGCGCTGATGGGGGCCGCGCTGCTGTCGGACGACGACCGGGCGCTGGTGCGCAAGACGGTCGCGGCCCACGACGGCGTCGACCGCCCTGCCCTGTCCACCGACTGGCTGCCCGCCCGCGAGGACCGGCCGGGTGCCCGGCCGGGTGCCCGGCGGGCGCTCCTCGCGACGCTAGCGCGGCGGCGATGTCCTCGCTCGCCGACCCTGACCGGACCGGAAAGGTCCTCGAAGCGGCTGGGTTCGAGGACATCCGCATCACCGGGTCGAGGCGGCCACATGCTGGGGCCGGGACGCCGCCGACGCCGTCGACTTCTATGTGTCGCGCCAATCCGGCGCCGAGGTCACGGAGCCGGCCAGGGCCGCGATGCGGGACGCGCTGCGGGCCTACGAGACGGAACGAGGCGTCATGTTGGCCGCCGGGGTGTGGGGGGTCACTGCCCGCCGGGCACGCTGAGCGCCTCGGGGCCGACGGCGCCGCGCGCGAGCAGCAGCAGCGCGTCCACCAGGTCCTCCGCCGGCGCGCCGGTGGCGAGCCTGCGCAGCTGAAGGCCCATCACCAGCGCTACCGTCGTCGCGGCGAGCCGCTCCGCGTCCGGAACACCGAGGCCGGTCAGGATCTGCGCGGCGAGCCGGTCGTACGCGGCGAACGCCTCCGCGGCCGCCTCCCGCAGCCGTTCGTCGCGGCCCGCCTCGACGTACAGCTCGAACGTCGCGATGTGCCCGCTGTCGAAGCCGGTGCCGCCCGCCACCTGGCCGGCGAGTGCCGCTGCGCCCGCGATGTCGATCCCCTCGCTGCGGCACCCGTCGGCCAGTTCCGTGAAGCGGCGCGTCTCGTCGCGGACGAAGTGCAGCAGGCTCTCGCGCAGCAGTTCATGCTGCGTCTCGAAGTGGTAGGTGACGGACCCGAGGGAGACACCCGCCTCCTTGGCTATCCGCCGGTTGGTCACAGCGGCCACCCCGTCCCTGCCGATGATGTGCAGGACGGCTTCGATGATGCGCTGCCTGGTGGGCGCGGAACGGGCGGCAGTGGACATGGCCCTATTGTCCCAGAGCAACGCCTCCGCTGGTCACAGGGGTGGGCGGGCGCTTCTCGTACCACCGCAGCTCCGCCTCCAGCTGGGCGGCGAGGGAGATGAGCCGTTCCTCCGCCCCTGCCGGGCCGAGGAGTTGGGCGCCGACCGGCAGTCCGTCCCGGGTGAGCCCTGCCGGGACGCCTACGCCGGGCCAGCCGAGGACGTTCCACGGCCAGGCGTACGGGCAGGCGGCGGCGATACCGATGTCGGTGCGCCGGGCGGACAGGCCGTCGAAGGCGCCGACCCGCGGGGGCGGGGTGGCCGTGCTGGGCGTGAGCAGGACGTCGTACCGGTCGAAGAAGCCGCCGAGCCTGCGGTGCTGCGCAGCTTCCCGGGCGCGTGCGGCGCGTACGACACGGCCACCGAGCCGGTGGCCGGAACGGGTGGCGGACCGGGTGCGCGGGTCGAGGAGCGCCGGGTCGGGGTGGCGGTCGGCGTACTCGGCGATGCCGTTCGCGGCGCGGGGCAGGAAGCTCAGGCCGATCAAACCGTAGCGGGGGCGGGCCTCTTCGACGTCGTGCCCGAGCCCCGCCAGGGTCTGTGCGAGTGCGGTGACCGCCTGGCGCACCTCGGGGTGGAGGCGGGCGCCGGTGAGGGTGAGCGGCGGGCGCAGGGCGACCGCGATGCGCAGCCGGCCCGGTTCGCGGCGGGCGGCGGCCGAGGCGTCGATCGCGTCCGGGTGGTACGGCTCGTCGGGGTGGGCACCGGACGCGGCGTCGAGAAGCAGGGCGGCGTCGGCGACGGTCCGTGCCAGGGGACCGTTGACGGTGAGGCCCTGGAAGCAGTCGGTGTAGGGGTGGACGGATACCCGGCCGCGCTGGGGCTTGATGCCGACGAGGTGGGTCCACGCGGCGGGGATGCGGATGGACCCGGCGCCGTCGGAGCCAAGGGCTGCCGGGACGAGGCCCGCCGCGACGGCGGCCGCGGAGCCGCCGGAGGAGCCGCCGGGGGTGTGGGCGGTGGACCAGGGGTTGCGGGTGGCTCCGAAGGCGGGGCCCTCGGTGAAGGGCCATTGGCCGAGTTCGCAGGAGTTGGTCTTGCCGACGATGACGGCTCCGGCGGCCCGTAGCCTGCGCACGGCCTCGCCGTCGGCCGTGGCCGGCGCAATCTCGCCCGGACAGCCGAAGTAGGTGGGCACGCCCGCCACATCGGTGTCGTCCTTGACGGCGATCGGCACACCGAGCAGCGGCAGCCTCTCCCCCGCCGCGTATCGCCGGTCCGCGTCCCGCGCCTCTTCGAGGGCCCGTTCGCCGCGGACCGTGCGGAAGGCGTTGACGGTGCCCTGACTTGCCTCGATACGGGTGAGAGCACCCGCGACGAGCGCCTCGGACGTCGTCTCGCCTGCCGCCAACGCCCTGGTGTGTTCGGCCAGTCCGCCGAATGGATCTGTGGACACGCTGCACCCGCCTCCCTATTGTTCGTTCGAACGAACAGAACTGGAGGGTAACCAGATGCGGATCACCGGAGCAACCGTTCTGCTCACCGGGGTGACCGGCGGTATCGGTGGCGCGCTCGCCGCCGAACTGGCCGCTCGCAAAGCGAAGTTGATCGTCAGCGGCCGACGTGCCGATGCCCTCGAACCGCTCGCCGAGCGCTACGGCGCCCGCGCGGTGGTCGCCGATCTGGCCGATCCGGCCGATGTGGAGCGGCTCGCGAGCGAGGCAGCGGGGGCGGACATCCTCGTCGCCAACGCGGCACTGCCTTCCAGCGGCGACCTGCTGGACTACAGCCCGGAACAGATCGACCGCGCCTTCGCCGTCAACCTCCGCGCCCCCGCCATGCTCGCCCGGCTGCTCGGGCCGGCCATGGTCGAAGCGGGGAGCGGGCACCTCGCCTTCGTCGGCTCGATCTCCGGCAAGACAGCGACCAGGTCGGCGTCGCTCTACAGCGGGACCAAGTTCGGTCTGCGCGGCTTCGCGCTGGGACTGCGCCAAGACCTTCATGGCTCGGGTGTCGGTGTGTCGATCGTCCAGCCCGGTTTCGTACGGGACGTGGGCATGTTCGCCGTGACCGGGGCGAAGCCCCCGGCGGGCATGCGGACGGTGTCGCCGCGGCAGGTCGTCGCGGGAGTGGTCCGGGCGGTGGAACACGATGTCGCCGAGGTCAATGTGGCGCCGCTGGAGTTGCGGCTGCTCAGCGCGATCGCCGGCCAGTTCCCGGGCTTCGCCGAGCGGGTCCAGCGCGGTGGCGCCGGCGACCGCACCCTGCGCCAACTGGTGGCCGCCCAGCGCGACCGCCGCTGACGCGGCGTTGTCGGTGGGCGCTGTTACGGTCTGCCTCGCAGACGCCGCGAGGGGAGGTGACCGTGCAGCAGGCCCGTCGGGCAGCACTGGACCATGTGCTGCGGCTGATCGCCGACGCGCCCTGGAGCAGCGGTCTGGTCCTGCGTGGCTCGATGACGCTGACGGCATGGCTGGGGGCGGCGGCCCGCGAGCCGGGCGACCTGGACTTCGTCGTACTGGAGCCGGGCGAGTCCTCGACGGTGGACCGGCTCGCCCCGTTCCCGTACGTCGACCTTCTCCGAGACGTCCAGCAATGGCCGGAGGCGGCGGACGGCGCTGCGGAGCCCGAACTATGGCTTCCCGAGGGTGAGTTCGGCACATACGGCACCCGGCCGCGGCTGCCCCCCGAGGGGCTCCGCTGGATGGACGCCGACGACTTCGAGTGCGAGTCGCCGTCCACAGGGCTGTACGAGACGGTGGCGGCCGACCCGCATGCGGGCGGCGGGGTCGTCCTCGACGCCGGGGGCATCCGCGAGGTCGGCACCTGGATGTACCGGGTCTACGAGACTCCCGGTGTCCGCCTCACGGTGCCGTACCGGACGGCCGACGGCGAGGCCGGCGAGATCCAGCTGGACTTCGCGAGCGACGAGACCCTGCCCGAGGCACCCGTATGGACGGCCGTCCCGCGCGGCGACGGCGGGCCGCCGACCGTCTGGGCGACCGCGAGCGCGGGTCTCTCGCTCGCCTGGAAACTGTTGTGGCTGTGCAGCGACGGCGTCGCCCGGGGCAAGGACCTGTACGACGCCGTGCTGCTGGCGGAATCGCCCCGCACACGGCTCGGGCCGCGGCTGCTGCGGACCGTGCTGGGCGAACACACGGCGGATTTCGGGCCGCTGCTCCTGCGGTCCCTGCTCGTGGACCGGGACGCCTTCCGTGCGGCGTACCCGGCCGTCGAGGGCGACGCCGAGCACTGGTGCGAGCGCCTGGCCACGGCCCTCACTCCGCTGTGCGCGGCCCTTCGCCGATCCGCATGAGCGCCACGTACAGCACCAGCGACGCGGCGAGGCCCACCGCCCAGCCGTAGTCGGCAAGGGGCTCGAGGAAGGGGATCAGTCCGTCCTCGGGGAACGGGCCTTTGCCCGGAGCCGAGTGGGAGCCGCCCACCGCGAGCACCCCGCCGACCAGGAAGGCTGCGACGGCGCGCAGGTTCCAGCCGGAGGTGTACCAGTAGGCGCCGCCGGGTGTGTAGAGGGCCGGCAGGTCGAGGACGGTACGGCGCAGGAGCCAGTAGTCGGCGATGAGGATGCCGGCGACGGTGCCGAGCAGCCCGCCGACCAGGCCGAGCCAGGTGAAGATGTACAGCTCCGGGGTCTCGGTCAGCTTCCACGGCATGATCAGCACCCCGACGACTCCGGTGATCAGCGCGCCGGTACGGAAGTTGATGAAACTGGGCGCCAGGTTCGCCAGGTCGTACGCGGGTGAGACGACGTTCGCCGCGATGTTCACCGAGATCGTCGCGATCAGCACCGTCACCAGCGCGAAGAGCAGCCCGAAGACGTTGTCGGTCTTGGCGGCGAGTGCGACCGGGTCCCACACTGCGGCGCCGTACACGGTCTGCGAGCCGGAGGTCACGAACACGGACAGCAGGGCGAACAGGGTCATCGTGGTGGGCAGGCCGAGGGACTGGCCCCAGATCTGGGCGCGTTGGCCGGCACCGAAGCGGGTGAAGTCGGGGATGTTCAGCGAGAGGGTGGCCCAGAAGGCGATCATCCCCATCAGGGACGGGAAGAAGACCGGCCAGAAGTCGGCATCCCAGCCGAGCTGCGACGGCTGGTCGAGCAGCGGTCCGGGACCGCCCGCCTTCGCGGTGATCCACACCAGCAGCACCAGCGCGCCGACGATGACGAACGGCGCGGCCCAGTTCTCGAACCGGCGCAGTGTCTCCATCCCACGGTAAATGATGGCGAGTTCGAGTACCCAGAAGAGGACGAAACAGACCCACAGCGTCCATGGCTGCCCGCCGATCTTCGCCGCCTCCGCCCAGCCGCCGAAGATCTTGCCGAGCAGGACGAAGATGCCCTGGCCGCCGATCCATGTCTGGATGCCGAACCAGGCGCAGGCCACCCCCGCCCGGATCATCGCCGGCAGGTTGGCGCCGCGCAGACCGAACGAGGCGCGGGCGAGGACCGGGAAGGGGATGCCGTACTTGGGGCCCGCGTGGCCGGTGAGCAGCATCGGCAGCAGCACGATGACGTTGGCGAGGGCGATGGTGAGCACGGCCTGTTTCCAGTCCATGCCGAGCGCGACGAGACCGGAGGCGAGCAGCCAGGAAGGGATGTTGTGGGCCATGCCGACCCACAGGGCGGCGAAGTTGTACGTGGTCCAGCGGCGGTGGGCGACGGGCACGGGCAGCAGGTCGTCGTTGACGAACCGGTTGCCGGTGAGGTCGGTGCCGGGCGGGAGTTCGACGCGTCCCGCCGGGTCGGAGAGGGGTCCTTGCGAGGGTACGGGCGGGACGGTCGCGGTCATGGGCTTGACCCTTCGGCAGGGACCGGTCAGCTGTCGAGTGCCGGGATGATCTCCGCGCCGTACGCGTCGATCGTCGTTTCCTTCGCGTCGTGCATGTTGTAGACGGCGAACTGGTCGACGCCCAGGTCGCGCAGTGCCCGGAGCTTTTCGATGTGCGCCTGGGGCGGCCCGAGCAGACAGAACCGGTCGACGATCTCGTCGGGGACGAAGTCCGTGGACGGGTTCCCGGCGCGGCCGTGGTGGCTGTAGTCGTAGCCGTGCCGCTCCTTGATGTACGCGGTCAACGCCTCCGGGACCATGCCGGAGTGTTCGCCGTAGCGGGAGACCAAGTCCGCGACATGGTTGCCGACCATCCCGCCGAACCAGCGGCACTGTTCGCGGGCGTGGTCCAGGTCGTCGCCCACGTACGCGGGTGCGGCGACGCAGATGGTGACCGACGCCGGGTCGCGTCCCGCCTCCGCGGCCGCGTCACGAACGGCCTTGACCATCCACTCCGTCAGATACAGGTCGGCGAGCTGGAGGATGAACCCGTCGGCCTTCTGCCCGGCGAGGGCGAGCGCCTTCGGCCCGTATGCGGCCATCCACACCGGCAGTCGGCCCTCCTTGATCCAGGGGATCCGGACCGGGTTGCCGTCGACGAGCGCCTCGCGACCCTCGGCGAGGTCACGGATGACGTCGATGGCCTCGCCCAGCCTGGCAAGGGTGTTCGGCTTGCGGCCCGCGACGCGCATTGCGGAGTCGCCGCGGCCGATGCCGCAGACGGTCCGGTTGCCGTACATGTCGTTGAGGGTCGCGAAGGTGGAGGCGGTGACCTCCCAGGTCCTGGTTCCCGGGTTGGTGACCATCGAGCCGACGTGCAGCTTGGTGGTGTGTTCGAGGATGCGGCTGTAGATGACGAAGGGTTCCTGCCAGAGCACGGCGGAGTCGAACGTCCAGCCGTAGCGGAAGCCGTTGCGTTCCGCGCGCCGCATCAGTCCGACGACCGCGGATGCGGGCGGATCGGTCTGCAGGACGAGTCCGAAGTCCACGGCGGGGCCTTTCTAGTGGTCGAGGTACTGGCAGGTGGAGCGGGGGGTGTAGACGCCGTGGCCGGCGCGCCCGGTGAAGGTCCGCTGGTCGATGACCACTTCGCCGCGTGACAGGACGGTCTCCACCCGTCCGGTGATACGCCGGCCCTCGTAGGCCGAGTAGTCCACGTTCATGTGGTGGGTCCGGACGGAGAGGGTCTGCTCGGCGTGCGGGTCGTAGATGACGACGTCGGCGTCCGCGCCGGGGGCGATGGTGCCCTTCTTCGGGTAGAGGCCGAACATCCTGGCCGGGGTGGCGCAGGCGATCTCGATCCAGCGGCGGCGGGTGATGTGGCCGTCGACGACGGCCTGGTGGAGGAGGTCCATGCGGTTCTCCACGCCGGGCAGCCCGTTGGGGATCTTCGAGAAGTCGCCACGGCCGAGCTCCTTCTGGCCGGTGAAGCAGAACGGGCAGTGGTCGGTGGAGACGACCTGGAGATCGTTGGAGCGCAACCCGCGCCACAGCGCGGCCTGGTGCTCGCGCGGCCGCAGGGGGGTGGAGCACACGTACTTCGCGCCCTCGAAGTCGGGCTCTGCGAGGTTGTCGGTGGACAGGAAGAGATACTGCGGGCAGGTCTCGCCGAAGACGGGCAGCCCCTTGTCCCGGGCCACCGCCAGTTCCGCCACGGCCTCCTCGGCGGACACGTGCACGACGTACAACGGGGCGCCGGCGACGCGGGCCAGCTGGATGGCCCGGTGGGTGGCCTCGGCCTCGAGCAGCACCTTGCGGACCTCGCCGTGGTACCGGGGGTCGGTCTCCCCGCGGGCGAGCGCCTGCTCGACGAGCACGTCGATGGCGATGCCGTTCTCCGCGTGCATCATGATCAGGCCGCCGTTGACCGCGGAGCGCTGCATGGCCCGCAGGATCTGCCCGTCGTCGCTGTAGAAGACGCCCGGGTAGGCCATGAAGAGTTTGAAGGAGGTGATGCCCTCCTCCACCAGCAGGTCCATCTCCTTCAGCGACTGCTCGTTGACGTCGGAGAGGATCATGTGGAAGCCGTAGTCGATGGCGCAGTTGCCGTCGGCCTTGGCGTACCAGGCGTCCAGGCCTTCCCGCAGTGCCCGCCCCACCGTCTGGACGGCGAAGTCGACGATGGTGGTGGTGCCGCCCCAGGCGGCGGCCCGGGTGCCGGTCTCGAAGCTGTCGGAGGCGAAGGTCCCGCCGAACGGCAGCTCCATGTGGGTGTGGGCGTCGACGCCGCCCGGGATGACGTACCTGTTGGTGGCGTCGATCGCGCGGGCCGCCGTCCAGCCCTGCGAGACGGGCGAGTTGTGGGCTGCGAGTGCGGCGATCCGGCCGTCCTCGACGAGTACGTCGGCGTGCATCTCGTCGGCGGCCGTGACGACAAGACCGCCGCGGATCAGTGTGCGGTTGCTCATGGTCTCCTCTCGTGTGGACTAGAGGCTGCGCAGGGCCCGTTCGAGGACGGAAGCGCCTTCTTCCGCCTCGGCGACGGTCAGCGAGAGCGGTGGAGCGACACGCAGGACGCTGGTGCTGTGACCACCGCCCTTGCCGATCAGCAGCCCGCCCTCCCGGGCGGCCTCCAGGACGGCCGCGGCCGCCTGCGGGTCTGCCTCGTCGGTGCCGGGCCTCACCAGCTCGATACCGATCATCAGTCCCCTGCCCCGTACCTCGCGCACGGCCGGCACGCTCGCGGCGATGCCGCGCAGCCGCTCGAGCAGGAGACCGCCGACCCGGCGGGCATTGCCCTGGAGGTCGTGCTCCAGCAGGTACGAGAGGTTGGCGACGCCGGCGGCCATGGTGATCGGGCTGCCGCCGAAGGTGGAGATGGAGTTGGCGTCGAGGCAGTTCATGATCTCGGCGCGGGCGACGACGCCGCCGACGGACATGCCGTTGCCGATGCCCTTGGCGAAGGTGAGGATGTCCGGCGGGCCGTTTCGCGCGTGGGCCTGCCAGCCCCAGAAGTGCTCGCCGGTGCGGCCCCAGCCGGTCTGCACCTCGTCGGAGATCCACAGGATGCCGTGCCGGTCGAGGACCTCGCGGAACGCCGCGTACAGCCCGTCGGGCGGCGAGGTGAAACCGCCGACGCCCTGCACCGGTTCGGCGATCAGCGCGGCCACGTCGTGGGTGTGGCCGAGGAGGTCCTCGAGATCGGCGACGCACGCCTCGATGAACTGTGCGTCCGACAGCTGGGCGAAGGGGCCGCGGGTGCGGACGCCGCCATGGACGTACAGCGTCTGGAGGGGCGAGAGGCTGGTCGGCGACCAGGCGTGGTTGCCGGTGATCGACACCGCGGAGAACGACCGGCCGTGGTAGCTGTTGCGCATGGCCAGGATCTGGTTCGAGCGGCGGTGGCCGGTGGCGAGCAGCAGGGCGGTGTCGTTGGCCTCGGTCCCGGACGTGGTGAAGAAGACCCGGGCGTCGGGGATGCCGGACAGTGCGGCGATCCGCTCCGCGAGCTCCACCATGGGGCGGTTGAGGTAGAGGGTGGAGGAGTGGATGATCCTCCCGGCCTGTTCGCTGACCGCCTTGGTGACCTCGGGCAGAGCGTGCGCGGTCATGGTGGTGAGGATGCCGCCGAAGAAGTCGAGGTAGCGGTTGCCGTCCGCGTCCCAGACGTGGCGTCCCTCGCCGTGCGTGATCTCGATCGGCTGCTTGTAGTAGAGCGCCACCCAGTCGGGGATGACGGCCCGGTGCCGCTCGTACAGGTCGGTCACGGCTGCACCAGCCCCTCGTACGCGTCGGGGCGGCGGTCGCGGTAGAACGCCCACTGCTGCCGTACGGTCTCGATCAGGTCGAAGTCGAGGTCCCGGACGACCAGTTCCTCTTCCTTGTCGGAGGCGACGTCGCCGACGAACTGACCGCGTGGGTCGACGAAGTAGCTGGTGCCGTAGAAGTCGTTGTCGCCGTACTCCTCGATGCCGACGCGGTTGATGGCGGCGACGAAGTACTCGTTGGCGACGGCGGCGGCCGGCTGCTCCAGCTGCCAGAGGTGGGACGAAAGGCCGCGGTGTGTGGCGGACGGATTGTAGACCAACTGGGCACCCTGGAGACCGAGTTGGCGCCACCCCTCCGGGAAGTGACGGTCGTAGCAGATGTAGACGCCGACCTTGCCGACGGCCGTGTCGAAGACGGGCCAACCGGCGTTGCCCGGCCTGAAGTAGTACTTCTCCCAGAAACCCTTGACCTGGGGGATGTGGTGCTTGCGGTACTTTCCCAGGTAGCTGCCGTCGGCGTCGATCACGGCCGCGGTGTTGTAGTAGAAGCCCGCACCCTCGGCCTCGAAGACCGGGACCACGATCACCATGCCGGTCTCCCGGGCGAGGTCCTGCATCCGCCGGACCGTCGGGCCGTCCGGGACGGGCTCCGCCCAGCGGTAGTGCTCGGGCTCCTGGACCTGGCAGAAGTAGGGAGCGTTGAACACCTCCTGGAAGCCGATGACCTTGGCACCCTGCCGGGCCGCTTCGCGGGCGTGCTCCTCATGTTTGGCGATCATGGAATCGGTGTCGCCGGTCCAGGTGGCCTGGACGAGCGCGGCGCGTACGACGGTGGCCATGAGCTGCTCCTTCGACGGGACGCCAGAGAGCCTCTACGCACGTAGACGCAATACGTAGGAGGAGAACGTAAGCCTCGTCACAGACTGGGGCAAGACCATCGTCGTGAACCCGCTGAGTCGATCTTGTTTCGCACCCGAGCGGTCGACAGCGGACAGCTTCAGCTGTGGATGTGTCCGGCTACGCGCAGGGCGTGGACGATGTCGCGCTCCCTTGCCGGTGCCCCGCTCCGGGCGGCGTCGAGCAACAGCGGCACCAGGCGGGCGGGGTCGCCCGCGGCGACGGCGGCGACGTCTGCAGGGGTGTGGACCGATACGAACGCGGTGAGCAGGGTGCGGGCGCGGTGCGGCATTCCCTCGTCCTGGAGGGCGATTACGGCGTCCGCGATCTCGTCGGCCGAGCGGAAGACCCCCTGGCGCAGGAGCTGCCGTCCGTCGTCGCCCCGGCCGGCGGCGATGAGCGCGTCGGCGGCGGCCGCGAGCCGTGAGACCGGCTGGGACGCCACCTCCCAGAGCAGGGTGGCCCAGTCGGCCGCGAGTCCCAGACGGTGCAGTTCGTCGGCGAGCGCGGGCAGCCAGGGGGCGGGGCTGGCGGCGGCCTCACAGATCAGGGCGTGCGCCTCGCCGCCGCGGCCGTGGGCGCGGAGCCGGGCGAGAGCCGCGACCGTCTCCCTGGCGGCGCGGTCGGCGCCGTCGTCCGGCGCCGGGTCCGCCGCCTCGGGCACGGGGTCCGCCACGGAGGCGCCCCCGTAGCGGGCGCCGCGGGGCGTGTCCCCCGAGACGGGCAACAGGGGCACGGCGACGGCGTCGTCCGCCACGTCCTCGACACCGGCGAACCGGGCGCCGCCGCGGGGCCGACGCGGCTTCTTGGGGGTGGGCGGCACGCCGTCCCCTCCTCGGGGGGAAACTCCCCCACCCCACCCCTTCCCGAAACCCCGCGGGGCCTCGGCCGGCTGGACGCCGTGGGCGACGGGCCCACCGGAGACGGGGTGTTGGCCTTGGCCATGGGCGGGGCCGGAGGGCGGGGCCTGATCCCATGTGGGGGCCAGGGGCCGGCCTGGGCCGGTAGACGCAGCCCCGGGCGGCGGCGGAGCGGTGTCTCCGGGCCCGTCGTATGAGGCTACGGCTGCGGCGCGGGACTCCAGTTCCGTCTGGCGGCGTACCGCGCGCGCGTGATCGTCGCGGGCCCAGGCCAGGTCGTATGCGAGGCGGTCCGCGTCCGGGGAGCCGGGCAGGAGCCGCAAGAGCTCTTCTGCCCGGGCCTGTGCGCGCAGCCGCTCGTGGCGCATGAGCTCGGCGCGTTCCGCCAGCATCTCGCGTCCGCCGGGCAGCCGGTCGTACGCCGCGGCGGCCGCGGCATGGAGGCCGGACGCCCGCGTGAACTCCGCCTCCTCCACGGCCGGCAGGTCCCGCAGCAGCGACTCGACGACGTCCCAGGGCGGGATCTCGCTGCCGTCCAGACAGGCCCGCATACCCTCGGGGTCACGCTGCCGGAAGATCGCGTACCAGCCGCCGTGCGGGTCCAGCCGAGCGGCCAGCTCCCCGAAGTACCGAGCGAACGCCCGCACGTCCGCCGGGAGTTGATGCACCGCCATCGAATGCCCTCACTGCCGAGTGGAGCCCTCCGCTCCGGGGGGCGTCCGCAGGCATTCGACCGTAGTGGTGTTACGGGGCTGCTACGGCCGGTTTTCAGAACGTGACCGCGATACCCGTGTGCGGACGTTTGCCGAGGCGCACGAGCGTCGCCGGCCAGTCGACGGCCCAGAACTGCCAGGTGTATTTGCGGCTCAGCAGGCGGCGCACCGCGCGAGTGTCGGCGTCACCGAGCAGCCGGGCGGTGCCCTCCGCGGTGGGAGCGCCCTCGGCGACCTTGCCGCGTGCGTCGCAGACGGTGATGACGACCCTGCTGTCGTTGCGCAGGCGCTTGACCTTCCACGAGTCGGACCGGGTCCAGACGAACAACTCGCCGCCGTCCACGGCGAACCACACGGGCGTGGCCACTGCGGTCCCGTTCTTACGGAAGGTGGTCACACTGACGTATCTGGCGTCGGCGAACCTTTCGGCGCTCATGCCGCCGGCATCGACACCGGCGCGCACCGCGCGACGAGGTCGTCCATGGAGAGGCCGAGCGCCGCGGCCAGCGCGGCCACCGTGAAGAACGCGGGCGTCGGGGCCCGGCCCGTCTCGATCTTGCGGAGCGTCTCGGCGGAGAGTCCGGCGGCCGCGGCCACCTCGACCATGCTGCGGTCCCCGCGCGCCTCGCGGAGCAGTCTGCCGAGCCGTTCGCCGCGTTCGCGCTCTTCTGGGGTGAGAGGTGTGCGCACCATGCCGGTATTCTATGCCGGTATTTCAATACCGGTATTGAAATACCGGTTGGACCGGTATAGTAATTGGGCATGGTGGAGATCAAGACCGATACGTCTATCGAAGCGATGCGCATGGCGGGCCGCGTCGTGGCCGACGCGCTCGCCGCTGCCCGGCAGGCCGCCGCGGTGGGCGCGAGCCTTGGCGAACTCGACCGCGCGGTCCGTATGGTGCTCGACGAAGCGGGCGCCGGTTCCCCGTTCCTCGGCTACCGGCCGGACTGGGCCCCGGTCCCCTTCCCGGCCGTCCTCTGCGTCTCAGTCAACGACGCGGTCGTCCACGGCATCCCCGGCGACCACCGGCTGCGCGACGGCGACCTCGTCAGCATCGACTGCGGCGCCGTCCTGGACGGCTGGGTGGGCGACGCGGCCGTCAGCTTCACGGTGGGGCGGGCGGAGCCCGAGGACGTCCGGCTCATCGGCACGGCCGAGGAGGCGCTGGCCGCCGGCATCGCCGCGGCCGTCGTCGGCAACCGCATCGGCGACATCGCCCACGCCGTCGGCCGGGTGTGCCGCGCGGCGGGATACGGCATTCCCGAGGGCCTGGGCGGCCACGGCGTGGGCCGCAGCATGCACGAGGATCCCGGCGTGCCGAACGAGGGGCGGCGCGGTCGGGGCATGCCGCTGCGGCACGGCATGGTGCTCGCGATCGAGCCGATGGTGATCGCGGGCGGGCGGGACGACACGTACACCGCGCGCGACGGCTGGACGGTCCGTACGGGGGACGGCAGCCGCGCCGCGCATACCGAACACACGGTCGCCATCACGGACGACGGCCCGCGGATCCTCACTGCGTCCTAGCCGCACCGGCCCCGGCGGCGTCGCCGGCCACGAAGCGCCGGGCCAGTTCCTCGCCGAGTTCCACCGCAGCCGCGTGGCTCTCGATGGGTGACACCTTGGAGTCCTTGAAGACGATGTAGGTGACCCCGGAGGAGACGCCGCCCGTCGCCGGGTCCGGATCGATCCCGAGCGCCTGCGCCGCCGCGTAGGACGCCTCGCCGATGATCCCGCTCGGCCCGGTGTCGCCGACCACCCCGTACACCACCTTGCCGTCGTGGATCATCGCGACGACCGAGCCGCCGCGGATGCCGGACGACCGGTAGTCCCAGATCCTGCTCGGGACGGGCACGACGACGAACGGCAGCCTCTCGGCGTTCAGATACTCCCCGTCCGACTCGGTGAAGGCCGTGGCGGGCTGGTACGAGGGGTCGGTGTCGCGGTTGCACCGCTCCGTGGGCCGGCCGTCGCAGTCGATGTCCATGTCCGCCTTCCAGAACACGGCCCCGTTGTGCTCGCAGACCGGAATGTCCGCGGGGCGGCCGCGGTCGGTGGCGTACCTGCCCTTGGAGATCTGGTTGCAGTGCCCCAGCTCGGCGAGCAGCGCGGCCGCGTCGACGCCGGCCTCCGGTGCGGCCCGGTAGCTGCCGGGGGCGGGCGGCGGCGGAACCTTTACGGGCTGCGCGGCCGCGGGCAGCGCCGCCGTGCCCAGGACGACGGAGCCGACGATCAGGGCGAGGGCGATGTTACGAATGCACACGGGGCAGCCTTTCTGTCGACAGACTCCCTACCCGTGCGCGCCCTTGCCGCCCCGCTCGCACCGCCGGACGGGTTACCAGTCCGGCGGTGCGAGCGGGGTCCTCAGGAACGGTGGACCACCATCGCGGATCCGCCGCCGCGCCGCTGCTTCTCGGCCGCGGCGAGCCAGCGGCCGTCGGGCAGTCGCTGGACGCCGGTGGCGGCGCCGATCTCCGGGTTGAGCCGGAACGCGTGGCCGATCGCCTCCAGACGCGTCCGCAAGGGGCTGTTCCACAGGGCCGGTTCCAGTTCGGTCGTCGGCTGGTTGCGCTGGCTGGCCCGCGGCGCCGCGATCGCGTCCACCAGTCGCATTCCCCGGTCCAGATGCCCCGTCAGCGTCTGCAGGACGGTCGTGATGATGGTCGCGCCGCCGGGTGAGCCGAGCGCCAGCAGGGGACGGCCGTGGTGGTCGAGCACGATCGTCGGGGACATCGAGGAGCGCGGCCGCTTGCCGGGACCGGGCAGATTGGGGTCGTGGACCGCGAGGTCGGCCGGCGCGAAGGAGAAGTCGGTCAGCTCGTTGTTGAGCAGGAAACCGCGCCCAGGCACCGTGATGCCGCTGCCGCCCGTCTGCTCGATGGTCAGGGTGTAGGCAACGACGTTTCCCCACTTGTCGGCGGTCGTCAGATGGGTGGTGTTCTCGCCCTCGTACGTCGTCGGCGCCGCGCGCCCCGACGATACGCAGCGCTCGGGCCGGCGCGGGTCGCCGGGCGCCAGGGGGCTGGTGAGGACCGCGTCGTCCTTGATCAGGCACTCGCGCGAGTCGGCGAACCGCTGCGACAGCAGCTCCCACGTCGGCACGTCCTCGAACGCCGGGTCGCCGACCCACCGGCCGCGGTCCGCGAAGGCGATCCGGCTCGCCTCGATGAACCGGTGGAGATACTGCTCCTCGGAGACCTCCGACAGGTCCGTGCGCTCCAGGATGTTGAGCACCTCGCCGACGGTCGTGCCGCCGGAGGAGGACGGCGGCATGCCGTACACGTTCAGACCGCGGTACGAGACCTTCGTCGGCGTGCGCCGGACCGTCTCGTACGCCCGCAGGTCACGCTCCGTCAGCTCACCCGGCCGGACCACGCGGGTGGCGTCCTCGGCGACGGGCGGGCTCTGCACGGTGCGGACGATGTCCCCGGCGAGGTCGCCCTCGTAGAGCACGTCCGTGCCGTTGCGGCCGATCTCCTTGTAGGTGCGGGCGAGGTCGGGGTTCTTGATGACGGAACCGACGACCGGCAGCTGCCCGCCGGGCAGGAACAGCTCCGCGGAGGCCGGGAAGTCCCGGAAGCGCGCCTCGTTGGCCGCGGTCTGCGAGCGGAAGGTGGCATCGACGGTGAAGCCGTGCTTCGCCAGCCGCTCCGCCGGCTTCAGCAACTCCCGAAGCGGGCGACTGCCCCATGCGTCGAGGGCGGCTCCCCAGGTGGCCGGGGTGCCGGGCGTGCCGACGCCCAGACCGCTGGTCACTGCCTCGGCGAACGGGATCGGTTCGCCGTTCTCCAGGAAGAGCGAGGCGTCGGCGGAACGCGGCGCGGTCTCCCGGCCGTCGATGGTGTGTACCGTGCGGGTCCTGGCGTCGTAGTGGACGAAGTAGCCGCCCCCGCCGATGCCTGCGGAGTACGGCTCCGTCACGCCGAGCGCCGCGGCGGTCGCCACGGCCGCGTCCACCGCGTTGCCCCCGCCCCGGAGCACCTCGATGCCGGCCGCCGACGCGTCGGCGTCGACGCTCGCGACCGCGCCGCCGTGGCCGACGGCGACCGGCGTCTTGACGGACGACGCCGGCGGTGAGGCGGTGTGAGGTGCGGGCGGGCCTGCCGCGCCGATCGAGACGACGGCCGCGGCAAGAGCCACGACCGACACATTCCGTGCGGCGGAGCGACGCATGCAATACCTCCAGTCAGCCGTTTCCGGCGCAGCGTAGCTTTCCGGCGGCGCCGCCGACAGGACCGGGGCGGACCGGATTCGAACAGCCTTCCGCGGCACCGCTAACATGCGCGCCCATGACTGACGACGTACGCAACATCGTGCTCGGCGTGGTGGCCGCGGGGATCAGTGCCACGCTCGGCTGGCTTGCCCGCACCTACCTCTGGCGCCGGCGGCTGCGGCGCAAGCAGGCCTTCTTCGGCCTGCCGGGAAACTCCGAATGCATGCTGGTCGTCAACCGGGATTCGAGCCGTGACGGTTCCGTGCACCGGTTCGACGTGTTCGCGCTGCTCGAACTGTCCGCGCTGATCAAGGACTGCGGGGCGCACACCCAGATCATCTGGCACGATGCAGCCCAACAGGGCTTCGGCGAGCGGACGGAGTTCTGCGTGGGCGGCCCGGGGTCGAACAGGCGCTCACTGGCCCATCTTCACAGCATGCTGCCCGGCGTGAAGATCAACATGGACGCCGAACCGGGTCCGGACCAGGCCGCGTTCCAGATCGGTTCGGAGCGGTACCGCATGGAGCCGGGCGCGTCCGAGTACGTGCTGCTGGCGCGGCTGACGACCGACCAGGGAAAGCGTCCCGTCTTCCTGTTCTTCGGGCAGCGCGCCATCACCAACCAGGCGGCCACCCGTTATCTGGCCAGGCACCACGAGCAGCTCGCCCGCAAGCACGGAAGCGGTTCCTTCTGCCTGCTGCTCAAGGTGGTCAACTCTCAGGCCTACGGCCCCGATGTGGTCGAGCTCGTGGCGGATGTGACACGGGCGGCCCAGACGGCGGCACCGGGGGCGCACGCTTCCCACCGCGCGACGAGCTGACCGGGCGCACCTGTGCCGATGGCGTCGATCCCGCTGCTGCCGCGCTCCTTCGCCGCCGTACGGGCGTCGGAGCGGTACGGGACCGAGCAGCAGCTGCGGTACCGCGAAGCCGCACACCACGGTCACGAGCACCAAGGAGAGCGGCACCCTCGTCGCATACCTCTACGACGTGGGCCCGCCCGGCCTCGGCAAGCTGGTCGCAGGCGCGCCGTACACCTTCCACGGCAAGACACCCGGTCAGCCGTTCGCCGTGGACGTGGAGTTGTTCTCCACCGCCTACGACGTACCCGCCGGCCACCGTCTCGCCCTGGTCGTCGACACCGTCGACCCGCTCTACATCGAGCACAACCCGGGCGGCGCGCAGCTGACCTTCTCCTCGCCGGCAGCCGACCCGTCATATCTGTCGGTCCCGCTGCGCCAGGAGTGATCACCGGCTGCTGCCGGCCGGGTCCCCGTGTCTCGCACAGGGAGAGGGTGGTGCTCCATGAACCACTGCACTGTCCCGCTCACGCCCTCGGGGCGCCGGGACCCGCCGGCAGTCAGTGCTTGAGAATCTTGGAGAGGAAGTCCTTGGCGCGGTCCGTCTCCGGGTCGGTGAAGAAGTCGTCGGGGCTGCGGTCCTCGATGATGCGGCCGTCGGCCATGAAGACGACACGGTTGGCGGCGGAGCGGGCGAAGCCCATCTCGTGGGTGACGACGACCATGGTCATTCCCTCGGCCGCGAGTTGCTGCATCACCTCCAGCACCTCGTTGATCATCTCCGGGTCGAGGGCGGAGGTCGGCTCGTCGAAGAGCATGACCTTGGGGTCCATCGCCAGAGCGCGGGCGATGGCCACACGCTGCTGCTGACCGCCGGAGAGCTGGGCGGGGAACTTCGACGCCTGGTCGGCGAGCCCAACCCGGTCGAGCAGTTCACGGGAGCGGCGCTCGGCGTCCCCCTTCTTCAGGCCCCGGACCTTGACGGGCCCCAGGGAGACGTTCGCGAGGACGGTCTTGTGTGCGAAGAGGTTGAAGGACTGGAAGACCATGCCGACGTCGGCGCGGAGTTTCGCCAGGGCCTTGCCCTCCTCCGGGAGGGGCTGCCCGTCGATCGTGATACGGCCGGACTCGACGGTCTCGAGTCTGTTCATGGCCCGGCACAGCGTCGATTTTCCAGAGCCGGAGGGTCCGATGACCACCACCACCTCCCCGCGGCCGACGACGAGATTGATGTCCCGGAGTACGTGTAACTGCCCGAAGTGCTTGTTCACATCACGCAGCTCGATCAACGGATCGACGGCCATACGCTGCCCTGCCCACTTGTCGCTGTGTGTCCCGGTCAGCGCAAACTATCCAGCCCGCCAAAGGGCTTCACACCCGACACGCATAAAGAGGGCATAAGCCGTACTAACGGAATCCGGCTGAGCGGCGGTGGGCGGCGGGGCAGGACGGCTCAGGCTTCCGCCGCCTCGCCGTAGACCTGGGACAGCTCGGGCGCCCCGTTGAACGCCCACTCCACGCCCGCCTCCACCACACTGATCTCCCGCCCGGACGCGAGCCGTACCACCGGGTGGCCGCCCGGCCAGATGTGCCAGGCCGCGCCGGGAACCGTGCGCACGATCACGGTGCCGAGGTAGAGACCGGCGTCGTTGCCCAGCCACGGCAGCTCCTCCGGGTCGTCGCGCCACCGCGGCGGCAGCTGATCGAGCGCGGACAACGAGCCGGGGGAATCGTCGAGTTCCAGTCCCGCCTGTGCTGCTCTGGCACGCAGCAGTTCACACTCGGACAGCAGCTCGGTGATGGCCGCCGCGCGCTCCGGATCGTGCTCGGTGGCGGCCGCGTCACTCTTGTCCCGTTCACCGTGGCGCCCCAGCCAGTGGTCCAAGAAAGGGATGTTCATATCGCAAAGCCTCCCATCCCGTCACCCGGGCGCACCACAGGGCGCGCGCCGGCGAACCTCACGTGTCCAGGTCGACGACAACCGGGGCGTGGTCCGAGGCCCCCTTGCCCTTGCGCTCCTCGCGGTCGACATAGCTGTCCTTGACCGCCTTGGTGAAGGGCTCGTTGCCGTAGACCAGGTCGATGCGCATGCCGCGGTTCTTGGGGAAGCAGAGCTGGCGGTAGTCCCAGTACGTGAACGGGTGCTCGTACTTCAGAGGGCGGGGCACCACGTCGGCCAGACCCCGCTTGCGCAGCGCCTCCAGGGCGGCCCGCTCGGTGGGCGTCACATGGGTCATGCCTTCGAAGAAGGACGGGTCCCACACGTCGTCGTCACTCGGCGCGATGTTGAAGTCGCCGAGCACGGCGAACGGGCGCCCGGCCGCCGCGTCGTCGGTCACCGCGACGGACAGGGCCTCCAGCCAGCGCAGTTTGTAGTCGTAGTGGTCGTGCGCGACCTCGCGGCCGTTCGGCACGTAGACCGACCAGAGGCGGGCCGGGCCGCAGGTCGCGGAGATCGCCCTCGGCTCCTGCAGACCCCCGTAGTCGGGGCCGCCGGGCAGACCGCGGACGACGTCCTCGAGGCCCACCCTGGAGACCAGCGCCACCCCGTTCCACCGGCCGGTGGCGTGGACCGCGGACTCGTAACCCCGCTCGCGCAGCTCGGCGGCTGGGAACTGTTCCTCGGTGCACTTGGTCTCCTGGACGCACAGCACATCGGTGCCGCTGCTCTCCAGCCAGGCCAGCAGCCGGGGCAGCCGGGCGGTGATCGAGTTGACGTTCCACGTGGCGATACGCATGGCGCAAAGCCTAACGGCGGGGTCGGACACTCACCCCGGAGGGCTCACAGCTCCCGCTCCTCGCCGGGGGCGAGCCGACCGTGCTCAGCACCGCCCAGTCCACCGATCTGCCGGTCGTAGATCGGCCGGGCGAGGTCGGAGAGATAGGCGTCGTGAACGTCGATGGCGCGGCGCGGTCCCACCTCCCGCACATAGTCGATGACCTCGGAGATCTTGTTCCACGGGGCGTGCACCGGCACCATCAGCGTGTCCACCGGGTGGTCGGGCACGGTGAGCGCGTCGCCCGGGTGGAACACGGAGCCGTCGACCAGATATCCGACGTTGGTGATCCGCGGGATGTCCGGGTGGATCACCGCGTGCAGCTCGCCGTGCACCTGGATCTCGAAACCGGCCGCCGTGAACGCGTCACCGTGGCCCACCGTGTTGACGCGCCCGGGGAAGGCTGCCGAGAGCTGGTCGGCGACGCTTCGCAGGCTCCACAGCGCGGCCCCGGGGTTCGCCTCGAGCGCCGCGCGCAGCCTGCCCTCGTCGAAGTGGTCGGGGTGCTCGTGGGTCACGAGCAGGACGTCGGCCCCGAGGGCGGCGTCCTGCTCGCTGAAGCCGCCGGGGTCGATGACCAGGCGCCGCCCGTCCTTCTCCAGCTGGACACAGGAATGGGTCCTCTTGGTGAGCCTCATGCCCCCATCCTGCTACGCCCGCGGTGTCGTCTCCTCCCGGATCACGCCCTGCGCCACCTTGAACGCCGCATTGGCCGCGGGGACGCCGCAGTACACGGCCGTGTGGATCAGGACCTCCCTGATCTCCGCCGGGGTCAGTCCGTTGCGCAGTGCCGCGCGGGTGTGGAAGGCCAGCTCCTCCAGGTGCCCGCCCGCGACCAGCGCGGTCAGCGTCACACAGCTGCGGGTGCGTCTGTCCAGCCCCTCGCGGGTCCACACCTCGCCCCAGGCGTACCGGGTGATCAGCTCCTGGAAGTCGCCGGTGAAGTCGTCGCCGTCGGCCATGACCGCGTCGACGTGCGCGTCGCCGAGCACCTCGCGCCGCACCTTCATCCCGGCCTGGTACGGATCGGGCCTGCCGGCCCCGGTGGCCTGCGGCTGCTCGGGCGCGGCCGGGGCGATCTCGGCGACCGGCGCCACGGGAGCCGACGTGGCGGGCGCGGCCGGGGCCGGGAAGGCCGCGAGGGTGTCGTGCCAGGCGGTGGCGAAGTGGTGGGCGAGCAGATCTGTGACGGCGGCGGGCTGCTCGACCGGGGCGAGGTGGGAGGCGCCGGGGACGAGCGCGAGCCGGGCGTCCGGTATCCCGGCGACCAGGGTGCGGGCCTCCGCAGGTCCGGTCACCTGGTCCTCGGAACCGACCACGACCAGTGTGGGGGCGCCGATACGGCCCAGTTCGGCACGGGCGTCGAAGGCCGCGAGTGCCTCGCAGGCGGCGATGTAGCAGCCCGGGTCCGTGGTGCGGACCATCTGGACGGCCCACTCGACGATCGCCGGCTGGGCCGCGGCGAAGGCCGCGGTGAACCAGCGCTCCGGCGCGCTGCGGGCCATCGGGTCGAGGCCGTTGGTGCGTACGACGACTCCGCGCTGACGGAACTCGTCGGCCGTGCCGAACCGGGGTGACGCGGCGACCAGTGCCAGCGTGGCCACGCGCTGCGGATGGCGCAGCGCCAGCTCCATGCCGACCGCGCCGCCGATCGAGCAGCCCGCGTAGCCGAAGCGCTGCACGCCGAGCTGGTCCAGGGTGGCGAGCAGCCGCTCCGCGAGCTCGCCGACGGACGCGGCGGGGTGCGCGGGCGCGCCGCCATGTCCGGGCAGGTCGAACCGGATCACCCGCCACCGCTCCGAGAGCTCGGGGATCTGCCGGTCCCACATGTGCCATGTGGTACCCAGTGAGGGACCCAGGATCAGGACAGGTGCGTCTTCTGGCCCGTCAGAGCGGTATTGCAGGGTGTTCGGTGGTGTCTCACTCACGCCCCAGACCCTCTCACGTATCACGGACGCCCCTATGACGGGGGGTCGCTGGATACCGTCCTGACCAGGTTGAAGACCTCTCGGGCGGCATATCGCTCGAGGCATCGGATGCTCTCACGTGGGGTCTTGCCCTCCTGGGTGCGGCATTCGTAGTACGCCCGGGTGCGAGGGTCGAAGCGCAGCCGGGTGAAGACCTCGCGCGTCTCGCGATCATCTGCGTTGGCGATGAGCGGGCAGGGCATGACGGACCTGCGTACGACTCAGGGAGCCCGGCCCACAACCGGCGGCGACAGATCGTGCCCATCCGCAACCCGAACGCTCGGCCCCTCAGCACCTTCCTGACCTGCCATCACCCGCCGGTCAGAAAGAATCTTGAAAAGTCGGATGCAATCCCCGAGATCGACGCCTCCTTATGGGGGACAGCGCAGAGAGGCGAGCCCACCAGGTCCTCGGGACCGGCTCGCGTGCGATCGAGGAGCGCGATGGCTCAGCAGGATGGCAAGCCAGGCAAAATCCCGGGGTTGCTCAAGTACTTCCGACCAGATCTGTTCGGCCCCCGCCATGGAGTTCTCCAGGTAATCGGCGGCAACGGAGAGGAGCAACTCTCGCCAGAGGCCGCCGAGCAGTGGCACGAGGCGCTCGCCATCGGCGACCGCTGGTTCTACATGACCCGGAAGCGGCTCACGAAGGAGCACGCCGAGGACATCTGGCAGATCGTGCTTCTTGCGGTGTGGCGGTCTCTGAGGGAGCACGGACCAGTGGACTGCATGAGCGCGTACATGGGCGTGGTCTACAACCGCGAGGTCGCAAGGTACATCGGGCGGATGAAGGAACACACGCTGACCGTCCTGGGTCAGGACGTCCACCTTGAGGCGGAGAACGACGCGCACGTGCCGCACAACCTGGCGGACCTGCACGAGCGCGCCCGTCGCCTCGCCAAGGAGCTTGAAGGGCTGGTGACTCCGGCGCAGGCGGAGGCGGTGATCCTCATCGACGCGTACGGCCTCGACTCCAAGTTCGTCGCCGAGCTGACGGACACGACTCACACTGTGGTGCGCAACCGTGCCAGCAGGGCGCGCCGGGAGATGAGGAAGCCCGGCGTCAAGAAGCAGGTGCACACGCGGCTGGGCGTCACCGACTGAAGCCTGGAATGCCTTCTACGGTCCGCGTCCGTACGACTGCCGCCGCGTACGGACGCGGCCCCGAGTGGGCCGTCCGACATCAGGCCCAGAGATGCGCAGAGAGCAACTGCGCAAACCCGAATGAAGGAAGTTGGTCGCAGATGAACAACGAGTCTGGGGGGGCTATGCACAACGTGGGGCGGTGGGTGATCGTACTTCTGGCCGCGCTCTGGGGGGCGGTGTACCGGTTGTACGACCGAACACTGATCGCCGTGATGTCCTGGCTGCCGATTCGAGCAGACCAGGACGTTCCGGGGAGGCGTGCCAACAGCAGGAACGACGCGACCCGGTCCGTACGCAACGGGGCACGGACGCTGGACCCACGGGAAGCATGAGCAGAATTCGGATGCCTCAGCATCTCGGCCGGGCGTAGCGGCCGAACAACTGAATGCAGCCACATCGCACCCATTGCTTGTCGACGCCGCGGGGGTTGCAACTGAGGTGACAGATGCGTCAATGCTTTGATGTTTCGGGGGAACGTCAAGGTTGTGACTGGGGTCACCGACAGAGCCGGACGCCTTTGATGCAAATGAGGCGTCCGGCTCCTCCTTTTGAGGGACAGGACAACACCGCACTGTCGCAGCGAAGTTCGAGTGAGGCCCGGCTTCGCCGCATCCCGGCAGTGCTCCTTGAAGGAGTCCCATGAACACCCTGCCTGAGCCGTACGCGAACCGCCGGGTCGAGGTCGCCGAGGTCGACGCCCTCCTCATCAAGGCGAAGCACGAACTCGACCTGCGCGAAGCGCAGATGCGGGTCGCCCGTCGCGAGGTTCGCCGACTGCGCCGCGTTTGCCGGGCCACGATGTGCCGCCGCATCGTGCGCAACACGCAGGTGCCATTCCGCGTCGGATGTGCCGTGCTCGGCGGCCTGGCCTTCTTCGCGAGCGTCGTGCTGTTCGCCCACGACCACCAGCAGGCGGCAGACATGCTCAGCGCCGCCGGGGCGTTCTGGGCGCTCGCCGTGATGCTGCGGCCATCCAAGTAGTCCGGCCCGAAACACGTCTGGCCTCGACCAGTTCCACGGTCGAGGCCAGACGTATGTCCGCAACTCAGTGGCGGGCGGGGCCGCTCACTCCTCGGGGTGACTCTGGCGCCGGTCCAGGCCCCGCCGAACTCGGTCGTGAAGTCACGCGGGCATCGGTCGCACCGGAAGGTCTCCAGCTCGTTCGTCGGAACCGCCGACACTGGTCGACGGGGGTTCGTCACCTCTCACACACGTCTTCGGGGCGTCTGGGTGTCACTCACCCGCCCCACGGCAATGAGTGGAATGACAGGATCCGGCCATGGGGTGGACCGTTGGGCCCTTTGTCCCAGGTCGGGTTCCCGCGGGTCCCGCCGCTTCTACGGGTTCGCGGTCGAGACGACGTATACCCAGGGGCGTTCCGGTTCGGTCAGATCGACCGTGATGTCCTGGCTCGGCCGGGGGTCCTTCTGAGTGTGGACGGTGCCGGCCCAGGCGTGGCCCTGGAGACCGAAGTTCCAGCCGACCACTCCGGCGTCACGCTCGCTGATGGTGACGGTGCCGTCCTCGAGTGCGTCGCGGCTCGTCCCGACGCCCTTCAGGAAGGTGTCGAGTCCCTCGGAAGAGGTACGGAACTGCACGTACAGCCGGCTGGTCTTCCAGTTGCTGGTCTCGAAGTAGGCGACCCGGGTGGAACCCTCGGGGATCGGGACCTCGAAGATGCGGCGCTTCATCAGGGAGGGCGAGAAGTCGCGCAGGCCCTCGGCGGCTGACTCCGCCTCCTTGTCACGGCCGCTGGCGCGGCTCTGCTCGGCGGAGATCGCCAGATAGCCGGCCGGGATGCCGATGAGCAGGACGATGACGACCGCCGTGATCCAACGGCGCAGGATCATGTGGCGCCGTTCCTCGGGGGGCGGTGTCGGCGTGGGTCGGCGGGTGGTCAGCGTTGTCATGACGGGGGTTCCTGGGTGAGGCGGACGGAACTCGGACTGCGCAGGGCCTGCGCGTAGCGCTCGTAGCGCTCATGGCGTTCCACACGGCGGCGGTTGGCCCGGCGGAAGCGGCGGGCCACCAGCCGTGCGAGGTCGGCCGCGCCGACCATACCTGCTTCGGGACCGAGCTCGGCCTTGGCGATCCGCGCCTCCGGGCGGTAGCCGCGGCCGGTCAGATGGCGGCGGAACGCATCCCTGGCGGGGCCGATCAGCAGGTCGTCGGCGGCGCTGACGCCGCCGCCGATGACGAAGCAGGACGGGTCGAGGGCAGCGGCGAGATTGGCGATGCCGACACCGAGCCACTGGCCGATGTCCTGGAACAGCTCGACGCACATCGCGTCGCCCTCCCGGGCCAGCTCGGTGATCAGCGGCCCGGTGATGTCGCGGACGTTGCCGCCGACCCGGTCGATGATGTTGTACGCGACCGGGGAGTCGGCGGCGGCGAGTTCGCGCGCCTCGCGGACCAGGGCGTTGCCCGAGCTGTACTGCTCCCAGCAGCCGCGGTTGCCGCACGCACAGCGGTGGCCGCCCGGCACCACCTGCATATGGCCGAACTCGCCGGCGACACCGAACTTGCCGCGCTTGACCTGGCCGTCCTCGAGGATCGCGCCACCGATGCCGGTGCCCAGCGTGATCATCACGATGTGGTCCTCGCCGCGTCCGGCCCCGAAGCGCCACTCCGCCCATGCTGCGGTGTTGGCGTCGTTGTCGACCAGGACGGGCACGGCGAGGCGGGCTGAGAGCGCGTCGCGCAGCGGCTCGTTGCGCCAGGCGAGATGCGGCGCGAAGAGGACCTTGGAGCGGTCCGCGTCGACCCAGCCGGCCGCGCCGATGCCCACGGCGTGCACGTCGTGGCGGTCGGAGAGATCGAGGACCAGCTCGCAGATGGTGTCCTCGACGACCTTCGGGCTCTTGGACTTGTCCGGGGTCTCGGTGCGGACCTTCTCCAGGATGACGCCGTCGGCGTCCACGACACCCGCCATCACCTTGGTGCCGCCGATGTCGATGCCGACCGTGGGGACGCGCGGCGCGGTGAGGTGCGAGCGCCGCTCGCGCGTGCCGACCGTCTTGAGGACGGTGGCGCGTGCGGTGCCTCGGTTGGTGAAGTCGCGGTACGTGCTCAAGTCGTCCCTGCGGGTCGTGGTGGCCGGTCCGGGTCCCGGGGCGGGGTGGGGGTCCATGAGGTCCGGGCGGGTGGGGGTCCGCCCCTCGATGCTAGTCCGCGGGCGTGCCCGCCCCGAACCGTGCTCTAGTCGGCGGGCCGCTCCTTGCCGGCCGGGTGGCCGCCGAGGTGCGTCGGTGCCTGGGCGCGCTCCAGTTCGTGGCGCAGGTCCTCGAGTTCGCTGCCACCCGCCATCTGCCGTGTGAGCTCGTCGAGGGTGACGGTCTGCCTAGTGTGGCTCGCCGACATGACGCCGCGCTTCAGCAGCACAAAACGGTCGCCGACCAGATAGGCGTGGTGCGGGTTGTGCGTGATGAGCACCACGCCTAGACCCGCGTCCCTGGCCGCGGCCACATATTTCAGCACTACGCCGGACTGCTTCACGCCCAGCGCGGCGGTCGGCTCGTCCAGCACCAGTACCTTGGCGCCGAAGTAGACGGCGCGGGCGATCGCCACGCACTGCCGCTCGCCGCCGGACAGCGTCCCGATGGGCTGGTCGACGTCGCGCAGGTCGATGCCCATCCTCAGCAGCTCGGATCGGGTGGTCCTGCGCATCGTCTCGACGTCGAGGCGCTTGAAGGGCCCGGCTCCCTTGGTCGGCTCGGAGCCGAGGAAGAAGTTCCGCCACACCGGCATCAGGGGGACGACGGCGAGGTCCTGGTAGACGGTGGCGATGCCGCGGTCCAGCGCTTCGCGCGGACTGGCGAGCGAGGTCTCCTCGCCCTCGATGCGGAACGTGCCCGCATCGTGCCGGTGCAGCCCTGCGACGATCTTGATCAGGGTCGACTTGCCGGCACCGTTGTCGCCGAGGACACACGTGATCTCACCGGCGCGGCACTCGAGCGAGACGCCTTCGAGGGCCCGGATGTTGCCGTAGTACTTGCTGACGCCGTCGAGCTCGACAAGGGCACTCATTTAGGTGGTCGCCTCCGCACGCTTGCGTACCCATGCGTTGAGCAGGGTGGCCAGGAGGAGCATCGCTCCGAGGAAGAACTTGAACCAGTCCGGGTTCCACTCCGCGTAGACGATGCCCTTGCTGGTCATGCCGAAGATCAGCGCGCCGACCGCGGAGCCGATCGCCGAGCCGTAACCACCGGTGATCAGACAGCCGCCGATGACCGCCGCGATGATGTACGTCAACTCATTGCCGACGCCCTCGCCGGACTGCACCACGTCGAACGAGAAGAGCAGGTGCTGTCCCGAGATCCAGGCGGCGAAGGCGACGCCCATGTACAGCAGGATCTTGGTCCGCTTGACGGGGACGCCCACCGCGCGGGCCGCGTCCGCACCGCCGCCCACCGCGAAGATCCAGTTTCCGAAGCGGGTCCGCAGCAGGATCCAGGTGGCGAATGCGATCAGTACCAGCCACCACACGATGGTCGCCTTGACGGTCGTGTCACCGATGGTGAACTCCCCGAAGACGATCGATGCCGAGGCGAAGCCCTCCATGTCGCCGATGGACTTGGTGGAGACCGTGCCGCTGATCAGCTTGGTCAGGCCGAGGTTCAGGCCCGTCAGCATCAGGAACGTGCCGAGCGTGATGATGAAGCTGGGCAGCTTCGTACGAGTGAGCATGAGGCCGTTGAAGGCGCCGAGCCCGAGCGTGACCAGCAGCGAGACGAGCGCGCCGACCCACACGTTGGCCGTCATCTGGTAGCTGAACATCGAGGAGATCAGCGCGGAGCTGGTGACCATCACACCGGCGGAGAGGTCGAACTCGCCGCCGATCATCAGCAGGGCGACGGGCACGGCCATGATGCCGAGCGTCGAGGCCGCGTACAGGACGGTGGCGAGGCTGGACGCCTGGAGGAAGGCGTCCGCGACGATCGAGAAGAAGACGAAGACGGCAACGGCGCCGACGACCGAGCCGAGCTCCGGCCGGCCCATCAGCCTGCGCAGCGGAGAGGTCCGGAGCAGCCGTTCGTCCACCTTCTCCGGAGTCCTGCCGGGTGTCGCTGGTGGTGCGGCCTGGCTCATCGGGTCCCCCGCTCCGTGTATTCCTGAAGCTCTGCGGCGTCCTTGTCCGTGATGATCTGCGGTCCGGTCAGGACCGGCCGCCCTCCGCCGAGCACGTCGGCGTTGTACCGGTACAGCCACAGCAGGTCCACGGCCTGGTAGCCCTGGAGATAGGGCTGCTGGTCGACGGCGAAGCCCAGCGTGCCCTGCCGCAGCGCCTCGGCGACCTTCGCGTTGAGGTCGAAGGTGTCGATCTCGGCCTTGGCCCCCGCGCTCTCCTTGGCCTGCACGGCCGCGTCGGCGAAGGGCGCGCCGAGGGTGACGACCGAGTCGATGGACCGGTCGGCCTGCAGCTTGGCCTCGATGGAAGCCTGGACGTCGGGCATGTTGGTGCCGTCGACGTACAGGTTCTGCATCTCGCCGCCGAAGGTCTTCCTGGCTCCGGCACAGCGCTGCTCGTGGCCGACGTTGCCCTGCTCGTGCAGGACGCACAGGGCCTTCTTCCTGCCGCGCGCGTCGAGCTCGTCGCCGACGGCCTCGCCGGCGATCGTCTCGTCCTGGCCGATGTGGGTGAGGGCGCCGTAGGCCTTGGACTGCTCCGAGCCGGAGTTCACCGTGATCACCGGGATGCCGGCCTTGCGGGCCTTGGCGACGACGGACTTCATCGCGTCGGGCTTGGCGAGGGTGACGATCAGGCCGTCGACCTTCTTGGAGATGTAGGAGTCGACGAGCTGTGCCTGCTGCTGTCCCTCGTCGCTGTGGGCGTAGAGGAAGTTGATGTTGTCCTTGGCGGCGGCCTGCTTCGCGCCGTTCTGGACGATGTCCCAGAACGTGTCGCCGTCGCCCGAGTGCGTGACCATGGCGAAGGTCCAGCGGGGTGTGTTCACCGCGGCCTTCCCGGCCGCGGCCTGTGCCTTGCGGGCGTCCTCCGCGCGCTTGCCGCCGGTGCTGCTGCATCCCACGAGGGAGGCTCCGAGTACCGCCGCCAGCACCGCGCCCAGCGCGCGTACCCCTGTCCTTGCCCTTGCCACGACGTGGTGCCCTTCTTGCCGTCCTCGCTGTGCTGCCTGCCGCGGCCGGTCCCGGGAGGGACCCGACCGGCCGCCCAAGTATCGGTCATCGCTGGTGGCGGGGTCGGCGTCGGGGGCGGGCAGGCGGTCGCGGGACCCGTTTCCGGCGCGTTCACCGCGTGCCGTCGGCCGTGAGCTTCTCGAGGGCGGGGACGTCCTTCTCGGTGACCAGGGCCGGGCCGGTGAGTATCGGCTTGCCGCCGCCGATGACGTTTCCGTTGACCTTGTTGAGCCACAGTTCGTCGATGGCGAGGTATCCCTGGAGGTAGGGCTGCTGGTCGACCGCGAAGGTGATCTCCTTGGCCTTCAGCCGCTTCACCACCTCGGCGTTGAGATCGAACGTGCTGATCTCCGCGGCGGAGCCGGCGCCCTGCTTGGCCTTCACCGACGCGGCGGCGAACGGCGCGCCCAGAGTGACGACCGCGTCGATGTCCTTGGTGCCCTGCAGTTTCGCCTCGATGGAGGAGGTGGTGGCGGGCATGTTGGTGCCCTCTACATTGAGGTTCTCCACCGTGCCCTCGAAGGTCTTCTTCACACCTGCGCAGCGCGCCTCGAGGGAGACGTTTCCCTGTTCGTGGATGACGCAGAGGGCCTTCTTCTTCCCCTGCTCGTTGAGCTCCTCGCCGACGGCCTCACCGGCCACCGACTCGTCCTGGCCGATGTGGCTGAGCGCGCCCAGCCCCTTGGAGAACTCGGCTCCCGAGTTGATGGTGACGACGGGGATACCGGCCGCGACCGCCTTCTTCACCACGTCGCCGACCGCTTCCGGCTTGGCGAGGGTGACGATGATCCCGTCCACCTTCTGGTCGATGTACGTCTGGACCAGCTGCGCCTGTTCCTTGCCCTCCGGGTTCGCCGCGTACAGGAAGTCGACGTTGTCCTTGCGGGCGGCCACCTTGGCGCCGGACTGGACGATGTCCCAGAAGGTGTCGCCCTGACCCGAGTGCGTCACCATGGCGATCTTCATCCGGGGTGTCTTCGCGGCTTCGCCGCCGGAGCCGTCCCCGGCCGGCTTCTGGTCGGCCCCCTTGCCCCCGGAGCTGCTGCATCCGGCGACGACGGCCAGGGCACATGCGGCGAGCAGGACTGCTGCCGTGCGGGTGGTACGCATGGTGGGTCCGCCTTCTCTCCCGGCCGCCCGGTTGCGGCTGGGTGAGTTTCTACGGTGGCCCCGCGACCCCGTCAAGACTTTGTCCGAACATTCTTACGCGGAAGCGCTCCCGCGCCCTACGGACGGACCAGAAGCTGGAACTCGAAGGCGTAGCGCGAGGCCCGGTACACGTGCGAGCCGAACTCGACCGCCCGGCCGGTGTCGTCGAAGGTGGCGCGTTCCATCGTCAGCAGCGGCGCGCCGGCCGGCTCGCCGAGCAGTTCGCCCTCCTCGGCCGTCGCGGCGCGGGCGCCGACCGACTGCCGGGCGCTGTGCAGGGTGATGCCGGAGGCGCGCATCATCCGGTAGAGGCCGGTGGACTCGAGCCGCTCGGTGTCGCAGTCCAGCAGGCCGGCCGGCAGATGGTTGCGCAGGTGGGCCATCGGCTCGCCGTGGGCGTAGCGCAGCCGCTCGATCAGCTGGACGTCGCTGCCCTCCGGTACGCCGAGTGCGGCGGCGACCTCGGCGCTCGCGGGCTCGACGACGTTGTTCAGTACGACGGTGGCGGGCCGCTGGCCGGCCGCTTCCAGGTCGTCGTAGAGGCTGCTGAGCTCCAGCGGGCGCCTGACCTGGCTGTGCACGACCTGGGTTCCCACGCCCCGGCGGCGCACCAGCAGCCCTTTGTCGACCAGGGACTGGATCGCCTGGCGGACGGTCGGCCGGGACAGACCGAGGCGGCCCGCGAGTGCTATCTCGTTGCCGAGCAGGCTGCCCGGGGTGAGGGTCCCCCTCTCGATGGCCGATTCCAGCTGCTGCGAAAGCTGGAAATAGAGCGGGACCGGGCTGGTGCGGTCCACGCTCAGCTGGAGCGACAGGGACGGGTCCGTCTCGTGTCTGGGCTGCTTGGGCACGTGAGGGAGCGTAGTCGCGCGCAATGTTGACGGGAAGTCGTGAGGTTCGATTGTCAGGACAAAGTCTTGACAGCGTGGTGGCTCCACCTCCACCTTTGGGCCATGCGCATCGGACTCATCGGAACCGGACGTATCGGCAGCTTTCACGCGAGCGTGCTCAGCCGCCATCGCGAGGTGGGTTCACTGGTCGTCGCGGACACCGACGCGGCCCGGGCCGTCGCGGTGGCGGACCGCTGCGGGGCCACCGCCGCCCCCAGTGCCCACGAGGTCTTCACCTGGGGCGTGGACGCGGTGGTGATCGCCTCGACGACCGCCGCGCACGCCGAACTGATCGCCCGCGCCGCACGCGCCGGGCTGCCGGCGTTCTGCGAGAAGCCGATCGCCCTGGACCTGCCGGGCACGACGGCCGCGCTGCGCGAGGTCGAGCAGGCGGGCACCGCACTCCAACTGGGCTTCATGCGTCGGTTCGACGCCGGGTACGCGGCGGCCCGTGAGCTGGTGCGCTCCGGCCGGCTCGGCCGGCTGCACACGGTGCGGACCATCACCTCCGACCCGGCGCCGCCGCCCCCCGCGTATCTGCCGTTGTCAGGCGGTCTCTACCGGGACTGCATGGTCCATGACTTCGACATCCTGCGGTGGGTGACCGGCCGTGAGATCACCGAGGTGTACGCGACCGGCTCGGACGCCGGCCACGCCATGTTCCGCGAGGCGGGTGACGTGGACACGGCGGCGGCGCTGCTCACCCTCGACGACGGGACGCTGGCCACGGCGACGGCCACCCGCTGCAACGGCGCGGGCTACGACGTGCGGATGGAGCTGGCCGGCGAGCTCGACCAGGTCGCCGTCGGCCTCGACGACCGTACGCCCATCAGCTCGACCGAGCCGCACGGCCTGCCGCCCGTCGACAAGCCGTGGCCGGGCTTCCTCGAGCGTTTCGCCCCGGCGTACGAGGCGGAGCTGGACGCGTTCGTCCGCCTGGTGCTGGGCGAGGCGGACAACGCGTGCGACGGCCGCGAGGCGCTGACGGCGCTGCGGGTTGCGGAGGCGTGCGAACTCTCCCGCAGGGAGCGGCGGCCGGTCCGCATGGAGGAGATCCCGGCTGACTGACCGGAGCGCCCGTCACCAGTGCACGGGCAGGCGCTCCGGCCCCCGGACGAGCATGCCGGTCCCCACGGCAGGGCCGCCGGGTGGGCGTCCAGGGCGAGGTCGGGGCAGCGTTCGGGTGGGACCGCTTCCGCTGAGCTGGGACGCTACGCGGCGTCCTCGCTCTGGGAGAGACGGGAAATCTCCGCGGCGTGCTCGCTGATGCGGTGGCTGACGCTGCCGCTGGTGTAGAGCGCGGTGCCGACGACCGCTACCGGGACCGACAGCCCAAGAACGCCGAGGAGTTCCGAGGCCGCCTGCCGCACCTACACAGCCGCCGGCGTACAGCTAGCCTCGCCGTTTCGCTTGGGTACGGCGGCTGGGGAGGCGAAAACGCGAAAGTGCCTTCCTGACCTGGGACGATGAACCTTGCTGAGGGGTTCTGTCGGTCCAGGCGGAGGGCACTTTCTACGTGCAGGCTATCGGGTTTCGTCCCAAGGTCCAGGTCAGTGCCGATGGTTCGGGGGTGGTCGGTCATGCTGGGGCACGGTTGCTTACGGATCTCGCTGACGCCACCGGGCTGACTGCCGCGTACTCCGCCGCGCTCGGGCCGGCTTCGGCCGCGCGGGACCGGACATGATCCGGGCCGGATCGCCACCGACCTGGCGGTGATGCTCGCCGACGGTGGCGAGGCCATTGCGGATCTGGCCGTACTGCGGGACCAGGCAGGGGAGTTCGGTTCGGTCGCGTCGACACCGACGGCCTGGCGGCTGCTCGCCGATACCGATGAGAGAGCACTGGCTTCTCTGCGCTCGGCCCGTGCCCAGGCACGGGAAGTCGCCTGGCTGCAGGCCGCCGAGCACCGGGAGGGCATTCCCGCAGTCCGGGCCGCGGGACGCGTGCTGCCCGGGCTGATCCTGGACCTCGACGCCACGCTGGTCACCTGCCACTCCGAGAAAGAGCAGGCCGCACCCACCTATAAAGGCGGTTTCGGCTTCCACCCGCTGCTGTGCTTCCTGGCCAACACCGGCGAGGCACTGTCCGGCCGACTGCGGCCCGGGAACGCCGGCGCCAACACCGCCGCCGATCACATGACAGTCCTCGATCAGGCACTCGCGCAGATCCACGACGCCCACCGGCACGGCACCGACATCCTCGTCCGCACCGACAGCGCCGGATCCGCGAAAGCCCTCCTCGCCCACGTCCGCGACGTGCGGAAACGAGGAATCCGTGCCTTCTTCTCGGTCGGATACGCCATCACCGAGCCGATCCGCCGCGCAATCCGGGCCATGCCCGACCGCCTCTGGCATCCCGCCCTGGACCAGGACGGGACTCTGCGTGATGGCGCCGAGGTCGCCGAGCTGACCGGCATGGTCGATCTGGAGGGCTATCCGACCGGAACCCGCATCATCGTGCGCCGCGAGCGGCCGCATCCCGGAGCCCAGCTGTCCCTGTTCGACCAGGACGAGGGCCTGCGCCATCAGGTGTTCCTCACCGACACCCCCTACTCCGGTGGTGGTTCCGCCCAGTTCCTGGAGGTCCGTCACCGCGGACATGCCACCGTCGAGGACCACATCCGGTGCGGCAAGACCACAGGCTTCGGCCGCTTCCCCTCCCGCAGCTTCGGCGTCAACGCCTCCTGGCTCGAACTCAGCCTCGCTGCCATCGACCTGCTGGCCTGGACCCGCGTTCTTCTCCTGGACGGTGAGCTGGCCACCGCCGAGCCGAAGAAGCTCCGCTTGCTGCTGCACGTCGCCGCCCGCCTCACCCGCGGCGGTCGGCGTCTGCGCCTGCGGATATCGGCGACCTGGCCCTGGAGACACGAACTGGCCACGGCCTTCCACCGCCTCGCCGCACTGCCCCGTCCAGCCGGCTGACCAGCAAACCCCTGACCGCGCACGACCCGAAAGACCTTGGAGAACCCGACCACCGCGCCGGGACTCTGCCATGCCCAAGCAGCGAAATCGCCTCGCCCACCTGACAGCTGACGATCAGCGACGTCTCATCACCCCCAACCGAAACAGCGAGGCTAGTCCTCGTCGACGAAATCCACCGCCTGAACCCGCGCAGCGCTCAACGAGCATCCTCGACGTGAAACCTCAAACCGCGAGCGAGCGGCGCGCAAGGCCGTCGCCGCTACGGCTCTGTCCCTGCGCTCACACCCACGACGGCGGGCCCGGCGATGCGTGCAGGACGTGCACGACGGCATTCGCGTTTGAGCCAAATATTCGAGAGATAAATGGCTTGATGGTCCAGGCGAGCAAGAGGAATTAAACTGAATTTGAGATTCCGCTGTGATCAAAAACACATAGTGATGAACAGCGTTGCTGAGCTGGAGCGGAGCTGCGCAAGATTTACGGGTAAGAGAGTTCAGGCCTTCCCCCGACTATCGGGAATGGGGGAAGTTTGCGCTCGACGTACCGTCATCTCAGGAGGGAACGTGAAGCACGGGCATTTTTTGCCTCGACGGCGGAAAATCGCTGCCGCTCTGGCCACAGCGGGGGCTGCAGTGGCTATGACTGCAACAGCAGGCTCCGGGGTCTCTTACGCGAGTGAGGGAAATCTCGAGGGAATTCCGGAATCTTCTGTTTCTGCTGACGGAAAGTTCTTCGATCCAAGCCCCAACACCATCGTCAAGGTGACCACTGGATCCGTGGGCGCCGATGAAAGACCGAATCGGAGCGACTCGGTCTCGCCAGCACCCGCAGATGCGACTGCTTTCCGCTTCGTGAAGAACAAGCAGTATGTCGGCCAGTCGTGCGGTACCGACGTGATCCAGCAGACAAGCGGGCGCGGCAAGACGACGCTCGTCCTCACGGTCGACAAGAAGGTCGACGCGACCGTGAAGAAGGAGATCAGTATCGACCTGGGTCAAATCTCAGCCGGCATGGGCTGGGATGTCACGAAAAGCTACGGCGTGAGCAACCAGACGCGCTACGAGGTGCCGAGGGGGAGGTTCGGCACAGTACAGGCCTTCCCGCTCTACGATCAGTACGTAGGTGAAGTATGGGAAGGTGTAAGCGGGGCGTTTCCCACCGGAAAGCACGTATACGCGTACAAGCCCGTGGGCGTCTGCTTCAATCAGTGGCTAGAGTGACAGGTAACTGAAGCATCAATAAGAGCGAGGTGTGGCCCCTTGGGCTGGAAAAAGCGGATTCTGGTCGTAGGGGCCGCTCTCGTGCTCGTTCCTACCGGATGCACAAGCGAGCCATCCGGAACGCCCCCGGCGCAAAGCAGCGATCGCCTCGTTCCGCTGAGCAAGATGGACCCGATCAGTGTTGCCGATGACCCATTGGCAGAACATGACGACTCCCTCACAGGCGGGTCACCCAAGTTCCTTGCTGAGGTCAAGAGTGGTTCACAGCGAATCTTGATGTATGCAAACAAAACCTCATGCGGTTTCCTGACCATCCCGCATGCCGACCCACCCGCCATCGGCCTCCACCTGATCTCTCAATGGCCGAGCGAACGTGAGGGAAACTCGCACTATCCGGCAGGGCCATACAACAGTTCCTCAGGCTCTGATAGCTCCAAGGCGTGGGCATCGCTGGCATGCAGCAGGAATGCCATGGTAATTGAGTACACCGGCTCATTGGATACCGCTGCGGAGACCCGAGGCAGTGTTTCGATCACCCGTGCGCCCGACCGTCGCTCAGGTTCGCTGATAGTGGTGGGAGACCAAGAGGTGCGTAAAAGGATTACGGCCTGGGTGGATACCGAGAGCTCGTAGCACGACGGCCGTTACCCCGGCGGTGTCCTGCGGCGCCACAGAGGGAGAAGGCCGCCCCCAGCTGCGCGCCGGAGCGGAGAGCAGTACAAAGCCCCAGGCCTGCGTCCGCCTGGCGCGGACACGGAAGGCCAGGTCGTACCGGAGCGCTCGCATGGCCGTCGAACCTAACAGGCGCCCGTGTCGGCGGCCCGGCGGCCCCATGTCGTCCCCGTGAGCACCAGCGCCGCGCCCAGCAGACCGACCGCACCCAGGTGTTCGCCGCCGATGGCGATACCGGCTGCTGCGGCCCACAGCGGCTCGGTGCCGAGCAGCAGGCTGACCCGGGACGGCGACGTGCGCCGTACCGCCCACATCTGCACGAAGAACGCGAACAGGGTGCAGAACACGGACAGGAACACCAGTCCCGCCCACTCACGCGGCCCGAAGCCGACCGCCACGGCCCAGGGCGACGCACCGCTGCCGGGCAGGGCGGCCAACACGGCGAACACCGCGACGGCCGCGCCGAGTTGGACGGTCGTCAGGGACAGGGAGTCCGCGCCCTGCACCGCCTTGATCCGCGCCATCGCCAGCACATGGACGGTACGGACCACGGCGGCCAGCAGCATCAGCAGGTCACCGGTGGACGGAGTCGTGAAGCCCCCGCCCTGGGTCAGCAGCACCGCTCCCGCGACCGAGACGGCGGCCGCGGCGAGGAAGGACGCGGGCGGCCGCCGCCGGAGGACCGCCGCCTCCGCGAGCGGGGTGAGGATCATGGTGAGGCTGATGATGAGCCCGGCGTTGGTGGCGGAGGTGTGGACGACACCGTAGGTCTCGAGGAGGAAGACGGCGCTCAGTATCAGCCCGAGCAGCCCCGCGCCCCGCCACTGAGCGGCGGTCAGCGCCCGCAGCCTGCGCCGGCCCGCGACGGCGAGCACCGGCAGGACGAGCGCGAACCGCAGGACGAGGACCGCGACGACGGTGTGGGTGGTGGTGATGCCCTTCGCCGCGAGATAGCTGGCACCCCACACGACGGCGACGAGCAGCACCGGGAGATCGGTGAGCCAGGCGCGGCGCGGGGCGAACGCGGGTGCGGGTACGGCGATGGACGACACCGGGTCTCCTGCGGGTACGGAAGGGTGGAGACTTCGGCGGCTCACACGCGGGAGCGATCACCGTACCGGCGGCGGACGCGTGGGTGCTACACGTTTCCCTCAGATGTAGCTGCCGTACGACGGCCGGCCCGCGAGCTCGTACGTGTGGATCGCCGCGCCGGTGCTCGTGGTCCGGGCCTCGACGTGCTTGAAGGCGGTGGGTGTCGCGCCCTCCGCGAACAGGCGCAGGCCCTTGCCGAGGACGACGGGGAAGACGACCAGGTGCAGCGTGTCGATCAGGTCGTGCTCCATCAGGGAGCGCGCCAGGCCTCCGCTGCCGTGCATCTGGAGCTCCCCGTCGGTGCGCTCCTTGAGCGCGGTGACCTCCTTGACGAGGTCGCCGCCGATGATCGTCGTACCGGCCCAGTCGGCCGACTCGAGGGTGGTCGAGGCGACGTACTTGGGCAGGGCGTTGAGCTTGGACGCGACGGGGTCGGCCGGGTCGGTCTGCTTCGGCCAGTAGGAGGCGAAGATCTCGTAGGTGCGGCGGCCGAGGAGGAAGGCGCCGGACCGCTGGAAGACCTCGTCGATGAACTGCCCGAAGTCGTCGTCCCCGTACGGCACGGACCAGCCGCCCTGATCGAAGCCGCCGCGGGTGTCCTCGTCGGGACCGCCGGGGGCCTGGTACACGCCGTCGAGGGTCAGGAACTGGGTGAGGCTGAGCTTCGCCATGGTGCTGCCTTTCGTCGTGCTTCATCAGGTTTCGATGAGTGTCACAGCTCTGACCGCGCATGACCCCTGAACTCATCGGCGTGCCGAGCGCGATGTCCGATCACCGCCGGCACGGGGGCGCCGGATCCGATGTGATTGAAGCCGCAACCACTTGGCGGATGACGGAGGCTTCGATGAACGGCAAGGTGGCCCTGGTGACCGGCGGCAGCCGCGGGATCGGCGCGGCGACCGCGCTGCGGCTCGCCCGCGGCGGGGCCGATGTGGCGATCACCTATGTGACCGGGAAGGAGGCCGCGGAGGACATCGTGCGGCAGATCGAGACGGCGGGCCGGCGCGCGGTGGCGCTGCGCGCCGACTCGGCGGACGCGACGGAGGCCGCCGAGTCGGTGGCCTCCGCCGCCGAGGCCCTCGGCGGGCTCGACATCCTCGTCAACAACGTGGGCGTGGGCGTGCTCGGACCGCTGGACGGCATCACGGTCGCCGACGTCGACCGGGTGCTGGGCGTGAACGTACGGGGGGTCTACCTCACGTCCCGCGCGGCCGCCGCCCGTATGGGCAGCGGCTCGCGCATCATCACGATCGGCACCTGCATGACCCAGCGCGTGCCCGGTCCGGGCGGCACCCTCTACGCGATGAGCAAGTCGGCGCTGATCGGCCTGACGAAGGCACTGGCACGGGAGTTGGGCGAGCGGAACATCACCGCGAACATCGTCCATCCCGGCCCGGTCGACACCGACATGAACCCGGCGGACGGCCCGTACGCAAAGCCGCAGAAGGCGGACACGGCGCTGGGCCGCTTCGCCACGCCGGACGAGATCGCGTCGATGGTCGCGTACCTGGCGGGCAGCGAGGCGGCGTACGTCACGGGCGCCGAGTTCTCCGTGGACGGCGGCCACGCGGCCTGAGCCGCGCACTGCCGACAGCCGCCGGGCACGCGCGTGGGGCGCACCGTCGCTGTGGGCCGGTGCGCCCCGCGCGGGGAGGGTGTCGCACCTCCCGTCCTGTGACGGCTCGTCAGCCGCCGAGCTCCTGGTGGCGGGCGGTCATCCCGGCCGCGCCCTGTTCGGTCAGGGAGCCGAACAGCCGCAGCCGCGAGATGCCGCCGTCGGGGTGGATGTCGATCCGCACATGCGTGCCGACCGCTGGAGTGTCCAGCACGAAGCGGTGGTTGGTGTCGGGCTGCAGCCGGGTGCGGGGCAGGATCTCGCGCCACTCGGCCCCCTCCGCCCCGTCCCGTACGGACAGCGCCGCCCAGCCCGCGCTGTTGCCCTTGAGGTAGGCGGTGTCGATCTCGACGGCGCGGATCTCACCGTGACCGGCCAGCCGGTAGCGGATCCAGTCGTTGCCCTTGTCGCGGCGGCGGCGGGTCTCCCAGCCGTCGTCCATCTTGCGCGAGCGGCCGGGCTGGATGGTGTTGGTGGCCGGGGAGTAGAAGCGGTCGGAGGCGTCCTCGACCTGGCCGCCGTTCTCCAGCGCGACGAGGTCGAAGGTGCCCAGGGCGGCCAGCCACCGCGGGTCGGGGGCGACCTCGCCGTACACCCGCAGCCGGGCGATGCCGCCGTCGGGGTGCTGGTTGACCCTCAGGTGGGTGAAGCGCTGCTCGACGTCGACGGCGAAGCCGTTGGCGGCGTGGCCGCCGACGGCGGTACGCGGGACCAGCGCCGTCCACTTCACGTCACCGGCCAGCAACTCCTCGGGAGAGGGGGACCCGGTGACGGACGTGCCCTCGATCGAGACGGCCTGCGGGTAGTTGCCGCGGAAATGCGCCGTGTCGACGACGATGCCGCGTACGACACCGGGGGCGCCGAGGCGTACCAGCGCCCAGTCGTGGTCCTCGTCGGTCGGGTGGGGCTGCTCGGCCGAGACACCGCGGCGGCGGCGTGTCTCCCAGCCGTCCATGATCTTGCCCTTGTGGCCGAAGTGCTCGGGGTCGAACTCGGCAGGCTCGGGCTTCAGCAGGTTCTCGCGCTCGGCGAAGAACTCGTCGTTGGCGGCGACGACACCGGCGCCGAGGCGGCGGTCGGCGAGGTCGGCGAGGTGTGTGAAGGGGAAGTCGGCGGTTCGGTAGTCGGCGTACGGCTCGCCGCCGCCGTACGGGCTCGCGTCACCGGTGAAGGAGGGGATGGGGGATGCAGACACGGTTCAGTTGTTCCTTTCCAGCAGCCGGCCCGTCGGCGCGGCCAGGTTGCCGTTCTCCACGATCCGCTCGCCGCGCAGCCACGTCGATCTGACGACTCCGTACAGCGTCCTGCCCGCGTATGCGGTCACCTGGTTGCGGTGGTGCAGCCCCGCGGGGTCGACGGTGAAGGTCTCGTCGGGAGCGAGGACCGCGAAGTCGGCGTCGCGGCCCGCCTCGATGGCGCCCTTGGTGCTCAGGCCCGCCAGTTCCGCGGGGGCCTTCGCCATCCAGCGGACGACGTCGTCGAGGGTGTGGCCGCGCTTGCGGGCCTCGGTCCAGATCGCGGGCAGACCGAGCTGGAGCGAGGAGATGCCGCCCCAGGCGGATGCGAAGTCCGGGGTCTTGAGGTCGGTGGTGCAGGGAGAGTGGTCCGAGACGATGCAGTCGATGGTGCCGTCGGCGAGGCCCTGCCAGAGCGCGTCCTGGTTGGCGGCCTCACGGATGGGCGGACAGCACTTGAACTCGGTGGCGCCGTCGGGGACTTCCTCAGCGGTGAGGGTGAGGAAGTGCGGGCAGGACTCGACGGTGATGGCGACCCCGTTCCGCTTGGCGGCGGCGATCAGCGGCAGGGCGTCGCTCGAGGACAGGTGCAGGACGTGGACGCGGGCGCCGAGCCGCTCGGCGTGCGAGAGCAGGCCCTCGATCGCGGTGTTCTCGGCGTCGCGCGGCCGGGAGGCGAGAAAGTCGGCGTATCTGGGCCCGCTCCGCTGCGGGGCGGCCGCGAGGTGGTGCGGGTCCTCCGCGTGCACGATCAGCAGTCCGCCGAACCCCGAGATCTCCGCCATGGAGCGGGCGAGCTGCTCCTGGTCGAGTTCGGGGAACTCCTCGACGCCGGACGGTGAGAGGAAGCACTTGAAGCCGAAGACGCCGGCGTCGTGCAGCGGTCGCAGGTCCTTCACGTTGGACGGGATCGCACCGCCCCAGAAGCCGACGTCGATGTGCGCCTTGCTGCGGGCGACCTCCTGCTTGACGGCGAGGTGGCCGACCGTGGTGGTGGGGGGCAAGGAGTTGAGCGGCATGTCGAGCAGCGTGGTGATGCCGCCCGCCGCGGCCGCGCGGGTGGCGGTCCAGAAGCCCTCCCACTCGGTGCGGCCGGGGTCGTTCACATGCACATGGGTGTCGACGAGGCCGGGCATGACGACGTCGTCCCCGACGTCCTCGAGCCGTGCACCGGCCGGCACGACGGCGTCGTACGGTCCCACCACGGCGATCCGGCCGCCGGCGACGGCGACCGTCGCGGCGCGCGTCCCCTCGGGGGTGATCACCCGGGTCGAGCGCAGGACCAGCTCCACTTCCACGTCGGACACGTCGGACACCCGCTCCCCTCACTTCCACTCTGCGCGGCGAAAAATTCAACGAACTGTTGAAGGAGTCTTCCCCTCCGGCCGGTACCCGTCAAGGCCCGGCGGAGCCGCGAGGCCACCCTTGCGCTTTTCCATAAAGTGGAAGTATAATTCCATTTCAACGTGGTCGCTTCAGCCAGGAGCCGGCCCGCGCAACACCGCAGGCACAGGGACAAACGCCCCCTGACCGGCCAGGACGCGCCTGGGCGGACGATGTGTCCCACGGATGCGCCGGGTAGGCTGCTGCCTTGCCCTGCCTGCCCGAAAGGACCGCCGACGTGCCGACGTCCAGCGCCAGCGCCACCGACGCAGCCAAGCCCGCCGCCAGCGGCGGCGTGCAGTCCCTTGAGCGCGCCTTCGACCTGCTCGAGCGAATGGCCGACGCCGGTGGGGAGGTAGGTCTCAGTGAGCTCTCCGTCAGCAGCGGTCTCCCCCTGCCCACCATCCACCGGCTGATGCGGACGCTGGTCGCCTGCGGTTACGTACGGCAGCAGCCCAACCGCCGCTATGCGCTCGGCCCCCGGCTGATCCGCCTCGGCGAGTCCGCATCCCGCCTGCTCGGCACCTGGGCGCGCCCCTATCTCGCCCGTCTCGTCGAGGAGACCGGCGAGACCGCCAACATGGCGCTGCTCGACGGCGACGAGATCGTGTACGTCGCGCAGGTGCCCTCCAAGCACTCCATGCGCATGTTCACCGAGGTCGGCCGCCGGGTGCTGCCGCACTCCACCGGCGTCGGCAAGGCGCTCCTCGCGCACACCCCGGCGGAGGAGGTACGGGCGCTGCTGGCCCGTACCGGCATGCCGGCCGCAACCGAGAAGACGATCACCACGCCCGAGGGCTTCCTGGCGGCGCTCGAACAGGTCCGCCGCGCCGGCTACGCGGTGGACGACAACGAACAGGAGATCGGCGTCCGCTGTCTGGCGGTCTCCGTGCCCGACTCCCCCACCGCGGCCGCTGTCTCGATCTCCGGTCCGGCGGGCCGCGTGACGGAGGCGGCGACGGAGAGGATCGTGCCGCTGCTCCAGGAGGTCGCCCGCGACCTGTCCGCGGCGCTGGCCACCACCAACGGCCAGGGCTGACGACGCGGAAGGGGCCCGGACCGCGGTCCGGGCCCCTCGAACCGCACCGTGCAGGAGCCCGGTGCGGCCTGCGCCGGGACGGTCACCTCGGGCTCCACGGTCGACTCCCACCGGCAGCCGGCGGGAGTCGAGCCCGAACGCCGACGGCATCCGCACCCGCCACCCCTCGGGCGCAGTCGCCCGCACCGAGACCCGTAGCGCGCCCGGTGCCTGGCCCAGCACGTCGAGCGCGAGGTGGGCGGTCTGCGGAGCGTCGCTCTCCGGAACGACGTCGGAACCGGCGCCCAGTGATGCGTCCAGATGCCGGCGGGAATCGCCGGCCGCACGGTTCACCGACGGCGGCTCGGCGGCGTTGCCCGTGCCCCAGGCCGACGGCTTGTCGCCCAGTACATGCGCGAGCGTGCCGCCGTGGGCGACCGCGTCCCACGCCGGCCAGGTGCGGCTCAGATCGCGGCCGTCGAACACGGAGCTTTTGATGTACCGGGCGGTGTCGCTCGCGCCCGGCGCCGTGACGGTCGGCGTGCCGCCCTCCGCTCGCCGTACTCGCCGATCCTGACGACGCGAGGGTGATGTCGTCGAGCGGCGGGTCCTCTGGCTGTCCCGGCTCGTTACGGCGGGATCGGTTTCCATCCCCGGGGCACGGGCAGGCGGTTTGGTGGGACCTACGAAAGGACCGACATGAGTACCGGAGAGAAGGCCAAGGCCAAGGCCGAACAAGTTCTCGGGAAGGCCGTGCGGAAGGCCGCCCACGCGATGGGCAAGGACACCACCGCGGCCAAGGGCGCGGCGCTGGAGGCCCGGGGCAGGGCTCGCGCCACCAAGGAGAAGTCGAGGGACCGCTTCAGGCACTGACCCGTCGTCACGAGGAGCACGACGTTCCTCCGGCGACACGGTCGCCGTCGCCGCGGCACCCGCCTGACCGTTCCCCGACGCATGCGGAAGGCATCCGTGCGGTAGCACGAGGAGGTCAACAGATGAGCATGGTGAAGGAGTCCGTGGACGTCGACGTCCCGCTTCACACCGCTTACAACCAGTGGACCCAGTTCGAAGCGTTCCCCCAGTTCATGGCGGGTGTCCAAGAGGTCCGGCAGATCGACGACCGCCACAACCACTGGACGACGAAGATCGGCGGCGTCCACAGGGAGTTCGACACCGAGATCATCGACAAACTGCCCGACGACCGGATCGCCTGGCGCACGACCGGCGGCGAGATCCACCAGATGGGCATGGTCCGCTTCCAGCGCCTGGACGACAGCCACACGCGGGTGGAGCTCGTCATGGAGGTCCAACCCAGCGGCATGGCAGAAAAGACCGCTGCGGCGTCGGGCCTGATCCACCGGCGGGTGAAGGGCGACATGCGCCGCTTCAAGGAGTTCATCGAAGAAGAAGGACGGTGAGACGGGCGGCCGGCGTGGCGGGGTCAGTCCCGGCTGACGCCGGATACCCGCGCCCGACAGTGCTCATGCCGGTGCGCCCCAACCGGACGGTGGGCGCACCGGACGTTGAGGACCCGTGCCCGGGCCTCCTCGCGACGCCCCGCGCAGTGGGGCGTACGCGCGTCGTCACAGGCGCCGGGGCGGGGTGTCGCCGAAGAGGTCGACGGCCGTACGGACCTGCATCAGCGCGGGCGAGAGCGCGCTGACTGAGCCGATCGCGCCGGCGATGAGCAGGAGCGATCGGCGCATCCGGGGGATCTCCGGGTCACCTGCCGCCACCATCGCGGCCAGCACGGCCAGCTCGTCCTCGGCGATCCCCCGGTCGCTGAAATCGACGGGATGTCCGGCCAGTTCGCGCCGGAGCCTGGCGACCGCAGCCCGCAACTCCGCCGCTCTCGGATCCTCGCCGTTGCCTCTGCCCGTCACCCGCGTCTGCCCCACGCTCTGCAACAAAGCCCAGCCTCTCGCACGTCCCTGTGCACATCAACGGCCCCACAGGACGGTGGTCGAGCGCCCGAGGGGTGCGGGCCAGTTAACGCCATCCGGCCCGCACCGCGCCACCGTGCGGACGTAATTCAGGACGAGGGGACGGGATCCATCGCGTTGCGCCACACGGTCACGTCGACGGTGATGAACCGGCTGGCGTCGTTCTCCGAGGACTTGCCCTGGTAGGTGACGAGGCCTACGTGACCGGAGTCCGTGAGCACACAGATCTGGGAGCCCTTGGAGAGCAGGCCCATCTCGATGGTGGTGGTGTAGCGCGTGTCGTTCCGGCATGTGTCGAGGTCGCCGGCCTGGCCGCTGCCCAGCAGGATCATCCTGCCGCTCTCGGTCTCGACCTGGCTGAGGTCGCCCTCGTACTCGAAGTCGGCGTTGGAGTCGTCGTCGAGCGGCTTGATCGGGTCATGGTCCAGGAAGATGTGGTAGTTGTTCACGATGTTGAGCCCGGTGTACGTCTTGGGCTCCGGCGCGGGCACCGCGTCGCCGGGCGCGGTGTCCAGGCCGTCGCCGTCGGCCCCCGGCGTGGCGTCGCCCGAAGGGGTTGTTTCCTTGGGCGTGGTGCCCGCCGACGGGTCACCCTTGCCCTGGCTCTGGTTGGTCTTGTCCTTGTCTCTGTCGGACAGGGCGAGGTAGGCCCCGCCGCCGGCCGCGCCGCCGACGATCAGGGTGACGAGGGCCGCGATGGCGAGATTGCGCGCCTTGTTCTTCTTCTTGGGCGGCGTGGCCGCCGGCACGGGAGAGGCGACCGTGCCGTACGGCTGCGGGGCGGTGTGGTGCTGCGGGTGCGGCGCCGTCTGGGGGTAGCCGTAGCCGGGCGCCGGCTGGGCGGCCTGCGGGTAGCCGTACGTCGGCTGGGCGGGCGGCTGCTGGTGCGCGGCGGGCGGCTGCGGCTGCACCGGCGGCTGCTGATGTGCCCCCGGCTGCTGCGGCTGCGGCGCGGGCCCGAACCCCGGCGGCGGGGTCTGTGGTGCGGCATGCGCGGTCGGCGCGTGGGCCGGGGCGGGAGCTGCGGGTGCCGCAGGCGCCGCCACGGGCGGCTGGCCGCTCGCGGGCGTGGCCGGCGGGGCGGGCGCGGCCTTGCGGGTCGAGATCTCGGCGGCCACGACGCTCGGCAGCCACTCCTCCGGACGCCGCAGCACGGTCTCCCCGTTGGCCGTCTGGCAGATACTCAGGATCTCGGCGACCGACGGCCGCCCCTCAGGCTCCTTGACCATGCAGCGGGTCACCAGTTCGCGCAGCTGCTCGGGGAGGTCGGTGAGGTCCGGCTGCTCGTGGACGATCCGGTAGAGCACACCGTGCGAGGTGCCCTCGCCGAACGCCGCCCTGCCGGTCGCCGCGTACGCCGTGATCTGGCCGAGGGCGAAGATGTCGGTGGCCGGGGTGACATGACTGCCCGCCGCCTGCTCGGGAGCCATGAAGGAGGGCGTGCCGATGGTGACGCCGCTGCTGGTGAGAGAGGTGGCGTCGGCGGCCCGGGCGATGCCGAAGTCGATGACGCGCGGACCGTCGGCGGCGAGGAGCACGTTCGCGGGCTTGAGGTCGCGGTGGACGATGCCGGCGCCGTGGATGATCTGCAGCGCCTCCGCGATGCCGGCGACCAGCAACAGCACGGTGTCGACCGGCAGTTTGCCGTGCTGGGCGACCGCGTCGGCGAGGGAGGGGCCGGGGACGTACGCGGTGGCCAGCCAGGGCTGCTCGGCGTCGGCGTCCGCGTCGATGACGGGCGCGGTGAACAGGCCCTGCACGCGCTGCGCGGCCTGCACCTCCTGGGCGAAGCGGCGGCGGAATTCGGCGTCCTGGCCGAAGTCGGGCCGGATCACCTTGATGGCGACCGCGCGGCCGCCGGGCGTGTAGGAAAGGTAGACCTTGCCCATGCCGCCGGCGCCGAGGCGGGCAGCGATCTTGTATCCGGCGACGTGCTTCGGATCGTCCTCACCCAGCGGCTGGAAGACCGTTCCCTGGTGTGCGCGGCCACTCATCGACTCTTGATCCCCCATGGCGAACCTCAGTGTTGAAGGTGCACCTTATCCAAGGTGTCACCCGCCTCTCCACGTCGGACGACCGGCATCGCACGGGCGGTTGCAGGATTGCGCGGACAACCCCCGTCAGACGCAGCGCCGAAGACGCCGCTGCCCGCGAATTCACCCACTTATGGGATAGGGAGTCCCCATGCCATCTCCTCGAACCTCGTCCGCGCCCCAAGGAACGGCCGTCGCCGGATTGTTGCTCGCGGCGGGCGGTGGCCGGCGTCTCGGCGGCCGGCCGAAGGCGCTGCTGGAGCACCACGGAAGACCTCTCGTCGAGCACGCGGTGCGGATGCTCCGCGAGGGCGGCTGCGATCCGGTGCACGTGGTGCTGGGCGCGTCGGCGGCCCGGGTGCGGCGGGAGGCGGACCTGTCGGCGTGCGTGGTGCGGGACAACCCGGACTGGGAGGAGGGGATGGGCTCCTCCTTGCGGGTGGGGCTCGCATCGCTCAGGTCGCCCGGGTCGGCGGACGCGGCGCTGGTGCTGCTGGTGGACCAGCCCGGGATCGGCGCGGAGGCGGTGGCTCGGGTGCGCGGGGCGTACCGCTCGCGCGCGTCACTGGTGGCGGCGGCGTACGAGGGGCGGCGCGGGCACCCGGTGCTCTTCGGCGCGGACCGGTGGGCCGAGGTGGCGGCGACCGCGGTGGGCGACCGGGGTGCGCGGGCGTATCTGGCGGCGCACACCGACGCGATCACGCTCGTCGAGTGCGGTGACGTGGCGCAGGCGTACGACATCGACACGCCCGAGGACCTGCGCCACCTTCGGTGAGCGGCGTGGCACGGTGCGCCACCTTCTGTCGAGCCGGAGAATCTCGACATCAACAAAACATTGAACTTCCACCATGCGGTAACTAGTATCCACTGATCAGAAGCGCCTGACAGCTCGGACGGCGCCCACGGCCGTACCTCGCAGCCCTGGCACGCAGTGCCATCCATCGGCGACCGGGCGGCCGCACGGCGGGTCCGCGCACAGCCCGTGAAGCTCGCGAAGGAAGTGACAGCTCATGTCCGCACCAGCGCCGTCCCCGCTGGCAATCGTCGATGCCGAGCCCCTGCCCCGGCAGGAAGAGGTCCTCACCGAGGCGGCCCTCGCGTTCGTGGCCGAGCTGCACCGGCGCTTCACCCCGCGCCGTGACGAGTTGCTCGCCCGCCGCGCCGAGCGCCGCGCCGAGATCGCCCGTACGTCCACGCTGGACTTCCTCCCCGAGACCGCCGCGATCCGCGCGGACGAGTCCTGGAAGGTCGCCCCGGCGCCCGCAGCCCTGAACGACCGCCGCGTGGAGATCACCGGACCCACCGACCGCAAGATGACCGTCAACGCCCTCAACTCGGGCGCGAAGGTCTGGCTCGCCGACTTCGAGGACGCGTCAGCTCCCACCTGGGAGAACGTCGTCCTGGGCCAGCTCAATCTCATCGACGCGTACGAGCGCCGGATCGACTTCACCGACCCGAGGTCCGGCAAGACGTATGCGCTGAAGCCCGCCGAGGAGCTCGCGACCGTGGTGATGCGCCCCCGCGGCTGGCACCTCGCCGAACGCCACCTGACGCTCGACGGCACCCCCGTCCCCGGCGCCCTGGTCGACTTCGGCCTCTACTTCTTCCACAACGCCAAGCGCCTGCTCGACCTCGGCAAGGGCCCGTACTTCTACCTGCCGAAGACGGAGTCGCACCTCGAGGCCCGCCTCTGGAACGACATCTTCGTCTTCGCCCAGGACTACGTGGGCATCCCCCGGGGCACCGTCCGCGCGACCGTCCTGATCGAGACGATCACCGCGGCGTACGAGATGGAGGAGATCCTCTACGAGCTCCGCGACCACGCCTCCGGCCTGAACGCGGGCCGCTGGGACTACCTCTTCTCCATCGTCAAGAACTTCCGTGACGGCGGCGAGAAGTTCGTCCTCCCCGACCGCAACGCGGTGACGATGACCGCCCCCTTCATGCGGGCCTACACCGAACTGCTGGTGCGCACCTGCCACAAGCGCGGCGCGCACGCGATCGGCGGCATGGCGGCCTTCATCCCCTCCCGACGCGACGCCGAGGTCAACAAGGTCGCCTTCGAGAAGGTCAAGGCCGACAAGGACCGCGAGGCCGGCGACGGCTTCGACGGCTCCTGGGTCGCCCACCCGGACCTGGTCCCGATCGCGATGGCCTCCTTCGACGCGGTCCTCGGCTCGAAGCCGAACCAGAAGGACCGGCTGCGCGAGGACGTCTCCGTCGCACCGGGTGACCTGATCGCCATCGACTCGCTCGACGCCAGGCCCACGTACGAGGGCCTGCGCAACGCCGTCCAGGTCGGCACCCGCTACATCGAGGCGTGGCTGCGCGGCCTCGGCGCCGTCGCCATCTTCAACCTCATGGAGGACGCGGCGACGGCGGAGATCTCCCGCTCCCAGATCTGGCAGTGGATCAACGCGGGCGTCGTCTTCGAGAACGGCGAGCGCGCCACACCCGAGCTGGTCAGGAAGGTCGCGGCGGAGGAACTGGCCGCGATCCGTGAGGAGATGGGCGAGGAGGCCTTCGCCGCCGGCAACTGGCAGCGGGCGCACGACCTGCTGCTGAAGGTGGCTCTCGACGAGAACTACGAGGACTTCCTCACTCTCCCCGCCTACGCCCAACTCGTCGGCTGACACCCCCCGCTCCTCCAGCACCGCCCCCGGTACCGCACAGCACCGGGGGCGGTGCGCTGCGCGGACGTTCTCAGTCGGTCTCCACGCCGCGGGCCGTGAAGAGGGCGCGCTCGGCTTCCGACCGGGGACGGACCTCCACGCCGCAGCCGGGCAGCGCGGCGAGTGGTGCAGGGTCGGCGACGTCGAAGTCGTCCTCTCCGTCCCGGCCCTGGACCACTTCGTGGAGGGGCCGGTTCGCCGGGCTGCGGCTGCGGCTGCGGCTGCGCGAACGGTGGGACGGATGGACGCGGGAGGCGTTCACGGCGAGAGCCGCCGACATGTCCCGGTCCGGGGAAGCCCGTCGGCCGAACCCCCTTCACCGCTCCGCCGGGACCCCGCGCCCGCCGTCCGGGAAAGCCTGCTCCGTCCAGATCGTCTTGCCGGAGGGGGTGTAGCGCGTGCCCCACCGCTCCACGAGCTGGGCGACGATGAACAGGCCGCGGCCACCCTCGTCCTCGGCCGTGCTGTGCCGCAGATGCGGGGAGGTGTGGCCGGCGTCCGCCACCTCGCACAGCAGTGTCCGGTCACGGATGAGGCGGATCTGCACCGGCCCCTCGGCGTACCGGACGGCGTTGGTGACGAGCTCACTGACGACGAGTTCGGTCTCGAACGCCAGCTCGTCGAGGTCCCAGGAACGCAGCTGCGCGGTGACGAGCTCCCGCGCCCGGCCCGCCGCGACCGCTTCCGCCGCCAGCTCCCACACGGCCACCTGACCGGCGTCCAGTTCACGGGTACGGACGAGGAGCAGGGCGGTGTCGTCCGCGGTCGTGCCCCCGGGCAGCAGCGCGGCCACCACCTGGTCGCACAGCTCCTCCAGCGGCAGATCACGGTGGTCGGTCAGGACGCGCGCGAGGACCTCGAGCCCCTGGTCGATGTCACGGTCCCTGGCTTCCATCAGACCGTCGGTGTACAGGGCGAGCAGACTGCCCGCCGGCAGGTCGAGGTCCGTCTCCTCGAACGGCAGCCCGCCCAAACCGAGCGGCGGCCCCTCCGGCAGTTCGGGAAAGGAGCACGCGCCGCCGGCACGGACGACGGCGGGAGGCAGGTGCCCCGCCCGCGCCATGGTGCAGCGCCTGGAGACCGGGTCGTACACGGCGTACAGGCAGGTGGCACCGGTGGTCACGTCGGGATGCGGTCCATTGGTCACCGGTGAGTCCGCCGCCTCGACCGGGCGCCTGCCGCCGCCCTCCTCCGGTGCCGTGTCGGGCGCGGGACCCATCAGGTCGTCCAGCCGGGTGAGGAGCTCCTCCGGGGCCATGTCCAGCTTGGCGAGGGCCTCCACAGTGGTACGCAACCGTCCCATCGTGGCCGCGGCCGGCAGTCCGTGACCGACCACATCACCGACGACGAGCCCGACCCGGGCACCGGAGAGGGGGATGACGTCGAACCAGTCCCCACCCACCCCGGTGACGTCGTCGGTGGGCAGATAGCGGTGGGCGAACTCGACCGCGGAGTGGCGCGGCAGGTGCTGCGGAAGGAGTTCGCGCTGCAGGGTGAGGGCGGCGGCGTGTTCCCGGGTGAAGCGGCGGGCGTTGTCGATGCACACCGCGGCGCGGGCCACCAGTTCGTCGGCGAGGGAGATCTCACCGTTGTCGAAGACAGCCGTCCTGCCGGTCCGGGTGAAGGTGACCAGGCCCAGGAGTCCGGCGCCGACGCGCATGGGAACGACCAGCACGTTCTCGACGAGCACCCGGCCGCCGGAGGACAGGCTGCGCAGCTGGGGGGACCCGTGCGGGTACTCGACGACGTGCCGCGCGATGCCCTCCGCCGCATGCGTGACCCGCAGGAGCCCGCTCTGCGGCGCCCAGCCGTCCGCCGGCTCCCCGCCCTCGAGGACCCACGGCGCCAGATCGACCTCGACCTCGGAGGCGAAGCCAGGGACCGCGACACCGGCGATCTCCCGTGCGGTGACCGTCGCGTCCAGGCTGGTGCCGACGCTGCGCCCCGCCGCCACCAGGAGGGCGAGCCGGTTCTGGGCCTCGTGGCGAGCGGTGATGTCGAACGCGTCCTCGCAGACGCCCAGCACCCGGCCCTCGGCGTCCTGCAGCCGGTAGTACGAACACGACCACAGGTGGTCCTGGCCCGGATCACTGGGCATCTGTCCCAGGAAGTGCACATCGACGACGGGCTCGCCGGTCTCGAGGACCCGGCGCATGACTTCGTCCAGGGCCCGTGGGTACCCCTCGCTCACCAGCGTGCCGCCCGGGTACAGCTCGTCGGAGCGCATCCCCCGGTACTGCGCGAACGGCCGGCCGATCTCCTCCCCCGACGCGGCGTTCGCCCACGCCATCCGGAGGTCCGTGTCGTAGATGGCCAGCCCGATCGGCGATTGGGTGGCCAGTCCGTCCAGCATCGCGAGCCGGGACTCCCACAGCCGCAGCCGTTCGGAGTCGGCCAGGACCAGGATCCGCGCCGCGGGGCCGCTGTCAGCCAGCTTGCACTCCGACGCCTCGACCGCGACGCCGCGGCCGTCACGGTGGCGCGCGAGACGGGTCTCGTGGCGACGCACGGTCGTGGCGGCAGAGCCGTGGCCGGCTTCGGAAGTGGATTCGGGGGCGGGGCCGCAGAGGAACACGTCGGCGGGCCGTCCGACGATGTCGGCCGCCGGGTATCCGAGCAGTTCCGCGGCGGCCGGGCTCCAGCCGATGACCGTGTTCCGGGCGTCCAGCACCACCGCGGCGGCGACGGCGACATCAAGAGGGCCACGGAGGTCTTCAGGCTCCGGTGACTCCCATGCGCTCCAGGCACTTGCCGCGTTCCACGTTCCCGCAGCCTGCACAGCCCGGTTCATCATCTTCAGAATCTGCCCGCGCCGCCGTATGCACAAGACGACGGCTGGTGCGGTCGGGCGGTCACCGCGGGTGTTCGTCCGCCTCCAGGAGCCTGGCGAGATTGGCGAGTGCCATACGGGTTCCCGTCCCGTTGTCGCCGGCAGGCACGGCGTCGGGGATGCCGCGTCATGTACATGGGGTGACTCCAGCCGCGACCGGCACGTGTGCCACCGGATCGAGCCCGAGCGCACCGGCGGCCGCTCCGGCCACGAGTTGCTCGTCGTACGGGGCCTGGCCGGACAGAGCGATCGACGTGCCCTCGATCGCGCCCACGAAGGCGAGCGCGACGGTTGCGGCCGGCGGGCCCTCGGCGATCGAACCGGCGTCACGTGCGGCTTCTACGAGGCCGACGCAGCGCTCGACGAGCTCTCGATAGCCCTTCTCGATCTCACGCCCGACCGGATGGTCCTGTCCGGAGAACTCCAGCCGCAGTGCGATCGCCACCCGCGCGATGTCACGCCGGCAGAAGACGGCGTGGCCGCGGGCCAGAGTGAGCAGTGCCCCGACCGGATCCGCCTCCTGCTCGACGAACCGGCCGACCTCCTGATCCCAGTTCTCCATGATCCAGTCGATCACTGCGAGGGTCAGGGCCTGCTTGTCCTTGAACTGGTGGTAGAGCGCCCCCCGTGTGTACCCGGCGTCCTTGGCCACCTGCTCGAGCACGAGGTTGCCGTACCCGTAGCGGGACAGGCCCCGCGCGGCCGACTCGAGCAGCGCGGTGCGGGAACGCAGCCTGCGGTCGGCCTGGGTCAGCCTCTCCGGTGTCTCGTCCGCCATGCCTCGCTCCGATCAGTCGGCTCGGACGGTCCGAACCATACTCGTGACCAACTGCCGTGCCGCCCGCCGATGGCCGATGCCGACGACCGCCCAGACGAGTCGGGCGAGCACCGGTCGCCGGTAGCGGAGAACGCTGGTGAACAGTCGGCGGTCCGGGGCGACCCGGCGACCCACGAGCACGACGTGCATCAGAGGCAGGGAGGTCGTCAGACGGACCACCTCGGGGCCGGACTCGACGACCCGGAAACCCTCCACGTGGTCCGCCGACTCCGCGGGCGCGCTGCGCAGGCCCAGCAGCCCCGCCACCCGGTCCACCCACTGCGGGGTGCCGACGAGTCCGGCGCGGACCCACGCTTCCGGCGAATGCGGATCCGGCTCGGGCAGACGGAGTTCGAAGGCATCCGCGTAGTCGTATCGCTCGGCCGCGGCGATCGGATCGGTCACTTCGACCTTCCGCACCTGCTGCGCCAGTTGACTCTTGCCCATCCCGCATTCCCCCTCGACGGTCCTTGACGGCTCACTCGTTCCATCTTACATACATGCACGCATGTATGTAAGACCGGGATGCCGTGCCGAACCTGCCGGGCCGGACCTGCCGGCCCCTCGCACGCGTCAGGTGTCGATCCGCGGGAACAGCGGGACCGGCTCGGGAAGGACTCCGTCGACCGCCGTGCACTGCTGGGCGATGCGGGCAGCGGCTGCCGGAAGGAACGGGGTCAGCCGGTCGGCCAAGTGCAGACAGGCCTCCAGGAGGGCGCCGAGGACGGCCTCCAGCCGCTCCCCGGCCGCACCGTCTCCCGCCTTCTCCGCCTTGGCCGACTCCCACGGCCTTGTGGCGTCGATGCAGCGGTTGGCCTCCTCGACGATCGTCCACACCGCCGCCGCGGCCCGGCGGAAGTCGAAGTCGGCCAGGGCGGCGTCGACTTGGCGCGGGCTGTCGGCGCATGCCCGTGCCAGCGGCGCACAGCCGGGCGCGTTGCCGCGCGGAGTGTGAAGTCGGCCGTCCCGGTAACGGTGGACCATGGTCACGACACGGTTGACCAGATTGCCCAGCCCGCCGGCGAGATCGCTGTTGGCGCGGGCCACGAGCCGGTCGCGGGTGAAGTCGGCGTCGCCGACGCGCGGCACGTCGCGCAGCAGCCACCAGCGGACGGCGTCCGTGCCGACATCGGCGACCAGGCCCGCCGGATCGACCGCCGTACCGGCGGACTTGCTGATCTTGCGCCCGTCGACCGTGAGGTAGTCGTGGACCAGGATGTCGCTGGGCAGCGGCAGTCCGGCGGAGAGCAGCATGGCCGGCCAGTGGACGGCGTGGAAGCGGATCACGCCCTTGCCGGCGAGGTGCACGCGACGCCCGCTCCGTGCCCACCACTGGTCGAAGGCGTCGTCGGCGGTGCCGTAACCGAGGCTGGTCACGTAGTTGGCGAGCGCGTCCCACCACACGTAGACGACCTGGCCCGGATCGCCGGGGACGGGAATGCCCCAGCCACGGGCGCGGCGCTGGGAGCGGGAGACGGAGAAGTCGTGCAGACCGCTCTCGATCAGTGCGAGGACCTCGTTGCGGCGGGAGGCGGGCTCGATCCGGAGCCTGTTGCTCGCGATCAGCTCCTGCAGGGTGCCCGCGTAACGGGACAGCCTGAAGAACCAGTTCTCCTCCGACACGAGTCGGGGCTCGGTGCCGTGTTCCGAGCAGCGGCCGTCGACAAGGTCGTCCGGGGTGTAGAACTGCTCGCAACCGACGCAGTACAGCCCTTCGTAGTGCTTGCGGTACAGGTCGCCGGAATCGGCGCACCGCTGCCACAGCCGCTCCACACCGGCCCGGTGACGGGGATCGCTGCTGGTGCGGATGAAGTCGTCGAACGACAGCGCCAGAGGTTCGCGCAGCCCGGCGAACGCCGCGGCGTTGCGGTCGACGAATTCCTGTACACCGGTCCCCTCCGCCTCCGCCGCAAGGACGTTCTTGAGGGAGTTGTCGTCCGTGCCGGTGAGGAACCGGACCTGGTCGCCTGACCGGCGGCGATGGCGTGCGAGCACGTCCGCCTGGACCAGTTCCAGGGCGAAGCCCAGGTGCGGGCGGGCGTTGACGTACGGGATGGTCGTGGTGATGTAGGTACGGGTACCGGTCATGGGAATCTCCTCCTCGACCGAGGCGGGCCCCTACCTGCGCACACGAAGGAGGCCCCGTCCTCGGGGCCTCGGCACGTCACACGTCCGTCTCAGCAGCCCCGTCTGCGGGGCATCATCGGGAACGAGTGCGTGGTCATGCGGCGAGGTTAACAGGGCCGGACGGGCCAGGTCCGGGTATTTTTCCGCGCCGCCCAGGAGGCAGGGCGTTCCGAACGCGGCCGGGACCCGTGACCGCCGCTCTTGACCTGTCGGCCGGGTTCCGCCCGGCGTGGCCCAAGGACGATGTGCACGGGCCGACTTGCACCCGCCACGACAGCGCTGGCAGGGTCCGGGGCCATGCATACGTTCTCCGCACCCGACGGCACCGTTCTCGCCTGTCACGTCTCCGGCGAGGGCGCGCCGCTGATCTGCCTGCCGGGCGGCCCCATGCGGGCGTCCGCGTACTTCGGCGACCTCGGCGGTCTGGCAGCCGCCGGACACCGGGTGGTCGGGATCGACCTGCGTGGGACGGGCGCCTCCGGGGACCCCGCCGACCCCGCCTCGTACCGCTGCGACCGGCTGGTCGACGACGTCGAGGCCCTGCGCGTGCACCTCGGCCTCGACCGGATGCGGCTGCTGGGACACTCTGCGGGGGCGGAGTTGGCGACGCTCTACACGGCCCGGTACCCCGAGCGCGTCCGTGAGCTGGTGCTCGTGACACCCGCCACCCGGGCCGTCGGCGGCCGGGTCACCGCTGAGGACCGCTTGGAGACGGCCCGGCTCCGGCAGGACGAGGAGTGGTTCCCGACGGCCTACGAGGCGCTGAAGGCGATCACCGAGGACCGGGCCACGGACGCCGACTGGGAGGCCGTCGCCCCCTTCACCCACGGTCGGTGGGACGCGGCGGCCCGCGCCCACCGAGCAGCGGGCGCGGAACAGCGAAACCGAGAGGCTGCGGCGGTGTACGACGCGGAGGGCGCCTTCACCCCCGCAGCGACTCGCGATGCACTGGCGGCGTTCGAGGGGCGGACTCTGCTGCTGGCAGCCGAGTTCGACGTCGCCGCACCGCCGCGCGCAGTGGTCGCGTCCGCCGAGGCGTTCCCTCGAGCCGAGACCGTCGTGCTGCCGGGCGCCGGCCACTTCCCCTGGCACGACGACGCCGACGGCTTCACCCGTGCCGTCATCACCTTTCTGGACCGGACCGACACGACGGGCGGCGTGGCGCGGCTCCCTTGAGGGACAGTCCTCCGCAGGCGGCGGTCACCGCCATGCCGCCGACCTCCGCAAGCGGCCCTGGCCTCGGCGGCCACAGCCTCGAGTCCGTGCCCGCCGACGTGACAGCGGCGCGACACCGGGTTCCGGCGAGCCTCCACCGGCCGGTCGGGCGAAGACGCGCCGCCGCGTAGGCTCGAGGTACACCGACGCCCGGAAGGTATGACCATGCCCCGCCCCGCCACCGCCGCCCCTGCCCGCCCCGCCGGCCCGCAGTCGGTCGACCGTGCACTGGAGATCCTCGACGCCGTCGCGGATGCTCCCGGGCCGGTCGGGGCGAAGGCGCTCGCCCGGCAGCTGGGATGTTCGCTGTCGACCGTCTACCACCTGCTGGGGCCGCTCACCGCTCGCGGGCACCTGGTCCGGACCGGCGCCGGGTACGCCCCCGGGCCGCGGGTGGCCGCGCTGCACCAGTCGTTCCGGCGGCATCTGGGGCTCGGGCCGCAGGTGGCCGAGCTGCTGTCACGGCTGCGACGGGCGACCGGGGCGGAGGCGTACTTCACGGCGTACCGGGACGGCCGGATCGTCATGATCGACACCACGGTGCCGGTGACGGACCTCCGGCATCCCTTCCTGCCCGGACCCGAGACACGGGCGCACGCGACGGCGCACGGCAAGGTGCTCCTCGCCGCGCTGCCGAGGCCGGCGCGACGGCGCTATCTGGCCGAACACGGCATGGCCAGGTTCACCGACCGCACCATCACGGGCGCCGACCGTTTCGAGGCGGAGCTGGCGCAGGTGCGCGGGCAGGGCTTCGCGGTGTCCATGGGCGAGGCCGATCCGGCGTTCACCTGCCTCGCGGCCGCACTTCCGGGCCGGGCCGACGGCCCGGACGGCGTGCTGCACGCGCTGTCGGTCTCGCTGCCGACCGCCGACTTCCGCCGACGGCAAGGGGAGATCCGGGCGGCGGTGGCACGGGCCGCCGCGGGCGCGCCGGTCTGACGGGGCCGCTTGGCGGCCCTTCGACCGGCCGCTTCCCGGGCCGTTTTCCGGCAGAGCCGGAATGCGGCGCGTCGCAAGTGGCCTGCGGGCTTCGGCAGCGCCACCGTGGATCCCATGATTTTCATCGCCGTCAGGTTCACGGTCCGCCCCGAGTACAGCGACCGCTGGCTCACCATCGTCGACGACTTCACGCGCGCCACCCGCGCAGAGCCGGGAAACCTCTTTTTCGACTGGTCGCGCAGCGTGGACGACCCGCACAAGTTCACGCTCCTGGAAGCCTTCGCCGACGCGGACGCGGGTGCGGTGCATGTGGCCTCCGACCACTTCCGGGCCGGCCTGGAGGCGATGGCGGCGGCGGTCGCCACCACCCCGGAGATCATCAACGTCGAGGTGCCGGGCCAGGGCTGGAACGAGATGGCGGAGCTCAAGCCGGCGCCGTAGGCAGCACCTCCGCCCCGGCATGCCCTGGCGTCACCGGCCCCGGGGGATCAGCGGGTCCGTGAGCGGAAGGTGCGGCGGTAGGTGTCCGGAGGCACGCCGACCGTGCGGTTGAAGTGCCGGCGCAGCGTCGTGGCGGTGCCCATGCCGGTGGCGGCTGCGATGCTGTCGACGCTGTCGTCGGTCCTCTCCAGGAGTTCCTGGGCGTGGCGGATCCGCTGGGTCAGCAGCCACTGCAGGGGGGTGGTGCCGGTCGCCGCTCTGAAGTGGCGGCCCAGGTGGCGTGAGCTCATTCGTGCCTGGCGGGCCAGGTCCTCCACCGTCAGCGGCTGGTCGAGCCGTTCGATGATCCAGGGAAGCAGGGCGGCGAGCGGGTGGTCGTCCTGGGCGGGCACCGGGGTGGTGACGAACTGGGCCTGACCGCCGGCCCGGTGCGGTGGTACGACCAGGCGGCGGGCGACGGCGTTGGCGATGGACGAGCCGTGGTCGCGGCGGACGAGGTGCAGGCAGAGGTCCAGCGCGGCGGCCTTGCCGGCGGAGGTGAGCACGCTGCCGTTGTCCACGTAGAGCACGTCAGGGTCGACCTCCACCCGGGGATAGCGGGCGGCCAGAGCCTCGGTGTGCGCCCAGTGCGTGGTCGCGCGCTTCCCGTCCAGGAGGCCGGCTGCGGCCAGCACGAACACGCCCGTGCAGAGGGAGACCACACGCGCGCCCGCCTCGTGGGCCGCGCGCACCGCGTCGACCAAGTCGGCGGGTGGGTCCTCGTCGACGTCGGCCCAGCCGGGGACGATCACCGTGTCGGCGTGCTGGAGCCGGTCGAGCCCGGAGTCGGGCTCCAGCAGGAAACGGCCGACCGGCACGGCGACCGGTCCACAGACGGTGACGTCGTACCAGGGGACCGTTACGCCGGCCGGGGCGGCGGCGAAGACCTCGTACGCCAGCGACAGTTCGAAGTGCAGCATCCCGTCGGTGACAGCCAGCGCGACAGTATCCATGTCGGGAATTGTACGGGTCATGTCGTTCCGGACACTCGTGGTCGCGTTCCCTCCCCGCCAGGATGTCCGCAGCGGATCATTCGAGCAGAGGGAGAACCCATGGGATCGGGTCAGATGGTGGCGGTGTTCGGCGCGTACGGGCACACCGGGCGGTTCGTGGTGGCGGAGCTGCAGGAGCGCGGGTTCGTCCCGGTACTCTCCGGCCGCGATCTGGACAGGCTTCATGCGTTGGCGGCGTCCTGTCCCGGCCTCGAGGCTCGGCCGGCGTCGGTCGACGATCCGGCCTCGCTCGACCGCGCGCTGGACGGGGTGGCAGCGGTGATCAACTGTGCGGGACCCTTCGCCGCGACTTCCGCCCCCGTGATCGAGGCGGCGCTGCGGGCCGGGATCCCGTATGTGGATGTGGCGGCCGAAATCGAGGCCAACGTCGACACGTTCGCGCACTTCACGGACCGTGCCCGCGCCGCAGGAGCGGTGATCGTTCCCGCGATGGCCTTCTTCGGCGCCCTCGGAGACCTGCTGGCCACCACGGCGATGGGCGACTGGACGGCGGCCGACGAGGTGCACATCGCGTACGGGCTGAGCAGTTGGCAGCCCACCGGCGGGACGCGGGCCGCGGGCGCGGTCTCCCGGCAGCGGCGTGGCGGGGCACGCGTCGTGTACAGGAACGGGCGGCTGGACCACCGCCAGGACGAGGCGCCGACCCTCAAGTGGCCCTTCCCCGACCCGCTGGGCACCCGGGAGGTCATCGGGGAGTTCACGATGGCCGACGTCGTCACCGTCCCCAGCCACCTGTCCGTCCCCGAAGTGCGGACCTACATGACGGTCGAGGCGGCCAGGGACGTGTCGGCCCCGGACACACCGACGCCGGCAGCGGTCGACGAGCACGGTCGTTCCGCACAGACCTTCCTCGTCGACGTCGTCGTGCGCTCCGGCGGCACCGAACGGCGCGCTGTGGCCGGCGGCCAGGACATCTATGCCGTCACCGCGCCGCTCGCGGTGGAAGCGGTCGACCGCATCCTGACGGGACGGACCAGGACGGTCGGCGTCGCCTCCGCCGGCGAGATCTTCGACGCGCCCGACTTCCTGCGCTCGCTGTCCTCGCACATCTCCCTGGATCTGTGTCCCTGGCATGAGGGCGTCCAACTGCCGTGCAAGGGGCACGACAGGGGACAGCCGACAGGTCGAGGGGCCACTGCGCAGCGGGTTGGTGACGAGGCCGGGGCCGGGACCGCATGAGACTGGAGCGGTGAGCGGCGGCAGGGCGCGACCCGCCGAAGGTCAGCCTCGTGGGCGGGCCACGGCGTCGAGTTCGTCCATGGCCGCGACGGCCTCACGCCGTACGGAGCTGTCGGGATGCCGCAGCAGCGCTGCGATGCATGGCCTGGCGAGCTGTTCGTGGGTGGCGGCGAGAAGAAAGGCACGTACTCGAGTTCCCGCGGGTGGAGTCGATGCATGCCCGCGGCCAAGGGCGCGAGCAGACTGTACGGGAGCCGGTGGCGGACGCTCGCGTGGGTGAGCGCGAGAGGGATGACTCCTGCACCGCACGGTCGTTCACACCGAGGGCGGTCTCGACGAGCAGGGCTACCACGTACTCGGCCTCCGCCGACCGCAGTCGGCCCGCATCCAGCAGGTCACCGAGTTCGTCGGCCACCATCGACCGGTCAGCGTCAGGTTGGGACAGCGCCTCGCACAGGGGCGGGCAGCGGTGCCATGACGTGGTCATGCAAGCAGTGTCGCACCCGGAGGTTGGGCATCGCAGGGCAACGGCGCGCTTACGGCCCACCAGGCCGGCCCCTGCACAACGCTACGCAGGCAACGACGTTCTGATACCGGCGGGCGGCAGTTGACGTTTCGTAGCCTCAAGCGCTTGACAGTGGCGGTCGTCTTGCCCGTGGGAGAAGGCGTGAGGGCCGTTAGGACAAGGGGGCGGCCACCTCGACCGGCCTAGGGCGTGTCTGATGGGTCGGTGACGGCCCGCATCGCGGATCGTTCTCGGCAATGTGGGGCGAGGTGACTTATCCGATGCGGAGTGGGCTCGACTGGAATCGCACCTGCCGAGGAACACCGGGCGGGGTGGGCGGTGGAAGTGTCACCGTAAGGTGATCAACGGGATACTGTTCCGGCTGCGCACGGGTATTCCGTGGCGGGAGTTGGCGACCCGGTTCGGCAGGTGGCAGACGGTTTATGACCGTCACCGCAGATGGTCAGCGGACGGCACCTGGGAGAGGATCTTGCGGTCCATTCAGGCCAGCGCCGATGCCGAGGGCCGGATCGACTGGTCCATGGTCGGTGTGGACTCAACTGTCTGTCGTGCTCACCAGCATGCGGCTGGCGCCCGGAAACGTGCGCCACGGGTTACGGGCAAGCGAACGCGCCCCGGGTGGCACCGCCCGGATGAAGCCCTGGGACGCTCCGGGGGCGGCCTGACGACGAAGATCCACCTGGCCGGTGAGGGCGGCCGCCGCCCACTTGCCCTGCTGGTCACCCCGGGTCAGTGGGGTGACGGCTCACAGATGATCTCCGTTCTAGGACAGCTACGCGTATCGAGACCTGCTGGCGGACACCCGCGTACCCGCCCCGACTGCCTGAGCGCCGACAAGGCGTATTCGTCGCGCCACAACCGACGTTACCTGCGACGACGCCAGATCCGGCACATCATTCCCGAGCGCCGCGACCAACGGACCCACCGCCGCAGCCGCGGCAGCGCAGGCGGCAGGCCCGCTGGCTTCCACCGCGAGTTGTACGCGCGCAGGAACGAAGTCGAGAGATGCATCAACGCCCTCAAGAACTCCAGGGCCGTAGCAACCAGGTACGACAAAAGAGCGTACGTATTTCAAGGCACGGTCACCGTCGCAGCAATACGTCTATGGCTGCGAACTTAACCAACCGGACAGTCCCTAGGTCTAAAACTGGCGGAGGTTATTGACACCGGAACGTGTGCAGATAGGCGTGCCGGAGAGACAGGGGCGGGTCAGCGTCGGGGTGTCGGGGGCAGCTTGATCGTCGCGCATGCCGGGCCGCGCTCTGTCAGGGACTCGCAGTCCTGGGAGCCGCCGGCAGCCACAGCGCCGATCTCGATGCCCCAGGCTTCCTCCGGCACGGTAATCGGTGAACTGACCCGCTGTTCCACCACGCCCTTGTCATCGGGCCTGAGGTAGCCGCTGTAGAAGTCGATGTCGAAGGGATCCTTGTCCATGTCCACAGCGTCTGCGTAGACCTCGATGGTCGCCCACGTGTCAACGCCGTCGGCGCGAACGGTGAAGCTCAGCGTCAGATCCGGCCGGTGACCTTTCAACTCGACGTCGGTAATGGTGGGGCGTCCGTTCCCCCCGGCTGCCTTGGACGCGCCGACGACCGCCACGCTCAACGACACCATGTAAAAGATCACCCCGAGAATGAGCACGACGGTCTCCCACAGAATCCCCCGGGGCGTGGGGCGGATCAGCAGTGCCACGATGCTGCACACGATGGCGAGGACGGCGCAGAGCGAGGCCGCGTAGATGGGCCACGATTCGTTGTTGAGCGCGACGAAGACGATGTCGCTCGTGAGCCCGAGCGCGGTCATGATGCCTGCAACAGCGACCAGGGCACCGGCGAGGATCTTGGCGACATCGTCCAGCCGCTTCCCGACCCTGGCCTGGGCCTCTTCGGACATCGGAGCAGTCTCGTGCCTATCGCCCGGAATCCTCATCCCGCTCATAGTGGTCGAGGCGTGGCGTGTCGGAGCGCTTCGGCGCCCCGGATTGGGCCGAAGGGGCGAAGGGCCGCAGACATGCTCGCCCCGCCCGGTTCTCGGCAGGTGCGATTCCAGTCGAGCCCACGCCTCTCGGATAAGTCCCCCGCCCGACACGGCCGAGAACGATCCGCGATGCGGGCTGTCACCCACCCATCAGACACGCCCTAGTGCCGCATCAGGCAACGTTCGCCCTGTCGTGACGTGTCGCTCGGTTACTGCGCCAGGCGGCAAAGAGTTGTGACCGGGCTACCGGGACACGCCGAGCACCTCCTGACGGAGAGCATGAATGCAAGCGGGCGCTATTGACGGCTGAGGGTCCGTGTGATCCCGGCGGCGACGGTCGTGGCGAGAACCCAACCGGCGGCGATCAGTAGGTAGGACAACCACTGGTAAACGCCGGTTGGTGTGAAGGCACTCTGCTGACCGAAGTCGATGATCGGCAACAGGAGGTCCAGGGTGTAGATGAGGGCATTGAACTCGGGGCCCTTGCCATGCTCGGCCGGCGGTGGATGGTGCATTCCATACGCGACTGAGCCCAGAAGGAGCAGAGCCAGGAGCCAGCCACCGGCACGGGTGGGACGGAAGCCGTAGCCCAGGGTCGCGTCCTGGAGATAACCCCATAGCTTGGCGTACCAGGGCAGAGCGACCCGGCGTCGACGCTGCTCGGCCAGTTGGACTGTGCGGGCGTCGGCGTCATCACCGACGCGGCGGTAGGAGGCCGCGAGCTGCTCGTAGCTGTGAGGGACGAAGCCGTCCGCATCGCGCTGCAGCAAGGCGAGTCGGTCCGCGGCGGGAAGGCGCGGGGTAAGCGCCTCGTACGTCAGTCCCTCCAGGCGTACCGTGGCCGGCCAGACCTGCGGTGCAGCCTCGATGACCTTGAAGCTGGCGTAGTGCATTTTGACGTCGCCGGAGACTGGCTGTGCATCTCGCAGCGTCAGCTGGGTGGCTTCGCAGCTGCTGATGCCCAGTGCGACGCCGCCTGGGTTACTGAGCTTGGCTTCGATGAAGGAGATCCAGCCCGCGATCTTGGCACCGGTGAGCCTGACCCGACCCTCGGCAGTGAGGCCACCAGCGTTGAGGACGGTTCCGACGGTGAGCCGCGCGGCGTCGAGGGCATCGCCATTCGCGTTCTTGACCTGGGCATCTTCTAGATCGACAGCCCCTTCGACATGCGCCGTGCTGAGGCTAATCCCACCCAGTGTCACGAGGCCAGGTGCCCATACATCGGCGCCGACAGAAGCGTGATCGAGTTGGAGTGCCCATCCGCCACCAGTCCCGAGGTGCGCGTGGTCGAGGAAGATCCCGCTGGATATCTCCGCGTTGCTCAGCTGGACGCTTCCCGCTATCCGGCAGTTCGTGAGCCGGAGTGCACCGTCGATGCGAAGGGACGTGGCCGCCAGAGCGGGAAGGCAGGAGCCGCTGAGGTCGAGTTGGCGGGCCTGCGTCCCGTCGAGGTGCAAGGGGTGCTGGAAGTGGCAGGTGGTAAGACGGATTGGGTGGTGTATCTCTGCGTGCTGGAGCTCGAGGACGCCGGTGATCCACGCTCCGGCGATGCGCAGAGCGGGCGCTTCGCCGGGTTCGGATGAACTTCCCAGGAGGAGGGCCCGGATGACCTCAGCCCGAACGGTCCGTTCCGCGCTCTGAATCGTCGCGGGATCCTCACCCTCGTCTCCGCGGACGTCGATCGCTACACCACGAGGGAACGCCTGCCAGATGCGACGTTCCAGAGGCGTCAGGTCTGTGATCTCCATCCGCAGGACCTTATCCATTGAGGCACTGCGATACGGGACGAGATGGCTACCTGGTCTCACAAGCGGCGCCCAGGCTCAGCCCCCTTGTCCTGAGAAGGACAGCAAGAATGCTCAGGTGGCTGAACGTGTGCAGGTCCGGGGCGTTGACGGCGACGAGGGCAGGCGGTTGCTGCGGATCACCCGCAGAGGCACCGGTTCTGTGGTGACCTGGCGGCGGGCCCAGATGGTGCTGTTGTCTGCACAGGGCATCCCCGTGGCGAAGATCGCCGAGGTCGCCTTCACCAGCGCGGACCGGGTCCGCGACGTGATCCACAACTTCAACGCCGACGGCTTCGACGAGGCTGCATGCGTTGGACTTGACCAGCTGAACAACGATGCCACCGAAGCTGGTTGAGGCAGCCAGGGGGTTGTCAGTGGCTGGTGACAGGATCACCGGCATGGTTTCCGTACGTACTACTCCGCCGCGGCCCGTGGACGTGACCGCGGTCTTTCCCGAGCTGGCGCCGTTGGCACGTCCTGCGATTCGGCTGCACCCTCGTCCCGGGTCGCCTTCGGTCGGGGAGAGCTCGGTCGGGGGGCCGTTGCTGTGGCCGGCTGAGGAGCCATGGCCGCACTGCGAAGCCTCGCACCTGCACCGTGACAGTGGGTTCCGCCAGTCGCCGGCCGAAGTGCGGCTCATAAGGCGCATGCGGGCCCGGTGGCACGGTGATCACGATGGTCCTGGGATAACGCCCGAGGAGGAGGCGATCAAGGAACGGAACGCCGCGAGGCTCGCGGAGCGCCTCGACGCCGGCCCTCCGTTGCCCGAGGACTGCCCGGTCCCCATGCTGCCCGTGGCCCAGCTGTATCTGCGCGACATACCCCTGTTGCGGCCGCCCGGACAGGACGATCTGCTCCAGGTTCTGTGGTGTCCCTACGACCACGATCCGAATTGGAAGCCGTCGACCGCGCTGTTCTGGCGGTCCGCCGCCGAGGTCGTCGACATCCTCGCCACACCGCCCGAGCCGTACGAGGTGAACTATGAGGGCTATGTGCCGGAACCGTGCGTGCTGGCACCGGAAGCGATCACCGAGTACCCCGCCAGCCTCGATCTGAGCCCGCAGATGCTGCTGATGGTGGAGGACTGGAGCAAATGGCAGGCAGCCGGTGCCGACGTGGACAGCTCCTACGCGGACTGTCCGCGGGACTTCTATGACGTCCATCTGGCTGACGCGCCCGGCTGGAAGGTCGGTGGCTGGCCTCCGTGGGGCCGCACCGATCCCAACCCCCGATACTGCACTGTCTGTGATGTACAGATGGTCCCGCTGCTGACCATCGCCTCCTTCGAATGGGACGGCGGTGAGGGACACAGCTGGGCGCCTTGCGAAGAACAGGCCGCCGCCTACGCCGCCAACACCGTCGGTCATTGCTGTGGCCAGGACCCCTCGCAGCCGACCAAGGTCGAAGTCGGCAGCACCGACAACATGCAGATCTATGTCTGCCCCACCTCTCCCGAGCATCCGCACACCGACCTGATCCAATGAGCTGTCGAGCCTGTCACACACCCTCCGTAGTCGGTGGAAGAAGTGCCGCCGCGTCAGGGTGTGCGACAAGCCGTTTGCCTCACGGCGGCGGGACCCGCAACGCACGAGGCTCCTGTGCCGTTGGGGGAGGTGTTCGAAGTCGCAACCCGTCGGCACAGGAGCCTCGTTGGTTTCCCATCCTGCCGCACTCGACCTGCCGCACGCGCTGGTTGAGTGGGTCACCATGCTCATCGTCACCCGTGAGGGTGACCGCCGCTGCAAGCTCCCACCGCACCAGCACGCGCTGGTCGCCTTGGTGTACCTGCGCAAGCACGACACCCTCGCGCAGATCGCCGCCGGCTTCGGCATCTCGGTGGGCACCGCCCACGCCTACACCCACACCGTGGTCGACCCGCTCGCGGTGCGGGCACCTGGCCTGCTCACGGCACCCTCGCCGCATGCGACCGCCTCGGCGACGGCCGGGCGGACTACTCCGCCAAGCACCGCCGCCACGGCGTGAACATCCAGGAGGTCACCGATCCGACCGGACGCCTGCTGTGGATCTCGCCCGCCCTGCCGGGCCGGACCCATGACCTGACCGCGGCCCGCACCCACCGGATCATCCGGTTCTGCGAACGCCAAGGCGTCCCGATCCTTGCCGACCGCGCCTACATCGGCGCCGGACCGTGGGTCACCACACCGGTCAGACGCCCACCCGGTCGCGACCTGTCACCAACCCAGCGCACCGTCAACCGCGCGCTCTCGGCAGTACGGGCACCGGTCGAACGGGGCGTGGCCCGCCTGAAGTCCTGGCGGATCTTCCACCACGCGCGCTGTAGCCCGAATCGAATGTCGTCAATCGCCGGTGCCGTCCTCACCCTGGAGCGGCAACGCTGAAATAGCTCAGTGAATCAGAGGAACAAAGTGGTCACCAAACGCAATATCCGTACCAACATCGGCTTCTACTGACGGCGGCGCCCGGCGCTCCAGCCTTCTGTCACTGGAGCGGGCTCTCCGGCAGGACTTCGCCGATGCTGTCATCGAGCACCGGATCTCGGCGGTGCACGGGCAGCAGGCGCTCGACTTCGAGATCGCCCTGGCTCCGGACATGTGGGGCGTCGGCACCTCGTCCAGAAGGAGCCCGACTACACCTTCATCACCCATGCAGATGTCACCGTCGACGAAGCGGCCCTCTTCGCCACGTGGCTGCGTGACTCGTTCGAACCGGCATCGGGCCTCGTGAGATTCGCTCGTCGAAGCACGTGGTTGCACCGCTGGTGGTTCGCTGTCCCTGCGGCACTCGCTCTCGCAGCCGTCCTGCGGCTGACGTTTCTGGCGCCGTAACGGCACCGCAAGATGAAGGCTTCCGTTCCTTGGACGTCCACTGCGTTTGCTTCATGCTGGCGCCTGACAGGGACCTCGCCGCAAGGCGGCGGAGGTCTCTACGAGGAGGAAGAGCAATGACCGAACGACCGAGCAGGGTGATCTGCGACATCACGATTTCGGCCGACGGGTACTCGGCCGGGCTCAACCAGACCGAGGAACGTCCATTCGGCGACGACGGCGGAGACGGCTCGGGCGACAAGCTGCACGCCTGGATGTTCGACACTCCCGACGAGAACAGGTCCGAGGTCGCCCAGATCACCGCCGCCGACGCATTCATCATGGGGCGCAACATGTTCGGCCCGGTGCGCGGCGAGTGGGATCGACCGTGGAACGGCTGGTGGGGCGACGATCCGCCGTTCCACGCGCCGGTGTTCGTACTCACCCACCACGCGCGCGAACCGCAGCCCATGGACGGCGGCACCACGTACCACTTCGTCACCGAGGGAATCGGGTCGGCACTATCGCAGGCACGGGCGGCGGCCGGCGACGGCGATGTCACGGTCCTCGGCGGCGCGACCACCATCAACCAGTACCTCGCCGCCGGGCTGGTCGACGAGCTGCGGCTGCACATCGCGCCGTTGACGATCGGCGCTGGCACGCGTCTGTTCGAGGGTGTCCCGCCGCTGAAACTGGAGCAGACGGCATCGCGGTCGGCGACACTGGTCACACACGTGACCTACCGCGTGCTGTCCTGAGCCGGAGGACGTTGTCGCACGACTGCCGTTGGCTGCGGCACTGTGGTCACTCGTGGCATACGAACGCCGGAGGCACTTGGCAGGCCACGCTGCTGTCCCTCGAGCAAGGACCTCCTCATGGAGGCCGGCATATGGTGGCCCGACGCGAACTCCGGCACCCTCAGATCGGCAGCCAAGGCCTGGCATACCTTCGCAGAAGCAGTCGACGACATCATCGGACCGGTCAACACCAAGGCCGGATCGATCATCCTGAACAACAAGGGCGAGGCGATAGACGCCTCGAAACGCACCGATCAAGGCGTCTTCCTTCCAGGCCGAATGAACAGCCACGGCAAGACCCTTATGGACTTCGAGGTGCATCCGACGCACCTCTCGGATGCGATCCGCAGCAATCCGAACTACGACGGCGGCCCCGTTCGCCTGATTTCCTGTCACTCGGGGTACGCGGCTCCGAACTCCGGTGAACTGCCACTGGCCCAGCGCGTCGCCAACGACCTCGGAGTTCCTGTCTATGCTCCGACCAACAAGGTGGGTACATCACCCGACCTGGGGCCGGACATACGCCACAGATCGGCAACAACGGCTACTGGCGCATCTTCCTGCCGACGGCAGAACAGTGAAAGGTGCAACGGAGACGACCATGATCAAGCGAGTAGGGTTCTTTCGCGAATTCGCGACCCAGGACGCAGACGCCTCCGCCCCGTCCATCCACGACGCGGTTCGACCGTGCGGGCTGATTGACGAATCCGGGCTTCTGGCGTACCTCGCCTCGGGGACCGAGATCTTCGGCGCGATGGGAGCGGAACGCGACGCGATCACAGGCGCCGAGTGGATTCCCGGAGCCGGTTCCCTGGTCACGGACGGCACATGGATGTGGCCGGTCGAACTGCGTCACTACGTGGAGCGGTACCACGCCGAACTGCCGGAGGACTTCATGGCAGACGTCCGCGCCGCCCGGTACACCGCCGCGCCGGTGACTCGTCGGCGCACAGAGGAGATCATCCTGGAGGTCTTCGGACGGTCGTCGTTCACGGCCCAGGCGACCGAGGGGCCGTGGACCGACGGCTTCTTCACCTGGTACCTGTCGGATCTGACGCTCCAGAGCGGTGCGCGGATGCTCGACAGCCTCGAAACCGCCGGGCTGAAGATACGCCTTCCCCTCACGGGTGACATCTCTCTCTCCGTCAAGGGCCAGGGAGGCAGCGGCTCGCGACGCGCGCGCGACGGAAGGCCCGCCGCCGAGGTCCTGGCAGATCCAGCGGCCGGGGAGGTCACCCTCCACCTGTGGTTCGCATCGGACACCTTCACGACGGTCGGTGTCCGCAGGCTGAAGGGCACGACGGCAGCCGTCGTCCACTCCCTCGCCGGCCTTCAGGAGCCGGAACGCGAGCAGGTGGTGGCGGCGCTCGTGCGGTCTCTCGATCAACTCCGCGATCGCTGCCTGGGGTTCGTCCTCGACCGAGCCGGGCGCAGTCCGCTCGCCGCCTGGGACGCTGTGGTCTGCGACGGCACGTCACCGAGCGTGGCGCTGCCCGACAGCATCGCCGTCGACAGGTCCCGGTCCGCTCCGCCGTCAGCGTTCGGCAACATGTCCGGTACGCCGTACGGCCACCTCACCGTGTTCAGCAGGGGTCCGGCGGACAGGGACCGTGCATAGCCTGACTGTTACGGGCCATCCAGCAGGCGTCCGTGCCGTCGTTCGGGCTGCTGTTCGGGCAGGTCGTCGTCCACCGAAAGGAGACCCGGCCAGGGTGCCCGGCGCCCCGACCCACCCCGCAACCGCCCTGATGCCGGGCGCCTATGACGATCGCCCGCGCCCAGCACCCCCACCCCGATCACGCCTCAAGAAGCGCCTTCAGTCTCTCCTCATTTCTCGGCAGCTCCTTCCGCATCTGCGGACGGACGACGAGCGGAACGATCGCCTTCCCCATCCCGTGCGTCTCGAAGTCGAGGGAGAACGTCATGCGCGACCGCTCCCCGTCGCCGAGCGGCTCGATCGTGCCCGTAACATCCCCTCGGATGGGGCCGTCGATACCGCGGAAATGCCACCTCCTCGGAGGATCCAACTCGGTCACCTCCATGGTCATCGGGATCTCTCGGCGGCCCATCCGCCGGATCGTCTGGAACTTCGATCCCACGGCCAAAGGGGCGTCGTCCACCGAGTGGGCCGATACGGCGCTCTCCTGCCACTCTGGCAGATGCGACGGGTCGGTGACGTACGAGAAGACCTCTTCGGGGCGACGGGCGATATCAATGCTTGCCTTGATCGCAGACATTTCATCCCCTTCTTCCTGTCTTTTCTTAAATCGTCCCACCGGGGCGACCGCCAAGCGAGACGCACCCCGCCCTCAGGACTGCCGCAAAGTCTTGTGATCTCGGATCGTTCCTGATCAGGTGGTAAGGCCCAACGGGCGGCGGAGGGGTTCGCAGGACATCTCGCGAGGCCGGCCGCGATGTTCGCGTGGCCCGCCGCGCGGAGCCGGTTGATCGCGAAACTGCGCAGGGCGGCCATGTTTCCGGCCCCTGGTCGGTACGGTTTTTCGAGACGTCCTCGGCGAAGGTGGTGGCGCGGACGCAGTGGAGCCGGTTCTCGATGGTCCACCGCGAGCGCACGATCATCGGCGAGACGCTCGGGGGGCGCCTGGCGGCTGGTGAGGTCGGTCAGCACTAGACCGTCTCGCGGCTGCGTGTGCCGGTCTTCCCACAGGTCCGGCGGCGGACGATCTTCGCGACCTGCGCGGCGTGGGACGTCGACGCCGAGGGCGGCTTCCGCCGGGTCAGCGTGGTGCTCGGATGCCGTCGATGATGCGGGTCCAGTTGTCGCCGCCGTTTCCGTCCTCGATCGCGCGCCGGTAGTGCGCCTGGACGGCCAGTGGCAGAGCGAGGTCGAGGCCGAGAGACGTGCTGGTTTCGACGATGTGGTCGGCCGTCGCGCCCATCATGGTGACCGTGCTGAGGTCGCCGGGGTGCTCTCCGGCATCGAGTGCGGCGCCCGGGCTCGCTTCGCCGGCCCGCAGCATCTCGCCGATCGAGTCCGTGAGGGCAAGCAACTCCGGTAGCGCTTCCTGGGCCTTCATCCCCGCATTGCCCAACATCGCGGTGGCGTGCATCAGTCCGGACAGGGTGGTGAGGAACACCGCGAGGTTGGCTTGGTACATCATCTGTGCGAGGCCCGGATCCTCCCCGAGATACTTCAGTGCGCCAAGTGGTGTCAACGCCGCCCGGTGGCGCTCCATGACCTCCTTCGGGCCGCTGTAGTAGACGTAGGACGCCTCTGTGCCGACCATGGGAGCCGGCGCCATGACGCCGCCGGTGAGGAACGCGGCGCCGTGGTCCACTGCCCAGGCCGCCGCCTCGCGGCTGCGGTCGGGAGTGTCCGAGCTCAGGTTGACGAGCGTCCGGCCGGCGAGCGATCCGGTGGCGCTGTCGAGGATGTCGTACATGGCCTGGTAGTCGGTGAGGCTGAGGATCACCAGGTCGCTCGCTTCGACCGCCTCGCGGGGCGTCGCCGCGAGTGTCGCTCCGTCGGCGACGACGCCGTCGGCCCGGGCGGCGGTGCGGTTCCAGACGGTGACCGGGTGGCCCCCGGCGAGGAGGGTACGGGTCATGGCCTGTCCCATCGGGCCCAGCCCGATGACGGTGACAGCGCTGTCTTGCGTGGAGTTGGGGTTCTGTCGTTCGTTCACTCCTCCATACTCGGAGAGTGCCACTATTCTCGGTAGTACCCACTATTTACTGCGGTACTTACCTTTTTGTAAGGGGCGATCAGTGATGGCCAAGGCGCCGAGGTGCGGGCCCTACATCTGCGGCGTCGACGCCGCGCTCGACGTGGTGAGCGGCAAGTGGAAGGGGCTGATCCTCTGGGAACTCGACACACATCGCGTACGCCGGTTCGCCGAGCTCCGTCGCGGTCTGCCGGGCGTGAGCGAGAAGATGCTGACTCAGCATCTGCGTGAGATGGAGGCAGACGGTCTGGTGCACCGGAAGGTCTATGCCGAGGTGCCGCCGCGGGTGGAGTACTCCCTGACCGAGCACGGGCACACGCTCAATCAAGCGCTCGGGCCGCTCGGCGCCTGGGGGTCTGAGCGGATCCGTCGCGAAGGATCCCAAGTGGTCGACGTGGCCGAGACCGCACACCGCCAGCCGCACGTGCGGAGCCGCTGAACGGGCCGGCGAGATGCGGCTTACGGCCGCGAAGACGCAGCCCGGTGGCCGCGCCACGCCGCCGACAGCGCCACGCCGCGGCAAGCCGGCCGGCTTCCCCGCCCAGCCGCACTACGGCGCGGAGATGAGGTCCGCGCCGGCCCGTGGGTACCGATGCACCCTGACTCTGAACGGCAGCCGTGGCCCCGCTGAGACGGCCACCTGGGTCTGCACGACGTCGCCGAGACCCGCGGTGCGCTTCGCGACGCTCGCCACGCTCTGCTTGGTGCTCGAGTGCCGACGGGGAGATCCGCTGCATCGGGGGGGCGCGACGCCGCGGACGGCGCCGCTGCACGTGCTCGCGACAGCCGCCCTCAGCGGCGAACCGCGCTACCGGCACCGCCGCGGATGCCCGGCGCTCAGGCCTCCCGCGCGACGCCCGCACGCGCCCCGTGGCCCGATCCCCCCTCGGGGGCTGCGCGTCCTGCCGCGGCAACCACTCCCGAGGCCGCTACTGCTGCGTCGGCCAGACCAGTGCCTGGGCCACGATGACGCGCCTACCGTTGAAGGTGAGGGCTGGGCCTTCGTGGAGTTCGTAGCCGAGGGCGATCGCCTCGCTCACGCGATGGCAGAACGATTCGTCGTCCGGGCCCGTCAGTACTCGATAAGCGGGCAGTCCATCAGGGGGTGCGCTCATGAAGCAAGGGTCTCAGATGCGCGCCCGGCGCCACAGCAGGAGACCCGTACACCGCCGCGCCGGCGGCACAGGCGGCACAGCCTGCACCGACGTGTGCGAACAGATTCGGTTCGTCAGGCCTCGGCTCTGGCGGACAACCGAGCCAGTAGCTCACGGCCGGCGGGCCGGTCACCTGGCCCGGATCGGCGATTTCGTGGGCGACATGCGCCGTCGCGCTCAAGAACCGCCGCAACGGCGCGAGCCTTTGCGTCAGAGGTCCTGGATACGGCGGAAGGGGCGGTCGGCCTCCAGCGCGAACGCGACCTCCAGCAGCGTCCGTTCGTCGCCGGGGCGGCCGGAGAACATGACGCCGATGGGCAGCCCGTCCTGCGTCGCGCTCGCGGCGGGCACCGAGATCGACGGCGTGCCGACCACGTTGTTGACCGGTGTGAACGCGACGTACGCGAGGATCCGTTCGATCAGCGCCGGGTAGGGGACGGTCGGGTCGAGGTGGCCGATCGGCGGTGTGGTGTGGGCGAGCACCGGGGAAAGGAGGAGGTCGAGTCCGCGGAACGCCGTCGCGTACGCCTCCCGCGTCCGCTTCAGCCGCCGCAGCACACCCGGGGTGCGCTGCCAGTTCCTCAGGTATGCCTCGCGCAGTCCCCGGCTGAGGCCGTCCATGCGGCGCCGGTCGAAGTCCGCGCCGAACATCCGGCCCGTGACGCCGATCAGGAACGACAGCATGCCCCAGTACGTGAGGAAGTCCTCGGTGAATCTGGGATCGAGCGCCAGCTCCACCGGTTCCACGGTGTGGCCGAGCCGTTCGAGTGTCGCCACCGTCTCCGTGACGGCCAGGCGGGTGGCGGCGTCGGATCGGACACCGTTCGGCGAGTCCAGCAGGAACCCGATGCGCAGCCGCCGCTCCACAGGGCCTTCGACCAAACCGAGAGGCGGCAGGTGCGGGTTTCGCCAGTGCCTCTCGGCGGCGGCGAGGAACGCTGCGGTGTCCCGCACGGAACGGCTCACGATGCCGTCGGTGACGATGTCGATCGGCAGTTGACGGCCCTGCGCATTCGCCACGACCCGGCCACGGGTCGGCTTCAGCCCGACGAGGCCGCAACAGGAGGCGGGAATCCTGATCGAGCCACCGCCGTCGTTGGCGTGCGCGATGGGCACCGCTCCGGCCGCCACGAGCGCTGCGCTCCCACCCGACGAACCGCCCGCCGAGTAGTCCGTGTGCCAGGGGTTGCGGACGGGCTCCGAGCCGTCGTACTCCGTGGTCGGGCTGAACCCGAACTCGGGCAGCCGAGTCTTGCCCAGCACCGTGACGCCGCTGCTCACAAGCTGCCGGACGAACGGCGCGTGCCGCCGCGCAACCCTCGGTGCGAACGCGGCACTGCCGTGCCCGGTGGGCAGCCCCCGGTAGTCGGTGTTGTCCTTGACGAAGGTCGGTACCCCGGCGAAAGCACCGCCCGCTCCGCGGCAGGGCGCGGGGACGTCGATGTGCACCTGGACGGCGTTGAGCCGCGTCTCCACGGCCCTGACCCGGGCCGCCGCGTCACGGGCGACCTCGGAGGCGCCGACCTCACCCCGCCGGATCGCCTCGGCGAGCCCGACGGCGTCGTGCTCGCCGAGGGCGTCGTCCCGGAAGGCGTGCACCGTGGTCCGTTCCTCGAAAGTCGTCACCGCTACCTCCGCCCACCGACCACCGACCACATGGATGATTTCCGCCATCATTCCTTACCGGCGAGTAGCACGCGAGGGGCCGCACCGCCGTCGGCGTCGCGCCGCGGACCCGGCTGGGGCGCCTCGACATGCGCCGACCTCAGCCGGAACCGTCGGCACCGGTCGTAATGCACGCTACTGTCCGCCTGGCCCGATGCAACGCGATCGCTTGCGGCGGCACCGGGGAAGCGGGGTCAACACAGGGCAGCGGGGCGCTGCCTCGGCAGTGGTCCGGGTTCCGTCCCCGGCGCAACCATGTCCGCGAAGGCGCGGGCCAGTGGCGACAGGGCGTCCCACCTCCGTACCGCCCAGCCCGCCGACAGGGCCGGGAGGGCCGGGATCGGGACGAAGCGCAGGGAGGGGTGGCCGGGGCCGCGCCAGCCGGGGAGGGCGGGGACGACGGCGTGGCCGAGGCCGAGTTCGGCGAGGAGGATGGCGGTGTCCCAGTCGGCGACGCCCGTGTCCGAGGTGACGTGGACGCCCCACTCGGCGAAGGCGGCGTCGAGCCGGGCGCGCGAGGTGGAGTTCTCGGGCAGCCGGATGTGGCGGATGCCTGCCAGGTCCTGCGGTTCGATACTCCTCCGGGCGGCGAGCGGGTCGTCCGCGTGGACGGCCAGTACCCAGGGCAGGTCGATCACCGGGCGCTGCTCGATGCCGCGCACGGGCGCGCCGATGGTGATCCACGCCAGGTCCAGATCGTGGGCGGCGAGCGCCTCGAAGCAGTGGCGGCTGGAGTTCTCCGTCTGGAACTCCAGGCTGGCCCGCGGGTGCCTGCGCCGGAACTCGACGACGGCCGCCGACATGAAGTGCCGCACGGTGGTGGCGCCGGTGGTGATCCGTACCGAGCCGGCGTCGCCGCGCACGAGATCCGCAAGGCGCCGCAGGGCGAGGTCGAGGCCGGCGATACCGTCGGCTGCGGCGGCCTGCAGGAGCCGGCCCGCCTGTGTGGGGACGACACCGCGCGGATGCCGCTCCACCAGGTCGGTCCCGATCTCGCGCTCGAGCCGCTTCACATGCTGGCTGACGGCGGACTGGGTGCAGGACAGCTCCCGGGCGACGGCGCTGAGGCTGCCGGCACGGCACACGGCGACGAAGACGCGGAGATCATCAAGGGTCATCAGCACCAAGCTAATGCTTGGGTGACTGCAAGGAAACCCTAGGATTGACTTGGCAGTTGGGTATCGCGAAGATCGTCATGGATCCAGGGCGGCAACCTGGGCCGCGTGACGACGCGCTCCAGGTGCCGACCCATCCGTGTGCGCCCCCGCGGTGGGCGTTCCGCAGGCTTCGGCAGGCAGCCCGTACCGCCGGCCGCCGGCCTCGTCGACGCGGACCGCCGGCGGACGAGGAGGACGAGGACCCGGCGGAAGCCTCGGTGTCGCCACCTCGCCTGCCCGGCCGTCGGTCCCCCATGTCACCATGCCCCCTCCAGCACCGATCCGGCGGCGGATCCTCGCACCCGTCCCTACGCACACCGTCTCAGGCAGGTCCGACAGCGGGGCTGTACCCGGCCCGCTCGGAAGCTGATGTCCGACACCATGAATCGAGGTACGAATGAACGACACCACGGACCTGGCGGTCGCGCAGGAGGTGCTGGCGGCGCAGCCGTTCAGCAACCTGCTCGGGGCCCGCCTGGTCGCCTTCGCCGAGGGCGAGGCGACGCTTGAGCTGGACGTCCGCGACGACTTGCGTCAGCAGAACGGGTACGTGCACGGCGGCGTGCTCGCCTACGCGGCGGACAACACGCTGACCTTCGCCGCGGGCACCGTGGTCGGTCCCCGGCTGCTCACCGCCGGGTTCACCATCGACTACCTGCGCCCGGCCGACGGCACGACGTTGCGCGCCCATGCACGCGTCGTGCGGGCCGGCCGCTCCCGCGTCGTGTGCCGCTGTGATGTGACGGCGGTGGACGCCGAGGGCGTGGAGACCTTGTGCGCCGTGGCGCAGGGCACGATCGCCGTTCCAGAGGCCCCGCGAGAGACCTGAGGCCGACAGGCGACGGCGCCTCGGCGGGCCGCTGTCCGTCGTGGTCCGGCAGGATGGGAGACTGGCCGGCCGGGAACGGCACGGAGGGGCGGACGAACGGTGCGACTGCGACGGGGGCGGGCGGGCCTGACCGGCCTGGTCATGGCGGCGGCGATGATGACGACGGGGACCGGCTGCGGCGCCCTGCTCCTGGAGGACAAGGGCCCGCTCCCGCCGCGCTATTCGGGACCTCCGCTGCCCGCGGACGACATGGTCTCGGAGCTGACCTCGGCGCTCGAGGCCGAGGGCATCACGCTGGAGCGGACGCCGCAGGAGCTGATTGCCGTCGAGTGCCAGGAGCACTTGCGGGGCGAGCACAAGGCAGCGACGGCGGATGCCGCGCTTCAGGCCGGGTTCGCGCGGGCCCGCTCGGAGCACGGCTGGAAGTCGGAGCCCGGCCGCGGGCAGGACGGATGGCTCCTCATCCGTAAGGGCAACTGGTCGGCGGCTGCCCAGTTGCCCGGCGTCGAAGCGTCCGACAGGGCGGGTTCTCCCGCGGCCGCGGTGCCGGTCCTGGTCCTCCTCTCGTGTGACGGCGCCCTCTCCAAGGCCCGGTCCCGCTCAGGCTCTCCGACACCGTCGCCCACGTCTTCCCGGTGACGTGACCCGTCCGCCGGTGTTTCGGCGGAGCCTGCCGGACCGGCAGGGCGGCGGCGGCCGCTGCGCGATCTCGGCGCAGGACGGTTCGCGCGACGCGGAAGCCGACGGGGCGCATGCGGTGAGCCCGTCGAGCGTCCGAAGGGCCGGACGCCTGACCGGGGTGATTGTCAGTGGCGTGTGCGAGGGTTCCGTCCATGGAGACCACACCCGACGGACGCCCTGTCCCGCCCGCGCACGCCGATGAACGCACCATGCTGGAGACATGGTTGGACTTCCACCGGTCCACGCTGGCGCTGAAGTGCGCGGGGCTCGACGACGAACAGGCGCGCACGGCGGCCGCGACGCCCTCGTCGATGACGATGATCGGCCTGGTCCAGCACCTGGCAGAGGTGGAGCGGGGCTGGTTCCAGCGCGTCTTCGCGGGCAAGGAGATACCGCTGCTGTACGGGGACGACGGCGGATTCGGTTTCTCCCTCGACCCGGACCGGACACTGGAGGAGGCGCTGGCGGCGTGGCGGGGGGAGGTCGAGGTGAGCCGCGGGCTGACCGCCGACGCGCCGCTCGACACCCCGGGCCGGCTGTCGAAGGACAACGCCGCCGTCGTCGGTGAGGAGACGGTGTCCTTGCGCTGGATCCTGGTCCACATGATCGAGGAGTACGCCCGACACAACGGTCACGCGGATCTGATCCGCGAGGGCATCGACGGCGTCACGGGTTCCTGACCGCGGGCCAGTTCACGGCCCTCGACATGCCACCGCCAACCATGCGCAACTCGTTGGTTTCTGTCTCTCTGTCGGCGTCGGATCCGGTGCTGCCCGTCCGCTGCAGCCGACCCGCACCGCCAGGAGCACGACCCGCAGCACCAGCAGCAGCCCGGCCCCGGCCGGGGCGTCCAGTCGTGACCGCCCGAGACCGCCACGGCGCATGGTGCCCAGCAGGGCCGCGGGACCGTCCGGCGGGACGAGGGACGAGGTCACCGCGCCAGACGCCGGGACGCGACCGGCCGCCCGGTCCTGGAACCGGCCGGGAGAGGCGAGGGTGCGGGGGACCGATCTCCTTGAGCGCGGAGGCCCCGATGGTTGACCCGATCCCGCTGTACCTCCCCGAGCGTCTGGAGCACCTCCAGCACATCGCCGACGCATCCCGGCTGCGCGCGGCGCTGTACCTGTCCCCGAAGCCGTCAACGGTCCGCCGCCGCTCACGACGGGCGGACACTCCGGCGCGGCCCGCGACCCCACGACTCCTGGTGCGGACAAACGAATTTGCCGAGCAGTTCGGTGTGACACGGGCCACCGACCGCGCCGTCATCAGGTTGCTGCTCCGCTGGTTTGCGGGTCGAGTGCCCGGAGAGCGGTAAGTATCGCCCTGATCTTGGGCACTTCGTGAGTGCGGTAAATACCTGTCCCGCCAAGGTGCGCCAACATTGCGAAGAAGCCTTCAGCGGTACGAAACTCCTCCTCGAAGAGGCTGAAAGCATGCGGCAAGGCGTGGCAGATCGGAAGACCTATCCGCCGCAGTCGGAACGTATGAAGGAGAGCCTTGGCCTGATAATGAATGCGAGCATGGGCGGCTATGGGTCCCTTGTGGGAGAAGCCAATTCCAGGGTCGAAGGCGATTCGATCGACTCCCACGGAGCGAGCGTGTTCCACACGCTTGTCAAAGTAGTCGAGCATCCCGGGAATGGGGTCTTCGTCGATACCCCTTGCGCTCACGTCTCGAGAGTTCCTCCCCTCGACATGGCACAGAATAATCGTCGCCTGATGGTCGGCCACTATCGGAAATATGTCACCGTCGGACGCCAACCCGCCGGAGTAGTTCAAGACGAGCGCCCCCGCTTCCAGGCACGACCGGGCAACGGCAGGCTCGTAGGTCTCGACCGAAACGACGATACCTTGCTCAGCAAGTTCCTTCACGACCGGCATCAGGACGGATATCTGTTCGTGTGCCAGCACCTGCACCGTACGGGGATTGCTGGACTCGGCGCCGAGATCGACGATATCCGCTCCTTGTGCCGCGAGGAGACACCCTTTTCGGATCGCGGACCGAGTTGAGGTCGCGATGCTCTCTCGGTATTTCGAGTCTTGAGAAAGATTTACGCATCCCATGATGGCAGGAGTGGCATCGACATCGATTGCCAGATCCCCCACCCGCAGTAGGTCGACAGGTAGGGAAAGATCGCCCTCGAACTGCCGCGCCAGATCTACCAAATCACTAAGGGAAATCATCCGACCTCACTCTCAAGACTCTCGAGCAGGATAAGGATCACGATTCGACCTCGGCCCGCAGGGCGTTGCACTCGGCGAACGCCGACTCGACCTCGCTGCGCGTCAGGCGGTAGCGCTCCAGGTCGTAGGTGTGCGGGCGGCTGCCCTTGGGGCGGGCGACCGCACGGGGGAGCCGGGCGGCTTCGGCGTCGGTCCAGCGGGCGCCGACTGCATCGTAGAGCTTGGGGCGTTCGTGGCCCGGTCGGTGCTGAGCCAGGAGTACGGGGCGTCCACCATCGCCTCGCGGGGGATGGCGGCACGGGCTGCGAGGCCGCGCTGCATGGCACGGCTCAGCAGGTCGAACCAGGTGGTCCCGATGCCGTGCAGGTCTACGGGGTGGGTGTTGGCGGCCATGCCCTGCTCAACCAGGCTGCAGAACGAGGCCAGGCTGTGACTGGGTCGCGATGGCACCACACAAGCGTGGCGTCCGGAAAAACCGTGTGCAGCGCGTCGAGATGGCCTAGGTGCAGGGGGACTTCAGGACCCAGCGGCAGCGCGGGCGGCCGTACTGGAGAACCTGGTACACCTGCTTGAGGTACCGGTAGTCGTCGACGAAGTCGCGCTCGTGATACCAAGCCTCGTACTCCGGTAGCGCAGCCGGGATCGCCGGCATGAGCGTGTGCGGCAACGCGTAGTTGCACTCCTCCGGGCCTTCGGCGTTCAACACCTTCAGGCGGCAGTCGCGGAGGATCTTCCAGGTCTTCATCCGAGCGAAGGCGTGCTCGACGCGGGCTCTGACTTTGCGGTGGGAGGTGTTGTGTTCCTCTTTTCAGGCCGGCAGTTCGGCCTGGCCGCGTTCGCGGCGGTGCGGGATGACCAGGCCGGTGCCCCCGTAGCCGCCGTCGGCGATCACCGTGGCCCTGCCGACGGCTTCCTTCGCTCCCGACAGTTCCCATGCCTTGCAGTCGTTGCGGTTGCCCGGCAAAGGGCGGCCGACCGCGACGACCAACCGGGTGTCGGTGTCGATGACGACCTGGTGGTTCGTCGAGTTGCGGTAGTTCTTCGACTGCTCGGCCACGGTGTGGTCCCGGGTCGGGACGAGCGTGCCATCCACGATCAGAACCGTGTCCTTGCGGAACCGCTTGCGGGGCTGGAGCGCGAGCGATGGCCCGAGGTGGTCGATGATGCGGTCCGCTGCCGACTTCGAGACCCCGAACAGCGGCGCCAGTTGGCGCAGGGTCGGGTTCGTCCGCCATAGGCGGCGACCAAGAGCACGCGGTCCTCCAGCGGCAGGCTCCACGGCCGGCCCTTGCGCACCGGATCTGCACCCTCGCGCCGGAGCGCGGTGACCAGCTTGCCGAACTGACGCCGACTCAGCCCGCTGAACGGGGCTATCCAGGAGGGCTCCGACGCCGTGATCACCCAGACACGGCAAGATCATCTCACCCGGGACCAGCAGTTATGGGACAGCGCTTAGGCAAGACCCACCCCAAGACCGAGGAAGCATTCGCTCTGGTCAGCCGTCTACGTTGACGACGCCGTCTTGGTGGCCGACGAGTTGGCCGGCAACGCTCGTCGGGTCTTGTCCAGACGCGCGCTAACGGACGACGACGGTGCGCTGCGCCGAGAAGTCGCCCCACGTGCCGTCGGGCAGCTTGGCCCTGAGCTTGATGCTGTAGCGGGTTCCCGGCCTGTCGGTGACGGTCATGGTGTACGTGGCCGTCCCGGTGGGCGGTTGCGCGCCCCAGACGATCGTGGTCGCCAACGTGCCGTTCAGATGGAGCTGGTGCTCCTTGACCGGGGCACCGGTCTCGGGCGGGGTCCAGCTCAGCTTGATGCTGCCCTTGCGTGCGGTCACCTCGAGGCCGGACGGTGCCGTGTTCGGACTGTCGTCACCTGGCGCCGATGGGGTGGTGAGGTCCACGGGGTTGCTGTCCGGCGACGAGTTCTCGGCGGCGTCTCTGGCCCGTACGGTGAAGGTGTAGACGGTGCCCGGTCGCAGACCGGTGACGCGCGCGGTGGTCCGCGTCCCGCTCACGCTGTGGATGCGGGAGTCCGCCTGGTAGATGTCGTACGAGGTGACGCCGGTGTCGTCCGTGGCCCGTTGCCAGGTCAGGGTCACCGTCGCGCCACTGTCCGTACGGCCCTTGACCTGCCCGGGCGGGCTCGGTGGCCGGCGGTCGTCCGGTGCGGGGGCCGGTGTGGTGACGGATATCGCCGCGCTGAGCCCGGAGAAGTTCCCGGCGGCGTCCCGCGCCCGCACGGTGAAGCTGTACGCGGTCCGCGGCGCCAGGCCGTCGACGTCCACCATGTGCCGGCTGCCGGGCAGGGACTTGACCTTGGTCCCGTTGCGGTAGACCTCGTAGCCGGTGACCTCCTTGTTGTCGGCGGCCCTGTCCCACATGACGTGCACCGAGGTGGCGCTGCCCGCCTGCGCGGTCACTCCCAGGGGCACCGAGGGAGGCTTGTCGTCCTTCTCGTCCCGCGCGGTGCAGGCGGCGAGGACGAGAGCGGCAGAGCAGGCCAACACGACGGTTGTGGGGGGACGTTGCACGGTCGGGCCTCCGCGTACGAACGACGAGGATTGGTCCAGACCTGTATCCCACAGCTCGCCCGTCCTCCACAAGACATCCTTGGCTGAGCCTGATGCCTTCCTTATGGCTTCTTGAAGAACCCCTTACGACAGGGCATGCGTACATCGAACCGGCTTACGATCTCCACAACCCCCCACCGTGATCCCGGTGGGCGCAGCGGCGCCCACCGGGATCACGCTGCTCAGCCGTCTTCCTTCCGAGGTGTCGTACGCATGGGTTCTCGCAGAGCCGCCCGCCCCAACCCCCGTTCGCACGCCCGCCCCAAGGCCGGACTGCGGGCCCGCAGCGCCGTGCTGGCGCTGGGCGTGCTCACGGTCACCGCCGGAGTCGGGATCACGCTGGCCACCGCCGGCGGGGAGGAGGGCGGCGCGTCGGGCCGTGTGGAGACCGACGTGGCCGCGCAGGCGCCCGGACAGGGCGACGAGGACGCCGCGGCGGCCTCTGCGTCGCCGCTCGCCTCCCGCACGCCCGGGGGAACGCCGACAAGCGCGTCGCCGAGCCCTGGAGTCACCGCCTCCGCCGAGCCGAAGCGGAAGCCGAGCCCGACGGCCGCGCCGAAGACCAGGACCCGGACGACGACGCAGGCGCCGAGCAGCTCCGGCAGCGGTGGCGGCACAGGCGGTTCCGGGTCCGGATCGGGTTCGGGCGGCTCCGGCACCTCGGGTGGATCCGGTGGATCCGGTGGATCCGACTCCAGCGGTCCCGAGGCCCAGGTCCTCGCGCTCGTCAACAAGGAGCGTGCCTCGGCCGGCTGCTCGCCGGTCACCGCCAACGCCGAACTGACCCGCGCCGCCGACGACTACAGCGACGTGATGGCCCGCAGCGGCGTGATGTCCCACACCGGGCCCGACGGCTCCACGATGACCACTCGGGTCGAGGCCGCCGGATACGAGTGGTCGACGCTCGGCGAGAACATAGCCCGGGGGCAGGCCGACGCCGCGTCCGTGATGCAGTCCTGGATGAACAGCCCGGGCCATCGCGCGAACATCCTCAACTGCTCGTTCAAGGAGCTCGGCGTCGGCGTCCACTTCGGTGACGGCGGCCCCTGGTGGACCCAGAACTTCGGCGCCCGACGGTAGGACCTTCCGGCCCCGGCCCGGGCCCGCAGGACGGCCGGTGACAGCAGCCGTACGGGCCGGGCCTGGCGAGGGCGTCGTCAGGCGGCGGGCATCAGCACACGGGCGGCTCCTTCCTTCTTGTTGTGCCGGTCGGCCCAGTTGGCGAGGGCGGTGCTGCATGCGTGGTCCAGATGCCGCAGGTCGCGCAGGTCGAGCTCGATGTGCCGGTCCTTCGGCAGCTTCTCGAGGGTGTCGAGGATCCGGGGCAGCCGGAGGAAGGTCGCGTTGCCGGAGAGGACCACGCGGACGGGACCGTCACGGTCCGGGCCGTGGTCGGTGTCCACATGGACGTGCGACGTCTCCCACGCCGTCTTTGCGACGGCGAGCAGCAGCCCGGCCAGCACACCCTCGAACATGTTGGTCGCGACAATGGCGACAGCGGTCGCCACGAGGATCAGGGCCTCCCCGCGATGCTTGCGCCACAGCGGTCCGAGTTCCTTCAGCGGGATGAGCTTCCAGCCGGAGAAGACGAGGATGCCCGCGAGCGAGGCGACCGGTATCAGGCCGAGCGCGGCCGGCACCAGCGCCGCGAACAGCAGCAGCCATACGCCGTGCAGGACCCGTGACGCCTTGGTCCGGGCACCGGCTTGGACATTGGCCGCACTGCGCACGATGACCGCGGTCATCGGCAGCGCACCGAGCGCCCCGCACAAGGTGTTGCCCGCGCCCTGCGCCATCAGCTCCTTGTCGTAGTCGGTGCCGGGTCCGGTGTGCAGGCGGTCGACGGCGGCCGCGCTGAACAGGCTCTCCGCCGACGCGATGAGCGTGATGGCGACCACCGTGCCGATCGCCCCGACCAGACCCACGTCCATGATGCTGCCCAGGTCGTCGGTGGACGGGGGCCGGATCACACCCAGCAGACCCTGTACATCGACCCGCTTCACGGGCAGTTGGAACAGCGCCACGGCGGACGTGGTGAGGGCGACTGCCGCCAGCGGTGCGGGTACCAGGCGGACCTTGGGCGGCAGATGCCTCCACACGGCCATCAGCCCGACGGTCGCCGCACCGAGAACGAACGCGGTCAGCGCCGCGGACGACCCCGCCGTGGCGATGAACAGGCCGGGCAGACCCGACAGGTTGGCCGGCCCGGAGCCGGGCGCCTTCGCGTCGGTCATGGCGTAGAGCTGGCCTGCGATCAGTACGAGGCCGATCCCTGCCAGCATGCCCTCCACCACGGCGACGGAGATGGCGCGGAACCAGCGGCCCAGCCGCAGTGCGCCCATGACCAGTTGGAGTACGCCCGCCGCGAGGACGAAGACGCCCAGGGCGCCGAGTCCGAACTCGGTGACGGCTTCGAGCACAAGGACCGTCAGCCCCGCCGCCGGTCCGCTGACCTGCAGGCTGCTGCCGGGCAGCAGTCCGGTGACGAGTCCGCCGACGATGCCGGTGACCAGTCCGAGTTCGGCCGGCACGCCGGAGGCGACCGCCACGCCCACGCACAGTGGCAGGGCGACCAGGAAGACGACGACGGACGCGGTGAGGTCCGACCGCAGCGTCGCCGCGGAGGGGCGTTCGGCGGCGCCCTGCGGCGCTGCTCGCCGGTGGCGTCCGCGGTTCCCGCGTTCGCGGGTGTCGGCGGTGCTCACAGCGGAAGGAACATGCCGTCGTACGGCCGGTGGACGAGCACGGAGCCGGTGTCGATCTCGTAGAACCAGCCGTGCAGGTTCAGCCGCCCTTCCTCTGCCCTGCGGGCGACGCAGGGGTAGTCGCGTAACCGGCGCAGCTGGCGCACCACATGGTCCTGGACGGCCTCGGCGACGGCGGGACCGGAGGTATCCGTGAAGAGGGGCGGGGGCGAGGTGCTCTCGAGCCAACCGCGGACCGCCGGTACGGCGGACAGGTCTTCGCGTCGCACCATCGCGCCTACGGCACCGCAGTGGGAGTGGCCGCAGACGACGATGTCGGTGACGCCGAGCACCTCGACCGCGTACTCGACGGTGGCCGCCTCGCTGGAGTGCCGGCCGGGGGCGTGCTCGGGGATGATGTTCCCCGCCGTGCGGAGCTCGAACAGCTCTCCCGGGCGGGCGTCCGTGATCAGTGAGGGGATCACTCGCGAGTCGGAGCAGGTGATGAACAGCGCCTGGGGGGACTGGCCGTCTGCGAGACGGCCGAATTCATCGGATCGGGCGGCGGCCCGGTGCCGGAAGGCACGGGCGTTGTTGGTGAGCATGTCCATGGGGGTGTTTCCTCCAGCGCGCCCGAGGCGCGCGGTGGGGAGTCGTCATGTCGGACCGCTGGTTGCGGTGGGGGCCGGTGCGGAATGTCGACGGATCACTCAGGGGGACTGACCCGCGGAACGGCGGACCGTGCCGCGGGGAACCGGTGGACGGGACCGGTGCGAGCGCCTGTGGGCGCGGCCGTGTTGGCCGGGGGTCGGCGGGGTCTGCCGCCGTTGCGTGTCTGCATGAGTCCGACGACTCCGGAAGGGGTCTGCCTTCCCTGAAGTCGGGTCAGCACACAGGCACGCGGAACTGGTCCAACTGGTCAGTAACTCCAGCTTCTTGAGTCACTCTGACACCACGCAGGCTCAAAAGTCTGTGATTCGTTAGACATTCGTGAGTGTCGAGTGTCTTGACAGTGGGCACTCTCGTTGAAATACCGCCGGTCACCCCAGGTCACGCACGCGCCGTGAGGGAGAAGATTTTTTTCGGAGGCGTCGCCTTCACGCCAGCCCGAACGACACCCGCACCCGCGCCCCGCCCATCGGAGACCGGCCGATCTCCAGTTCCCCGTCGGCGGCCCGCGCCGCCCGCGCGACGATGTCCAGCCCGAGGCCCGTGCCGCCGGCGCCGCCCACGCTGACGCCCCGGGTGAGCGCCGCCGCGGGATCGGCGACGCCGGGCCCCGCATCGTCCACGGTCAGCAGCACATGCCGGTCGCCGCGTTCCACCCGTACGGCGAACGCCGTGCCCAGCGGGGTGTGCCGGAAGACGTTCCCGATCAGGGCGTCCACCACAGCGGCCAGATCGTCCTCCGGGAACCGCACGGCAGTCCGGCGCGGAGTGAAGGAGCGTTCGCAGATCCGGTCCTGCTGAGTGGCGAGCACCGACCAGAAGTCCAACCGCATCGCGACGACCTCGGCCACCTCGCAGGCCCGCCCCGGCGCCTGCCCCGCGGCCGGACCGGCGGCGAGCGGGGTTCGAGCCGCGGTGATGATCGAGTCGAGTTCGGCCTCCAGTTGCGACACGGCCGTGGTGATCCGCCGGGCGCCCGGCGATGCGCCCAGGAGGTCCGCTTCCAGGTACAGCGCCGTCAGCGGGGTGCGCAGTCGGTGCGAGAGGTCGGCGACCATCTCGCGTTCGATCGCGAGCAGTTCCACCACCCGGTCGGCCATGGTGTTGAACGCGGCGCCGGCGTCCTGCAGCTCCGGCGGCCCGTCCGGCTCCACCCGTACGTCGAGGTCGCCGGAGCCGAGCGCCAGAGAGGCGCGCTTCAGGCTCTGCGAGGAACGGACCACCCGGGCGCCCAGCCGGTCGGCGACCAGCACCGAGCCGCCCACCAGACCCACGGCCAGCAGCGACATCACCCCCCACGAGGCCCACACGCCGCGGGTCAACTCCGCCGCGGGCACATACGCCTCGACGACCGCGACCCGGTCCTCGGGCAGCACGACGGGCTGGAGATAGACCCACCCCTCCGCGGTGTCCATGGCGAGCGTCTCCCGCTTGCGGACCGCACGGTCGAGCGCTTCCCGCGGGGCGTGCGGGGTGCCGACGAACCCGCCGCCGGGGAGGCGTACGGCCAACTGGTCGCGGGAGTCCAGCTCGGCGACCGCCTGCTGGACGTCGACCCGTCGCGTGGTGAGGGCGAGGACCGGGGACAGGGCGGACGCCCGCTGCTCGGCGGCCGTGGTCACCCGGTCTCGCGCCTGTTCGCGGACGAGCAGGGCGAGGGGAATGAGGAAGGAGAGGGCGACCATCGACGTCACGGCCAGCGCGATCCCGGCGAGTGCGCGTCTCATGAGGGCGATGCGACCAGTTTTATACCGATGCCGCGCACTGTGTGCAGATAGCGGGGGTCCGCTGCCTTCTCGCCCAACTTCCTGCGGAGGGCGGAGAGATGGACGTCCACGGTCTGGTCCTCCAGATACGGCTGCTGCCACACCTCCGCGAGGATCCGTTTGCGGGACATGACCTGGTCGGCGTGTGCCGCGAGATACGCCAGCAGGTCGAACTCCCGACGCGTGAGCGCCAGTTCCCGTCCGGCGAGGTGCGCGGTGCGGGCCGGCGGGTCAATCCTCAGATCGCCGACCTGCACGACCGGCTGCCGGTCGGGTTCCTCCGTGACCGGGCCGGAGCGTCGCAGCACGGCGGCGAGCCGGGCCGCGAGCTGACCGCCCGAGAAGGGCTTGACCATGTAGTCGTCGGCCCCTGCGTTGAGCAGCCTGATGATCTCCGTGTCGTCGTCGCGCGCGGTGGCGACCAGGACCGGCACCCGCGAGACGCCGCGGATCATCCGCAGCACGTCGAGGCCGTCCAGGTCGGGCAGCCCCAGGTCGAGCACCACGATGTCGGGCGGGCTCTGGGTGACGTCGCGCAGCGCCTCGAAGCCCTGGTGGGCGGTCTTCACCGCGTACCCGTGCCCGGTGAGGACCTCGATCAACGCGGCCCGGATGACAGGGTCGTCCTCGACGACAAGTACGGAGGCCATGGGCAGGCACGTTAGCCGGTCCGTCACTATGGTGTCGTGTCCCGCCTTCCGCGCTACCTGCTCATCTGGCTGTCCTGCACCGCGGCCAGCGTCACGGCCGTGATGATCACGGTCCATTTCGTGGTGGGTTCGACCAGGCCGACGGCGCCGGTCGCGCAGTCGGCGCCGGAGGGTTTCGTGGCCGCTCCGGCGTCCTCCTCTCCCGCCGCCCGCCCCTCCCGTTCCCCCACCCCCCGGCCGAGGCCGAGCGTGCCCACGCCGTCGCCGACGCCGTCCAGGACGGCGGAGAAGCCGCCTGCGCCGACGCCGGCGCCGGCCGCCCGGACGAGTCCGCCCGTCCCGGACGAGCCGTCCGCCGCACAGCCGCCCGAGGGACAGGGCGGCGGCTGTGAGCAGGGCGGCTCCGGCGTGCACACGATCTCCTCGCAGGGCGGCAAGGCGACCGTGCGCTACGGCAGCGGCGGGGTGTGCCTCATCTCGGCGGTGCCCAACCAGGGGTTCACGGTCAGCACGTCCCAAACCGCTCCGGAGACCCTGACGGCCACCTTCTCGGCCGCCCGCCACCGCTCGGAGATCACGGCGACGACCGAGCCCTCGGACCGGGCGAGCGTGCGCGAGACGTCGTTCTAGCGGCCGGCGTCGCGTGCGGCCAGGAGCCCCGGCAACTCGCGCATGTCGTCGAAGACGACCGTGCCGGGTCCCGCCAGGCGGGCGGCCGGGGTCAGGCCGCCGCAGTAGCCGAAGGCCCGCATGCCGGCGGCGCGTGCGGCCTGGACCCCGTACGCACTGTCCTCGATCACCGCGCACCGCGCGGGGTCGGCCCCCATCGAGCGGGCGGCGTGCAGGAAGAGGTCAGGGGCGGGCTTGCCCCGGGGCACATCGGCGGCGCTGAAGACCCGCCCCTCGAAGTGGTCGCTCAACGCGGCGATCCGCAGACTCCGGTGGATACCGTCGCGGTCCCCGTTGGACGCCGCGCAGACGGGTACGGTGAGATCCGCCAGGGCCTGGGTGACACCGTCGACAGCGGTCAACCGGTCGGCAAGGGCGGCGTCGTAGAGATGCTCGTACTTCCGCTGCCAGCCCCGCTCCAGTGGCCGCCCGAGGCGCTCCTCCACCACAGCCGTGAAGACTTCGGCGGAGGAACCCACGAAAAGTTCGACGATCTCGGCCTCGGTGAACGACACCCCGAGGTCGGCCATGATCACGGCGTCGACTTCGACGCATATCCGTTCGCTGTCGACGAGCACGCCGTCGCAGTCGAAGATCACAAGGTCCAGGTCGTCACCGGTCATGATCGGCAGCCTAAGGCCGGGGCCGACCCGAGAAGCACCGCGGGGCGTCAGGCGATGCGGGCACCCGTGCCCGTCACCCGCACGCGCTTGTCGCCTTCGCGGAGCTCCACGGTCAGTACGCCCGGGCGGCCCATGTCCGCACCTTGGTGGAGGGTGAGCACGGACGCCTCGGGGACCAGGCCGAGTTCGCGGGCGTACGCGCCGAACGCGCCTGCCGCCGCGCCCGTGGCCGGGTCCTCGATCACGCCGCCCACCGGGAACGGGTCACGCACATGGAAGACCCTCTCCGACTCGCGCCACACCAACTGCACCGTGGTCAGGTCGAGTCGGCGCATCAGGGCCTCGAGTCGGTCGAAGTCGTACGCCAGGTCCGCGAGCCGTTCACGGGTCGCGGCACCGAGCACCAGATGCCGGGCTCCTGCGAAGGCGATACGGGGCGGCAGCGCCGGGTCCAGGTCGGCGGCCGGCCAGTCGAGCGCGGCCAGTGCCTCGGCGAGGTCCGCGTCCGCGACGGGCTCGCTGTGCGGCTCCACCGTGGTCAGCGTCGCCCGCAGCGCCCCGTCCTTCTCGGTCACCGTCACGGGCACCGTCCCGGCGCGCGTCGCGAAGACGAGGTCGCCCGTGCCGATGCGCTCGCCGAGGGCGACGGCCGTGGCCACGGTGGCGTGCCCGCAGAACGGTACTTCCGCCCTGGGACTGAAGTACCGGATGGTGAACGCCCTTCCGGGCTCCCCCTCGAGCCCTTCGGGCGGTGCGGTCAGGAACGCGGACTCGCTGTATCCGAGCTCTGCGGCGATGGCGAGCATCCCGGCGGCGTCGAGCCCCTCTGCGTCGAGGACGACGCCGGCGGGGTTGCCGCCCTCAGGGTCCCGGGAGAAGGCGGTGAAGCGCAGAACTTCGTGCTTGGTCGTCATGATCGCCGGAACGACGTGCCGGACAGCTTTGTTCCCCGCCCTGGTGGCGGTGGCGAACCGATGGCGCGGGCACACCGGACGCGGCTTTCTCGCTGGCGCCGCCCGGCGGCGCGCTGACATGATCACCGCCGACCTGCGAATCCGCGGGGCGGTAAGGGCTTGGGGGATCCGTGGACGTCGTCGAGACGAAGAACGGCCCGGTGCGCGGGCGCCGGGTGGCCGACGGTGACGTGGTGGCGGTGCTCGGAGTACCGTACGCGGCTCCGCCGTTCGGGGCCGCGCGGTTCCGCGAGCCGCAGCCGGTCGACCCCTGGCGCGAGGTGCGGGAGTGCGCCCGCTTCGGGCACGTCGCCCCGCAATCCGCCCAGCTGCCGGGGGCGCCCGTGTGGTCCCCGGGGGACGAGGACGTGCTGACGCTCAACGTCTGGGCGCCGGTGGACGCGTCCGCGCTGCCGGTGCTGGTGTGGATCCACGGCGGCGCGTACACCTTCGGATCCTCCGCGCAGCCCGACTTCGACGGCACCGTCCTCGCCCGGGACGGCCGGCTGGTCGTGGTGACGGTCAACTACCGGCTCGGGTTCGAGGGTTTCGGGCACGTGCCGTCGGCTCCGGGCACCGGCCCGTTCCCGGACAACCGCGGCCTGCTCGACCAGGTCGCCGCCCTGCGCTGGGTGCGGGAGAACATCGGTGCGTTCGGGGGTGATCCGGAGATCGTCACGCTGGCGGGGCAGTCCGCCGGCGCGACGTCCGCCGCCTGCCTGATGGTGATGGACCGGGCGAAGGGCCTCTTTCGCCGTGCGATCGCACACAGCGCGGTGGGCCCGTGCTTCTCGGCCGGGCTCGCGCGGGAGATCACCGCGCGGGTCGCTGCCGCGGCGGGCCTACCCGCGACGCCCGACGCTCTGGCAGCGGCGTCGCCGGGGGCCCTGGTCGCCGCGTCCGACGACGTCGTCGACGCCTACCGCCACGACCCGGCCTCCGGGCATCTCCACTACGACCCGGTGATCTACGGACCGGTCGTCGACGGCGACGTTCTGCCCGTGGAACCGCTCGCGGGACTGGCGTCGGGCGCCGCGGCGGACGTGGACCTGCTGGTGTGCCGCACCACGCAGGAGTACTGGCTGATGGACGCCGTCGACAGCAGCGCGAAGATCACGACATGGGACGGACTGGAGCGGTTCGCTGCCGATTTCGGGCTGCCCGACGGCCTGGTCGGCGGCTACCGCGAGCTCATGCCGGACGCCCCCGTCCTGGATGTCCACCTCTCCGTCTTCGGCGACCTGCTCTTCGCCGAGTACAGCAGCCGGCTCGCCGAGTCGCACGCACGGGCCGGCGGCTTGACGTACCTGTCGCACTTCGACCGGCGGCGCACCGGGCCGGACGGCGGCGAGGTACGGGCCTGGCACTGCGCCGATGTGCCCTTCGCCTTCGGCAACCACACACTGCCCGCCGTCGAGTTCCTCGTCGGCGGCCCACCCACCCCCGCGGATCACCTCCTGTCACGGGACATGGTCGCGGCCTGGGCCGCCTTCGCCGCCACCGGCGATCCAGGATGGCAACCCCTCGACACGACCGGTGCCGGGCCGGACCATGACTGGGCACCGGATGACGCCCACGACCGGCAACCGCTGCCCGGCACGCGGGCACTGTGGCGGGGAATCGCCTATCTGCCGCTGGGTCCTTGCCCGGACGGGGGCTCGGTCGCCCGTAACCCATGAGCGGCAGCCGGCGCTTTTGAGTATGGCGGTCGGGCGGGGTGACGGCCTATTGCTGGAGCTCCGAAGGGCGCCGGGACACACGGTGCAGATGACGGCCCGCTGCCACCATCGCCCCCAGCAGGCCGTGACCATCGCCAGGAGTGATCAGCCCACCGACCACGGCCTCGTTCACGAGGTCGTAGGTCTCCTTGGTCGTGATGCCTCTGCGTCGGGCGTAGGTGCCGGCGGATCGGTCATCGGTGATCCACACCGCGTCCCGTAACTCGGGGCGCACGGTGATCAGTACGCACGTCTCCGCCTCACCTAGGTGCTTCAGCGGCTGCGACGCCACACCGCCGAACACTGCTCTGCGGACCCGCTCGACCTCGGTCAGCTCACGGGAGTCCGTGATCTCGATCGGGTCCCGGAGCCACCCGTCCTGCGATATCCCGCGCAGGGGCGGATGATGACGGCTCGACTGCTCGGCCTCGTAGGCCACGGCCTGCGTCCAGCGGCCTCGTCCGTCGAGCACCGCTTCCAGCAGCGGGAGACGATCTACGGCAGCGAAATTGCACAGGACCGTGTTGTCCGGGAACCAGCAGAGCCTCATGGAGTGAAGACCGGGTCCTTCGCGTCGAGGTCGGATGCCGGAGCATCGACCGCGCCCTTGCGTTCCGGCTCGAGTACGTCGTGCAGCCAGTCCACCTCCACATCGAGGAGCGACGCCAGCGGCCGCAGCGTGGTCTCTCCGGCCGTGTAACCGCTGAAGAGCTGATCCGCGATGCGGGCGGGGAACTGCCGGGCCCCCGCCCAGGCCAGCTGCCGCTGGAACTCGGCGGCAGCTCCCGCCACCAGGTGGCACGTCTCCGCGGTGAGGACCCGGAGCCGGTCCCGAACGTCCTTGTCGATCAGCCCGAGTTGCCCCAGCCGCACGGCCAGTGCGCTCGGTGACACCTTGAACTCGACCACGAGGTGCGCGAATGCGTCCCTGCCGAGTTGCCCGTCGGCGGCGACAACCTGCTTGAAGCGCTCCTCGACTTCGGGAGCCGGCATCAGCAGATGCGACGCGAACGCGTTCGCCCGGACCTCCGTGAGGTCCTTCACCCTGCCCGGCCGGATCCGCTTCTCGACCATCGGGTCCTGCGCGTCCCTGGCCAGGATGTGTCCGAGTTCATGGGCCAGGGTGAAGCGCTGCCGGGTCCAGACGCTGCTCGGGCCGACGAGGACGAGCCGGAAGGTGTCGGTCTGCCAGGTCACGCCGTTCACCCCGTCGGGCAACGCCGTGATCGCGACGTCCACGCCGTACGCCTTGGCACATGCCGCGATCAGCGCGTCCGTCTCGCGTCCCGTTGACCACTCCCCCGTGGCCGCGAGACCCCTGGCCGCGTCCTCGGCGAGTTGCCGCCCCTGGTCGATGTGCAGGGCCAGGTCCGCACGGATGTCCGGCAGAGCCGGCAGCTTCGGGAGCCGGCCGAGCAGCTCCAGCACCTCGTACGCGGCGGTGTAGCGCTGGGCGACCCGGTCCACCTCGTCCCGCTCGGGCACACCGGCGTCGGTGGTCCGCGCGGCGAACGACGGCTGGGACGGGGCACGCCCGGTGAGCAGCCAGTCGACCGTGGTGCCGCCTGCCTCGGCGATCAGGGCGAGATCGAGCGAGGTGAAGCGCCGGACACCGGTCAGGCTCTTCGAGAGTTTGTCGGGCGTGAGCCGCACTCTTTCGGCGAAGGCAGCCTGACTCACGGAGGCCGCTTCCATGACTCTGCGTACGCGGTCACTCACAGACTCGTCCATTCGCTTACCGTACTGATTCGTTGCGAAAATCGCAACGGGGTGGTCGGGCGGCGTCCTCAGTGCGGTCCGGGTTGGCATGCGCGGGCGCTCAGGTGGGCTCGGCGCCTGGGTGAACATGCGGTAGGTGCAGCTCCGCCCAGACCCGCTTACCTGGGGCGGCGACCCGGGGGGTGACGCCCCAGCGGTCTGCGAGCCGGGCGACGAGGTACAGGCCGCGGCCTGACTCCTCGCGGAGCGGCGGCGGGTTGTCGGCGGTGTCTTGGGCGGGGCGGCCCTCGGTGCGGGTGTCGGCGACCTCGATGCGGAGGGTGGCGGTCGGGGCGGGCGTCGGGGGCGGGGTCGGGCTCGGGTGTGGGCTCGCGGTGAGGCGGAGGTGGAAGTCCCGCCCGGGGACATGGCCGTGGCGGACGGCGTTCGCGGTGAGTTCGGCGGCGATGAGGGTCAGCGTCTCGTTGGGCGTCGAGTCGTACGGGTGGCCCCACTCGTCCAGCCGGTGCGCCACCAGCCGGCGGGCGAGGCGCGCGCCGCGTGGTGTGGACGTGAATTGCATCGAGAACTCGCGAGTGCGGGCGGGCGGTTGGGCCGGCGCCACGGGAGGGGTAATTGCTCCGTTCATGGAGGAAACGCTGGTGGTCCGTGCGTACCGTTGACCAGGAGGGACGCGGTGACGGGTGCGGGGTGTACGCGGGGGCGGGCGGCGCTGTACGCGGGGTGGAGCGTGACCGGGGGCGGGGCGTGGGGAGTTTGGGGGCGGGAGCGGTGTGCGGCGGGACGGACGGCACGGGTACGGGAGGTACGGGGTCGTGGACGATCAGCAGGAACGACCGGAACACGGGTACGAGCACGAGGCGGGGTCGGGGATCCTGCACGTCTTCGGGCAGCAGTTGAAGCTCTGCCGGATCCGGGCGGGGCTGGAGCGCGCGGACTTCGGGTCAAGGACGGGGTACTCGGCTTCGACCATCGCCTCCTTCGAGCAAGGGCGTCGCATTCCGCCGCCGAAGTTCATCGACAAGGCGGACGAGCTGCTGGACGCAGGCGGGTTACTGAAGGCCGGCAAGGAGGAGGTCGCGCGGGCGCAGTACCCGGCGTTCTTCCGGGACGCGGCGCGGTTGGAGGCGCAGGCGGTCGAGTTGCACGTCTACGCCACGAACGCCGTGCCGGGGCTGTTGCAGACCGAGGAGTACGCGCACGCGGTGTTCACCATGCGGCGTCCGCTGCTGGACGAAGAGACGGTCGCTCAGCGAGTGGCTGCCCGCCTGGCCCGGCAGGAGAACCTGTCACGCACGCCGCTGCCCACGATCAGCTTCGTGATCGAGGAGTCTGTGCTGCGTCGCCCGTCGGGCGGGCGCGGGGTAATGCGCGGCCAACTCGAGCATCTGCTGCTCTGTGGCCAGCGCCGCAATGTCGAACTTCAGGTGATGATGACGGACCGCGAGGAGCACGCCTGCTTGGCTGGTCCGTTCACCTTGATCGAGACGAGAGAAGGACGGAGGATCGCGTATGTGGAGGCGCACAAGGACAGCCGTCTCTACACGGAGCGACAGCCCGTCCGGGAGCTTGAGGAGCAGTACGGGATTCTCCGGGCTCAGGCGCTCACTCCGCGCGAATCGCTGGCCTTTGTCGAGAAGTTGCTTGGAGAGAGATGAACGTCGAAGCGACCGTGCAGACCGTTCCGGAGTCCGCCTGGTTCAAGAGCAGCTACAGCAGTGGCGAGGGCGGCGAGTGCGTGGAGGTCGCCGCTTGCCCTGGTGTGATCCACGTCCGCGACTCGAAGGTCACGGAGGCCCCGATCCTGCACGTGGCATCGGAGGACTGGGCGGCCTTCGTGGAGTTCGCCGCCCAGGGCTGAACGCGCAAGACGGACGAGTCCCCCTCGCCGGAGTGCTCGGTGACGGGCGCCTTGTACGCGCCTGTACGCGGGCCTCGTCGGCCGACTGCAGAATGGTCGTCCACCCAGCGGTGAACGCAGGACGGGGGCCTACGGTCCGATACCGAGGCAGGAAAGACGGCCGCGTGGTAGGCACCGGCCCACATCGTTCAGGGGGATCAGCAGCACATGCGCATAGGGGCCTATCTCGCACACCCACGTCCGGGCAGTTTCAACCACGCCGTCTTCGGCACCGTCGTCGACGAGTTGCGGGAACGCGGGTGCGAGGTCCTCGCGCACGACCTGTGCGCCGAGGGCTTTTCGCCCATGCTGACCGCCGGTGAGACGGAGACCGTAGAAGCGGCTCAGGACGCCCAGGACCCTCAAGTGGCCCGCCACCGGGCCGAGGTGGGGACGCTCGACGCGCTGGTGTTCGTCCATCCCAATTGGTGGGGCATGCCGCCTGCCGTGCTCACCGGCTGGGTGCAGCGGGTGTTCGCGCCCGGCGTCGCCTACAAACTGGGCACCGCCGACGGTGAGCCCGTCGGGCTGCTCCGGGCGGGCCGGGCGCTCGTGCTGAACACCTCGGACACCCCTGCCGATCGTGAACACGGCGAGTTCGGGGATCCCTTGCAGCGCATCTGGGCCGCGTGCGTGCTGCCGTACACCGGGGTCGACGACGTCCGCCGCGTCGTCTTCCGTACGGTCGGCGACTCCACGGCCCGGCAGCGCGCCGAGTGGCTCCTTGAAGCCCGCAGGCAGGCGGCGGCGTTGCTGGACAGCTGACTCCCCCGCTCGGCGCCCGCGGTGGTGGACCGGAACGGCGCTGAACCGGCCGGGACGGCGGACGGCGGAGGGCGCCGCGTCAGTGGCGGCGCCGGGACACCGACCGCTCGGCCGACTTCTTCGCATGCGCCGCCGCGTCCGCCACCGTGCGGTCCGGGTGGTGGGCTTGGAGGGTGTCCAGGATGCGGAGGGATGTGCCGGGGTCGACCTCCGCCAGGGCGCCGATCAGGGCCGTGGCGCCGCCCGGCCAAGCGGCGGCTGCCGTGTCGAAGGCGGGAAGCAGGGTCGTGGGCGGAACGTCGGCCGGGCGGGGGACGTCGGTGCCGCCCGCGCCCTCGCGGCGCTTCACCTGCCTCAGCATGTCGTCGATCCAGCACTGGTCCAGCTCCTCGACGAGCACCGTGGCGCGCGAGGTGAGCGGGACCGTGTCCTCGGGGACGGACTCTCCTCGGGCCACGAGCAGTCTGCGGGCGGCGGCGCCGGTCACCGGGTCGGAGAGGGCGGCGCGCAGCACCGTGCCCGGGACCGCGGCGAGGTCGAGTCGGGCGAAGGACTCTGACGTACGGGCCGCGTTGGCGTCGTCGGCCTTGGCCGCGGAGATCGCGCCGAGCAGTTCGGCCCAGGCGTCGTCCGTGCCGCCGTGGTGCGCCGCCCATGCGGCGAGAGCGGTGGCGGCGAGCCGGGTGGGCCAGTGGCGGGTGGCGGCGACGGTCTTCGCCGCGTCCCAGCCCGCGACGGTGTCCTGGGCGGGGGCGGCCACATGGCCGGCGGTGATCACATGGCGCATGACGGCGGCGCCGAGCGGGGTGAGACCGTAGGTGTCGCCGGTGCGGAAGACGCAGCCGGTTGCGGCCAGTCGGTCCACGAGCCCCGCGAGGCCGCGTGCGGGGGCGTCGAGTTCGGAGCGGTCGGCCTCCGTACGGCCGGGCATCCCGAGCAGTGCGGACAGCTCGTCGGGTGACGGGGTCTCGTAGGCGTCCGGGGCGCTGCCCGGTACCGGGGTGGGGGCGTCCTCCAGTTCGGGCGGCAGGCCGTCGTCCTTCGCGTCGGAGATCTTGCGTGCGATCGAGTCGGGGGTGCAGCCGCGTTCGTAGAGCGAGTAGAGGATGTGCGCGGAGTCGAAGGAGTAGGCGTCCTGCGGGCCGGTGACCAGGGGCAGCCGTTCCGCCTGTGCGGCCAGGACGTCGGCGGCCAGTTCGACGAGTTCCTGCGGGGTGCCGTCGGTCCACACGGCGGTGGCCGGGCCGGGCAGCCCGCAGCGTTCCGAGACCTCACGCAGCTCGTCGTCGAAGGTCCCGGCCGCCAGTGCCGCGGGCAGCGGGGCGGCGTGCAGCAGGTCCCGGATCTCGTCGGGTGCCGGAACGGCGGGCGGGGGCGGCAGCGGGATCGACGAGTCGCCGTAGTAGTCGAGGTGCTCGTCGAGCATGCGGTCGGCGAGCGCGAGGTGCGGCAGTGCCTCGGGCCCGGGGGCGAGTGCGGCATACCGCGTGGCGAACGCCTCTGCGAGGCCGGCGGCGGTCCACCGGTCGGTGAGCGTATCGGCGATGCGATCCAGTGCGCCGCTGAGCGCGTCGTCGGGGCGGGCGGCGTCCAGCGGTGGTGCGGGCAGCAGCGGTCCGGCCGGAGGCGCCTCGCGGGTGTCGCGGGCGAAGGCGGCGAGCAGCGCCTCCGCGAGGCGGGCCCGTACGGAGAACGTCCGGTCGGCGAGGTCGGAGCGGCACAGCGGCTCCGGCAGGGCCGGCCGGTCGGCGTGCGGTGTGCTCCCGTAGGCGTCGAGCCAGGCCCGTACGGCGGCGGAATCGTCCGCGTCGACTCCGTCGGCGGTCAGCAGCGACGCGTACCAGCGGTGCCAGGTCAGGTTCGCCGGGTCGGCCATGGCGCGGCGGAAGGCAGGGAGGGTGTCCTCGACGGCGGCGAGCAGCCGCGCGTGGCGCTTGGCGTTGAGACGGCCGGCGGCACGGACCCGGTCGGCGAGGAGGGTGAGGACGTCCGGTACGGCGTCCAGCTCGTCGTCGCCGGCGCACAGCAGCTGCGGCAGGTCCTCGAGCAGCACCCGCCGAAGTAGCTGGGGCGTCGGCTCCGGCACACCGGCCCTGCGATCGGCGCCGTGCAGCGCGAGCATGGTCAGCACCACGTCCGTGGTGCGCGCGGGCAGTGCGACGCCTCTCTCCCGCGTCGCCCAGGTGAGGAATTCGTCGCGGCCGGTGTTCAGGGCGTTCGTAGGAGTCACCTGGGGAGCGTATGAGGGCGGGCGGCGTCGGTGATCCTTCCGGGCCGGGGGTTAGCCCGATCGGGCGAGCAAGCAATTCTCCAGCGGCGGGGCGAGCAAGGAATTCGCCTGCGGCGATGAGTTCGTACGGGGCGGCCGGTCAGCACTGTATGGACATCTCCGACACCACGCCCCTGCCCGATCTCACTCCCGCCGCCCGCGCGGTGACCCGGTTGCTCGGCGCGATCGGCGACGAGCGGCTGGGCGATCCGACGCCCTGCCCCGAGTACGCCGTGCGCGACCTGCTGGCCCACATCGACGGGCTGTCCCTCGCCTTCCGGGACGCGGCCCGCAAGGACCTCGGACCGACGACCGACACGAATCCCGGTGCGGCGCTGCCGGCCCTGGACGACGACTGGCGCGCCAGGATCCCGGTGCGGGTGGACGAGCTCGCGGAGGCATGGCGCCGGCCCGAGGCCTGGGAGGGCATGACCAGGGCCGGCGGCGTGGACCTGCCCGCAGCCGTCGCCGGCCGCGTCGCGCTGAACGAGCTCGTGATCCACGGCTGGGACCTGGCCCGGGCGACGGGGCAGGAGTACGACCCCGGTGAGGCGAGTGCGGCGGTGTCGTACGAGATCGTGCGGCCGACCGACGACGACTCGCTGCGCGAGGGGATCTTCGGCCCGCCGGTGGCGGTGCCGGACGACGCCTCGCTGCTGGACCGGGTCGTCGGGCTCAGCGGGCGGCGCCCCGACTGGCGGCCGGGCGACTGAGCGTTCCGGGCGGCCGCCGGTAAACCGGATGATCGCAGGCAGGTGCCGGTGCGATGCTCCGGGGCATGACACGCCGTGTGAAGCCCAGTCTGTACATCTCCGTCGACAAGTACTAAAACCAAGGGCCTTTGATTCGTAGGCGCTGACCTGGGGCGAGGCCGATTACAGCGCGTAGTTACGGTCCGATCCGGGAGCGGGGCACGCCAGAGACTCGCCGGCGAGCCGGGGCGAGTGCGAGCGAATCACAGACGCCCAGGTCAGCGGCGGCGCAGGTCGTTCAGGGTGCCCAGTTGCCGTAGTCGTGCACCGAGGACGGGCGGTCGACGACCGGTTGAGGGCCGAGAGCTGGAGCCGGGCGCGCAGCTCCGGCGGCCCTCTCAGCTGGGCGGACTCCTTTGGCCAAATCAGCCGGCAAGGAGCCGCCGTCACACGTTGAGCGCCCGGCGCGCGTCACTGATCAGCCGGTGCGCGTCGGCCCCATACACGGCCGACTCCCGCAGGGTGTTCCAGGTGCGGAGGTGGGTGCTCACGCTGGCCTCGTCCTCGATCCAGAGTTCCGAGTGCCACGTCTCGACGATCACGCGACTGTCGTCGTAGACCCAGAAGGCCGTGGCGGGCGGGATCTTGAGCGAGGCACTGAGCGGGACGATGCCGAGTTCGACCGTGTCCAGGCCGACGGCGCCGGACAGCCGGTCGAGCTGTGCGGCCAGCACGGACGGCGGACAGATGAGCGCCCGTAGCGCGGCCTCCCACAGGAGCAGGTGGAAGCGCTTGGTGGGGTCGTAGAGCGCCTCTTGCCGCTTGATGCGGGAGCGGACGGCTTCCTCGGTGTGTTGGGGCGACTGCTGGAGTTCGGCGTACCGGGTGAAGATCGACCGGGCGTAGTCGGGCGTCTGGAGGATGCCGAAGATGATGGAGGACTCCCAGCCCCGGAACACGGAGGCGTCACCGTGCGCGGCGAGGTGCGTGTCCTGCACGGGCTTGTGTCCGGAGGCGAGCTGCCGCCGCCAGGAGCGGATGTGCGACTCGAACCCCCGTAGCCGGGCGAGCAATTCGTCGTACGCGTCCGGCTGGCAGGTCCCCTCGGTCCAGGCACGGAGGTCGTCGGGCGTGGCGGTCTGACGGCCGTTCTCCAGCTTGGAGACCTTGGGCTGCGGCCAGCCCAGCCGCCGGGCGAGCGCGGAACCGGTCAGCCGACCGCCCGGGGCCGTGAGGCGCAGCTCGCGCAGCCGGACTCCGAGCGCCTCGCGCGCCTGCTGGTAGTCGGTGGTCACCGGTTCCGCTCCTTGGGTGTTGCTCTACTTCGCGGGCAGGTTCGCCGCGAAGGTGTCGTACGGCACGGCGTAGTGGGTGGCGGCGTCGCGCGCCTGGCAGTAGCGGTTGACCTCCACCGGCTCCGTGATCAGCTCGACGTTCACCAGGTTGTCGGCGTCGTCGAAGTTGAGCCGGGCCACCAGCCGGGAGTCGAACAGCCAGAAGTCCTCTACAGGAAGCTGAAGGCATTCGGCGTCGGAGCGCCAGAGCTGCCGGATGTCCTCGCCGACGGAGCTGTTCCGCCGGGCGTTGTCGAGCAGGTAGAGCTGACCCGGGGTGGGCGGGTTGTCGACGATGCGGACACGTTCGAACCGCTTGCCGAGCGCGTTCTGTTCAAGGCGCTCGGCGCACCACTCGGCGTCCCTGCCCTCCCAGTCGACGGGCTCGCCCCGGAGGAACTGCGCGTAGGTGTCGGTGACCTCGTCGGAGGCGTAGCGGCGGCGGCTCTCCAGCCGCCAGGCCGCGTGCTTGACCTGGGTGAACAGCCGGTCGAACTCATCCAGGCCGATGATGTTCGGCACGCGGGTGACCTCCCTGGGGCCGAAGTCGACGAGCAGTTCGCGCGGGACGACGATGGGCACCTCGCCCTTGCCGAGGTGGCGGAGACGGGCGATGTCGTCGGGGTCGGTGAGCGCCGGTCCATGAATGATCACCTCGCCGGTGTCGAGGTCTTCGTGGACGGCGGGGCAGCCGTTCACGCCACTGCCCGTGCCGTTGAAACGCAGCCGTCGCGCCATGATCGGTTCCTTTCGCCGGGTACTGGTGCCCTCATGATCACCGTGCTCGGGAGTGGACGGTTCGGGTTCGCGGGGCCCCTGTGAACATAAACGGCTATAGCCAGCCCCTACCCGCGAATAACCGGGTATAGGCGCTAGCGGCCTCAACTGCCTCTTTACAACGCTCAGTTCATGGCCACTACACAGGAGCCGGGCACCGCGGATGCCCTGGAAACGGTTGAGGTGCTGCGCGAAGCACTGACGGCGGCGGGAATCGTTCTGCCGTCCCTGGGGGCGGACGGGGCGTCGCCTTCACTGAACTTGATCAACCTGGGCCGGGTACGCCCGGATGTCGCGCTGCGGCTCGCCGACGTGATCCGGGGGGGGTGCGCATGAACGCGTATACACCCCAGGTCGGCGACCTGGTGTGGGACGAGGCGACGCAACGGGTGGGCCGGGTGGTCGACCGGGTCGGTTGCTGGCAGCTCAAGCCGCCCGGCGGCGGGCGGGAGTGGGACGCGCATGACCCTCTGCGGCCCGCGACGGCGGCGGAGAGGCTGTCGGCGGGCATGGCAATGGCCAACGCCCGGAGCCGGGGAGAGGCGCCGTGAGCGCGCCCGTGACGGACCCGCCACCACTGTCGGCCGAGTGCACCCTCGGCCAGCGGCCGGGCTACAAGGACGTGCACCGCCAGTGCCGCCAGACCAAGGACGTGCCGCTGCCCCACTCGAACGGGGCAGTCCTGCTCGTACGTGCGGCAGTACCCAAACGGGAACTTGCCGTGCGGACGGCCCTCGTCGACTGCGGAGTTCACACCACGCAGCGTACGAGCCGACAAGCGCCGGGGCGGGAGGCGCACGGCGGCGCGCAGCCGGTGATGTGCGGCTATCCCGCGCCGTACGACTGGATGTTCCTGTACTGGTACCAGATGCGGTTCACCGGTTCGAGCCCGTTCGGGCACTCCGGGTGCCTGGACATGAAGACGCTGTACGCGACGAAGGCCCGGCTGCCGCTGCGGGCGGTGTCGAAGGGGACGATGCCCCGGGAACTGCTCTCGCGGCGGCGGCACACGCACCATGCCCTGGACGACGCGATCGAGCAGGCGGAGCTTTTCAGTAATCTGATGACGTGGCCGGGGGTGTGACCCCGGGAGGGGGTCCGCCGTGAAGTCCTTGCTGCGCATGCTGCTCGCGCTCGTCGTCGTTGTCGCGTGCACGGCCTGCGCCGAGGACGGTGAACGGGGCGGCGGGCTCGACGATCCGGCGAAGAAGGACATCGCCATGCGGCTCGTCTCCAGCGCGGAGAACTCCTCCCTGGACTGGCGGGCCCAGTACCGGTACATCGAGGACATCGGCGACGGCCGCGGCTACACCGCCGGCATCGTCGGCTTCTGCTCGGGGACCGGCGACATGCTCGCCGTGGTCGAGCGCTACACGAGGGACCGGCCCGGCAATGCCCTCGCGCCGTACCTCCCGGCCCTGCGCGCGGTCGTCGGCAGCGACTCGCACCAGGGGCTGGGCGACGGGTTCACGAGCGCCTGGGCGAGGGCCGCGGCGTCCGACCCGGTGTTCCGTGCGGCGCAGGACGCCGAGCGCGACCTGCGCTACTTCGCGCCCGCGGTACGGCAGGGTGAGCGCGACGGACTGGGGGCGCTCGGGCAGTTCATCTACTTCGATGCGTACGTGATGCACGGCCCGGACGCGGCCAAGGGGTCGGTCGGGTTCCGGGTGCTGCGCGAGAGGGCGCTGCGCGAGGCCGAGCCGCCGTCGGAGGGCGGCGACGAGGCTGCGTATCTGAACGCGTTCCTGGACGCCCGGGTCGAGGCGATGCGCCGGGAGCCGTCGCATTCCGACACCAGCCGGGTCGAGACGGCGCAGCGGGTGTTCGTACGGGAGCGGAACTTCGACCTCGAGCCGCCGCTGGACTGGCGGATCTACGGCGACGGTTACCGCATCGGCGCGATGGCGGCCCCGCCCGCCGGGTGACGGGAACCGTCCCGCCCCAGCACCGAATCCGATGACGAACGACGTGGGGACCATCACAAGCAGTTACATTGTGCACAACTAAATTGAGCACTACATTGAACGCATCGAGGCAGTGACGCGGCGAGCGGCGCGGCGCACGCTTCGGGCGCAGGAGGAGAACCCCCATGGAATTCGTCAGGTTCGAGACATACCGGCCCATTGAACGACCTACTTACCAGCAGGAGTTGGACGAAGTCGTCCAACAGGTCGCGGACCGCACCCGCGGATCCGTCGAGCGGCAGAAGGCCGGGCGCGCCGTCAGGACGGCGCACGGCAAGACCTACGGACTGGTGAAGGCCACGGTCACGGTGAGTGAGCTGGAGGGCCCGTACGCTCAGGGCATCTTCGCCGAGCCGGTGACGTACGACGCCGTGATCCGCTACTCCAACGGGCTCGGGCACCTGCGGGCCGACTCACTGCTGGGCGCGGCGTGCGGAATGGGCATCAAGATGTTCGGCGTGCCCGGCACATCACTGCTGACCGACGAGGCCGAGGCGACCACGTTCGACCTGAACCTGATCAACAACAAGGTCTTCTTCGCGAACACCGCGTACGACTACATGGTGATCGAGGAACTGTTCTCCGAACTGCCGGACGCCCTGGTGAACCCGGCGCGGCGCAAGTCCTGGATGGGCGAGTTCCTCACCCGGCGCGGGACGCTGGAGACGGCGGACGAGTGGCTGTGGGACGAGCTGTTCGCGATGCTCTCCTTCACCAGGGTCCAGCGGCAGAACCTGCTCTCGTACACCTACAACAGCATGGGCGCCTTCCGTTACGGCGACCACATCGCGAAGCTGCGCACGGTGCCCGTCACGCCGGTCGGCCACCTCGAGGTCGATGTCCAGGCGGACGGCGAGGCCTTCCGCAACACGCTGGTCGCAGAGGCGGCTGAGGGTGACCACGCCTTCGAGCTTCAGGTGCAGCTGAACACCGACCTGACCCGGATGCCGGTGGACAACACCTCGGTGGAGTGGCCCGAGCAGCTCTCCCCCTGGATCAGCGTCGCCAGGATCGACATTCCGCGCCAGGACATCGGCGGCGCGGAGAATCTCACCGCCGCGGACGGCACCTCGATCACTCCGTGGCGCGTGCGCGAGGACCATCGTCCGATCGGCGAGATCCAGCGGGTGCGCGAGGAGGTGTACCGCCGCTCCTCCGTCGAGCGTCACCGCCTCAACGGGCAGCCGCGGGTGGAGCCGCGGAGCAGCGCCGAACTGCTGAGCTGAGCCGTGGCAGGCGGCGTCCGGGAGGCCGGCCGGGGGGCGTCCCCGAGGACGAAGGACCGGTGCGCACAGGGTTGCTGACGATGCATCAGATCCGTCCACGCCCACACACACTGCGCACACCCGTCCGACCAGTCAGAACACGCGCCCAGGGGGGCCGGGCCCGAGGACGCGGTCCAGGTACGGGCCGGCGAACACGCCGACCGGGTCGAGGGCATCGCGCCGGGCGGTGAAGTCGGTGCAGCGTTTGGGGGCAGGTTGCGAAGCCGCCCGGTCGGGTCCATTCGTCACTCACTCGGCGTGGCCGCTCCGCCGAAGTTGTGCCAGGCCCGTTCTCACCTACGAAGCCAAGCATGGGACGACACCCTCGCCGGCTCCGCAGACGACGGGGAGGCGGTGATGCTCCCGGAGTGCCTCGTCGAGTTCGCGCCTACGAGGCGCGCACCACCCGCGACGTCGTCATCCACACGACCGCGAGCCGGTAGAACACCTGTACCGGCAACTGGACCGGGATGTACAGCAGGGCGCTGGGTCGGCCCACTGGGTCGTCAGCAACCCCACCGCCACCAACGGCTTCCCCACCTGGACCTTCTGGCAGTACACCGCGACCGGCCGGGTCAGCGGCGTCTTTGGGGACGTGGACCGCAACAAGTTCAACGGCACCACGACCCGGCTGCCGGCTCTCGCCGACAACATCGCCTCAGACACCGGGGCACAGCACTACGGCGCCGGGTGACGCCGTCCTCCGACGGCTTCACCCGGCGCCTGTGCCCTCGGTCCGGCCGCCTCAGTGCGCGGCGGCCGGTTCGGCGACCGCGGCCCCGGCCCCCTCCGGCGACGGCTCCTCCTGCGCACCGTCCTTGCGGCCCAGGTGGTTGAAGGCGAGGTTCAGCAGGATCGCCACGATGCAGCCGGTCGAGATGCCCGAGTCGAGGACGACGAGCAGATCCTCCGGCAAGGCGTGGTAGAACTGCGGCGCGGCGATCGGGATCAGGCCGATACCGACGGCCGCGGCGACGATCAGCGCGTTCTCGCCCTTCTCCAGCGCCGCCGTGGCCAGCGTCTGGATGCCGCTCGCCGCGACCGAGCCGAACAGGACGATGCCGGCGCCGCCGAGGACCGGCAGCGGTACGAGCGCGATCACGGACGCGGCGACGGGACAGAGGCCGAGCAGGATCAGGATGCCGCCGCCCGCGGCGACGACGAACCGGCTGCGCACCTTGGTCATCGCCACCAGGCCGATGTTCTGGGCGAACGCGCTGCACATGAAGCCGTTGAACAGCGGGCTGACGGCGCTGCCGAGGGTGTCGGCGCTCAGGCCGCCCTCGATGGTCCGCTCGTCCGCCGGGCGGTCGACGATCCGGCCGAGCGCGAGCATGTCGGCGGTGGACTCGGTCATACAGACCAGCATCACGATGCACATCGAGATGATCGCGGCCACTTCGAACTGCGGTGCGCCGAAGTGGAACGGCGTCGGGAAACCCACGATCCCGGCGTCCGTGATCGCGTCGAGGTCGGTCATGCCCAACGGGACGGCGACGACCGTGCCGACGACCAGGCCGAGCAGGACGGCGATCTGCTGGAGGAAACCGCGCAGCAGTCTCCGCAGCCCCAGCACGATCACGAACGTCAGGGCCGCCATGCCGATGTTCTTCATGGACCCGTAGTCGTCGGCGGTCGGGTTGCCGCCCTGCGACCAGTTGAAGGCGACCGGCAGCAGGGACACACCGATGAGGGTGATAACCGTGCCGGTGACGACGGGCGGGAAGAAGCGGACCAGTTTGGAGAAGTAAGGAGTGAGCAGGAAGCCCAGCACACTGGCGACGATGATCGCGCCGAAGATGACGGCGATGCCGTCGTAGCCGCGGTCCCTGCCGATGGCGACCATCGGGGTCACACCGGCGAAGGAGACGCCGTTGACGAACGGCAGCCGGGCGCCGACGCGCCAGAAGCCGAGTGTCTGGAGCAGGGTGGCTATACCGGCGGTGAACAGGCTCGCGCCCATCAGGAACGCGGTGTCCTTGGCGCTGAGGCCCACGGCGGGCCCCACGATCATGGGCGGGGCCACCACTCCCGCGTACATGGCGGCCACATGCTGCAGGCCACTGGTGAACATCTTGGAGGGCGGGAGGGTCTCGTCGACCGGGTGCTTGCGGTCGATCTCTTCAGGTGCATCGGGGGTCGGGGATTGCGCGGCCACGGCGGTGCCTCCGGTCGGGTTACACGTCGTCGGCGACATGTGGTGTCAAGGAGGTGGTGCGGGTGGTGCAGGTTGCACATACCGGGTCGCCCGAACCGGTGGTGCGGGTGGTGCCGTGTGCCGGGGTGGGCACGGGTCACCACCACCGGGAAGCGCGTACGTGCTCCGCACGCGCCTCCCGGCGACGGCTGCCGTGGACCCCGCTCGGGTCCACGGCCGCCGGCCGAGGGCCGTCCCCCTCGACCGGACTACCTTCGGTCAGCCCTGTGCGGCGATCCGCGCCAGGCGCTGTGCCTCGTCCCGCGTGGAGCGGGCGATGGCGTCCTCGTCCACCGTGGTGAGGTGGCCGGCCTCGACGACCGGCTTGCCGTCGACGAGGGAGAGTGAGACCGGGGCCGCCGCGCCGAAGACGAGGGCGACCACCGGGTCGGCGATGGAGGAGTGGGCGAGCGTGTCCAGCTTCCACAGCACCAGGTCGGCGAGTTTGCCGGGCTCGAGGGATCCGATCTGGCCGGCGCGGCCGAGGACCTGCGCGCCGCCGTAGGTGCCGAGCCGCAGCGCCTGACGGGCGTTCAGCGCCGCCTCGCGGTGCGCGCCGAGCCGGTTGATCAGCAGCGCGTTGCGCAGCTCCGTGTGCAGCTCACCGGACTCGTTGGACGCGGTGCCGTCGACGCCGAGGCCCACCGGCACGCCTGCCTTCAGCATGTCGGGCACGCGGGCGATACCGGCGGCCAGACGCGCGTTGGACGAGGGGCAGTGCGCGACGCCGGTGCCGGTACGGGCGAAGGCGGCGATGTCGGAGTCGTTCATGTGGACGCAGTGCGCCATCCACACGTCGGAGCCGAGCCAGCCCGTCGACTCGAAGTAGTCGGTCGGGCCCATGCCGAAGAGTTCCTTGCAGAACTCCTCCTCCTCGACGGTCTCCGAGCCGTGCGTGTGCAGCCGCACGCCCTTGCGGCGGGCCAGCTCCGCGCCCTGCCGCATCAGTTCGGTGGAGACGGAGAACGGCGAGCACGGTGCGACGGCGACCTGGGTCATCGCGTCGAAGGAGGCGTCGTGGTGCTGGTCGATCGTCTCCTCGGTGGCGGCCAGCGCCCCTTCGAGGGACTCGACCGCGAAGTCCGGCGGCAGACCGCCGTCCGACGTGCCGCGGTCCATCGAGCCGCGGGCGAGGGTGAACCGTACGCCCGTCTCGCGTGCGGCGCCGATGACGGCGCCGGACAGGTCACCGGAGCCCCGCGGGTAGACGTAGTGGTGGTCCATGGCGGTGGTGACACCGCCGCGGGCCATCATCGCGAGCGAGCCCTGCGCCGCGGCGCGGACCATCGGCTCGTCGATGCGCGCCCAGGTCGGGTAGAGGGCCACCAGCCAGTTGAAGAGGTTGTGGTCGGTCGCGAGCCCCCTGGTGATCCACTGGTAGAAGTGGTGGTGGGTGTTGACCAGGCCCGGCGTGACGAGGTGGCCGGTCCCGTCGATGCGGCGTACGACACCCCCCAGGCCCTCGGGGGCCCGGCCGGCTCCGACGGACTCGATCCTGTTGCCGGCGACGACGACATGTCCGCAGGCGTACTCCGAGTCGTCGGCGTCGACGGTGGCGATCGCGCAGTTCTCGATGACGATGCGCTCGAGAGCGCCGTCGTGGGCTGCCGAAGGTGCCATGGTGCTTCCTTCTTCTGTGATCGGCGAGGTGGGCACGGCAGGACCCTAGGAGGATTTGAGTGCCGCAGCCGTGCGGCTGCGGGTGCCGAGATGGTGGAAGAACAGGGTGAGCGGCAGGGCCACTTGCTTGAGGAAGCCGCGGCCGAAGCGCTGGAGGAGCGGGATGACGGCGCGGGTGGTACCGGTCGACGCCAAGTGCTTGATGGCCCGGAAGTCGGCCGCGGTGGCGTCGCCGCCCTGCGCCCGGGCGACCGGCACGGCCATCGGCGGGACGCCGGTGAGGGCGGGGACGACGCCGCTGACCAGTGCGACGAGCGGTACTGAGCCAGGGCCCGGTGGTCCGTCCGCCGGCTCTGTTGCAGGCTGTGCCATGGTTCTTCCCTCCGGTCCGGCCGGCCCCCGCCGGGCTGCGGGCGGGCGGGGGCAGGTCGGTCCCGCGTCAGAGGTTGGTCATGTCGACCGGGATCTTCGGCTCGACGCCGTCCCGCAGGACGGTGGCCTCGATCAGGCCGTACGGGCGGTCCGCCGCGAAGTAGACCTCGTTGTCGTTCTTGAGGCCGAACGGCTCGAGGTCCACCAGGAAGTGGTGCTTGTTCGGCAGTGAGAAGCGGATCTCGTCGATCTCGCTGCGGCTGTTGATGATGCGCGAACCCATCTGGTAGAGCGTCTGCTGCAGGGAGAGAGAGTAGGTCTCCGCGAAGGCCTGGAGCATGTGCTTCTTCGCCTGCTCGTAGGACTTGTCCCAGTTCGGCATGCGGTCCTCGTCCGAGGTCCAGTTGTAGCGCCACTGCGCGGCGACCTGGGTGGCCAGGATCCGGTCGTACGCCTCTTGGAGAGTGGTGTACTTGTCCTTGACGTAGCCCCAGAACTCGGAGTTGGTCGAGTTCATCACGGTCAGGTCCTTGAGGCCGGAGACGACCTCCCACTGTTCACCGTCGAAGGTGATCTGGGTGGTGCGGACCTCCTGGCCCTTGCGGACGAAGGAGTGCTTCACCTCGTCGGCGCCGATGAACTTCGAGTTGCCGTCGGAGGTCTCGATCCGCTCCCAGGCGTACTCCTCGATCCGGATGCGTGCCCGGTGGATCGGCTCCTGGCTGGTGACGAAGTGGCGGGCGAGGTGGATGCCGAACTGCTCGGCGGACTCGATGCCGTACTCCTTGGCGAACGCGTACACCGTGTTCTTGGTGGTGTCGGTCGGCAGGACGTTGGCGTTGGAGCCGGAGTAGTGCACGTCGTCCATGTCGCCGGAGAGGGCGACGGAGACGTTCAGGTCCTTGATGTGGTGGGTGTCGCCGTCCCGCGTGATCTTGACGACTCGGTTCTCTGCTTTGCCGTACTGGTTCTGGCCGAGAATCGTGGGCATGTCTGCTAGCTCCCTCGGTAAACGGAGTAGCCGAACGGGTTGAGCAGCAGCGGTACGTGGTAGTGCTCGCCCGGCACGACGGCGAAGGTGATCGCCACCTCGGGGAAGAACACACCGCTCGCACCGCTGTCCCGATTCGCGGGGGCGTCCTGCTGCGCATCGGCTTGCTTCTTCGCACTGTGCTTGTCCAAGAAATACGCCTCGGTCTCGTAGTCGAGACGTACGTGCGTCGTCCCTTCCGGCAGCGCCGGCAGGTCCTTGCAGCGCCCGTCCGCGTCGGTGGCGGAGCCGCCGAGCGCCTCCCACTGCGCCTTGTGGCCGCTGCGGGCCGACAGCGAGATGGCGACGCCCTCCGCGGGGCGGCCGACGCTGGTGTCCAGGATGTGCGTGGACACCGAGGCGGTGGTTTCCGTGCTCATGTGCTTTCTTCCTGCTCTACGAGACGGGTCAGACGGATGCGGTTGATCTTGCCCAGTTCGGTGCGGACGATCTCCCGCTCCTGTTCGGGCGAGTTGTCGATCCGCTCGCGGACGGCGTCCCGCATCTGCTCACCGGTGCGGCCGGTGGCGCAGATCAGGAAGACATGGCCGAATCTGTCCTGGTAGGCGAGGTTCAGCTCGAGCATTTCGGCCTTGAGCGCCTCGGAGGCGCCGGCCATCCCGCTCTGTTCGCGAGATGAGGTCGGGTCTCCTGGCTTCGGCCGGCCGATCGGCGGGTGACCTGCCATCGCCTCGGCCAGATCCTCTGCGGTCAGTTCCGCCATGGCGGCGTCACTGGCCTGGAAAAGGGCGTCGGTGTCGGCGTACGGTCGCCGGGCGAGCAGTTTGCTCCCCCACGCCGAACTGGCGCACACCTCGTGCAGTGCGGCCAGGGCCGCACTGTCCTCGGAGGCGTTGAACCGGGCGAGGCCCGGGTTCGGAAGTGAAGTCACGGGAGCCTCCGTGGCTTGTTTCATCGCGGTGCGTCGGACGGGCTGCGGATAGCTAACGCCCTTCGGCAACGTGACGTCAACACTTTGTTGAAAACTTGGGGTGCCCAATACCGCCCCCGATCGTCGCGGGGCACCGCCTTCGGGTGGCATTGCGCCGCCCCACCAGGGCCTTTGCGCCATTTACAGCATCTCGCCGCCGTCCAGCACCCGATGTCTGAAGCATCCCCAGCGACCGAGCGCACAACGGCGCCCGCCCCGGCGTCGGTCCGGGGCTTGCCCCGCCGCACGGCGGGGCCGCACATCAGGAGGGGCGGAGTGGGGAAACGGCCCGCCGCGACGCCCCGCGCCGTGCCGGGCGCTACGGCTGTGCGGGAGACAGGGGCAGCGAGGGCGCGGGCGGGGCCGTCGGCCCGTCCGGCAGCAGCACCGAGGGATCGGCGGGCGCGGACGCCGACGGCGCGGCCGGCAGATCCGGCGTGCCCACCGACGTCGACGGCAGCGGTGGCAGGGACGGGGCCAGCCCCTCGACGCCGGAGACGCTCGGCACGGGCAGGCCCTTGACCGAAGGCGTGGACAGCGGCAGCGCCGGCAGCGGGACGTCGGGCAGTTTTGGCAACGGCAGGCCACGGTCGCCGGCCGGGCGGGTCGAGCCCGAGGACCGGCCCGGTGCCGGAGTGGGAGAGGGGGCGCCGGCGTCCGGTGAGGCAGCCGTGCTGCCCCGGGCCGGGGCGTGGGACTCGCTCGCGTCCGTCACGGCGGGCCCGGGACGCGGCCCGGGGGCGTCGTCGTGGACGTACGGCAGGACGAAGCCCGCCACCGCCAGCGTCGCCGCCGTCGACGCGAGAGCGACCGCCTGCGCATTGCCGCCGCCCCCGCCGCCCGGCCTGGCGCCGCGGCCGCACAGCCACAGCACCAGTCCCAGGGTCGCCGCCAGCGAGTTGCGCAGGGTGCGACGGGCGCGCGCGAGCAGGGACTCCACGGTGCGGTAGCTCAGGCCCATCTTGGTGGCGACCTGGCCCACGTCCAGGTCCTCCGACTTGAGCCACAGGGCCTCCGCCTGGCGGGCGGGCAGTTCGGAGCTGCGCCTGGCGAGCCATCGGGCCTCCGCCTGGTCGCAGACCGCCTCCTCGACGGGTACCGGGCCCGGCGGGTGCAGCCGCGGGCTGCTGCGCACCTGTGTCTCCCGGTTGACCTGGCGGTAGCGGTCCACGCAGAGCCGCATCGTCACCGTCGTCAGCCACGCGCCCAGCCGCTCGTCGTCGAGGTGCGGGTGCTCCGCGGCCCGCAGCATCGCCTCGTGCACGGCGTCCTCGGCGTCCTCGGGGCTCATCGACCGTCGGCGGGCGACCTTCAGCAGGTCCTCGCGGTGGCTCCAGGCGCGCTGCCAGCGCGCCTGGGACTCCCTGCCCGTCCCGTCGGGCTGGGCAGGCTGCATCTCCGTAGCCATGAGGGGCCCCTTCGCTCACACCCGCCGGTCGACGTCCTTGCCCGGCGGGTGGCGACATTACCGCCCGGTATCCGGAATTGTGGAGGGGGCTGCCCTCATCGAGTCCGTTCCGTTGCTGGTCATTCCCCCGGCGCCGGGCAGCACGGTGTCGCCGGGCAGCTCCAGGTCCGGGTGGGGCAGCGGCAGGAGGGGTTCCGCCGGTTCCGGGTCACCGGCCGGTGCGCTCTTGCCGGGGGAGGGCGAGGGCGAGGCGGAGGGGCGGGTTGTGCCGGCCGTCGCGGTGGGCGACGGCGATGCCGGACGGGTCGGTCGCGGCTCCGCCGCACGCGTGCGCTCCGGTGCGGGAACGGTGTCCGCCCGGGCGCCGCCGGCGTCGGGGACGAGGCGGTGCCCCGCGAGGTAGTAGGTGTACCAGGCCAGCGCCGTCCGCAGGTAGGCGGTGGAATGGTTGTACGAGAGGACCGAGCGCTCCAGATCACCCGGGTCGGACAGGTTCCGGCCGCCCGCGCACAGATAGCGTCCGGCGGCGAGCGCCGCGTCGAAGACGTTCTGCGGGTCGGCCCGCCCGTCGCCGTTGCCGTCGGCGCCCCAGTCCGCCCAGGTGGTGGGGATGAACTGCATCGGCCCGACCGCCCGGTCGTAGACCGTGTCCCCGTCGTACAACCCGCCGTCGCTGTCCCGTATGAGCGCGAAGCCGTCGCCGTCCAGCTGCGGGCCGAGGATCGGCGTCACAGTGGTGCCGTCGGCGGTGACCCGGCCACCGCGCGCCTGCCCGGACTCGACCTGGCCGATCGCCGCGAGGAGCTGCCAGCGCAGAGCACAGCCGGGCGCGCTGAGGGCGAGTTCCGTCTCCGCGGCCCGGTACGCGGCGAACACCGTGGCGGGGAGTGCCCCCGCCGTCGGCGCGGCGGAGTCCGCGGCGACCGGACCCTCGACGGGATCCGGCGTCCGCAGCGGTGGCAGTTCCGTGCGGTATGTGCCGTCGCCGGCGGTGTCCGGCGCCGACGACGGACGCTGCTGGCCGGCCGCGACGGCGGCCCCCGGCCCCTGCGAAGCGGTGAGTGCCGCCATGGCCGCGGTGACGAGCGCCGTTGCCTTGACGCCTCTGCGTGTGCGTCCTGTCATGATGCAGACCCCTCCCTGTGCCGCCGGGCCGGAACACGGGCCGGCGCGGCTCGTCTCCTTTGCTCTACGCGGGAGCGCGGCGGGTCCGTCGCGTCATGACATGCGATTCCGCGGCGGGCAGGTGGACACGGGGTACGGGACAGGTGCCCGCGCGCCGCGGCTAACGTGGAGGCATGGTGCGACTGAGAGTGGAGTTCACGACGGAGCCGTTCGATCTGGACGAGCCGCCGCCGCACGCCCTGGCGGTACGTGAGGTCGTGCAGGGGGCGGAGCTGGACGCGGTGGACGTCGGGCCGTTCGGCAACACGGCCGAGGGCGGCGCGGAGCAGGTTCTGGGCGCGGTGGACGCGCTGCTGCGCAAGGCGCTGGAGAACGGTGCCACTCGGGTCTCGTTGCAGGTCAACGTGGTGGAGGGTGAGGGATGACGGCCCTGGACCACGCCCTCGCGCAGGCCGTGAAGCCGCTCGTGGACGCCATGGGCGGTGTGCTGATCGAGCCCGGTGAGGCCGCGGCGGACGACGTCATACTCAGCTGGGAGGGCGAGGAGGTCCTCGCCGTGCGTCTTCCGCAGCTCGCGGACTCCCTGGACCACATCCTCGCGGCGCTGGAGCGGCAGCACGGCCGGCCGCTGGCCGAACTGGACCGCAGGACCAAGCAGTCCATCGTCAGGACGCTGGAGTCGCGCGGCGCGTTCTCCGTGCGGCACGGCGTGGAGACGGTGGCCGGCGCCCTGGGCGTCAGCCGCTTCACCGTCTACAACTACCTGAACCGGGAAACCACGGAGCGGAAAGCAAAACCGCAGGTCGAAGGAGACTGAGGACTGTCCCGCCAATGATCTCCGCGGCATCCGCTGCGAAGGCGACCTCGGACGATGGCTCCGACGGCAGGCGAACTCCTGGACGGAGCTGTCGGAAGAGCAGCAACGGCGGCTGTCCGGGCCGGACGTGGCCCGCCGAGGGGCCAGTCCCCGCACCGGCAGCCGCCGCGGGCCCGCTGCCCACCGCGTTCCGCCGCGGCCTGACCGCCCGAGCCGCGGTTCGAGGGCCGACGGGCCGGCGGTCAGGAGACGAGGTGGGCAGCGTCCGCTTCGGTCAGCTTGACCGTGCACAGGCCGCCGCGCTCGCTCTTCACATCTGTCACCTTGAGCTGGGTGCCCGGTGCGAGGATGTATTCCTCCTCCCCGGTGAAGGCGGAGAAGCTCCTGATCCCCACCGCTCGCGCGGGAGTGACCTCAAAGAGTGTCCGCTTGCCGCGGCTCCCCAGGAATGACCGGGCCACGCTCAGCTCGGAGGTGCACGAGGACACGCCCCACCAGGTCACCGTCTGCCCGACCGGGTACTGCCCCCGCAGGTCCAGAGACACACCGCGCCACAGCGGCTGGGTGTGGGCAGGCAGCCCCGAGACCGCCGAGAACAGCAGCCGCAGGTACGGGAGGTAGGGCACGACCTTCGTCCGGTCCGGGGAGCGGAGGACGGCGTTGATCTCGCGGTAGAAGGCGGACTCGCAGGTGTAGAGGTAGAGCGCGGCGATCGCGTCGGCGGACAGGCCGCTGACCGTCTCGTCCGCCCGCCGCTTGCCGAACTCCCCGGACCGGTCGATGTGCCGGCCGAGACCGGACAGCACCTCGGCGACCGGGGCGACGGCGTCCTGGAAGTCCATCAGCGGGGTGTCGAACACACCGGTGATCGCCGGGAGGACGAGCCCCTCGTCCTTGACGCTGGTGAGCCGCTCCAGATACAGCTGGTGCAGTTCCATGGTCGACGCGATGAAGGCGCCCATGCGCGCCGCGACATCGCCGTCCGTACCGTCGGCGCCGACCGCCCCCTCGTCCCACCCCTTGCTCGGCAGCCAGTCGATGTCCTCGGCGCCCAGCGACGCGAGTGCTGCGTTCACCGTGGCGAAGTGGTCCCCCTCGCAGAAGACGTCGCCCTGGGCCGCAGGGTTGGCGTGGTCGATGTGCCGGACCTCGACGTCCGGGTACTTCTCCTGGAGCCGCAGGACGACCTTCTTCAGGTTGCGCGCGTGGGCCCCCCACCAGGCGAAGACGACGCCGCGGTCCTCCTCGTCCGCGTCCTGCTTGGCCTTGAGGATCTCCTCGACGATCCGTTCGACGACGGGCCGCCAGAACGCGGTGTGCCGGTCGGCCCCCATCGCGCCGTCGCCACTGGCGGTGAGCGAGGCATTCAGCAGCAGCACGCCCTGCGTGAGCATCGCCTGGAACCACTCCGGCGGCTGGACCGTCTCTCGCTCCTTCAACAGGGCGCGGACATCGGCGATGGGCGTCTTCTTGGCGATGCCGTACTTCCACATGGCCGCCGCCTTGATGATGCAGCGGATGCTGACGACCCTGCCGAACTGGCTGTCCTTCCAGTCGTTGAAGGTGTTGTCGAACATGGCTATGCCGGTGGCGCTCTCCGGCCGCGGGTACGGGTTCTGACCGAAAACGACCACCTTCCACTTGTGCGGCGGGGTGGGCTTGAGCGCCTGGAAGGTCAGTTCCCGGACCGGGACGACCTCCGGGCTGCGGCCCTGGCCGATGAACTCGGCGGCATCCGGCTGCGCCTCGATGACGGGCTTCAGGAGCGGAAGCCAGGGTTCACCGCCGCCCTTGAAGAGTTCGGTGAGGGCCAGCGGGTCGTTCGCGTCGGGCTGGGCCGGGGGGAGGGTGGCGTCGCTCATGAGGGAAGGGCTCCCGGTCGTCGTACCTGAGGAATGGAGGTGGCCGGCGGGCTCAGCGGACGGGTGGCCGGCGGAGTGGACGGGATCAAGGGCGAAAGGAATGCCCTTTCGGCGGCACGATGCGCACCCGCTTCGCGACCGGCGCGTTCTCGATGCCGTCGAGCTGCGCGGTGATCGTGGCGCGCAGCTCGTCGTCGTCCTCGAACCAGTGGTCGTGGAAGAGCGTGTAGCCGGTCCACATCAAGTTGGCGCAGACCCGGGCCGGCACCCGGCCGGTCTGCGCGCCCATCCCGACCAGTGCCACCGAGCGGATGCTGCCCGACACCTGCCGGTTCTGCCGGTGGACGGCCTGGAACGCGGCGGCGCACGCCAAGGCCACGTTCAGCGTTTCACTCACGTTCTGCGAGGACTGCACCATGGTCGGCGTCGATATCAGGTACCGCGGGACGGTCGCCCCCGACGGGACGCAGACCGCGCTGCCCACCGGGAGGGTCCCGGCGAACCGGTCGCGGATCGCCCGCTGCACGCGCAACTGGATACCGGCTCCGAGGTGCCGCTTGATGACAGCGTCGACCCCGCCGTCCATCCGGCCCCGGGAGTTGGTCGGAGTGACCCAGGCGTCGACGTCCTCGTCGAGGATCGAGCCGCTGCGGATCTCGATCCCGGGAGTGTCGGCGAACGCAGCCCGCCACGCCTCCACCACCCGCTCGTTGACGTCGGTCAGTACCACCCTGAGCGCGGGCTTCACACGGTTCTCGGTCATCGTCCACTCCTGTCGGGAAACGGCCCTTCCAGCACCCCCGACGCTAACGGCCACCACTGACAACGCCGCGGCGGGAAGGGCACGATGACGTGCCGTCACGCCGCCGGGCACGCCCGCCGGTGACCGGGTTCGGCCGCGTGTCGTCCCCATCGTTCGGAACCGAGCTGAAAGGGCTCCGGCTTGCCCATGGGGCTGGGCCAGGCCTCGGCCCTCGCCCGGTGCAGCGGGGACTTGCCGGCGCCAAAGCCGCTCCAGGCGACCCCGCGTACCGGAATCGCCCCGACGCCGACTCCGTCAATGCGGAGGGGGCCGAGCACCTCGGCTCCCTCCGGGCCGAGCACCTCGGCCTCGACGCCGAACGATGACGGCTGCTCGCTCGGAAAGTACGCGGTCGTCGTGTGTGTCAGGCGGCCCGGCCCGTGAGCGCTCCGGGGGCCCGGGGCACACCGCCACGCTGCGGTGGTGGGTGGACCGGGTGATCGAGTAGGCCCGGCCGGGCAGGGCCTGCGCACAGCGCGGTAGGGGGCCGGGCGGAGCCCGATTCGGGGGCCCGGGCGGAGCCCGGTCCGGAAGGGGCGGGGAGGGGGAACGGCTCCGCACAGTGGCCACGCCCTCACACTCCCGACCCGCCCCCGAAACCCGCCCGCAAAAAAACTTCACCCTGCGGCGACGGACCCCGCCCCCCTCCCCGTAGAGCAGGTGTCGGACCGCTCCACGGCTGAAGGGTGTACCGGATGGGTGTCGAGATCTGTGTGGAAGGGCTCACCAAGTCCTTCGGGCACCAGGTCATCTGGCAGGACGTCTCCCTGACCCTGCCCGCCGGTGAGGTTTCCGTGATGCTCGGACCCTCGGGCACCGGCAAGTCCGTCTTCCTCAAGACGCTCGTCGGGCTGCTGAAGCCCGAGCGCGGGTCGATCCGGATCGCGGGACAGGACATCACCGCCCTGCGCGAGCACGACCTCTACGAGGTGCGGAAGCTCTTCGGCGTGCTGTTCCAGGACGGCGCGCTGTTCGGGTCGATGAACCTCTACGACAACATCGCCTTCCCTCTCCGCGAGCACACCCGCAAGCCGGAGAGCGAGATCCGCCGCATCGTCCTCGAGAAGATGGACATGGTGGGTCTGATCGGCGCGGAGGACAAGCTGCCCGGCGAGATTTCGGGTGGTATGCGAAAGCGCGCCGGTCTCGCCCGTGCGCTGGTCCTCGACCCGGAGATCATCCTCTTCGACGAGCCGGACTCGGGTCTCGACCCCGTACGCGTGGCGTACCTGAACCAGCTGATCGTCGACCTCAACGCGCAGATCGACGCGACGTTCCTGATCGTCACCCATGACATCGCCTCCGCCCGGCAGGTCCCGGACAACATCGGGCTGCTGTTCCGACGCGAGCTGGTGATGTTCGGGCCGCGTGAGCAGCTGCTGACCAGCGAGGAGCCAGTGGTGCGGCAATTCCTCAACGGCCGGATGCAGGGGCCGATCGGCATGGCGGAGGAGAAGGACGCCGCGCAGGTCGAGCAGGAGCTCGCGCAGCTCGGCGAGGCGGAGGACCCCGCGGCTCCCGGCATACCGGACCTGACGCCGCGGCTGCTGCCCACCAAGGGCATCGAGCGGCCGCCCCGCTGGGAGGCCATCGCCGAACGTGAGTCGCTGCGGCAGGTCCGGGCGTCGGCGCGCGGAAAGGCGGGGCACGCATGAGCCTGTCACCCACCGGCGCGCTGCGGCAGTCGGGCAGCCTGTTCGCCATGGGGCTCGACGTCCTGCGCACGATCCCCAAGCGGCCCTTCCAGCTCCGGGAGTTCATCCAGCAGGCGTGGTTCGTCGCGAGTGTGACGATCCTGCCGACGGCGCTGGTGTCGATCCCGTTCGGCGCGGTCATCGCGTTGCAGATCGGCAGTCTGACCCGGCAGCTCGGCGCCCAGTCGTTCTCGGGCGCGGCCTCCGTGCTCGCGGTGCTGCGGGAGGCGTCGCCGATCGTGACGGCGCTGCTGATCGCGGGTGCGGGCGGCACGGCGATCTGTGCGGATCTCGGCGCGCGCAAGATCCGCGAGGAGATCGACGCGATGCAGGTGCTCGGCATCGACCCGATCCACCGGCTGGTCGTGCCGAGGGTGCTGGCCACGATGCTGGTGGCGGTGCTGCTCAACGGCCTGGTGTCGGTGGTCGGGGTGGCCGGCGGCTACTTCTTCAACGTGGTGCTGCAGAACGGCACTCCGGGCGCCTACCTCGCCTCGTTCACCACACTCGCCCAGCTCTCCGACCTCTGGGCGGCGGAGCTCAAGGCACTCGTTTTCGGGGCGATCGCCGCGATCGTCGCCTCGTACAAGGGGCTGACCGCGAAGGGTGGTCCGAAGGGCGTCGGTGACGCGGTGAACCAGTCGGTGGTCATCACCTTCATGTTGCTGTTCGTGACGAACTTCGTGATGACCGCCGTGTACTTCCAAATCGTTCCGCAGAGGGGCTGAGCGATGCCGCTGTTGAATCGTGTGCTTCCGCCGCAGCTCGAGGAGTTGGGCAGGCAGCTGGTCTTCTACGGCCGTTCGCTGGCCTGGACCGGGCGCACCCTGCGCCGCTACAAGAAGGAGATCCTGCGACTGCTCGCGGAGGTGAGTTTCGGCCGTGGCGCGCTCGCCGTCGTCGGCGGCACCGTCGGGGTGATCGCGTTCCTGTCGTTCTTCACCGGCACCGAGGTCGGCCTGCAGGGATACGCGGCGCTCAACCAGCTCGGCACGTCGAACTTCGTGGCGTTCCTGTCCGCGTACTTCAACACCCGGGAGATCGCCCCGCTGGTGGCGGGCCTGGCGCTCTCCGCGACGGTCGGGGCCGGGTTCACCGCGCAGCTGGGCGCGATGCGGATCAGCGAGGAGACCGACGCGCTCGAGGTGATGGGCGTCCCGTCGCTGCCGTTCCTGGTGACGACGCGGATGATCGCCGGGTTCGTCGCCGTGATCCCGCTGTACGTGATCGGGCTGCTGTCCTCGTACTTCGCCGCCCGCACCATCACCACCGGCTACTACGGGCAGTCCACCGGCACCTACGACCACTACTTCCAGCAGTATCTGCCGCCGGTCGACGTGCTGTGGTCCTTCGGCAAGGTGATCGTCTTCGCCGTCGTGATCATCCTGGTGCACTGCTACTACGGCTACTACGCGAGCGGTGGCCCGGCCGGTGTCGGCGTCGCGGTCGGGCGTGCGGTGCGGACCTCGATCGTGGCGATCAACATTCTCGACTTCTTCCTCAGCCTGGCGATCTGGGGCGCCAACACGACCGTACGGATAGCGGGGTAGGGGCCGATGAGTATCGAAGGAGGCGCCGCGGCGCGCAGTGGCCGGCTGCGGCTGTACGGCATCGTGTTCCTCGCCGTCATCGCCCTGCTGCTGTCGCTCTCCGTGGCCGCGTACCAGCAGGTGTTCACCTCGATCGTGCGCATCACGCTCGAGGCCGACACGCTCGGCAACCAGCTCGACCCGCGGGCCGACGTCAAACTGCGCGGACTGCTCGTCGGTGAGGTGCGCGAGGTGCGGGCCGACGGGGAGAAGGCGACGCTCGACATCGCCCTGAAGCCGGAGCATGTCGAACGGATCCCGGCCGAGGTGCAGGCACGCCTGCTGCCGAAGACGCTGTTCGGCGAGAAGTTCGTCGATCTGGTGGCGCCGCCCGGCTCGTCCGGTCGGCACATCCGTGCCGGTGACGTGATCACCCAGGACCGCACCAGGGCCGGCATCGAGATGCAGCACCTGATGAACGACCTGCTCCCGCTGCTGCGCACCGTGCGGCCCGCGGATCTCAACGCCACGCTGCACGCGTTCTCCACCGCACTGGAGGGGCGCGGCGACCGCATCGGCGACAACCTGGTCCGGCTGGAGCGCTATCTGCGCAAGCTCAACCCCCATATGCCGTCCATGCAGGAGGACATCTCCCGCTTCGCCGATGTCGCCGAGGTCTACGGGGACGCGGCACCCGACCTGATGAACATCCTGCGCAACTCCGTCACCACGAGCCGCACGATCGTGGCGAAGCGCGAGCAGCTGGCCGCCGCCCTGACGGGAACGGCGAAGGTCGCCGGCACGGCGGAGAAGTTCTTCGACGACAACGGCGAGCGGCTGATCACCCTGGGCCGTGTCTCCCGCCCCACCCTCGACCTCTTCGCCCGCTACTCGCCCGAGTACCCGTGCCTCCTGGACGGACTCGAGCGCCAGACCAGGGAGTCGGAGAAGGCGTTCAGGGGCGGCGAAATGCGCATCACCCTCGAATTCGTCCATCCGCGACCCGCGTACCGACCCGGTGAGGAACCGCGCTATGCCGAGCGCTCCGGCCCCAACTGCAGAAGCGTCCCCAACCCTTCCGTGCCGTCGGGACACACCAAGCTCGACGACGGTACGAAGGATGTCGCTGCCGGCGGCCCGCCCGGAGCCGGCCCGGTCTCCGCGACCGCGGCCGAACAGCGGGCCGTCGGCTCGCTGGTCGCGCCGGTCCTCGGAGTGTCCGCCGACCGGGTCCCCGCGGTGGCGACGCTGCTCTTCGGCCCCATGGCGCGCGGGACGGCGGTGACTGTGGCATGAAGGCATCAGGAGCCACCGCGACCGCGGCACCGCTGGTCAAGTTCATTCTCTTCGCCGTGGTGACGATCCTGGCGACGACGCTGCTCGCGGCGACGATCGTCAACCTCTCCTTCACCCCGGAGCACACCTACCGAGCGGTGTTCAGCGATGTCACCAGCCTGGAGGAGGGCGACGACATCCGCGTCGCGGGAGTGCGGGTCGGCGAGGTCGAGGCCATAAGGATCAAGGGGGACCGCATCAAGGACCGCACCCTGGCGGAGGTGACCTTCACCGTCTCCCACGACCGGCCGCTGCTTACCAGCACGGGTGCGGTCATCCGCTACCGGAGCCTGGTCGGCCAACGCTATCTGGCGCTCACCGAGGGCGCGGGCGACGGGACGAGGCTGAAGCCGGGCGGGACGATCCCGCTGGCGCGGACGCAGCCGGCGCTCGACCTCAACGCGCTGCTGGGCGGCTTCAAGCCGCTGTTCGCCGCGCTCAGCCCGAAGGACGTCAACCAGCTCGCGACCGAGATCATCAAGACGCTGCAGGGCGAGGGCGGAACGGTCAACAGCCTGCTCGCGCACACCGCGTCCCTGACCACGACCCTCGCCGACCGGGACGAGCTGATCGGATCGGTGATCGACAACCTCAACACCACGCTGCAGACCCTCGACAAGCGCGGCGCCCGGTTCTCCGGGCTGCTCAAGCAGCTGCAGCGGCTGATCTCCGGACTGTCCGCCGACCGCAAGCCGATCGGGTCCTCGCTGGAGAACATCGGCTTGCTGACCGAGGCGACCTCCGGTCTGCTCGAGGACGCCCGGCCGCCGCTGAAGGGCGACATCGCCGAGCTGAGGGACCTCACCAAGACGCTGAACGACAACGAGAAGACCGTGGAGGGCGTGCTGAAGCGGCTGCCGAACAAGCTCAACAAGCTGACCGGGACCGCCTCGTACGGCTCCTGGTTCAACTTCTACCTCTGTGACTTCGACGGCCGGATCGTGTTGCCGAAGACCCGAGAGGTGATCACTCCGGAGCTGCACGTGGCGCGGGCGAGGTGCGGCGGATGACGACACGGCTCCTGCCCAGGCTCGGCCCGTTCCGCGACAGGAACCCGGTGGTGATCGGCGCGGTCGGTCTCACCACGCTCGCCCTGCTGGCGACGGCCGCGTTCAACGCCGACGACCTGCCGGTCATCGGCAGCGGCGACACCTACAGCGCCGCGTTCTCGGAGGCCGGCGGGCTCAAGCCGGGCGACGACGTGCGCATCGCCGGGGTCAAGGTCGGCAAGGTCGACGAGGTCGATCTCGACGGCGACCATGTGAAGGTCGTCTTCCGCGTCAAGGGAGAGCCGGAGTTCGGCACGAGGACCGGCGCGGCCATCCGGATCAAGACGATCCTGGGCTCGAAGTACCTGGCCCTGCAGCCGAAGGGGTCCGGACAGCTGCGGCCCGGCAGCGAGATCCCGCTGGAGCGCACGACCCCGGCGTACGACGTCGTCCAGGCCTTCAGTGATCTGACGACCACCAGCGAAAAGGTCGACACCGAGCAGCTGGCGAAGGCCATGGACACCATCTCGACGACCTTCGAGGACTCGCCGGAGGAGGTACGGGCCTCGATCAAGGGACTGTCGAAGATCTCGAAGACGGTGGCCTCGCGTGACGAGGACCTGCGCGAGCTGCTGAAGCACGCCAACTCGGTCACCAAGGTGCTCGCGGAACGCTCCGGTGAGTTCACCACCCTGGTGAAGGACGGTGACGCACTCTTCAAGGAGATATCCCGTCGCCGGGCGGCCATCCATGCGCTCCTCAAGAGCTCGGCGGCGCTCGGCATCCAGCTGTCGGGCTTTGTCAAGGACAACGAGAAGGAGATAGGTCCGGCGCTCGAAGGGCTGAACCAGGTGGTGCGGATGCTGGAGCGCAACCAGGCCAGTCTCGACCGCAGCGTCGCCCTGCTCGCCCCCTACGTGCGGGTCTTCACCAACACCCTCGGCAACGGCCGCTGGTTCGACAGCTACATCCAGAACATGGTCGCCGCTCCGGTGGTCCCCCGGACAGGAGGGTCGCGATGAAGGGCCGCATCCGCTTCAACCCGAAGGGCCGTACGGCCCGGCTGACGGCCGCCGCCGTCGCCGCGGCGACGCTGGTCTGCGCCGCGGTCGTACTGTGGCCGCGCGAGGAACCGGTGCGCGTCACCGCATACTTCCCACGCACGGTGGGCATCTACCCGGGCTCCGACGTGCGGGTGCTCGGCGTACGCGTCGGTGAGGTCACCGAGATCGTCCCCGAGGGCGGGCGGGTGCGCGTGGAGCTCGAGTACGAACCCGGGCGCAGGATCCCGGCCGATGCCCGGGCCGCCATCATCAACTCCTCGGTCGTCAGCGACCGTTACGTGCAGATGCTGCCGGTGTACCGGAGCGGGCCCGTGATGCGCGACGGCGCGGTGATCCCTCAGAGCCGCACGGCGGTGCCGGTGGAGCTGGACCGGGTCTTCGACAGCCTGCACACGACGGCCGAGGCGCTCGGTCCGAAGGGCGCCAACAAGGACGGCTCGCTCTCGCGGCTGCTGGGGGTGAGCGCCGACAATCTCGACGGCCAGGGTGAACAGATGCACCGGACGGTGGAGGATCTGTCCCTCGCGGTCACCACACTGTCCGACGGCCGGAAGGACCTGTTCGGCACCGTACGCAATCTGCAGGTGTTCACCGCGGCGCTCGCCGCCGACGACAAGAGCGTGCGGTCGTTCAACGACAGTCTCGCCGCGGTCGCCGATCAGCTCGCCGGGGAGCGCAAGGACCTCGCGGCGGCGCTCAAGCACCTGGGGGTGGCGCTCGGGGACGTGTCGAGGTTCGTGAAGAACAACAAGAAGTCGCTGACCGAGGACGTGAAGGGGCTCAGCAAGGTCACCAAGGTGCTGGTCACCCAGCGGGCGGCGCTGGCGGAGCTGATGGATGTCGCGCCCACCGGCCTGTCGAACCTCCAGAACGCGTACAACCCCTCGTCGGGCACCCTCGACACCCGCAACAACCCCGACCATCCGCAGGACCCGGCGGCGCTGCTGTGCTCGCTGCTGAAGACCACCGGCGACGCGGGGGGCAAGAACCCCGACTGCGCGGAGCTGGACAAGCTGTTCGACTCGCTGCCCAAGGTGCCGCACGCCGGCCCCGTGTCGGGCACCGGCCAGGTCGACCGGACGCTCGGCGGAATCCTGGAGGCACGCGCATGAGTGCACCCCGCAGGCGCAGGGCCGTGGCCCTGGTGACGGCCATGGGCTCCGTGCTGCTCACCGGCTGTGAGTTCAACGGCCTGTACGACGTGAACCTGCCTGGCGGCGCGGCCGCCGACGGCAACGCCTACCAGGTGACGGCCGACTTCAGGGACGTCCTGGACCTGGTCCCGCAGTCGGCGGTGAAGGTCAACAACGTGACCGTGGGCGCGGTCGAGAAGGTGGAACTGGTCGGCTGGCACGCCCGGGTCCGGCTGCGCATCGCCGACGATGTGAAGCTGCCCGGCAACGCGATCGCCGAGCTGCGGCAGACCAGCATGCTCGGGGAGAAGTACGTGGCCCTGTCCCCGCCGGTGGGCGTCGAACCCAGCGGGCGGCTCACCGACGGTGCGCGCATCCCGCTGTCGCGCACCGGGCGCAACCCGGAGATCGAGGAGGTGCTCTCCGCTCTCTCCGCGCTGCTGAACGGCGGCGGTGTGGCGCAACTCAAGACGATCACCGTGGAGCTGAACAAGGCGCTGGAGGGCCGGGAGAACCGGGTCAAGGACCTGCTCGGCGAGCTGGACACGTTCATCGGCGGGCTCGACGAGCAGCGCAAGGAGATCGTCCGGGCGCTCGAGGGCATCGACCGGCTGGCGAAGCGTCTTGCTGCGGAGAAGAAGACGATCGCGCAGGCCGTGGACACCATGCCCGGCGCGCTGAAGGTACTGGCCGACCAGCGCCGCAATCTGACGGCGATGCTGACCTCCCTCTCGGAGCTCGGGAAGACGGGCACCAAGGTGATCGACACCTCCCGCGCGGACACGGTGGCCAACCTCAGGAGCCTGCAGCCGATCCTGCGGGAGCTGAACAAGGCCGGCAGCGATCTCCCCAACTCGCTGGAGATCCTGACGACCTATCCGTTCCCCCGGAACGCGACGGGCGCCATCAAGGGCGACTACGTCAACCTCAAGATCACCGCGGACCTGGACCTCGCGAGCATCTACGGCAACCTCGCGGAGGAACCGAAGAAGCCCGGCACCCCGCAGAAGCCCGGGCTGCCGGAGGTTCCCGGCACGCCCGACCTGCCCGGGGTGCCCGGCCTGCCGGACGCACCTCTGCCGAGCGGGCCCCCCTCGGTTCCCGGCGCACCGACGCCGGGCGCTCCCACGTCCCCCGGTGGCGACGGACCGCTGTGTCCGCCGGTGTGCACCGGCAGCCACGCCTCCTACGAGGAGGCGTCCGGCGACGGACGCCGGCTGCCCGCGGGGATCGATCTGGCACTGGCCGAGCTGATGCTGAAGGGGATGCAGCCGTGATCACACCTACGGTCAGGGCCCAGTTGATCGCCTTCGCCGCGGTCACCGCCGTCGGGTGCTCGTACGTCGGCGCCCAGTACACCGGCCTGGTGGACAGCCTGCTGGACCGCGGATACACCGTGCGGGCCGACTTCGCCGACTCCGGCGGCATCTTCCAGGGCGCCGAGGTCACCTACCGGGGCGTTCCGGTGGGCCGGGTCGGTGAGCTGCGGCTCGCCGGCGCGGACGGTGTCTCGGTGGCGCTGGACATCGAGGACGGGACCCGGATACCGGCGGACACGCTGGCCGTGGTGGCGAACCGTTCCGCGGTCGGCGAGCAGTACGTCGACCTCCAGCCCCGCCGCTCCGGCGGCCCGTATCTGCGCCAGGGCAGCGAGATCCCGCGCGCCGACACCAGGGTCCCGCTGCCCACGACGGCGCCCATCCTCAGCCTGGACCGGCTGGTGAACTCGGTCGGCAAGGACGATCTGCGGGTCACGGTCGACGAACTCGGCAAGGCCTTCGCCGGCACCGGGCCGCATCTGAGCAAGCTGGTGGACTCCGGAAACCTGCTGGTCGAGTCGGCCTCCGAGAACCTTCCCGAGACGACCTCGCTCATCGAGGACTCGCGGGTGGTGCTGAAGACCCAGAGTGACAAGGGCTCGGCGATCACATCGTTCTCCCGAGACCTGGCCGCGCTGACCGCGGAGCTGAAGGCGCGAGACGGCGATCTGAGGCGGCTGGTCGGCAACAGCGCCCCGGCGGCACAGGAGGTCGACTCGCTGCTGAAGTCCAACGAGACGCATCTGCCGGTGCTGCTCTCCAATCTGATCAGCGGCGGCCAGGTCACCGTGGCCCGCCTGCCCGGGGTGGAGCAGGCACTGGTGACGTTCCCGGTGATCGTCGCCGGCAGCTACACCGTGATCCCCGGCGACGGCACCACCCACTTCGGCATGGTCGTGAACGCCGACGACCCGCCGCCGTGCCGCCAGGGATACGGCACCCAGCGGCGTGACCCGGCGGACACCTCTCAGCGGCCCGCCAACACCGGGGCACGCTGCACCGAGCCGCGTGGCAGCGGTACCTCGGTGCGCGGCGCCCAGAACGCGCCCGGCCCCTCCTCGGGGTCGGGCGGCGCACGGCAGGCGGCGCACGTCACCCCGTACGACCCGGAGACCGGCACCCTCGCCGGGCCGGGCGGCACGCTCGTCGAGATCGGCTCGACGGGCGGCGAACAGAGCACGTTCGGAAAGGACTCGTGGCAATGGCTGCTCGTGGGACCGATGGCATGAGCGCGGACGACGCACGCGAGGACGCGGCACGGGCGGACGACGCTCCTGCGGACGAGGCGCACGCGGTCGCCGCAGGTGCGGACGACGGACGTGAGGAGCAGGCGCGAACGGACGGCGCACCCGCAGAGAACGCGCGCGCCGACCGGACACGGCGGCCGGGACTGCCCGCGCCGCTGCGGCGGCTCGGCGGCAGGCTGGCCACCGCGGCGAGGCGCGGCAGGGCGCTGCCGGCGACGCTCGCCGTGGCCACCGTCGCGGTGACGGCCCTCAGCGGCTGGCTGTGCGTCGAGGTGTACGAGCAGCGCGCGCAGGCGCAGCGGCACCAGGACATCCTGGCCGCCGCCCGCCAGTCGGCGCTGAACTTCACCTCGCTGGACTACCGGCACTACGACCGGGACAGCAAGAACGTGCTGAAAGGCGCGACCGGCGACTTCAAGGAGCAGTTCGCCTCGCAGACCGCCGAGTTGACGAAGCTGGTCGCGGCCAACAGGTCGGTCTCGGAGGGGCAGGTGCTCGAGGCGGGCATCGCGCGGGCCGACGAGCGCTCGGCGCGGGTGCTGGTGGTCGCCGACAGCAAGGTGACCAACACCGCCGCGCCCGAGGGGCAGTCCCGCACCTATCGGCTGCAGCTCGACCTTGTGCTCGAGCGGGGCCGCTGGCTGACGTCCAATGTCGAGTTCGTCGGCTGATCCGGCGGCCCGCCCGACCGCACCCGTACGAAAAGCAGTGAGGAGCAAGACCGTGGCGAAGGCGACGATCCGGGGCCGTGGCTCCACCTCTCCCGGCGGCCGTTCCATGACGGCGGCCGCACGCGCGGCGTCCAAGCGGTCGGAGCGTGTCCGGCCCGGCCCCGACGGCCCGGTCGTTCTCGATGCGCCCCGCGCCCCCGTGAGGGAGCGCCTCGAGGCCCCCGACGACGCGTCGCAGGCGCGCCGGGACGAGAATCAGCATGTCGGTCCCGTCGTGGTGGCCGAGGAGACCACGGCGGCCTCTTCGGAACGCCGTCGGAGGCGGCGCGGGCGGCTCTGCGCGCTGCTCGCCGTCCTGACGGTGCTGGCGCTTGCCGCGGCCGGCGTGCTGGCGTGGGAGTACGCCGAGGGGCGGCGTACCGACGCGGCGCGCGGTCAGGCTCAGGCGGCGGCGCGGAAGGCGGCGCCGGTGGTGCTGTCGTACGACTACCGCCGGCTGGACGAGGACTTCGCCGCGGCGCGTGGGCATCTGACGGGTGCCTTCAAGGAGGAGTACGGCCGGACCACCGACAAGGTGGTGGCGCCGACGGCGAAGAAGTACCACGGCGTCGTCAAGGCGAGTGTGGTGAGCCCGCCGGGCGGCGGTGAGCCCGCGACGTCGGTGGTGTCCGTGTCGCCGGACCGTGCCGTGGTGCTGCTCTTCGTCAACCAGGTCACCACCAGTACCCAGGTCACCGGCTCACGGGTCGACCTGAACCGGGTCCGGATGACGATGACCCGTACGTCCGGCGGCTGGAAGGTGAGTGCCGTCGACGCGCTCTGAGAGACCACCCCGACGCGGAGGGACGCCCCCGACCCTCCGCATGCCTCCCGAGCTGGGACGGAAGAAGGCCTGACCCGCCTTCCGACGCCCCGCTCGGGAGGCTCTTTTTTGTGGGCGCTCTTGACAGCCACCACCACACCCGGAGATTATTCCGTCAGACAGAAAGAGACTTCCGCAATACGGAAGGGGCGCAAACCCCCATGGGATACAGCGACCACCGCTTCGACGTGAACCTCTCGATCCTCTTCGCGGAACTCCCGCTGCTGGAGCGCCCCGCGGCCGCCGCCGCGGCCGGCTTCACGGCGGTCGAGCTGTGGTGGCCGTGGATCGAGACCCCCGCCCCTGCGCAGGAGGAGCTCGACGCGCTGGGGAAGGCGCTCGACGAAGCCGGCACCCAGCTGGTGGGCCTGAACTTCTACGCCGGGCAGTTGCCCGGCCCCGACCGCGGCGCACTCTCCGTGCCGGGTGACGAGTCCGACCGCTTCCGCGCCAACATCGAGGTCGCGGCCGACTTCGCCGCCTCGGTCGGCTGCAAGGCGCTCAACGCCCTCTACGGCAACCGCGTCGAGGGCGCCGACCCGCAGGTCCAGGACACCCTCGCCCTGGAGAACCTGGTCCTCGCGGCCCGCGCCGCCGACCACGTCGGTGCGATCCTGCTGGTCGAGACCCTCAACAAGCCGGAGTCGCCGCTGTATCCGCTGGTCAGTGCCCCGGCCGCGATCGAGGTAATCGACAGGGTCAACGCCGCGACCGGCCTCGGCAACGCCAAGTTCCTGCTGGACATCTACCACCTGTCCATGAACGGCGAGGACGTCTCCCAGGTCATCGAGGCGTACGCCGACAAGACCGGCCACGTGCAGATCGCCGACAACCCCGGCCGCGGCGCGCCCGGCACCGGCTCACTGCCGCTCGAGCAGCTCCTCGACGAGCTGAGGACGGCCGGCTACCAGGGCTGGGTCGGCCTGGAGTACAAGGCCGGCGACCGCCCGAGCACCGAGTCCTTCGACTGGCTGCCGACCGCCGACCGCGCGGCGCGCTGACGCGCCCGGCGCGCCGACCGCCGGCCGCGCCCCTGTCCCGGTGCAGCGCCGGCCTCACCACGCACACCCCGCAGAGAGGTACCCCCGATGAGCACCCCCCTCCCCAAGATCGCTTGGATCGGCCTCGGCATCATGGGCTCCCCCATGTCCGAGAACCTGCTGAAGGCCGGCTTTTCCGTCACCGGCTACACCCTCGAGCAGGACAAGCTGGACCGCCTCGCCGCGGCCGGCGGCACCGCAGCCGGCTCGATCGCCGAGGCCGTCGAGGACGCCGACGTGATCGTCACCATGGTCCCCGCGTCCCCGCAGGTCGAGGCCATCGCCTACGGCCCCGACGGCATCCTGGAGAACGCCCGGCAGGGCGCGCTGCTGATCGACATGTCGTCGATCACGCCGCAGACCTCCGTCGACCTGGCGAAGAACGCCGCCGCCAAGGGCATCCGCGTCCTCGACGCCCCCGTCTCCGGCGGCGAGGCCGGCGCCATCGAGGCCGTGCTGTCCATCATGGTCGGCGGCGACCAGGCCGACTTCGACAGCGCCAAGCCGATCCTCGAGGCCCTCGGCAAGACCATCGTGCTGTGCGGCCCACACGGCTCCGGACAGACGGTGAAGGCCGCCAACCAGCTGATCGTCGCCGTCAACATCCAGGCGTGCGCGGAGGCCGTGGTCTTCCTGGAGAAGTCCGGCGTCAACCTCCGGGCGGCGCTCGACGTCCTGGGCGGCGGTCTGGCCGGCTCGACGGTGCTGACCCGCAAGAAGGACAACTTCCTGAACCGGGACTTCAAGCCCGGCTTCCGGATCGACCTGCATCACAAGGACATGGGCATCGTCACCGACGCCGCTCGCAACGTGGGCGCCGCGCTGCCCGTCGGCGCGGTCGTCGCCCAACTGGTCGCCTCCCTGCGCGCCCAGGGCGACGGCGGCCTGGACCACTCGGCCCTGCTGCGCTCCGTCGAGCGCCTCTCGGGCTCCGAGGTCTGACAGTCCGCTCCCTGACCGACCGGGCACGGCCCCCGTCCCGGCCGGCCTCTTCAGGTCGCGTCCCTGGGCCTGAGCCGCTCACTCGGCCGTGACCGGCTCAGCCGACCTGCCCACTGCGTGATCAGCCACCCACCGGGCCCCAGCCAACGAAGCCCGCCCCTGTCCAGGCTGACCACGGCGCCGGGCTGCGGGAGACCCCTGCCCGGGCGAGTCACGCCCCGCAAGCTTCCGGCCGGTGTCCGGCGCTGACACCTGTCCTGTCGCGCCCAGGCGCCGGCACCGGCCGGAACCTCCCCCTCAAATTCAACAAACTGTTGACGTTTCGTTCGGCTCGTATCTACGCTCCTCGAACCGTCACCCAGTGCAGCTCCCGTACGGAAGGTCACGATGTCGAAGCGCGTGCTTACGACCGAGTCCGGCGCCCCCGTCGCCGACAACCAGAACTCCGCCACCGCCGGCGTCGGTGGCCCCATCCTCCTGCAGGACCAGCACCTGCTGGAGAAGCTCGCGCGCTTCAACCGAGAGCGCATCCCGGAGCGCGTGGTGCACGCCCGCGGCTCCGGCGCGTACGGGTACTTCGATGTGACCGACGACGTCACCGGCTTCACGAAGGCCGCCTTCCTCTCCGAGGTCGGCAGGCGCACCGAGACCTTCGTCCGCTTCTCCACCGTCGCCGACTCGCTCGGCGGTGCGGACGCGGTGCGCGACCCGCGCGGCTTCGCGCTGAAGTTCTACACCGAGGAGGGCAACTACGACCTCGTCGGCAACAACACCCCGGTGTTCTTCATCAAGGACCCCATCAAGTTCCCCGACTTCATCCACTCCCAGAAGCGGGACCCTTTCACGGGCCGTCAGGAGCCGGACAACGTCTGGGACTTCTGGGCGCACTCCCCCGAGGCGACGCACCAGATCACCTGGCTGATGGGCGACCGTGGCATCCCCGCCTCGTACCGCCACATGAACGGTTACGGCTCGCACACCTACCAGTGGACCAACGAGGCGGGCGAGGCCTTCTTCGTGAAGTACCACTTCAGGACCAACCAGGGCGTGCGTTCGCTCTCCTCCGAGCAGGCCGCGGAACTCGTCGGCAAGGACGCCAACTCCCACCAGACGGACCTCCTTCAGGCCATCGAGCGCGGGGTGAACCCGTCCTGGACCCTGTACGTGCAGGTCATGCCGGCGGCGGAGGCGGCCGACTACCGCTTCAACCCGTTCGACCTGACCAAGGTGTGGCCGCACGCCGACTACCCGCTGCAGCGGGTGGGCCGCCTGGTGCTCGACCGCAACCCCGACAACGTCTTCGCCGAGGTCGAGCAGGCCGCGTTCTCCCCGAACAACTTCGTTCCCGGCATCGGTCCTTCGCCGGACAAGATGCTCCAGGGCCGGCTGTTCGCGTACGCCGACGCCCACCGCTACCGCCTCGGCGTGAACCACACGCAGCTGCCGGTGAACGCGCCGAAGGCCACGTCCGCGGACAACTACGGCCGCGACGGCCTGATGGCCACCCGCCACGGCTCGCGCCACGACAAGAACTACGAGCCCAACTCCTACGCGGGCCCCGCCCAGACGGACGCCGCGCTGTCGGCACCGCTGGCCGTCCACGGCTGGACCGGCACCCACGCCGCCCCCGCGCACGTCAAGGACGACGACTTCTTCCAGGCCGGCGAGCTCTACCGGCTCATGTCGCAAGAGGAGAAGGCGCGTCTTGTCGCCAACATCGCCGGCGGTCTGTCACAGGTCACCCGCGACGACGTGATCGAGAAGAACCTGGCCCACTTCCGCGCCGCCGACGCCGACTACGGCAAGCGCGTGGAGGAGGCGGTCCGCGCGCTGCGCGAGGACTGACCGCAGGACCGCGCCCGGGGAGTGACGGGAGGTCACCCCCGGGCGTGAGCCCGCGACGCGGACCCGGATGAGGGGTGGTCCGCGGGGCGGGCTGAAGCGAGGACCGCGGTGGTCGTGCGACGCCAGTGCGGTGGTGAAGGCTTCCCGGACGTGTTCTGACCTGAAGGACACGCTCCGCCGGGCCGATCGCCCCACCGCGGTCCCAGCTCCTCCCCCACCTCCGACCAGGACCCCGCCCGGCCCGAACGCCGCTCTCGGAGCCTCGCGGTTGGGGCGGCTGCGCCGGACTCCGTCCGACCCCACCAGGACCCGCCCGGCGGTGCGAACGACCTGTCGCGCCGGCCTCGCACCGTCGGGCGGCATCAACTGCACAGACCGAGCGCCTGATCCGGTACGGTCCCGGACCACGCGCTCAAGGACCAGGGTCCGGCCTTCGCACAGAGGCCGGGCCCTGTTCCGCATGTAGGCACGCCCCGGCGCTCAGCTCGCCTTCTCGCCGGCCGCGAGCGCTGCGACCGTCCGCTCCAGGCGGGCCCTGCGAGTCCGGTCCGTCCTGGCCTTCAGGAGACCGAGGACCACCTGATACCTGTCCGACCTGCCGAGGCTCTCGAAGGTCTCGCGGGCCCGCGGGTTCTCCCGCAGCGCTGCGGCCAGGTCGGACGGCACCTCGGCCTCGCGCTGCGAGGCGTACGCGGCCTCCCAGCGGCCGTCCGCCTCGGCAGCGGCGACCTCCGCGAGCCCCGGCTCCCGCATACGGCCGGCGGCCGTCAGCTCGCCGACCCGCTTGACGTTCACCTGCGACCAGGTGCTCCGCGGCCGTCGCGGGGTGATCTTCTGCAGATACCGGACCTCGTCGCGCGAGCGCCGCAGCCCGGTGATCCAGCCGAAGCAGAGCGCCGCGTCGTTGACGTCGCCCGCGCTCGGGGAGGGCACCTGGGACCCCTTCTTGGCGAGCGCGACCCAGAGGCCGGGCGCCGTCCCGTGGTTCTCCTCCAGCCACGCCTCCAGCTCCCGCAGCCCGGCGAAGGATATGAGCGGCAGTCCGTCCATCATGTCCATCCGGCCACGCTAGCGCCCGGGTACGACAAGGGCCCGGTCCGTGCGGACCGGGCCCTGCGGGTACTGCAGATGCTGCGGCGAGGTCAGACCCTCAGGGGCTTGATCGCGGTCGGGGCGTGACCCGGCTGGGTGGCGATCTCCTCGAACTCGGTGACGTCGCTGATGTCGGCCGTCTTGCTCATCGAGATGTTGGTGACACGCTCCAGGATCGCCTCGACGACGACCGGGACGCGGTACTCGGCGGCGAGCTTCTTCGCCTCCTCGAGCGCCGGCAGCAGCTGGTCGGGCTCGGTGACGCGGATCGCCTTGCAGCCCAGGCCCTCGACGACCTTGACATGGTCGACGCCGTAGACGCCGATCTCAGGGGAGTTGATGTTCTCGAACTCCAGGTTCACCTGGAAGTTGATGTCCAGGCCGATCTGCGCCTGGCGGATCAGGCCCAGGTAGGAGTTGTTCACGAGGACGTGGACGTACGGGATGCGGTGCTGGGCGCCGACCGCGAGCTCCTCCAGCATGAACTGGAAGTCGTAGTCGCCGGACAGGGCGACGACCTGGGCCTGCGGGTCCGCCTTGGCGACGCCGATCGCGGCGGGGATGGTCCAGCCGAGCGGGCCGGCCTGGCCGCAGTTGATCCAGTGGCGCGGCCTGTAGACGTGCAGCATCTGCGCACCGGCGATCTGGGAGAGGCCGATGGTGGTGACGTAGCGCGCCTCCGGGCCGAAGGCGCGGTTCATCTCCTCGTACACGCGCTGCGGCTTCATCGGCACGTTGTCGAAGTGCGTACGGCGCTGAAGCATGGCCTTGCGCTCGTTGGTCGAGGCGACCCACGCGCTGCGGTCGGGCAGCTTGCCCGCGTCCCTGAGCTCCTTCGCGACCTCGACGAAGAGCTCGAGGGCGGCCTTGGCGTCGGAGGCGATGCCGTAGTCGGGGGCGAAGATCCTGCCGATCTGGGTGGGCTCGATGTCGACGTGGACGAAGGTGCGGCCCCGGGTGTAGACGTCGAGCTTGTAGCCGGTGTGGCGGTTGGCCCAGCGGTTGCCGATGCCGAGGACGAAGTCCGACTCGAGGAAGTTCGCGTTGCCGTAGCGGTGGGCGGTCTGCACACCGACCATGCCGGCGTTGAGCTCGTGGTCGTCCGGGACGGTGCCCCAGCCCATCAGGGTCGGGATGACCGGGGTGCCGGTGATTTCTGCGAACTCCACCAGCAGGTCGGAGGCGTCGGCGTTGATGATGCCGCCGCCGGCCACGATCAGCGGACGCTCGGACTCCAGCAGGAAGCCGATCGCCTTCTCGATCTGGGCGCGGGTCGCGGCCGGCTTGTAGACGGGCAGCGGCTGGTACGTCTCCGGGTCGAAGTCGATCTCGGTCTGCTGGACGTCGATCGGCAGGTCGATGAGGACCGGGCCGGGACGGCCGGAGCGCATCAGATGGAACGCCTGCTGGAAGACGCCGGGCACCTGAGCGGCCTCGAGGACCGTGGTCGCGGCCTTGGTGACCGGCGCCGCGATCGAGGCGATGTCGACGGCCTGGAAGTCCTCCGTGTGCAGCTTGGCGACCGGTGCCTGGCCGGTGATGCACAGGATCGGGATCGAGTCGGCGATCGCCGAGTACAAGCCGGTGATCATGTCGGTGCCGGCCGGGCCGGAGGTGCCGATGCAGACGCCGATGTTGCCCGGGGCGGTCCGGGTGTAGCCCTCGGCCATGTGGGACGCGCCCTCGACATGGCGGGCGAGCGTGTGCTCGATGCCACCACCGGCCTGGAGGGCCTTGTAGAAGGGGTTGATCGCTGCGCCCGGCACACCGAACGCGTGGGTGACGCCTTCACGCTTGAGGATCTCAACTGCCGCGCGGGCGGCGGTCATTCGAGGCATGGGGTGCTCCTGCTTCGGCCTGTCGGATCTGGTCGGAACGGTCGGAACGGGCTCTGTCGCGCCACCTGAGAGCATCTATTCCGTATTATGGAATTTAAGTTTTGCTATACGGAAGCAAATGTAGGGCGCACTCCACGTCGCGTCAAGGGACGGCCGGTGCGGCGGCACCTGGGCGGAAAGGGCGAAGTACCTCGCCAACTCCGCACCGGTGATGGACCATGGGGGCAGCCGAGGCGGGGAAGAGGGGGCCGCGATGACCGAGAGCATGCCGGTGCGCTGCCCGGTCTGCAGCCGCGACCACTTCTACGCGGCCCCCGTCTACCCGTGTGCGTGCGGCGCCCCGCTCGCACCGCCCCTGCTGCGCGCCGCCCGGCCCGAGCCGATCACGCACCGGACCTGGACGGACGACTGGGTCACCGTCCGCTGTCCCGCGTGCGAGCGGCAGGACCAGTGGCCGCAGCCCGAGCTCGGCTGCCCGTGCGGCACGGTGCTGCGCATCCCCGTCCGGCCGGTCAGCGCGCCGGCCGCGCCGGCGCCCGGAGGGAGCCGGGACAGCCGGGTCCCCTCGCACACACCGCTGCCCCGCACCGCTGCCACCTCCCGCCCCACCTTCCGGCCGGTGACCATCCGCACTGCGCGCGACGCGGTCACCGCGGCCGCGCTCTATCTGAAGTGGCTCGGCTTCCGCGACGTGGTCCAGCCGGAGGTGCGGCCGGTGTCGGGCATCGACCTGAGAGGCCAGGGCGTGGTGGCCCAGGTCGACCCCACCACCAGACCCGCGACACTGCGCGCCGTCGAATGCCTGTGGCTGAACGGCCTGTCCTCCTCGGCCGTGAGCGTCCTGTTCTCCCTCGCGGGCTACGCGGACGACGCCCGTGCCCGCGCGGACCAGCTCGGCATCCCGCTCTTCGTCATGGACCTCACGGGCTGCCCACAGCCGGTCAACGCTCCCGCGGACGAACTGATCGCGACCGGCGCGTAACCCCTCGAACCGCACCGCAGCTCAAAAGAAGCTCAGAACCTGACTTTTCAGGCTTCGGACCACGCTACGGACGGGCACAATCCCGGCACAGCCGCAGGACGGCTCGGGGGAGGTGGGCGTGATGCCCCTCGACATGTGGTGGTTCGTCGGAGCGTGCGGGGTCTGGCTCGGCGCCGCCGCGATGCTGTTGAGGGCCCGGGGGCCCGCACCCGACGACACTCCGGACGCGCAGACCGTCGCCCTGCTGCGCGGCGGCCCGGAAGCCGCCGTGACGGTCGCCCTCGTCGCCCTTCAGCAGCGCGGCGTCGTCACCAACGGACGCCCTGGCACGGTACGCACCGACGGCTGGGCCATCGCGATCCGTGAACCGCTGCAGCTCGCCGTCCACTCCTCGCTGCGCCGGCCCGTCGCACCGAGGACACTGATCACCGTGCCCCGGGTGCGCAGGGCGCTGGCCGCACTGTGCGACCGCTGCGCGCAGTCGGGTCTGCTGCGCTCCCACGGCCGCTGGTACACCGCGCGTGCGCTGCTGTACGCGGTGCCGGTGACGATCGCGGTGGGGTGCATGGCGACGCCGGTGGCGGCGCCGCAGCTCGCCGCCTCCGCGGTCCCGGTCGCCGCCGCGGCGGGCCTGTGGTTCGTACCGCGGCAGACACGGGCCGGCCGGCAGCTGCTCACCTCACTGCGCGAGATCCATCCGCTGGAGCGGCGCCGCTCCGTCGGCCCGCGCGTCGTGATGTCCGTCGCCCTGCACGGCGACCGGGCCCTGACCCTGCACCTCCCCCACTTCGCCCGCGGCAGTGGTCTGCTCCGCCACGGCAGCAGGGATCGCGGCTTCCCCCCGGATGAACGCGCGTTCGACGCCGGCCTCGGCACCCTCGGCGGCGCTGACCACTAGGACCTCTCGTTCGATCAGGCCGGGATCACGCAGCCCGGCACGCGCACCGATCCGGCCTGATCCACACGCAGGACCACGGGCCGGCCGACGGGCGCAGCCCGGCCCGGTCATACTCGACGCATGCGGATCAGACTGGTCGAGGAAGCCGAACTCCCCCTGCTCCAGGACATCGAGCGGGCGGCCGGGGAGCCGTTCCGGGCGCTGGGCATGTCGGCGATCGCCGACGACGAGCCGCCCTCCCTGGCGGAGCTGGAACGTCACCGGCGCGAGGGACACGCATGGGTCGCGGTCGACGGGTCGGGCCGGGTCGCCGCCTACCTGATCAGCGACGCGGTCGACGGCGCGGCCCATGTCGAGCAGGTCTCGGTGCACCCGGACGCCGCCCGCCGGGGGGTGGGCCGCGCACTGATCGACCACCTTGCGGCGCACGCTCTGAAGGAGGACCTGACGGCACTGACACTGACCACGTTCACCGACGTGCCGTGGAACGCTCCCTACTACGCACGGCTCGGCTTCCGTACCCTCCAGGAGCGCGAACTGACCGTGGGGCTGCGTGAGATCCGGCGCGCGGAGGTACGCCACGGCCTCGACCGCTGGGCGCGGGTGTGCATGCGCCGCGAGCTGTGACGCAGTGGCCGGGCCCGGCTCCCGTCACCGCGTTCCGTACCGCCGGCGCAGTTCCACCTTGCGGACCTTGCCGCTCACCGTCACGGGGAAGTCCGTCAGGATCTCCAGCCGGCACGGGATGAAGAGCAAGTCGAGCGACTGCGTGCGCGGATCGCGGCCTGTCAGTCGACGCCACGGCCGTGGCCGGCCCAGTACGGCTCCCGCAGCTTGAACTTCTGGATCTTCCCCGTCGCCGTTCGCGGGATCACATCCCGGAACTCGACGCTCGTCGGCGCCTTGTATCCGGCCATCCGCTCCTTGCAGTAGGCGATGATCTCGGCCTCACTCACCTCCGCTTCTTCGGCCGGCACCACCAGCGCCTTGATCGTCTCGCCCCACTTCTCGTCCGGCACGCCGATCACCGCCACCTCCGCCACCGCCGGGTGACTGAAGATCGTGTCCTCCACCTCGATCGATGACACGTTCTCGCCGCCCGTGATGATCACGTCCTTCTTGCGGTCGGAGATCGTCAGGTGACCGTCCGCCTCGTCGATGGTGCCGCCGTCGCCGGTGTGGAACCAGCCGCCCTCGAGTGCCACCTCGCTCTCCTCCGGCTTGTCCCAGTACCCGTCGAGCACGACGTTCGATCTCGCCAGGACCTCTCCGGACGCAGAGACTTGCAGCTTGACCCCGAGCGCCGGCAGCCCCGCACGGGACAGCTTGCGCGCCCGTTCCTCGGCCGGCAGCTCCGCATCAACAGGCTGCGTCCGGTTGAAGGTGAGCAGGGGTGACGTCTCGGTCAGGCCGTAGATCTGCGTGAACTCCCAGCCCAGCTCCTCACCCACCCGCCGGATCATCCTGCTCGGCGGCGGGGCACCCGCACACACGATCCGCACGCGGTCACGGCCAGGGACCGTGCCCTCCCATGTGGCCGCCGCATCCAGCACCGCATTCCATACGGCAGGCGCACCGCACATGAGCGTCACACCATGCTCCTCGACCCGCCGCAGGATCTCCGCCCCGTCGACCTTGCGGAGCACGACCTGCTTGACGCCGAGCCCAGCCATCACGAACGGCATCCCCCAGCCGTTGCAATGGAACATCGGGAGCGTGTGCATGTAAACGTCGCGTTCCCAGGCGCGAGTGTGCAAGCCGAAGGTCAGGCCGTTGACCCAGATGTTGCGGTGGGTGAGCTGAACCCCCTTGGGGCGCGCGGTGGTTCCCGACGTGTAGTTGATCGTCGCAGTGGCGTCCTCGTCCGGGTTCGACCACGGGCGGGGCTCCACACCGAACCTCATCAACTCGGACTCCGTCTGTGCGCCGAGGACAAAGCGGTGGCGGGCCTTGACGCTCGTCAGAGCGTCGTCCAGCTCGGGGTCGACGAGCAGCACCGAGGCCCCGCTCTGCCGCACCACGTACTCGACCTCGTCCGGCTTGAGTCGGAAGTTCACCGGCACACAGATCCGGCCGCTCATCGTCACCGCGAACAGCAGCTCCAACGAACGGGCAGAGTTGTGGCTGACTACCGCAACCCGCTCTCCCTCACCGACGCCGATCGCATCGAACCCGGCCTGCCAGGCTCGGACGCGGTCGCCCAACTGCCCGTATGTCGTCGTCGGCACCGGCGGTGCGGGCTGATTCGGCTCGTCGACCACACCGGTGCAGTCCCGGAAGCCCAGCTCCGCACGGTCGAGGAAGTCGGTGACAGTCATCGGTACACGCATCGCTCTTCAGCTCTCCCCTATATGACTTGCTTGTTGCCCGGGACTGTTACAGCAAGGGCCGGTCGCCGCCGGCCCACATCACGCCGCGATCCGCGATCGAAAAGCAGTGCCCCCTGATCTTGACGCCTTCAGGACGTCGTCGCTGCGACCCACGTACGTGATGTAGCCGTCGTCGTCGCGGGAGCCGATGTCACCGGTGCGGTGGAAGCCCCCGGCCATCGCCTCCGCGGTGCGCTCCTCGTGCCCGTGGTAGCCCGTCATCAAACCCACGGGCCGGGCAGACAGGTCGACCGCGATCTCGCCCTCGGCCGCGCCCGCCTCGCCGGTGGCCGGGTCGAGCAGCTCGACCTGGTACCCGGGGCTGGGGCGGCCCATCGAATGGGCCTTGAGCAGCCGGCCGGGCCTGTTGGAGACCTGCACCACCGTCTCCGTCCGGCCGGAGCCCCAGCTGGTCACCTGCCACTCGCGGGTGCTGGAGCAGGAAGTCCGGCCGGCCCGGAACCTCTCCGTGGCGCTGCCAGACGTCATGTGTCCTCCTCATTGCGGGAGACCGGCCGTCCTCCCCGAAACCCCCCTGTCGAACTGATCAACGAACCACACCCGTGAAGGACACCCGCTCCCACCCCGAACATCCGAGCCCACCACCACCAACCCGCCGAGCACATACACGAACCCGCCTGAACGCACTGATCCGTAGAACCCCCGCGCAGCGGAACCCGCCCGCCCCGCGGCCTAGCCGCGGTCGCGCACCGCGCCGAAACGAACGGTGTGGGCGAGCTCCGGCCGCATACGGGCGAGCGTCCGCCCCGCCTCCTCGGCCAGTTCGTCACGCTGCGCCCGGCCGGGCGAGCCGAAGGGCTGCAAGGTCAGCGTCGCCGTCGCCGTGGTCTCCTCCAGGCGCCATATCCCGGCGAGGAAACCGTCGAGGAGGAACGTGCAGTACGCCTGGTTGCCCCGCCACATGAGCGCCCTGTGCTCGGCGGACACCACCCGGCTGCGGTCCGCGTGTGAGAGCAGCAGGTTGTCGAACTCGGGGAGCAGACGGGCGGGCGCCGGGACATCGGCGGCCGGCCGGGGTGCGTCCGGGAGGTCGAAGAGCTCGACACCGCGCTCGTCCCGGAAGACGGCCAGCTCGGACCGCAGCCGTTCGAAGACCTCGCGCGTCCGGGTCAGCCCGGACCAGGTCTGGAAGTCCTTGACCGAGGCGGGGCCGAAGGCGGCGAGGTAGCGCAGTGCGGTGTCGTCAGCGGCCGGGACGGGCTCGGACGGGCGGCCGAACCACCGCTCCGCCGTGGTGAGCCGGACCTGTCCGCTCCTCCCCCACAGCCCCCTCGGAGTGACCTGCACCAGCGGCAGCGAGCACCGGGCGGCCACGGACAGGGCGAACGGGTCGGCGTCCGGCCAGTGCGCGAGCAGTGCCTCCCGCAGTTCCTTCATGGTGCGCGGCTTTTCCTCGACGAGTTCCCGCGCGACGAAGGCCAGCCGCCCGAGGTCCACCCCGGCGAGCCCGCGCCTGAACTGAGCCAGCTCCCGGTCCCGCGCGGCCTGCACAAGGGGCCGCAGCCGCATGCAGTCCTCGGCGGTGTGCGTGTGGATCGTGGACCGCATGGTCACGATCCGCCCGACCGCACGGGTGTCCATCAGCGCGGAGAGCTCGTCCGGGGCGAAGTCCTCCAGACGCGCTGCGAGGGCGTAGTAGGGCGGTTTCACGTTCTGCGCCTGCAGGCCGACGAGGTGCGCGACCGCGCCGGCGACGGGCATCTGCGCCCGCGGCACGCGCCGCAGCAGGAGCTGCCGTGCGAGGGTCGCCCGGTTCAGTGCTCGGGTGTCGAGAACGGGATGCGTCGCGGTTTTCGATGCCATGCCGGGCACGCTACCCACGCTTGCGGACAGTTTCTGTCCGCAATGCTGGGCGAGCGTGGGTGGAATCATGGTGGATACGTGATCGGCAGCCGGACGGGGCAGGTGGCATCCATGGGCGACGCGACGGAGCGGAAAGCGGACGGGCAGCGGCTGCTGGACGGGATGACCGTGGACACCAGCCAGCCGGAGCGCCCGGTGCTCCTCGACGAGGACGGCCGCCCGATCAAGACCTGGCGGGAGAACTACCCGTACGACCGTAAGGTCGGCCGGTCCGAGTACGAACGGCAGAAGCGTGTGCTGCAGATCGAGATGCTCAAGGCGCAGCGCTGGGTCAAGGACTCCGGGCAGCGGCTCATCGTGATCTGCGAGGGACGCGACGCTGCGGGCAAGGGCGGCACGATCCAGCGTTTCATGGAGCGGCTGAATCCTCGTGGCGCACGCGTGGTGGCGCTCGAGAAGCCGACGGAACGCGAGGCCGCGCAGTGGTACTTCCAGCGTTACGCGGCCCATCTGCCGTCCGCGGGCGAGATCGTGTTCTTCGACCGCTCCTGGTACAACCGGGCCGGTGTGGAACGGGTCATGGGGTTCTGCACCAAGTCGCAGTACGACCTGTTCCTGCACCAGTGCCCGCAGTTCGAACGGATGCTGGTCGAGGACGGGATCATCCTGGTCAAGTTCTGGTTCTCGGTGTCCCGCGCGGAGCAGCGCACCCGCTTCGCGATCCGCCAGGTCGACCCGGTGCGCCAGTGGAAGCTGTCCCCCACGGACGTCGCGTCGCTGGACCTGTGGGACGAGTACACCACGGCCAAGGTGGACATGTTCCGTGCCACGGACACCGGGCACGCGCCGTGGACGGTGGTCAAGAGCAACGACAAGCGCCGTGGCCGGCTGGAGGCGATGCGCAGTCTGCTGTGGCGGCTGGACTACGACAGCAAGGACACCGGGGCCATCGGACGGCCGGACCCGCTGATCGTCGGGGCGGCGGACACACTCCTGGAGCCGGGCGAGGAGAACAGCTCGCTGTCCCCGACCCCGCTCGCCGACCACGCGGAAGGCCCGGGCGAGCACCCGGGCAGCGGGCCCGGGCGCGGAGAGTGAACGTTCCCTCCCGCAGCGACCCGGCCGACTCTCGGCATCCGGCCCGGCGAAGGCCTCTTGTCAGGCAGAATGCCGTACATGCCCGAATACCTTGAACTCGACCTGGCCGGCGCCGCGTTACGGGTGGAGCTGGCCGACGCCGGAGAACCGGCAGCGGCCCTCGTCACCGGCGTTGCGCCGGAGGCACCGGACCTTCCCGACGGATTCGGCACCGCCACTCCGGTGGGACGCGGCCGGCGGGCCGCCGAGCTCGCAACGGATGCCCTGCGACGCACACTGCGCCCGCTCGGGCCGCTCCTGGAGGAGGTGCACGGCGCCGTCACCGGTACCGAGAACCCCCCGCAGGAGCTCAAGGTCGAATTCGGCATCCAGATCGGCCAGGACCTCAAGCTGGGCATCGTCGGTGCGAACGGCAAGGCGACCATGACGGTGAGCGCGACCTGGCAGCAGGGCAACGCCGGTTCCGGCCAGGGGTGAGGATGGGCTGGTTCCGTCGCCGTACAGTGCCGGGCTCGCGGGTCGCGCTGATACGTGGGGACAGCGCCAAGGCAGCGGGGGCGGCCGCGCTGCTGTCCCCGAACCGTGTGCTGACCTGCGCCCATGTCGTCAACGACGTGCTCGGCAGGGACCTGTTGAGCACCGAGCGGCCGGAAGTGGAAGGTGCACTGGACGTCGCGTTCCACGGCGCGGGAACGACCGCGCGCGGGAGGGCCCGGCTCTCGGTCTGGCTCCCCCCGCAGCAACACGCCTCCAGGGTCGTATGGGCCGGCGACCTGGCCGTTCTGGAACTCGACGAACCCGCCCCCGACTGGACCAGGCCCGTGGTGTGGCGGGACATGACGGAAGGGCTCGGCCTTCGGGCCTGGCACGGTGGCGGCGATTCCATCACCTACGCCGACATCGTCGTCGGCCTCGAGGACGACGGCTGCTGCTACCTGGATGGCGAGCTGACGGGCGCCGCCATCGGACCGGGATACAGCGGCGGCCCCTTGTGGGTGCGCTCCGACTCGACCGTCGCCGGGCTCGTGGTCGCCCAATTACTGCCGGGCAAAGGCGCGTTGGGGTCCCAGGACACGGTCCGCCGCGGCTGGGCGGTGCCGTGGCAGACCGTACGGAAGGAGCTGGAGCGGGCGGACGCCTGCGACGTCCTCGACGAGTGCGCGGTCGCCGCACCGGCCACCACGGACAGCAAGGGGTGCCAAGCGGATTCCCCGGCGGCCGAGTTACTGGTCCATGCGCTTCGCGCACTGCTGGACGACCCGGTCAGGCGCGCCGATCACTGCCGTGACCTGGCCGTCGGCATCGGCTGTGTTCCGCCGCCCGACACGGATCCCTCGGCCCCCGCGGTGGACGAGCTGGCGGCCCTTCTGCTGACCGAGGAAAGAGCGCTGGCCACACTGGCCGAATCACTCGCCCCCACGGTCCGCGACGGCGCCGCCCGGCAGGCGTTGAACGACCTGCTGGCGCTCGGCCGGGTGGAGCAGAGCATCCGGCTGCTGTCCGTCGGCGAACACCGGCAACTCCTGGCAGCGCTCCGGACGGTCACCACCGCGGACCCGGCGCTGATCCCGCGCGCCGCTCGCGAGGCCCTGCGTTTCATGACGCTGCCCGGACCGTTGGGGAGCACCGCGCGGCTGTCGGAGGCGGAGCTCGAGGGCGTGGTGCTGAGCCTGGAGGACTGTCCCGACGGGCCGGTCGGGGACCTGGGCTCCCCTCCGGTGCCGGCCCTGCTCAGGCTGGCGGCGTTCGTCGCCGCGGCCGCGGCCGGCGAGGCCCGCAGGGCTCTGGACAACTGGTGCGACCGGGTGGCCGAACGGCTGGGTATCAGCCGCGGCGCGCTGGCGGAGCGGCGTGCCGATGCCGCCGCCTGGGCCTCGCACCGCCCGTCTCCGGTGGCACGGATCGTGACCCGGCTGTCCCCGGCCGGACCCGACGACCCCGATCGCTATCTCTGCGAGACGTGGCTGATCCACCGGGACGGCACGAGGGCGGCGGTACCCATGCCGAAGGACGCGCTGGCCCCCGACGACATCGGACGGCTGATCCGCGAGGCGGCGGACCGCTGCCGGGCGGCGGGCGGGGACCCGTCCTCGCAGGTGGATGTAGTCGTCGGGCGCGACGGCCTGCAGATCCCGGTGGACGGCTGGCGGACCGGCAGCGAACTCGGCGATCTCTTCCCCGATCTCAGCCTGGCCCTGGGCGCGCGGTACCAGGTGGCCCTCCGCTGTCCCGAGGCGACCCGCCGGTCGGAGAAAGAACTGCGAAGGCGCTGGGAGGCCCACGGTCCGGGCGCCCTGGTCGTCGACGAGCCCGCCACCGTGCAGGAGCTGTACGAACGGCTGGTGAACACCCCCTACAAGGACACCGCACGGGTCGTGCTGCACGGACCGCCGCAGCAACGGAACGAGCTCCTGCTCGTCTGCCTGGCCATGGGGGTCCCGGTCGTGCTGTGGGACCGGGCGGCCGAGTCCCACGAGGACGCGGGCCGGCTGGACGACATCGATCCGACCGGTCCGCTGCACAAACTGCCGCAGCGGCTCCAGGAGTTCCGGGCGGCGGCCCTCGGATCGGCGAGATCGTCGGCCGCCAGACCGGCGCTGGTGTGGGACGACTGCGAACTGCCGCTGCCCGGCCCGCTGGAGCTGGCGGACCCCTCGTGATCCGACCGGCCCACCGACGACAACGCACGAGCGAACAAGGAGCGGACACCCGATGACGGCCCACGCGCCCCAGGGGCGGCACGAGACGAGCAGCGACGGCAAGGGCGGCGACTGGCGGCTGTTCCGGGGCAACGGCCGGGCCCGGAGCATCACGTTTCCCGAGGCCCCGCCGTGGCGCCGGTTCGACGCGGCGGGGACGGGCGGTCCCAGCCGTGAGCGGCCGTACCTGATCGGGCCGGCGGAGGCGGACGTCGTCAACGCCGCCCTGCTGCTGCGCAGGCCTCTGCTGGTGACGGGGCACCCCGGGACCGGCAAGTCGTCCCTGGCGCACGCCGTCGCCCACGAGCTGTCCCTGGGCCGCGTCCTGCACTGGCCGGTCAACAGCCGTACCACGCTGCAGGAGGCGCTCTACCGCTACGACGCCATCGGCCGGCTGCGGGAGACGAACATGCGCCGCGACCCGCAGGACGGCCACGGCACGCCGGGCGAGGAACCGGGCATCGGCTCGTACGTGCGCCTCGGCCCGCTCGGTACGGCGCTCGTGCCGTCGGCCACCCCGCGGGTCCTGCTCGTGGACGAGCTGGACAAGGGGGACGTGGACCTGCCGAACGACCTCCTCAACGTCTTCGAAGAAGGCGAGTTCGAGATCCCGGAACTGGCACGGCTTCCCGAGGACCAGGCCACGGTGGGAGTGATGACCGCCGATCCCGACGCGTGGACGGACGTCGTCCGCGGCCGAATCCGCTGCTCCGAGTTCCCCGTCGTCGTGATCACCAGCAACGGGGAGCGCGACTTCCCGCCCGCCTTCCTGCGCCGGTGCGTGCGGCTGGATCTGCCGGAACCCGACGAGGACCGGCTGCGCGCCATCATCTCGGCGCATCTGGACCCCGACGGGACCGGCGCCGACACCGACCTGGAGGGCACGGACGAGCTGATGCGGGCGTTCCTCGCCCGCAGGGCCAGGGGCGAACTCGCCACCGACCAGCTGCTCAACGCCGTCTTTCTGCGCCGGGGAGGGGTCGATCTCGACGCCGAAGGCCTGCTCGACGCCGTGCTGCACCGTCTCGGCAGGACGGTGTAGCGCACGGTGCTGGAGCGAGTCCGCAAGGTCCTGTCGGGCGGCGACGACGACCTCGCCGCCGAGGAGCTGCTGGACGCCCTGTGGCTGGCGGCCCGCCTGCCGCCCGCGGCGGCCACGGCACTGGCGCAGGCGGCCGCTGCCGCCGCGCCCGCGGCCCGGGCGCCCGGCCCGCCGGACGACGACACAGCAGCGGGGCACGCGACTGACGAGCCGGACGGTCCGCAGCCGGGCGCGGCTCCCGCCGACCGGCCGGCCGGCCCAGGGCCCCCGCCCGCACCGCAGGGCGATCTGCACGCGGCTCCAGCGGCCGCGGATCAGCGCCGGGCCCGGTCGGACCGGCCCGCGATGCCGGTACGTGCCCCGGGGATGAAGGCACTCGGCACCGGCGAACTGCGACTCGGCCGTGCCCTGCGTCCCCTCAAGCACCGGCGCCCCGACGCGCTGCGCGCCGAACTGGACATCGATGCGACGGTCACGGCGATGGCGGAGACGGGTCTGCCGGAGGCGGTACTGCGTCCCGCCCGGACCCGGTGGCTCGACCTGGCGATCCTCGTCGACGACGGCGTCTCGATGCTGCTGTGGCAGCGGCTCGCGGGCGAGATCAGGGGGCTGGCGGAACGCAGCGGCGCCTTCCGCCATGTGCGCGTGCACGGCCTGGACACCCGGGGCGTGGACGGTCCGCTGCTGAGCCGGCGCCCGTTCGGCGCGGACGCCGCCGCGCTGCCCCTGTCCACCGTCCTCGACCCGTCGGGCAACACCCTGCTGCTCGTGGTGAGCGACGGTGTGGGCCGGGCTTGGCGCGACGGCAGGATGCACGCGGCCCTGCTCCGCTCTTCCGCGACCGGCCCGACGGCGCTGGTTCACGTACTGCCGCCCCGGCTGTGGGCGGGCTCCGGCATCCGCGCAGAGCCGTGGCGGGTCACGACACGGCGCAGAGGCGCGGCCAACGGGTCGTGGGACGTCGCGGACCCGGTGCTGCCGCCCGAGGTGGCCCCTTTCGACGGTGTGCCCGTGCCGGTGCTGGCCGTGGAACCGCAATCGCTGGGTGCCTGGGCCCGGCTGATCGGCTCCCCCGGCGGCAGCGCGGTGCTGCCCCTGCTCGCCGGGCCGGACAGCGCGCCCGGGGCCACCGGCGGCCCGGCGGCCGGCCACGGGCACAGGGCAGCCACGACGGAACAGGAAGTACTGCGGTTCCGCGAGGCCGCCTCCACCGACGCGTACCGCCTTGCCGCGCATCTGGCCGCGGTCGCGCCGCTGCCGGTGCCGGTGATGCGGCTGGTGCAACATGCCGTGAGCCCGCCTGCCGACACGTCCCACCTGGCCGAGGTGTTCCTCGGCGGACTGATGCACAGCGCCGACGGCTCGGAAGGCCTGCCGCATCAGAGGACGTTCGACTTCGGGGAGGAGGCGCGGAGGATCCTGCTGGGCACGGTCCCGCCGTCCGACCTGGTCCGAACCACGCGCGCCGTGACGGCACGGCTCACCGAACTGGCCGGCTGCCCGGCCGGCTTCCCGGCCTGGCTGCCTCACCCCCAGGGCCCCGAGCGGGTGCCGACCGGGAGTCGCCGGCCGTTCGGCTGGGTGGACGAGACGGTGATGCGCCGACTGGGGGTCTCCGTTCCGAGCACAGGTGAACCGACGACCCCGGCCGCGGGCGACGAACCGTTGCGTGAACTGCCACCGGGCTTCGAGCTGGACGAGGACGGCACGGGATGGCAGCGCCTGCCCGTGTCCGATCCCCGGTTCGACGGTCCGGACGCCCTCCCCTACGAGGTGTTCGCCGAGCATCCGGCCGGCTGGTCGCGGGTCGGTCTGTTCCTGGCCCACGACGGGGAGGGCCGGGTCCTCGTCATCCGCAGGCCTGTGGTCCCGTACGCCCTCGACCTGGTGGCCACGGAGGTCGCCGCGCTGAAGCGGATGGACGGCGTGTACGCACCCCGGCTGTTGGCGTGGGACACCGGTTGCGACCACCCGTGGCTTGCGGTCGAGTGCGCGCTGGAAGGCAGGACGGAACCGGCGCCGGATCTACGTGCCTTTGTGGAGCGGCACGGAGCCCTGTACGAGGCCGGAATGCTCACCGTCGCCCGGCAGTTCGCGAACGGCCTGGCCAGGGCGCACCGCAAGGGGCTGGTGCACGGTTCGCTGACACCCCACAGTGTGCTGATCGCCGGCCGCGAGGTGCAGATCGCCGGCTGGATGACCGCGTCGGTCGACGGCACGGTCAGCCGGCACCGCGCAAGCCACCGGCAGGACCCCCGCTACCGGGCCCCGGAACGGCCGGGAGCCGATGCATGGCCGACACCGGCCACGGACGTCTATGCGCTCGGCCGCATCCTTGTCGAAGCGGCGGTGGGCGTCGCCGCGAACGAGGGCGCCGGCGAACCCGACGCCTTCGAGCTGCCGCTGGGTTCCGAGATCGCCGAGAGCCTGCGTGCCTGTCTCGCACCCGACCCGGACCGCAGACCGACCGCCCAGCAGCTGCTGCGCGCGTTCAACGCCCTCGCCAACGAGCGGGAGCCCGGGAAGCACCGGTTGACGGTGACCCTCGGGCTCGATGACGACGGGACGCCGGTCCAGCTCGATCTGGAGAGCCCCGAACGTGGTGGCCAGGGTCCGCATCTGCTGTGTCAGGGGCGCCCGGCCGGCGTACGCCGGGACCTGCTGCACCGTGTGGTGGAGCAACTGACCAGGCGGGACGGGAACGGTGTGGAGCTAGTCCTCGCCGACTCCAACGGCGGCAGCGGACTCGCGCGGTACGCCGGGCGATCGGCCGACACGGCCTTCCTCGGACTGTCGGAGGATCCGGTGCGGCCGCTGTCCCTGGCCGAGAAGATCAACGCCGAGATCGTGAACCGTCGCAGGGTGCTCGAGACCACCACCACCCACCGTGACATCGGGGCGTTCGAGACGGCGGCCCGCAGGAATCCGTACCTGCCCCGCCTCCCGCGCCTGGTCGTGGCCATCGAGGAGGCGCACCGGAGCCTGCTGCTGTCACCCGAGCTGCGCACCGCGGTCACACGGATGGCGCAGTCGGGCGGACGGCTGGGGATGCATCTCCTGCTGTTCGCCGACTCCTCGGACCGCGTCTGGCTCGACCACCGTCTGCTGCAGCACTTCCGCACCCGTGTGGAGTTGCTCACCAGGGCCGTGTCGGACGGCCGGTTCGGCGGCACCGTGCCGGACGGTGCCGTGCTCATCGACCCGTCCGCGCCCCGACCGATCCGCTTCGACAGTCGCCGTTGGCCGACGAGCGGGCAGTCGTCGTCCGTGCGCTGACAGCGCGTCCCGCCCCCGGCCGGTCGGGCGGCGTCAGCGGCCCGACCGGATCACGGACGATCGGCCACGTCCTGCGGCTGCCGCCGCGGCGCCCCGGCGAGTCCGGCGCCGACACCTACGCCTGGGCGATCAGACGGTCCACCGCCGCCGTTCCCGAGGTGTAGCCCGCGGCCATCGCCGCGGCCGTGAGGCCGGGGCGGGCAGAGTGGGCCGGAGCGAGGCCACGGGCGGCGAGCGGCTGACCGCCGGCCGGCTCGTGGGCGAGGGCGAGCGGCGGGTTCTGCAGCGGCAGGGGCTGGGACTGGGATGGGGCCGGGATCTGGGCGAGCATGGGGGCGGGCGTCTGCTGCTGCGGCTGGGCCTGGAAGGCGGGCTGAGGTTGCGGTTCCGGGCGGGCCTGGGCCGGCACCTGAGCCAGCATCGGCTGCGGCGGTTCCGGCGCGGGCGTGGGTACCGGTGCGGACCGGAGGCGCCCGCCGTACAGCACCTGGTCCATCGCGGTGACCAGGTGGACCACGTCCTGCTCCGGACGGACCACGAGCCGTACGAACCGGCTGGAGCTGCCGATCTTGTTGCCGCACTCGCGCACCAGGACGCCGTGCTCGGCGAGCAGCCGGTCGCGAAGGATCGCGCCGTCGGCCCCTTCCGGCAGGCGCACGTACACGAAGTTCCCTTGCGACGGATAGACGGTCAGGCCGGGCAGCTGGGAGAGCCGCCAGATCATCTCCTGGCGGTCGCGGCACACCCGCGTCAGGCTCCCGGCGTACTCCTCGCGATGCTCTTTCAGCATGAACACCACTGTCTCCGCGAAGGAGTTGAGGTTCCACTTCGGCAGCGCGGCGCGCACCTTCCCGGCGATGCCCGGATTGGCGACGAGATAGCCGAAACGCACTCCGTGCAGACCGAAGTTCTTGCCGAGGCTGCGCAGCACGATCACGTTCGTGCGCAGCACGGCCTCGGCCGCGACGCTGGTCTCCTGTCCCTCGTCGGCGAATTCGAGGAAGGACTCGTCCACGACGACGAGGTCCAGGTCCTGGAGCTGGTCGAGCAGGGAGAGCACCTGCTGCTTGGGGAGCAGGCCGCCGTCGGGGTTGTTCGGGTTGCAGATGACGGCGACCCGCGAACCTCTGCTCCGTACGAACTGCACGAAGGAGGACGGGTCGAGGGCGAAGCCGCGTGCTTCGGGAAGCAGCAGCATGTCGACCCGCTTGCCGGTCTCCATCGGCTGATCGGTCCAGCGGCCGAAGGTGGGGACGGGGACGGCCAGCGATTCACGGACCAGCAGATGGTCGATCCAGGTGATGAGTTCGGTGGAGCCGTTGCCCATGGCGACGGTCTGGGGATTGAGGCCGAGCAGCTGGCAGAGCTCCGCGGTGATGGTGTCCGCGCTGCTCGGGTAATAGGTGAGTATCTCCCTGAGCCTGCTGCCGAGTTCGTCGAACATGCCGGGGGTGGGGAAGTACGGGTTGCACGGGATGCAGAAGTCCACGATCTCGCCGGCCCCGCCGCCGCCCGCCCGGTTCAGCGTGAAGTACGACGGGCTGTGCGCGGTGGACGCGCGGAAGAGCGCGGTGACGTTGCTGCCGTTGCTGCCGGCCAAGACGGGCCTCCCCTGCGTTCTGGCGGCCCGTGCGGATCCGCACGGGCCGCCCACAGGTACGGACGCGGTCCGCCCCTTGTTCAAGGGTGCGTCGGCCGAGAGCCGCCGTCGCGGCGCAGGCCACCGGGGTCTGCCGGGCGGGCTATCCGCAGGCCGCGCGCTGTACCACCCCGCGGCGCGCCTTCCGTGGCTGTCGGCCGTGGAGCAGCAGATAGAACCGTTCGACCGACTCGCCCGGACCGTCCTCGAACCGCTTGACGACCTTGCCGAGCGGATTCCACACCCGCCCGTCCGGCATCCGGACCCCGACGGGTTGACCGAACATCTCGCGCTGTCCGTCGTCGAGGTCCACCCAGCGCGCCCCGGCGCGTCTGACCATCACCTCGCCGGTGTAGGCGCCGAGTCCGCTCAGGAAGCGGTCGACCCCGGAGCGGACCGGTCTGTTGCGTCTGAGGCCGTCGACGACGAGGTCGACCAGTCTCAGGCTTGCCACGGTGTAGTCGAGCGGCAGTCTGCTGCGCTCGCTCATCTCGGTGACGAACCCGGCGGTGTAGTTCTGCATGCCTCCGGCGTCCGGCAGTTGTGATGCTCGCTCTTCCACGACACCCACCTCTCCACAACGATGGACTCGCCCTTCCCAGCGGAAGCGGAGGCCAGAGCATCACGGATCGAAAAGGTGGCCGTTGTCACAGGAAGAACCGGCGGACGGCGTACAACCCTTGGCGGTGGTGAGGCGTCTGCCCGGGGCGACGCGTCTACGACTCGTACTCCCGGTCGTGGACCGGCGCATCGGGCAGTTGTGCGTCGAGCGACTCCCGGTAGCGGACACAGCCGCGCAGGAAACGCGGCCACGGCGGCACCGCCACGTCGGGTGCCATCGGTTCCGGGAGCAGTCCCCACAGGTGCGGGTGGTGCCAGCACAGGTCGTGGCCGGAGCTGTCCCGGTGCTCACGGATGCCCCGGCGGAGCCTGCGCACCTCGGCCATCAGTTCGTCACGGCTCATTCGGCTCAGGTCGTCGTCCAGGTCCACAGGGGCACCGTAGGGCCGCGCTGGTACCAACCGCCCGGCCGCGCGCCCTCGCCGCGGGCGCGTCACCCCGTTGGCGCACCCGCTGAAGCCTGCCGCAGGTGGTGTCGCTGACGGCTGCTTACTGCCGCTTCGGGTCCGGGACGCTGCCCTTGTCCGTGCCGCCCTTGGAGACGCCGGCGGTCGGCCGGGGGGCGTCGGTGTTCTTTTCCGGCTTCGAGGTGGGCAAGTTCGCCGAGGGATCGGACGGTCTGTCGACGGACAGCCGTGCACAGTACGCCTCGACGGCGTCCGGGCCGCCCGCAGCGGCTTCGAGGCGCTCGCGCACAGCGCTGTCCAGGGACCTGCCGCTCCCCGCCCTCGCGTTCGCCTCGGCGGCCTCGTACGCGCGGCAGTGGGCGGCCTGGTCCTCGGCGGTGGACGGGTGCACGGCGCCCGGGGCGGTGGCAGGCAGGCCGGTGGCCCGCGGTGTCGTGCTCTCGCTCGCAGCCGCCGGACCGGAGGGGGAAACGCTGGGCGTGGGACGAGGCCCCTCGGCGGGCGATTCGCCGAACGGGACGGGAATCGCGCCCGCCGCCATGGCCCCACCGCCGAGCATGACGCCCGCCACGAGGGTGCCGAGCCCGGCCTTGATCCACGTGCCGCGCTTCCGCGGCGGCGTGGGCTGCCGCCAGTCGTCCGCCGACCGGGTGGGCAGGTCCAGGGCGCCTTCGTCACGGGCGGCGCGGAATGCGGCCAGGGCGTTCGCCGCGGCATCGGGAGCGACAGGCGCGCAGCGCGCGGCGGCAGCGAGCAGCTCGTCGACAGTCGGCGGCCGCGGCTGCGACTCCCGCTGTGGCTCGGCACCGGGGCCCACGGCACCTCCAGATCGGCTTTCGGTCATCTCGCATCTCCCAGCGAAGGGGAGTCCGAATCTGTCACACCGCCGGATGCGAGCGACGGCAGGTACTTCTCCAACTGCTTGAGCCCGCGATGGGTGGCGGAGCGCACCGCTCCCGGCCGTTTGCCCAGTACGCGTGCCGCGGCCGGCCCGTCCAGGCCGATGACGGTCTGCAGGAGCACCGCCTCGGCCTGCCGGCGGGGCAGTTTGGCGATGAGGGCCAGCGCCTGTCGGGTCGACACGGTCTCGAAGGCCGCGGCCGCCGTGTCCTGCGGGGCGGGCAGTTCGGCGAGATCGCTCTCCAGGAGCGTGCCGCGCGGGCGGCTCTTGATCCGGCGCAGATGGTCAATGGCCCGGTTGCGCGCGATGCTCGCGGTCCAGGCGCGGAAGCCGGCGCCGTCGCCGCGAAAGCGCCCGATGTCGCGGGCTATTTCCAGCCAGGCGTCGGACGCGACGTCCTCGGCGTCGTCGCCCACCCTTCCGCGCAGATATCCGAGGAGCGGGGGGTGGACCAGTCGGTAGGCCGCGGAAAAGGCTGCCTCGTCGCCCTGTTGGGCTCTCGCCACCGCGTCGCCGAGCTCCTTGTCGTGCGTCTCCGCACGCCGGCTGCCCCGCTCCTTGCCCACCCGGTCCTCTTCACGCCATCGGCACGAGCAACTCGTGCCATGTCCATGTCCTACTTATTGATCAGCGCCATTACTCACAGAAACATCACAGCTGACAGTGAACGGCGTGCGCCCCACCGGGGGCTGCGGGGCTACAGGTCGACGACGGTGACCTCGGTGGCCTTGACGCCGGTCCAGACGAAAACCCCTTCGGCCAGGTCCAGTTCTGCGGCCGCCTGCGGGGTGATCTCCGCGACCAGATCCGGCGCCTCCGTGGAGGTGACGAGGACCCGCAGCCTGCTGCCGACGGCGGTGATCTCGCGCACGGTGCCGGGCCAGACGTTGCGAGGGCTGCCGCCGGGGCGTTCGCGGTGGACGGAGACGGCCTCCGGGGCGATGATCGCGAGGACCTCGGCGCCCGGCGTCAGCGGGTCGGCGACGACCAGGCGTCCGCCGCCGACCGGTTCGATGCCGTCGGCCGACGCCGTGCCCGGCCAGGCGTTGCGGCCGAGCATCCGCGCGACCCACGGCGAACGGGGATGGCGGGTGACCTCCGCGGGCGGTGCGTCCTGGACGGCGCGGCCGTCGTCGAGGACGAGCACCCGGTCGGCCAGCGACACGGCCTCGACCGGGTCGTGGGTGACGATCAGGCAGACCCCGCCGAACCCCTCGAGATGGCCGCGCAGCGTGTGGCGTACACGGGCCCGGGTGGTCTGGTCGAGGGCGGCGAGCGGTTCGTCGAGGAGCAGCAGCCGCGGCCTGGCGGCCAGAGCGCGCGCGAGCGCGACGCGCTGCGCCTGTCCGCCGGAGAGCTGGGCGGGCCTGCGGGAGGCGAGATCACCGACGCCGAGCCGGTCGAGCCACTGCTGGGCGCCGCGGCGGGCCTCCGCGCGCGCCACACCGCGGGAGCGCAGACCGTACGCGGTGTTGCCGAGTGCGCTCAGGTGCGGGAAGAGCGCGCCGTCCTGGGGAACCCACGCCACGCCCCGGCGATGCGGCGGAAGGGCGGACACGTCGGTGCCGCCGAGTCGCAGGGCGGCCCGGGCGCGGGGGGTGAGTCCGAGGAGGGCGCGCAACAGGGTCGTCTTGCCCGCGCCGTTGGGGCCGACGACGGCGATGGTGGTGCCCGGTTCGGCGTCGAGGGTGAGCTCGTCGAAGCCGGTGACCTCGGCGTGCAGCGACCAGCTTCCGTCCGTGGCCGGCGGCCCGGCCTCGGAGCCCGCGGGCGGAACGGGACGCGCGGGGTCTTCGGCCACGGGGGTGACCGGGCGCGGTGCCGGCGCGCCGGCCGTCCAGCGGCCGCGCAGGGCCACCAGCACCGCCATGGCGACGGCGAGCAGCAGGAGCGACAGGGACGTGGCCGCCTCCGGCTCGTCCTGGAGCAGCAGATACACCTGCAGGGGCAGTGTCTGCGTGGTGCCCGGCAGATTGCCGGCGAAGGTGATGGTCGCGCCGAACTCGCCGAGCGCGCGGGCCCAGGTGAGTGCCGCCCCGGCGACCAGCCCGGGCGCGACCATCGGCAGGGTGACGGTGAGGAAGACCCGTACCGGCGAGGCGCCGAGCGAGGCCGCCGTCTCCTCGTAGCCGGGACGCAGCCCGGCGAGCGCGCCTTCCAGGCTGATGATGAGGAACGGCATGGCGACGAATGTGGCGGCGACGACGGCGCCGGAGGTGTGGAACGGCAGCGTGACCCCGAAGGTCTCCTCCAGCCAGGGCCCGAGCAGCCCCCGCCGCCCGAAGCCGAGCAGGAGCGCCACGCCTCCGACGGTGGGCGGCAGCACCATCGGCAGCAGGACCAGCGAGCGTACGAGGGCCTTGCCCGGGAAGTCGGTCCGTGCCAGCACCCAGGCGAGCGGCACGCCGAGCAGCAGCGAGAGCCCGAGCGCCCAGAAGGAGACGACCAGCGAAAGACGCAGTGCCTCGGTGACACCGGGGCTGGTCAGATGGGTGCCGATGTCGGTCCAGGCGGTCCGGCCGAGGATGCCGGCCAGGGGAAGCAGCAGGAACGCGACGGCGAGGAGCGCGGGCACGGCAAGCAGCGCGGGCGTGCGGGTGCCGGAGACGGCCGCGGTCCGCGCGGGCCGGAGGCGGAGGGCGGGCCGGGTGGTGTCGCGTAGGCGCTTCATCGTGGCGTTCCTGTGCTGCTGGGCCGGGGTGTCGGGCTACGGCTGCTGGAAGCCGGCGTCACGCAGGATCTTCTGCGCCTCGGGGCCGCTGAGCCATGTGACGAACGCCTCTGCGGCGTCGGCATGCTGAGAGGATGTCAGGGTCGCGGCCGGGTAGGAGGCGACGGCGTTCTGCTCGTCGGGGATGTCGACGGCATCGGTCCGGTCGGCGGCGAGGGTGGCGTCGGTGCGGTAGACGAGCCCGGCGTCCGCCTCGCCCAGCTCCACCTTGCTGAGCACCGCCCTGACGTTCGGCTCCTCGGAGACCGGCTTCACCTCGAGGCCGCGGGCATCGAGAATCTGCCGGCTGTAGCGGCCGACGGGAACCTCGGGTGCGGCGAGCACGACCTTGAGCCCGGTGCCGGCCAGGTCGTCGAGCGAGTCGACCCCCATCGGGTTGCCCTCCTCCGTGGCGATCACCAGCCGGTTCCTGGCGATGACGACCGGCTTCCCGGTGTCGGGGGCGAGGCCGTCCATGGTCTTGGTGTCGGCGGTGACGAGCGCGTCGGCCGGGGCGCCCTGGCGGACCTGTGCGGCGAGTTCCTGGGAGCCCGCGAAGGAGAAGGTGACCTTGGTGCCGGGGTGGGCCCTCTCGTAGGCGGCCCCGGCGGTCCTGAAGACGTCGGTGAGCGAGGAAGCGGCGAGCACGGTCAGCCGGTCGGCGTCCGGGCCGCCGGTGGCGTTCGCACCGTCCTTGCCGCTCTCGTTGCCGCAGGCGGCGAGCGGGGCGAGCAGTACGGCTGCCAGGACCGCGGCCGCGGCGCGGCGGTGTCCGGTACGGGTGGGGAACACGGGGTGGGACTCCTCGGTATGGCGGCGGGAAGGGGACCGGTACGGCGGTGGGCAAGGAGCCGCGCCGGGGATGGACGACGCCGCTTGCCTGCGAGAAGCGGCTCAGATGCGGTCGATGTGCACGCTCGTCGACTTCACCCGGGCGGTGGCCTGCATGCCGACCTCCAGCCCCAGCTCCTCGACGGCCTCGCGGGTCAGCAGCGAGACCAACCGGTGCGGCCCCGCCTGGATCTCCACCTGCGCCGCGACATCGCCGAGCTTGACGGCGGTGACGATGCCGGGGAAGGCATTGCGCGCCGAGGTGTACGAGACGCCCTCCTCACCGACGCCGCCCCGGGCGACCTCGACGGCGAACGCGGCCAGATCCCGTCCGTCGACGAGACGTCGGCCGCTGTCGTCACGATGGGTCGGGAGGCGGCCGGCGTCTGCCCAGCGCCGCGCGGTGTCGGCGCTGACGCCGAGCAGACGCGCCGCCCGACCGATGCTGTAGGACTGCATGTGCGCCACAATAGGCGGCCCGAGCTCGCAGGTACAGCCCGTTCAACAGATCCCCCATGGCAGATGCGGTAAACCCGTCGAAGCCACGAAGGTGCTATGCCACGGACCCGATCCGGCCCGCCGGGGCATCCGGCCCTTCGTGGTGGATCGGGGTGTGCGCGCCGGTCAGCGAGACCCCGCTGCCGCCGCGGCGGTTCGCCACGATCTCCGCACCGATGGACAGGGCCGTCTCCTCCGGCGTACGGGCGCCGAGATCGAGGCCGATCGGGGAGCGCAGCCTGGCGAGTTCGAGTTCGGTGACGCCGACGTCCCGCAGCCGCCTGTTGCGGTCCTCGTGGGTGCGGCGGGAGCCCATGGCACCCACGTAAGCGACTGGCAGCTTCAGCGCCAGCTCCAGCAGCGGCACGTCGAACTTGGCGTCGTGGGTCAGTACGCAGAGCACCGTACGGCCGTCGACCTCGGTCGACTCCAGATAGCGGTGCGGCCACTCGACGACGATCTCGTCCGCGTCGGGGAAGCGGGCCGCGGTCGCGAAGACGGGCCGCGCGTCGCAGACGGTCACGTGGTAGCCGAGGAACCTGCCGACGCGTACGAGCGCGGCGGCGAAGTCGATGGCGCCGAAGACGATCATGCGCGGCGCGGGGACGCTCGACTCGACGAGGAGAGTCAGCGGCCGGCCGCAGCGTGAACCGTCCTCGCCGATGACGACGGTGCCGGTGCGTCCGGCGTCCAGCATGGCCGCGGCCTCCGAGGCCGCCGTCCGGTCCAGTTCCGGGTGGCCGCCGAGGGTGCCCTCGTACGTGCCGCCCGGCCGTACCAGCAGGGCGCGGCCCGCGAGGTCCGCGGGTCCGTCCGTGATCCGCGCGACCGCCGCCGCCTCCCCACGGGCGACGGTGGCCAGCGCGGCCGCGAACACCTCCCGGGCGGGGGCGTCCGTGTGAACGGGGGTGACGAGGATGTCGATGACGCCACCGCAGGTCAGGCCGACGGCGAAGGCGTCCTCGTCGCTGTATCCAAAGCTCTCCAGGACGCTGTTGCCGTCCTCGAGGGCCTGTCGGCACAGTTCGTACACGGCGCCTTCCACGCACCCTCCGGAGACCGAGCCGATCGCCGTGCCCTGGCTGTCGACGGCGAGCGCGGCGCCCGGCTGCCGGGGCGCGCTGCCGCCGACGGCCACGACGGTGGCGACGGCGAAGCTGCGCCCCTGCTCGACCCACCGGTTCAGCTCTTCGGCGATGTCCAGCATGTCGGTCTCCTTCGGGATGTCGTGCGGGGCGGGACTACTTGACTCCGAGCCAGCCCTCGATCGGGTGCAGCGCGAAGTAGGCGAGGAAGACGGCCGCCAGGACCCACATCAGCCAGCCCACCTCGCGTGCCCTGCCCTGGACGGCCTTGATCAGCACATGGGCGATGACTCCGGCCGCGATACCGGCGGTGATGGAGTACGTGAAGGGCATCAGCACCGTGGTCAGGAAGACCGGCACGGAGGTCGCCGAGTCGTTCCAGTCGATGTGCTTGGCGTTGGCCATCATCATCGAGCCGATGACGACGAGCGCGGCGGCCGCGACCTGGGTCGGGATGACCTGGGCGAGCGGGGTGAAGAACAGGCAGAGCGTGAACGCGAGGCCGGTGACGACGCTGGCGAGGCCGGTGCGCGCGCCGTCGCCGACGCCGGCGGTGGACTCGACGAAGACCGTTTGGCCGGAGGCGCCGGCCACACCGCCCATCACGCCGCCCGCGCCGTCGATGGCGAGGGCACGGTTGAGGCCCGGCATCCTGCCCTTGTCGTCGGCCAGATCGGCCTGCTGGCCGATGCCGATGATGGTGCCCATCGCGTCGAAGAAGCCGGCCAGCACCAGGGTGAAGACGATGACTCCGACGGTGATGCCGCCGACGCTGCCGATCCCGTCGAAGGAGACGGCGCCGAAGAGCCCGAAGTCGGGACTGGAGACGATGGAGCCGGTGATCTCGGGCGCGTTCAGTCCGCCCCAGGCCGCCTTGTCGAGGCCGGCGAACTGGTGGACGGCCGCGGCGAAGAGCGTGCCGCCGACGATGCCGATGAGAATCGCGCCGGGTACCTTGCGCACCTGGAGCAGGAAGATCAGCAGTACGGTGACGGCGAAGCAGAGCACCGGCCAGCCGGTCAGCATGTCGCTGGTGCCGAGCTGGATCGGCTTGGCGCCGGCGATGCCGCCCTCGCCGGGCATGGAGGTCACGAATCCGGCCTGGACGAGGCCGATGAGACAGACGAACAGGCCGATCCCCATGGTGATGGCGTGCTTCAGCGCCAAGGGGATCGCGTTCATGATCAGTTCACGGAGACCGGTGACGACGAGCAGGATGATCACGGCGCCGTAGATGACGCACATGCCCATCGCGTTTTCCCAGGTCATCTCGGGCGCGACCTGGAAGGCCATGACGGCGGAGACGCTCAGTCCCGCGGCCAGGGCGAGCGGCACATTGCCGAGGAGGCCCATCACGATGGTGGTCGCCGCGGCGGCGAACGCGGTCGCGGTGGTCAGCTGATCACCGTCGAGCCTGTTCCCGGCCACGTCGGGCACCGACAGGATCACCGGGTTGAGCAGGATGATGTACGCCATCGCCATGAAGGTGGTGATGCCGCCACGCACCTCCCGCCCGATGGTCGAGCCTCTCTTTGTTATGTGGAAATACCGGTCCAGCCAGGAACGGCCGGCGGCCTGGCGAGTTCCCTCGCCGGCGTCCTCCGCCGTAGTCCTCGGCTCGGTGGACTGCTGGGTCATGGTGCCTACTCCCAAGGTTCACAGGGGCACCCGCCGCGAATGGTTCGGGGATGGCGGGATTTGGGATGCTGCTTGGCGGCACGACCCGGGGGACGGCCCGAGACTTGCGCGGGTGGAACGGGAACTGCGGTGGTGCTGCGGTGGTGCGGTTCTCCGGGCGGCACGGGCAGGCGGGGAACGGGGAGGTTCCTTGGAGGCATGGCGCGCACCGCCCGGAGAGCGTGGGGGGAATCGGATCAGGTGCCGGTGAGGTGCTCGGGGCGCACCGGCGTCCTGTTGAGCTCCAGACCCGTCGCGTTCCGGATCGCCGCGAGGACGGCCGGGGTGGACGACAGGGTCGGGGCCTCGCCGACGCCGCGCAGCCCGTAGGGCGCGTGGTCGTCGGCAAGTTCGAGCACGTCGACCGGGATGGTCGGCGTGTCGAGGATGGTGGGGATCAGATAGTCCGTGAAGGACGGGTTCCTGACCTTGGCGGTCTTCGGGTCGACGATGATCTCCTCCATGACCGCCATGCCCAGGCCCTGGGTGGTACCACCCTGGATCTGGCCAATCACGGACAGCGGGTTGAGGGCCTTGCCGACGTCCTGGGCACAGGACAGCTCGATCACCTTCACGAGCCCCAGTTCGGTGTCCACCTCGACGACCGCGCGGTGCGCGGCGAACGAGTACTGGACGTGGCCGTTGCCCTGTCCCGTACGGAGGTCGAACGCCTGTGTGGGGCGGTGCCGCCACTCGGCCTCGATCTCGACGGCCTCCCCCTCCAGCACGTCCACGAGGTCGGCCAGCACCTCGCCGCCGTCGGTGACGACCTTGCCGCTCTCGAGCAGCAACTCGGCGGTGGCCCACGCCGGGTGGTACGAGCCGAACCTGCGGCGGCCGATCTCGAGGACCTTCTCGCGGACCAGCTCGCAGGAGTTCCTCACGGCGCCGCCGGTGACGTACGTCTGGCGGGAGGCGGACGTGGAGCCGGCGGAGCCGACCTGGGTGTCGGCCGGGCTGATGGTGACCTGGCTGACGCCGAGCTCGGTGCGGGCGATCTGCGCGTGGACGGTGACACCTCCCTGGCCGACCTCCGCCATCGCGGTGTGCACGGTGGCGACGGGCTCGCCCGCGATGACCTCCATGCGCACCTTGGCCGTGGAGTAGTCGTCGAAGCCCTCGGAGAAGCCGACGTTCTTGATGCCGACCGCGTAGCCCACACCTCGGACGACGCCCTCGCCGTGCGTGGTGTTGGACAGGCCGCCGGGCAGAGCGCGCACGTCCGCGCCCTCGGTGGTCTCCCACTGGCGCTCGGGCGGCAGCGGGCGGGCCTTGACCCGGCGCAGCAGCTCGGCGACCGGGGCCGGTGAGTCGACCGCCTGCCCGGTCGGCAGCAGGGTGCCCTGCTCCATGGCGTTGAGCTGCCGGAACTCGACGGGGTCCATGTCGAGGGCCTTGGCCAGCTTGTCCATCTGCGCCTCGTAGGCGAAGCAGGCCTGGACCGCGCCGAAACCGCGCATGGCGCCGCAGGGCGGGTTGTTGGTGTAGAGGGCGATGGCCTCGATGTCGACGTCGTCGATGACGTACGGGCCCACCGAGAGGGAGGAGGCGTTGCCGACGACGGCCGGGGAGGCGGAGGCATAGGCGCCGCCGTCCAGCACGATCCGGCACTTCATGTGCGTGATCTTGCCGTCGCTGGTGGCTCCGTGCTCGTACCAGAGCTTCGCCGGGTGCCGGTGGACATGGCCGAAGAAGGACTCGAACCGGTTGTAGACGATCTTGACCGGCTTACCGGTGCGCAGCGCCAGCAGGCAGGCGTGGATCTGCATCGACAGGTCCTCGCGGCCGCCGAACGCCCCGCCGACGCCGGAGAGTGTCATCCGCACCTTGTCCTCGGGCAGGCCGAGGACGGGCGCGATCTGGCGAAGGTCCGAGTGCAGCCACTGGGTGGCCACGTACAGGTCGACACCGCCGTCCTCGGCCGGCACGGCGAGACCGGACTCGGGGCCGAGGAAGGCCTGGTCCTGCATGCCGAAGACGTACTCGCCGGAGACGATCACATCGGCGCGCCCGGCGGCCTCGTCGGCGTTGCCGCGGACGATGGGCTGACGGTGCACGATGTTCGGGTGCGGGACGTGCCCGGCGTGGTGGTCGTCGCGGCCCGGGTGCAGCAGCGGCGCGTCGGGGGCGGTCGCGGAGGCCTCGTCGGTGACGACGGGCAACTCCCTGTACTCCACCCTGATCTTGGCGGCGGCGCGGCGCGCGGTCTCCGGGTGGTCGGCGGCGACCAGCGCCACGGGCTCGCCGTGGTGGCGTACGACGCCGTTGGCCAGGACCGGGGTGTCCTGGATCTCCAGGCCGTAGTTCTTGACCTCGGTCGGCAGGTCCTCATAGGTGAGGACGGCGTAGACGCCGGCCTGGGCGAGGGCCTCGGAGGTGTCGATGGAGACGATCTCGGCGTGCGCGACGGTGGAGCGCAGGATCTGGCCCCAGAGCATGTCCTCGTGCCACATGTCCGAGGAGTACGCGAACTCGCCGGTGACCTTGAGGGTGCCGTCGGGGCGGAGCGTGGACTCGCCGATGCCGCCCCTGGTCTTCTGCGTGAGGTTGGTGGGTGTACCGGTGGTCGCCATGGTCAGACCGCCTCTTCCTTGCGCTCCTGACGGGCGGCCGCGAGGCGGACGGCGTCCAGGATCTTCTCGTAACCGGTACAGCGGCAGAGGTTGCCGGACAGGGCCTCGCGGATGTCCTCGTCCGAGGGGGACGGGGTGCGCTCGAGCATCTCGTCGGCGGCGACCAGCAGGCCGGGGGTGCAGAAACCGCACTGCACGGCGCCCGCGTCGATGAACGCCTGCTGGATCGGGGAGAGCTCGGTGCCCTCGCCGGTCTGCGAGTCGGTGACGCCGTCACGAGGCGCGGCGCTCCAGCTCTGGGCGTCCTGGAGGCTGGTGCCGCAGGCGCCGCTCGCGCAGGATCCTTGCTCGCGCTGCCTGGCGAAGTCGGCCAGCCCCTCGACGGTGACGACCTCGCGGCCCTCGACCTGGCCGGCGGCGACCAGGCAGGAACAGACCGGGACGCCGTCGAGTCTGACCGTGCAGGAGCCGCATTCGCCCTGTTCACATGCGTTCTTGGAGCCGGGCAGGCCCAACCGCTCACGCAGGACGTACAGCAGGCTCTCGCCCTCCCAGACGTCGTCCGCTTCCTGCCGGCGTCCGTTGACGGTGAAATTGACGCGCATCGTTATGCAGCTCCTTCAAGGGTGCGGGCGGTGCCGCGGTACTGCTCCCAGGTCCAGCCGAGCGTGCGGCGGGCCATGATGCCGACCGCGTGGCGGCGGTACTTCGCCGTGCCGCGCACGTCGTCGATCGGGTTGCAGGCGCCGGATGCGAGCTGCGCGAACTGCTTGGCGACCGACGGGGTGATGATGTTCCCGCTCTCCCAGAATCCGCCTTCCTCGAGCGCGGCGTTCAGGAAGTCCTCCGCGGCCCGCGCCCGCACCGGGGTGGGGGCGGCGGACCCGATACCGGTGCGCACGGTGCGGGTCTCGGGGTGCAGGGCGAGACCGAACGCGCACACGGCGATGACCATGGCGTTGCGGGTACCCACCTTGGAGTACTGCTGCGGGCCGTCGGCCTTCTTGATGTGCACGGCCCTGATGAGCTCGTCGGCGGCGAGCGCGTTGCGCTTGACGCCCGTGTAGAACTCGTCGATGGGAATCATGCGCGAGCCGCGCACCGACTCGGCCTCGACCTCGGCGCCCGCGGCGAGCAGCGCCGGGTGGGCGTCACCGGCCGGGGACGCGGTGCCGAGGTTGCCGCCTACGCCGCCGCGGTTACGGATCTGCGGGGAGGCTACGGTGTGCGAGGCGAGCGCCAGACCGGGCAGCTCTGCGCGCAGGTTCTCCATGATCGCGGTGTACGGGACAGAGGCACCCAGCCGGACGTTCTCGCCGCCGACCTCCCACTCGGTGAGCTCACCGATGCGGTTGAGGTCCAGGAGGTACTCCGGCCTGCGGTGGTCGAAGTTGATCTCGACCATCACATCGGTGCCGCCCGCGATGGGCACAGCGGTGGGGTGCTCGGCCTTGGCGGCGAGCGCCTCCTCCCAGCTGGCGGGGCGAAGGAAGTCCATGAGTGGCTCTCTTCTTCTCAATCGGGGTCGTTCGTCGCAACGGGCCCGGGACGGCCGGCCCTCGACTTGTCTGTGCCGTCGTTCATCTGCTGCTCACGCGGTGTGGTCCAGTACACAAGGCGCGATCCGGCCGGTGCAGTCACCGAAACACCGAAGGAGTTGGCTGGCCACCTCCCTCGTCTTGTAGATTCGAACGAAAGGCGGAGATCAGCAACCTCACCGTTTCCCCCTGGAAACCGTGGCCACGGGTCTCTGGCCAGGACCGGCAACAACGAGACAGATCGGCGGCGACGACATGCGGCTGCGCGCACTGTTGGACAACGACGCGCTGGGGCTGCGGCTGCTCGGCGGCGAGGACGAGCTCGACCGCGGGGTACGGGGTGTGATGACCACGGACCTGCGCGACCCCAGCCGGTACCTCTCCGGAGGCGAACTGGTGCTCACCGGGCTCGCCTGGCGGCGCACCGAGGAGGACTCCGAGCCGTTCGTCCGCATCCTCGCCGGCGCCCAGGTCGCCGGGCTCGCGGCGGGCGAGGCGGAGCTCGGGGACGTCCCCGACGATCTCGTCCAGGCGTGTTTGCGCCACCGGCTCCCACTGTTCGCAGTGAACGAGTCCGTTGCGTTCGCGACGATCACCGAGTACGTCGTACGGCAGGTCTCCGGGGAACGTGCGGGTGACCTCGCCGCTGTCGTCGACAGACACAGGCGGCTGATGACCTCCGGCCCCGCGGGTGGCGGACCGGACGCCGTCCTGGACCTGCTCGGCTCCGACCTCGACCTGAGGGCATGGGTCCTGTCCCCCACCGGACGACAGATCGCGGGCGCCCGTGACGGGCTCCCGGCCGAGGTGGGCGCGGCCCTCGCCGGTGAACACCTGGCCGCCGTACGCCACGGCCGACGGGCCCCTCACCGGGCCGTCGCACGAGGCGTGACGTACTCGCTCTTCCCGATCCGTAACAACGGGCGAGGGGCCGCTTCCGCCGTCAGGGACGTACGGGAGAGCGTGCTGTCCGACTGGCTGCTCGCCGTGGAGGCCGACGCCGCTGACTGGCCGGCCGCACGACTCGACCTGCTGCAGGGCGTCACCCAGCTGATCGCCGTCGAACGCGACCGGCGCGAGGCGGCCCGTACGGTGCGGCGGCGGCTCGCCCAGGAGGTCCTGGAGCTCGTCCAGAGTGGCGCGGCCCCCGCGGAGATCGCGGCGCGGCTGCGGGTCGCCGCACCCGTGCTGCTACCGGGGCTGGGGAGCGCACCGCACTGGCAGGTCGTCGTCGCCCGGGTCGACTGGGGCGACGACGCGGCCGTCGAGACGGGGCCGGTCGCCCAGTCACTCCTCGAGGAGATCCTCGTGGACCCGTCGGCGGCCGGGCCGGACTCCGCGGACCGGATCGCGGTCGCCCACACCGGCGACGAGGCCATCGCGCTCGTTCCACTGCCTGCCGTGAGCCTCGGCGGCCTGGACGACGAGGCCCCGCCGTCCTCCGAGGCCGGTCTGCACGCCGACGCGCTCCTGGAGTCCGTACGCGCCCCGCTGGCCGCGGGCCTCGCCGACGACGGCCGGCTCACGCTGGGCGTCAGCGCCGCCGTGCACTCCGCGGAGGGCCTGCGCGGCGCACTGGAAGAGGCCAGGCACGCCCGCCGGGTCGCGGCGGCGCGCCCGGGCCGGGTCTGCGCGGCCGGCCACCACGAACTGGCGTCGCACGTCCTGCTGCTGCCGTTCGTCCCGGACGACGTGCGCCGCGCCTTCACCGCACGGCTGCTGGATCCGCTGCGGGACTACGACCGCCGTCACCGTGCGGAGCTCATCCCCACGCTGGAGGCGTTCCTGGACTGCGACGGCTCCTGGACGCGGTGCGCGACCCGCCTGCACCTGCATGTGAACACGCTGCGGTACCGGGTCGGGCGGATCGAACAGCTGACGGGGCGGGATCTGTCGCGGCTGGAGGACAAGCTGGACTTCTTCCTGGCGTTGCGGATGAGCTGACGGGTTCGCGTCACTGCGGGCGGGTGGCTCCGCCCGCCGCGGGCCTTTCCCGAGCCCCGCGCCTTCCCGCTGTCCCGATGTGTGGCTCCGCCATCCGCGGACTCCGTCCGGACCTTGCTCCGGTGGAGGGTCGTTCCCGAAGCATTCGGAGCTGGGGATCCGGCGTCTCCTGATGCCGCCCGGCGGCCGCCTGCCGAGCCGCCTCCACTCACGCGGAGCGCGGCGGGGTCAGTGACGCGTCGCGGAGACGGTCGTCTCGCAGCGAGGGGAGGAGATGGGCCACGGGGCGCCGACTGCGATGCGCCGTTCGGGATGCGCCCGGCGTGCAGCCTGGGCCGCAACTCCTCGTGGGCGGAGCCGATCTCGAGCGGCGGGCTCCGGCGACCGGCCGTGCGACCTCTTCCCGGCGGGTCGAAACCGAAGTCGTCAGCCGTGATGCGGTCGCCCCCGCGCCACCACTCGCGCGAACGCGCCTCCCTCTCGCATCAGTTCCTCCCACGTGCCCGTCTGCACCACCCTGCCCGCTTCCAGGACCGCGATCCGGTCCGCGCGGCGGATCGTCGACGGGCGGTGGGCGATCAGCAGCGTCGTTCGGGACGGCGCACCGTCCCGCAGGGCGGCCGAGACCGCCGCGTCGCCCTCCGTGTCGAGGTTCGCCGTCGTCTCGTCGAGGACAAGCACCCTTGGGTGGGTCAGCAGGGCCCGGGCCAGGGCGATACGGGCACGCTGGCCGCCCGAGAGGGTGCTACCGCGCTCGCCGACGGGCGTGTCGTAGCCGTCGGCGATGCGGTCGACCCCGGTGCGGCGGGCGACGTCGGCCAGTTCGTCGTCCGTCGCCTCCGGTGCGGCGAGGCGGAGGTTGTCCGCCAGCGTGCCGTGGAACAGCGGCGCGTCCTGGCCGACGACGGCCACCGCGCGGCGCAGATCGCTCTCCGCCACGTCCCGGAGGTCGACCGGCGGTCCGGCGGCAGGAACGAGTTCCACCGCCCCGCCCGCCGGGTCCCAGAACCGCGCCACCAGGTGCGCACACGTGGACTTGCCGGCGCCGGAGACGCCGACGAGGGCGAGCGTCTCGCCGGGCCGGATCGTCAGGTCCACGCCGTCGAGCACGGCCCGGCCGCCGTAGTCGAAGCGAACGTCCCGCAGCCGGAGGCCGAGCGGCCCCTCGGGCACCGGCCACGGCGCCGCGGGCGCCGGCGCGCCTGCCGGTGCCCGCACGGCGGCGCCCACCCGGGCCGCCGCCGCCCGCAGCCCGCCCGCCTGCCCCAGTGCGGCGGCCGAGTCGGCGACGGGCGCGAGCACACCCAGCGCGAGGGCCATCGCGGCGGGCGCCCACGCGCCGGAGACGGTGTGCGCCGCCGCCAGGACGACGCCGACGACGGCCGCGACCACGAGGAGGTCGCGCATGGCTGAGGCGTCCGCCTCCCAGGCCTGCTCGGCGCGTTGGGCGTCGCCGAGCCGGCGGCCGTGGGCGCGGAGACGTTCGCGCCGGGTGTCCAGCGCGCCGAACGCCAGCAGTTCGCGCAGCCCGTCGACCGTCTCGACGGTCTCCGCGGACAGGTCGGCGGCCGCGGCCCGGGTACGGGCGCCGCGCGCCGCGCGGCCGCGGGACTCCAGCAGCGGTGCGAGGACGAGGAGCGCCGCGACGGGCAGCACGGCGATCAGCAGCCAGGGGTCGAGCAGCGCGAGAGCCACCGTGCCGCCGCCGAAAACCGTGCCGGATGCCGCCAGTTGGGCCACGGCATGCGCGTAGAAGAATTCCAGCGCCTCCACGTCCCCGAGTGCCGCCGACGCCAGGTCCCCGCTGCGCCGCCCTCCGACGCGCGCGGGCGCGCTGCGCGCGAGGCCGTCGAAGACACGGATGCGCATTTCCGCGAGAACGCGGTAGGCGAGGTCGTGCGAGAGGTCCATCTCGCGCCAGGTGGCGAGTGCCCGGGCCGTGACGAGCACCAGCAGGGCGGCCACCGTGCCGGGCCCGGGGGCCTGCCGTTCGACGACTGCGGTACCCACCGTGTGCGCGACGAGCGTGACCAGGGCGACGAGCGCCGCCTGGTCGACGAGGGCGGCGCCGAACGTACGGACGGTCATGGCCCGGTGGGCGCCGAGCACCGGCAACAGGGCGCGCAGCGCGCCGCGTTCGGGATTCATGCGGCTTTTCCTTCGGCGGTGTGTCCGGCCGCGACGAGACGCGCGTACACGCCCTCGCCGCTCAGCAGACCGGCGTGGTCGCCGACGGCGTCCACCCGGCCGCCGTCCAGGACGACGATGCGGTCGGCGTGGCGCACCGAGTCGAGCCGGTGCGCCACGACCAGGCAGGTGCGGCCACGGGCGGCCCGCAGCAGCTCCCCTACGATGCGGGCCTCGCGACGCTCGTCGACGGCACTGGTCGCCTCGTCGAGCACGAGCACGGGCGCGTCGGCCAGCAACGCCCTTGCCAGGGCGAGACGTTGACGCTGGCCGCCGGACAGGGTGGCACCACGTTCGCCGACCTGGGTGTCGTAGCCTTCGGGCAGGCGGACGATCTCGTCGTGGATCCCTGCCGACCGGGCCGCGTCCCGCAGCGCGGTGTCGCGCGCGCCGGGGGCGCCCAGCCGCAGGTTCTCGGCGACGGAGGCGTGGAAGAGGTATGTCTCCTGGGAGACGACCGCGACCCCGCGGCGCAGCGAGTCGAGCGTGTAGGCGGCGGCGTCGGCGCCGTCGACGAGGACCCGGCCCCGGTCCGGGTCGGCGCGCCGGAGCAGCAGCGCGAGCAGCGTGGACTTGCCCGCGCCTGACGGACCGACGACCGCGGTGACCCGGCCGGCCGGGGCGGTGAAGGAGACGCCCCGCAGCGCCGGCCGGCGGCCACCGGGATGGGTGAAGTGCACGTCCTCGAAACGCACTTCGGGTGCCGTCTGCCACGCGGCGACGCGCCGCCCCTCGTCGGGTACGCCGCCTTCCTCGGTGCGCAGTTCGGCGATGCCGTCGGCGGCCGACACCCCGAGATATCCCGAGTGCCACTCCCTGGACAGGTCCCTGACCGGCCGGAAGCATTCGGACGCCAGCATCAGCACCAGGTACGTACCGGCCGGCGCCCCCTGCCCGGAGACGGCCGCCGTGCACGCCACGAGGGCCGCGGCGACCGTGCCGCCCTGCACGGCGAGGTCGGTGATGCCGGTGTCGACGAGTGAGACCCGGAGCTTGGCGACCGTGGCCCGGTGCAGGGCCGCGGAACGCTCCTCCAGCCGCGCCCTGGTACGCCCGACGGCGCCCGCCGCCCGCAGCGAGGGCATGCCCTGGAGCGCCTCCAGGTAGTCGGCGGACAGGGCCTCGTACGCGCCCCAGTGCTGTTGCCCGCGCCGTTCCAGCAGCTTGTCCCACCAGCGCGGCGCGAACAGCGCGAGCACCAGCGCGGGGGCGAGGGCGACGACGGCCCACGGTTCGACGGCGGCGACGGCGCTCAGGAGCAGCGGCGGCACGGCGCAGGTGATCAGCAGCTGGGGCAGGTAGCGCGAGACGTAGGCGTCGACACCCTCGACACCGTCGACGAGCGTGGCGCGTACGGCTCCGGCGCGGGCGCCGGCCTGCTGCCGGGGGCCGGTCCGGCCGAGGCGTACGAGGAGTTCGTCGCGCAGACCGGTGCGTACCGCCGCCCCGGCGCCCACGGCGGTACGGCGCTGCATCCGGACGAGCCCGGCGCGCACGAGCACGGCGGCGAGCACCGCGCCCAGCAGAAGCGGAAGCGCATCGGTGTCGCCGCGGGCGATACCGGCGAGGGCGAGGGCGAGCAGCACGGCCTGCGCAAGGTGGGTCGCCGCGACGGCCGCGAGCAGGGCGGTGGCCGCGAGCAGGGGGCGGCGCGCGATACGGGCGGCGCGCAGCAGCTCCGGGTGGAGCATCATGACGGTTCGTCTCCTTCTGTCGTACGGCCGAGGGCGAGCCCGTGCACCACCCAGTCCCGGCCGGCCGGCCCGCCGAGCGCGGCCCCGAGGTCGGCGCACTGCCAGGAGCCGACGGGCCGCGAGTGCAGTCCGAGGGAGGTGGCCACGGCCTGGGCGTGCCCGATGCCGTACCCGGCGGCGAGATGGTCGCGCCGCACCTGCGCGGGTGTGGCGTCGGACGGGCAGCCGTGGGCGAGGAGCACGGCACCTGCCCGGGCGATCCACCCCTGGCCGGCGGCCCAGTGGGCGAGGGTCGGCAGCACGTCGCCGGAGGCGAGGCGGCGGAGCCGGAGGGGCGGTGGTTCTTCTGCGGCGGGGGCGGTCTGGGACCGGAGGGCGACCCGGGGCCCGGCGGCCGTGCCGCGGCGGGCCGTGGGCCGGTGCCCTGAGGCGGCACGGTCCCGCGCGGTGGCGCGGCCGGGCCCGGCGCCGTACGCCGGCCGCACTTCGCGCTCGGCGACAGCATGATCCGGCGCCGTGGCGCCCCGGGGCGCCGCTTCCGAGCGCCCGGCCAGGGCGGGATGCGCGGCGTCCGGCGTGGACGGACCCGTCAGCAGGCCGGGGCGGGCGCCGGCGACCGCCATGCTCCACTGCGGTCCTTCCGGGGACGCCGCCTGTGCCGCCGCCAGGACGCGCGCCAGGGCCGTCCGGGACGGCAGGCCGGTAAGGCCCGGGGGCGCGCTGCGCCGGGAGAGCAGCATGGCGTCCGGCAACCACGGTCCGGGAGCAACCTGCCAGGTACCGGACCCGTCGCCGGACGCGGCGAGTTCGCCGAGGACGCCCACCGCCGTACGCAGGACCTCGGGTCCGGCCGGCGGCGCGACACCCCTGCCGCTTCCGCGAGCGGCCCAGCGGGCGAGCGCGTCCGGTGCAAGGAGGGGCGTCAACTGCACGGCGACGAGGGCGCGTTGGGCACCGGTCGCCGCCGACAGCAGTCGGCCGTCCGCGTCGAGGCACACCCTGGGCGCGCCTGCCAGGGCGAGTGCGGCCGCCGCGTGCCCCGCGTCGAGCAGCACCAACGGCCATGCGCGGTGGCCGTAGTGCGACACCGTACGGCGGGCGGTCACGCCCAGGACCGCGACGGCGCCCTCCGGTGCCGGCTTCGGCGCCGAACCGCGGCGGTGCAGACGGTGGTGCGCCGGGTCGTGGACGTAGACGCCCGGCGGCAGCCCGCAGCCCGCCCCGAGCAGCAGGTACGTGTCGACGGGGTGCAGGCCGCCGGCCGACGGCGCGGGCCGCAGCCTGTCGCCCGCGACCGACAGCCGCAGCAGGCGGTCGAGACCGGAGGGGACGGGCAGCGGCTCGCCCGGCAGCGGCACGGTCGCCGGCCCCGCCGGAAGGTCCGGGCCGGGGGTTTGCGCGGACCTGGCGAGGGCCAGCGCGCCAGAGACGGAGTGCACCATCACGGCCTCACATGTGCGGGGGCGGGGCGAGGGTGAAGTCGCACGGACCGGCGGGTGCTTGTTCACGCCAGCCGCGTTCCAGCGCGGCCTGCGCGAAGCGCGGGGCGCCGAAGTAGCCGAAGGCGGCGGGCGCGTTGGGAATGAGGCCGGAGACGAGCACGCGGGCCACCCGCAGCGGCGTCTGTGCGACGTCCTCCGTGGTCAGGTCCAGCGTGATGACCCGGTGACCGCCCGCCGCGAGGCGCTCGTCCAGTGCGGCCCGGCTGCCCTTCGCCACCGCGTCGACGGGTACGACGCCGAGCGCCGGCCGGGTGAAGCGGTCGGCCAGCGGCGTCATCCGCGGGTCGAGCCAGACCTGGACGTGGGCGCCCAGGTCGCGCACCGCCCGGAAGTCGGTGCCGCAGTCGTCGAGGTAACGGCGGTCCGCCCGGTGGTCGAGGTAGAGGCTGCGGGCCAGCATCCCTGCGTCGATCGCGCGGAAGACCCAGCCGTCGGCGTCGGTGGTGCCCTGGGTGAAGACCCAGGTGTGGACGGCCTCCAGGACCGCCTTGCGGGCCGCTTCCGCGGCGTCGTAGCGGCAGGCGAAGCCGGCGGCGTGGATGCCGCGTGCGGGATCGTGCACGAGGGCCGCCATGCAGGGAGCGAATTCGGAGGGCATCTCGACGATGGAGACGTCGAGGTCGCACCCTTCGAGGTCGCGGGCGAGGCCGGGGACGGAGGCGGGTTCGATGCCGCGGGTGGGGCCGTCGAGATGCCACCACAGTTCGAGGGCGTCGCGTTCGACGACTTCCAGGAGCCCTCTTTCCACGGCGTCGTCGAGTCCTTGGCCGGTGGCGATTCCGGCGTAGTTGAGATGGTGGGTGCGGGTCAGGGACCGCAGGTCGCCCTGGCGCCAGTTGAGGTGGGTGAGCGCGACGGGCGCCCAGCACTCATCCCCGTTCTCCTGGGCCCGGGCCCACAGCGCCGGGGTGTCGGGAGTGAGGCGGCGGTACTCGAAGCCTGGGCGTGCGTACTGCCAGTCGGCATAGGCGGGCAGCTCGCCGGGCCCGTAGACGGTGCGGCCCTCGGCCACGAGCTGCGCGGCGGTGGCCCGGCGGGGCGCGTCGGGGTGCCCTGGCGGGGGCAGCCGGTTGCCGCAGTACCGCTCGACGGCCTCCGCGACGGCGGCGATCCGTGCTCCCGCCGGATCGCCGAACGTGGTGCCGAGCGAGACCCGGTCGGCCGGCCACGCCCCGAAGCGGCGTGCGTCACAGACATCCGCGGTCATGGCGGTGTAGCGGGGCGGCGCCCCGGAGGGGTGCGGCACGGGCTCGACGCCGCGTATCAGTCCGCAGACGGGGTCCACGAGGGCGTCGAGGGTCAGGGTGCTGGTCAACTGCAGGTCTCCTGTAGGGGATCGACGGGCCGTCGGCCGCTGAGGACGGGCAGCAGGAGGCTGCTGCCGGCCGTCCCTACGGTCCTCCGGGAGGCGGCGAGGCGGGTGGCGTGCACGGGGTCCGCCCCGGTGTGCGGGTTGCGGGCGTGAGCGGGGAAGTGGTGCCCGGCCACCTCCACGCGCAGCCTGGACCCCGCCGGCAGCCGGCGCGCCACCAGGCCGAGCGGCACCCGGAACACGGCTTCCGCGCCGACCGGGTCGGACCGGCGGACGATGCCGGTGGCCAGCGGTTCTGCGTGGCCGGCCAGGTCGAGGGCGACGACGCGCACCGCCCAGTCGGCGGTGGGGGTGTCCGCGGTGGCGCACAGCCGCGCCTCCGCCGTCCCGACCAGGTCGACGGGCCGGGGCAGCGGCGGGGTGACGAGCAGGACGCGGTCCGGGACCGCACGGCGCTCCACGTTCAACTCGTCGGAGCGCACCGGTCTTTCGGGGTCGGCGACGAACGTGCCGCCCTGGAGGAGCCGCAGCCCGCTCGGCGTACCGAACGGCCGGCTGGTCCGCTCCCCCGCCTCAGGCTCGGCCGGGTACCAGTGTTCGCTGCCGCCGAGCGCGATCGCGCCCCGGCGTCCGGGGGGAAGCGTGCCGTCGAGGGCGGCCCGCGCCCACCGTACGTACAGCTCGCCGAGCCGGATCCGGTGCCCGGGTCGTGCCTCGGGGGCGGGTTCGGAGGTCAGGCCGTGGCCCCACGGGCCGATGAGCAACCGGGCGGGACCGGGCCAGTTGGCCCAGAGCCGCAGCGTGTCGTCGGCGAACGGGTCACGGGTGCCGCCGACCGCCAGGATCGGCATCGGTGCGTGGGGCACGGGCGCTGGGCGCAGGGGCTCGTCCCACAGGGCGGCCCAGGACGGCAGCGGGCGCCCGAGGCGCGCGGGGAAGGCGGTCAGGGGCAGGTGTTCGAGCAGCCGGGGGTCCTGGGCGACGGCCTTGTCGAGGGCGGTGACATCGGAGTCGGGCCGGTCCCCGTGCGCCGCCCACCAGCCCGCGCGGGCCGCCAGCCGCTCGACCCCGCCGGCCTCGCGGGCCGTCTCCGCGAGGCCGAGGGCGGGCACCGCGGCGATCACGGCGTCCGGCCGGCTCTGCGGGTCGTCGTTCGTCGTGGCCGCCAGTGCGCAGTGGGCGGCGTACGACGCCCCGGCGGCGACGACGCGCCCGTCGGACCAGTGGCGGCCGCGGACCCAGCGGAGCGTGGCGGCGCCGTCGGCGTCCTCGTGCCGGTAGGGGTGCCAGTCGCCCTCGGACGCGTACCGGCCGCGGACGTCCTGGATCACCGCTGCGAAGCCGCGTGCCGCCCAGCCGCGGGCCTCGTCGAGGTGGCGGTGCAGGCCGTACGGCGTGCGCAGCACCACGGCCGGGAACGGGCCGCCTCCGGCCGGCAGTTGGACGCCGGTGGCCAGCCGGGCCCGGGAGACGGGGACAAAGGCGGTCCTCATCGCGTCAGCGGTCCGACAGTGGTGCGACGGCCGGTACCGGCAGCACCGGGTGTTCGGTGACGTGGAGGTCGCGCAGGTCGAGCCGGCGCAGCCGGCGGGCCGCGGTCCGGCCTGCTGCCCAGGCGATGAGGTCGGCGGTGAGCAGGGCGGCCGTCAGGGCGGCGGATGCGGCGGTGTGGGCGGGGCCGGTGTCGTCGGTGCGGGAGCCGGCCCAGTAGGCGGCGAGTTCCCGGTGGGCCGGGGTCGCGGCCAGCCGCCGCAGGCGTACGTCCGCCGAGGTCACATCGCCGCGGGCGGCGGCGAGCGGCTCGATCCAGACCGTCGTGCCCTCCCGGTGGCAGCGCAGCCAGGCGGTGCCGAGGGCGGGCAGTTCGTCGGCCTTGTCCCAGAGCCCGGGCGGGACGGGCGAGTCGAGGCACCAGACCACGGCCGTCGACGGATCGCCGCCACCGAGGCCGTCCGGCTCCGTGTGGCGCACGTCGCCGCCCTCGGCCCGTACGAAACGGGCGAGCGGCTCGGTGAGCACGGCAGCGCCGAGGAGGAGGACGGTACGTCCGGCAAGCGGGGTGCGGGGGGCGTCCGTACGAGCCAGAAGACCGGCGTCGTCGAACGCGGCCCGCAGGCGCGCGAGTTCGGTGTCCTCGCCGCCGCCGTGGGTCAGATGGGCGACGAGCGCCTCCTGGTCGGCCCCAGCGGTGTCGACACGGAGGAACTCGCCGTCCTGGGTCCGGACCGCGAGGCCGTGGCCGGGGACGGTGACGAGGGCGACGCCGGGGGCGAGTCGCGCGGTGGCCACGGGGTGCTCCAGGGGGTCGAGGGGGGTGCGCTGCGGGTCGGGCCCGCCCGGAACGGTGTTCCGGGGGGGCCCGAGGAGGGCTTACTTGTCGCTGTCGGTCTCGACGGCGACCGCGTTGTCGTCGAAGGGGTTCTCGACGAGCGCGTTGGAGTGGGTGGCGGACAGGTGGGCGAGCTGGCCCTGCTCGGCGATCGGGGTGAACACCTTGTGCTGCTCCATGAGTTGACTCTCCATTCGTCGATGTACGGACTGTGCCGCCGGACCGGCCGGTGGCACAGCCAAGACACTAATGAATATGATTTTCATTTTGCAAGAGTTCTGCGTCGGGCATCGGGTGATCCGGGTAACACACCGGCCACCCACCCTCCGGATCTCGCCCCACGCGCCCCGCCACACCGAGGACCTCGGCGAGCAGACGAGGCGTCACCACCTCTTCCGGGGGCCCGTCGACAGCCACGGCACCGGCGCGCAGCGCAACGATCCGGTCGGCGAACCGGGCGGCGTGCCCGAGGTCGTGCAGCACCATCACCACGGTCAGCCCGCGCTCCTCGCGGAGCCGGACGACCGTCTGCATGACCTCGAGCTGATGACGCAGGTCGAGGTAGGTCGTCGGCTCGTCCAGCAGCAGTACGCGGGTGTCCTGCGCGAGTGCCATGGCCAGCCGTACCCGCTGCCGCTCGCCGCCGGAGAGGGAGTCGACAGGCCGCTCCGCCCACTCGGAAACGCCCACGTCGGCCATGGCCCGTGAGCAGACGGCGTCGTCACCGTCCCGCAGCATCCCGAGCGGGCCCCGGGCGGCGTACCGTCCCTGGCGTACGAGCTGGCGCACCGTCATGCCGGGTACGGCGGGCGCCGACTGGTGCAGCAGGGCGACACGGCGGGCCGCGGACCTGCGCGACAGGCGGGCGAGATCGTCCCCGCCGAGACGCACCCGTCCCGCCGCCGGCCGAAGCAGCCCGGCACAGAGCCGCAGCAGGGTGCTCTTGCCGCAGCCGTTGAGTCCGACGAGCGCGACACATTCACCCGCGCCGATGTCGAGATCGACCCCCGCGAGCACCTCCCGTCCCCCGTACCCGAAGCGCAGCCCCTCCGTCCGCACCGTCCCCTGCCGGCCGGGCCGTTCCGGGGCGGCGTCGGAACGGGTGGTGACTGTGGTCATGGGTGTCCTCCCTGACGGGGCGGCCGGGGGCCGCCGGGCGGGTTGCAAAAACCGGCCTCGCCGGCGTTTCAGGCGCGGGGGTGCGGGGACGGAGCCCCCGGTTCGGGATGGGGATGGACCGCCCACACCGCCAGGTGTACGGGGAGGGCGCGGACCGCGGCAGGCGCCGCGCAACCGCACCCGCCGCCGCCCCCCGGCCGGCCCGCCACCGCGCCGTCACTCGGGCCCCACACTGCGGCGGGCGACCACAAGCAGCAGTGCCGCGCCCACGCACGTCGTCAGCGCGCCCGTCGGGACGGACAACCGGTCCGCGTCCAAAGCCGACGCCAGCGCGCGCGACAGCCACTGCGCGCCGGCGTCGGCGCCGGTCACGACCGCGGCGCCGAGGAGCGCCGCGCCGGGCAGGGCGCGGCGCAGATCGGCGCCGAAGAGGGCGAACGCGAGGTGGGGGACGAGCAGTCCGACGAAGCCCAGGGCTCCGACGGCGGAGACCGCACCGGCCGTGAGGGCGACGGCACAGACCAGCGCCGCGGCGCGGGCGCGGCCGGGGGCGAGGCCGGCCGCGGCAGCCTGCTCGTCGCCGCAGCGCAGCAGTGTCAGGGGCGCGGCCAGCACGCAGGCCACGACCGCCCACACCGCGGCCCAGGGCCACAGCAGGACCCAGTGCTGCCACACCCGCCCCTCGGTGGAGCCGACCAGCCACTGGACCACGCTGCCGAGCTCCCCGGGCGCGACGAGCAGGACCATCGCGGTGAGCCCGGACAGGACCGCCGACACGAGGACGCCGTGCACGGCCGTCTGCGCCGGGTCGGACTTCTGCCGTCCGGTCAGCAGCCACAGCAGCCCGGCGCCCGCGAACCCGCCGATGCACGCCGCGACCACCACGGCCGTCGGTGACCGCCATCCCGCGAGCCCGAGCCCGGTGGCGGCCACGGCGCCGAGCACCGCGCCCGGAGTGACGCCGGTGACCTCGGGTCCGGCAAGCGGGTTGCGCAGGGCGGACTGCAGGACCGTGCCGGCGAGTCCGAGGCTCGCGCCCGCGACGAGCGCCACCAGCATTCTGGGCAGCCGGAGTCGGAGCACCACATGACGTGCGGCCGGGTCGCCTGCACCACCGAGCACCTGCCACACGTCGTCGGCGCCGAGCGCCCGCCCCGCCACCAGGTCGGCGCAGCCGACGGCGGCGACCAGCAGCGCGGACAGGGCGAGCGTCCGGCGCCGTACGAGGAAGGAGGTGACGGCTCTCATGCCGTGGCCGCCCTTCTTCTCATGAGGGCCACTCCGGCCGGTACGCCGAGCAGTGCCGTCCAGGCGCCCACCGGCGTCTCGACGGGCGCCAGCGCGAGCCGGGCCGGAAGGTCCGCGCAGGCCACGGCCACGGCGCCCCATGCCGCCGACCACGGCAGCCAGCGCACCGCGTCGGCCCGCGGGCTGAGCCGCCGGGCCAGATGGGGGGCGAGGAAGCCGACCCAGGCCACCGGGCCGCACACGGCGACGACCGGTGCGATGAGCAGGACGGAGATCGCGAGCGCGGCGAGCCGCGCGCGCCGCACCCGGACGCCGAGCGCCCGGGCGGCGTCGTCGCCGAGCCGCAGTACGGACAGCACCGGTGCGCACAGCACCAGCGCGGGCACGGCGGCCGCGAGCCACGGCCAGATCCCGCCGAGGTCCTCCCAGGTGCGGGCGGACAGACTGCCCAGCAGATAGCGGTAGATGAGCTGCAGGTCGAGCTGGTCGGCGAGCACCATCAGGACCAGCAGCGCCGCCTGCAGTGCCGCGGCGACCGCGGCCCCGGTCAGCAGCACGGCCGAGGGGCTGCGCCCGAACCCGGCGGCGAGCAGGGTCAGTACGCCTCCGACGGCTGCTCCCCCGAGGGCGAGCAGCGGCTGTACGGCGAGCGGTACGGACACGGCGAGGACCAGCGGCGCCGCGACACCGAGCGCGGCGCCGGAGGACACCCCCAGCATCTCGGGCACGGCGAGCGGATTGCGCAGTGCCTCCTGGAGCACCAGGCCGGCGGCGCCCAGGCAGGCGCCGGCGACGAGCGCCAGGACGAGCCGGGGCAGCCGCAGTTCGGTGACGACGATGCCGGCGAGCCCGTCGCCGCCGACGGCGGCGGGAAGTTCGAGCGGCGGTACGTACGGTGTGCCGAGGCACAGAGCGCACAGCACCGCCGCAGTCAGCAGCCCGCCGCCGACGGCGAGTCGGCGGCTCACCTGAGCTTGGCCGTGGCCTCGTCGAGGACGACGGACAGGGACCGGGTGCCGCGTCCCTTGGCCCACACCTCGGAGTCGACCTCGTACACCTTGCCGTTCTTCACGGCGGGGATCTGCGACCAGAGCGGGTTCTCGGCGAGCTTGTCCGACAGCTTGCCCTGCGCGGGGCCGCCGAAGGACAGGGTCTCCACGAAGAGCACGTCGACGTCGCGCGCCAGGATCTCCTCCATGCTGTAGGTGCCTTCGACGCCACGGCTCTTCCACGGGTAGTGGGAGATCTTCGGGAAGACCCCGGCGGCGACGTCGTTGCCGCGGGTGGCGACGCCGAAGTTCTCGTCACTGCCGAAGATGATCAGCGAAGTGAGGTCGCTCCGGCCTGCCTCGGCGCCCGCGAGCTTCTGCCGGAAGGCGCGTTCCGCCTTCTCGCCCTGCTGCGTACGGCCGGTCAGCGCGGCGAGGTTGCGCAGACAGCCGACACTGTCCTGCCAGTCGCCCGGCTGGACCGGCCAGAAGACGGTGGCGCCCTTCAGCGCGGGGGCGAGCTTGCCGTGGGTGTCCTCGAGGCCGATGACGAGGTCCGGCTTGTGGGAGAGGATCGCCTCCGCCTCGGGGCTGAGGAACCCGCCGGGTACGACGGGGATCTTCGCGGCCTTCTCCTTGCCGAGGAAGTCGCGGTGGGCCAGCAGCTGGGAGTTGGTGGCGACCGGGGTCATACCGAGTTCCGCGAGCATGTCGTCGCAGAGGGCGACCAGGCACACCACCCGTCGGGGCGGTGCCGGCGTCGCGACGGTGACGCCCGCGGCGTCGGTGATCTTCCGTGCGGCACTGATGGGTTCGACTCGTACGTCCACCTTCGGTCCGGCGTCGGCTGGTTTGCCCCCGGAATCCTCGGCGGGCGTCCCGCATCCGGCCAGCAGGGTGCCGAGGACGGCGGCGGCCGCCCATCGGCGAACGGTCCTGATCGCTCTGCGCGACATCGCATCTCTTTCGGTTCGGCTCGGTCCCCGGGCTCGGGGCCCGGCTCGAATGTTCCACATGATAATCATTATCAACAAGCCCCGACCGCCGATCGTCTCCGGGAGACCGCCGTGCCCTTGCCCCCCACCCCGCCGCCACGCCTCCTGGTCGCCGATCAAGTCGCAGGCGCGGTATACCTGCTGGATCTCCCGGACGGCCGCGAGAGGGGCCGCGTGGAAGGCCGCCACCTCGCCGAGCACGCCGGCTTCCTGGCCCTGCCCGGCGACCGCACCGCCTTCGTCGACGACCTCGCCGGCGAACTCGTCGTCCTCGACCCGTACGGCCCGGACGCCGGCCGGCCCCTGGTCGGTGTGTCAGTGCCCGTGGCCGTCCCGGCGGAGCACCTCGCCGCCGACCCGACGGGCCGGCAGCTCGCCGTGACCACCGGCCTCGGTCGCAACTGGGAGCCGTGGAGCGACCTGTTGACCGTCGTCGACCTCGCCGCGCCGGACGGACCGCGCTCGGTCCGGGTCCGTACACGCACGGGCGAGCCGGGCGTCACCGTCCTCGGCGGCGCAGATCCGGACGACGCGCTCGTCGTGCTGCGCCACCGCGAGCCGGGTTCGCTGACGGCCTACCGCCACTCCGATCTGATGGCCGCCGCGCCCGCCTGCCCGCCCGCCGCCCCGGCTGCTGAGCTGCCGCTCGCCGACGACGGGCACGGCGACGCCCATGACCCGTGCACCGGGCGGTTGTTCGCGGCCACCGGCTCCGGCGTCCGGCGCGCCCGCCGCGACGGCCGCGCCCTGGTCGTCGAGGAACCGCTGTCGTGGGCGGGCGAGGGGCGCGGCTACTACCTGCGGCTCGACCCCGTACGCCGGACGCTCTGGTCCTGCGTACGGGGCGGGCCCGCGGAGCCCGCCCGCTGGCCGGAGTGGACCAACGCCGCCTGGTGGCACGACCTGGACGCGGACCGCACGGGCCGGCTGCCGCTCGGACCCGGGCTGGTCTTCCGCCTCGCCGTCGCCGCGCACCACGCCGCGTTCGCCCGCGTGCATCCCGACGGTGACGAACTGATCCTTCTCCGCACCGACTCGGGCGACCCGTGTGTCACGGCCCGGCTGCCCCTGCCGGCCATGGACGGCGCGCCGAGGCCGGGCGGCACACCATGGGACGGGGTGCAGCGCCGGGCAATTGCCGCGTCACCCGGATCGCCCTTCGTCGCCGTCACCCGTGGGGGCCATGGGGAGATCCATCTGATTGACGCCGACGCGGCGCCCGGCGCGTCCTCGCCGGTGACGACGGTGAAGGTGCCGACACCGCTCAACGACGGGGGTCATCTCGCTCTGGTGTGTCCGGGCGAAGGCGCCCACGGCGACCCTGTGGGCCGCTGAAAGATTGTGAATTCATTCACCTGACCTCTTGGCCACGCATGCCGATCCATGCTGAGATGCGGTCCTGACTGAACAGCTCAATGGCGTGCTCGGGGAGGGCAAGTGGCGCATACCGCCATGTCTGGTTCCGGAACCACAGCAGGTGACGATCCACTCCAGACCGCGGTATGGCGGCTGCGTTCGCGCGGCTGTTGGACCGATGCGGCGGCCCTGCTCGCACCCCGTGCCGCAGAGCCCGCCGCAGCGCTGGAGAGGGCCGGACTGCTCGTGGAGCGCTGCCTGTTCACCTGCGACGGCTGGGCCGAGGCGGAGGACGCGCTGCGCAACGCGGAGGCCGTGGCCCGCGATGACGAGGAACGCGGCGGTGCGGCGAGCGAGCGCGGCCGGCTGGCCTACGCGGCGACCCGCCTCGCGGTGCGGGACCGGGCCGACGAGGCCCGTTCGGCGCTCGGCAGGGCGACGGCGCTGCTCGCCCCCTCCTCGCCGCAGCGCCCGCTGCTGGACTTCCGGCGCGGCCTGGTCGCCGAACACATCGCGGACTCCCCGCAGTCGGCGCTCGCCGCCTACCAGCGGGCACACGCGGGCGCGCAGGCGCAAGGGGACCTGCTGCTGCTGTCCTTCACCTGGCAACAGCAGGCCGGACTCGCTCTGCGCGACGGGGAGCCGGCGAAGGCCCGACAGGGCTTTTCCGAGTGCCTGCGTATCCGGGAGGAGCTGGGCTATCTGATCGGGACGGCACCGGCACTGGCCGGGCTCGCGGACTGCGAACCGGAGCCGGAGGCGAGCCGTCTGCGCTCGGAGGCGCAGCGGCTCTTCCGGCTGCTGGACGGCGTTCCGGTGTGGCTGGGCGCGCAACTGTCCGCGGCTGTACCACCGCAGGCGTCCATGGCCGAGCCCGAGCCCGCCGGCCAGTGAGGACCCGCCGCAGACAGGGCGACGTCCCCGAGCCGCGGACTCGGTGGGACGAGATCACCACGGGCCTGTGGGTCGGCGGCCACGTCTGGTCCGACGCGGGGCGCCGGCACCGGGACGTGGTCGTGGCGGACGAGTTCGACGTCGTGATCAGCCTGTACACGCGCGAGGGCCACGGCCCCGCGGACGGCGTCGAGCACCTTGTCGTGCCCATCCCGGACGACTGGCTCACCGCCGACGAGATCGACCTGGTGCGCCGGGTGGCGCTGACGGCCGCCGACGCCGTCCGCGCGGGGCGCCGGGTCCTGGTGCGCTGCTACTCCGGCTACAACCGCTCCGGGCTGGTCGCCGCGCAGACCCTGATCGAGCTCGGCCACGACGCGGAAGGCGCCATCGACCGGGTCAGGCTGAGGCGTTCCTCATGGGCGCTGCACAACGCGGCGTTCGAGCAGTATCTGCTGACCGGTCTCGACATCGCCTCGTTCCTGTCGGGCCTGGAGCCACCGACCGAGAGCTGATCACGCCAGCCAGGCGAAGACCCGCTCCGGATTCATGGCGAGCAGCACGACGACGACCACGACGCCGACCCAGACGAACCCGCGGACCCTGCTTCGCGGCTTCGGCGCCTGCCCGTCGGGCCATGCCCGCCAGCCGTCGGGCTGCGCCTGCACCGGCTTCCCCCTGCGCGCGAGGCGCCGCACCCTGCCCTGCTGCCTTGCGGCCTCCTCGTCGGCTCGCCGCAGCCGCTCCGTGACCATCCGCGCCCGGGCGGACGGCTCCTTGGGCGCGGACCGCCGCGCGGGGCCCTCACTTTCGAGCTGGAACCGGGTCCACTCCTCGTCGGGTATGGACGACTCGGGCACTTCCGCGGTCATGCTTCCCCCTTGCAGGACGATCGGCGCCACAGGTTAGTGCACCCCTGACCGGGGCGTCACTGCCGGGCGGCCGAGGCCCCGCCGATTTCCACCCCCTTCGCCGGGCGGGCGACCGGCACAGCGCCCCGAGCCGTCCGGCCCAACCGTATTTTCCAGCCAACCGATATCGACTTTCCTCCAGAGGAAACCGCAGGTCGAGGCACCATGCGGCGCAATCCGCGGCGCCATTCCACCTCGTGATCACCGTCACGACGGAACCAATGATTCCGTAGGTCGCTTTCTCCTCACATCACAATCACCAATTCTTCCGAGGAACCCAATGCCGGGGTTCCGCTTTGCCGTTCGTAAGGCATGAGGTGAGGAATCCCACTTGCCTCGAAAGCGTCCATGTATCGCACCGGCCGCCGCCCTGGCGGCCCCTGCAGTCCTGGCCGGTACGCTCGCCACGACCCCTGCCGGCCGTCGTCGGGGACCCCGCCGCGGGCGACGCGTACGCCTTCACCGCCGAGTTCGAGACGGGGACGGCGACCAGCGGCGCGCATGCTCAGGCGCCCTCGCCGGGGCCGGCCGGGTGGTCACCGCAGCCGGCTGCTTCACCGGCGGCAGCGGCGAACCGGCGCCCGGCAAGCCCTCGTCGAGGACCGTCGCGACCGTCGGCCGCACCGACCTGACCACCTCCGCCGGCCACGTCAGCGACGTCAGCGACGTCGTCGACGTGGTGCCGTGCGCGGGCCAGGACCTGGTCCTGGGCCGGCCAGCCGGCCGGCCGGGCCGCCACGGGGATCGTTTCGACCGGCTCTTCGACGCGTGCAACAGCTGACCGGCTCGACCCGCTCCGCGCCGGCCGCCGTTGCTCCCGGGGCGGACCGTGTCGTGACGGGGCCTCAGCGGGGCCGCAGGCAGATCAGTGTCTCGTCCGTACCGATGCAGAGTGCGCCGTCCGGGGTGACCGCGACGGCGCGGACCGCGGGTCCGGGGCGGAACGGGAGGGCCCGGCCCGCGCCGGGAAGATGCAGCCGTACCAGACCGTCCGCCCAGGCGACCGCGAGGAGGGAACCCTCCGGGGTCGGCGAGGTGTGCACGGCGACGACCGGGTACGGGCGTTCCGTCACGGGCGGGCTGTGCGCGTCGGACCCGGGCGACCAGACGTGCACGGCACCGTCGCCGCCTCCACTGTGGACGGTCAGGGACGGTGCCGCGGCGGCCGACAGTGCGGTGACCCGGCCGGTATGCAGCGCCGCCTGGTGCAGGCCGTCGAAGCCGAAGGCGTGCACGGAGCCCATCCGGTCGCCGACCAGCACGGTGTCCGCCGCCGCGGCGAGAGCCGTGCCCGGATGGCACTCGAGGGTGGCGGCCACGGCCTTCGTCAGCGGCGTCTGCGCACCGCGGTGCCGGTGGAGGCGGCCGCGTTCGTCCAGGAGCAGCCAGGTGCCGTCGTCCGGTGCGGCAACCGCCTTGATGCGGGCGGCCGTCGACTGGCGGGGGGCGTCTTCGTCCAGGGTGCGTACGCCGCCGGCCGGGTCGGCCACCACGAGGGCGCCCGCCACGACGGCCAGCGCAGCGACCGGGCAAGGCCGTGACCACTCCAGGGCCCAGGGCGCCCCCTCGGAGAGCCGGGCCAGTGCCCGGCGCACCCCTGGATCGGCGTCCGCGGGCAGGGCGGCCAGCAGGACCAGGGCGCGCCGGGCGGGGCCCTGGTCGCGGATCAGTGACTGGCCGGCCCGCAGCCACGCGGTGCGCAGTCCGCCGTGGCCGTCCGCCGCGGCCTCGTACGCCGAGGTGACCCGTACGGGATCGGCCGTGCAGACCGCCTCCGGGTCGGCCAGGTCCGGCGGCCGCCGGTCCTCCGGCTCGTCGTCGGGCGGCTCGACGACCACCCGCAGATGACCGAACCCCCTCAGCCAAGAGGCCAGTTCGGCGATCGCCCCCGGGTCCTTGTGTGCCGTCGCGAGCCGCACGGTGCGCGGCGCACCGGACAGCAGGGCGGACAACAGCCCGTCGGGAGTGCTCGCGACGACGCCCAGCTGGTTCGCCACCGCCCATACCGTGCCGCGCACGTCGTCCGTTCTGTCAGGTGTCCGATGCGGTTCAGACGTCCGAGCCCGCGAAGTGCTCCCGCACCAGCGACTGGACCACTGCCAGGTCCTGCGCGATCAGCGCCTCCAGCAGTGCCGTGTGCTCCGCCGCGTCCGCGATCAGGTCGGCCCGGCGGGTGGTCGGGGCGCCGGTCAGCGGCCACTGGGAGCGGCGGTGCAGGTCGTCCGCCACCGCGAGCAGTTGTTCGTTGCCGGCAAGGGCGAGGACCGCGCGGTGAAAGGCGCGGTCCCTCTCCGCGTAGCTCGACCGGTCCCCCGTTGCGGCCGCGGCGGCCGTCGCCTCGGCCAGCGGACGCAGTGACTGCCAGCGGTCGACAGGGACCGTACGGGCCAGCCGGAGCATGACCGGGACCTCGATCAGCGCGCGGACCTCCGCCAGCTCGGCCAGCTCACGGGCGCTGCGCCGGGTGACGCGGAACCCGCGGTTCGGCACGACCTCGACGGCGCCCTCGATGACGAGCTGCTGCATCGCCTCACGCACGGGAGTGGCTGAGACGCCGTAACGCTCGCCGAGGGCGGGAGCCGAGTAGACCTCCCCGGCCACCAGGTCGCCGTCGACGAGGGCCGTGCGCAGGGCGTCGAGGATCTGGCCGCGTACCGAGTGGCGCTGGACCGTGCGGGGTGCCGGGGGCTCGCTGTGGGTGTGCTCGCCGCGGGCCGGCTCCCGGGGTGCCGGTGCGGGGTGTCCCTGGGCGGGGACACGGGCGGACGCGTACGGCTGCGGCGGTGCGAGGTCACGCGTTCTGGCCTGCTCCACTCGGGTCCTCCTCCGGCACTCGGCCCGGGCCGGGCTCGCGGATGCGGGGCCCTGAGTGCACGATAGGCGGCCCGGGCCGCAGTTCAAACATCGAAGGCATCGGGTAAGGTAAGGCTTACCTGCTAACGATCGCGATACGGTGGTCCCCCGGCATGACCGTTTCTGCTCTGCTGCCCGGCCTCACATCGCCGGTGACCGAGGCCTATGCGCGCCTCGCCGAGGTCTTCCCCGGGCTGCGTGTGAAGGAACTGCCCGAGGGCGTCCCGACACCCTCGGGCGCGGGCTGGGTCGGCGCGGCCGACCTCGCGGCCGGCGGCGCGGCGCTCGACTCGTACCTCGCCTGGGACAACGCGCAGGTGCTGCGGGACCACGGACAGCAGGCGCGCCCGGACGTCGTCGCCGGCTTCGGTCTGCACCGCTACGCCTGGCCCGCCTGCCTGCTGATCACCGTCCCCTGGTTCCTGCACCGCCGGGTGCCCCGGGTCCCCGTGGCGGACGTCGCCTTCCAACGTGCACTGGGTCACATGACCGTGCGGGTCCGGGAATTCGCCTGCCTGCCCGGCGATCCCGCCACGCGGCTGCCCGGCGCCCGCGTCGTTCCGGACGAGGAGGCGCTGTGCGGCGAGGTCCGCGCCGCCGTGGCAGAGCACATCGGACCCGTCCTCGACGGCTTCGCCCCCCGGATGCGCCGCGGCGGTCGGGCTCTGTGGGGGATGGCGACCGACGAGATCGTCGAGGGCCTGTGGTACATCGCACACCTGCTCGACGAGGAACCGCGTGCGATCGCGGAGCTCGAGGCGCTGCTGCCCGGCGCGACCAAGCCCTACGTGGGCACGGCCGCGTTCCGCGAGCTGACCGGTCCGAACGGCGAGCGGCTGCCGACCCGTGACCGGGCGAGTTGCTGTCTGTTCTACACGCTCCGTCCAAAGGACACCTGCGTCACCTGTCCGCGCACCCGTGACGCCGACCGGGTGGCCCGGCTGCTGCAGACGGCGTAAGCAGGCGACGTCATTCCGGGCCCCCTTTCGAGTGACATGAATTCGAACGCAACCCGGTGCATTCAGGCGTCAGTTCGATCGGATCACACCTATCCGCGTACCGGTCGGCCCCATTGGCGTTCTCTTGAGCCGAAAGCCCCTGCGTGTCCCCCGCGTTCGGCCAATATGGCGGCCGAAACGCCCTACCGCGATGCAAGGGACACCGCACATGAGATTGACCGACATATCGCTGGAGTGGCTGCTTCCGGGCGCCTTGATGATCCTGGGAGTCCTGGCGGCGGTGGCGGTGCTCGCGCGCGGCAGGCGCGCCGGTGACAAGGCCCCGGACGACTCGTGGGAGCGCAGCGAGGAGCGCCGCAGACGCAAGGAGGCGGTCTACGGCACCGCCTCGTACGTGCTCCTCTTCTGCTGCGCCGCCGTCGCGGCCGCGCTCTCCTTCCACGGCCTGGTGGGCTTCGGCCGGCAGAACCTGAACCTGACCGGCGGCTGGGAGTACCTGGTCCCCTTCGGGCTCGACGGAGCGGCCATGTTCTGCTCGGTGCTCGCCGTGCGCGAGGCCAGCCACGGCGACGCCGCCCTCGGCTCCCGGCTCCTGGTGTGGACGTTCGCCGGAGCGGCCGCCTGGTTCAACTGGGTACACGCGCCGCGGGGCCTCGGACACGACGGCGCTCCGCAGTTCTTCGCGGGCATGTCCTTGTCCGCGGCCGTCCTGTTCGACCGGGCGCTCAAGCAGACCCGCCGCGCGGCGCTGCGCGAGCAGGGGCTGGTGCCCCGTCCGCTGCCGCAGATCCGGATCGTGCGGTGGCTGCGGGCGCCCAGGGAAACCTTCGCGGCATGGTCGCTGATGCTCCTCGAGGGCGTACGCACCCTCGACGAGGCGGTCGACGAGGTCCGCGAGGACCGGCGGCAGAAACAGCAGAACCGGATGCGCCGGCGCGACCGGGAGAAGCTGGAGCGCGCCCAGATCCGGGCGCTCAACCGTCAGCACCGCACCTGGGGACTGGGGCGGACGGACCGCGCGACTCGGCTGCCGGCCCTCGGACCGGCCACGGGCAGCGGGCAGCAGGCCGAGGGCTCGTCGTCCGTCGTGGAGCCCGTCATAGCGGACACGGGACAACTGCCCGTACGGTCCCGGCCGTCGCTGCAGGCCGTGAAGCCGACCGGACCGGAACCGATCACGGTCGACCTCACGGCGGAGGACGACACCCAGGCGCTGCCTCGTCTCGACTCCTTGGAGCAGAAACTCAAGGCCCTGGAGCAGCAGTTCGGCTGACGAGCGCGCCGGAGGCGGCCGCAGCCGTCATCGGGTCAGGCCGCCCCCGCGTGCAGCTCGAACCAGACCACCTTGCCCACCCCTTGCGCGGTGCGCACACCCCAGGCGTCAGCGAGACGCTCCACCAGGAACAGGCCCCTGCCACCCGTTCCGAGGTCGGCGTTCGGTACGTCCGACACGGGCAGTCCCGCCATGAAGTCCTGGACCTCCACATGAAGCCTGGAGTCCTCGACGGTGGCCGTGACCACCGCTCCGTGTTCGGTGTGTATCAGGGCGTTGGTCACCAGCTCGCTCGCCAGTAACTCGGCCACGTCGGCCGCCTCCGCCGCGCCGCCCTCGTCCGGGTCGGGCCACTTGCCCAGCAGGTTGCGTAAAGCGTGCCGCACTTCGGGTACGGCCGTGAGATCACCGCTGCCGAGTCTGCGATGCAGCCGGCCGCGAATTCCCGCGCCCCCGTAACGTCCAGTCATCATCCCCCACCAACAGATCGTGACGAGCCATGGCTTCATAACGGTCATTCGGATGCATGCCCCGCGTGGGGAGCACCACTCATGTCGATTTCTTCAGCCGTCGCCGATATGCCTGGTGCATGGCCCCGCCCATAGGGGGAAGGCCGCTCGGAGCGGGCGGCGCGCCACGAACCGCGTACCCCCCGTCAGGGGCGGGGCACGTTCCGCAGATTCGAGCGTGCCATCTGGACCATCCGGCCCACCCCGCCGTCCAGCACGATCCTGCTGGCGGACAGCGCGAAGCCGGTCACCATGTCGGCGCTGATCTTCGGCGGGATGGACAGCGCGTTCGGGTCGGTCACGACGTCCACGAGCGCCGGTCCGTCGTGCTTGAAGGCGTCCTTGAGCGCGCCCGCGAGATGCTTGGGCTTCTCGACCCGTACGCCGTAGGCACCGGCCGCGCGGGCGATCGCCGCGAAGTCCGGATTGTGGTTGGTGGTGCCGAAGGAAGGCAGTCCGGCGACGAGCATCTCCAACTCGACCATGGAGAGTGAGGAGTTGTTGAACAGCACGACCTTCACCGGCAGGTCGTACTGGACGAGTGTGAGGAAGTCGCCCATCAGCATGGTGAATCCACCGTCGCCCGACATCGACACGATCTGGCGGCCGCGGTCGATGAACTGGGCGCCGATCGCCTGCGGCAGGGCGTTCGCCATCGAGCCGTGGCTGAACGAGCCGATGATCCGGCGCCGCCCGTTGGGCGAGATGTAACGGGCCGCCCATACGTTGCACATGCCGGTGTCGACGGTGAACACGGCGTCCTCGTCGGCGAGCTCGTCGAGGACGGCGGCGACGTACTCGGGGTGGATCGGGACGTGCTTGTCCACCCTGCGGGTGTAGGCCCTGACCACGCCCTCCAGGGCGTCGGCGTGCTTCTTCAGCATCTTGTCGAGGAACCGGCGGTCCGTCTTGGCCCGCACCCGCGGCGTCAGACAGCGCAGCGTCTCGCGCACATCGCCCCACACGGCGAGGTCAAGCTTGGACCGCCGTCCCAGGTGCTCCGGTCTGACGTCGACCTGGGCGATCTTGACGTCGTCGGGGAGGAAGGCGTTGTAGGGGAAGTCCGTGCCGAGCAGGATCAGCAGATCGCACCCGTGGGTGGCCTCGTAGGCGGCGCCGTAGCCGAGCAGGCCGCTCATGCCGACGTCGTACGGATTGTCGTACTGGATCCACTCCTTGCCGCGGAGCGCGTGCCCGACGGGCGACTTGATGCGCTCCGCGAACTGCATGACCTCTGCATGCGCGCCGGCCGTGCCGCTGCCGCAGAAGAGGGTGACGCGGTCGGCATCGTCGATCATGCGGGCCAGTCTGTCGATCTCCGAGTCGCCGGGGCGCACCGTGGGGCGGGTGGTGACGAGGGCATGCTCGATCGACTTCTCCGGCGCCGGGCGGCCCGCGAGGTCGCCCGGCAGCGACACCACGCTCACACCGCCGCGGCCGACGGCGTGCTGGATCGCCGTCTGCAGCAGACGCGGCATCTGCTGAGGGCTGGAGATCAGCTCGCAGTAGTGACTGCACTCGCGGAACAGCTGGTCCGGGTGGGTCTCCTGGAAGTAGCCGAGGCCGATCTCGCTGGACGGGATGTGCGAAGCGAGAGCGAGCACGGGCGCCATGGAGCGGTGGGCGTCGTACAGGCCGTTGATCAGATGGAGGTTGCCGGGGCCGCAGGAGCCGGCGCAGGCGGCCAGCTTCCCGCTGATCTGTGCCTCGGCGCCGGCCGCGAACGCCGCGACCTCCTCGTGTCTCACCTGGATCCAGTCGATGGCCGAGTTGCGGCGGACGGCATCGACGACGGGGTTGAGGCTGTCGCCGACGACACCGTAGAGCCGCTGGACGCCGGCACGGACAAGGATGTCGACGAACTGCTCCGCCACGTTCCGCCTGGCCATGGGATGCGCGCCCTTTCTCCGTGGGGCTCTGTCGGACCTCGTGGTCCATCAACCCATGGCCGGGCCGAACGCGCCTGCGCGGTTACGCCTCCCAGACGGCCACCGCCGTCCGGTCGTCGGCGTAACCCTGAACCCGCAGCTGGGTATCGGCCAGGAACTGGGCCATTCCCGGCGGCTGTGGCCCGCGCCAGCGCTGGGCGAGCTCCTGCGCGAGAGCCGTCTCGCCGCGCACCGGCTCGGCGAGGCCGTTGCTGCACAGCAGCAGCGTGTCACCGGGGCGGGCGACGGAGGCGCGGAACCGGAAGGGTTCGGCGGGCGGGGGCGGCGGCGCCTCGATGTACGGCGACGCCGGCGTGGGGATGCCGAGGTCCATGGTGAGCCGGTCACCCTCGGCCGTTGCCTCCGGCACCGCGGACCCGAATCCGACCACGGGCGCGCCGGTGACGTCCGACCGGTCGGGGACCGGCGGCTCGAGATCCTGCCAGTCACCGTCACGCAACCGGAACAGCCCCCCGGCGCCGACGCCGAAGAAGACGCGGGTACGGCAGGCGGGGTCGGCGGACAGGAGCAGGCATCGCAGTCCCGCGGTGTACGACTCCGGCTCGAGACCGAGCTCGGTGGCACGGGCGCGGAGCTTGCCGAGGCTTCGGTCGGTGAGCCGGTGCAGTCCTGACTTGAGGTCACCGCGGCGGCCGGCCCTCATGTCGTCGGCGAGCCGTGCGTGGCTGCGTCCGACGGCGCCGCCGATCCAGCGGCAGGCGTCGGCGGCGGCGAGGTGCGCGGTCTCGGCCCCGCGGATGCCGCTCGCCACGGCGACGAGCACCAGCGCGGCGGGCCCGCTGCCGAAGCGGGCGGTGAGCAGCGCGTCGCGACGCGGCTCACCACGGAAGCGTGCCGAGTCGCCCCGCACGGACGCGGCTCTCAGCGTGTACGTGCCGTACCTGGCACCGTCGAGCACGGTGTCTGCGACAAGCTGCTCCAGCGCGTGCGCCTCGGCGGCGGGCAGCGCGGTCGGCTCCGCGTCATATGTGGGCGGCCCTCCCCCGACAACGCCGCTCCGCGGCGGCGCCTGCACGGGCACGACCAATCGCCGCGTGGGCCGCGCATCCGGAGTGACGGGCGTCGCACCTGCGGGGCGACCGCCCTGGGGGTGGGGCGGGGCGGGCGTCCCCGCGGTGTCACCGCCCTGCGGCCGGGACGAGGCGGAGGCCTCCCCCGTCGAGGACAACGGCCCCTCACGCCCGTCGGGCGCCTGGTCGGCCGGGGCCGGATCGGCGCGCCGCGGGTCCGACACGGCGGGCGCGCCCTGCGCCGGCGGCTCCTCCGTCGGGCGCGGTGGTGCGGAAGGGGCCCCGACCGGGCCGCCATGGCCGGGCGGGGCCTCCCGGCCCGGCCCGGCGGTCGGCGCGCCGACAGGGCGGGGCGGCGGCGTGGGAGTGGCGCCCCGGCGGGGAGCGTCGGGTGGCGGGGTGACGGGGTGGTCCCCCCAGGGCGCGGGGCGGGGGGTCACCGTGTCGGACGCGGAGTCGAAGCGGTCGTCGAGCGTGTCGGCGGACGACACGGCCGGAGGGCCGGTGTCCGGGGTGGAGTCGTCGTACAGCCTGCTCCACCACTCGTCCTCGGTGGTAGGCCTGTTGGGCCTCTCCCCCTGTTCACTCATGCCCCTATTGTCGACCTCACCGGGGGCCGGAAAACGGGCATTGTCGAAAAGACACCCGCCAAAGGTCCGCCGGGCGGCCCAACCCCCACGGGAAGGACGCCCGGCGGACCGGTCGTGATCGGCGCATCGCCGTGTCAGCGCACCGCGTACGCGCCGATCACGAGCTGGGAGACGGAGTTGCCCTTGGCGTCCGTCAGTTCGGTTCGCAGGGTGACGGTGGAGGGCAGCCATCGGCCGGGGGCCGCGCGGTGCACGATCACGGCGAGGGCGCCCGCCGCCTTGGCGCCGCGGGCCACGCACGTGGCACTCGGGCTGTCGTAGGGCAGCCGTACGAGCGCGAACCGGCCCTGGACGCCGACCGCTTCGAGCTCCGCGGTCGTGCCGGTGCCCGCGTCCACGAGGTCTGCCAACACAAAGCACCCCCGGGCCGGGGCTGTTGGTGCTGCGGTGGCGCCACATTGGCAGAGAGCCGGCCGGTACGGGGATGATGTCCGCGGCGGGTTCACGCCGTGGCCGATTTCCGCCACGGCAGCAGACGATCGCAGGTCCGGGAGGGTTTCGTTGCTTGGAGCGATAGGGCTCGACGAGAGACAGGAGTCGGCCTACCGCGCGCTGGTCGCGCTGGGGGCCGCGGACGTCACCGATCTCGCGCACCGGCTCGCACTGGCGGAGCCGGACACGGAACGGGCACTGCGGCGGCTGGAGCAGCGGGGGCTGGCCGCCCAGTCGTCCGCGCGTACCGGCCGCTGGGTCGCGGCGCCGCCCGGCGTCGCGCTCGGCGCGCTGCTGACGCAGCAGCGTGACGAACTGGAGAAGGCAGAGCTGGCGGCGGCGCTGCTCGCCGAGGAGTACCGGGCCGAGTCCGACGAGCCGACCGTGCACGACCTGGTCGAGGTGGTGACGGGCGCGAGCGCCGTCGTGCACCGCTTCGGCCAGCTGCAGCTCGGTGCGACCAAGGAGGTCTGCGCGTTCGTCACCGGCAAGCCCGTCGCCGTCACCGGCATGGACAACGATGCTGAGGAGAACGCCGCGGCGAGGGGCGTGGCGTACCGGGTCGTCCTCGAGCGCGAGGTCCTGACGACGCCCAACGGGATCACCGAGCTGTCGGCGGCGCTCGGTCGTGACGAGCAGGTCCGCGTGGTCGACCGGGTGCCCACGAAACTCGTCATCGCCGACCGTACGCTCGCGATGGTCCCCCTGACCGGGCGCGGTGCCGAACCCGCCGCGCTCGTCGTCCACGCCAGCGGACTGCTGGAGTCGTTGATGGGCCTCTTCGAGGCGGTCTGGCGTGACGCGCTTCCCCTGCGGCTCGGGGCGGGCGGCCAGGGCGTCGAGGAGGGCGCGCCCGGACCGGACGCCACCGACCTGGAGGTCCTCTCCCTGCTGCTCGCCGGGATGACCGACGCGAGCGTCGCCAAGCAACTGGACCTGGGGCTGCGCACCGTGCAGCGCCGGGTCAAGGGGCTGATGGAACTCACCGGTGTGACCACCCGGCTGCAGCTGGGCTGGCACGCGTACGCCAAGGGGTGGGTGGCGCGCGACCTGCACGAACGCCTCTGATCCTGCACTCTGGGCATGTGGGCGTGTGGCAGCTGATGATGGTCGGCGGGGTGATGCTGCTGGGTCTCCTCGGGGTGATCGTCCCGGGCGTCCCGGGGCCGTGGCTGGTGTGGGCGGCCGTTCTCTGGTGGGCGTTGCACGTGCAGACGGGTCTGGCCTGGTTCACGCTGGTGGGAGCGACGGCGGTCCTGGTGCTGGACCAGGTCGTCGTCTGGCTGCTGCCGGCCCGCCGTCTGCGCGGAGTGGGCATCACCCGCCGCATGGCGGCCTACGCGGGTCTGGGAGCCGTCGTCGGCTTCTTCCTCGTACCCGTCGTCGGCGCCGTTCCCGGTTTCATCGGCGGCATCTACGGCACGGAGCGGGTACGCCTCGGCGGCCACGGCCCGGCGAAGGCGGCGACCCGCACGGTGATGCGGGCGGCGGGGACGAGCGTGCTGGTGGAGCTCATGGGGTGCCTGTTGGTGGTGGGGGCGTGGGCGGGGGCGGTGGTGATGGGAGCGTAGGGGGTTCCGTGAGGCTGCCCCGTTATGTTTTTCGCGGTCCTGCAAGAGGGCCGCTGGCCTCCGGGCCCGGCAACTCCCCCGAGCACCGCGCCGCACGCGCTTGCGGGCGCGACCCGGACCGTCCCGACACCCTCCCCCTACGCCTGCGGCGTGGGTGGTGCCCCCGTTCCGGAACCGGGAGCTGCGCCGCGGGCCCCTGCCCGGCGAGGGGCTGACGCCCCCGTAGCCACAGCGTCGCGGTGCCTTCTCCTGACCGGGCAGGAGAAGGCAACCGCCCCACGGGCGGCCACCGGACACGACGGACGCACCCCGCGGGAAGGGCCACCGTCCGGGGGTCGACCACCGGCGGCAGGGGCGGGGAGGGAGGGGGCCTGGTCGGAGGGGGTGAGCGGACGTCAAGCGCCGGGGGCCGCGGACACGCAGGTACGGGAGAACAGTCCGCGATCACCCGCCCCCGGCCCCGCCCCCACGCCGGGGCACGGGACGGCGGGGACGCAACTCCCGGACCCGGGCCACGCCCCGAAGGGGCCCTACGCGCCGTGCGTCAGCGAAGGCGGCCGCGTTTGGCCTGCATCGCCGCGCGGCCCTCCGCCCCCTTGAGCTTCCAGTCGCGCCGGATCTCGGCCCGCAGCCGCGCGTCCGTCTTGGCCACGATCCGCTGGTTCTCCCGGACCAACTTGCGGTAGCTCTCGAGCCGCCGTTCCGGCAGGGCGCCGTCCTCGATGGCGGCGAGGACCGCACACCCCGGCTCCGCCTCGTGCGCGCAGTCGTGGAAGCGGCACTGCTGCGCGAGGTCCTCGATCTCCGAGAACACCTGGTTCACGCCGGTCGCCGCGTCCCACAGTCCCACGCCGCGCAGTCCGGGCGTGTCGATGAGGACTCCCCCGCCGGGCAGGACGAGCAGGTTGCGGGTCGTGGTGGTGTGGCGGCCCTTGCCGTCGACGTCGCGTGTGGCCCTGACGTCCATGACGTCCTCGCCGAGCAGGGCATTGGCGAGGGTGGATTTGCCCGCTCCGGACGTACCGAGGAGGACGCTGGTGCCGTCGGCGACGATCGCCCGGAGCACCTCGATCCCCTCGCCCGTGGTGGAGCTCACGGGCAGCACCTGGACCCCGGGCGCGGTGGTCTCGACGTCCTGAACGAGATAGGACAGGCCGGTGACGTCCGGGACGAGGTCCGCCTTGGTGAGTACGACGAGGGGCTGCGCGCCGCTCTCCCACGCCAGCGCGAGAAAGCGTTCGATCCGCCCGAGGTCGAGTTCGACCGCGAGGGAGACGCAGATGACGATGTGGTCGATGTTGGTGGCCAGCACCTGGCCCTCGGACCGCTTCGACGACGTCGACCGCACGATGGCGGTGCGCCTCGGCAGCAGGCTCCGTACGAACCGGGGGTCGCCGTCGGGGTCGACGGCGACCCAGTCGCCGGTGCAGACGACCCGCATCGGGTCGCGGGGCGTGACGAACTCGGTGTCCGCGCGCACCACACCCGTTGGGGTGATCACGTCGCACTGGCCCCGGTCGACCCGCAGGACACGGCCGGGCAGCAGACCCTTCGCGGTACAAGGGGCGAACTCAGCCTCCCGGTCCGCATCCCAGCCATACGGCACGAGCGGATGCGAGGAAGACGAAGCCGAACCCAGAAGAGAAGAGAAAGACAAGGGGTGACCCTTCACGAGGGTGGCCCCGGCACCGCGCACACTGGCGCGGGAGAAGAGTGAGGTCAGCCGGAGACCACGGAGGTGGACTGAATGAACTTCCGGATGCGGGCAGCGCCCGTCTCAACGACAGCCATCGGTCACACCTCCCAACCAAGCCGAGTCACCCGCGGCAACCGCCTGTCGCCGCTCGAACAGCACCGACCCTAGAGGTGCACGGGCCATGACGCCATCGAATTACGCACGTGACCGGCGACGGGCACGATGCGCGCGCGGCATCGATCGCCAGGAGCCCGTGCGTTGCGCAGGTCACGGAGGTCATGCGCTTGCCCGGACGCATCGGCAGGAGCTCGCGCCGCCTCCACGCGTGCTCGGACGTCGCCCTGCTCGCTCCACCCCTGACCAGCGGCGCAGACGAAGACGCTCATGACAGGGAGCCAGGTCGCCTTGGCATCGAGGAGTCCGCTCCCGTCCGCGTCAGTCCTTCTGCCGTGCCTTCCGGCTCGTACAGCGACGGCCGCCGCTCGCCGCGCCCCACGAGAGCCGTATGGCCGCCAGCGGTGCCAGACCAGTGTGAATGCAGCCGGAAGCGCAACCACGACCCGGCCATGTCCATGTCCTCGGGGCACGGATCACGCCATGCCGTAGAGCGCCTCCAGGTCGACCAGTTGGATATCAGGGTCAGCATGTGCAGCCGCGTATGCCTTGTCGTTGAAGCCTGCGCCGCTGAAACACATGAGTCGGGTACCGGTGGTGTCGTAGCGTCCCGCCTGGGAGATGAGGTCGCGGATGTGCTGGAGGCGTTCAATGTGGGCGATTCCCATGGTGTCGTTCCATTTGGCCTCGCCGATGGCCAGGAGCGGTGGCCTGGAGCCGTCGGCGATGCCGATGGCCGCCATATCCACCTCGTGTCCGACGCGGGCCTTGGGATCGTGCACCACGCCGTGCCCGACCCGGGCGGGCAGACCGCCGATCAGTTCTGGGTCTGCGTGGTGCAGCGCCCAGTCGCGGCAGACCTGTTCGAAATGAGGTCCGAGAACGTTATTGGTGAAGCAGCGGCGGCTGGCCTGCCAGACTCGGGCTGCGCTGCCGGGGCGTTCCAGCTGGTCCCAGACCGGTCGCATGATGGCGTGATAGAAGCCGATCAGCGGTTCGGCGATGCGGTAGGTAGGGCGGTTGTCGCGGAAGGCGTCGGCATCCCGGTGCAGCAGGCCGGCGTCTTCGAGGACGTTGATGGGGTGTGCAATGTCGGTGGCCTTGCGTTCCAGATAGCCGGCCATACCCCCGCGGGTGGCGTTGCCGTCGGCTACTGCGGCCAGCACGGAGAGGTACAGGGCGGCGTCTCGCAGGTCGGGCTCTTCCGCGAGCAGATAGCGTGCCTCCCGGAACAGAGGGGTCTCTGGGTTGAGGACGGTGCGGACGACCCAGTCGTCGAAGTCGTCAGGGCCGTTCGGGGTGTCGCCGCGGGCGAATTCCCGTCGATACGCAGGTGTACCGCCGACGATCGCGTTGACCTGCAGGGCCAGGCGCGGGTCTGTGATGTTCCAGAATTCGGCGGCCAGGCGGTGGTCGAGAGGGCGGACGACCAACTCCAGCCCTGCTCGGCCTCGCAGGGGGGCATTGCCGGACAGCAACCGGCCCATGAACGACAGCGCCGAGCCACAGAGCAGTAGCCGGGTGCGGGAGCCGCTGCGCTGGTCGCGCAAGGTCCGCAGCGCTTCTTGAATGATCGAGGGGAGCTCCGGATTCGCCTTGGCGAGGTACGGGAATTCGTCGATCACCACTGGCACGGGCCGCTCCGTGCCCAGCGCGAGGAGCGCGTCGACGGCCTCGGCCCAGTCGGAGAAGTGGTACGGACTGGCAGGGCGCACATGCGCGGTGAGCGCAGCGCTGACACGCCGCAGGGACTCGGCATCGGTGGCCTCGGTCGCCCCGAAGTAGAACCCGCCTGCGGCACGGCAAGCCGCGTCGAGCAAGAAGGTCTTGCCCTGTCGGCGCCGCCCGGAGACCACCCCGAGCGTTGCGCCGGGCTGTTCATCTTCGATGAACCGGGTCAGCGCCGACCATTCGTACTCGCGGTCGAACATCTCGACTGGCTTGTCCATGCCCCTCCGATTCCAGAAAGTAGAACCACACCTCTATAAACTGTACCCCTATATCGGCGATGATCGCCGCAGCGGTCCGAAGGGGGTGGGTTCCCGCGAGCCTGAGTCCGCCTGAGGCGTAGCCAGGTAAGCCGTTGCTGGGTCGCAGCACCGCAGAGCCCTGAGAATCGCGGCTGGAGGAACTCATCGAGGCCGACCCGGCCATGCAGGGCCGGCCGCTGCTCCTTGTCGGCAAGCAGGTGCCGACGACCCACGGCAAGATCATCGACCTGCTCGGAATGAACGCCGAGGCCGCGGCGGCCTCGGCATGGACGCCAAGGGCGCCGCGCCGGCGAATACCGTCACCTGCTCAGGCAACGTCCGGCAGGCGCCTGGTCCGGGTCCATGCGAGGAGCTGGTCCGCCGCCCATGTGTTGACGACCCGTTCGGCCGGTACGCCGCACTCCTCCGCCCGTTCGCAGCCGATGATCTGCCAGTCGAGCTGTCCGGGGGCGTGTGCGTCGGTGTCGATGGCGAAGAGGACGCCCGCGTCGACGGCACGGCGCAGCAGCCGGCGGGGCGGATCGCGCCGTTCGGGGCGGCTGTTGATCTCCACGGCGGTGCCGTGTTCCGCGCAGGCGGCGAACACCCGGTCGGCGTCGAACTGCGACTCCGGCCGCGTCCCCCGGCCACCGGTGACGAGCCGTCCGGTGCAGTGGCCCAGCACATCGGCGAGCGGGTTCTCGACGGCACGGAGCATCCGCCGGGTCATCGTGGCGGAGTCCATGCGGAGTTTGGAGTGGACGGAGGCGACGACGAGGTCGAGCCGGTCCAGCAGCTCCGGATCCTGGTCGAGGCTGCCGTCGGGCAGGATGTCGCATTCGATACCGGTGAGCAGCCGGAAGGGTGCCCACTGCTCGTTGAGGGCCGCGACGATGTCGAGTTGGGCGCGCAGCCGCTCCGCGGTCAGGCCGCGGGCGACGGTGAGGGTGGGCGAGTGGTCGGTGAGAACGGCCCACTCGTGGCCGATCTCGGCCGCGGTGCGGCCCATCTCGTCGATGGGACTGCCGCCGTCGGACCAGTCGGAGTGCAGATGGCAGTCGCCGCGCAGGGCGGCACGGAGCTCGCTGCCGCCGCCGGCGAGCGGCTTGCCCGCCTCCTCCTCGAGCCGCTGCAGATACGCGGGGGTGCCGCCGGTGAGGGCCTCCTCGATCACCCGGGCGGTCTTGGGGCCGATCCCTTTGATCTTGACGAGCGTCCCGGCCGAGGCCCGGTCGGCGATCTCCTGCCTGTCGAGACCGGCGAGCGCCGCCGCGGCGGTCCTGAACGCCCGTACGCGGTAGGTCTCGGCCAGCGACCGCTCCAGGAGAAAGGCGACCCGGTCCAGCGCTTCCACCGGTTCCATCGTCACCTCCCTGGCCCTCAGCTCAGTGAACACCGATGCCGCCGGGCCGTCCAACGCGGAGAGAACCGCAACCGGACCCAGCCAAACCTTTCAATCAATGGTTCAAGAATTCGACGGCCTCACATTCCATCGGTAAACCACCTCGAACGTCTTTCTTCAGCCGATTCGGCGAGCTACCGAACCGCTGGTCAGCGCCCCCTTTCCGGTCACTTCCTGCCCATGAACCATCACGACACGTGACCGAAACCGCGCGGAGGAGCGAGCGATCTTCACCGCGGTGAGCAAGACTCCCGTCCGATTTCCGAAACAACGACCCAGGGGAGTGTTCGAAATGCGGTACATCGTCAGAGGACTCGCGCTCGCTACCACCACCGTGCTGGCCCTCGTCGCGGCACCGGCCGTAAGCAGCGCGGGCGCCGCGCAGTCCGGCCCGCAGAGCCTGTACGCGCCGTCGGCCCTCGTGCTGACCGTCACGGCCGGGGACGACGCGACGACCGGGACGGTCCTGCGCGCGGTGACCCTCGGCTGTACGCCCAAGGCCACGGGAACCCACCCCGACCCGCGGGCGGCCTGCGCCGAACTGCGCGCCGCCGACGGCGGATTCGACGCCATCACCACACGGGACTCCGGTGCGCTGTGCACCAAGCAGTGGGACCCGGTGACAGTGACCGCGGACGGCGTATGGAACGGCAAGCGCGTCAGCTACGCCCACACCTACGGCAACTCGTGTGTCCAGGCCAGCACCAGCGGCACGGTGTTCAACTTCTGAGACCACCGGCGGGGCGGCCACGGCAGGGGCCCGTGGCCGCCCGCCCGTCGGTCGGGGGCTTCCCCGGTGCAGAACGAGGCCCTTGGGCGGCGGCGTCACAGGTAGGGGAAAGCAGTCGGGGATCCCTCTCGCAGGCCCCACCCCGCACGGGGCGACCCCACGGGCCCGCCACCCCCGACGGGGCGGGGGTCAGGGCGTCGTCGCCGGAGTCGGTTTCGCCTCCGAGGACGGCGACGACTTGCCCGCGGGCGTCCGGCGGAGAAGGCGTCGGCCGAGCGGCTCCGTGAAGCGCGCCGTCAGCGGACCGACGATCACCAGGATCAGGACGTACGCCGTCGCCAGCGGCCCGATCCGCGGCTCGACGCCGACCGCGAGGCCCGCGATGACGATGGAGAACTCACCGCGGGCGACGAGCGCGCCGCCGGCCCGCAGGCGCCCCCGCGGGCCGATGCCGGCGCGGCGGGCCGCGTACCACCCGGTGGCGATCTTCGTCAGCGCGGTGACGACCGCGAGGATCAGCGCGGGCAGCAGGACCGGCGGAATGTCCGTGGGATCGGTCGACAGACCGAAGAAGACGAAGAAGACCGCCGCGAACAGGTCCCGCAGCGGTGCGAGCAGATTGTGCGCGCCCTCGGCGACCTCGCCGGAGAGCGCGATGCCGACGAGGAACGCGCCGACGGCCGCGGAAACCTGGAGTTCCTGCGCGATACCGGCGACGAAGAGCGTCAGGCCGAGGACGACCAGCAGCAGCATCTCGGGGTTGTCGGAGGAGACGGCCCGGCTGATCAGGCGCCCGTGGCGCAGCGCGACGTACAGGACGATGCTGACGGTGCCGAGCGAGATGAGCAGCGTGAGGCTGCCGCCGGCCAGACTCAGCCCTGCGAGGAGGGCGGTCAGCAGCGGCAGGTAGACGGCCATCGCCAGGTCCTCGATGACGAGGACGCCGAGGATGACGGGCGTTTCACGGTTGCCGAGCCTGCCCAGGTCGCCGAGTACCTTGGCGATGACGCCGGAGGAGGAGATCCAGGTGACGCCGGCGAGGGCGACCGCGGCCACCGGCCCCCAGCCGAGGACCAGCGCCGCGACCGCACCCGGCACGGCGTTGAGGACGAGGTCGACGATGCCCGACGGGTACTGCGTCTTGAGGTTGGTGACGAGTTCGGACGCGCTGTACTCGAGTCCGAGGAGGAGGAGAAGGAGGATCACCCCGATCTCGGCGCCGGTCGCGATGAACTCCTCGCTGGCGTTCATCGGCAGCAGCCCGCCGTGGCCGAAGGCGAGCCCGGCGAGCAGGTAGAGCGGGATGGGCGAGAACCCGATGCGTCCGGCGAGCCGGCCGAGCAGGCCCAGGGCGAGGATGATGGCCCCGAGTTCGATGAGCAGCGCGGTGGTGTCGTGCACGGGTGTCTATCCTCCGGTGATCAGTTCGGCAACGGCGTCGACGCCTTCGCGCGTGCCGACGACGACGAGCGTGTCGCCGATGGCGAAGCGGAAGTCCGGGGTGGGCGAGGGGAACGCCGCGGTGCGACGCAGTACGGCGACGATGGACGCGCCTGTGCGCGTGCGCGCCCGGGTGTCGGCGAGGAGCCGACCGGCGTACGGGGACCGTTTCGTGACGGGGATGTGCTCCGTGACGAGGTCGATCTCGAGGTGCTGGTGCAGATGGGCGACCGGGTCGGGGACGAGAAGCTTGGACAGTGCGGTCGCCTCGTGGGGAGCGAGGGCGGCGGCGTCCTTGCAGCTGTCGTCGTCCTCAGGATCGTGGAAGGAGACGATGCGGCGACCGTCCTGGTGCACGACGACGGACAGGTGGGCGCCGGCCTCGGTCCTCAGGTCGTACCTCGTACCTACTCCGGGCAGTGCCGTCTTGCTGACGTGGGCGGTGGGTTCCATGGCTGACTCCGTGTGGCGGGCGTCGACGGTGTGCGGGCGTGGGGTCCTGCTCCGGTGGTGCCGCAGAGGTTGCGGCGGCCACCGGAGGTGGATTCTGCATCACGTACGCACACCGGTACCGACCGGCCGGGCATCGGCCGGACGGTCCGGTCGTCAGGCGTTGCGGGCCGGTTCGGGAACGCCGTTGCGCGCGCGGGCGTCGATACGACGCGGAGGCGCGGCGGGCCGGACGGCGGCGGCCCTGGACCGGCGAGGGTTGCGGTGGCTGAGGTACGCCAACTCGGACCCCTTCCGTCGCTCCAGGAACGTGGCAATGACTCGGTAAAGAATTCTACCGTAGGGCGAATGGCCGGAAATCGACCATCGTTGGCTCGAGGGCGCTTTTCACCCGCCCATGGCCGACTGCGGCCGCCGTCCGAGGAGTTCGGCCGCTCCGCGCCGGGTCGCGGCGACGACCACCCGGTCCTGGGCCCGCAGCACGTACCCGGGGTGGAGGTCCCACACGAGTCCGGTCGGGTTGTCCTCCCGGTCGCGGCGGGCGTTCGCCAGGTCGGGCTGCCGCTCGTCGGGCTCCGTCGCGTCGAGGGCGATGATTCGCCAGGCGCCCGGCCGGAACGCCTCGGCGACGGTACGCCCCTCCAGTCGCGGGTGCCCGGCCACATCGACGGCGGCGAAGAGCAGCACCTTGCGTTCCACCGGTACGGCGCCGAGGATCTGACGCCCCATCATGGCCACGGCGAACGACGGGGCGGCGAGCGTGGAGACGCTGCGGCTGCGGGTCAGCGCGTGAGGGTGGGCGGCGCGGAGGCTGCGGTAGACGGCGGTCGCGAAGTCGTCGTCGTAGACGCGCAGCGCGACCCGCAGGTCGGGTTTGGCGGAGCGGGCGTACAGCGCGGCCTCGAGGTTGGTGGTGTCGACACTGGTCAGGGCGAGCAGCGCGTGCGCTCGGTGGATCTTGGCGGCTTCCAGTACGCCTTCCTCGGTCACGTCGCCGATCACGGTAGGCACCCGCAGCCGGCGGACGAGGGGGATGCCCCGGGCCTCGGGGTCCTCCTCGACGCAGACGACGGGGATGCCCAGTTCACGCAGCCGCATGAGCACCCTCGTGCCGATCTTTCCCAGCCCCAACAGCACGACGTGGCCGGACAGCCCGCGGGGCGGCTTGCGCAGGGCGGACGCGTTGCGGAAGGTGCCGAGGGCCTCCAGCGCGGCCGCCACGGTCAGAGGCAGCAGCAGCAAGCCCGCGATGCCGGTGAGCAGTTGCAGGATCTGCCGGTCGGCGTCCGCGCCCTTGGCGGGGTCCCCCATGGCGAGCAGGTCGAGCAGCACCAGGTACATGGCGTGCAGCGGATCGTCGCCGGTGGTGATCCAGGAGGCCACGGCGAGGGCCACGACGGCCGCGCCGAGACCGGCGAGCGACCAGCGCAGCCGCCTCGAGAAGAGCCGGCCGATGGGGACCCTGCGGCCGGAGAGGGGGCCGGGTGCGCGGCCCTGCGCACTGTGCGTGATCGCCTCGAGCACGACGGTGCCGCGGCCGGTGGCCTCGGCGACGCTCCGGTCGTCGGGCAGCAGGCGCGGTCCCTCCCGCCCGCTCCGGTCGGAACCCTCCGCTCCGGCCGGGTCGTTGGTGGTGGACGACAGCAGGGCGAGCGTGCACAGGCCGGGGTCGGCGACCTCGCCCCGGGCGGGCGGGGTGCGTTCGACGGCCCGCAGCAGCAGACCGTCCGCCTGAACGATCTTGCTGGTGCCGGCCACGGCGGTCGCGGCCAGCGAGGGGGCCGCCGTGTCGGCGTCGGAGAGCACGGTGGTGGACGCGTCGAGCGCCTGCCCGTCGAGATCCGGGAGGGCCAGTGCGGCGGCCTGGTCGAGGAGGGCTGCCAGATGCTGGCCGAGTTTGCGGTTGTAGAGCCGGATCACCAGCCGCAGATGCGGATTGAGCCGGCGTGCGGCGAGCGCGGCCCGGATGTTCGTCTCGTCGTCGTCGTGGACCAGGGCCAGGGCCGCGGCGCGGCCGATGCCGGCCTCGACCAGGACGTCCTCGTCCAGTTCCGGGGCCTCGACGACCCGGGGGATGTCCGGCGGCGGGGTGTCGCCGGGAGCGGTCGTCGTGACGACGGCCCGGCTCATGGCGGCGGACATCCGGCCGAAGAAGGCGGATGCCCGCACCCGTCCGGACAGCGGCCGTTCGGGGCTTCTCGACGCCTGCGCGGTGGGTACGACGAGGGTGACCCGCTCCCCGTAGACCTCGCGGAGTTCGACCGCCAGCCGGTGGACGAGGGCATCGTCTCCGCACACGATCATATGACCCTGGGCGGTGGGGAGTTGCGCCTGGTGAGGGAGTGAGGAGGACACACCTCATAGACTGCCGTGCGCCGCCCCCCGGTTGCGCCTCGGGGCCCTGTCCCCGGGACGACGCCGCCCGGCCGGCCGTCAGGACGACGGCTCAACTGCCTCCAGCGCCTCGGCGACCGCGTCGAAGAACCGGGCATGGGCGGCGGCGCTGGGCGGGAGCTCCGGGGTCCACGGCAGGAGCCGTGCCCGGGACTCGATCGCGTCCCAGTCCGCGACCCCGCGCAACCGCTCCAGCGGGAACGCGTTGGAGCGCACATCGGCCAGCACCACGTCCGGTTCCAGCCGGCCGGCCGCGCCCCAGTCGGTGGTGGACCAGTTGACTCCTGCGCCCGGCTCCGGCGCCGCCGTGCCGACGCCGTACCGGGACAGCGCACGCAGGTCCGGCCAGGCTTCGGGCCTGGCGATGTGGACGCCGTCGGGGCCCGCCGGTGACAGCGCCAGGACCCGCGCCCCCACGGCTCCGTCGGCTGCCGCCCGCAGCCGGGCCCGTGCCGCGGCCAGTGCGGACCCGGCCGGTGGTGGCTCCGGATCCGCCCCGAGCGACCGCGCCAGCGCTCCGAACCGGTCACGCACCTCGTCCAGGGAGCGCCCCTGGCCGACGTCGAGCACCACGACCGGTAGGCGCTCCTCCAGGTACTTGGCCGTGTCGGGGTCCAGGCCGTAGACCTGCTCGGAGCCGTAGGTCACGGCCACCACCAGGTCGGGCCGGGCCGCCAGCACGGTGTCCGCGTCGACCCCCGGACCGGACCCGAGGTAGGGGGTCCCGTCCAGCGGCAGGTCACCGGCCTTGGCCGGGTCGGGGCCCGCGCCGTCGTGCGCGGAGCCGAACAGTCCCGCGGGCCGCAGGCCGTGGTCGAACAGCGCGGCACCCGCCTGTATGTAGGTGATCAGCCGGGACGGTATGTGCGGCGCGGATGCCAACCGGCCGCGGTCGTCGAGGAATTCCCACTGTGTCCGTTGCGCCATACGGCACGCCCCCACCATCGAGCAGTCGTCGGTCCTGTCGCCCCCGTTCCGACGTTGCCTGCCCAGCCGCCGGACGGCTCACGCCTTTCGGCCGCCGCGGTTTCGGCCAAAGCCGGTCAGTGCGGTGCGGCGGCCGCGGGAATGGACACCTCGAATCGGCAGCCGCCCGTCACGTTGGACACCTCGGCGCGGCCGGCGTGCGCCTCGACGATGCCGCGGACGATCGCCAGCCCCAGGCCTGCCCCGGCCGGCGGTGTACGGGCCTGGGAGCCGCGCCAGCCCGTGTCGAACACACGGGGGAGGTCGTCCTCCGGAATCCCTCCGCAGCCGTCGGTGACGGACAGCACCACCCACTCGTCGCGGCGCTCCGCGGCGACGGCGACCGTGCCATCGGCCGGCGTGCGGCGGATCGCGTTCACCAGCAGGTTCGCAAGGACCCTGGTCATCTCCTTGCCGTCCACCTCGACCGGTACCGGCTCGACACCCTCGCCGACCAGGCGCACCCGGTGCTCGCGGGCCAGCGGGTCGGCGCCCGCGAGGGCCTCCCCGACGAGGTCGTAGACCGACATTCGGGTCGGGGAGAGCGCGAGCGCGCCCGCGTGGATACGGGACAGCTCGAACAGGTCGCCGACCATCGAGTTCAGCCGGTCGACCTCGGTGCGGATCTGCCGGAAGTAGCGCTCGGGGTCCTGGACGACACCGTCCTCCAGCGCCTCCGACATCGCGCGCAGGCCGGCGAGGGGGGTGCGCAGATCGTGCGAGATCCAGGCGACCAGCTCGCGTCGGGACGTCTCCAGGGCGCGCTCACGTTCTCGGGACGCGGCGAGCCGGTCGCTGGTGGCCGCGAGTTCCCTGCTCAGGGCGTCCAGCTCGGCGGTGGAGGCGCCGCCGGGCGCGGCGAAGGAGCCGCCTTCCCCGAACGAGCGTGCGGCCAGGGTCAGTTCACGGCTGCGCGCGACCACCCACCGACCGAGCAGCAGCGCCGTCGCGAGCGAGACGACGGCCGCCATCGCCACGACCATGGTGACCACGGTCAGGTCGTGCGCCGAGAGGAACATGGCCTGCGCGACCGCCAGCGTGCCGGCGAGCATCGCGGTGACCGTCACGGCCGCGACCACGGTCAGGGACACCACGACGGAACGGTGCCGCAGCGCCCGCAGTACGAGTGCGCCGGCGACACCGGCCGCCACGGCACCGAGCAGGGCGTAGAGCGCGATGAGCAGCATGTCCCGCACGGCGATCAGCCCCCTTCCGGGGCGTCGAAGCGGTAGCCCACACCCCACACGGTCTGGATCAGCTTCGGCTGTGCCGGATCGTCCTCGATCTTGCCTCGAAGCCGGCGCACATGAACGGTCACGGTCGACAGATCGCCGAACTCCCAGCCCCACACGTCCTGCATCAGCCTCTCCCGGCCGATCGCCTCGCCCGGGTGCCGCATCAGATGGGCCAGCAGGTCGAACTCCCTGAGGGTCAGGGACAGTTCACGTCCGTCCTTCACCGCTCGCCGGGCCGCCGGGTCCAGTACGATCCCGGCGGCCGCCAGCTCGGGTCCCGGGCGCCGGCCCCCCGCAGCGACGCCGCCCCTGCGCAGGACCGACTCCACCCGCAGGACCAGCTCCCGCGGGCTGAAGGGCTTGGTCACGTAGTCGTCCGCCCCCACCTCGAGACCCAGGATGCGGTCGTCCTCGTCACCGCGGGCGGTGAGCATGATCACCGGCATGTGCGGTGCCTCGCCCGCCCGCAGCCTGCGGCACACCTCCAGGCCGTCCATGCCGGGCAGCATCAGATCGAGGACGACCAGGTCCGGGCGGCGCCCCTCGGCCAGCCTGAGCGCCTGCGGCCCGTCCGCGGCCCGGTCCACCGCGAATCCGGCGCGCTCCAGGTACCCCGTGACGACCTCGGCGACCGTGGGATCGTCGTCCACGACGAGAATGCTGTGCATATCGCCAGTGTCCTCGCCCGGCGGGCGGCGCGGCGCGGCGGACCGTCTTACGAATCCATGACGTCCGATTCCTTCAAGACCGCCGGCCCGGCCCCGCCCTAGCGTGAGGACATGACTCCACGATTCGACGCGGTCGGCCTGGTCGTCAGCGACATGGCCGCCTCACTCGCCTTCTACCGCCGCCTCGGTCTCGACATCCCCGCCGACGCCGACACGGCCCCGCACACGGAGGCCGTGCTCCCCGGCGGGCTGCGCCTGCTGTTCGACACCGAGGAGACGATCCGCTCCTTCGACCCGGGCTGGACCCGGCCCACCGGCGGCGAACGCATGGGCCCGGCTTTCCGCTGCGACAGCCCCGCGGAGGTCGACGCGGTCCACGACGAGCTCGTCGCCGCCGGCCACCGCAGCCACCTGGGGCCGTGGGACGCAGTGTGGGGCCAGCGCTACGCGGTCGTGCTCGACCCCGACGGGCTCGGCATCTCGCTCTTCGCCAACGCGTCGTAAGCACCGAGGGTGACACCGGCCAGTGCGCGCATCTCCCGGGCGAGGTGCGCCTGGTCGGCACAGCCCGCCGCGTGCGCCGCGTCCCCGTACGGGACACCGCGGCGTACGAGCTCCAGAGCGCGCTGCAGCCGCAGGATGCGGGCCAGTGTCTTGGGGCCGTAGCCGAAGGCGTCCAGCGACCGACGGTGCAGCTGCCGGGCGCTCAGGCCGGCCGCGTCGGCGGCTGCGGCCACCGTGCCGCCGCCGTCGAGGTGCCGTACCACGGCGGCCGTCAGCGGGTCCGGCGGCACGGCCCGCTCCCTCGCGACCGCCTCCAGCGCGGCCGGCCGGTCCGCCGCTTCGCCGACGCGCTCGGCGAGTCTGCGCGCTGCTGCGCCGCCCCACAGGTCCGCGAGCTCGACGCGCCGGTCCCGCAGCTCGTGCGCGGGCACGCCGAGCAGTGCGGGCGCGGCCCCGGGCGCGAACCGGATCCCCGCCCAGGAGGCTGCGCCGGCGGGTGCATGGGCGTGGGTGTCGGGACCGGCGACCAACAGCCGCCCCTCGGACCACAGCAGATCCATGCATCCGTCGGGAAGCACGGGGTACGTGACGCCGGCACCCGCGGCCCGCGTCCATACGACGGCGCCCGGTATCCGGGACGCCCACTCCTCGTACACCCTCCCGAGGCTAGCGGGGGGCGTTTCGCTCCGCCCTCCCCCTACGGCGGCGCGCGGCAGCAGCGCGAGCACCGGAACGTGGCGCACCTCACACTCACAGGCGTACCTACTGGTCGGTATGGTCGGAGCCACTGACGACAGGAGGCACCATGTCTGCGACCAACCGCCAGATCCGACTTGCAGCCCGCCCCGTGGGTGATGTGAAACCCGAGGACTGGGAGCACGTCTCCGCGCCCGTGGAGACGCCCGGTCCCGGCCAGTTCGCGGGAAGGACGCTCGTCATGTCGCTCGACCCCGCGATGCGCGGCTGGCTCGACGACCGCCCCTCCTATCTTCCGCCCGTCGGGCTCGGCGACGTGATGCGCGCGGGATCGGTCATCGAGGTGACCGCCTCCAACCACCCCGACTTCCGGCCCGGTGATCACGTCGTAGGTACGTTCGGCGTCCAGGAGCACGTCGTTTCGGACGGCAAGGGCGCCCTGAAGGTCGACACCTCGCTCGCGCCGGCCTCGACGTACCTGGGCGCGCTCGGCATGCCCGGCATGACCGCGTACTTCGGGCTGCTGGACGTCGGTGCCCTCAAGGACGGCGAGACCGTCGTCGTCTCGGGCGCGGCCGGTGCGGTCGGCACGATGGTCGGCCAGATCGCCAAGGTGAAGGGGTGCCGCGTCATCGGCATCGCCGGCGGGCCCGAGAAGTGCGCACTGCTCACCGACGAACTGGGATTCGACGCGGCGATCGACTACCGCGCCGGCGACGTCAAGCGGGCGCTGCGCGAGCAGACTCCTGACGGCATCGACGTCTACTTCGACAACGTCGGAGGTGACATCCTCGACGCCGCGCTCACCCGGTTGGCCATGAACGCCCGTGTGGTCGTCTGCGGCGCGATCAGCCAGTACAACAACGCCACACCGGTCAAGGGCCCGTCGAACTACATGACCCTGCTCGTGCGCCGTGCCCGCATGGAAGGCTTCGTGGTCTTCGACTACGCCAAGCGCTTCGCACAGGCCGGACAGGAGATCGCCGGCTGGATCGGCGACGGCCGGCTCAAGGTCAAGGAGCATGTGGTGAAGGGGACGGTGGACGACTTCCCCGAGACGCTGCAGATGCTCTTCCGGGGCGAGAACGTCGGCAAGCTCGTGCTGGAGCTGGCATGACCGCCGAGGGCCGCGCCGCGCGGAGCATGACGGCGCCGCTGAGCGGCAAGGTCGCGATCGTGACGGGCGGCGCCAGTGGACTGGGCCGGGCCACGGCGCTGGCACTGGCCGAGGCGGGCGCCGAGGTGGTCGTCGCCGATCTCGACGCGGAGGGCGGCCGGGAGGTGGCCGACATCGTCGGCGGTCACTTCCGGGCGTGCGACGTCTCCGACCTCGATGCGAACCGTGCTCTGGTGGACTTCGCCGTCGAGCACTGCGGTGGTGTCGACATCGCCTTCCTGAACGCGGGCGTGTCGACGGGCTGCGGTGTCGGCGACGACTTCGACCTGGCGCGCTACCGCCGTGCCATGGGCGCCAACCTCGACGGCGTGGTCTTCGGTACCCATGCGGTCCTGCCGGCACTGCGGGCCCGCGGCGGTGGGTCGATCGTGGCGACCGCCTCCCTGGCCGGTCTGGCCTCGGTACCTCTCGACCCTCTGTACGGCGCCAACAAGCATGCTGTGGTCGGACTCGCACGCTCCCTGGGGCCGGCGCTGGTGCCCGACGCCATCCGGTTCAACGCGGTCTGTCCCGGCTACGCCGAGTCGCGGATCATCGACCCGCTGCGCGGCATGCTCTCCGAGCAGGGCATGCCGGTCATCCCGGCGGAGGTTGTCGCCGACACGGTGCTGCGGATCGTCACGGGCGACGGCGCCGGGGAATGCTGGTTCATCCAGCCCGGCCGCGAGCCGGAGCCGTTCCGCTTCCGCACCGTCCCGGGCCCGGGGAAGCCCGCCTACTCCTGAGCCGCAGCTCCGGACTGCCCCAGCCGCTCTGCCTCTGCCCGGCTGCGGCCCCGGGGCCAGGGACCGGCCGGACCGCGCCAGGACACGCGCGGTCCGGCCGTGCGGCGTCCGTTTGTGGTTGCGGTGGCTGCTGTCCAGCAACGGTCGTCCGAGCACTCCGCTCGCCAGCGGTGCAGCACCACTCGGACCGGCCCCCCGGGCCTGATCCGAACGAGGGACCCTACTCGTGCCCGTCCCGGCCGACGTCGCGGCCGTTCTCCCGCCCGTCCCGGCCGACGTCGCGGCCGTTCTCCCGCCCGTCCCGGGCGTCCCGCGTCGAGTGCAGCCTCGCCCGTACGTCGTCCACCGGCAGGAACTTCGACCAGCGCTCGGGGAACTCGGACGGCATGTCGCCGCCGCCCTCCTCGTCGTCCGCGTCGCCGTACATCTCCGCCGCCCGTGCCCGCGCCAGGAGTTCGGCCGCGTCGGCGGCCCGCGCCCGTTCGTTGGCGGCACGGGCGGCCGCCGTGGCGACCGAGGGCCAGACGCGGTCTATCGCGGCGTTGACGGCGGCGCCGACGAGGACGGCGAAGGCGGAGATGCCTATCCACAACAGGAAGGCGATGGGCGCGGCCAGCGAGCCGTAGATCGTGGGGCCCTCGACCGTACTGGTCAGGTAGATGCGCAGCAGGAGGCTGCCCAGGATCCACATGCCGAGCGCCACGAGCGCGCCGGGGATGTCCTCCACCCACGGGGAGCGCACGGGCACGGACACGTGGTACAGCGTCGTCAGGAAGGCGATGGAGAGCAGGATGACGACCGGCCAGTACAGCACGCGGACGACTTCCGTGCCGAAGGGCACGAGCTCCACGACCCGGTCCGGGCCGACGACGGCGAGCGGCAGCACGACCGCGCCGATCAGCAGGGCCACCAGGTAGAGCAGGAAGGCGAGGAGCCTGGTCGCGACGATGCCGCGGTGGCCGTCGAGCCCGTACATGACGGTGATCGTGTCGATGAAGACGTTGACGGCGCGCGAACCGGACCACAGGGCGATGGCGAAGCCGATGGAGATGAGGTCGGGCCGGCCGCCCTGGGTGACGTCCTCGAGCAGTGGCCTTGCGATGTCGTTGACGCCGCGGTCGGAAAGGACCGTGCCGACGGCGGTGAGGATGTTCTCCTCGATGGAGGCGACGGTGGTGGTGTTGGTCCAGTCGTCGATGTAGCCGAGCAGGCCGATCAGTCCGAGCATCAGCGGCGGCACGGACAGCAGCGTGAAGAACGCCGCCTCTGCCGCGAGTCCGAGGATGCGGTACTCGATGCAGGAGTTGACGGTGTCCTTCAGCAGCAGCCATGTCATCTTCCGCTTCGAGACGTTGCGGTAGAGGACTCGGGCCCGGTGGAGCCGGCCCGAAGGCCGCTCGGGTGTTTCGTTTGCTGCCTGCACCTCCTTACCGTATCGGCATGGCAGCAAGCACCCACACAGTGACCAATCAGGCTCCGCCCCTGGTGGGGTACGACGTCTTCGCCGCGGACCGTGCGCTTGCCGAGGCGGTGGACCGGCACGTCGCGCCGGAGGTCCTTGACGAGGCGCGCGGGGAGCTCTCGGAACTGGGACGCACGGCGGGCTCGGCCCAGGCACAGGAGTGGGGTACGCAGGCGAACGAGTTCCCGCCGCGGCTGCGGACGCACGACCGGTACGGGAACCGGATCGACGAGGTGGAGTTCCATCCCTCCTGGCACCGGCTGCTCGGCCGTGCCGTCTCCGCGGGCCTGGTGAACGCCTGGGGCAGACCGGGCGGCCATGTCCGCCGCGCGGCGGGTTTCCTGGTGTGGACGCAGGCGGAGGCCGGTCACGGCTGCCCGCTGTCGATGACGCACGCGTCGGTGCCGGCCCTGCGTACGGACCCGGTGCTCGCGACCGAGTGGGAGCCGCGGCTGACGTCGACCGTGTACGAGGAGGGCCTGCGTCCGGCGGCGCTGAAGGGCGGCGTGCTGTTCGGGATGGGCATGACGGAGAAGCAGGGCGGCAGCGACGTACGGTCGAACACGACCCGCGCCGAGCCGCTCGCGCAGGACGGCGAGTACGTACTGACCGGCCACAAGTGGTTCTGTTCCGCCCCGATGAGCGACGGTTTCCTGGTGCTGGCCCAAGCTCCCGCAGGACTGACCTGTTTCCTGGTGCCCCGGGTCCTGGAGGACGGGAACCGGAACGTCTTCCGGATCCAGCGGCTGAAGGACAAGCTCGGCAACAGGTCCAATGCGTCGAGCGAGGTCGAGTTCGAGGGGACCTGGGCCCGGCGGGTGGGCGAGGAGGGGCGCGGTGTGCGCACCATCATCGGAATGGTGGCGGCGACCCGTCTCGACTGCGTGCTCGGTTCCTCCGCCCTGATGCGGCAGGCGGTGGCGCAGGCGGTCCATCACACGGCGTACCGCAGTGCGTTCGGGGGCCTGCTGATCGACAAGCCGCTGATGCGCAACGTGCTGGCCGACCTGGCGCTGGAGTCGGAGGCGGCGACGACGCTGGGGCTGCGGCTGGCGGCGGCGTACGACGCGGACACGGACGAGGAGCGGGCGTTCCTGCGGCTCGCGGTGCCGGCGGCGAAGTACTGGGTGACGAAGCGGTGCACCCCGGTGGTGGCCGAGGCGCTGGAGTGTCTGGGCGGCAACGGGTACGTGGAGGAGTCGGGCATGCCGCGGCTGCTGCGCGAGTCGCCGCTGAACTCGATCTGGGAGGGGTCGGGCAATGTGCAGGCGCTCGATGTGCTGCGGGCGTTGCAGAGGGAGCCGCGGGCGCTGAACGCGTTCCTCCAGGAGGTCGGCAGGGCGCGCGGCGCCGACCACCGTCTGGACGCGGCGATCAAGGATCTGCTGACGGAGCTGGCCGACCTGGACGGTATCGAGGCGCGGGCCCGGCGGCTGGTGGAGCGCATGGCGCTGGTGCTGCAGGGGTCACTGCTGGTGCGGTGGGCCCCGCCGGAGGTGTCGGACGCGTTCTGCGCGTCGCGGCTCGGTGGCGACCGGGGGTCGGCGTTCGGCACGCTGCCCCACACGCTCCCGCTGGCAGCGGTCGTGGAGCGCGCCCGCGCCGTGGCGTGAACCGACCGGCGAGGGCATGTCGAACGGGCGCGGACCGTGATACCCCGGCCCGCGCCCGCGACGCATGTGTGGGTGGTGCTGCGCCGACACGGCACCACCCTCACCGGCGAACCGGTGCTCCGCCACCTTCGTACACGCGCACGCGTGTTCGCGACGGTTGCAAAGGGTTGCATCCTTGTGCGGCATAACGCGGCGCGCGACGGCCGGGGAGGGGGAGGATGGATTCGGCCACCCCCGCACTTCGGACCGCGGCGTCGCCGAGGAGGGCCCCGTGAAGAACTCATCGCTCGATCTGGCCAGGCTCGCGGCCATGGACACGTCCGAGGCACTGCGGCTGCTGAAGGGTGTGCGGGACGCCGCCCTGTCGGGACGCAGGCCCTCGGTAGGGCCCCGGACGGACATCGACGAGTCGTGGCAGCGGATGCTGCAGCGGGGGATGGATCCGGACCGGGACCACAGGGCAGGGCTGCTGCCGCTGGAGGAGATCGAGCGCCGCAGGAACGCCTCGCCGCTGCTGGAGGTGCTGCCGGTGCTGCGCGAGGGCCTGGTCTCCATCGCGGACGCGGCGCAGCACATCATGGTGGTCGCCGACGCGGAGGGCCGGCTGCTGTGGCGGGAGGGCAGCTCGGCGGTGCTCCGCAAGGGCGACGCGCACGGCTTCGTGCCCGGCGCCGCCTGGAGCGAGGAGTTGGTCGGCACGAACGGTGTCGGCACTGCTCTGGTCTCCCGGCGTCCTGTCCAGGTGCACTCGGCCGAGCATTTCGTCGCCACCCATCACGCCTGGACGTGCGCGGGAGCGCCGATCACCGACCCGCGTGACGGCAGGCTGATCGGCGTCGTCGACGTCAGCGGTCCGCCGTCGACCATGCATCCTGCGACCCTGGCGCTGGTCACCTCGGTGACGCGCCTCGCGGAGGCCGAGCTACGGGCGCGCCACCACAAGACGCTGGACGTGTTGCGCAGTGTCGCCTCGCCGCTGCTGGCGCGGATGACCGGACGGGCGCTGGCGGTGGACGCGAACGGCTGGCCGGCCGCGGTGACGGGCATGGCGCCGCCGTGCCGGCTGTCACTGCCGAAATCGGTCAGGGCGGGCCGGCTGTGGCTGCCGTCGCTGGGCATGTGCACGATCGAGCCATTGCCGGGCGGCTGGCTGGTACGGCCGGACGAGGCGCACCACAACGCTCCGGTACCCGGCCGGTTGGTGCTGGACCTGAGCGTGCCGCGCCGGCCTTCCGTCACGGTCACGAGCGGCTCGGGCAGCTGGTCGCACGAGCTCAGTCCCCGTCATGCCGAGTTGCTGTACGCGCTGGCGAGGAACCGCGACGGGCGGACCGCGGCGCAGCTGGCGCAGGACGTCTTCGGCGATCCGACGCGGACGGTCACGGTGCGGGCGGAGATGTCCCGGCTGCGGCGGCACCTGGCGCAGGTCCTGGCCCACCGGCCCTACCGCTTCACGGAGGAGGTCGAGGTGGACCTGGTCGTACCGGAACGTCCCGCCGATCTGCTGCCGCACTCGAGCGCCCCGGCCGTGCGGCTCGGACGGGAGTCGTGATTCCCTGGCGGCCATGAGCACCCTCACTGTGACCACCTGGTCCCTGGAGCAGACGTCGGCCGCGGACCTGCGGCCCGCGGCCGACCCGGGGGACGACATACGGATCGTGCGGGCCGAGGTCCCCTCGCCCGAGTTCAGCCGGTTCCTGTACGCGTCGGTCGGCGGTGACCTCCACTGGACCGACCGGCTCGGCATGACGTATGCCGAGTGGCAGAAGTGGCTGGACCGGCCCGGGGTCGAGACCTGGGTCGCGTACGAGAAGGGGACGCCGGCCGGTTACGTCGAGCTGGAGGCGCAGGACGACGGGACGGTGGAGATCGTCTACTTCGGGCTGATTCCGGCGTTCCGCGGCCGCCGGATCGGCGGTCATCTGCTGTCGGTCGGTGTGGCCCGGGCCTGGGACCTGGCCCAGCGGTGGCCGGGGCTGCCGCGGACGGAGCGGGTGTGGCTGCACACCTGCTCCAAGGACGGCCCGCACGCGATGGACAACTATCTGCGCCGCGGCTTCCGTCTCTTCGACACCAAGGTCGAGGAGGAGAGGAAGGTCTCGTCCCCCGGCCCCTGGCCCGGCGCCGCGGTCCGAACCGTCCCTGGCCCCGGCCTCCCTTGCCGGAACCGTCCCCAGGGGAGCCGGCGAACGTTCTTCGGTGACCCATGCCACACTGTCTCGTGATGCGGGACAGTGTTGTCCACATTCTGGATAACGGTGGACTGAGTCCAAACTCCCATGACACGCTTCCGTCATGTCCAGCACTGGAATTGCCTTGGTGAGTCGGCGGCACGTCGACCTCGGCCGCATGTCCAGCGCCATCTGTCCGGCCTGCTGACAGCCCAGCACCGCCGCACTTCGACTTTCCTCACCCCGCCCTGCGCACCGTCGCGCTTCCCCCGCGAGTGTGCAGCTCAGAGCCGCCCTCCTGCAGTCTCGAAGGACTATCGCCATGGCCGCCAGCCCGGAAAAGCCCGCCTCCGTCACGCCCCGCCGCAAGGCCGGACGCCACCGCGGCGAGGGCCAGTGGGCGATGGGGCACCACACGCCCCTCAACGGCAACGAGCAGACCAAGAAGGACGACGACGGTCTCAATGTGCGGACACGCATTGAGACGATCTACGCGCACCGTGGCTTCGACTCGATCGACGGCGCAGACCTGCGCGGCCGAATGCGCTGGTGGGGCCTGTACACCCAGCGCAAGGCCGGGATCGACGGCGGCAAGACCGCGATCCTGGAGCCGGAGGAGCTGGACGACGAGTACTTCATGCTCCGGGTGCGCATCGACGGCGGCCGGCTGACCACCGAGCAGCTTCGGGTCATCGGCGAGATCTCGCAGGAGTTCGCGCGTGGCACCGCGGACCTCACCGACCGGCAGAACGTCCAGTTCCACTGGATCCGCATCGAGGACGTCCCCGAGATCTGGCGCCGCCTGGAAGGGGTGGGCCTGTCGACGACGGAGGCGTGCGGGGACACTCCCCGTACGATCCTCGGCTCGCCGGTCGCGGGCATCGCCGCGGACGAGATCGTCGACGGCACCCCCGCCATCGACGAGATCCACCGCCGGTACATCGGCAACAAGGACTTCTCCAACCTGCCGCGCAAGTTCAAGACCGCGGTCTCCGGCTCCCCGCTGCTCGACGTCGCCCACGAGATCAACGACGTCGCCTTCGTCGGCGTCGAGCACCCCGAACACGGCCCCGGTTTCGACCTCTGGGTCGGCGGCGGCCTGTCCACCAACCCCAAGCTCGGCGTGCGGCTCGGCGCCTGGGTCCCGGTGGACGAGGTGCCGGACGCCTGGGAGGGCGTGATCTCGATCTTCCGTGACTACGGCTACCGCCGGCTGCGCAACCGCGCGCGTCTGAAGTTCCTGGTCGCCGACTGGGGCGCGGAGAAGTTCCGCCAGGTCCTCGAGGACGAGTATCTGAAGCGCCCGCTGCTCGACGGCCCCGCGCCCGAGCAGCCCGCGCAGCAGTGGCGCGACCACGTCGGCGTCCACCGCCAGAACGACGGCCGCTTCTACATCGGTTTCGCGCCGCGCGTCGGCCGCGTCGACGGGGCGACCCTCAACAAGATCGCGGAGCTGGCGGAGTCCCACGGCTCCGGCCGGGTGCGCACCACCGTCGAACAGAAGATGATCGTGCTCGACGTGGCGGAGGACCAGGTCGACTCGCTGGTCGCCGGCCTGGAGGCGCTGGACCTGCGGGTCACGCCGTCGCCGTTCCGGCGGGGCACGATGGCCTGCACCGGCATCGAGTTCTGCAAGCTGGCCATCGTCGAGACGAAGGGCCGCGGCTCGGCGCTGATCGACGAACTCGAGCGGCGGCTGCCCCGGTTCGACGAGCCGATCACCATCAACATCAACGGCTGCCCCAACGCCTGCGCGCGTATCCAGACCGCGGACATCGGTCTCAAGGGCCAGCTCATGCTCGACGACGAGGGCAACCAGGTCGAGGGCTACCAGGTACACCTCGGCGGCGCCCTGGGTCTCGACCCGGCGTTCGGGCGCAAGGTGCGCGGCCTGAAGGTCACCTCCGCCGAACTGCCCGACTACGTCGAGCGGGTCCTCGGGCGCTTCCAGGCGGAGCGCGAGGACGGCGAGCGCTTCGCCACGTGGGCGGCCAGGGCCTCCGAGGAGGCCCTCTCATGAGCGAGCGGGCTGCGCCGTTCTACTGCCCTTACTGCGGCGACGAGGACCTGCGTCCCAGCGAAGAAGGTCACGGCGCCTGGGAATGCGCGGCATGCAATCGGGCCTTCCAGTTGAAGTTCCTGGGTCTGCTGACCAAGGGACTTCAGCGGAACGACGGTGGAGGGGAACGGATATGACGACGGTTCAGGCCGAGCGGGACCTCAAGTCGCTGGCAGAGCAGGCGGGGCGGGACCTCGAAGAGGCCTCCGCCCTGGAGATTCTCAAGTGGGCGGCCGAGACCTTCGGTCCGCGCTTCTGCGTCACCTCCTCGATGGAGGACGCGGTGGTCGCCCACCTCGCCTCTCGCGTCATGCCCGGCATCGACGTCGTCTTCCTCGACACCGGCTACCACTTCGAGGAGACCATCGGCACCCGCGACGCGGTGGACGCGGTGATGGACGTCAACGTCATCACGCTCACGCCCCGCCAGTCGGTCGCCGAGCAGGACGCCGAGTACGGCCCGAGGCTGCACGACCGCGATCCGGACCTGTGCTGCGCGCTGCGCAAGGTCAAGCCGCTCGAGGAGGGCCTGACCGGGTACGACGCGTGGGCGACGGGCCTGCGCCGTGACGAGTCCCCCACCCGGGCGAACACCCCGGTCGTCGGCTGGGACGAGAAGCGGCAGAAGGTCAAGGTCTCCCCCATCGCCCGCTGGACGCAGGACGACGTGGACGCCTACGTGGCCGAGCACGGCGTGCTCACCAACCCGCTGCTGATGGACGGCTACGCCTCCGTCGGCTGCGCCCCCTGCACCCGCCGGGTGCTGGAGGGCGAGGACGCGCGCGCCGGCCGCTGGGCCGGGCGGGGCAAGACCGAATGCGGGCTGCACGGCTGATGACGACCGATCAGACTTCTTTGGAGAACGACGTGACCGGAGCCACGATCTGGCTCACGGGTCTGCCGAGCGCCGGCAAGACCACCATCGCCCACGAGCTGGCGGGCCGGCTGCGCGCGGAGGGCCACCGTGTCGAACTGCTCGACGGCGACGAGATCCGCGAGTTCCTCTCGGCGGGCCTGGGCTTCAGCCGTGAGGACCGGCACACCAATGTGCTGCGGATCGGTTTCGTCGCCGAGCTGCTCGCGTCCAACGGCGTGAAGGTCCTGGTGCCCGTCATCGCCCCGTACGCGGACAGCCGTGCGGCGGTGCGCAAGCGCCACCAGAGCGAGGGCACGCCGTACGTGGAGGTGCACGTCGCCACTCCGGTCGAGGTGTGCTCCGAGCGTGACGTCAAGGGGTTGTACGCGAAGCAGGCCGCGGGCGAGATCAGCGGACTGACCGGGGTCGACGACCCGTACGAGGAGCCCGAGACGCCCGATCTGCGGATCGAGTCCCAGAACCAGACCGTGCGGGAATCCGCCGACGCGGTCCACGCACTGCTCGCCGAAAGGGGTCTGCTGTGACGACCAGCGTCGACATCGTGAGCGAGGGAACGGACAGCCCGTACGCGCTGTCCCACCTGGACGCGCTCGAGTCCGAGGCGGTGCACATCTTCCGCGAGGTGGCGGGCGAGTTCGAGCGGCCGGTGATTCTCTTCTCCGGCGGCAAGGACTCCATCGTGATGCTGCATCTGGCGCTGAAGGCGTTCGCCCCGGCGGCCGTTCCGTTCTCGCTGCTGCACGTGGACACCGGTCACAACTTCCCCGAGGTGCTGGAGTACCGGGACCGTACGGTCGCCCGGCACGGGCTGAGGCTGCATGTGGCCTCGGTACAGGAGTACATCGACGCCGGAAAGCTGCGCGAGCGCCCGGACGGGACGCGCAACCCGTTGCAGACCGTGCCGCTGACCGAGGCGATCCAGCAGCACCGTTTCGACGCGGTGTTCGGCGGCGGCCGCCGCGACGAGGAGAAGGCCCGCGCCAAGGAGCGGGTCTTCTCGCTGCGGGACGAGTTCTCGCAGTGGGACCCGCGCCGTCAGCGGCCCGAGCTGTGGCAGCTCTACAACGGCCGCCACGCCCCCGGTGAACATGTGCGGGTCTTCCCGCTGTCGAACTGGACCGAGCTGGACGTCTGGCAGTACATCCAGCGCGAGCAGATCGAGCTGCCGCAGATCTATTTCGCGCACGAGCGTGAGGTGTTCAAGCGCTCCGGCATGTGGCTGACCGCCGGCGAGTGGGGCGGCCCGAAGGACACGGAGACGACCGAGAAGCGGCTGGTCCGCTACCGCACGGTCGGCGACATGTCCTGCACCGGCGCCGTCGACTCCGACGCCACCACACTCGACGCCGTGATCGCCGAGATCGCCGCCTCCCGCCTCACCGAGCGGGGCGCCACCCGCGCCGACGACAAGCTGTCAGAGGCCGCGATGGAAGACCGCAAGCGCGAAGGGTACTTCTAGAGATGACCAGCCCCACCGAGCAGCTGTCCGAGCAGCTGTCCGCCACCACCCTGCTGCGCTTCGCCACCGCCGGGTCCGTCGACGACGGCAAGTCCACCCTGGTCGGGCGGCTGCTGCACGACTCCAAGTCGGTGCTGACCGACCAGCTGGAGGCCGTCGAGCACGCCTCCCGCAGCCGCGGCCAGGACGCGCCTGACCTGGCGCTGCTCACCGACGGCCTGCGGGCCGAGCGGGAGCAGGGCATCACCATCGACGTGGCCTACCGCTACTTCGCCACCCCCCGGCGGCGGTTCATCCTCGCCGACACTCCCGGCCACGTGCAGTACACCCGCAACATGGTCACCGGCGCCTCCACCGCCGAGCTCGCCGTCGTCCTGGTCGACGCCCGCAACGGTGTCGTCGAGCAGACCCGCCGGCACGCCGCGGTCGCCGCTCTGCTGCGCGTCCCGCATGTGGTCCTGGCCGTCAACAAGATGGACCTCGTCGACTACGCCGAGCCTGTCTTCGCGAAGATCGCCGAGGAGTTCACCGCCTACGCGGCCTCCCTCGGCGTTCCGGAGATCACCGCGATCCCGATCTCCGCGCTCGCCGGCGACAATGTGGTGGACCCCTCCGCCAACATGGACTGGTACGGCGGCCCGACCGTGCTCGAGCACCTCGAGACGGTGCCCGTCAGCCACGACCTGACCACCTGCCACGCGCGGCTGCCCGTGCAGTACGTGATCCGCCCGCAGACGGCAGAACACCCCGACTACCGCGGCTACGCCGGTCAGATCGCCGCCGGCACCTTCCGTGTCGGCGAGTCCGTCACCGTGCTGCCGTCGGGCCGTACCTCGAAGGTCGCCGGCATCGACCTGCTGGGCAAGCCGGTGGACGTCGCCTGGACGCCCCAGTCGGTCACCCTGCTGCTGGAGGACGACATCGACGTCTCCCGCGGCGACATCATCGTGCCGACCGACGACGCACCGCCGACCACGCAGGACATCGAGGCGACCGTCTGCCATGTCGCGGACCAGCCGCTCGCCGTCGGCCAGCGGGTGCTGCTCAAGCACACCACCCGCACGGTCAAGGCCATCGTCAAGGAGATCCCCTCCCGGCTCACCCTCGACGACCTCTCCCAGCACCCGGCACCCGGACAGCTCGTCGCCAACGACATCGGCCGCGTCAAGGTGCGCACCGCCGAACCGCTGGCCCTCGACTCGTACGCGCACTCGCGCCGCACTGGCTCGTTCCTGCTCATCGACCCGGCCGACGGCACCACGCTCGCGGCCGGCATGGCAGGCGACGCCTTCGCTGCCGAGGCCGACGCACCCGCCGAACAGGACGAGGACGGCTGGGACTTCTGATGACCGACATCTACTCGACCTTCGCCAAGGAGGGCGGCCGCGTCGGCAGCGGGGCACTCGGCGCGGGCACGGGCGGGGTGGCGCGATGTGCGCGGTGACGTACGCGCACAGCACAGGCGCCCTCCGCTTCCCGCACCGAAGACCGTTCTGCCCACCGACGACCCGGCCGCGTCCGACATGACGTAGGGACCGGGCCTACGAGAGGAACCCCTCCCGTGCATGCCACTCGTACCTTCCTGGGGCGCGGCCTCGCCGCCGCAGCCGCACTGCCGCTCCTCGCCGTGGTCCTCACGGCGTGCGGCTACGGCTCCCAGGCCAAGGACGACTCGGTCGCTCCCGCCGTCACGGGCGAGAAGATCGACGGTCTCGACACCGTGAGGATCGGGTACTTCCCGAACCTCACCCATGCCACCGCCCTGGTCGGTCACCAGGAAGGCATCATCCAGAAGGAGCTGGGCGGCACCCGGCTGTCGACGGCTTCCTTCAACGCCGGGCCCTCGGAGATCGAGGCGCTGAACGCCGACTCGATCGACATCGGCTTCATCGGCCCCTCCCCCGCCGTCAACGGCTACGTCAAGTCGGGCGGCGACAACCTGCGGATCATCGGCGGTTCCGCGTCCGGCGGCGTGAAACTCGTCGTGAACCCGAAGAAGATCAAGTCCCTGGACGACGTCAAGGGCAAGAAGATCGCCACTCCGCAGCACGGCAACACCCAGGACGTGGCGTTCCTCAACTGGATCGACGAGCAGGGCTGGAAGGTCGACCCCCAGACCGGCAAGGGCGATGTCTCCGTGGTCCGCAGCGACAACAAGGTCACGCCGAGCGCCTATCTGTCCGGTTCCGTCGACGGCGCCTGGGTGCCGGAGCCGACCGCGTCGAAGCTGGTGAGCGACGGTGCGAAGGTGCTGCTCGACGAGTCGGACCTGTGGCCCGGCAAGAAGTTCGTGATCACGAACATCATCGTGTCGCAGAAGTTCCTGAAGGAGCATCCCGGCGTCGTCGAGGCGGTGCTGCGCGGCACGGTGAAGACCAACAAGTGGATCAACGCCCATCCCGAGGAGGCGAAGGCCTCGGCCAACGCCAAGATCGAGGAGCTGACCGGCAAGTCACTGCCGCCCGAGGTGATCGACCCGGCGTGGAAGTCGATCCGGTTCACCGACGACCCACTGGCGGCGACCCTCGGCGCGCAGGCGGACCACGCGGTGAAGGCCGGTCTGCTGGAGCAGCCCGACCTCGCCGGGATCTACGACCTGAAGCCGCTGAACAAGGTCCTCGAGTCCCAGGGCGGCCCCGCGGTCGCCGACGCCGGGCTCGGCGTCAAGTAACCCGTAGCAGCCGAGTTCCCAGGAGGTGACGACCATGGCCACTGCCATCGCCAAGGCCGAGGACCGCGTGAGTGTCGAGCACGAGTACGCGGCGCGCCTCGGGCATGTCTCCAAGTCCTTCAACGGGCCCGCCGGGCCGCAGCTCGTGCTGGACGACATCACGCTCGATGTCGCGCCGGGCGAGTTCGTCACCCTCCTCGGGGCCTCGGGCTGCGGGAAGTCGACGCTGCTGAACCTGGTCGCCGGACTGGACCGGCCGACCGCGGGGTCCATCGAGACCCCCGGTGGCCGGCCCGCGCTGATGTTCCAGGAGCACGCCCTGTTCCCGTGGCTGACCGCGGGCAAGAACATCGAACTCGCGCTCAAGCTGCGCGGCGTGCCGAAGGGAGCGCGGCGCCAGGAGGCGGAGCGGCTGCTGGAGCTGGTGCGGCTCGGCGGCGCGTTCCGCAAGCGGGTGCACGAGCTGTCGGGCGGCATGCGGCAGCGGGTCGCCATGGCCCGCGCCCTGGCGCAGGACAGCCGGCTGCTGCTGATGGACGAGCCGTTCGCGGCGCTCGATGCCATCACCCGGGACGTGCTGCACGACGAGCTGACCCGGATCTGGCGGGAGACGAACGTGTCGGTCCTGTTCGTCACCCACAACGTCCGTGAGGCGGTGCGGCTCGCCCAGCGGGTGGTGCTGCTGTCGTCACGGCCGGGACGCGTGGCCCGTGAGTGGACCGTCGACATCGACCAGCCGCGACGCATCGAGGACACCGCGGTGGCGGAGCTGTCCGTCGAGATCACCGAAGAACTGCGTGGGGAGATCCGCCGACATGGCCAGCACTGATACGACCACTGCCGGGAAGGGCACGGACAAGGCCGACGACCTGGCGGGTCTGGAGGCCGGCCTCGACGCGCTGGACGCGGTCCAGGTGAACCGCACGCCGGTGCGCGAGGTGCTGCTGCACAAGGTGCTGCCGCCGCTGGCCGCCGTGGCACTGGTCCTCGTCGCCTGGCAGCTGCTGGTGTGGGCGGAGGTCACGGAGGACTACAAGCTGCCGGCGCCGTCCGCGGTGTGGGACAGCGTGTCCGACATGTGGCTGAAGGGCACACTGTTCGAGGTCATCTGGACCAGCGTCTCTCGTGGTCTGCTCGGCTTCCTGCTGGCTCTCGCCATCGGCACGCCGCTCGGGCTGGTGGTCGCACGGGTCAAGTTCGTGCGTGCGGCGATCGGTCCGATCCTGTCCGGTCTGCAGTCGCTGCCGTCCGTGGCCTGGGTGCCGCCGGCCGTGATCTGGCTCGGACTGAACGACAAGATGATGTTCGCCGTGATCCTGCTGGGCGCGGTCCCCTCGATCGCGAATGGACTGGTGTCCGGTGTCGACCAGGTGCCGCCGCTGTTTTTGCGGGCCGGCCGCACGCTCGGCGCGACCGGGCTGAAGGGCGCCTGGCACATCGTGATGCCGGCGGCGCTGCCGGGGTATGTGGCGGGCCTGAAGCAGGGCTGGGCGTTCTCGTGGCGTTCGCTGATGGCTGCGGAGATCATCGCCTCCTCCCCCGACCTGGGCCTCGGGCTCGGCCAGTTGCTGGAGAACGGCCGCAACAACGCCGACATGCCAGGGGTGTTCCTCGCCATCGTCCTGATTCTGATCGTCGGCATCGCGATCGACCTGCTGATCTTCAGTCCGCTGGAGCGGTGGGTGCTGCGCAGCCGCGGTCTTCTCGTCAGGAGCTGAGCCGGCGATGCACCACAGCAGCCCTGTCCTCCTCGTCATAGCGCACGGCAGCCGCGACCCGCGGCACGCCGCGACCGTCCACGCCCTCACGGGGCGGGTGCGGTCGCTGCGGCCTGGGCTGCGCGTCGAGACCGCGTTCCTCGACTTCAACGCCCCCTCGGTGCCGCAGGTCCTCGGCCGTCTGGCGGCCGAAGGCGTACGGGACGTGGTGGCGCTGCCTCTGCTGCTGACACGCGCCTTCCACGCCAAGGCGGACATCCCCACCGTGCTCCGCCAGGCGCCGCCGGCGCTGCGGATCCGGCAGGCCGAGGTCCTCGGCCCGTCGCCGCTGCTGCTCGCCGCCGTCGAGCGGCGGCTGTACGAGGCGGGCCTCACGCCCGCGGACAAGAGCTCGACGGGCCTGGTGCTGGCCGCCGCGGGCTCCACAGACCCGGAGGCGATCGCAGTGATCGTCCAAACAGCGCGGGAGCTGCGGCACACCGGTTGGTGCGCCGTGCGACCTGCGTTCGCCTCCGCATCCCTTCCGCGCACCGAGGACGCGGTCCGCTCGCTCCGGGCGGACGGCTTCGCGCGTGTCGCGGTGGCTCCGTACGTGATCGCCCCCGGCCGGCTTCCCGACCGCATCGCGGTCGGCGCGGACGCCGGCGGGGCGAACGTCGTGGCGGACGTGCTGGGCCCCTCGCCGGAGCTGGCACGGCTGCTGCTGGGCCGCTACGACGAGGCGCGGGCCGAGCAGCTGCTGGCGGCCACCGCCTAGCAGAGCTTCGTTCCATGGCCTTGTCACGTGACACCCCACCGGCGTCGGTCACGTGGTGACGGGGGCACTCCAGCGGGGGTCGCGTCCGGAGTTCGCCAGCGCCCGTTCGAAGGGGGTCGCGGCGGCGGGCATCACTACGGGCTCGGCGAAGCCGTCGTACTGGCGGTAGACCTCGGCGTGGGCGTCGACCACGGACAGGATCAGCGCGCCGGTCGCTTCGGTGGTGCGGAACTCCTGGCCGGTGGCACGGGCCAGGTCCCAGCCGTGGACGGCGAGCTCCTTGGTGATCAGCGAGGCGATCTCGGGTGCCGGCATGGCGGTGAACCCGAGGTCGATCCCGCCCTCCCAGACGGCCGGGTCCCGCCATGCCGCGAGGGCGCGCTCCATCTGTTCCGCGTAGGCCTGCGCCCAGTCGGCGTCGGCGGTGAAGTCCCGCCCGGTCAGTTCGTCGGGCAACGGCTTGCGCAGGGCCCGGTGTTCCAGGCCGTGGGAGGTGTAGAGGACGAGGTGGTTGACGAGGGTCCGGACGTCCCAGTCGGCGCAGGGCGTCGGCCCGGCGAGTCGTGCGGGGTCCACACCGCGGGCGACACGGACCGCTTCTGCGGCGCATTCGGTCAGGGCGGGGAACACGGTCTGCTTGTTCATGGCAGTGACGGTAGGGCGGGCCCCGGACCGGGGTCTTGAACAAACGCGACAGCCGAGCCGGGAGCGGACGCCGGGTCGAAGACCAGGCCGCCGGGGCGGACGCCTAGTCGAAGACCAGGCCGCCGGTGCGGGCGCGCTTCAGCTCGAACAGGTCCGGGTGGTTCGCGAGCACCCGGAAGCTGTCGAAGAGCTGCGCGGCCTCCTTGCCCCGCGGTACCGAGTTCAGCACCGGTCCGAACCAGACGGTGCCGTCGACGTGGATCGTCGGCGTGCCGACATAGGCGTCGGCACCCGGGTCCTTGCCGGCGTCGTGGCTGCGGCGGACAGCCGCGTCGTACGTGGGGTCGTGCGCGGCTTCAGCCAGGTTGGCGGGCAGTCCCACCGCGGCGAGGGACTTCATGACGACCTCGTCGAAGTCCTCGTTCTTCTCATGATGGATGCCGGTCCGAAGGCGGTGTAGAGGTCGCGCAGCACTTCGTCTCCGTGCCGCTCGGCCGCGGCGGCGGCGACCCGCACCGGGCCGATCGACTTGTCGACCAACTCGCGGTACCAGCCGGGCAGTTCGTTGCCGAGGTTGTGGAGGTACAGGCTCATCACCCGGAAGCGCAGGTCGAGCGCACGCTCGCGTTCGACCTCGAGCAGCCAGCGTGAGGTGATCCAGGCGAAGGGGCAGGCGGGGTCGAAGTAGAAGTCGACGGCGGTCTTGGTCCCGGTGTCCGTGGTGGGCATATCCACGACCCTAGTCGGCAAGTGGCACGCTTCCCTGGGCCATTCACAAACCGTTCGAACGGGCCACTTCCGCGTCCCCCCAGGCCCGTGGGGAGTCAGTCACGGGTCATCGCCACGAGTTTGACGACGGTGTTCCAGTTGCGGCTGGTGGCGACGACCCCCTCGAGCAGGCCGGGCCGGGAGAGGGTGACGGCGAGCTTCGAGCGACCGAGTCCGTCCGGCGCGTACAGATACAGCGAACGGTCGCCGAGCCGGAACTCCTCAGGCAGATGGGCCGCCGCGTCGACGGATGCGAACCGGTCCGCGTCGACCGGCTCGGAGAAGAACGTGACGTGCAGTTGCCTGCCCTGGAGCGAGGCCGCCGGGAACGGGCAGGCGTCGGCCACGGCGCGCAGATAGGTGCCGCTGCGAACCAGGGTGTCGACGCGGAAGCCGAACGCCTTCTCGATGGCCTGCTCCAGACCGGCGGCGAGCGCGTCCTCGTCCTTCTCCCCACTGCTGAACACCGCGTTGCCGCTCTGCAGGTACGTGGCGACGTCGCCGTGGCCCAAACCGCTGAGGACGGCACGGAGTTCCGCCATGGGGACCTTCCTGCTGCCACCGACGTTGATCCCGCGCAGGAGTGCCGCATACTTCCTCGTCATGCCTGGAACGATAAGCGGTCGCCGTGCCCCGTGGGGGAGGGCACGGCGACCGCCGTTCAGCAGCGCGGACCGTCGGTCACTCGACGATCTTCAGCAGCTTGTTGGGCGTACCCTCGCTCGGGTTGGTGATCTTGTCGGCCGTCGCACCCTCGGTGAGGGCCGCGGCGACCTGCTCCGGGGTGGCGTCCTGGTGGCCTGCCAGGTAGACCGCCGCGGCGCCGACGACGTGCGGGGTCGCCATGGAGGTGCCGGAGATGGTCTTGGTGCCCTCGTCGCTGTCGTTCCACGACGAAGTGATGTCGGAGCCCGGGGCGTAGATGTCCACGATCCCGCCGAAGTTGGAGAAGTCCGACTGGGCGTCGTCCTTGGTGGAGGAGGCGACGGTGATGGCCTCCTGCACCCGGGCCGGGGAACCCTGGCTAGCGTCGGAGGACTCGTTGCCGGCGGCCACGCCGAAGGTGACGCCTGCCGCGATGGCCTTGCGCACGGCCTCGTCGAGCGCCTCGTCGACGCCGCCGCCGAGGCTCATGTTGGCGACGGACGGGCCCTGGTGGTTCTGGGTGACCCAGTCGATGCCGGCGACGACCTGCTCGGTGGTGCCCGAGCCGTTGTCGTCGAGCACCCGGACGGCGACGATCTTCGCCTTCTTGGCGACGCCGTGCGCGGTACCGGCGATGGTGCCCGCGACATGGGTGCCGTGACCGTTGCCGTCGTCGGCGGAGTCGTCGTTGTCCACGGCGTCGAAGCCGTGGGTGGCGCGACCCTCGAAGTCCTTGTGGGAGACGCGGACGCCGGTGTCGATGACGTACGCGGTCACGCCTTCACCGGCGCCGTCCGGGTAGGTGTACTTGCTGTCGCCGGCCGTGTCGGCCTGGTCGACGCGGTCGAGGCCCCAGGACGGCGGGTTGTCCTGGGTGGCGTTGATGGTGAACTTCTTGTTCTGGACGACCTTGGCGACGGCCGGGTCGGCGGCGAGACGCTTGGCCTCGGTCTCGCTGAGACCGCTGGCCGAGAAGCCGTTGATGGCGGAGCTGTAGTTGCGCTTCAGCGTGCCGCCGTACTCCTTGGCCAGGCCCTTCTTGTCGGTCTTCTCGTCCAGCATGACGATGTAGCTGCCGGCGACGGCACCTTCGGCGTTCGCACCGTAGATCTTGCCCTCGGCGGGAGCTGCCGCTCCGGCGAAGGATGTGTTGAGCAGTGTGACGCCTGCTGCGGCGGCCACGGCGGTTATGGCGGCGGTGAGCTTGATCCGGCTCGCACGCTTGTGAGTTGCCATGAAGAGGGGTCTCCTCGTCATCTTTTTGTGGGGGGATCGCCCCGTGGACGGAAAATCTCCCGGGGCTGGTTCGAAACCCTGACCGATTGACGCGCACAGATCAAGACCTTCATGCAGCTGTGACTCAGTCAACAAGGTTTCGTAATAAGAAATCGGCCATCACGATCCAAGTCGGACGCGACCCTCAAGGGCCCTTAGTTGTAAGGGGCTTCGATCCTTCTTGTCGGGGATGGCACCGTCCATGAGGAGGAGACCCCGCATGTTCCAAGTCACCGCCCGGCAGGAGGAGAAGGCCTGAATACGCCCATAGCTTCGAAGGGTGCCTGGGGGCCGTGTTCAGAAATCGCACACATACGCCCCATGTACAGGTCACGGATATGGGCATTCGTGCACTCGACTCACACACCTCCGCACACATGCCCGCGGCCATACGCGATGAACGTACGCACATACGAGGGGACATGCCTGTCATGGGGAGAGCAGGAAGGGGCCCGCGCGGCATCGCCGCGCGGGCGGGCGGCTGGAGCGCTCAGCACCGCTGGGCCGCCGTGGGGATCTGGGTGCTGTTCGTCCTGCTCGCCATGGTGGCGGGCTCGGCTGCGGGCCGGGTCGAACTCAAGGAAAGCGAACAGCTGTCGGGCGAGACCACACAGGCCGCGCGGATCACGGAGGAGGCCGGGATCGACGAGCCGGCCGGCGAGACCGTACTCGTCCAGGCGCGCGACGCCTCCGTCACGGCGACCGACCCGGCGTTCCGCAAGGCGGTCGACGACGTCATGCGTGCCGTCGACGGCACCCGCGAGGTCACGAACATCACCTCGCCGTACGACACCAAGAGCATCTCGCGGGACGGCCGCAGCGCACTGGTGCAGTTCGACGTCCGCGGCGACCCGGAGACCGCGAGCGAACGGATCGACCCGGTCCTCGACGCCGTGGCCGGCGTCCAGGACAAGCACAAGGAGCTGCGGATCGAAGAACTCGGCAGCGCCAGCATGGGCAAGACCTTCGACGAGGCGTTCGGTGACGACTTCCAGCGGGCCGAGCTCTCCGCCGTCCCCGTCGCACTGGGCATCCTGCTGATCGCCTTCGGCGCACTGGTCGCCGCGCTGCTGCCGGTGCTGCTCGCCATCACCGCGATCATGGCGACGATGGGTCTGATGGGCGTCGTCAGCCATGTGATGCCGATGAGCGAGACGGCCAACTCGGTGATGCTGCTGGTCGGTCTCGCCGTCGGTGTCGACTACTGCCTGTTCTATCTGCGGCGTGAGCGCGAGGAGCGGGCTGCCGGCCGGGACGGCCGAACGGCCATCATGATCGCCGCGGCGACCAGCGGGCGCGCCGTCGTCGTCTCCGGTGTGACGGTCTGTGTCGCCATGGCGGGCATGCTCTTCACCGGCATCGGTGAGTTCGAGTCGATGGGCCTCGCCTCGCTGATCGTGGTGGCCGTGGCAATGGTCGGCTCGGTCACCGTGCTGCCGGCGCTGCTCTCACTCCTCGGTGAGCGGGTCGACAAGGGCCGGCTACCGTTCGTCGGCCGGCGCAGGCGTGCCGCCGGCGGCCACGGCGTCGAGAGCCGGGTGTGGAGCCGGGTGCTCGGCGGCGTGCTGCGGCGGCCGCTGGTCTCCCTGGTCGTGGCGGCCGGCGCGCTGGTCGCGATCGCACTGCCCGCGTTGGGCATGAAGACCCAGAACTTCACGCTGGACCAGGAGTTCGGTGACTCGGTGCCGATCGTGGCGACCTACCAGCGGATCAACGAGGCGTTCCCCGGGGGCGTCGACCCGGCGGAGGTCGTGGTCAGGGCCGACGACATCGGCGCGGCCACCGTACGGGACGCCATTGCCGACTTCCGGGAGCAGGCGGTGACGTCCGGCGCGTCCGAGGGCCCGGTGGAGGTCGTCACCCACGCGGAGCAGAACCTCGCCTTCGTGTACGTCCCCCTGGTCGGCGGCTCGGACCAGGACCGGGCCGAGAAGAGCCTGGAAGTGCTGCGGGACGAGGTCCGGCCCGCGACCCTCGGCAAGGTCGAGGGCGTCGAGGCGCCGATCAGCGGGCAGGTCGCCGGTTCGAAGGACTTCAACGACCAGCTGACCGGGGCGGTCGCGCCCGTCTTCGCCTTCGTCGTCATCTTCGCCTTCGTGCTGATGCTGCTGTCGTTCCGTTCGCTGACGATCGCGGTCACGTCGATCGTGCTCAATCTGCTGTCGGTCGGCGCGGCGTACGGCATCCTGACGGCCGTCTTCCAGCACGGCTGGGGCGCGTCACTGGTCGGCGCGGAGGGGGTCGGCGCGATCATCGCGTGGCTGCCGCTGTTCCTGTTCGTGATCCTCTTCGGCCTGTCGATGGACTACCACGTCTTCGTGGTGTCCCGGATCCGCGAGGCGAAGCTCCAGGGCCGCGGAACACGCGAGGCCATCACCCATGGTGTCGTGACGACGGCGGGCGTGGTGACGAGCGCGGCGGTCATCATGGTCGCGGTCTTCGCGATCTTCGGAACGCTGTCGATGCAGTCGATGAAGCAGATGGGTGTCGGGCTGGCGGCCGCGGTACTGATCGATGCGACGGTGATCCGCGGGGTGCTGTTGCCGGCGGTCATGGCGCTGCTGGGGGACCGGAACTGGTACTTCCCGAAGTGGCTGCGGTGGTTGCCGGATCTGACCCACGACGAGCCGGCCCGGCCGGTGGCCGGGCCGGTGACCGACGCGGGGGCCGCGGGGACGGAGCCGGTTCGGGTGTGACGCGGGAGCGTCGGGCGGGGTGCGGGCGGCATCTGCAGCGGGCCTGTCACCCGCCCCGCCCCCGCCACCTGGGAGGGCCGCCTGACGGCAGCCCCGGTGAGCACCGCGCGGCGCGGCGACCTGCCGGTCGTCGCGCCGTCAGCGCTGGTAGCGGGCCAGCACCAGATTCCCGTCCTCCACCAGCCGTTTCCTCAGTTCGTCCTCGTCGATCGCGCCGCTGTAGTACTCCTGGTACGCGGGGGTGGCCACCTTGTCCTTCCATTCCGGATAGCCGCGCACCGACTGTGCCGGTGCCGGGCGCAGATCTGCTGCGAGAGCGGCCCCGGTCGCCCAGCCGTCCTTCTGCGTGTGCAGCGCAGGGTCCTTCAGCGCCTGAATGCCGGTCGGCAACATCCAGTCGCCCTTCGCCAGCCGCACCATGTTCGGCGGCCGCAGCATGAAGTCGATGAACTGCACGGCCTCCTTCTTGTGCGCGCTGTCCTCGGAGACCGACAGGGTCTGCGGGCTCACGCCCTGGAGCGGCCCGCCGGCCCCGGCAGGCGCCGGCAGAACAGTCCACTCGAAGCCTTCCGGTGCCTGCTGGACTATCTGCTGCCGGTACGAGAAGCCGAGTGGCACCATCGCGTACTTGCCGCCGAAGAATCCTGGCAGCGAGTCCGAGCCGCCCATCCCCAGCGTGCTGCGCGAGGCGCTCCCGTCGACGTCGACCTGGTCGTGGATGGTGCCGGGCACCACGGAGTCGCCTTCGGTGAAGTCGATGGTGACCTTTCCGTCGTCGCCCATATGGAACAGCCGACCACCCGCGGAGAGGCCGAGGTTGAGAGTGACGGACACGGGCTCCTTGAGCGGCCAGGCGATGCCGTACTTCCCCTCCCCCATCCTCGCCGTCAGGTCCTTGGTGACCTGACGGAACTCCGCCCAGCTCCACGGCTTCTCCGCCGTCGGCACCCGGACCCCGGACGACTCGAGGATCTTCTTGTTAGCGATCAGTACCCGCGGCTCCTGCAGGAACGGGACGCCGTGGATGCCGTCGCCGAATGTCGTCGACTCCCAGCTCTGCTCCGGGATGTCCGATCTCAGGCGCTCGGGCAGCAGCTCGCTCAGATCCGCGAGCCGGCCGCCGTAGGCGAAGTCGGCGAGGTCGTCGGAGGCGTCATGGATGATGTCGGGTGCCTCGCCGCCCTCGAACGAGGTCAGCAACTGGTCGTGAACACTGTCCCAACTGCCCTGGACGTACTCGACCTGGATGTCCGGGTGGGCGGCGTTCCACTCCTCGACCAGTTCCTTGTTGGCGTCGACGGACTCCTTCTGCCATGCCAGCGACTGGAAGCGGAGCCGGATCGTGCCGTCGTCGCGCGCCTGGCCGCCCGAACAGCCGGTCACCAGCAGGACGAGTGCGGCGACGGCTGCCGTGAGCGCTCGGCTTCGTGGTTTCCGTACGCCCATCAGCTCTTCACCGCCCCGGCGAGCATGCCGCCCGTGATCCGCTTCTGGATGATCGCGAAGATGACGAGCGAGGGGATCGTCGCGAGGAACGCGGCCGCGGCGAGCGGCCCGAGGTCGGCGACGCCCTCCGCGCCCAGGAAGTGGGTGAGGACGACCGGCAACGTCTGCTTCTCCGGGGTCTTGAGCAGGACGAGCGCGAAGAAGAACTCGTTCCACGCGGTGATGAACGCGAACAGCGCGGTGGCAACGATGCCCGGCGCGAGCAGCGGCGCGGTGACGGACACGAGGGTACGCAGCCGTCCTGCCCCGTCGACCGCCGCGGCCTCCTCCAACTCCCGTGGCACTGCTCGCACATAGCCGACCAGCATCCACAGCGCGAACGGCAGCGACCACACGACGTACACCATGATCAGGCCGGACAGGGTGTTGATCAGATGGAAGTTCTTCAGGATCAGGAAGAGCGGAATGATCACCAGGACGAAGGGGAACGCCTGGCTCACGACCACCCAGCCGGTCGCGGCCGTCGTGAGCCTGCCGCGGTTGCGGGCCATGACGTATGCCATGGGGGTCGCGATCACCACGGCGACCAGCGCCGCCGCAAGGGCCGCGACCAGACTGTTGCCGGCGGCCCGGAGCAGCGGCTGCTCGTCGAAGGCCTGCCGGAAGTTCGCCAGGGTCGGATCCTCGGGGATCCAGGTCGGATGCAGCGACCCCAGTTCGCGCGGCGGCTTGAACGCGGTCGAGATCAGCCAGAGGAACGGGAAGGCGAGGAAGACCAGATATGCCAGCAGTGCGGCGTACTGCCCGGCGCGCCCTGCTCTGCCGATGCGTTGGGCCGTCATGCGTCCTCGCTTCCCTTGAGCCGTCCCACGAGGTAGAAGGCGAGCATCACCGAGATGACGGCGACCATGACGCAGCCCATCGCCGCCGCGTACCCGAACTGGCCGTAGCGGAAGGCCTCCTCGTAGGCGAACAGCATGGGCAGCCGGGTCCGGCCGCCCGGCCCGCCGCCCGTGAGCACGTACACCAGGGCGAAGGAGTTGAAGTTCCAGATGAAGTTGAGGGCGGTGATGGCGAGCGCGACGGGCCTGAGCGCCGGCCAGGTGACGGTACAAAACCGGCGCCAGGCGCCGGCGCCGTCGAGTGCGGCCGCCTCGTGCAGTTCGTGAGGGGTGTTCTGCAGTCCGGCGAGCAGGGCGACCGTGGTCTGCGGCATGCCGGCCCAGATCCCGACGATGATCACCGCCGGCAGCGCGGTGGCGAGTCCGGTGAGCCAGTCCCGGCCCACGCCGAGGCCCAGATCACGGATCGTCTCGTTGAGGATGCCGGCGTCCGGGTTGTAGACGAGCCGCCACATGATGCCGACGACGACCTCCGGCATCGCCCAGGGGACGATGGCCAGCGCCCGGGCGAGCCAGCGCAGCCGCAGCCGCTGATCGAGCAGCAGTGCGAGGCCGAGTGCGAGCAGGAACTGCGGGACGGTCACGCCGACCGCCCACAGCAGGCCGATCCGGAACGAGTCCCAGAACAGGGTGTCGTGAAGGAGGTCCTGGAAGTTGAGCGTGCCGATCCACTGGGTGGGCTCGGTGCGCCCGGCCTGTGAGTCCGTGAAGGCGAGTGCGATGCCGTAGAGCAGCGGTCCCACGCTCAGTAACAGAATGGGGATCAGCGCCGGCAGGACGAGGAACCAGGCCCCATGGTCCGCCGCGAGTCCGCCTTTTGTGTTCCGTGTGTTCCGGGAGGTGCTCTTCTCAGGCTGCGCCGTCGTGGTCGCCGATATCACGTATTCGACTCCTTCGGGCGGCTCGTAGCGGTATGCCCGGCCGCCCCGGCGGCCTGTGTCATCGTGCTGACGGGCCGTCGCCTCGTCAAGGCGACCTGCGTGGATGCGAGACTTTGTCGGATTCACGACGGTGCCGGGAGAAGGCCATGGACGAGACACGGGCACGCGAGGTACTGGCGGCGGCCGGCTTCCCGGCGGGGGCGGCGTTGCTGGCGCTCGGGGAGAATGCCGTGTTCGCGACGGCCCAGGTGGTGGTGAAGGTCGGCAGGGACGCCGGTCTGCTGGGACGTGCGGAGCGGGAAGTGGCGGTAGCCGGCTGGCTGGAGGCGGCCGGTGTGCCGGCGGTACGGGCGGCCGAGCCCGGCTCGCGGCTGGTCGAAGGCCATCCGGTGACGGTGTGGCACCGACTGCCCGATGCGGTGCGCCCCGCGCAGCCCGCCGACCTCGCGCATCTGCTGCGCCGGGTCCACGCACTGGCTCCCCCTTCCTTCGAACTGCCCCGCCGTGAGCTGCTCGGCGGTGTCGAACGCTGGCTGCGGCTGGCCGGCGAGTCGATCGACCCGGCCGACGCCGACTATCTGCGGGCACGCCGCGACGGTTTCGCGGCTGCCGCCGCCGGACTGTCCCCGCACCTCGCGCCGGGCCCGATCCACGGCGACGCACTCCCGCGCAACGTCCATGTGGGTCCAAACGGCCCGGTCCTGGTGGACCTGGAGACCGTCTCGTCGGATCTGCGGGAGCACGATCTGGTGGTCATGGCCCTGTCCCGCGACCGCTACGGCCTCGCCCCTCAGGCGTACGCCACGTTCACAGGCGCCTACGGCTGGGACGTGCGCGAGTGGGACGGCTGCGCCGTCCTGCGCGGTGCCCGTGAAACGGCCAGCTGCGCATGGGTCGCCCAGCACGCCCCGTCGAATCCCCAGGCACTGGCCGAGTTCCGCCGCAGGGTGGCCTCCTTGCGCGACGGGGACCCCGAGGTGCGGTGGTACCCCTTCTGAGGCCGGTCCTCCTTCTCCCTGCGCGTGCGCCTCAGCCGGCGACGGGCGCCAGTTCGCGCATCGGCCACGATGCGTCGACCACCGCGTCCGCGGTGCCCTTGCGGCGCAGGAAGCTCTGGAAGTCCGCCGCCCACGTGGCGTACCAGTCCACCTGCCGGTCGTGCAGCTCCGCCACGGCGAGCGAGGCCACCATGGCGTGTCGCTCGGCTATCGCGCAGGCCACCAGGACCGCGGCCCGGGCGTCCGCGTCGGCGTGGTGGGCGCTGGCGAGCACCACCCCGTACTCGGCGCAGACCGCCTCGAGGGTGCGCTTGCCCTTGCGGTAGCGGTCGACGGCCCGGTCGATCGTGTACGGGTCGATCACGGGGCCGATCGGCCGGCCGTCCAGCCGCTCGGCGAGCGAGGGCAGACCGTGCCGCTGCAACTCGGCCGCCAGCAGCGTCAGGTCGAAGGCGGCGTTGTACGCGACGACCGGGACACCCCGCAGCCAGTGACCGCACAGCGCGGCGGCGATCTCGTCGGCCACCTCGCTCGGGGGCCGGCCTTCCGCCGAAGCCCGCTCGTTGCTGATGCCGTGGATGGCGGAGGCCTGCGCAGGGATGCTTATCCCCGGGTCCGCCATCCACCCGAGGCTCCGCACCGGCTCACCCGCGTGCAGCTCGACGACCGCGGCCGTCACGATACGTGCCTCGAGCGGGTCGGTCCCCGTCGTCTCCAGATCGAAGCCGGCCAGCAGCTCGCGGTGCCAGGACATGATGCCCCCTTCTCGGTGGTGCGGTGGTGCTTCCCCCAGTTGACGACCACTCTCGCACGCACCACTGACAGCCGGTTCGAGGTGGACACTCAGGACACCGGGCGTGAATCGGTCCAGACCGACTCGAACTCCTCGCGATATGTCTGGAACAGCCCTGCCTCGGTGTCCTGCCCGGCCCGCACCACGGAGCGCCCGCCGCCCCGCAGCACCAGCACCGGCGCCTCCATGCCGCGGGCCCGGCGGAGATAGGACTGGACGACGGCCAGACCGTCGGGGCCGTCGCCGTCCACGAGATAGGCGGTGAAACGGGGGGTCTCGTCGAAGACCTGGATCTCGAAGGCCCCCGGGTCCCGCAGCCGGGAGCGGACGCGACGCATATGGAGGATGTTCATCTCCACTGTGCGGCTCAACTCGCCCTTTTTGATGCCCAGTTCGCGCTCACGGCGCTTGACGGCGCTGCTCGCCGGGTTCAGGAAGACCAGCCGGACCCGGCATCCGGACTCGGCGAGGCGGACGAGCCTGCGGCCGGAGAAGTTCTGGACCAGAAGGTTCAGCCCTATGCCGATCGCGTCGAGGCGGCGTGCGCCGCCGAAGAGGTCCTCGGCGGGCAGCTGGCGCTGGAGCCTCACGCGGTCGGGGTGGACGGACACGACGTCCGCGTACCGGTCGCCGACGAGGTCCTCCACCGCGTCGACGCGGAGCCGGTCGGCCGAGGGGACGCCGGCGCCGTTGCCGAGTATCTCCAGCAGCCGGGACGAGGCCCGCTCGGCCTGGGCGAGCACCGCCTCGTTGAGCGCGCGGTTGCGCGAGACCACGTTCCGGGCCACCTCGAGTTCGTCGAGCGCCAGCTCCACGTCGCGCCGGTCGTCGAAGTACGGCTCGAAGCACGGCCAGTGCTGGATCATCAGCTCACGCAGCTGCGGCAGCGTGAGGAAGCACAGGACGTTGTCGTCCGCCGGGTCCAGCAGATACCCCTTGCGGCGGGAGACCTCCCGTACCGCCACGGCCCGCTGTACCCACTCCTGGCCGGCCGGACCGGCCGCGGCGACCACCCAGTCGTCGCCGTGCACCGGCTCGTAGACCGGGCGCAGCACGGCGGCCACGACCGCCCGCAGCCGCTGTTCGACCAGATTCAGCCAGATGTAGGCGCGTCCAGCGCGCTGGGCGCGCGTACGCACCTCGCTCCAGGCGTCCGCACCCCAGTCCAGCTCCGCCCCTATCTCCATCGGCCGCGCGAGCGAGACCGCTCCTGGCGGGACCTCGGCGGAGTCTCCCCCCTCGTGACCCGTGTCACCGGGGGGTAGCTCCAGCCCTCCCGAGCTCACCCGCGCACCGCCTTCTGCGTATCCGACGCCCGTCTCCAACGATCAAGGAAGCCTACTCCCGCAGCGGGAGGCGGTGCACCAGGATCGGTCGGGGAATTTACCCAACTCAGCTGATCATGCGCCCTGTTCCGATCAGGCCGGGCTTTGTGGAGTGAGGGGATTCATAGCATTGACGACGCCGCGGGACCCTTCGGACGCCGGACACGGCACCAACCGGCGCCCGTCGGGCACCGCACACCGATGCGTACACCCGCCCGGTCGACACCGGCGCAGTCACCCGGTAGGACGGCCCGAAGTGCTAGGAGGTCGCACCACTTTGGGGGAGGATCTTGTCCGAGTAGCTCCCATTACCCGGATCAGAATGGAAGAGTCGAATCTATGCAGGTCTGGCCGGGACAGGCGTACCCCCTCGGCGCCACGTACGACGGCGCCGGCACCAACTTCGCGGTGCACTCGGAGGCCGCACACCGGATCGAGCTGTGTCTGCTGCACGACGACGGCTCGGAGACAGCGGTGGAGCTGCGCGAGACCGACGCGTTCGTGCGGCATGCCTATCTGCCGGGCATCATGCCCGGCCAGCGCTACGGCTTCCGGGTCCACGGCCCGTACGAGCCGGCGCGCGGGCAGCGCTGCAACTCCGCGAAGCTGCTGCTCGACCCGTACGCGCGTGCGATCAGCGGCTCGGTCGAGTGGAACGAGTCGGTCTACGGCTACCACTTCGGCAGACCGGACTCCCGCAACGACCTCGACTCCGCCCCGCACACCATGACCTCGGTGGTCGTCAACCCGTACTTCGACTGGGGCGACGACCGGCTGCCGCGCACCGACTACCACCGCACGGTGATCTACGAGGCCCATGTGAAGGGCCTGACCATGCTCCACCCGGAGCTGCCGCCCGAGCTCCGCGGCACCTACGCCGGGCTCGCCCACCCCGCCGTCATCTCCCATCTGACGGAACTGGGCGTCACCGCGCTGGAATTGATGCCGGTCCACCAGTTCGTCAACGACCACCGACTGGTCGACGCGGGGCTGGGCAACTACTGGGGCTACAACACCATCGGCTTCTTCGCCCCGCACAACACCTACGCCTCCTGGGGCGACCGCGGTGAGCAGGTGCTCGAGTTCAAGCAAGCGGTCCGGGCGCTGCACAGGGCGGGCATCGAGGTCATCCTCGACGTGGTCTACAACCACACGGCGGAGGGCAACCACCTTGGCCCCACGCTCTCCTTCCGCGGCCTGGACAACGAGTCCTACTACCGCCTGATGGAGGACGACCGCCGCTACTACATGGACACCACGGGCACAGGGAACTCGCTGCTCATGCGTAGTCCCCACGTACTGCAGATGATCATGGACTCGCTGCGCTACTGGGTGACCGAGATGCACGTCGACGGTTTCCGCTTCGACCTCGCCGCGACCCTAGCCCGCCAGTTCCACGAGGTGGACCGGCTGTCGTCGTTCTTCGACCTGGTGCAGCAGGACCCGGTGGTCAGCCAGGTCAAGCTGATCGCCGAGCCGTGGGACGTCGGCGAGGGCGGCTACCAGGTGGGGAACTTCCCGCCGCTGTGGACCGAGTGGAACGGGAAGTACCGCGACTGCGTGCGCGACCTGTGGCGCGGCGAACCGCGCACCCTCGCCGAGTTCGCGTCCCGGCTGACCGGCTCCTCCGACCTGTACCAGGACGACGGCCGGAGGCCACTGGCGTCGATCAACTTCACCACCTGCCACGACGGCTTCACCCTGCGCGACCTCGTCTCCTACAACGACAAGCACAACGAGGCCAACGGCGAGAACAACCGCGACGGCGAGAGCCACAACCGGTCGTGGAACTGCGGGGCCGAGGGCGACACGGACGACGAGGGCGTGCTGGAGCTGCGCGAACGCCAGATGCGCAACTTCATCGCGACGCTGATGCTCTCGCAGGGCGTGCCGATGCTCAGCCACGGCGACGAGTTCGGCCGCACCCAGGGCGGCAACAACAACGCGTACTGCCAGGACAACGAGCTCGCCTGGGTTCACTGGCCGGAGCCGGGCGACGACGAGGAGGGCTCGCTGCTGGCGTTCACCAAGACGATGGTGTGGCTGCGGCGCGACCACCCCGTCTTCCGGCGCCGGCGGTTCTTCCACGGCCGGCCGGTGGAGGGGACGCACGACGAGCTCACCGACATCGCCTGGTTCACCCCGCAGGGCGACGAGATGGTCGCCAGGGACTGGCAGGCCGCGCACGCCAAGGCGCTGTCGGTCTTCCTCAACGGTCACGCGATCTCGGAGCCCGGGCCTCGGGGGGAGCGCATCTCGGACGACTCGTTCCTGCTGATGTTCAACGCGAGTGGGGAGGAGCTGGACTTCACCGTGCCGGTGAGCCACGGCGAGGAGTGGCAGGTCGTCGTGGACACGGCCCGCAAGGAAGGGGTCCCGCCCGGCCAGGGTCCGATGGTGTCGGCAGGGGACGAGCTGCGGCTGGTGGGCCGCAGCATGACGGTGCTGAGGCGTCCGGCATAGCGCCCGGCGCCGGACGGCGGCCGGTGTGATGCACATCTAACCGGCCCCGTCCAGGTGGCAGACCCGCGCGTGCCCTCGGTTCACCCGGTCGGCCGATGCGCTCCCCGGGGCCGGGGCGCAGGAACCCCTCCGGCCGGGTACGTATGTTCGCATGACGCCCACCTCCACGTACCGGCTTCAGCTCCAGCCCGGCTTCCCCTTCGCGGCCGCCGCGGCCGCCGTGCCGCACATAGCCGCGCTCGGCGTCTCCCATCTGCATCTGTCACCGGTGCTGGAGGCGGTGCCCGGTTCGACGCACGGCTACGACGTCGTCGACCACAGCCGCGTCCGCGAGGAGCTGGGCGGCGAGACGGCGCTGCGGGAGCTGTCCCGCACGGCACGGGAACACGGCATGGGGCTCGTCCTGGACATCGTCCCCAACCACATGGCCGCGGTTCCTCGCCACAACCACGCGCTGTGGGAGGTGCTGCGCGAGGGGCCGGCATCGCCGTACGCGCGCTGGTTCGACATCGACCTGGAGGCCGGCGACGGGAAGATCCTGCTGCCGGTCCTCGCCGGGCGCATCGGTGACGAGACGGACAAGATGCACGTCGAGGGGGACGTACTGCACTACGGCGAACAGCGCTTCCCGTTGCGCGGATCGACGGCTGACCTGCCGATGACCGAACTGCTGGACGCCCAGTGGTACCGCCTCTGCTGGTGGCGGCTGGCCCGCACCGAACTGAACTACCGGCGGTTCTTCACCGTCTCGGAGCTGATAGGCGTGCGCGTGGAGGACCCGGAGGTCTTCGACGCCACCCACGCCAAGATCCTCGAGCTGGTACGGGACGGGGTCGTCGAAGGCCTGCGGGTGGACCACCCCGACGGCGTGGCGGACCCGGAGGGGTATCTGCGCCGGCTCGACGAGGCGACCGGCGGGGACTGCTGGATCGTCGTGGAGAAGATCCTCACCGGGGACGAGCCGCTGCCGCACAGCTGGCCCGTCGCCGGCACCACGGGGTACGACGCGCTGCGCCGGATCGACGGCCTGTTCACCGACCCTGCCGGAGCGGCGGAACTGGCCGCCGACCACCGTCGGTTCACCGAGGCGGCCGAGGACTTGGGCGGCCGCTGGGAGGCGACGCGGCGACGCGCGGCGTACGAGGTGGTGACCCATGAGCTGGCCGCGGAGAGCACCGCGCTCGTGCGCCTCGCCGAGCGGGCGTGCAGCGCCGACCCGCGGCTGCGCGACCACGCGCCGTGGGCGCTGCGCGACGCGATACGGGAACTGCTGGTCCACGTCCCCGTCTACCGCCCCTACCGGGCGGGCGACGAGGCGGCGCTGCCCGAAGAGGCGGCTCGCCTGGCGAAGGAGACCTTCACCGTGCCGGACGAGTCGTCCGCCGTCGACCTCGTCCGTGACCTGGCGCTCGGCCGCCTCGGCACCGGCCCGGACCACGAGGCGTTCCGCGCCCGCTTCGCGCAGACGGCGTCCGCGCTGCGGGCGAAGTCCGTGGAGGACAAGGCGTTCTACCGGTACGGGCCGCTGATCTCGGCGAACGAGGTCGGCGGCGAGCCCGGCGAACCGGCCGTCGCCCCGGAGGCGTTCCACGCGTACTGCGCCAAGGTGGCGCGCGACTGGCCCGCCACGGGGACCGTGCTCACGACGCACGACACCAAGCGCAGTGCGGACGTGCGGGCCCGGATCGCGGTGCTCTCCGAATGTCCCGAGCGCTGGGCGGACTTCCTCGCGCAGATCACCGAGGATGCGCAGAACGTGCCCGGCGGCACCGCGCCCGACCCGCAGGTCGCGTGGGCCGCCTGGCAGACGGCGGTCGGCTTCGGCCCGCCCGACGCGGGCCGCCTGGAGACCGCGCTGCTCAAGGCCGTACGGGAGGCCGGCTTGCGCACCAGTTGGACGGAGCCGGACGCGGCGTACGAGAAGGCGGTGTCGGCGTTCGTCGACGCCGGGCCGGCGGGGCCGCCGCAGCACTCGGTGGCGCGGTTCGCCCACGAGTTGGCGCCCTACGCGCGCGCCAATGTGCTCGGAGCGACGCTGCTGCATCTGACGATGCCGGGGGTGCCGGACGTGTACCAGGGTTCGGAGCGGGAGTTCCTTGCGCTGGTCGACCCGGACAACCGGCGTCCGGTCTCCTTCGCCGCGCCCTGCGAGGGCCTCGGTGCCGAGAAGGAGGCGCTCACCACGGCCGCGTTGCGGTTGCGGCGGGGGGCGCCGGAGGTTTTCGGTGCGGCCGGGACGTACGCCCCGCTGGTGGCCGCGGGGCCGGCCGCCGGCCACTGCGTGGCCTTCTGCCGCTCCGGCGAGGTGGTCACCGCCGTGACGCGGCTGTCGCTGCGACTGGAGCGTGAGGGTGGCTGGCGGGACACGGAGCTGCCGCTGCCGACGGGGCGGTGGACGGACGTGCTGTTGCCGGAACGGGAGTTCACCGGAGGCCGCGTCCGCGTCCGTGACCTGTTCGTCCGCCGTCCGGTGGCGCTGCTGAGGCGGATGGGGCCGAGGTAGGGGCAGGGGCGGCTGCTGCACGGGCAGTGGCCCATCCCCGCGCCTTCCCGGAACCGGACCCCGTACCGCCCTGGAACGGTGCTCGAGCCGCCGCCCGGACCGTACCGGCCCTGGGGCAAAGCCCCCGCCCGGCCCGCCTGCCTCAGCGGGCGGTGAGGCGGAAGCTCATGCTGCCGAAACCGACCATGTCCCCGTCGCCCACCACGATCGCACCGACGACCCTGCGGCCGTTGACGGTGGTGCCGTTCGTCGAGCCGAGGTCGCGCAGCACCCACAGCCGGCCCTGGTGGCTCAGCTCGGCGTGCATACGGGAGACCGTGTCGTGGCTGAGCCGCAGGCCGTTCGCCGGGTCGCGGCCGATGCGCAGGGGGTGCGGGCCGGGCTCGGGCAGGAGCAGCGGCGGCAGCTTCTCCGCCTGCCAGGCCCGGCGCAGCCGGACCGAGAACGCGGAGATCCGGCCGACCGCTCCGTACAGCCGGCGCGACCAGCGCCTCTCCTCCACCAGGTCTGCGGTGAGCGCCGTCAGCTCCTCCGGGCGGCGTGCGGTGAGGACCAGTTCCATCCGGTGCACAAAGGTCTCGTGCGACAGCTTGCCCTGGGCCGCGCCCTCTCTGAGCACGTCGAGGACACGCTCGCGCTCGGCATCGGAGAGCCGTGCGGGATACGTGTTGAACTCGTAGGAGGACGTCACGTTTCAGATTGTCGGGCCGAAGGGGCCGAGGTGTCCAGAAGGAGCGGCTCCGGTGCCTGCCCTGACCAGCGCGGAAGCACGGATTCCGCCAGCATGGGCACAGTCGGCCGTCTGTTGTGGCCGTCGTCCGGTCGAATTGGCGATGGACGATCCGGCGTCGCGGAGGGCGGCCTCGACAGGGCGGCCCAGGAAGAGCTGGACTTCTTCAACTGGTGCCCCTCGCCCCGCGAATGGTGGCAGCTCGCCCACACCCCGGACGGTGAACCGGTCGGCATCCACATCCCGGCGCACAACCCGTCGGGCCCGTGCGTCGGCTTCATCGGAGTCGTCCCGGATCAGCGCGGACGCGGTTACGCGTACGACCTGCTGGCGGAGTGCACACACCATCTCGCCGAACCGGGCGCCGAGTTCATCGCGGGCGCCACCGACCAGCAGAACTTCCCCATGGCCGCGAATTTCGCCAGGGCCGGCCATCCGGTCGTCCAGGAGCGGGTCCACTTCCTGCCGGCGTAGCAGCACTGACGGAGGCGCCCGAGGGCGTCCGGACCGCCGTGCACCCCCGGGTCAGCCTCCGGTCTCGCGCTTCTGCGCGGCGATCACGTCCCGGTACCAGGCGTAGGAGGCCTTGGGAGTGCGGCGGAGCGTGTCGTAGTCGATGTGCACCAGGCCGAAGCGCTGCGAGGCGCCCTCGGCCCATTCGATGTTGTCGGTGAGCGACCAGGTGAAGTAGCCGCGGACGTCGGCGCCTTCGACCATCGCCCGGTGCAGGGCCCGCAGATGGGAGTCGAGGAAGGCGATGCGGCGCCGGTCGTCGAGGCCGTCGTACGAGCAGCCGTTCTCGGTGATGACGACGGGCGGCAGCCGGTCGCCGTACCGGTCCCTGAGCAAGCCGAGCAGTTCGCGCAGTCCGTCGGGGACGACGGGCCAGCCGAAGTCGGTACGCTCGGCCGTGTCGATCTCACGGAGCCCGAAGGGAAGTTCCTCGGGCATGCCGACACCGGCGAAGCCGTCGAGGGCGTCCGCGGCGGGGGCACCGACGAGCATCGGGTGGTAGTAGTTCACGCCGTAGAAGTCGAGCGGCTGTGCGATGACCTTCAGGTCGTCCGCGACCGGGCCCGGCATCAGGGCGGTGAAGTTCTCGTCCGGGTAGGCGCCGGTGAGGAGCGGGTCGGCGAACAGCCGGTTGGTGATCGTGTCGTACAGCTCCGCGGCGAACCGGTCCTCGTCGCTCTCCCCGGCCGTCCACACCGGCGAGTGGGAGACGGCGAGCCCCACCTGTTCGGCGCCGGCCGCGCGGAGCGCCTGGACGGCGAGACCGTGGGCGAGCAGCTGATGGTGGGCGGCCGGCAGCGCGTCGAAGAGCAGCTGCCGGCCGGGGGCGTGCTCTCCGAGTGCGTAACCGAGCAGGGTGACCTCGGCCGGCTCGTTGACGGTCATCCACATCGGGACGCGGTCGGCGAGCCGCTGCGCGACGACGGAGACGTACTCGGCGAAGCGCAGGGCCGTCTCGCGGCGAAGCCAGCCGCCGGCCTCGTCCAGCGGGAGCGGGGTGTCCCAGTGATAAAGGGTGGCCGCGGGAGTGATGCCGTGGGTGCACAGTTCGTCGACAAGCCGGTCGTAGAAGTCGAGACCGCGGGAGTTGACCGGGCCGCTGCCTGCGGGCACGACCCGCGGCCAGCTGACGGAGAAGCGGAACGCGTCCGCGCCGAGTCCGGCGAGCAGCGCGACGTCCTCGCGGTAGCGCTCGTGGAAGCCGGTGCCGCGCGCGGCGTCGGACCCGTCCTTGATTCGGCCCCGGGCGGCGAAGACGTCCCAGCCGGACGGCCCTTTGCCCTCAGTGTCGGCCGCTCCCTCGGTCTGGAAGGCGGAGGTGGACGCTCCCCACAGGAAGCCGGGAGGGAAGAGGGGCAGCGGAGTCGGCGGCGTCGACATGCTCCGTGACCTTAATGGCCCAAGCTCGGCGCCTGAAGACCGCGTTGTTGCCAGGATGTGTGGACAGAACATGGATGGATAGGGCATCGACGACGAGGGGACGCCAGTGCTGCTGTTCGAAGTGTGGGCGCCGAACGCCGAGGACCAGGTCACCCTGTGGCTCGAGGGTGCCGAGCATCCGATGGAGCGCGCGCAGGGCCGGGAGGGCTGGTGGGTCACCGAAGCGGAGGCCGGGGACGGCGCCAGGTACGGCTTCGCCCTGGACGGCGGCCCGGTGCGGCCCGACCCGCGCTCGCGCCGGCAGCCGGACGGCCCCGAGGGCACCAGCGCCGTCGTCGAACAGGGCTCCTACGCCTGGCGGAAGGACTGGCCGGGACGCGGTCTGGAGGGCGCGGTCCTGTACGAGCTGCACATCGGTACGTACACACCGCAGGGCACGCTCGACGCGGCCGCGGCACGGCTGGGCGAACTGGCGGAACTCGGTATCACCCATGTGGAGCTGATGCCGCTCTGCTCCTTCCCCGGCGTGCACGGCTGGGGTTACGACGGGGTCTCCCCCTGGTCGGTGCACGAGCCCTACGGGGGGCCGCAGGCACTTGAGCGCTTTGTCGACACCGCGCACGGGCACGGCCTGGGCGTGGTGCTCGATGTGGTCCACAACCATCTGGGCCCGTCCGGAAACCATCTGCCCGCCTACGGGCCGTACTTCACCGACGCGCACCACACGCCCTGGGGCTCCGCGGTCAATCTCGACGCACCCGGCTCCGACGAGGTGCGCGCCTATCTGATCGGAAGCGCGCTGGCCTGGCTGCGCGACTACCGGCTCGACGGCCTGCGGCTGGACGCGGTGCACGCGCTGGTGGACGACCGGGCACTGACATTCCTCGAAGAGCTGTCGGCCGCTGTCGACGCCCTCGCCGGCGACCTGGGTCGCCCGCTGTTCCTGATCGCCGAGTCCGACCGGTGCGACCCGCGGACGACAACGCCCCGGGGCGAGGGCGGTCTCGGTCTGCACGCCCAGTGGAACGACGACTTCCACCACTCTCTGCACACCGCCCTGACCGGCGAGTCGCAGGGCTATTACGCGGACTTCGCCCGTGCCCCGATGGCGGCGCTCGCCAAGACGCTGACCCACGGCTTCTTCCACGACGGCACGTACTCGGCGTTCCGCGGCCGGACCCACGGTCGTCCCCTCGACGTGACGCGCACTCCCGCGCACCGCTTCCTCGGCTACGCGCAAACCCACGACCAGATCGGCAACCGGGCTCTCGGCGACCGGCTCTCCGCCACGCTTTCACCCGGCCTGCTGGCGTGCGCGGCGGTGCTGGTGCTCACAGGTCCGTACACGCCGATGCTCTTCATGGGCGAGGAGTGGGGCGCCGCCACGCCCTGGCAGTACTTCACCGACCACACCGACCCGGAGCTCGCGGAGGCGGTACGGGCGGGCCGGCGCAGGGAGTTCGCCGCGCACGGCTGGTCCGAGGACCAGGTGCCCGACCCGCAGGACCCGGCGACCCGCGAGCGTTCGTGCCTGGACAGGTCGGAGCGGGAGCGTGAGCCGCACGCCGGGCTCCTGGCGTGGCATCGCGAACTGATCGCGCTGCGCCGTGCGCTGCCCGACCTGTCGGACCCGGACCTGGCCGCCGTGAAGGTCGCCTTCGACGAGCAGGCGCGCTGGCTGGCGTACCGGCGCGGCGACCTGCGGGTGGCGGTCAACCTCGCCAAGGAGCCGGCCGAGATCGCGCTCGGCGGCGGCGGGCGGATCGCGGCGGCCTGGGGCGAGGTGGCGCCGCCGGACCGTGACGGGCTGCTGCGGCTGCCGCCGCAGAGCTGTGTGGTGCTCGCCGATTCCTGACCCCGGCCGGGGGCGGGTCAGTTCCGTCCGGAGCCGTAGGTGTCGCGGCACAAGGCGGTGATGTTCGGGTCCGTCAGGCCCTCGGACGCTTCGCACACGCCACGCATGTCGTGGCTCGTACGGAACTGCGGTGGGCGCGGCTGCTGGGGCCGGGGGCGCGGGCGCTGGTGCTCGGGTTCCGGGGCGGCCCGGCGGGCGGGCGCGGGGCGCTGCCGCGGGACCGGCCTGCTCCGCACCTTCCCCCCGGCCCCGCCCTCGGCCCTCTCCCCGGTCTCCTGCTTCGCCTTCCGCTGCTCCATCGGGCCGGTGGACGCCAAAGTCCCGCGCGTCGGGGGCTGGAGGGCGCGGCTCGGCTCGACGGGCGACGGCAGCCGGTCTCCCGCCGGTACCAGACTCGGCGCCGGTGCCGGCCGCGGTGCCGAGGGGACGGAGACGCAGCCGGTCATGCCGAGCAGGAGCAGAGCGGCGAGAGCCGCGGTCCGGGGAGTGTGCATGCGTTCACCCTGCCGCAGAGAGCGCGTCCGACCTGCACCGGCGCTCTCTCAACCACCGACACGGGTGACCGGGGTCAACCACGCGTTCCCCGGTCAACCGGGGTCGTCACCGGGATGCCGGTCGTCCTCGGCGACCAGCCGTTCCAGCAGTTCCTGGAACTCCTCGCCGATCATGATCTGCAGGCCGTCGCCGTCCACGTCACGCTCACTCAGCTGGGTGAGGGTGCCGCCGTGCCACCAGTAGACGTACGGGCTGATGGCCCCGGGCGTGTCCTCGTAGCCGGTGGCCGCGAAGGCCGCCATCGCGTTGAGGGCGGGGATCATCCCGGTGTCATGGATGGCGTGGAACGCGATCTGGTGCCGGAAGGGCATCGCCACCAGGGCCCCGTCGGCGGTCAGCTCCTCACCGGTGACCTGCCGTACCAGCGTCTCCAGCGCCAGAACCCGGCTGGCCGTGTAGAACGAGTCGCCGAGCACCACCTCGAAGCGCATGCCCTCCGAGTCCTCGACGGTCTCGTGCGCCTCGACCGGCAGGCCCCGGAGGTTGTAGAGCGCCTGGTCACGCAGGTACGGGAGGTCACCGAGCGGTTCGAGGGCCTCGTCGGTGAGCATCATGACGCTCTCCGGGAGGTCGAGCGCCAGGATCTCGTACAGGCCGGGGGCGACGGCTCGGGCGTAGGCGAAGTTCCGCGGATCGAGGCCTTCGGCGCCGACGACGCGGGGGTAGAGCTGGGCGCGGATCTGTTCGGGGGGCAGGGTCTCCAGGGCGGACGGCGCCTCCATGGTGCGCAGCACCATGCCGACGTGCTGGTGGACCAGTTCGGACCACGCACGGGGCCCTCGTTCGTCGTTGTGGCACACGGCGGCGAGGTTGCCGAGCCCGAACTGCCGGCCCGCGCTGTCGGCGACCATGTCGGCGTAGACGGTCACTTCGAGGCCCTGTTCGGCGAAGGCCTCGCGGACCAGGGCGCGGAACCGTGTGCCTTCGTCGGCGGAGAAGAAGGAGAACTCGGGGTCCCGGGGCGCATCGCGTCCGTCACGCTTCGGCCCTCGCCGGAACAACCCCACGTCAACCGCCCTCCGCTCGAACGTGTCAGTGATTCGAGCGTACCGATCCGAGGCGAACGGCGTGGGCGCGGCTTTCGATCGGACCGGTCGGTCAGGTCCCGGTGACCACGAGGTCGGCCCGGTCCCGGCTGCGTCCGACCAGCCGCGCGTTGGCCTCGTCGGAACCGTGGACCCAGCTTTCGGCGAAGGTCCTTTCCTTGCCGAAACTCACATGCCGCTCGACGAGCCGACGTACCCGCACGTCCTTGTCGATCTCGAGGAACCAGGCCTCGTCGAGGAGCGGCCGGACCCGGGCCCAGTGCCCCTCGTCGTGCAGCAGGTAGTTGCCTTCGGTGACGACCAGCGGCACGCCGGGCGCAATGGGAACGCTCCCTGCGACCGGCTCCTCCAGCGCCCGGTCGAAGGCGGGCGCATAGACGGTCACGGCCGGATCGGGGTCACGCAGCCGTGCCAGCAGGGCGGCGTATCCGGCGGCGTCGAAGGTGTCGGGGGCGCCCTTTCGGCCGGCTCTCCCGAGGCGCTCCAGTTCCTGCTGGGCCAGGTGGAAGCCGTCCATGGCCACGAGGACGGCGAGGCCGTCCAGCGCTTCGACGAGGCACTGCGCGAGCGTGGACTTCCCCGCACCGGGGGCGCCGGCGATCCCGAGAACGCGGCGGCCGCCGGGCTCGGCGAGACGGCGGGCGCGCGCGAGGAGGTGGTCAGGGACGGGCATGCCCAGCATTGTCGCACTCGGGTACTACGTATAACGTGCCGCGCATGCCTTTCATCGCCCTGGTCACCCTCCTCGTCCGCGACTACGACGAGGCCATCGCCTTCTACACCGACGCCCTCGGTTTCGAACTGGTCGAGGACAGCGACCGTGGCGACGGCAGCCGCTGGGTCGTGGTCCGCCCGTCCGGCTCCGCTCCGGGCACGGGACTGCTCCTCGCCCGCGCCAAGGACGACGACCAGCGCGCCGGCGTGGGTGACCAGACCGGCGGCCGGGTCGGATTCTTCCTCCACACCGACGACTTCGCCCGCGACCACGCCCGCATGACCTCGGCGGGCGTGCGCTTCCTCGAGGAGCCGAGGCACGAGGCGTACGGCTCCGTCGCGGTCTTCGAGGACCTCTACGGCAACCGGTGGGACCTGCTGGAGCCGAAGTAGCGCCCGGGTCGAGTCAGCACGCGGGCGGTCCGGGCCCGGACGGTCGATGCGCGGGAGCCGTGCAGTTGCCAGGAAGAGCGGCACCGCCACGAAGAGGCGGCAAGGTGCAGGCGCGCCCCGGCTGTTCGGCGGTCACAGGGCACTGTGCGCACAGGGAGCCGGGACCACAAGACCGAAACGGACGCAGACGACGTCCGTGTCGTCGACCACCGTGTGGCCCACGCTCCGCCAGTGGTCGACGTGCACCTCGCGCCAGTGCGCGAGACTCGTGCAGCCCTCGCCCTCGGCCTGCGCGAAGTGCCGTGTCACCGAGCGGAACGGGACGATCTCGACCGACTCGACGGCCACTTGGGCGACGGACTGTCCCTCGCTTCCGATGAGCACCAGGCGTTCGCCGACCGACTCCGGATCCTCGCCCTCCGCACGGTAGTCGGACTCCAGGAGCCCCGTGGTGGCCCGCTTCTCCCCGGACAGCACCAGGGCGTTGAGCCGGTCGCGCAACTCACCGGGGGTCCCCAGGTCGAGCGTCCGCAGTCCGCCGACCCGTGGCCACATGATCGCAAGCCCAACGGCAGCCCTGCACGGCCCTACAGCGGCAGCGCGCACACCGCGACGGGTGACGTGAACGCCTCCCCCGCCCGGCGGAGTTCGCCCGTGCGGCGGTCGACGTGGAAGGCCGTGACCGTGCTGGAGCGCTGGTTCGCGGCGAAGAGCAGGCCGCCGGAGGGTGAGAGCGCGATGTGGCGGGGGAAGTCGCCGCCGACCGGAACCGTGTCCAGCAGCCGCAGCCGGGAGCCACCGGCCTCGACGGCGTAACGCGTCAGGCTGTTGTGGCCGCGGTTGGCGAGGTACGCGAATCTGCCGTCGGCCGTCACGACGGGCTGAGCGGGGTAGTTGGTGCCGGAGCCGGTCCCGGTCGGCTGCGGTGGGGTGGGGCGCAGCCGACCGGTCGCGCGGTCGTAGGCGCAGACCTGGACGGTGTCGTCGAGCTCGTTGGCGAGGTACGCGTAACGGCCCGACGGGTGGAAGGCGAGGTGGCGCGGTCCGGCACCGGCCCGCACGGTCGCGCGTGACACTTCCTCGAGCGTCCCCGCCTCGGTGTCGAGGCGGTAGGTGTAGACGGTGTCGGTACCGAGGTCGACGGCGAGCACATGGCGGCCGTCCGGACTCGTGACGATCTGGTGCGCGTGTGGACCCTCCTGCCCCGGCCCGGGCGGCGGGCTGTCGTGGGTGACCTTGTCCGTACGCCTGCCGAGCGCTCCGGACGCCGCGACGGGGTGCACGGCCAGGGTGCCGGAGCCGTAGTCCGCGCTGAGCAGCCAGCGCCCGGACGGGTGCACGGACAGGTGGCAGGGCGCGGCCCCACCGGTGGGACGGCTGCCCAGGACCTCGGGTGTGCCGTTCTCGACGAGGCGTACGGCGGTCACCGAGCCGGTCTCGCGCTCGTTGACCGCGTACAGGGTGCGCCCGGAGGGATGGACGGCGAGGTAGGAGGGGTCGGCTACGCCTTCGACGACACCCGCGCCGGTGATGCGGCCGGTCCTCTCGTCGTACGTCGCCAGCCCGATTCCGGAGCCGCCGCCGTCGATGGAGGTGTACGTCCCCAGGAACAGAGGGCGTGACCGCTGCCGGGGAGCGGACGAAGCGGGAGCGGGGGCCGTCCGCGAGCGTGACCGGGAGCTGGAGTCCTCGGCCGTCCCGCAGCCCGGCAGCGCGGCTGCCACGGCCACGGCCGACAGCCCTGTGATGAAACGACGCCGGCCCGGGTGTGCCGGGCGATGCGTTCCCTTGTCCGTGCTCATGCCCAAGCAGCGTAGGGCAGCCCGGCACGGCGGGTGTCACCTGCGAGGTTCGTCCTCTTCGTCGTCCTCCTGCTCGTCCTCCTCGTCGTAGTCCTCGTCCTCGGCTTCCTCTGCTTCCTCGTCGTCCTGCTCGTCCTCGTCGGCTTCCTCGTCCTCGGCTCCCTCCGCTTCCTCGTCGTCCTGCTCGTCCTCGTCGGCTTCCTCGTCCTCGGCTCCCTCCGCTTCCTCGTCGGCCTGCTCGTCCTCCCCCTCGCCCTCGTGCTCGTCCTCGCCCTCGTGCTCCTCGTCCTCCTGCGCCGCTTCCTCCTCCTCGAGCGCGTCCTCGTGGCTGACCACGACCTCGCCGTCGCGGATCTCGCCACGCCAGCCCTCCGGCTCCTCTTCCGTGAGGGTCACGTGACGCTGGAAGTTCTTGAAGTCCAGCCGCAGACGGCGCCCTTGGGCGCGCCACAAGTTGCCCGTCTTCTCGAAGAAACCGGACGGGTAGTACTCCACGACGAGCACGATGCGGGTGAGGGACGGGGTCAGCTCGTGGAAGCTCACGCACCCCCGGGTGCTTCCTTTGGCACCCTCTGACGTCCAGACGATCCGGTCGTCGGGTATCTGCTCCTGTACCGTCGCCGACCAGCCGCGGGTCGAGGGTCCCACCTTGACCTTCCAGTCGGAGGAGACGTCGTCCTTCCGCGCGACGCTGCGTACACCCTTGGTGAAACCGCTGAAGGCCTCGTACTGCGTCCAGTGGTCGTACGCGTTGCGGATCGGCACGCCGACGTCGAGCGCTTCGATGATGTTCATGACCTTGGTGTCGCCGGACTTGCGTCCGCCTCCGCCACCCACCATGCTTTTCACCTTGCCCACGAGGTTGTCCTTGACGCTTCCGGCCTTCCGTTTGACGAGGGCCTTCACCAGGCCGCCGCCGGGGTTCCCACCGCCCTCTGCGACGTCGAGCAGCTTGTCCGTGAGACCGGCCACCTTGTCGCCGGCGGAGTCCGCCAGGCGTTCCGCCCGGACGCCGAGGTAGTCGACGACTGCCTCGCGGAGCTGATCCACGCCGGAACTCCCCGTGTCCACGGGCCGTGTGTCCGTACTGGTCATGGCGCTACCTCCGCGGTGAGCCGGAGCTGGAGGAGGGGCTCTTGCCGGCGGATGCCTTCCCACCGGCCGCCTTCTTGGCAGGGGCCTTCTGGCCGGGAGCCCTCTTCGCCGCCGTCTTCTTGGCGGCCGTCTTCTTCGGCGGGGCCTGATCACCGGCTCGTTTCCCCGGCGAGGGGCCACTCTTCTTGGCAGCGCCGCGGCGGCCCGGGGGTTCGCCCCTCTCGTCCCCCTGCTCCTGGTCCTGGTCCCGCTCCGTCTCGTCCTCGCCCCGGTCCTGCTCGTCCGCCTCGTCGCCCTCGTCGGGCTCCTCCAGCAGCCGCGTGCGCTGGTGCAGCGAGTCGGCGAGCCCGGCCAGACGGCGGTCGGCCGAGGCGGCCAAGGCCTGCCGGCCGGCCTCCATCAGCTCGCCCCGCACCTGGTCGCCCAGCCCGGCGAACTGCGGAGCGTCCTTCAGTTTCCGCACGCCCCCGGTGATCAGCTGCTGGGGATCGAGTCCGAGCCGGCGGCCGGTGAGATAGGTGGCCACCGCGAAGGCGAGGCGCCCCTTCTTCGCACGTCCGAGGACATAGCCGCCGGCGACGGCGGCCCCGAGCGCGAGTTTGGTCGTGTCCTTCATGAGCTGCTCCCTGTGACTGGGCCCGGCATGCCCGTTCAGCGCCCAACGCCTTTGCTTCGTCGACCCGTTGGGGTTCGCCGGTGCCTGGACGCCAAACGTTCGTCGATTCAGCGCAAATATCCCGATATGCTTAAATTGTACGTTTTCGGGAACGACCCCACACAGCCAGGACGAGCGGCGTCCGTCAGACAGACGAGAAGGGCCGATGACTTCCTCAGAACACGCCGGGCGGCGGACCAAGGGCAAGGCGGCACACATCATGCGCTCCGCTGCCGACCAGCTGTCGGAGTTGCTCGGCCGCCCCCCTGAGTCGATCTCGGCCCTGAAGCCGACCGAGGACGGCTGGGAGGCCGATGTGGAGGTGGTCGAGCTGGAGCGGATCCCCGACACCACGAGTGTGCTGGCCAGCTACAAGGTCACGCTGGACGACGAGGGCGACCTGGTCGAGTACCGGCGGACCCGGCGCTACACGCGTGGCCAGATCGACCGGCCGTCCTGAGCGGAACGCCCGCGACGAAGGGAGGCACCATGACCGTGGTGCCGCAAGGCGGAGGCAACGTCTCCAGAGGAGGCGCCGGCTCCGGAAATCTCTACGACGTCCTCGAGCTCATTCTCGACCGCGGACTCGTCATCGACGTCTTCGTCCGCGTCTCCCTGGTCGGCATCGAGATCCTCAAGATCGACGCACGTGTCGTCGTGGCCAGCGTGGACACGTACCTGCGCTTCGCCGAGGCCTGCAACCGCCTGGATCTCGAGTCCGGCAGGAAGGCGCCCACCCAGCTGACCGACATCGTCGGCGACACGGTCGAGAGCGGTGCCCGTGGCAAGTCGAAGGGCGCCCTGGGCGGAGCGATGGAGGCGGTGGCCGAGTCCCTGACCGGCGGCGGCAAGAGCAAGCGCGACGAAGCCGGCGAGGAGGCAGAGGAGGCCGAGGAGAAGGAGCCGGTGGAGCGGCGAAGGCCCGCCCGGCGGGCCACCCGGCGGGAAAGGGAACGCGGGCAGGAATGACCCCCGCGGTGAGGAGCGACCATGGCCGTGTACGTCTACTCGATCACCAGCGACCGGCATCCGCTGCGCCTCGACGACCTCGAGGGGGTCGGCGAACCGGCCGCACCCTTGCGGAAAGTGGTCGCCGGACCCCTGTGCGCCGTCGTCAGTGACGCGCCGGAGGGGCTGCGTCCCAAACGCCGCGATGTGGCCGCGCACCAGGCGGTGCAGGAGCGCCTCATGGCGGACGGAACCGTCCTCCCCCTGCGCTTCGGTCTCACGGCTCCGGACGACGGAGCCGTGCAGGAGGCGCTGGAGAAGCGGGCCGCTGAGTACACGGAGCGGCTGGAGGCGCTCAGGGGCTGTGTCGAGTACAACCTGAAGGCCTTGCAGCAGGAGGAGGCGCTGCTCCGCGAGATCCTTCAGGAGTCGGAGACCGCCCGGCAGCTCAACGAGGAGATCCGGGGCGGCAACACCTCTCCCGATCTGCCGCTACGGCTCGGCGAGTTGGTGGCCGACGAGGTGCAGGCACGGCAGGAGTCCCTGGCCTCCGGGGTCATCGAGGCGCTTCGGCCCTTCGCCCGGGACCTGAGCATCTCTCAGCCGACGGGCGACGACTTCGTCAACGTGTCCTTCCTGGTGGCCGAGGACCAGGAGGAGCTCTTCCTGACCACCGAGCTGAGCGTGTCCAACCAGCTGGGCGACAGCTTCGACTTCCGGCTCAACGGGCCGCTGCCGCCGTACAGCTTCGTCTGAAGGGACGGTCGTCATGGGCCTGTTCACCCAGATCGTCACCCTCCCGCTGGCGCCGGTGCGCGGTGTCGTGTGGGTGGTGGACCGTGTGCGGGAGGCGGCCGAGGACGAGTACTACGATCCCGCGCCGGTCCACCGCGCCCTTGCGGAGCTCGAGGAGCAGCTCACCACGGGCGAGATCGACGAGGAGACCTTCGACCGGAGGGAGGACGAACTGCTGGACCGCCTGGAAGAGATCATGGCGTACCGGTCGGAAGGCCGGCCGTGACACCGCCGCGGTGTGCGCAGCGCAATCCGCACCAGCGCGAAACGCGAGGTCCCGATCGTGACCGAACCCCTGGCCGGCCGGACCGGCTCCTACCCCTCCCGAGCGGCGCCGCAGTACGCGCAGGGCTCGTCGGCGAACCTCGCCGACATCCTGGAGCGTGTGCTGGACAAGGGCATCGTGATCGCCGGCGACATACGGATCAATCTGCTCGACATCGAGCTGTTGACGATCAAACTCCGACTGCTGGTCGCCTCGGTCGACAAGGCGAAGGAGATGGGTATCGACTGGTGGGAGCACGACCCTTCGCTGTCATCCCGTGCCGCTCCCGACTCGCTGGCAGCCGAGAACCGCCGCCTGCGCGCCGAGATCGAGGCAATGCGGCGCAGTGAGGCGCTGACCGGCGGCGGTGAGGAGGCCGGTGAGGCGCTGACCGGCCGCGGCGAGGTGCCGCAGGCCGAGGAGGAGTCCGGAGGAACACGATCCGATGAGCGCTGAGGACATCGCGTACGCCACCTACGTCTACGCCGTCGCGCGCGACGGCGACGCGCTGCGCGAGTCGGCGGCGGAGTCGGCCGGCGTGGCGGGCGCGCCGGTGAGGATCATCCCCGGTACGGGCGACGGGGCGCCGGTCTTCGTGGCGAGTTCGGTGAGCGCGCACGACTTCGACGAGGCGGCCCTGCGGCGGCATCTGGAGGACCTCGAGTGGTTGGAGGCGGTCGCGCGGGCCCATCACGCGGTGATCGAGCGACTCGGCGCCGCCACGACCGTTCTGCCGCTGCGGCTCGCGACCGTGTACCTGGACGACGATCGCGCCCGTGAGGCGCTCGACGCCGGCCGGGCAGCCTTCGAGCAGCTGCTGGCGAAGCTGGAGGGGCATGTCGAGTGGGGCATCAAGATCTACGTGGAGGCCCCCGACGAAGCCGCGCCGCCGCCACCGCCCGGCCCTGCCTCCTCCCCCGGCGTCGGCCCCGGACGCGCGTACCTCAGCAACCGCCGTGCCCAGCGGAGCGTCCGCGACAGCGCGCACCGGGCGGCCGGGACGGCGGCGGAGCGCATCGAGGCGGCCGGGCGGGCGTTCGCCACCGACCGGGCGCGTCACCGTGTCCAGCAGGGTGAACTGGCGGGCTCGCGGGACGAGAACGTCGTCAATGACGCGTATCTGCTGCGTGCGGACCGTTCCGACGCGTTCCGTGCCGAGGTGGCGCGTGCCGCGGACGACCTGCCCGGTGTGCGGGTCGACGTCACGGGCCCCTGGGTGCCGTACTCCTTCGCCACCGCCCCAGAGCCCGCCGCGGCCGAAGGCGGTCCCTCATGACGGAGCCTGCCGCCCCGGCTGAGAGGGACCCGCTCCCCCAGCGGCAGGTCGCCCTCATCGATCTGCTGGACCGCCTCCTCAGCGGCGGGGTCGTCATCACCGGGGACGTACTGCTGTCGATCGCCGACATCGACCTGGTCCGCGTCAGCCTGCGGGCCCTCGTGGTCTCCGTGGACGCACAGACCCGGCCGCTCTGGGCACGGACCCTGCCGGAAGGCGACCCGAATGCCCGATGACGGCCCGCGAGCTCCCCGGCGGCTGGAGGAAGTGGCCGACGCCGCCGCTCGCGCGTTCCGGCTCCTCCCGGCACCCCCGCAGGAACTGACGGCCGCGGGGAACCGGCCGCCCGCACCGGCCCGCAGGATCCGCGCCGATCCGGACACCGTCGAACGGGATCTGATGAAACTGGTCCTCACCCTCGTCGAACTGCTGCGCCAGCTCATGGAACGGCAGGCGCTCCACCGCGTCGATCAGGGCGATCTCACGGAGGACGAGGAGGAACGGCTGGGGGCGACGCTGCTGCTGCTGCACGACCGCATGGCCGGTCTGTGCGCCCAGTACGGGTTGAGCATGAAGGACCTCAACCTCGACCTCGGCCCTCTGGGGACACTGCTGCCACCCGAAGAGTGACTGCGGTCCGACGGGACGGCCGACCGCCGAAACGACGACTGCCCGGACGGGCCGACCGCCGAAACGACGACTGCCCGGGCGGCCGGCCGGGTACGTCTGGCGACGACACGGACAGCGAAAGGCCGACCTGTGACCAGCCTCCGCCACGTGAGCGCATTCCCCGGCGCACGCAGCCTCGTCGAGGGCGCCCCTGGCCTGCGGGGGACCGAGCGCGGCCTGCGGCCCGCGCGGCTGCCGGAATGGACCCGGCAGCAGGTGCTCGACCCGTTCTTCGAGCTGGAGACAGAACTGTCCGCCGGTGCACGGCTCGCGCTGCGCACAGAGGCCGTCCACCTGGAACTCACTCTGCACGCCGTCCGTGTGCCCGGCCCCGGCGGAGAGCCGGCGCCCGCGGCGCTCGACCTGGTCGTCGACGGCCACCTCCTGCACAGAGTGGCTCTCAACGGCGGAGATCTGATCCTGCCCGCCACGGCGGAGAGCGACGCGGCACTCGTCACCGGCGGGCCGGAGACCATCCGCTTCCCGGACCTGCCCCCGGGCGAGAAGGAGATCCGGATCTGGTTGCCGCACACAGCCGTCTGCGATCTGGTCTCCCTCCGCAGCGACCGGCCGGTCGGGCCGTCCCGGCAGTCCGCGTCCTCGCCGCGCTGGGTCCACCACGGTTCGTCCATCAGCCACTGCGTCGAGGCCGCGGGCCCCACGGGCATGTGGCCCGCCGTCGCGGCGACGGCCCGCGGCCTCCACCTCACCAACCTCGGCTTCTCCGGCAACGCGATGCTCGACCCCTGCGTGGCCCGCACGATCCGTGACCTGCCCGCCGATCTGATCAGCCTCGAGATCGGCGTCAACATCGTCGGTGCGGCGGCGATGCGGCTGCGAACGTTCTGGCCGGCCGTCCACGGCTTCCTCGACACGATCAGGGAGAAGCATCCCGAGGTCCCGATGGTGATCGTCTCCCCCGTCCCGTGCCCGGTCCTGGAGGACCGTCCGGGCCCTCTCGCCGTCGATCCCGCCACCGGCCGGCTCCATGCCGTGGGCGACCCGCGGGACGTCCCGCTCGGTGCGCTCACCCTCTCCGCCGCGAGGGACCACCTCGCCCGTCTCGTCCAGGAACGGCAGCGCTCCGACCCCGCGCTCGTCCACCTCGACGGACGAACGCTCCTGAAGCCGGACGAGACATCGGATTTGCACGACGGGCTGCACCCGAACGCGACCGCCTATCTGCGCATGGGGGCGCGTTTCGCCGAGTTCGTCGCATCGCACTGTGAAGAGTTGCGAATTCTTCACAGAGCGAATACTCGGTGAATTCCGTCAGAGACGGCGCACACGCGCCGCCACACCATGGCCGATCAGCAGATAGATCACGGCAGGCAGGCCGTAATTGAGGAGAACCCGAAGCCCGTCCGTGTCCATTGTGAAAATATCCTGTGACCACCAGGCCAGCCCGTCCGCGACGCCTTCCACGAACCCGACGAAGACGTTGCCCTGGTTGGCCTCGAGCAGGTACAGCAGGATCCACAGGCCCAGGAACACGGCCGCGATGTCGGCAACGGTGTGGATGACGAGCGCCGCCCGCCGCACGGCGGAGCCGTCCCCGCCGCGCCCGTGGGCCTGTTGGCCGGCGACCGGACCGCCGTCGTACCGCTGGTTTTCCGGCATCGGTTCGTAATTGCTCACTGGATTCCCAATCTGAATAGGGGTCGCCGTCCGCGCCTCTCTTCGGAACTGCGCCGCACACGCTGCACGCGTTACAGAGCGGCGACCGCGACAGCGCCCCCTATTTCCCAGGAACACGTTGAATGGACGGGGGATCCTGAGCGACCCGCGCGACATCGGGCGTCCGCTGCGCCTGCCACCGCCCCGTCGCCTTCGAGCCGTCGTCTTCGAGCCGGCGGCCCGGCCTTGTGACGTTCGAGACGACGCGCGAGCTGGGGACGACGACGGCGTCAGGTCAGCCGGAAGACGGGGCCGCGGGGTGTGAACGGCAGGGCTGCGCCCTGGGGGATCAGGAAGGCGTGCTCGCGTCGGATGCGCAGGATGTCGCACCATCCGTCGGTGATGACGAGGACCGGGGCGGTGGGCGGAAAGTCGTCGGCCCGGTGCAACAGGTCGATCCCCGGCTGCAGTTCGGTTCCGCCGCGTCCGCGCACACGTACCCGCCCGGCGATTTCGGTCGGGGGCAGATAGCCCGCGTCGTACGCCGCCGCGTCGCAGAACACGACCCGCGCGGCGGGTACGTCGCGGGCCTCGGCGTACGAGGCGATGGCGCCCAGCGCTTTGCCGAGCAGGGCACTGTTCATCGAGCCCGACGTGTCCAGCACGACGCCGAAGGTGCAGCGGGGCGTCTCCTCGGGAGGGAAGTACCGGCCCGCGCGCGGGATGTCCGGCGTGGAGGCCTGCCGGCGCGCCGGGCGCGCGTAGGAGCGTACGGGCTCGGGCCGGGGCACGTACTCGTCGAACCAGCGGGCGAGCCGCGCGTCCCACGGCACGGGCGGGTGGGCGAGCGCCCGGATCTCCTGGACCAGCCCGGCGGGCAGCAGACCGCGCTCACCGTACCGGTGCAGGTCGAAGCCGTGGACCAGACCGCGCCGGTAGAAGTCGTCCAGGTCGATGTACGGGCGGGCCGCCGTGTGGGGCAGCGGCTCGCCGAGGATGTCGCCCGAGCCCTTGCCGCGCAGGGTCGCGAAACGCCGCCGGCGGCGCAGGTCCGTGGCGATGCGGTCGTACACCTCCTCGACGGACAGGTCCTTCAACTCCGGGTCGTACAGCAGCCCTTCGGGCATGTCGCCGACGTGCATGCGTACGAGCCAGTCGTTCACCACGTAGTCGGCGGCGACGTTGAACAGGTACGGGTCGCGGGCGCCGCAGCGCTCGCCGTGGCGCAGAGCGGCGTGCAGCATCTCGTGGGCGAGGATGAAGCGCCATTCCTCGTCGGTGAAGGTGCGCAGCGGATTGATGTAGATCTCGCCGGCGGTGGAGCTCACGGCGGCGATCGAGATGCCCTGCGCCCGGGCCAGCTCGGCGTCGGCCACGATGCTGAGGCCGGCGGCGAGTCCGCCGAGCAGCGGGTACGAGGAGACGAACCAGTTCAGCGCTCGGTGCCAGGGCCGCTGCGGCACGCGTTCGCCGGTGACCCGGTCGCGGCGACCGCCCGCCACGTCCATGGCGGCGGACACGCTTCGGGTGAGGGCGTGCGCGAAGGCCGTCTCCCAGTCGGGGACGGTGCCGTTCCACTCCCCCCATGCCGTCAGCACCTGGTCGGCATGTTCGCCCGCTGTACCGCAGTGCTCGTACGCGGCGGGAATGCCGTCGCGCCGCCAGCGCGCGGCGAGTTGCTCCTCGTCTCCGCCCGGATATGTCTCGGGGAGGTGGCCCGGAGGGCTGCCGACCGGGAAGGTGAGCAGGAAGCGGTTGACGACCGTGCAGCGGGCCGCGAGGTCGAACCGGTCGGGCTGCTCGCGCCGTCTGTCCTTGGCCGCCGGCACATGGCCGAAGCCCAGATGCAGCAGGCAGTGGGCGAGCGTCCAGGCCCATTGGGCCGGCTCCGCCCGCTTGGTGTGGTGGACGTGGACGACGCCGTTGGAGTCGACGGCCGCAAGGCCCCCGGCCGGGGTCGCGACGCACTTGGCCTGCCGGCAGAAGTCGGCCTCGACAGCGGCGAAGGCCGGGTTCCGCTTCACCAGCGCGAGTCCCGCCGCGAACGCCTCCGTGGCCGGGTCCGGCTTGCCCTTCTTCCCGCCCGTGTTCCCGCCCGCCCCGGCCTTCACCGCCGGGCCTCGACCAGCCTGGGCATGTCCCGAGCGGCCTCGACCAGGAACCAGGCGGGCAGCACCGGCCGGCCGTCGGCGTCGTCGGCGATGACGGTCTGCGCGACCTCGACGGAGATCTCGGCGAGCTGCACGAGCAGCGACTTCGCCCGGTACGCGGTCTGGCGCAGGGACGGCGAGACGTGCTCCTTCTGCCGCGGCAGTTCCTTCACGAGCCGTCCCCGGAACGCCTCCGCGAGGTAGTAGAGGAGGTCCCGGTCCTCGAGCCGGTTGGGCCAGGAGGCGTCGCCCTTGAGGATCGCCTCGATACCGAAGGTGTGGCGCACGATCTTCGCGTAGCCGCAGAAGGAGACGGCGTGCGCGGGCGTGAGCGTGCCGTGCACGACCACCTTCAGGGTCTCCTCGTCGAGGCCGGACCCGAAGGAGTGCAGGGCGTCGGAGAGCATGTGCCAGGAGCGGGGCGTGGAGAACGGCTCCTCGGTCTTGGGCGGCTGCGACCAGAGGTGGTCGGGGCGGTCGGTGAGGTAGTCCGTCACCCAGGGATGGATGCCGTGCTCCCCCGCCCACACCAGCCAGTCCGCCGCCGACGCCTGCAGATGCACATGGGTGAGCCGGTTGACCAGCGCGGAAGCGATCGGCCGCGCCAGCGCGTTGTCCGTGGCCCGGTTGCCGGCCCCGATGACGATCGACCCGGCGGGAAGCTCGTACGATCCGATCCGCCGGTCCAGGATCAGCGAGTAGAAAGCCTTCTGGACATCGGGGGTGGCGGCGTTCAGCTCGTCCAGGAAGAGGCAGTACGGCTCGTCACGGGCGATGGTCTCCGGCGGGCAGAACACCGACCGCCCGTCACGGATCTGCGGCACACCGATCAGGTCCTCGGGCGCGAGCTGCGTCCCCAGCAGACTGACGCACTCCAGACCCAGCGACTCGGCGAACCTCCGCACCAGCGACGACTTCCCGATCCCGGGTGCTCCCCACAGGAACACGGGCCGCACGGTGGCGAGCCCCAGCAGCAGTTCGGGGATCTGGGCGGGAGTCACGGTGACGGCAGCCTGCACGCGGAGGTGTTCCTTCGGGGCTCGGGAGATCGGGTCCGCCCAGTGTGGGCGGATCGAACACCTCGCCGCAGCCGAATTTCGCGTGCCCGCCGTGGCCGTCAGGGCACCGCAGGCCCGTTCAGGTCCAGTTCCACGCGCACGGTCTTCCCCACCGGCACCCGGTCGAGCACCGCCCAGCGGTCCGCCAGCGCCTCCACGAGCAGCAGCCCGCGTCCGTTGTCGGCGAGCGGACGCGGGACGGTGAGGTGCGCGGGGGGCCGGCGCTCGCCGCGCGTGTCCGAGACCTCGATGCGCAGCATGTCCGGCGTGCGCGTGAGCCGCAGTTCGACGTCCCGGCCCGGCACGCGGCCGTGCGTCACTGCGTTCGCCGCCAGCTCGGCCACGAGGAGCGCGACGGTGTCGGAGGCGTCCGAACCGTGCGGGGCGCCCCAGGCGTGGAGCTGGTGCAGGGCCAGATGCCGGGCGAGCCGCGCGCCGAGCGGAGTGGAACTGAAGCGCTGGGTGAACACACGTACGGTACCGGCCCGTTGGGGCGCCATCGGTGGTTGCATACGGCCACCGTGGCGGCCGGTGGCCGCATTCCGCCAGATCAGGAACTCGTACGCAGAGTCAGCGTACGGGTGCTCAGGGTGGACAGTACGAGTAACCCAGCGTGACCATGGGTGAGTTGCCGCAGTTGTACAGGGCCGCCGGGAAGCGCGGGAGGGGCCGCAGATGACGGAGACAGCGAGCACATCGGGCGGGGAACCCGAGGTGTCGGAGAGCCTGAAGTCGTTCGGGGAGGTCGTCAAGGCCTTCCGTAAACGGGCACGACTGACGCAGGAGGAGTTCGCGCCGCTGGTGCGGTACTCGCTCCCCACGGTGGCGTCGATCGAGCAGGGCAGGCGGTTCCCGCCGGTGGACTTCGTGGACCGGGCGGAGGAGGTGCTCGACGCGTTCGGCACGTTGAAGGGTGCCGCACGGCATCTGTCACGGAAGCCGGGCCTGGCGAGCTGGTTCCGCCACTGGGCACAGCTGGAGGCGGAGGCCGTCAGCCTGTATACGTACGAATGCCGTTTGATCCCGGGCTTGTTGCAGACCGAGGCGTATGCGTTGCGGCTGTTCCGGGACCAGCTGCCGCCGCTCGGCGACGAGCAGATCGAGGCGCAGATGACGGCCCGGAAGGAGCGGCAGCGGCTGCTGACGGAGCGGCCCAACACCGCGTACAGCTTCATCGTCGAGGAGCATCTGCTGCGCAGGCAGCTGGACGGTCAGCGCACCACACGGGAGCTGGTGGACCATCTGATCCGGCTGGCAGAGCGCCGCAACATCGAGCTCCAGCTCATGCCGGTGGTACGCGAGAGTCATGCCGGACTGGGTGGCCCCATGCGGCTCCTGGAAACCCCCGACAACCGGTGGCTGGCCTACTGCGAGGGACAGGAGAGCGGGCAGTTCATCACCGACCGCAAAGTGGTCAGCGTACTCAAGATGCGGTATGCCAGGATGCGATCGCAGGCTCTCACCCTCCCAGACTCCCTGAGCCTGCTGCGGCAGATGCGAGGAGCGGCATGAGCAGCACCACCGAACTGGCCTGGTTCAAGAGCAGCTACAGCAGCGGCTCCGGCGACTCCTGCGTCGAGGTCGCCCTGGCCTGGCACAAGTCCAGCTACAGCAGCGGCTCCGGTGACGACTGCGTCGAGGTCGCCACCTGCCCCACCACCGTCCATGTCCGCGACTCCAAGGTCACCGACGGCCCCCGGCTCGCCCTCGCGCCCACCGCCTGGACGGCCTTCGTGCGCCTCGCCTCGGCCGGCATCGCCTGAATCGGCTGTGTGCGCAGTGCAGCCCCGCGCACGGCGGGGCTGCACTGCGGCGCTCCGGCCGGTCACTTCGTGACGGTCGGCTTCTCCGGCTCCAGCGAGTTGCCCGCGGGGATCTTCCCGCAGCTCGTGGGGGCGGTCTCGCCGGCGAAGCGGTCGTCCAGCCAGGCCATCGCGCGCAGCGTCCAGTGGGGCATGGCGCCGACGTGGCTGAGCAGGCCGTACTGCTCGTACTTGATCGACTTGTTGCCGGTGGCGCAGTACTGGCGGGCCAGTGCCCGCACGTCCCCGGCGACCATGACGCCGTCACCCCTGCCGATGCCGGGCGGGTTGTTGAACGTTCCCTCGAGCCGGCCCGCGTTCCCCTGCCCGATGAACCCGGGGACGGTCGGGGTGGCGGCCTGGCCGAGGTTGACCTTGTTGACCGCCTCGGTGAAGGCCGGAATGGAGTTGGGATCCTTGTACTCCGGCTTCACCAACTGCTTCCAGGTCATCCCCGGGTAGTGGCCCAGCGCATCGAGGATCGAGCCGTACTCGAGCTCCTTGTAGACCTTGAGACCCTTCTCGCTCAGATAGGGCTTGATGTCGATGCCGTACGAGCGGGAGACGCCGATGACCGCCATCGGGATCACGCCGTTCCACACCAGGGCACCGTCGACGTACTTCAGATTGTGCGCCGGGGCGACGAGCAGCCCTCCCTCGGCGAAGCCGACCAGCTGCCTGTTCACCTCGGGCGCGTACTCGGGGGCCAGGGCAGCCGCCCAGTTGGTGGCGATCGACCCGCCGGAATAGCCGAACAGACCGAACCTGGTGGCGCCGTGCAGGCCGGTCTCCGCGGCGCGGGTGCTCGCCCGGATCGAGTCCAGCGTGTACGTCCCGTACCCCGGGCCGGCCGCGAAGTCGGCGCTCTGGCCCTCGGTGTCCGGGATGACGAGGTCATAACCCTTGCCCAGCAGCGGCGCCATGACGAGGGCCTCGGCGTTGGCGATGAGGCCGCCGAGGGAGACGTCACCGGCGATGGCCCGGGAGGGGCCGTCCTCCGGGTCGAGGGAGTCGTAGAACGACTGGTACGACACGGCCTTGCTGCCGTCGCTCTTGTGGCTGCGGACCACCGTGGTCACGTTGGCCGAGGGCCGGCCCTGGGCGTCGGTCGAGCGGTAGAGCAGCTGGATGGCCTTCACCGGCGTCGGAATGCCGAGGATGTGGTAGTCCAGCGTGCGCTTCTTCAGTACGTCACCCGGCTTGTACGAGGACAGCGGCTTGCTGCCGTCGTAGCGGTAGAACGGGTCGGACGCCCTGGTGTCGGTCTGTGTGCCGGCAGTGGGTGCGGCCGTCGCTGCCGGTGCCGTGCCGACGGTGAGGGCGGTGACGACAGCGGTGGCCAACAGGCCGGCGGCTCTCCGGTTCATGACTCCCCCGTGCGTGAAGTAGGACACATGTTCTTACTCTCCGGTAAGTTACCGGAAGTAAATTCCGCTGTACATAGACGCGTTGACGAATGTTCAGCTCTCGCGGGGGTGCATGGTCGAGCACCTGACCGGGTGTCGGACCCACGCGGCAGAATGGCGGGATGATCGGCAACCGGATCACCCATCGCATGGCGGACGGCGTCCGCATACCCGGCACCTGGCGGCACGCCTTCATCCGAAACGGCGGCCAGTACTTCCTCACGGACCTGTTCATCTTCGCGGACGGGATCGTCGACTGCTGGGGCTTCGTCACCCTCGACGAGTTCGAGGAGAAGCTGCGCCGAGGATGGGTGGCCACGTCGTTCCCGGAGGGGGCACGCGTGTCCGCGCACGGCCTGGCCGCCTGGAAGTTCGCCGAGCCGCACGCCTGGCTGACGCCCGAGCTGCTGCTGGCCGAAGTGCGGGACACGGTCGAGCAGTTGAACGGTCGCCCCGACTCGACGGCCCGCTGTCTGGCCGCCGTCGACGTCTTCCTCGCCGACCGGACCGAGGAGAACCGGGCCGCCGCCCGCGCCGCCTACCTCGCGATCCCCGAGACGCAGCGCCACTACGCCCTCGGTGACATGGACAACAAGGACTGGCCGCTCCAGGCGCTGATCGCCGGGCCGGGCGGCGAGCTCGAGGACTGGTCCGACGAGCCGCTCACGCAGGAGGACTACGACGACGCGATCGCCTACTTCGAGGAGCGGGCTCGGTCGGCCGCCGGGCGTTCCCCCCGCACCCCGGCGGACGGGCCCGCCACCTCATTCGCCCCGGCCGTCCACCTCTACCAGTCGTATCCGAAGGAGCGGACGGACGACCCGGGCACCGTGGGGCTGCGCAACGACTACCCGGCGCCCGTCGACATCGACGGTGTCACCTACCCGTCCGTCGCCCATGCCTACTGGGCCGTGTCGGTCACCGACAACGACATACGCGCTGCCGTCCTGGCTGCCGACACCCTGTACGCGGCGCGGCGGCTAACCGCCAAGGCCGCCCGCCGCCCCGCCTGGGAGCACGCCCGCACGGCCGTCATGACGTCCCTCCTGCGCGCCAAGTACACCCAGCATCCCGACCTGGCCGAGATCCTCCTCGCCACCGGCGACGCGACCATCGTCTACGACGACTCCGACTCGGGCTACTGGGGCAACGACACCGGCCAGGGCCGCAACTGGACGGGCCGCCTGCTCGAACTGGTCCGCTCCGAACTCCAGGCCCGGCAGGCCGGCATCGCCCTGCCCGGCCAGCGTGTCGGGGCCGGGCAGCATCGGCGATCGCCTGCGCACCCGGGGGCAGCTCACGCCTCCCGTTCCTCGAGTCACCCCGACCCGGACGGGGTGCCTCTACAGTGAGCACGGCAGATCATCACGGCAGCAGACGCGGAGACGGGAGCACCATCATGTCGGCGACGAGCGTCCCTGTACCGAAGCTGCCCGAGATCGTCGGGCCCGACGAGTTCGACGCCCTGGTCATCAGGACCGACTACGGCAGCGAGGCCGCCTGGCACGCGGTGATGGCGGATCTCGCCCAGCCGTGGGGTGACGACGGCGAGTTCGAGGCGGGGGTCCACTTCGTCGACGATCCCGTCTGGGCGAATGCCACCCCGACGAGATCCTCCCCGCGGTCCGCCGGGACGAGGACCTGAGCGTGGTGTTCCTCGCCGACGGCGTGACCATGCGGTCGGAGCACCGCGCGCTGCTGGCGCTCGACATCGACACCGAGGAAGCGGACCTCGACCCGGCCTACTACCAGGAGCTCATCGACTCTCCGCCGCCTCGCGAGTTCCGGACGGCTCCGTCCGGCGTCCATGACATCCATGCGAATCTGTCGATCGCCAACATGGACTTCGAGGAGTTCGCCGAGGCGGCGTCCGCCGACCCCGACGGCCTCTACCGGTCCTTCCGGTGAGCCACCGAGCTCTCCGCCCCCTCAGCCGTCGAGGAACAGGTCCTCCGCATCGGTGACGGTCAGGGCACGGTCCAGCCATCGGTCGAGGGTTTCCAGGTCGGCGCAGTCGGCGATGCGCTCGCGGGTACTCGCCAGCGTCGGAATCTGACGCTTCTCGAGAACGCGGAGGATCATCTGCGCCCGCGCCTCGACCCGTCCGGCCTCCAGGCCTTCTTCTCGTCCCTCTTCGACGCCCTTGAGGTAGGACTCCTCGACGATGGTGCCCCGGCCGGGAAAGAACGTTCCCCTGCTCATCAACTTCCTCCAGACAGTCCGGGCCGGGCTGTCGCCCAGGCCGATCTCCAGCAGTTCGGTGAAGTATTCGGCGGATGCGCCGTCGGCGGATCCGATCGCGGGCCTCCACGGACGAGGGCGCGGGAAACGGGACGCCCAGGATCCGGAAGACGGTCGCCCCTGCGTTCGAGCGGGCGGATCTCGGTGGCGTCCGGCGATCAGAACGCTAGAGACCACCAGCGTTTCCGGATATGCATTTGGCATATGACCACCCGTAGGTGTGACAGGCGGGTGGTCACCCTTGACCGCATCGGCCGCCGACCCGTCGGGGCCAGGCCGACCACCGGCAGCGGGGCATCCCCGAACGAGACGGAGACGACGTCCGGTTGCACGTAACAGCGACCGCCGCCGGTCCGACTCGGGGGCGAAGCCCAGGTGCCGGCCTTCGCCTCCGCCCGCTCGGGCGTCAGACGCGGGCGGTGCCCCCGTCCGTCGCCATGGCCTCGGCGATGCGGCGATTGGTGTCCTGCCAGACGTCCTTCGGCACCTTCGGCAGCACGTCGTCCCAGAGCGGCAGACATGTGCCGCGCAGCTGCATCATGCCCTCCGGCCTGGCGATCAGGAACATGTGCAGATGCGCGCCGCCGTCACCCCACTTGTTGACGTGGACCCGGGCGACGCCGCCCAATGCCCTGATCGCGCGCTCCACGCGCTGGAGCATCCCGCCGAGCTCGGCGGCGCGCTCCGGCGGCAGTTCGTGCAGGTCGTAGTGGCCGCGCGGCTGGAGCAGGACGGTCGCGGGGAGTGCGCCCGGTTCCGGGTCGGCGCCGAGCCGCCAGTGGGCGTCCGTCCACAGGAACTCGCTGTCCGGGCTGCCGCAGGCCTCGCACTCCTCGGCCCCCGCCTCGCCGTGCCGTGGAGGCTCGGGCAGCGTCGGCTCGTCCAGGACCTTGATCCGGAGGTCTCCCTCGTAGGGGAAGACCTCCCAGAACGGGATGCCCTCGGCCGGGAACGGAATCCGCTCCCCGATGGGCAACCGCCTTACGTAATCGCTCGGTTCAAGAATCATGGCCGCAGCTTCGCACACGGTCACAGCGTGCCCGGCTCACTGGTCGCGGCGGTGCACCGTCGTCACCGCCACGACCGCCGCCGCGAGCGCCCAGACCGCATAGACGGTCCACGCCCCGCCGACCGACCACGGGTAGGGGACCCCTTCCGTGGCGTACGGGATGTCGACGAGGCGCTTCCAGGCCGCGTACGGCAACGCGTGTACGAGGACGGCCGACCAATGGCGGTCGTCGCTGAGGACCAGGGGGAGCAGCAGCAGGAGCACGACACTTCCCACCACCGCGCCCGCGCCGTGCCGGATCAGCGTGCCGACTGCGGCACCGACAAGTGCGGACACGGGGGCGAAGAACGCGGAGGCGACGATCACGCGGAGAGCCCCTGGGTGGTCGAGGGCGACGCCGGCGTCCTTGGCGGACAGGATCGCCTGGGTGGAGGCGAACGACACCCCGGCGACGACCGCGCCGAAGACGGTCATGACCGCCGCGACGACACAGACCTTGGCCGCCATCACCGACCTGCGGGCGGGGACGGCCGCCAACGTGGTGCGGATGAGCCCGGTGCTGTACTCACCGGTCACGGCGAGCGCGCCGAACGCGCCGGTCGCCAGCATCATCACCGTGCCCGCATCGGTGCCGAACGCGTGCATCAGCGGGATCCCGTCGGCGATGAACCGGTCCGCGTACCCGGGGTCGTCCTGTGGCCAGTACCGGTAGTTGTCCCAGGTCTTGCCCACGTTGAACGCGAGAACCGCCAGGGCGGCGACCAGCAGGCCCCAGCCGGTGGAGCGCAGCGACCACAGCTTGAGCCACTCGGCGGCGGCGAGGTCGAGGAATCGGGCGCGGGGTTCCGCCGCGTGCGGTGCGAGCGCGGTCGTCATCGGGTCTCTCCTGCCGCGTACTCCACGCTGTCGGCGGTGAGTTCCATGAAGGCGTCCTCCAGTGATGCGGTGCGGGTGGTGATCTCGTGCAACAGGATCCGGTGGTCGAGGGCCAGTTCGCCGATGCGTTCCGCCGTCAGTCCCGTGACGGTCAGCAGGTCGCCCTCCGTACGGACGGTCGCGCCCTCGCCGGTGAGCAGGGACCCCAGCCGGTCGCCGTGCGGGGTGCGGACGGTGACGCCGGCGCCGCTCCCCCGTGCGGCGAAGTCCCTGAGGTTCTCGGCGGCGATGAGCTCGCCCCTGCCGATGACGATCAGTTCCTCGGCGGTGTGCTCCATCTCGGACATCAGATGGCTGGAGACGAACACCGTGCGCCCTTCGGCGGCCAGCCCCCGGAACAACCCGCGTACCCACTTCACGCCCTCCGGGTCGAGCCCGTTGAGCGGCTCGTCGAAGAGCAGCACCGGTGGATCGCCGAGCAACGCACCCGCGATGCCGAGCCGTTGCCGCATCCCGAGGGAGTAACCGCCGATCCGCCGGCGCGCCGCGCCGGCGAGTCCGACCTGTTCCAGGACCGTCTCGACCCGGTCGCGCGGGATGCGGTTGGACCGGGCGAGCGCCGCCAGATGGGCGGCCGCGCTGCGCCCGCCGTGCACATGGCCCGCGTCGAGCAGCGCGCCCACGTGGCGCAGACCCCTCGGCCGGGACCGGAAGGGCCGGCCGCCGACGGTAACCGTGCCGGTGGTCGGAGCGTGCAGGCCCAGCACCATCCGCAGCGTGGTGCTCTTGCCGGAACCGTTGGGGCCGAGGAACCCGGTCACCCGGCCCGGGCGCACGGTGAACGTCATGTCCTTCACGGCCGTGGTCCCGCCGTATCGCTTCGTCAGTTCGTTGACCTCGATCATGCGGCCAACGCTCCCCCGGCCGGACGGCATCCGGCATCGGGCCGGGGCGGACATTCGCGGTGGTCCGTGTCGACCGTGGTTGTACACCCCTGGTCCGATTCCGGGGCAGGCTGCCGCCGTCTACGCTCACGCCATGTCCGCGACACCGCCTTCCCCCTTGTCCGAGGGCACTTCGCCCGCGAAGCCCTGGTGGAGCGCGCCGCCCGGCGTCTGGACGGCACTGGCCTGGTGCGCGGGCCTGGTCTTCACATTCCTCATCCGGCTCCGGCTGCCCGGTGAGGAGGAACCCGCGGTGATCGCCGGGGTGGTGCTCTACCGGTGGGACGGCCTGGTGTTCCTGGCGCTGGCGACGGCCCTGGCACTGGACGGCAGCCGTCTGCTGAGCCGTCGGCCGCTCGCCGCAGTCGGCCGGCTGCTGGCCGCGGCCGTGACGGGGACGATGCCGTTGAGCGTGGGCGAGATTCCGCTGGCGCAGTTCCTGGCCGTCGACGTCGCGCTCTATTTCATCGCCGCCGCCCGGTCACGCCGCACCGGCGGCATCGCCGTCGTCATGGCGCTCGGGACGCTGGCCGGCTTTCTGGCCACGCGGTGGCTGAGCGGCTGGAACACCGGCACCTCCTCGGAGCTTGCCGTGGCGCTCACGGCCGTGGTCGCCTGGCTCATGGGTACGTCCGCGCACCAGTCGCGGGTCCATGCCGACGAGCTGCGCGAGCAGGCCACCGCGCAGGCAGTCGCCGACGAAAGGCTGCACATCGCACGGGAGTTGCACGACATGGTGGCGCACAGCATGGGCATCGTCGCCCTCCAGGCCGGTGCCGCGCGGCGCGTCATCGACACGCAGCCGGCGCGGGCGCGGGAGGCGCTGGGCGAGGTGGAGAGCACCAGCCGGGAGACGCTGGCCGGGCTGCGGCGAATGCTCGGCGCGCTCCGCGAGGCGGAGCTCGTCGACGGCGGCCTGCACCAGGGGCCGGTCCGGGCGCCGGGACTGGCGGACGTGGACCGGCTGGCGGCGTCGACGACGGCGGCAGGTGTCCGGGTCGAGGTGCGATGGCTGGGCGAACGGAGGCCCCTGCCACCGGAGATCGACCGGTCGGCCTACCGCATCGTCCAGGAGTCGGTCACCAATGTGGTGCGGCACGCGGACACCCGGGCGTGCCGGGTGACACTGGACTGCGGCGACGACGAACTGTTGATCGAGGTCGTCGACGACGGCCGGGGCCACGGGGAGAAGGCGGACACCGGGTACGGCCTCGTCGGGATGCGGGAGCGAGTGGGGCTCCTGCACGGCGAGTTCGCCGCCGGTCCGCGCGACGAGGGCGGATTCCGGGTCGCGGCGCGGCTGCCGCTCCCGGCAGGTGTGCGATGACGGTGCGGGTCGTCCTCGCCGACGACCAGCCCTTGGTCCGCGCCGCGCTCCAGATGGTGATCACCGATGCCGAGGGCATCGAGGTGGCCGGCGAGGCCGGCAACGGCGCGGAGGCGTTCGCCCTGGCCGAGGCCCTGCGCCCCGACGTGGTCGTCATGGACATCCGTATGCCCGGCACGGACGGCATCGAGGCGACCCGGCGGATCACCGAGCAGCTCGACGGTACGCATGTGATCGTCCTGACGACCTTCGACGACGACGATTACGTCTATGGCGCGCTGCGCGCCGGAGCAGCGGGTTTCCTGGTCAAGGACATGGCCCTGGACGACATTCTGGCGGCGGTACGGATCGTTGCGGCCGGCGACGGTCTCATCGCGCCTGCCGTGACCCGCCGGCTGATCCGCGACTTCGCGGCGCGTCCCCCGGGCACCGGGCGGAGGCGGGAGCTCACCGGCATCACCGACCGCGAACGCGAGGTGCTGACGCTGGTGGCCGGCGGGCTGTCCAACACGGAGATCGCCCAGACGCTGTTCATCAGCGTCGCCACGGCCAAGACCTATGTGACCCGCCTGCTCTCCAAGCTCGGCGCCCGTGACCGGGTCCAGCTGGTGATCATCGCGTACGAGACGGGTCTCGTCCGCGCGTCGGGGTGAGCTCGCGGCACCGACCGGTGGGGCGGATGTGCGTCCGGGCGACCTCAGATGTCAGGATGAAGCAATGAGTAACAACGTGTTCTTCGACATCACCATCGACGACGAGCCCGCGGGCCGGGTCGTCTTCGCGCTCTTCGACGACGTGGTCCCCAAGACCGCCAAGAACTTCCGCGAACTCGCCACGGGCGAGCACGGCTACGGCTACGAGGGCTCTTCCTTCCACCGCGTCATCCCCGACTTCATGCTCCAGGGCGGCGACTTCACCCGCGGCAACGGCACGGGGGGCCGCAGCATCTACGGGGAGAAGTTCGCCGACGAGAACTTCCAGATCAAGCACACCAAGCCGGGCCAGCTCTCCATGGCCAACGCCGGGCCGAACACCAACGGTTCGCAGTTCTTCATCACGACGATCGTCACCGACTGGCTCGACAACAAGCACGTCGTCTTCGGTGAGGTCGTCGAGGGCATGGACGTCGTGAGGAAGGTCGAGGGCCTGGGCTCCCGCTCCGGTGCCACCAAGGCGAAGATCACCATCGCCAAGTCGGGCGTCGTCGAGGGCTGACCCCGCCGCGTACGCATCAGGGCCCGTCGGCGCGTGCCGACGGGCCCTGTGCGGTCAGGTCATGACTCGTCCGGCTCCAGACGCAGCGAGATCGAGTTGATGCAGTACCGCTGGTCGGTCGGGGTGGGATAGCCCTCGCCCTCGAAGACATGGCCGAGGTGGGAGCCGCAGCGCGCGCAGCGCACTTCGGTGCGGACCATGCCGTGGGAGGTGTCCGCGACCAGTTCGACGGCGTCCGTGTCCTTCGGGTCGTAGAAGGACGGCCAGCCGCAGTGGGACTCGAACTTGGTGTCGGAGCGGAACAGCTCGGCCCCGCACGCCCGGCACGAGTAGGTGCCGGTCGTCCTGGTGTCCGTGTACTCGCCGACGAAGGCGGGCTCGGTGCCGGCCTCGCGCAGGACCGCGTACTCAGCCGGGGTCAGCTCCGCCCGCCACTGCTCGTCCGGCTTCTCCACGTCGTACGCCATCGGTGCGCCTCCTTCAGTTCGACAGGCGGGCCAGGATGTCCGGGCCGAGGTCCGTGACGTCGCCCGCGCCCATCGTGAGAACGAGATCTCCGGGCTTCGCCATTCCCGCGATCACGTCCGGCACAGCCGTTTTGTCGTGCACGGCCGTGACCTCGGCACCGGCGGCCTCGGCCGCGTCGATGATCAGGTCGCTGCTGATGCCGGGGATCGGGTCCTCGCGGGCCGGGTAGATGTCGAGGACGACCGAGGCGTCGGCGAGGGCCAGGGCATGGCCCATCTCGGTGCCCAGCTCCTGGGTGCGGGAGAAGAGGTGGGGCTGGAAGACGACCAGCAGCCGGGAGCCCTCGGCGGCACCGCGCATGGCCTCCAGGTCGGCGGTCATCTCGGTCGGGTGGTGGGCGTAGGAGTCGATGACCTGGACGCCCGCGGCCTCGCCCTTGAGCTGCAGGCGGCGCTTGACGCCCGTGTACGCGCCGATGGCGGAGGCCAGGTTGTGCGCGGGGATGCCGAGGGCGACACCGGCGGCGAGCGCGGCGACCGCGTTGAGGGCGTAGTGGCGACCGGGGACGGACACCGTGAAGGTCAGTAGCTTCCCCTCCAGAAGGACGGTGACCTCGCTGGTCAGACCGCGCGGGGTGATCTTGTGCACCCTGAGGTCGGCCGCCTGCGACTCGCCGTAGGTGACGACCTTCAGGGTGGCCAGGTCGCGGACACGTCGGGTCAGCTCGACGGCGCCCGGCTGGTCGGCGGAGACCACCAGCGTGCCCCCGGGCACGACCTTGCCGACGAAGGTCTCGAAGGACTCGTAGATCTCGTCCATCGAGGCGTAGTTGGCGTGGTGGTCCAGCTCCACGTTGAGGACGATCGCGACCTCGGGGTCGTACTTCTGGAAGCTGCGGTCGCTCTCGTCGGCCTCCGCGACGAAGATGTCGCCGTCGCCGTGGCGCGCGTTGGTGCCCGGGCCGGCCAGGTCGCCGCCGATCGCGTACGAGGGGTCGAGCCCCAGCTCGGTCAGGGCGACGGCCAGCATCGAGGTCGTCGTCGTCTTGCCGTGCGTGCCCGCGACGGCGATCGAGCGCAGCCCGGTCATCAGGGAGGCCAGCGCGTCGGAGCGGTGGACGACCGGTACGGACAGTTCGGCGGCGCGCACGAGCTCCGGGTTGTCGGCGCGGATGGCGCTGGAGACGACGACGCTGGTGGAGTCCTGGGCCAGGTGCTCGGCCGCGTGCCCGATGTGCACCGTGGCCCCGAGGCCGCGCAGGGACTCCGCGGTCGCCGAGTCCCTGGCATCGCTGCCCGCCACCTTCGCCCCGCGCTGGGCGAGGATCTTCGCGATGCCCGACATACCGGCTCCGCCGATGCCGATGAAGTGCGGGCGCTCCATCGCGCCGGGAACGGCGGCAGGGACGGCGGGTGCCATGGTCTTCTCCCCAAGCTGTACGACTACGTGCGGCTGCCCACCTTATTGCCTGTGGCGCTACTCGCTGTGCGCGAAGAGCTTCAGTACCGGCACCCCGACCTTGTGGCGGGCTCTGGAGGCCCAGTCGCGGTGGAAGAACTCCTCGACGTAGTGCGGCTCGGTCAGGACGATCACCTCGTCGGCGTCCGCCTCGTCGACCACCGACTTCAGCCTGTCCAGTGGATGGTCCTCCACGAGGTGGCCGACCGCCTCGCAGCCCGCCGCGCGCAGGACGGCAATCGAGTGTTCCAGCGCGCGCTCGGCAGGTGCCTTGGCCTCCGCTCCCTCGGGCTCCTCGCCCTCCCGGACCGCCTCTCTCAGTTCGCCGACCGCCACGTCGTCGATCGCCCGCAGCAGCACGTCGGCCTGGTCGCCGCGCGGCTGCATGAGCACGACGAAGGAGACGCCCTCCTCGCCGTGCAACGTGGTGACGAACTCCACGTCCTCCGAGGTCAGGGGCTTCTCGATCATCAATACGCTTGTGAACACCTCAGGAGCCCTTCTGCGGAGACTGCCGGAACTGCGGGAACTGCGGGACCTGCGGAATCTGGGAGATTGGGAAGTCTGCGGAAACCATCCTTCCCCGTGCCCGCACGGGGTGCGCATTCAAGTGTGCCCGCCGCAGGCTAAGCGGAACGGTAAATTCCGCTGATTGTCGGAAGCTGCCGTCAAAGGCGTCGATACCGCGTGAACAGGAATCCGGCCTCCTCCAGTACGGAATCCAGGGCGAATCGCGCCGGATCCGGCAACCCCGGCCCGCCCGCGATGCGCTGCGCGTCCCCCACCGTCATCGTCGGCGACACCGTCAGGCACAGCTCATCCAGTACCCCGGCGGCGGCGAACTGACCCAACATCCTCGGGCCGCCCTCGGTCAGCAGCCGCACCAGACCGCGCTCCGCCAGCGCGTGCACCGCCCTGGCGGGCTCCACTCCGGGCCCGTCGCCTGCCACGACGACCTCCGCGCCGGCCTTCTCCGCCTCGTGCATCCGCTCCGGGGAGGCGGCCGCGCCGGTCAGCAGCAGGGTCGGCACCAGCGGCTCGGTGAACAGCGGCAGCGAGAAGTCCAGGTTCAGCGAGGCGCTGACCACGGCGATCGCGGGTACGGGTCCCTGCCCGGCGGCGGCCCTGCGCTCGGCGAAGGCCTCGCGGGCGCGGGCGGGTCGGTAGCCCTCCAGCCGCACCGTCTCCGCGCCCACCACGACGGCGTCGGCCAGGCCCCGCAGGGTGCCGAAGATCCGCATGTCGGCATCGGAGGAGATCGGCTGGGAGCGGCCTTCGTGCTGGGCCGCGCCGTCGAGGGAGGAGACCATGTTGGCGCGCAGCCAGACGCCGCCGCCCCCGCTGCGGGCCTCGGCCGCCCCATGACCGGGGTTGCCCCCGGCGGCCGTCTCGCCGCCCGCTGCCGTACCCCTTTCCGGGTACGCGTAGGCTTCGGCGAGCTCGTCCAGCGACCACTCCCGGTCGTCGGCTGCCGTTGTCTGGTCGGTCACAGGGAACAGGCGTCGCATACGGTGCAGTCTGGCACGGCGCTTACAGTTGAGTACTGTGCCGACCAGCCCGATAGCCGAAGCCGCTCCCCTGTCGCTGTGCGCCCGCGAGCCGCATGTCCCCGCCGACCGCCTGGTTGCGGAGATGGTGCCGCCGCCGCGTTTCGACTCGGTCCGCTTCGACACCTACGTGCCCGACCCTCAGCAGCCCAGCCAGGTCGAGGCGGTCAAGGTGCTGAGCGACTTCGCCTCCGGCCTCGGCGGGGCGCACGCCACCAGCAGCGGCCGGCGGCGTTGGTTCGCCAGGACCCCTAAGAACACAGCTCCCACCGGCCCCCGCGGCGTCTACCTCGACGGCGGTTACGGCGTCGGCAAGACGCACCTGCTCGCGTCGCTGTGGCACGCGACCCCGGCGGAGCCGTCGCTCAAGGCGTTCGGCACCTTCGTCGAACTGACCAACCTGGTCGGCGCGCTGGGCTTCCAGCAGACCGTGCAGACCCTGAGCGGCCACCGGCTGCTGTGCATCGACGAGTTCGAGCTGGACGACCCGGGCGACACCGTCCTCGTCTCCACGCTCCTCGGCCGGCTGGTCGACGCGGGCGTGGCGCTCGCCGCCACCTCCAACACCCTGCCGGGCAAGCTCGGCGAGGGCCGCTTCGCCTCCGCCGACTTCCTGCGCGAGATCCAGGGCCTGTCCGCGCATTTCCGCCCGCTGCGGATCGACGGCGAGGACTACCGTCACCGCGGGCTGCCCGAGGCCCCTCCCCCGTACTCGGACGAGCAGGTCACCAAGGCCGCGTACGCCACCGGCGGCGCGTCCCTCGACGACTTCCCCCACCTGCTGGAGCACCTCGCGAAGGTGCACCCCAGCCGTTACGGGGCGCTGACCGACGGGGTGCGGGCCGTGTGCCTCACCGACGTCCGGCCGGTGCCCGACCAGTCGACCGCACTGCGGCTGGTCGTGCTCGCGGACCGGCTGTACGACCGGGAGGTCCCGGTGCTCGCCTCCGGCCTGCCGTTCGACAAGCTGTTCAGTGACGAGATGCTGAACGGCGGCTACCGGAAGAAGTATTTCCGGGCGATCTCCCGGCTCACCGCACTGGCGCGTGACGCGAAGGCCTTGGTGGCGCAGTAGGTTTGGGCCGTAACCCGATCTGAAGGGAACCATCATGGCCACCACGCGTCAGGCCCACACCGTCTGGGAAGGCAGCCTGCTCGAGGGCAAGGGCGTCGTCACCCTGGACTCCTCCGGTGTCGGCGAGTACCCGGTCACCTGGGCTGCTCGGACCGAGCCCGCCCAGAGCGGCCGGACCAGCCCGGAGGAACTGATCGCGGCCGCGCACTCCAGCTGCTTCAACATGGCGTTCTCGCACGCCCTCGCCGGCGCGGGCACCCCGCCCACCCGTCTGGAGACCAAGGCCGAGGTGACCTTCCAGCCCGGTGAGGGCATCACCGGCATCCACCTCACCGTCGAGGGCAAGGTCCCCGGCCTGGACGAGGCCGCCTTCGTCAAGGCGGCCGAGGAGGCCAAGGTGAACTGCCCGGTCAGCCAGGCGCTGAAGGCCACGAACATCACACTGAGTGCGTCGCTCGCCTAGCACAGTGGCACCTTGAGGCACAGTGGCCCGCACGGTTACGTGTCGCGTTGTCTGCGTGATACACACGTGCGGGTCACATCTCCTGTCCTCCCCCATGGCCTTGGGCATGGGGGCGCCCCCCACAGGGAGTTGCCTTATGTCTGCAACACGACGTGCAGTTCTTGCCCGTACCGGCGCGCTCGGCGCAGGAATCGCCTTCACCGGCGCTTTCTCCGAACTCTTCGCCGGCACCGCCGCTGCCCGTGGACACGGCGGGTACGGACCGCTCGTCCCCGACCCCGGCGGTCTGCTCGATCTGCCGCGGGGCTTCAGCTACAAGGTTCTCTCCCGAGAGGGCGACCAGCTGCGCTCCGGCGAGGGACCGGTCCCGTCCAACCACGACGGCATGGCCGCCTTGGCCGGCCGCCGTGGCCGGGTGCATCTCGTCCGCAACCACGAGAACCGGCACAACGCCAGGATCGGCGTACCGGCCGTCGAGGGCCTGACCTACGACCCCATGGGCAAGGGCGGTTGCACCGCCCTCGAACTGGACGGCCGGGGCAATGTCCTCGGTGAGCGGGTCGCCATCGCGGGCACGGCGGTCAACTGCGCGGGTGGTCCCACCCCTTGGAACACCTGGCTGACGTGCGAGGAGACCGAGGACCGGGCCGGTACCAACGGCTACACCAAGGACCACGGATTCATCTTCGAGGTCGACGGCGCCGATCCGCACCGCACGGGAGCCGTGCCGCTCACCGCGATGGGCCGCTTCCAGCACGAGGCGATCGCCGTCGACCCCAGGAGCGGGATCGTGTACGAGACGGAGGACGCGTTCGAACGGCCCTTCGGTCTCTTCTACCGCTTCCTGCCGGACAGGCCCCTGGGCGGCACGGGTTCGCTCCGCGCCGGCGGCGCCCTGGAGGCGATGCGGGTACCGGGCGTGCCGGACCTGTCGGGGATACAGGAGATCGGTGCGTCGTTCGACCGGGTCGAATGGGTGCCCGTACCGGACAGCCAGGCGAAGCAAACCCCCATCAGGCTGCAGGACTTCGGGCCGAAGGGCATCACCCACGCGCAGAAGCTGGAGGGCTGCTACTGGGGCGGCACGTCGGTGTACTTCGTCTCCAGCTTCGCCCGCAGCTCGGAGGGGTCCGCCGGGGACCACTTCGGCCAGGTGTGGAAGTACGAGCCGCACCGCCGTCGCCTGACCCTGGTCATCGTCTTCGGTCCCGACACCGACGTCCAACTGCCGGGCGAGTCCCCGGACAACATATGCCTGGCGCCCAGCGGCGGGCTGATGGTCTGCGAGGACGGCAACGGCGCACAGCACGTGTACGGGCTGACCAAGCGCGGCGAGGTCTATCCCGCGGCGAGGAACGCGCAGAACATCGGCACCCCCGAGGAGCCCGAGTGGGGCGAGTTCGCCGGCGTCACGTTCTCACCCGACGGGAACACCATGTACGTGAACTGCTACTCGCCCGGCACCACCTTCGCGGTCACCGGGCCGTGGTGCTGAGCGGCTCTGCCGCCATGAGCCGACTCGGCCGCCGCGCCGTCCGGTGGGCGCTCGCTCGCATCAAAGGCTCACGGCCGGCCCGTGGGCTCCAGGGGCCGATCCGTCCACAGGACCTTGCCGCCCCGGCGTAGAGCGGGGCCCGCCGCAGGGGGACGTCCCTCGCGGCCGGCCCCTGGCGACGGGGACGCTGCCGCGCAGGACGTCGTCGATCACGGCGATGCCTGCGAAGCCGGGCACCACGGCCGTCACGAACGCCTCTGCCGTCGCCGTCACGTCGAGCGTCCGCCCGACCGGCTCGCGCGCGTGCTGCTGCGCGGGTCCGGTCCCGGCCAAGCCAAGGGGTTTCACCGCCTGCAGCACCTTTTGCCGGGTGGGCCCGTCGGGACGGGTCCACCCGGCAAAAGGGCTCGGCTGCCGGACTACTCGACGACGATCTCCACCGGCAGGTTGCCGCGGGTCGCCTTGGAGTAGGGGCAGTACGCGTGCGTCTTCTTCAGCAGGTCCTGGCCCGCCTCGCCCTGGAGGTGGTCGGGAAGCTCGACGCGCAGGACCAGGGAGAGGCCGAAGCCGCCGTCGGTCTCGTCCTTGCCGATGCTGACCTCCGCGGTCACCGAGGCGTCCTTGACGTCGATCTTCTCCTGCCTGCCTATGGCACCCATGGCGCTGGCGAAGCAGGCGGCGTACCCGGCGGCGAAGAGCTGCTCCGGGTTGGTGCCCTGGCCGTTGCCGCCGAGGGCCGCGGGGAAGGCGAGCGGCAGGTCGATCTGGCCGTCGGAGCTGACGGCGCGGCCTTCGCGGCCGTTGGCGGTGGCGACAGCGGTGTAGAGCGCGTCCATGGGTGTATCCCTCTTCGTTCTGGTCGGGGTCGGGAAACCGATGCCCCTGAATAGAAGCACACAATTAAGTTGCACACAACCCAATGGCGCGCAGCTTGGTATGGTGGGGGGCATGGAGAAGAAGACGCTGCGGGACGTCCCGGACGAGGACTTCCTCCGCCTTGAGCACCAGATCTGCTTCTCGCTGCACGCGGCGTCGCGAGCCTTCAACGGCGTGTACCGCACGGCGCTGAAGGACCTGGGGCTCACCTACCCCCAGTACCTGGTGATGCTGGTGCTCTGGGAGCACGGCGAACTGCCGGTCAAACAGATCGGCGAACACCTGCGGCTGGACTCGGGCACGCTGTCGCCGCTGCTGAAGCGCCTGGAGGCGACGGGCTACGTCGAGCGCCGGCGCAGCGCGGCGGACGAACGCTCGGTCACCGCCCGGCCGACGGCAGCGGGGAGCGCGCTGCGGGAACGGGCCCTGGGCACGCCGCGGCGCATCGCCGAGGCGACGGGTCTCACGCTGGAACGCATCCGCGCGCTTCGGCAGGAGCTGGACGAGCTGACGACGAGGCTGGACGCGAGCGCGTGACACCTGCGGCGAGCTCGCCCTTCCCCTGCTGCTGACGGCGTGGGGACCCAGGATTCAGGGGCTCGCCCCCCCTACCTCGCCGCGCCTCAATGGCCGGCGGGGCTCGATTTCCGCCCTAGTACCGCAACTCCGCCGCCACCCGGTCGTGCGACGTCAGAGCGTCGTCCGGCACGAACACCACCTCCGCGCCACCGTCCAGTGCCGCTTCCACCAGCTCGTCGACGATGTCCTCACGCACCGCGGGATCAGAGACCGCCGCCGATTCGTCGACCGGCCGCAGGTGCTCGCCGTCGACGCGGACCGTCCGGTGGTAGTTCTCCTCGACCACGACGAGCCCGGCCCGGCCCTCTCGTACCGACTGCCATACCTCGTCGAGGCCGGCCGCGAAGGCATGGCGGCCGATGGCCGCGTCGAGGCGTCGCTCGACGCGGGCCGCCTCCGCACGACGGTGCTCCTCAAGAGCGGGCCGCAGTTCCTTGAGCAGCTCCGGCGCGGGACCGTCGGTGAGTCCGCCCTTGACCACCCGCGCGGCCGGTGACAGGGGGCGCGCGGCCGTCGACGCCTCCTCGAGAAGGGCGAGGGCGGGCGCGAGGCCGACGAGGAACAGCGGCCGCGGCTCCGCTGCGAGTACGGCGGCGAGTGCGGTGTCGACGTCCCGCATGAACTGGCGTGTCGTTTCGTCGGTGAAGTTGCTCGGCACGTCGCCCTGGCGCATCTCGCGCTGCGGGTTGGGCGGTTCCTGCGGCCGCACCTTCGGGAAACCGCCCCCGGTGTGCTGCCGTACGGATGACTCCGAGCCGCTCCACAGCGTGGCCCGGTCCGCGGCCACCACCAGCACCCAGTAGGGCCTGGCCTGGGCCTTGGCGGAGACGAGGTTACGGGTGAGATAGCTGTCGCTGAGTACGACCCGCTCGGGCACGCTGCGCGGCAGGGTCCACAGCTGGTGGTCGTCGGCGCCGGCGAAGATCGCCAGGCCGTCGAGGGACCGCCGCAGGTCGACCCCGGCGACGGCCTGCTCCAGCTGCGCCTTGATGCCGCCCCGCGCCTGCCGGCCCACGGCTTCGTCGGCGTCGAGCCGGCGCCCTGCCTCGGCCATCAGATTCCGCAGCCGCACGGAGTCCTGCTCGTTGTACGGCTCGCGCCGGTGGGTGGGCATGGTCAGGGAAACCGCCGGATAGGCCTTCGGCTCCCGCAGCTTTCGCAGCAGCTCAGGTGTCAGAGCGTCGGTGTCCATGTCTCCCTCTCGGCTCGGCCCGTGCTGGACGGATCCACCTTCCCCCCGCGCCGCACAAGCCGCATCCGGACGGCACATGCCCGCCTGGCGGCTGGGCGCGGGGCGGGCATGGTCGGGGCTCGTCGAGGTGGCGGGGGCTACTTCACCGACCCCGCCATCACGCCCTGCACAAAGTGCCGCTGGAAGGCGAAGAAGACCACCAGCGGGACGACCAGGGACAGGAACGCCCCCGGCGCCAGAACGCCGATGTTGCTGCCGAACTGGCGCATCTCGGACTGGAGCGCCACCGTCAGCGGCTGCGACTCGCTGTCCGCGAAGAGCAGCGCGACGAGCATGTCGTTCCAGACCCACAGGAACTGGAAGATCGCGAGGCTCGCGATCGCCGGGCGCCCGAGCGGGAGGACGAGGCGGGAGAAGATCCGCCACTCGGAGCCGCCGTCCATCCGTGCGGCCTCCAGCATCTCCTTCGGGATCTCGGCGAAGTAGTTCCGCAGCAGGAAGACGGCGAACGGCAGCCCGTAGGCCACGTGGAAGAGGACGACGCCCGCGACCGTCCCGAACAACCCCACCGCGCCGAAGAGCTTGGCGACCGGCAGCAGCCCGATCTGGACGGGTACGACCAGCAGACCGACGACCACCAGGAAGATGGCGTCGCGGCCGGGGAAGTCCAGCCAGGCGAAGGCGTATCCGGCGAGCGCCGCGATGCCCACGACCAGCAGGGTGGTGGGGACGGAGATCAGGACCGTGTTCCAGAAGGCCTCGCCGATTCCGGAGTCCTCGAACAGCGCGGTGTAGTTGTCCAGGGACAGTTGCGACGGGTCGGTCAGCGCCGTCCACCAGCCGTCGGACGCGTTGTCGCGCTCCGAGCGCAGGGAGGAGAGGAACAGGCCCGCCAGCGGAGTGATCCAGACGAGCGCGACCAGGATCAGCACGGCCTGGACGGCGCCGCTGCCAAGCAGTGCGGTGAGCCTGTTCTTGCGCCGGGGGCGGGCGGGCGACGCGAGGGGGACGGGACGGGTGGCGACGGCCCGCTCGGCCGGCCGGCGCTCGACGGTGGTGCGGCCGCTCATGATCGGCTCCTTCGGAAGCGCCGGACGTTGAAGATCATGGCCGGGACGACCAGCAGGAGCAGCAGGACGCTCAGGGCGCTGCCGAGCCCCTGGTCGTTGCCGCCGCCGAAGGACACCAGCCACATCCGGGTGGCCAGTACGTTCGCCTCTTCCTGGACCGGCCCCGGCGCGATGATGTAGACGAGGTCGAAGACCTTCATCACGTTGATCACCAGCGTCACGAAGACGACGGTGAGCACGGGTGCCAGCAGCGGCACGGTGATCTTGCGGAAGATCTGGCCCTCGGTCGCGCCGTCCATCCGGGCCGCCTCCAGCGCGTCGCGCGGGATGGCGGCGAGTCCGGCGCCGATGAGCACCATCGCGAAGCCGGTCCACACCCACAGATAGGCGCCGATGATGGCCGGTGTGACGAGTGCCGGGCCGAGCCAGTTCACGCCCTGGTAGGGAGCGGCGAAGTTCGAGGCGGGCAGCCGGACGGTGTACTCGCCGTCGGCGAGGCCCTCGAAACGGAACGAGCCGTCGGCGGCGGTCGTCGCGCTTGCGGCCACCTTGCCGTCACGCACGGCCTCCACCGTCATGCCGGGAAGGCCCTTCTCCGCCGCGTCGACCTTGCCCAGGGTGCCGCCACCGCCCGGTGCGAAGTCGAGGTAGGCGACGCCGCCGATCTCGTCCGCGCCGGTCTTGTGGACAGCGGCGGGCCGGGCCTCGGACGGCATGGCGTCGGGCGCCACGCCGACGAACCCGAGGGTGACGGAGCCGCCTGGGCGGAGGGCTTCCGTCGTGGTGTACGGGCCGCCGGCCGCTCCGTCCAGGCCCTGGTCCTCGCGGGCGCGGGCCGTCGGGTACGCGGCCGGGTCCCCGAAGGAGTCGTGCACGGCGACGACGGCCGCGTTGATCACACCGCGGTCGGGGTCCTGCTCGTAGGCGAGCCGGAAGATGATGCCCGCCGCGAGGAAGGAGACCGCCATGGGCAGGAAGAGCACCAGCTTGAAGGCGGTGGCCCAGCGCACCTTTTCCGTGAGCACGGCCAGCAGCAGGCCGAGTCCGGTCAGCAGGACCGGTGCGACGACGACCCAGATGGTGCTGTTGCGGATGGCCTTGAGGGTGGCGGGGTCCTGGAAGATCTCGGTGTAGTTCGCCGCACCGACGAACTGCTCACCGCTCGCGTCGAACAGACTGCGCCCGACGGAGAAGACGACGGGGTAGACGACGAGTGCCCCGAGAAGCAGCAGGGCCGGAAGGACGAAGAGGAACGCGAGGCGGCGTTTGTTGCGCTGGGCCCGGCGCCGCGGGTCGGGCGCGGCGCCGGTCTGGGGGGCGCGGGCCCGGGGGGCCCGCGCGTTGAGAGTGTCGGCCATGGCGGTCGGCCTCAGTTCCCGTACGCCTTGGCGGCCGCGGCCTCGAGCTTCGCGGCGGTCGCCTTCGGGTCGGACGGGTCGCGCAGGAAGTCCTGGAGGAGCTTCCACTCGCCCGCGCCCTTGGTGCCGCCGAACGCCGCGGGCGCCTGGTCGGACATGTCGAAGCGGACCGAGTTGCCGGCCGCGACGAGGGACTCGGCCGTGGAGCGGGTGGTGTCGTCGCCGTAGGCCTCGAAGCTGACCTTCGTGTTCGGTGACAGGAACCCGCCGGCGCCGGCCCAGATCTCCGCGGCCTCCGGGGTGGCGAGGAACTCGAGGAGCTTCATGCCGGCCTCGCTGTTCTTGCCGTCCTTCAGGACCACGGCGGCGTCTCCACCACTGACGACGGGGGCCCTGCCGCCGTCGACGGCGGGGAACGGGAAGAACTTCGCGTCCTCGCCGAGCTTCCTGCCGAACTCGTCCTTGGCCATGCCGCCGACGAAGTCCCCTTCGTAGACCATGCCGGCCTTGGGCTCGGGGCCGAAGACCTGCTCGACGGAGGCCGGGAAGTCGGTCTGCAGCGCGCCCTTCGCGCCGCCCGCGACGAGCTGGTCGTCCTTGAACAGTTCACCGAGCGTGGTCAGCGCGGCGACGACGCTCTCGTCGGTCCACTTGAGTTCGTGCTTGGCGAGCTGGTCGTACTTCCCGGGTCCGGCCTGGGAGAGGTAGATGTTCTCGAACCAGTCGGTGAGCGTCCAGCCGTCCTCTCCGGCCACCGAGAAGGCGGGGCGGCCGGAGTCGGCGAGCGTGCGGCCGGTCTTGAGGAGGTCGTCGTACGTCTTGGGTTCGCTGACGCCGGCCTGGGTGAAGGCCTCGGGGCTGTACCAGACGGTGGACTTGTGGGCGGCCTTGAAGTAGAGGCCGTAGTACTTGTCGTCGACGGTGCCGTAGTTCTTCCACACCGGCGCGAGGGAGCCCCTGGCCGTCTCGTCGGTCTTGTCGGACAGCGGCTTGAGCCAGCCCTCCTGGGCGAACTGCTGGAGCACGCCGAGCTGGGGCACCATCACGACGTCGGGGGCGTTGCCGCCCTCGATCTTGCTGCCGACGAAGGTCGAGACGTTGTCGCCGGAGGGGACGAAGACGGTCTTGGCGCCGGTCTTCTCGCTGAAGGCGTCGAGCACCTTCTTGAAGTTCTTCTGCTCGCTGCCGGTCCAGACGCCGGCGACTGTCACGGTCTTGCCGCTGAGCTCACCGCCGCTCGCGGGGCCGGTCGTGCCGCCGCAGGCGGTGGCACCGAGAGCCAGGCCGAGCGCGGCGGAAGCCGCGGCCGTCGTACGCAGGGTGGTGTTTCTGGCGTTTCGTCGCATGGTGAAGGTCCTTCCAAGGGTGAGGGTCACGAGGCGGGGTGGTCGCCGGTCCACCAGGCGGCGGTCGCTCCGGGGAGCACACCGTCGGGGCAGGGGCCGCTGGAGAGCAGAGGGGTTCCGGTCACGGGGGCGGGCACCGGCTCCGTGCCGAAGTTGACGGCGCAGATCAGCCCGTCGCCGCGGGCCATCGCCAGCACCTGCGGGGGCGCGTCGAGCCAGCGCAGGGTGCCTTCGCCCAACTGCGGAAGGCTGCGCCGCAGTTGCAGGCCGTCGCGGTAGAGGTGCCAGAAGGAGCGGGTGTCGGCCAGGGCCCGATCGGTGGCGTGCTCCGCGAACCACTCGGGTTGCGGAAGCCACGGCCGGGCCCCGGCCGCGCCCTGGCTGAAGCCGAACGGGGAAGCGTGGCCGGACCAGGGCAGTGGGACGCGGCAGCCGTCGCGGATGCGCTTACGGCTGCCGGTGCGGTGGAAGATCGGGTCGGTGAGCACCTCGTCGGGGAGGTCCAGGACCTCGGGCAGGCCCAGTTCCTCGCCCTGGTAGACGTAGGCGGCACCGGGCAGCGCGAGCATGAGCAGGGCCGCGGCGCGGGCGCGGGCGGCGCCGAGGCCGCTGCCCTCCACGCCGGGCTCGCCCGCGTAGCGGGTGACGGTGCGGACCTGGTCGTGGTTGTTGAGCACCCAGGTGACGGTCGAGCCGGTGCCGGCGATGTCGCGTATCGCCTCCTCGATCGTCGAGCGGAAGGCGTCCGCGTCCCAGGGGGCGGAGAGCAGGTCGAAGAAGAAGGCCTGGTGCAGTTCGTCGGCGCGGACGTACTCGGCGTGTTCGCGGGCGGTCGGTACGGAGACCTCGCCGACGAGCAGCCGGTCCTTGCCGTCCCGGGCCGCGTACTCGTCGCAGACCGAGCGCCAGCGGCGCCACACGTCGTGGACCTCCGGCTGGTTCCAGGCCAGCTGGTTCACCGAGTCGCGGGCCCGCTCGTCCGCGTAGGGGTCGTCGGAGTCGGGCAGCTCCGGGTGCTTGAAGAGCCCCGCGGCGACGTCGATGCGGAAACCGTCGACGCCGCGGTCCAGCCAGAAGCGCAGCACCTGCTCGAAGTCGTCACCGACGGCCGGGTCGCGCCAGTTGAGGTCGGGCTGCTCCGGGGTGAAGAGGTGGAGGTACCACTCTCCGGGTGTGCCGTCGGGCTCGGTGACACGGCTCCAGGCGGGACCGCCGAACATGGCGCGCCAGTTGTTGGGCGGCTCGTCCCCGCCGGGGCCGCGGCCGGGCGCGAAGTGGAAGCGGGAGCGGGCGGCACCGCCGGGGCCTGCGGCAAGCGCCTCACGGAACCACGGGTGCTCACTGGAGCAGTGGTTGGGGACGATGTCGAGGAGCAGCCTGAGCCCGAGGCGGCGGGCGTCGGCCACCAGCCGGTCGAACTCGGCGAGGTCGCCGTAGACGGGGTCGACGCCGGTGTAGTCGGCGACGTCGTAACCGTGGTCGTGCTGGGGGGACGGGTAGAACGGGCTGAGCCAGATGCCGTCGACGCCCAGCTTCCTGAGATAGGGAAGCCCGGCCCGTACGCCGGCCAGGTCGCCGATGCCGTCCCCGGTACTGTCGAGGAAGCTGCGGACGTAGACCTGGTAGATCACCGCGTCGCGCCACCAGGGGTCTGGGGTGGCGGCGGAGCGGGCGGGGTGGCCGATGCCGGCCGGAAGCGTGCTGAGCATCTCGCGTCGACCTGTTCTGCTGGATGCGAGTGCGCCCCGGATCGGGTGCGCTGTCATGCATGCATGTTAAGTAGCAGCGACTGGAAGGTGTCAACGGTGTGTCCTAAAACTGCGGAAAGCTGGGATAGTTTGTCCCGGAATTCGGTGATCCAAAGAAGAAGAGCCCTACTTAACAGGTAAGTAGAGCTCTCTCGGTGAAAGCGCTGCCGGGTCAGCCCCTGCGGGAGATTGCGGCAAGCTCGCGCGCGAGCCGTGCCACCGCCTGGTCCGGCGTCTGCCGCAGCGCCATGACGTCCTGCGCCACCGCCTGCACGGCCAGGCTCACCTGGTCGTAGCGCGGGCTCTTGGGCCGCGGGACCGCCGACAGCACACTCTCGCGCAACGTCGGCAGATACGGATGGACCCTGATCAGCTCGGGGTCCTCGTAGAGCGCGGCACGGACCGGCGGCAGCGAGCCTTCGGTGAGGACCTGACGCTGGACGCGCTCACTGGTGAGATAGGAGATCAGGTCCGCGGCCGAGGCCGGATGGCGCGAGTGGCTGCTGACGGCGAGGTTGGAGCCGCCCAGCACACTGGTGCCCGGTCCCTCCGGTCCTGGCATCGGCACCACGCCGAACCTTCCCGCGACCTTCGAGTTCTCGGCGCCGGCGTCGGTGTAGACGTACGGCCAGTTACGGAGGAAGAGCAGCCTGCCGCCGGTGAACGCCTGCCGGGACTCCTCCTCCTTGTACTGGAGAGCCTCGCGGGGGATCCAGCCCTCCCGCACCCCGTCCGCCAGGAAGGCGAGCGCCTTGCGGGCGGCGGCGGAGTCGACGGTGACCCGGTCGCCGTCGTCCCGCAGGATCGACCCGTCGGCCGAGTGCACGGCCTCCGTGACGTTGACGGTCAGCCCTTCGTAGGGAAGGAACTGGCCGGCGTAACCGTCCAGGCCGTGCTCCGGGGCGATCGTACGGGCCTGGCGGGACAGGTCGGCCCAGGTGCGCGGCGGCTTCTCGCCCTCGCGCTCGAGGATGTCCTTGCGGTAGTAGAGCAACCCGGCGTTGGTGACGTACGGGACCGCGTAGAGCCGGCCGTCGAAGGTGGCGGTGTCGACGACCGGCCGCAGGAAGCTCTTCAGCGGGAACCGGTCACGGTGCAGCGGGGAGATCCAGCCCGCCGCGGCGAACTCGGACGTCCACGCCACATCGATGTTCAGCACGTCGAAGCGGTCGCTGCCGGATCGCAGCTCGCTGATCATCTGCGCCCGGGTCTCGTCAGCCGAGTCCGGCAGTTCGACCAGCGTCACCCGCTCGTCGGGATGGGCGCTGTTCCAGTCGTCGAGCAGCGGCGAGAGATAGTCGGTCAGATCGCCCGCCGTCACCAGCGTCATGGGCCCGCGCCCCTGGGGGTCCACCGACTCCGCCCGGGCGCCGAAACCGGCATAGCCGGTCAGCAGTACCGCCGCGACCAGGAGTCCTCTACCCGCGGCACGCATCCACCGCATAGGTTCCTCCCAGTGCACGATCCGGCTGCGCTGCCGACCACCGTGGCCTATATATACCCGTTAGGCATGGGCGATACTAGATGTCCAGGCAGAGAGGGCGAGTGCCACAGGCCACACGTCCACTGCACAGCCAACAGGAAACCATGTCAGCGGGAGGGAGGAGGAGCGCGTGCGGCTGCCGCTCCTGGCACTCCTCACCCGTGGCCCCGCGCACGGCTACGAGCTGAAGCAGGGCCTTGAACAGCTCCTCGGCGCCGCGTACCCTCAGCCGAACATCGGCCAGATCTACGTCACCCTGGGCCGGCTGGAGAAGAGCGGTCTGATCGACGGCGAGGACGTCGAGCAGTCGGGCCGGCCCAACAAGCGCACCTACCGGCTCACCGACGCCGGGCGTGAGGCGGTCCAGGCCTGGTTCGAGGAGACCACGGACGAGCCGAGGGTGCGGGACGAGTTCTTCATGAAGCTCGCACTCGCCCCGGAGTCGGGGCTCGCCGACCCGGTCGCCCTGATCAACAAGCAGCGGCGGCAGTACCTCAACACCATGCGGGACCTGTCGAAACTGGCCGCCGCCGAAGACCGGGACAACAGGATCTCCCAGTTGCTGATCGAGGGAGCCATGCTGCATCTGCAGGCGGACCTCGACTGGCTGGAGCGCTGCCAGGAGGAGCTGGAATGAGCGACCCCACAGCGCCGTCGGGCGGTGCCGCAGTCGCACCGATCGTGCGCGCCGAGGGCCTGACCAAGACGCACCACGGCGAAGGCGCACCGGTGCACGCCGTGCGCGGCGTGGACCTGACCGTCCGGCCCGGCGAGTTCGTCGCGGTCACCGGCCCCTCGGGTGCCGGGAAGTCCACACTGCTGCATCTGATCGGCGGCCTCCAGCGGCCCGACAGCGGGAAGCTGTGGCTCGACGGGCAGCGGGTCGACGAGTACCGCGAGGCCCGCTGGGCCGTGCTGCGGCGGCGCCGCATCGGCGTCGTCTTCCAGTTCTTCAACCTGGTCTCCAACCTGACCGTCGCCGACAACGTCGAACTGCCCGCGCTGCTCGCCGGCGCCTCGCCCAGGGCCGCCCGCGAGTCCCGCGCCGAACTCCTCGCCGAACTCGGCCTCGAAGGCCGCGACAAGTCCATGCCCGGCGAGCTCTCCGGCGGCGAGCAGCAGCGGGTCGCCCTCGCCCGCGCCCTGGTCAACCACCCCGCCCTGCTGCTCGCCGACGAACCGGCCGGCAGCCTCGACAGCAAGGGGACCCGGGAGGTCCTGCGGCTGCTCTCCCGCTTCCACCAGCGCGGCCAGACGATCCTGATGGTCACCCACGACGCCCGGATGGCCAGCGCAGCCGACCGTGTCATCAGCTTCTTCGACGGGCGCATCGCGGACGACGCCGAGCTCGGCGCCGGGCGACGCAGCCCGAGCGGCGGGGTGTCCGGCGTGCTCGAACTGAAGGAGTGACCGTGCGGGCCACTCTGCGCTGGGCGCACGCCGACTTCCGCGCACACCGCGGCGAAGCCCTCTTCGTCGTCCTCGCCAGCGCCGGGATCATCGCCTCGCTGCTGCTCGCGGGCGCACTGTTCAGCTACGCCGCCAACCCCTGGCAGCGCATCTTCAACCAGTCCCAGGGCGCCCACATCTGGCTGCACACCCGGGCGGGCGCCGATACGGCCGACCTGTCCGGGCTGGACGGCGTCGCCGCGCTCTCCGGCCCCTACCGGACCGGCGCCACCACCGTCGAGTTGCAGGGCGCACGGGCGGCGGTGGCGCTGCGGGCCGCGCAGACCCGGCCGCCGGAGGTGGGGCGACCGCTGGTGACCTCCGGGAGCTGGCTCGCTCCACCCGACGGCGGCGGCGCGGCCGGCACCGTCGTACTGGAGAGCTCGGTCGCCCGGGCGCTGTGGGCCGAGCCCGGTGACACCGTACGGGTCACCGGCCAGGACGGCGCCGTGAGCAGACTGCGGGTGACGGGCGTCGCCGAGGCGGCGGAACCCCGCTACCAGGCGGGCGGCGGGCCCGGGATCGGCTGGGTGCTGCCGGACACGCTCGACGCTCTCGCCCCGGACGACACCGGGCAGAGCGTGGGCCTGCGGCTGAAGGACGCCGGTGACACCGACTTCATGGTCCAGCGGGCGGTGACCCTGCTCGGCGCGGACCGGGTCGCCCAGGTCACCAAGTGGCAGCAGGCCCGGGCCGAAGCCGGCGGCGACGACCGGCTGCTCGGCCAGCTCTTCGCGGTCTTCGGGCTCGGCGCGCTGCTGGCGGCCGCGCTCGCCGCGTCCGGGGCGATCGGCGCCCGGGTGCGCGGGCAGCTGCGGGACATCGCCGTGCTCAAGGCCGTGGGCTTCACCCCGGGACAGGTGGTACGCGGCTTCCTCGTGCAGCATCTGGCGTTCGCCCTGCTCGGCGTCGCTCTCGGAACGGCGGCGATCGCCTTCCTCGGAGAGCGGATACCGGGCCGGATCGGCGATGCGGCCGCCCTCTGGCAGGATCTGCCCGGCCACGCGGCGCTCATGACCGGCGTCCCGGGCGGCGCGATCCTGCTGATCGCGGCGGCGACCGGGCTCGCGGCCTGGCGTGCGGGGCGGGTCCCGCCGGTCCCGGTGGCCCGCGCCGCACAACCGTCGGCCGCGCCGATGACCGCGCTGGGGCGGCGGGCGCTCGGGATGCGGTTGCCGCCGGCCCTGGTGCTCGGCTGGCGCTCGGCCTTCCCGCGCCGGGGCCGTACGGCCGTCGCCGTGGGCCGTCTCGCACTGCCGCTGGTACTGATCACCGTCGCGCTGGTGGCCTGGTCCACGCTGGACCAGTTCCGCAGCCGGCCCGCCGACATGGGGCTTCCCGCGGCACTGACCGTACGGGCACAGCAGCCCGGCGGCCCCACGGAGGACGAGCTGCTGCGGACCGTGGCCGGCATACCGGAGGTCACCGCCGTCCATCCGGGCGCCGAGATGGCGGCCCTCGTCCCCGGCCAGACCGGCACCATCACGCTGCGCGGGCTCGGCACCGCTCAGCAGCCGTATCCGGCGGCGGTCGCAGAGGGCCGGGCCGCCCGCGGCGCCGACGAGGCGGTCGCGGGGCAGGGACTGCTCGACCTGCTGGGCGTGCGGGTCGGCGACTGGGTACGGATGACGGTCGAGGGCCGGCCGCAGATCCTGCACATCGTGGGCCGCAGCATCGAACCCGAGTCGGGCGGACGGATCATCTCCACGACCCTCGACGCCCTCAAGAACCGAGATCCGCAGTTGCGGCCCGACTTCCACGCACTGGTACTGACCGAGGGCTCGGACCCGCGGACCGTACGGGCCGCTCTCGACGAGGCGGCGGGCGGGACGCTGGAGATCCGTGAGACACCCAACCCCGCCGACCGGCTGGAACCGGTGCGCGGAGTGATCGCGGCCCTGATCGCCGTACTGGCCCTCATCGGGCTGACCGAACTGCTGACGCTGATCGGCGTCGGGGTGCGCGACCGCGGCCGGGACCTGCTCGCGCTGAAGGCGATCGGGCTGACGCCCCGCCAGATCGGCTCTGTCATCGTGATCGGCGCCGGGCTGACGGCGTTGGTGGCGGCCGTGGCGGGGACGACGCTCGGTGCGCTGTCGGGGGTGTGGTTGGTGGACACCCAGGGCAGCTCGAGCGGGATGGGCGCGGGCATCGCCCATCTGCCGCCGTGGCCGGTGCTGGTGGCGGTCGTGGGCGGCGCCGTGGCCGGAGCTGTGGCGGCGGCCTCACTGCCGGCGACGCGGACGGCGCGACGGCGGCTGGCGGACTCGCTGAGCGAGACGCTCTAGACACGGTCCGGGGGCGTGCGGAGTGCCGCACGCCCCCGGATCTGTGGGGAGGAGAAAGGTCTCGGCTCAGTTGCCGTCGAAGTCGCCCTGGTCCTGACCGGCCTCCTGACCGGCCTCGTCCTGACCGGCCTCCTGACCGGCCTCCTGACCGGCCTCGTCCTGACCGTCCTCGTCCTGACCGGCCTCGTCCTGACCGCCCTGCTCCTGGTCCTGGTCCTGACCCTCACCTTGGCCTTGGTCGCCGCCGACGTCACCCGCGCCGATCTGCGCGCCGACCGCAGCCAGTGCCGTCGTCACCGGCTGGAAGAACGTCTCGCCGCCCGACGTGCAGTCGCCGCTGCCGCCCGAGGTCAGCCCGATCGCGCTGCCGTCACGGGTGAAGAGGGCACCACCGCTGTCGCCGGGCTCCGCGCACACGTTCGTCTGGATCAGCCCGGTCACCGTGCCCTCCGGATAGTTCACGGTGGCGTCCAGACCGGTGACCTGGCCGCTGTTCAGACCGGTGGTGCTGCCCATGCGGAACACTTCCTGGCCGACCGCTGCGTCGTCCGCGCCCACGATGTCCAGGGTCTCGCCGTTGCCGAGGTCGACCGTGCTGGGCGCCTCGGTGGCGGGGTCGTCGTACGTGACGAGGGCAAAGTCGCCCTCGCCGGGGAACGTCGCCTCCTGGACCGTACCGATCGGGGCACCGTTCGGGTCCTCGGACCACTGGTCGTCTGCGACGCCGCAGTGTCCGGCGGTCAGGAAGCCGGGCTGCCCGTCGCCGGTGGTGACGTTGAAGCCGAGGGAACAGCGCGACCCGCCGCCGAAGATGGCGTCGCCGCCCTCCAGGAAGGGCTTGAACTCGCCGGCGGTCTTCTGGATGCGGGCCATGCCGGAGTCGAGTGACTTGACGGCGGACTCCAGCCGGTTCCAGCTGTCACCGGCGACCGTGCGGTCCGCAGTGACGAGGACCTGGTTCGTCCTCGGGTCGACGGCCCAGGCCGTGCCCGGGATCGTGGCCTCACGGGCCAGCGTGTCCGCCGCGGACTTCAGCTCGCCCATGCTGTTCTCGACCGGCCGCGCGACCGCGCCGGCCTCGTTGACCTGGACGATCACCTCGTTGCTGTCACCACTGACGTTGACAATGACCTGTTGCTTGTCCGCGTCGTAGTACGCACCTGCATACGCGTCGCCGAGCTCCGGGCCCAGCTGCGAGACCAGGTCCTGGGCCGCCGAGGCGCTCAGCGTTCTCGGCTCCCCCTTCGGCTCGGAACCGGAGCCGGACTGCGATGCGTTGGCGTGGGGCAGCAGCATCGCCGCCGCGGCGACGCCCACCGCCCCCGCTCCTGCAAGCACGGCCTTTCGCTTGGGTATTCGCCTGTGACTCAACTCGCCGCCTCCTGCGGGGATACGGAATCCGGTTGCCGACGACAGACCGGGGGGACGCGTCCGACCGTTGATACGGACGAGGCGGGAGTTGTACTCATCACAACTGCGAAATTCACTGCCTGACGTGATGTCAGCAGCCGTACGTGGAACCGCTCATGAAGGCAACCGGGAGCCGCACCGGCTGCAGTAACGGGCGCCGGCGTCGTCGGCCGGGTGGTCGCAGTCCGGGCAGATCCGGTTCAGCATGCAGGCCGGTTCCCCGCCGGGGGCGGCTGCACGGACGACGGGCGCGTTGCCGATGGTCATGCCAGGGCGACGGCGGTGCACCGTGACGTAGGCGAGGCCGTCGGGGCCGGCGGACAGGGCACGCTCCGTGCCGTGCGGCAGCCAGGCCACGCATCCGGGTTCCAGCTGCTGCGGCTCCCCCTGGGCCACCAGTTCGCCGCCGCCGTCGACCACGCACACCAGCACGTCCAGGTCGGGTTCGACATGGGTGACGCCCTGGGTGCCGGGCAGGAGCCGGACGAGGTTCGCGTCCAGCTGCCGGGCGACAGGATCCAGTCGCCAGAGCGCACCGCTGCGGTCATCCGGGGCCGCCCGCAGATCCGCCTTGCCGGCGAGCACGCCGGCCCTCGGGGGCATTGCCATGCCTTCCTCCAGAGCACACGGGCCATAGGACCCAGAGCATCATTGCACAGTGCAATCCAGCGCCTGAACCGTCATCCGGACTCCTGACAGGGGACGCAACCCCGACGCAGGAGCATGTGACCCCATTCAACGGCCACATGATCATATATTTTCCGACAGTGATCAGATCTGCACGGAGATTGACCGCTTTGGCCTTGGCTGCCCTGGCTGCCGCACTCGCCGGCTGCGGTACTCCCGGCCACCGCCCGGAGGCCGCCCCACGGCCGTCACCGCCGAAACCGTCGCCGTCCACCACGACGGCTGCGCCGACCATGGCTCCCGGGCCGGGCGGCCGTGCTCCGGTGTTCATGCGCGCCACCGGCGGCGGCAGCGCCACGGCGAAGACCGTCGCCCTCACCTTCGACGCCGACATGACCGCCGACCAGGGCCCGCGTGCCGCACGCGGCGAACGGTTCGACAACCCGGCGCTGATCGACGCACTGCGGAAGCTGAAGGTCCCCTCGACCGTTTTCATGACAGGCCGCTGGGCCGAGGAGTACCCGGCCCAGGCGAAGGCCATCGGGACCGACCCCCTCTTCGAAATCGCCAACCACTCCTACAGCCATCACTCCTTCAGCTCCCCCTGCTACGGCCTCCCCGAGATCGGCGCCGAGGACATGCTGGCGGACGTGCGACGGGCCTTCACCGCGTTCGAGCGGGCCGGGGCGCGCAATGTGGTGCCGTACTTCCGTTTTCCCGGCGGCTGCTACGACGACGCCGCGCTGCGGGCCGTGGCGCCGGCCGGGGTCACCACCGTTCAGTGGGACGTCGTCAGCGGCGACGCCTTCGCCACCGACGCCGACGCCGTGGCCGAGCAGGTGCTGGACCATGTGGCGCCCGGGTCGCTGGTCGTCATGCACTGCACCCGCAGCGCCGCGCCCGTCACCGAGGAGGCCGTCCGCCGGATCGTCCCCGAGCTGCGCCGGCAGGGCTACCGGTTGGTCAAGGTCTCCGAGCTGATGCGGCAGTCCGGTCCGGCCGGTCCCCCTCGAACGACGCGGTGACGCGCCGCTGACGGCCGTGAGCGCCCCGGTCCTGTGGTCGGCGGGCCGTTCGGGCACAGGGCCCGGCTCCGATAGCGGGCACGGCGGCCCATGGGCACCATGGCAGAAGGCGGGCGCGCGGCGCCGGCGGCGTACCGCGACCCGCCCCACAGTCGACTGCCGGAGGCCGACCACGTGCACACCCTGCTGCCGGTCCTTTTCGCGCTCTGCGCAGCCCTCAGCAACGCGTTCGCCACCGTGCTGCAACGCAAGGCGGCTCTCGCCGTACCGCGCTCGGAGGGCTTCCGCGCCGGTCTCATGCTCGATCTGCTGCGCCGGCCCGTCTGGTTGGCGGGCATGCTCGCCGTCGTCGTCGCGGGCGTCTGCCAGGCGGTGGCGCTGGGAACCGGGCCGCTGACGATCGTTCAGCCGCTGTTCGTCCTCGAACTGCCGCTCGCTCTGGTCCTGGCGACCCTGCTGCTGCACGGCAGCCTGCCGCGAACCGGCTGGGTGGCGGTGGCCGGTGTCGTGGTGGGTCTCGGCATCGCCCTCGCAGCGGCATCGCCGTCGGGGAACCGTACCGATGTACCGGCGGACCGCTGGGTCATCGCCCTCGCCGTATGCGCCGCGGTGGTCCTCGCGCTCTCCGCCGCAGCCCTGCGCCGCCCGGAGGGCCGTGCCCGCGCGGCCTGCCTCGGCGCGGCCACCGCGATCAGTTACGCCGTCACCGCGGCCCTGATGAAAGAGGCGGTGCACATCCTGGACGACCACGGCCTCGGCGCGTTCTTCACCGCCTGGCAGACCTACGCCTTCGCGGCGGCCGGAGTGACCGCGCTGTTCCTGCTGGAGAACGCGATGCAGGCGGGTCCGCTGGTCGCCTCCCAGCCCGCCCTCACCCTGGGCGACGCGGCCGTGAGCCTGACCCTGGGCATCCTCCTCTTCGAGGAGCACGTCCGCACCGGCTGGTGGCTGCTCCCCCAGGCGGCCGGGGTGGCGCTGGTGGTGGCCGGTGTCATGGCCCTGGCCAGGTTGCCGCTGGCCGAGTCCCTGGTCGCCACCGAAGAGCCCGCCGCCACGGTGCCCTGACCCCGGTCAGCCCTCCCCGCCGGACGGGCGCGCCGCGCGCAGCGCCTGCCGGACCGACCAGACCACGGCCACGAGCGGCACCGCGGCGACCGCGCCCACCACACCCGCGGCCACGGCCCCGCCGACGACCGACAGCGCGACGACCACGGGATGCAGCCGGACGGCCCAGCTCATCACGATCGGGTGCAGCAGATGCCCCTCGATCTGCCCGATGACGACGATGAGGGCGACGACCACGGCCGCGATCAGCGGGCCCTCGGACGCGAGGGCGACCACCGCGGCCACGGAAAGGGCGATGGGTGAACCGACGAGGGGGATGAACGCGGCGAAGAACTCCAGCAGGGCCAGCGGCAGCGCGAGCGGAACGCCGAGGGCGAACAGGGCGATCCCCACCAGGATCGCGTTGGTGGCCGCCACCAGGAGAATCCCGTGGGTGTATCCGGTGAACGTCCGCCAGGCGGCCCGGCCCGCGACCTTCGCGCGCCCCCGGGCGGCAGGCGGCAACTGATCGCAGAACCATCCCCACTGCCGGTCGCCGGAGTGGACGAAGAAGACCGAGCAGAACAGCGCGAGCGCCAGCACGGTCAGCACCTCGACCAGCCGTCCGGCACCGCTCAGCGCCTCGCTGACCACGGTGGACCGGTGACTGGACATCAATTGGCCGATGCGGGACTGGATGTCGGTGAGGGCCTCCGGGTCTACCCGGAACGGGGGCTGCTCCAGCCAGTTCTCGATCCTCTCGATGCCCGCGCGGAACTCCCGTACCAGCGTCGTCCGCTCGCCCGCGACCGCTTCCCCGACCAGGGCGAACACGCCCAGCACGAGCACGATGCTGCCCAGCAGGGAGCAGGCGACGGCGAGCGGACGCGGCATGATGCGTGCGGCCAGACCGGCCACCGGCCGGAGCACGGCGGTGACGACCAGGCCGAGGAACACAGCCACCGCGATCTCGTGGAACCGCCCCAGCAGCGCGAAGACGGCGTAGACGGCGGCGGTCACCACGAGGATCCGCCAGGCGTACGCGGCGGCCGTCCGCAGCGCGTCCGGCACCCGCGACGTCTCAGCGGTGGACGGCGCACCCGTGGGGCGCTCCTGAGGGTCCGGCGACCTGGGGGGCATGCAGATGCGCGTACCACCCGACGCGCCGTGCCCCGCGCGTTCGGTGCATGGTTCGCCCGAAGGCACGCGGGAGGGGCCCGCCGCAGGGCCCGGCGGGTCGATCGGGTCGAGAGGTCAGCCGGAGCAGGCGGTCCGCTCCGCCTCCCGCCATTCGCAGACCGGACACAGCGGCGCGCCCTTGACCGACTCCGGGTACTCGGTCGGCTCACGGCACAGCACGCATTCGGCGAAGGGGCCGTCGGCGGCGGCGCGGGCCCGCTCGGCCGCCCGGCTGCTCTCCGGGGCCTCGCGGTACGGCTGGTGCTCGTCCATACCTCCGACTCTAGCTCGCGGCTGTGCCGCCGTCCGAGCCGCGCAGAGGTGCCAGTGCGGACGCGAGGGGGGCCGCCGCCGCGGCGGTCGGCGCCGCCGTGAGAAGGGACAGCAGCGGCCATGTCACCGTCCCGGTCCGGGCGCCGGTGACCAGGCCGGTCACCGCCTGCTTCGCGGGCGACCCGCTGGTGACCAGCGCCAGCGGCGCCAACAGTGCGGTCGCCGCCGGCGACGATCCGCGTGCGTGCAGCAGCGGCCGGGTGCACAGGGCGCCGACCGCCGTGCCCAGCAGGACGCAGACCGCTGCGGTGAGCATCCCCGCGGCCGTCGCGGGCAGCCGTGGGACCGCCACCCGGTGGTCGGCGCTCGACGGGCCGCTGATCAGCGCGACGACGGTCACGGCCACCGTGCCCAGCACGGCCGCGAAGGCGGCGGCAGCGGCCGTGACGCTGCGTGCGGGCGGCGGCTCCCGTGTTGCGCAGCTGCGCACCAGCCACGCGGTGACGATGCCGGCGAGCAGCCGCAGCAGCGTCGACTTGCCGCTGCCGTTGGTGCCTTGGACGCGTACCAGGGTGCCGGGGCGCAGGTCGAGATCGACCCCGCGCAGCACCCATGGGCCGCCGAGGCCGTGGCGACGGCCCACCTGTCGCAGTTCCGGTTGTGCTCTCAGTTCTGGGACGCCTTCTGCGGGGTGAGCTCGCTGGGCCGGACGATCACGAAGCCCTCGCCCTCCAGCTTGAGCTGCACCGCTTCGCCCGAGCCTCCGCGGATCATCGAGCCGATGGACTGGGAACGGTGCAGCGACGTGTGCAACTGGGCGCTCCAGCCGAGGACAGCGTCCGTGTCGACGAACACCGGCTGCTGGTGGGAGACCGGGATGACGATGGGGCTGCCCTCGCAGATGACCCCCAGCTTGCCGTAACCGGTGAAGACGCTGTTGAAGAGACCACCGCCGGTCATGCCTGCGCCCTTCACCGTCTTGATCTCGTAGGAGAGCGTCGCGTCGAAGCAGAGCACGTTGCGGCCGTTTATGGTCAGCGCGTCGCCCTGTTCGATGTCGACGATGAAGCAGTTGGCCGCCTCGTGCGCGAACCACGCCTCGCCCTGGCCTCGTACGGCCATCAGCGGCAGCCCCTCGCCGGTGACGGCACGTTTGAGCATGCCGCCGATCCCCTGGCCCTTGCGCTCGAACTGGAGATTGCCCCGGAAGGCGATCATCGAGCCCTGGCGCGCGTGCATCTCGCCGTTGACCGCGTACTTGATCGACTTGGCGTTCTGCAGCGTCATTCCGGGCACCGCGGCCTGTTGGGCCATGTTCTCTGTGGAGAAAAGATCGCTCTTCATGGGACGCATCGTGGCCCGGAGGCACTCGTTCCGCCAACAGGCCCCGGGCCGGGGGCTGGCAGACTGACCGGCGTGAGCAGCGAAGACACCCGTGAAATCCGACCCGACAGCCCTTTCAGGCACGCGACCTCCTCCCGCGACGCGGCACCGCAGTTCGTCCTGCCGCTGGTGGTACGCATCGAGAAGACCGCGCCGCCGGCCCGTACGGACGCCCTGGAGACCGCCGCACGGGCCGTGCTCCAGATCCTCGCCGACGAGCGCTCCACCGGTGACGGCGAGTGGGCACGGGCCATGCGGGACTGGCAGGACGCCCGTATCCGCAAAGTCGTTCGGCGTGCGCGGGGCGCGGAGTGGCGCAAGGCCGGCACGCTTCCGGGCATCACGGTGACCGGCACAGCCGTGGACACGGAGGCCGGGACGGCGGCGGAGGTGCGGGTCTTCCCGCCCGTACCGCTCGACGGCTGGCCCAAGGAACTGGCCAAACTCCAGGTGTCCGGCACGGAACTGGAGGAACCGCAGCCACCCGCCGCCCCCGACCCGGCCCACCCGGTGCTGTGGCTGAGCCCCGAGGTGGAGATGTCGGCGGGCAAGGCCATGGCGCAGGCCGGGCACGGAGCCCAACTGGCCTGGTTCGAGCTGTCCGAGGCGCAGCGAGAGGAATGGCGCGAATCGGGCTTCGCCCTGTCCGTGCGCACTGCGGAACCGGCAGACTGGCGCGCACTGACGGTAAGCGGACTGCCGGTGGTGCGGGACGCGGGGTTCACCGAGATCGCTCCCGGCTCGTGCACGGTGGTCGCCGACCACCCGTCGCTGAGAGAACGAGCCAGCCGCTCCAGGGGCCTGCGGCGGGCGGGCCGTTGAACGATCCGGGCCTCGGCCGCTTACTTCAGTACCGTCCGGTGGTTTGACCGGCTTGGGTCTGGTCGGCAGTCGACCGGCGGGCCGACCGCCATTCAGCAGGCGGTCGGCACTCATCATCGCGGGCCCGGTCGGCGCACTCGCCTTCGCATTCCCCTTGTGAACCGCCCCGGTTCACACGGGGCAGGCCTGGGCCTCCGACGGACCCGGGGCGGTTCACAGCAATCACCACTGTCAGTTCTTGATGAAGTCCGGAACCACCTTGGGCGGCCAGACGCCAACCTTCAGTACGCCCATGGAGTAAGCACGGGAGACCAGTGCGGCCCGGTTCGGCACACGTAACTCCCGCAGCAGACCAGTCACGTGGTACTCGATGCCCTGCCGGCTCAGGTGCAGCCGTGAGGCGAGCGGGATGGTCGACAGTCCGGAGGCTATGCCCTCAAGTATGCGGGCGTCGATCGGGCTCAGGAGCTTCTTGTTGCGACCACTTACGGCCGACTCCGAGTCGGCCGAACCAGTTCCCGCGTTGGGCATCATGACGAGGATGGACGACTCGTCCGGGAGCCCGCCGCGCACCATGATGGCCGTCAGCGGGACAGTGAACGTGGCGTCGTCCGGTCCCACCGCGATGACGTCGGCGGCGAACCGGTCGCGGCGGCCCGCGGTGAGGCCGGAGAACTGGCGCATCAGCGGCTGCTGGACGCTCGGATGGACCAGGTCACTGAAGGTCCGGCCGCACAGCTCCGCTGCCGATCTGCCGAACTGCCAGAAGAACTCTTCGTTGGCCTGCTGGATGGTCAGGGCATGGTCGAGCCGGGCCATGCTCAGGCGAGCGTCGCCGGCGAACCCCGTCCGGGGTGGCCGACCGTCCTCGAAGACAGGATCGTGGACGTGGGCCTTCGCGGCGGGAAGGGAAGAAGTGACGGAGCTCGTCTGACGTCGTGTGTTGGTGACCTGCGGCATGATCGCCCTTCGTACGGTGGGGTTGCGGTCCGCATGCACAGCGCACTACCGCCTCGGGTGTTCCGTGGTGGAACGCACTCGCCAACGGATCGCGTCGGGTCGAGTCACTCGCTCATGACAACGTTGGCGAAGACGACGCTTTCCTCGTCGCCCCTGGACAGCGGTACGCCGGCCTGCGCAGCAGTCGGTTCTTCGGTGATGGATGGACGGGGACGAACGGGGGACGGTCTGCACAGCGATGGCCCGCCTGAGCCACCGTCGTCCGGCGGACCGTGTCGACCGCGACAGTGACCCCGCCGGCGGTCGTGCACCGCGGGGACTGGGCCCCGGCGTGATGTCAGGTGGGCCACCCCATGCAGGAGAGAGGGACAGCAGGAACGACAGCAACCCACCACCGCCCATGGCCGTCCTTCAGGTGTTCAAAGGGCTCTTCTTTCTTGCGTGAAGTAACAGCCGGGCAAGGATGCGGATCATGGGGCACGCACGTTCACCGACCCCTTGTCGCTCGAACTATTAGTTGAACCCTAGAGATTCCCTGATGATCCGGTCAACGCGATCCGCCCTGCTAGCGCCGATTCTGTGGGGTTACCCCAGGAAGGTTCGGTCAGCGCCACGAACGCCGCACCTTCACTTCGGTACGGTCACAAACGAGCAGGTCACAGAGGTGGCCCCAATAAAATCGCCCGGTCCTTCGATCGAGTTTCGATCGAAGGACCGGGCGGATGCGCGACCGGTTCAGGTCTCAACAATGAGCGTGTGCGTGCGTGTCGTGCAGAACTGCAGCAAGCTGACGCCTGCCCGAAACTCCGAGTTTACGATAGGAATTCGTAAGATGCTTTTCCACGGCCCGTGCACTGACTCGAAGTTCAGTCGCGATTTCCCGATTGGTGAGGCCGCTGACGGCCAATGCGGCCACGCGGCTCTCGGCGCGGGTCAGCACCGCCGCCGCGGTGCGGGCCGAGGCCATGCGTGCCGCTGCCGCGGGCGCCCACGGCACACCGCAGGACTTCGCCAGTTCTCCCGCCTCGCGCAACAACAGGTCCGACTCCGCGCCACTGCCCAGCGTCTGCCCCAGATCCCGCACAGCCTTGAACAGCTCCAGCTCGTTGACGCAGCCACGGAGCGTCTCGACGGCCTCTCGTAGCAGATCGACGCTCGCGCCCGCCCCTTCCGTCAGCGCCTGCAGACGTAGTGCCCGGCCAATGGCTACCGGCGCTCCCCACTCTTTCGCCCTCGAGTACTCCTCGGCCGCGAGTGTCCGGGCGATGTGGTGGTCACCGAGCCGGTGGGACAGGGAGATCGCCCAAGGTCGCCACGGGAAGAGAACGGGGTTGCGCCACCCGGCGCACTCCAGTTGTCGACCGCAGTGCATGGCGGTGTCCAGTGCCGCGGCGGCATCTCCCGCCCGAGCCTGCTGCGAAATCTGCAAAAGGCTGAGCAGCGCGGCCGGGACCGGCCCCGGCAGTTGTCCTGGCGCCTCCGTCGCCATCCGCGTCTCCGATTGCGCATCGCGTGCCGACAGCGTCAGAGCAGCAAGCACGGCGGCATAGAGACAGCGGCGTTCCTCGCTCACGGCCACATCCAGGTCGACGACGCGCTGCGCCCCTTCACGAGCCTGGGGCAACCGGCCCTGCGCGAGTTGGAACAGCTCGCGCTGGGTACGCCGAACGGCACCGAGCGAGCCGTCATCCCTGCTTGTGCTCTGCTGGGCAGCATTCAGCCAGGGCTCGGCATCCTGTACGGAATCGGCCCCCACCAGGGTCAGCAGGACCAGGTGGACCACCGAACCGTGGCCGGGGGCGGTGGCCGGCTCCCATTCCAGGATGCCGCGGGCCTGCCGGGCGACCTCCGCCGCCTCGCCGTCGGCGCCGAGGGCCGACGCGTACAGCAGCACGGCCAACAGTTCGCGGCCACCGCGCGAGCGGACGAGGGCGGAAGGCTCCAGCGCTCGCAGCCTCGCGACGGCATCCGTGAGTTGCGCGTAGTCGCAAAGGCCCGCGTAGCGCAGCCTCGCCTCCAAACGCTGCGCCTCCTCACTGCCGGCGCCTGCCTGGGCATGAGAGCCACCCAGATCCTCGGCAACCCGTCTGAACAGGTCGATCCTCGCGGGGTTCAGGGGGGTGGTCACACAGGGTGAGAGCCGCAGCGCGGCGGTGGCCCGGTCACGGGCCGTGGGGAGCAGGGGCAAAGCCTGAGCGATGTGGCGTTCGGCGGCGGACGCGTCGAAGGACCCCTCAGCGGCGGCCAGTTCAATCAGGAGCCGGGCCCTCGTCCGGTCCTGCTCGACCGCGTCCAGTAGCGCCCGTTGCAAATACCGGGCAGCCGGCTCCGGCGCGCCTCTGTGTGAGGCAGCGTCCGCCGCGCTGCGCAGCACCGGAACGGACCAAGAGTGCTTGGAAGTGGGTACCTCCATCAGGTGGGCAGCGACCTCTTCCGCCGGGCGACCGTATTCGTACAGGATCTCGGCGGCGGCTTCGTGTCGACGCTGGAGCTCGGCGGAGCTCATGGAACACTCGACCGCTTCGCGCACCGCCGGGTGCGCGAAGCGCCACTGGTCCCCCTCAGCCAGCAGCCCAAGCCGGTGCAGCGCGCGCAGTGCCGTCGCCAGGCCGACGTCGTCGAGGCCCGCGAGCCGGCCGACAAGGCGGCAGTCCTGCTGTCCGTCCCGGGCGGCGATGGCGAGCCCGGCCGCCGCGTCCCTGAACGGTTGCGGTTGCATGAGCAGGCAGCTCGTGATCCGGTCCCGGAGCCGGGCAGAGTGCAGCGAGCGTGCCAGGTGGGCGTTGCGGGCCAGTGGCCGGCAACCGGTCATGGAGAGCTCAGAGAGCCCGGAGAGAAGGAAGAGCGGATTGCCCCGGGAAGTCTCGTGACACGCCCGCACGAACTCCATGTCGGCGGGCTGTCCCAGGTGCTCGCGGACGAGTTCCCCGGTGGCGGCCAGGGACAGCGGTCGGGGTCGCAGGACGTGCGCCGCGGCCGCCGCGACCTCCTCGACCAGCGGGTCGCCCGCACCGGGATCGCCGTCGCGCAGTGTGCACACGAGCAGCATCCGCAGGCCCTCCAGGCGCAGGCCGAGATGTGCGAGCCAGCGCAGCGACCAGGCGTCCGCCCACTGCAGGTCGTCGACGAGGACCAGCAGAGGTGCCGTGGCGCTCACTTCGGCCAGTAGCGAGCGCAAGTCCCGCAGAATCGTTTCGTCCAATGTGTCGGCGCCGTCGTCCAAGACCTGCCGGGCGGCTCCTGCGCCGGCGAACCAGCGTTCCCGGGCCTGGCCGGATGCTTTGGTCAGCACGCTGTCGAACAGCTGGCGTACCACCCCGAAGGCGAAGTCCCGTTCCCCCGCCGCCGCATTGGCCCGTAACACGTGCACCGTCTTCGGATCGACGCGCTCGGACAGTTCACGCAACAGCGCCGATCGACCTATTCCCAGGGGGCCGGCCACCAGAAGGAGTGAAGAGCTCCCTTCGGTGGCAGCGCGCAGAGCACCCCGTGCCACAGTCAGTTCGGCTCCGCGGTCGAGCAGCATCGCTTTCAGTCTCCTTCCGTCGCGCGGACCAGCGCCCGCAGTTCCTGGCGCCCGTTGATGCACAACTTGCGGTACACCTGGGTGAGCCGGAGCTCCACGGCACGGCTGGAGACCCGCAGCACACCGGCGATGTCGCGGTTGCTGCGGCCCCTGCCGGCGAGCAGTGCGGCCTGCTGCTCGCCGGGGGAGAGCACGTCCCAGCCCGGGATCGGCACCGTTTCGGCGGCCGTTCCTGCCAGGGCACGAGCCCGGGCCGCCATCGGGGCGGCCGCATGGGTGGCGGTCAGCGCGCTCAGTTCGGCCAGCGAGACCGCCGCCAGCCGCCGATCACCCCCGGGGGCGGTCAACTCGGTGGCCGTGAACTCCGCGAGCACGCGGGCGTATTCCGGACCGGTCGGTCCGGGCCGCGCTGCTTCCATGGCCGAGCGGAGGGTGGCCAGACGGTCTTTCCGCGCGGCCACCAGGACGCCGGTCAGCTCGGCCCAGGCGACGCTGCTGCCGATGCCCCAGCGCCGCGCGAGCGTCAGCTCCTGGTCGCTCAGGCGCCGGGCCTCGTCCGCATCACCCGCGGCGTGGCAAGCCAGCGCGGTGAGCGAACGCCAAGGCAGCAGAGCGGGGTTGAGATGGTGACGACTCAGCAGCCGGCGGCCGCACTCCTGCAGCTGGTCCCGCGCCTCCTCGGGGCGGCCTGAGCGCAGTGCGACCACGCCCCGGGCGAACAGCAGATGGGGCCAGTACTCGCTGTGCTCGGCAGCGGACGGCATGGGCATGGTGACGCGGTCACGAGCTCGTTCATCACGTCCGCTCTCCACGTCGACGATGGTGCCGATGCCGTGCAGGTGCGGCAGGACGGCCGCCGACCTCACGAGCAGGTCCACCGCCTGCTCGGCCTCACGCAGGTCCCGCTCCGCCTGGGCAAGCCGGCCACCGCGCAGACGGACTTCGCCGCGCAACGCGAGGAGGCGCGGGGCGGCCAGCCGTAGCCGAACGCCGCCGAGTGTGCCAAGCAACCGGTTCAAGCCGGCTTCCGCCTCGTCCAGCGCGTCGGCGAGGCACAGAGCCTTGCAGGCGGCCAGCGTAGGCTGGACGAGCGGGCTGTCGGAGCGGTGGTCGTGGACCAGGGCCGCGCGCGCCAGGCTCCGGACTTCGTCGAGCGCCTCGCCGTACAGGGCCAGTTGCCAGGCGCGCACGGCGGCCTGGGCGGGTGAGGCCGGACGCCTGGGAAGCGGTGGGACCGAGGGAACGGACACCACGCCGTGCTCCTGAGCGGTGGGGTCGGCGGCCCAGAACAGCGCGAGCATGTCCTCCCGTTCGGCGCCGGTCGCCTCCGTCAGCACGTCCGTGAGAGCGCGCCGCACAGCCCGGGTGCCGCCTGCGGTGATGCCGAGGTCCGCGGCGGCCACCCGCACCGCGACGGGGTTGCCGGGCGTGCGGATCAGCCGCTCGATCCGCAGATCGCCTGCCTCAGGCTCGGTGACCAAGTGTACGGCGGCCAGTTCCAGGCCAAGCAGCGCACGCTCCGCGGGGTCCCGCACCTCCTGCGAGGCCCGGCTGAGCAGTACGACGGCGCGCCCGTGCGTGTCGTCCCGGATCGCCCGGTCCGCGTCCCGTCGCAGCGTCCGCACCGCCCAGGGCGCTGCGATCCGGCGGGCGCCGAGCAGCAGGTCGGCCACCGCCCTGTCCTCGGCTCCGGCGCGATGGGCGAGTTCGGCGGCCTGCGTGTGCAGGTCGGTCCGGTCAGCTGCGTTCATCTCCTCCAGGACCCGCGTGCGGAGGGACGGTTCCACCCGCAGACGGCCGCTCGGCAGGCTCTGGATACCGACCGTCTGCGTCAAGGCGGCGCGCAGCCGGTGCTCGTTGAGATGGGGCGCGCGTGCGAGAGCGCAAACGACCGGGAAGTCGAGCAGCTCTCCGCAGACAGCCAGGGCCCGCACCACCGCGCCCCCTTCCGGGCCGAGCGTGTGCATCGCGTGGACGAGGTGATCGCCGCACACCTCGGTGCCGATCGTGTGGAGAAGGGGCACTCGGGCCGCCACCGGCCGGTGCCCCAGGGCAGCGAACCGCAGCAACAAGTCGTGGAGCACATCGGGTCGGCCGCCGCTGATCCTGCCCGCCTCCGTCACGAACCGCTCATCGTTCCCCGGCCCACAGATCCGCGTGACCGCAGCGGCGATCTCGTGCGGTGACAGCGGTGCCAGGGACAGTTGGTGGCAGGCGGCTGGGCCCGGAGCAGAGCCGAGCGCGCTCAGCCGTCCCGGTTCACCGGCCGCCACTTCGCTGCCGCCGCACGCGACGACAAGCGAAAGACCGGCGGATCGGCGCAACAGCGCCTGGAGCCAGTGCAGCGACTCCCGATCGAGCCAGTGCGCGTCCTCGACGGCCAGGACGGTCGGGTGCTCGCGCACGGTGCGCACCACCCTCGCCAGGCCCGGGAAATGACCGGGTCGCGCCGCCCGATGGCTCGTAGCCATGCCGTCGAGTTGGTCCAGCAGCTGTGTCACCACGGCATACGACCGCTCCGCCTCCGACAGGACGGCGCGGGCGTGCAGCACCCGGCGACCGGCCGTTCGTGCCCGGTCCGCGGCCCACCGGACGAGGGCGCTCTGGCCAGATCCGCCTCCGCCCGTCAGCGTGACCAGCACCGGGCCCGCCGTGTCCAGGTCGTCGACCAGCGCCGCCAGGTGTTTCCGTTCCCGTTCACCGGTGCAGGGCAGCAGGTGTGTGGCGGCCGTCGCCGACTGGGCGTGGTGGAACGGGGAGGAGGTGGCCGCACAAGTCATCCGGTGCTCACCCGGCCCTCAAACCTCCGCCCCTTCGTCCCTGGCGCGTCTTCCGCATGGGGGACATTCACGCTCCCTCCAGCACTGATTCGCCCGGGAGCTGCATCGAGCGGCCCTGGACGGCTCGCAGGGCGACGACGAGCCCGTCCCGTCGACGCACCCCGAGCTTGCGGTAGACATTGGTCAGATGGGACTCGACGGTCCGCACGGTGACGAACAGCCGTTGTGCGATCTGGCGGTTGCTCGCTCCGGACACCGCCAGTCCGGCCACCTTGAACTCGGTCGTGGTGAGCAGGCCCCCGGTCGGCCTACCGGTGGCGCCCGGCATCCGTCCTCCGGCGGTGACCAGCAGGTTGCCGGCCGACTCCGCCAGCGTGAGCGCGCCGCAGCCACCGGCCAGGCTCGCCGCTCTGCGCAGCCGGTCCCGGGCGGTGGTCACATCGCCGTGCATGAGGAGGGCTCGGCCGAGGGCGTATTCAGCCCGGGCGCATTCGGCCACAGCGGGTGAGCGGGACAGGTGGTGCACCGACTCGGCGAGCAGATCGATGCCTGCCCGGCCCGCAGTGAGCACACCCCGTGCGAGCGCGGCGAGGCCGAGGGCGCGTGGCGTTCCCCAGCGGCGGGCGCGTTCAGCTCCCTGGTCGGCGAGTTCCCTGCCGTCGGCAGGGTGGCGCATGGCCGCGAGGATGAGGCAGGCCTCCGCCCACCAAGGGGTGACCACGGGATTCACCACACCGGCAGCCTCCTGCGCCCACCCGCACTCGCGCAGCAGCCGAAGGGCCTGCGCGGGATGACCGGCGGCCCAGCGGGCCCGAGCCCGGGCGTACAGGTACAGCTGGTTTTCGATGGCGGAGCCGCTCGTTTCGGCGCGACCGACCCCGTCCAGCAGGCGCTCCGCCCGCTGGGGCTCACCCTGGTCGACGAGAGCAGACGCCAACACCGCACGCGCCTTCCTCATCCACGCGTCGCTGCCCGATTCGCCCACCGCGTCGATCGCCTCGCGGGCCACGGCAGTGGCGTCGACGACGGCGCCGTCGCGGCGCAGCAGAGTGGATCGTGTGGTCAGTGCAAGTACGCGGGTCCAGGAGGTCGGTTCATCGGCAGTGCGGCGCAGCACGGTGTCGAGTGCGGCGTGCGCATCCGCGGTCTCGTCGGCGAGGGCGAGGGTGACAGCGGCGACGACCTGAAGCCAAAGTGGTTGTTTGAGGGGGGCGGCGGCAAGCACCCGGCGGACCTCGCGCACCGCCTTCTCCCGGGAGTGGCCGGACAACGCGTCGTGCAATGCGCCGAGTGCCGCTGTCTGCAGCGGGTCGTTGAGGCCGGTCCGCACCTGGTGCGGCGCTGTTACGGGGCCGCGGGGTTCCCGGCCCGCTGTGTCGGTTCTGCGCCGTCCGATGAGCAGCAGGACGGTCGCCACCTGGTCGCGCAGGTGTACGTCGGTGTGCGAGTCGTTCGTGAGGGTGTCCCGGGCGGCTTCCAGGGCCTCCAGCAGTTCCGCCCGGTAAGAGGCCGGGAGGGGCACGGCCAGGCAGGCCATGGCGTACTGGATCGCGATCCTGGCTCGTGCGGTGGTTTCTGTGACGTCGGCGAGTGCCGCTCGGAACAGCGCAGCCGCAGCCAGGGGGTCGGTGGGGGTCACGGCGAGCGCGAGTCGCAGTCGGACTTCGGCGTCGTCCGGCTCCGCCTCCAGGGCTCGGCGCAGGAAACCGGCCGCGTCGCTGAAGGCGCCGCGCTGCTCGGCCCAGGCAGCGGCATCCCGCAGTACCGCCGCCATCCACGGCTCGTCGACCTGGGGCAGCTCCATCAGGTGCCGGGCCACCTGCTCGGTCGGGCTGCCGGCGTCGCTGAGCAGCAGGGCGGCGCGCGCGTGCAATTCTGCCCTCTGGCTGACACTGAGCGGCTCGAGAAGCGCGTCCCGTACGGCGTCGTGCACCACCTCCGCGCCATCGGGAGACAGGGCTCCGGCGTGGCGCAGCGCTGTCACCGCCTCCTCGGCCGACGCGCGATCCACGTCCGCCAGGGCCGCGACGTACTTGAGGGGTTCGGTGCCGAGCAGCGCAACGGCAGCCGCGGCGCCACGCAGTTCGGCGCGCTCACGGGCGAGCACGCGCCGCACCGACCTGGCCGCCATGCGAGCGCCCAGTTCCACCGCCTGGCGCGCGACCGACTCGTCCGTGCCGGCACCCCGGCGTCGCAGTTCGCGCAGCAGTCGTACAACGGTCCGCGGGTTGCCGCCGGTCACCGCGGCCACGTCCCGGGCCAGTCGCGGGTGCACCGGTGTCCCGAAGACCTGCTCGGCCAGGCTGCCGACGGCGTCGGTACCGAGAGCCCCGAGGTCCATCACGGACACCGCGGGTTGCGCAAGAAGGCCGGCCCAGGCCTCGGGGGCTCGCAGGCGGGCCTCGGAACGCCGTGCAAGGAGGACCAGCAAGGGGTACCCGGCCGCCCTCCGTAGGAGGAAATCCAGCCAGCGCAAGGAGTGTTCGTCGCAGTCGTGGGCGTCGTCGAGCGTGAGAACGAGTGGCCGATGCGCCATCAGACGTAAGGCATGGCCGTGGAGTCGGCGGAACACCGGGTAAGCGGAGGGGAGGCTGAACCGTTGTGCTCCCCCGGGTCGGGGCAGGAACTCAGCCGGATGACCGACACCCCCGTCTGTCTCCTTGCGGTGTGTGGCCTGCGTGCCCGTCGCCGCGAACAAGGCCCGTAATCCGGAATACGCCCCGGCCCCTCCGGTCGTCTCCCCCCAGTGGCCGCGCAGCACCGTCATGCCCCGGCATACGGGCGTACGCAGCAGCGAGTCGAGCAGAACGCTCTTCCCCAGGCCGGAGGGCGCGGTGAGGATCGCGCATCCGGTATCGCCGCGGCGCGCGGCGGTCACCCGTGCGACGAGTGCCGCCAGTTCATTGTCGCGGCCGAGCATTACGTCGTGCTGCAGTATTTTTCCATGGTTAACCACGCAACCCCCTCGCACCCTCAACACACGTTTGAACAACACTGCTCGGCGACCGACCATCTCGCGAATTTGCAGCAAATTGCCGCCCGGGTGAGCAGCGCACCCAAACAGCACGAAGGATATTTGCGCAAGCTTGCGAGGACCGCCGGAGCACCCCCCTGGTTCCGGAGGATACCTCCCTTGAGGAGCCGTGATAGCAGGGGCACGCCGTCATGAAAGTTCCCGTCATCGCCTCACTAATCCTGATTCTATAAACTACGACAAAGGTGACGAACAGTCATAAATCTTGATCTTCCAGCTGAAGAAGTCTAAGGAATTCCCGGTGCAGACCATGAGATTGCATAGGGATGCAATGCGGACCTCGGCCTCGGCAACGGGGGCGCCACGAGCTCCACGACAAGAACGATTCCGCGCCGTCGGCGTTCCGGAAATCGGCCGCCCTCCCGCCAGGGCGTGGCACGGCGCCGCCCGGCAGCTCCCACAACGAATTCAGAGGGGTCGAGGGATCAAAGGGCTCGACGTGACAATCAACACACACCGTCTGAACGACTTCGGCGCCCACCACGCAGGTACTGTTCCCGAAGCTTTGACCCATCCCCCGAGAACGCGACGCGATCCGGCCATTCATTTTCGGCCCGCATCCACTCATCGGCACCGGCTCTCCGTCAATCAACCACCCGGACAAGTCCGCTCAGTGCAGACTTCCAAGTAATCTTCCGGGAACGACACTCCCGCTCCTGAAAATTTCCTGATTCAACTTCCGGCCGCGGTTTCCCCTTCTGGAATCCCATCGAGGAAACGCTTTCCCCTCGCGCCGGACCGCACAGGAGACCGGCCCGCCGACCGCATCCTGGCCTGATTCGACTGGCGGCAAGTGGAACCCCTTCGCCCGGCTTCCCGAAACTCGCCGGGTCGGATTCCCCCATCGGCCCCGTCATCACCGCGGTGTCCGACCCTGACGACGTGCTCGAGCAGACCGCCCTTCAGGCAGAACCGCTGCTGACCTTGTTGGGCGCCCGCCTGCCGGGGCGCGGCAAGGCTGTGCGTGCCTCCCGGGGGCGACATTTCTAGGGTTTTCCCGGATGCCCCTGGCCGAGTATCGAAGGCAACCGTCCCGCCCTCCGCGGCAGGCGGCCGGGGTACCGGACCGACCGACCCACAGGAGACCAGCCGGGCGACGCAGCCGGCTTCGACATGACCCGCGAGTCTCTGCCGGTCCGGCGGCACGTGCGGCTCAACGGGCACCACGGCCCGCCGCGTCGGAGCGGGACGCGGTGCACAGTACCGCCGACCCGTGTCCCGGCCCGGCGATCACCGTGCACAAGGACTGAGTACGCGCACCGTCGCAGCCCCGCTGCCCTGTCGCTGCTCCCCAGCAAGAAAGGACCCGAGCTGTTGAACAGCATGGACGACGACCTGGCCAGGTGGGTCAGGCGATATCACCCGGCGCCCGACAACGCCCCCCGGCTGGTCTGCTTCCCGTACGCCGGCGGGTCGGCCAGCTTCTACCTGCCCATGTCGACCGCCTTCTCCTCCAGCGCCGACGTCATCGCCCTGCAGTATCCCGGCCGACAAGACCGCAGGCTGGAGCCCTGTGTCACCGACATCGGGGAACTGGCTGACCGGATCACCGACAGGCTCCTCCAACTGGACGAGAAACCGACCGTGTTCTTCGGTCACAGCATGGGGGCCGTCCTCGCCTTCGAGACGGCGTGGCGACTGGAGCAGAAGGGCTCAGGAGCCGCGCCCCGCGCCCTGATCACGTCGGGGCGCCGGGCGCCCTCCACCCATCGCGCGGAGAGCGTCCACCGGCGCGACGACGACGGCATCATCGCTGAGTTGAAGATCCTTGACGGTACCGACCAGGGGGTGCTGGGCAACGAGGAGATCCTACGCATGGCGCTGCCGGCCATCCGTGGCGACTACGAGGCGATCGAGAAGTACCGCTGCGACGGACAGCGCCGCGTGAGCTGCCCCATCACAGCTCTCACCGGCGACGCCGACCCGCGCACCACCATCGACGAGGCGACGGCCTGGGAGCGGCACACCGACGGCTCCTTCCGACTGGAGGTGCTGCCCGGCGGGCACTTCTTCCTGACGGGGCAGCAGGCCGCGGTCGTGTCCCTCATATCCCGCGAACTCGCGCAGCGGCGAGGTTAGGGCAAACCTCACCCGCCCCGCATGTCACTGAGGTTCAGGCGAAACTGCGCGGCCCGGGCGTACCGGCCCCGAACGAATTCCAGGGACCGCCGCTCCGGATGGGGCATCGCATTTCAGCCGGGCAACTGCCTCCGAATCTCTGGCATATCCCCCAGTCTTTATTGATCAGGATGGTGGAGCCCGGCGGCTCGGGCTGGTCGACAAGGCCCGCAACCACTGCCGGAGCGGCCCCGCGGAACAGCCCCGCGGGGGAGGATCCTGTCTGCGAAGGTCGGGTACTACCAGCATGTTTGAGAACCAGCACCTGTCACGGCGCCGTCTGCTGGGACTGGCCGCCCTCAGCGGCGCCGCCGTCGCCGGAATGACCACGATTTCCGCCGCCCCACGGGCGGCGGCCGCCGACAAGAGGAATCCGCAGGGCGGCAGCGGCTCGTTCGTACCGGCCGTGGTGATCGGTACGGGATACGGAGCCGCGGTATCCGCGCTGCGGCTCGGAGAGGCCGGAATTCCGACGCTCATGCTCGAAATGGGCCAGCTGTGGAACACGCCCGCCGCCGACGGCAACGTCTTCTGCGGAATGCTCGAGCCCGACCGGCGTTCCAGCTGGTTCAAGTCGCGCACCGAGGCCCCGCTGGGCTCGTTCCTGTGGCTGGATGTGATCAACCGGGACATCGACCCGTACGCGGGAGTGCTGGACAAGGTGCACTACGACCAGATGTCGGTGTACGTGGGGCGGGGCGTGGGCGGCGGTTCGCTGGTCAACGGCGGTATGGCCGTCGTGCCGAAGCGCTCGTACTTCCAGGAGGTCCTCCCGCGGGTGGACGCCGCAGAGATGTACGACCGGTACTTCCCGCGCGCCAACTCCATGCTCAAGGTGAACCACATCGACAAGGGGTGGTTCGAGGAGACGGAGTGGTACAAGTTCGCGCGGGTCTCGCGCGAACAAGCGGGTAAGGCGGGCCTGAGCACCACCTTCGTGCCCAATGTCTACGACTTCGGCCACATGCGGCGCGAGGCGGCCGGTGAGGTGCCCAAGTCCGCGCTGGCGGGCGAGGTCATCTACGGCAACAACCACGGCAAACAGAGCCTGGACAAGACCTACTTGGCCGCGGCGCTCGGCACCGGCAAGGTCACCATCGAGACCCTGCACCATGTCAAGGCGATCCATCAGCAGCCGGACGGCAGCTATGTGCTGTCCGTGGACCAGATCGACGCCGACGGCACGGCCGTCGTCCACAAGGAGATCGCCTGCCGCCATCTGTTCCTCGGCGCCGGCAGTCTCGGCTCCACCGAGCTGCTGGTGCGCGCCCGGGACACCGGCGCGCTGCCCGACCTGAACGCCGAGGTCGGAGCGGGCTGGGGCCCCAACGGCAACATCATGACCGGCCGGGCCAACCACGTCTGGAGCCCCACAGGGGCCCACCAGTCCTCGATCCCCGCCCTGGGCATCGACGACTGGGACAACCCCGCCGCCCCGGTCTTCGCAGAGATCGCGCCGATGCCGGCCGGCCTGGAGACCTGGGTCAGCCTCTATCTGGCGATCACCAAGAACCCCGAGCGCGGCACGTTCGTCTACGACAAGGCCACCGACCGGGCCGTGCTGCGCTGGACCCGGGACCAGAACACGCCCGCGGTCGACGCCGCGAAGTCGCTCTTCGACCGGATCAACAAGGCCAACGCGACGACGTACCGCTACGACTTGTTCGGGCCGCAGCTGAAGAACTTCTCCGACGACTTCAGCTACCACCCGCTCGGCGGCTGCGTCCTGGGCAAAGCCACCGACGTGTACGGCCGGGTCGCGGGCTACCGCAACCTCTATGTCACGGACGGTGCGCTCATACCGGGTTCCATCGGAGTCAACCCCTTTGTGACGATCACGGCGCTGGCCGAGCGGAACATCGAGCGGATCATCGCCGAGGACGTCAAGGCAGCGTCCTAGCCTCCGCGTTTCACCTGCGGCGGCGTCCGGATCCGGGGCGGAAACGCGAAAGTGCCTTCTGAGCTGGGGTGATGAGGCTTGTCCAGCACTTCTGTCACCACAGCGAGAAGACACTTCTGCGTGCACACCACCGGGTCGCGTCCCAAGTCGTCGTCTCTGCCGACGGCCGCGGGGTGATCAGCCACGCCGGATCCCGCCTGCCGGCCGATGTCACCGGCCTGACCGGCGCCTTGGCGGACGCGCTGCGCAGGCCGCGACCGCGTGGTATCGGGCACGCCCCGGGCGGGTCGCGGTCGGTCCGGCGGTGGTACTCGCCGGCGGCGGCGAGGCGATGGCGGACCTCGCCCTGCCGCGGGACCAGGCGGACGTGCTCGGTCCGGCCGCCTCCACTCCCACCGCCCGGCGCCTGCCGGCAGGCATGGATTCGGCCGCACGCGCCCGCCTGCGCTCGGCGAGCGCTGCTGCCCGGGAGGTTGCGCAGCGGGAGTCGGTCGGGGGCCTTCACCCGCTCCTCCGGTGAGCGCACGTCGTGATCGGCGCGGATGCCCATGCGCCCGAGCTCAGTCCGGTATCCGCCCGTCACGCGGGTTGGGTGCGCCGTCCAGGTCGACAGAGCGGTCCGCAGGGTCAGCGGGGCTCCCTGGTCGGGCACGAGCCGGAACCACTGACGGTCGGCCGACCGGGCAGGCCGCGCACCGTCGCCGTCTCCCTCTCACCGCCGTGCGCCACCGATCGGCCGTTGGTGTGCACGGTCACCGACCGGACACCGGGCGCGTGCCACGTGGCCGAGTACGACCCGTCATCGTGATCCGTGACGGTGGCCTCGGTGAACGGGGGCCGCGGCCGCGACGACGGCGGTGGTGGTGGTACGAGGGTCAGGGAGCGGTCGGTGCACGGCCGCGGCCGCAACGAGGTCGCTGCGGCCTGGCGGCCTCGATGCGGAGTCTCACGGCCGCAGGCTACGTACCCCCGTAGGGCGACCACCGGCGTTCCCGGCCGTTCTGCCGAGCGGTGCACGGGGCCCGAGGTCGCCCAGGGAGCACCGGCGGTCACCAGGTGACGGGCAGCTCGTGCACGCCGTAGAAGACCATGTCGTCGCGGAAGCGGAGTTCCTCCACGGGCTTGGCCAGGCGCAGGGTCGGGAAGCGCCGGAAGAGGGTCCCGAAGACGATCTGGAGTTCGATCCGGGCGAGTTGCTGGCCTATGCACTGGTGTGCGCCGAAGCCGAAGGCCAGATGCGGTGCGGGGCGGCGGGTGATGTCGAAGCGCTCCGGGTCCACCACGAAGGCGGGGTCGAAGTCGGCGGCCAGGACGTGCGTGACGACCTGCTCGCCCTTGGCGATGCGCACGCCGCCTATCTCCACGTCCTGGCCGGCGACGCGCTCGGCGCCGAACTGGCCGATGGTGAGGTGGCGCAGCAGCTCCTCGACCGCGTTGCCGATCAGTGACGGGTCCTCCCGGAGCAGGGCCAGCTGGTCGGGGCGGTCGAGCAACAGCGCCGCGCCGAGGCCGATCATGCAGGCGGTGGTGTCGTGGGCCGCGATCAGCAGGGTGCCGGCCGCGTTCATGAGGAACATGTCGTCGATGACGCCGTCGGGGTCCTCGGTGGTGATCAGTGCCGAGATCAGGTCGTCGCCGGGGTCGGCCCGGCGCTCCTGGACGAGCTGGTAGAGCAGTCCGCCCAGGCGCATGCCGGCGGCCTCCGTGGCGGCGGCGTCCTGGTCGACCCGCATCATCGCCTCGGCGATCTCCTGGAACTCCGCCCGCCGTTCGGCCGGGACGCCGAAGAGGTCGGAGATCACCATGGACGGCACCGGGTTGGCGAAGGTCTTCACCAGGTCGACCGGGCCGCCCTGGGCCTCGATGGCGTCGAGGTGTTCGTCGACGATGCGCTGGATGTTCGGCCGGAGCGCCTGCATGCGCCGGACGGTGAACTCTTTGGCGAGCAGCTTGCGGTCGTCGGTGTGCTCAGGGGCGTCCTGCCACAGGAGACTGCCGCGGCCGGGCTTCTGTGTGACGACCCCGTCCTGTGTGTGCAGCGCGTGGGGTACGTTGACGCTGAACGACGGGTCGCGCAGCACGGCGCGCACCTGCTCGTAGCCGGTCACCAGCCACGCTTCGTGGCCGCTGGTGAAGGTGGCCCGGGTCACCGGTGCGGCCGCCCGGATGTCGGCAATGCCGTCCGGCGGCAGGAACGGGCAGCTGCGGACCCTGGGGACGGCGGGGGCGCCGGCGGTGGGCTGGGACATGACTCTCCTTGCGCTTGCTGGTCGGGGGAGGACGTGCGTACGTCGGGAACGGTCAGGCGGTTGGGAGTTCGAGCGTCGTTTCGCCCTGCCGGGGCGCGTTCACGAGGACGGCCATGTTTCCGGAGGGGTGCACGTTGTCGTGCATCATCTGGTGCATGCGCCCGACGTCCTCGAAGCCCTCGCAGGCGGACAGGCAGGGGTCGAGCAGGCCGGCGCCGACCAGCTCGATGACCTCGCGGCACTGGCGGGCGTTGGCGTAGTGCGAGCCCTGGAGGCGCTTGGAGCGCATCCACAGGTGGCGCAGGTCGACGTCGCCGTTGTAGCCGGAGGTGCCTCCGCAGATCACCACCATGCCGGCGTTGTCGCACAGGTAGATCGACGTGGGCAGGGTGTCCTGGCCGCTGTGCTCCAGCACGATCCGCGGGGATCTGCGCTCGCCGAGGATCTCCCAGATCTTCTTGCCGACCCCGCGCGCGCCGCGCAGGAACCGCGCCGACGCCTCGGCGTCCCCGACATCGGGCAGTCGGCCCCAGTGGTCGAAGTCGCGGCGGTTGACGGTGCCCTCCGCCCCGAGGCGGCAGCAGTATTCGGCGCGGTCCTCGTCGGAGACCACGGCGATGGGGATGCCGCCGGCGATCCTGACGAGCTGGATGGCCATGGAGCCGAGGCCGCCCGCCCCGCCCCAGATGAGGACGGGGTCGCCCGGGCGGACCGAGTTGCCCTGCCAGCCGAACAGCTGCCGGTAGGCCGTGGGCCCGGTGAGCAGGAAGGCCGCCGACTTCTCCCACGACAGGCCGGCTGGCTTGGGGTGGCACTGGTACTCGTCGACCCGGCAGAACTGCGCGAACGAACCGTAGTTGGACTCGTAGCCCCAAGCCAGACTGCTCTCCGACATCATGGGGTCCCTGCCCATCCGGATGTCCTCGGCGGTCTCGTCCCACTGGCCGCTGGTGACCACGACGTGGTCGCCCACCTTGACGTTGCGGACGCCTTCGCCGACCGCCCACACCACTCCGGAGGCCTCCGAGCCACCGATGTGGAAGTCCTCCGGCTGTCCCTGGCGCTGCCGCATCCCGATGACGTCGACCGGCTTGCCCAGCGAGGCCCACACGTTGTTGTAGTTGATGCCGGCGGCCATCACGTAGACCAGCACCTGCCCCCGTCCCGCCGCGGGGGTGTCGACGACCTCGGTGCGGAACGCCTGCTTCGGCTGCCCGAAGCGGTTCTGCCGGATCACCGAGGCGTACATCTGCCGCGGGACCTCACCGAGCGGCGGCGTCTCGCCGACCTCGTAGAGCGGCTTCGTCATGTCTCTGTCCCACCTCTGCTCTGTCTGGTCCGGAGTGCTCGCGGTGGTCGCGGGCCGGTCAAGCGGTCGTTTCGTCGAGAGGGGCGGCGGGGCCGGACGGATCCGTGACGATGTCCGCCAACCAGGACCCCACCGCCGCCGCAGTGGTGCCGGCGTGGTCCTCCATCATCGAGTAGTGGTTTCCTGCCACTTCGACGATCGTGTCCACGTGCTCGGGCGGTGCCGCGCGTCGGTCGCCGTCCGCGGCGACCGACGGCATGGGCTCGCTTGCCCGTACGAGCAGGGTCGGCGCGGCGATCTCCGGCGCGGCCCAGTCGTCGAACAGGTGCATGTAGCGGCCCATCGCGGTGAGCTGCTCGCCGCCGGACGTCATGAAGTCCAGGCGCCGCGACTGCGCTTGGGCCATGGCGTTGAGCACCTGGTGGTCGAAGGGGATCTCGCGGCTGAAGCTGTCGACCATCACCACGGCCGCGGGCTTCTCGCCCATGGCCTCCAGGTGGGCAGCCACGCCGTGGGCGATCCAGCCGCCGGAGGAGTAGCCGAGCAGGACGACGGGCTTGCCGCCCGCGCATTCCCGTACCGTCTGCGCGTGCAGGCGCAGCACGGCCTCCACATCGGACGGGACCGGCTCGCCCTTCTCGTAGCCCGGGTGGGTCAGCGCCCACATGTCCAGCCGGTCGCGGAAGGGTGCGGCGAACCGCGCGTACTGGTGCGCCCCGGCCGGTACGACGTACGGCGAGAAGCACATCAGCGCGAGGTGCCGGTCGCCCTGCGAGAACCGCACCGGAGCGGGCCGTTCGGCCAGTTCCTCGGGCCGCTCGAAGGAGGGCCGGAAACGGGCCGCCTCCATCAGCATGCCCATGGCCTCGGCGGCCGTCCCGTTCTCGCTCGCGTGCTGGTAGAGCTGGACCAGCATGTCGCCCTGCCGTTCCTCCGCGGCGCCGCGGCCCGCGCCTGAGAGCTGCGTCAGCAGGTGCTTGGCGAGCCTGGCGGGCGTGGGGTGGTCGAAGGCCAGTCCGGCGGGCAGCTTGAGACCGGTCGCCGCCGACAGGCGCCGGCGCAAGTCGATCGCGGTGAGCGAGTCGAAGCCCAGCTCCAGGAACTGCGCGGTGGGTGGCACGTCCTCGGCCGACGCGTGGCCGAGGACCACGGCGCTCTGGGAGCGGATGTGCTCCAGCAGCCGCTCCTCCTGCTCTGCCGGGGCGAGTCCGGCGAGTTCTTGGACCAATCCCGCTTCGGCGGCGGTCTCCTCGTCGGCGGCCTGCTCGGCCTCCAGGAGCCGCTGTACGTCCGGCAGTTCGGCCAGCAACGGGCTGGGCCGTCCCACGGTGAAGGCGGGCAGGAACCGCTCCCAGTCGATCGGGGCGACGGTCAGGGCCGCCTCGTCGTGCTCGACGGCCCGGTGCAGTGCGGAGATGGCCAGCTCGGGGGCCATGAAGCCCAGGCCCCGCTTCTCGCCGCGCTCCTGGACCGCGTCGTCGACCATGCCGCCGCCGGCCCAGCCGCCCCAGGCGACCGAGGTCGCGGTCAGGCCGCGGGCCCGCCGCCGCAGTGCCAGGGCGTCGAGGAAGGCGTTGGCGGAGGCGTAGGAGGCCTGCCCGCCGCTGCCCCAGACGCCGGCGCCGGAGGCGAAGAGGACGAACGCGTCCAGCTCACGGCCGTCGAGCAGCTCGTCCAAGTGGACGGCACCGGCGACCTTGGAGGCTGCGGCTTCGGCGAACTCGTCGAGACCGGCGTCGACCAGCATGGACGACCGTGCCGTGCCGGCGGCGTGCAGCACCGCGGTGAGCGGGTGCCTGGTCTCCATACCGGCGAGCAGCCGCGCGACCGCGTCTCGGTCGGCGATGTCGCAGGCGGCAATGGTGACTTCGGTGCCCAGCGCGGTCAGCTCCGCGTGCAGTTCCCGCGCGCCGGGGGCGTCGGGCCCCCTCCTGCTGGTCAGCACCAGGTGCTGCGCGCCCGCGCCGGCCAGCCAGCGGGCGAGGTGCCGTCCCACGCCGCCGGTTCCGCCGGTGACCAGGACGGTGCCGCGGGGCTGCCACGGCGTGGCGGGCTCCGCATCGGCGTCCCGCGCCCGGACCAGGCGCCGACCGAAGACGCCGTCGGTGCGTACGGCGAGTTGGTCCTCGTCGTGCTGGGCCAGCACTCCGGCCAGGCGGCGCAGTGCGTGCTCGTCCAGCGCCTCGGGCAGGTCGACCAGACCGCCCCAGCGCCGGGGCTGTTCCAGCGCGGCCACGAGGCCCAGGCCCCACAGCTGTGCCTGGTCGGCGTCGCGCAGCGGGTCGGTGGCTCCGGTGGACACGGCGCCTCGGGTCGCGCACCACAGTGGTGCCTGGACGTCCAGGTCGACCAGCGCCTGCAGCAGGGTCACGGTCGCGGCGAGGCTCGCGGACAGCGTCGGGTGGGCCGGGTGGCGACCGGGCGCGAGGCCGAGCATCGAGAGGACTCCGGCGGGCTGTTCGGCGCCGATTTCCTCGGCAAGTCGGGTCGCTGCGTCCGCGCGGTCACCGTCGACGGGGAGTTCGACGACCCGCACCTTGGCGCCGTGTGCGCCGAGCACCCCGACGACGCAGGGCGCCCACTCCTCGTCCGCCAGGCCGGCGGGGAGGACGGCGAGCCACAGGCCGTCCAGGTCCGGGGCGGGGTGGTCGGTCAGCTGCCGGAAGGAGACGCGGTAGCGCCAGCTGTCCACCATGGACTTCTCGCGGCTGCGCCGGCGCCAGGCGGACAGCACCGGCAGCGCCGGGCCGATGAGGGCGTCGTCCGCCCCGAGCTCACCGGCGAGCCCGGGCAGGTCCGTGTTCTCCACCAGCTCCCAGAACCGGGACTCGACCGGATCGGCGCCCACGGGCGCCGGGTCGGGGCCCTCCAGCCAGTAGCTCTGCCGCTGGAACGCGTACGTCGGCAGGTCCACGCGCCGTTCGGGACGCCCGGCGAAAGGGGCCGTCCAGTCCACGTGCACGCCGTTCACATGCAGTTCGGACACGGAGCGCAGGAAGCGGTCCATGCCGCCCTGGCCCCTGCGCAACGAGGCACCGGTCACGGCGTCGGCACCGGCCTCCTCTGCGATCTCCTGCACGGCGCCGGTCAGCAGCGGGTGCGGGCTGCACTCGACGAACACCCCGTGCCTGTCCTCCAGCAGCGTCCGCACGGTCTGCTCGAACTCCACCGTGCGGCGGGCGTTGCGGTACCAGTACTCGGCGTCCAGGGCAGTGGTGTCCAGCACCGTACCGGTCACCGTGGAGTAGAAGGGGATCTCCGCCGCGCGCGGCGCGACCGGGGCCAGCAGCTCCAGCAGTTCCGTGCGCAGGCCCTCTACCTGGGCGGAATGCCCGGCGCCGGTGGCGCCGCGGACCTTGCGCACGCGTACGCCTTCATCTTCGAGCTCCGACAGCAGCTCGTCGACAGCACCGGGCGCTCCGGAGACGGTCAGGGCGGTGGGCCCGTTGACGGCGGCGACCGACAACCGGTCCCCGTACTTCTCCAGCCTCGCGCGGGCCCGGTCAGCGGGCATCGCGACCGCCAGCATCGCGCCCTTGCCCATCAGCTTGGTCAGCGCGCGGCTGCGCAGGGCCACGATCCGGGCCGCGTCGTCGAGAGTCAGCGCCCCCGCGACGTACGCGGCGGCGATCTCGCCCTGCGAATGGCCGACGACGGCGGCAGGCGTCACACCGTAGGAGCGCCACAGGGCGGCCAGCGACACCATCACCGTGAACAGCGCGGGCTGGGCGACCTCCACCTCGGTCATGCCCGGCGCGCCCGGCTCGGCGCGCAGGACGTCGAGCAGCGGCCAGTCGACGTAGGGGGCGAACGCCTCGGCGCAGGCCTTCGCCTGCTCGGCGAAGACCGGGGAGACGTCCAGCAGTTCCCCGGCCATCTCCGTCCACTGCGAGCCATGGCCGGGGAAGACGAGGACGACCTTGCCGGAGGCTGTTGTGGAGCCCTGGACCACGGTGTCCGCGGGTTCGCCGTCGGCGAGCGCCGCGAGCCCCGCGCGCAGCTCCTGCCGGTCGCGGCCGACGATCACGGCCCGCTGCTCCAGCTGCGTCCGTGTGGTGACGAGGGCGCGGCCGACGTCGGGCAGGGAGAGCCCTTCGGTGCGGTCGAGGTGGTTCAGCAGCCGACGCGCCTGCTCGCGCAGTGAGCCGACGGACTTGGCGGAAAGCGCCCACGGGAACACGTCCACGGCCTGGGCGGCGGGGGTACCCTCCGGGGCTCCCGGGGCCTGCTCGTCCTCGGCGGCGGGCCCGGTCTCCGGGGCCTGCTCGATGATGGTGTGCACGTTGGTGCCGCTCATCCCGAACGAGGAGACGGCTGCGCGGCGGGGGCTGCCCTGGTCGGGCCAGGCGGTCTGCTCGGTCAACAGGCGTACGTTCCCGCTGGACCAGTCGACGCCCGGGGTCGGCTCGTCGACGTGCAGTGTCCGCGGCAGGACGCCGTTGCGGATGGCCATCACCATCTTGATGACGCCGCCGACGCCCGCGGCCGCCTGGGAGTGGCCGATGTTGGACTTCAGGGAGCCGAGCCACAGCGGCCGGTCCTTCGAGCGCTCCTTGCCGTATGTGGCCAGCAGTGCCTCTGCCTCGATGGGGTCACCGAGCCTGGTGCCGGTGCCGTGGGCCTCCACGGCGTCCACCTGGCCCGGGGCGAGCCGGGCGTTGGCCAGTGCCTGCCGGATCACCTGCTGCTGGGCCTTGCCGCTGGGAGCGGTCAGGCCGTTGGAGGCGCCATCCTGGTTGACCGCGCTGCCCCGCACGACGGCCAGGACCTCGTGCCCGTTCCGGCGCGCGTCGGACAGCCGCTCGACCAGGACCAGGCCCACGCCCTCGGCGAAGCCGGTGCCGTCAGCGGACGAGGAGAACGCCTTGCAGCGGCCGTCGGCGGACAGCGCGCGCTGCCTGCTCGACATCGTGAACGCGGACGGGCCGGCCATCACCATCACGCCGCCGGCCAGCGCCATCGAGCACTCGCCGTTGCGGAGCGCCTGCACGGCCAGGTGGAGGGCGGTCAGCGAGGAGGAGCACGCGGTGTCCACGGTGACCGACGGGCCCTGCAGGCCGAAGGCGTAGGAGAGGCGGCCGGCGATCACGCTGGCCGAGTTGCCGCTGGAGAGATAGCCCTCGACGCCGTCGGGCACCTTGAGCGGGCGGGCGGCGTAGTCCTGGTAGCCCGAGCCGATGAACACGCCGGTGCCGGTGGAGCGCACCGTGTGGGGGGCGATCCCAGCGCGTTCGAACGCCTCCCACGTGGTCTCCAGCAGCAGACGCTGCTGCGGGTCCATGGCGATGGCCTCGCGCGGGCTGATCCCGAAGACGGCGGGGTCGAACTCGTCCGCGTCGTGCAGGAAACCGCCGTGGGTGGTGTACGTGGTGCCGGGGTGGTCGGGGTCCGGGTGGTAGAGCGCCTCCACGTCCCAGCCGCGGTTGCCGGGGAACCGGGAGATCGCGTCGCGGCCGGAGGCGACCAGCTCCCACAGATCCTCGGGCGAGCGCACGCCGCCGGGGTAGCGGCAGGCCATGCCGACGATGGCGATCGGCTCGTCCAGCACCGCGGCGGCCGCCGAGGCCGTGGCCTCCTGGTCCTTGCCGCCGGTGACTTCGGCAAGCAGGTGAGCGGCGAGGTCGGCGGCCGTGGGGTGGTCGAAGACGAGGGTCATCGGCAGGGCCAGGCCGGTCACCTCGTTGATCCGGTTGCGGAGTTCCACCGCGGTCAGGGAGTCGAAGCCGAGGTCCCGGAAGGACCGGTCGGCCTCGATCGCGGCCGCTCCGCGGTGGCCGAGGACGGCGGCGGCGTGCGTGCGCACGAGGTCCACGAGGGCGCGCTCCCGGTCGTCGTGCGACAACCCGGCAAGGCTCTCGGCGAGGGCCCCGGAACCGCGGCCCCCCTCGGGGGCGCCCTCCGCGAGTGTCGCGCGCACCTCGGGGAGGTCGCCGAGCAGCGGGCTGGGTCGGCCGAGGGTGAACGGAGCGATGAAGCGCGTCCAGTCCACGTCGGCCACGGTCAGCAGGATCTCGTCGCGGTCGAGTGCGCGCTGCAGGGCGGTGATCGCCGATGCGGGGGTCATCGCGCGGAGCCCGCGACGGCGCAGCCGTTCCTCGTCCTCCCCGTCCTCGACCATGCCTCCGTCGGCCCAGGGGCCCCAGGAGACGGCGGTCGCGGTGAGGCCGCGGTCGCGGCGCTGCCGTGCGAGCCCGTCCAGGAAGGCGTTGCCGGCCGCGTAGGCGGCCTGGCCGCCGCTGCCCCAGACGCCGGCGATGGAGGAGAAGAGGACGAAGGCGTCCAGCTCCTGATCGCCCAGCAGTTCATCCAGGTGGGCCGCGCCGCCGGCCTTCGCGGCGAGCGCGGCGGCGAAGGCGGCCGGGGTCGTGTCCGTCACCATGCCGGCGTCGGCGACTCCGGCGGTGTGCACGACGGCGGTGAAGGTGTGCTTGCTGAGCAGGGCCGCCACGGCGTCGCGGTCGGCCACGTCGCACGCGGCGACGGTGACGCGGGCGCCGAGTGCCTCCAGCTCGGCGCGCAGTACGGCGGCGCCCGGCGCGTCCGCGCCCCGGCGGCTGGTGAGGACGAGGTGTTCGGCGCCGTCGCGTGCCAGCCGGCGGGCGACGTGGCCGCCCAGCGCACCCGTACCGCCGGTGATCAGGACGGTGCCCCGGGGCTGCCAGCGGCCGGCGGCCGGGCGGGCCGGTGCATGGGCGAGCCGCCGGGCGAAGACGCCGGAGGCGCGGACGGCGAGCTGGTCCTCCTCCCACCCGCCCGTCTGCGCCTGTCCCAGCACCTCGGCGAGGCGCACGGCGGCCTGCTCGTCGAGGGTCTCCGGCAGGTCGATCAGGCCGCCCCAGCGCCGGGGCAGCTCCAGGGCGACGGTCCGGCCCAGGCCCCAGACCTGGCTGTGCCGTGCGTTGCGCAGGGCGTCGGAGCTGCTCACGGCCACCGCGCCCGAGGTGAGGCACCACAGCGGGGCGTCGACGCCCGCGTCGCCCAGCGCCTGGACGAGCAGCAGGGTGGGCAGCACGGGGTCGCCGGTGAGGAGCAGGGACAGCACGCCGTCGACCGGACCGAGCCCGGCCAGCTCCCCGGCCAGCCCGGCGCGGTCGCTCGCCGCACCGACGACCAGCGTCTTCGGATCGATGCCGCGGGCGGTGAGCGCGGTGCGGACCGCGGCGATCTGCTCGTTCTCCTTCTCCGGCACGGCCAGCAGCCAGGTGCCGCCGATGCCGGCCGGAGCGAGCTCGCCCAAGCGCTTCCACGACTCGCGGTAGCGCCAGGCTTCGACGGTGGACTGCTCCTTGCGCTGCCGCCGCCACGACGACAGCGCCGGCAGAACGGCGCTGAACGCGTCCTCGGCACCGATGTCCAGGGTCTCGGCGAGGGCGCGCAGGTCCTCGCGCTCCACGGTCTCCCAGAACTCCGCGTCGACCGGGTCCACCACCGCGGCGGCGGCAGTGGTTTTCTGCACGTCCACCCAGTACCGCTCGTGCTGGAAGGCGTACGTCGGCAGGTCGACCTTCCGTGCACCGGAGAAGAAGACGCTCCAGTCCACGGGGACGCCGTGGGTGTGCAGTTGCGCGAGGGCCGTGACGAGCGCCTGGCGCTCGGGACGGTCGGCACGCAGCAGCGGTACGGTGACGGCACCGTCGACGCAGCCCTGTGCCATCCCGCTCAGGACACCGCCGGGGCCGATCTCCACGAACGTCGTCACGCCCAGGTCGCTGAGGGTCTGCACACCGTCGGCGAAGCGGACCGCCTCGCGCACGTGCTGCACCCAGTACTCGGCCGTGTAGGCCTCGACGAGCCGGCCCGTGACGTTGGAGACGACGGGGAGCTGCGGCTCCTCGAAGGTCAGGCCGCGGACGACCTCGCCGAACTCCTCCAGCATCGGATCCATCAACGGCGAGTGGAACGCATGACTGACCTTCAACCGCGACGTCTTGCGGCCCTGCTCGGCGAAGGCCGCGGCGATCGCCAGGGCTGCCGTCTCCTCACCGGAGATCACCACCGATGAGGGGCCGTTGACCGCGGCGACGGCCACCCCGTCGGTGAGGTGCGGCAGAACCTCCTCTTCGGTGGCCTGCACGGCGACCATCACGCCGCCGGCCGGCAGCGCCTGCATCAGCCGGGCGCGGGCGGACACCAGCTTCGCCGCGTCGTCGAGCGACAGCGCGCCGGCCACGTGCGCGGCCGCGATCTCGCCGACGGAGTGGCCCACGACGAAGTCGGGCCGCGTGCCCCAGGATTCGAGGAGCCGGAACAACGCCACCTCGACCGCGAAGAGGGCGGGCTGGCTGCACCCGGTCTGGTGAAGCGTTTCGGCATCGACGTCGACCGGCGCGTCCAGTTGTGCGCACACCTCGTCGTAGGACTTGGCGAAGACGGGGAACGCCGCGTACAGCTCACGGCCCATGCCGATGCGCTGCGAACCCTGCCCCGAGAAGAGGAAGCCGGTCTTGCCGGCGGCTGGGCGTCCCAGCAGCACACGGGACGAGGGGGTCCCTGCGGCCAGGTCCCTGAGTCCGAGAAGCAGTTCCTCGTGGCTCTCCCCCACGACCGCGGCCCTGTGGCGCAGCGCCGCCCGGGTCGTGGCCAGGGACAGCCCGACGTCCTCGGGCCGGGCCTCGCCCTGTGCGAAGGACAGCAGCCGGGCCGCCTGGGCCTGCAGCGCCGCGTCGCTCTTGGCGGAGAGCACCCAGGCCAGCGGGCCGGCGGCGGGAGCCCCTGCAGGCTCCTCGGCTGCGGTCTCCTCGTCGTGGGCCGGGGCCTGTTCGATGATGGTGTGGGCGTTGGTGCCGCTGACGCCGAAGGACGACACGGCGGCACGGCGCGGATGGTCCGACTCCGGCCATTGCATGGCCTCGGTCAGCAGCCGGACCTCACCGGCCGACCAGTCCACATGCGGCGTCGGCTCGTCCACGTGCAGGGTCTGCGGCAGCAGACCGTGCTGCATCGCCATGACCATCTTGATGATGCCGCCGACACCGGCCGCGGCCTGCGAGTGGCCGATGTTCGACTTCAGCGAGCCCAGCCACAGCGGCCGTCCCTCCGGCCGCTCACTGCCGTACGTGGCGATCAGCGCCTGCGCCTCGATCGGGTCGCCGAGCCGCGTGCCCGTGCCGTGCGCCTCCACCGCGTCGACCTGGGCAGGAGACAGGCCGGCCGATGCCAGGGCCTGCCGGATCACACGCTGCTGCGCCGGGCCGTTCGGCGCGGTCAGGCCGTTGGACGCACCGTCCTGGTTCACGGCGCTGCCGCGCACCACCGCCAGCACGCGGTGCCCGTTGCGGCGGGCGTCGGACAGCCGCTCCACCAGGAGCATGCCGACGCCTTCGGCCCAACCCGTGCCGTCGGCGCCGGCGCCGAACGCCTTGCACCGGCCGTCGGCGGCCAGCCCGCGCTGGCGACTGAACTCCACGAAAGCGGTGGGCGTGGTCATCACCTGCACACCGCCGGCCAGTGCCATGGAGCACTCGCCGTTGCGCAGCGCCTGAATCGCCCAGTGCAGGGCCACGAGCGACGACGAGCATGCCGTGTCGACGGTGACCGCCGGCCCCTCCAGGCCGAAGGTGTAGGCGATGCGGCCGGACATCACACTGGCCGAGTTGCCGGTCCCGAGGTGGCCGTCGGACTCGCCGACCACCCCCAGCAGGAGGTTGGCGTAGTCCTGGTAGCCGGAGCCGACGAAGACACCGGTCCGGCTCCCCCGCACCGACTCCGCGTCGATGCCGGCCCGTTCGAACGTCTCCCAGGTGGTCTCCAGCAACAGGCGCTGCTGCGGGTCCATCGCCACGGCCTCACGCGGACTGATCCCGAAGAACCCGGAGTCGAACTGCCCTGCCTCGTATAGGAATCCACCCCGGCGCGTGTACGTCTTCCCCGACGCGTCCGGGTCCGGGTCGTAGATGCCGTCCACGTCCCAGCCCCGGTCCGCCGGGAACTCCCCCACCGCGTCACCACCGGAGACCACCAGCTGCCACAGGTCCTCGGGCGAACGCACCCCGCCCGGATACCGGCACGCCATGCCGACGATCGCGATGGGGTCCTGCTCCTTCTCCTCGACCTCGCGAAGGCGCTCCCGGACCTGGCGAAGGTCCCCGGTGACACGCTTTAGATACTCGAGAAGCCTGTCTTCGTTGCTGCTCATCCGCCCCATCCGTCCTCGGCTGTCGTTAAAGGTAGAGCGCCAAGAACTAGGAAATTTCTAGATCTTGATCGATCAGATCGAAGATGTCGTCGATCGTCGCGTCCTGCAGCTGCCGCTGTGCGTCAGCGGATTCCGCGCCTTGGTCCCCGGCGGAGTTCACCAGGGACAGCAGCTCCTGCAGCCGCCTCCGCACCCCTGACCGGACCGTCTCCTCGTCGGAGGCGGCCGTCGAGATCACCGACTCCAGCCGGTCCAGTTCGGTGAAGACCGACACCCCCGCCGGGCCCGTCTCGCCGGCGAGTTCGCTCCACAGGTACCGGGCGATCGCATCGGGCGTCGGGTGGTCGAAGACCAGCGTCGTTGCCAGGGTCAGCCCGGTGTCGGCAGTGAGCAGGTTGCGCAGCTCGACCGCCGTGAGGGAGTCGAAGCCGAGGTCCCGGAACGCCAGGCCCGGTTCCACGGCCGCGGAGCCGCTGTGGCCGAGAACGGCCGCCGCGTGCGCGCACACCGTGTCCACGAGCAGGCGATGCTGCTCGCCCTCGGACAGCCCGGACAGCTTCTCCTTCAGCGCCGACGGTTCCGCGGCCCGCTCGGCGGGCTCCTCGGCCAAGGCGTCCCTGACCTCCGGCAGTTCGCTCAGCAGCACGCTCGGCCTGCTGACGGTGAACGGGACGACGAACCGCTCCCAGTCCACGTCCGCCACGGTGACCGCAGCATCCCCGTCGCTCAGCACACCGTGCAGCGCGGAGATCGCCCACTTCGGCCTCAGCACCGTCAGGCCGCGCTGCCGCAGCCGCTCCTCGTCCCCGCCGTCGGCGACCATGCCGCCCTCGCCCCACGGGCCCCAGGCGATCGCGGTCGCGGCGAGACCCCGGGCCCGCCGGTGCTGCGCCAGGCCGTCGAGGAAGGCGTTCGCTGCCGAGTACGCGGCCTGACCGCCGCCTCCCCACACACCGGAGATGGAGGAGAAGACGACGAAGGCGTCCAGCTCCTGATCGCCGAGCAATTCATGGAGGTGTACGGCTCCGAGGGCCTTCGCGGCGACCGTGGCCGCGAAGTCGTCGAGACTCGTCTCGGCCAGCATGCCCGCCTCGGCGGTGCCGGCCGTGTGGACGACGGCGTTCACGGGGTGCGCGGCGAGCAGCGCGGCCAGCGCCTCGCGGTCGGCCACGTCACAGGCCGCGACCGTCACACGGGCGCCCAGCGCCTCCAGTGCGGACTTCAGCTCACCGGCGCCGGGAGCGTCGATGCCCCGGCGGCTCGTCAGCACCAGATGTTCGGCGCCCGCACCCGCCAGCCAGCGGGCGACATGGCCGCCCAGCGCACCCGTACCGCCCGTGATCAGCACCGTGCCGCGCGGCGACCACGAACGGCCGGTCCGGCCCGCGGGCAGCCGGGACAAGCGCCGCCCGAACACACCGCGGTCGCGGATCGCGACCTGGTCCTCGGCCGACTGGCCGAGCACCGCGGCGAGGCGACCGGCGACCCGGTCGTCGATCGTCCCGGGCAGGTCGACCAGACCGCCCCAGCGCTGCGCATGCTCCAGCGCCGCCACCCGGCCGAGGCCCCATACCTGCGACTGGAAGGGGTCCGCCACCTCGTCAGCGGGGCCCACGCCCATCGCGTTCCGGGTCGCGCACCACAGCGGGGCCCCGATGCCCGCGTCGCCCAGGGCCTGGACGAGCAGGACGGACAGCGCGACGCCGGTGGTCAGTGCCGCGGCCGCCGGGGCGGGCTCACCGTCGACGGCGAGCAGTGACAGGACGCCCGCCACGGTCTCGTCACCGGCCGCCCCGGTGAGCTGCGCGGCCAGGTCCTTGCGGCCGGTGGCCGGCTCGACCGGGACCGGCAGCGGAGCCAGGCCGCGGTCGGTCAGCCCGCGCAGGCAGGCGGTGACCCAGTCGTCGGCGAGTTGCGCAGCGCCGACCGGAACCAGCCATACACCGTTCCGGGCCGTGCCTTCGGGGTCGGGGATCCCTTTCCAGGTGATGCCGTAGCGCCAGCCGTCCACGGTGGACTGCTCCTTGCGCTGCCGCCGCCACGACGACAGCGCCGGCAGGACGTCGCTGAACGCGTCCTCGGCACCGATGTCCAGGGTCTCGGCGAGGGCGCGCAGGTCCTCGCGCTCCACGGTCTCCCAGAACTCCGCGTCGACCGGGTCCACCACCGCGGCGGCGGCAGTGGTTTTCTGCACGTCCACCCAGTACCGCTCGTGCTGGAAGGCGTACGTTGGCAGGTCGACCTTCCGTGCACCGGAGAAGAAGACGCTCCAGTCCACGGGGACGCCGTGGGTGTGCAGTTGGGCGAGGGCCGTGACGAGCGCCTGGCGCTCGGGACGGTCGGCACGCAGCAGCGGTACGGTGACGGCACCGTCGACGCAGCCCTGTGCCATCCCGCTCAGGACACCGCCGGGGCCGATCTCCACGAACGTCGTCACGCCTAGGTCGCTGAGGGTCTGCACACCGTCGGCGAAGCGGACCGCCTCGCGCACGTGCTGCACCCAGTACTCGGCCGTGTAGGCCTCGACGAGCCGGCCCGTGACGTTGGAGACGACGGGGAGCTGCGGCTCCTCGAAGGTCAGGCCGCGGACGACCTCGCCGAACTCCTCCAGCATCGGATCCATCAACGGCGAGTGGAACGCATGACTGACCTTCAACCGCGACGTCCTACGACCCTGTTGCGTGAAGACCGCGGCGACCGCCAGCACGGCGTCCTCGGCACCCGAAATCACTACGGACTGGGGCCCGTTGACCGCCGCGATACCCACCTGCTCGGTGAGGTGCGCCAGCACCTCGTCCTCGGTCGCCTGCACGGCAACCATCGCACCGCCCGCAGGCAGCGCCTGCATCAACGCAGCACGCGCCGACACCAACCTCGCCGCATCCTCAAGCGAAAGCACACCGGCCACATGAGCCGCGGCGATCTCGCCGACCGAGTGACCGGCCACGTAGTCCGGCCGCACGCCCCAGGATTCGAGGAGCCGGAACAACGCCACCTCGACCGCGAACAGCGCAGGCTGCGTCGACCCCGTCCGGTTCAGCTCCTCCGAATCGACATCCACCGGCGCGTCCAGCCACCCGCACACCTCGTCATACGCATCGGCGAAGACGGGATACGCCTCGTACAACTCCCGCCCCATGCCGAGGCGCTGCGAACCCTGCCCCGAGAACAAGAACCCGACCTTGCCGCCCGGCCGACCTTGGACGATACCGGGAGACGGCATTCCGGCGGCCAGGTAGCCCAGTTCGCGCCGGAAGTCGTCACAGCTCTCGCCGAGAACCGCTGCCCTGTGGCGCAGGGTGCTGCGGGTGGTGGCCAGCGAGAAGCCGACATCGGCAGGTGACATACCTTCCGCCACGAAGGACAGCAGCCGTCGCGCCTGATCGCGCAGTGCTTCGCTGGTCTTGGCGGAGAGCACCCACGGCAGCAGGGCCGGGTCCGGCGTGGTGGTGGTCTCCTCGTCGTGGGCCGGGGCCTGTTCGATGATGGTGTGGGCATTGGTGCCGCTGACGCCGAAGGACGACACGGCGGCACGGCGCGGATGGTCCGACTCCGGCCATTGCATGGCCTCGGTCAGCAGCCGGACCTCACCGGCCGACCAGTCCACGTGCGGCGTCGGCTCGTCCACGTGCAGGGTCTGCGGCAGCAGACCGTGCTGCATCGCCATGACCATCTTGATGATGCCGCCGACACCGGCCGCGGCCTGCGAGTGGCCGATGTTCGACTTCAGCGAGCCCAGCCACAGCGGCCGTCCCTCCGGCCGCTCACTGCCGTACGTGGCGATCAGCGCCTGCGCCTCGATCGGGTCGCCGAGCCGCGTGCCCGTGCCGTGCGCCTCCACCGCGTCGACCTGGGCAGGAGACAGGCCGGCCGATGCCAGGGCCTGCCGGATCACACGCTGCTGCGCGGGGCCGTTCGGCGCGGTCAGGCCGTTGGACGCACCGTCCTGGTTCACGGCGCTGCCGCGCACCACCGCCAGCACGCGGTGCCCGTTGCGGCGGGCGTCGGACAGCCGCTCCACCAGGAGCATGCCGACGCCTTCGGCCCAACCCGTGCCGTCGGCGCCGGCGCCGAACGCCTTGCACCGGCCGTCGGCGGCCAGCCCGCGCTGGCGGCTGAACTCCACGAAGGCCCGCGGGGTGGACATCACCATGACGCCGCCGGCCAGTGCCATGGAGCACTCGCCGTTGCGCAGCGCCTGAATCGCCCAGTGCAGGGCCACGAGCGACGACGAGCATGCCGTGTCGACGGTGACCGCCGGTCCTTCCAGGCCGAGGGTGTAGGCGATGCGGCCGGACATGATGCTCGCGGAGTTGCCCGTGCCGAAGAAGCCCTCGGAGTCGTCGATCGCGTTGAACGCCCGGGCGGCGTAGTCCTGGTAGCCGGAGCCGACGAAGACACCGGTCCGGCTCCCCCGCACCGACTCCGCGTCGATGCCGGCCCGTTCGAACGTCTCCCACGTGGTCTCCAGCAACAGGCGCTGCTGCGGGTCCATCGCCACGGCCTCACGCGGACTGATCCCGAAGAACCCGGAGTCGAACTGCCCTGCCTCGTACAGGAATCCACCCCGGCGCGTGTACGTCTTCCCCGACGCGTCCGGGTCCGGGTCGTAGATGCCGTCCACGTCCCAGCCCCGGTCCGCCGGGAACTCCCCCACCGCGTCACCACCGGAGACCACCAGCTGCCACAGGTCCTCGGGCGAACGCACCCCGCCCGGATACCGGCACGCCATGCCGACGATCGCGATGGGGTCGTCGTCCTCGGCCGGTGCGCCGGCCGTCTCCGGTGCGACCGCGGCGGTGCGGCCGGTGATCTCGGTGTGCAACTGCCGTGCGAGGGCGAGGGCGTTGGGGTAGTCGAAGACCAGTGTGGGGGGCAGCGCGAGGCCGGTCTCGGCGTTGAGCTGGTTGCGCAGTTCGACGGCGGTCAGGGAGTCGAAGCCCAGGTCCTTGAAGGCCCGGTCGGCCTCGACCTCGCCGGCGCCGCTGTGCCCGAGGACGGCCGCGGCGTGCGTGCGGACGAGCTCGACCAGCAGTGTGTGCTGCTCGGTCCCGGGCATCCCGGCGAGGCGGGCGGCCAGCGGCGAGGCGGCGGCCGTGCCGGTCGCGTCGGTGCGGCTGCCGGGGGTCAGGATCCGCTCGGTCTCCGGGAGGTCGCCGAGCAGGGCGCTCGGGCGGCCCACGGTGAACGGCGGGAGGAACCGCTCCCAGTCGATGTCGGCCACGGTCGCGGTCGTCTCGCCGGAGTCCAGCGTCTGGCGGAGGCCGGCCACGGCGAGCGCGGCGGGCATCGGGATCAGGCCGCGGCGGCGCAGTCGTTCGTCCGCGCCGTCGCTCTCGGCCATGCCGCCGCCGGCCCACGGGCCCCAGGCCACGGCGGTCGCGGTCAGCCCCTGTGCGCGGCGTCGCTCGGCGAGCCCGTCGAGCAGGGCGTTGGCTGCCGCGTAGGCGGCCTGGTAGCCGCTGCCCCACACGCCGGCGATGGAGGAGAACAGGACGAAGGCGTCCAGCTCCTGGCCGGCGAGCAGTGCGTCGAGGTGCAGGGCACCGGCGGCCTTCGCGGACAGCACGTCGGCGAAGGAGCCCGGCGTCATGCCGTCCAGCGGCTCCAGGTGGTCCACACCCGCCGTGTGGACGACGGCGTTCACCGGATGCCGGGCGAGCAGTGCGGCCAGTGCCTCGCGGTCGGTGACGTCGCAGGCGGCGACGGTGACACGGGCGCCCGCGGCCTCCAGTTCGGTCTTGAGGGCGGCCGCGCCGGGGGCGTCGGCGCCGCGGCGGCTGGTGAGCACCAGGTGCTCGGCACCGGCACCGGCGAGCCAGCGGGCGACGTGCCCGCCCAGCGCACCCGTACCACCCGTGATGAGCACGGTGCCGCGCGGCGACCACCGGTGTCCGGCCCGGCCGTCGCGGCGGGCGGCGGTACGGGTCAGCCTGCGGCCGAACACTCCACGGGCGCGGATCGCGACCTGGTCCTCGGCCGACTGGCCGAGCACCGCGGCAAGACGGCCGACGACCCGGTCGTCGACGCTCTCCGGCAGGTCGACCAGACCACCCCAGCGCCGGGCGTGCTCCAGCGCGGCGACCCGGCCGAGGCCCCAGACGGCGTTCTGGGCGGCGCTCGGAACCGCGTCCGAACGGCCGGTGGACATCGCCGACCTGGTCAGAGCCCACAGCGGCGCGTCGATGCCCGCATCGCCGAGCGCCTGGACCAGGGCGAGGGACAGCGCGGTGCCGACGGAGAGGGCCGGGTGCTCGGGGTGGGGCCGCTCGTCGGTGCCGAGCAGGGAGATCACACCTTCGACCGGGGTTTCCCGGACGGCGTCGCAGAGCTGCCGCAACAGCGTGCCGCGGTCGGTGGCCGGGTCGGCCACGACGGCGATCAGCCGGGCGCCGCGGGCCGTGAGCCCGTCGGCGACGGCGGCGGTCCACTCGGTCTCCTCGGTGACCAGGAACAGCCAATCGCCCGGCAGTTCGTGGGTCCGGAGACCGCTCAGCGGCTTCCAGCCGGTGCGGTAGGACCAGCCTTCCACCGCGGACTCCCGGCGCTGCTGCCGCCGCCACGCGGACAGCCGGGGCAGCACCGCGTGCAACTGCTCGGCGGGCAGATCGAGGGTGGCCGCGAGGGACTGGGCGTCCTCGCGCTCCACCGTCTCCCAGAACCCCGCATCCACGGCGTCGGTCCCCGCGGCGGTGGCGATGGGCGCGGTGGTCTCCAGCCAGTACCGCCGGTGCTGGAAGGCGTACGTCGGCAGGTCCTCGCGCCGGGCACCGCGGCCGGCGAAGAACGCGCGCCAGTCGACGGGTACGCCGTGCACGTGGAGCTGCGCGACGGCGCCGGTGATCGCCTCGGGCTCGGGGCTGCCGGACCGTAGGGCGGGAACGGTGACCGCGCCGTCCCGGCAACCCTGGACCATGCCGCTCAGCACTCCACCGGGGCCTACCTCCACGAACGTGGTGACGCCCAGGTCGCCCAGGGTGCGGACGCCGTCGGCGAAGCGCACGGCCTCGCGGACGTGCCGGACCCAGTAGTCCGCCGTGTACGCGTCGACGAGCTCACCGGTCACGTTGGAGACGACCGGGATCCTCGGCTTCTCGAAGCGCAGTCCACCGGCGATGCGGGCGAAGTCCTCCAGCATGGGGTTCATCAGCGGCGAGTGGAACGCGTGGCTCACCGTGAGCCGGGAGGTCTTGCGGCCCTGCCGGGCGAAGTCCTCCGCGACGGCCGCGACGGCGTCCTCGTCGCCGGAGACCACCACCGACCGCGGCCCGTTGACCGCCGCGATGCTCACCCGGCCGGTGAGGTGCGGCAGTACCTCGTCCTCGGTGGCCTGCACGGCGACCATCGCCCCGCCGGCGGGCAACGCCTGCATCAGCCGGGCACGGGCCGTGACCAGCGTGGCCGCGTCCTCCAGCGACAGGACCCCGGCCACATGGGCGGCCGCGATCTCGCCGACGGAGTGACCGGCCAGATAGTTGGGCCGTACGCCCCACGACTCCAGCAGGCGGTGGATCGCGACCTCGTGCCCGAACAGCGCGGGCTGGGTGAAGGCGGTGCGGTTCAGCTCGTCGCCGTCCTCGTGACCGTTCTCGCCGAAGGCCACGTCCCGCAGCGGCCGGTCGAGGTGCCGGTCGAGGTGCGCGCACACCTGGTCGTACGCCTCCGCGAAGACCGGGAACGCCTCGTACAGTTCCCGCCCCATGCCGGGCCGCTGCGAGCCCTGCCCGGAGAAGAGGAACCCGACCTGGCCGGCGTCGGCGCGGCCGAGGACGACGCCGGGAGCGGGCGCCCCCGACGACAGGGCCCGCAGGCCCTCGGCGATCCGGCCGCGGTCGGCACCGACCACGGCGGCGCGGTGCTCCAGGGCGGCCCGGGTGGTCGCCAGCGAGAAGCCGACGTCGGTGAGGGACGGCTCGGCGCCTTCCGCGGTGAGGGACAGCAGGCGCTCGGCCTGGGCCCGCAGCGCGGCCTCCGACTTGCCGGACAGCACCCACGGCACGGTCGCCGAGGCGACCTCGACCGGGGCGACGGCGGCCGGCTCCGCCGCCGGGGCCTCGATGATCGTGTGCGCGTTGGTGCCGCTGACGCCGAAGGAGGAGATGCCCGCGCGGCGCGGGCGGTCCGACTTCGGCCACTCGACGGCGTCGGTAAGGAGCCGCACCGTGCCCACCGACCAGTCCACGTGCGGCGTCGGCTCGTCCGCGTGCAGCGTCGGCGGCAGCACTCCGTGCCGCATCGCCATCACCATCTTGATCACGCCGGCGACGCCGGACGCCGCCTGGGCGTGACCGATGTTGGACTTCAGCGAGCCCAGCCACAGCGGCTCGTCCTCGGATCGGTCCTGGCCGTACGTCGCCAGCAGGGCCTGCGCTTCGATGGGGTCACCGAGCGCGGTGCCCGTGCCGTGCGCCTCCACCACGTCGACATCGGCCTCGGTGAGGCCGGCGGAGGCAAGGGCCTGCCGGATCACGCGCTGCTGCGCGGGACCGTTGGGCGCGGTCAGGCCGTTGGACGCGCCGTCCTGGTTGACCGCGCTGCCCCGCACGAGCGCGAGGACGTCGTGGCCGTTGCGCACGGCGTCGCTGAGGCGCTCGACGAGCACCACGCCCACGCCCTCCGCCCAGCCGGTGCCGTCCGCGCCGGCGCCGAACGCCTTGCAGCGTCCGTCGGGCGACAGCCCGCGCTGCCGGCTGAACTCCACGAACGCGGCCGGTACGGCCATGACGTTGACACCGCCCGCGACGGCCATCGTGCTCTCGCCGTTGCGCAGCGACTGGATGGCCAGGTGCAGCGCGACCAGAGACGACGAGCAGGCCGTGTCGACGGTGACCGCCGGGCCCTCCAGGCCGAACGAGTACGCCACGCGCCCGGAGACGACGCTTGCGGCGCTGCCGGTGAGGAGGTGGCCCTCGACGCCCTCGGGGACCTGCGGGAGGCCGGCGCCGTAGCCCTGGAAGGACATGCCGACGAACACGCCGGTGCGGCTGCCCTTCAGCGAGGCCGGGTCGATGCCCGCCCGCTCGAAGGCCTCCCACGAGGCCTCCAGCAGCAGGCGCTGCTGCGGGTCCATCGCGAGCGCCTCGCGCGGCGAGATCCCGAACAGTGCGGCGTCGAAGTCGCCCGCGTCGTAGAGGAAGCCGCCGTCGCGTGCGTAGGTCTTGCCCGGGGTGCCCGGGTCGGGGTCGTAGAGGCCCTCGATGTCCCAGCCGCGGTCCTCGGGGAAGCCCGCGATGGCGTCGCCGCCGGACATCACGAGCTGCCACAGGTCCTCGGGCGAGCCGACGCCGCCGGGGAGGCGGCAGCTCATCGCCACGATCGCGATGGGGTCGTCGTCGGCGGCACCCGCGTGCTGCTCCTGCGGCGCGGCGGTCTGTGAACCGAGCAGTTCGGCGCGCAGGAACCGGGCCAGGGCCGTGGCGTTCGGGTAGTCGAAGACCAACGTGGTGGGCAGCTTCAGGCCGGTGTCGGCCATGAGCTTGTTGCGCAGTTCGACGGCGGTGAGCGAGTCGAAACCGAGGTCGTTGAACGCCCGACCGGGCTCCACGGCCGTAGCGCCGTCATGGCCGAGCACCGCGGCCGCGTGGGTACGGACGAGGTCCACCAGCGTGCGGTCCTGCTCGCCGGCCGGCAACCCGGCCAGCTTCGCGGCGAGCGAGTTGCCGGCCTCGGCGCCGCGAGGGACCGGGGCCTCCAGAGCGTGACGCGCCTCGGGCACGTCGGAGAGCAGGGCACTGGGGCGGGCGACGGTGAACGGGCCGATGAACCGCTCCCAGTCGAAGTCCGCCACGGTCAGGGTGGTCTCGCCGTCTGCCAGCGCCTGCTGCAGCGCGGAGATGGCGAGGGCGGGCTGCATGGGCGGCAGGCCGCGGCGGCGCAGCATCTCCTCGCCGTTGCCGACGCCGGCCATGCCACCCTCGGCCCAGCCGCCCCAGGAGACGGCGAGCGCGGTGCGCCCGCGCGCCCGCCGGTGCTCGGCGAGGGCGTCCAGGTACGCGTTGGCCGCCGAGTAGGCGCCCTGGCCGGCGCCGCCCCAGATACCGGCGCCCGAGGAGAACATGACGAACGCGTCGAGCTCCTGACCGGCCAGCAGGTCGTCCAGGTGCGTCGCACCCGCCGCCTTCGCCGTCACCGTGCCGGCGAAGGCGGCCGCGTCGGAGTCCTCGATCATGAGGTGGTCGCCGACGCCGGCGGCGTGGACCACGGCGTTGACGGGGTGCTCGGCCAGCAGGGCCCGCAGGGCGTCCCGGTCGGCCGCGTCACAGGCCACGACGGTCGCGGTCGCGCCGAGTTCCTCCAGCTCCGCGACGAGTTGGGCGGCCCCGGGGGCGTCGGGGCCGCGGCGGCTGGTGAGCACCAGGCGCTCGGCGCCGGCACCGGCCACCCAGCGGGCGACGTGCCCGCCCAGCGCACCCGTACCACCGGTGATCAGGACCGTGCCGCGCGGCGACCACGTCCGGGCGGGGGCGGCGGCGCGGTTGGCCCGGACGAGCCGTCGTCCGAGGACGCCCGAGGCGCGGACCGCGACCTGGTCCTCGGCCGCCTGTCCGAGGACGGCGACCACACGGGCCGCGGTGCGGGCGTCCAGCATCTCGGGGAGGTCGAGCAGGCCGCCCCAGCGCTGCGGGTACTCCAGCGCCGCCGCCCGTCCGAAGCCCCATACCTGCGCCTGCACCGGCCGGTCCACACGGTCGGAGCGGCCGGTGGCCACCGCGCCGCGGGTGGCGCACCACAGCGGCGCGTCGACGCCCGCGTCGCCGAGTGCCTGCACCAGGCAGAGGGTCGCGGCGAGGCCGTGCGACAGGCCCGGGTGACCGGCCGAGGCGGTCTCGTCCTCGGCGAGCAGCGACAGGACGCCGGCCACGGGGCCGGTGCCGGCCAACTCGCGGGCCAGCGTCGCGCGGTCGGTGCCGGGCCCGGCGACGAGCGTGACCAACTCCAGGCCGCGCTCGCCGAGGGCGGCCTGGACCGAGGCGGCCCACTCGCTCTCCCCGGCCGTCACGAGCAGCCAGGTCCCGGGCGCGCCGGGCTCCGGGAGCGCTCCGAGCGGCTTCCATATGACGCGGTAGCGCCAGCCGTCGACCACGGACTGCTCTCGGCGCTGACGGCGCCATGCGGACAGCCGGGGCAGGAGGGCGCTGAGCGATGCGTCGGCGCCGACGCCCAGGGTCGCGGCGAGGGACTCCACGTCCTCCCGCTCCACGGTGTCCCAGAACCCGGAGTCCGCCGCGTCGGCCGGAGCTCCGGTGGCGGCGGCCAGGTCCTCGTCCCCTTCCAGCCAGAACCGCTCGCGCTGGAAGGCGTAGGTGGGCAGGTCGACGCGGCGGGCGCCGGGGATGAGCGCCTGCCAGTCCGGGGAGACGCCGTGCACGTGCAGTTCGGCGAGCGCGGCGGTGACGGCCTGCTGCTCCGGGCGGTCGGCACGCAGTACGGGCACGGTGACGACGTCGTCGTCGAGGCAGCCCTGCGCCAGGGCGCTGAGGACGCCGCCGGGGCCGATCTCGACGAAGGTGCTCACGCCCAGGTCGTGCAGGGTCTGCACACCGTCGGCGAAGCGCACCGCCTCGCGAACGTGGCGGACCCAGTACTCCGGCGTGTACGCCTCGGCCAGACGGCCGGTCAGGTTCGAGACCACCGGGATCCGCGGCTCATGGAACGTCAGCCCTGCCACCACCCGGCCGAACTCCTCCAGCATCGGGTCCATCAGCGGCGAGTGGAACGCGTGACTGACCTTCAGCCGGGAGGTCTTACGGCCCTGCTGCGCGAAGACCTCGGCGATCGCGGTGACGGCGTCCTCCGCGCCAGAGATCACCACGGACCGCGGGCCGTTGATCGCAGCGATGCCGACCCCGGAGGTCAGGTGCGGGAGCACCTCGTCCTCGGTGGCCTGGACCGCCACCATCGCACCGCCGGCGGGCAGGGCCTGCATCAGTGCGGCACGGGCGGACACCAGCTTCGCGGCGTCGTCGAGCGACAGCACGCCCGCCACGTGCGCGGCCGCGATCTCGCCGACCGAGTGACCGGCCACATGGTCGGGCCGGATGCCCCAGGACTCGAGGAGCCGGAACAGCGCCACTTCGATCGCGAAGAGGGCCGGCTGGGTCGACCCGGTGCGGTTGAGCTCCTCGGAGTCCACGTCGACCGGCGCGTCCAGACGCGCGCACACCTCGTCATACGCATCGGCGAAGACGGGATACGCCGCGTACAGCTCGCGCCCCATGCCGATGCGCTGCGAACCCTGACCGGAGAACAGGAAACCGGTCTTGCTCTCGGTGCGGGCGTGCCCCAGCGTCACGTTCGCCGCCGACTCACCGGCCGCGAGCGCGGCGAGGGCCTGCCGGAACTCGTCCGGGCCCTGCGCCAGGAGCACCGCGCGGTCCTCGAACGTCTCGCGGGAGGCCAGGGTGAGGCCGACGTCGGACGCCGTCCAACCGTCCGAGGCATCGAGGTGGCCGGCCAGCCGGGCGGCCTGCGCGCGCAGCGCCGCCTCGCCCTTGCCCGACAGCACCCATGGCACGAGCGTGCCGGAGTCGGGCGTGGGCGGCGGCTCCGCCGTCGCGGGTGCCTGCT
>NZ_BMWB01000002.1 GCF_014651015.1 Streptomyces xantholiticus
CCCAGGACCACGACGCCCTCGGCGACCCGGACACCGTCCTCGTCCTCGCCTCCTGGGAGTACGCCGGCCACGGCCACACCCCCGGCGAATCCGCACTCGCCGCCACCATCGCCCGCGACATCCAACTCAACCGCGAAACCGCCCGCGAAGCACTGCAAGACCAACTCGCCCTGGAAGGAGCCGCAGCATGACCACCGCCACCGCCGAACTGCTGACCGTGCCCGAGGTCATGGCGCGGCTCAAGCTAGGACGCTCCACGGTCTACGACCTGATCCGCTCGCGCCGCTTGACCTCCATCACCATCGGACGAGCACGACGCGTACCGGCTGACGCCGTACGGGACTTCATCACCCGCGAGATCGAGGAGGCTGCCTGATGGCCTCCCAGCGCAAGCGCAACCCCAACGGCGCGGGCACCATCACCAAGCGCAAGGACGGCCGCTATCAGGCCGCCGTCTACGTTCTCCAGCCTGACGGCACCCGCGCCCGCAAGTTCGCCTACGGGAAGACCTGGGCCGAGTGCGACGCCAAGCGCCGCGAACTCCTCGACAAGGTGGACCAGGGCGTGCCCGTGCCCACCCGGTCGGCCAGGCTCGCCGAGTGGCTGCCGTACTGGCTGGACAACATCATCAAGCCGCGCAGGAAGCGGACGACGTACGCCAAGTACGAAGTACACGTGCGGCTCTACCTGGTCCCGATGCTCGGCTCCAAGCGGCTCGAATCGCTGAGCGTCGCTGACGTCCGGCGCTTCCTGGTCCAGCTGGAGAAGAAGACCACCGCCGCGACCGCCAAGGAGTCGCACCGCGTGCTGCGGACCGCCCTCACAGCTGCCTGCCGCGAGGAACTGGTCACGAGGAACGTGGCAACGCTCGTCGAGCCACCCTCGGTCGACGCCCGCGACTTGTCGCCGTGGTCCTTGGACGAGACTTTGGGCTTCCTGGCCGCTGCTCGTACCGACCCGCTCTACGCGGCCTTCGTGCTCGCCATCGCGCTCGGGTTTCGGCGTGGGGAGGTCGTCGGTCTTCGCTGGGAGAACATCGACCTCGAGAAGCGGGAGATTCGGGTGCGGACGCAGCGCCAGCGGGTGCGCGGTGAGGTTTACGAGGACGATCCGAAGGGGCGGCGCCGCAAGCAGACGCTGCCGCTGCCTGCTATCTGCGTCGCACCCCTGCGCTGGCAGCGTCTGCGGCAGGCTGCCCAGCGTGAGCGCGCTGGTGCCGACTGGCAGGAAACGGGCTACGTGTTCACCACGCGAACCGGGCAGCCGATCGAGCCACGGAACCTGTACCGCTCGTTCACCCGCGTCGCCGATTCGGCCGGCCTTCGCGTCATCCGGCTGCACGACGCCCGGCACGGCTGCGCCACCCTGCTCACCGCGGCCGGGGTCGCTCCCCGAGTCGTGATGGAGATCCTTGGGCACAGTCAGATCGCCGTCACGATGAACGTCTACACGCATGTCGTCCAGGACACGCAGCGCGAGGCTGTCAGCCACATGGACCGGATGCTCAAGAGGCGGCCCGGCCGTGAGTGAACGCCCCCGTTGATGTCAGATGTGGATGTCAAAGGCCCCCAGCCATGATCGGCTGGGGGCCTTTGCACTGGTGGGCGCGGACGGTTTCGAACCGCCGACATCTGCTTTGTAAGAGCAGCGCTCTACCCCTGAGCTACGCACCCGTGGATGAGGGAACAGCGTACATGGCGTACACCGTGCTGCTCCAAACCGTTCCGCCGCGCCCCTTCCGCGTACGGGGGACAGCCCCACCCGGGAGACGGTGGGCGGCCGGATCGAGGCCCGAGCCGCGTGCTCGTAGTGTGAAGGGTCATCACACAGAGCTACCTGGAGGGACGATCGCCATGACAGCCCCACCCGACTCCGCCGCCGTCAGCGCCGGGCCGTACGGGGCGGGCTCGCCGCATCGGGGGTGCTGCTGCTCGGGGTGGGGCTCGGCGGGTGCGGGAGTGCGGATGCGAGTGAGGCGGCCGTGGAGAAGAAGTCGTTCCCGCTCGGCGGTGGGACGCTGACCATCGACTCCGACAACTCGGACATCGAGCTGGTGCCGGCCGACGTCGAGGAGGTGGAGGTGACCCGGCAGGTCGACGGGTGGGTGTTCCTCGGGAACGGGCCGGATGCCACGTGGAGGATGGCGGACGGCACGCTCACGGTGAAGTGCGACGCCGTCGCCAGTGACTGCGTGGCGCGGCACACGGTGAAGGTGCCGCGGGGCACCGCCGTGACCGTGGAGGACGACAATGGGAGCGTGCGGGCGAGCGGGTTCGACACCCCGTTGAAGCTGCGGTCGGACAACGGCAGCGTGAAGGTCACCGACTGCACGGGGGCGCTCGAACTGGGCAGCGGGAACGGCGGTGTCGTCGCGGAGCGGGTGACCGGGAAGAACATCGTGGCGAGGTCGGACAACGGGTCGGTGCGGCTGGAGTTGGCGGCGGTGGCCGACCGGGTCGAGGCGGTGAGCGACAACGGGCGGGGCGAGGTCCGGCTCCCGGCCGCCGGTGCGTCGTACGCGGTGGACGCGAAGAGCGACAACGGGGACGTGGATGTCGCCGTTCCCACCGACGAGGACAGCAGGCACGTGGTCAAGGCCGTGAGCGACAACGGCAAAGTCGTCGTGCGCAGCGCGAACTAACGGGCCCGTGTGTTCGTCCTTTCCTGGTGGGAGAATTAACCGCACCGGTACGGGGCAGGGCGGACGCAGCACGGGAGAGGGATGTGACGGCGAGAGACGCACGGCCGCACGACTCGGCACGAGCGATCGCCGTCAGGGGTGTTCCGACGGGTGGTTCCGGGGGTGTTCGGCGCGACCTGGGGAGCGTCGTGGCGCTGATGCTCCTCCCGCTGCCGGTTCTCGCCGCCGCTGCCGCGCTGCTGCCGGCCGCGTTCGCCGGGGGCGGGGGGACGCGGCGCTGGTTCGGCGGCCGGAGCGAGAGTCAGCGGGCGGATGCGCAGGCCGCGAAGGACGCCGCCGCCGCGGCGTTCTACGAGCTGGACACGGCGCAGCGGGATCTGCGGATCTCGATCGAAACGATCACGGCGGTGGACAGTTCGCCAGGGGCGCGGCGTATTGTGGAGGATTTCGCCGCGCTGGGGCGGCGCATCGACGAGGTGAGCCACGCCTACATCACCGCCGTTGACGCACATGATCTGGACCGGGACGACCTGGAAGCCTCGGTGGCGGCGCAGGCGCGTACGCAGCTGACCCGGGCGAAGGACGAGCTGGTACGGGTCAAGGGTGATCTGGACCGGTTCGAGCGGGGACTGGGGCCGCTGCTGGACAAGGCGGAGACGCAGCTGGCCAGGCTGGCACCGGCGGTGGAACGGGCGCGACAGGCGCTCATCGCCGCGAGCGCCGCTCTCGATTCGGTCCGCAGCTCCGGTCTGAGAGCGAACGATCTCGCCGCCCGTCTCGCCGCGCTGGGCCCCGAGCTGACCAAGCTCAACGAGGGTGCCGGGCGGCACGGCGTCCAGGAGACACTGCAGCGCGCCGACCGCGTCCTGCGCGACGCCGAAGCCGTACGTACCGATGCGGAACGGCTTCCCGAGCGCGCCGCCGAGATCGACAAGCGCCTCGTGTCGCTCCGCACCCGCGCCCAGGCGCTCACCACCCGTTCCGCGCAGGTCGAGCCGGTCCTCAGCGAACTGCGCCGCCGCTTCACGGCAGCCTGCTGGCAGGACCTCCAGCCCGTCCCCGAGCAGGCGGCGCTCACCGTCCGCCAGGCCGAGGAGAAACTTCGGGAGGCCGGAAAGGCGCGCGAGGAGCAGCGCTGGCCGGACGCCACGGCCCTGCTCAGCACGGTCCGCGCGCTTTTGAACTCGACCGACGAGGCGGTCTCCGCGGCCGGTGACCGGCTGCGGAGACTCAACGCCGTCGCCAAGGACCCGCAGCAGGAGATCGAGCGGACCCGGTTCGCCATCCGCGACGCCCAGCGTCTCGCAATGGCCGGGCGTACCACCCCGGACCCGCGTCACGCCCGCCCCCTGGACGACTCGGTGGCGCGGCTGGAGCGCGCTGTCGCCGGGCTCGAGGGCAGGCACCCCGACTACTGGCACTTCCTCACCGAGACGGAAGGCGTACGCCGGACCGTGGCGCACGTGGTCGAGCAGATCCGCGAGGAGCGGGGCACGCATCACGGCTGACCCGCCGGCCGGCCTCGGGGCGAGGGGTCTCGCCGGTTGTGGCCCTTGCTCACCGGGCGGATCCTGGGATTCCGGTGTACGCGTACGTACGAAGGAGGCCGGGGATGGCCGCACACGTACTGCACTCGAGGGGACCGGACCAGGGCCGGCGTCAGAGCCGGGCCCAGGCCCGGCGCCGTATCAAGCTGGACGAGCATCTGCCCGTCGATCACCGTCTGAGCCGCTTCTACCGGGTCGGCGCGGGGCTGATGGGGCTGGTCCTGGTCGCGTTCGGCATCCTCGGGCTCATCGACCGGATCGGCTTCTTCGACACCCGCGGCGACACCGTCGCCGGGCTGAACACCAACGGCGCGCTGAGCGTCCTGTCCATCGCCGTCGGTCTGCTGCTCTTCGTCAGCATGGTGATCGGCGGCAACTTCGCCTCGACGGTGAACATGGTGCTGGGCATCCTGTTCATCCTCAGCGGCTTCGTGAACCTCGCGCTGCTCGACCGCAGCTTCAACCCGCTGGCCTTCCGCATCCAGAACGTGATGTTCAGCTTCGTGGTGGGTGTGCTGCTGATGTTCTTCGGTATGTACGGGCGGGTCAGCGCGACCCTGCCGCACGACAACCCGTACTGGAAGGCCCGCCACCCCGAGCAGGCCGAGTGGGAGCAGCGCGCGAGCCGCCGCCGCGCGGATCTCGCGGCACGGCAACCGCTCGCCCGGCCCTCCCCCGGCCCCGTCACCGGACCCCCGGAGGGGCCCGCGGCCGACCCTCTCACCGACGGCACCAGCGGTGCGTCGAAGATCGGCCGCCGGCTGCTCTCCCGCAAGCCACGCGCACGCCGCTAGCCTTACCGGCATGCCTCGTTACGAATTCCGCTGCCGGACCTGCGGCGACACCTTCGAAGTGAACCGCCCGATGGCCGAGTCCTCCGCCCCCGCGAACTGCCCGGAGGGCCACGACGACACCGTCAAGCTGCTCTCCGCGGTCGCCGTGGGCGGTACGAAGTCCGCCGCACCCGCCCCGAGCGGGGGCGGAGGCGGCGGTGGCTGCTGCGGAGGCGGCTGCTGCGGCTGACCCGGCAGCCGCCGGCTCCCCACGGTCCGTCCGGGCGGGCCGCGGGGAGCCGGGACGGCCCGGCCGTCCGGGCGGCGGCCGGCTCCGGAAGCCGGACCTGGTCCGCCGCCCGACCCGTCCGGGGCCCGACCCATCCGGGGCCCGGCCCACACGGGGCCGATCCAGTAGCGCCCAGGGCGGGGCCACACCTCGGTGCCGCCCCGTCCACAGGGCGGCACCGTCGCGAACCGAAGTCGCGCAGCACCGCCGGCACCCGCCGCGAGTGGTGCTCGCGGTGGTCGCCTTCGCCGCGGTCCGCCGCTCATGCCGGAGGCGGGAACACGACGCGACTGACGCCGACGCCTGCCCGGCCGCCGCTCACGCCAGGGGCGGGAACACGACCGAGCTGATGCCCTGCCGTTCGCGACGGAACCGACGTGCCTCCTGACGCAGCAGCCGCACGATCTCCTCCCCCGCCGCCACGCCCATCTGCGGCAGCGCGACGACGTGCGGGGCGCGCCAGCCGGCCTCGGCGAGCTCCCCGTGGCCGGGCCGCCAGGCGCGGTCGGCAGCGAGCAGCAGGTCGGCGTCGAGGAGCGAGTCGCCCGCCGCCAGGGTCAGCCGGGCGCCGGTGCGGCGGGCGACCTCGCGCACGGCGGCGCTCTTTGTCAGCGGCTTCGGCACGGCGTAGATCTTGCGGCCCTGCAGGGAGACGGTCCAGCCCCGGGCCTCCGCCCACACGGCCAGCTCCTTGACCCAGTCCTCCGGCAGCAGCGACCGCTCGACGACGAGATACGCGAACAGCTCCTCCGCGACCCGTTCCTTGCGCAGCCACGCCGGGTCGGCGGTCCTGCCCAGATGTGCCCGGATCTCCGCGAGTGGCGCGCATTCGGCGGCGAGCCGGGACGCGACCTGATCGCGCCAGTCGCGGTCGCTGATGCCGTCGACGAGCAGGTGCCCGCCGTTGGCGCAGATCGCGTACTTGGGCGGCAGGCCGGGCAGGCTGATGCGCTGGTACTGCTTGCGGGTACGGGTCGTCGTCGGTACGAAGACGGTGTCCTGGGCGAGCTTGGTGAGCAGCCCTGCCGCACGCTCCGTCATGTACGACAGCGGCTTGTGCTCGTGCACCTCGACGCACAGCAGCCGGGGGGCGACGGCGTCCGGCATGCCGAGGCCGAGCGCCGCGTTCGAGTAGATGAGCGTGCGGTCGAGGTCGCTGGCGACGAGTACGGTCACTGGGCCACCGCCCTGCCGTCGGCGCCCGTGGCGCCCCGGGTGTACTTGGGGTGGATCAACCCTACGCAGCTGTACGGGAGTTCGTCGACCTCCTCGACCGGTACGCCGCGCTGCTCGGCCAGCAGCCGTACGTGGTCGAGGTCGGCGCCGGCGCCGCGGCTCGCGAGGATCTTCCAGGGGACGCGGCGCAGCAGGACACGGGTGGTCTCGCCGACGCCGGGCTTGACGAGGTTGACGTCGTGGATGCCGTGCTCCTCGCTGATCCGCTCGACGGCGCCCCAGCCCTCCCAGGTGGGGGTGCGGTCGGCGGACAGCAGTTCCTTGACGTCGGCGTCGACGGCGGAGGCGACCTCGTCGAAGTGGGCGGCGACGGTGTCGAGGAAGTGGCCGGAGACGTCGGAGCCGGCGAGCTCCCGGTAGAACTTCGCTCCGTGGAAGTCGTCCGGGCCGACCAGGTCGGCGCGCAGGACGGTACGGGATATCAGGCCGGAGACCGTGGAGTTGAGGCAGGCGGACGGGATGAGGAAGTCCTCGCGGGTACCGTACGTGCGCACACAGCCGCCCGGGTCGGCGAGTACGGCGATCTCCGGGTCGAAGCCGGGGAAGTCCCGCAGGGCTTCGGCCAGTTCGCGGGTGATGGCGCCCTTGCCGGTCCAGCCGTCGACGAAGACGACGTCGGCCGGGTCGTGGTGCTCGGCGAGCCAGCGCAGGGCGTTGGCGTCGATGCCGCGGCCGCGCACGATGGACACGGCGTAGTGCGGCAGTTCGAGGCCGTGCCGGTGCCGGGCCCAGCGGCGCATCAGCACGCCGACGGGCGTGCCGGCGCGGGCCAGTGACACGAGCACGGGGCGCGGGGTCCGCTCGGCGAGGACGGTGTCCGTGACGGTTCCGACGGCACGGGCGATACGGGCCGCGGACACCGTCAGCGCGGCCTGGAACAGCTGCTGGTACTGCTCGCTCGGCTGGTACTCGACGGGCAGCGACTCCGCGTAGTGCGCGCCACCGCTCTGGATGGCCTCCTCGCGCTCCTCCGTGGGCGCTTCGAGCTCCACGTCCGAGAGGTCCTGCAACAGCCAGCCGACCTCCTCCGGCGCATAGGAGGAGAAAGCGGGTCCGCGGAGCGGCTGGGGAAGCATGGAGGGCCTCTCAGGTCCTTCGGGCGCGTGGTTTTGCGGTACGTAACTGGGGACGACGGCCAGCACGACGTGCTGGGTGTGGGCGGCGAGCCGGGCCAGCAGGCCGTCGGGCGCGTGCAGCTCCGGGGTGTCGGCGGTCGAGTCGACGACGGCGACGACGGCGTCGAATCCGGCGCCCGCCACGTTGTACGCGTAGCGCTCACCGGGGCCGTCGGCGGGGTCGTCGTGGGCGGGGAACACCAGGCGGGTGCGTATCGCGTAGCCGGGGTGGTCGACGGCGAGCACGGGCGAGCGCGTGGTGGTGGAGTACCGCACCTCGGCCGCGGCGCCGGCGTCCTCAAGGGCGACCGCGAGCCGCAGCGGCGCGTACATCAGCTCCTCGTTCCCGAGCACGAGCACCCGCGGGAGGCGGCCGGGCCGCGTGTCCGGGGCGACGGGGGCGACAGGCGGCGTGTCCGGGGCGACGGGCCGCGTGTCCGGGAGGGTGAGGGCTTCGGCGATCTGTGCGGCCATGGCCGGCAGCGCGGCCTCCAGCTGCGCCCGGTGGGCGGGGGTGAAGCCGTGCCGGCCGCCGTCCGGCACGCCGGCGGGCCAGGCCAGTTCGACGCGGGTGTGGCCGGAGCGGGCCGCAGGCTCCGCCACGGCCACGGTCACGGCAGGCAGGGTGCCTGCCAAAGGCTTGCGCTCGTGGTGGGCGACCAGTGCCTGACCCTTCTCCAGGACACCGTCCGGCAGGTCGACCCTGCCGGAGGCCATGGCCACCAGGTCGACGCCGGCGCCGATCTCCTTCGCGAAGGCGTCCAGCCGACCGAGGTCGGCCGCGGAGCGCATGTCGACCAGGGCCACGACCACGTACCGCTCGCGCGGGTATCGCTCGTGCAGGTCGCGAATCGTGTTGAGGACCGTGTTGCCCGTGGAGAACTCGTCGTCGACCAGGACCAGCGGACCGGTCCCGGCCAGCAGCTCAGGGTCCTGAGGCAGCAGCAGGTGGGAGGTGGCGTGGGAGTGGGACTCCTCGAAGCCGCCCGCCGGGGCCACCCCGTCGACCGGGCGGCGTGTGGAGTGCAGGTAGGGCGCGAGGCCTATGCCGTCCGCGACCGAGTGGCCGAGCCCGGTCGCGGTCTCCGCGTAGCCGACGACGACCGCGCGCCGGCATTCGTCCGCGCCGAGCAGGTCACGCACGCGGGAACCGAGGTCGTAGCCCGCCCGCCAGACCACCGCCGGCCGCTGCGGCACATGCTTGCCCAGGACGTTCGACACCAGCAGGTGCGCCCGCTTGGGATTGCGGCGCAGGGCCAGGCCCAGCAGCTCCTGGAGTCCCTCGTCGCCGACGAGTCCGACTCCGAGCCGCTCCGCGACCCAGCTTCCCGACCACACCACGTCCTCTTCGCCCCTTGTCGTCATCAGTCGGTGAGTCCGGCCGCGAGCAGTTCCACGAAACCGACGTCCTCCTTGGCGACGCCGAAGACCTCGGCCCGCAGGAGGGTCCGCTCGGCCCAGGCGCGATGCGGCTTCACCTCGTTCATCTTGTTCGTGTACGCGGAGCGCAGCACACCGCCGCCGCCGCGTTCCGGCCGCAGGATGTCCTGCGCGTCGCTGAACTCCTCGTGGCTGACGACGGACAGTGCGTGCACCGGCAGCACGTGGGAGGGGTGGATGCAGGTCTTGCCCAGCAGGCCGTTGGCCCGGTCCAGCTCGATCTCGCGGAGCAGACCGTCCAGGTCGTGCTCGATGAGCGCGGTGCGCAGTTCCTCCGCGCGGCCTTCGAGGAAGGGGCTGCGGCGCAGCTGCGGTTTGAACATGCGCTCCTGGGACCTGAAGTACTCCCACACCGGTCCGGTGATCGTGAACCCGGTGCCGTCGGAGCGGCCGAGCACATTGACCACGTCCGCGATGACGGACGTCACGATCCGTACGTCGTACGCGGTCATGTCGGGCGAGCGGCGCAGCCCGTACGCGGAGCAGAAGTCGGTGACGCCGAGACGCAGCGCGAGGACCCGGTCACGGTACTTGTCGACGGTGCGGGCGATACCGGTGAGCGCCTCGGTCCTGGTCTCCAGGTGCAGCAGCTCCGGCGACTCGAGGACGGGCATGGCGAACAGCCGCCGACCGCTGCCGACCTCCGCGGTCGCCAGCGCCTCGAGGAACGGCACACCCCGCTCCTCGGTGAACTTCGGTAGTACGAATCCGGACAACAAGCGTCCCGCTTGGCCCAGGCGCCCCACGAGATCCGGAATCTGCTCGGGGTTGCGGACCCGGACGAAGAGCAGCGGCACTTCCCCGCCCCGTGCGTCGAGGTCGACGAACTGCCGGACGATGTTCGCCTCGGCTTCGGCCACCTCGGCGTCGTCGATGGAATCCTCCAGGCACAGCACCATGGAGACGACCCCGCGGGCCGCCTGCTTGAGCACGTCGTCCGCCAGCCTGGGCCGGGTGGCCGGGCTGTAGAGCGTGGCGCCCAGAGCAGCCGCCAGCGTCCGGGCCGCCGAGTCCGCGCCGAAGTGGCACGGCTCCTGGTGGAACAGCCTCGCCCGGACGGCAGGCGAGATGTGCCCGAAATGACGCATATGGAATCCCCCGTACTGCCGGTTAGGCCCTGACAACATGTGGCCGGTAATAGTACGTAAGCACAGGTGTCAAGAGTTCCCCAAGCGCATGAAATCGAGGTAACTCGTCCGCTTCTCGCCCCTGTCGTCCACGTAGCCGCACGAGGGCCGCCGGGGCCCGGAACTGGGCCCCGCGTTGTCCCGGCCCCCCTAGGCCAGGCAGGATGACGGGCATGACGCACGCGATGCTGAAGGGCTCGAACGTCCCTCTTGATGCCACGGCCGTACGGGCCGTGCTGCGCTGGACCCCGGGCGCGGGAGTGCCGGATGTGGACGCCTCCGCCCTGCTGCTCGGCGGTGACGGCCGCGTGCGCTCCGACGAGGACTTCGTCTTCTACAACCAGCCACGCCACCCTTCCGGGCTGGTGCGCCGGCTGCCGAAGAAGCGCGTCGCAGAGCACCTGACCGACACGGTCGAGGCCGACCTGGCGGCCCTGGACGCGTCCGTCGACCAGGTGGTGATCGCGGCGTCCTCCGACGGCGGCACCTTCCAGCACGTACATGACCTGCGGATACTGCTCCACGACGCGGGCGCGGCGGCCGACGGGGAGCCGCTGGCCGTCTTCGACGTGAAGCCGGAGACCGGCGAGGAGACGGCGATCATCTGCGGTGAGCTGTACCGGCGCGGCGACGGCTGGAAGTTCCGCGCGGTGGCGCAGGGCTATCCCACCGGGCTGGTGGGGCTGGCGACGGCGTTCGGCATCTCGGTGGACGAGGCTGGGGCGGCCGAGGCGGAGGCGGGGGCGCCGGGGGCGCCTGATGTGCAGCCCGCGCCGGCGTACGGTTATCCGCCGTCGGACGTGACGCAGCCCGCGCCGGCAGCACAGCCGGCCTACGGCTATCCGCAACCGGCCGCGGCGGCGGCGTACGCCCCCGACCCGAGCTTCCGCCTCCCCCCGATGGGCCCGCAGTTCCAGCGCCCTTGACGGCCCCCACCCCTCACCGGACCCGGGGTCTGGCGGCCGTGGGAGGTGCCCCCGGCGCGGGCTGGAGCGGGCCGGTCCTGTCGGGGCTCCACCCCGGCTCCCGCCCCGCCGAGCGCGGCCCGGAGCAGCAAGGCCTGAATCGCGTGCCCCCACGGGCCGGGGGTCGCAGCGCAGCGGCACATCCTGCCCGCCCGCGCGAAGCCCGGCACATCCCGGAGACCCAGGGGCTGGGCCGAGCCCGGACGGCGTCACGTGTCCGCGGCCTGCCCCAACCTCGGGAAGGGGCAGGCGGGGCAACGAGGCGCATTCCGCCTGCCGACATGCCGGCTCGCCGCACACCGGCAATCCTGCCCGCCCGAAGCCGCCCGTACCCCGCAGAGACCCGCCCCGGGGGGCGCGGCCCCTCCCCGAAATCCCCCACAGACCGGCCCGGGGCCGAGTCGAGTCCGGAAGGCCGCCCGGACGGCGCCAGGGGCTCCGGGGGCTGCCTGGTTACGGCAAGGGGCGGAGAGGGGACAGGCTCCCGCGCAGGGGCCACACGCCCCCGTCGACAGACGGGTCGCCGGACAGCGACGATCGTGCCCCCGCGCGAAGCCCGGCATCCCGGAGACCCCCGGGGCTCGGCCGAGCCCGGACGGCGCCACGGGGTCCGGGGGCCTGCCCCGGTTTCGGCAAGGGGCGGGAAAAGGGACAGGCTCCCGCGCAGGAACCACACGCACCCCGTCGTGCGCGCTACGCCCGCGACTGCGACTTGTAGCCCCGCCCCCACTGCAGGCCCCACCCGTACAGCCGGTCCAGTTCCGCCTGGAAGCCGTAGACGAATTTGACCTCACGCCGAACCGTCAGCCCATCCTTGCTGTTGTCCACCGAGAACACGGCACACGACCGCGCCTGCGGTGCGCGCTCGTCGAGTTCTATCTCGACGCGGGGGCCGTTGCTGGGGTAGAGCGTCACGTGCGCGTGGGTGCGGTCGAAGGCCGGGGTCTGGTCGTAGATGTAGACGAAGAACAGCAGTCGCTTGATCGACTCCCGGTGGTCGAGGTTGACGAAGATCGTCTCGCCGGACGGCGCCCCGAAGCGGTCGTCGCCGCTGAGTTTCACGTACGGCGGGCCGTTCAGGTCACCGAAGAAGCTGCCCAGCGGCTGCACCACGCCCTTGCTGCCGTCGGTCAGCTCGTACAGACAACCGAGGTCGAGGTCGACGTTGACCATGCCCTGGGTGTGCGCCTGGACCACATCCGGTTGGAAGAGCTTCATCGGGTTCCGCAGCAGGCGTCCGCTCTGCCGCGAGCGGCCCTCGATGTCGGAGGTGCGCATCCGCCAGGAAAGGTTCACGCGCAGGTTGCCGCTTGCCGCGCCCTGTTTGGTGAGCGAGACGGACGGGTTCCGTTTGGTCAGCTCGATGGAATTCGTCGAGGCACTGCCCGAATCGAACTGCTCCGCCCTGCCCCGCCACAGGTTGTCCCAGATGGCCATGCCCCACCCCTAGTCGTGAACTGGTCGCCCCGCTCCGCAGGGGACAACGCGACGGGGCGGCCGGGAGCACCCGGCCGCCCCGCAAGGAAGCGTTCCTCAATGGTGTGGGCGTCACACCCCGGAGGAGACCTCAGCCTTCTCTCCCGGGCCGCCGCCCCCCGCATTTCCCTCGGCCTCGAGCGCCTTGTTGCGGCGCACCGAGGACCAGAAGGACGCGGCGATCAGGAAGACACCGACGAGGCCGGTGATGATCTCGCTGATCTCGTGCTGGATGGTGACGAGGAGGATGACCGCCAGCGCACCGATCGCGTAGTGGGCGCCGTGCTCCAGGTAGACGTAGTCGTCCAGGGTGCCCTGGCGGACCAGGTAGACCGTGAGGGACCGGACGTACATCGCGCCGATGCCGAGGCCGAGCGCCATCCAGAAGATGTGGTTGGTGATGGCGAACGCGCCGATGACGCCGTCGAACGAGAAGGACGCGTCGAGCACTTCGAGGTACAGGAAGAGGAAGAACGCCGCCTTGCCGGCCAGGCCGATCGCGGAGACGGGCTTGCCTTCCTTCTTGGCCTTCTCCTCCTCCTCGTGCTCGCGCTCCTCCTCTTCCTCGAGCTTGTCCTCGAAGTAACCGGAGAGACCGCCGACGACGAGGTACGTGATGAGGCCGGCGACACCGGAGAGGAGCACTGTGGCCGACTTGTCGACATGGCCGGTGCTGGTGTGGGCGTTGGTGGCGAAGGTGACGGCGGTGATCAGCAGGACGATCAGGGCGATGCAGACCGACAGCATGTCGACCTTGCCGAGCTTGGCCAGCGGCCGCTCCAGCCAGGCCAGCCACTTGTGCTCGCGCTCCTCGAAGATGAAGTCGAGGAAGATCATGAGCAGGAACATGCCACCGAACGCGGCGATCGCCGCGTGGGCGTCGGTGACCAGGTCCTCGTACTTGGCGGGCTGGTCCATGGCCAGCTGGACCGCTTCGATCGGACCGACCTTGGCGCTGATGGCGACGATGACGACGGGGAAGACCAGCCGCATGCCGAAGACCGCGATCAGGATGCCGATCGTCAGGAAGATCTTCTGCCAGAAGGCGTTCATCTTCTTGAGGATTCCGGCGTTGACAACCGCGTTGTCGAACGACAGCGAGATCTCGAGGATCGACAGGATCAGTACGATCCCGAACGCCTCCCAGCCCCACTGCCAGGCGGCGAATGCGAGGCCGAGCGCCGTGACGGCGAACGACCAGCCGAAGGTTTTCAGAACCACTGGCTACCCAATCGTGTAATTGTCCCCCGGGCGAGCCTGGGGAGGGTTCTCCCCCGCGCCGCACGCGGCTTTACGAAACGTTGACCCCGAAGTCTAGAGCGATGCCCCTCAGACCCGACGCGTACCCCTGCCCGACGGCCCGGAACTTCCACTCGCCGCCGTACCGGTAGAGCTCGCCGAAGATCATCGCGGTCTCCGTCGAGGCGTCCTCGCTCAGGTCGTAGCGGGCGAGCTCCTGACCGTCGGCCTGGTTCACCACGCGGATGAAGGCATTGCTGACCTGTCCGAAGGTCTGGCCGCGGTTGTCCGCCTCGTGGATGGAGACAGGGAAGACGATCTTGTCCACGTCGGCCGGCACCTTGACGAGGTCCACCAGCAGGGACTCGTCGTCGCCGTCTCCCTCACCGGTGAGGTTGTCACCGGTGTGCTCGACGGAGCCGTCGGGGCTCGTGAGCTGGTTGTAGAAGACGAACCATTCGTCGCCGAGCACCCGCCCGTTCTGGCAGAGGAGCGCGCTGGCGTCGAGGTCGAAGGGCGCGCCGGTGGTGGAGCGCGCGTCCCAGCCGAGCCCTACGAGCACCTGAGTGAGATTGGGTGCGGCCTTGGAGAGGGAGACATTGCCTCCCTTGGCGAGCGTGACGCCCATGTGGTGAGTCCTCCCCTGGGTGGCTTTGCCGAGGGCCCGGTGGGGGCCCAGGCGCGTCCGGCGCCGCACGGAGAGTGCGGCGCCGGACGCGGAGACTGCTGTCTGGATCAGATGATCAAACGTTTACGCCGAAGTCCTGCGCGATGCCGCGCAGGCCCGAGGCGTACCCCTGGCCGACGGCACGGAACTTCCACTCCGCGCCGTTGCGGTACAGCTCGCCGAAGACCATGGCGGTCTCGGTCGAGGCGTCCTCGCTCAGGTCGTAGCGGGCGAGTTCGCTGTTGTCGGCCTGGTTGACGACGCGGATGAACGCGTTGCGCACCTGACCGAAGGACTGCTGGCGGTTCTCGGCCTCGTAGATCGAGACCGGGAAGACGATCTTGTCGACGTCGGCCGGGACCGAGGCCAGGTTGACCTTGATCTGCTCGTCGTCGCCCTCACCCTCACCGGTGAGGTTGTCACCGGTGTGCTCGACGGAGCCGTCGGGGCTCTTGAGGTTGTTGAAGAAGACGAAGTTGCCGTCGTTGGTGACCTTGCCCTCGGCGTTCGTCAGCAGGGCGCTGGCGTCGAGGTCGAAGTCGGTACCGGTGGTGGTCCGGACGTCCCAGCCCAGGCCCACGACAACCGCGGACAGGTTCGGCGCGGCCTTGGTCAGCGAGACGTTGCCGCCCTTGCTGAGGCTGACTCCCACGAGTCCCTCCATTGGTTTTAAGGGGCAGCGCCCCCGTAGTGCGTGGCTATTCGGATCAACGAACGGATCCTAGTGACCGGTTCCCGCTCGCCGTGTCATTTCCGGGGGATACCTGCTGAAACCCCCGCGCGGGATCAGAGCGAGTCCAGCGCCTTGACGTAGTCGCTCAGGTCGCGGGCGTCGGGCAGGCCGTTGACCACGGTCCAGCGCACGACGCCCTCCTTGTCGATGATGAAGGTGCCGCGGACCGCGCAGCCCTTCTCCTCGTCGAAGACGCCGTAGGCGCGGGAGATCTCGCCGTGCGGCCAGAAGTCGGACAGCAGCGGGTACTCGAGGCCCTCCTGCTCGGCGAAGACGCGCAGGGTGTGGATCGAGTCGCTGGAGACGGCCAGCAGCTGGGTGTCGTCGTTGACGAACTTCGGCAGCTCGTCGCGCAGGGCGCACAGCTCGCCGGTGCACACGCCGGTGAAGGCGAAGGGGTAGAAGAGCAGTACGACGTTCTTCTCGCCGTGGAAGTCCGCGAGCGCCACGGTGCGGCCGTGGTTGTCCTTCAGCTCGAACTCCGGCGCCTTGTCGCCGACCTCGATCGCCATGGAGAGCGTTTCCCTTCTGTGAGCTCTGTGAGCCGTTCCGGAGGGACCAGCCTACGCAGAAGGCCCCCGCCGGCTTGCGCCGGTGGGGGCCTGATGCCTGCTCTTCGCGGCTCGGCGGCTCAGCGCTTCCCCGACTTGGCCCCCTTGGGGGTGACCAGCCGGCTGCCACTCCAGTCCTTGCCGGCGTTGATGCTCTTGGTCTGGGAGAGACCCGCGGTCTGGGCGGCCTCATTGATGTCGCTGGGCTCGACGTAGCCGTCACGGCCGGTCTTGGGGGTCATCAGCCAGACGACCCCGCCCTCGTCGATCAGACCGATGGCGTCCACCAGTGCGTCGGTGAGGTCTCCGTCCTCGTCGCGGAACCACAGCACCACGACGTCAGCGACGTCGTCGTAGTCCTCGTCTACGAGTTCCTGGCCGGTGACGGCCTCGATGCCCTCACGGAGCTCCTGCTCGACGTCGTCGTCGTAGCCGATCTCCTGGACCACTTGTCCGGGCTCGAACCCCAGCCTTGCCGCCGGGTTGGTCCGCTCCTCCGCGTGGTCCGCGGTCGCGCTCACGGCTTGCCTCCTGATCGTTTTCGACAAATGCTTCGGCCGCGCGCGTACGCGCGGCATTGGCCGTAGTCCACACGGGCGGGACGGATCGCGCAAGTACCCGGCCGTCCAGACCGCCGAAACGGTGACGTTTGCGGCCGTCTCGGCGCAACTCCAGGCAAGCTGCGGTCCGCACCGCCATGGTGGCCACACCCTTCCGCCGCCTACGCGGCATTCCTACCCTTTCACATCTCAATGGGATCCGAACGACCGAACGAAACACATGGACGGGTTGGGCGTAAGGTTGCGATTCGACCCTGCCCCTACCCCGGGCAGGGGCCGAATCCCGGCCGGTTCAAGGGTTACCTATCGGTAGAGATGACGTGAGCCTCCCCGCGGTACACGATGGGAGGCGGTACGACAGCTCTGCCGTCCCAGTACCTCCGAACAGCGAAGGAACAGCGTGGCTTCCGGATCAGATCGCAATCCGATCATCATTGGCGGCCTTCCCAGCCAGGTCCCGGACTTCGATCCCGAAGAGACCCAGGAGTGGCTGGACTCCCTCGACGCCGCCGTCGACGAGCGGGGCCGGGAACGGGCCCGCTACCTGATGCTCCGTCTGATCGAGCGGGCGCGCGAGAAGCGCGTCGCCGTGCCCGAGATGCGCAGCACGGACTACGTCAACACCATCGCGACCAAGGACGAGCCGTTCTTCCCCGGCAATGAGGAGATCGAGCGCAAGATCCTCAACGCGACCCGGTGGAACGCGGCGGTGATGGTCTCGCGCGCCCAGCGCCCGGGTATCGGCGTCGGTGGGCACATCGCCACCTTCGCCTCCTCCGCCTCCCTGTACGACGTGGGCTTCAACCACTTCTTCCGCGGCAAGGACGACGGCAAGGGCGGCGACCAGATCTTCTTCCAGGGGCACGCCTCCCCCGGTATCTACGCCCGCGCCTTCCTGCTTGACCGGCTCAGCGAGCAGCAGCTCGACGGCTTCCGCCAGGAGAAGTCCAAGGAGCCGTACGGGCTCTCCAGCTATCCGCACCCGCGGTCCATGCCGGACTTCTGGGAGTTCCCGACGGTCTCGATGGGCCTCGGCCCCCTCGGCGCCATCTACCAGGCGCGCATGAACCGCTACATGGAGGCGCGCGGCATCGCGGAGACCTCCGACTCGCATGTATGGGCGTTCCTCGGCGACGGCGAGATGGACGAGCCCGAGTCGCTGGGCCAGCTGTCCATCGCCGCCCGCGAGGGCCTGGACAACCTGACCTTCGTGGTCAACTGCAACCTCCAGCGCCTCGACGGCCCGGTGCGCGGCAACGGCAAGATCATCCAGGAGCTGGAGTCGCAGTTCCGCGGCGCCGGCTGGAACGTGATCAAGCTGGTCTGGGACCGCTCCTGGGACCCGCTGCTCGCCCAGGACCGCGACGGCGTGCTGGTCAACAAGCTGAACACCACACCGGACGGCCAGTTCCAGACGTACGCGACGGAGACCGGCGCGTACATCCGCGATCACTTCTTCGGCGGCGACCAGCGGCTGCGGGCCATGGTCGAGAACATGAGCGACCACCAGATCCTGATGCTGGGCCGCGGCGGTCACGACCACCGCAAGGTGTACGCGGCCTACAAGGCCGCCAAGGCCCACAAGGGTCAGCCGACGGTGATCCTTGCGCAGACCATCAAGGGCTGGACGCTGGGGCCGAACTTCGAGGGCCGCAACGCCACGCACCAGATGAAGAAGCTGACGGTCGACGACCTGAAGCGCTTCCGCGACCGGCTGCACATCCCGATCACGGACCAGCAGCTCGAGGGCGGCGCTCCGCCGTACTACCACCCGGGCCGCGACTCCGAAGAGATCCAGTACATGCACGACCACCGCAAGGCCTGCGGCGGTTATGTGCCGACCCGGATCGTCCGGGCGAAGCCGCTGGCACTGCCCGAGGACAAGACGTACGCGGCTGTGAAGAAGGGCTCCGGGCAGCAGTCGATCGCCACCACCATGGCGTTCGTCCGGCTCCTGAAGGACCTCATGCGGGACAAGGAGATCGGCAGGCGGTTCGTGCTGATCGCGCCCGACGAGTACCGCACCTTCGGTATGGACTCGTTCTTCCCGAGTGCGAAGATCTACAACCCGCTCGGCCAGCAGTACGAGGCCGTGGACCGTGAGCTGCTGCTCGCGTACAAGGAATCGCCGACCGGTCAGATGCTGCACGACGGCATCTCCGAGGCCGGCTGCACCGCGTCCCTGATCGCCGCCGGCTCCGCGTACGCCACGCACGGCGAGCCGCTGATCCCGGTGTACGTCTTCTACTCGATGTTCGGCTTCCAGCGCACCGGCGACCAGTTCTGGCAGATGGCCGACCAGCTGGCGCGCGGCTTCGTGCTCGGCGCGACCGCGGGACGTACGACGCTGACCGGTGAGGGTCTGCAGCACGCGGACGGCCACTCGCAGCTGCTCGCCTCGACCAACCCGGCGTGCGTCGCCTACGACCCGGCGTTCGGCTACGAGATCGCGCACATCGTCAAGGACGGTCTGCGTCGTATGTACGGTCCCGACGCCGAGGACGTCTTCTACTACCTCACCGTCTACAACGAGCCGATCCAGCACCCGGCGGAACCGGCGGACGTGGACGTCGAAGGCATCCTCGCGGGCATCCACCGCTTCAGGCAGGGCGAGCAGGGCTCCATCCCGGCGCAGATCATGGCCTCCGGCGTGGCCGTGCCGTGGGCCGTCGAGGCGCAGCGGATCCTCGCCGAGGAGTGGAACGTGCGCGCGGACGTGTGGTCTGCGACGTCGTGGAACGAGCTGCGCCGCGAGGCGGTCGAGGTGGAGCGGCACAATCTGCTGCACCCCGAGGAGGAGCAGCGCGTGCCGTACGTGACGCGCAAGCTGTCCGGCTCCGAGGGCCCGTTCGTCGCGGTCTCCGACTGGATGCGGTCGGTGCCCGACCAGATCTCCCGCTGGGTACCGGGCACGTACCAGTCGCTGGGCGCGGACGGCTTCGGCTTCGCGGACACACGGGGCGCGGCCCGCCGCTTCTTCCACATCGACGCGCAGTCGATCGTGCTGGCGGTGCTGACCGAGCTGGCCCGCGAGGGCAAGGTCGACCGCAGCGCGCTCAAGCAGGCGGTGGACCGCTACCAGCTGCTGGACGTGTCGGCGGCCGAGCCGGGCGCGGCGGGCGGCGACGCATAGCGGCGGCAATCCGGTGAGGGCGGCGGACCCGCGGGGTCCGCCGCCCTCGTCGTTTCCTTACGATGCCTGGCATGAAGCAGCAAACCGCCCAGATCCGCTGGGAACAGCGCATGCAGACGCCCCTGCTGGCGCTCGCCCTCGTGTTCGCGGTCGCCTACGCGGTGCCGATCATGGCGCCGGGCGCGCCGCGCTGGGCTCACACGGCGTGCCTGGTGGCCGAGTGGGTGGTGTGGGGGACATTCGCCCTGGACTACGTCGTACGGCTGATGCTGGCGCCCGGGAAGTGGCTGTTCGTGCGCAGCCATCCACTGGACCTGGTCGCGGTGCTGCTGCCGCTGGTGCAGCCGCTGCGGCTGCTGCGGCTGGTGTCCACGCTGCTGCTGGTGGGCCGGCGGGCCCGGATGGCGCCGCAGATCACGCTGACCACGTACGTCGGCGGCGCGGTGGTCGGGCTGATGATGTTCGGTTCGCTGGCGGTCCTGCACGTGGAGCGGGACGCGCCCGACGGGAACATCAAGACGCTGGGCGACGCGGTGTGGTGGTCGTTCACCACGATGACGACGGTCGGCTACGGCGACCATGCGCCGACGACGGGGCTGGGACGGCTGCTCGCGGTCGGGCTGATGATCTCCGGTATCGCACTGCTCGGTGTGGTGACCGCGAACATCGCGGCGTGGTTCATCTCCCGCTTCGAACGGGACGATGCCGAGGAGCGGCGGCAGACGGCGCTGCTGGAGGCCCTGACGCACGAGGTGCGTGAGCTGCGGGCGGAGGTGGCGCGGCTGTCGGGTACGGAGGGCACCGCCTCCGTACCCGAGCCCGCTCCTAGTTCTCCCAGATCTTGAACGCCCGCACCCGGTAAGGCGATTTCGGCACCCATGTGCCGCCGCCGGGGTACGTCTCGAACTCGCCGGTCTCCGCGCACTCGGCCGACTGGTACGTCGTGACGGGCCGGCCGGTGCGGTTGGCGAGGGCATGCGCCGAGGTGCCGGGCGGCAGCGGCACACAGCTCTCGATGTCGGTGCCGGCGAGCTCATGGGTGTGGCGTGCCCCGCGGAAGTCGGCCTCGGCCCAGAGGCACAGTTCGCCTGCCGCGCACTCACCGAGGGGTGGCGGCGGCGCGGCGGATGCCGTGTGGATCGGCCGGAGCAGCAGCGACAGAAGTGCGGCGGCGATCAGGGCCGCGGCGGTGACGGTCTCGCGCATCAGGGGTCCCCGTGGGTCGTACGAATCGGTGGATCGACCCTGACCTGCGGTGTCCCTGCCGCGGAAGGGGCGGCGGGGTGAATCACCCTGATAGGCGACAGACCCGCCGGGGGCGCCCGGCGGGGCTGTCGAGGGCAGCGTGTTGACGCCGCGCGGCGTCAGATGGGGGCCGCGCCCCCACCGGCCTCCGCGTTCTGTCCGCGCTTGGCGAGCACGGCGACCAGGGCCGCGACGACCGCGACGATGCCTGCGACGGTGAACGCCAGGCCCATGCCCGACATGAACGTCTCGTGGATGAGATCACCGATCCTGGTGACAGGCTCCGGCGTCCTACCCGGCGCCTGGGCGAGCTCGCCGGGTACGGCGCCGAACTCGGCCGCCTGCTCCAGCCGCGGGTCCGGCGGGACCGGGATGCCCGCGTCCTGCCAGTTGCCGGCGAACTCGGCGTTGGCCTTGGAGGTCATGACCGCGCCGAGGACGGCCGTACCGAGCGCGCCGCCGACCTGCATGGCGGCCTGCTGGAGACCGCCCCGCGACGCCGGAGAGCCCCAGCGGGGCGTTGCCCACGATGGCCTTGGTGGCGCCGGCCATGACCGGCGCGAGACCGAGGCCGAGGAGGCCGAACCAGAGGGACGTCGCGAGAGTGCCGGTGTCTTCGGTGAGCGCGGTCATGCCGAACATGGCGGCCGCGGTGCAGACCATGCCGCCGACCGGGCTCATGCCCTGGACGCCCTTGCAGGAAGAACGTCCCGCTGCCGGATGATCGAGTCGACCCCGGCCCTGCTCGCCGGGAGCATGCGCCGCTCCACCGTGATGGAGGAGGCGCCGGCCCGGCTCGTCGCCGAGCGGGAGGACCTCGACGTGAAACCGATCCGCGGCCCCGGATCGCGGTGGCGGCGTTCAGCGGTGTGATGCGGGCCACAGGACGGCTGTGGGGTCAGGGGCAGGATCCCAGCGTGGAAGCGATCCGCTCACCGACGGAGGCCTTCCTCGACCAGCTCGGCCCCGCGCTCGCGGGGAACTGGCGCACACCGGCCGGGCAGTGAGACGCGAGGCCCCCAGGAGGCGCTCCAACAGGGGCCGTACACACGGAGAATGTGCCGGGTCCGTGCTCGTCGGACGTACGCAACGCGCACGGAACGTCACTCTCCTCCCCATCGATTCCCTCTGCGACACGTGATCTGCCTCACGCTGATCGCTTGCGCCCGCACCCGTCTCCTAGGGTGTCCCGAAGTGACTTCCTTCGACACCTCCCCCACCCCGACCGTGTGGCGTGCCCTGCTCGCCCTCGCGGTGGTGTTCGTGATGCTGGCGACCACCGGCTGGACGGCCGTACGGCATGAGCGCGGTCCCCGCGACGCCCTCGAAGCCGAGCTGGCCGGTTGGAGCAAGGCTCGCATCGGGGCCAGGGAGCTGCCCGGCGTGAACACTCCGCCGCAGCAACTCGCCGCGTTCTTCGCATCGCTCGGCAGCGCCCGCAGTGCCCGGCTCGCCGACGAGTACCCGCACATCGTCGGCAACCTCAACGGCGCGCCCGTCACACTGCGCTACCGGGCGAACCGCAAGGCGCTGGCGACTTCCCTGGCGCGTGAGCGCCGACGGGTCGCGGGTCCCGGTCTGACGGCCGCCGGCCACCATCAGGCAGTGCGACGGATGCACAGGTTCGAGGCGCTGATGAGCGGCGACCGGCAGATCCTCGCCTTCGACCCGTCCGGCTCCGGCCGGGTGGCCGAGGTCTTCGGCGACCTCGACAGGGCGCAGCGGGTCTCGGTGATCGTGCCCGGCGTCGACACCAACCTGCTCACCTTCCAGCGCTCCACCCGCAAGTACACGGCCCCCGTCGGGATGGCCCAGTCCCTGTACGCGGCGCAGGGGGCGGCCGCACCCCGGCTCCGTACCGCGGTCATCGCCTGGGCCGACTACACCTCCCCCGTCGGGGTCGGCATGGAGTCGGCCATCGGGAGGCTCGCGGAGAGCGGAGCGGTACGGCTGGTCGCGCTCACCCGGGCACTGCCCGGCAGCTCGCCCGTCTCACTCTTCTGCCACAGCTACGGCTCCGTGGTCTGCGGCGTCGCCGCCCGTCAACTGCCCGCGCGGGTCCGCGACGTGGCCGTCGCCGGCAGCCCGGGCATGCGCGCGGAGAACGTCGCCGGACTGCACACGACGGCGAGGGTCTGGGCCATGCGCGACGCCGACGACTGGATCGAGGGCGTCCCGCACTTGGAGGTCGGCGGGCTCGGTCACGGGGAGGACCCGGTGACACCGGAGTTCGGCGCGCGGGTCCTTTCCGCGGCGGGCGCCGTCGGCCATACCGGCTATTTCGAGCCGGGAACGGAAAGCGTCCAGAACTTCGCCGACATAGCTGTCGGCGCCTACGCCGACGTGAGCTGCGCAGGCGACACCGACACGTGCCGCAGTGGTATTTCCGGTGCCTGAGCGGTCTGACGCGCGTAGAGCCCGCCCAAAAGGGATGGCCGCCGAGGGGCGACGCGCGGGCGTGAGCCGCATACGATGAGGCACATGGGTGATGTGCTGGCCGGAATTCAAGCCACCTGGGAGTTCGAGACCGACTCCGTGCTCATCCGCTTCGAACGGGGGATCCGCACACCGAAGCTGCTCTCCTCGCTGCGCGAACGACGCGTTCCGCACGAGGCGTTGGCGTCGGTGACGCTCACCCCGGGCAAGCGCGGCACGGTGGTGCTGCACGCTGTTCCCAGACCCGGCGTGGACCCGCTGATGGAGGCGGCCGCCGGGCAGCTCAAGGAAGGGTGCGATCCCTACCGGCTGGTGCTGCCGGCGGAGCGGGAGACGCTCGCCGAGTACTACGCCGACGAACTGCGTGCCCTGCTCGGCCCTGACGCGGGCAGGCCCGCCGAGCGCTACCTCGTCTCGGCGCCACAGGCACCGCTCGGCTTCAAGGCGTACGACGGCAAGGCGTCCTTCGACGGCTCGAACGTCGCGTTCCGGTGGTTCTGGACCGGGGCGTCGTCCGCCAAGTGGAAGGCGGGCGACCAGAGTTTCGCCGTGTCGGAGCTGAGCGGCGTCGAATGGCGCTCGCCCGAGGTCTTCGAAGGCTATCTGCGACTGCTGCGGCGCGGCGACGCCGATGTCTCCGACGGGGCCGAGAGCGCCGCGGCGCAGGCGGATCAGGACCCGGCGGCGGTCGTCTTCGGGCTCGGGTACGGGCCGGTGCACGAGTCCCTGCCGTTCGCGGCGGCGGTCCTCGAGTCCATCCGCAGCCAGACGCCCGCCCCGGCCCTGACCGCCCCCGCGTCCCGCCGCGACCCTGCGGACATCGCGGACCGGATACGGCACCTCGGGGACCTGCATCTGGCGGGGCTGGTGACGGACGAGGAGTTCACGCGGAAGAAGGCGGAGCTGTTGGCCGAGCTCTGACGTTCGCCGCGGGACCGCTGCGCGGGGCCGTTCGCCCCCTCGGCCCGGGGCCGCGGGGTACCCCCCACCTTCCCGCTGTACCGGATTGCGGCTCCGCCGCGTGGCGCGGCAGGCGCTCCGGACCCCGCGCTCCGCGGCGTCCAAAGACTCCCGCTGACCCCGGGGCTCGGACTCCTCCCCCGCACGAGCGGGGACATCGACGACACCGCGCGAAGCGCGGGTACGCGGGCCCGGTCCGGGCCCAACACCGTGCGCAGCGCGGCGAACGGCCCGGACCGGGCCCGGTCAAACCCCGAATACACCGTGATCAGCACGGGGAACGACCCCGGGCGGGCCCGGCATGCCTCCCGGAGCCCGGACCGGGTCCGGGGTCCGCCCCGCCCGCGGCGGAGCCGCGAATTCGCTACAGCGGGGTGGGAGTGGGCCCGAAGGCGCTACTCGCGGGCCGCCGACGTCGACGACATGTCCGGGTAGCGGTCTCCGGCGACCCTCCCGGCTATCGGCTCCAGCGCCGCCAGTTCGTCGTCCGTCAGGACGATCCGCGTCGCCGCCAGATTCTCCCTCAGCCGCGCGGCCTTCCGCGTGCCCGGGATCGGGACGACCGCCAGCCCGTGGACGTCGGCCCGCTGCTGCACCCACGCCAGCGCCACCTGCCCCGCCGTCGCGCCGTGCGCTGCCGCGATCTTGTGAACGGGCTCGAGCAGCGCCGCGTTCGTCCGGGCGTTCTCGCCCGTGAAACGGGGCTGGTACCGGCGGAAGTCGCCCTCGGACAGGTCCTTGCCCGCGTCGGTGAACGCGCCGGTCAAAAAGCCCCGGCCGAGCGGCGAGTACGGGACGAACGCGACACCGAGTTCCGCCGCCGCGCCGACCGCGCTGCGCTCCACGTCTCGGCTGAAAAGGGACCACTCCGATTGCAGCGCCGCGATGGGGTGCACGGCGTGCGCCTCGCGCAGCTCCGCGCCCGTCACCTCGCTCAGCCCCAGGTGCTTGACGAGGCCCCGCTCGACCAGCTCCGCCATCGCACCGACGGACTCGGCGAGCGGCACGGCCGGGTCGCGGCGGTGCATGTAGTAGAGGTCGATGACGTCGACGCCGAGCCGCCGCAGGCTGTCCTCGACGGCCCGGCGGATGTAAGCGGGGTCGTTGCGCACGCGCCGGAAGTCCGGGTCGTCGGTCCGTTCGATGGCGAACTTGGTGGCGAGCGTGATCTCGTCGCGGTGTGCACGGACGAAGGGCGCGAGGAACTCCTCGTTGGCGCCCCGCCCGTACACGTCGGCCGTGTCGAGGAGCGTGACGCCCTCCGCGAGCGCCACCTCCAGCGTTTCTCGTGCCGCGGCTTCGTCGGTGTCGCCGTAGAACTCGCTCATACCCATGCAGCCGAGGCCTTGGACCCCGACGAGAGGGCCGTTCGTGCCGAGGCGGACCTGTGCGATCTTGCTGTTGCTCATCAGGGGTCAGGGCCTCTCCGACGCCGTGCGGGCGTCCGCGTAGAACTTGATCTTGTGGTCCAGCACCGCCAACGTGTCCTGGAGTTCGGTGATCCGCTCGAGCACGTCGCGCCGGGTGCGCTGCAGCAGTTCGGCGCGCGCCTCGAAGGTGTGCTCGCCCTCGCGGACCATCTCGGCGTACTTGACCATGTCGGCGACGGGCATCCCGGTCAGCCGCAGTTTGCCGACGAAGGCGAGCCAGTCGAGGTCGCGGTTGGTGAACCGCCGCTGGCCGGTGTGCGAGCGGTCGACGTGCGGCATCAGCCCGATCCGCTCGTACCAGCGCAGGGTGTGCGCGGTGAGGCCGGTGAAGGCGGCGACTTCGCTGATCGTGTAGCGGTCGTGTCCTTCGGGGCGTGGATGTGCGGGGGGAGCGGCTTTGCAGGGATCTGTCCGTGCCGGGGTGTTCTCGATGGTGCTCTCGATCACCGTCATGCGCTCCACGCTAAAACCTTGGAGTGCACTCCAAGCAAGCCCGATCCCCTGGTATTTCCGCAGAGGCCGGAACTAGCCTGTCGGATCATGAGCCTCTCCCGCCGTGCCACACCTGCCGACGCCGAAGAGCTGGTCCGCCTGCGCAAGGTCATGCACGACTCCTTCCTCGGCCCGGATCCCGATGTCAGCTGGCAGCCCGCCGCGGTGGCGACCCTGCGGGACCGGCTCGCGGACCCGGCCGGCAGTCTGACGGCGTTCGTCGTCGAGCGGCCGGTCGAAGGACCTGGCGGACCCGGTGGTCTCGCGGCGTGCGCGGTCGGCACCATCGAGTACCGGCTCGGCAGTCCCGGCAATCCGGAGGGCACCTGCGGCTATGTCTTCAGCGTCGCCACCGACGAGGACATGCGCCGCCGCGGCTACTCACGCGCCTGCATGGAGGGGCTGCTCGGCTGGTTCCGTGAGCGCGGCGTCCGCAAGATCGACCTGAGGGCCTCGCCGGACGGCGAACCGCTGTACACCTCCCTGGGCTTCGTCCGCACCCCCGACCCGGCGATGCGGCTCAGTCTCCAGCACCGTTTAGGCTCGTAGCCATGCAGAGCCTGGCGATGATCGAGAACTGGCCCGTACCGACTGCGGCGGCCGCCGTCGTACGAGCGGACGGCACGGTCGCCGGTTCGTACGGCCCGACGGACCACCGCTTCCCGCTCGCCTCCGTCACCAAGCCGCTCGCGGCCTACGCGGCGCTCGTCGCCTACGAGGAGGGGGCGATCGAGCTGGACGAACCGGCCGGCCCGGACGGGTCCACGGTCCGGCACCTGCTCGCCCACACCTCCGGGCTGGCCTTCGACGAGCACCGCGCCATGGCCGCTCCCGGCACCCGCCGGCTGTACTCGAACGCGGGCTTCGAGGTACTCGGCGACCACATCGCCAAGGTGACCGACATCCCGTTCGCCGAGTATCTCCAGCAGGCCGTGCTGGAGCCGCTCGGCATGACGTCGACCACCCTCGACGGCTCCCCCGCCAAGGACGGCGTCTCGACGGTCGCCGACCTGGTCCGCTTCGCGGCCGAGGTGCAGGCGCCGCGGCTGCTGGACCCGCGTACCGTCCTTGAAGCCATGTCGGTCGTGCACCCGGGCCTTTCGGGGATACTGCCGGGCTACGGCAACCAGAAGCCCAACGACTGGGGCCTCGGCTTCGAGATCCGTGACTCCAAGTCCCCGCACTGGACGGGCACTTCGTCCTCAACCCGCACCTTCGGCCACTTCGGCCAGTCCGGCACCTACCTGTGGATCGACCCGGACGCACGCGCGGCGTGCGTGGCGCTGACCGACCGCGCCTTCGGCCCGTGGGCGATCGAGGCATGGCCGCCGCTCACGGACGCGGTGCTGGCGGAGCTGCGCGGCTAGGGGCCGCTCGGAGCCTGATCGTCCTGAGCCGCCTGATCCGCCGAGCCCCGCCGGCCTCCCTGGCCGCCCTGACTTCCGGACGGGCTGCTCGCGGCCGGGGCGGTGGTCGGGCGGGGGAGGCGGCCGAGGTCGATGTCCTCGTCGCAGACGGCGGGCTCCAGGGCGGTGTCGGTGCCCCGAAGACGCACCGGCGTGAGGCCCTCGTCGTCCTCGGTGAACGCGATCGTGCACACCAGCTGCCTCACCGCGAGGTCGTCCAGGTCGCCGACCGCGATCGGCAGCGTCACCTCCACGCCGCCCTCTCGGTACGGCACGGCGCGGACGGCGGTCCGGCCGGGCAACTCGGGCAGGCCGTCCGTGAGTCCCGCCCTGCGCTCGTTCGGGAGCGGGCCGGCGAACAGCGCCGCGACCGTCGTGGGCGTCCCCGCACCCGGCGAGTCGGGCTCCTCCAACTCGCCTTCCAGGAAGCGGATCACGGGCATCAGCTCCCCGTCCGGCGAGCGGAGGAAGAGCACAAGACCGGACGAAGCCTCCGGGAAGACCTGGACGGTGGCGGGACCGCCCGCTTCGATGACGTCCGTCTCCGGCACTCCGCATCCGCCGAGCAGCAGCGTGGCGAGGCCGGCGAGGACCGCCGCGGAGCGCCGCCTCATGCCACCGCCTCCCCCACGCGCAGGGGCATCTCGACGGTGAAGACCGCGCCGCGGCCCTCGGGGCCGTTCGCGGCTCGGACCGTGCCGCCGTGCAGGCGGACGTTCTCCAGGGTGATCGCCAGCCCCAGACCGCTGCCGGCGGAGCGGGTACGGGCCGCGTCGGCCTTGTAGAAGCGGTCGAAGATGTGCGGGAGCACTTCCGGCGGGATACCGGGCCCGCTGTCGGCGACCTCGGTGACCAGCAGGGCGGTCCCGTCCCCGCCCGCGGCGGTGCGCAGTCGTACGGTGACGGGCGCGCCGCCGTGCCGCAGCGCGTTGCCGACCAGGTTGGCGACTACGACGTCGAAGCGGCGCGGGTCGAGGCGGGCGCGGATGCCCTCCGGCAGGTCGGCCCTGACCCGGTCGGTCCACCGCCGGTGCTCCAGGGTCTTGCGTATCGTCTCCGCGGCGTCGACCTCGTCGGTGTTGAGTTCGGCGGCTCGGGCGTCGAAACGGGAGATCTCCATCAGGTCCTCCACCAGCACCGCGAGCTTGCCGGTCTCCGCACTGATCAGCCGGACGGCGCGGGCGGTGTCGGGGTCGAGGCGCTCGGCCTCCTCGTCGAGGACCTCGGTGACGGCGAGCATGCCCGAGAGCGGCGTGCGCAGTTCGTGCGAGACGTCGGAGGCGAAACGGCGGGCGCGCGCCTCTGCCTGCTGGAGTTCGTCGACGGAGCGCTCGAGCTGGCCGGCGGACTCGTTGAACGTACGGGCCAGATCGGCGAGTTCGTCGCTGCCTCTTGCCTGGATACGGGTGTCGAGCCGGCCGCTGCCCATGGAAAGGGCGGCCTTGCGCAGTTCGCGGACGGGCCGCAGCACGCTGCGTGCGGCGACCAGCGCGGGCACCAGGGCGATGGCGAGGCCGGGCAGGGCACCGTCCCTGGCCGCGACGACCAGTGCCTCGACGCCTGCCTGTTCCTCGGACATCCGCATCACCGCGAACAGGACGAGCCCGGTCGGCATGACCCTGTTCGCGCCGGCCCGGAACACGGCGGGCATGCCGATGGTCAGGTACGGCACCCCGTCCTTGACGACCCGTTCGAAGCTGCCGTGCGGATTGGACCGGGCCGTGCGACGCAGCTCGGGCGTGATCACGGTCGAGGTGGGGGCGGCCGCGGAGGAGGCGCGGATGGAGCCGTACTCGGCGTAGACGTACCAAGGGTGCGGCTTGCCCTTGCGGGCGATGTCGCGCAGCACGTCCTGCAGTCCGGTCGGGTCCTGGGGCAGTTCCATGCCGAGCTGCTGCACCTGCTCACGGAACGAGGCGACCGCGGTGTCCTGTGCCGTGCCGAGGACGGCGTTGCGCGCCTCGCGGAAGGTGAGCGCGGCGGTGGTGCCGGCGCTGACGGCGGCCACCAGCAGGAACGCGAGGACGAGCCGGGTACGCAGGCCGAAGGGGCGGCGTCGCTCGCCGGCTGTCCTGCGGAGCCTCACAGCGGCCCGAAGCGGTAGCCGAAGCCGCGCAGCGTCTGTATGTAACGGGGGCTGCCCGGGGTGTCCTCGATCTTGTTGCGCAGCCGCCGTACGCACGCGTCGACGAGCCGGGCGTCGCCGTGGTAGCTGTGCTCCCACACGTGCTCCAGCAGCTGCTGGCGGCTGAAGACCTGCTCCGGTGCGGAGGTCAGGTGCAGGAGCAGCTTCATCTCGGAGGGCGCGAGCGCGAGGCGTTCGCCGTTCTTGGCGACGGTCAGACCGGCCCGGTCGACGGCGAGCTCGCCATGGAACTCCACGACGGGCCGGCCGCTGCCGGGCTCCTCGATCCTGCGCAGTACGGCCCGGATGCGGGCCTCGATGACCTCGGTGCGGGCGGGCTTGACGATGTAGTCGTCGGCGCCCGCCTCGAGGCCGATGACGACGTCGAAGTCGTCGCCGCGGGCGGTGAGCATGATGATCGGCAACTGGCTGTCGTCCCGTACCTTGCGGCACACCTGCACGCCGTTCATGCCGGGCAGCATCAGGTCCAGCAGCAGCAGGTCGGGCCGGAACTCGCGCAGCGCGGCGAGCCCGGCCTCGCCGGTGGAGGCGGTCCGCACCTCGTGTCCGCGGCGGCGCAGTCCGAGTTCGACTCCCTCGCGAACGGAGGGGTCGTCTTCGATGAGGAGCACGCGAGGCATGTGGGCAGTATCCCTGAAGTTCGAAGGCGGCTGGTGGTCGGGCTCAGGAGCGGCGGCGGAGCCGTGCGGCGGCACCCCTGACGAGGGCGTCGACCTCGGCGAGCCGCAGCGGGCGGGCGAGCAGCACGAAGCCGGCCGCGATCGCCGCCGCCCCCGCCCCGGCCGCCGACACGGCCCCGGCAGGTGCTGCCCAGCGGGCTGCCACGTACCCGAGCAGCGTCGTCGGGACGGCGGCAACCAGCAGCCGCGCCTGCGCGGCGAGGGTGGCGGAACGCCACGGGGTACGCGCAGGCGCGAGGCGCCGCCGGGTCGCGCCCGGCGCGGCGGTCCCGCCCGAAGTGGCGGCGGGCCCGGGCATGCTGGGGCCCGCCGCCGCGCCGTCACCGGCGCGGGGGTCGACCGACCCGCCGGGCCCCGCCGTACCGTGCGAGCTCGGCAGGGCGCCGCGCGAGGCACCGACGCCGTCGGAAGCCCCCGGGAGCGGCCCCGTCGGCGGTCGGCGGAGGGCGACCGGAGCGTCCTGGCCGTCGGGCCGGAGGCCCGGCACGTCCAAAGACGTCCGGAAGCCGTCGGCCGGCGCCCCCGCCGACGGACCGGAAGCGCGCCGGGGCGCGCCCTCGCCGCCCGGGGCGTCCCGCGCCGCGAGTCGGTGGTGGAGGACGAGCGCCGTGACGGCCCAACCCGCCCACAGCGCCAGCGAGTAGGCGCCGGCGATTCCGGTCACCGCCCAGCGTGCCGGCAGCAGCTCGTACGCCGTCACGGACAGGGCCGCGTTGAGACCCGCGATCACCAGGTTGAGGAGGAACGGGGTGCGCGTGTCGGACAGCGCGTAGAACGTGCGGGAGAGGACGTACTGCCCGCTGAAGGCGATCAGTCCGGGCGCGAACGCCATCAGCGTCGCCGCCATGGCGGCGACGTCGTCCGCGTCCGTCTCGCCGTACTGGAAGACGAGCACCATCACCGGCTGCGCAAGGGCGAACAGCGCACATGCCGCCGGGACGACGGCCGCCGCGCTGTTGCGCAGCGCGTAGGACACGTCGCGCCGTATCCCGGCGGTGTCGCCGTCGGCGGCCGCCGCGCTCATCCTGGGCAGCAGCGCGGTCATGAGCGACACGGTGATGATGCCGTGCGGCACGGCCCACAGCAGATAGGCGTTGTTGTACGCGCTGAACCCGGCGCCGCCGTCCACGCCCACCGCCTGCGCGTGCAGGCCCGCCGCCGTGGCGAGCCGGGTCGTCACCCAGTACGCCGCCTGGTTGGTGAGCACCAGCAGTACCAGCCACCCGGCCTTTCGCAGCGGCCGGGTGAGCCCGCTGCCGCGCCAGTCGAAGCGGGGCCGGAAACGGAAGCGGGCCGAGCGGAGGGAGGGCAGCAGGGCGAGGGCCTGGACGGCGATGCCCGCGGTGGTGCCCCAGCCGAGCAGCGCGGTCTCGGCGGAGGAGAGCGAACCGCCGTCACCGGTGACGAGGTAGAGGCCGAAGACGGCGATGACGACGACATTGTTGAGGACCGGCGTCCACATCATCGCGCCGAACCGCCCGCGGGCGTTCAGCACTTGGCCGAGCAGGGTGAACAGACCGAGGAAGAAGATCTGCGGCAGGCAGTAGCGGGCGAACGCGACCGTCATGGCAGTCTGCCCGGGCGGGTAGTCGGTGTACGCGTCGATGATCGCCGGCGCCGCCCACACCGCGCCGGCGGTGAGCACCAGCAGGGCGAGGACGCAGGCGGTGAACAGCCGGTCGGTGTACGCGGCGCCGCCGTCCTCCTGCTCCTTGGCGGCCTTGACGAGCTCCGGCACGAAGACGGCGTTGAGCGCGCCGCCGATCAGGAGCATGTAGACGATGGTGGGTACGGAATTGCCGACGGCGTACCCGTCGGCGACCGCCCCGACGCCGATCGCCGCGGCGACGACGGCGGACCGCACGAACCCGGTCGCCCGCGACACGACGGACCCGGCGGCCATGACGGCCCCGCTCCGCAGCACGGACGGCGCCCGGGACGGCGCCGCTTCGCCGGACGTGACCGTCGTGGTGCCCGACGCCGTCACCGGCGCGCCAGGTACGTCTGGAACGCGCGGTACAGCGCGTGGTTGGCCGTGCCGTCCAACGGTCTCTCCCATTCCCCCAGGGTCTCGACGACCTCTCCCCCGGTGCCGAGCTTCCAGCGCAGCAGCCCGTAGGGGCGGTCCTCGGGGTCGAGGGTGGAGGGTACCCCGCGCATGTCGTAGACGTCGGCGCCGAGTGCCTGGGCGTCGAGCAGCATGCGCCACTGCAGCAGGTTCGAGGGGCGGACCTCGCGGCGGTGGTCGGCGGAGGCACCCGTCTGGTACCAGACCCGGCGGCCCACGCGGACCATGGTGTGCGCGGCGAGTATCTCGCCCTGGTGGCGTGCGAGGTACAGCTTCATCCGGCCCGCTTCCTCCGCGTTGAGGGCCGCGTACTGGCGCTCGTAGTACTCCAGCGACCGGCCGAGCCGGAAGCCGTCCCGCTCCTCCGTGATCCGCAGCAGCCGGTAGAACTCGGGGAGCTCCGCCGCGCTGCCGACCACGACCTCCACCCCTGACTTCCTCGCGCGCCGGACGTTGCGCCGCCACTCCTGGTTGAGCCCGGACCACAGGTCCTCCGGGGTGCGGCCGGTGAGCGGTATCCGGAAGACGTGCCGCGGCTGCGCGTCTCCGTCCTCCTCGCCGCCGCACCGCTGCCAGCCGCGCGCCCGCAGCCGTTCGGCGACGGCGGTGCCGAGCGGGTCCACCTCACTGGCGAGGACGTCGGCCAGTCGCCGCCCCGACCCGGTCGCCGACTTGAGGTGGGCCGCGCTCCAACGGCGGTACGCGGGCGAGGGGCCGATCCGTACGGCGAACGCGCCCGCCGCGCGCAGATGCCGCAGCAGCGGGGCGAGCCAGCCGTCGATGTCCGGGTCGGCCCAGTCGGCGACCGGCCCCTCGGGCAGGTACGCGAAGTACTTGCGGGTTCCGGGCAGTTGGCGCAGCAGCACCAGCGCCACACCGGTCAGCCTCCCGGACTCCGGGTCCGGCCCCCAGCCGACGAGCTGGGCGCGCCAGCCCTGCTTGACCTGCGCCCAGGACGGACACTGCAGGAACCCGGCGCCCAGTGCCGCCCCTTCGCGGGACGTCAGGAACTGGCGGTAAGCGGCGGCCGTGATGGGCCCCAGCGGTGTTTCCTGGCCGCGGTCGGCCGTCACGAGCAGCGCTGACACGGTGTGAGCCTCTCTGTGGGGAACGCCGGGTCTTGCAAGGCGATGCCGAGGATGCTCACAGCCGTCCGTGACCGCTCCGCGCGGCCAATGTGACCGGACGACGACCGTTCGTCTCCAGTCGCCGTCATATGGCCGCAGCGCGGCTCACCTGCGCTTTCCCGGGCTCTACAGTCGCGGGCACCACCACTACTCGTGACGGGGGAAATCCGTTGGGCCACATACGTGTGCGGATCGCGGCGTTCGCGGTGCTGCTCGCGCCGCTCGCCGCCTGTTCGTCCGGAGCCGGCACACCGGCCACAGACGCCAAGGGCGGCGGATCGGCGGCCGAGGACCGCCCGGCGACCGTGACGGTGACGCCGAAGGGCAAGGACGTCAGGGCCGGTGAGCCGGTCAAGGTGAGGGCTGAGGGCGGCACGCTCACCTCGGTCACCGTCACCGACGCCAAGGGCGGCACCCTGAGCGGCAAGCCGGCCGCGGACGGCTCGAGCTGGACCTCGGAACGCAAGGCGGCTCCCGGCAGCTCGTACGTGGTCACCGTCCTGACGACCACGAAGGCCGGCACGAAGAGCACCACGAAGTCCGTGTTCACCACCGCGGCGGCCGACAAGGTCAACAAGGTCGACTGGCGGCCCGGAGCGAACACCACCGTCGGCATCGCCCAGCCGATATCCCTCGTCTTCGACAACCCGGTCACCGACAAGGCCGCCGTCGAGAAGCAGTTGAAGCTCACGACCTCCGAGCGCACGGAGGGCTCATGGGGCTGGGTCGAGGACTACTCCGGCCGTGACCGGGTCGACTGGCGCCCCAAGGAGTACTTCAAGCCCGGCACGAAGGTCACCCTCGCAGCCGAGCTGAACGGCACGGACTCCGGCGACGGCGGTTGGTTCGTCCGCGACTACTCGACCACGTTCACCATCGGCGCGAGCCAGGTCGTCAAGGTCGACCTCGACCGCAAGCAGCTGACCCTGGAACGCGACGGGCAGGCGGTCCGTACGATCCCGGTCTCCGGCGGCACTCCCGGTGGCGACAAGCGCTCCTGGCGCGGCACGGCCGTGCTGATGGCCAAGGAGGGCACGATCAACATGAACTCCGAGACCGTAGGCCTCGGCGACGCGTACGACAAGATGGTCGACCACTCAATGCGGCTGACCTGGTCGGGGATGTACGCGCACGCCGCGCCGTGGAACGACAAGTGGTTCGGCAAGGCCAACAAGAGCTCCGGCTGCATCGGCATGAGCGACGCGAACGCCGCCTGGTTCTACGCCCAGGTCCGCCCCGGCGACCCGTTCGAGATCAAGGGCAAGGACACCAAGGGCCTCGTGGCACCGGGCAACGGCTTCGGTGCGTGGAACGTTCCGTGGGCGGGCTGGCAGACGCGCAGCGCGCTGCGCTGACCGCTTCACGTGCTGTCCCCCGCCTCGGCCGCGCATTCGAACCAGACCGTCTTGCCGTGCCCGCCGGGGTCCGGTTCCACGCCCCACCTGTCGGTGACCGCGTCGACCAGCAGCAGGCCGCGCCCGCCGTCCGCCAGTTCATCCTGCGCGGACAGGCGCGGCAGCCGCAGCCAGCCGTCCGACACCTCGACCCGCACGCCACCGGGCCGGAGCTCGACGAGCGTGCAGCAGCGACGGCCGGGGACGTGCCGCACGACGTTGGCGACCAGCTCGGTCAGCGCCAGCTCGGCGGCACAGGCCACCTCCGGCACCCCCCAGCTCGTGAGGTAGGCGCGCAGGATCCGGCGCAGATGCCGGGCCGAGTGCTCGCCGACGACGAAGTCGGCGCGGTAGCCGGGCTGCTGGTCAGTTACGTGATTCATGTCACCAGCCTGCGATGACATGACTACGCTCGGCTACGTAACGAACCGAACGCCGCGAGGCGTTGCAGGCCGGAGGTGCCCGCCGTGGCCAACGTCCAGTCACTCGATCCCAGCGCTTCCCCGCTCGACTACTACGGCTGGGAGCTCCGCCGTCAACGCGAGGCCCACGGCCTCAAACAGGGCCGGCTCGGGGACATCATCTTCTGCACGGGCTCTCTGATCGGCCAGATCGAGACCACGAAGAAGGTCCCCACCCGCGACTTCTCCGAACGGGTCGACGCGGCGCTCGGCACGGACGGAGTGTTCTCGCGCCTCGTGGGCCTGGTCCTGCGCAGCCAACTGCCGAACTGGTTCCAGCCGTACGCGGAGATGGAGGCGAAGGCGGCGTACATCTCCACGTACCAGGCGCAGTTGGTGTACGGGCTGCTGCAGACGGAGGAGTACGCGCGGGCGGTTCTGGCCACCGGTATGCCGGACGACCTGGAGGGCTTGCTCGCCGCCCGGATGGAACGCCAACGCATCCTGGAGCGTGAGCAGCCGCCGCTGGCGTGGGCGATTCTCGACGAGGCGGTTCTGCACCGGCCGATCGGCGGCCGTGGGGTGATGCGGAGGCAACTCGCCCGCTTGTTGGAGTTCACGGACCACCGCTGGATGCGTGTCCAGGTCCTGCCGTACGTCGCTGGTGAACACACCAGCCTCGATGGATCGTTCACCACCATGCGCTTCGACGCCGATCCGGACATCATCTACACGGAGGACCTGATCTCCGGCCACATGACGGCCAACCCCGAGACCATCAAGGAAGCCTCACGCCGTTACGCTCACCTTCAGGCCGCCGCCCTCTCCGTCGAGGACTCGGCGGCGCTGATCGCCCGCGTGATGGAGGAACGCTATGGAGACCGGCCCGAGCAAGGTGCAGTGGCGTAAGTCCAGCTACAGCGGCAGCACCGGCGGCGAGTGCGTCGAGGTGGCCGACGGCTGCCCCGCCGCCACCGTCCCCGTCCGGGACAGCAAGAACGCCGACGGCCCGGTCATCACCGTCGGCGCAAACGCCTGGCGGGCGTTCGTGGACGGGCTGCGGTAACTCCCCGGGCCTCACGGCGCATCGCGCCGGAACGCGGCCCGGTAGGCGCTCGGCCGCTGTCCGGTGTGCCGGGCGAAGAGGGCGGCGAAGGTTCCGGGGTCCCGGTATCCAACCGTCGCAGCGATGGCGGCGACGGTTCGGTCCGTGGTCTCCAGGAGGTGGCGGGCGCGCCGGACGCGCGACGACTGCAGGTGTCCGAGGGGGCTGAGACCGGTCTCGGCCGCGAAACGCCGCAGCAGTGTGCGCGAGCTGACGTCGAACGCGTACGACAGCGCGGCGAGGTCGTACGGCGCGGCAAGGTGCTGGTCGAGGTGCCGCATGACCCTGCGGGAGAACTCATGTCCGGGCTGCGGCAGTAGCCGCGCGTCGACGTACGGCGTCTGGGACGACCGCGCGTCGTCGACGAGCGCCACCCGCGCGGTGGTCCGCGCCACGCGGACGCCGCTGTGCCGGCGGATCAGTTGCAGCGCGAAGTCGTACATGGCGCTGAAGGCCGCGGTCGTCGTCACACCCCGGTCGGTGAGGACCAGATGTTCGGGCCGGACGTCGGTGTCGGGGCAGCGGCGGGCCAGTTCGTCCGCGAACAGCCATGCCGTCGTGGCGCGGCGCCCGGCCAGTAGGCCGGACTGGCCGAGCAGGAAGGCCCCGACACAGACAGAGACGACGGCGCGGCCCTCGGCCGCGTGCGCGCGGATCGCGGCGACCTCGGGGGCCAGGACGGCGAGTCTGGTGTCCAGGTCGAGGTGCCCCGGCACGAACTCGAACCCCGGCACGACGAGGACGTCGACCTCGCGCAGCGGAGAGACGGGCAGCGCCGCACCGCCCGATGCGGCCACTCGGCGACGCGGCGAGAGCACCGACACCTCGTATCCGGCGCCGTCCGGCCCGGCGACGTGCGTGGCCATCGTCAACAGGTCCGGCACACCGAACACTTCGGACGCGAAGCAGCCCGGATACGCCAGGACACCGACCCGCAGCGCGCTCACACCCGCCCACCTCCCCCGCCAAGTCTGGCGAGATTACCCGCACACATGGCGATCCGGCCCATCGTCCGGCGCGGACGCATCGGGCCACGCTGTCGCCATGACTACTGCCGATGGACACGACGGCCACCTCGACGATCCGATCGAGGACTTCTCCCACCGGCTCGTGGACGTGGGCGGGGTGGTGAAGACGGTGTACGTGGCGGGTTCGGGCCCCGCCGTCGTGCTGATGCCGGAGATGCCCGGCATCAGCCCCGACGTCCTGCGGCTGGCCCGCTGGGTGCGGGACGCGGGCTTCACCGTCCACGTCCCCTCGCTCTTCGGGCCCGACGGCGCGTACCCCACCGTCGCGCAGGGCGAGAAGGTCGCCCGCCGTGCCTGCGTCAGCGCCGAGTTCCGCGCGTTCGCCGGGGGTGGCACCAGCCCCGTCACGGCGTGGCTGCGCGAGCTCGCACGCCGGGCCCACGCCGAATGCGGCGGCCCGGGAGTCGGTGCGATCGGCCTGTGCTTCACCGGCAACTTCGCCCTCACCATGGCGCTCGAGCCGGCCGTCGTCGCACCGGTCCTGGGCCACCCTTCGCTGCCGCTGGACGATCCCGCCGGACTGGAGATCGGCGACGAGGACGCGCGCGCCGTCCGGGACCGCGTCACACGGGACGGCCTGAAGGTTCTCGCCTACCGCTTCGACAACGACCGCTGGTGCACCGGTCAGCGCTTCGCCGCCTACCGGGCGCTCCTCGGCGACGCCTTCGACGGGCGCGTCCTTCCGGGCAGTGCCGCGAACACCGCGCCGCCACCGTTCTTCCGCGACATGGTCGAAACGCCGCACAGTGTGGTCACCGCCCACTTCGTCGACGAGAACGGGCATCCCACGGTGCGGGCCAGGGACGAGATTCTCGCCTTCCTGACCGACCGCCTGCTCCCCGCGGAGCACTGTGAGAATCAGACCGCGTCCTGAGTCGCGAGCGGTCACCGCGCCTGACGCGACGCCGCGCCGGCGCTCGCCGGGCGGGCATTCGGCGGCGATCCCGGCGATGGCCGGGGCGGCCGGCAGCGGGAAACGGGTCAGCAGTTCGTACAGCACGGGCAACGCGGGGGCGGCCCGTCCGCCCCACTGCCGCAGCAGGCGCATCAGCCGGATGGGCTCGTCCCCTGAGAGGCCGTCCTCCGCAGGCCTGGCCCCTACCGCGGTCAGCAGTTCGGGGGGAGCGGGAACGGCACGTCTTCCGGCGCCCGGATACCGGCGGCGTCCGGGCCCCAAGGCCGGCGTCCGAGGTCGCGGGCGAGCAGCGGAGCCGCGCGGTCCGGCACCACCCGAGCCAACACGCCGAGCGCGCGGTCCGCGAGATCGTCGTCGTGGTCGTCCTCAGTCGTGGCGCACCAGGACCTCCAGCTCTCCGACGTGAAACTCGCCGTAGCCGAACTGCTCGCCAAGTGCGTGGTACCGGCTGTACTGCTCTGCGGTCAGCGGTACGGACAGCACCGTCAGCAGCCGCAGGAAGAGCCTGAATCCGAGGTCGGGGTCAACCTGGCCGATGACCTCCTCAATCGCCTGGGCCGCGGTTGGCCCGGCGATTCCCTGCCAGTGCGGGCTGACGGTTCTGTCCTCCAGCAGCGGCCTCGCTTCCCGTACTTCACGCAGAACCACGTCCGTAAGATCCGACCTGATGGGCGGCGTCACGTGCCTGTACGCAGGATCGACCGTCCTCAGACGTTCAGTGCACACGTCCACGATCTGCCCGAGCCAGTGCCTGGCGTCGATGCTGAACCTGTCAATACTGAAGCCTCGCTCCGATGCGGCCAGCCACAGCGTGCTGATCGTCTCGGCGGACAGCGGGGATTCGAGCAGGCGGAGGGTGTCTTCCAACAGCATTGCCGCCGCTGAGCCGGGGGTCTCGGCGGTGTCGTCGTTGGCGGCGGCCATCTGGACGGTCTCCCGTGCTGTGTGATCGTGCCAGTTTCCGGCGAACCACGACGTGAGCCCGGAGAACCCGAAATCTCCTGTGGCGTCGCGCCGGGTCGTGTCGATCGGCGGCCACTGGACGTTGATGCCCTCGTAAACGAGCGGACCCGGATACCGGAGCGTGGTCCCGAGCGCCATGAGGCGGTCGTACTGGTCCTTGCCGACCGGCAAGCCATGGTTCTTCACGACGCGCAGGAAGAGCCGGAGCCCCAGGTCTTCGTCACATTCGCTGATGATCGACTCGAGTGCCGTCGCGACCGGTCCGGACAGGGTGGCGGCCACAGTGCGCACCTCCTGGACGATGGCATCGCGCAGGTCGGCCGAGCGCTTCCGGGGTCGACCAGGGTAGAGATCCGCGAGTCTTTGCAGCCAATCGCTCATGTCCATGCCGTGCGCGGCCGGATCGAAGCGCCCGCACGAGGCCGCCAGCCACGCCGTGCGCATGACGTCACCGGGCACGGCGGAGTCCAGCAGGCAGCGGACGTCCACGCCGAGTTCCACGGCGCCCTCACCGTCGCACTCTGCTGCCACTTCCGCAGCCAAGGCCAGTGCCTGCGTGTAATCGGGAAGTCCGGCGAGGGATCCTGCGGAGGAACACAACTTCCCGATGAGGGCACTCAGTCCGAAGTCCCCTTCGTAGAGAACGCAGTACTCCTCACGCTGCCTTGCCATGACCGGTTCCTCGCTTCACTCATCGGGGGCGGGCCCGCTCCCGCACAGCTGTACTCGGCTCGGGCCCGCCCGCTTTCACGGTTGATGGAGCACTCTCATGCCCTTCGTGCAGTGATCATTCGGGACGTTGTCTCGTCAGACCGGATAGGCCGAATAGACGATGTAGCCCTTGTGCCCCCTCTTCCCCGGCAGCCTCTTGAGAACGATCTTGACAGTCTGCCCCGCGGCGGTAGGTGTTCTACCGTCCGCGTGATACACCGTGCCGAGTGAAGAGTGCTGGTCGAATCTACCTTCGATCGGGAACTCCGATTTGTTCCTCCACTGGCCCTTCTTCTGGAGGAAGTTGTCCAGTGCTTTGAAGCTGGCTTCCCTCCGCTGGCCGTTCGGGAAGAAGTAGTGCTGGAGGACGGCGTCGACAGCCTCCTGGGCGACGTCCCGACTGGTCCACACACTGTTGACCGGGGGAAGACCCTTGTCCCGGTTGATCCTGGCGAGCCGCTCCGCCTCTGCCCGATCCGGGTCGACGTGCTTGCTCAGCGTGTGGGCCTGGCTGTCCGGGAAGAGCAGCTCGTCCCCGAGGTCCCCGCAGTTGTGGACCAGAAGATCCTTGGCCCGCGGCCCCTCGGAGCGCACATAGAACGTGTGCAGTCCGCTGACGGTGAGGTCGTAAACCGAACGCGTGGTGAGCTGCGCGAGGTCTCGCAGAACGCGGACGGGGTGGACCGATCCGTCGGACGAGCGCAGCCCGTCGCCCTTGCGCAGCTCCGACACGAGCTTCCAGCCACGGTCGACGACGAAGACCCGGTGCCCCGCAGTGCTGGACAGGGTGCTTCCGTCGGCGAAGGTGATGGCAATCAGCCGGTTCGTGTCATGTGCGTACGTTGCCGTGACCATCTGCGGACGCTTCGTGCCGCTCTCGGGGTCCTCGGCCAGCACCCAGTCGCCCAGGCGCATGTCGCTGATCGCCTTGCGGCTGCCGTCCGCCATGAGCACTTGGGTGCTGCCAGGGAAGCTGTTGCGCCTACAGGACGTCAGCAGGTCCTCATAGAGGTTGACCGTTTTCTGGAGCCCCGCGATGGTGCCGGGAGCCAAGTCGAGGGCTTTCAGCGCCTTCCAGGCGTCAGCGACGCCGACCCCGGTCTTCATCGCGGCGTCCAGGGCGTGGATCGCCTCGGCGACCTTCGCGAAGGCCTTGCCCGGGATGAAGTTGCTCGCGGCCCAGGCGCAGCCGCTGGCGCTGCCGTGCCAGCAGTCGACGAAGTCCTGGACCAGGACTGCCTTGATGATTTTGTAGGTCAGGGTCTGCTGGATGAGCTCCAGCTTCGTGAAGTGCTCGGTGACCTCCTTCTTCAAGCCCTTCAGGGGCTTGCTCTCCAGAAGCAGGATGTCGTCCTGCGGGCAGCCGTTGGCGCTGGCCGGCACGTCGGGATTGGTGCAGAGGAAGAAGTCGACCGTCGCGTTGAATGTGACGAGGAACGTGACGGTGCAGCCCTCGAAGCCGATCTCGATGACGCAGTCGTTCTGCTGCTTGGCGTCGGTGATCTCGATGGTGTCCTCGTCGACGACGTACCACGTGCCGCCGACTCCGGTGCCCGCACCGGTGGAGACCTGCTTGTTCGCGGCGTTGCGTGCCGCTTCCTCCGCCGCCTTCTGCGCCTCCTTCGCGTACTTCAGTGCGTCCTTGGCGGCCTGTTCGGCCTCGGTGGCGGCGGTGGCGGCGCGGCCGGCTGCTGCGCGTGCCTCCTTGGCGGACTGCTCGGCCGCGGTTGCGGCGTCGCGTGCGGCCTGGGCATCGAGGGCGGCCTGGTCGGCGGAGTCCCGGGCGTCCTTGGCATAACCCTCGGCGCGGCCGGCTGCCTGGTCGGCGGCCGCGGCGGCCGCGGTTGCCTGGCGGTCGTACTCGATCGTGCGGGCCAGTGACGCCGATGCCTTGGCGGCGGCTGCGGCGGCGTCGGCCGCATAGCCCAGGGCCTCCTTGGAGTAGGTGCGGGCGGTTGCCGCGTGGCCGGCGGCGTTGGCCGCGTGCTGGTAGGCGATCTTCGCGTCGCCCGATGCCTGGTCGGCGAGGTTCTTCGCCGCGGCGGCTTCGGCCTGTGCGTTCTTGGCGTGGGCGTCGGCGACGGCCTTCTGCTGTTCGGCGATCGACTTCGACGCCTGCCCCGTCAGCACGACCAGGCTCGCGGCCGAGTCGGTGGTGACATACGGCGAGCCGAGCTGGATCGCGTCATTCGCCGGCTTGGCGACCTGCGCGGCGGCGGCGCCCGCGTCGGCCGCCGCCTGCGCGGTGACGTGAGCGAAACCCGCGGCCTTCGCCGACGCGGCCAGAGCCTTGACGACCTCCTTGCTCGCCTCGTCCGCGTGGGACTTGGCGGTCTTGGCCAGCTTCTCCGCCTCCTCCGCCAGCTTGACTGCGGTCTTGGCCTCGGCGGAGGCCTGCTGGGAGGCCTTGATCGCATCAGCGGCGGCGCTGGTCGCGGTCGCGACGGCGGCGTCGGCCTTCAGCTTGGCGGCGTGGGCGGCGTCCGCGTGAGCACGGGACCGCTTGGCCGCCGCCTCGGCACGGGTCGCCGCGGCATCTGCCTCGGCCGCCGCCTCGGTCGCGGCATTCGCGGCGGTGCGGGCACGGCCGGCTGCCGCTTCGGCGTCGTTCGCATGCGCGTTCGCCGCGTCCGCTGCCGCCCTGGACTCCTTGGCGTTGCTGTCGGACTCGTGAGCCTCGGCGAACGCCTCCTTCGCGTCCGCCTTGGCGCGAGCCGCGTCGGCCTTCTGCGCGGCGTCCCAGGCGTCGGTGTTCAGATCGCGGGCCTTGTCACGGGCCTTGACCGCGTCGTTCTTCCGCGCGACCGCGGTCGCCTCGGCCGCTTCGGCCTTCTCCTTGGCGTCCTTGGCGTTCGCCGCCTCGGCCTGCGCGGTCTGCTTGTGCTGGTCGGCCTCGGCCTGCTTGGCCGCGGCGGTGTCCTTCTCCGCCTTGGCCGTCTTCTCCTCGGCCTCGGCCGCGAGCCGCTTGGCGTGCGCCTCGGCAGCGGCCGCCTTCGCGTCCGCCTCCGCCTTCACGGTCTCGGCGAGCTTCGCCTCTGCGGTCTCCTTGTCCTTCTTGGCGTTGTCCCGGTGCAGCTTGGCCGCGTCCGCTGCCGCCTTCGCCTGCAACTCGGCCTTGTGCGCGGCCTCTTTGCGGAACTCCGCATTGACCTGCGCGGCCTGGGCCAGCGCACGCTGCGCGATGGTCTTGCTGTCACCGGCGGCGGCACGGGTGGCGGCCTCGGCGGTCTCACCGGCCTTCACCATCGCGGTCAGCGCGGCCACGGCACCCTTGGTGACCTGCGCCTTCTGCTGACCGACGAGAAGACCACGACCCCGGGGCGCACCAGCGGCATCCGCGATCCCGTACGCGGCCTGCTCGGCGGCGTCCGAAGCGACAGCCGACTTCTTGGCGCTCTCCAGCTGGGTCTTGAGCGCGGCCAGGTGCTTCTTCGCCGCCGCCTGGGTGTCGGTGATGCTCTTCTTCGCCCGGTCGAACTGTGCCTTCTCCGGGTACGACAGGCTGTCCGTGCCCTTGTGGCCGGACGGCTTGATCAGGAACTTCTGCGCACCGGCGTCCTTGCAGTCCCACAGCCGCGCGTCCGTACTCTTCGTGAACGCGGGCATATCCAGGCACTTGCCCGTGGACACGCTCTTCAGAGGCGAGGTGGCACGGACGTCACCCTTCCACGACTGGCCCTTGGACTTGTAGCAGTCCGAGATCTGAATCTTCGTGCCGTTCGCCGACGCGTTCTCCGCCACATCCAGGCACTTCTGCGAGCCGACGTTGCGCAGGTGGAGGTCGTCCTCACTGCCCTCGAGCGTCCACTGCTGCGCCGCGCCGCCGTTGCAGGTGTAGATCTGGACCGGCGTGCCGTTGGTCTTGCCACCGCCTGCCACATCGAGGCAGCTGCCCTTCGCGCCCGGTACCTCGATCGTCACATGGCTGTCACCGATCCAGCCCACACCGCCGGCGGCCCAGTAGTCCTGCCAGCGGGTGTAGTAGTCCGCGAGCCACGACTGGCCGACGATCTGCCCCAGGGTGTACGTGCCGTCCTGCAACGCCTTCGTGGCGGTGGCACTGGCGCCGAGGATCTGCTGCCGCTGGGTGGCCTGCGAGGCGATCTCCTGCTGCCACTCGGAGGACGCCTGCGCCACCTCTTTGCCGAGAACGCGGTTCGGGTCGATCGGGTCGTGCCACGCACAGGACGCGAAGCGGGTCTTCAGGTCCTCAACCGCGATACGGAACTCCGGCGTGCCCGGGGCCGGGGTTGTGCGGGGGAAGCCGCCGGAGGCGAGGAAGATACGGGCGTCATCGGCGAACACTCTCGGAACGAAGAACTCGTTGGGTTCGACCTTCCCGGAGTTCTTCTTCCACAGTGCCCACGCCTCCTGCTCCTGCGGCGTCCCACCAGTGGTGTACAGCGGGTCGCCGAGCGCGAGCGCGGCGGCCTTCGTCTTGTCGTCAGCGGTGGGCGACGGGTCCCAGAACGGGTTGAGAACCCCCTCCTCCGGACTGGAGTACGACTGCCACAGCCACGGCAACAGCCCGATCCGGTCGTAGATCTTGTTCGCGTCGCGTGGTTCGCCGGGGTAGGACTCCAGGCCGCTTGTGGCACTCGACCACGCGTACCCCTGCTTCTGGACCTTGTCGACCCACTGGTCCTTGCTGTCGCTGTCCGCTCTGTAGGCCTGATGCAGCGGAGTCTTGTCGCTGAAGATGTCCCGTTCGAGCTTCTCGTGAAGCTGATCGGGCGGCAGCGCGATGGCCTCCTGCGCAAGGGCGAACATGCTCGGGCCGCCCGTGCGCAGGGCTTCGCCGGCCAGGCACTGGTCCTCACGCAGCCGTTCGGCCGCCTTGGCGTCATAGCCGTCGTACGAGTCGCCGGCCGGGACCGTGCGCGGTTCGGTGTCCCCGCCGAGCGGACCGGGTTGGACAGCCAGGCCACCGAGGACAGCGAAGGCCACGACCGACGTGACGGCCGAGGTGAACGTCGCGGACATGCGCGATCTGGGGTTGAAGAACCCCGGTCTGAGACGCAAAGGATCATCCTTTGTCAACGGGCGAGGGCAGGCAGGGGAACCGCCCCAAGAGGCGGTGGCGAAGCGCGCGGATCAGCCCTCTGATCCGGCGCGGGAACAGGGGCAGCGGGCAGCAGCCACCGAAGCGGCGTTCACAATGAGCCCGTATCGCGGCATGACGAACCGTCCCTCCCCCATGGCGGCACCGTTCCCCCGGCCGCCGAATGACGTGCGCTGGTCACGGCAGGGTGGTCAAGACCTGCTCATGAGCGCGCGTTCACCATAGACACAGGTCAACGGGGCGCGGCAAGGGCCGACTTCGGAGCCGGGGCCACCCAAACGGAAAACCGCTTGCACGATTGATCACGGCGCAGAGACCGCAAATGCCGTGCCCACAGCGTGGATTGGATGTGTGGAGTACGAGAAGGAGCAGTGCCCACAACGACATTTCTCCGTCACAATTCGGCTGGAAGCCGCCTACTCGCACCACGAGGATTCGAGCGGTCACATACGCCGGGGAAGAGGTGCAGGTGTCCGACCTGTACGCGATGAAGTGGAAGGCGACCCTGGACGCCGACGACTTCCCCGACCACCCCGCCGACCGGCGGCTGGAGGTGCTGGCCGCCCATGAACAGGCCACGCTGTCCGGACGGTTCACGCGGACATCGCGGCCGAGCAGGAGAAGCTGCTTCCGGGCGGACGCCGTGATCCTCCAGTTCCCGCTGTGGTGGTTCTCGGTGCCCGCGATTCTGAAGGGCTGGTTCGACCGGGTGTTCACCTTCGGCTTCGCCCACGGCCCGGACCTGCCCCGCCCTACAGCGAGGGCGCCCTGGCCGGGCGGCGGGCGCTGGTGTCGGTGACGATCGGCGCGTCGGAGCCGTCACTGTCCGAGCGTGGCGCCCACGGCCGGCTGTCGGACCTGCTCCACCCCGTGCAGCACGGCGTGTTCTGGTTCACCGGCATCGCAGCGCTGGAACCGTTCGCGGTGTACGACGCCAACAGCCTGCCAAGAAAGCGATACGCGGCAGTGGAGAAGGAGTACGGGCGGCGCCTCGACAGGCTGTTCACCGACGAGCCGATCCCGTACCGGACTCTGACCCGGCGGGGACTACGGCCGCGACATGCGGCTGCTGCCGGACGCGGGACGCCCGGGCATCAGCAGGGCGGACCTGCACGTCCACCCGCGCACCTGAGACACGGCCGGGCGCCGGGCCGGGCCGGGCGGGTCCACGGCCGTACGGCCGCACCGGCCCGGCGCTCAGCGGGCGGCCATCTCCCACAGCAGTACCTCGGCCGTGTCCACGGCGGCCATCTCCAGACCCTCCGCGTCCGTGATCCGTGCCGCGTCCCCCGGCCCCAACTCGACCTCGCCGAGGCGAATCCGACCGCGCACCACGTGCACGTATACGAAGGCCCCGTCCGGCACCGCCGTCCGTTCCCCCTCCGCCGGCCGCCGCACGTGGAGCATCGCGCCCGCCTCCGGGAGGGCGTACGGGGTGGCGTCGGCGATGCCGCGGACGATCTCGTACGACGGCTCGCCGCCCGGCTCCAGCGGTGCGAGCCACATCTGGACGAAGACCAGCGGGACATCGGCGTCGTTGCGTTCCACGTGCCGCACGCCGCCCGCCGAGCTGAGGCGCTGGACGTCGCCGGGGCGTACGACGGTGGCATGGCCCGCCGAGTCGCGGTGGGTGAGCTCGCCCTCGACGACCCAGGTGACGATCTCGGTGTGGCTGTGCGGGTGCTCGTCGAAGCCGGCACCGGGTGCGAGCCGCTCCTCGTTGCAGGCGAGGAGCGCACCGAAGCGCAGATTGTCCGGGTCGTAGTGCCGACCGAAGGAGAAGGCGTGCAAGGACTCGATACCGGCCGCGAGGTCGCCGCCGCTGTAGCGCTCACCGGCGCGCCGAACGGTTGTCACGGCCCCACGGTAACCGGGAGCCGGCACATGTCGGCGCGGTGAACAGGAACCCCGGGACACGGGCCGCCCGTCCTGATAAGGCACTCTTGTCCAGTGCCCCAACCTGCAGCGAACTCCTCCCACCCGCACTCCGCGACCCTGCGCCGCCTCGAGCAGTCCTCCGGCCGGCTCGCGGCGAACGCCATCGCCCGCATGGACGAGTCACTGCCCTGGTACCGGGCGATGCCACCGGAGAACCGGTCGTGGATCGGGCTGGTCGCCCAGGCCGGTATCGCCGCGTTCACCGAATGGTTCCGTCACCCGGAGACCCCGCAGGCGATCTCGACCGATGTCTTCGGCACCGCGCCGCGCGAGCTGACCCGGGCGATCACCCTGCGCCAGACCGTCGAGATGGTGCGCACCACGATCGAGGTCATGGAGGCGGCGATCGAGGAGGTCGCCGCGCCCGGCGACGAGTCCGTGCTGCGTGAGGCGCTGCTCGTCTACGCACGGGAGATCGCGTTCGCCACCGCCCAGGTGTACGCGCAGGCCGCGGAGGCCCGCGGCGCCTGGGACGCCCGCCTGGAGTCGCTCGTCGTGAACGCGGTGCTGTCCGGCGAGGCCGACGAGGGCGCGGTGTCCCGGGCGGCGGCGCTCGGCTGGAACTCGCCGGAGCACGTCTGCGTGATCCTCGGCACAGCGCCGGACGGCGACAGCGAGCTGACCGTCGAGGCGATCCGCCGCGCCGCCCGGCACGCCAAGCTGCAGGTGCTCACCGGGGTACTCGGCGACCGGCTCGTCGTCATCGCCGGCGGCAGCGACAATCCGCTCCATGTCGCCAAGGCCCTCATCGGTCCGTACGCGGCGGGGCCGGTCGTCGCCGGGCCGATCGTGCCCGATCTTCTGGCCGCGACCCGGTCCGCGCAGGCTGCCGCGGCGGGGCTCAAGGCGTGTTCGGCTTGGCAGGACGCGCCGCGTCCGGTTCTGGCGGACGATCTGCTGCCGGAGCGTGCGATCGCCTCCGACCCTGCGGCACGCGAGCAGTTGGTGGAGGAGATCTACAGACCACTGGAGGAGGCGGGTTCGGCTCTTCTGGAAACTCTGAGTGTCTATCTGGAGCAGGCCAGCAGTCTCGAAGGCGCGGCGCGCATGCTCTTCGTTCACCCCAACACCGTGCGCTACCGGCTCCGACGTGTGACAGACGTCACCGGATGGTCCCCTTCCGATGTACGCTCCGCCTTCACGCTGCGAATCGCACTCATCCTCGGGCGTCTGGCCGACGGGGATGCCCAGCCCTAGACTTTTGTGGAACACCGACAATTCCCCTGACGGTTCTTCGTCCCTGTCCTCACGGGCGGGCGGAGCCGTCCGCAAGAGAGAGTGTGAGGGTGCTCGTACTCGTCGCTCCTGGCCAAGGCGCTCAGACGCCAGGCTTCCTGACTCCCTGGCTCGATCTCCCCGGCGCGGCCGACCGCATCGCGGCCTGGTCGGACGCCATCGGGCTCGACCTTGCCCACTACGGCACCAAGGCCGACGCGGACGAGATCCGCGACACCGCCGTCGCGCAGCCCCTCCTCGTCGCCGCCGGACTGCTGTCCGCGTCGGCGCTCGGTGAGGTGGCTCCGGGCGCCGTCGCCGGTCACAGCGTCGGAGAGATCACGGCCGCCGCCTTCGCCGGTGTCGTGGACGACATCGCCGCGCTGAAGCTCGTACGGGCGCGGGGTCTGGCGATGGCCGAGGCCGCCGCGATCACCGAGACCGGCATGTCCGCCATTCTCGGCGGCGAGGCCGACACGGTCGTCGCCCACCTCGAGAAGCTGGGCCTCACTCCGGCGAACGTGAACGGCGCGGGCCAGATCGTCGCCGCCGGCACCGCCGAACAACTCGCCGCACTCGCGGAGGACAAGCCGGAAGGCGTCCGTCGTGTGCTGCCGCTGAAGGTGGCCGGCGCGTTCCACACGCACCACATGGCGCCCGCCGTCGCACAACTCGAGGAGGCCGTGAAGGCCCTCGAGGCCTCGGACCCGGCCGTCCCTTACGTCTCGAACAAGGACGGGCGGATCGTCGCCGACGGCGCCGACGTCATCGCCCGTCTGGTGGGTCAGGTCGCCAATCCGGTCCGCTGGGACCTGTGCATGGAGACCTTCAAGGAGCAGGGCGTCACCGCCTTGGTCGAGGTCTGCCCCGGCGGCACTCTCATCGGCCTGGCCAAGCGCGCGCTGCCGGGCGTGCAGACGCTGGCGCTGAAGACGCCCGACGACCTCGACGCGGCCCGCACGCTGCTCGCCGAGCACACTGCCTGAAGGAGCCGTAGCGCATGTCGAAGATCAAGCCCAGCAAGGGCGCCCCGTACGCACGGATCATGGGTGTCGGCGGCTATCGCCCCGTCCGGGTCGTGCCCAACGAGGTGATCCTCGAGAAGATCGACTCGTCCGACGAGTGGATCCGCTCCCGCTCCGGTATCACCACGCGCCACTGGGCCTCCCCGGAGGAGACCGTGACCGCGATGTCGGTCGAGGCGTCGGGCAAGGCGCTCGCCGACGCCGGGATCGCGGCAGAGCAGATCGGTGCCGTCATCGTCTCCACGGTGTCGCACTTCAAGCAGACCCCGGCCGTGGCCACCGAGATCGCCGACAAGGTCGGCGCGGGCAAGCCGGCCGCGTTCGACATCTCCGCCGGCTGCGCGGGCTTCGGCTACGGGCTGACCCTGGCCAAGGGCATGATCGTCGAGGGTTCCGCCGAGTACGTGCTCGTCATCGGCGTCGAGCGGCTGAGCGACCTGACCGACCTGGAGGACCGCGCGACGGCCTTCCTGTTCGGTGACGGCGCCGGCGCCGTCGTCGTCGGCCCCTCCGCGGAACCGCACATCGGTCCCACGGTCTGGGGTTCGGAGGGCGACAAGTCCGAGACGATCAAGCAGACCGTGCCGTGGAACGACTTCCACCTCGGCGATGTCTCCAAGCTGCCGCTCAACGAGCGCGGCGAGGTCAAGTTCCCCGCCATCACGCAGGAGGGCCAGGCGGTGTTCCGCTGGGCCGTCTTCGAGATGGCGAAGGTCGCCCAGCAGGCGCTCGACGCCGCCGGAATCAGCGCGGCCGACCTGGACGTCTTCATCCCGCACCAGGCCAACATGCGGATCATCGACTCGATGGTGAAGACGCTGAAGCTGCCGGAGCACGTCACGGTCGCCCGCGACGTGGAGACCACCGGCAACACCTCGGCCGCCTCGATCCCGCTCGCGATGGAGCGGCTCCTGGCGACCGGACAGGCGAAGAGCGGCGACACCGCGCTCGTCATCGGCTTCGGGGCGGGTCTCGTCTACGCCGCAACGGTCGTTACCCTCCCCTAGGCACCGTACGGATCTTCCGGACGGCTACTGCCACACCCTCTGAATAACCACCGAAGGAGCGCCACCATGGCCGCCACGCAGGAAGAGATCGTCGAAGGTCTCGCCGAGATCGTCAACGAGATCGCCGGTATCCCGACCGAGGACGTCCAGCTGGACAAGTCCTTCACCGACGACCTGGACGTCGACTCGCTGTCCATGGTCGAGGTCGTCGTCGCCGCCGAAGAGCGCTTCGACGTCAAGATCCCGGACGAGGACGTCAAGAACCTGAAGACCGTCGGCGACGCCGCGGACTACATCCTCAAGCACCAGGCCTGAGTCTTCAGCCGCGTTTGTCGCCACCCTCCGGTGGCGCCGTGAAAATTCAGCACCCTCTAGTCGTGGAGAAAGAATTCCTGTGAACTCGACCAATCGCACCGTGGTCGTCACCGGTATCGGCGCAACCACACCGTTGGGTGGCGACAGCGCATCGACCTGGGAAGGTCTCATCGCCGGGCGTTCCGGTGTGAAGCTGCTCGAGGGCGAGCGCTTCGCCGACCTTCCGGTGAGGATCGCGGCGCCCGCCGCGGTCGACCCGGGCGAGGTGCTGCCGCGCCCGCTGGCCCGCAAGCTCGACCGCTCCGCGCAGTTCGCCGTGATCGCGGCCCGCGAGGCGTGGGCCGACGCCGGCTACACCGCACCCGCCGGCGAGGACGAGGCCGTTGCCCCCGCCCGGCTGGGCACCGTCATCGCCTCCGGCATCGGCGGCGTGACGACCCTGCTCGACCAGTACGACGTGCTCAAGGAGAAGGGCGTACGCCGCGTCTCCCCGCACACCGTTCCCATGCTGATGCCGAACGGCCCCTCCGCCAACGTCGGCCTCGAGGTGAACGCCCAGGCGGGCGTGCACACCCCGGTGTCCGCGTGCGCGTCCGGTGCCGAAGCGATCGGTTACGCCGTCGAGATGATCCGCACCGGCCGTGCCGACGTGGTCGTCGCCGGCGGCACGGAGGCGGCGATCCACCCGCTGCCGATCGCGGCGTTCGCCAACATGATGGCGATGTCCAAGAACAACGACGAGCCCGAGAAGGCCTCGCGCCCCTACGACACCGCTCGTGACGGCTTCGTCCTCGGCGAGGGCGCGGGCGTCGTGGTCCTCGAGTCCGCCGAGCACGCGGCCGCGCGCGGCGCGAAGGTCTACTGCGAGGTGCTGGGCCAGGGCCTGTCCGCGGACAGCCACCACATCGCGCAGCCGGAGCCCACCGGCCGCGGTATCGCGGCGGCGCTGCGGAACCTGCTGGAGACCACGGACCTCAAGCCGTCCGAGGTCGTCCACCTCAACGCACATGCGACGTCCACCCCGCAGGGTGACGTCGCGGAGATCAAGGCGCTGCGGGCCGTCCTCGGCGACGACCTGGACCATGTCGCGGTCTCCGCGACCAAGTCGATGACGGGTCACCTGCTGGGCGGCGCCGGCGGCATCGAGACGGTGGCGACGGTGCTGGCTCTGCACAACCGCACGGCCCCGCCGACGATCAACGTCGACGACCTCGACGAGACGGTCGACGCGGACGTGGTCCGCGGCGAGCCGCGGGCGCTGCCGGAGGGCACGATCGCGGCGATCAACAACTCGTTCGGCTTCGGCGGCCACAACGTGGTGCTGGCGTTCCGCACGGTCTGATTCATCGGGCGAGGCCCGCGTCCCCCCGGGGGCGCGGGCCTCGCGCGTTTGCCGGGAGGTTCCGCCCCCGGTACCCCCCGGCTTCGAACGCCGAACGGGCTGACAAAGTCAGCCCGTTCGGGGGAACGTCCCACGGCCACCAGGCCGTGGGAGGAGTGTGAGGACAGCGCGCGAAGCGCGGTACGGGGCCGGGCAGAGCCCGGTTTCGGGATGGGGGGGACCACTCACTCCGTCAGGCGTAGGGGGGCGCGTAGGGGAAGAGCCCCGCGCAGCGGCCCACCCGCCTCCACAGCGGCGCCCGCAGCGCACGCGCCCACTGCCGAACGCGGAGACGCCCAGCCCAGGCCGGCAACGCCGACGTGCCCCGGGGCGGGCCCGGGTCCGGGGTCAGACGACCTGGTGGAGCCACCGCACCGGCGCTCCCTCCCCCGCGTACCGGAACGGCTCCAGTTCGTCGTCCCACGGCTTCCCCAGCAGCTTCGCGATCTCGGCCTCCAGGTCCGTCTCGCCCTGCGTGGACCGCGCCAGCGCCGCCCGCAGGCGGTCCTCGGGGACGAGGATGTCGCCGTGGATGCCGGTCACCGCGTGGAAGATGCCGAGGTCCGGCGTGGCGCTGTAGCGCTCGCCCTCGGCCGCGGCGGACGGCTCCGCCGTCACTTCGAAGCGCAGGAGATGCCAACCGCGCAGCGCGGACGCCAGCTTGGACGCCGTGCCCGCCTCGCCCTTCCAGGAGAACTCGGCTCTCCAGGTGCCGGGCGATGCGGGCTGCCGGATCCAGTCCAACTGGACCCGGACGCCGAGTACGCCCGCGACCGCCCATTCGACATGCGGGCACAGCGCGCGCGGTGCGGAGTGAACGTACAGAACGCCACGTGTCGTCACCGGGACCTCCAGTGTGGGACGAGGTTCGCCTTCCCAGCGGCCTCAGTAAACAGCATCGGGAACAAGTCTCCACAAAAGGGACGGCATGTGACGTGATGTAATTTACCGGCGCCGATCGGGGAGGTGGGCCTCTGGGTCGACGAGGCAAAAGTTACCGTGCGAGACGCGCCACGGGGTGACGTAATGTCGGTCCTGGGGCCCGTACGCACCAAGCTTTCACTCGGCAGGAGGTCGGATGCCGGGTTTGCAGAGGGGGAAGTGACCTTGGGACAGCGCAGCACGCGCAGCGGGACACGCCGCGCACGCACCGGCGTCGCCGCCGCGCTCGCCACCGCGACCCTGGCGGCCGGAGCACTGGCGGCATGTGACTCGTCGTCAGAGTCCGACGGCCGGCGCCCGCCCGGCGCCTCCGCGCGTCCCTCCCCCAGCCCCAGCCCCACCCCGGTGTGGGACCGCAGCCCGGACTCGCTCGCGGCGGTCGGCGACTCCATCACCCGCGGTTTCGACGCGTGCATGGTGCTGTCGGACTGCCCCGAGGTGTCGTGGGCGACCGGAACGGACACCGGGGTGAACAGTCTCGCCATGCGTCTGCTGGGCGCGTCGGGGGTGAAGGAGCGCAGCTGGAACCTCGCCCGTTCCGGCGCCGACGCCGCGGACCTGCCGGAGCAGATGGCACGCGCCGCGGCCCACGACCCGGAACTGGTCACGGTGATGATCGGCGCGAACGACGCCTGTGCGGACACCGTGGGCCGGATGACTCCCGTCGAGGAGTTCCGCGCGTCCCTCGAGGCTGCCATGGACCGACTGAGGAACGATGCTCCGAAGGCACAGGTCTATGTCGCCAGCGTGCCGGACCTGAAGCGGCTGTGGTCCGAGGGCCGGGGCGACGCGCTGGGCAGCCGGATATGGGAACTGGGCATCTGCGCGACGATGCTCGGCGACGCGCAGGACGTGGGCGTCCGGGCACAGCAGCGCAGGGACACCGTCCAGCAGCGGGTCGTCGCGTACAACGAGGTGCTGAAGGACGTCTGTGCGAAGGACGACCGCTGCCGGTACGACGGTGGGGCCGTCTTCGACTATCGCTTCTCCGGTGCGCAGTTGAGCCGCTGGGACTGGTTCCACCCCGGCAGGGACGGCCAGCAGCGGCTGGCGGAGATCGCGCACCGCAACGTCACGGCAGCGCAGGTGCCTTGAGGTCCGGCGCCGCCGGGGACGCGTGGGGCCCGGCCCGCCTCCGCTTCGCGCACCTGCCGAGTACCGCCATCGCCCCCGGTGGACACCGGTGCGGCCTTCCGCCCGACGCGGTGGCGCCGCGATACTGCGAGCCGGCCGACGAAAGGAATCCCGTGCCCCGAACACGCGCCCGCCTCGACGTGCTCGCGCTCGCCCTCCTCGCCTCCGCCGCCCTCGGCCTCACCGCGTCCCCGCTCGCGTCGGCAGCGCCCGTCCCGGCCGGCGCCCCGCTCACCGTGGAGGAGCAGCGGCTCGAACGGGCCGTTCCCCAGGAGATCCTGCGGCGCAGCGGCTTCGACTCGATGGCACCGGGCTTCGTACGGGCCCTGGAGGGTGCGACGTCCTACCGGCAGGCCGAGCGTGCCGTGGGGCGCCACGGGTCCGCCCTGTGGGAGCGGGCCGTGGACCGGGCGCAGGGCAAGGGCGCGGCGGGAGGCGATCTGAGCCGGGACGACGACCGGCCGCTGTACTGGGCGCGGCTCGGGATGACGGCCGGGCTGCGGCAGTGGCGGCCCGCGTTCGACGTGACGCAGGCACAGCGTGCGCGGCTGATGGACCGTCTGGAACGTTCCTCACGCGGTCAGGACTCGATGGACCTCCCCACCGGCAAGGGCCTCAAGCGCATCGTGATGACCGGCTTCGACCCCTTCACGCTCGACCGGGACATCCGTATCAGCAACCCCTCCGGCGCCACCGCCCTCGCTCTCGACGGCACCTTGATCCACACCTCGCAGGGACCTGCCAGGATCGAGACGGCGGTGTTCCCCGTGCGCTGGCAGGACTTCGCCGACGGCACGGTCGAGCGGACGCTGGCGCGGCAGTTGCCGAAGGCGGACCTGTTCACCACGGTCAGCCAGGGCCGGGTGGGCCGGGTCGACATCGAGCGCTTCAACGGGGGGTGGCGCGGCGGCTTCCCGGACAACGACAACGTCTCCCGTACGGAGACGGTGCCGGTGGCCGACCCCGCCTCGCAACCGCAGTGGACGTCCACCTCTCTCCCGTACGAGGCGATCACCGCGGCTGACACGGGCCGTTTCCCGGTGTACGACAACACCTCCGTGACCGAGATCCCGGCCGGTGGAGGCGCCCCGGTCATCCGGCCGGACGGCCCGACCGAGGGTTCGACCGCACGCGCCGGTGGCGGTGGCAACTACCTCTCCAACGAGATCGCCTACCGCGCCACGCTGCTGCGCGACCGTCTCGGCCTGGACGTACCGGGCGGTCATGTGCACACCCCGGTGCTGCAGTTCGCGCCGGGGAACACGACCGGGATCACCGACCTGGAGTTCGAACGCAACCGGCTGGACATCATCAGCCAGACACGCGAGATCATCCGGGTGGCTGCGGAGAGCGGCGAGGCGGGATGATGCCCGCATGAAGATCGCGGCAGGGCAGTTCACGTCAGCTCCGGGCGACATCGAGGCGAATGTCCACAGCATGCAGGCGCTCGTGAGGGAGGCGGCCGGGCGCGGCGCCCGGCTGGTCGCCTTCTGCGAGCTGGCTGCCACCGGTTACGACCTGGAGGCGATCGCCGAGGACCCGGGCCTGTGGCTGACGGAGGAGGATCCACGGCTGGAGCCGGTGCGCAAGGCGTGCCGTACGACGTCGACGGCGGCGCTGGTCGGCTGCGCAGTGCGTACGTCCGGCCCACGACCGGCCCTCTCCGCCCTCGTGATCGGCCCGGACGGTGAGCTGCTCGCCCGCTACGACAAGACGCATCTGCACGGTGCGGAACAGGACGTCTTCGCGGCAGGCACCGAGGACGGCCGCTTCATGCTCGACGGTGTCCGGTTCGCGGTGGCGATCTGCTACGACAACCGCATTCCCGAGGTCGCGGAGCGGGCGAGGGCCGACGGCTGCCAGGTGTATGTGGCGAGTTCGGTCCTCGAGGAGGGCAACGACTCGTATCAGAAGGTCTACCCGGTCCGGGCGAGGGACAACGGCCTGCCGGTGCTGCTCGCCAACGCCGTGGGGCCGTGCAGCGTCGGCGACTGCCGGGGCGGCAGCGCGGTCTGGGGCCCGGACGGCGCCCTGCTCGCCACTGCGGGAACCAACGCCCCCGGCCTCGCGGTGGCGCAGGTGCTGCTCGACTCACCGCCCGGCCCGGAAGCCGCATCCGTGGTCACCGGCACACTGTCGTAGCTGTCGGGCACGCAGCGGCTCGGAAGCAGTAGGTGCCTAGTCGGGCTTGCGAAGGCTGTGCGGGCCCGCGTGTGCCGGCTCCGGGTCCTGCGGCGCGACCAGGTCGCGGACCATGAGCGTCGCGCCGGCGACCGCCCCCGGCATCAGGAAGACCGCGACGAACGGCACCAGGAACGACAGCGTGAGCGGCACGCCGAAGCCCAGGGTGCGCAGACGACGGCCCCTCAGCAGCGCCAGGCGCTCCTTCAGTTCGACGCCTCGCCGCTGGAGGGCCACGGCGGCCAGCTCCTCCGCCAGGAAGAAGCCGGAGACGCAGAACCCGATCACCGGGACGACGGTCTGGCCCACGACCGGGAGGAAGCCGCAGGCGAAGAGCAGCAGACCGTAGAAGACCACGCGCAGCACGATCCGCAGCGAGTCCCTGGCGGAGATCCACAGTTCACGCCAGAGCGGCAGCCCCGAATGGGGCACCTCGCCGCCCTCGGAGCGGTCGACCTGCTCGGAGAGGTTCTCGTAGAAGGGCTGGCCGACCAGGAGCGTCACGGCGGTGAAGGTGATCACCGCGACGAACAGCCCGAGGGCGAACAGCAGTGCCGTCAGCGTGCCGCGGAAGATGTCCAGCCACGGTGAGGACCAGTCGTCGGCGAACGGCGTCGCCCAGGCGATCACATCGTCGGCACCGAACACGAGACCGATGATCGCCCCTGTGTACAGCACCAAGGTCACCAGCCCCGGGAGCAGGCCGAAGCCGAACCACCGGCCGTGGCCGGCCACCCAGCGCTGGCCCTTCATCAGATAGCCGAAGCCCACCCCGAGATCACGCATGCGCACACCCTATCGGGGTGCCTCTTGTTGTTCGGCGGCCCAACCGGTGGACCCGGCGTACTGATCGTCATGGCAGGCGCCGTGGTGATCGTCGTGCCGTTTCCCCGTGGGACGCGCCGAGGGCCGCACCCGGGGTGCGGCCCTCGGTCGGACCGGGCCTCAGACCGCGAGATCGACCGTGATGTTGCCGCGGGTCGCCTTGGAGTACGGGCAGACCTGGTGGGCCCTCTCGATCAGGTCCCTTGCAGTCGCGGCGTCCACGTTCGGGATGCTCGCGGAGAGCTTGACGATGAGGCCGAAGCCGTCGTCGTTCTTTCCGAGACCGACCTCGGCGGTGACCGTAGAGTCGGAAATGTCGGCCTTCTCCTGGCGGGAGACGACGACGAGGGCCTGCTGGAAACAGGCGCTGTAACCGGCGGCGAACAGCTGCTCCGGGTTGGTACCGGCGCCGCTGCCGCCCATCGCCTTGGGCGGTGTCACCACGAAGTCGAGGATGCCGTCATCCGTGGCGACGCGGCCGTCACGGCCGTTCTCCGCGGTGGCGACGGCGGTGTAGAGCACCTCGGACTGCTGGATCGACATGAGGTCTTCCTCCTGCTGGTACGCCGCGACTCGCGCCCACGATCGCGACGGCTGGGGAAGAGCCTAACGGGTGACCTTCTCGCCGAGAGAAACGATCATCTTTCCGGTGTTCTCGCCGCGCAGCATTCCGACGAACGCCTCGTAGCCGTTCTCGATGCCCTCGACGACGGTTTCGCCGTACTTGAGCTCCCCGGAGGCCAGCCAGCCGGCCACCTCCTGGACGAACTGCGGCTGGAGCGCGCTGTGGTCGTTCACGAGCATGCCCTGCAGGCGCAGCCGCTTGCCGATGACGAGCGCGAGGTTCTTCGGGCCGGGGGCCGGCTCGGTGTTGTTGTACTGGGCGATCATTCCGCAGATGGTCGCGCGGCCGCCGACGTTGAACGAGGAGATCGCGGCCTCGAGGTGATCACCGCCCACGTTGTCGAAGTAGACGTCGATGCCGTCGGGTGCGGCCTCCTTCAGCTGCTCGCCGACCGGGCCGCTCTTGTAGTTGAACGCCGCGTCGAAGCCGTACTCCTCGACGAGGAGCTTGACCTTCTCATCGGAACCGGCCGAGCCGATGACGCGCGAGGCGCCCTTGATCCGGGCCATCTGGCCCACCTGGCTGCCGACGGCACCCGCGGCGCCGGAGACGAACACGACGTCGCCCTCCTTGAAGGACGCGACCTCGAACAGGCCGGCGTACGCGGTGAGGCCGGTCATGCCGAGCACTCCGAGATAGGCGGAGAGCGGGGCGAGGGACGCGTCGACCTTGGTGGCGTGCTTGGCGGGCACGTCCGCGTACTCCCGCCAGCCGAGGCCGTGCAGGACGTGGTCGCCGACGGCGAAGCCCTCCGCGTTCGACGCGACGACCTCGCCGACCGCGCCGCCGTCCATCGGCTTGTCGAGCTGGAAGGGCGGAACGTACGACTTCACGTCGTTCATCCGGCCCCGCATGTAGGGGTCGACGGAGAAGTGCAGGTTGCGCACGAGGATGCGGCCTTCCGCCGGCTCGGCGACGGGCGCCTCCCGCAGCGCGAAGTCCTCGGCCTTGGGCCAGCCGTGCGGACGAGCGACGAGGTGCCATTCACGGCCGGACGCGGGGAGTGCGGACATACTGCATGCCTCCTAGAAAAGCTTCATTACCTGAAACAACCATGCGCCTGAATATTTGAGATTGTCAAGTATTGGGTATCCTGATCCTCATGGCCACCCAGCGAACAGACCCCCTGGCCCTCGAGGTCGTCGAGCTCATCGGCACCGTGGTGGCCCGCTACCACGCCGAGTACGAGCAGGCGGCGGCCGAGCACGCCCTCACCGGGGCGCAGGCCCGGGTGCTGGGGCTGCTCTCCATGGAGCCCATCCCCATGCGGCGCATGGCTCAGAAACTGAAGTGCGAGCCGTCGAACGTCACGGGCATTGTGGACCGCCTCGAGGCGCGCGGCCTGGTCGAGCGCCGCCCCGACCCGAGCGACCGCAGGGTGAAGCTGGCCGCGGCCACCCAGGAGGGCCGCAGCACGGCCCGCCGGCTGCGTGAGTCGCTGGACTTCGCGCGCGAGCCGCTGGCGCAGCTGACAGAGGTCGAGCGCGCGGTGCTGCGGGACCTGCTCAGACGAATGCTCGGCGAGGAGACGGCCGAGCCGCCGTCCGCCGCCGGATCCTGACCGCTGCGACGGGCTTCCAGGTGGGCGTCCCGCCCCGGCGGATGCCCAACACCGGCAGACCGTGCCCCAGCGATCCGCGTCGTGGCGGCGACGCGCGGCCGAGGCGGTGCCCGCGACGGCAGATCAGTTCGCAGGGACGAGGAACCCCTCGGTCACGAGCCGCACCTTGTCCACCACCTCTTCGTCGCCGAGCCGCAACGCGGTGTTGGCGGCGACGAGTACCGCATCGAGCTGGAAGGCAGCGAGGTCGGCGTCGAGCTGAGCGATCTCCCTGGTACCGACGGCATGGCGCAGCTCGACGGCGATGAGGTCACGCCAGACATGTTGGCAGCGGAACAGCACGTCACGTACGGGCCCGGGGCGGCTGTCGAAGCCGGCCAGGTTCGCCGCCCAGAAGCAACCACCTGGGAACAGCGGCACCGACGCGTACTCGATCCACCGTTCGATCAGCGCGCGTACCCGCGCCGCGCCACGGGGCGCGCTCTGTGCCGGGCGGACGACCGCGTCCTCGAACACGTCACGTGCGCACTTCACCGTCGCGACCTGCAGGTTCTCCTTCGTCCCGAAGAGAGTCTGCACGCCGCTCTTGCTGATCTTGAGGTCGGTGGCCAGCCGGCCGATGCTGAGCCCGTCCAGTCCTTCCAGTGATGCCACGTCCACGGCATGGCGGACGATCGTCCGCCTGGACCGCGCACCACGCAGCACGCGCCGATCCGACGTCAGCGCTTCGACCTCGTCGACCTCGTCGACCTCGTCGGCGGAACGGACGACGTCCCGCTGCTCCACTTCGCTCATGGCACCATCCTGCCGGATTCCCCTTGCATATAACGTACGACCGATCGTACGTTTACTTCGTGAGGCGACGATCAGGAGGTGTGTGCGACTTGGACAGCCGTCGAATGTTTGAGCTGGCGCAGGCGTTGGCCACCGCAAAGAGTCGGCAGGACATGCCCGCGGCCATGGAGCTCTTCCACCGGGACATGGTCCTGGACGCTCCGGCTTTCGGGACGAAGGCTCAGGGCCGGGCCGCGAACGAGAGGGCGCTGACCGGGTTCTTCGCCTCCTTCCCCGACTACCGGGTCGCTCTCGAAGGCCACGCTGCCGACGGCGAGGTACTGGTCTGCTGGGGGACGGCGAAGATGACGATGACGGGTGGCCGGTTCGGCGTGCACCCCAACGGCAGGCGAGCCGAGTTGCCGGTGTTCATTCAGTTCGCCTTCAAGGACGGCCTGATCGCCGGCGAGCGATTCTTCTTCGATCTGTCGGAGCTCTGTGCTCAGTCAGGTGTCTCGACGGACGCGGTCAGGCGAAAGCTGTTCGGAGCAGCCTCGTTCGCGCCCACCGCTCCTGGGATCGAACCAATTCGGGGGTGAGGGAACATGGCAGCAGATGCTCGGCTGAAAGACATCGACGAGATCAGGACGATCCATCTCTTCGACATAGCTGTGGATTTGAACCCGCGGCTGGACATCGGCCCCGGCCCGTTGGGCCGACGGGTCCTCTTCGGCTCCGCCGGGGGGACGTTCGAGGGGCCAAGGCTACGCGGAGAGGTGCTGCCCGGGGGTGGGGACTGGACGTTGTTCCGCCCCGACGGCGTGATGACGCTCGACGTCCGGCTGACATTGCGGACGTACGACGGCGACCTGCTGCACATGACCTATGGCGGCCGCTGGGTCACCCCGCCCGAACTGCGGGCCGACATGGCCGATCCTGCCTCGAGGCACGACGTCGACCCCGCCTGCTATTACTTCCGGACGAATCCCCTCTTCGAAACGGGGGTGAAGCGATACGCATGGCTGAACGACGTCGTCTGCGTGGGCTCGGGGTATCTGATCGAGGGTGGAATCGCGTACAAGATCTCACAAGTCGTGTGAGCGACCTCTGTGACAGCAGGAGAAGCGACAAGCGCATCACCGACCCACGGTAGGGACGTGCTCTTCCCAGCCGGTGAACTTTCCCGGTCAGGGCACTAGACGCACCAGAAGAGGAAGCGCTCGCACGTCTCCGTCGGTTCCGGCTCCGGAGGCGGCGGCGGGTCCTGCTGACCCGGCGACTCGGGGTCTCCCGGGTCCGCCGGCGGCTCGCCCGTGCCGCTCGGGTCCCCGGGGCCTTCGGGATCGCCGGAGGACGACGGTGACGGGTCACCGTCGCCTGCGGACCCGGACGCCGACGGCTCCGTACCGCCGCCCTCTCCGTCCGGCCCCTCACCCTCCGCGCCTCGACCGTCGCCGGTGCCCGCCCGGGGTTTCCGCGGACGCGGCGAGGCGGACTTGGTGACGGCCGGCTCCTGCACATCGTCCGGGGCGTCCGGGGCCTCGTCGGAGGCGGTCGGCTCCGGGGCAGTCGATTCGGCGACCGGCTTCTCCCGGACCGCAGTCGCCGCGCCGTCGTCGCCCGGACCCTCCATGGCGAGCTCCGCCAGGCTCAGTGCCCCGGCCGCCAGCACCAGGCCGACCGCCCCGATCAGCACCTTGCGCCCGCGCCGCTTGCGGGCACGGCGGCCCGCGGGCTTGCGCCGTGTCGCGGCCTGTCGGCGTGCACGGCGCGGGCCGGGGTTGTCCGCCGGCTCCGGGGTCACGTCCAGTTCGTAGACGCGCTCCGGCTCGGCGGCACTGGGGCTGTGGTGACGGAGCTCCTCGACGGGTGTGCCGCACCCGGCACAGGCCAGGGCGCCGTTGAGATGCCGTCCGCACGGGTGGCAGTAATCCATGGCGCCCGCAGGTTATTCGCCGTCTACGGACCAGAGGTGGGTCTCCTTGTGCAGATCCTGTGTGGAATCCTCACTTCCACGGCGAGCCGACTCGGCTTCGCCCGCGCCGCCGAGCAGGCAGGATGTCGGTCATGACCCCTGACGCGCCCTTCGGCCCGCTCGACTTCCAACTGGTGCTGTTGCGCCGCATGGCCGACTTCCAGCCGGGTCTCGTCGAGGACGCGCGGCATCGGCTCGGCGTCTCGATCACGCAGATGCGCGAGGCCAACCGGCGCTGGCAGGCGAAGGTGCGCGCGCCCCGCTCGCGCGGGGCATTGTCCCGCTACCGGGCGGTGCTCGGCGAGCCGGAACTCGTCCGGCGGCGGCGGATCGGCGACCTGGAGTGCGACGCGCTTCTGTGGCCCGTACCGCTCTGGCCGGACCTGCGCTTCGAGGTACTGGCCGCCGACGGCGGCGCTGTGTGGAACGAGTGGCTGGTGCGCGCCCCGGGCGCGGCAGGTCCCGACCTGCGCACGGCGGACGATCTGGAGCCCTGGTCGTGCACCGTGGACGAGGTGGCGAGTGCCTTCCCGCCGGCCCGCCCCATGGAGGGCTCCGCGCCGACCCGGTGGCGCCTCGCGTTCACCCTGCCCGGCGGCGAGGTGCGTGTCGCGGAGTTCACCTGGGGCCTGCTGCAACGGCTCACCGACTGATCTGTCGGCCCGTCAGGTACGTACGCCCGACCGGCGCAGCCCAGCGCGCGCACGGCCCGCGGCGATCGCACGATGCGAACACGTACCGCACTCGGGAGGAACCGCCGTGACCGTCAGCCTTGAGCAGTTGCGACGTTGCCATGTGGCCGTCGATCTGGGCGCCGCCAGAACCCGCGTCTTCGTGAAGGGCGCCGGCCTCGTCGTCGACGAACCGAGCGTGGCCGCCGTCAACACCCGTACGGGAGCACTCATCGCGGTCGGCGCGCTCGCCGAGAAGATGACCGGCCGCACGCCCGGGTACATCCGGGTCGCCCGCCCTGTCTCCGGCGGCACCGTCGTCGACATCGACATGGCCCAGCGGATGCTCCGTCATCTGCTGGGCGAGAAGCTCCGCCGCCAGTTGCGCCGCAAGCCCCGGCTCCGCGCGGCGGCCAGCACCCCGCACGACAGCGACCCGCTCGCGCAGCGCGCCACCGTGGAGACGCTGGTCGGGCTGGGCGCCCGCCGGGTCGAGCTCGTGGACACCCTCATCGCGGCAGCCGTCGGCTGCGGGCTTCCCGTCGAGCAGCCCAGCGCGACCATGATCATGGTGTGCGGGGCGGCGACCACGCAGATCGCGGTCCTGTCCCTCGGCTCGATCGTCACCGCGACCCGTATCCCCATCGGCGGCAACGCCATCGACCACGCGGTGATCCAGCACCTTCGCCACCGGCACGAACTCATGCTGCCCAGCCAGTCCGTACGACCGCTCCAGCTCGCCCTGCACGGCAACGGCCTCACCCCGCAGGGCCCGTCGTCGACGGAGATCCACGGCCGTGACGTCGCCACCGGCCTGCCCCGGTCCGTCCGCGTCGACACCGCGGCCGTGCGGGAGGCGATCCACACCCCGCTCACCTCGGTCCTCGACGGGATCGGCAAGGTGCTCCGCGACTGCCCGCCGGACCTGGTCGCCGACCTCGTGGACCGCGGCATCATGATGGTCGGCGGCAGCGCGCTGCTGCCGGGCCTCGACCAGATGCTGCACAACGCGACCGGCATGCCCGTCAGCATCGCGGAACGGCCCGACATCTGCACGGTGCAGGGCCTCGGTGCGATGCTCGAGGGCCGGATCCAGCCCCTGGTCCTCGACCCGCTTGCAGAGACCGAGTGACCGTGACCGCCGGCCCCTGGGGGCTCCCCCGCGGAGCGGCCCGTCCGGCAGCCGACCGGCTCGCTCCGGATCGCGGCGTTCCTCGGAGCAGTCGTCGGCATCGGCACCGACCTCGATCCGGGGACCACCCTCCAGCGGCTCGTGGACACCGCTGCCGAACCGGTCGGCGACGATAAATGGGTCGCGCAGCCGACGAGCCCGGGCCGACAGTTGTGCGCCATGAGCGAGCTGTGGACGACGGCCACCGCCGGGGCGGTCGCCGGACTGGGTGTGGCGGTGCCGATCGGGGCGATGGGCGTGCTGCTGGTCCAGGAGAGCATGCGCGGCCGCCGTGGAGCGGTGGCGGCGGCGTCCGCCGTCGCGGTCGTGGACATGGCATACGCGGCGGTGGCCACAACCCTCGGCCCGCTGGTCGCCTCCGCGCTCTGCGGAGTGGAGGCATGGGTGCGGCTCGCGTCCGCGGTCGTCCTCGCGGCCATCGCGGCGCACGGGCTGCTCTCCTCACGCACCAAGACCCTGCCCAGGACGGACCCGGAGGCCGCGTCCGCCGGCGGCAGCACAGGGCGGGTGTTCACGCGGTTCGTCGCCCTCACCGTCATCAACCCCACCACGGCGCTCTACTTCGCCGCCCTCACCACTGCCCAGGGCGCCGCCCTCAGTGGCGCCGCCGCCGGAACCGTCTTCGTCGCCGGCGTCTTCGTCTCCTCGCTCGCGTGGCAGCAGCTGCTGGTGGCGGCCGGCGGCTTCGCCGGGGCCCGCATCTCCCACACCGCACGCGCGTGGACGTTCCGCGTCGGTTACGGCCTCGTCGCCGTGTACGCCGTGAAGGTCGCGCTGCCGCTTCCGTGAACCTCCGCCGGTGAGCGTCCCTTCGCCACTGCGGCCCGTCTGGAGCAGCACAGCGCGCCCCCGGGTACCTGCGGCACCCTTGACCGGCCGTGCGGAACTGTCGCCGGCCCCGCCCCGACGGCGCAACCCGAACCCTCGAGTGGCGCCGGGTACCGCAATGCGGGCACGGCCACGATGGGGCTCACTTGGACGTTCTGGGCACGGAAACAGCCGCAGATCGGCAGCGTCACCGGCATCGTCGGTTCGACGGGCGGGCTCGGCGGGTTCGTGCCACCGCTGGTGGTGATGGGTGCGATCCACAGCGCCAAGCGCTTGTACCCGGTCGGCTTCATGCTGCTGTCCGACCTGGCACTGGCCGGATGCGTGTACGTCGTAGGGGCGGATGCGCGACGTCCCGTCGGCAGCGGCCGGTGCCCCTCCGGCGCCCGTCGCACAGGCTCGATGGCACGGGTCCGCCGCCCGGCCGTCCTCCCCCTGGACGACCGGCCGGGCCGCGGCTCCGTGCGTCCGATCTTGCCGGGTCCGCCGGGTCCGGCGCATCGTTCCCCGGAAGGAGCCGCCCGCTGCGGCGGCTCCGCCGCACGGAGGAGACAATGACGGCCGCGGGAGACCACGCAGAGCGCGGCACGCGAGACCACCAGGAGGTCGACGAGTGAGTTCCCTCTTCCCAGCGCTGGCGGCCACGGCCGCCGGCACCGACCGGGTCGCCCTGCGGTTCGGGGAACGGTCCCTGACATACGGGCAGTTGCGCGGCGCGGCGGGCGCCCTGGCGCTGCGGATCGGCGGGGCCGGCCGGGTCGCGCTGTGGGCCACGCCGACGATGGAGACCGCGATCGGCGTGGTGGCGGGCCTGCTGGCCGGCGTACCGGTCGTGCCGCTGAACCCGAAGACCGGTGAGCGGGAACTGGCGCACATCGTCGCGGACAGCGCGCCGGCCGTCGTGCTCGCCGGGCCCGGCGACGAACTGCCTGCGGCGCTCCGCGCGTTGGAGCGCATCGACATCACCGCCTCCGGCTCCGCCGGTGCACTGCCCCCCGAGCCCGCCGCCGGCTCCGCCGCACTGATCGTCTACACCTCCGGCACCACCGGCCCGCCCAAGGGGGCGGTGCTGCCGCGCCGGGCGGTCGCCACGACACTGGACGCGCTGGAGGACGCCTGGCAGTGGAGCCGCGACGACGTCCTGGTCCACGCCCTGCCGCTGTTCCATGTGCACGGGCTGATCCTCGGCATCCTCGGCCCGCTGCGCCGTGGCGGCGAGGTACGCCACCTCGGCCGCTTCACCCCGCAGGGCGTGGCGCGGGAGCTGAACTCCGGCGGCACGATGCTCTTCGGTGTGCCGACGATGTACCACCGCCTCGCCGAAGAGCTCGCCCAGGACGCCGAGTTGACGAAGGCACTGGCCGGCGCGCGGCTGCTGGTGTCCGGGTCGGCCGCACTGCCGCTGCCCGACCACGAGCGCATCGCCGCGGCGACCGGGCGCCGGGTCGTGGAGCGGTACGGGATGACCGAGACCCTGATGAACACCAGCGTCCGCTTCGACGGCGAGGCCCGTCCGGGCACCGTCGGCGTGCCGCTGCCGGGAGTCTCGCTGCGGCTCGTCGAGGAGGACGGCACGGAGATCGCCGCCCTGGACGGCGAGACGATCGGCGAGATCCAGGTACGGGGCGACAACCTCTTCACGGAGTACCTGAACCGCCCCGACGCGACGGCCGCCGCCTTCGACGGCGGCTGGTTCCGCACCGGCGACATGGCCGTGCGGGAACCGGACGGGTACGTGCGCATCGTCGGGAGGAAGGCCACCGACCTGATCAAGAGCGGCGGCTACAAGATCGGAGCCGGTGAGATCGAGAACGTACTCCTCGACCACCCGGCCGTTCGCGAGGCGGCGGTGACGGGCGAGCCCGACGCGGACCTGGGCGAGCGCGTGGTCGCCTGGATCGTGGCGGCCGATCCGCGGACCCCGCCGTCCGCGGAGGAGTTGGCGGACCATGTAGCCGCCCAGCTCGCCCCGCACAAACGGCCGCGGGCGGTCCGGTTCCTGGACGTCCTGCCGCGCAACGACATGGGCAAGATCATGAAGCGGTCCCTCCATGGCTGAGCGCATGTCCGCCCGCGAAGCGATCGCGCTGGTCTGCGACGCCTTCACCGAACAGGAGCTCGCCGACCTGCCCGCCACGGACGACGGGCCGCTCGGCTGGGCGGGCTACGGCGCGCAGCGGGCCCGCGCGTCCCGCCGGACGGGCTCGGCGGAGTCCGTCGTCCACGGCACGGCCACCCTCGGCGGTACCCGATGCGTGCTGATCTCCTTCGAGTTCGGCTTCCTGGGCGGCTCCCTCAGCGAACGGGCCGGGGACCGGCTGGAGGCCGCGTACACGCTGGCGCGTGAACACCGGCTGCCGCTCGTCTCGTTGATCGCGACGGGCGGCAGCCGGATGCAGGAAGGCATGGTCGCGCTGTCCCAGCTGCAACGGGTGGCGCGCGCCTCCGCGCTGCTGCGCGAGGCGGGGGTCGCACACATCGCCGTGCTGCGCGACCCGACGACCGGCGGCGGCTGGGCCACCCTCGGCGCCGGCGCGGACGTCGTCCTGGCCCTCCCCGGCGCCCAGGTCGGCTTCGCCGGCTCCCGCGTTCGCCCGTCCGACGCGGACCCCGCGGCGTACACGGCAGAGGGCCAACTCGCCGCCGGCCAGATCGACGCGATCGTCCGGCCCGAGTCGCTGCGCGACACACTGACTTTCTGGGTGACCGCGCTGGGCACGGACGGGCCTTCCGACCTGGCCGGGCGAGCAGGCACCCCCGGCACAGCCGCGGCCACCGGGCCGGACGACGGCACCACCGGCACGCCGCCGGCCGAGCCGCCGACCGGGGCAGAGCCGTCGGGCACCATCGCCGCCGCCCCGACCGATGTGCGTGGCCGGGCCGGGGCGGCCGCCGGGGTGACGGGAAGCCTCAGCGGCGGCCCGTCGGCCGGTGCGACCGCCCAGGGCCCTGCGGACGGGGCAGGCGGGACGGGCAGCAGCAGGCCGCAGGCCGTCGCGCCGCCGCGGGCTCTCGGCGGGGGTGGGGAGCTGCCGCGCAGTGGGTGGGACGCGGTGCGGCAGGCGCGGGCGGCGGGGCGGCCGCGGGCGGATGCCTACCTGGACGACTACTTCACGCGCCGTGAGCCGCTCCGCGGCGACCGGTGCGGCGGCGACGACCCCGGGATGTTGTGCGGCGTCGGTCTACGGGACGGGCGGCCCGTGGCGTACGCCGCGCAGTGCGGGACGGCGACGACGCCCGCCGGGTACCGCACGGCGGCCCGCGTCATCCGGCTCGCCGACCGGCTGGGGCTGCCCGTGCTGACGCTCATCGACACGCCCGGCGCCGCCAACGGCGCGGACGCCGAGCGCAGCGGCGCAGGCTCGGCGATCGCGGAGCTGTTCGGGGCCGTGGCCGCCGCACGGACGCCGCTGACCAGCCTGCTCATGGGCGAGGGCGGCTCGGGAGGCGCGCTGGCGCTCGCCGCGCCCGGCAACACCTGGGCCACACCGGACAGCTACTTCTCCGTCATCGCGCCCGAACTCGCCGCCGCGATACTCAAGCGCGCCGCCGACCAGGTGCCGCACACGGCGGACCAGTTGCGGCTGCGGCCGCAGGACCTGGTGGAGCTGGGCGTCGTACGGGGCATCGTGGGACCCGAGTAGCGGCGGGAGGCCCGGTCCGGCCGATCGCTCCGTACCGGGCCTCCTCTTTGCCCGCGGGCTGCTTCACACCCGCCGCACGGGTGGTTTCGCTGCTTCGGCGAGCCGGCCTTGTCGTCCTTCGCAAAGGCCGAGATGTACCGCGGGACGCGGACCGCTTCCCCGGCCGGGGACCGGCCCCGCACGCCGTCGAGTTCCACGGCCTGCCACGTCGTGCCTCGTCGAACGAGACCTCCAGCATCCCCGCCGATCCGGCCGGTGTCCGCCGCGACCTCGACGTACTCGGCGGGTACGTGTCATGGCGGCCACCTGCCGGGGCCCGCGCGTTCGCCCGCGACGCGCCCCCTCCGCCGCGCCTGACGGGCGGCGGGTGGCTCGGGCGCCTAGCGTGCGCAGGAGAGACCGACGGGCAGGGAGGTTGGGAGACGATGGCAGCGCACACCGAAGGCACGCCCTGCTGGGTCGATGCGATGTTCCCCGACATGGACGCCGCGAAGCGCTTCTACGGCGAGTTGCTCGGCTGGACCTTCGACGAGGGCTCGCCGGAGTTCGGCGGATACACGCAGGCTTTCTCCGGCGACAGTGCCGTGGCGGCCGTCGTGCCGCGGATGCCCGGGACCGGCGGGCCGCCGGCCTGGAACCTGTACCTCGCCTCCCCCGACGTCGCGGCCACCGCCGAGCGGATCCGGGACAACGGCGGCGCGCTGCTGATGGACCCGATGCCGGTCGGCCCCTTCGGCACCATGGTCACGGCGGAGGACCCCAGCGGGGTCTTCTTCAGCGTGTGGCAGCCGGGCAGCCACACCGGGTTCGGCAAGACGAACGCGCCCGGTGCGTACTGCTGGGCGGAGGTCACCACCAGGGACGTGGAACACGCGGACCACTTCTTTCCGGCCGTCTTCGGCTACGAGGCGAAGCAGATGCGTCACGAGTCCGTCGATTTCAGCCTCTGGCAGCTCGGCGGCGAGCCGGTCGCGGGCCGGTTGCGGATGACCGAGGACTTCCCGCCCGACACCCATCCGTACATCAACGTCTACTTCGGGGTCGAGGACTGCGACGCGGCGATCGCCACCGTCACCCGGCTGGGCGGCACAGTGCGACGGGGGCCGGCGGACAGCCCCTACGGGCGGTGGGCGTCGGTCACCGACCCGCAGGGTGCGGCCTTCTCCCTCATCGACCTCGCCACGGCCGTCGGAGAACTGCCCGAGTTCACCTGACCCGGCCGGCCTGTCCGACCGGGGTCGCCCGGGGATCGGGCCCCGCGGCTGCGCCGGTGGGAGTCCCGCTCACGACAGCGGTCACCAAGGGCGGACGGCTGTGCTGGGTCTCCGGGCCGGGTGGCGTGTCGTCGGCCCGGCGCACACTGCCGTCGGCAGCACCCCCCGGCGCCTCGCCCGGCCTCCCGTCCCCCGTTGCGCCCGGCGCGACACCGGAAGGAGACCCGCCGGGCACATCATGGACACCCGGTACGTCCCCCGGCTCCGGGCAGGTCTCGGGTACGCAGTGGTCGACCCGGGCGGGCGGGACGTTGACCTCCTCCGCGTACGGCGTGGTCGCGTGCGTGCCCGACTGCTGCTGCGGTCCCGTGCGCGCGGCATCGGTCCGCCAGACCTGGGCGGGTGACTCGTCGCGGACCTTGACCACCACGGCCGTGCCCGGCTCGGCCGACACGGGCACCACGGCCAGCCGGTCGTTCCAGCGCGGGATCACCTGGCCCTGGATGGTCAGGTCGTATCGGACGTCCCCGGCGTCGGGGGCGGTGCGGCTGGTGCAGCCGTCCAGGGCGACGATGCCGTCGAGTCCGTGGGAGTTCAGGCACAGCGCGGGCGCGGCCGAGCTGCGGAGCCGGCCGTCGGTCTCGTACACCCACTGCTGGGTGGGCGCCGAGGAGCAGGTCGACATGACCGCCTCGGAGCCTGCGGTCGGCTCGCGGTCGGCGATGTCGAGGCAGAGGGCGGCCTCGACGTTGCGGAGCCGGGTGCTCAGCGGCCCGGCCGGGAAGTCGGCCGAGGTGGCCGACGGATCGGGCTCGGATGCCGACGGGGCGGGCGTGCCGGTCCCCGAGGCGGGCGGGGCGGTTCCGGTGACGGCGCCGCTGGGGACGGCCGGGCCCGCATGGTCCTCGTCGCCCGGCCACAAGGCCGACGCGAGGGTGATGACGAGCAGGCCGGTCACGGCCGCGGCGGCCCCCACGGCCAGCGCTCCGGGCGCGACCCCGACCGCCGCCATCCGCCTGCCCCGCAGGGCGAGACCGCGCAGGGTCCCCGGGCCCGTACCGCGTGAGTGCCGGCCACCGCCGCGCGGGGTCCCCGTCCCGGGCCGCGTCGCGGCCCCTCCCTCGGCGCGGGCCTTGCGCCGCCGCCCGGGGCGTGATTCGAGGTACTGCTGGGCCGACCCGCCGAGCAGCGCCTCCGCGAGCAGCACACCGAGGCGTCCGTGGGACTGCCGGAGCTGGTCGGCGGCGAAGCGGCAGTACGCGCACTCCGAGAGATGCACCTGGATGTCGGGGATCAGCGCACCACCTCGGCGCAGCGAGATGTCGAGGAGACGGTTGTAGTGCCTGCACTCGGCGGTCGGGGCGTGTTCCCGGTGGACCCGTACACAGGTCTGCCGGAACTGTTCGCGCGCGTGCTCGAGTTGGTCGGAGGCGGCACGTGGATCAATACCCAACAAACCAGACGGTATGGATATGCCCTCGCCCTCGGCCTCCGCATGCCAGAGCAGAACCTGGGCGGTCATCGGCATTGCATGGAAAGCACGGGAGACCAACTGCCTATTCTCCTTCGGGCCTTCCGGATTACTGAGCCCGGTCACCACCGCCGAGACCCGTTGGTCACCCGCCCAGGCCTTGGCGATATGACGGACGGTCACCAGAAGATGCGGCCGCAGCGCGCCGACAGCCCCACCTCGCGCCAGATTCTCCAACAGTTGTGCGAAAGCGGCGGTGGTCAGCATGGAGGCAGTTCTGTTCGACGCCGCACACATCGCGGCGTAGTCGAACACGGACTGCCAGTGCCGGGCGAGCAGCGTGGCCACCGGCTGGATCTCCTGGGCCCCGCCACCGGCCTGAAGGGCGGCTGCGAACTCCTCGTCACTGACGCCGGGGGCGCGGCCGGACTGCGAGGAGGGGGCGATTCCTGGCATGCGGGGATCTTGCATCGACGTCTTTCCATCCATGGCAATGCGGTGGGGGGTTGCTGCGTGCGATCGAAGGGAGTGCGCCAGTTGGTACATACCTTCGAACGGGCGGTTCGGAGTCTTTTGGAGTTGGCCGCCACAGTGAAATTCGAACGGTTGATCCGGGCAGCGCTGTTCGGTTGTGAGGCAGCTCACCCTTACACAACTGGCCTGCCAGGAACAAGAGTTCTGGAACTCCGAGCAATCACGACGCGCCGGTCAAGACACCTTCCGAGCGGGGACACCGCTTTCTGGAACTCGAGTAAGTACAACAATGCAGAAGCATTACGACGGCCCTGCTTGACGAAGTCGCCGCAGACGTCCGTCCGCAGCCGCGCGTGTGGCGCCGATGAGCAGGACCCGGGCATTTACCCTGCGAGAACCGGCCCATCGAACAAAAGGATCAGATCGTGCCATCTCGCCTCAACCCCTACATCAGCTTCGACGGCAACGCACGGGAGGCCATGGAGTTCTACAAGAGCGTCCTCGGCGGCGACCTGCGACTGAACACCTTCGGCGATTTCGGCGGGCAGGCGCCCGGCCAAGCCGACAAGATCATGCACGGGATGCTCGAGAACGACCGCGGGTTCACCCTGATGGGAGCCGACACCCCGCCCGGCATGGAGCACAAGCCCGGCAACAACTTCGCGGTCAGCCTCAGCGGCGAGGACGCCGACGAGCTCCGCGGCTACTGGGAGAAGCTCTCCGCCGGCGGCACGGTGAACGTCCCGCTGGAGAAGCAGATGTGGGGCGACACGTTCGGCATGTGCGTCGACCGGTTCGGCATCTCCTGGATGGTCAACATCAACGAGAGCCGGCCCTGAGCCACCCGACCTCCCGTGCCTGGGCCGCCCCGCGCGCCAGGCACGGGCAGGTGCCTTCAGGAATCGGTCACCCGACACCCCGTGCACACTCGATGAATACGCCTCACGATTTCGGATCCGGCTGTCCCCACGGCCGATCGGCCTGTTTCGATCTTTGAAAGAAACGTCACCTCGAACTCGACCTCTCCGGGCGCGTCACCTTGATCACGCCTGCGGGGTCGCACTCGGCCGCTGGGCGGTGTGGCACGACGGCGGCCGGCCGGAAACGGGCCGCCATCCGCCCCCGCGCCGGCCGGGAACGCCGCCCGCTGACCGGGCCCCCGGACCCGGTACCACCATCCGGCGCCGCTGCGGGCCCGGGCGAACCCCCCCGTCCCTCCGGCGGTGGTACTCACGGGTGTACGCCGATGCCCCCGGGGCACCACCCCTACGCACCCCGCGGAGCCGTTCTTGGCCACCGTCCACCGCCTCACTCCCGCCCGGCCCGGGCAGCTCCACCCCCGGGACCGGATCTGGTACGCGTCGTACGGCTCGAACATGGACGCCGCCCTACTGCGGTACTACCTCCGCGGCGGCAGGCCGCCCGACGCCGCACGAACCTTTCCGGGATGCCGGGACCAGCGCCCGCCGCTGCGCTCGGAAGCGATCGAGTTCCCGGGCCGTATGTACTTCGCGACGGAGTCACCCGTCTGGCGCGGCGGCCGGGCCTTCTATGACTCCGCCGCCGCCGGGCGCGTGTGGGGCCGCGCCCACCTCATCACCGCCGGGCAGTTCTCCGACATCGCCACCCAGGAGATGTACGCACCCCCGGGGACGGACCTCGACTTCGCCGAAGTGCTCGCCGACGGCAGAGCGGTCCTCGGCCCCGGCCGCTACCAGACCCTGGTGCTCCTCGGACACGTCGACACCGTCCCGGTGCTCACGTTCACCGCGCCGTGGCGTCTGACGGAAGTGCCCTGGACCAAGCCGACCAGCCGGTACCTGCTGCATCTGGCCCGCGGGCTGCTCACGGACGCGGTACGAGACGCCTCCGCCGTGGCGCGCTATCTCTCGCGCTGCCCCGGGGCGGCGGATGCCTGGACCCTCGACGAGCTCGCCGCCTTGATCGCGGAGCTCGGACCGGGCCCCGCACGGGGCAGCTGATCGCGCCGCCCGTCCGTCGCACGGGACCGATCGAGTGATTCGCCGGCGGCGCAGCTCGTGCCCCGACCGATGGAGAGACGTTTCCCCTGCCCCGGGGACCGACGCCCCCGATGACCACATGACCCAGCCGGCCGGGCAACTCCTCGACGCGCGGCTGCCCGCCGTCCACTGAGCCTGCCGACCGGGCACGGGTCCCGTAACGAGAGGCGGGACCCAGCCGGTTCGACCAGTGCCTCACCGGGGGGCGGCGGCTCGAGGCAGTAGGAGGACCACCACGACACCAGCCGCCGCGAACAGGGAGCCGAGCACGAACACGACAGTGAAGGCGCGCCCGCCCGGCAGCGGCGAGCCGGCAACCGCGTGGGCGCTGAGGATCGCTGTGGCGACCTGGGTCCCGATGACACCGCCGACCGTACGGACGGCGGTGTTGAGGCCGTTGGCGGTGGCTATCGCATGCCCCGGAGCGAAGCGGACCACGAGCGACGGCAGTTCCGCGAAGCTGAGACGGCGCCCGTTCCCAGCAGCAGGGAATCGGCGAGCACCTGCACCGGCGTGGCGTGCCACCGTGCCAGCGCCAGGCTTCCGGCAAGCACCAGTGACAGTCCTGCGAGCAAGGGAGCGCGGTGGCCGAAGGTCCGCTCGAGCGCCGGTACGAGCGGTGCCACCAGAACCTGAAGCAGCGCCGAGGGGAGCATGAGCAGGCCCGCGGCGGTCATGGTGAAGCCGAATCCCCGTGCGGTGCCCTCCGGCCCGTGCGTCGGCAATTGGGCCAGCGTCGGCACGAGGAGGAAGAAGATCAGGGCCGCGGCGTAGAAGAGCGCCGCGGCACAGTGGGTCAGCAGCATCGGCCTGTCGAGGAAGACACGCGGTTCGAGCAGCGGGTGCGGTGTGCGCTTCTCGGCCACCGCCAGGGCGGTCAGGAACACGCCAGCCGTAATGAAGAGGCCGAGCACGGGGGCGGACAGCCACCCCGCATGTGGGCCCTGGGTGATCGCGAGGAGCAAGGCCACCAGGCCGAGCGAGAGCAGGACGGTCCCCAGCACGTCCTGGGGTTCGTCCCGGCGCCCCGTGTCGTTGGGGATCCACCGGGCCACCAGCACAAAGGCGACCGCGATGACGCCGGCGAGTACGGCGAACATCCCCTCCATGAGGCTCACCGAGGAACGTCCCCGACGCACAGCGTGGACGGGAAGGACACCCAAGGGACGCGATGCGTGCGGTGCGGGACAGCGGTGGCGCCCGGCCCAACGCCGACGCCCGGCAGGGGTGCGGTCACCGCTGCCCGTCACACGTGCGGGCCCCGCACGGCGATCGGAAGGCCGCGGGCGCCGGCTCAACCGCAGGGTGCTGCCGTTGAGGGGCGCTGTACATGATGCCGGGGCGACGGTTTACCGGGGCGGCGGTTCGCGGATCGGGCTGTGCGGCGTAAGTCCAGCCGTCTACGCTGACAGACAAAACAAACTGATGCGGCATCAGGAACAAAAGGGGGCGGGGTTCGGTGGACATTCCGCTGGTGGATGCGGTGGCGGCAGTGCGCGATGAGCTGCTGGCAGCCGCAGCGCAGGGCACGGACCAGGAGATCGCATTCGCGGTGGGGCCGGTCGAGATGGAGTTCCAGGTCGAGATGCGTGCCGACGGAAAGGCGAAAGGGGGCTTCAGGCTGTGGGCGGTCTCGGCGGAGACCGAAGCGGGGGTCTCACGGGGCCGGACGCACAGGGTCGCGTTCACTCTGACGCCGAGGAGCGTCAATGGCGAGGACCTGCTCGTGAGTGGTTCGCCGAACCGTTCTGCCGGACCGGGTGACACAAGCCGGCGTATTGCGCACTGAGGGATGCATCGGTGACGGGCGGTCGGTCGGCACCGGAGTAGGGGGGCAGACGGTGGACGAGGCGAGACTTGTGGCGGTCAACGGGCCAGGCGGGCCGGGGTCAGGGTACTCGGTGGGGCCGCGGCTGGTGCTCACCTCGGCACATGTCGCGGCCGGGGAGGACGGGCGGGTACGTGTTTTCCACCCGGGCGGCGACCGGGAGTTCGTCGGCGAGACGGTGTGGCGCGGGACGCCGGGCAGTCTCGACGACGCCGCACTGGTCCTGGTCACCGACGACGGCTGGCGGCTGCCGCCCGGGGCGGGGGTTCGCTGGGGCCGTCTGGTGACCTCCCGACCAGGCCAGGAATGTGAGACGTGGGGCGTGCCCGACTTGGTCCAGCGGCCCAGGACGGCGGTTGAGGCCAGTCAGCAATGCGGCCACGTGAACCCGGGCAGCGGCTTCGTCAACAACCAGTACGTCATGGACCTGACGGCACACCCGCCGAGCTGGCCGTCTGGCATCTCCTCGCCGTGGGGTGGCTTGTCGGGCGCCGCGATGTTCTGCGACCGACTGCTGACCGGTGTGGTCCTCGCGGAGTCGGCGCACTCCGGGCATGCCGCGCTGAAGGTCGTTCCTGCCTACGTACTGCACCACGACGCGTCGTTCCGTGCCGTCCTGGCCGCCCACGGGGCAGGCCCGCAGCCGCTTGAGGCGGTGGAGTTCCAGGATCTGGCCGCCGTGGAGGCCGCACCCGCCCGCGGTCTGCGGTCGCCCGCGGCCCTGCTCACGGCGGACCGGCAGACGGTGCCCTTCCGCGGCCGCGCGGAGCTGATGGACCGGCTGGAGGCTTGGTGCGGCCTGGGCGGGTTCGGCACCTGGCTCCTGCACGGGCCCGGCGGTCAGGGCAAGACCCGGCTCGCCCGCCATCTTGCCGGCACTCTCGCGGCCGAGGGCTGGGCCGTGCTGTGGCCGCACGCCGAGGGCACCGCCTCCGAAGTGCGGGCCCTGCGGCACGCTGCCAAGCCCATGCTGGTCGTCGTCGACTATGCCGAGGCACGCACGGGGCAGCTCGCCGGGCTGGTGGAGGCCGCCGCCGAGCACGGCGGCGGCACCCCGTTCAAGATCCTGTTACTGGCCCGGACGGCCGGTGACTGGTGGAGCCGGGCGCAGACCCTCAGCAGCATCACGGAGGACTTCCTGGAGGGCACCCCGGTAGTCGCCGTTCCTCCGCTTGATCCCGATCCGTCGGACCGCTTCGATGCCTACAGAGGCGCAGTGCGGGCGTTTGCCGCTGCACTTCCGCAGGTCGAGGGCTACGAGCATCGCGACTGGCCGGTCCTGGCTGAGGCACTCCCCACTCCGCGGCTCACCCGGGAGGGCATGGGCAATGCGCTGACCCTGCAGATGACCGCGCTCGCCGACCTGCTCGACCAGGCAGAAGTGCCGGCCGTCGTCACCGCGGCGGCACCGCGCCAGAGCGTGGAGAAACGACTGCTCGGCCACGAGAGTCGCTACTGGGCTCGGACGGCCGAGGCCGGAGGCGTGACGCGAGGGCTGACCGAGGTCACCCTGCATGACTCGGTCACCGCCGCCCTGCTCGTTGGTGCCGCCGACCGTGAACAGGCCGACGGGACCCTGCGGCGCGTTCCGACGCTGGCGGATCAGCCGCGCGACCGGCGGGATGCCGTCAGCTTCTGGTTGGCGGCGCTCTTCCCGTCCTCTGTCCCGGGCCGCCTGTGGGGCAGCCTCTACCCTGACCGTCTGGCCGAGCGATTCATCGGGCTGCGCCTCGAGGCCGATCCACTCTTGGCCGAGTGTCTGGCGTCGGCTGTGGACGATCTGCAGGCCACCCAACTGCTGACCGTCTACAGCCGCGCCGCGGCCCACCCCGACGTCCAGGGCCGCCTGGACGAGCAGCTGAGCGAGCTGTGCGTCCGGCACGGCGGCCGCCTGGCGCCGCAGCTCGTCGAGGTCGCCACCCAGACCGAGACTCCCGGCCCCCTGCTCGCGGCCCTGGAGCGGATCGCCGGCGACTTCGGAACGGACGACCTTCAGCGCCTTGTCGGCCTCCTCCCGCCGTCCAGCCGACGCCTCGCCGGCTGGGCCGCCGAGGCCGCCGGGCGGCTCGCGGACCGCTGCCGCGACCTCCCGCAGAACGCGCCGGGGCGGCTCCCGCGGCTCGCAAGAGCGCTGAACGAGCTTTCCAACCGGCTGAGCGATCTGGGACGGCAGGAGGAGGCGCTGGCCGCGGTGGAAGAGGCTGTCGATGCCTTCCGGCTGCTCGCTCGGGCCGATCCGGCGTCCCATCTGCACGATTTCGCCAAGGCCCTGAACAACCTGTCGAACCGACTGGGCGATCTGGGGCGGCGGGAGGATGCGCTGACCATCATCGAGATCGCTGTGAGAATTCGGCAACGGCTCGCCCAAGCATCGTTCGCGGAGCACTTCCCCGACTACGCGATGGCGCTGAACAACCTGTCCAGCCGGCTGGCTGAGCTGGGACGACACGAGGAAGCGTTGGAGACGGCCGAAAAGGCGCTGGGCGCCCATCGTCTGTTGGCCGAGATCGATCCCGACACCTACCGCCCCGACCTCGCCAAGATCACGAGCAACCACGCGGTCCGATTAGCCGCGATGGGGCGGCGGCAGGAGGCTCTGTCCACCCTCGAAAGCGTCCTGACCACCTGCCATGACCTCGCTGAGAGCCGCCCCGACGCGTACCTTCCGGACCTCGCCATGGTCCTCGGAAACGTGTCGATCGAGCTGGGCGCTCTCGGGCGGCACCAGGAGGCGCTGGCGGCCTCCGAGGAGGCCGTCGCCACCTACCGCTCGCTTGCCGGGAGCCAGCCCGGCGCCTACCTCCCGGGCCTGGCACGGGTGGTGAGCAACCTCTCCACCAGACTGCGCGCCGTAGGCCGGCACCAGGACGCACTGGACACGGCCGAACAGGCCGTCGCGATGTACAGGGGGCTTGCAGAGGTCCACCCCGACGCCTACCTGGCAGAACTCGCGACCGCGCTGGAGCTGCTGTTCATGCGGCTGGGTGTACTGGACCGGACGGACGAAGCCCTGGTCGCGGTCGTCCAGGCCGTGGCCCTCTACCGCGACCTCGCGGCCCGCCTCCCCGATGTCCACCTGCCGGACCTCGCCAGGAACCTGCACAGCCTCGCCACGGCTCTGGTCGCGCTTGGTCACCACCAAGGGGCGCTGGCCGCGGTCGAGGAAGCCATCGGGATCCGTCGGAACCTCGCTGCGGCGTCCCCCGGGGCACACGAGGCATCCCTCGCGATGTCGAGGGAACTGCGCGCCGAACTCGACACGCTCGTAGCCAGGCCCGCCCACGGCTCGGTCCGAACGGCCGTGATGCAGGTGATCGCCATCATCTCTGAGCAACTCGGGATCGACGAGGACGTAATCACTCCAGACGCCTCGCTCGTCGACGATCTGGGAGCAGACGAGTTGGACATGGTCGAGCTCTTCATGGCCATGGAGGACGAGTTCGAGATCGAGATCCCGGAAGAGCCCGTCAAAGGGGTGGTCACGGTCCGAGGGCTGGTCCACGCCGTGATGAGCCAACTGCTGTGACGAGGCGCTTGGGGCGAGCCTCCACCGCCGGCCGCTTCCGCGGTGGTCACGCGATGGCACCGCGTGGCCCTTGCACTTGATCACGGGAATGGCGTAGTGCAGGGGGTGCGGTACGTGGCGTGAACCCCCAGTAGAGCCTAATCGGATCATTTGCCGCGTTCGTCAAGCATGCCGGGCAGGAGGTCGGCGAGTTCACGCTGGATCTTCTCGGCTTCGGCCGCGCCGATACGCTCGAGAATCGAATGAGCATTCCGAAAATGATCGATCGCGACCACGGTCTCGCCTTCGTAGTGGGCGTGGCGACCGATCCCGGCGAGCGCGAGGGCTTCTTCGAACGGACTATTGAGGGAGCGCGCCAGGGAAAGTGCCAACTCGTGATGTTCAAGGGCCTGGGTGTGCCGGCCCGAAGCGAACAACAACTTCCCGATCTCGTTGAGGGTGGCGGCTTCCCCGAGGCTGTTCTCCATCTCGCGATAGAGGGTCAGCGACTGGTCAAGGAGTTCGGCGGCCAGAGTGAGGTCGCCGGTACGGACGTGCGCGGCGCCGAGGGCCCAGAGCACATCCGCCTCGCCGAGTGGGCTGTCCACGCATCGGCACACGACCAGGGCTTCTTCCAGGTACCTCACCGCCGCGTCATATTCCTCGGCGGACAAGTGTGTGACGCCCAAGTGGTAAAGCGCCTCCGACTCGTCGAACCGACTGCCCATCTCGCGGAAGACGGTCAGGGCCTCTGATTGTGCCTCGGCGGCGGCCTCATACCTGCCGGTGGTGCACCACACGGCGCCCAGCCAGTTCTGGGATTCCGCCATGCCTATGCGATTGCCGAGATCACGGTGAAGAGCCATCGCCTTCTCGAGCACCTCGGCCGCCACCGGGTAGTCATCGAGAAGCCAACGGACGAGGCCCAGATGGTGCAGAGCATTGGCCTGCCCAAGCAGATTCTCCACATCGCGGTAGAGCTTCAACGCCTGCTCCAGCAACTGCGATGCGCCAGAATAGTCGGACTGCCAGTACCGCACGATTCCGAGTTGGGTGAGGGCGTCGGCCTGCCCCTCCTGGTCGCCAAGATGGCGATACAGCGAAAGTGATCGCTCCAGGGCCTGTGTGGAAACTTCATGTTCGTTGGTCAGCTTATGGATGATGCCCAGGTGGCAGAGAGCGGACGCCTGCCCAGAGAGATCACTGACATCACGATAGAGCCCGAGCGCACAGTTCACCGCTTCACGTGCCTGCGGATAATCACCACTCAGGTACTGCACGGTCGCCAGTCGGATGAGGGCACGTGCCTGTTCGGGCGGGTCGGCGCTGCGCTGCGCTGCCGCCGTCGCGGCGCGGTGGATCTCGATGGCCCGGTCCCAGGGGCCTGCCTGCTGGAGATACCTGGCCATCGCCTCGGCGAATCGCACGACCCGCGGATGCTGACCATGCTGGATGGTGCGCTGAGCACAGGCCAGAAGGTTGGCGCGTTCGCTCTCCATCCACTTCAACGCTTCGGTGCGGCTCGCCAGATCGGGACAGCTTGGTGCTCCGGAGATTGACGGGATTCCCGCCCGGAGGGTATGGCCCAGCTGCCGGTCAGCGAGAGAGGCGGTTTGACGATAGTAATCGAACAGACGCCCCATTGCCTCTTCGTTGCCGGCTTCCCCGTCCGCCTCGGCGAGAGCGCGGGTGTAGTCACGAATCAGATCGTGCATGTGATAGCGCCCACGGCGCAGTTCGTCGATCAAATGGTCGTCGTACAGGGCGGCCAGATGACGGCGGGCTTGGCTACGAGGGACGCCGACCAGCGCCGCTGCGGCCCAGTCGTCGAGCTCCTCCCCCGGATGCAAGCCCAACCGTCGGAAGAAGAGCTTCCGATCGGCCGGGAGGTCCTGGTAGGACAGTTCGAATGTTGCGGCCACTGCGCTGTCTTCCGCTCGCAGTTCATCGAGCCTGGTCTGCGCATCCGCCATGTCCTCGATGAGGTCTCCGAGCAGCCACGAAGGATGGTGACGAAGCCTGCCGGCCAGCATGGAGACGGCCAAAGGAAGGCAGCCGCAGAGACGAACGAGGGCGTCGGCGTCGGCCTCCTCGCACGAGACGTCCCGGCCCGACAGCGTGCTCAGCAAGTTGATGGCTTCGTCGGGCGCGAGAGGGCCGAGCGAGATCGAGACCGCCCCGTCCAGGGCGCTGAGCCGCCGTCGGCTGGTCACGAGGTTCAGGCAGTTGTCGGTGCCGGGGAGCAACGGCTCGACCTGATGGTGGCCGGTCGCATTATCCAGAATGAGCAGTACCCGCTTGCCGGCGAGCCTGTCGCGCCACATTGCGGCACGAGCGTCCAACCCGGCAGGGATGTACTGCGCAGCCACCCCGGCGATGCTCAATAGCGAACCGAGCACGTCGACCGGCTCGACCGGAAGTTGTCCTGCACTATGGGCGTGCAGGTTCACGAACAGCGTCCCGTCAGGGAAGGCATCAGCCAGCAGATGTGCTGCTCGGACCGCGAAGGCGGTCTTTCCAACCCCTGGCATTCCATCGATCGCATAAACCGGGAGCGGCCCTCTGGACGCCGACGCATGACGCACAGCGTCGACGAGCTTCTGCAACTCCCCGTCACGGCCCTCGAATGCAAACGTATCCCGCGGGAGTGTATTGGTGACTGAGGCGGGCGCTGCCGGCAGGCCTTCGTAGATGTACTGGTCGCCGACCGCCTGGTAGATCCGGCTGCCATCTTCGGCGCCCGCCCGCAGGCTCACGTCCGGCTGGTCCTGTCCGCGCCTCCCGCCGTTCACCGTTCGGTGATGTGCTGATCGCGTCCTGCCTGGTAGACCCGGCCGTGGTCACGCGCAGTGGCCCTCAACTCGATGGAGGTGACCCCTTCCCGTTCCTCGGGTGTCAGATGCGGCGTGAGCGTCTCGTCCAACAGTCGCCGCAGCTCAGGCGCCAGCTCCGGGTTGTCACGCACCAGTTGCTGCATGCGCATCCGCCACACCCCGGCAAGGGCCTCCTCGGTCGTGTCGTCGCCTGCCTCGCGGGCCGCCAGCACCTCGGTCCGGGCCTGCGCCAGGTCGGCCTGCACCATCTCTGACTGATCAAGGCCACCACGCCGCCACAGCGCAACGACGCCCGCACGGGCGTGTTGCCAGGCGTCCGTGGCCATCGCCCCGACCAGCGCCGTTCCAGCCGCCACCACAACCGGGTCCATCGCGCCCCCACAATCCCCAGGCCGGTTCCTTACCTCCATACGCACAGTACACAGCGATGCTCACTGGGTTACCGCTTTCGAGGTATTGGGGTCTGCCGAACGAACGCCCCGACCCGGCCGTACATGTGTCGCGCGATCAGCTTTCTTCATGGCCGAGCTCGACCGGCCGCATTTGCGCTCGTAGCGTTCATCGACGAGCGCCGGGACCCCTTCGGCGGAGTCGAGCCGATCGCACCGTCCTCGCCCAGCGAGGTGTCAGCATCGCCCCTTCCACCTACTACGCGTTCAACAGCCGCCCGGCGTCGCCCCGTTCGGTCCGTGACGCACAGCTGACAGAGTTGATCTGGGAAGGTCCACGCGGACAACCACGGCGTCTACGGGGTCCGCAAGGTCTGGGCCGAGCTGAAACACCAGGACCACCAGGTGGCCCGTGCACGGTCCAGCGGCTGATGAGGTCCGAGGGCCTGTCCGGGGCCGTGCGGGGCAACAAGATCCGCACCACCGTCCCCGGCGAGCGGGCGATGCGGGCGCCGGACCTGGTGGACCGCGACTTCGTCGCCCCGGCACCGCCGGCCGGCCAGGTCCGCAACCGCACGCGGCGCGGCCGTGCCGGTGGCCGTCCGCCGGCTCTCGACCAGCAGGACTACAAGGCCCGACACGCGGTCGAGTGCGGGATCAGCCGCCTCACGCAGCACCGGGCCGTCGCGACCCGGTATGACAAGCTCGCCGTCCAGGCCACCGTCCAGATCGCCGCGATACACCAGTGGGTGTGAGCCACCGCCCCTCGTCCGGCCGTGCCATGCTGGGCCACCGAATTCGGCAGCACACGCATGGGGAGAGTTCAGTGGCCGCCAGGTACTACTGCGCTGACAGCGAGAACGGCGACCACGTCGACGACCCGTCAGAGGACGCCCTGTTCATGCTGATCGACGACCTCAACGACACGGACAACACCTTTGTCGTCATCCAACCCGACCAGGACGACCCCTCCTGGTTCGCTTCTGTCGCCGTCCTGAAAAACGGCGGATACGAGATCGTCCGCCGCGACACCACCCGCCACGAACACGACGTCGTCGTCGCGACCAGCACCGACCACATCGCAGGCGACCTCACCAAGTGGCTGGCCGCCCGCATTTCCTGAAGGTCTGGACACCGGAACCGACTGGTCAATTCCTCGACTTCGTCAAGGACGACTGGCTCTACGAGCTGTGGCGCGGCTTCATCTTCCTCGGCCCCCGTCGCGGCGAGAGGGCCGCGCTGCCCTGGAGAGGGGTCAGCACGACGCCCTGTGGCTGCGGATCTCCGGAACAGATCGTCGAGGTGGCCTGCAAACTGTACGGCGAAGCCCCGAAGGCCGACAGCGTCCGCGCCCTCAGGGCGACATCGCCGTCTTCTTCGCCCACGGCGCACGGCGCACGGCAGCCAGGTGAAGCCTGGGCTGTGGCAGGGCAGACCAACCGGACTCCGATCTTCTCGGCCTGATCACCCTGGCCGGCCGGGGCCAGGACGATGCCGTCAACGCGACCGTGACGTGGGTACGGGAGCACTGCACCGCGAACGGCCTGGAACTGGTCCGGGTTTCGAGACTTCAACGACCGCTACCCGGAGGCGCAGCGATCTGACTTCTCGCTCGACGCGCTTGACGCGGACCCTGTCCGCCGCGAGCTCGGGGGGCCAGGCTCGTGGGGAGCGTGTGCACACCGCCCTTGGTGATGACCGGAGCCGACGCGGGGAAGCCGGCGATCGCGTTTGTCCAGCGCCGTACCGATGTTGACGATGCTTCCGCCGCGGCCCTGCTCCCGCATCCTGCGCACCACGGCCTGGGTGGTCAGATAGGTCCCCTTGAGGTTGCCCGCCTGGTACCCGTCCAGCTGCTTCTCCGTGAGACAGCCGAGGCCGCCCATGACTGCACCTCGGTGCTACACATCCACATGCGTAACACCGTTTCGTCCGAACAGAATCCCGCCAAGCGCGCATATCGCTACGCCTTCATGGAGGCGGCACGGAACGCATTGGAGAACGGCCACCCTAGGATCAGGCACTGACCCTAGGGTGTTCTGGACTCCGGCCATGATCGCGATCACCACGAAACTGCGGCCAGAGCCGTTTCGCGCGGCTCATGCGCGAAGCCGGGCCTCGCCAACATCAGCCTCCGCCGGACTGGCAAGGCCTCACCTGTCGCGACCTGGACGCCGACCTGGCCCCTGACCTTTCGCCAACGCCAAGATCTCCTTCGCGTCAAGATCTCCTTCACTTTCTACAGCGAGCTCGCCGAGATCAAAGACGGGGGCGGCATAGCGTCGCGTCCACCATGGCCGTGCGCCCGTGAGCCCGCTTCCTCCTCCCCCGCTCCCCCGGCCCCAGATGCACTGTCGTTCTCGCGATCCACCCCCTGGCAGACCGGGCGACCGCTACGGTGGTCCTCGCCGCCGACGCGGCTGGGGGGATTCGGGGGGAAAGTGCAGGAATTGAGCCCGGAGCTGCGTGCCAGCATCCAGCGGGCGATGGCCTCACCTGATGAGGAACGAGCGTGGGCGTTCGACGCACCGGAAGCCGTCCTGGCGGGAAGGACGCACTACAACGTCGCGCACCGCTTCTTCGGCATTGAGGATCGCTTGACGCCTGAGCAGATCGCCGCCGACAAGGAGCTCTTGGAGGTGGTGTACCTGGTCGCCGGCTACCACCTCGCCCGGTGTCAGCATCTGCCCGAGGAGCACGCGGCCTGGGACCACCACACCACTGTCTTCCTCTTCGCTCTCGTGCACGCGGTGCGGCCCGGCGCGGTGCCGCAGCCGTTGCGCGAGTCATTCGCAGCGCATCCGCCGCAGGTGGTGGCGGCACACGAGATCGTGCACGCCGTGGGCAACGCGCTGTTCATGCCAAGTGTGCCGGCCCGCTTCAAAGAGGGTGTCACCCTGGCGGCCGCACTCATCGGCAAGGCACGGGAAGGGGCACGCGGGACGAAGTCCGAACCGCCCATCACCTTCAATCTCGGCACCGCCATGGTGAACTTGGCCGATTTCGGCATCCACCCGGAGGAGGCGTGGCCCGCAGGCCTGTACCTAATGCGCGAGGCGGCCGCGGCACTGCCCCCCGGCGACCCGGCGCGGGAGGAGATGCTGGCCCAGCTGCTGCGGACGCAAGCGAAGGCGCCCCCGGTGGTGCCACCGGAAGGCGGGGTCGCCGCGGAGATGTCGCACTACATGCGGGGCGGTGACCTGGACCGGCTCGACACGTCCCTCAAGCGATTGCGGGCCACCATCGAGGCGCCCGGAACCGACGAGCCCGAGCGCAGCCACCGTCGCTTGGAGCTTGCCCAACTCCTGCGGATGCGCTTCGAGATACGGGGCGAGCTGGCCGACTTGGACACGTCGATCACCGAGCTGGGGGCTCTTCTCGCCGACGGTCGGCTCAACAAGGACGAGCGAGCCTCGGCCTACTCCTTCCTGGGCCTTGCCCACCTCGATCGGTACACCGCTCTGGGACAGCTCGGCGACCTGGACGCCGCCACCGAGGCCGTACGCCGTTCGCACGAGCCCGAGTTGGCGGCTTCTCCCCGCCACACACAACGCCTCACGAACCTCGCCGCCGTCCTCACCGCCCGGTTCGACACCCACCAGGACCGGGCCGACCTCGACGAGGCCGTCGACCACCTGACGTACGCGGTGGCCGCCACACCGCCGTGGCAGCACGACAGGCCAGTCATGATGATCAAACTCGCTCTCGCGCTGTGGCTGCGCGGCAGGCACACGCAGGGGGACGCGGACATCGAGGCGGCCGAGGCCATCCTGCGACAGGTGGCCGGTGATCCAGGGGAGTTGGGCCCCAGCCAGCAGCTCGCCCGCATGCATCTGGGGCACCTGCTGATGACACGAGGGCGGGACCGGGGCGACATCTCGGACGTCGTCGAGGCCGTCGAACACCACCGCATCACTGCCCTGAGCCCCACGCAGGACATCCGGACCCGGCTGCACTGCGCTGCCCTGTGGGGCGCGACCAGCATGAGGCTGGGTGCCGTGGACGAAGCGTGCACCGCCTTCAGGTGCGCCCTGACCGAGCTGCTGCCCAAGCTGACCGCACGGGCGCTCACCCGGAAGTCCCAGGAGGTGCGCCTGAGCGAGCTGCCGGCGCTGGCGAACGTCGCCGCGGCTGTGGAGATCGCCGCCGGCCGGCCCCGTGAGGCGCTGATCCGGCTGGAGCAGGGCCGAGGGGTCCTGTTGGCGCAGGCCCTGCGACTGCGCGGGCGGCACGAGGAGCTGGCCGCTTCGTCCCCCGCGCTGGCCGACCGGTTCGAGCAGGTCTGCGCGGAGCTGGTCGCTGCCGAGCGCAGCCCCGAGAAGCGCGAGGAGTCGGCGGCCGCGTTCGACGAACTGGTCGACAGGATTCGCGCGCTCCCTGGGTTCGAGCAGTTCCACAGACCACCGGACTGGGACCAGCTGAGCCGGGCCGCGGCGCACGGGCCCATCGCGGTGATCAACGTCTACGGTCCGGCATGCCACGTCCTGCTCCTGCACCAGCCTCCGGGGCGCGACCGCGGCGAGATCGACGTACTGCCGTTGGACGGCGTGACGGAGGAGGAGATCGGTCGCCGGGCCGACGCGTTCCGGACGGCCGCGGCCATGCTCGCGGGGGGCGTGCTGGGCAGCGAGCGGCGCCGGCAGAACCTCGTGCTGAAGGACACGCTTCGCTGGCTGGGCCGGTGCATCGTCCGCCCCGTGCTCACCCGCCTGGGCATCGACCGCCCGCGGCAGAACAAGCCCCAGCCGCGGCTGTGGTGGTGCCCGACAGGTGTGCTCGCCTTGCTGCCCCTGCACGCCGCGCTGCTCGACGAGGCGGACGTCTACACCCACGACCGCGTCGTCTCCTCTTACATACCGACACTGGGATCGTTGCTGTACGCCAGGCACAGACCCGCTCCCGCCCCCGGCGACACTTCGCTGATCGCGGTCGCGGTCGACGCCGGTGACGCGTATCCGCGCCTTACCGCACTGGACGACGAACTCACCGCGACGCAGCAGTTGTCCGCTCGCCGGAACGAGCTCAGGGACGGGCAGGCCACACCCCAGGCAGTGCTCGCGGCGCTGCGCTCCCACACCCACGCCCACCTGGCCTGCCACGGTGTGCACGACCGGCGGGACCCGTCACGCAGTCGGCTGCTGCTGCACGCGGGGGATCTCACGCTGAGCGAGCTGGCGGCGGAGCGGCTGACCGAGGCGGAGTTCGCCTACCTGTCCGCCTGCCACAGCGCCGCCCCCGGTCAGGAGCTGGTCGACGAGGTCATCTCCGTCGCGTCCGCCTTCCAGCTGTGCGGCTACCGGCAGGTCATCGGCAGTCTGTGGACCGTGGAGGACGCCATGGCCCCGCAGCTGGCCCACGGCGTCTACCGCGCCCTCGCGGCGCCCGACAGCCCGGGAGCTGCGTACGCCCTGCATCACGCGATCGGGACACTGCGGCAGCATACGCGCTACGGTGATCCGCTGTTCTGGGGCTCAATCATCCACAGCGGGCCGTGAAGGCTGGGGAAGGGGAGGGGAACACCATGAGCGACGAGCGTGACGGACGGCGACGCCTTTGCGCGGCGCTCGCCTGGCTCAGGGACGAATTCGAGGGAGAGGGCCGAGGCGCGGAACTCCACGCCGCGATGCAGGCGGTACTCGCCGAGACGCCGGTACGGCAGGTCGTCGCGCGGCTGGGCCTTGCCGAACACGAGCTGGACGACGAGGCCGCAGCCGTGCGTGGGCGCGAACCCTGGGACATGATCCCCCCGGAAATGATCCCCCTGCCGAGCCCACGGTCGGCTGGCGAGATCTACCGCTGCCCGGACGGGTGGTGCAGCCTGAATCGGGTACGTGAGCCCGGCGGCCCGCTCCCGTCGGAAGGGCGCTGCTGGCTGCGCGACCGGCCCCTGCGCATCGTGGAGGCCTGAAGCCCGTGACCCCGATGCTCGACGGGCTCGGCGCGAAGCTGGCCGAGAAATGGCTGTCCACTGTGGCCGCGCCCGGCCTGTTCTTCGTCGGGGCCGCCGTCTCCACCGTGGCCCTGGGCCATGACTCCGCCCTCGACTGGCGTGCCCTGCGTCGGCAGGTGAGGCACTGGGCGACAGCGATGTCGGGGTGGTCCACTGTCGGTCAGCTCACCGCCGTCGCGTTGGCCGTCCTCGCCGCCGTCGCCGTCGGAACCCTTGTCCGGGCGTGCGCCACGGGTGCCGAACGGATCTGGGCCGGGGACTGGCCGGGACCTGCTCGCCTCCTGGCCCGGCGACTCACCACGCACCGCACCTCACGCTGGAGGCGCATCGACGCTGCCATCCGAACGTGCCGCTCCGAGGCCCCGGCGCGGGGCCGCTCGCCGGCTCTGTGGCAGGAGATCGACGAGCACACCGCGCGCCGGGACCGCATCGCCAAGGCCGAGCCCAGCCGCCCCACTCACATCGGCGACCAGTTCGCAGCCCTGGACGCCCGCGTGCGCCACCAGTACGGCATCGACCTGGCCTGCTGCTGGTCCCAGTTGTGGCTGGTGCTGCCGGACGACGTCAGGACGGAACTGCGCGCCTCGCGGGCCCGCTTCGACGCTGCGCTGACCCTGTTCATGTGGGCGGCCTGTTACGCCGTGCTCGGCTGCTTCTGGTGGCCCGCGGCCGTGGGTGCCGCCGTGGCCATGGCCGTGTCGTGGCGGCGCGGTCGGCGGGCCGCGGAGTTGCACGCCGAGTTGGCGGAGGCAGCGGTGGACGTCCACCTCAGGAGACTGGTGGACGAACTCGGCCTCGGTCCGATCGACGCCCTGCCTGATCCTCGGATCGGACGTGCCATCAACCGCATCGCCCGCAAGGCGGCCTGAACCACCGGCAAAGCCGACAGCTGGACCGATGAATCGAAGCTGTCGATCTGCCTGCGCTGCGCGGACGGCGGGTACCGGCATGGCCAAAGGAACAGCCTGACCGGCTCGTGGTTCCGCATCTCCGCGCAGATCGTCGAGATCGCCTACCGGATGTACGACGAGGCCCCGAAGCAGGACAGCGTGCGCACCGTCACGCTCGACGCTCAGACACGCGGGCTGTGGGCCGCGTGGCGAGAGACCCAGGAACAGGAGCGGCAGCAGTGGTCCGGTGAGAAAGCATGGGTTGAGAGCAACCGGGTCTGGACCCACGAGAACGGCGAACCACTCCAACCCCGACTGGATCAGTCGGCGGTTCAACCGGCTCGTCGAACTGTCCGGGCTTCCGCCGATCCGCCTGCACGACACCCGGCACCTGTCGGCGACGCTGGCGCTGCTCGGCAAGCGGACATCAAGGTCGTCCAGGAGCGCCTGGGGCACAGATCCCGCCAGATCACCTCGGACACGTACACGAGCGTCCTCCCGCAGCTCCTGACGGCTGAGGCGGAGTCCACGAGCGCGGTCGTGTCCCGTTCGAAGAAGGCCGGTCCCCGGCGAGAGAAGCCGGCGCGACCGGACGTGCATCATGAGGCGCCCGGGACCGGTGGGGACGCCGAGGGCGATGAGCCGGAAGAAGGACTTTGTCCCGCCGCATGACCAGCGTCCCAACATTGTCCCAACATGCGTGATTGCATGATCGGGACGGGCCGCCAAGACCCTGCTGCACTCCGGCGGACCAGCAAACATGCTGGTCAGAATGTTCCTTCACCACAAACCCGTGGTGGGGCGGGTGGGACTCGAACCCACGGCCGACGGATTATGAGTCCGCTGCTCTAACCGGCTGAGCTACCGCCCCTAACGGCGCGTCGCGCACATTTGTGCGCGCCGTCTGCCGCAGCATAGCCGGTCATACGATCTCTTGCTTCGCATGGCCGGCGACGCTCGACCATGAGGACTGCGCTGCCACGCGCATGGTTCCGGATGTAGTCAGAACACATGAAAGTCGTACGAAGCGCACACAAAGAAGAGGGCCCCGTGAGGCCCTCCTCCATCTGCTCCCCCGGCTGGACTCGAACCAGCAACCCTCCGGTTAACAGCCGAATGCTCTGCCAATTGAGCTACAGGGGATCGCGCTCCCCCGACTGGACTCGAACCAGTAACCTGCCGGTTAACAGCCGGCTGCTCTGCCAATTGAGCTACAGGGGATTGCTGCGTGTGCACCGAACGTACCTACCCGGGGCATCCCAGGGGGCGTGTGCTCGCTGCGACACATACATTAGCGCAAGCAGGGGGGTGCTCCGCCAATCGGTATGGCGCCGGGTGATCACAGCTCCCGACGGGTAGGCGGGCAGCACCGACGCAACGGAAGGGTGTCACCCATGCGGTACAAGCTCACGTTCGTCGCCGGACTGGCCATCGGCTTCGTGCTCGGGACACGGGCCGGGCGCGAGCGCTACGAACAGCTCAAGAAGTCCGCGCGACAGATCTCGCAGAACCCGGCGGTCCGCAACGTCGCCGAATCCGCCGCCACGAGCGGCCGCGAGGCGGCGAGCAAGGCCTATCACGCGGTCAGCGACAAGGTCGGCGACCGGGTGCCCGAGTCCGTGGCGGGCCGGGTGCGGGCGCTCAGGGAGCGGGGCTCGGGGGTGGAGGACGACTGGGGAACCAGCAACACCTGAGGCGGCCGGTCCCCCTGTGCACGCACGACGTCACCAGCGCCCCGCGTACGGCAGAATTCCGGTCATGGGGATAGTCGCCGGGTTGGACAGTTCGTCTGGGTTCACGCGCATCGTCGTCTGCGACGCGGACACGGGAGCGCTACTGCGCCAGGGGTATGCGCCGCACCCCGTCGAGCCCAAGGCCACCGAGATCGATCCACAGGCGTGGCTGCTCTCCCTCGGCGATGCGGCCACGGGCGGTCTGCTGGAGGGCGTGCAGGCCATCGGCGTGTCCGCGCAGCAGCACGGCCTGATCACGCTGGACGCGCAGGACTGTCTGGTACGCCCCGCGCTGCTCGGCAACGACAGACGCGCTCAGGTCGCCGCCGCCGACCTCATCGACGCGCTCGGCGGTCGGCAGGCCTGGGCGGAGGCGGTCGGTTCCGTACCGCAGTCCGGGCAGCCGGTGGCGAAGCTCCGCTGGCTCGCCCGCGCGGAACCGGAGGCGGCTCGCCGGGTCGCCGCCGTCATGCAGCCGCACGACTGGCTGGTGTGGCAACTGCTGGGCCGGCCCTCCCGCAAGACCACGGACCGCGGCGGCGCCTCCGGTACCGGCTACTGGTCGGCGGGCACCGGGGCGTACCGCCCGGATCTCGTGGAGCTGGCGCTGGGGCAGCAGTGCGTGCTGCCCGACGTGCTCGGCCCGGCGGAGGCCGCCGGCACCACACCCGAAGGACTGCTGATCTCGGCGGGCACCGGCGAGACCATGGCGGCCGCCTTCGGCCTCGGGGTGTCCGTCGGGGACGCTGTGGTGTCCCTGGGGGCGTCCGGTTCCGTGATGGCCGTGCACCACGAGGCGCTGCCCGACCCCAGCGGGATGATCACATCGTTCGCCGACGCGACCGGGATGCATCTGCCGGTCGTGCACACGCTCAACGCCGTGCGCGCGCTGCGCGGCAGCGCCGAGCTGCTGGGCGTCGCCGACCTCCATGAGCTCTCCGCGCTGGCGATGAAGTCGACGCCCGGCTCGTCCGGGCTGGTGCTGCTGCCGTACCTGGAGGGCGAGCGGACCCCGGAGCTGCCGCACACCGCGGGAACGTTGACCGGACTGCGGCGTGAGTCGATGAAGCCGGAGCATCTGGCGCGGGCATCGTTCGAAGGCATGCTCTGCTCGCTCGCGGACGCCATGGACGTGCTGCGCGGGCGCGGCGTGGAGGTGCGCAGGGTGTTCCTGCTCGGCGCGGCCGCCGAGCTCCCCGCCGTACAGGCGATCGCGCCAACGATCTTCGGGGCGCAGGTCGTCGTGCCGCAGCCGGCGGACTACACGGCGCTCGGCGCGGCCAGGCAGGCGGCGTGGGCGCTGGGTACCGCGCAGGGCACGCTGACCCCGCAGGCACCGCCTGCCTGGCAGGGTGCGGCGGCGCAGGTGCTCGAGCCGGGCGCCGAGCTGGCGGTCGGTCAGGCGGTGCGTCAGCAGTACGGCGCGACGCGGGACCAGGTCCATCCGGGGGCGTTCGCCACCGCCCCGTGAGGACCGGAAGTCGTACAAGCTGTTCTTGACCCGTGTTTGGGGAAAACCCTTCGGCTTTTGCAGACCGGGTGTCGGAAGATGGGGTGACCCCCGATCTTGCCGAGCCCGAGAGACAGCGCGTGCTGATACGACTGCTGCGGACCTATCTCAGTCCGTACAAGAAACCCATTGGCCTCCTGGTGGCGCTGCAACTGCTGCAGACCAGCGCCACCCTCTATCTCCCCACCCTGAACGCCGACATCATCGACAACGGTGTCGTCACGGGCGACACGGGGCACATCCTCGCGCTCGGCGCCCTGATGATCGGCGTCAGTCTCGTCCAGGTGCTCTGCAACATCGGAGCCGTGTTCTACGGTGCTCGGACGGCGTCCGCGCTCGGCCGCGACGTCCGGGCGGACGTCTTCGGCCGCGTGCAGAGCTTCTCCGCCCGTGAGGTCGGCCATTTCGGGGCGCCGTCGCTCATCACCCGCACCACCAACGACGTCCAGCAGGTCCAGATGCTGGTGCTGATGGCGTTCACGCTGATGGTGTCGGCGCCGATCATGTGCGTCGGGGGCATCGTCATGGCGCTCGGTCAGGACGTGCCGCTGTCGGCGGTGCTGCTGGCGGTCGTGCCGGTGCTCGGCATCTGCGTCTCGCTGATCGTGAAGAAGATGCGGCCGCTGTTCCGCACCATGCAGGAGCGGCTCGACACGGTGAACCGCGTGCTGCGCGAGCAGATCACCGGCAACCGCGTGATCCGTGCCTTCGTGCGGGACGAGTACGAGAAGGGGCGCTTCCGAGAGGCGAACGAAGAGCTGACCGATGTGTCGCTGTCCACGGGCCGGCTGATGGCGCTGATGTTCCCGACCGTGATGACGGTGGTGAACGTCTCCTCCGTCGCCGTCGTGTGGTTCGGCGCGCACCGCATCGACAGCGGCGCCATTCAGATCGGTGCCCTCACCGCGTTCCTCGCGTATCTGATGCAGATCGTGATGGCCGTGATGATGGCCACCTTCATGTTCATGATGGTGCCGCGCGCCGAAGTGTGCGCCGAGCGCATCCAGGAGGTGCTGGACACCGACTCGAGCGTGGTGCCGCCGCTCGCCCCGGTGACGGAGCTGCGCAGCCGCGGGCAGCTCGAGGTGCGGGGCGTCGACTTCCGTTATCCGGGGGCGGAGGAGTCGGTGCTGCGCGGCATCGACCTGGTGGCGCGCCCGGGTGAGACGACCGCCATCATCGGCTCGACGGGCAGCGGCAAGTCGACGCTGCTCGGTCTGGTGCCCCGGCTGTTCGACGTGACGGGCGGCGAGGTGCTCGTCGACGGGGTCGATGTACGTGAGCTGGACCCGGCGACGATGGCGAGGATCGTGGGCCTGGTGCCGCAGAAGCCGTACCTCTTCTCGGGGACCGTGGCGACCAATCTGCGCTACGGGAAGCCCGACGCCGGGGACGAAGAGCTGTGGCAGGCGCTCGAGGTGGCGCAGGCGGCCGACTTCGTACGGGGACTCGAGGCCGGGCTGAACGCGCCCATCGCCCAGGGCGGCACCAACGTCTCCGGAGGGCAACGCCAGCGGCTCGCCATCGCGAGGACGCTGGTGCAGCGGCCGGAGATCTATCTGTTCGACGATTCGTTCTCCGCGCTGGACTACGCCACGGACGCGGCGCTGCGCGGGGCGCTGGCCCGCGAGACCGCGGAGGCGACCGTGGTCATCGTCGCCCAGCGGGTGTCGACCATCCGTGACGCGGACCGGATCGTGGTCCTGGACGAGGGCAGGGTCGTGGGGGCGGGCAGCCATCAGGAACTGATGCAGAGCAATGAGACGTACCGAGAGATCGTGCTCTCGCAGCTGACGGAGGCTGAGGCCGCATGAGCGGGCCGGGTGGACGCATGATGATGGGCCCCGTCGAGAGGTCGATGGACTTCAGGGGCTCGGGCAAGCGGCTGCTCCGGCAGCTCGCGCCGGAGCGGGCGACCCTGTGGGTGATGCTCGCCGCCGGTGTGCTGAGCGTCGCCTTCGCGGTGGTCGGCCCGAAGATCCTCGGCCGGGCCACCGACCTGGTCTTCGCCGGGGTCGTCGGCCGGGAGATGCCGGACGGAACCTCCAAGGAGCAGGCCGTGGAGGGTCTGCGGCGGAGCGGCGACGAGGGCATGGCCGACATGCTCTCCGGGGTGGACTTCGTCCCGGGCGACGGAATCGACTTCACCGCCGTGGGCGACGTCCTGCTGCTGGCACTGGCCGTGTACGTGGCGGCCGGGCTGACGATGCTGGTGGCGACCCGCCTCTCGATCAAGGTGATCAACCGGACCGTGTACCGGATGCGCGAGGACGTGCAGGCCAAGCTGTCGCGACTGCCGCTGTCGTACTTCGACAAGGCGAAGCGCGGTGAGGTGCTCAGCCGGGCCACCAACGACATCGACAACATCTCGCAGACCCTGCAGCAGACCATGGGTCAGATGATCAACTCGCTGCTGACCATCGTCGGCGTGCTGGTGATGATGTTCTGGATCTCGCCGCTGCTGGCGCTGGTGGCGCTGGTGACGGTGCCGGTGTCGGTGTTCGTGGCGGCGAAGGTCGGCAAGCGGTCGCAGCCGCAGTTCGTGGCGCAGTGGAAGTCGACGGGCACGCTCAACGCACACATCGAGGAGATGTACACCGGGCACTCGCTGGTGAAGGTCTTCGGCCGGCAGGAGGAGTCGGCGAAGGCGTTCGCCGAGCAGAACGAGGTGCTGTACGAGGCCGGGTTCAAGGCCCAGTTCAACAGCGGCATGATGCAGCCTCTGATGTTCTTCATCTCCAACCTCAACTACGTGCTGGTGGCGGTCGTCGGAGGTCTTCGGGTCGCGTCCGGTTCGCTGTCGATCGGTGACGTGCAGGCGTTCGTCCAGTACTCGCGGCAGTTCTCGATGCCGCTGACCCAGGTCGCCTCGATGGCGAACCTGGTGCAGTCGGGTGTCGCCTCCGCGGAGCGGATCTTCGAACTCCTCGACGCGGAGGAGCAGGAGGCGGAGGCGCCGTCCGCGGAGCGGCTCGAGCGGCCGCGGGGGCGGGTGTCGCTGGAGCAGGTCTCCTTCCGCTACGAGCCGGACAAGCCGCTCATCGAGGACCTGTCGCTGACCGTGGAACCCGGCCACACGGTCGCCATCGTCGGCCCGACCGGCGCGGGCAAGACCACGCTGGTCAACCTGCTGATGCGGTTCTACGAGGTGACCGGCGGCCGGATCGCCCTCGACGGTGTCGACATCGCGAAGATGTCCCGGGAGGACCTGCGCGCCGGCATAGGCATGGTGCTGCAGGACACCTGGTTGTTCGGCGGCACGATCGCGGACAACATCGCGTACGGCGCGTCGCGCGAGGTCACGCGCGAGGAGATCGAGGACGCGGCGAGGGCCGCGCACGCGGACCGCTTCATCCGCACGCTGCCCGACGGGTACGACACCGTCATCGACGACGAGGGTGCGGGCGTCAGCGCGGGCGAGAAGCAGCTGATCACGATCGCGCGGGCGTTCCTGTCCGACCCGGTGATCCTGGTGCTGGACGAGGCGACGAGCTCGGTCGACACCCGTACCGAGGTACTGATCCAGAAGGCGATGGCGCGGCTCGCCCACGGCCGCACGAGCTTCGTGATCGCGCACCGGCTCTCCACGATCCGGGACGCGGACGTGATCCTCGTGATGGAGAACGGCTCCATCGTCGAACAGGGCACGCATGAGCGGCTGTTGGCGGCAGGGGGCGCATATGCGCGGCTGTACTCGGCGCAGTTCGCTGACGCGGTGGTGGAGGTGGAGTGACAGGTGGGGTCCTGTGGGGCCCCACCCGCCTTCCTCCTGCGCCTGGCGGCGTGCGGAACAGCCTCGCCGGGCGGGGGCGGGCGCGACGTCCGGTCAGTCGAGGTAGCCGCGGAGTTGGTCCGCGAACGCGTGGTCGCGGAGCTTGTTCAGCGTCTTCGACTCGATCTGGCGGATGCGTTCCCGGGTCACGCCGAACAGCCGGCCGATCTCCTCGAGCGTTCGCGGCCGGCCGTCGTCGAGGCCGTAGCGCAGCTGGACCACCTTGCGTTCGCGCTCGCCGAGCGTGGACAGTACAGCGTCCAGGTGCTCCCGCAGCAACAGGAAGGCCGCGGACTCGACGGGCGACGCGGCGTCGCCGTCCTCGATGAGGTCGCCGAAGGCTACGTCGTCCTCCTCCCCCACCGGGGCGTGCAGGGACACCGGCTCCTGGGCCAGCCGCAGTACCTCGCTGACGCGCTCGGAGGTCAGTTCGAGGTGGGTCGCGACCTCTTCCGGGGTCGGTTCGTAACCGCGTTCCTGGAGCATTCGGCGCTGGACCCGCACCACCCGGTTGATCAGTTCGACGACGTGCACGGGTACCCGGATGGTGCGGGCCTGGTCCGCGAGGGCGCGGGACATGGCCTGTCGGATCCACCAGGTCGCGTAGGTCGAGAACTTGTAGCCCCGGGCGTAGTCGAACTTCTCGACCGCTCTGATCAGACCGAGGTTGCCTTCCTGGACCAGGTCGAGCATGGTCAGCCCGCGTCCGACGTACCGCTTCGCGACCGACACGACGAGCCGGAGGTTCGCCTCGATCAGGCGCCGCTTGGCCGTCCGTCCCATGACCACCAGCCGGTCGAGGTCGACGGCCAGCTGTGAGTCGGGATCGGTGGTGCCGGCGAGCTTCTCCTCCGCGAAGAGGCCCGCCTCGACCCGGCGGGCAAGCTCCACCTCCTCCGCCGCGGAGAGCAGCGGGATGCGGCCGATCTCCCGCAGATACTGGCGGAAGAGGTCGGAGGACGGGCCGCTGCCCTCGCTGTTCCGCACGGCCGGCCGCGGCGGCTCGGGAGGCTCCGTCTCCACCACTTCTTCGACCGCACTCCCCGGCAGGGCGTCGGGATGCCCCGCCGGCAGGCCCTGCACGGGCACCTGCTCGACTGCGGTCGCGAGGACGGCGGCGACGGCGTCGGTATGGGTCTCGGTCAGGGTCTGGGTCTGCACGGGGCGACCTCCAGGTGATCGCTGCCGGTCGGGGGGCCCTACGCACCGCCCACCCAGTGTGGGGTACGACACATCACTGCCACGAGGGGCTTGCGACGACTTTTTGAGACCCGTGTGTGACCGGCCGGTTACTCGGATGCCTGTCGTACATGCGTCTGGAAGACTCTGCCGGTGCGTGAGAGCTGCGAGTACGAGACCCATGTGACAGTGCGCTGCGCCGGCGAGACCGGCGGCGACCGGCTCGACGCCTGGGCGGGTGCCGCGGGGCTGAAGGTGACTCACATCGTGCTGGCCCGGGGGCGGATGGTCCGGCAGCCGATGCTGACCTGGAAAGGCCGGGACGGCTTCGCCGCGCAGCGGGCCGCCGCGGAGGCGCTGGTGGCACGGCTGCGGGCGGACGGGTTCGATCCGGTGCGGGTGAAGATCGAATCGGTCCCGTGGGCGCCGGAGGTCCGGCCGGACGGGGACGGTTACTTCGAGCACCATCTCAAGCTGCTGCTGGACGAGGACTTCGACCGCGAGGCGCTGACCTCGCTCGCCGTGCGGCACGGGGCCCATCTGTCGTGGAACGCCCGCCGGGTGACGGCCAGGGGCCGCCAGGAGCGGTTCGTGACGCAGCGGTGCCGGGGGGTGCCGGTACAGGAGGCGGGACGGGCGTGCGACGCTCTTGTCGCCGAGTTGAAGGACGCGGGCCACGAAGTCCTCTCGGATGAGCGGGAGTTCGTGCTGTACGACAGTGATCTGTCGGTGGACGACGGATGGATCGAGGAGGGGGCGGCACGGTGACGGAGACAGGCAGTCGACCGATTCCGGGTGGGCCGGAGGACCTGGCCGAGCCCGTGGTGGACATGCGGCGTCGCACCACTGAACTGCCCCGCACCCTGGATGTCGGCATCGAGCACAAGGGTGCGCGGCGCCAGGTCTTCGACCCCGCGCTGAAGCACTTCACCAGGGCGTTCAGACCGTTGGACGCCGACACGCCCGATGCTTGCGCCTGGCAGGCGGCCCGGCGCACCTCGCTGGAGACGGTGCTCACCGGCGTCGCACGATCGGGCTGGGCCGATTGCCTGGTGCTGCGCGGCAGCATGCTGATGGCGGTCTGGTTCGGGCAGGAGGCACGCGAGCCCAAGGATCTCGACTTCGTGGTCGTACCTGGCGACTGGAACATCGAGGAAGAGCGCACCGGCACGATGCTGGCCGAGATCGCGTCGGCCGCGGAGCGCGCCGCCGACGAGCGCGGCGGTCCGACGATCGACGCGAGCGGCGCAGAGTCCGAGTACATCTGGACGTACGACCGGGTGCCCGGGCGGCGGATGGTGCTGCCGTGGCGGGCACCTGGACTGCCCGGCGGGCAGGTCCAGCTCGACTTCGTGTTCAACGAGCGGCTGCCGAGGGAGCCGGTCCGCGTCGCAGTCGCAGGCACCCAAGTGCAGGCGGCGAGCCCGGAGCTGTCACTGGCCTGGAAGATCCAGTGGCTGTTGACCGACTGCTACGCGCAGGGCAAGGACCTCTACGACGCCGCCCTGCTCGCGGAGCGCCACCCGCTGCGGTACGAGTTGCTCCACGAGGTGTTCCGGCTGTCCGGCGAGTGGCCGTACCCGCATCAGCAGGAGGTCGACTTCGCGGACCTCGAGCAGGCCGTCGGATACGTGGAGTGGGACCACTTCGCCGCGGACTACCCGCAGTTCGCCGACGACGAGCAGGTGTACGCCCGGCGGCTGCTGGCCGCGCTCGAGCCGACGTTCACCCGCTGACCGGGGCTACAGCGCCGCTGCGCCCTGGTTGCGCAGGGACTGCGCGTACTGCTGGAGCACCCACAGTTCGTTCGCGACCGCCGCGTACCGCTCCGGGTCCGCGTTGCCGCCGAGGCGGGCCATCGTGCCCTGGACCTCACGGATGCGGCGGTCGACGGCGCGCAGCCGGACCTGGACGAGCTGGACGCCCGCGTACATCTCGTCGACCGTGCGGGCGTGCACCGCTTCCACGGCGAGCTCGGTGACCAGCGCGCGCACCGTGTCGTCGGGGGCGGCGTCGCGGACGCGGGCCAGGTAGCCGGATGCGTCGTGCGTGCCCTGCTCGGCGCCGCCCGCCTCCTCGATGGTCCGGCGCACCGCGGCGTACGCGGGGGCCGTGAACTCGTCGACGCCGTATGCGTCGAAGGCCGGGGAGACCAGCCCGGGATGCTGGAGGGCCAGCTTGAGCAGTTCGCGCTCGGTGCGGTGGGCGGGACTGCGCAGATTGAGGGCCGGGCCCGACGGTGCGGTCGGGGCAGGCGCGGCAGGCGCCCGGTGCTGTGTCCTGGACGGACCGCCGTTGCGGCCGCCGCGGTCGGCGCCGCGGTCGCGGGCCCAACGGGCGAGCTGGGCGACCCGTTTGACGACGAACTGGGTGTCGAGGATGCCGAGGATCCCGGCGAGCTGTACGGCCGACTCGTGCTGGATGGCGATGTTCTTGATGCCGGCGACGATCGGGGCGGCCTCGTCGAGGGCGGCGGCGCGGCCTGCCGGGGTCTCCAGATTGTGCCGGGTGACCACATGCCGGAGCGCGAACTCGAAGAGCGGGGTGCGCGACTCGACGAGCCCCCGCACCGAGTCGTCCCCTTCGGCGAGGCGCAGCTCGCAGGGGTCCATGCCGCCCGGCGTGATCGCGATCGACGTCTCGGCGGCGAACTTCTGATCGTCCTCGAAGGCGCGCAGCGCCGCCTTCTGGCCGGCCGCGTCACCGTCGAAGGTGAAGATCACCTCGGCGGTGGCGTTGTCCATCAGCAGCCGGCGGAGGATCTTGATGTGGTCGCCGCCGAACGCGGTGCCGCAGGTGGCGATCGCGGTCGTGACGCCCGCGAGATGGCAGGCCATGACGTCGGTGTAGCCCTCGACGACAACGGCCGTGCTGGTACGGGCGATCTCCTTCTTGGCGAGGTCGATCCCGTACAGCACCTGGGACTTCTTGTAGATCGCCGTCTCCGGCGTGTTCAGGTACTTCGGGCCGTTGTCGTCGTCGCGGAGCTTGCGGGCTCCGAAGCCGACGACCTCGCCGGTGATGTCCCGGATGGGCCACATCAGCCGGCCGCGGAAGCGGTCGATGGGGCCGCGCCTGCCCTCCTGCGAGAGACCGGAGAGGGTCAGCTCCTTGTCGCTGAAGCCCTTGCCGCGCAGGAAGCGGGTGAGGTGGTCCCAGCCGGCCGGGCTGTAGCCCACGCCGAAGTGCTGGGCGGCGGCCTGGTCGAAGCCGCGCTCCGCGAGGAACTTCCGGCCGATCTCCGCCTCGGGGCCGTCCAGCTGCTCCACATAGAACTGGGCGGCGATCTTGTGGGCTTCGACCAGCCTGATCCGCTCGCCGCGCTGGTGGGTGGGGTTGTACCCGCCCTCCTCGTACCGCAGGGTGATGCCCGCCTGGCCGGCGAGGCGCTCGACCGTCTCCGAGAACGAGAGGTGGTCGATCTTCATCACGAAGGCGATCGTGTCGCCGCCCTCCTGGCAGCCGAAGCAGTGGAAGAGCCCCTTGCTGGGGCTGACCTGGAAGGAAGGGGACTTCTCGTCATGGAACGGGCACAGGCCCTTGAGGTTTCCGCCACCGGCGTTGCGCAGCTGGAGGTATTCGGAAACGACGGCGTCGATCGGGACCGCGTCCCGGACCGCCTTCACGTCGTCATCGTTGATCCTGCCTGCCACGCGTGAATTCTACGGTGGCGCTGCGACACTCCTGTCAGCCTGCGAGCTCGCCAGGACCTGTGGGGTCGGTGAGGTCGGTGAGGGGGAGGGTCGGATCGCCGAGGACCTGCGGGTCCACCTCCGCCCGCGACCGGACGAGCTGCTGGATCGGTGCGGTGACGTCCCACACGTTCACGTTCATCCCGGCCAGCACCCGCCGGCCCTTCAGCCAGAAAGCGATGAATTCCCGCTTGCCCACGTCGCCGCGGAGCACGACCTGGTCGTACGAGCCGGGCGGGGCCCAGCCCGAGTACTCCATGCCCAGGTCGTACTGGTCGGAGAAGAAGTAGGGGACGCGGTCGTAGCTGACGTCCTGGCCGAGCATGGCGCGGGCGGCGGCCGGGCCGCCGTTCAGGGCGTTCGCCCAGTGCTCGACGCGCAGCGGGACACCCAGCAGCGGGTGCCGGGCGGCGGCGACGTCACCTGCGGCGTAGATGTCGGGGTCACAGGTGCGCAGGCTCTCGTCCACGGCGATGCCGCCGCCGTGCTCCCGGCCGGCGAGGTCGAGGCCCGCCGCGTCGGCGAGGGCGGTGCGCGGGGCCGCGCCGATCGCGGCCAGGACCTGGTGGGCGGGCTGCTCCTCGCCGTCGTCCGTGCGGGCCGCCAGCACCATGCCGTCCTGGCCGATGATCTCGGTGAGGCGGGCACCGAAGTGGAAGCGGACGCCGTGCTCGCGGTGCAGCTCGGCGAAGAACTGGCCGAGTTCGGGGCCGATGGCCTGGTGGAGGGGGGTGGGCTCGGCCTCCACGACGGTCACCTCCGCGCCGTAGCCGCGGGCCGCGGCCGCGACCTCGAGACCGATCCAGCCGGCGCCGGCGATGACCAGATGGCCGTTGTCACGGCCGAGGGCGGCGAGCACGTGGCGCAGCCGGTCGGCGTGGGCGAGGCGGCGCAGATGGTGGACACCGGCCAGACCGGTGCCGGGGATGTCCAGCCGGCGGGGCTCGGCGCCGGTGGCGAGCAGCAGTTTGTCGTAGTGGACGACGGTGCCGTCACCGAGGCGCACCGAGCGGGTCTCGCGGTCGATGGACACGACGGTCTGGCCGAGGTGCAGTTCGATGTCGGCCTGGGCGTACCAGCCGGGTTCATGGACGAAGACGCTGTCGCGTTCGTCCTTGCCGGTCAGAAAGGCCTTGGACAGTGGCGGACGTTCGTAGGGGTGGTCGCGTTCGTCGCCGATGAGGATCACTCGTCCGGTGAACCCTTCGGCACGGAGGGTCTCGGCGGCCTTGGCCCCCGCCAGCCCACCACCGACGATGACGAATGTCCGATGTGCGTCGACCACGTGATGCCTCCTCGTTGCTTCTACGCAGCGCAGCCTTCAGCGAGCGTCCCGCACCGAACGTTATGGCGGAAGGGGGAGTGACCCTCCGGCGCGTCATTTCGGACGAAACGCCCACGTGGGCTGCGTGCGCAGCATTCAGCGGCGCGTCGCGAGACGGACGTGCAGGGTACGGGCCGATGCGTCCGTGAGGTTCGCGATCTGGTCGACGATCACCCGCTTACGGGCCCGGTCGTCCGCCGCGGACTCGAACATCGCGCGGAACTGCGGCTCCAGCGCCTCGGGCGCACGGGCCGTGAGCGCCTGCGCCAGTTCGGCGAGCACGACGCGCTGGTCGGCGCGGAGCGCCTCCTGCTCGGCGCGCTGCATCACATAGCGGTCGGCGACGGCCTTGAGCACCGCGCACTCGTTGCGCGTCGAGCGCGGGACGACGAGCTCCGCGGCGTAACGCGTGAGCCCGCCGGCACCGTAGGCCTGACGGGTGGCGCCCTCCGCGGCGAGCGCGAACCGGCCGATGAGCTGGCTGGAGGCGTCCTTCAGCCTGGCCTGGGCGACCGCGGAGCCGTCGTAGTGGTGCGGCCACCACACCTGGGCGACGAGCCGGTCGAGCGCGTCGGACAGCTCCTGCGGGTCCGTGTCGTACGGCACGTACCGGCCGACGGCCACGGACCAGATGGCCGTACGCTCCGTCTCGGAAAGCAGGCAGTTGGGGTCGATGTGCCCGGCGTGCAGGCCGTCCTCGAAGTCGTGCACCGAGTACGCGACGTCGTCGGCCCAGTCCATCACCTGGGCCTCGAGGCACTTCCGGTACGCGGGGGCCCCGAGACGCGCCCACTCGAAGACCGGCAGGTCGTCCTCGTACACCCCGAACTTGCCCGAACCGGGGTCGGTGGGGTGATCGCCGCGCGGCCAGGGGTATTTGGTGGCGGCGTCGAGTGTGGCCCGGGTCAGGTTCAGACCGACGCTGACCGGCTCACCCGTCTTTGGGGCGTGCACGAAACGCTTCGGCTCGATACGGGTGAGCAGGCGCAGGGATTGGGCGTTGCCCTCGAAACCGCCGCAGTCCTGCGCGAACTCGTTCAGCGCCTGCTCGCCGTTGTGGCCGAAGGGCGGGTGCCCCATGTCGTGCGCGAGACACGCAGCCTCGACGAGATCGGGGTCGCAGCCGAGCGCCGCGCCCAGCTCCCGCCCCACCTGTGCGCACTCCAGCGAGTGCGTCAGCCGGGTCCGGGGGCTCGCGTCCCAGGCGTGGCTACGGGTGCCGGGAGTGACGACCTGGGTCTTGCCCGCGAGACGGCGCAGCGCCGAGGAGTGCAGCACCCTGGCGCGGTCGCGCTGGAAGGCGGTGCGGCCGGGGCGCTTGTCGGGCTCGGCGGCCCAGCGCTCGGCGGCCGAGTCGTCGTAGCCGTCGGAACCGGTGCCGGTGCCATTGCCGTTGCCGGAGGTGCTGGTGGTGCCGTCCATGCACCGAAGGTAACCGGAGCGGCCGACGGTCCGGACCCGTCGGGCGATTATGCGGCGGAGAGTTCCAGCCGCCGGGCCGCCTGCGCGGCGCACGGGAGGGCCTGTGCCTCGTCGTAGCGGTGCAGCAGCAGCCGGGCCAGCGCCGGGTGGGTCCCGAGCGGCTCCGCCGCGATCCAGGGCGCGGCGGCGGCACTGCGCGTCGCGAACAGACCGGGCGCGGCGAAGTACGAGGCGACCGCGACCCGGTGGCGGCCGCGCGCCTCCAACGCCTTGACGGCGGCAGGGACGGTGGGCGCGAGAGCCGAGGCGTACGCGGCGACTACCGGCACGCCGAGACGCTCGGCGAGCATCCGCGCCATACGCCGGGTGTCCGCGGCGGAGTCGGGGTCGCGGGAGCCGGCCGAGGCCAGAACGACACCGGCACTGCCGCTCGTGCCGTCCCCGGGCCGCCACCCCGCCTCGGCGAGGCGGTCGGCGAGCGCCTCGCCGAGGAGGGGATGCGGACCGAGCGGGCGTGCGATACGGACGTCGGCGCCGCCCGGCATCGCCGCCGCGGCCTGCGGGAGGTCGTGCTTGACGTGGTAGCCACGGCTGAGCAGCAGCGGCACAAGGACGGCGGGCGTGCCGTCGGGCAGCGCGGCAAGCGTGTCGCCGAGCAGCGGCTCGTTCAGCTCGATGTGCCCGAGACGTACATCAAGGCCGGGCCGGAGCTCGCGGACCCGGTCGAGGAGAGCGGTGACGGTACGCACGGCACGCGGGTCACGGCTGCCGTGGGCGACGGCGACGAGGGCGGGCCGGGCGGTGGCGGAGGCAGTCGCGGAGGGGAGCATGCGGGGCGGGTTCCGTTCAGTCGGACGTGACTCAGCTGGGTGCCGAGCTGAGCGGTGATACGCGTGATCAGGTCGGCGGTGGTGCCGAACTGCGCGACGGTGTCGACTGCGCTGTCGAGGGTCGGGGGCGGGGACTCACGAAGGTGTTCCGGCTCCGTCATGGATCGATGGTGGCGGGCGCAGGTTGCGTGGTTGTTGCGTGAGGGTGACGGGTGTTTGCGCCTGACTCACGATCGGGAGCGTCCTGCGCGGAGCGGGGCGCTCGGGCGCGCTGCGCTACGGCGGCCGGTACGGGGCCGCCGTAGCGGCCCCGTACCGGCGCCGCCGCGGGCACGGGGCCGCTGCGCGGCGCCTGTCCCCGCCCTTTCCCGCCTTCCCGAAATCGGGCTGCTCGCCCTACCGCCTGGCGGCGTGGGGCTTCCGGGCCCGTCCACCGCGCTCCGCGCGGCGCTTCGGGGCTCCGTCCCGGACCCGTACCGCCGTCCGGGCGGCGTTCCGGGTCGTGCCCCGGATCCGGTACGGGGCCGCTGCGCGGCGCCTGTCCCCCGCCCCCTCAGCCCACTTCCACGTACCCTGACGCCGCCTGCGGCGGGTGCGCCTCGAAGAGGACGTCGAACCCCGCCCCCGAGAGGTCCAGCGACCCGAAGCTGTCCTTGACCGAGCAGCCGCCGCCTCCGGCCCTGTCGATCGCTGCCAGGACGTCGTCCGCCGTCGCGTCCTCGCTCAGCGTCCCCGCGTCCGGATACAGCGGCGGTGTGCGGCGCGGGTTGGTCCAGGCGCGGCTGCCGAAGGTGCCGGGCAGCCCGTGCGCGCGGCACATGGCCTCGCACCATTCGGCGTTGTTACGGGCGGCCGTCCGCGCCCTCTCGTCGATCACGAGGTGATCGTGCCGAACGGCACGGCGCCGAGGCGAACCCTTTTGGCACGCCGAGCGTCTGACCGGGCGTGAAAGCAACGAGGAGGCGACGGCTCGCCGTACAGGCTGTCATGCTCGGCTGCGTGCTCGGGCTCGTGCCCGCCACCTGGATGCACGCCGTTGCGGACAGCCGGGTCCGTACGGTCGCGAACGCCCCGGCGCGGGACGTCGCGGTCGTCTTCGGCGCCGGGCTGTGGCAGGGCAGGCCCTCCCCGTATCTGGCGCACCGGCTTGATGCCGCCGCCGAGCTGTACCGGACCGGCAAGGCCCGGGTCGTACTGGTGACCGGCGACAACAGCCGGGTGGAGTACGACGAGCCGGACGCCATGCGGACGTACCTGACCGAGCGCGGTGTCCCGGACGACCGGATCGTCAGCGACTACGCCGGGTTCGACACATGGGACTCGTGCGTACGGGCCAAGAAGATCTTCGGGGTGGAGCGCGCGCTGCTGGTGAGCCAGGGCTTCCACATCCGCCGGGCCGTCGCCCTGTGCCGGTCGGCCGGGGTCGATTCTTACGGCGTCGGTGTCGCGGAGCCCCGTGACGCGACCTGGTACTACGGCGGCGTGCGCGAGATGTTCGCGGCGGGCAAGGCGTCGCTGGACGCCGCGTTCCGGCCGGATCCCCGGTTCCTCGGGGCGCAGGAACGGGGTGTGCGCGAGGCACTGGCGGACCCCCGCCGCTGACCGGCGCGGCACGCGGCCCGGCACGCTCGCGTCGAGGCCGTCGGCAGGGAACAGTGGACGCATGAAGAAAGACGTGGCAACACTGCTGACCCGGCACACCGAGGCGCTCGCCCTGTTCACCGACCGGGTGCACGCCGTACGCGACGACCAGTGGGACGACCCGACGCCCTGCACCGAGTGGTCGGTGCGCGATCTCGTCAACCACCTCACGGCCGAGCAGCTGTGGGTGCCGGACCTGGTGACCGACGGGGCGACGATCGACGACATCGGCGACGCGTACGACGGTGACGTCCTCGGCGAGCGTCCGCGCCACGCCTGGGACTCGGCCGCACGCGCCGCCCGCAAGGCGTTCTCCGACGAGGGGGCCCTGGAAGGGACGGTCCAGCTCTCGTACGGGGAGACCCCGGTGACCGCGTACTGCTCGCAGATGATCAGTGACGCGGTGGTGCACGCCTGGGACCTGTCGCGGGCGATCGGCGCGGAGGAGCGGCTGCCGGACGCGCTGGTGGCCTTCACCCTGGACGAGGTCGCGCCCTACGCGTCGGAACTGTCGAAGTCCGGGCTGTTCGCCGCACCGATCGAGCCGCCGCCGGGCGACGACCCGCAGACCCGGCTGCTGGCGATGCTGGGCCGCCGCGCCTGAGCCGGACGCGCCGTACGCGGCCCCGGCTCCTCACGCCGCCGTGAGCCGGCCGCGGAGCCAGGCGTACCTCGTCTGTAATGCGCCACGTCGGCCCGTGTAACACGAATGTTCCACGCTGGGCGTCATGCGCGACGAGACCATCCCGACCCACTGCCCCTACTGCGCCCTGCAGTGCGGCATGAATCTGCGCGGCGTCCGGCAGCCGGACGCCGCCGGGACGGCCGTCGAGGTGGTGGAGCGCCCCGACTTCCCCGTCAACCGCGGCGCACTGTGCGGCAAGGGCCGTACGTCACCCTCCCTTCTCTCCTCCCGGGTGCGCCTGACCGAGCCGCTCATCAGAAGCCACGCCACAGGCCGGCTCGAACCGGCCACCTGGGAGGAGGCGCTGCGTACGATCGCCGACCGGCTGCGGCGTACGAGGGAGGTGCACGGCGCGGACGCGGTGGGCGTCTTCGGCGGCGGCGGGCTGACCAACGAGAAGGCGTACACCCTCGGGAAATTCGCCAGGGTCGTGCTCGGCACCTCGCAGATCGACTACAACGGCCGCTTCTGCATGTCGTCGGCGGCGGCCGCACACGGCAAGGCGTTCGGCCTGGACCGCGGGCTGCCGTTCCCTCTGGAGGACATCCCGAGGACGGGGTGCGTGATCCTGGTGGGTTCGAACCTCGCGGAGACCATGCCGCCCGCGCTGCGCTATCTGACGGAGCTGAAGGAGAACGGCGGCAAGCTGATCGTCGTCGACCCCCGGCGGACGAAGACGGCGGAACAGGCCGACCTGCATCTGGCGCCCCGGCCCGGCACCGATCTGGCGCTCGCGCTGGGCCTGCTGCACGAGGTGGTGGCGCAGGGACGCACCGACGAGGAGTTCATCGCCAGCCGTACGACCGGCTGGGCGGACGCCAGGGCCGCCGCCATGGCCCACTGGCCCGAGCTGGTCGAGCGGATCACCGGAGTCGGCGTGCCCGAGCTGCGCGAGGCGGTGCGGCTGTTCTGCGACGCGCCGTCCGCGATGGTGCTCACGGCCCGCGGGCCGGAGCAGCAGTCCAAGGGCACGGACACGGTCAGCGCCTGGATCAATCTGTGCCTGGCGACGGGCCGGGCCGGCCGCCCGCTGTCCGGCTACGGCTGTCTCACGGGCCAGGGCAACGGGCAGGGCGGCCGCGAACACGGCCAGAAGGCGGACCAGCTGCCCGGCTACCGCAAGCTGGACGACCCGGCGGCGCGGGCGCATGTGGCGGAGGTGTGGGGCGTCGACCCGGAGTCGCTGCCCGGACCGGGCCGCAGCGCCTACGAGCTGCTGGACGCGCTGGGCGGCGACGTGAAGTCGCTGCTGCTGATGGGGTCGAACCCGGTGGTGTCCGCCCCGCGCGCGGCGCACATCGAGGGCCGGCTGAGGTCGCTGGACTTCCTGGCCGTCGCGGACGTAGTGCTCTCGGAGACGGCAGCGCTCGCCGATGTGGTGCTGCCGGTGACGCAGTGGGCGGAGGAGAGCGGCACGACGACCAACCTGGAGGGCCGGGTGCTGCTGCGCCGCAAGGCGGTCGATGCCCCGGACGGGGTCCGCAGCGACCTGGAGGTGCTGGGCGCGCTGGCGGGGCTGCTGGGGCACGAGAAGGGTTTCCCGGCCGATCCGGAGGAAGTGTTCGAGGAGCTGCGGCGGGCGTCGGCCGGCGGCCTCGCGGACTACTCGGGCATCACGTACCGCCGGATCGCCGAGGAGGACGGCGTGTTCTGGCCGTGTCCGGAGAAGGAGGGCGACCGGCATCCCGGGACGCCGCGCCTGTTCCTCGACCGGTTCGCCACGCCCGACGGCCTGGCCAGGTTCGTGCCCGTCAACCACCGGCCCGCCGCGGAGGAGCCCGACGCCGAGTACCCGGTACTGCTGACGACCGGGCGGGTGGTCGCCCAGTACCAGTCGGGGGCGCAGACGCGGCGTGTCGACGAACTGAACGCCGCGGCGCCCGGCCCGTTCGTCGAGCTGCATCCGCAGATGGCGGAGCGGCTCGGTGTCCGGGAGGGTGAGCCCCTCGCCGTGGTGTCCCGGCGGGGCCGGGCGACCGGGCCGGCGCGGATCACGACCGGGATCAGGCCGGACACCGTGTTCATGCCGTTCCACTGGCCCGGCGAGGGCCGGGTCAACACGGTCACCAATCCGGCGCTCGACCCGACCTCGCGTATGCCGGAGTTCAAGGTGTGCGCGGTCCGGCTGGAGCCGGCGGACCGGGGCGCGGTCGCCTGACGGCCTCGCGCCAGTCGCCGCCGTCGACGGGTGTGCCGCCGGCCCGCAGTGCGTGGGCCACGTGCTCGGCGGCGATGTACACCCAGGCCGTGACGGACGTGCCGTCGGCGAGGACGACCTCGCGGGCCACCCGCTCGTACAGGTTCTCCGGATGGCCCGGACGGCCGGAGTACTCCTCCAGGCGGTCCAGGACGCCGAGCAGCCCGCCGTACTGGTCGGGGGCCGCCCACGCCGCCTCGCCGGTGACCGTGCAGGGGCCGCCGGGATCGTCGACGGCGTACGGAAAGCCGGGGCCCTCGTAGAGCCGCGCGCCGCGCAGCACGGCGGGGCGCTCGGTGGTGGTGCGGCCGCGCAGGAACACGTCGTGGTTGTGGAACCCCGGCCGCAGGGTGCCGTAGACGAAGAACGGAAGCCGCTGCCGCTCGTTCATCGCGCCACAGTCTCCGCCCGCACCCAGCCCACATAGGCCGCGTTGCCGCGCACCACCGGCATGGCGATGATCTCCGGGGTGTCGTAGTCGTGGGCGGCGGTCAGGTGCGCCTCGAGGGCGTCGTAGCAGGCCGGTGTGGTCTTGAAGAGCACCTGCCACTCCTCCGCGGTCTCGATGGCCTGTCGCCAGTGGTAGACCGACGTCACCGGTGCGGAGATCTGCGCGCAGGCCGCGAGGCGGGCCTCCACGGCGCCCTGCGCCAGCTGCTGTGCCTTCTCCGCGCTGTCGGTCGTGGTCATCACGGCGAGCAGCGGCGGCGCGGCGGGGGTCTGTTCCACGGCACGGGCTCCTTCTCGGTCGTCGGCTCGTATACGGCGCACAGGGCGGGGCGGGCCGGAGGTGGGCCCGCCCCGCCACCGTACGCACCGAGCACTACGCCTGGGCCGCCGCCGCGAACCGTGCCGCGTGGAGGCGGGCGAGAAGCAGTTTCAGCAGCACGGCGGCGGGCCCTCAGCTCGCGTAGGGGCGAACGGACTTGGCGGACCTGAGCGCCTCGGCCCACCAGGCGAGCTGGTCGAGCATCGTCTTGGCTGCGGCGTTCGGGGCAGCGGGGTCGCGATGGTTGCCCTCGTCGTCGAAGTGGGCGCCGGCGTTGTGGAAGGAGACCGTGTCGCGGACGGTGACGGCGTGCAGCTCCGCGAAGACCTGCCGCAGTTGCTCGACCGCCCGTAGCCCACCGGAGATACCGCCGTAGGAGACGAAGCCGACGGGCTTGGCCTGCCATTCGCCGAAGTGCCAGTCGATGAGGTTCTTGAGGGCTGCGGGGAAGGAGTGGTTGTACTCGGGGGTTACGACGACGAAGGCGTCGGCGCCGGCCAGTTTCGGGGTGACCTTGCCGAGCGCCGCACGCACGTCGGGCGAGGGGCTGAAGGACAGCGCGGTGGGCAGCTCGGCGTCGGCCGGATCGACGACCTCGACCAGGAAGTCCTCACGCAGCGCGGCCCGGGAAAGGAACCAGTCGGCGACGGTGGGGCCGAACCGGCCGTCGCGGTTGCTGCCGATGACGACGGCGAGCTTCAGAGGGGACGTGTGTTCAGGCGTGTTGATGTCCATGCGGAGGAGCGTGCTACCTCAAGTTTGGTTGAGGTCAAGTCGTGTCCACGGATTGCGTGACAGCAGGTCGCATGGACCGTCACCCGTTCGGCACGTCCGCACCCCGCCGGCCCTCCCGGCGCGGCGGCAGCACTGTTGACCTGCGAGAATCCGTTCCGTCCAGGGTGACACACCACTCCGGTCGAGCGAATCTGATTGGGCATCAGCAGGCATGGTGGGCAGTGGGCCTCTTACCTCGAAGGAGAACGAGACACCGCACTGCGTGCCCCCGGAGGACCCATGCGCACCACCGCCCGCCTCTTGACCGGCACCGCGTTGGTGATGGCGACCACGATGCTCGGCACCCACGGGGCGTACGCCGGCGTGCGCCGCGAGAACGGCAAGGAGGCCGACGGCGAGGTCGAGTTGGGCCACAAGGTGCCGCGCGGGCTCGTCGGAACCGGAGTCGGCGGCAGCATGGGCCCCGACACCACACAGATCGCGGCGGGTGCGGCAGTACTGACCGCGGCCGCCGTGGGCGGGACGCTCCTCCTGCACCGCCGGGCGAGCGGCGCGCAGAGAGGCTGACGGACCGGTACCCAGCCCGTTCCCGTACCGCCGGATCCCCCGCTCCCGTCAGGCCTCGAGCCGACGGGGGCGGGGCGACGCCTCGCGTCGCCGCACGCCCGCGGACGACGCGCTCCTCGTCCCGGCCGTCGACGAGAGCTCGACTCACCCCTCGACGCATCCCCGCGGGTCGGCGGCAGGGCCGAAATTACTAGCCATGGACATAATATCCATGTACCTTATCGGCATGAGCACGGCATCCAAAGGCTCCACGCCCGGCTATCTGGTCTGGCGTCTGTCGACGAAATGGCGCGTCGCGGTCGATCGCGCGCTCGCTCCCCTGGGACTGACGCACGCGCAGTACACCCTGATCGCCTCGCTGCACGGCATATGGCGGTCCGGGCACAGCCCGAGCCAGCGGCAACTCGCCGACCACACGGGCCTGGAACCGCTCTACGTCTCGAAGCTCGCCCGCGCCCTCGAATCGTCGGGGCTCGTACGGCGCACGCCCGACCCCACCGACACCAGGGCCGTGCGGCTCTCGCTCACCCTCGAGGGACAGAAAACGGCCCGCCGCGCCATCGCGGAGGTCCACACGCTCCTCGACCGACTGCTGGCCCCGCTCGGCGGCCTCGACGCACCACGCACGCAGGCGCTCACGCGTGAGCTGCGACTGCTGCTCGAAACACCTCTCGACGCACCTCTTGACGCTCTTGAGAACACGTCCACGCCACCGGAGGAGTAACCATGTCGTCCACCGCCCCGATTCTGCTCAACAGCCAGATCATCGGCCGGGCCCACTACGCGGCACGCGCGCTGCTCGACCGTGAGCTGCGCCGTTCCGGCACCACCTTCCACCAGTCGATGGCGCTGAACGCGACCGCCGGCGAGGGCGGCACCGCCGACACCGGCCGGATCGTGGAGCTGATGACATCCACGCTGAGGATCGACGAAGCCACGGCCCGGGACACCGTGTCCGAACTGCTGGCCGCCGAGTTGCTCGAGCCGCTGGAGGCGCTGGGGGCGCAGCCGGACCAGGGGCCGCGTGTCGCCCTGACCGAGGCCGGCCGCACCGAGCAGAGCCGGCTGGCGGCGGTCGCCGTGGAGTTCGCCCCGCGGGTGTACGGCGAGATCCCGGCCGAGGATCTGGCCGTCGCGGGCCGGGTGCTGACCGAGGTCATCGCACGGGCGAACGCCGTGTACGCGGAGACCGCCGACAGGTACTGAGTCCGACAGGTACACACACCGACCTGCACCGGCCACCGTCAGGTCCGACCGCCGTCAGGCCGTCCACTGATCGAAGCCGAGCTTCGCGACCAGGGAGAAGACGACGACGAGCAGCACGCCGCGGACGAACTCGCTGCCCTTCCGCAGTGCCATACGGGCCCCGAACATGCCACCGGCCAGATTGAATACGGCCATCAGCGCCGCCAGCTGCCACAGCACCGTTCCCTGGTAGGCGAACATCGCGAGCGCGCCGGCGTTGGTGCACACGTTCACGATCTTGGCGGTGGCGGACGCGGTCACCAGATCCAGATGCAGAACAGCGGTGAGCGCAAGCACCAGGAACGTGCCGGTGCCCGGCCCGAAGAGACCGTCGTAGAAACCGATGCCGCCGCCGACGAGCACGATGGCGAGGACGGTACGGGTCCGCGTGACACGACGCTTGTCGTCGGCGGTCGCCGTGCCGAACGACGGGCGAAGCATCACGAACGCGGCGACGCCGAGCAGTACCACCATGATCACCGGTCGCAGTACATCACTGCTGATGCCCGCCGCGAAGAACGCGCCGCCCATCGAGCCGGCGAGCGCGGCGAGCCCGATGCGTACGGCCGTCTTCACCTGCACGGGGGCCTTGCGCACATAGGTGACCGCCGCGCCCGACGTGCCGACGATGGCGACCGCCTTGTTCGTACCGAGGACATGGGCGGCCGGTACCTGCGGCAGCCCGAGCAGCAGCGCGGGCAGCAGCAACAGCCCGCCGCCGCCGACAACGGCATCGATCCAGCCGGCCGCGGCGGCGGCGAGACAGAGGAAGACGAGGGTGGTGAGGGATATGTCGGGCACGGTCGCGAGCCTATGGAGGGGATACGTGTGCCGTCCAACGATCGTCGAAGTCTTGAGCGTCGCCTGAGGTTACGGGCCGGTTGCGCCTACCGCATGGGGGCCTTGCTTCCCCACCCCACCCGGCCCCTTCCCGAAACCGGGCTCCGCGGTGCCGCGCTTCGCGCGGAGTCCTCGATCTCCCGGTTTGCGGCCGTGGAGGCACCCTCGAACGGGCTCGCTCTGCGGCTGCGCGGCAGGACACCGGCCCCCCGGGGCGGGTGCCCTGCCGGCGGCCGCGGCGCAGGGGCCCGGGGACAGCTCCGGCCCGGCCGGCGATTGAGGCGCATGGGTGCGGGGCAGAGCCCCAAAGGGTCCACGCCGGCCCCGCCGGCGTACTGCGGCGCAGGGGCCGGAGGCCATCCAAGCCCCGTCGGCGATTGAGGCGTAGGGACTCGGGGCAGAGCCTCGACGGGACGGGCAAGTACCAGCCCCGTCGGCGATCGGGCGCATGGGTGCGGGGCGGAGCCCCCGTAGCGAAGGCCCCCGGCCTCACACACGCCGACGGCCCCCGCTGAGCGCAAGGTTCCCCGCGGGAAACAGAAGGGAACCTGCCGGGTAACACCCACGACGCACGCTGCATGCATGACTTCGGAGATCGTGGTGATCGGCGGCGGGACGGCGGGCGTGCGGCTTGCGCGTCAGCTCGGCGCGGGCGCCCGCGTCACGGTCCTCGGCGAGGAGACGCACGCGCCGTACAACCGGGTGCTGCTCGCGGAGGTGCTCGCGGGCAGGTACGGCCCGGAGGTGATCGCGCTGCCGGAGGTCCCGGTGCGGCGCGGGGTGCGGGCGACGTCGGTCGACCGCGAGCGGCGGCTCGTGCACTGCGCGGACGGCACGACCGTCGGCTACGACCGCCTCGTGCTCGCGACCGGCTCCAACCCGGTGCTGCCGCCGCTCCGCGGCCTCGGCCCCGGGCTCCCGGACGGCGTCCACCCCTTCCGCACCATGGACGACTGTGCGGCCCTGTCGGACGCCGTCCGCCCGGGCACGCGCGCGGTGGTGGTCGGCGGCGGCCTGCTGGGCGTGTCGGCGGCCCGTGCGCTGGCGGTCCGTGGCGCAAAGGTGGTGCTGGCCCAGCAGGGCGAGCACCTCATGGAGCGTCAGCTGGACGTGTCCGCCTCGGGCCTGCTCCGCGCCCACTTGGAGCTCCTCGGCGTCGAGGTGCACACCGAGTGCCGGGTGCGCGGGCTGCGGACCACGCCCGAGGGTGAGGTCGCCGCCGTGATCCTGGCGGACGGCTTCGCGCTGGACGCGGAGATCGTGGTGCTGGCCTGCGGGGTGCGGCCCCGAGTCGGTCTGGCGGTCGACGCCGGCCTCGAGGTGCGCAAAGGCATCGTCGTCGACGACGAGCTGCGTACCTCCGACCCGTACATCCACGCCATCGGCGACTGTGCGGAGCACGACGGTGTCGTACACGGTCTGGCGGGCCCTGCGCTGGAGCAGGCGGATGTCCTTGCGTCCGTGCTGAACGGCGACGGCGCCCGCTACTCCGGCACCCGAGCCCTGACCCGGCTCACTCTGGCCTCCTCGACGAGCCCGCTCGACCTGGCCGCGTTCGGCGATCCGACCCCCCGCCCGGGGGACGACGTCGTCCAGCTCGCCGACGCCACCCGGGGCGCGTACCGCAAGGTCGTGGTCCGCGGGGACCGGCTCGTCGGCGGCGTACTGCTCGGGGATCTCGCGTCCGTCGGCGCGCTCGCCCGGGCCTGGGAGGGCGACGAGGCCCTGCCGGACTCCCTCCCCCTGCTCCACCTGCTCACGAATGATGGAGGCCTCTGACATGGCTGCGATGTCCCCTTCCGCGACCACTCCCACGATTGTGGTCGTCGGCCACGGAATGGTCGGCCAGCGGTTCCTGGAGGCTCTCGCCGAGCGTGGCGTCACCGAGCGGGCGCGGGTGGTCGTGCTGTGCGAGGAGCCCCGCCCCGCCTACGACCGGGTGCGCCTGACCTCGTACTTCTCCGGGAACACGCCGGACGACCTGTCGATGGTCGAGGACGGCTTCATGGAGAAGCACGGCATCGAGCTGCATCTGGACGACCCGGCGGAGCGCATCGACACCGCCGCCCGCACGGTCACCTCTCGCGCCGGCCTGACCCTGTCGTACGACACGCTGGTGCTGGCCACGGGCTCGTACCCGTTCGTGCCGCCGGTGCCGGGCAAGGACGCGGAGGGCTGTTTCGTCTACCGCACCATCGAGGACCTGCTCGCGATCGAGGAGTACGCCAAGACGGCGCGCGTGGGCGCGGTCGTCGGCGGCGGTCTGCTCGGTCTGGAGGCGGCCGGCGCGCTGAAGGGGCTGGGGCTCGAGACGCACATCGTGGAGTTCGCACCGCGGCTGATGCCGGTGCAGGTGGACGAGGGCGGCGGCGCGGCGCTGCTGCGCACCATCGAGGACATGGGGCTCACCGTCCACACCGGTGTCGGCACCCAGGAGGTCACGGCCGGCGAGGACGGCACCGTCAACGGCATGGCCCTGTCGGACGGTTCGGCGCTCCAGGCGGATCTGGTGGTCTTCTCGGCGGGCGTACGGCCCCGGGACCAGCTCGCCCGTGAGGCGGGGCTCGCGGTCGGCGAGCGCGGCGGCATCGTCGTGGACGAGCAGTGCCGCACGTCGGACCCGGCAGTCTTCGCGATCGGCGAGTGCGCGCTGGCGTCGGACGGCCGGGTGTACGGGCTGGTGGCCCCGGGCTACGAGATGGCCGAGGCGGTGGCCGCCGCCCTGAACGGCGAGACGCAGACGTTCACCGGGGCGGACACCTCCACCAAGCTGAAGCTGCTGGGTGTGGACGTGGCCTCGTTCGGCGACGCGCACGGCGCGGCCGACGGCTGCCTCGACGTCGTGTACTCCGACTCCCGCGCCGGTGTCTACAAGAAGCTGGTCGTCGACGGCGAGGGCACGCTGCTCGGCGGCATCCTCGTCGGCGACGCCGAGTCGTACGGCACCCTGCGCGCGCTGACCGGCAGCGTGCCGCCGATCTCCCCGGAGCAACTGGTGCTGCCCGCCGGCGCGGGCGCTCCCGTGGCGCTCGGCCCGGCCGCGCTGCCCGACGAGGCGGTGATCTGCTCCTGCCACAACGTCACCAAGGGCACCATCCGCGGCGCGGTCACCGACCATCAGTGCACGACGGTCCCCGAGGTCAAGAAGTGCACCAAGGCCGGCACCGGCTGCGGGAGCTGCGTCAAGGTGCTCGGCCAGCTGGTCAACGCCGAGCTGGAGGCGTCGGGCGTCGAGGTCGACAAGGGCCTGTGCGGCTGCTTCGGCCAGACCCGCCAGGAGCTGTACGAGATCGTGCGTGCTCTGCGCATCACCTCGTACCAGCAGCTGCTCGACGCGCACGGCCGTGAGGCGGCGCGGGGCGGAGACGGCTGCGAGATCTGCAAGCCGACCGTCGGCTCCATCATCGCCTCGCTGGCCCCCACGATCGGCGCTTCCGGCTATGTGCTGGAGGGCGAGCAGGCCGCGCTGCAGGACACCAACGACCACTTCCTCGCCAACATGCAGAAGAACGGCTCGTACTCGATCGTGCCGCGCATCCCCGGCGGTGAGATCACCCCGGAGAAGCTGATCATCATCGGTGAGGTGGCCCGCGACTTCGGTCTCTACACGAAGATCACCGGTGGTCAGCGGATCGACATGTTCGGTGCCCGCGTCGACCAGCTGCCGCAGATCTGGGCGCGGCTGGTGGACGCCGGTTTCGAGTCCGGGCACGCGTACGGAAAGGCGCTGCGCACGGTCAAGTCCTGTGTGGGGCAGACCTGGTGCCGCTACGGCGTGCAGGACTCGGTCCGCATGGCGATCGACCTGGAACTGCGCTACCGGGGTCTGCGCTCGCCGCACAAGCTGAAGTCGGCGGTCTCCGGCTGCCAGCGGGAGTGCGCGGAGGCCCAGTCGAAGGACTTCGGCGTGATCGCCACCGCCAACGGCTGGAACCTGTACGTCGGCGGCAACGGCGGCGCGACCCCGCGCCACGCGGACCTGTTGGCCCAGGACCTCTCCGACGCCGAACTGGTGAGGCTCATCGACCGGTTCCTGATGTTCTACATCCGCACCGCCGACCGGCTGGAGCGGACCTCGACCTGGCTGGAGCGCATCGAGGGCGGTCTGGAACACGTACGGGACGTGGTGGTGAACGACTCGCTCGGCATCTGCGCCGAACTGGAGTCGCTGATGGCCGACCATGTGGCCGGCTACCGCGACGAGTGGGCCGAGACGCTGAACGACCCCGAGCGGCTGCTGCGGTTCGAGTCCTTCGTCAACGCGCCCGACGTCCCGGACCCGACGGTGAAATTCGTGCCGGAGCGCGACCAGGTCAAGCCCGACCTGCCCCTGCTGTCCATCCGTTCGTTCGACCAGACCCTGGAAGGTGCCGCCCGATGACCGCGACGACCCTCGCCCCCGCCACGACGGACGTCCAGATCCAGCTCAGGCTGGGCGACGACTGGGCCGCGCTGTGCCCGCTGTCCCGGCTGACGCCGGGCCGCGGTGTGGCGGCCCTGCTGCCGGACGGCCGTCAGGCCGCGGTCTTCCTCGACCGTGAGGGCCGGCCCTACGCCATCGACAACTGCGACCCGTTCAGCGGCGCGCGGGTCCTCGCGCGCGGCCTGGTCGGCTCGGCAGCCGGTCGGCCGTTCGTCGCCTCCCCGCTGCTCAAGCAGCGTTTCGACCTGGAGACCGGGCGCTGCCTGGACGACGACTCGGTGTCGGTGACGGCGTACGAAGTACGGCTGCGCTGAACCGCCGTACCCCCTGAGGAAGCTCCGCTCACGCGTCGTCTGTCACTGCCCTGACTCTTCGCGACGCGTGAGCGGCATCCCCTCCTGCCGGGCCCCGGCGGCCCGGCAGCCACCCCTGGGTGACGGCGAGCACCGCGCCGGCGAGCAGCACCACGGCGCCGGCCGCCTGGACGGGGCCGAAGGACTCGCCCAGGAAGACCATGGCCGCCGAGCTGCCGAAGACGGGCACGAGGAACATCATCACGGAGGCCGAGGCGGGGCCGACGGCGCCGACTCCGCGGTAGTAGAGGAGATTGGCGAGGGCGGTCGGCCCGACGGCGAGGAACACCACGTTCAGCCATATCCCGGCGGGAAGTTCGCCCCAGCTCACGTCGCCCAGCCCGGGGGCCGAGAAGAGGCCGAGGGCGACGGCTCCGGCACAGGTCGCGTACGTCGTGGCCCGCAGCGGTTCGATGCCGGCGAGCACCCGCGGCCCCGCGAGCGTGAACGAGGCCCAGCAGACGGCGCTGAGCAGGAACAGCAGATCACCGGTCAGCCGCGCCGCGCCCCCTCCGCCGGTGCCCGCCCCGACGAAGAAGACCACCGCGCCCACCACGCCCAGGCCGAGCCCCGCGATGCGGGCGGGCGACGCCGACTCCCTGCGGGTGAGCAGCAGGAACGCGGTCGTCAGGACCGGGCTCATGACCGGGATGATCACACCCGCGTCCATGGAGGGCGCCAGTGAGAGCCCCCAGAAGAAGCTCAGGTTGTACGCGAAGACGCCGAGCAGCCCGGCGAGCGCCGCCCTCCCCCCATCGCGCGGGATGACCCGTGCGCCGCGCCGGCCGAAGAGGCGCACGGCGACAAGCAGGGCGAGCGCGCCGCCGCCGAAGCGGAGGAACGCCGCGACACCGTGGGGCAGCTGCTCCACGACCACCTTGGAACTGCTGAAGGCGCTGCCCCACAGCACCATCGTCACCGTCAGCAGCAGATACGGGTTGTCCTTGTCCTTGGCCTGGTGAGCCGTCCTCGCCGAGTTCATGGGGCCAGCGTCGCCCGTGCCGCCCTCCCCGGTCTTGTACGTTCGTGCGGGCCCACAATGAGGGGGTGGACACCGCTCACGGATCACCGGGCACGCACGGCGACGGATGGGCACGCTACTGGCGCGACCCGGATCGTCCGCTGGAGGCCATGCACGCCCACTTCTTCGACCACGTCTACCATCCGCACAGCCATGACGCGTACTCGTTCGGGATCACCGAGGCGGGCGCCCAGCGCTTCAGCTGCCGGGGCGGCGCGCACACCAGCGGTGCGGGCATGGTGATGGCGTTCAACCCGGACGATCCGCACGACGGGCGGGCGGCGGCCGACCTCGGGTACAAGTACCGGATCGTGCACATCGGCCCCGATGTCGTACGCGAGGTGCTGGCGGACATGGCCGGCGGACGGGCGGTCATGCCGCTGTTCCCGGAGCCCGCGCTGAGCGACCCGGTGCTGCGCGGGGCCCTGCTGCGGCTGCACACGGCACTCGTCGGCGACGCGGAGCCGCTGGTGCGCGACGAGCGCCTGACGGCAGCGGTCACCGCCATGGTCGCGCGCTGCACGGCGCGCCCGCCCCGGGCGCGTGTGCCGGGCCGCGAGCGTCCGGCCCGGCTCGCGGCGCGGCAGGCCCGGGCGCTGCTGGAGGAGGCGTACGCGGAGAAGGTGACGGCCGAGGCACTCGCCGAGGCGGCGGGCTGCAGCCGGTTCGCGCTGTACCGGGCCTTCCGGGCCGAGTACGGGATGTCACCGTCGGACTGGCAGCGGCTGGTGCGCCTGCGGCGGGCGCGCGGGCTGCTCGCGGCCGGTACGCCGGCGGCGGACACGGCCGTCACGGTGGGTTTCACCGACCAGAGCCACTTCCACCGGTGGTTCGTGCGCTGTTTCGGCGTGACACCGGGGCTGTACCAGCGGGCGGGCCGGTCGTGACGCGTCCGTCAGGGCCGGCCGCCGTCGCCCCCGCCCAAGTCACTCCCCCTGCGCCATGGCCTCCTTGGCCGCCTCCTCGTCCATCCAGATGACCTCCCACTGGTGGTGGTCGGGGTCCTGGAAGGAACGGCCGTACATGAAGCCGTAGTCCTGCGGGTCGCCCGCCGGCGAGCCGCCGGCGGCGAGGGCCGCGTCCACGAGCTCGTCGACCTTGTCCCGGCTCTCGGCGCTCAGCGCCAGGATCACCTCGGTGGAGGTGGCGGCGTCCGCGATCTCCTTCTTGGTGAAGTCCTTGAACCGGGGCTTGGTCAGCAGCATCGCGTAGATGGTGTCGCTGATGACCAGGCACGCGGCGTTCTCGTCGGTGAACTGCGGGTTGAAGGAGTAGCCGAGCTTGCTCCAGAAGGCCTTGCTGGTCTCCAGGTCGTTCACGGGCAGGTTCACGAAGATCATCTGGGGCATGGCCGTCTCTCTCTCGTACGCTCTCGTCGGGTTGCTCCGCGGTGCGGCGCGTTCGTAGGGGTAGACGGGGGCGGTGGTCCGTACTCATCGCTCGCGCGCCGAAAAGTTTCGGCCGTCTCCTGGGGCTCCTGTGACGGCCGGGAACGAACGCGCCGGTACTCCCTGGAGTCGACGCCTGCGAGTCACCATCCGTTGCCGTGGCGTCAATTCACCGCTCCTAGGTTCTCCGAACGCGCGACCCCGTAGTGCCGACCGGCACCGCGGGGCGGTCATCCCCTCCCTGGAGTGACAAGTGGAACGTCGTAGATTCCTGCGTGGCGCGGTCGTCGGCACATCCGCCGCCGCATTCGGTTTCACCCTGTGGCAGGGCGCCGCGTCCGCGGCCCCGGCCCAGCCCGGCCCCGGCCCGTACGGGGCGCTCGGTGCGGCCGACGCGAACGGCATCCAGCTCCCGTCCGGTTTCACCAGCCGGGTGATCGCCCGGTCCGGCCAGACGGTCGGTTCCACCTCGTACATCTGGCACAACGCTCCGGACGGCGGCGCCTGCTTCGCGGACGGCAGCGGCTGGATCTACGTCTCCAACTCGGAGATCTCCTCCACCGGCGGCGCGAGCGCCGTGAAGTTCTCCTCGACCGGCACGATCACCGGCGCGTACCGCATTCTGTCCAACACCAACCGCAACTGCGCGGGCGGCGCCACCCCGTGGAACACCTGGCTCTCCTGCGAGGAGGTCAGCACCGGCTACGTCTACGAGACGGACCCGTGGGGCGTGAACGCCGCTGTACGCCGGTCCGCCATGGGACGCTTCAACCACGAGGCCGCCGCGGCGGACCCGGTGCGCAAGGTGATCTACCTCACCGAGGACGCGTCCGACGGCTGCCTCTACCGGTTCGTCCCCACTACCTGGGGCAACCTGTCCTCCGGCACCCTCCAGGTGCTCAAGGCCGGAACGGCCACCTCCGGCTCCTTCACGTGGGGGACCGTGCCGGACCCCGACGGTTCCCCGACCGCCACCCGCGACCAGGTGTCCGGCGCCAAGCTGTTCAACGGCGGCGAGGGCTGCCACTACGCCAACGACACCGTCTGGTTCACCACCAAGGGCGACAACCGCCTGTGGCAGCTGAACCTGCTGAACAGCACCTACGAACTGGCCTACGACGACTCCCTCGTCGTCGGCGGCGGCGCACCGCTGACCGGTGTCGACAACGTGACCGGGGCCGCCTCCGGCGACCTCTTCGTCGCCGAGGACGGCGGGAACATGGAGATCTGCGTGATCACCCCTGACGACGTCGTGGCGCCGTTCCTGCGCATCAACGGCCAGTCGTCGTCGGAGATCTGCGGTCCCGCCTTCTCGCCCGACGGCAGGCGGCTGTACTTCTCCAGCCAGCGCGGCACCAGCGGCAGCTCGTCCGGCGGCATCACCTACGAAGTGACGGGTCCGTTCCGCGCATAGCGAGCTCGGGCTCCGGGGTGGCGCCGCCGCGCAGCAGGGCGGCGCCCAGCGGGGTGAGCGAGTGAAGCACCGCGTTGCCGTGGCGCAGGGTCACCACCAGGCCTGCCTCGCGCAGCACGGCTGCGTGCTGGCTCGCGGAGGCCAGGGACACCCCTGCTCTGCGGGCCAGTTCGCTCGTCGTACAGCCGCCGCGGATGGCCTGGAGCACCGCGGAGCGCGTATGGCCGACAAGTCGGCCCAGTGAGGCTCCCCCGCCCTCGCCCGCGGGCTGCTCGGGGCTGTGCGAGACCGGGTAGACCAGCACCGGCGGCAGGGACGTGTCGCGGTAGACGACCGGCGTCCCTCGGCAGAAGAACGACGGCTGGAGCAGCAACCCGCGCCCGTCCAAGTGCAGTTCGCGGTCCACCGGATAGTCGGCCTCCAGAACCGGTGCGCGCCAGCGCAGCACCGGCGGCAGGGAGGCGAGCAGTTCACCGGCGCCGCCGTCGAGCAGCGCACGGCCGCGCACGGCGCGGTCGGCTTCCACGCGCCCCTGGATGTGCGCCCAGTACGGCTCGATGGCCGCGCGGTAGTAGGCGCGCAGCGCGCCCACGAGGCGGGCCACCGACTCGGCCCTGCCTTCGGCGAGGCAGACCAGCCGGCCCGGCAGGGAGCGCAGCGGCGAGCGGTGGGCGGCCGCGAGGGCGACCTCGGAGTGCAGACGCGAGGGGGACGTGGCGCGCAGCGCCTCGAGGCCGGTGTCGAGGCCGTCGCATCCCTCCGGGGGCGTGAGAAAGTCCGGGAAATAGCCGCGTTGGGGCACCAGGGCGGAGAGCAGTCGTGTTTCACCTTTCAACCGCGTTCGCGCTTGGGAGCGCCATTCGCCGAAGACCAGAGCGCCCCTTCGGTCGCGCAATCGGTGAAAACTGAGAATCGATTCCCATAACGCGTCCGGCCTGGCGGCCATCCTCACTCGCGCCAGGTCGTCCGCGTTGAAATGAATACGAAGCACCGAACCCCCACTGTTGCACCCGCCATCGCCCCCACCACTGAGTATGCATGCAATCACAGGTTGTTACCACGGTGTTTCAGCCACAGTTGAAACGCCTCGCGGGCCCTGGGGGACAACCGAAAAGCTGTACGACGTCGGGCATGAAACCTACTTCACCGATGTGACGCAGCGAGGACCGTGGGGGGCTTTGCGCGTCCGGCGGCGGTGACGAAGGTTGCGGCTCCGTGTCCGGCACGGGAAATGGAGCGCGGTCGGCGGGTGGGGATCCGCCGGCCGCCCTCCGTCCGTTGCAGAGCCGGCGTGAGCGGAAAAAAATTCGACCGTTGTTAACCTCCGGAAGCCCAACTCATACGCCATTCAACTGACTCTGGATTCAATAGAAACATCTCGAATCCCATGGGTCCCACCGTCACGGTCGCCCTCGCCCAGCAGCCGTGCCGGCGCGGTTCCCCGCCCTGTCCGAGGGGGATCCCCGCGGGCCAGGCGGTGGTGGGCCAGGTGAAAGACTGGCGCCGGCCCGCCGGCGAGCCGGGCACGGGCGAGCTCCCCCGTCCGAGCGACCGTGCGCCAGGCACGCCGGGCACGCCGAAGGGGCGGGCGCCCCGCACAGGCGCCCGCCCCTTCTCTGGTGAGCCGGAACCACCACCGGGTCGCCGGTGAGGGTCGAGGTACCGGACTCCGGGTTTTCGTGCCCCGGGCCCGGTGACAGTTCCGGGGTCTGTGGGTTCCTACCGGGAGTCGCTGCCGGTCGACTCGGCCGCCGCGCGGCCCGCCTCCAGCCGCGCCACCGGGATACGGAACGGCGAGCAGGAGACGTAGTCCAGGCCCACCTCGTGGAAGAAGTGCACGGACTCCGGGTCACCGCCGTGCTCACCGCACACGCCCAGCTTGAGGTCGGGCCGCGTGGCCCGGCCGGCCGCCACCGCGCTGCGGACGAGCGAGCCCACGCCGTCCCTGTCGATCGTCTCGAACGGCGACACCCCGAAGATGCCCTTCTCCAGGTACGCGGTGAAGAAGCTGGCCTCCACGTCGTCGCGGGAGAAGCCCCACACGGTCTGGGTGAGGTCGTTGGTGCCGAAGGAGAAGAACTCGGCGGCCTCCGCGATCTGGCCGGCGGTCAGCGCGGCGCGCGGCAGCTCGATCATCGTGCCGAGCGCCAGCTTCAGCTCGATGCCGGTGCGCTGCTGCACCTCGGCGATGACCTGCTCGGCCTCCTCGCGGACGATCTCCAGCTCCTGGACGGTGCCGACGAGCGGGATCATGATCTCGGCGCGCGGATCGCCCTTGGCCTCGATGCGCTGCGCGGCGGCCTCGGCGATCGCCCGTACCTGCATGGTGAACAAACCGGGGATGACGAGCCCGAGGCGCACACCGCGCAGACCCAGCATCGGGTTCTGCTCGTGCAGCCGGTGCACGGCCTGCAGCAGGCGCAGATCGTTCTCGTTGTGGTCCTTGCGGGCCTCGGCGAGGGCGACGCGCACCGAGAGCTCGGTGATGTCGGGGAGGAACTCGTGCAGCGGCGGGTCGAGCAGACGCACCGTCACCGGCAGCCCGTCCATCGCCTCGAACAGCTCCACGAAGTCCTGCTTCTGCTGAGGGAGCAGCGCCTTCAGCGCCTCTTCGCGCTCGTCGTCGGTGTCCGCGAGGATCAGCTTCTCGACCATCTCGCGGCGCTCGCCGAGGAACATGTGCTCGGTGCGGCACAGCCCGATGCCCTGGGCGCCGAAACGGCGGGCGCGCAGCGCGTCTTCCGCGTTGTCGGCGTTGGCCCGTACGCGCAGCCGGCGTACGCGGTCCGCGTAGGCCATGATCCGGTGGACGGCCTGGACGAGCTCGTCGGCGTCGTCGGCGCCCGCGTGCATGCGGCCCTCGAAGTACTCGACGACCGGGGAGGGCACGACCGGCACCTCGCCCTTGTAGACCTTGCCGGTGGAGCCGTCGATGGAGACGACGTCGCCCTCCTCGATGAGGGTGCCGTTCACCGTCATCCGGCGGCGCTTGGTGTCGACCTCGAGCTCCTCGGCGCCGCAGACACAGGTCTTGCCCATGCCGCGGGCGACGACGGCGGCGTGCGAGGTCTTGCCACCGCGGGAGGTCAGGATGCCCTCCGCGGCGATCATGCCGTCCAGGTCGTCGGGGTTGGTCTCACGGCGGATGAGGATGACCTTCTCGCCGGAACGCGACCACTTGACCGCGGTGTAGGAGTCGAAGACCGCCTTGCCGACGGCCGCGCCCGGGGAGGCGGCGATGCCGCGGCCGAGCAGCTCCGTCTTCGCCTTCTCGTCGAAGCGGGGGAACATCAGCTGGGCGAGCTGGGCGCCGTTGACACGCTGGAGCGCCTCGGCCTCGTCGATCAGGCCCTGGTCGACGAGCTGGGTGGCGATACGGAAGGCAGCGCCGGCGGTGCGCTTGCCGACACGGGTCTGCAGCATCCACAGCTGGCCGCGCTCGATGGTGAACTCGATGTCGCAGAGATCCTTGTAGTGGTTCTCCAGCGTCTCCATGATCTGCATCAGCTGGTCGTACGACTGCTTGTCGATCGACTCGAGGTCGGCCAGCGGCACGGTGTTGCGGATACCGGCGACGACGTCCTCGCCCTGCGCGTTCTGCAGGTAGTCGCCGTAGACGCCCTGGTGGCCCGAGGCGGGGTCGCGGGTGAAGGCGACGCCGGTGCCGGAGTCGGGGCCGAGGTTGCCGAAGACCATGGAGCAGACGTTGACTGCCGTGCCGAGGTCGCCGGGGATGCGCTCCTGGCGGCGGTAGAGCTTGGCGCGGTCGGTGTTCCAGGACTCGAAGACCGAGCAGATCGCGAGGTCCATCTGCTCACGCGGGTCCTGCGGGAAGTCGCGGCCGGCCTCGGTCTTGACGATCTTCTTGAACTGCTTGACGAGCTTCTTGAGGTCCGCGGCGTCGAGGTCGGTGTCGACGGTGACCTTCTTGGCCGCCTTGGCCTCGTCGAGTGCTTCCTCGAAGAGCTCGCCGTCGACGCCCAGCACGGTCTTGCCGAACATCTGGATGAGGCGGCGGTAGGAGTCCCACGCGAAGCGCTCGTCGCCGGCCTGCTGGGCGAGGCCCGCGACCGACTCGTCGGAGAGACCGATGTTGAGGACCGTGTCCATCATGCCGGGCATCGAGAACTTGGCGCCCGACCGTACGGATACGAGCAGCGGGTTGTCGGCCTGACCGAGCTTCTTGCCCATCGTCTTCTCGAGGGCGTCGAGGTGCGCACTCACCTCGTCGCGCAGGGCGGGCGGCTCGGCGCCGCTCTCGAGGTAGACCTTGCAGGCCTCGGTCGTGATCGTGAAGCCCGGAGGGACCGGCAGACCGAGGTTGGTCATCTCGGCGAGGTTGGCACCCTTCCCGCCGAGCAGGTCCTTGAGGTCTTTGTTGCCCTCGGTGAAGTCGTAGACGAACTTCTGATCTTTGTTTTCCGACACGGGTCTCGACTCCTCGAGGACTCGGTGGCTGCCCTGACGGCGAGGAACATACCCAGATCGAAGGCGTCTGGGTACGTCCACTTGCGCGTCATACGGCCTTAACGACTGGTCCGCCACCAGATCAAAAGTGACGCGCCGGTCTCGCCAGCAAGAGGCACATGTTTACTTCTTGAAGCAAGCGATACGGAACGTGTGCGCAATCGGTAAATTCACTCACATTGAGTAGTGAACACGTCGATCAATCAAGGCAAGATCGTCTGGCACTCAGTGCCATCCTTTGAGAAGTGCAACATGCAATTCCGTGCTCATATGAGCCCCCGCGACCTCAGAGGTGGCGAGGATCACCCTCCAATCGCCGCTCAGATGTCACCATCCGGACATGAAGCTGATCACTCATGGTTGCACCACTGCCACCGTCCGCGTCATTCACCCTCGCTTCGAGCGTGAATCGGCCTGGCAACTGCCGCTCTGCGTCCAGACACTGCCGCACGGCGCAGATTTCAGCGCTCAAACGAGCGGCCATTTGGGACCGGCACCCGATGCCAGCCTGGAGGCACTCGAGCCGGCGCCTCCCCGTTCGATCCAGGGCTTCGGCCGTGGCACGCACGAGCGCATGGTCCGCACCCCATTCGGCGGCCGCCGCCTCCCGCACCGCCGTCCACTCCTCGTGGGCGCGGTCCCTGCGGCCCGGCGCGGCAAGGCGTCGTCCAGCCACTGCCGGGCTTCGAGCGTCGCGGGGTGGGCACTCCCCCATCACCCGGCGCCGCACGGCCCACACCCTGTGTGCCTGCTCCACCGCTTCCTGGTGCGCGCCGCTCCTGGTGAGCAGCCCGGCCAGTCTGCCCCGCGCCCTCACCGTGACCAGGCTGTTCTCGGGCAGCCGGCGTTCCTCGATCGCCGGCAGTTCCCGGCAGACGGCGAGGGCCCATCCGCCCGGCCCAGCGCGTCGAGCACCTCCGCCGGCACGTACCGGGTCACGCCCGTGAAACCGTCCTCCGTGCCGAGGTGCTCGCTCATGTCCGTCAGGACAACCCGCGGAAGGACCTCGGCCTCCACCGACCGTCCCGCATTTGTGTGCAGGATCAGAGCGAGGTCGTGCCGATCTCGGCGACCGGGTCGCCATCGAGAAGGGCCCACACGGCCGGCGGGTCGTCGGCACCAAGGGCCGGTACAGCCCTTCCCGGTCCTGTTCGGGAAAGCAGGCGCCGCCGGGTGCGAGATGTGCCCCGTACGTGGAGCCGCAATAGCGGGGGACGAGACGGACGTCGGGCCGTGAGCGTTTCAGCCCTTCGGCGACCCGGCTGTACGACGTGCGGTACGAGTCCTCCCGTACGCCGTGCCGTGCACAAGGACGGCGCTGGTGACCCGGCCCCTGGTGTCCCGAGGCTCGCATTCTGATCAGCGCGTCTCGGGGCAACTCCCTCTTCCGCCCGAGGAGTCGTGCCCTCAACCACCCGAGGTGTCCAGTTCGGCCTCCGCGCCGACACCCGCGCAGTCGTACGGATCCTTCAGCCAGCCGTCCGGCAGGACCACCCGGTTGTTCCCCGACGTCCGCCCGCGCGGGCCGTCCGCACCCACCGGCCACGACTGGTCCAGATCGAGCGCGCTCAACTGACCGCCGAGCTCGTCCAGCGACGAGGTGACCGCCAGTTTCTTGCGCATCTCCGAGCCCACCGCGAAGCCCTTGAGATACCAGGCCACGTGCTTGCGGAAGTCGATCACCCCGCGCGACTCGTCCCCGATCCACTCCCCCAGCAGTCTCGCGTGGCGCAGCATCACGTCCGCCACCTCGCGCAGCGTCGGCCGGGCGTAGTCGTTCGGCCGCCCCTCGAAGGCCGCCACCAGGTCCCCGAACAGCCACGGCCGGCCCAGGCAACCACGGCCCACGACCACACCGTCGCAGCCCGTCTCGCGCATCATCCGCACCGCGTCGTCGGCCGACCAGATGTCGCCGTTGCCGAGCACCGGGATCTGAGGGACGTGCTCCTTGAGGCGGGCGATCGCGTCCCAGTCCGCCGTACCCCCGTAGTGCTGCGCCGCCGTTCGCCCGTGCAGGGCGATGGCCGTGACGCCCTCCTCGACGGCGATGCGGCCCGCGTCGAGGTAGGTGATGTGATCGTCGTCGATGCCTTTGCGCATCTTCATGGTGACCGGCAGGTCACCGGCGTTGCCGACGGCCTCGTTCAGGATGGCGCGCAGCAGCGGCCGCTTGTACGGGAGGGCGGAGCCGCCGCCCTTGCGGGTGACCTTGGGGACCGGGCAGCCGAAGTTCAGGTCGATGTGATCGGCCAGGTCCTCGTCCACGATCATGCGTACGGCCTTGCCGACGGTGACCGGGTCCACCCCGTACAGCTGAATCGAGCGCGGCGTCTCGGTCTCGTCGAAGTGGATGAGCTGCATGGTCTTCTCGTTGCGCTCGACCAGCGCCCGAGTGGTGATCATCTCGCTGACGAACAGACCCTTGCCGCCCGAGAACTCCCTGCACAGGGTGCGGAAGGGCGCGTTGGTGATGCCGGCCATGGGCGCAAGGACCACCGGCGGCTGCACGGCGTGCGGGCCGATCCGGAGCGTGTTCGTGGAGGCGGGGGCGAGCGTGGTCATTCGCCCATTGTCGCGCACCGCCGGGAATGACTGCTGTCCCTGTCCCTCCGGCCGGTCAGGCGGACGTTGCGCGGCGAGCCGCGGTGTCCGCAAGCTGGGGCGGCCCCAGCCCCGTGTACCAGGTGACGCCGACGGCGGACAGCTGCGCGACCTCTTCCCGGCGCAGCCCCGGCGTGCGCCGTCGGGGACCCCGGGGCCGGCCCACCTGCTCGGGGGTGATCCTTCCGCGGCGACTGCGCGGGAACGCCGCGAGCTCGTGCCGCCGCACGTCGTCCGGGCGTCGGGCGACGTCGGGCCCTTGCACGCCGTCCCGCCCTGGTGCGTCGAGTTCCCGCGTCATCGTCCCCATGCCCCCAGGGTGCCGAGCCTGTCGAGCCGGTGCCAGGTAGTGCTTGCACCAGGGCAAGAAGGCTCTGGTACCAGGCTACGGGCCGGTCGACCGTGGATGCCGTGAGTACCGCGACCACGACCTCATCCACCACCCCGTCCACCGCCCCCGTGCCGGGCACGGCCGGGGACAGGCCGGGCGGGGTCGCGCACTGGAGGTAAGAGGGGCCCTGGACGGAAAAGGGCCCGGGCCGCGTGACGCGGTCCGGGCCCGTGCTGCTGATCGGCCGTCAGGCCTGGCTCTCCTGCGGTGCCGCCCCACCCTCGGACTGCGGCGCCGCGTCCTCGGTCCGAGGCTCCGTGTCCGACGCGACCTGAGCGCGCTCACGCATCTTGCGCAGCAGCTCCTGCTTCTGGTCGGAAGCCGCCTTGCGGTCGGCCTCGCGGGCAGGGCCGCCCGACTGCTGTTCGTTGCGGGACAGCTTTTTGCGCTGTCCTCCGACGCCGAGAAGGTTGTTCCGGCTCTTGGCCATGGGGTTCTCCCATCGTGGGTGAGAAGTGACTTCGGAAACGTCTGACGGGGGCGGGTGACCGCCGCCCTCTCACTCGTAGATCTGGAAGAACGAAGACATGGCAGCGACGGTACCGCTTCGGCGGTGCGATCGACACCAGGTTTTCCGGCTACCGCCGCGCCACGGGCGACGGCGCCCTGCCGACGTCACCCTTCCGAGCCAATAACGACTGACAGATATTGAAATCTGTCAGTCGTTATGCCACAGTCGTCGATGTCACCGACCAACCACACTGGGAGACCCCGATGACGACCATCGCGCCCGCCTTCCGTGCCCTCGGCTCCACCGGCCCGAGGGTCTTCCCTCTCGGTCTCGGTTGCATGGGCATGTCCGCTCTGTACGGCAGCGCCGACCGCGCCGAGTCCGTGGCGACCGTCCACGCCGCCCTCGACGCGGGCGTCACCCTTCTCGACACGGGCGACTTCTACGGCATGGGTCACAACGAGCTGCTGATCAACGAGGCGCTGCGCACCACGTCCGGTGCCGCCCGCGACCGGGCCCTGGTCAGCGTCAAGTTCGGCGCGCTGCGCACCGCCGAGGGCGGGTTCACCGGAATCGACGGCCGGCCCGCCGCGGTCAAGAACTTCGCCGCGTACAGCCTCGAGCGGCTCGGCACGGACCACATCGACATCTACCGGATCGCCCGTCTCGACCCCGATGTCCCCATCGAGGAGACCGTCGGCGCCATCGCCGAGCTGGTCGAGTCGGGCCATGTCCGGCACATCGGCCTGTCGGAGGTGGGCGCGGACACCGTCCGCCGTGCGGCGGCCGTCGCCCCGATCGCCGACCTCCAGATCGAGTACTCGCTGATATCACGCGCCATCGAGAAGGCGATCCTGCCCACCGTCCGAGAGCTCGGCATAGGCGTCACCGCGTACGGCGTACTGTCGCGCGGCCTGATCAGCGGCCACTTCTCCCGTGACCGCGAGCTCGGCCCCGGTGACTTCCGTGGCATGAGCCCTCGTTTCCAGGGCGACAATCTCGACCACAACCTGGCGCTCGTCGACCGGCTCCGAAAGGTGGCCGACGACAAGGGAATCAGCGTCGCCCAGACCGCCGTCGCATGGGTGCTCTCGCGCGGCGAGGACATCGTGCCGTTGATCGGAGCCCGCACCCGTACCCGGCTGGACGAGGCGCTGGGCGCCCTGGAGGTCAGGCTGACCGACGCCGACCTGGCGGCGATCGAGGAGGCCGTGCCGGCCGGCGCGGCGGCCGGTGAGCGTTACCCGGCAGCACAGATGGCCCACCTGGACAGCGAGAACTGAACCGCGCGGTACCGTCTCGGTGCCCCCTGTTCAGCGAAAGGCAGCCCAGACGCCATGACGCCCGAAGCACTGACTCCCGAGCGCATCCTCGAAGCCACCGAGGACGTGCTGCGCCGGTACGGTCCGGCGAAGGCCACGGTCGTGGACGTGGCCCGGGCGCTGGGCGTCAGCCACGGCAGCGTCTACCGGCATTTCCGTACCAAGGCGGCGCTGCGGGAGGCGGTCACCGAGCGGTGGCTGCGGCGGACGGTGGACGAGCTGGCGGCGATCGCCTCCGAAGCGGAGCAGCCGGCGCCGGAGAAGCTGCGTCAGTGGCTGTCGGCGCTCTTCGAAACGAAGCGGCAGAAGGCGGGGGGCGACCCTGAGCTGTTCGAGACGTTCGGCGTGCTGATCGGGGGGAACAGCACGGTGGTCGAGGCGCATATCGCCGAGTTGGTCGGGCAGTTGAGCGAGATCGTCGAAGAGGGCGTGCAGGCGCACCAGTTCATGCCTGTGGAGCCGCTGGGTGCCGCCCGGGCGGTGTTCGACGCGATGACCCGCTTCCACGACCCGGCCTATGCGCCCGAGTGGTCGAAGCCGGGAATCGACGCGGAGTTCGCGGCGGTCGCGGACCTCTGCCTGCGGGGCCTCACCGCACGCCCGACCGACCGGCCCACCACTTGACGCCCTGGGCGCCCGTCGCCCGTCGCCGACCCGCCCGCGCCCGGGGGCCGCAGGCCGGCTCCCGGAGACGGCAGCCCGGACACGCGAGCGGCGGGACCGGGCCGGCACGTCCGGGCGGGTCTCAGCCTTCGCCTGCCGTAGGGTCCACGGTCGCCTGGTGTGCCTGAGCCAGGTGTTCCTCGGCCTTGAGCCATGGCAGGAACTGCGCGCTCTTGCGCCAGTCGCAGGTGGCGCAGCTCAACTGCCGCTGGATCCCGGCCTTTTCGACCTGCACGACGTACTCGCGTCCGTGCTCGTCCCATCTGCGGACCTTGCTGGTGGTCATGGACGGCATCTGTGCCTCCTGTGCCGGGCCTGCCCTACGGTGCACGTGGGGCCGAGTGTGCATGAAGCCCCCGGTTCCGTTACCCGGAACCGGGGGCTTCGAACGCTTCGGACGCCGGGCGTCAGCAGCCCAGCAGACGGCTGCCCAGGTAGCCCTGGATCTGGTCGAGGGAGACACGCTCCTGCTTCATCGTGTCGCGCTCGCGCACGGTCACCGCGTTGTCGTCGAGGGTGTCGAAGTCGACGGTGACACAGAACGGGGTGCCGATCTCGTCCTGGCGGCGGTAGCGGCGGCCGATGGCGCCCGCGTCGTCGAACTCGATGTTCCAGTTCTTGCGCAGATCGGCGGCGAGGCCCTTGGCCTTCGGGGAGAGCTGCGGGTTGCGGCTCAGCGGCAGGACGGCGACCTTCACCGGGGCCAGGCGCGGGTCGAGGCGCATCACGGTGCGCTTCTCCATGACGCCCTTGGCATTGGGGGCCTCGTCCTCGTTGTACGCGTCGAGGAGGAAGGCGAGCATGGCGCGGCCGACACCGGCCGCCGGCTCGATGACGTACGGCGTCCAGCGCTCGCCGGCCTCCTGGTCGAAGTACGACAGGTCGGTGCCGGACGCCTTGGAGTGCGCGGAGAGGTCGTAGTCGGTGCGGTTGGCGACGCCCTCGAGCTCGCCCCACTCGCTGCCGCCGAACTGGAAGCGGTACTCGATGTCGGCGGTGCGCTTGGAGTAGTGGGAAAGCTTCTCCTGCGGGTGCTCGAACCAGCGCATGTTCTCCTCACGCAGGCCCAGGTCGCGGTACCAGTTCCAGCGCTGCTCCATCCAGTACTCGTGCCACTGCTCGTCCTCGCCGGGCTTGACGAAGAACTCCATCTCCATCTGCTCGAACTCGCGGGTGCGGAAGATGAAGTTGCCCGGAGTGATCTCGTTCCGGAAGGACTTGCCCATCTGCGCGATGCCGAACGGCGGCTTCTTGCGCGACGTCTGCTGCACCTGGCCGAAGTTGGTGAAGATGCCCTGCGCCGTCTCGGGCCGGAGGTAGGCGACGGAGCCGGAATCCTGGGTGGGGCCGAGGTGGGTGGCGAGCAGGCCGGAGAACTGCTTGGGCTCGGTGAAGGTGCCCTTGTTGCCGCAGTTGGGGCAGTTCAGGTCGGCGAGGCCGTTCTCCGGGACCCTGCCGTGCTTCTCCTCGTACGCCTCCTCCAGGTGGTCGGCCCGATAGCGCTTGTGACAGGAGGTGCACTCGGTGAGCGGGTCGGTGAAGGTGGCGACGTGACCGGAGGCCTCCCAGACCTCGGTGGCCAGGATCACCGACGAGTCGATGCCGACGACGTCCTCGCGCGAGGTGACCATGTAGCGCCACCACTGGCGCTTGATGTTCTCCTTGAGCTCGACACCCAGCGGCCCGTAGTCCCAGGCGGCCTTCTGGCCGCCGTAGATCTCGCTGCAGGGGTAGACAAAGCCACGGCGCTTGCTCAGGTTGACGATCGTATCGATCTTGTCGGCGGCCACGGTGCTCTCTTCATTACGACGACGACGAACGGAGAATGACTCAGGTTACCGGCGGCTCCACCCCCCGGATCAAATCGGATTGGAGGAGGGGGCAGGGACGGAGGTTTATTGACAATCGTTTCCGTTTTTGTTGAAAATGAGTGTCATGAACGTACGACGCCTCATACCCACCGCCGCCACCGCCGGAGCAGTCACGCTCGGCCTCCTGGCCGTCTCCGCCTGCTCCACCTCCGACGCCGCAAGCGTGGACGGCGACGGCAAGCTGAAGGTCGCTGCGTCGTTCTACCCCATGCAGTATCTCGCGGAGCAGATCGGCGGCGACAATGTCTCCGTCACCACCCTCACCAAGCCGGGTGTCGAGCCGCACGACCTGGAGCTCAAGCCCCGCCAGACCGCCGAGCTCGACGACGCCGGTCTGATCCTCTACCTCAAGGGCGTCCAGCCCGCCGTCGACAAGGCCATCGACCAGACAAGCGTGAAGTACAAGGTGGACGCCGCCACCCTCACGGAGCTCGAGCACTTCGACACCGCCGACGCCCACGACCACGGACACGAAGAAGCCGGGCACGAAGAGGCCGGGCACGAGGACCACGAGGCCGAGGCCGGTGGCGACCCGCACATCTGGCTCGACCCGGTGAAGTACGCCGAGGTCGCCAAGGGCGTGGGCGCCCAGATGGAGAAGGCGGACCCGGACCACGCCGCGGACTACAAGAAGAACACCGACGCGCTGGTCGCCGAGCTCACCGCCCTGCACACCGACTTCGAGAAGGGCCTGAAGAACTCGGCCACGAAGACGTTCATCACCACCCACTCCGCCTTCGGCTACCTCGCGGAGCGCTACGGCCTGGAGCAGGAGGGCATCGCAGGCGTCGACCCCGAGTCCGAGCCCAGCCCGGCCCGTATCAAGGAGCTCCAGACGATCGCGAAGGAGGACAAGGTCACCACCGTCTTCTTCGAGACCCTGGCCAGCGACAAGACCGCGAAGACCCTCGCCGCGGACACCGGCCTGAAGACCGACGTCCTCGACCCGCTCGAGGGAATCACGGACCGGTCGAAGGGCGATGACTACATCGAGGTCATGCGCTCGAACCTCGCCGCGCTGCAGAAGGCCCTCGGCGCGAAGTGACGCAGTCCCACCAGGAGAGGCGGCCCCCCATGAGCAGCGAGCCGGTCATATCCGTCCGCGGAGCCCGTGCCACTCTCGGCTCGCGCTCCGTCCTGCGCGGCATCGACCTCGCTGTCGGGCGCGGTGAGGTCGTGGCCCTGCTCGGCGCCAACGGCTCGGGCAAGTCAACCGCCGTGCGCTCTGTGATCGGCCAGGTGCCCCTCACCGACGGCCGGATCGAGCTGTTCGGCACGGAGCTGCGGCGCTTCAGGCAGTGGGCGCGGGTCGGTTACGTACCGCAGCGCACCACCGCCGCGAGCGGTGTGCCGGCGACCGTCCGCGAGGTCGTCTCCGCCGGCAGGCTCTCCCGCGCCCGCTTCGGTCTGCCCTCCCGTGGCGACAGGGCTGCGGTGCAGCGCGCCATCGAGCTGGTCGGCCTGGGCGAGCGCGCCAAGGACTCCGTGAGCGCCCTGTCCGGCGGCCAGCACCAGCGGGTGCTGATAGCACGGGCGCTCGCCGCGGAGCCCGAGCTGCTGATCATGGACGAGCCGATGGCGGGCGTGGACCTGGCCAGCCAGGAGGTGCTGGCGGGGACGCTGCGCGAGCAGGTCGCCGCCGGTACGACGGTGCTGCTGGTGCTGCACGAGCTGGGCCCGCTGGAGCCGCTGATCGACCGGGCCGTGGTGCTGCGCGACGGCTGCGTGGTCCACGACGGGCCGCCCCCGGAGGCAGTCGGCCAGCACGCCCTGCCCGGCCACGACCACGTACATCCGCACGCGGCCGACGAGCCGCTCCGCACGGGACTGCTCACATGATCCTGGAAATGCTCGACTCCCCGTTCATGCAGCGCGCGCTGCTCGCGGCGCTGCTGGTGGGCATCACCGCCCCTGCCGTCGGCATCTATCTGGTGCAGCGGCGGCAGGCCCTGATGGGGGACGGAATCGGCCATGTCGCGATGACCGGTGTCGGTCTCGGCTTCCTGATGTCGACCAACCCCATCTGGATGGCGACGCTGGTCTCGGTCCTCGGCGCCGTGCTGATGGAGCTCATCCGCACCTACGGCCGCACCCGCGGCGACATCGCGCTGGCGATGCTGTTCTACGGCGGGATGGCAGGCGGTGTCCTGCTGATCGAACTCTCCGACACAGGATCCACGGCCAACCTCACCACGTATCTCTTCGGCTCTCTCTCGACGGTCTCCGAGCAGGACGTCATCGCGATCGTGCTGCTCGCCGCGTTCGTGGTGCTGGTGTCGCTGGGGCTGCGCCGGCAGTTGTTCGCCGTCAGCCAGGACGAGGAGTTCGCCCGGGTCACCGGCCTGCCGGTGCGGGCGCTGAACCTGCTCGTCGCGGTCACCGCCGCGGTCACGGTCAGCGTTGCCATGCGGGTGGTCGGGCTGCTGCTGGTGAGCGCCCTGATGGTGGTCCCGGTTGCCGCGGCCCAGCAGATCTCGCGCTCGTTCAAGGCGACGTACGCGCTGTCGGTCGCCATCGGGGTGACGGTCGCCGTGGCCGGAACCACCACCTCCTACTACCAGGACGTGCCGCCGGGCGCGACGATTGTGATGCTCGCCATCGCCGTGTTCGTCGTGCTGACCGCGCTGGCCACGCCCCTGGCGCGGCGGCGGGCCAGGACACTGGAGGTGAGCGGGGCGAACGGGTCGCAGTGCGCGGTCGAGATGCCGGGCACCCGGCGCCCCGGCGACGACGTGAAGGTCTGAGCGCGGGTCACCGGCCGGGGTCGAGCGGGGGACGGGTCCGCAGGTCCCGTCCCCGCCCGGAACGGGTCCGCGCGCAAGCCTGGCAGAATGGCCCGACGTATGTGCGGGCAAGGCGAGGAGGCACCTGTGACCACGGCGCCAACCGGCGGAAACACCGCCCCGGTGCGAGGCCGGTCGACCCGGCAGCGGGCCGCGGTGGCGGCGGCGCTGGACGAGGTCGACGAGTTCCGCAGCGCGCAGGAACTGCACGACATGCTCAAGCACCGCGGCGATTCCGTCGGCCTGACGACGGTCTACCGCACGCTGCAGTCCCTCGCCGACGCCGGTGAGGTCGATGTGCTGCGCACCAGCGAGGGCGAGTCCGTGTACCGCCGCTGCTCGACCGACGACCACCATCACCACCTGGTGTGCCGGCTGTGCGGCAAGGCCGTCGAGGTCGAGGGCCCCGCGGTGGAGCAGTGGGCGGAGACGATCGCGGCGCAGCACGGCTATGTGAACGTGGCGCACACGGTCGAGATTTTCGGCACCTGCGCGGGGTGCGCTGCAAAGGCCGGCTGACCTCCACGACACGACCGTGGCCCGCACCCCTCCCGGGATGTGGGCCACGGCTGTGTGCGCGTCAGAGGTCGTAGCAGTTGAAGGACCCGTCGTCGTTGCGGCCGACGGTGTTGTGGTCCCAGCAGTGCAGGGCCGGGGCGATCGTGTGCACACGCCAGACGAGTGCCGCGGCCACGCACGCGGTGGCGGTCAGGGCGAGGCGGGAGCGACGGCCCCCCAGCGTGAGGGCCGCCGACGCGGCTCCGGCCGCGGCAAGGACGAAGAAGATCGCGAAGCCGGTGCGATTGGGGCGGAACCCGGGGAACGTCTCCATCTCGACCGTGATGCCGAAGCTGTACCAGGCGAGGAACGCGGCGACCGCGAAGAGTGCGGCGCTGCCGCAGCCGCGGCCGGTCACGCCTTCTTGATGTGCCGGTCGAGCATGCCCCGCAGGCGCTCGACGACGGCCGGCTCCGCCGCCCCGCGCTTGGGCAGGACCATGATTCCCACGCCGTGCTTGTCGCCGGTGAGGAGGACGAACACGTCGTCGGCCTCCACGTACCGCGAGTACACCGACCAGTTGGTGGTGGCGTCGGAGTCGCGGGTGGTCAGCCGGATGCCGCTGTCGTCGACGACGGCACGGAACTCGCCCTGGAGAGCTGCCATCTGGTGGAGCTGGCGTGCCTGCAGCTGCGGCAGCAGATACAGGCAGCCGAAGGCGAGAGCGCCGATGCCCAGCATGAGCCACAGCCGCCAGGTCATGGCGTCCAGCAGTATGAGCAGCGAGAAGCAGCCCGTTCCCAGCACTCCCGCGAAAAGCAGCAGACGTCGGGTGCGGCGTCCGGAGGGGGTGGCGCGCATCCGGGCCCGCAGGGCGGACGCCATGTCACGGGCGGTGGGCTCGTAGGCGAGCGCCACCGCCTGGCGGTCCTCTTGGTGCTGCCGCTCTTGTGTCATGGCCCCTCCCGATGGCGGTGATGAACCGTGATCGTAGCGACCACCTGTGACGGCCGGGTCAGACCGCCGGGTCGTCGGGCCGGCCCCGCATCGCCTCGAGCTCCTCGTTCGGGATCGCGCCGCCGAAGCGGCGGTCACGCTGCGCGTACTCGAGGCAGGCGCGCCACAGGTCTCGCCGGTCGAAATCCGGCCACAGCACGTCCTGGAACACCATCTCGGCGTAACTGGACTGCCAGATCAGATAGTTCGAGGTGCGCTGCTCTCCGCTGGGGCGCAGGAACAGGTCCACGTCCGGCATGTCCGGGTAGTAGAGGTACTTCTGGAACGTCTTCTCGTTGACCTTCGACGGGTCGAGCTTGCCCGCCGCCACATCGCGTGCGATCGCCTGCGCCGCATCCGCGACCTCGGCCCGGCCGCCGTAGTTGACGCAGAAGTAGAGGGTCATCGCGTCGTTGCCGACGGTCTGCTCCTGCGCGACCTGAAGCTCCTGGACGACGGACTTCCACATCTTCGGCATCCGGCCGACCCAGCGGATACGGATGCCCAGCTCGTCCATCTCGTCGCGGCGGCGGCGGATGACGTCCCGGTTGAAGTTCATCAGGAAGCGCACCTCCTCGGGCGAGCGCTTCCAGTTCTCGGTGGAGAAGGCGTACAGGGAGAGGTTCTTCACGCCCATCTCGAGGCAGCCCTTGAGCACGTCCAGCACGACGCCCTCGCCGACCTTGTGGCCCTCGGTGCGGGGCAGTCCCCGCTCCTTGGCCCAGCGGCCGTTGCCGTCCATGACGCAGGCCACGTGGTTCGGCACCAGCTCGGCCGGGATCCTGGGCGGTCGGGCGCCGGAGGGGTGCGGCTCGGGGACCTTGTACTCGCGGCGGGACCGGCCCAGGAATCCGCGTCGTGCCATGCGGCTCACATCTCCTATTTCGCTACTTCTCTACGTACCTCAGGGAGCGCAGGCCGCGCTCCAGGTGCCAGTGCAGATAGGCGGACACCAGCCCGCTCCCCTCCCTGACGTGGCGCGCCTCGCACGCGTCCGCGGTCGGCCAGTCGCCGGTCAGCAGCGCGCTGAGCAGCCCGATGGCCTCCGCAGAGGGTACGACGCTGCCGGGCACCCGGCAGTCGCCGCATATGACGCCGCCCGCGGCGACGGAGAAGAACCGATTGGGCCCGGGCAGCCCGCAGCGGGCGCAGCCGTCGAAGCTGGGGGCGTAGCCGTTGACGGCGAGGGAACGCAGCAGGAACGCGTCGAGCACCAGGTTCGGTGCGTGCTCGCCCCGTGAGAGGGTGCGCAGACCCCCGACGAGCAGCAGATACTGCTGCACGGCCGGTTCGCCCTCGTGGTCGGTGAACCGCTCGGCCGTCTCCAGCATGGCTGTGCCGGCCGTGTAGCGGGCGTAGTCGGTGACGATGCCACCGCCGTACGGCGCGATGGTCTCGGACTGGGTGCACAGCGGCAGCCCGCGCCCCACGAGTTCGCTGCCGCGCGCGAAGAACTGCACGTCGACGTGGGAGAACGGCTCGAGCCTGGCCCCGAACTTCGACTTGGTCCGCCGCACCCCGCGCGCCACGGCGCGTACGCGGCCGTGACCGCGCGTGAGCAGCGTGATGATGCGGTCGGCCTCGCCCAGCTTCTGGGTGCGCAGGACGACGCCGTCATCACGGAACAGGCTCATGGCCCCATTCTCCCGCACCGGGGAAGCCCGCCGGCCACGGGTTCCTCATTCCCACATGCGCTCTTCGAGCCGGACGGTGACGGTGTCCCCCGCCTCCTTGTGGATCGCCTTTCGGACGTCGGCCTTGACGGGCAGCTTGTGCGTACCGTCACCGAGAGCCATGAACGAGCTCCGGAAGGGATGGCCGTCCACGGTCCCCCGCACCTTGACCAGCCCACGGGTCCCGAAGAACTCGACGGACTCGGGCCAGACCAGATAGGTCCAGCCGCCCCGGGCGGGGCTCTTCTGCAGCGTGGCGCTGAATTGCTTGTCCATGGGGTGTGGACCGCCGGCAGGGTCGGGACTCATCGGTCGAACTGGGCGACGGTGAACCGACGTCGCGCGGCGCGCCCATGCCGGGATCGGGGCCTCAGCGGATCCGGACCGCCATGGCGTCACCTGACAGCAGGGATCCCGCCGGGACCGCACTCCGCCGTATGCGAACCTTCATCAAGCAGACCTTTCAGAGGGCATAAGCCGGCCTTATGAGGTCATAGGATCGGGCCGGGTACTGACTTAGGCTTGCCTTTGTTTAGGGTTACCGACGAGCCAGTTGTCGCCGCTCGAAGGGAACCTGTCATGCCCCGCCCCCTGCGGGTAGCCATCGTCGGAGCCGGCCCCGCCGGAATCTACGCCGCCGATGCGCTGCTGAAGTCCGAGGTGGCTGCCGCCGACCCCGGCGTGTCCATCGACCTCTTCGAGCGTATGCCCGCGCCCTTCGGCCTGATCCGTTACGGCGTCGCCCCCGACCACCCGCGGATCAAGGGCATCATCACCGCCCTGCACCAGGTGCTCGACAAGCCGCAGATCCGCCTCTTCGGCAACGTCGACTACGGCAACGACCTCAGTCTCGACGACCTCCGCACCTTCTACGACGCGGTGATCTTCTCCACCGGCGCCACCGCCGACCGCGCACTCGACATACCGGGGATCGAGCTCGACGGCTCGTACGGCGCGGCGGACTTCGTGTCCTGGTACGACGGGCACCCGGACTGGCCGCGCACCTGGTCGCTGGAGGCCGAGAAGGTGGCCGTGCTCGGTGTCGGCAACGTCGCGCTCGACGTGGCACGCATCCTGGCGAAGACGGCGGACGAGCTGCTGCCGACCGAGATCCCGCCGAACGTCTACGACGGCCTCAAGGCCAACAAGGCCGTGGAGATCCACGTCTTCGGGCGTCGCGGCCCGGCGCAGGCGAAGTTCAGCCCGATGGAACTGCGCGAGCTGGACCACTCCCCCAACATCGAGGTCATCGTCGACCCCGAGGACATCGACTACGACGAGGGCTCCATCGAGACCCGCCGGGGCAACAAGCAGGCGGACATGGTCGCGAAGACCCTGGAGAACTGGGCGATCCGGGACGTCGGCGAGCGTCCCCACAAGCTGTTCCTGCACTTCTTCGAGTCGCCCACCGAGATCCTCGGCGAGGACGGCAGGGTCGTGGGCCTGCGCACCGAGCGCACCACGCTCGACGGCACGGGCAACGTGAAGGGCACGGGTGAGTTCAAGGACTGGGACGTCCAGTCCGTCTACCGGGCCGTGGGGTACCTCTCCGACGAGCTGCCGAAGCTCCCCTGGGACGTCGAGACCGGCACGGTCCCGGACGAGGGCGGCCGCGTGATCGAGGAGTCCGGCGAGCACCTGGACTCGACGTACGTCACGGGCTGGATCCGGCGCGGCCCGGTCGGTCTGATCGGCCACACCAAGGGCGACGCGAACGAGACGGTCGCCAACCTGCTGGACGACCACGCGAACGGCCGCCTCCGGACACCGGCCGCGCCCGAGCCGGAGGCGGTGGAGTCCTTCCTGGCGGAGCGGAACATCCGCTGGACGACCTGGGACGGCTGGTACAGGCTCGACGCCGCGGAGAAGGCGCTGGGCGAGCCGCAGGGCCGTGAGCGCGTGAAGATCGTCGAGCGTGAGGACATGCTCAAGGCGAGCGGCGCGTAGTCGGCGTGGATCAGGGCCCGGTGGCGACCGCCACCGGGCCCTGTCCCGTTCTCCGGGCGATGACGCGATCGGCGGCGGCACGCCCGGCGGGTGAACCGGTCTCGGCACCGGGGACGGCCGCCGCAGATCGGACGGACCGCGTCCGCACGGCACCGGCCCGGTGGTCGCAGGTCACGGCGGGCGCTGCCCTACCCCTCGCCGGGCGTCACCAGGCCCGACTCATAGGCGATGATGACCAGTTGGGCCCGGTCCCGGGCGCCCAGTTTGCTCATGATGCGGCTGACATGGGTCTTGGCCGTCAGTGGGCTCAGACCCAACGACTCGGCGATCTCCGTGTTGTTCAGACCGCGGGCCACCAGGGTCAGGACCTGGCGTTCACGGTCCGTGAGACCGTCCGGGCCGGCCCCCGAGGCCCGCGGAAGCACCGGAGCGGACAGCACACGGGCGATCAGGCGCGACGTCGGCCCCGGTGACAGCAGCGAATCACCGGCCGCGACCGTGCGGATCGCCGCCAGCAGGTCGGCCGGCCTGGTGTCCTTCACCAGGAAGCCCGACGCGCCCGCGCGCAGCGCCTCGAGGATGTGCTCGTCGGTGTCGTACGTGGTCAGGACCAGGACCTTGACGCCTGCCAGATCGTCGTCGGCGGCGATCAGGCGGGTGGCCTCGATGCCGTCGAGCTCGGGCATACGGATGTCCATGACCACCAGGTCCGCCCGTTCGCTGCGGGCCAGTTCGACCGCCTCCGCGCCCGTGCCGGCCTGACCCACGACCTCCATGTCGCGTGCCGACTCCACCAGCATCGCGAATGCCGCCCGCACCAGCGTCTGGTCGTCGGCGAGCAGCACGCGGATCGGGTTCACGGGATTCATACGGCGGCCTCCGAAGGCTGCAGGGGCAAGGTCGCGGCGACTTCGAAACCCGGGCCGTCCCCGCGCGGACCCGCCGACAGCGTGCCGCCGACGCTGCGCGCCCGCTCCCGCATCCCGATGATGCCGAAGCCCGAACCGGGGACGGGGGCCTGCGCGTTCCCGTCGTCGGCCACCTCGACACGGAGGGCGGCCTCGTCCCGGACCACCGTCACCGTGATACGTACCCCCGCGCCACCGTGCCGCACGGCGTTCGTCAGCGACTCCTGCACGATCCGGTACGCGGCGGCCTCCACCGCCGGCGGCATCTGCGCGTCCCCGGTGCGCAGCGTCAGCTCCGCCCCGGCCGTGCGTACGAGATCCGCAAGCGCCGCCAGATCCGGCAACGGGCCGTAGCAGTCCGGGCCGTCGGCGCGCAGCACCTCCAGCGTGGTGCGCAGTTCGCCGCGGGCAGTGCGGCAGGTTTCCGCGATGTCGTCGAGCGCCTTGGCGATCGCCGCCCGGTCGAGGCGGTCGGGGTCGACGGCCAGGACGTGGGCGGCGACGGAGGTCTGGACGCCGATGAGGGTGATGGAGTGGGCGAGCAGGTCGTGCAGGTCGCGGGCGATGCGCAGCCGTTCCTCGGCGACACGGCGGGCGGCCTCCTCCTCTCGGGTGCGCTCGGCACGTTCGGCGCGGCCCACGACGGAGGCGATGTAGCGGCGGTAGATGCGGACGTCGACGCCGCAGACGAGCACGGCGAGGATCCATCCGGAGGTACGCAGCGACTCCAGGCCCTCGTGGGTGCCGACATTGAACATGATCGCGAGGCTGACGCCGATGACGAGGCAGCCGACGAAGAAGGTGTACAGGGGCCGCGCCGTGACGGCAACGGTGTACAGGGCGACGAGGGACGCCGGTACGGGCGCGGCATGCGTGTTGTCGAGCGCGTGGTACGGGCCGACACAGGCCAGCACGAGCACCAGGACCGGCCCGGGGTGCGCCCGGCGCCACACCAGGGGCACGACGCTGCCGGCGAGGAGCGCCCACCCGAGGGCGTCGGGCCTGCGGCCGTGGTCGACGAGGAGCGCCAGCACGACGGAGAGCACGCCGATGGCTGCGGCGAGGAGCGCGTCGTTGCGGATGCGGTGGGGGACGGTGAGGGGGTCGCGGCTGACCGCGTTCAGGACGCGTTCGCCGAGGCGGGGGGGGTCGGGTGTGGGCGGCACGGCTCCATCCTGGGCTGGCTGTTGCGTTTTCCCCACCCCCGTCCTCCCCGAAACCGGGCTCCGTCCGGTCCCGCTGTGCGAGGGCTCCTCCCCCTCAGCCTGGGGCCCCCAACCGAGCGCCTGCGCCTCAATTCGCCGGCGAGGCTGCATATCCCGCCAGTCCGGCGATCGGGGACACCGCGCCAAGCGGGTACCGGTCGCGCGGGACGGGCACCGCGCGGACCGCGCGAAGCCCCGCACGGGTCCCGGTGCGGGGCCCCGTAGAGGGCCCGAAAGCCCCCGGATCCCGGCGCCAGGACCGGGGCGGGGCGCCATGGTCCACGCGACGTGTACGGGTCCGGGGCGGGGCGCCATGGTCCACGCGACGCATACGGGTCCGGGACGGCATCGCCTGGACCGGGCGGATCCCGGTGGTCCGCCCGAAGCGCGGAGCCCGGCACGGGGACCGGGGCGGAGCCCTCTGGTCCCCACGAAGCGCGGCACCGGGACAGGGGGAACCCGGCACGAGGACCCGCGCGGTAGCCCCACCGGTCCGCCCGAAGCGCAGGCGGTCCCGGGCCCGGGACCGGGGCGGAGCCCCGAAGTCCGCCCGAAGCGCGGTACGGGGTCCGGGCTTGCCCGGTTCGGGAAGGCGCGGGTAGGGGAACAGGCCCCGCAGGGCTACGGCTTCGGCGTCACCGGCCCCCGCCGGCTCAGCGGGCCCGGCCACCACACCCTCCGCCCCAGCAGCAGACTCGCCGACGTCACCAGATACGTCCGCACCAGGAACGTGTCCAGCAGCACGCCCACCGCCACCAGGAAGCCCATCTCGAAGAGCGGCACCAGCGGCAGGTTCATCAGGACGGTGAATGTCGCGGCGAGCACGATGCCCGCCGAGGCGATCACGCCGCCCGTGGTGCGCAGCGCGGTGAGCGCCGCCGTGCGCGGGTCGGCGCCGGCCAGGGACTCCTCACGCAACCTGTGCATCAGGAAGATGCCGTAGTCCACGCCGAGCGCCACGAGGAAGACGAAGGAGAGCAGCGGCATCCCGGGATCGAGCCCCTCGAAGCCGAAGACCGGCTCGAAGAGAAGCCCGCCGAGGCCCATGACGGCTCCCCACACCGCGACGACGGCCACGGTGAGCATCAACGGCGCCACCAGACTGCGCAGCAGCACGACGAGGATCAGCAGCACCGCGCCGAGCACCAGCGGAATCACGATCTTCTGGTCGCTCGCGCTGGTGTCGGCGAGGTCCAGCTGCTGTGCGCTCGGTCCGCCGACGTGGCTGCCGTCCAGGCCGGCGCGCAGTGCCTCGATGGTCGCGGTCTCGCCCGGTGTCTCCGGTGCGTCCTTCGCGAGGACGGTGATCTCGGTCCAGCCGCCGCCGGAGCGGCCCGCTTCGGCGGCGGCGACGCCTTCGGTGCGGCGGGCCTCGGCGAGCGCGGCCTCAGCGGTGGCGGTGGGTGCGACGACGGTGATCGGCTGGCTGCCCCGTCCCGGGTAGACCTCGGCGAGGGTCTTCATCGCGGTCACGGACTCGGGCTGCTGCGTGAAGCTGTCCTCCTGCGCCAGGTCCCCCGGCAGGTTGAACACGCCGAGTGCCAGCGCGCCGAGCAGCAGCAGGCCGGAGACGAGGACGGCGGCGGGCCGCCGGCCCGCGGAGCTGCCCATCGCGGCGAACAGCGAGCGGCGCTGCTTGGGCTCGGAGCCGTACGCCGGCACCAGCGGCCAGAACACCCGGCGCCCCAGCAGGACGAGAACGGCGGGCAGCAGGGTCAGCATGGCGGCCAGGGCGCACACGACGCCGACGGCGCCGACCGGTCCGAGTCCGCTCGCGCTGTTGAGGTCGGCGGCGAGCAGGCACAGCAGGCCCGCGGCGACGGTGCCGGAGGAGGCGAGGACGGCGGGGCCGCAGCCGCGCAGGGCGGCGAGCATCGCGTCGTACGGCCGCTCGATGCGCCGCAGTTCCTCCCGGTAGCGGGCGACGAGCAGCAGCGCGTAGTCGGTGCCCGCGCCGAAGACGAGCACGGTCATGATGGCGGCGCTCTGACTGGTGACGGTCAGGTCGAAGCCCTGGATGAGCCCGTAGACGAGGGCCTGCGAGGCGACGGCGGCGATGCCGACGACGGTGAGCGGCACGAGCCAGAGGAACGGGCTGCGGTAGGTGAGGATCAGCAGCACGGCGACGACGAGCACGGTCGCGATCATGAGCGTGCCGTCGATGGTCTCGAAGACCTTCTCCATGTCGGTCATCAGCGCGCCGGGGCCGCCGAGGTCGGCGTCGAGCCCTTCGACCGGGATGGCGGCGAGCCGCTCCCGCACGTCGTCGACGAGGGCGATCCGTGCGTCGTTGTCGGTGCCGGGTTCGGTGGTCGACATCGGGTACATCAGGGTCGTGCCGTCGTCGGACGCGATACCCCGGGGCGGGCCGCCGTCGAACTCGTGCGCGCCGGTGATCTCGTCGATCCGCTGTTGCGCCTGAGTACGGTCGGCGGCGGTGAGCCCGCCGTCCCGGTGGTAGACGACGACCAGTTCGGTGGACTCGCCACCCGGGAGGGCCTGTTCGATCTTGGCGACCTGGGTGGAGTCGGCGCTCGCGGGCAGGTAGTCGATTATGTTGTCCCGCTGGGCGTCGGCGAGTTTGCCGGCGAAGGGCAGGGCGAGGGCGATGACGGCGACCCACAGTGCCACGACGGCCCACGGCACGGCGCGCCGTGCCGTGGGGCGGGCGGGTGGCTTCGCCGGCGTCGTTTCGCTTGCGGTCAGTACGGGCCCCATGGGCGTCTCCCCTTCGTGCGGGCGTCCGGTGGCGGGATGCGTCACCAGCGTCCCGTCGCGGGGAGGCGCTTTCGTCGCGCGGGAGGGCGAGATGCCCCGTACTCCGCGGGGTGGCACGGCCGCGTCCGTACTCCCCAGGGAGTAGTGCGGTCCGGCCCGAGGGGTCAGAAGGGGGTTCGGGCGGTCTCCATCAGCCGGATCGTGTCGTCCTCACCCAGTTGCAGCGCCGCGCCCACGGTGGTGAGGACCTCGCGCTCCGCCTGGGTGTACGGGCCGTCGGCGAGGGCGATCCGTGCGCCCTGGAGGAGGATCGACTCGCGTCCGGCGGGAGCCAGGTGCGGGGCGAGCGGCTCCAGCGCCTCATGGAGCTCGATGGCGAGCGCCGCGCCGTAGGGCGCGGCGTCCGTGACGTAGCGGCCGGTGTCGGCGGCGAGGGCCTCGATCAGGGAGGTGAGCTGGTCCTCGGTGCAGTCGTCGAGCCCGGCGGCGCGTACCGTGTGGACCGCGATCTCCCGGACGCTGCGGGAGGAGGTGCCGCCGGAGGCGAGGACGGCGAGGGCGACGGTGTGCACGGCGTCCCTGAGCATCGCGGAGAAGCGGCCGGTGGTGGGGTGGTCGAGGGCGTCGGTCCCGAAGTGGCTGTGGCAGGCGGCGCATTCGACGACGGGCCCGGCGAGGCCTCGCGGCAGCAGGGGCACGCCGAGGACCGCGAGGCGGCGGCGGCCGGTGCGGCGGCGGTAGTTGCGGTCCCCTCCGCAGGCGGGGCAGAAGAACTCGCCGTCGCCGATGGTGCTCCAGGACGTGTGAATGCCGCACACCCGCATTTTTCGGACGGACATTCCCCGGGCTGGCAGCACGTCGCACCTCCATCAAGCTGCGGCAGCGCTGCCGCGTTGACGTGATGTTAGCCACACGGATGATGCCGCGTCAGCACCCCGGAACGAGTGCGAATCGACATGGCCGATTCCGCTCCCCGGCACAACTGCGTGCACAGCACCGCAAAACGCCGGGCCTGCTCCCGATCGAGCAGGCCCGGCGACGGGGACGAAGATGCGGGCGTATCAGCGCGCCGCGCGGTTGACGGCAGAGACGACCGCCTTCAGGGAGGCGCGCGTGGTGTTGGCGTCGATGCCGATGCCCCACAGCACCTTGCCGTCGATGGCGCACTCGATGTACGAGGCGGCCTGCGCGGACGCGCCCTCGCTCATCGTGTGCTCCTGGTAGTCCAGCAGGCGTACGTCGACGCCCACGCCGTTCAGCGCCTCGAAGAACGCGGAGATCGGACCGTTGCCCGAGCCGGTCAGCACGGTCTCCGTGCCGTCGACGACCGCCTCGACGGTCAGCGTGTCGACGCCGTCGGTGTCGGTCGTGGTCTGGCCGGAACGGATCTGGATGCGGCCCCACGGGTTCTCGGGGTTCGGCAGGTACTCGTCCTGGAAGGCGGACCAGATCGCGGCCGGCGTGACCTCGCCGCCCTCGGTGTCAGTCTTGGCCTGGATGATCCTCGAGAACTCGATCTGCATCCGGCGCGGCAGGTCCAGCTTGTGGTCGTTCTTCAGGACGTAGGCCACACCGCCCTTGCCGGACTGCGAGTTGACCCGGATGACCGCCTCGTAGGAGCGGCCGACGTCCTTGGGGTCGATGGGCAGGTACGGCACGGCCCACTCGATCTCGTCCACGGTCTTCCCGGCGGCGGCCGCGTCGGCCTCCATCGCGTCGAAGCCCTTCTTGATGGCGTCCTGGTGGGAGCCGGAGAAGGCGGTGTAGACCAGGTCTCCCGCGTAGGGGTGGCGGGGGTGGACCTCCATCTGGTTGCAGTACTCACTGGTGCGGCGGATCTCGTCGATCTGCGAGAAGTCGATCTGCGGGTCGACGCCCTGGGAGAACAGGTTCATGCCCAGGGTGACCAGGTCGACGTTGCCGGTGCGCTCGCCCTGCCCGAACAGGCAGCCCTCGATGCGGTCGGCGCCCGCCATGATCGCCAGCTCGGCGGCGGCGACGGCGGTACCGCGGTCGTTGTGCGGGTGGACGGACAGGCAGACGTGCTCGCGGCGGGTCAGGTTCCGCGACATCCACTCGAAGCGGTCGGCGTGCGTCGAGGGCGTCGAACGCTCCACAGTGGCGGGCAGGTTGAGGATGATCTCGCGGCCGGGGCCGGGCTGCCACACGTCGCAGACCGCCTCGCAGACCTCCAGGGCGAAGTCCAGCTCGGTGTCGGTGAAGATCTCGGGGCTGTACTGGTAGCCGAAGGCGGTCTCGTCGCCCAGCAGCTTCTCCGCGTACTCCATCACCAGCCGGGTTCCGTCGACCGCGATCTGCTTGATGTCGTCCTTCGAGCCACGGAAGACGACGCGGCGGAAGGTGGGAGCGGTGGCGTTGTACAGGTGGACCGTGGCGCGCTTGGCGCCGACCAGGGACTCGACGGTCCGCTCGATCAGGTCCTCCCGGGCCTGGGTCAGCACCGAGATGGTGACGTCGTCGGGGATGGCGCCCTCTTCGATGATGGAGCGCACGAAGGCGAAGTCGGTCTCGCCGGAGGACGGGAAGCCGACCTCGATCTCCTTGTAGCCCATGCGTACCAGCAGGTCGAACATCTCGCGCTTGCGCGCCGGGCTCATGGGGTCGATCAGCGCCTGGTTGCCGTCCCGCAGGTCGGTGGACAGCCAGCGCGGGGCCTTGGTGATCCGCCGCTCGGGCCAGGTGCGGTCCGGGATCTCGACGGCCTCGTACCGGCCGTACTTGTGAATCGGCATTCCGGACGGCTTCTGCATGTGCGTCGTGTTGGTGATCGGGGTGGGACGGCCGATCCACTGCGACTGGGACATGACGTAGGGCTCCTCTGTTCCTGCAGGAAGGGGGGCCGACTGAGTCGAAGCAGCACCAGACTCCGCGGGGAGGGGGTCGGCCTACGACTACAGGCCCTCGCCGCGGCAGCTAAGGAGAAGCAGCCCGAAACGCATGATGCGTAGAAGACTAACCGAGCCTCGACGTGAGCATTGGTCCCGTTTCAGTATGCGGGACGACCGATCAGTAACGGTCATATGTGGCCTATCACTCCATTTCATTAACCCCTCTCGCTTTACGTGACAGGACCGTCACCCGCTGCCACATTGCCGCACATGGACATTCGCACCCCGGTCTTCTGCGGCATCGTGCCGCCGCACATCCTCGACAGGCTCACCCGCGCCGACGACCCGGCGGTCTCCGGGCCCGCCCGGCGCACCCTCCAGGCCGACGCCGCTCACCGCACCGGCCGCCGGCTGACCACCGTTCTCGGAGCCGCCGCACGCGCCGTCGCCGCACCGGCCGACGGCCCGCGCCGCACCGTCTACGACGCGCAGAACGGCACGGTCCTGCCCGGCACCCGGGTGCGCGGCGAGGGCGAGGAGGCCGCCAGGGACGCCACCGTCAACCGCGCGTACGCGGGCCTCGGGGCGACCTTCGAGCTGCTGACCGCGTACGGACGCAGCTCCATCGACGGCGCCGGGCTGCCGCTGGACGCGTCCGTCCACTACGACGAGAAGTACGGGAACGCCTTCTGGAACGGCGAACAGATGGTGTTCGGCGACGGTGACGGCGAGATCTTCCTGGACTTCACCGTCGCGGTCGACGTGATCGCCCACGAGCTGGCGCACGGGCTGACCCAGTACACGGCCAATCTGAGCTACTTCGGCCAGCCCGGCGCCCTCAACGAGTCCATGTCCGATGTGCTGGGCTCGCTGGTCAAGCAGCGGACGCTGGGCCAGAGCGCCGACGAGGCCGACTGGCTCATCGGTGCGGGCCTGCTCACGCCGCGGGTCGAGGGGGTCGCACTGCGCTCGATGAAGGCACCGGGTACGGCGTACGACGACGACGTGCTCGGCAAGGACCCGCAGCCCGCCACGATGGAGGAGTACGTCAGCACGGGCCGCGACAACGGTGGTGTCCACATCAACTCCGGCATCCCCAACCACGCCTTCTACCTGCTCGCCACGCGGCTCGGGGGACGCGCCTGGGAACGGGCCGGACAGATCTGGTTCGACGTGCTGACCGGCGGCGCGCTGCCGGTGGACGCCGACTTCGGCAGCTTCGCCCGGCTCACGGTGGCCGCCGCGAAGGCGCGCTACGGCGAGGGCGAGGAGCAGGAGGCCGTGCTCAAGGCCTGGTCTCAGGTCGGCGTGAAGACGTCCGAGTGAGCCCCGGGGCCGGGTGGCCCGGCTGTCGCCCGGCCCCGTTCCGTACTAGAACGGAAACCATGCGTATCCAGGTAAGGCGTACGGGCGGCTTCGCCGGCATCGAGCGCCACGCCGAGGTCGACACCTCGGCGCGGGCCGACGCGAGCGAGGTGCACGCCCTGGCGGAACGGGCCGTGGCGGAGGGCCGGGACACCCCGCCCATCGGCGTCCCCGACGGGTTCAGCTACCAGCTCACGGTCGACGGGCGCACGGTCTACTGCTCCGACCCCCGGCTGACCGAGGCACAGAGTCAGCTGATCTCGCTGGTGCTCAAGGAAGGTCTCTGACGGACGCGGCTCCGGCGACGGCTCAGAAGCCAAGCTTCCGCAGCTGCTTCGGATCGCGCTGCCAGTCCTTGGCGACCTTCACATGGAGGTCCAGGAAGACCGGCGTGCCCAGCAGCGCCTCGATGTGCTTGCGGGACTTGATGCCGACCTCCTTCAGGCGCTTGCCCTTCGGGCCGATGATGATGCCCTTCTGGCTGGGGCGCTCGATGTAGACGTTGGCGTGGATGTCCAGCAGCGGGCGGTCCGCAGGGCGGTCCTCGCGCGGCAGCATCTCCTCGACGACCACCGCGATCGAGTGCGGCAGCTCGTCCCGTACGCCCTCCAGCGCGGCCTCGCGGATGAGCTCCGCGACCATCACCTGCTCGGGCTCGTCGGTGAGGTCGCCCTCCGGGTAGAGCGCGGGGCTCTCCGGCAGCAGCGGGATCAGCAGATCGGCCACCAGCTGGACCTGCTTGTCGCCCACGGCGGAGACCGGCACGATCTCGGCCCACTCGATGCCGAGCTCCTTGCCGAGCCTGTCGATCGCCAGCAACTGCTCGGCGAGCGTCTTGGAGTCGACGAGGTCGGTCTTGGTGACGACCGCGACCTTCGGGGTCTTCTTGATGCCGGCGAGCTCCTTGGCGATGAACCGGTCGCCGGGGCCGAGCTTCTGGTCGGCGGGCAGGCAGAAGCCGATCACGTCGACCTCGGCCCAGGTGGTGCGCACGATGTCGTTGAGCCGCTCACCGAGCAGGGTGCGAGGCTTGTGCAGCCCCGGGGTGTCGACCAGGATGAGCTGCGCCTCCGGGCGGTGCACGATGCCGCGCACGGTGTGCCGGGTGGTCTGGGGCCGGTTGGAGGTGATCGCCACCTTCTGGCCGACCAGAGCGTTCGTGAGAGTGGACTTGCCCGCGTTGGGGCGGCCGACGAAACAGGCGAAGCCGGCCCGATGGGGGGCTTCGGAGGACTGGGTACGAGCGCTCATGGCGCCCATTGTCCCTGATGCCACGGGCCCTCCGTCACGCGCGCCCGTACCCCTGCCGGAGCACCGTCTTGGGCAGGGGCTTCCGAGATGCTTCGCGAGAGAGCGGCGGGCGCCGGACGGAGGACCTCCGTCACCGTGGGCGGGCGCCGTCACGCACGCGGGGCAAGGTCCTGGTACCGCGGCCTCAGCCGGCCGTGACCGAGACCTTCAGCTCCCCGTCGGGGCCCGCGAGCAGCACCGGCGTCCCGGCGCCGCCGAGGTCCCTTACCGCCGCGCGGTCCTCGTCGGAGGCTGCGTCGGCCTCGGAGACCACGGCCGCCGCCTCCAGCGACTGCGCACCGCTGGCGACCGCCATGGCGACGGCGGTCTGCAGCGCGCTCAGCTTCAGCGAGTCCAGGGCCACGGTCCCGGCGACGTAGGTACGGCCGGTCTCGTCGCGGACGGCCGCCCCCTCCGGCACACCGTTGCGCGCCCGGGCGCTGCGCGCCAGCGTGATGATCTTGCGGTCCTCGGGGCCGAGGTCGGAACTCTGCGTCATGCCCCGAGCATAGATCGAGGCGCCGATCAGCCCGCCACGGGATACATCGAGCCGCGCCGGCCCTCGGAGCTCGCCAGCCACGCCAGCTTCGCCGCCGTGTCCGTCGCGGCGTCCGGTACCGGGGTGTGCATCACGATGACCAGGTCGGGACGGGCCGGGACCCGGAGCTGCGTCGACTCCACGACCAGTCGGCCCACCAGCGGATGCTCCATCTCCTTGCGGATCTGCCCGCCGGGCGCGATGTCACGCCGCTCCCACAGGTCGGTGAACTCGGCGCTTGCCTCCTTGGCCGCCGCGACCACCGCCTGGAAGCCCTCGTCGTCCGGGCACTCCGAGCAGGCCGCACGGAACTGCGCGACGACCTGCGGCGCGATCTCCTCCCAGCCGGAGCTCCGGGCTCGGTAGATCGGGTCCGTGAAGTACGCGATCAGGCAGTTCTGCACGATGTCGGGCCGCATCCCGAGGACCGCCGCCGCCGCGTCGTTGTACATGACGACGTTCCAGTACCCGTCCATGATGTGGGCGGGGTACGGCATCCAGGCGTCGATCAGCCGCCGCAGTCCGGCGCACATGTTCCGGTCGTCCGGATCCACCTCCGGCGCGGGCGGGTTGAGTCCCGCGAGGACATACAGATGGCGGCGTTCCGCGCTGCTGAGCCTCAGCACCCGGCCGACCGAGTCCAGCACCTGCGGCGAGACGGTGATGTCACGGCCCTGCTCCAGCCACTGGTACCAGGAGACGCCGACGCCCGCGAGGACCGCGACCTCCTCCCTGCGCAGCCCCGGAGTACGGCGCCGGGCGCCGCCGTCCGGGAGGCCCGCCTCCGCCGGGCTGATCCGGGCACGCCTGCTCATCAGGAACTCGCGCAACTCGCCCAGGCGGTGCGCCTTCATGGCGTCCATCGTGTGCCGCTCGGTCGACGTGGCCACGTACTCCCCCTGTCCGTACGCCCGTTGCTCTGCATGGTGGTCCGGCCAACAGGATAAGTTCCCGCTCCCCACGGCCGCTCCGCCCGCCGGAGGGTGCTGGCATGGCTACCGACACCTCCCTCCCCACCACCGGGGCGAGCTCACCGCCCCGGCTCGGCGGACGCTCCCGGCTGGTTCTCTTCGTGCTGTGCGCGGCGCAGTTCATGGTCGCGCTCGACTTCTCCGTGCTGAACGTGGCTCTGCCCGACCTCGGCCGGGACCTCGGGATGAGCCCGTCGTCCCTGCAGTGGGCGGTCACCGCCTTCGCCCTGCCGTCCGGGGGTTTCCTGCTGCTGTTCGGCCGGGTCGCCGACCTCTACGGGCGGCGCAGGCTGTTCCTCACCGGACTGGCCGTCTTCGGCGCGGCCTCACTGCTCGCGACGTTCGCCTGGGACCCCGCGTCGTTCCTCGCCGGCCGGGCGCTCCAGGGCCTCGGCGCGGCCGTCATCGTGCCCACCGGCATGTCCCTGCTCACCACCACCTTCCCGGAAGGGCCGCAGCGCGACCGGGCGCTGGGCATCAGCGGCACGCTGCTGTCGCTGGGCTTCACCGTCGGCATGGTGCTGGGCGGGGTCATGACGGACACTCTGGGCTGGCGCTCGACGATGGGCCTGCTGGCCGTCTTCACGCTGATCCTCCTGCCGCTGGCGCCCGGGCTGCTGCCCGAGTCCCGTACACCGCGGCGGCCACGGCTCGATGTGCCCGGCGCGGTCACCGTCACCGGCGGTCTGCTCGCCGTGATCTACGCCCTGTCGACGGCGGCCGAACGCGGCTTCGGTGGTACCGATGTGATCGTCATGCTCGTCGTGGGCGTGGCTCTGCTGACCGCGTTCGCCGTCGTCGAGACGCGCAGCCCCGCACCGCTGGTCTCGCTGCCGATGCTGCGGCGGCGGACGGTGGCCTTCGGGAACCTGGGCGGACTCGTCACCTTCTCGATGATGAGCACCGTCATCTTCGTCCTCACCCTGTACCTGCAGGAGACGCTGAGGCTCTCGGCCTTCCGCACCGGCCTGGTCTTCGGCGTGCAGGGCGTCCTGTCCGCGATCGCCGGCACCCTCACCGCGAGGGTCATCGGCCGTTTCGGCGCGCGCCGCGTCCTGACGGTCGCCCTGGCCGGGCAGGGCCTGTTCGTCGGCGCGCTGCTGGGCCTCGGCGCCGAGTCCGGCGCGCTGCTCGCGACGGTGGGCGTTTCGCTGGCAAGCGTGTGCCACCTCGGGGCGATCATCTCGTACGGCCTGACCGTGACGTCCGGGGTCCCGGACGAGGAACAGGGCCTGGCGACGGGTCTGGTCACGACGACTCAGCAGGTGGGCATCACCGTGGGCATCCCGGTGCTGGGGGTGCTGGCGACGACGCAGTCGTCCCTCTTCGACGGGGTACGGCTGGTGCTCGCCCTCGACGCGGTGATCGTGCTCGCGGCGGCGGCGGTGCTGGCAGTGGGCCTGCGCCGCGGGCAGGACTGACGCCGTCCACCGGGCCCGGGACCTCGGCCAGGTCCGGTCGGAGCCGCCGTCCACCGGGCCCGGTGGCCTCAGCCCCGGTCCAGCCTGAGCCGCTCCGCCCGGGGCAGGCCCGCCACCACAAGGTCGTACGAGTCCTCCACCAGCTCCCTGACCATCCGGTCCGGAAGGCCGCACACCGTCACCGTGTTCCAGTGGCGCTTGTTCATGTGCCAGCCGGGGACGATCACGCCCGGGTGGTCCAGGCGGAGCTGCGTCGCGAGGTCCGGCTCGCACTTGAGGTTGACCGTCAGCGGGGTGGCGTCCAGCGTGCTGAGGGCGAACATCTTGCCCAGGACCTTGAAGACCGAGGTCTCCGGGCCGAAGGGGAACTCCTCGACCGCGGCGTTGAAGTCCAGGCAGAAAGCCCGCAGTCGCTCGGGGGTCATCCCGCGGCCCCTTCCTGCGCCATCTTCTCCACCGGCTCGGAGAGCACCGTGACGATCTTGTTGCGCCGCCCCGCGGGGGACTCCGCGGTCAGCCGCAGGGCGCGGCCGTCCGGCAGGTCCACGACGGCCCTGGCACCGGCGATCGGGACCCGGCCGAGCGCCTTGGCCAGCAGGCCGCCGACGGTCTCCACGTCCTCGTCGTCGAGTTCGTCGGCCGCCAGGCCGTACAGCTCGCCGAGGTCGCCGATGTCGAGACGGGCGGTGACGCGGAAGCGGCCGTCGCCCAGTTCCTCGACGGGCGGCAGCTCGCGGTCGTACTCGTCGGTGATCTCACCGACGATCTCCTCGAGGATGTCCTCGATGGTGACGATGCCCGCCGTGCCGCCGTACTCGTCGATGACGACGGCGACGTGGTTGCGCTTCTGCTGCATCTCACGCAGCAGATCCCCCGCGTTCTTCGTGTCCGGGACGAAGACGGCCGGCCGCATCGCGGTGGAGACCAGGTCCGCCTCCGCGTCGCGGTTGATGTGCGTCTTGCGCACCAGGTCCTTGAGGTAGACGACTCCGACGATGTCGTCCTCGTTCTCCCCGGTGACCGGGATACGGGAGAATCCGGAGCGCAGGGCCAGCGTCAGCGCCTGGCGGACGGTCTTGTAGCGCTCGATGGAGACGAGGTCGGTGCGCGGCACCATCACCTCGCGCACCAGGGTGTCGCCGAGCTCGAAGACGGAGTGCACCATGCGGCGTTCGTCGTCCTCGATCAGCGACTCCTGCTCCGCCAGGTCGACCATCGCCCGCAGCTCGGCCTCGGAGGCGAACGGCCCCTTGCGGAAGCCCTTTCCGGGGGTCAGGGCGTTGCCGATGAGGATCAGCAACTGCGGGATCGGCCCCATGACCCGGGCCAGCGGGAGCAGCACGTACGCGGAGGCGGTGGCGGTGTTGAGCGGGTGCTGGCGGCCGATGGTGCGCGGGGAGACGCCGACGGCGACGTAACTGACCAGCACCATCACGGCGATGGCGACGAGCAGCGCCGACCAGGTCTCCTCGAACTCCTCCAGGCAGCCGTAGGTGACGAGCACTCCGGCCGCCATCTCACAGGCCACCCGCACCAGCAGGGCGACGTTGAGATAACGCGTCGGGTCCGCGGCGACCTGCTCCAGCTTCTCGGCGCCGCGCCGCCCGGACCGTACGGCCTCGGCGGCGCGGAAGCTGGACACCCGGGCGAGGCCGGCCTCCGCGCAGGCGGCCAGCCAGGCGACGACGACCAGCGCGACGGCGCCCGCGAGCAGTTGGCCGGTCATGAGACGGTCGGCGCCGGGGAGGGGCCGGTGTGGCCCTTCTCCGCCCGCCAGCCGTCGACGATCGCGGCCTGCAGACCGAACATCTCGGCCTTCTCGTCCGGCTCTTCGTGGTCGTAACCGAGCAGGTGCAGCACGCCGTGGACGGTCAGGAGCTGGAGCTCCTCGTCCATGGAGTGCTGCGTGGGGGCGTCCTCGCCCTGCTTCTTGGCGACCTCGGGGCAGAGCACGATGTCACCGAGGAGCCCCTGCGGAGGCTCCTCGTCGTCCTTGACCGGCGGACGGAGTTCGTCCATCGGGAAGGACATGACGTCGGTCGGCCCCGGCAGGTCCATCCACTGGATGTGCAACTGCTCCATGGCCTCGGCGTCCACGACGATCACCGAGAGCTCGGAGAGCGGGTGGATACGCATCCGTGCGAGGGCGTAGCGGGCGATGTCGAGGATCGCCTGCTCGTCGACCTCGGTTCCGGACTCGTTGTTGACGTCGATCGACATGGTGCGGCTGTTCTACTTCCCGTTGCGGCTGTCGTACTGCTCGTACGCGTCGACGATACGGCCGACGAGCTTGTGCCGTACGACGTCCTGCGAGGTGAGCAGCGAGAAGTGCACGTCGTCGACCCCGTCCAGGATGTCCCGGACCTGACGCAGACCGCTCTTGGTGCCCCCCGGCAGGTCGACCTGCGTCACGTCACCGGTGATCACGATCTTGGAATCGAATCCGAGCCGCGTGAGGAACATCTTCATCTGCTCGGGGTTCGTGTTCTGGGCCTCGTCGAGGATGATGAACGCGTCGTTGAGCGTGCGGCCGCGCATGTACGCGAGGGGCGCGACCTCGATCGTGCCCGCGGCCATCAGGCGCGGGATCGAGTCGGGGTCGAGCATGTCGTGCAGCGCGTCGTAGAGCGGGCGCAGATACGGGTCGATCTTCTCGTACAGCGTGCCGGGCAGGAAGCCGAGGCGCTCGCCCGCCTCGACGGCCGGCCGGGTCAGGATGATGCGGTTGACCTGCTTCGACTGCAGCGCCTGCACGGCCTTGGCCATGGCGAGGTACGTCTTGCCGGTGCCCGCCGGGCCGATGCCGAAGACGACCGTGTGCTTGTCGATCGCGTCGACGTACCGCTTCTGGTTGAGCGTCTTGGGGCGGATGGTGCGGCCGCGGCTCGAGAGGATGTTCTGGGTGAGCACTTCCGACGGGGTCTCGACGGCCTTGCCCCCCGTCTCCTCCCTGAGCATGGCGATGGAGCGTTCCACTGCGTCCTCCGTCATCGGCTGCCCGGTGCGGAGCACCAGCATCATCTCGTCGAACAGGCGCTGGATGAGAGCGACTTCCGTGGCGTCACCGACCGCGCTGATCTCGTTGCCCCGGACATGGATGTCGGCCGCCGGGAAGGCCTTCTCGATCACGCGCAGCAGTGCATCACCCGAACCGAGAACCGTCACCATCGGGTGCTTGGCCGGGACGGTGAAGTGGGCTCGCGCCTGGCCCGGCGCAGGGGTCTGGTCTGTCGGTGTCTGAGTCATGGGCCGGCTCTGTGGCCTGCACATACCTCCCGTTGCAGGGTTCTCGCTGCTCGACAACCTCTGGAACATCCAGGGTACGACGTGCCACTGACAAGGCCGAAGGTTTTTTCGGCAGGAGCATGGGGCCCGCACGGCCGCGCAGGCTCGCACCGGCCTCGTGCGGGACCCTCGCGTGCCCGTGTGCGGGGCCCTCTCCGCCTCAGGCCTGCGGGCCCCTCTCCGCCTCAGGCCGAGCGACCGAAGCCGATCGTGGGGACCGCGCGGCGCAGCGGCCAAGGCCTGGCCGCTGCGGGCAACAGCCGCTCCAGGAAGCCGTACCGACGCAGGGCTGCCGGATCCTGGGCGGGCACGGCCTGGACGGACTGCCACCAGGCCGCGACCTCCGACCAGCCGGGCGCGGACAGCGATCCGCCGAACTCCTGCACGGACAGGGCCGCGGTCAGGCCGGCGAAGGCGAGCCGGTCGGCGAGCGGCCAGCCCGCCAGCGTGCCGGTGACGAACCCGGCCACGAACACGTCCCCGGCGCCCGTCGGGTCCAGCGCCTCCACCTGGATGGCGGGGACCTCGGCGCTCTCGCCGGTGCCACCGTCCACGGCACAGGCACCCTCGGCGCCGAGAGTGACGACGGCGAGCGGCACCCGGTCGGCGAGGGCGCGGGCCGCGGCACGCGGGCAGTCGGTGCGGGTGTAGCGCATGGCCTCCGCTGCGTTCGGCAGGAAGGCCTCGCAGTGCTCCAGGTCGGCCAGGTCGTCCGGGTGCCAGCGGCCCGACTCGTCCCAGCCGACGTCGGCGAAGATCCGGGTGCCCTCGCGCGCGGCCTGGGCGATCCACTCCGCACGGGTGCCCGGCGTGAGGGAGGCGACCGCGGCACGGGCGGGGGGCGGGCAGTCGGGGGCCGACTCGGACGGCGGGGCCTCGTGGCCGTGGGAGACCATGGTGCGCTCGCCCTCGTACGCCATGGAGACCGTGACCGGGGAGTGCCAGCCGGGGACGGTGCGGGACAGGGCCAGGTCGATTCCCTCGCCCTGCTCGAGGGCATCCCAGCAGTACTCGCCGTAGTGGTCGTCGCCGAAGGCGGCGGCGAGGGACGTACGCAGCCCGAGGCGGGCGAGGGCGGTGGCCATGTTGGCGACGCCGCCGGGGCTGGAGCCCATGCCGCGGGCCCACGACTCCGTGCCGCGCACGGGGGCGGAGTCGAGGCCGGTGAAGATGATGTCGAGGAAGACGCTGCCGGTGAGATAGACGTCGCAGTCGGGATCGCCGGGCGTCCGGAGGGCGGCGAGGGGGTCGAGACACGTGGCCCCGGCGGTGTCGAGGCGGGTGGTCGCGAGGGGGTCGGGCGAGTCCGACCGCGTCAGTTGCTCTCCGTTGCGAGTGGTCACCGTGAGCGCTCCCGTACGTGGTGCAGTTCAAGCCAGTCTGCCCGACGGCACCGACAGCTGACCGCAGGCGGACCCGCAGGCCACGGAGCGCCGTCCGTGCCCGGGGCGCGCCGACGCTGCTGGGAGGGCGTGCCGGGCCACGCGAGCCCGCCGTGATCCCGACGAGGGCACTAAAGGGCCACCGGGCGGAGGATGCCGAGCAGCATCCGGACCAGTTCGTCGACGAGGTCGTCCAGCGTCGCGTCCACCCATCCGACCGTCCAGTCGTGGAGCAGCCCGTTGACGCTGCCGATGAACGCGGCCGCCGCGACCCGGTAGTCGCGCGGCTCCGCCTCCCCCCGCTCGACGGCGCGCGCCGCCTCCGCGCAGATGAAGTCCACCCACCGCGCCCGGCGCGCCAGCCGCTGCCTCTCCATCTGCGAGCTGACCCCGATGATCTCGAGGAACGAGATCCGGATGCGCCGTGGATCACCCGTCACGTTCGCCGCGTACGCGCGGAAGACCGCCGCCGCCCGCTCCGCCACCGGCAGGTGGGCCGCCTGTGCGAGCGCTGCGAGCGCGGCTTCCTCCGCCCAGTCGTTGACCTCGAGGTGCAGCGCGGCGAGCACGTCCTCGAGGGTCCGGAACTCCTCGTAGAACTGACGGGTGGAGAGCCCGGCCGCCTCGCTCAGCGCCGCGACGGTCGTCGCGCGGTAGCCCGGTGCGTCACCGAAGAGCTGGAGGCCCGCGTCGAGGAAGCGGCGGCGGCGCTCGGCCCGGCGTTCCTCTGCCGACCTGCCTCCATAACGGCCGGTCGCCGGTCGGACCCTGCCTGCCACTGGCGCCTCCCTCGACGTTCGCGGACCCATTTTCGTGTTTCGGCGTGTCCGGAGTCTTGTGACGCCTGCCACCGCTCGTTACTTTCCAGTAGCCCAATCTGAACGGTTCCGTTTTCAGACTGCGCCCGCACAGCGGCCGCCCCCTTGGAAGGAACGACGATGTCCCAGTCCAGCACCAGGCGGGCCGTGGGTGCGGCCCTCGCCGCACTGGCTCTGACCGCCACCGCTCCGGTGACTGCGACCGCCGCGGACGCCCCGGACCCCACGGGCGACCGGACCGCGGGCCTGCGGGAGGTGATGTTCGTCGGCAACAACTGGGACGGCACCGCCGATGTCATCGAGGCCCGGGGCGACTTCGCGAGGATCGGCCGGATCAACGTCGTTCCCGACAAGGACGAGCGGCTGAAGGAGATCTACCTCAACCCGCTGAAGCTGGCCTTCTTCCTCGGCATCCGCCAAGGCCCCGGCGAGGGTCACGACCAGTTCGTCGATGACATGTACTCGACCCCCGACGGGTCCGCCATGGTCGTGTCCCGGCCCAGCTTCGCCGACGTCGTCTCGATCGACCTCGCCACCGGCAGGATCAACTGGCGTTTCCCCGTCTCCGGCTTCCGCTCCGACCACATGGCCGTCTCCCCCGACGGCACGCGGGTCGCCGTCTCCGCCTCGACGTCCAACACCGTGCACGTCCTCGACATCGTGACCGGCGAACAGACCGGGTCCTTCAAGACCGGCGACAAGCCGCACGAGAACGTCTTCACCGACGGCGGCCGGTACCTGTGGAACATGTCCATCGGTGAGGTCAACACCGCGCTGGACGCGCCCTGGCTGGACTGGACCAAGGGAGACCGCCGCATCACCGTCGTCGACACGCAGAACTTCGAGCGAATCAAGGTCATCGACATGCGCGAACGGCTCGACGCCTTCGGCCGCAAGGACCTCTCCGACTCCATCCGGCCCGTCGCCTTCACCCCCGACGAATCCACGCTCTACTTCCAGGTGTCGTTCTTCAACGGCTTCCTCGAGTACGACGTGGCGACCGACACGATCACCCGGAGCAAGACCCTCCCGAAGAACCCGGCGACCAGCGAGGACCGCACCACCTGGGTCAACGACTCCCGCCACCACGGCATGTCCATGAGCCCCCGGGGCGACAAGCTCTGCATCGCCGGAACGATGGACGACTACGCAACCGTCGTCGACCGGGCCACCCTCGAGGAGAGCCCGCTGGTGCCCGCGTCCAAGCCCTACTGGGCCACCGTCAGCGGGGACGGCAAGTCCTGCGTCGTCTCCGAGAGCGGCGCCGACGCGGTCAGCGCGATCGACTTCGCCACCGGGAAGAAGGTCGCCACCGTCGCCGTGGGCGACCACCCGCAGCGGGTGCGCGTCGCGCACGTACCGGCCGGCTGGACCGGCCCCACCGGGACTGAGCCCACGGGGCAGGTCCGGCCCTCGGCCGGCCTGCCCTAACGGGCGTGCTCGAACTCGTACTCCTCCACCTCGGCCAGATACCGCGCGCGGCGCTCCTCGTCGTCGTCCAGGAACGACGCCAGGAACGAGTTGCGGGCCAGCTCCCGCAGCTGCTCGTCGCCCAGCCCGAGCGCCTCGTGCACCGCGTGGAAGGTGTCGCCGACGTAGCCACCGAAGTACGCCGGGTCGTCTGAGTTCACCGTGCACATCAGACCGGCAGCCATCATCCGCGCCAGCGGATGGTCCTCCAGCACGTCGACCGCGCGAAGCCGTACGTTCGACAGTGGACACAGCGTCAGCGGGATCCGCTCACGCGCCAGCCGCGCCACCAGCTCCGCGTCCTCCATGCAGCGCAGCCCGTGGTCGATGCGCTCCACGCCGAGGACGTCCAGTGCCTCCCTGATGTACGCCGGCGGCCCCTCCTCGCCGGCGTGCGCGACCTTGCGCAGGCCGAGGGCGGCGGCCGCCTCGTACACCTCACGGAACTTCGACGGCGGATGACCGGCCTCGGCGGAGTCCAGGCCCACGCCGGTGATCCGGTGCAGATACGGCTTCGCCGCCTCCAGCGTGGCGAGCGCCGACCCGGCCGGCTGGTCCCGCAGAAAACACATGATCAGCCGGGTGGAGACGCCGTACCGCTCCTCCGCCCGGTCGAGCGAACGCGCCAGCCCCTCCACGACCGTGCCGATCGGGACGCCCCGCGCGGTGTGCGCCTGCGGGTCGAAGAAGATCTCCGCGTGCCGTACCCCCTGCGCGGCGGCGCGCTCCAGATAGCCGTCGACCAGGTCCGCGAAGTCCTCCTCGGTGCGCAGCACCGTCATCAGCCCGTAGTACAGGTCGAGAAAGGACTGCAGATCCTTGAACAGATAGGCATGGCGCAGGGCGTCGGCGTCCGCGAACGGCAGCTCGACGCCGTTGCGCCCGGCGAGAGCGAAGGCGAGCTCGGGCTCCAAGGTGCCTTCGATGTGAAGGTGGAGCTCTGCCTTGGGGAGGGGCATGATCACATCCTAGGCCGGGCAGCACCTCCGGGTCCGAGCCTCAGGACCGCTTCGGCACGGGAATGCGCGACAGGTCCCTGGCGACGGTCACCTCACCGTCGAACCCGGCGGCCGCCCTGGCCTGCCGCTCGAACTCGGCCGCAGCATCGGTGTAGCGCTGCGAGAAGTGCGTCAGCACGAGGTGGCGCACGCCCGCCTCCTGCGCCACCCTGCCGGCCTGGCCGGCCGTCAGATGACCGTGCTCGACGGCCAGTTGTCCGTCCTCGTCGAGGAACGTCGACTCGATGACCAGCATGTCGCAGCCCTCGGCCAGTGTGTACACGCCGTCGCAGAGCCGGGTGTCCATCACGAACGCGAACCGCTGCCCTCGGCGGACCTCGCTCACCTCGTCCAGTGTGACCCCGTCCAGCACGCCGTCACGCTGGATCCGGCCCACGTCCGGGCCCTTGATGCCGTGCGCAGCAAGCCGCTCCGCCAGCATCCGGCGGCCGTCCGGCTCGACGAGTCGGTAGCCGTACGACTCGACGGGGTGCGACAGCTTGTGCGCGTGCAGGGTGTAGCCGGCCGTGCTCGCGACGACGCCGTCTGCCGAGACCGGAACCTCTTTGAGCTTCACCGTCTCCCGGTACGCCGTCGCGTACCGCAGCCGGTCGAAGAAACGCTGCCCGCTCTTCGGGTAGTGCGCGGACACCGGGTGCGGGACCTGGTCCAGATTGATCCGCTGGATCACCCCCGCGACACCGAGGGAGTGGTCACCGTGGAAGTGCGTGACACAGATCCGGTTGATGTCGTGCGCGGTCACACCGGCACGCAGCATCTGGCGCTGCGTGCCCTCCCCCGGGTCGAAGAGCAGGCCCTCACCGTCCCAGCGCAGCAGATAGCCGTTGTGGTTGCGGTGCCGGGTCGGAACCTGGCTGGCGGTGCCCAGCACCACGAGTTCACGTACGGACAAGGCGCGTTGCTTCCGTCTATCCGGGGGGCCACTCGAGGCCGCGGCCTCCGAGGACGTGCGCGTGCGCGTGGAAGACGGTCTGGCCGGCGCCCGAACCGGTGTTGAGGACGATGCGATAGCCGCTCTCGGCCGTCTTGTCGTCCGCCGCGACCTCACCGGCCTCGCGGAGCATGTCGGCGGCCAACTGCGGGGCGCCGGCGGCGAGGGCGGCGGCGTCCGCGTAGTGCGCCTTGGGGATGACGAGGACGTGGGTGGGCGCCTGGGGGTTTATGTCGCGGAACGCGAGGGTCGTCTCCGTCTCGCGTACGACGGTGGCGGGCACCTCCCCGGCAACGATCTTGCAGAACAGGCAGTCCGCCTGCGGTTCTCCGGCCATTCGGGAAAGCCTCCTCGCGCTGCGATCACTTCCGCCCCGCATGCTATCGGGCCCTTCGGGGCCGGGGACGTGGTGCGGCCGTGGCGGGGCGGACCGGGCCGCTGCGCGCGGCTGTTTCCCCGCCCCGCGGTACCGAACGCGGCTCCGCCGCGTGACGGCAGGCCCAGGACCCCGTACCGCGCTTCGCGGTGTCCTCGGTCTCCCTGCGGCGCCGCCGCGGTCGGAGTTCGGGTACCCCCGCATCACCAGGCGTAGGGGGAGGGCGGGGGACGTCTCCCCGCCCCGGCCATGTCCCCGGAGCGGTACCAGGACGCAGCACGGACCGACCGGGCCCCGCCCGGAAACGCGGCGCCCGGACCGGGCCACGCCCAAGAACCTGCCCCGGGCCGGCGAAGCGCAGCACTACGGCAGCGACGGCGGCTGCTTCGGTGGGGTTTCCGCGAGGGAGGACAGCGCGAGGCGGATCGCCTCGTCCAGTTGGGGGTCGCGCCCCGCCGCCTGGTCCTGTGGTGTCGCGACGACCTCGACGTCCGGGTCGACGCCCCGGTTCTCCACGTCCCAGCCGTAGCCCTCCAGCCAGAAGGCGTACTTCGGCTGGGTGACCAGCGTGCCGTCCACCAGGGAGTAGCGGCTGTCGATGCCGACCACGCCGCCCCACGTGCGCGTGCCGACGACGGGCCCGATACCGAGGGCCTTGATCGCCGCGTTGACGATGTCGCCGTCGGAGCCGGAGAACTCGTTGGCGACGGCGACGACCGGGCCGCGCGGCGCGTCCAGCGGGTAGCTGGACGGCTGCATGCCGCGCGGCAGGTCCCAGCCGACGATGCGGCGGGCCAGTTTCTCGACGACGAGCTGGGACGTGTGTCCGCCGCGGTTCTCGCGTACGTCGACGACGAGCCCGTCCTTCGCCACCTCGACCCGCAGGTCGCGGTGGATCTGCGCCCAGCCGGGCGCCTGCATGTCGGGGACGTGCAGATAGCCGAGACGGCCGCCGGACTTCTCGTGGACGTAGGCGCGCCGGTCGGCGACCCACGCGTGGTAGCGGAGGGGTTCCTCGTCGGCGAGGGGGACGACGACGGCGTGCCGTGGATCGCCGCCGCCGGTCGGGGAGACGGTCAGTTCGACGGGTTTGCCGGCTGCCCCTACGAGCAGCGGCCCCGGGCCCCTGACGGGGTCGACGGGCCGGCCGTCCACGGCGAGCAGCGTGTCGCCGGCGCGCAGGGCCACGCCGGGCGCGGCGAGCGGCGAGTGCGCGTGGGGGTCGGAGGTCTCGGACGGCAGGATGCGGTCGATACGCCATGTGCCGTCGTCCGTACGGGAGATGTCCGCGCCGAGGAGGCCCTGCCGGGTGGACGCGTCACCGTGGCCGCCGTGCGGCATGACGTACGCGTGCGAGGTGCCCAGCTCTCCCTGGACCTCCCACAGGAGGTCCACGAGGTCGTCGTGGGTCGCGACCCGGTCGAGGACGGGCCGGTAGCGATCGAGGACGCCCTCCCAGTCGACGCCGCCGAGGTCGGGCAGCCAGAAGTGGTCGCGCATGAGGCGCCCGGCCTCGTCGTACATCTGCCGCCATTCGGCAGCGGGTTCGACGGTGCGACGCACCCGGGACAGATCGACGGTGACGCTCGCACCGCCGTCGCCGTCGCTGTCGTCGTGGGAGACCTCGCGGTCACTGGGGACGACCCTGAGCTTGCCGCCGGTGAACAGCAGGACCCGCTTGCCGTCGCCGCTGACGCGGAAGTACGAGGCGTCGGAGGAGAGTTCCTCGACGCGCTGCTGCCCGAGGTCGTACCGCTCCAGGGTGGTCCTCGGCTCCGGGTCGTCGGGGGTGGCGCGGGTGGCGCCGAGGACGCCGCGCAGCGGGTGGCGCAGCCACAGCAGGCCGTCCTTGGCGGCGCGCAGCGTGGAGTAGCTGGCGGCCTCGACCGGGAACGGCACTATGCGGTCGGCGAGTCCGTCGAGGTCGATGCGGGTGACGGGCTCGGCGCTGTCGTCCTGGTCCTGCGCGTTGTCCTTGTCGGAGTCGAAGGCCCTGCCGTGGCGCTGCGGCCCGAACGGCGAGGGTGTGGTGGCCGCCAGGGTGATCAGGTGCGGCCGGCAGCCGCCGACGAAGGCCAGGTCGAAGACGTGCGCGTCGTAGACGGGGTCGAAGGCACGCTCGGAGAGGAAGGCGAGGTGTTTGCCGTCGAGGGTGAAGGCCGGCTGGAAATCGGCGAAGCGCAGCTGCGTCGCCTCGGAGACGGTCAGGTCACCTGTGTTGGCGAGTTTGATCTGCCGCAGCGGACTGGGGCCGGGGTGCGACCAGGCGAGCCAGGCCGAGTCGGGGGAGAAGACGAGCCCGTCGGCGTCACCGTGCTCGCTGCGGTCGACCTCGCGCACCTCGCCGGTCTCACGCTCGACGAGCAGCACCCGGCCGTCGTGCGAGGCGACGGCGGCGCGGCTGCCGTCGGGGGCGACGGCCAGGCTCAGCACGCGACCGAGCCGGCCGGCGGCGAGCCTGCGCGGCGTGGCGCCGGCGGCGGTGCCGGTGGCGGGCGCGAACTCGAGCGCGTCGTCGCCCTCCGCGTCGGTCACCCAGACCACGTGCTGCTCGCCGTCGGCGCTGAACGTGCGCGGCATCCTGGCGCGTACGCCGGGCTCGACGGCGAGCGAACGGGCGGGCCCTTCACGGTGGGTGACCCAGTGGATGCCGCCGCGGATCTCGACGGCGCTGCCGCGGCCGGTGTGGTCCGGGGCGGCGGCGCCGAGGTGGTCGGCGGCGTCGATCGGGCGGGGCTGCAGATCGGTGCGCTGGCCGCCGAGCCGGATGTCCAGCCGGCGCGGTTCGGCGCCGTCCAGGTTGTCGAGGAGCCACAGCTCGCCGGCGCTCGCGTAGGCGACCCGGGTGCCGTCGGTCGCGGCGTGGCGGGCGTAGAAGCCGTCGAGACCGGTGTGGCGGCGCAGGTCGGAGCCGTCGGGCAGGGACGAGTACAGGGCGCCGACACCCTCGTGGTCGGAGAGGAACGCGACGCGGCCGCCCGCCCAGAGCGGATACTCGATGTTCCCGTCGATGTCCTCGTGGAGGCGTACGAACTCCCCCTCGTCCTCCCGGTCGATCCACAACTTGCCCGCCGTGCCGCCGCGGTAGCGCTTCCAGGCGGCGGCCTCGCGGCCCATGGTGGCCGACAGCAGCAGCGTGTGCTTGCCGTACGCGACGTGGCCGACCGGCCCGTACGGGAGCCGGGCGGCGGGGCCGCCGTCGAGCGGCACCGCGTGCGCCCAACTGCGGCGCAGGGACGCCTGCCCCTGGGTGGAAAGCGCAAGTACGCGGCCGTCCGGAGTCCAGCCCCGTACCGAGGTCCGGTAACTGCCCCAGTGGGTGAGCCGGTCCGACGGGCCGCCGTCGACGGGAGCGACGTGCACCTCCGGCGGGCCGTCCCGGTACGAGGACCAGGCGATGTGGGTGCCGTCGGGGGAGATCCGGGGATGGTTCACGGGCATGTTGTCGGCGCTCACGCGCCACGCCCGGCCGCCGTCGAGCGGCGCCACCCAGACGTCGTCCTCGGCGGTGAAGGCGATCAGATCACCGTGCAGATGCGGATACCGGAGGTAGGCAGGGTGCGTCACACTGTCACCCTAGGCAGGCAGGAGACCCGGGGCGAGGGTTTTGGATCACTTGGCCGGAACAGCGGTGACGGTTTCCGTCACGGTGACGGTGACCGTGGGCTGCGGACGCCCGGGATCGGCGGGGGTCGTGCTCGGTGCGGCGGAGCAGTCTCCCAGCATCGTCGCCTGAAACACGATCTTCTTCTCGATCCTGGCGGTCAGGTTCCCGCGGACGCACTTCCCCGCCAGTTCCTCCGTCACCTCCCCGGTGACGGTGATGTCCTGACCGGCACGGGTCTCCCCCTGACAGTCCACGGTGGCCCGGGTCGCAGCGGACGGTGACGCCGAGCGGCTTCCCGTCGCCGCGCCGCCGTCGGCCTTGGCGGTGCAGCTGAGCCATGCGACGTCGAACCTCAGTCGCTCGAGGGTGCTGGTCGCGGTCCGGTCAGTGGTGAAGGCCACGGCGGCGGAGTTGAGGCCGCCGGCGGTGGGTTCGCAGGCAGCCAGGGCGCCGACTGCCGCTGCTGCGGCGGCGGTTGCGGCGAGGGCGCGCCGCGCTCTTGTCCGGGCGGGCATGAGGCCAGAGTGCCAGCAACGGCCCGCGCGGAAAAGAGTGGTTGTGGCCAGGTCCGGCCCGTACGGTCGCGCCATGGCCAAGAACCTCGAACGTGTGCGCCGACTGGTGCGACGGGGAGACCGCCTACATCCGGTCCGTACGGCATCGGCACCCTCGCGGGGCAAAGGCCCCCGAGTGCCGCACGACGCTGTCCCTTCGACGCGAAGGCACCCAGGAGGGGCCGGCGATCACCTTTCGGGAGAGCCCTGGCCGGCTCCTCTCCGAGGGCTACTGGGAGTCGGGCGCGGTCGCCTCGCACGGCGCCTGGCTCAATCTTCGCGAACCGGGCATGGCAAGGCGGTCGTTGGACGCCGCGGCCGGCGGGCTGCTGCCGGCCCGTGCGGGGCACTACGGAGGTCGGAGGTCGACGGGTGGCCGCTGTTCGGCACGGTGACGGCCCCCGTCCCGGGTGGTCCCGCGGAGTGAGGTCCGCTCCGGGGCCCGGGTCAGGACCAGCGTCCGGTGCGGCCCAGCAGAAGCGCGGCCGCCGCCGTGCCGGCCGTGGAGGTGCGCAGGACGGTACGGCCCAGCCGGTACGGCTTCGCGCCCGCCTGCGCGAACACGGCCAGTTCCTCCGGGGACACACCACCCTCGGGACCGACCACCAGCACGATCGAGCCCTCCGCCGGAAGCTCCGCGGTCGCGAGCGGCTGCGCGCCCTCCTCGTGGAGCACCGCCGCGAAGTCGGCCGCGGCCAGAAGCTCCGCCACCTGCTTGGTGGTGGCGCTCTCCGCGACCTCGGGCAAACGCAGCCGGCGTGACTGCTTGCCCGCCTCGCGGGCCGTCGCCCGCCACTTGGCCAGCGACTTGGCCCCGCGCTCACCCCTCCACTGGGTGATGCAGCGCGCTGCGGCCCACGGTACGACGGCGTCCACACCGGTCTCCGTCATGGTCTCCACGGCGAGTTCACCGCGGTCGCCCTTCGGGAGGGCCTGTACGACGGTGATGCGGGGCGCCGGCTCCGGCTCCTCGGGGCACTCGCGCACCCCGACCACCAGGCGGTCCTTGCCCTCGGTGGACAGGACCTCCCCCGAGGCCCCCCGGCCGTGGCCGTCCGTGAGGACGATCTCCTCACCGGGCTGGAGTCTGCGCACGGAGACCGCGTGCCGCCCCTCGGGCCCGTCGAGGGTGACGGACGCGCCCGGTGCGACACCTTCGAGCGACTCGACCAGAAAGACAGGAGCGGTCATCACACACCACCGCCGTGCGCGAACGCGGCGCGTGCCGAGTCGACCTCCGCGGCAAGCACCCCCACCAGCTGGGCGGCGGGCATCTCACGCACCAGCCGGTGCCCCTGGCCGGCCCACAGTGCCATGCCCTGGGCGTCGCCCGCCTTCGCCGCGGCCTTGCGCAGACCGCTCGTCAGATGGTGCACATCGGGGTACGCGGCCGGCGCGTACGGCCCGTGCTCCCGCATGAACCGGTTGACCAGGCCCCGCGCGGGCCGCCCGGAGAAGGCGCGGGTCAGTTCGGTGCGGACGAACAGGGGATTCGTCATCGCCTGCTTGTGCAGAGCGTGCGCGCCCGACTCGGGGCACACCAGGAACGCCGTGCCGAGCTGCGCGGCGCTCGCGCCGGCCACCAGGGCGGCGGCGACCTGGCTGCCGCGCATCAGGCCGCCGGCGGCGATCATGGGCAACTCCACGGTCCCCCGCACCAGTTCGAGAAGCGTGAACAGGCCGTAGCCGGAGCCGTCGGCCGCGGGGTCGTCCCGGTGCGTGCCCTGGTGGCCGCCGGCCTCGATGCCCTGCACACACACGGCGTCCGCACCGGCCCACTGGGCGGCCTGCGCCTCCTCCGGCGTGGTCACGGTCACGATCGTGAACGTGCCCGCCCTGGTGAAGGACTCCAGCACATTGCGGGTCGGGCAGCCGAAGGTGAACGAGACCACCGGCACCGGGTCGTCGAGCAGTATCGCCAGCTTCGCCTCGTAGCCGTCGTCCCGTCCGCTGTCCGGGTCGCCGAGCGGCGTCTCGTACCAGGTCGACTCACCGGCCAGCTGATCCCGGTAGACGCCCACCGCGGCGGGGTCGGCGGTGCCGGGCTGCGGCATGAACAGGTTGACGCCGAAGGGGGCGGCGGTGAGTCCGCGGACCTGGTTGATCTCCTGGTACATCCCGTCCGCCGTCTTGTACCCGGCGGCGAGGAAACCCAGCCCGCCGGTCTCGGACACGGCCGCCGCCAGGTGGGGGCAGGAAGCGCCGCCGGCCATGGGGGCCTGCACGATCGGGTGACGGCAGAGATCGGTCAGCGGGGAGAACATGCAGGCATCGTGCCATGTCGCTGCGGCGGGGCCGAATCCCCCGTTCCGGGGTGGAGGCATGGCCGCTGCGCGGAGCGCTTTCCCCACCCCGCCCTCCACTCACGCCTGGCGGCGTGGGTGGTACTCCCATCCCGCTGCACCCCCGTGCGGCCGCCGTGTCGGAGGCGCCCCGGGCCCCCGGACGTCGCTCCGCGCGGTGTCCTCGAACGCCGCCGCGGGTACGGGGGCGAGCCCCGAGAACACCCCGCGGAGCGCGGTCGAGGGCCCAGCAGCCTCCCCCCACGCCTGGCGGCGTGGGGGGAGGCTGCTGGGTAGGCAACACGCCGGCCGCAGGCGCACCCGCGGGCTAGCGCCCGTTGAACGCGTCCTTCAGGCGCGAGAACAAGCCCTGCTGCCCCGGCTGGAACTGACCCGTCGGCCGCTCCTCGCCCCGCAGCTTCGCCAGGTCCCGCAGCAGCCGCTCCTGCTCCACGTCCAGCTTCGTCGGCGTCGTCACCTCGACGTGCACGATCAGGTCGCCGCGCCCGCCGCCCCGAAGGTGGGTGATGCCGCGCCCGTGCAGCGGGATCGACTGGCCGGACTGGGTGCCGGGGCGGATGTCGACCTCCTCCATGCCGTCGAGCGTCTCGAGCGGGCACTTCGTGCCCAGCGCCGCCGCCGTCATGGGGATCGTCACCGTGCAGTGCAGATCGTCGCCGCGCCGCTGGAAGACGGGGTGGGCGACCTCGTGGATCTCGACGTACAGGTCGCCGGCGGGGCCGCCGCCTGGGCCGACCTCGCCCTCGCCCGCGAGCTGGATCCGCGTGCCGTTGTCGACGCCGGCCGGGATCTTCACCGTCAGGGTGCGCCGCGAGCGCACCCGGCCGTCGCCGGCGCACTCGGGGCACGGCGTCGGCACGACCGTGCCGAAGCCCTGGCACTGCGGGCAGGGCCGGGAGGTCATGACCTGGCCGAGGAAGGACCGCGTCACCTGCGAGACCTCACCGCGCCCGCGGCACATGTCACACGTCTGCGCCGCGGTCCCCGGCGCAGCCCCCTCGCCCGAACAGGTCGTGCAGACGACGGCCGTGTCGACCTGGATGTCCTTCGTGGTGCCGAAGGCCGCCTCGTTGAGCTCGACCTCCAGGCGGATCATCGCGTCCTGGCCGCGCCGGGTCCGCGAGCGGGGCCCCCGCTGCGACGCCGTACCGAAGAACGCGTCCATGATGTCGGAGAAGTTGCCGAAGCCACCCGCGCCGAAGCCGCCCGCGCCGCCTCCTCCGGCCTGCGAGAGCGGGTCTCCGCCGAGGTCGTAGACCTGCTTCTTCTGCGGGTCCGAGAGCACCTCGTACGCGGCGTTGATCTCCTTGAAGCGCTCCTGCGTCTTCGGGTCCGGATTCACGTCCGGGTGGAGTTCGCGCGCGAGACGGCGAAAGGCCTTCTTGATCTCGTCCTGCGATGCGTCGCGGCGTACGCCGAGTACGGCGTAGTAGTCCGTGGCCACTTACGACTCCGCCAGGATCTGTCCGACGTAACGTGCCACTGCGCGTACCGCTCCCATCGTTCCGGGGTAGTCCATGCGGGTCGGTCCGACCACGCCGAGTTTGGCGACTGCCTCGTCGCCCGAACCGTAGCCGACAGCGACCACGGACGTGGAGTTGAGTCCTTCGTGGGCGTTCTCATGACCGATCCGTACGGTCATGCCCATACCGCCCGATTCCTTGGCCTCCCCGAGCAGCTTGAGGAGCACCACATGCTCCTCGAGCGCCTCCAGCACCGGCCGGATGGTCAGCGGGAAGTCATGCGCGAAGCGGGTCAGATTGGCGGTTCCGCCGATCACCAGCCGCTCCTCGGTCTCCTCGACCAGGGTCTCCAGCAGGGTGGAGAGCACCGTGGAGACGGTGCCGCGGTCCTCGTGCTCGAACGATTCGGGAAGATCCTGCACCAGGTGCGGCACATCCGCGAAGCGGCGTCCCACGACCCGGCTGTTCAGCCGGGCCCGCAGGTCCGCGAGCGAGGTGTCGCCGAACGGCGCGGGGCAGTCGATCATGCGCTGCTCCACCCGGCCGGTGTCCGTGATCAGCACGAGCATCACGCGGGCGGGCGCGAGGGAGAGGAGTTCCACATGCCGGACCGTGGACCGGGTCAGTGAGGGGTACTGGACGACGGCGACCTGCCGCGTCAGCTGCGCCAGCAGCCGGACCGTGCGCCCCACGACGTCGTCGAGGTCGACCGCCCCGTCCAGGAAGTTCTGGATGGCGCGGCGCTCGGGCGACGACAGCGGCTTGACGCCCGCCAGCCGGTCGACGAACAACCGGTACCCCTTGTCGGTGGGGATCCGTCCCGCGCTGGTGTGCGGCTGGGCGATGAAGCCCTCCTCCTCCAGCACGGCCATGTCGTTGCGGACGGTGGCCGGGGAGACGCCGAGCTTGTGCCGCTCGGTGAGAGCCTTGGAGCCGACGGGTTCCTCGGTGCCGACGTAGTCCTGGACGATGGCGCGCAGCACCTCGAGCCTGCGTTCGCTGAGCATTCGCGCACCTCCAAGCTGTGGTTCCTCGGTGTGTGGTCTGGCACTCACTGTGTCCGAGTGCCAACATTCCCCGGCCAGTGTACGGCTGCGGGGTACACGGGTAGCAAGGGTGGCAGACCATGCGGTCGGACACGCTTCGGGGCGCGGCCCGCACAGGTCGGCGGGGATGTGATGGGGATAGCGTCGCCGTATGGACGTCAGTTGGGAAGACTTCGGCTGGGAACGGCTTGCCCTCGGAGTCGGCCGCCGCCGCCTGCCGGGCTGGGACGCGACCGTCGGCGTGGTGGTGGGCGCGGACGCCGTGCTGCTGTACGACACGGGCTCGACGCTCCGCGAGGGGGCGGAGGTGCGGGCCCAGGTGCAGGCGTTGCTGGGCGGCCGCAGGGTGACGCACATCGCACTGAGCCATCCCCATTTCGACCACGTGCTGGGCACCGCGGCCTTCGCCGGCGCCGAGGTCTACGGTGCGGTGGGCCTGGACGCGCTGCTGCGCCGGGAACGGGACGCGATCCGGGCCGACGCGGTACGGCACGGGGTCGCGGCCGACGAGGCGGCCGAGGCGGCCGACCTGCTGGTGGCGCCGCACCATCCGGTGTGCGGTGAGTGGACGCTCGAGCTGGGCGGCCGTCAGGTGCTGCTGGCGAACGTGGGGCCGGGGCACTCGGGCCACGACCTGGCGCTGCTGGTACCGGGCGAGCCGGAGGTGGTGTTCTGCGGCGACCTGGTGGAGGAGTCCGGCGAACCGCAGGCGGGGCGGGACGCCATCACGGCCCGGTGGCCCGCCGCGCTGGACCGGCTGCTGGATCTGGGCGGCGAGGACGCGGTGTACGTCCCCGGGCACGGCGCGGCCGTGGACGCGGCGTTCGTACGGGCCCAGCGCGACGAACTGGCTGCGCGTTTCGGTGTGTCGTAGCGGCGGGTGGCCGTATCGTCATTCGAATGCGCAGCTACAGCCCTGATCTCACGCCGCCGTGGAAGCGGTCGAAGCCCGTCCCCGAGGTGCCGGCCGAGCCGGATCTGGTGGTCGAGGAGGTGTCGACCGGCTTCTGCGGCGCGGTGATCCGCTGCGAGGCCGGGACGGTGACCCTGGAGGACCGCTTCGGCAAGCACCGGGTCTTCCCGCTCGAGCCGCGCGGCTTTCTGCTGGAGGGCAAGGTCGTCACCCTGGTCCGCCCGGCTGCGGCGGGCCCGGCCAGGCCTTCCCGTACGGCCTCCGGCTCGATCGCCGTGCCCGGCGCACGGGCGAGGGTCGCCCGGGCGGGCCGGATCTATGTGGAGGGCCGCCACGACGCGGAGCTGGTGGAGCGGGTGTGGGGCGACGACCTGCGGATCGAGGGTGTGGTGGTGGAGTATCTGGAGGGCGTCGACGACCTGCCGTCGATCGTCGCGGACTTCGCCCCCGGCCCCGACGCCCGCCTCGGCGTCCTGGTGGATCATCTGGTCGAGGGCTCGAAGGAGTCCCGTATCGCGGCGTCGGTGACCCATCCGCACGTGCTGGTGGTCGGCCACCCGTACGTCGACGTGTGGGAGGCGGTGAAGCCGTCCTCCGTGGGCATTCCGGCGTGGCCGGCGGTCCCGAGGGGCCAGGACTGGAAGAAGGGCGTGTGCCGGGCGCTCGGCTGGCCGGAGAACACGGGCGCGACCTGGCAGCACATCCTGTCGAAGGTGACGAGCTACAAGGACCTGGAGCCGTCGTTGCTGGGACGGGTGGAGGAGTTGATCGACTTCGTGACCGAGCCTGTCTGATCACCGGGCAGGGTCGCGAACTCCGACGTGTCCGGCCCCAGGTCGAGCGGTGACTGATCAGTCCACCAGGTCCCGCACCACCCCGTCCGCCAGCAGCCGCCCGCGCAGCGTCAGGACGGCGCGGCCCTCCCCGTAGGGGGCCGCCTCCAGCAGACCGTCGGAAAACGCCCGCCCGGCGGCGGCCAGACCGGCCGTGCGCAGCAGGGACAGCGGCACGCCCTCGCGCAGCCGCAACTCCAGCAGGATCCGCTCGACGCGGCGGTCCTCGTCCGAGAGGACCTCGCGGCCCGCGCCCGGCGAACGGCCCTCCGCCAGCGCGGCCGCGTACGCCCCCGGGTGCTTCACGTTCCACCAGCGCACGCCGCCCACATGGCTGTGCGCCCCGGGTCCCGCGCCCCACCAGTCGGCTCCGCGCCAGTACAGCTCGTTGTGCAGGCAGCGGCCCGCCTCTGTGGTGGCCCAGTTCGAGACCTCGTACCAGTCGAAGCCGGCCGAGCCGAGGATTTCGTCGGCGATCAGATAGCGGTCCGCGTGGACGTCGTCGTCGGTCATCGGGACCTCGCCGCGCCGGATCCGCCGCGCGAGCTGTGTGCCCTCCTCGACGATCAGCGCGTACGCGGAGACATGGTCCGGTCCCGCGCCGACGGCTGCCTCCAGCGAGGCCCGCCAGTCGTCGTCGCTCTCGCCAGGGGTGCCGTAGATCAGGTCGAGGTTCACATGGTCGAAGCCCGCCGCCCGGGCCTCCCCGACGCACGCCTCCGGCCGGCCCGGGGTGTGGGTGCGGTCGAGCACCTTCAGCACGTGCCGGCGGGCGCTCTGCATGCCGAAGGAGATCCGGTTGAAGCCGCCCTCCCGCAGAGCCGTCAGATAGGCCGGGTCGACCGACTCCGGGTTCGCCTCCGTGGTCACCTCCGCGTCGTCGGCGAGGCCGAACTCCTGGCGGACCACGTCCAGCATCCGTACGAGATCACCGGCCGCCAACAGCGTCGGCGTGCCACCGCCGACGAAGACCGTCTTCACCGGCCGCGGGTCGTCCCCGAGGACCTTGCGGGCGAGGCGGACCTCGTCGGCGAGGGTTTCCGCGTAGTTGTCGCGGGAGGCGAGCACTCCGCCGGAGCCACGCAGCTCGGTGGCCGTGTAGGTGTTGAAGTCGCAGTAGCCGCAGCGCGTCGCGCAGTACGGCACGTGCAGGTAGAAGGCCAGCGGCCGGGCTCCGGCCCCGTGCAGGGCGGACGCGGGCAGCGCGCCGTCCTCGGGCATGGGCTCGCCGTCAGGCAGTACGGAAGGCATGCCCCCCATTGTCCGTCACGCACCGGACCATCCCGTCTGGAGCACCAGCAACGCCAGGTCGTCGCCCGGCGGAATCGGCGCGAAGGCGTGCACCGCGGCCCTGATCCGCTCGGCGACACCCTGTGCCGAGAGCCCGGCGCACCCGGAGAGGACCGCCGCCAGGCCGTCCTCGTCGTCGAACATCCGCGCCCCGGAGCGGCGCTCGGTCACCCCGTCGGTGACGCACAGCAGCGTGTCACCGGGCTCCAGATCGAAGGTGTGGCTCTGGTACGCGACGTCGTCGACGACACCGAGCAGCACCTGAGGCTCGGCCAGGGCGCTGACCGTGCCGTCGGGGCGGAGCAGCAGGGGCAGCGGGTGTCCGGCGCTGGCCAGGGTGCAGCGGGCGCCGCCGTCGCCGGACGGCGAGGGCACCACCTCGCCGTAGAGCAGCGACAGGAAGCGGGAGTGCTGGCCGTCCGGCAGACCGGGTCCGTGTCCGCCGGCGACCAGCAGCGCCGTCGCCTCCGCCGCCTCCATCGCGTCGTCGAGCAGCAGGCCGTTGAGCCGGTCGAGGACCTGGCCGACCTCGTAGCCCTCGCGGGCGAGCAGCCGCAGCCAGGGCCTGGCGAGTCCGGTGACGACTGCGGCCTCGGGCCCGCTGCCCTGGACGTCGCCGAGCATGAAGCACCAGCGGTCGCCGGATCCGGCGGGGAAGACGTCGTAGAAGTCGCCGCCGGCCACCCCCTCGTCGCTTGGCTCGTAGACCAGGAAGGTGTCGACGCCGGGGATCTGCCCCACCCGGCTGGGGAGCAGGCCACGCTGGAGGACCCGGCTGATGGTGGCCTGCCGGGTGTACCGGCGTGCGGCGCCGACGGCCAGGGCGACCCGCCGGGCGAAGTCCTCGACGAGCGCGGCGACCTCGGCGGGGACGGGTTCCGTGCCGTGCTGGGCCACGAGCAGTACCCCGAGCCATCGGCCTCCGGCGCGGAGGGGGTACGCCAGGGCGGTGCGTGCGCCTCCCCCTCCCGCCTCGAGGCCGGCGCCGTCCGGGTCCCTCGCGGGGCCGGTGCTCGAGCCTGCCGTCGCGGGGTCGGGCGGGTCGTGGGGAGGCGTCCGGTCCGGCCACGTCACCCGCAGCGGCCCGCCGTCCGGCGCGTCCGGCAGCACGGGCGGCTCCTCGCCCAGCGCCTCCCGCAGCGGCTCCACCCGCGATTCGTCGCTGTGCCATACCCCGACGAGCCTCGATGCTGCCCCGGCCCCGCCTGTCCGGGCCCCGGGGCCGTGCCCTGTGCCCCCGCCGTCCAGCCAGATCGCGCACCGGTCGGCGAGCCGGGGCACCAGCAGCTGACCGGCCAGCGCCGCGACCATGTCCTCGTCCAGCTGACCGGCGAGCAGGTCCGACGCCTCGGCGAGAAACGCGGGCGCCCCGCGGCTCGCCCATTCGAGGTCGTCACGTCCGCCGCGCCCCGTGGCGAACGCCTCGGCACGGGGCGCGACAGGGCGCGCGGGTGGGTCGGAGAACGCGGCGGCCGGCCGGACGTCACGACCGTCGAGCGGAAGCCGGGCCCACACCGTCTTGAGCGCGGCGTGGAAGGTGACGCCCCAGCGTTCCGCGAGGGAGGCGACGAGGTGGAGGCCGCGGCCGTAGTCGGGGGTGCCCGACTGGTCGGCGCTGTGCGTACCGCCGGTCACGCCACTGGCGGGGTGGTGGTCGGAGACCTCGACCACCAGTGCGGCCGGTTCCTCGTGCGTCGGCTCCTCGAAGCGGCAGAACAGTTCCGCCGCCGTACCGGCGTGCACGACGGCGTTGGTGACGAGCTCGCTGACGACGACGGCCGCCTCGTCGGCGAGCCGGTCGGCGCAGCGGCCTGCTGCCAGGAATCCCAGCCCGGTCCACTCGGCCACGGCGTCGCGCACGAAGCGGCGCCCGGCGGCCGGGGCGAGGAGGTTGCCGGGCAGGCTGGTGTGCGCGACCAGCCTGGGGTCGGACCGTGCCGGCCACACGGGCATCGATCTGTTGCCGGTTTCGCGCTGCATCGGAATGGACCCCACCTGCGGCTCCTGGTCGGTGCTGGCGTGCGCCGCTTATGACACCGACAGAGTGACAGACCGAGGGCACTCATAAGCACCGAGTCACCGAAGTGGTTGGAACGAAACAGGATCGAAACAGGCAGGAACGAGTAAAAAGCACGGGCGGAAGCGGCGGAAGGCCCCGACGGGCCGGCCGATGCCGGCCCGTCGGATGCCGCTCCCGCGCTTCCGCCCGGTCGCTCGTGCCGTACGGCTACGCCTCGCGGGACCCGGCGTACATGTCCTCGATCAGGTCCTTGTACTCGCGCTCCACGACCGGGCGCTTCAGCTTGAGGCTGGGCGTCAGTTCGCCGTGCTCGATGTCCAGGTCACGCGGGAGCAGCCGGAACTTCTTGATGGTCTGCCAGCGCTGGAGCCCCTCGTTGAGGCGCTTCACATAGCCCTCGATGAGCTGCTCGGCCTGCGGGGAGGCGACGACCTCGGCGTAGCTCTTGCCGCCCAGGCCGTTCTCCTCGGCCCAGCCGAGGATCGTCGGCTCGTCCAGGGCGATCAGCGCGGTGCAGAAGTTACGGTCCGCGCCGTGCACCAGGATGTTGGAGACGAACGGGCACACCGCCTTGAACTGGCCCTCGACCTCGGCGGGCGCGATGTACTTGCCACCGGACGTCTTGATCAGGTCCTTCTTGCGGTCCGTGATCCGCAGGTAGCCGTCGGCGGACAGTTCACCGATGTCGCCGGTGTGGAACCAGCCGTCGGACTCGAGGACCTCGGCGGTCTTCTCGGGCAGGTTGTGGTAGCCCTCCATGATCCCGGGGCCGCGGAGCAGGATCTCGCCGTCGTCGGCGATGCGCACCTCGCACCCCGGAACGGGCTTGCCGACCGTGCCGGTGCGGTAGGCCTCGCCCGGGTTGATGAAGGAGGCGGCGCTGGACTCGGTGAGGCCGTAGCCCTCCAGGATGTGGATGCCGGCGCCGGCGAAGAAGTAGCCGATGTCCGGCGCGAGCGCGGCGGAGCCGGAGACGGCGGCGCGCAGCCGGCCGCCGAAGGCCTCGCGGAGCTTGGCGTAGACGAGGGTGTCGGCGATCTTGTGCTTGGCGCTCAGCCCGAAGGGGGCCGACGCCCTGCCGGTGCGGCGGAAGTTGTCCTGAGTGACCTTGGCGTACTCACGGGCGACGCCGGCGGCCCACTGGAAGATCTTGTACTTGGCGCCGCCGCCGGCCCGGGCCTTGGCCGCGACTCCGTTGTAGACCTTCTCGAAGATGCGGGGCACGGCCGCCATGTACGTGGGCTGGACGACCGGCAGATTTTCGATGATCTTGTCGACCCGGCCGTCGACCGCGGTGACATGGCCGACCTCGATCTGTCCGGAGGTCAGCACCTTGCCGAAGACATGGGCGAGCGGCAACCAGAGGTACTGCACGTCCTCCTTGGTGATGAGGCCGGTCGCGGCGGTGGCCCTGGCCATGTAGGACCAGTTGTCGTGCGGCAGCCGCACACCCTTGGGGCGTCCGGTGGTGCCGGAGGTGTAGATGAGCGTCGCCAACTGGTCGGCGGTGATCGCCGCGACCCTCTCCTGGACGGCCTCCGGGTGCTTGGCGAGGTATTTCGCGCCGCGCGCCTCCAGGTCGGCCAGGGTGAGGACCCAACCCTCCGGGTCGGCGGCGTCCGGCTCCACACCGGCGGGGTCGATGACGACGACGTGCTTCAGCTCGGGCAGTTCGGCGCGCTTCTCGCGCGCCTTGGCCAGCTGGGAGGCGTCCTCCGCGATCAGCACCCGGCTCTCGGAGTCGGAGAGGATGTACGCCGACTCCTCGGCGTTGGTCGAGGGGTAGACCGTCGTGGTCGCGCCGCCTGCGCACATCACGCCCAGGTCGGCGAGGATCCACTCGACCCGGGTGGAGGAGGCGAGGGCGACCCGGTCCTCGGGGTTCACCCCGAGTTCGATCAGCCCGGCCGCGATGGCGTAGACCCGCTCGGCGGCCTGGCCCCAGCTAAGGGACTTCCAGTCGTCGGGCCCCGAGCCCGAGGCGGAGGGCACCGGATAGCGGTAGGCCTCGCCGTCCGGCGTGGCTGCCACGCGCTCGGTGAAGAGGGCGGCCACCGAGGGTGGCCGGTTCTCGATCAGGGTCTGGGTTTCGCTCACGACGTCCTCCGGGCCGGCGGCAGCACTGCACGACGGGCTGGTTGTTTAACTGGCGAGTAACCATCGAGCCGTGCTCAGGGTAGAGCCCGTTCGACCGGCGCGTAAGAGCCTGCGGGCTGCCGCTTCATAACGAACGGAACGCGGATCCGCCGTTTGGAGTAGGAACGATGCCCTCTTCAGGCATCTGCCGCCCAGGAGGTTCCGTAAGACCGAAAGGCGCCTGTCCCGGCACGGGACGGGCGCCTTTCCCGGACCCGGGGGGACGCGTCGGCTACTTCTTGCTCTTGCCGCCCTCGTCGCTGGACAGCACCGCGATGAAGGCCTCCTGCGGGACCTCCACGGAACCGACCATCTTCATCCGCTTCTTGCCTTCCTTCTGCTTCTCCAGCAGCTTCCGCTTACGGGAGATGTCACCGCCGTAGCACTTGGCGAGGACATCCTTGCGGATGGCGCGGATGGTCTCGCGGGCGATGACCCGGGAGCCGATGGCCGCCTGGATGGGCACCTCGAACGCCTGCCGCGGAATGAGCTCGCGCAGCTTGGCGACGAGCCGCACACCGTAGGCGTAGGCGGCGTCCTTGTGGGTGATGGCCGAGAAGGCGTCGACCTTGTCACCGTGCAGCAGGATGTCCACCTTGACCAGGCTGGACGCCTGCTCGCCGGTGGGCTCGTAGTCGAGGGACGCGTAACCGCGCGTCTTGGACTTCAGCTGGTCGAAGAAGTCGAAGACGATCTCCGCGAGGGGCAGGGTGTAGCGGATCTCGACCCGGTCCTCGGAGAGGTAGTCCATGCCCAGAAGGGTGCCCCGGCGGGTCTGGCAGAGCTCCATGATCGAACCGATGAACTCGCTGGGCGCGAGAATCGTGGCCCGAACGACCGGCTCGTGGACGTCGGCGATCTTGCCCTCGGGGAACTCGCTCGGATTGGTGACCGTGTGCTCGGTGCCGTCCTCCATGGTCACGCGGTAGACCACGTTGGGAGCGGTGGCAATCAGGTCCAGGCCGAACTCGCGCTCGAGGCGCTCCCGGATCACGTCCAGGTGCAGCAGACCGAGGAAGCCCACGCGGAAACCGAAGCCCAGCGCCGCGGACGTCTCCGGCTCGTAGACCAGCGCGGCGTCGTTGAGCTGGAGCTTGTCCAGGGCGTCGCGCAGCTCGGGGTAGTCGGAGCCGTCCAGCGGATACAGCCCCGAGAAGACCATCGGCTTCGGGTCCTTGTAGCCGCCGAGGGGCTCCGTGGCGCCCTTGTGCAGGCTGGTGATCGTGTCACCGACCTTGGACTGGCGGACGTCCTTCACACCGGTGATCAGATAGCCCACCTCGCCGACTCCGAGCCCGTCGGCCGGCAGCATCTCCGGCGAGTTGGTGCCGATCTCCAGCAGCTCGTGGGTGGCGCCCGTGGACATCATCCGGATGCGCTCACGCTTGTTGAGCTGGCCGTCGATGACGCGGACGTAGGTGACGACACCGCGGTACGAGTCGTAGACGGAGTCGAAGATCATCGCGCGGGCGGGGGCATCGGCCACACCGACCGGGGCCGGGACCTCCCTGACCACGCGGTCGAGCAGCGCCTCGACACCGAGACCCGTCTTGGCGGACACCCTGAGCACGTCGTCGGGGTCGCAGCCGACCAGGTTCGCCAGCTCCTCCGCGAACTTCTCCGGCTGGGCGGCCGGCAGATCGATCTTGTTGAGTACCGGGACGATGGCGAGGTCGTTCTCCATCGCCAGGTACAGGTTGGCGAGGGTCTGCGCCTCGATGCCCTGGGCCGCGTCGACCAGCAGGACCGTGCCCTCGCAGGCGGCCAGGGACCGGGACACCTCATAGGTGAAGTCGACGTGGCCCGGAGTGTCGATCATGTTGAGGATGTGGGTCTTCCCCTGACCCTCTCCCTCGGTGGGGGCCCAGGGCAACCGGACCGCCTGGGACTTGATCGTGATGCCGCGCTCGCGCTCGATGTCCATCCGGTCGAGGTACTGAGCGCGCATCTGCCGCTGTTCGACCACACCCGTCAGCTGGAGCATCCGGTCGGCAAGCGTCGACTTGCCGTGGTCGATGTGCGCGATGATGCAGAAGTTGCGGATCAGAGCCGGGGCGGTACGGCTCGGCTCGGGCACGTGGGTAGGAGTCGCGGGCACGCAGGGTCCTGATTCTTTGGCAGACGCCGGGTCGGTGAGCTCGACTCGGGCGCGGCTCGGGTCGATGTCGGATCGATACGTAGGCTCCATGGTCCCACGCGCACGGGACTGTGCCCGGTTTGGGCCGCCCGAGGAGCTGCTGGTAGCCTGAGCAGCTGTGTCTCGTGCCCTCCCTCTCTGGGCACACCTCCCGGCCCGAAGGGCCGCGGGGAAGGGACACAACCCGAAGATCATCGATCCTGAAAAGGCTCTTTCGTGGCGAACATCAAGTCCCAGATCAAGCGGAACAAGACGAACGAGAAGGCGCGCCTGCGCAACAAGGCCGTCAAGTCCTCGCTCAAGACCGCGATTCGCAAGGCCCGTGAGGCTGTCGCCGCCGGCGACGTCGAGCAGGCGACCGTGGCGACCCGTGCCGCCTCCCGCCAGCTGGACAAGGCCGTCTCCAAGGGCGTCATCCACAAGAACGCCGCCGCCAACAAGAAGTCGGCGCTGGCTTCCAAGGTTGCCACCCTCCAGGGCTGAGCACTGATTTGATCGCCGGAACGGATCCAGCGGGCCCTCTCATCCGCTCCTGACCGGCACCCCTCGCGCCGCACGCGGCCTGCGTTCGCCACGCGGGTGCGGCGCACCGAGCTTCACACGAAGGCCCCGAGCCACCGCCCTTCCCCAGGGCGGCCGGCCCGGGGCCTTCGTCGTACCAGCGCGTCATCTCCGGGGCGCTCCCCAGGGCATTCGGCGACCGGCCCGGTTCCCTCTCGGTGGCCGGCCCGGTCCTGGGCGCTCAGCGCCGCGAGCGCGCCGCCATCGCGATCGCCACGACCGCCTTCTCCAACGCGTACTCCGCGTCGTCGCCGCCGCCCTTGACCCCCGCGTCGGCCTCCGCCACGGCCCGCAGGGCCACCGCCACCCCGTCAGGAGTCCAGCCGCGCATCTGCTGGCGCACGCGGTCGATCTTCCACGGCGGCATGCCCAGCTCCCGCGCCAGGTCGGCCGGCCTGCCGCCGCGCGCGGAGGACAGCTTGCCGATCGCCCGCACGCCCTGCGCGAGCGCACTGGTGATCAGCACGGGCGCGACGCCGGTCGACAGGGACCAGCGCAGGGCCTCCAGGGCCTCGGCCGCCCGGCCCTCGACCGCCCGGTCGGCGACGTTGAAGCTCGACGCCTCCGCGCGGCCCGTGTAGTAACGGCCGACGACCGCCTCGTCGATGGTGCCCTCGACGTCCGCGACCAGCTGGGACACCGCCGACGCCAGCTCGCGCAGATCGCTGCCGATGGCGTCGACGAGGGCCTGGCAGGCCTCCGGCGTGGCGGACCTGCCCGACGCGCGGAACTCGGACCGCACGAAGGTGAGCCGCTCCCCGGGCTTGGTCGTCTTCGGGCAGGCGACCTCGCGCGCCCCCGCCTTGCGGGCCGCGTCCAGCAGGCCCTTGCCCTTGGCGCCGCCGGGATGCAGCAGGACGAGGGTGATCTCCTCGACGGGCGCGCCGAGATACGCCTTCACGTCCTTGATCGTGTCGGCGGAAAGATCCTGCGCGTTGCGCACGATCACCACCTTGCGCTCGGCGAACAGCGACGGGCTGGTCAGCTCGGCAAGCGTGCCGGGCTGCAGTTGATCCGCGGTGAGGTCCCGTACGTCCGTGTCCGCGTCGGCGGCCCGCGCCGCCGCCACGACCTGCTGGACGGCGCGGTCGAGAAGCAGATCCTCCTGGCCCACCGCGAGCGTGACGGGGGCGAGGGGATCGTCGGTCGAATTCTTGGTGGCCATCGTGCTCCAGCATCCCACGCGCCGCCGACAGTCCGGCCCTCCCCGCTGCCGCTCGGGCCCGTACCGCAGGACCCGGTGCCGGCGAAGCGGACGGACGGTCAGTGCGCCTCGCGCCACCCGTCCCAGTCGGCGACGAACTCGTCCAGCGCGTCGGCGTCCAGCCTGCCGTCGGGGTCCTCCACGACGACCAGCCACTGCGCGTCCTCGGCGTCGTCCTCGCCGGCCAGCGCGTCCCGTACCAGCTGGGGCTCCCCCGTCACCGTGAAACGGTCACCGATCGTCTCCGCCACCTCCTCGGCGGCGTCACGGTCGGGCAGCACCAGGACATGTCTCACATCGCTCACCGCCATATTGTGCCGGTGCGCGGGGACGCTCCGTCGTGGCACCCGGCGGCACCAGGTCTCAGCGCGAGGCAGGCCGGATCTGGGGCACCTGCTCGAGTTCCAGGCCGAAGTGCTTCCGGTAGGCGGCGAGCACCTCGTCGTCTCCCCCGAGCGGTCGCTCCTGGCGCTTGCCGCCGACGGTGGTCACCAGCTTGCGGCCGGAAAGGGTGATCCGTCCGTCCGCGGTGAGCATCGAGCACACCAGCGACTGGGTGAAGTGGGAGGAGGGCGAGGTGCGGTGCCACCAGGCGCCTGCCTCGAAGTCGACGAGTTCACGCGGCCTGGTGTCGAGGCGGAACTGCGGCTTGCCGTCCCGGAGCACGTCGAGGTCCCCGTCTCCCGCCCCGACGACACGGAAGGTCCCCGCCGGGTCGGCCTGGTCGCCCCGCTCGCCGAGCAGGAGAGGGTGGTGGCTGTGGTCACCGAACCCGACATCGGCCAGCCAGGGCCCGGTGCCGTCCACGGTCTCGACTTGCAGCGCCAGGTGGTCGTAGGGGATGCCGAGCCGTCCGCCGTCGCCGAAGACCCGGGCCTGGAGCAGCGTGACACCGAAGCCGAGACCGCGCAGCAACGCGGCGAAAGCCCCGTTGAGTTCGTAGCAGAAGCCGCCGCGGCGGGCGCCGACGATCTTTTCGAGGAGTGGGCCGTCCGCCAGGACGAGGGGCTCGCCGAGGTGGATGGACAGATTCTCGAAGGGCACGGACAACAGGTGCCGCAGCTGGAGCTCGCGGAGCGCCATGGCGTCGGCGCGCTCGGGCCGTCCGCCGCCGATGCGTGCGAGATAGGCGTCGACGGCCTGCGGTGAAGGGACCGGCGGCGCCGGCGGCGAGAGGTGCGACGCCGAGGGGCTCAGCGGAGGCGTGCTCATACGTGCAGTCTGCCCGCTTGCTTCGCTGCCCCGCCAGGCGTCGCTGGTCCTGGTCCCGATGGCGGAGGTCGCTCCTCCCTTCGTCCGACGCGGCACCGCCCGGCGGACCAATAGCGTGCCGTCCATGACGACTCACGAGCCGGCGCGCAGCCGGGAAGAGCGCCGACGGCACACCCTCGCCCGGCTCGTCACCGACGACGACGCCTGGGTCGCCACAGCGACCGAGGACGGTCAACCGTGCCTGATGCCCCTGTCGTTCGTCTGGGACGGTGCCTCCCTGCTGATGTGCACCCGGCGCCGCAACCCCACGGCGCGCAATGTGACACCGCGGGGCGAGGTCGTGGTGACCCTCGGCCACACCCGGGACGTCGTGCATGTCGAAGGTTCGGCCGAGGTCGTCGAGGGGTCCGCTCTGGCCACGGAGTCCGCGGACGCCTTCGCGGCGAAGCTGGACTGGGACCCCCGGGACCGGCAGTCCTGGGTGTATCTGCGGATCACCCCCCGTGTCGTCAAGGCGTGGCGTGAGGAGAACGAACTGAAGGACCGGCTGATCATGGCGGACGGACGCTGGCTGGACTGACCGCCGGACCGCGGCATGCCGGTCTGCGGCCGCTCGGCAGCATTCCGCGGCAGGGTGGCACGGCGGGCCTTGGCCACTCGGCGGCATTCCGGGGCAGGGGCGGGTCTTGGCCACTCGGCGGCATTCCGCGGCAGGGCGGGTCTTGGCCGCTCGGCGGCATTGGGCGGCTCGGCGCCCCCGTCAACCGGTGCCCCGTGCCACCGCCCGCAGGTCGGCCCCGGCGCCCGTCACCGCGATCGCGCCGTCCCGGTCCGTACGCAGCACGAGCGCCCCCTGTGCCCGCAGCGCTCCGACCGTACGGGGTGCGGGGTGCCCGTACGGGTTGTCCCTGCCGCACGAGATCAGCGCCATCCGGGGCCTGGCACCGGCCAGCAGGGCGGCGTCCTGGTAGGCCGATCCATGGTGGGCGACCTTGAGGACGTCGACTGCGGGCAGTGCGGGGTGTGCCCGTATCAGCCGCCGCTGGGACGGTGGTTCGAGGTCACCGAGGAGCAGCATCGACAGGCCTCCCGCGGACCGGACGAGCAGTGCAACGCTGGCGTCGTTCGGACCTTCCGGGGCGGCGCCCCGCGACAGATCCGGCCACAGTACCTGCCACGTGAGCCCTCCGGCTCGGCGGTGCTCCCCCGGTATCGCCTGGATCACCGGTACGCCGGCCGCGGATGCCGTGCGCCGCACGAACTCGGCCTGCCGTCGCGGCTCTTCGAAGGTGGTCGTCTGGATCGCGCCGACCGCCCGGCCGCGCAGCGCTCCGGCAAGTCCGGCCACATGGTCGGCGTGGAAGTGGGTGACCAGCAGCAACGGCACCTGTGTGACGCCCAGTTCGCTCAGGCACCGGTCGGTGAGGCGAGGGTCCGGCCCGGCGTCCACGACCACCGCCGAGCCGTCACCGGCCGCGAGCACCATGGCATCGCCCTGTCCCACGTCGCACATCACCAGGACCCAGCCGGGAGGCGGCCAGCCGGTGAGCCTCGAGGTCAGCGGGGCCGGGCGCGCCACGACGAGCACGAGCAGGAGCACGCAGAGCGCCGCGACCCACGGATGCCGCGTCAGTCGGCGGACCACGATAAGCACCACCGCGGTGAGTGCCGCGAGCAGCAGCCCGCCGCGCCAGCCGCCCGGCCAGTCGATCTGGGCGCCCGGCAGGGCCGCGCCGGCACGCGCCACGGAGGCGATCCAACCTGCGGGCCAGCCTGCGCAGCGGGCCAGCAGTTCCGCGGCCGGCATCGCGACGGGTGCCGCGGCCAGCGTCGCGAAACCGAGGACCGTCGCCGGGGCCACGGCGAGTTCGGCGGCCAGGTTGCAGGGAATCGCGACCAGGCTGACCCGGGCGGCGAACACGGCCACCACCGGGGCGCAGACCGCCTGCGCGGCGGCGGTCGCGGCCAGCGCCTCCGCGAGCCGGGCCGGTACCCGGCGCCGCTGGAGTGCCTCGCTCCAGCGAGGACCGACGGTGAGCAGCGCGCCGGTGGCCAGGACGGAGAGCAGAAAGCCGTAACTCCGTGACAGCCATGGGTCGTACAACAAGAGCAGAAGGGCGGCGGCGGCCAGCGCCGGGACGAGCGATCTGCGCCGGCCGGTGCCGATGGCCAGCAGGGTGATGAGTCCGCAGGCTGCCGCCCGCAGCACGCTGGGCTCCGGCCGGCACACGAGGACGAAAGCAAGCGTGAGCGCGCCGCCGAGCAGCGCCGTTCCTCGCAGGGTGAGGCCCAAACGGGGTGCCAGACCACGCCGTTCGGCCAGCAGGGCCGTGCCGGGGGGTCCGATCAGCAGGATCAGCACGATGGCGAGGTTGCTTCCGGAGACGGCGAGAAGGTGGGTCAGGTCCGTCGCCTCGAACGCATCCCGCAGGTCGGCGGGGATGCGTGAGGTGTCCCCGACCACCAGGCCCGGCAGCAGTGCGCGCGCGTCGGGTGCCAGGTGGTCCGTGGCATTGCGCAGTCCGGCACGCAGGTCGCCGGCCGTGCGCTGCAGAGCGGTCGGCGGGCCGATGGTCCGTGGTGTGCCGTCGTCGGCCCGCAGCACTGCCGCGAAGGGGTCGTCCGGGCGCAGCGGCGGGGCGAGGCGTCCGCCCACCCTCAGTCGTGTGGAAGGCAGGAGCCGCTGCCAGGCCGTGTCCCCTTCGCCGGGGGACACCAGCAGCAGTACGGGCGTGCGGGTCGCGGTGACGGCGCCGCCCGGCGCAGTCACCCGTGTCGCCTCCGCATTCAGCACGACGGCTGCCGGGGCCGTCCGGGCACCCACCACCTTGGGACTGGTGGGCCGCGGGTCCGAGGTGACGGTCAGTTCGACGGTGACGCGCGCGTGCCGGTCCGCCAGGCCGGGCAGCGGCCCTCGACGCAGGTCCGCCCCGTGCAGCCCGGCGGAGGCGGCCCCGGCAGCGGCGCACACCAACGCCCCGGCCAGGGCCGTGGCGCCCGGACGCCACCTCTGCGAGCGGATTGCCGGAGCAGACACCCCCGCCGGGTAGGCGGCTGCGCCCACGGCGTCCTGCCGGGCCCGGCGCCGTCCGGCGGCCGCCCAGAGCGGCAGCAGTGCCGCGGCGGCCAGACAGGCCGCCGCGCCGACCGCCGTCCACCGGCCCGGTGCCCCCAGCGCGAGAGCCGACGCCACCCAGGTGGCCAGCGCGGGCGGGACGAGCCGCAGGTCGGTCGGGCCTTCCTCCTGGCGCGGGGCGGCGGCCCCCAGCCCGTGTGCCGCCGCCTGGGCGTGGACCGCCGCCCGGGTCATGGCCGCACCAGGTTCCGCAGGTCCTCGAACCGGCGGTCACCGATCCCGTTGACATCGCGCAGTTCGTCGACCGACCGGAAGCCGCCGTTCTGCACACGGTGGTCGAGGATGTGCTGCGCGAGCACGGGGCCCACTCCGGGCAGCGTCTCCAACTGCTCGGCGGTGGCCGAGTTCAGGCTGATCGGCCCGGTGGGTGTCCCGGTGGCTGTCCCGGTGGAAGGTCCTGCGCCGGCACCGCCCGGTGCCGGCGGGGCGGGGACGCCCACGACGACCTGTTCGCCGTCCGTCAGCACCCGCGCCCGGTTGAGCCCGGTCAGGTCGGTACCTTCCCTGACTCCTCCGGCCGCCGCCAGCGCGTCGGCGACCCGCGAGCCGGCGGGGAGTTCGAGCACACCGGGTCGCCTCACCTTGCCACTCACGTCGACGACGATGGCGGCGGCCTGCCCCGGGCCGGAGGCCGGAGGCCCCGACGAGTGGGACGGCTCCCCCGCGGGCCCGGACGGCGGCTGGGCGGAGCCCTGTTGGACGAGTTCAGGGGCGCGTACGGGCTCGGGCCGGCCGACCCAGAAGTCCTGCACCGCGAAGACGGTCGCCGCCACGAGGACCACGGCGAGCGCAGCGAGTGTCCTGGGTTCGAGCCCGCACCGGAGCTGGACCCACACCGGCAGTCGGTCGCGCAGCGCGAGCCGGAAGCGCGGCGGCGGCCTGTCCCCGGACGTCTCCGTGTCGTTGCCGGTGCCGGACCAGGTTGCCCCTGCCCTGTCCTGGGCGTCGCCGGCGGTGGCCACCCCCGGCGACCGGCGGGCAGGCGACCGCGGCGGAGTCTGCGCCACCGCTCGCACCCGCCCACCGAGACCGCTTCGCCCCGGCCCGGTGCCCGCCCCGACCCGCCGTTGCCCCGAGTCGGTGCCGGGCACCCCGAGCGCCGCCGGGTGCGGCATCGGAAGCGGAGCCGGGCGCACCGCGTCGGACGACGCCGGATGCGGAGCCGGGTACGCGCCCGGGAGCGGGCGTGCCTCCCGCTCTCCGGGCACCGGGCCCGCGGCCTGCCCGCCCGCGGGCCGTGGAACAGCCCTGAACAGGGCGTCCGCCCGCCGGCGCAGCGCCGCCGCCTGGGCCGTCGGCGCGCGCCCACCACGTAGCCGAACAGCCCGTAATCCACGCGTGTCCGCGCCCACACCCCGACCGGGACGGACACCGTCCCCGACGTCGTGCGCCGCCCCCCGCACCGGCCCTTGCCCGAGCCCATGCCCCGGCCCCTGAACAGCCTCGGGCCGACGGACATGAGCGTGGCCGGGGCCGTGACCATGGCGACGACCGTGGCGGACGCGGCTGTCGGAGGCCGGGGCGCGGCCCGGTCCACTGGTTGCGGAACGTGATCGAAGAGCCATGCCACAGGACGGTAGGCACAATCGTCCGAACCCGCCGAGCCCGCCCAATTCCGGTGGACAACCGGACCGTTGTGGATAACTCGACCACCGTCACGGGTGAGCGCGGCGGTCGCCGCCTCAGCGCGCCGAGACGACGACGCCCAGCAGCCCCGGGCCCGTGTGCGCCCCGATCACCGCACCCACCTCGCTGACATGCAGGTCGACCAGTCCCGGCACCCGCTCGCGCAGCCGGTCCGCGAGTGCCGCGGCCCGCTCCGGCGCCGACAGATGGTGCACTGCGATGTCCACCGGCGCGGTGCCCGCCCGTTCGGCGGCGATCTCCTCGAGCCGGGCGATGGCTTTCGACGCCGTGCGCACCCGTTCCAGCATGTCGATGCGGCCGTCGTCCAACTGGAGCAGGGGCTTCACCAAGAGCGCGGAGCCGAGCAGCGCCTGTGCCGCACCGATCCGGCCCCCGCGGCGCAGATAGTCGAGGGTGTCGACGTAGAAGTACGCAAAGGTGCCTTCAGCCCGCTTCTCCGCGGCGGCCACCGCCTCGTCCAGCGAGCCGCCCGTCTCCGACACCTCGGCGGCGGCGAGCGCGCAGAATCCCAGCGCCATGGCGATCATTCCGGTGTCGACGACCCGTACCGGCACCGGTGCGTCCTTGGCGGCCAGCACGGCCGCGTCGTAGGTGCCCGAGAGTTCCGCGGAGAGATGCAGCGAGACGATTCCCGTGGCACCGGCGTCGGCGGCGGCGCGGTAGGCCTGGCTGAACATCTCCGGGCTGGGCCGGGACGTGGTCACCGGGCGCCGCTTCTGCAGGGCGGTCGCGAGTGAGCGGGCCGAGATCTCGGTGCCCTCCTCCAGCGCCTGGTCTCCGAGCACGACGGTCAGCGGCACGGCGGTGATGGAGTGCCGCTCCATCGCCGGCGGCGGCAGGTAGGCCGTGGAATCGGTGACGATCGCGACATGGCGGGACATGACCGGGAGGTTACCCGCAGGCGGCGCCGTACGGCAGCCCGACCCCGTCCACGCGCGACGCGGACGTCCCCGCGAAGGTCTTCACGGCGCCGTGACGCGTCAGTTCGTGGTTTCCGGACGGGCCGTCTTCTGCCACGGATACGCCGTCTGCTGCCGCGGGTCCCGGGCGCTGATCGCCTGCGGGCGGCCCGGCGCCCCTGCTCCCGCCTGCGACTGCGGCTCGGTCTCCGGCCGGTTCTGCGCGCCCGCGTCCGGCCCGGCCCGGTCCGCGGCTCCGGTCTCCGGCGCCTTCGGCCACGCCGCCGGCTCCGTGCAGCCGTCCGCGGCCGACCAGTGCCGCAGCGCCCCCGCCTCCATGTCGATCTGCGTGCTCAGCGCGTCCAGGTCGTCGTCGGAGAACTTCTGCGCCCTGTCGCGCGCCGCCCAGCGCAGCGATTCGGCGGAGTGCGTGATCCGTTCCGTACGCTCGCGCAGACCGGGCATCAGTGAGGAGACGGTGCCCTGGTCCGGCTCGCGCTCAAGTCGCCTGAGCTCTTCGTCCAGCTCGTGGGCGTGCTCGCTGAGCCGCCGGAAGAGGGCCAGTGACTCGGACAGCGAGGCGTCCTGTGCAGCACCGGCGTTCAGCGTGTCCTGGGTCGCCCGCATCGACGTACGCAGCTTCAGCCGGAGCTGGGCGAGCTCGCCTGCGACGCCGGTCTGACCGTAGCTCTTGGCGCGGAGCGCGGTCTCCTCGACCGTGCGTCGCGCCTGGGTGACGGTGCGCTCGACCCCGCGCTTGGCGGCCCGCACGGCCTTCACGCTCACATACACCCCCAGCGCGATGAAGGCGAAGAAGAGCAGCGCAAGAATCGTGATCACGGCTTCCATGTGCGCCCTCCGGCGTCGTCGGTGGTCCTTCCACGGTAAACGGAACGGGCAGGCCGTAGGTTCCGACGGAACCCCCAACCTGCCCGTAAGGGGAAACCCCTGTCCGTCACGCAGGCACGATGTTGACCAGTTTGGGCGCGCGTACGATCACCTTGCGGATCCCCGCACCGCCCAGAGCTGCGACAACGGCCTGGTCACCCAGGGCCAGCGTCTCCAGCTCCTCGTCCGTGACGGCCGGGGAGACCTCCAGGCGCGCCTTGACCTTGCCCTTGATCTGCACGACACAGGTCACGGTCTCGTCCACCAGGTACGCCGGGTCGGCGACGGGGAAGTCCTGGTGGACGACCGAGTCGGTGTGGCCCAGCCTGCGCCACAGCTCCTCCGCGATGTGCGGGGCCAGCGGTGCCACCAGCAGCACCAGGCGCTCGGCCACCGACCGCGGCAGGGCGCCGCCCGCCTTCGTCAGGTGGTTGTTCAGCTCGGTGATCTTGGCGATGGCGGTGTTGAAGCGCATCGCCGCCATGTCCTGCGAGACACCGTCGACGGCCTTGTGCAGGGCACGCAGCGTCGCCTCGTCCGGCTCGCCGTCGACAACGGTGACCTCACCGGTCGCCTCGTCGACCACGTTGCGCCACAGCCGCTGCAGCAGGCGGTACTGGCCGACGACGGCGCGGGTGTCCCACGGCCGCGAGACGTCCAGCGGGCCCATGGCCATCTCGTACAGGCGCAGGGTGTCCGCGCCGTACTCCGCGCAGATCTCGTCCGGGGTGACGGCGTTCTTCAGGCTCTTGCCCATCTTGCCCAGCTCGCGCTTGACCGGCTCGCCGTCGAACCAGAACTTGCCGTCCCGCTCCTCCACCTCGGCGGCGGCGACCGGGAAGCCGCGTTCGTCCCGGTAGACGTACGCCTGGATCATGCCCTGGTTGTACAGCTTGTGGAACGGCTCGACCGAGGAGACGTGCCCCAGGTCGAACAGGACCTTGGACCAGAAGCGGGCATACAGCAGGTGGAGCACGGCGTGCTCCGCGCCGCCGACGTACAGGTCGACGCCGCCGTGCGGCTGTCCCTCGCGCGGACCCATCCAGTACTGCTCGATGTCGGGGGCGACCAGCTGCTCGCTGTTGTGCGGGTCCAGGTAGCGCAGTTCGTACCAGCACGAACCGGCCCAATTGGGCATGGTGTTGGTCTCGCGGCGGTAGCGCTTGGGGCCGTCGCCCAGGTCCAGCTCGACGTTCACCCAGTCCTCGTCACGGGACAGCGGCGTCTCGGGCCGGGTGTCGGCGTCGTCGGGGTCGAAGGTGCGCGGCGAGTAGTCGTCGACCTCCGGCAGCTCCAGCGGCAGCATCGACTCGGGCAGCGCGTGCGCGACGCCGTCCTCGTCGTAGACGATCGGGAAGGGCTCGCCCCAGTAGCGCTGGCGGCTGAACAGCCAGTCGCGCAGCCGGAAGTTGACCGTGCCCTCGCCGATGCCCTTGTCCGTCAGCCAGGCCGTGATCTTCGCCTTGGCGGCAGCGACGTCCAGACCGTCCAGGGAGATCTCGTCGTTGGCGGAGTTGATGGCGGGGCCCTGTCCGGTGAACGCCTCGCCCTCCCAGCCCTCCGGCGGCTGCACGGTTCGGACGATGGGCAGTTCGAAGGCCTCCGCGAACTCCCAGTCGCGCTCGTCCTGCCCGGGGACGGCCATGATGGCGCCGGTGCCGTAGCCCATCAGGACGTAGTCGGCGACGAAGACGGGGATCCGCTCGCCGGTGACCGGGTTCAGGGCGTAGGAGCCGGTGAAGACGCCGGTCTTGTCCTTGTGCTCGGTCTGCCGCTCGACGTCGCTCTTGGTCTGCGCCTGCTTGCGGTAGGCGGCCACGGCCTCCGCGGGGGTCGCGGCGCCGCCGGTCCAGGCCTCCTTGACGCCCTCGGGCCACTCGGTCGGGACGATGGAGTCGATCAGGCCGTGCTCGGGCGCCAGGACCATGTAGGTGGCGCCGAACAGGGTGTCGGGGCGGGTCGTGAAGACGGTGATCCGCGCACCGTCGTGGCCGGCGACCGAGAAGTCGACGCGGGCGCCCTCCGAGCGGCCGATCCAGTTGCGCTGCTGCAGCTTGATGGCCTCCGGCCAGTCCAGCGCGTCCAGGTCGTCCAGCAGCCGGTCGGCGTAGGCGGTGATGCGCATGTTCCACTGGCGCAGCTTGGACTTGAAGACAGGGAAGTTGCCGCGCTCGGAGCGGCCGTCGGAGGTCACCTCCTCGTTGGCCAGCACGGTGCCCAGGCCGGGGCACCAGTTGACGGGCGCGTCGGAGGCGTACGCCAGGCGGTACTCGCCCAGCAGGTCGGCGCGCTCACGGGCGCTCAGCGCGCTCCATTCCCGCCCGCCGGGAACCTGGCGCGCGCCGCTCTCGAACTGGGCCGTCAGCTCGTCGATCGGGCGGGCCTTCTGCTCCTGCTCGTCGTACCAGGAGTTGAAGATCTGCAGGAAGATCCACTGGGTCCACTTGTAGTAGTCCGGGTCGATCGTGGCGAACGACCTGCGGTTGTCGTGGCCCAGGCCCAGGCGGCGCAGCTGCGCCTTCATGTTCTCGATGTTCGCCTCGGTCGACACGCGCGGGTGCGTGCCGGTCTGCACGGCGTACTGCTCGGCCGGCAGGCCGAAGGCGTCGAAGCCCAGGGTGTGCAGGACGTTGTGCCCGGTCATCCGCTGGTGACGGGCGAAGACGTCGGTCGCGATGTATCCGAGGGGGTGACCGACGTGCAGTCCCGCACCCGACGGGTAGGGGAACATGTCCATGATGAACTTCTTGGGCTTCGCCACCTGGGCGGGGGCCCCCGCCAGGTCCCCGCTCGGGTTGGGCGCCTCGTATGCGCCCTCCGCGTCCCAGAAGTCCTGCCAGCGTGCCTCGATGTCGGCCGCCATGGCGGCCGTGTAACGATGCGGGGCTGCTGCCTCGGCAGCCGAGTTCATCTCGCTCATGATCCTTAAAGCTCCATCGATCGTCTTCGCCGACTGCCAGCCGATTCACGTACCAGGGGAAATGAAAAATCCCCTCGCACAGGAGGGGACGCCGCGCCGATTCCGACCGGATTTCTCATCCTTCGGGACTGATCAGCGCGGCTCGCTAAGCAGAAGGCGTACGGCACGCATGGCGTCAGGGTACCGCAGCGGAGGAAGCGTCCGCATTGATGTCCACGCGGGACCGCTCTCGGCCGCTTCTGGACGCCCTGGCGACGGGTTTCGGCCGCCGTGGGCGGCCGAGCCTTCCTGGTTACTCCGCGTATCGACCTTATCCAGGGCAACCCCAAAGTCAGTTGGGCTCACTTGACCTCTATAAACCTCGAAACCTCGTACCGGTTGGTATGGGTCGACCTAGAGTGCGTCAACGGGACAGCTTTCCCGCACCATTCGGAGTCGCCCCCATGAACCCTCGTCTCAAGATGCGTTTGCCGTCCGGTCCGGACCGCGGAGTCAGCCGCCAGGTGCAAGGCGGCCTCTCCGTGGCCGCGTTGGTGCTCATACCCCTGCTCGCTGTCGGAGGAAGCGACAGTTTCCGCGCCACGCTCGACTTCACCACCGGGGTCCTCTCCCTGGTGTCACTGACCGCGTCCGTCGCCTGGGGCCTCATCGCCACCGACAGACTGCTGCTCTCGCCACGCCATCGGCTGCTCGCCCAGGGCATCCACCGGGCGACCGCCATCGCCTCGCTCGGCTTCCTCCTGCTGCACGCCACGGTGAAGGTGTCACTCGGGCATGTGCCGCTGCTCGGAGCCCTGATCCCGTTCGGGCTGGGGGTCACCGGCACGGAGGCGCTGATCGGCTTCGGCTCTCTGGCGGGGTTCCTGATGGTGGTCGCCGGCACGACCGGTGCGCTCCGCAGCGCCCTGGCCGGCAACATCAAGGTCGCCGGCCGCTGGCGGCCGCTGCACATGCTGGCGTACCCGGCCTGGTGCTTCGCCCTGGTCCACGGCCTCTACACCGGCCGGCCCGCCGCCACCTGGGTCGTCACCCTGTACTGCCTGGCTCTCGCCGGAGTCGCCGCCGCGGTCTCCGTGCGCCTGCTGCCGCGCCCCGTGCAGCGCAGGATCGCCGCCAGGATCGTGCAGCTGACCGGCGGCGCCGGAGCCGACGGGCCGGCCGCCGCCGACGAGCAGGCGCAGCGCGATCTCAGCACCGCACCGCTCCCGGGCATCGGTGCGATGAACGGGACGGGCCGCCCGACCGTACCCGCAGGCATGGACCGTATGGACCGCATGGAGCGCATGACCGGCGGAATGAACGGCGTGCCGTCGCAGCGCCCGTACGAGCAGGACTTTCAGCCGCCCCTCGGCCAGGCACGCGCCCAGCCCCCGAGGCTCGCGGCTCCGTCGCCGCAGCTCTACGAGGCCCCGCGGCCCCAGGAGGACGAGCCGGCCGTCGTGCCGGACAGCACCGCGGCCACCGGCGGCCGGGGTGCCGGCATGTCCGCCGCCTACCGCGCGGTCTCGCTGGCCGGCGAGTCGTCGGCCCCGCTCGCCGAGCGGGTCCCGATGACCGAGGAGATACCCGTGGTGACGGAGACCGGGCCCCGGACGGACAGCTGGCCGACGCCCTCGCCGCCCCCGCCGGCCCAGTCCGTGCGGCCGGACCCGGCGGTGCCCCTCTACGACACCCCTCCTCCGCCGCACTTCGACCCCGCCCCCTCGTACGACACCCCTCCTCCGCCGCACTTCGACCCCGCCCCCTCGTACGACACCCCTCCTCCGCCGCACTTCGACCCCGCCCCCTCGTACGACACCCCTCCGGCGGCGTACGGCGGTTCCACGGCGTACGAAGCGCCCTCGCCGTACGACACCGGCTCGGCCCCCCTGTACGAGACGGGCAGCCTCCCCGCGTACGACACCGGCGGCACCCCCGCGTACGAGGCCACCGGCGGCTACACCGCCGCCTACGACACCCCCCTGACCGAGCCCACGTCCCCTTACACCGACCGATCCTCGTACGACACCGGCACCGTCCCGGCGTACGACGAGACAGCGCCACTGCCCGGCCCGCTCTTCCCGCCCCCGGCAGGAGAGCCCTGGCACGCACCAGCAGGAGAACGACCGTGAACGCCCCCCTCCCCGACGTCCCCGAAGTTCGCGTCGTCGGCCTTCCCCAGCTGACACAGGGGTTCGACCTCGTCGAACGCCTCGACCTACCCATGCATCTGAAGGTGCACGGGCCGCTCGAACCCGTGAGCGGCGAACGGCTCGCGCAGCTCGCGGAGGACATATCCCTCACCGGCCGAGGCGGTGCCGGCTTCCCCTTCGGCAAGAAGCTGCGCGCCGTCGCCAAGTCCGCCATCCGCCGCGGCATCCGGCCGGTGGTCGTCGTCAACGGCAGCGAGGGCGAGCCCGCCTGCCGCAAGGACACGGTGCTGCTCAACCGAGCCCCGCATCTGATCCTCGACGGCGCGCTGCTCGCCGCGGAGGCACTCGGCGCACGGACCCTCGTCGTCGCGGTCACCCGCAACTCGACGGAGATCTCGATGCGCGCGGCACTCGCCGAGCGAGGTCTCACCGACCGGCGCGGCCAGGCCCTGCGGGCCAGAGTGGTGCGCACCCCGGAGCGCATGGTCTCCGGCGAGGCGTCCTCGGTCATCCGGGCCGTCAACGGCGGCCCCGCCCTGCCGCCCGGCCGCCGGGTGCGCGCCGCTGAGACCGGTGTCGGCGGCGCGCCGACGCTGCTGTCCAACGCGGAGACGTTCGCGCAGCTCGCCGTCGCCGCCCGCATCGGCGCCCGCCGCTACAGCAACACCGGCCTCGACTCCGAGCCTGGCACGGTCATGCTGACGATCTCCGGGGCGGTCGCCCGCCCGATGGTCGTCGAAGTGCCGACAGGCGTGCCGCTGCGTTACGTGCTCCAGCTCGCGGGGGCGCCTCCGCAGCCCCAGGGCGTGCTGACGGGCGGCTACCACGGCAACTGGATCGACGCGGCCGCGGTGCACGAGGCGGTCGTGTCCAAGGAGTCCCTGGCCTCCGTGGGCGGTGCGCTGGGAGCCGGTGCGATCCTGCCGATCGGCCCGGAGACCTGCCCACTGGGCGAGGCGCTGCGGGTGGCGAACTGGCTGGCCGCGGAGACCGCCGGGCAGTGCGGCCCCTGCAAGCTGGGGCTTCCCGCCGCGGCCGGGGGGCTGGCCGATGTGATGAACGGCGGCGGCCCGGCCGCTCTGGAGGCGCTGCGCGAGGTCACCCAGGCCGTCAAGGGCCGTGGCGCGTGCAAACACCCGGACGGTTCCGCACGGTTCTTCGCGTCGACGCTGTCCGCGTTCACCGACGACCTGGCGGCGCATGTCCTGCACGGCGGCTGCGGGCGTGACACGACGGGTGTGCTGCCGCTGCCGCTGCCCGGTTACGAGGAGGCGGAGGAGTCGATCCCGAGCGGGGAGAAGATCTTCGTCGACTGGACGCTCTGTCAGGGCCACGGGTTGTGCGCGGACATCATCCCGGAGCTGATCCGGCTCAACCCCGACGGCTACCCGTCGGTGGCCGACGCGATGGTTCCCGTGCACATGCAGGGACGCGCGCAGCGGGCCGTGCGCCGCTGCCCGGCGCTCGCCATGCGCATCGAGCAGGTGGCCCCCTCGGGCCCCACGCCGCCGCCATCGCGCCCCGCGCTGCCCAGCAGCAGCCGCAAGGCCCTGGGCAGCGGCCGGGGTTGACGGGAGGCGGGCACAAAAGTGAAGCGGGCCACCCGATCCGGGTGGCCCGCTTCACTTTCTTCTGTGGAGCTAAGGAGAATTGAACTCCTGACCTCCTGCATGCCATGCAGGCGCTCTACCAACTGAGCTATAGCCCCTCGCTGTGTGCCGCCCCGCTTCGGGTCTCCCCCGCGGCGGCGACGTGGAGAACATTAACGCGCCCGTCGTCGCATCTCCAAATCGTTTCCAGGCCAGCCCGGAACGCCCCGTGATGCCCGTTTCGCGCAACCGAGTGGCGCGGGCCACCGACGGTCCGTCAGGCCGTCGCGAACGAGTAGAAGCGTTTGAGTGTGCAGTGCTCGTCCAGGAGCCGGCCGTAGATCGGCTCACCCTCGAGCTCGCGGTACGTCTCGATCGGGTCGCCTTTTATGATCAGCGCCCGCGCGCACTCCTCGCACCAGTACTGGAACTCCGGATTGACCGGATCCATGTCCCGGACGATCGGCGTACCGCTGCCGCACCAGTCACATTTCCGCCTGTGTGCACCCATCACTCAGCTCCAGCTGTGGCCGCAGGCCGTGCACACGTAGGAAACGCCACCGTTGTCCCCGAGGACCTGGGCGACATGGGCAGAGCCACAGGATGGACAGCTGAGGCGAGCACCGACCTCCGCCGTGGCAAGCAGGTCATCGGCAGCCTCCCCGGCTTCCTCGCCGCTTGCGGACATCGTGCGCTCCCTCCCGTACCGCCGGTGTCCCCTCCGGCCGTCCGATTCTGCCACGGCCGCGCACAGGGGTCAGCGGCGTTTGCGTACGAGATCGACCACGGCGCCCGCCGGGAGGGCGGGGGCCTCGGAGAACGAAGAATCCCGCCCCCTCGATGGGGACGGGATCCGGTTGTGGAGCTAAGGAGAATTGAACTCCTGACCTCCTGCATGCCATGCAGGCGCTCTACCAACTGAGCTATAGCCCCGCGTGTTCCTCGCGCTCCGCGCTGCGAACAAGAAGAACTTTAGCCTGCGACCTGCCGGAAAGTGAAATCCGGGTCGGGGATCTCCGCTCCGGGCCGGAGGAGTGGCACCGTGGGCCCTGGAGCGCCCGGTCCCGGCCCGGCCCGCTCAGGTGTCGTCGCCGAGGACCGGCTCCGGGAGGGTGCCGGCGTTGTGCTCGAGCAGGCGCCAGCCCCGCGCGCCTTCACCCACGACCGACCAGCAGCAGTTCGTGAGCCCACCGAGGCTCTCCCAGTGGTGCGCCTCGAGGCCCAGCAGCCGGCCGATGGTCGTGCGGATGGTGCCGCCGTGGCTGACGACGACGAGCGTGCCGTCGTCGCGCAGCTTGTCGGCGTGGTGCAGCACCACCGGAGCGGCCCGGTCGGCGACCTCGGTCTCCAGCTCCCCACCGCCGCGCCGGACCGGCTCGCCGCGCTTCCACGCCGCGTACTGCTCGCCGTACCGCTCGACGATCTCGTCGTGGGTCAGGCCCTGCCAGGCGCCCGCGTAGGTCTCGCGCAGGGCGGCATCGTAGGAGACGTCGAGCCCCGTGACGGCGGCCAGCTCGCCCGCCGTCGCCGCCGCCCGCTTCAGGTCGGACGCCACGATCGCGTCCGGGTTCAGCGATGCGAGCAGCCGTGCGGCGCGGCGTGCCTGGGCGACACCGGCCTCGGTCAGTTCGATGTCCGTGGAGCCCTGGAAACGGCGCTCCAGATTCCACGCGGTCTGGCCGTGGCGCCACAGGACGATGCGTCGGCCGCTCACCGGATTCTTGGTCGCGGGGGCGCCGGTGTCGATGCCGTTCAGCGCTGCTCCCCTTCCGTGTCACCGCCGGTGAGCTGCGCGTGCTCCTGCGCCTTGCCGCGGGTCTTCTGGGCGTCCTCCGGGAGCGTGAGCTCGGGGCAGTCCTTCCAGAGCCGCTCGAGGGCGTAGAAGACCCGCTCCTCGCTGTGCTGGACGTGCACCACGATGTCGACGTAGTCGAGAAGGATCCAACGGGCGTCGCGGTCGCCCTCGCGGCGCACGGGCTTGGCGCCGAGCTGCTTGTTCAGCCGCTCCTCGATCTCGTCCACGATCGACTTGACCTGGCGGTCGTTCGGCGCGGAGGCGAGCAGGAAGGCGTCGGTGATGGAGAGCACATCGCTGACGTCGTACGCGATGATGTCGTGCGCGAGCCGGTCGGCGGCCGCCTGGGCGGCGGCGTTGACGAGCTCGATGGAGCGATCCGTGGCGGTCACAGGCAGGCTTTCGTCGGCGGTCAAGAACCCTTCAAGGGTCTCACGGACCGCCGACAGTCCACGATGCGATGGTCAGGGCACCGCCGTCGCCCCGGTCACTGCGGGTCCCCGGTCTTGAAATCGGGCCCGAGGACGACCGAGACATCGGCGTTGCCCGCCGGCTTGCCCTTCTTCACGGCACCGGCCGGCAGACCGAGCGTCTGGGCGACCTCCTGCGCCTTGGCCTTCTGGGCGTCGTCGCCGTAGGTGACCTGCGAGGCGTCGACGGTGTCGGCCTTGCCGCCGTTGACGACGCTGTAGCCACCGTTGACCAGGGTGACCCGCGCCCTCTCCAGGGCGTCGGCCCTCCCACTGCCGTCCTTGATGCCCACGCGGATCGTGTCGCCGGGTTCGGGCGCGCTGACCGAGCCGCCCAGGACGTCCTTGACCACACTGCTCGCGGCCTGCTCGGTGAGCGTGCCGTCCTGCTGGACCGGCAGCACCGCCGTCCGGTGGTCGCCGCCCTTCGCGCGCTCGGCGAGCTTGGCGAGGGAGGCGCCGAGGTCCCGTTCCTTCAGCGAGGGGTCGAGGATCTGTCCCAGCGTCTCCACGATGACCGTCGCCGACTTCGGGTCGTCCGGGAGCTTCTTGAGCACCCCCTGCATCACTTGGCCGAAGCGCAGCAGCTGCTTCTCCTCGGCCTCGCCGGGCCCGAGGTAGGTGGCGTACGCGACGGCCGCCTTCCCGTTGAGGGTCTGGTTCTCGCCCTTCTTCACCAGCGGCGGATCGCCCTTCTTGGCACCGGGCACCTCGGTGTCGGTGGTGAGGTCGATCGTGCCGACCAGCTCGACGAGGTTCTCCAGGAAGGGTGTGTCGAGGCGCCAGGTGCCCGAGATCTCCGCGCCGAGCAGGGTGCCGATCGCCTCCCGGGTGCCGGTGGATCCGTCGTCCTCGACGGACTTTCCGAGAGTGGTGGCGGTGCCGTCGTCGTTGGCGACGGAGAGGGTGTTGGGGAGCAGGACGGTGGTGCCCTGCTCGGTGGTGACGTTGTCGACGAGGAGGGCCGTGGAGGTGCCCTCCTTCTTGGTGTTGTGCAGATGCACCACGATGACGTCGCGCTTCTGCGGGCCGGCCGCCGTGTCGCTCTTGGTGTCGGAACCGGACAGGCCGGGCAGCTTGCCGGCGTACCAGAGGTAGCCGACGCCGCCGACGAGCACGAGGGCCAGCGTGACGACGAGGGCGACGACGCGGTTGCGGCCGCGGCGTTTGGCCTCCTCGCGCCGTTCCGAGCGGCTTTCGGTGAACTTCAGCCAGTCGATGACGTCTTCGGAGTCCTCGTCGGGCTCCTCGATGAATGAGAACTGCTCGGTCCGGTAGGGCCGCTCAAAGCCGTTCTCGGGCCGGCGCTGCTCCGGCACCGCCGGCGACTGCGGGGCCGCCGCAGGAGCGGGACGCTCCTGCTGCTGCGGGATGCTCCACTGCGCGGTGGTGTCGACGGCGGGCTGGGTGCCGGTCTCGTGGCCGTAACCGGCCTGGGAGCCCGCGTACGGGTCGTACTGACCGCCCTGCGGGCGCTGGGGCGCGTACGGGTCGTAGCCGTACCCCTGAGGCCGGCCGTAGTTCTGATCGGCGCCGTACTCGTGCTGTCCCGGGGCGTAACCCTGTTGGTAGCCCTGCTGGTAGCCCTGCGGGCGCTGCCCGTCCTGCTGCCGAGAGTGGCCGTCCTGCTGCTGTGCGTAGGGGTCGTACTGCTGGGGCTGCTGATAGACCGGCTGCCCGTACTCGTCGTAGCCGACGATCTGCGGCTGGTGGTACGGGTCGTACGGATTCTGCTGGTCGTTCAACGGTGCCCCTCTCCGCGGCTCACTCGCCGCGGTACAACTGGCGCTTGTCGATGTAGCGCACCACACCGTCCGGCACCAGGTACCAGACCGGGTCCCCGTGGGCGACTCGCTCCCTGCAGTCGGTCGACGAGATCGCCAGAGCCGGCACCTCCACAAGGGAGACCCCGCCCTCCGGCAGCCCGTCGTCCGTCAGATCATGGCCCGGACGGGTCACTCCGATGAAGTGGGCGAGCGAGAAGAGTTCCTGGGCGTTCCGCCAGCCGAGGATCTGGGAAAGCGCGTCGGCACCCGTGATGAAGTACAGGTCCGAGTCCTTGTTGAGGGAGCGCAGATCCCGCAGTGTGTCGATCGTGTACGTAGGTCCGGCGCGGTCGATGTCGATGCGGCTCACCGAGAACTGCGGGTTGGACGCCGTGGCGATGACCGTCATCAGATAGCGGTCCTCGGCCGGTGACACGTTCTTGTGGCTCTTCTGCCACGGCTGCCCGGTCGGTACGAACACCACCTCGTCGAGGTGGAAGAGGGCGGCCACCTCACTGGCCGCCACCAGGTGCCCGTGGTGGATCGGGTCGAACGTCCCGCCCATCACGCCGAGTCGGCGCTTGCCCGGACCGGAGCCGGCGCCGCCCGTGGCCACTATCTGCTCTCCCATGCGTGCAGAGCCTACTGGCACCGGCCGCCGGCCACGGCTCAGCGGTCGCGGTTGAAGCGGGTGGTGATCCACAGCAGCAGCAGCAGCACGGCGAAGGCGCCGATGCCGGTGACGTACGGGCTGAGGCTTGCGTGGTTGCCGCCGTGCTCGGCGCCCTCGGCGAGAGTGACCAGGTTTGCGGCGGTGCCGGTGAGGCTCATCTTCAACAGAACCTATCGATCGGGAGTGGGAGCGGAGACTTCGCGCACATCGTATGCGGGCCGCCCGGGCACGCTCACGCCGACTCAGTCGTTGTGCATCCCGCAGACGCCGTCGCAGGGCCGCCGGGAGTTGTCCACAGGCCCCACCGTGCCGCGGCCCCAGCCCCTACGCTGGGGTCCGTCAGGGGGACGAGCGAGGACTCGCACCAACAGGGGGCACCATGACCGACAGCCACGAACAGGTTCCGAGCAGGCAGCGCAAGCGTTTCCCGGAGATCTCCTCACGGGCCTACGAACACCCCGCGGACCGCTCGGCGCTCGTCGCGCTGCGCAAGCTCAGCGGCTTCGACACCGTTTTCAAGGCGCTCAGCGCGCTGCTTCCCGAGCGCAGCCTGCGGCTGCTGTTCCTCTCCGACTCGGTGCGGGTGAGCGACGCCCAGTTCGCGCATCTCAACGACATGCTGCGCGACGCCTGCTACATCCTGGACCTGGAGAAGGTCCCCGCGATGTATGTGACGCAGGACCCGCGGCCCAATGCCATGTGCATCGGCCTGGACGAGCCGATCATCGTCCTCACCACCGGGCTCTTGGAGCTGCTCGACGAGGAGGAGATGCGGGCGGTCGTGGGGCACGAGGTGGGCCATGCCCTGTCGGGCCACTCCGTCTACCGCACGATCCTGCTCTTCCTCACCAGCCTGGCGCTGAAGGTCGCCTGGATCCCGCTGGGCAATGTGGCGATCATGGCCATCGTCACGGCGCTGCGCGAGTGGTTCCGCAAGTCGGAGCTGTCCGCCGACCGTGCGGGCCTGCTGGTGGGACAGGACCTGCAGGCGTCGATGCGCGGCCTGATGAAGATCGCCGGCGGCAACCACCTGCACGAGATGAACGTGGACGCGTTCCTCAAGCAGGCAGAGGAATACGAGGCCGGCGGTGACCTGCGTGACTCGGTGCTGAAGATTCTGAACGTGCTGCCCCGCTCCCACCCGTTCACCACGGTGCGTGCCGCCGAGCTGAAGCAGTGGGCGGAGAGCCGCGACTACCAGCGGATCATGGACGGCCACTACCCGCGCCGCACCGAGGACAAGGACACCTCGGTCAGCGACTCCTTCCGCGAGTCCGCCTCGCACTACGCGGAGTCGGTGCGCACCAGCAAGGATCCGCTGATGAAGCTGGTCGGCGACATAGCGGGCGGTGCCGGCGACCTCGGCGGCAAGCTGCGGGACAAGTTCATGGGCAACGGCGCCGCGGGCGGCGGGAGCAACGGCACGGGTGCGGCGGGTGGAGGTGAAGCGGGCAGCGCTCAGGGCGAGGGCTGAGCCTCGGGGGCGAGCGACCCGCACACAGCTGCGGAGGCCCGGCCCGTCGCGTACGGATCGGTGCCGGCCGGACCGCGGGGGTCCGGCCGCTGTCCGGCCAGCAGCGGACGCAGGGCGGCCGACGCGTCGGCGGAGCAGGACTGGGGCCCGGCCTGGAGATAGCTGGACCGCACCTCCAGGCGGTGGTGTGCCAGGTCGTCACGGTCGAAGCGGAAGTGCAGCTCGCGGCGGACGATGAAGAGGGAGGCCTCGTCGGAGCCCGGTGGGCCGGCGGCCGCACTGCGCAGCGCGTAGACGAAGGTGTGGTCCGAGGTGATCTCCAGGGTGCCCGCCCCGGTCTCCAGGACCTCCAGCGTGCCCCGCACCCGGACCTCGGAGTCCGCCAGCGCGACCTGCCCAGGGTCGAAGCGCACGAGCCAGCCGGTCGTGGCATGACGGCCGTCGGCGGCCGGTGAGGTGACGCTCCGGTCGAACTGCGGCATCTGGTCCGGGTGGAGCAGCGTGCGCAGGGGCTGCACGGCGTCGCCGAGGACGACGTCGGGGTCGAGCGAGGACCTCACGAGGTAGTCCTTGACAGTCGCCAGCGCGGTCATCACCTGCCCCTCCGAGAAGTGCTCGGTCCGGCGGACCGGGGGCATGGTGATTCCGGCGGCGCCGGTGCGGAACTGTTCCGCCGGGCTGTGCGCGTAGAGCTCGGCGGGCGTGCCGCCCGGCACCGGGCCCCGCGGCGCGAGCGGGACCACCGTGACGCGCAACGGCTCCGCCTGCCTGCCCGGGGCCGGCTGATAGGGGTGCCGGACACCGAGGTAGATCGCGGTCCCGAAGGCGATGACCACGAGGAGGACGAGCACCAGGATCTGTGCGGGCGCCCGCTTGGCGTTCCACGCGGGCAGGCTCCGTACGGCCGGCGCGTGCTCGCCCATCCGCTCCATGGCGGAGAATTCCTGGACGCGGGCAGCACGGACGAAGGACTCGTCGAAGACGACCGATCCGTACTCGTCCTCTCCACCGCCGGGGAGCCCCTCGGGAGTCCCCTCGGGCGGGTCTCCACGCCCAGCCATACTTTCAGGGTAGGTCCGCCGGGCGTGCGGTAAACGCGCTGGTACGCGACAACTTCTGACGAGGTCTCACCAAGTTGCGCGCCTGACGCCGGGAGGTTAACGGGGGCCGTCGGCGGGGCAGTGGCTCACGGGGTGGGCGGGACGGTGGAGGCCCCCGAGGCGGAGCGCTCGAGGGCGGCCGTCGGGCCGTTGCCGCGCCCGCTGACGGTGGCTCCCGTCGGAGGCGCGTCCACGCCGGTCCGTGCGGGCTGCGGTACCGGCTCCTGGCGGTTGTTGTTGGAGGCCCCGCGGTAGACGGCCGTGAAGGCGAGCGCGACCATCCCGATGCCCATCACCAGCGCCAGGATCCAGGCCACCGGCCGGTGCCAGCGCGCGCTGCCCCGATAGGGGCGCAACGCGCCGCCGTGCGGTCCGTAGGGGCCTGCCCAACCGCCGCTGGAGGTGTCCTCGTCGTCCTCGTGGTCGTCAGCGCGGCGGCGGTACCGGCCCGCGTGGCCTTCGTAGAGGTCGTCGTCGGCCGAGTGGCCCCGTGGGCCGGAGCGGGCGGCCTCGGCCTCCGCGCGCGCTTCGGCGGCGGCGAGCAGCCGCTCCACCGCGGTCGGTTCGTGGATCGTGGCGGCCCGTACGAAGTCCTCGTCGAACACCACGGTGGCGAAGTCCTCGTCCGCGCCCCCGCGGTCGTCGTCGGGCTCCCAGCCGTCCGGGAACGGCATGCCCCCCACGTCGTCCGGCACGCCTTCAGAGTAGACCTGGGGGGCCGGTTTGGGCAGGGAGAGCGCAAACTCTCCCCGCCCGGGTGACACGGGGCACAGCCCCGCTGACGGTCACCTGGTGTGGCCGTCGCCCGTCACGATGTACTTCGTCGAGGTCAGCTCGGGAAGCCCCATCGGGCCCCGCGCGTGCAGCTTCTGCGTGGAGATCCCGATCTCGGCGCCGAATCCGAACTGACCACCGTCGGTGAAACGCGTGGACGCGTTCACCGCGACCGTCGTGGAATCCACCAACTGGGTGAATCGCCGGGCCGCGGCCTGGGAGGTGGTGACGATCGCCTCGGTGTGGCCGGAGGACCAGAGCCGGATGTGGGCGACGGCCGACTCCAGCGACTCGACGACGGCTGCCGCGATGTCGTAGGAGAGGTACTCCGTCTCCCAGTCCTCGGCGGTGGCGGGCACGATCTTGGCCTTGGTGGCGTCCGCGTACTCGACGACCCGCTCGTCGCCGTGCACGGTCACCCCGGCGTCCGCGAGCGCGTCCAGCGCGCGCGGCAGGAAGGCGGCCGCGACGTCCTTGTGGACGAGCAGGGTCTCCGCGGCGTTGCAGACGCTCGGGCGCTGGGCCTTGGAGTTGAGCAGGATCGCCACGGCCATGTCGATGTCGGTCTCCGCGTCCACATAGACGTGGCAGTTCCCGGTGCCCGTCTCGATGACGGGGACGGTGGACTCCTCGACAACCGTGCGGATCAGGGAGGCGCCGCCGCGCGGGATCAGCACGTCGACCATGCCGCGCGCCCGCATCAGCTCCCGTACGGAGTCCCGGCTCTCGCCCGGCACCAGTTGCACGGCGTCGGCCGGCAGACCGGAGCCGCCGACCGCGTCCCGCAGCACGCGCACCAGGGCCATGTTGGAGGAGTACGCGGAGGACGAGCCGCGCAGCAGCACCGCGTTGCCCGACTTGAGGCAGAGCGCGGCGGCGTCCACGGTCACGTTCGGCCGGGCCTCGTAGATGATGCCGACGACGCCGAGCGGGACCCGCACCTGGCGCAGGTCGATGCCGTTGGGCAGGGTCGAGCCGCGCACGACCTCGCCGACCGGGTCCGGCAGTGCGGCCACGTCACGCACGTCGGCGGCAATGGCCCGCACCCGCTCGGGGGTGAGCGTGAGCCGGTCGATGATCGCCTCGCTGGTGCCCGCCTCACGCGCGCGTGCGACGTCCTCGGCGTTGGCCTCGACGATCTCGCTCGTACGGACCTCGAGGGCGTCGGCCATCGCCAGCAGGGCGTCGTCCTTGGCGGACCGCGGCAGGGGGGCGAGGTCGGCGGCCGCGGCGCGGGCCCGGTAGGCCGCCTGGGCGACCGGGGACATGTTGTCGTACGGCGAGACCGAAGAGAGCGACGTCATACGTGCAGCGTAATGCGCCGTCGACGGGCACCGGCACACATCCCGGAGTACGAGACGACCGGGTCCGGCCCGCGTCGGAACGGGCTGCTCAGAAGGGGTGCACTCCGACGGGCGCGGCGGGTGGCGGGCCGTAACCCTCGGCGACGCGCTGGTGGTAGGTCTGTCGGTCGATGACCTCGAGGCCGACGATCTCCCACGGCGGCAGCTTGGCCGTGGACCGGTGCTCGCCCCACAGCCTGAGCGCGACGGCGGCCGCGTCGTGCAGGTCGCGCGCCTCTTCCCAGTAGCGGATCTCCGCGTGGTCGCCCGCGTACCGGCTGGTGAGGAGGAAGGGGTGGTCGTGGGCCAGCTGCTCGAGCCCGCGGCGGACGTCCCTCAGGGGGGCCTCCGCGCCGGAGACGGTGAGGGTGACGTGCCACAGGCGGGACAGCACTCGCTCGTCGCCACCGGGGGCGGGCCGTGTCCCGGCCCCCGGAGCGCCGGTCCCGCTCCCGGCCGGACCTTCACCGGGCCGTTCACCGAAGTCGGCGCCCTGCCCTACGCTGGTCAGGGCCCGCTCCTCGCCCACCGCCCGGCGGGCGTAGGGCAGCCTCCCGTTCCCTCGGGGTGCGTCCCCTGGGCGCGCTCCTCTCACCGGCGGCCTCCCTGTTGCTGCGTGCTTCGTCGAGCTGCGTCATCGAGCCGTTCCCCGCGTCCCCCGCAACAAAGTTGACCAGCCCACGGCGGAGCGTGTGGCGGTTTTGGCAAAGGTCTGTGCCGCAGGGCGGGACTTTGCGCCTTTCAGGGCTCAAGGACGACCAGATCGTCCCTGTGTACGACTTCCCGTTCGTACTCCGGGCCCAGTTCCTTGGCCAGCTCCTTGGTGGAGCGGCCCAGCAGCTGCGGGATCTCCTTGGCGTCGAAGTTGACCAGCCCGCGTGCCACGGCCCGCCCGGCGGCGTCACGCAGCTCCACCGGGTCCCCGGCGCTGAACTCGCCGTCCACGCCGGCGATGCCCGCCGGCAGCAGCGACTTCCTGCCCACCACGACGGCCCGTACGGCTCCGTCGTCGAGGGTCAGGGAGCCCTGCGGGGCGGATGCGTGAGCCAGCCACAGCAGCCGGTCGGCCGAGCGACGGCCGGTGGCGTGGAAGAACGTCCCGGTCGCGCGACCCGAGAGGCCGTCGGCCGCTCGGCTCGCCGAGGTGAGGACCACGGGCACGCCGGCGGCGGCGGCGATCCGGGCCGCCTCCACCTTGGTGACCATGCCGCCGGTACCGACGCCTGCCTTGCCCGCGCTGCCGATCTGCACATGGGCGATGTCGTCGGGGCCGTGGACCTCGTCGATACGGGACGTGCCGGGGCGGGCCGGGTCCCCGTCGTAGAGGCCGTCGACGTCGGAGAGCAGCACCAGCAGGTCGGCCCGTACGAGGTGGGCGACGAGGGCGGCGAGCCGGTCGTTGTCGCCGAAGCGGATCTCGTCGGTGGCGACGGTGTCGTTCTCGTTGACGACCGGGACCGCGCCCATGGCGAGCAGCTGGTCCAGGGTCCGGTACGCGTTGCGGTAGTGGGCGCGGCGGCTGGTGTCGTCGCTGGTGAGCAGTACCTGGCCGACGCGGACGCCGTAGCGGGCGAAGGAGGCGGTGTAGCGGGCGACGAGCAGTCCCTGGCCGACGCTGGCGGCGGCCTGCTGGCGGGCGAGGTCCTTGGGGCGGCGGGCCAGGCCCAGCGGTGCCAGACCGGCCGCGATGGCGCCCGAGGAGACCAGCACTATCTCCTTCTCGCCGCCGCTGCGGATCTTGGCGAGGACGTCGACGAGGGCGTCCACCCGGTCCGCGTCCAGTCCGCCTGCGGCGGTGGTCAGGGAGGACGAGCCGACCTTGACGACGATCCTGCGTGCCTCGGTCACCTGCGTCCTCGACGGGGCCGGCTGCCCGGCGGTCGAGTGCCCGGCCGTCGTTCCCTCCACGGTCCGCCGCTCTTCGGCCTGCCCTGCGACTTGTCCTGCCACGCTCTGCCTCGCCTCTGTCACAAGGCCGAATGTATGCCAGCGCACGCACCGTGTGCGCGCGCATTCCGCCCGCTGGACAGGCGGCGACGGGTGCGCCGGCGATCAGGTCGCGCTGCGGCTTCCGCTGTCGACGAGGACCTTGTCGTCGTCCGGAACGGCCTGCTGTCCTTCCGCCTCACGGGCCCGCCCCTGCGCGGCGGGCGTGTTCCGCGGCCGGCGGGAGCGACCCAGGTCCTTGAACCGCATCGCGGGGCGTTCCACGAGGTGCCACGACAGCACGGCGGCGATCAGCGTGCCGGCCACGGACATGGCGAGGTACGCCCAGAACCCGTAGCGGGCGAGCCCGAGGACGGCCAGCGCCTGCTGCACGACGAAGCCGTAGATGTAGATGCCGTACGAGTAGTCGTGCCGGGCCCCGATGCGGCGGAACGGAGCGGGCAGCCGGATCGCGAGCCACACCAGCAGATACGCGAAGGCGGGCAGTCCCACGGTGTACAGGTAGCCGAAGCGCAGGCTGGCGAGCAGCACCAGCGCCGAGGCGACGCCCAGGACGTCGCTGACCGGGATGCGCTCGCGGTAGAGCTCGATGAGGGCGCCGAGGGCGAAGGCGAAGCCGAGATGGACGACGACGTCCGGGTCGAACCGTCCCATGGCCGGCACGAGCACGACGCTCTTGTAGTACGACGAGTCGTCGAATCCGGCCCAGTAGGAGAAGTCCATGGCCTGCCGGACGACGAGCCATCCCAGCACCGCTGTGATCAGCACGACCACCCGGCGGGCCCGGGTGAGAGCGCCCGTCACCGCGAGCAGTGCCACTCCGGCGTAGCAGAGCACCTCGTAGCGCAGCGACCAGAGGGCGGCGTCGAAGCTCGGGCTGTGCGCGAGCCCGGCGTCACGGGCAGTCGCCATCACCCCGGAGATGTCGCGCTGTTGGAGGGCGACGGCCCAGTTGGCCCGCAGGTAGTCCAGGGGCCCGTCGGCGTGGCCGAGGAAACCGTCCAGGCCGTGCTGCTGGCGCCAGTACAGGAAGGGGGCGACCACGAGGGCGGTGACGGCGAGACAGACCCACAGTCCCGGGAGGAGCCGCAGGGCCCGGTGCCACATGAAGCGCCCGAGGGACAGGCGTTTGCCGCTGCGGGTCACCAGGATGCCGGACAGGACGAAGAAGCCGTAGACGGCCAGCTTCCCGAGGTCGGTCTGGCCGTGGCTGAAGAAGTGCCCGAATTCCTTGTCGCCGAAGCCGAGGACACTGGCGTGGGAGACGACGACCGCCATGGCCAGTGAAAGCCTGAGGACTCCGAGGCTGTTGTCACGTCCCGAGAAGCGCTCGGCGACCGAGCCGTGCGTCCAGCACAGACGACGAGCACTGCTGCGGATGTGCCGAATGATGATGTCCCCCAAGCGACCGGACGGAGGCGTCAGTCTGTCCGCCCACTGACATCGGCGTCAAAACAAAGTAAGGAACGTCACCCGTTCTCAGCCGTGACGACGGCACGGCACCAAGATCGCCGGCTCCGCCGGGCGGGCGCGTCCCTGTGCCGTCCGGATGTCACCGGGATGTCACTGGCATGCGACTGAACTGTCGCACGCCGGCAACCGATAGAGTGCAACCGGACGGTGGCCCGCCCTCAGAGCGGACGGTGGCCCGTGCCCCGTACCGGGCCGGCCGGCGCCCCACCCCACCTTCGCGCCAGGGTTCCCACAAGAGATGGGCACAGTTGTGTCAACCAAAGTGAGCGTCGTCATCCCGGTCTACAACCCGGGCAAGTACATCGATCCGTGCATCGATTCGCTCGTTCGCCAGACCCTTCCGGCGGACGAGTTCGAGGTGCTCTTCGTCAACGACGGATCGACCGACGACACTGCGGAGCGGCTCGACAAGCTGGCCAAGGAGCACCCTCACTTCCGTGTGATCCACATTCCCAACTCGGGCTGGCCGGGCAAGCCTCGCAACATCGGCGTCGCCGAGGCCAAGGGCGAGTACGTCCAGTTCGTCGACCAGGACGACTACCTGGCCTCCGACGCGCTGCGCCGTCTCTACGACATGGGGCACCGCAACGGCTCGGACATCGTCATCGGCAAGGTCGCCAGCAACTTCCGCGGCGTTCCGCACGGCGTCTTCAAGAAGAACCGCGAGAAGTGCTCGCTCAAGGACGCCCCGCTGTACGACAGCCTCACTCCGCACAAGATGTTCCGTACGGAGTTCCTGCGCGAGAACAACATCGCCTACCCCGAGGGCAAGCGCCGCCTCGAGGACCAGCTGTACATGATGGAGGCGTATTTCCCCGCCAAGGTCGTCTCCATCCTGGGCACGTACACCTGCTACTACTACTCCCGCCGCGACGACGGGAAGAACGCGGGCTCCGCGAAGATCGTGCCGTCCGGCTACTACGGCAACCTCCGCGAGGTCCTCGACGTCGTGGTCGCCAACACCGAGCCGGGCGACTTCCGTGACCAGTTGCTGCGCCGCTTCTACCGTGTGGAGATGCTCGGCCGCCTCAGCGAGCCGTCCGTGCTGAAGTACGACGCCGAGTACCTCGACGAGATGGTCCAGGCGATCCTGCCGCTCGTCGAGGACTTCGTGGGCGAGGGCGTGCACAACGGTCTCGGTCCACTGCTGCGGCTGCGTTCCACGCTGCTGCGCGCGAACGACCAGCAGGGCCTGGTGCGCCTCGCCCGCCTCGCCGCCTCCGTCAAGGCGACGGCCCGCCTGGAGGACTTCGACTGGCAGCCCGACGGCCGGATCTCCATCAAGGTCACCGGCCAGCTCGTGTACGGCGAGGACCAGAAGCCCCTGACGCTGCTGCGCCGCGACGGCCGGCTGTACATCCACCCGGATGTCACCGAGGGAGTCGTGGACGACGACTCCCTCGTCGACGTCACCGACGACCTGGACACCTTCAAGGCCGAGATCTCGCTCCGCAACCGCGAGACCGCCGTCGAGTGGCCCTGCCCCGCCACCTTCACCACCGAGATCGACGAGCTGGGGGACGACGTCTGCCGCGTCCTCCTGCGCGGCACCGGCCAGCTGTCCTCCGAGGGCGCTCCTGGCCGGGGCAAGGTCTCGCGCGGCTTCTGGGACGTCTGGGTGCCGCTGCGGGGCCTGGGTGTCGTGCGCAAGGCCCGCCTCGGCGCCGACCGCGCCGAGCACGTCGATGCCAAGTGCCTGCCCGCGCTGCTCTCGTCCCCGGTCCGCCCCGTGATCCCGTACTTCACGGACCCTCACGGGAACCTGACCCTCGATGTGGCGCGCCGCGCCAAGAAGATCGCCACCTACCTGGAGGGCCGCCCCGTGCTGCGGCTCGCCGGCGGGCAGAGCGAGCTGCGCCTGGAGGTGTTCACCACCGCCAAGTCCGCGAGCGGCAGGGCGGCGCTGGTGCTGAGCGAGCCTGCCGCGGGCGATGAGGCGGCGCAGGACGCCGACGCCGCGCCGAAGGTCGTGCACTCCTTCCCGACGGAGATCCGTCCGGTCAAGGGCCGCGCCCACCTGACGGTTCCCGCCCGTATGCCGGGGGCTCCGGCAGGGCAGTGGCAGCTCTCGGCCCGTCTGGACGGAGACAAGGGCCCGCTGGCGCCCCTGTGCGGCGTGCGCGTCGACACGGGTGGCCGCCTGCAGCTCGACGACAGCCTGCCGCAGGCCGACGCGGCCCTGATGCGTGAGGTGGCCGCGCTGCGCCGGAGCTTCCGGCTGCGCCGGCTGCTCGGGGTGGCCCGCCCGATCGTGCGCAGGCTGCCCCCCTCGGCTCGCAAGAAGGTCCGCCGCCTCGCCGCCCGGATCACCGGCTGACCGGGCCGGCCGGCGCCCCACGCACTTTCCACAGCAACAGAACAAGGATGTGATCCCATGCGGCAGCTCTCCATCGCCGGAGCCTGGGTGCATGAGCCGAAGATCTTCACGGACAGCCGGGGCAGCTTTCACGAGTGGTTCAAGGCTCCGGAGTTCACCGAGGCGGCCGGGCACGGTCTGAACCTCGCCCAGGCCAACTGCTCGGTGTCGAGCCGTGGCACCCTGCGCGGCATTCACTTCGCCGACGTGCCGCCGAGCCAGGCCAAGTACGTCAAGTGCGTGCGTGGCGCTGTGCTGGACGTGATCGTCGACATCCGGGTCGGCTCGCCGACCTTCGGGACGTGGGAGGCGGTGCGCCTCGACGACGCCGACCACCACTCCGTCTATCTGTCGGAGGGCCTCGGACACGCCTTCATGGCGCTGACCGACGACGCGACCGTGGTCTACCTCTGCTCCGAGGGGTACTCCCCCGGTCGCGAGCACGGCATCAACCCGCTCGACCCGGAGCTCGGCATCGAGTGGCCCGAGGGCATCACGCCCCTGCTGTCCGAGAAGGACGAAGCCGCGCCGACGCTCGCCGAGGCAAAGGCACAGGGCCTGCTGCCGTCGTACGAGGACTGCCGGGCGTACTACGCGCAGCTGCGCGAGCGCGGCTGAGCCGCCCTGCGGTGAACAGCAAGGAGCCCCCGAGGCCGTCGGCCTCGGGGGCTCCGGTGTGCCGGTGGGCGGTCAGCCCCTGACGGCCTCGATGCCCCGGCGCACCTGGGCGAAGGCCGAACGGGGACGCCGCAGCGTACGGGCCCGGATCAGGCCCGGCCAGAAGTCCGCGCCCAGCAGCGCCTCGGGCCGGACCGCGTTCTTGCGGACCAGCACCTCCTCGGGGACGTTCTGCGGGTCCGGGACGACGTACTCCTCGAGGATCTTGTCGTATCCGTGCTTGAGCACCGTGCTGTCGGGATCGGCACCGAAGACGCAGACCACGCCGGTCGGCTCGGTGTCCACCTCGACGACCACCAGGTCGGGGCGGTGCTTGCGGAGCACCTCGGCGACCTTGTAGACGTCGCCCGCCCAGAACTTCGTGTGGCGGTCACGGGCGGCCTCGTCGACATCGCGCGGGAGCATGTCGTCGAGAACGATGACGCTCGACCACCGGGAGTGCTTCTCGACGTTCATGAAGTCGCGCAGCGCGAATTCGAAAAGGTGCATTCCGTCGATGAAGGAGAGCTCCAGCTTGGGATCCGCGCCGAGAAGGTTCATCGGGTCCTTGCGGGCGAGCGCGCGGAAGGGGTTGCGGCCGTTGCGCAGGTGCAGGAGCGGGTCCTTGCGCGCAAAGAAGTCGTCACTGGTGGCCCTGACCAGATGGACGTCGCAACTGATGTCCGTCACGACCCGGAAAGCGGGGTCGACGGCGACGGAGGGAACACGGGACAGCGCCAGACTGCGACCGTCGTTGACCCCGATCTCCAGATAGTTCCGGGGCTTGTAGACGCGGTGCAGATGGCGCAGGAAGTTGTGGCGGTCCACCTTGTGGGGCCCTTCGCTGGGAATCAACGTGATTGATTCCCAGCGAAGTTAGCGGGTACGTGGCCTGACGGTAAACATCTACCGGCGGGTAGTGTCGGGTGTGTCGTTGCCACGCTCCGCCGCGACCAGCGAGGGGAACGCCTCTGCGAGCGCCTCGCGCCAGTCGCGGATGGGTTCGATACCCGTGGCCCGCCACCCCTCGTGTCCGAGCACGCTGTAAGAAGGACGGGGGGCCGGCCGGACGAAGGCCGCGCTCGTCGTCGGGCGCACCCGCTCCGGGTCCGCGCCCAGCAGCCGGAAGATCTCCCGGGTGAACTCGAACCAGGTCGTCTCACCGCTGCTGGTGCCGTGGTGGACGCCCGCCTTGACGGTGCCCGCCAGTGCGCCCTGCCCGAGCCGGACCAGGCGATCGGCCAGATCGGCGGTCCAGGTGGGCTGGCCCCGCTGGTCGTCGACGACGTCGAGGGTGTCCTTGACCGCTTCCAGCTTGATCATGGTGCGGACGAAGTTGGGGCCGCCCGCACCGTACAGCCACGCCGTCCGGACCACATGGCCGGTGTCGGGCAGCAGGTCGAGTACGGCCCCCTCGCCCGCCAGCTTGGTGCGCCCGTACGCGCTGCGCGGGCCCGTGGGGGCGTCCTCGGCGTAGGGCTTGGTCCCGTCGCCGGCGAAGACGTAGTCCGTGGAGACGTGGAGCAGCACCGCTCCGGCCTCCTTGCAAGCCTCTGCCAGCACCCGGGGGCCGGTGCCGTTGACCGCGAGAGCGGCCTCCTCCTGGGTCTCCGCGCCGTCGACGTCCGTCCATGCGGCGCAGTTGACGACGACGGCCGGCCGGTGCTCGGCCATGGCCGCGCGGACCGACTCGGGGTCGGTGATGTCCAGGTCGGCCCGGCCTCGGCCGACGGCCTGGATGCCGTCGGCCGCCAGCCGCTCCAGTACGTCCGGGGCCAGCATGCCGCCGGCGCCGGTCACGAGCCAGACACTCACAGCGCCGCACGCTCCTTCAGGGGCTCCCACCAGGCGCGGTTGTCGCGGTACCACTGGACCGTCTCCGCGAGGCCCTTCGCGAACTCCTTGCGGGGCTCGTAACCGAGCTCCTCACGGATCTTGCTGCAGTCGACCGAGTAGCGGCGGTCATGGCCCTTGCGGTCGGTGACGTACTCGACGCTGGTGTCCCAGTCCGCGCCGCACGCCTCCAGCAGCAGCCCGGTGAGCTCCTTGTTGGAAAGCTCGGTGCCGCCGCCGATGTTGTAGACCTCGCCCGCGCGGCCCTTGGTGCGGACCAGCTCGATGCCCTGCACGTGGTCGTCGATGTGCAGCCAGTCACGCACGTTGCCGCCGTCGCCGTACAGCGGGACCTTCTTGCCGTCCAGCAGGTTCGTGATGAACAGCGGGATGACCTTCTCGGGGAAGTGGTGGTGCCCGTAGTTGTTCGAGCACCGGGTCACCCGCACGTCCAGACCGTGGGTGCGGTGGTACGACAGGGCGATCAGGTCGCTGGACGCCTTGGCCGAGGAGTACGGGGAGTTGGGCTCCAGCGGGTGCGTCTCGGGCCAGGAGCCCTCGTCGATCGAGCCGTAGACCTCGTCGGTGGAGATGTGCACGAAGGTCTTGATGCCGGCCCGGTGCGCGGCGTCGATCAGCGTGTGGGTGCCCACCACGTTGGTGCGGACGAATTCGGCGCCGCCGTCGATGGACCGGTCCACGTGCGACTCGGCCGCGAAGTGCACCACCTGGTCGTGCTCGGCCATGAGCTTGCCGACGAGCTCGGCGTCGCAGATGTCGCCCTGCACGAACGAGAAGCCGGGGTGCTCACGGACCTCGTCGAGGTTGGCCGGGTTGCCCGCGTACGTCAGCTTGTCCAGCACGGTGACGGCGATGTCACCGGGACCCTCGGGGCCGAGCACGGTGCGGACGTAGTGGGAGCCGATGAAGCCGGCGCCGCCGGTCACCAGGATCTTCGTGGTCATGAGGAGATCTGCACCTTGCTGTGGTCACCGAGCACGAGTCGGTGGGCGGACGGGTTGCGGGGAGCGGGCGTGACGACGACGTCACGGCCGATGAGGGACGCCTCGACACGGCGCACACCGGTGATCGACGAGCCGCGCAGGACGATGGAGTACTCGATCTCGCTGTCCTCGATCCGGCATCCCTCGGAGACCGAGGTGAACGGGCCGACGTAGGCGTCACTGATCACGGTGTCGGCGCCGATGATCGCCGGGCCGACGATCCGGCTGCCGCTGACCTTGGCGCCCGCTTCGATCCTGACCCGGCCGATGATCTCGCTGCTCTCGTCGACCGTACCCTCGACGACCGGCTCGACGCTCTCCAGCACCGAACGGTTGACCTCCAGCATGTCGGTGACGTTGCCGGTGTCCTTCCAGTAGCCGCCGATCGTCGTGGAGCGGACGTCGCGCTGCTGGTCGATGAGCCACTGGATGGCGTGCGTGATCTCCAGCTCGCCGCGCCAGGACGGCTCGATGGAGCGCACCGCTTCGTGAATGGCCGGCGTGAACAGGTAGACGCCGACCAGAGCGAGGTCGCTCTTGGGCTGCTTCGGCTTCTCCTCGAGCCCTACGACGCGCCCGGTGCCGTCCAGCTCGGCGACACCGAACGAGGTCGGGTTGGGGACCTTGGTGAGAAGGATCTGGGCGTCCGGGCGCTCGGAGCGGAACTCGTCGACCAGACCGCTGATGCCGCCGACGATGAAGTTGTCGCCGAGGTACATCACGAAGTCGTCGTCGCCGAGGAAGTCCTGGGCGATCAGCACGGCGTGCGCGAGACCGAGCGGCTGGTCCTGCGGGATGTAGGTGACCTTGATCCCGAACTGGGAACCGTCGCCGACGGCTTCGCGGATCTCTTCGGCGGTGTCGCCCACGATCACGCCGACCTCGGTGATCCCGGCCTCGGCGATCGCCTCCAGGCCGTAGAACAGCACCGGCTTGTTGGCGACGGGCACCAGCTGTTTGGCCGAGGTGTGCGTGATGGGCCGCAGGCGTGTGCCCGCTCCACCAGAGAGTACGAGTGCCTTCACGATTTCTGTCCTCGATTGGGTCTTGTTTCCCGAGCGGCTATCGCTCCGGCCGCTCGATTTTACCCACTGTCAAGCTCGACCCGCCGTCGGCGGGCGCCGGACGACGCGCAGCTTCCGCCAGCTCCTTCGCGCCCTGCGTACGGTTCGTCGGACGAGTGAGGGAAGGGTGTTCGGCGGCAGGACACGCACGCTGCCCGACCAGTCCGGCACGGTGACCGCGTAGGTGGACCGGGGGATGCCGCTCTGTCTGTTCTCGAAGTGCGGATACGCGAGGAACAGTCTGCCCCTGCGCCCCCCGGTCACCACCCTCGGGACCTCCTTGGTCCGGACGAATTCGAGCACGTCCGCCAGGACGTCGAGGCGGCCCGCCGCCACACATGCGAGCACCAGCCGCTCCCCGACCTTGATCCGGTCGGCGACGCCCTTGGACCAGTGCCTGATGATGGGGGCCGCCAACTCCAGCTTGTGCCGCCGCACTTCCTCCGTCTCCCTGAGCAGAGCGGGGCCGAACTGCTGCAGCAGCCCGACGGTGAACGGCCGGACGAGCAGCGAGTCCCGCTTCGGTCCGGCCGGTTCGAGCCGGACGATCAGCTCCGTCAGTGCCGTGATGGCCGCGAAGCGGGGCGGATAGCTGCCCCTGCGGGTCGCGTGTTTGCCGTCGTCCCTGGCGACGAGGTGGTAGCAGTCGTAGTCCGCCACGACCGAGACGCCCTTCCCCAGCAGATACGCCTCCATGGTGAACAGCGCGTCCTCGCCGGTGGGGAGCGTCTCGTCGAATTCGAGGCTCAGCCGGGACAGCAGTTCGCGCCGGAACAGCTTCTGCGCGCTCAGGGCGAAGATGACGCGCGAGGAGTACACGTCCACCCGCTCCTCGGTGCGCGCGAACATCGACATGCCGACCTTGCGCCCGACCCCTTTGAGGCGGCCGAGGACGACGTCGGTGCCGGCCCGGTCCGCCATGGCGACCAAGCGCTCCAGCGCCTCGTCGCCGAAGAAGTCGTCGGCGTCGAGGAAGAAGACGAACCTGCCACGGGCGAGCCTCAGACCCACGTTGCGCGGGCCGCTGGGTCCGCCCGAGTTGGACTGGTGGATCACGCGGGTCGGCACCTTCGAACGGGCGGCGAACTCGTCCAGGTATTCACCGGTTCCGTCGGTCGAGCCGTCGTCGACGGCGACGATCTCGATTCGGTCGGCGCCCAGGGTCTGGCTCTCCACGGACTCCAGGCAGCGGATGAGATAGGGCATGGCCTCGTACGCACCGACCACGACGGTGACATCGGGCACTGAAGGTTTGTCATTCATCAAATCCAAGACAACCGGAGTGGTGCGTAGGTTGTCCGGAACGACACAATCCGTATGGATCTGTTCCCAGATGCAGCCCGGCCCGGCGCCCACCTCCGAGGGAGGCGGCCGCCGGGCCGGAGGCTTCTGCGGGTCAGCCGCCCACGGGCGTGTCGTCGAGACCGGGCGTCTGCTCGGGCTCGGCCAGCCGCCTCTCGACACCCGCATTACGGGCCCGCGACTTCGCGGCCAGGTTCTGCACCGCGGTGTCGAACTGCTGCATCGACGTCGGCTCGTCCGGTCCGAGCAGGTACTCCTTGAGCGTGCGGCGCTCCTCGGCGAGGGCGTCGGCGGCGGGATCGGCGACCGCGGCCAGCAGCTCGTCGATCTCCTCAGCGCTGTTGGAGAGGATCACCGCGGCGCGGACCGCCGTGTTCTGCCGCTTGAACTCGTCCGTGCCGAGCGCAGCCGAGTCGGTCACTGCGTACGGCTTGCCGCTGGCGATGAAGTCGGACACCACGCTGGAGATGTCGGAGACCATGGCGTCCGACTCGTTGAAGCAGTCGTACAGCCGCGGCGCGGGCCCGGTGATGACCTTGTGCTCCCACCAGCCGAAGGAACGCCAGTACGCAGTGTTCCACTCGTCCCTGAGCCGGGCAGCCTCCGCCTCGCGCGCCGGATCCGGCAGCGAGTCCCGCGAGCCCTCCGCCTCGTCCTGGCCGTCGCCGGTCCCGCCGGCGAGCTCGGCCAGCCGGGCCTCGATGCGCTGCAGCTCGGCAGAGGCCGCGGCCTGGTCCGCCGCGTGCGAGGAGGCTTCCTTCGCCCAGCGGGGGTCGGCCGCGCGGGCCGCCGCCGCCTTCTCGATCAGCGCCACGATACGGGCGTCGACGGCCTTGGCCTTGACGCTGCGGGTGCCGGTGAAGGGGTGGGGCTTGTAGATGACGCGCACGGGCTCCGGCGCGTCGAGGAGCTTCCTGACGATGTTCTCGCCGGCCAACAGCAGGGAGGTGTTGCCGGGGTTGTCGTCCCAGCCCTCCCAGGTGGGGGCGTAGAGCACGGTCGGGATGGGGTTCCCCGTCCTGGCGTTGCCCGTCTTGATGGGCGCGAGCTGAGGGCGGCCCACTTCGACGATGTCCTCGCTGCGCACACCGACGTCCGCCAGCGCGTACCGGTCGCGTCCCGCGCGGCCGGCGGTCCACACCTCGTCGTAGGCCTTGCTGAAGGGGTTGACGCTGGCGAGCTTGTCGCTGTCGCCGTGGCCGATGAAGACGTGCTTCATGGTGGGCACGCGCAGCATGTGGATGTTCTTGCCGACATTGGCGGCGTACAGCGCGACCCGCACGGACGACAGGTCCAGGTTCATCAGGTGCACGCTGCCCGGCACACACATGACGGGCACCGATGTGGGTCCGAGCTGGGGCACGATGTTGCGTTCACGCAGGAAGAGGACCGGCCGGCCTTCGAGCTGGGACATCGTCTCCAGCCACATGTTGACCTGGTAGGCGGAGTCGGAGGATCCGGAGAAGTACATCATCACGGTCGGCTTGTAGTCGGTCAGCCACCTGTCGATGCCCTGCAGGACCTTGTCCGCCGGCGGCACGAGCCTGCTGGGCCGCAGGTGCGGAATCAGCAGCGCCAGATACACGACGGCGAGGCCCAGCGTGATCGCCAGGCCCGCGTAGGCGAAGCCGGGGGTGTCGGCGCCGATCGCCACCAGCACACCCAGCATGGCGAAGACGTCGAGGTGCAGCATCTTCTCCGCGGACCGTTCGAGCAGTCGCCGCGGAGGCGCGTCGGGGATGCGCACGTACCCCGAGAGATCGATGTTGCGGGTGACGACCGGCAGCTTGCGACGCAACCGCAGCAGCGTGACCATCGCACCGTGCGGCGCCTGGAGGCCGTAGAAGGCCAGCAAACAGGCGACGGTCACGTAGAAGACCGTCTGGTCCGCGAGCCCCATACGGGCCATCAGCAGAACGAGCAGCAGCTGGCGCAGCAGAAATCGGATCGACAGACCGGCCCGCACCTTGGCGAGGCGATTGATCAGATAGCTGGAGCGCTGGTGCAGAAACTGGTCGGCCAGGTATGTCACGGCGACGGCCGCCACGAAGAACCAGAGACTGGGAATTATCGCGGCGAGCATGACGCACGGGAATCCCAGCACCAGAAGAAGTGCGGCGGCCAGCTCGGATCCGCTACCCACGCGAGCCAAGCGAATGGCTTTCGAAATCACGAAGAACCTGCTCCTGGGGGTACCGACTGTTTTGCCTTGCAAAGAAGGTGTGAAGGCGGACCTTCACGAACTCGGGCCCCCGCAGTGCGCGACAAGGCGACAACTACAGAGGCCCAGAGAATATTTGTCAGGAATTATTACACATCTTCCTGACGGTCCAGGACGGAGGCCAGGGCCTGCTCGAAGCCGGACGCCTCGGAAGCCCCACGGGTGGGGTCCTGCTGGCGGACGTCGATGACGTGTCCGGTCAGCTCGGAGAGCAGCACGTCGAGCGAGGTCCGCGCGACGGCCTCCGACGACAGCAGGGAACCGGCCGGCTCCGTGCCGAACGCCTTGGTGCGCATGGGAGTTGCGGTGCGCTCCGGGTTCACGCAGTTCACGCGGATGCCGTCGCCGGCCCACTCGTCCGCAAGAGCCTGGGTGAGATTCACCATCGCGGCCTTGGTGGACGAGTACAGGCTGTACTCGGCGCGGCCGCGGGTGTAGCTGCTGGAGGTGTAGAGCAGCAGCTGCCCCTGGGTCTCCGCGAGGTACTTGTGCGATGCCCGGGCGATCTGGACGGGCGCCAGGTAGTTGACGTTCAGCGCTTCCTGGATGGTCGCGTTGTCCGTCTCCGCCAGCTTGCCGATGCGCAGCACTCCGGCCGTGTTGATCACGTAGTCGATGCGGCCGCTCTCCGCGTACGCCTTGGAGAGGGCGTCGTCGACGTGCTCCGGATTCTCGACGTGCGTGCCCGTGGTGGAGCGGCCGAGCGCGTACACCGTGGCGCCGTAGGACTCGGCGAGCGAGGCGATGTCGGCGCCGATGCCGTACGAGCCGCCGAAGACGACGAGGGTCTTGCCGGCGAGCAGCTCACGGTAGGCGGCCTCGTCGGCCTGGCGCGGCGCGGCGGTCGAGGCAAGCTGGAAGAGCTTGTCCGCGATGAAGACGTCGACCGGCTGGGTGACCTTCATGTTGTACTCGTCGCCCGCGACGACGTAGATCGGCACGTCCGGCAGGTACTTCAGCACGACCGAGCAGTCGTCCGTGGCCTGGAAGTTCGGGTCGCCCGCGGCGACCTCGTACGCCCTGCGGATCGTGGACAGCTTGAACGCCTGGGGCGTCTGGCCACGGCGCAGCCGGGAGCGGTCGGGGACGTCGGTGATGAACTCGCCGTCCTCGCCGTGGGTCCGGGTCACGATGATGGTGTCCGCGGACGGGATGGCGACGTCGACGGCCTGGTAACGGTCCAGCGCGTCGACGCAGTCCTTGATGACCCGCTCGGAGAGCAGCGGGCGCACGGCGTCGTGGAACAGGACGTTGCGGTCCTCGCCCTCGCCCAGGCCCTCACCCAGCGCAGCGATGGCTCGCTCGGTGGTCTCGTTGCGCGTCGAGCCGCCCTCGATGATCTTGACGACCTTGGTCAGCCCGGCCTTGGCGACGATCTTCTCGACGTCAGGAACATAGCCGGGGGCCATCAGCACCATGACGTCGTCGATGGAGTCGGCCTGCTCGAAGATCGACAGTGTGTGCTCGATGACAGCCTTGCCTGCGATCTTCAGCAGCTGCTTGGGGATGGACAGACCCACGCGCTGACCGGTTCCACCGGCGAGCACGACTGCTGTGGTTCGGGGTTTGGCTATGTGCTGCACAGACACAGACGACCTACCTTGCGAGGGCTGGGGAACAAAACTGATGGTTGCACCCCCCGTTACCGTCCCGCAAGGCGGGTGACGCCGCTGCAACCGCTCCGATAAACCTCCTGTTCACCGGTGATCAGGGGAATTGACCGACGCCGACGGCAACCCTGAAGTGACCGACACCACACATCTGAGTGGCATGAATCACCCCTGAGCGGGTCATGGAAGGTCGACGACGTTCAGTGCCAGGTCATTGGTGAGCGTGTAGTAGACCCGCACCCGCACCTTGGGCCGGGGTCTGCCCAGGAGCCGCTTGGCCGTGGTCCGCGCAAGGCTCTCCGTCCGTCTCTTGGCGATGACGCTCTGCGGATAGACGAAGACGTCCTTCTTCTGCACCACGTCGTCCAGCACCCGGCCTATTTTCACGGGTTTCTCATCCGCCGCGTAGCGCACATAGGCGTCCCACACGTCGTGCGAGGTGGTCTGCGAGGCGGCGGGCACGGACGAGGAGAAGGTGAACCGGAAGCCCTTGGCGCCCTGCCGCTCACCCGGGAAGGTGATCTCGTCCTTCGGCTTTCCGCGGCGGCGCAGCACGAGCACCGGCGCACCGGAGGCGGTGGCCCGGCCGTGGAGGCTGCCGGCCAGGGTCACCCGCGTGCCGTCCACCTCGACGACGTCGGCCTCCGCGTGGACCGGCCGCCACCAAGCCCGCAGCATCAGGGCTCCGCCCTTGGCGGTGTCCTTGTACGGGATCAGGTTGTGGACGGTCTCGTCGGGCGCGAGCCGTCCGGCGACGCCGACCGCGCCGCGCTGGTCGACGACCCGTGCGGTCACACGTCCACGCACACCGGAGTCCACCAGTTCCACATAGGTGTTCCACAGCCCCTCCGCGAACGCCGCGTCGGCCGGGACCGTCACGCGCCCAGCGGCGTCGAAGTCGAAGGTCCGTGCGCCATCGGGGTTGCTGGTGCGTGTGCACACCAGGCGCACACCGCCCCGGGCGCCCTGCGGCAGCGGGGCGGCGAGCGTGAGGGTGAGGGAGCCGTCCGGTTCGACCACGCAGTCCGCGGCGGGGCTGATCCCGGCGAGCTCCGCCCGTCGTGCGGCCTGAGAGGCGAGTTCGTCGAAGAGCGTCTCGTACTGCTTGGTGACGACCGCGGGATCGAACCGGCGGGCGTTGCGCACGGCTGCCGCGCCCATCCGTCTGCGCAGGTCCTCGTCCTCGATCAGCCGCAGCAACGCGGCAGCGACGGCATCCGTGTCGCCCACCGGCACCAGGAGCCCGTCCTCGCCGTCGCGGATGATCTCGCGCGGCCCGTAGTCGCAGTCCGTGCTGACCATGGGCACGCCGCAGCGCATCGCCTCGACCACGGTCATGCCGAAGGACTCGTGGCGTGAAGTGGACGCTGCGATGGCGCCCTTGACCCACTCCGGCTCGATGGGCGAACGGGGGCCCATGAGATAGGCGTTGTTGTAGAGGCCGAGTGCGTCGATCCGCGCCCTGAGCTTGTCCCGCTGGTCCCCGGAACCGTAGATGCGCAGCATCCAGTCGGGGTGGACGGCGGCGACCTTCGCGAAGGCGTCGAGAAGGACGTGGTACTGCTTCTCCGCGGCCAGCCGTCCGGCCGCGACGATCGTCCTGCCGGCCGTGTCGGACGGGGCGACGGGCGGCTCGGGGACACTGTTCGGGATGGCGAGGACCCTGGTGGTCGGCAGCGGCATCTTCTCCAGCCACACGGCCGCGTCCCCCTCGGAGACGGTGACGAACGCGTCGACGGCGTCGAGGTGTTCGTACATCTCCTCCCGGAGTGCCACCTTGTGGTGATTGTGCGTCATGTGCTCCTGCCCGATCCGTACGGCGGTGGGAGCGGCGAACCGGGCGACGTACGCGGTCAGACCGGGGCGGGTCCCTATGACGACGTCCGCGTCGCAGCCGGCGTAGTGCTCGCGGACCCGTTCGTCGGTGAGCCGGCTGTACTCCTTGTAGCGCGCCTCGGCGCGGGGGAAGACCGTGGCGGGCTCGCTGAAACGGGGGTCCTCCCGGTCGCTCGCCGGGGAGTCCTTGCGGATGTCGAGCAGCGGCACGACGGTGATGCGCGGGTCGATGGAGAAGGCCGCCTCGTCGCGGTGGCGGAAGACGGACACGATCTCGACCTCGTGGCGGTTCGCCAGCTCCTCCGCCAGATTCAGCGTCGTGCGGATGGTGCCGCCGATGCCGTAAATGGTGTGGATGAGGAAAGAGATCTTCATCTGCGCTCCGTTCGGTGCCGCTCCAGGACGAAGGGGACGTGCATCACATCCGATTTGACCGCCTGGTCATGGTTTTCACCATTGATGCACTTTCGGCCCGCCTTCACCCAAGGAGACGGAGAAGCGGCGCGGAGGGTTGCATACGAAATTGGCCCGGAGATGATCTCCGGGCCAATTTCAGGGGAACGACCGTACGAATCCGGCCACGGTCCCGTACGGACGGCTAGAACGGGTCGAAGCCCTCGTACTCCTTCAGCGCCTCGTCGCGCTCAGCCTCGCGGTCCCGCCGCCGCTGTGCCGCCGGCCGGGGCGCCTCGAAGCGGTGGTCCTCGCCGCGGCGGCCCAGCATCTCCGCGCCCGCCATGACCGTCGGCTCCCAGTCGAAGACGACCGCGTTGTCCTCGGGACCGATGGCCACACCGTCGCCGGCGTGGGCACCGGCCTTCATCAGCTCCTCCTCGACACCGAGGCGGGCCAGCCGGTCGGCGAGGTAGCCGACGGCCTCGTCGTTGTTGAAGTCCGTCTGACGCACCCAGCGCTCCGGCTTCTCGCCACGCACGCGGAAGAGGCCCTCCTCATCCTGCCGGACCGTGAAGCCGGCGTCGTCGACCGCCTTGGGACGGATGACGATCCGGGTCGCCTCCTCCACCGGCCTGGCCGCCCGCGCCTCCGCCACGATCTCGGCGAGCGCGAAGGACAGCTCCCTGAGACCCTTGTGCGCCACCGCGGACACCTCGAACACGCGGTAGCCGCGCGCCTCGAGGTCCGGGCGGATCATGTCCGCGAGGTCCTGGCCGTCCGGGATGTCGACCTTGTTGAGCACGACGATGCGCGGCCGGTCCTCCAGGCCGCCGTACTGCCGCAGTTCCTCCTCGATGACGTCGAGGTCGGAGACCGGGTCGCGGTCGGACTCCAGCGTCGCGGTGTCCAGGACGTGCACCAGCACCGAGCAGCGCTCGACGTGGCGCAGGAACTCCAGACCCAGCCCGCGGCCCTGGCTGGCACCCGGGATCAGCCCGGGGACGTCCGCCACGGTGTACACGGTCGAGCCGGCGGTGACCACACCCAGGTTCGGCACCAGCGTGGTGAACGGGTAGTCCGCGATCTTCGGCTTGGCGGCGCTGAGCACGGAGATCAGCGACGACTTGCCGGCGCTCGGATATCCCACGAGCGCGACGTCGGCGACCGTCTTGAGCTCCAGCACCACCTCCCCGGCCTGCCCGGGCACGCCGAGCAGTGCGAAGCCGGGGGCCTTGCGGCGCGCGGACGCGAGCGCCGCGTTGCCGAGGCCGCCGCGGCCGCCCTCCGCTGCCACGTAGGTGGTGCCCTGGCCGACCAGGTCGGCCAGGACGTTGCCCTGCTTGTCGAGGACGACGGTGCCGTCGGGGACCGGCAGGACCAGGTCCTGGCCGTCCTTGCCGGAGCGGTTGCCGCCCTCGCCGGGCTTGCCGTTGGTGGCCTTGCGGTGCGGGCTGTGGTGGTAGTCCAGCAGCGTGGTGACCGACTGGTCGACGACCAGGATCACATCCCCGCCACGGCCGCCGTTGCCGCCGTCGGGGCCGCCGAGCGGCTTGAACTTCTCCCGGTGCACGGAGGCACAGCCGTGCCCTCCGTTACCCGCGGCGACGTGCAGCTCGACGCGGTCCACGAAGGTGGTCATGGAAGTGCCTCCAGTGATGACGGGGGTCGTACGTACGTAAATGTCTGTCTCTCAACACACGAGAGGCGGACCCGCTTCCCGTACGGGAAGTGAGGTCCGCCCCTCGGATGCGCTTCCGGTCAGGCGACCGGAACGATGTTCACGACCTTGCGGCCACGGTGGGAACCGAACTCCACCGCACCCGGCTGCAGCGCGAACAGCGTGTCGTCGCCGCCGCGGCCGACGCCGGTGCCGGGGTGGAAGTGGGTGCCGCGCTGGCGGACCAGGATCTCACCCGCGAGGACGACCTGACCGCCGAAGCGCTTCACGCCGAGCCGCTGGGCATTGGAGTCGCGACCGTTCCGGGTGGACGATGCGCCCTTCTTGTGTGCCATCTCTCCTCAGTCCCTTACTTCGCAGCCGCGGGGATGCCGGTGACCTTGATCGCCGTGTACTGCTGACGGTGACCCTGGCGGCGGCGGTAGCCGGTCTTGTTCTTGTAGCGAAGGATGTCGATCTTCGCGCCCTTGTGGTGGTCCACGACCTCGGCCGTGACCTTGATACCGGCCAGCACCCACGGGTCGCTGGTCACGGCGTCGCCGTCGACAACGAGCAGGGTCGAGAGCTCGACCGTGTCGCCAACCTTGGCAGTGGAAATCTTGTCAACCTCAACGATGTCGCCGACAGCAACCTTGTGCTGGCGACCACCGCTGCGCACGATGGCGTACACGCGGATCTCTCTCTCGCTCGGAACGGAACCCCTGATGCCAGCCGCTCGCACGGGCCGGGGCCCGTGTGATCCGAATGGATGAGCGGCCTCTCCCGGCGGACCGGGAGGGAGGTGCTCAGGAGTGGGCGCATAGGGAAACACGCCGAGGGTCAAGGTTACGGACCGCGCCCCGGCGGGTCAAACCGGCCCTGCCCGCACCCCGAGGCGGCCCAGGCACCCGACCCCCGGACCCCTCGCCACGAACGCCGCGCGGCGCTTGCATCGTAGGATCCACCCCACGGTCACGGATCGTTCACATCATCAGCACCGGGGGGTTCCTGTGGTCAAGGTCAGCGTCGTCGTCCCCGTCCACAACGGTGGCCAGTACCTCGACGACTGCGCGCCCTCACTGCTCGGCCAGTCCCTCGGAGCGGATGCCTACGAGGTCGTCTACGTCGACGACGGCTCCACCGACGACAGCGTGGCCCGCCTGGAGAAGCTGGCGGCCGCGCACCCCCATGTACGCATCGAGCGGATCGCGAACTCCGGCTGGCCGGGCAGACCCCGCAACGTGGGCATCGAGCTGGCACGCGGTGAGTACGTGCACTTCGTCGACCACGACGACCTGCTCGGCCCGCAGGCACTGGAGCGTATGTACGAACTGGCGGTCCGCAACAGGTCGGACGTGGTGCTGGGCAAGGTCTCCAGCACCATGGTCCGCCCCAAGAGCGTCTTCAAGCGCACGGTCGAGTCGTGCACGGCCGACAACTTCCAGCTCATGGAGACGCTCACCCCGCACAAGATGTTCCGCCGGGAGTTCCTCCTGGAGCACGGCATCCGCTTCCCGGAGGGTCCATGGATCCTCGAGGACATGCCGTTCGTCATCGCCGCCTACCTGAAGGCGGAGCGCATATCGGTCCTCGGCGACTACCCCTGCTACTACTGGCTCAAGCGGGAGGACGGCGGCAACAACACCCAGTCGATGTTCACCGACCGCCACGACTTCTTCGGCAACCTCCGGCACGCCATCCGCACCGTCAAGGAGGGTACGGAGCCCGGCGAGCGGCAGAACGGCATGCTGCACCGCCTCTACCGCGCGGAGGTGCTCCAGCGGGTCAGCGAGGGCGAGGTGCTGAGCCTCGAACCGCAGGAGCGGCAGCGCCGCTTCGAAGCGGTGCGCGCCATCGCCCTGGAGGAGTTCCCGCCCGCCGTACGCGACGGCTTCGCGGCCGTCACCAAGCTGCGCGCCACGCTGCTCGAGGAGGGGCGGCTCGACTCCCTGGTCGCCCTGGCCGACCGGATCCGGCAGGTCAGGGCCTGCACGGAGGTCGACGGCGTCCGCTGGCAGGACGGCGAGCTGCGGGCGGACGTACGGCTCACCCTGCTGCGCCCCGACGGCGAGCCGCTGGCACTGGTGGAACAGGACGGCCGGCTGCTGCTCGACCCCGAGCTGCTGAAGGACGTCCCCGGGGTCGACGAATGGGAGGTCGAGGACCCGTACGCCCACGCCTACGGCGAGTTCATCGTCAAGGACCGCGACCGCGAGGACTGGTGGTTCCCCGAGGATGAACTCGACATCCGGCTCGAGCCGCTCGGCGAGGGACGCAGCCGTCTCGTCGCCGCCGGAACGCTCCGCATCGACCCGCTGTCGTTGAAGGGCGGGCAGCCGCTGGAGACCGGACCGCACGACGTGTGGGCCTTCTTCCAGCTGCTCGGCATCGGACGCCAGCCCCGCGTCGGCGGCCCGGCGGCGGTCCCCGGCCAAGGGGCGGCCTGCGGGCCCGCGCTGGTGGGCAGCCCGGCACGGATCGCGATCCCCTACTGGACCAAGGGCGGACAGCTCGCCCTCGACATGGACGAGCGGCTGCGGCGCCTCGGCACCGAACTGGCCGCCCGTGCCGGTGCCGCCGTCGGACCGCGGCCGGGCGACGGCCGGGCCACACTGGCCCTGCCTCTGCTGTCGGCGGGGGCGAGCGGCCGGCTCGTGCTCGAGGTCCGCGTGGGCAAGGGCCCCTCCGCAAAGACGCTGCCGGCGTTCATCACCGCGGGTATGGAGTGCATCCTGTCGCTCGCCGACCGGATCCCCCTCCCCGACGGCCGGCATCCCGTCACCCTGGTCACCGCCACCGCCCCGAAGGCCAAGACGCCGCCCTTCGCCGTCGCCGTGCTGCGACGGGGCCGGGTCGTACGCCTTCAGGCGCCCGGGGCTCCAGCTCCCGCCCCGTCCTTCACCGACCGGGCCCGCCGCAAGGTCCGCAGGGTCCTCAAGCGGCACTGACCGGCCGCGTTCCCCTGCCCGGTCAAACAGGGCAGGGAAACGACCGGACCGGGCGACCCTCAGCCTCGTACGCGCCTTGCGACCGACGCCGCCAGCTTGCGGACCGCCTTGCGGGAGCGCTTCGGCAGCAGGCGCAGCGCCGCGCGGTAGACGCGCCGCGCACCCGTCGGCCGCGGCGGCGGTGCCGGGGCGGGCGCGGGCTCCTTCACGACCAGACGGAGCTGCTTCCCGGGGCCCGACCAGCCGGCGCTGACCGTACGGCCCGTGTCCCCCAGCGCTGTGCTCCCCACCGGTGTGCGCTGCTGGGTGTCGGCCGGGTTGAGCCGGGGACGGCGGCCGACACCGAGCGCCTGGGCGCCCAGCCAGACGTCGTACGAACCGGGCTGCAGCGGCTCGCCGCCCGCCAGCGTCCGCGGATCGAGGACGGCCTGGCCGTCCACCACCACCTGGCTGAGCCCGTCGCCGATCGCCTCCAGGCGCGGTACGAGGTCGCCCTGAGGGAACCACCAGATGTTGCGGGCCCGGTCGTGGACGAGCAGCTCGCCGTACGCGTACGACAGGGCGTCGGCGATCGGCAGCGTCCGCACTCCCGGGACGCCGTCGGTGAAGTCCGGGTCGAGGATGAACTCCCCGTCCTTCTCCAGCACTGCCAGAGGTGCGCCCGAGGGGCGGCGGAGCGTGAAACGGACCTTCATCGACAGGGCACCGTCCTCGCGCCAGCCGATGTCGGCCACGTCCAGGTGCGCCTTGACCTGCCGCACCCGGCGGGCCAGTTCGAGCAGGCCCTCGGGCTCGCCGTCCTCCAGCAGGGTGGCGCGCAGCTTCTGCACGGCGGGCATGCCCTCGCGCACGCCGGGCGGGAAGCACTCGCGGGCCACACCACGGGAGAGCTCGTACGACTCACGCCGCAGCTCGTCCTCGGCGTCGGTGATGAACGGCTCGCCGACCCGGACCATCGTCTCGACGCGGTAGAGCCTGCGCAGCAGCCGGTCCTGGAGTTCGCCCGGCTCGGTGGCGTCCTTGAGCGCCTCGATGATGAGGCGCAACCGCCGGTAGTGGTCGGCGAGGTCGAACGCGGCCCCGCTGTTGTTGCCGCCGTCCTCGCGCCGGTTCCAGAAGTAGCAGGGGTGGTCCGCGAGGACGGAGACGGTCTTGGCCAGCGGATAGGCCCGGACCATGAAGAGCAGGTCCTCCATGCGCCAGTAGCCCTCGGGGAAGCGGATGTCGTTCTCGACGAGGAACTGCCTGCGGAACAGCCGGTGTGCGGTCAGGGTCTCGATCAGGGGCGCGTCGGCGACCGTGCAGCGCTCCCGGTTGCGCTTGAAGATGTTGGACGGGCCGACCATCGTGCCGGCCATCTTGCCGAGCACGATGTCCGAACCGTTGCGCGATGCCATCGCGTAGAGGCGTTCCAGCGCCTCGGGAGCCAGCACGTCGTCCTGGTCGACGAGCTGCACGTACTCGCCCCGGGCCATCTCGATGCCGACGTTGCGGGGCTTGCCGGGCCAGCCGGAGTTCTGCTGCGTGTGGACGCGCACGTTCGGATGCCGGGCGGCGAGCCGCTCGAGACGCTCCAGGGAGTCGTCCGTCGACCCGTCGTCCACGTAGATGATCTCGTACTCGTCCTGACCGAGACTCTGCCCGGTCAGCGAGGGTGCGCATCGCTCGATGTACTCGCCCGCGTTGTAAACGGGCACCACAATGCTGACTTTCAACGCTTTCACCAGGTCCCCCCCAGTTTTCCTGCCACCGGCGGTGGGGCCCCCCCCCCCGGGGGCCCCACCGCCGGTGGTGATGCTGTTCCTACGCCTCTGACGTACTCGACGAGACGCCCGGAGCCGACGCCTGCTCGGCGGCCACGGCCTTCTTGGAGGCCTTCTTCGCCGTCGTCTTCTTCGCAGTCGTCTTCTTGGCCGCGGTCTTCTTGGCCGCCGCCTTCTTCGCGGTGGCCTTCTTGGCGGTCTTGCGAGCCGCCTTCTTGGCCGCCGGGGCCGGAGCCTCGGTCTCGTCGGCCTTCGGGGCCTCGGCCTCCGGCTCCGCGGCCTTGGGCTCGGCGGCCTTGGGCTCGGCGGCCTTGGGCTCGGCGGCGACCACGACGACCGCGGCCTCCTCGGCGCCCGACGGCGAACCGGCGGGAGCCGTCACCTTGCGGGTCACCCGGCGGCGCGCACGCGGCGGAGCCGCGACCGGCGCCTCCTCGGCGGCGGGGGCGGGGGCCGCCTCCGCCGGCTCGGGCTGCGGCTCGGCCGGCTCCTTGACGGTCGTCTCCACGACGGTCGGCTCGGACGTCACGGGCGGGCCCGCCGGAGCGGACACCTTCCGCGTCGCCCTGCGGCGGGTACGGCCCGCGGGGGCGGCCTCCTCCGCCGGCGCGGCCGGCTCGGGCTCGGCAACCGGCTCGACGGGCGCGGGAGCCGCGGCCTGTACCTCGGCGGCCGGAGGCTCCGCGGCCTTCGGCGCGCCGGCCGGGGCCGACACCTTGCGGGTGGCCCGGCGACGACCGCGTCCGCGCGAGGCGGCCGCCTCCGCCTCGGCCACGCTGCTGTACAGCTCCTCGTCCGGTACGAACTCGGGCTCCTCGAGCGCCACGGGCACCGCCACCTCGGCGGCGACCTCCGCCTCGGTCTCGGTCTCGATGGCCTCCTGCTGCGGCTCCGCCTGCTCCTGAGCACCGCCACGGCCGCGCTTCTTCGAGCGCTTGCCGCCACCGCCGACCGACGAAGGCTGCTCCATGTGCACGATCACGCCACGGCCGTTGCAGTGGACACAGGTCTCCGAGAAGGACTCCAGCAGGCCCTGACCGACGCGCTTGCGGGTCATCTGGACCAGGCCCAGCGACGTCACCTCGGCGACCTGGTGCTTGGTCCGGTCCCGGCCCAGGCACTCCAGCAGCCGCCGCATGACCAGGTCCCGGTTGGACTCCAGCACCATGTCGATGAAGTCGACCACGACGATGCCGCCGAGGTCGCGCAGCCGCAGCTGGCGCACGATCTCCTCGGCCGCCTCCAGGTTGTTCCTGGTGACGGTCTCCTCGAGGTTGCCGCCCTGGCCGGTGAACTTACCGGTGTTGACGTCGACCACGATCATGGCCTCGGTCTTGTCGATCACCAGCGAGCCGCCGCTCGGCAGCCAGACCTTGCGGTCCAGCGCCTTCATCAGCTGCTCGTCGATCCGGTGAACCGCGAAGACGTCGGTCTCGCTGGTCCAGCGCTGCAGCCGGTCCGCGAGATCGGGCGCCACGTGCGAGACGTAGCCGTGGATGGTCTCCCAAGCCTCGTCACCGCTGACGACGACCTTGGAGAAGTCCTCGTTGAAGATGTCGCGGACGACACGGACGGTCATGTCCGGCTCGCCGTAGAGCAGCGTCGGCGCGTTGCCGCTCTTCGCCTTCTTCTGGATGTCCTCCCACTGCGCCTGCAGACGCTCGACGTCGCGGCGCAGCTCGTCCTCGCTCGCACCCTCGGCGGCGGTGCGCACGATGACACCGGCGTCCTCGGGGACGATCTTCTTGAGGATGGTCTTCAGACGCGCGCGCTCGGTGTCGGGCAGCTTGCGGCTGATGCCGGTCATCGAGCCCTCGGGCACGTAGACCAGGTAGCGGCCGGGCAGGGACACCTGGCTGGTGAGGCGGGCGCCCTTGTGACCGATCGGGTCCTTGGTCACCTGGACCAGTACCGACTGGCCGGACTTGAGGGCGGCCTCGATTCGACGGGGGCCGCCCGCCATGCCCAGCGCCTCGAAGTTCACCTCACCGGCGTACAGGACCGCGTTGCGGCCCTTGCCGATGTCGACGAACGCGGCCTCCATGGACGGCAGGACGTTCTGGACCTTGCCCAGGTAGACGTTGCCGACGTAGCTGGTGGCCTGCTCCTTGTTGACGTAGTGCTCGACGAGCACGTTGTCCTCGAGGACGCCGATCTGGGTGCGCTCGCCGCTCTGGCGGACGACCATGACGCGCTCGACGGCCTCGCGGCGCGCCAGGAACTCCGCCTCGGTGATGATCGGCACCCGGCGGCGGCCCTGCTCGCGGCCTTCGCGGCGGCGCTGCTTCTTCGCCTCAAGACGGGTCGAGCCCTTGATGGACTGGACCTCGTCGCTCGGCTCCTCCTTCTTGCGGGGCTCGCGGACCTTGACGACCGTACGCTCCGGGTCGTCGGCGACCTCCTCGCCCTCGGCGGCGTCACCGCTGCGACGGCGGCGACGACGACGGCGACGGCTGCTGCTGGTGCCGGCCGCCGACGGAGTCTCCGTCTCGGCCTCTTCGTCTTCCTCGCCCTCGTCGTGGGCGCCCTCGTCCTCGGCGCCGGCTTCCTCTGCCTGCTCCTCCGCGGCCTCGTCCGCCTCCGCGGCCTCACCACGGCGACGACGGCGGCCTCCGCGACGGCGACGGCGCGACGGACGATCCTCGTACTCGTCCTGCTCCTCGCCCTCCTCGGCCTCCGCCTGCTCGGGCTCCGTCTCGTCCTCGGCCGGGGCGGCCTCCGCGACCGGCGCCTCGACGGGCTCCACGGGCTCACCGCGACGGCGGCGGCGACGGCGGCCCGTCTGCTCGGGGGCGGCGGCCTCGGCCGTCTCCTCTTCCTCCTGCGGCTCCGGGCGGCTCGCGGCAGCGGCAGCGGCCGTCTCCGGAGTCTGGAACATCGGCTCGGCGAAGACCGGCGCCTGGAAGGTGGGCACGGCCGGCCGCCCGCCACGACCGCCGCGGGCGGGCGTCTCCTCGGCCTGCTCGACAGGCTGCGACGTGAACCGGGGCGACACCGTGCGGCGGCGCGTACGGCCCCGGGTCGCGGCCTTCTCCGCAGCCGCGACCTCCACCTCCTCGGAGGCGATCTGGGCGACGGCGCTCTCGGGCAGGCTCTCGCCCGCGTCCGCCATGTCCTCGTCGGCCGCCTCAGGCGCGGCGGCGACAGTGGCCTTGCGTGCGGCCCGGCGACGGGTGCGCGGCGCAGGCACCTCCTCCTCGTCGGCCGGGGCGGGCTCGGCCTCGACCGGCCGGGCGTCCTCTGCGGTCTCGGTCGGGGGGGCACCGGCGGGTGCGGAAGCGCGGCGGCGCGTACGGCGGCGCGCGGGCGCCTCCTCGGCCGCCTCGGCCTCGGGCTCCTCGACCTCGGGCTCCTCACCGACGGCGGCCTCGACGGCCTCCTCCTCGACGGCCTCCTCCTCGGCGGCCTCGGTCACGGCGGCCTCGACGGCCTTCGGCGCACCGGCCGGCGCGGAAGCGCGGCGACGGGTGCGGCGGGGGGCGGCGCTCTCCACCGTGGCGGGCTCAAGTGCCTCTTCGGGGGCCTCGTCGGCCGCGGTAGCGGACTCCGTCCCTGCGGCCTCGCCGCTCAGGGGCTCCGCGGTGCTCGGCGCGCCGGCCGGAGCGGTGGCCTTACGGGTCGCACGACGACGCCGCGGCGCAGGCGCATCAGCCTCAACCGGCTCAGCGGCCTCATCGGACACACCACCGGTGACTACGGCCTCCGACTCCACAGCCTCCGCCGCCTGCGGCGAACCGGCCGGAGCCGTCGCCTTACGGGTCGCACGACGACGTGTACGCGGCGCGGCCGCCTCCGGCTCCTCAGCTGCAACGGCCTCGGCCGAAGCAGCGACAGCCGGCGCACCCGCGGGAGCGGACGCACGACGACGGCGCGCCGCAGGCGCATCAGCCTCAACCGGCACAGCGGCCTCGTCGGACACACCACCAGTGACTACGGCCTCCGACTCCACAGCCTCCGCCGCCTGCGGCGAACCGGCCGGAGCCGTCACCTTGCGCGTGGCGCGGCGACGCGCACGCGGCGCATCGGTGACGGCCTGTGCCACCTGGGCGGCCTCGGCGGCCGCCGGCTCCGCGGGCGCCTCTTCGGCAGCCTCGTCGGAGCCTTCCACCACGGCGCCCACTGCGGCCACGGCCGGAATCACGGCCTCGGCGGCCTGCACCTGGGCGGCCCCTTCTGCGGCCTCGGCCGTCTGCGGAGCACCAGCCGGACGCGACGCGGCGCGGCGCCTGCGGCGCGGCGGCAGTGTGTCGCTCGGGCTGTTGTTGTGGTCTTCGTTGTTGTTACCGGCAGTGCCGGATTCGGTCTGCTCGAGCATGCGGGCGGTTCTCCCGTCACGCTCCCGGGCGCCGCGCCTGGTTCCGGTCCGGCAGCGGCCCGCGTGATGTGCGCGGTGCCGCCGTCCGGGGCGCGGGCGCCGCACGGGAGCTGATGTCTGGCTCGCCGGTTCCCTACGCGATGTACGCACGGCCTGGCGAAAGTCTTCTGTGTCATCGCGCGGCCCGACCCAGGTGGCTCCCGAGTACAAGAGCCGCGCTACGACGACCGTCCTTACGCGGCGGGACCTTCCGGCGCCGTCGCAGAAGCGGTCCCGGCGGCCGTGGGTGGAGCGGCCGGGGCTGCCTCGCGGTCGGGCGCGAGCGGGTCGGTCACCGTGCCGGACTCCTCGTCGAAGAGCCCCTGCGCCAGCCTGGTCACCGCTGCGGGGACCGGCGGCGCCAGGTCGGCCACAGCTCGGAGACCGGACAGGACGTCGTCGGGTCGCACGGCAGGTGTCACGTGCCGAACAACCAGGCGCAGTATCGCACAGGGCCCCTGCCCGGTCCTATCGGACGCCGAGGGAGCCGCCCGGAGGTCGGCCACCGCACCGCGGGCGTCGAAGGTGCGCATGCCGTTCTTCGTCTTCCGCTGGACCTCGACGGTCTCGGCGGCGAGAAAGGCGGCCACGGCGCTCTCGGCGTCCGCGGGCTCGACACCGTCCAGGCGCAGCTCCCACACGGAGGCGGTGAGCCGGTCGGCGAGTCCCGAGGTGCGGGCTTCGACGGCATCGGTGATGTCGAGACCGGTCGGCAGCGACTCGTCGAGCAGTTCGCGCAGCTTGTCCGGGTCGCGGTGGTCGGTGAGGGCGATCTCCAGGTATTCGGCCTCGCTGCCGGTGCCGGTGGGTGCGGCATTGGCATACGACACCTTCGGGTGCGGGGTGAAGCCCGCCGAGTACGCCATGGGCACCTCGGCGCGCCGCAGCGCCCGCTCGAAGGCGCGCTGGAAGTCACGATGGCTGGTGAACCGGAGGCGGCCGCGCTTGGTGTAGCGCAGTCGGATGCGCTGCACCGCGGGTGCGGGCGGCGGGCCTTCGGGCTGTCGCTTGCCCAGTGGTTCTTCTCCTCGGTGTGGAGCGGGCGCGGGTGGCACGCCGCCCTCAACGTGTAAGGGTGCTCCCCGGGGGCCGACCGGTTCACCCCTGCTGGTGCAGGGAGATCTCGGGTTCGGCCGCCGCGCCGGGAACGGTCTGTATTTGTTGTCTGCCACCCAGGTTACGCGCCTGACCGTTGGGGCCCGCCACGGACTGCGGCTCCCGGGGTGTGCCGATGAGCGCCCGCCAGGCGTCACGCCGTGCCTGGCGCACCGTTTCACGAGCCGAGGCGAGCGCCGCGCGGGTCGCTCGGCCGGTCTGCACGGCGGCGTTGGCGGCAGGGCGCCACAGGGCGTCGCGTACGAAGTGCCCGAGGGGGGTGCACACCTCGCGGTAGCACCAGCGTGCGGGGCGGCCGACCAGGTTCCGGGCGAGCCACTTCAGGCACCGGCCGACCGCGCGGGAGACGTATCCGGCGATGCGCCAGGCCACGCCGACCGCCGACGCGATCTCCCGGCCGACGGGAGCGAGGACGTACCGGTACAGCCAGACCACGGGCGCCACGAGCAGCGTCCTGACCAACCAGACGGAGCCCCGCCAAAGCCTCTCCATCAGCCAGGCGATGCCGTGCCCGAGCGGGGTGAGCAGCTGCCGGTACACCCACACGACCGGCACCACCAACCCGTACCTCACCACCGGCACCACCACGTACCGCCAAAGCGCCACCCAAGGCCAGTAGAACAACGCCCTGACCAACCACGCCAGAGCCGCGACGACGCCGTGCCCGAGCGGGGTGAGCAGTTGCCGGTACACCCACGTCACGGGGGCGACGAGCAGGCGCTCCACCAGCCAGGCGATGCCGTGCCCGAGCGGGGTGAGCAGCTGCCGGTACACCCACACGACCGGCACCACCAACCCGTACGTCACCACCGGCACCACCACGTACCGCCAAAGCGCCACCCAGGGCCAGTAGAACAACGCCTTGCCGATGGCGGCCGCCAGCCGTGCCAGGGCGAGCGCCACGGGCGTGACCACCTTCTCGAAGACCCAGCCCAGCGCCCGCCCCAGCGGCCTCAGGAGCACCCGCTCGACGGCCCGGCCACAGAGCACGAGGACGTCCCAGACCATCCGCACGGGGATGACGACGAGCACCACGACGACGCGCACCGGGATCCGGATGACCTGCACGAGGCAGCCGTCCCCCGGCTCGTAATCCTTCGGCGCCATGTGCGCGCCGTGGCGCCGTGCGGCGGTAGCCGGCGACGGCTTCTCCAAGTCCATGTCAGACATGACGCAGCACAGGCGAGTTCGGATCCAGTACCTGCGCCATTCCCCTCGGCGAAGCCGTCCGTCCGGTGCGGGCGTCGCCGAAGCCGGCGACATCGTGCGGGTGCCCAGCGTGTGCCTCGGTCCCGTCCGCGGCGAATTCCGCGATCGCGTCCAGGAAGGAGTCGTGTACCCGTGTATGCGGGGCGATGAGCTGCGGCATCGCCATCGCGGGGAAACGGACGAAGGCCCGGCCACAGGATTCCCTGCGGCCGGGCCCTCCCCCGGAGTCGTGCGGCGAGCGCCTACTTGACGACCGTCAGCGGGAGCAGCTTCTTGCCCGTCGGGCCGACCTGGATGTGGGTGTCCATCTGCGGGCACACGCCGCAGTCGAAGCACGGCGTCCAGCGGCAGTCCTCGACCTCGGTCTCGTCGAGGGCGTCCTGCCAGTCCTCCCAGAGCCAGTCCTTGTCGAGACCGGAGTCCAGGTGGTCCCAGGGCAGGACCTCCTCGTACGTACGCTCGCGCGTGGTGTACCAGTCGACGTCGACGCCGAAGTCCGGCAGCGTCTTCTCCGCACACGCCATCCAGCGGTCGTACGAGAAGTGTTCGCGCCAGCCGTCGAAACGGCCGCCGTCCTCGTAGACGGCGCGGATGACCGCGCCCACGCGACGGTCACCGCGCGAGAGCAGGCCCTCGACGATGCCGGGCTTGCCGTCGTGGTAGCGGAAGCCGATCGAGCGGCCGTACTTCTTGTCGCCGCGGATCTTGTCGCGCAGCTTCTCCAGACGCGCGTCGGTCTCCTCCGCGCTCAGCTGCGGCGCCCACTGGAACGGCGTGTGCGGCTTGGGCACGAAGCCGCCGATCGACACCGTGCACCGGATGTCGTTGGAGCCGGACACCTCGCGGCCCTTGGCGATGACGTTGACCGCCATGTCGCCGATCTGCAGCACGTCCTCGTCGGTCTCCGTCGGCAGACCGCACATGAAGTACAGCTTCACCTGGCGCCAGCCGTTGCCGTACGCGGTGGCGACCGTACGGATCAGGTCCTCTTCCGAGACCATCTTGTTGATGACCTTGCGCATGCGCTCGGAGCCGCCCTCGGGGGCGAAGGTCAGGCCCGAACGGCGTCCGTTCCTGGTGAGCTCGTTGGCGAGGTCCACGTTGAAGGCGTCGACCCGCGTCGAGGGCAGGGAGAGACCGATCTTCTCCGCCTCGTAGCGGTCCGCCAGGCCCTTGGCGATGTCGCCGATCTCGCTGTGGTCCGCGGAGGACAGCGACAGCAGACCGACCTCCTCGAAGCCGGTCGCCTTGAGACCCTTGTCGACCATCTCGCCGATGCCGGTGATGCTTCGCTCCCGCACGGGGCGCGTGATCATGCCGGCCTGGCAGAAGCGGCAGCCGCGGGTGCAGCCGCGGAAGATCTCGACGGACATCCGCTCGTGGACGGTCTCGGCGAGCGGGACGAGCGGCTGCTTCGGGTAGGGCCACTCGTCGAGGTCCATGACGGTGTGCTTCGAAACCCGCCACGGCACGCCGGACCGGTTGGGCACGACGCGGCCGATGCGGCCGTCGGGCAGATACTCGACGTCGTAGAAGCCCGGCACGTACACATTGCCGGTCTTCGCCAGCCGGAACAGGACCTCCTCGCGCCCGCCCGGGCGGCCCTCGGCCTTCCAGGCGCGGATGATCTCGGTCATGTCGAGGACGGCCTGCTCGCCGTCGCCGATGACCGCGCAGTCGATGAAGTCGGCGATCGGCTCGGGGTTGAACGCGGCGTGACCGCCGGCCAGCACGATCGGGTGATCGACCGTGCGGTCCTTCGACTCCAGCGGGATACCCGCGAGGTCGAGGGCGGTGAGCATGTTGGTGTAGCCGAGCTCGGTGGAGAAGCTGAGACCGAACACGTCGAACGCGCCGACGGGCCGGTGGCTGTCCACGGTGAACTGCGGCACCTCGTGCTCACGCATCAGCTCCTCGAGGTCCGGCCAGACGCTGTACGTGCGTTCGGCGAGCACACCCTCGCGCTCGTTCAGCACCTCGTAGAGGATCATGACGCCCTGGTTGGGCAGCCCGACCTCATAGGCGTCCGGGTACATGAGCGCCCAGCGGACGTCGCAGGACTCCCAGGGCTTGACGGTGGAGTTGAGTTCACCGCCGACGTACTGGATGGGCTTCTGCACATGCGGGAGCAGCGCTTCGAGCTGTGGGAAGACCGACTCGGCAGACATGAAAACCTTCTGGGCTGGCAAGGGGGCGACTCTCAAGCGTACCCGCACGCTCAGCCGTCGAGTGCGGCCCTGATTCCCGGGGCCGACGCCTCCGCCCACACCGCGGGCAGCTCCGCCTCCCGTGCCCCGGCGCGTGCCTCCTCCCTCCCGTACAGCAGGCCCCAGACGAAGGCGCTCTCCCCCACCGCATGCGCCTTGATCGCGAGTTCCCGCAGCGCCTCCCTGGCGACGACGCTGTCCTGGTGGTCGCCGAGCACCTTCTGCACGGCCTTCATCCGCTTCCCGAACCGCTTCGCCGCCTTGCCCAGCGCGGGCCGCGCCACTTCGGCCGCGTACCGTGCGCGCTTGGCGGCCTTGCGCGCGTCGTGCATGGCGAGGTCCCGCTCCTTGCCCGCGGGCAGCGACAGGGCCCTGTCCGCACGGGCGGCCAGCCGGTCGTACTCCTTGAGGACCGCCTTGGCGAGCACCGCCCCCGGCGCACCCGAGGCGGCCCTCAGCAGCGGCGGGTCGGCGCGCAGCGCGTCCAACGAGTCGAGCAGGGCCAGATAGCGGTCGCTGTCGAGCGCGGCGACCGCGGTCCGCCGCGCTTCGTCCGCGCCCGCGACGGACCAGTGCCGCAGCCGTGCGGCGACCGGGCCGAGCAGCAGCGTCACCGGCACGGCGTCGACCATGCCGTGCAGCCGCTCGGCGAGCACCTCCTGGTCACGGGCCACGCCCAGCTCTCCCGCGAGCCACTTGAGCTCGTCGATCACCGGCTGGGTGACGTCGCGGTCGAGGACCTTGCGGAACGTCCGCAGCGCACTGCGAAGACGCCGGGTGGCGACCCTCATCTGGTGCACGGCGTCGGGCAGGTCACGGCGCACACCGGGGTCGTACGCCGCGATCGCGTCGGTCTGTTCGCGCACGTAGGCAAGGACGTGATCGCCCGCGGTCCGCGACCCGGACGATCGGGGCGGGCCCACTGGGCCTGCCCCCGTCTCGGTCAGGGCCCTGGCGAGCTTCGACGGCGCGGCGGCCGCGCGCACCCCGGCCTTGCGGAGCCGCTTGTCGACGGCGTCAAGAAGGGCCGGATCCCCGCCGTCCGCGAGTTCCACCTCGATCTCGTCCCACTGCGCGGTGGCCTTTGGCCCGTGGAGCCGCTCCGCGACCACCGCGTCCCGGCTGAGCTCGGCGAGGAGGGTGCCGTCGCCGTCGACGAGGTGGTGCACGTCCCGTGAGGACAGCAGCCGCACCACGGGTCCGAGGGGCAGGTCCCGTGCATACGCCCGAACGAGCCCGGCCAGGTCTGCCGGAACCGCGTCGGACAGCGGGGCTGTGATCTCGTCCCGCACACCGGGCGACACCGGCAGCTTGAGATGCCAGCCGGCGTCCGTGCCGCCGGTCCTGCGCCGCAGCGTGACGGACGCGGCGGCCAGCCGCAGAGTGTCGGTGTCGTAGTAGACGGCATCCAACTCGGCCGTCCCCTTCCCGACGACACGGGCCACGCCGGCCACCTTCGTCAGGTCGGGCATCGGGGTGTCGGGGGTGGCTTCGTACTTACGCTCGATCTCGCGCTTGGTGTCCGCCATGCCTTCGAATCTAGCGCGGCGGTGGCGCGCGGGGGGCACCCCGTGGCTCTCCCCACCCCATCCTCCCCCTACGCCCGGCGGCGTGGATGGTGCCCCATCCCGCCCCGCGCTCCGCCCGCACCGCCGGGGGCTCAGCCTCGCACGGGCTGCGTATGCAATCTGCCAGGGGGTACTCCCGGCGCCCCGGCGGCGCAGGGGGCTTCGAGGCCGCCGCACGAAGCGCCGGAGTGCCCCCGGGCCCACTCCCGCGGAGGCGGAGCCCCGAACACCGCGCGGAGCACCTCGTGGCCCCGAGCTTGGCCGGTACGCCCCGAGAAGCGCGGTACGGGGCCCGTGCCGAGCCCGGTGCGCCCCGCGGCGGGGCTCAGCGCCGGGGGCGGAGCCCCGCGGAGCCGGGGCACGGCGTCCGACGCGACGCCCGAAGGGCGTTCCGGGATCCGGGACCTGCCCCGACCCGCGGCGGAGACGCACATCGGTACAGCGGGAAGGGGCCGGTGCGGGAACGTACCGCCGCAGGCGCCCCGCAGCCACCGCGGCCGCAATCCGGGCGGCCATCGACGCGGGGCCGGAGGCTGCCAGTCACCTGGAGCCGACGGAGCCTGCTCTCCCCACACGGCCGGCGGGGGCGCAACGCCCCGGCACGGGACACGCCCCCCGCCCCGGCACTAGGCGCTTATCGGTCGCTGCACCCTGATCGACTGCAGCAACCCGACCGCGATCCACACCGCGAACATCGACGTGCCTCCGTACGACACGAACGGCAGCGGCAGCCCCGCCACCGGCATGATGCCGAGCGTCATGCCGATGTTCTCGAAGGACTGGAAGGCGAACCAGGCGATTATCCCGGCGGCCACGATCGTGCCGTACAGCTCCGTCGTCTCGCGTGCGATCCGGCACGCGCGCCACAGCAACACGCCCAGCAGGGCGATGATCAGCCCCGCCCCCAGAAAGCCGAGCTCCTCCCCGGCGACGGTGAAGATGAAGTCGGTCTGCTGTTCGGGCACGAACTGGCCCGTGGTCTGGTGGCCGTTGAACAGGCCCTCGCCGTACAGCCCGCCCGAGCCGATCGCGATGCGCGCCTGGTTGGTGTTGTAGCCGACACCGGCCGGGTCGAGTTCGGGGTTGGCGAAGGCGGCGAAGCGGTTGAGCTGGTACTCGTCGAGCAGTCCCAGCGCGGTGACGGCCACCGCGCCGAGCGCGCCGGCGCCGATGAGTCCCAGGACCCAGCGGTTGGAGGCGCCGGAGGCGAGCAGTACGCCGAGGACGATCACCACCATGACCATGACCGAGCCGAGGTCCGGCATCAGCATGACGATGGCCATCGGGACGACGGCCAGCCCGAGGGACTTGGCGACGGTGCGGTGGTCGGGATGCACCTGGTCGCCGGCGTCGACCCGAGCGGCGAGCATCATCGCCATCCCGAGGATGATCGTGATCTTCACGAACTCCGAGGGCTGCAGGGAGAAGCCGCCGCCGAGCTGGATCCACGCGTGCGCACCGTTGATGGTGGCGCCCAGCGGGGTGAGCACGAGCAGCACGAGTACGACGGACAGCCCGTACAGGAACGGGACCGCACCGCGCAGGGTGCGGTGTCCGAGCCAGATGGTGCCTACCATCAGCGCGAAGCCGATGCCGGTGTTGAGCAGGTGCCGGACCAGGAAGTAGTACGGATCGCCCTGGTTGAGCTCGGTGCGGCCGCGGGTCGCGGACCACACCAGCAGCGCGCCGAGCAGCGACAGCGCGATCGAGGAGCACAGGATCGGCCAGTCGAGTCTGCGCACCACCGAGTCGCGGGCCGTGAGCCTGCTCCAGATCCCGCCGCGTTCGGGTCCGTACCCGGAGACGGAGAAGCCGCCTGTGGCCATGGCTCAGTCCCTCCGCGCGGGCGGGCCCGCGAGCACTTGTTCGGCGTCCTTCGGCTTCGGAGGAACGTAGGGCCTGACCTCCGGGGCCTCGATCGATCCGTCCGGGGAGATCTTGGGCAGGGTCTTCTGTGGCTCGGGCAGCAGGGCCCTCTTCAGGTCCTGGTTGCCCTCCTTGTCCAGGCCGTACATCGCGTCGTAGATGTTGCGGACGGCGGGACCGGATGCGCCGGATCCCGTACCGGCCTGGGAGATCGTCATGACGACGGTGTAGTCGTCGGTGTAGGTCGCGAACCACGAGGTGGTCTGCTTGCCGTAGACCTGGGCCGTACCGGTCTTGGCCCGCATGGGGATCTTGTCCTGCGGCCAGCCGCCGAACCTCCAGGCGGCGGTGCCGCCGGGCTCGACCACGGAGCGCAGGCCCTTGTCGAGGTCCTCGATGGTCGCTGCGTCCACCGGCAGCTTGCCGTGGGACTCGGGCTTGATCTCCTCGATCCGCTTGCCGTCGGGGCTGACGACGGCCTTGCCGACGGTGGGGTCGTAGAGCGTGCCGCCGTTGCTGATGGCGGCGTAGGCGGTGGCCATCTGGATGGGGGTGACCAGGATGTCCCCCTGCCCGATGGCGAAGTTCACGCTGTCGTAGGCCTTCAGCTGGTTCCCCTCGAGACAGCTCTCGTAGGCGATCTGCTCGACATAGGTGCCGCCCTTCTTGCCCTCCTTGCACCACGCGTCCTTGTTGGCCTCCCAGAAGTCCTTCTTCCACTGACGGTCGGGGATGCGGCCCTTGACCTCGTTCGGCAGGTCGATGCCGGTCTCGGCACCGAGTCCGAAGTCGTGGGCGGTCCGGTAGAACCAGTCCTTGGCGTTCTTGTTCGGCTTGATGCCGCCGTCGCGCCGCCACTCCTGGTGGCCGAGGGCGTAGAACACGGTGTTGCAGGAGAACTTGAGCGCATCGCCGAGGGTGATGGGGCCGTGCCCCTTGGACTCGAAGTTGGCGAAGCTCCGGCCGCCGATGCTGTAGGAGCTGCTGCAGTTGTAGCGGTCGTCGAAGGGGTGGCCGCCCCGGACGGCCGCGCTCGCCGACACCACCTTGAAGATGGAGCCGGGGGCGGCCTGGCCCTGGATCGCCCGGTTGAGGAGCGGGTAGTTGGAGTTCTTGCCGGTGAGCTTGGCGTAGTCCTTGCCGGAGATGCCGCCGACCCAGGCGTTGGGGTCGTAGTCGGGCTGGGAGGCCATGGCAACGACGCGGCCGGTCCTGGACTCCATGACGACGACGGCGCCGGCGTCGGCCTTGTACGGGCGGCCGGTGATCTTGTCGGTCTCCTTCCGGGCCGTCTTCATCGCCTGGTCGAGCTCGTACTCGGCGACGGCCTGGACACGGGCGTCGATGCTGGTCACGAGGTGGGAGCCGGGCACCCCCGGGTCCGCTTCCGTCTGGCCCATGACCCGGCCGAGCTTGTCGACCTCGTACGACGTGACCCCCGCGTTGCCGCGCAGTTCCTTGTCGTAACTGCGCTCCAGGCCCGAACGGCCGACCTGGTCGGAGCGCAGGAACGGCGAGGCGCTGTCCTTGGCCTTCTGGATCTCCTCGTCGGTGACGGGCGACAGATAACCGAGTACCTGCGAGGTCCGTGCCTTGCCGGGCGCCGGGTAGCGGCGGACGGCGGTGGGCTCCGCGGTGATGCCGGGGAAGTCCTCCGCCTGTTCGCGGATCTTCAGCGCCTGCTGGGTGGTGGCCTCGTCGGTGACCGGGATCGGCTGGTACGGGGAGCCGTTCCAACAGGGCTGCGGTGTCTCGGAGTCGCAGAGCCGGACCTTGTCCATCACGTCCTTCGGCTTCATGCCGAGGACTCCCGCGAGCCGGGTGAGGACTGCCTCGCCGTCGTCCTTCATCTTCATCAGCTCGGTACGGGAGGCGGAGACCACGAGGCGGGTCTCGTTGTCGGCGAGCGGCACACCGCGGGCGTCGAGGATCGAGCCGCGGACAGCGGGAGAGACGACCCGCTGCACATGGTTGCTCTTCGCCTCGTCGGTGTACTCCTCGCCGTTGCGGATCTGGAGGTACCAGAGCCGTCCGGCGAGGGTGAGGAGGAGGGAGAAGACGAGTACCTGGATGATGACGAGCCGGATCTGGACCCGGGGGGTCCGCCCGGTCTCCGGAATGTTGCTCACGCTGCTGCCCCCTCGGTCACAGTCGCTTGACTCCCTTGATGCGTCCGGCCCGTGCGGCACGGCTCTTCGCCGCCTTGAGCCGCAGGCCGCCGCGCTGGCTGCCGAGGCGCAGTCCGGTGCCGGAGGTGAGCCAGCCGGCGGCCACGTCCGTGCCGCCGGAGTTCTGGCTGTCGACGAGCGGATCGTTGTCGCTGCGTCTGGCGAGCCACATGATCAGCGGAACCGTGAACGGTGCGAGGATCAGGTCGTAGATCACCGCCGTGAACAGCAGGCCCACCAGGCCGACATGGCGGGCGGCGGTGTCGCCCACGAGGGCGCCGACCATGGCGTACAGCAGGGTGGAACCGACCGCTGCTGCGACGACGACGGCCATCGGGCCGGTGGCGGACCGCAGCGGCTTGCCGTTCTCGGGGCGGACGAGACCGGCGAGGTAGCCGATGACGCACAGGACGAGGGCGTAGCGGCCGGCGGCGTGGTCGGCGGGCGGAGCTAGGTCGGCGAGCAGTCCGGCGCCGAATCCGATGAGCGCGCCCGCCACGTGCCCGTACACCATCGCGAGTCCGAGCACCGTGAGCAGCACCAGGTCGGGTACGGCGCCGGGGAGTTGGAGACGGGAGAGGACGGAGACCTGGAGGACGAGGGCGACCACGACCAGCGCCGTGGAGAGCAGCATCCGGTTGAAACGCATGACGGATCAGCTCCTACTGGTCGTCGTTCTGGCCTGTGGCGTCGCCACCGTCGTCCGCGCCCGGATCAAGACCGCCGTCCTGCGCCTGGCCGTTGTCCTGGGCCTGGCCGTCCTGCGCCTGCCCGTCGTCCTCACCCTCGGGCGGGGTCGCCCCGGGCGTGACGGTCACCGTGACGGTGGGCGTGGGCTTGGGCGCGGCGGGCTTCGGCGGCAGGACGGTGTCGCGCGGATCGGTGCGCGGCGCCTGGACGACGACACCGACGATGTCGAGCTTGCTGAAGCCCACGTACGGGCGGACATGGACGTTGCGCGTGAGGTCACCGCGGGCCCGGTCGACTTGGACGATCTCGCCGACCGGGACACCCGGTACGAACGGCTTGTTGGCCTGCGAGCCGAAGGTGACCAGCCGGTCTCCCTCCTTGACCTTCGACTTGCCGTTGAGCAGTTGGACCAGCAGCGGCCGGTCGCCCTGACCGGTCGCGAAGCCCAGCTCGTCCGTCTTCTCCATACGGGTGCCGACGGTGAAGTCCGGGTCGTTGGCGAGCAGCACGGTCGAGGTGCGCGGGCCGACGGTGGTCACCCGGCCGACGAGCCCGTCGTTGTTGATGACGGTCATGTCGCGCTGGATGCCGTCGTCGGAGCCGATGTCGATGGTCACCGTCCAGGAGAAGCCCTGGGCCGCTCCTATACCGATGACCTCGGCGCCCTTGATGCCGTACTGGCCGGCGGCAGCGGTTCTGATCAGGCCGTCGAGCTGACGCAGTCTGCTCTCTTTGCGGGCCTCGCTTCCGAGCCGCTGCTTCAGCTCGGCGTTCTCCAGCTCGAGCTGCTTGATGCGGTCGTGACGGTCACCGGAGTTACGGACCGCCCCTATCGCGTTGCCGATCGGATCGACGGCCGCCGCGACGCCGTTCTCGACAGGCCCGAAGACCGACGCCGCGGCTTGTCGGGCGCCGTCGACCGGTGACTCCTCACCGCCGCGGATGTCCACCGTGATCAGGGCGAACGCGATGGCGATCAGCAGCACCAGGAGCAGCCGGCTCTCCTTTGTGTCCCTCACGTGCGGCGGCCGTGCCTTCCTCGTAGGAATGGTCGTAGGAATGGTCGTGTCGGATGGAGCAGCGATCCTTCCCCGTCCGGGGGGAGGTCCCGTGCGGGGGCCCTGCCGACCCCCGCACGGCGTACGGTCCGCCCGTCTAACGACGCGGCTGGGCGTCCAGCACCTGCTGGAGCGCCTCGAACTCCTCGACGCACTTGCCGGACCCGAGTGCCACCGAGTCCAGCGGGTCCTCCGCGATGTGGATCGGCATGCCCGTCTCGCGGCGCAGCCGCTCGTCCAGGCCGCGCAGCAGCGCGCCGCCGCCGGTGAGGACGATGCCGCGGTCCATGACGTCGCCGGACAGTTCGGGCGGGCACTTGTCGAGAGTGGTCTTCACGGCGTCGACGATCGCGTTGACCGGTTCCTCGATGGCCTTGCGGACCTCCGCGGCGGAGATGACCACGGTCTTGGGCAGACCGGAGACGAGATCACGGCCGCGGATCTCGGTGTGCTCGTCCTTGTCCATCTCGTAGGCGGAACCGATGGTGATCTTGATGCTCTCGGCGGTCCGCTCACCGAGGAGGAGTGAGTACTCCTTCTTGATGTGCTGGATGATCGCGTTGTCCAGCTCGTCACCGGCGACGCGGATGGACTGTGCCGTGACGATTCCTCCGAGGGAGATCACGGCGACCTCCGTGGTGCCGCCACCGATGTCGACGACCATGTTGCCGGTGGCCTCGTGCACGGGGAGCCCGGAGCCGATGGCCGCTGCCATGGGCTCCTCGATGATGTGCACCTGCCGGGCGCCGGCCTGCGTCGACGCCTCGATGACCGCGCGGCGCTCGACGCCCGTGATGCCGGAGGGCACACAGACCACCACACGGGGCCGGGCGAGGTACCGCCGTTTGTGGATCTTCAGGATGAAGTAGCGGAGCATCCGCTCGGTGATCTCGAAGTCGGCGATCACGCCGTCCTTCAGTGGCCGGACGGCAACGATGTTGCCCGGTGTCCGGCCGATCATCTTCTTCGCCTCGGCGCCGACCGCGAGAATGCCGCCCGTGTTGGTGTTGATGGCGACGACGGACGGCTCGTTGAGAACGATCCCCCGGCCTCTGACGTACACCAGCGTGTTGGCGGTCCCGAGGTCGACAGCCATGTCACGGCCGATGAACGACATGTTGTTCCCCATGAGGATGCGTCTGGCCTTCCCAAATCGAAGCGTTTGATGGCTTTTCAGGATGGCGAGGTGGGTGCGTGTGGCGTGGAGGCTTACATCGTAGTGCCGCCTGCAGCGAGACCGCGCGGTGGTCCACCTCTTGCTTATGGTGACGATGCGTTGAGGCGATGCGTTCCCGCAATGCCCGTGCGTATGCCGAAGGGCGACCGAAATTCCTTCGGTCGCCCCATGGGCAAGAGGCCTGTTCGGCTGACGCGCTGTCAGGAAAGCCCTGGGAAGAAAATCTTAAGTTCCCGAATGGCGGACTCCTCGGAGTCCGAGGCGTGGATCAGATTCTCCCGGACGATCGTGCCGAAGTCGCCCCGAATGGACCCCGGTGCGGCCGCGATCGGGTCTGTCGGACCCGCCAATTGGCGTACACCCTCGATGACGCGCTCACCGTCGACGACCATCACGACGACCGGACCGGACAGCATGAACTCCACGAGCGGCTCGTAGAACGGCCGGCCGACGTGCTCGGCGTAGTGCTGCTCCAGGGTGGCGCGGTCCAGCTGCCGCAGCTCGAGCGCCGCGATCTTCCAGTCGGCCTTGCGTTCGATGCGGCCGATGACCTCGCCCACGAGTCCGCGACGGACAGCGTCCGGCTTGAGAAGGACGAGGGTGCGCTGAGTCATGGTGTGCGGCTCCTTGCAGGCCAGGAAGTGTGCGGTGGGGCCGACATTACCGGGTGTGACGCACGGGGCGTCACCCGCCCCGGGAGCCGTACGGCAGCCCGGCCCCGCCTACGGGGCCTCGGCCTCCGCCTGCGCCGCCCACTCCGCCTTCGCCTCGTCGACCTTGCGGCCGAAGTGGACCGACGCCCACCACAGGCCGGCGAAGAGCACCCCCAGGAAGAACATCGCCGGCACCACGAAACCGCTGGCGATCAGCGCGATCTGCAGCGCCCAGCCGAGCTGCACACCGCCGGGCCTGGTGATCATGCCGCACAGCAGCAGCGACAGCAGCATCAGGACGCCGCAGACCGTCCAGACCACCGTCATCGAGACGTCGTCCGACTTCATGGCGACCAGACCGGCGAAGCCGATCACGAAGAACTCGCCGATCAGGGTCGATGCACAGAGCGTACGCACGGGATGTCAGCCCCTCCCCAGCAGCAGCCGGGCCTCGCCGACCGTGATCACCGAACCGGTCACCAGCACGCCCGCGCCGGCGAACTCGGACTCCTCCTCGGCGAGTGTGATCGCCGCCTCCAGCGCGTCGTCGAGCCGCGGCTCCACGACCACCCGCTCGTCGCCGAAGACCTCCACGGCGACCGCGGCGAGCTCGTCGGCGTCCATCGCGCGATGGCTGGAATTCTGCGTCACGACGATCTCCGCGAAGATCGGCTCGAACGCCTCGAGGAAGCCGCGGACGTCCTTGTCACCACTGGCTCCCACCACACCGATGAGGCGCGAGAAGCCGAACGACTCCGTGACGCCCGCCGCCGTCGCCCGGGCACCCGCCGGATTGTGCGCGGCGTCCAGTACGACGGTGGGGCTGCGGCGCACGACCTCCATACGGCCGGGCGACGACACGGCGGCGAACGCCGTACGGATCGTGTCCACGTCCAGGGTGCGCGCGTCGCCCGCGCCCACGCCGAAGAACGCCTCGACCGCGGCGAGCGCAACCGCCGCGTTGTGCGCCTGGTGCGCGCCGTAGAGAGGGAGGAAGATCTGCTCGTACTCGCCGCCCAGGCCGCGCAGCGTCAGCAGCTGCCCGCCGACCGCGACCTCGCGCGAGACCACGCCGAACTCCATGCCCTCACGGGCGACGGTCGCGTCGACCTCCACGGCCTTCTTCAGCATCACCTGCGCGGCGTCCACCGGCTGCTGCGCCAGCACGACCGTGGCGCCCTGCTTGATGATCCCGGCCTTCTCCACCGCGATCTCGGCGGGCGTGGAACCCAGCCGGTCGGTGTGGTCCAGATCGATGGGGGTGACCACGGCGACCGAGCCGTCGATCACGTTCGTCGCGTCCCAGCTGCCGCCCATGCCGACCTCGACGACGGCCACGTCCACCGGGGCGTCGGCGAAGGCCGCGTACGCCATACCGGTGAGCACCTCGAAGAACGACAGCCGGAAGTCCTGGCTCGCGTCGACCATCTCCACGTACGGCTTGATGTCGTTGTACGTCTCGATGAACCGCTCCGCCTCGATGGGCGCGCCGTCCAGACTGATCCGCTCGGTGACCGACTGCACGTGCGGCGAGGTGTACCGGCCGGTGCGCAGCTCGAACCCGGCGAGCAGGGCCTCGATCATCCGCGCCGTGGACGTCTTGCCGTTCGTCCCTGTGATGTGGATCGACGGGTACGCGCGCTGGGGCTCGCCCAGCACGTCCATCAGCGCCTCGATCCGGGCCACGGAGGGCTCCAACTTGGTCTCGCCCCAGCGCGTCGCCAGGTCCGCCTCGACCTCCCGCAGCGCCTTGTCCACCTCCGGGTCCGCGGGCCGGGCGGGCACATGGTCGGCCTGCGGCGTCCCGGCCTGCGTGCGCAGGGTGCGACTGCCGGCCTCGATCACCGCCAGGTCAGGGTCGCGGTCGGTCTCTGCGTCGACGATCTCGTCGAAGACGTCGGACTCGTCGAAGGGATCGGGGTGCTCACTCACGCGGTCCAGTCTACGGACGGGCACCGAGAGAAACGGCCGAGGCCCCGGGGGCTCCCCGGGGCCTCGGCCGCTGGTGTCCGTCAGCTCTCGGGCAGATTGCCGAGCTGCGTGTTGATCCGCGCGATGTCCTCCTCGGCCTTGGCAAGCCGGGTCCGGATCTTGTCGACCACATTGTCCGGTGCCTTGGCGAGGAACGCCTCGTTGCCGAGCTTGGCGGTCGCCTGTGCGACCTCCTTCTGCGCGGCGCCCAGGTCCTTCGTCAGACGCTTGCGCTCCGCCTCGACGTCGATCGTGCCCGACAGATCGAGCGCGACGGTGGCACCGGCGACCGGCAGCGACGCGGTGGCGTGGAAGCCCTCGCCCTCCGGCTGCAGACGCAGCAGCTGACGGATCGCCGCCTCGTGCGGCGCGAGGGCCGTGCCGTCCAGGGTGAGCCTGGCCGGGACCTTCTGGCCGGGCTGCAGGCCCTGGTCGCTGCGGAACCGGCGGACCTCGGTGACGACGCGCTGGACCAGCTCGATCTCCCGCTCGGCCGCCTCGTCACGGAAGCCGCTGTCGGCGGGCCAGTCGGCGACGACCAAGGACTCCCCGCCGGTCAGCGTCGTCCACAGGGTGTCGGTGACGAACGGGACGACCGGGTGCAGCAGCCGCAGCATCACGTCCAGGACCTCACCGAGGACCCGGCCGGACACCTTCGCCTGCTCGCCGCCCGCGAAGAACGTCGTCTTCGACAGCTCGACGTACCAGTCGAAGACCTCGTCCCAGGCGAAGTGGAACAGCGCCTCGGAGAGCTTCGCGAACTGGAAGTCCTCGTAGTTCGCGTCCACCTCCGCGACCGTCTTGTTCAGCCGCGACAGGATCCAGCGGTCGGTCGCCGACATCTTCTCGACCGGAGGCAGTTCGCCCTCGACCGTGGCGCCGTTCATCAGCGCGAAGCGGGTGGCGTTCCAGATCTTGTTGGCGAAGTTGCGCGAGCCCTGGACCCAGTCCTCGCCGATCGGGACGTCGACACCGGGGTTGGCGCCGCGCGCCAGCGTGAAGCGCAGGGCGTCGGAGCCGTACTTGTCCATCCAGTCCAGCGGGTTGACCGCGTTGCCGAAGGACTTGGACATCTTCTTGCCGAACTGGTCGCGGACCATGCCGTGCAGGGCGATGGTGTGGAACGGCGGCGTGCCGTCCATCGCGTACAGACCGAACATCATCATCCGGGCGACCCAGAAGAAGAGGATGTCGTAGCCCGTGACCAGGACGGAGTTCGGGTAGAACTTCGCGAGGCTCTCGGTCTGCTCGGGCCAGCCGAGCGTGGAGAACGGCCACAGACCGGAGGAGAACCAGGTGTCGAGGACATCGGTCTCCTGGTGCCATCCCTCACCGGTGGGCGGCTGCTCGTCGGGGCCGACGCAGACGATCTCGCCGTTCGGTCCGTACCAGACGGGGATGCGGTGGCCCCACCACAGCTGGCGCGAGATGCACCAGTCATGGAGGTTGTCGACCCAGTCGAAGTACCGCTTCTCCATCTCCTGCGGATGGATCTTGACCCGGCCGTCACGGACGGCGTCACCGGCGGCCTTCGCCAGCGGGCCGACCTTGACCCACCACTGCATGGACAGGCGCGGCTCGATGGTGGTCTTGCAGCGCGAGCAGTGGCCGACGGAGTGGAGGTACGGCCGCTTCTCGGCAACGATCCGGCCCTCGGCGCGCAGGGCGCCGACGATGGCGCTGCGCGCCTCCAGCCGGTCCAGGCCCTCGAACGGGCCCGGGGCGGTGATGACCGCGCGCTCGTCCATGACCGTGAGCGAGGGCAGGTTGTGCCGCTGTCCGATCTCGAAGTCGTTCGGGTCATGGGCGGGCGTCACCTTGACGGCGCCCGTGCCGAACTCGGGGTCGACATGCGTGTCCGGGACGACGGGGATCGTACGGTCCGTCAGCGGCAGCTTGATCTGCTTGCCGATCAGGTGCTGGTAGCGCTCGTCGTCGGGGTGGACGGCGACGGCCGTGTCACCGAGCATCGTCTCGGCGCGAGTCGTGGCGACGACGATGGTGTCGTCTCCGTCGCCGTATTTCATGGAGACGAGCTCGCCGTCGTCGTCCTGGTACTCGACCTCGATGTCCGAGATGGCGGTCAGACAGCGGGGGCACCAGTTGATGATGCGTTCGGCGCGGTAGATCAGCTCGTCGTCGTGGAGCTTCTTGAAGATGGTCTGGACGGCCTTCGAGAGGCCTTCGTCCATGGTGAAGCGCTCACGCGACCAGGCGACGCCGTCGCCGAGGCGACGCATCTGGCCGGAGATCTGGCCGCCGGACTCGCCCTTCCACTGCCAGACCCGCTCGATGAACGTCTCACGGCCCAGGTCGTGGCGGGACTTGCCCTCCTTCGCCAGCTCTCGCTCGACGACGTTCTGCGTGGCGATACCGGCGTGGTCCATGCCGGGCTGCCACAGCGTCTCGTAACCCTGCATCCGCTTGCGGCGGGTGAGGGCGTCGATCAGCGTGTGCTCGAAGGCATGGCCCAGGTGGAGGCTTCCGGTGACGTTCGGCGGCGGGATGACGACCGTGAACGGCGGCTTCTCGCTCTTCTCGTCGGCCTCGAAGTAACCCCGTTCTACCCAGCGCTCGTACAGCGGCCTCTCCACCTCGGCCGGCGCGTACTGGGTCGGCAGTTCGGAAGGGGGCGCTGTCTGCTGCTGAGTGTTCTCGGTCACCGGGCCAGTTTAGAGGTGTCACAGGGTCGTACTGAAACCCGATTCTTCGGTAACGGTGTGGCCCCCGCCGCCCACGCGGACGCGGCCTTGGGACAGGATGTTGGCAACACATAAACATCACGAGGGGACCCCCGTAATGAGCTACAACCAGCCGGGCCCGTACGGCGGGCAGCAGCCGCAGCAGCCCGGACCGTACGGCCAGCCGGGGCCCTACGGCCAGCCGCAGGGCCAGCCGGGCCCTTACGGCCAGCAGCCGCAGGCTCCGCAGCCCGGTTACGGGTACCCGCAGCAGGCCCCGCAGGGCGTGCCGCCGCAGCAGCAGCCCGGCCAGTGGGGCCAGCCGCAGCAGCCCGGGCCGTACGGCCAGCAGCCCCAGTACGGCGCCCAGCAGCCGGGCGGCTACCCGCCCCCGCCGCCGGCCCAGGGCGGCGGCGGCAAGAAGACCGGCCTCATCATCGGCGCCGTGGTCGTGGCCCTCGCGGTCCTCGGCGGCGGCGGTTACTTCCTGCTGGGTGGCGGCGGCGGCCTCGAGGACGACGGCCCGCACAAGCTGACCACGCCCGCGAGCGTCCTCAAGGAGTTCAACCGCATCAGCAAGGACGGTGCGGCGGCAGACGACAAGGACATGGCCAAGGACTTTGCCGCGGCCGGGGTCAAGGACGGCACGAACGTCGGGGGTGCGTACTCGACCCTGACGATGAAGGACCTCATCGATCCCAGCGCGCAGGACAAGGTCAAGTTGTCCAAGGGCCTCACGTTCACCGGCGCGTACGGCACCCTGGACGACCCTGAAAAGTCCATCGACAACCTGTTCGCCGCCATCAAGCTCGAATCCGAACAGGACAAGGACAGCAACGCCAAGTTCATCGGCGAGCCGGAAGCGGTGGAGCCCGACGGGCTCGACGGCGCGATCATGAAATGCCAGAACGTCGAGGGCAAGAACGCGCAGACCGGGAAGCAGGAGACTCAGGCGTTCTGCGTCTGGGGCGACTACAGCACCCTGGCACTCGTCATCTCCACGGACAAGGCGAAGGGCCTCGGCATCGAGGCGACCGCGGCCATCGCCGCCGACCTCCGCAACGAGGTCCGCGTCAAGGCGTGACACCCCCGCCACACGGAAGGGGCGCCCGGTCAACGACCGGGCGCCCCTTCCGCGTTCGTATGACGAGCGCTACGCGCTCTTCTCGTGGCGGCCGTTGTCGTCCTTGACGATCCTCGGGACCAGCGTCGGGTTGACGTTGTTGTGGACCACGTCCTCGGTGATGACCACGCGGGCCACGTCCTTGCGGGAGGGGACCTCGTACATCACCGACATCAGGACCTCCTCCATGATCGCGCGCAGGCCACGCGCGCCGGTGCCGCGGAGGATGGCCTGGTCGGCGATGGCCTCCAGGGCCGGGAGGTCGAAGTCCAGCTCGACGCCGTCGAGTTCGAAGAGCCGCTGGTACTGCTTCACCAGCGCGTTGCGCGGCTCGACGAGGATCTTGAGAAGGGCCTCACGGTCGAGGTTGTGGACCGAGGTGATGACCGGGAGGCGGCCGATGAACTCGGGGATCATGCCGAACTTGACCAGGTCCTCCGGCATGACCTCGTGGAACTGGTCGCTCGCCTCGATCTCGCGCTTGGAGCGGATCGTCGCCCCGAAGCCGATGCCCTTCGCTCCCGCGCGCGACTCGATGATCTTCTCGAGACCGGCGAAGGCACCGCCCACGATGAAGAGCACGTTCGTCGTGTCGATCTGGATGAACTCCTGGTGGGGGTGCTTGCGTCCGCCCTGAGGAGGGACCGAAGCGGTGGTTCCCTCAAGGATTTTGAGAAGGGCCTGCTGTACGCCCTCGCCCGAGACGTCGCGGGTGATCGACGGATTTTCGCTCTTACGGGCGACCTTGTCGATCTCGTCGATGTAGATGATCCCGGTCTCGGCCTTCTTGACGTCGTAGTCGGCCGCCTGGATCAGCTTGAGCAGGATGTTCTCGACGTCCTCGCCGACATAGCCGGCCTCCGTGAGCGCCGTCGCGTCGGCAATGGCGAACGGGACGTTCAGCATGCGGGCGAGGGTCTGGGCGAGGAGCGTCTTGCCGGAGCCGGTGGGGCCCAGCAGAAGGATGTTGGACTTGGCGAGCTCGATGGCGTCGTCCTGGCCCTGCGCACCGCCGTTCTCGCCGGCCTGGACGCGCTTGTAGTGGTTGTACACCGCGACCGAGAGGGCCTTCTTCGCGGGCTCCTGCCCGACGACGTACCCCTCGAGGAACTCGTAGATCTCGCGCGGCTTGGGGAGTTCCTCCCACCGCACCTCGGAGGTCTCTGCGAGCTCCTCCTCGATGATCTCGTTGCAGAGGTCGATGCACTCGTCGCAGATGTACACCCCGGGGCCTGCGATGAGCTTCTTCACCTGCTTCTGGCTCTTTCCGCAGAACGAGCACTTGAGCAGGTCGCCGCCATCACCGATGCGTGCCACGAGGTGCTTCCCCAATCGCCTGGGAGCGGCTTGGTTCAGCCGGCTCCTGGTGCCTCATATTCGACGGTACCTTGCCTGGCCCCCCGTTCGGGCCCCCCTTGGCGCGGTTCACACATTGTCGTGTACCGCGCCAAGGGCCGTCGTACCGGTCAGGCGGCCGACGCGGCCGTGCTCTTACGGGTGGAGACGATCTGGTCGACGAGGCCGTAGGCGAGCGCGCCGTCGGCGGTGAGGATCTTGTCGCGCTCGATGTCGTCGCGGATCTTCTCCAGCGGCGTGGTGGAGTGCTTGGCCAGCATCTCCTCCAGCTGCTCGCGCATGCGCAGGATCTCGTTGGCCGCGATCTCCAGGTCGGAGAGCTGCTCGCGGCCGGTCTGCGAGGACGGCTGGTGAATCAGGACACGGGCGTGCGGCAGGGCCATCCGCTTGCCGGGGGTGCCGGCGGCGAGCAGCACGGCCGCGGCGGAGGCCGCCTGGCCCATGCAGACCGTCTGGATGTCCGGCTTCACGAACTGCATCGTGTCGTAGATCGCGGTCAGCGCCGTGAACGAGCCACCGGGGCTGTTGATGTAGATCGAGATGTCCCGGTCCGGGTCCATCGACTCCAGGCACAGCAGCTGCGCCATGACGTCGTTGGCAGAGGCGTCGTCGATCTGCACGCCGAGGAAGATCACGCGCTCCTCGAAGAGCTTCGCGTACGGGTCGTACTCGCGCACGCCCTGGGAGGTGCGCTCGACGAAGCGGGGAACGACGTACCGGTTGTCCGGCTGCGGGCCGGTGTAGAGGCCGTTCGCGGAGAAGTTGCTCATGTGGGTGTTCACCATCCTGGTGGCGTTCTGCGGGCTCGGGCGGGGGTGCGGTGCGGCTCAGGCGCCGGTGCCGCCGCCACCCGGGACGCCCGAGGCGGCGGAGATGATCTCGTCGATGAGGCCGTAATCCTTGGCCTCCTCGGCGGTGAACCAGCGGTCGCGGTCACCGTCGCGGATGATCGTCTCGACGGTCTGCCCGGAGTGCTGGGCGGTGATCTCCGCCATGCGCTTCTTCGTACGGAGCAGGTACTCGGCCTGGATCTTGATGTCCGAGGCGGTGCCACCGAGGCCGGCCGAACCCTGGTGCATGAGGATGTCGGTGTTGGGCAGCGCGAACCGCTTGCCGACGGCGCCGCCGGTCAGCAGGAACTGGCCCATGGAGGCGGCCATGCCCATGCCGATCGTCACCACGTCGTTCGGGATGTACTGCATGGTGTCGTAGACCGCCATGCCGGCCGTCACCGAGCCGCCGGGGCTGTTGATGTAGAGGTAGATGTCCTTGTCCGGGTCGGCGGCAAGGAGCAGCATCTGCGCGGTGATCTTGTTGGCGATGTCGTCGTCGACCTGCTGCCCGAGGAAGATGATGCGCTCGCCGAGCAGTCGGCTGTAGACCTGGTCGCCGAGGCCACCACCGATGGACGGCTCGCCGGCGGCTGTAGGCATCAGATTCGTCACGTATCCACCTGCTCGTCTCTGACGGCTTCGGCCGTCTCAGCGTCTTCGTACCGGGGGCGGGGGACTCCCCTGCCCTCGTATTCATGGACCCTAACGCGCAGGTCGGACAGAGCCATCCCGCTTCCCGAACTGTTCGCTCGGAGCGCAAGCTCCACGCTGTCCGCCGAGGCGCCCGGGCGGGGCGGTGGCGGCCGGGAACGGGCCGGTGAAAGAGCGGGAGTACGCGTACGGGCCCCGGGCGCGCCGTGGCGTCCGGAGCCCGTAGCAGGGTCAGCGCGAGGCTCAGGCCTCGGTCTTCTCCTCGTCGTCACCGTCGACGACGGCCTCGACCGTCTCCGCGGCGGTCTCGGTCTCGTCCTCTTCGTCCTCGAGGTCGACGACCTCGCCGTTGGTGTCGAGGACCTTGGCGGCCTCGACGACCACGGCCAGCGCCTTGCCGCGGGCGACCTCGCCGACGAGCATCGGCACCTGGCCGCCCTCGACGACAGCCTGGGCGAACTGGTCGGGGCTCATGCCGGAGGACTGGGCACGCCGCATGAGGTGCTCGGTGAGCTCCTCCTGGTTGACGTTCAGCTTCTCCTTGTTGACCAGCTCGTCGAGGACGAACTGGGTCTTGATGCCCTTGACCGCCTGCTCCTTGGTCTCGGCGTCGAACTCCTCGGCCGACTTGCCCTGAATCTCCAGGTACTTGTCGAGAGTCAGACCCATCTGACCGAGCTGGTGGTGCTCGAGGTTGTGCTTGCGGGTGTTGACCTCGTCCTCGAGCAGCTTCTCGGGGACCGGGACCTCGACCAGCTCGAGCAGCTTCTCGAGGACACGCTCCTGGGCCTGCGTGGCCTGGTCGTACTGCTTCATGTCGGTGAGGCGCTTACGGCTGTCGGCCTTCAGCTCCTCGAGGGTGTCGAACTCGCTCGCCATCTGGGCGAAGTCGTCGTCGAGCTCGGGAAGCTCACGGGCGGCGACGGCGGTGACCTTGACGGTGACCTCGGCGTCCTTGCCCTCGGCGGAGCCGCCCTTCAGCTGCGAGGTGAAGGTGGCCTCGCCGCCGGCCTCCAGGCCGGTGACGGCCTCGTCGATGCCGTCGAGGAGCTCGCCGGAACCGATGGTGTAGGAAACGCCGTTCGCGACACCGTCGGGCAGGACCTCGCCGTCGACCTTGGCCTCGAGGTCGATCGTCACGACGTCACCATCGGCGGCGGCGCGCTCGACCGGGTTGGTGGACGCGAAGCGCTCACGCAGCTGCTCCACGGACTTCTCGACGTCCTCGTCGGTGACCTCGATGGCGTCGACGGTGACCTCGATGCCCGAGTAGTCCGGGATCTGGATCTCGGGGCGGATGTCGACCTCGGCGGTGAAGGCCAGCGTCTCGCCGTCCTTCAGCTCGGTGATGTCCACCTCGGGCTGGCCCAGGGGGTTCAGCTCGGCCTCGTTGACGGCCTCGGTGTAGAGCTTGGGAAGAGCGTCGTTGACCGCCTCCTCGAGCACCGCACCACGGCCGAACCGCTGGTCGATCACTCGGGCAGGGATCTTGCCCTTGCGGAAGCCCTTGACCGTGACCTGCTGGTTGATCTTCTTGTACGCCGCGTCGAGGCTGTCCTTGAGCTCCTCGAAGGGCACCTCGACAGTGAGCCGAACCCGGGTCGGGTTCAGGGTCTCCACGGCGCTCTTCACGGTTCGGTCTCCTTGGTGGCTGACATCTTGGGGTTCTGCTGCGCCGGACTCGGCGATTCAGCGGATCGGGCCCGGCACATCAGACACACGGGCACGCAGCTTGCATAGTAACGGCAAGCAGGAGGAGCCTCACAACGCGATCTTGCTGGTGGTCGGGGTGGCCGGATTCGAACCGACGACCTTCCGCTCCCAAAGCGGACGCGCTACCAAGCTGCGCCACACCCCGTCGGTGCGAACCGTAGGGTACATGCCCGGCGGGCGTGCGCCCTCTCTTTTGCGGCATGACGAACGGGGTGTGCGCCCGGCACCCCGGACCCGCTACGATGCTTCTCGTGCCGCGGCCTTCGTGACCTGCGGTGCGAGCTTGCGGGCGTAGCTCAATGGTAGAGCCCTAGTCTTCCAAACTAGCTACGCGGGTTCGATTCCCGTCGCCCGCTCTGTGCACGCCTCGGGCCCGGTCCGGTGATCACTCACCGGACCGGGCCCGAGGTCGTTTTGCGGGAGGGCCGCGCGGGGAGCGGCGCTCAGAAGCTGATCTGGTTGATCGTCTCGGCTATCGAGTTCATGAATCTGTTGATCGACGGCGCCATGCCCGTCGAGGCGAGGAAGAAGCCGAAGAGGACCGCCACGATGGCGGGTCCCGCCTTGATGGAGCCGCCGCGGATCAGCACCACGAGGACGATCGCCAACAGAAGCACCACTGACAGTGAAATGGCCACAACTGATCACACCCTCGGTCGGTCCGCCTTGCCGGCCCGGGAGCGCGCGGCCCAGCACACTCCCGCCTGCACCATCGTGCCACCAACCCCCCTGCCCCTGCTGCCACGTGACGAATCGTCGTGGACAAGATCACACCACCCGGAGGCGGGGGCGAGCGGGCCGCGGCCGCGCCGCAGGGGCCGGCCGGGTGAAATACGAGAAGGAATTCCTCTTGATCGTTTCACTGTCCCCACACTTCGGTCACGAGAAATTCGAGGTTGGTCCGTGAGGTAATTCACGCCGCTGCAGAGCGTGGGCGATATGCCCTGTTCAAGGGGGATTAACCTGTGCATATCGGCCTGTGGACAGGGGTGCCGGATTCGAATGGCAAGGTACGCAGCGCAGTTTACGGAATCGAATGGGCCCGGCTAGGGTGCCTTGAATGTCCCACGCTGCGCATGGATACGAGAGGGCTCCCGCACCTGAGGTCAAAGGGCCCGAGACCACCCCGACGAACCGGGCGGCGACCGCTCTCGCCCCGGCCCCGAGTGGCCTGAAGTCCGCCTCTTCGACGGCTTCCGAGGCCACCGGGCGGGACGCCTACTTCGACAACGCGAAGTATCTGGCCATCGTGCTGGTGGCGGTGGCGCACGCCTGGGAGCCGGTGATGGACGGCAGCAGGGCTGCGCGTGCCCTGTACATGGTGATCTACACCTTCCACATGCCGGCCTTCATCATCGTCTCCGGCTATTTCTCCCGGAGTTACCAGGGCAAGCCGCATCAGCTCAGACGACTGCTGACAGGCATCGCCCTGCCGTACGTCGTCTTCGAGGTGGCCTACTCGCTGTTCGTCCGGTACGCGAACGACGATCCCTCGCATCCGATCAGCCTGCTGGACCCGTTCTATCTGACCTGGTTCCTGGCGGCGTTGTTCATCTGGCGGCTGACCACCCCGCTGTGGCGGATGGTGCGGTGGCCGATGTCCATCGCACTCGCCATCGGTGCGCTGGCGGCGCTCACCCCGGACATCGGGGCCGACCTCAACCTCGCGCGGGTACTGCAGTTCCTGCCGTTCTTCGTGCTGGGACTGTGCCTGAAGCCGGAGCACTTCCAACTGCTGCGGCGGCGCGAGGTGCGACTGCTGACCGTTCCGGTCGTCGCGGGGGCGCTGCTGTTCGCGTACTGGGTGGCGCCCCGCGCCAGTCTGAGCTGGTTCTACCGCTCCGGCAGCGTGCAGGAGCGGGGCTGGCCCTGGTACTCGGGCCTGGTGGTGGTCATCGCGCTCTTCGGGTGCGCACTGGTGCTGAGCGCCGCCTTCCTCGCGCTGGTGCCGGGACGCCGGGCCTGGTTCACGGCGCTGGGTGCCGGCACCATCTGCGGCTATCTGCTGCACGGCTTCGTCATCAAGGCCGGTGACTACTGGGGCGTGTTCGAGAGTCAGGCGTGGCTCGGCGGTCCGGTCGGTCTGGTGGTGGTCACGCTGTGCGCGGGCGGGATGGTGACCCTGCTGTGCTCGCCGCCGGTGCGACGGGTCCTGCGGTTCGTCACGGAGCCCGAGATGAAATGGGCGTTCCGCCAGGACTCCGCCGAGTCGGGGCCGCGCCGGTGAGTGCCGGCCTCACGCGCCCTGATCGGCGGCCAGGCCCAGCAGTTCGCGGATCCTGGCGTACTTCGCGGCCAGCCTGTTCCGCGTCGCCCCGTCGAGCAGGGCGAGGCGCGCGGGGTCCGCGTTGTGGGCCAGGTCGGCCTGCTTGACCAGCAGTGCGCCGGGCGTGGCCAGGATGCGCCGCGTGTAGTCCTCGAGGTCCTCGTCCTCACCTCGGGTGAGGGCGAGGACCATGTCTTTCACGGGCCGCGGCAGCGCGGCGCCCTCCAGCCACTCGCGGCTCAACACACGGTCCTCCACCGTGTCGTGGAGCCAGCCGGCGGCGATCTGGTCGTCGCTCCCGCCACGGGCTCGCACACCCTCGGCGACGGCCGCGATGTGTTCCACGTAGGGGCGGCCCGCCTTGTCCTGCTGCGCGGCGTGGGCCTCGCAGGCGATCTCCTCGACCTCGGCCAGGGTCAACATCTGCTCCGACATGGCACGACTGTACGCGTAGCGGCATACGGACGGGAGAGGCACAGAGGTGGCCAGGTAATCGTTTGGTAAACTAATTACTGACCATCTCTTGACCATCTCTTGAGAGGCTGCCCGGCGCGAAGGGACCGGGTTCACCCGTCGAGGGCATCTTCATCGCCCCCTGCCCGGCCGCGCTCCAGCCGATCATGTCCGCGGCCGACGGCCTGGCCGCCGCCACCTGCCGGGGCCGTGCGGTGACGGGGGACGGGAGGGGCGGGCGACCTCACGTCTGACGGCACAGCAGCAGCAGCGCCCGGTCGTCGTTGACGTCCTTGGCGACCGCCTCGATGAGATGCCAGGCCGCACCCTCGAAGCCGGAGGCCACATAGCGGTCGGCCTCTCCGGTGAGCCTGTCGATGCCCTCGGTGATGTCCCGGCCCGATGCCTCGACCAGGCCGTCGGTGAAGAGCATCAGCACGTCGCCGGGGCGCAGGGAGCCCTTGACCGGGTCGAACTGCGCCCCGTCGTAGACGCCGAGGAGCGGGCCCTCCGCGGACTTCTCCTCCCAGCGTCCGCTGCCCGCGTGGAGCTGGAGCGCGGGCAGATGCCCGGCGGACAGCAGTTCGTAGTCGCCCGAGTCGAGGTCGAGTACGAGATGGATGGACGTGGCGAACCCCTCGTCCCAGTCCTGCCTCAGCAGGTAGCCGTTGGCCGCGGGCAGGAAGGCGTGCGGCGGCAGTGAGCCCAGCAGCCCGCCGAACGCCCCGGAAAGCAGCAGCGCGCGCGACGCCGCGTCCATCCCCTTGCCGGACACGTCCGTGAGGACGACCTCGAGGGTGCGGCCGCCGTTCGTACGGGCGGCGACGGTGAAGTCGCCGGAGAACGACTGGCCGCCGGCCGGGCGCAGCGCCATCTCCTGGTGCCAGCCCCGCGGGAGCCGCGGCAGGGCGCTCTGCACCCGGATGCGTTCGCGGAGGTCGAAGAGCATGGTGCCGCCGCGCCGCCACGGCACGCCGACCCGGGCCCGGAACTGGGCGATCAGCAGGCCGAAGAGGCCGCAGGCCGCGACGACGAGGACCGTGCCCGGAGTGACCCTTGCCGGGCCCTCCAGATACGGACCGAGCGCCACGGTCTCGACGATCAGGGCTGCCGCGGCGGCCGCGTAGAGACCGAGCAGGCTGGCGGGCCGCAGCAGCAGCCCGCCCGCCACGATCGGCAGGACCAGCGCCACCGGGGAGCACCACACGGGCGCGGCGATCGTGCCCCAGGTGATCGCGGGGACGGTCAACAGCAGGCCCGCCAGTGCGAGCCAGTCGGAGCCGTCGCCGCGGAAGTAGTCGACCGCCGATCGGCGCAGCGTCGTACGGGCCCGGTGCACGGCTTTCCGCATCCGGGCCGTGAACGAGTCTGCTGCAGAGCCGTGGGCCATTGCCGGGACCCTATCCACCCGCCGCCCCCGCGTGCAGGGGGACCCCACGACATTGCATTCGAAATCGGGTCGCGACGGTTCGTGGGCGGCTGGTAGGGATGGCGCATGACGACAGATCCGAGGGTGCTAGACCCGGCCGGAGCGCGAGCTGTGGGCGGCGCTCACGGAGACGGAGCGCTCGATCGGCGTCTGGGACGGCGACAACTGCGTCGGTACCGCGGGGGCGTTCACCTTCTCCGTGTCCGCACCGGGCGGCACATTCGTGCCCGCGGCCGGAGTGACCATGGTCAGCGTCGCGGCCACGCACCGGCGGCGCGGGATCCTGACGTCGATGATGCGCCGCCAGCTCGATGACGTCCGCTCGTGGGGCGAGCCGCTCGCCGTGCTGACCGCCTCCGAGCCGGAGATCTACGGCCGGTTCGGCTACGGCATCGCCACCCACCAGATGTCTGTCGAGATCGACTCCTCACGGGTGCGGATCGCCGTGCCGCCGGACGGCCAGAACGTCCGTCTGCGGTTCGTTTCGGTCGCCGAGGGCGCTCAGGCGTGCGAAGAGGTGTACCGGCGCACGATCGGCGCGCGGCCCGGGATGCTCGCGCGCCGGCCGGGATGGGAGCGGCTGCCCCTGCTCGACCCTCCGAGCGAGCGCCAGGGCGCGTCCCCGATGCAGTGCGTGCTCGCCGAGCGGGACGGGCAGGTCGTGGGCTACGCCCGTTTCCACAACAAGCCGGACTGGACCGCGGCCGGTCCCGCCGGCTCGATCTCGGTACGGCACATCGACGCCCTCGATCCGGTGGCGTACGCGATGCTGTGGCGTTTCCTGTGCGGGATCGACCTGACGTCGACCGTCCGCTCCCGCAACCGTCCGGTGGACGACCCGCTGCTCCACCTCGTCAGCGACATCCGCCGCTGCGACGTGCGGGTGCGTGACTCGCTGCACGTCCGGCTCATCGATGTGGGCGCCGCGCTGGCGGCCCGTCGCTACGCGGCGCCGGTCGACGTGGTGTTCGACGTCGGCGACGCCTTCTGCCCCTGGAACACCGGACGTTGGCGGCTCACGGGTGACGCGAAGGGCGCGATCTGCGAACGGACCCGCGACGCGGCGGACCTGGCGCTGACGGTACGGGAGTTGGGCGCGGCCTACCTCGGCGGCGTGTCGCTGTCGGCGCTCGCGTGGGCGGGGCGGGTCCGGGAGCTGCGGGAGGGGGCGCTGGGGGAGGCGGCGGTCGCGTTCCGCTCGGACGTGGCGGCGTGGTTGCCGCACGGGTTCTAGGGCGGGGTGCGAGGGCGCTGGGGGTGCGGCCGCGGCGCCGGGCCGTTCCCCCACCCCTCCCTTCCCGATACCCGGCTCTGCCCGGACCCCGCGCATCGAACGCCGGCGGGGCTGGATTTCCAGCCCCGGGTGGGGAAGAGCGCCGCAGGCTCCGGTCAGGCGGGGCGCTGGCAGGACGGGCACCAGAAGAGGTTGCGGGAGGCGAGGTCGGCGGTGCGGACGGCGCCGGCGCAGACATGGCACGGCAGGTTCGCCCGGCGGTAGACGTACACCTCGCCACCGTGGTCGTCGACACGCGGCGGACGGCCCATCGCCTCCGGGGTGTGCTCGGGGCGGACGGTGTCGATGCGGTTGTTGCGTACCCCCTCGCGCATCAGGAGGACCAGGTCGTGCCAGATCGCGTCCCACTCACCGCGGGTGAGGTCCCTGCCGGTCCGGTAGGGGTCGATGCCGTGGCGGAAGAGCACCTCGGCGCGGTAGACGTTGCCGACGCCGGCCACGACCTTCTGGTCCATCAGCAGCGCGGCGATCGTCGTGCGGGACCGGGAGATCCGTGCCCAGGCCCGGTCGGGGCCGTCGGACGGTCTGAGCGGGTCGGGCCCGAGCCGGTCGTGTATCGCCTGCTTCTCGGCGTCCGTGAGCAGCGCGCAGGCGGTGGGGCCGCGCAGATCGACGTACGAGCGCGGGTCCGCCAGCCGCAGCCGCACCGTGTCGGTGGGCGGCGGCGCCGGAGCGTTACCGAAGGCGACCTTGCCGAAGAGGCCGAGGTGGATGTGGACCCAGCCGAGCGGGCCGAAACCGAGGAAGAGGTGCTTGCCGTGGGCCTCGGTGCTCTCGAGGACCTGGCCGTCGACGAGGGCGGCCGAGTCGGAGAACTTGCCCTGCGGGCTCGTCGCGCGCACGGACCGGCCGCCGAACCTCTCGAAGTGGTCGGCGGCCAGTCGGTGGATGGTGTGCCCTTCGGGCATCAGTCCTGCTGCGGGTGGTGGGCCGGGATCGGGGGGAGCTCGCCGGTGGTCTCGTACGCGGAGAGCATGTCGATGCGGCGGGTGTGACGCTCTTCACCCGAGTACGGGGTGTTCAGGAAGATCTCGACGAATTTCGTCGACTCCTCCAGGGAGTGCATCCGACCGCCGATCGCCACGACGTTGGCGTTGTTGTGCTCGCGGCCGAGCGCGGCGGTCTGCTCGCTCCACGCGAGCGCGGCACGCACGCCCTTGACCTTGTTGGCCGCGATCTGCTCGCCGTTCCCGGAGCCGCCGATCACGATGCCGAGGCTGCCCTCGTCAGCGACCGTGCGCTCTGCGGCACGCAGGCAGAACGGCGGGTAGTCGTCCTGGGCGTCGTAGATGTGGGGACCGCAGTCCACGGGCTCATGGCCATGGGCCTTGAGCCACTCGACGAGGTGGTTCTTGAGTTCGAAGCCGGCATGGTCCGAGCCGAGGTACACGCGCATGGTTCGAGTGTGGCATGCGGGGCAGGCGCAGCCGGGCGCGGGGCCGGGCTCGGCACGCGCCGGAGTGACGAGTGCAACGAATCGGAGTCGACCCTTCCGTGCGGGCGGGAACTGGGTTCTAATTCCCAGGTTCGTAACCCGAGCGGCACCAAGACATAAGGATTCGTCCATGACGTCGCAGACGACCCTCACAAAGGAAGGCGGCCAGCCGGGCACCCCCGGACAGTCACCTTCCCCCGACGGTCTCAAGGCCGGTCTCAAGAACCGCCACCTCTCCATGATCGCGATCGGTGGTGTGATCGGCGCCGGCCTGTTCGTCGGATCGAAGTCCGGCATCATCGCCGCCGGCCCCGCCATCCTCCTGTCGTACGCGCTCGTGGGCATGCTGGTGGTCTTCGTGATGCGGATGCTGGGCGAGATGGCCGCGGCCAGCCCGAACTCCGGGTCCTTCTCCGCGTATGCCGACCGCGCCCTCGGCCGTTGGGCCGGCTTCTCGATCGGCTGGCTCTACTGGTTCTTCTGGGTCGTCGTGCTGGCCGTCGAGGCCGCGGCGGGCGCCGAGATCCTCGAGGGCTGGATACCGGCGGTGCCGCAGTGGGGCTGGGCGCTGATCGTGATGGTCGTGCTGACCGCCACCAATCTGGTCTCCGTCTCCTCGTACGGCGAGTTCGAGTTCTGGTTCGCCGGCATCAAGGTCGTCGCCATCGGCGCGTTCGTGGTCGTCGGTCTGCTGGCCGTCTTCGGCATGCTGCCGGGGTCGGACAACCCGGGAGCGGGCTTCGCCCATCTGACCGACACGGGCGGCTTCATGCCCAACGGCCCGGGCACGATCCTCGCCGGTGTGCTGCTGGTCGTCTTCTCCTTCATGGGCAGCGAGATCGTGACGCTGGCGGCTGGGGAGTCGGAGGACCCGAGGCGCGCGGTCACCAAGGCCACCAACAGCGTGATCTGGCGGGTCGGCTTCTTCTACCTCGGCTCGATCTTCGTCGTGCTGACCCTGCTGCCCTGGAACGACAAGTCGGTCGAGGAGAAGGGCTCGTACGTCGCGGCCCTGGACTCCATCGGCATCCCGCACGCGGGCCAGGTCATGAACGTGATCATCCTGACGGCGGTCCTGTCCTGTCTCAACTCCGGCCTCTACACCGCATCCCGCATGGCCTTCTCGCTCGGTGAGCGCGGTGACGCGCCCAAGGCGTTCGCCAAGGTCAACCCCAAGGGCGTGCCGACCGCGGCCATCCTCGCCTCCGTGGTCTTCGGCTTCGTCGCCGTGTACTTCAACTACGTCTTCAAGGACACGGTGTTCCTGTTCCTGCTGAACTCCTCCGGCGCGGTGGCCCTGTTCGTCTGGCTGGTGATCTGCTTCACCCAGCTGCGGATGCGCGGCATCCTGCTGCGCGAGGCACCGGAGAAGCTGACGGTGAAGATGTGGCTCTTCCCGTATCTCACCTGGGCGACCGCGGCGATGATCACCTTCGTGCTCGTCTACATGGTCTTCGACGACGCCAACCGGCAGGTCGCGCTCCTGTCCATCGCCGTCGCGGCACTGGTCGTCGCGATCGCGCTGATCCGCCAGAAGTTCTTCCCGCAGTCCGCCGCGGCCGCCGTCCCGGCCGACCGCGAGAAGGCCCCGGAGCCGGTCTCCGGAGTCCGAGACAAAACCTGACGGCGCGTGTCAGGTGAACCGGGGAGGCTCTCCGCCACGTCCGAAGAGGAACGAACGGAGGGCCTCCCCCATGTTTTCCACCACCGTCCTTCGCCCCGGTGACGAGGGCCACGAGAGCGAACTGGCCGGTTTCCGGCTCGGCTTCGTGCGGCGCCCGGCCATCGCCGTCGCCGCACGCGGCATAGAGGACGTGCCTGCGGGGGTCGCCCACGCCGCCGAAGCCGGCCTGGCCGTCCTGGCGCAGGCCACCGGGCACGGCACGCCCGGTCCCGTCGACGGCGGGCCGCTCATCAACACCCGCCGGATGGACGGCATACGGCTCGACGCCGCGGCCCGCACCACGCGGGTGGGGGAGAAGAGGCGTGAGCGTCAGCGGCGGCGGCCGACGAGCTTCCAGGCGGTGGGCAGCGCGCCCATCGCCAGGGCGGCCTTCAACGCGTCGCCGATCAGGAACGGCACCAGGCCGACGGCGACCGCCTCACCGAGGGACATGCCGGTGGCGAGCGCCAGATAGGGGACGCCGACCGCGTAGACGACCGCGGAACCGGCGGCCATCGTGCCCGCCATGCGCAGCACCGAACGGTCCCCGCCGCGGCGGGCCAGGTGGCCGACGACGGCCGCGGCGAGCAGCATGCCGAGGATGTATCCGAAGGACGGCATCGCATAGCCGGAGGTGCCCTGGGCGAACCACGGCATCCCGGCCATGCCGGCCACCGCGTACAGCGCGAGGGAGAGCAGGCCCAGGCGGGCGCCGAGCGCGGTGCCCACGAGGAGCGCGGCGAAGGTCTGGCCGGAGACCGGCACCGGCGAGCCGGGGACGGGGACGGCGATCTGCGCCGCGATGCCGGTGAGGGCGGCGCCGCCGACGACCAGGGCCATGTCCCGTACGCGGGACGCGGGCAGGAGGTCGGCGAGGACGAGCCCCGGACGGACGGGGGCGGCAGCAGTGCTCATCGGGACTCCGCGAGGGTGAGGGCAGTTCGGGACAGGGCGACCGTAGTCCACGGAGAGTCACTCGATCATCAGCAACCGCCCACAAGACCGTGGTTGACGATTTGGTGGGGTTCACACAAAGAGCCGGGACCATACCGGAGAGGACGTGGTGCTCGCCACTGAGGTCCTGGGCTCAGGGAGCGTTCTGCGTAGGCCGCCCTGACTCGGAGAGACTGTAGGGACCCCCTAATTGGTACCGAGTGAGCCGAGAGTTCTCCGCTGTTCGCGTGGGCGCTGATCGCCGTGTCCCGACTGCGGCTGCGCCCGCGCATCGAGGAGGAGGCCGCGGGGCAGCCGGCCCTGCGGATGTGGGCGTTCCCCTGGCTCACATGGGCGGCGCTCGCGGCCGTTGCAGCCGTGTTGGTGCTGATGCTCACCGACGACGACGCCCGCCCGCAGGTGCTGGGGTCGAGCGGCGCCACATCAGTTGTACTGCTGGTTCCGGCCCTGCGAGAGGTACGTGAGCGGCATCTCCGAGATATGGAGCCCTTGTGCACGACCGCTGACCTTGCGCGAACATCGTGACCGTATAACGGACATCCGTTCCCTGTAAGCGGTATACATGACCAGACTGGGCCGCTCCCCCCGTCTCAGCTCATGAACAGGGCACGCCCATGTCTCGGACCACCGCGCCCGCGCAGGTCGACCAGCAGGCCGACGCCACGCTCACGCACGGCCTCAAACAACGCCATCTGTCGATGATCGCCCTCGGCGGTGTCATCGGCGCCGGGCTCTTCGTCGGCTCCGGGGCCGGCATCGCGGCGGCCGGCCCGTCCATCGTCGTCGCGTATGCGCTCTCCGGCCTGCTGGTCATGCTGGTGATGCGCATGCTGGGCGAGATGTCGGCGGCGAACCCGGCCTCCGGCTCGTTCTCGGTGCACGCGGAGCGCGCGATCGGCCCATGGGCGGGCTTCACGGCCGGCTGGGCCTTCTGGTTCCTGCTCTGCGTGGCCGTCGGCCTGGAGGCCATCGGCGCTGCCGCCATCATGACGGGATGGTTCCCCGGCACCCCCGAGTGGGCCTGGGTGGCGCTGTTCATGCTGGTGTTCTGCGGCACCAACCTTGCGGCGGTGAAGAACTTCGGTGAGTTCGAGTTCTGGTTCGCCGCGCTGAAGGTCGGCGCGATCGTGCTCTTCCTCGGCATCGGCGTGCTCGCCATCGTCGGCGTCCTGCCGGGCACCGAAGCCCCCGGCACCGCCAACCTCACCGGCGACGGCGGTTTCATGCCCAATGGCACGGAGGGTCTGATCGTCGGCCTGCTCGCGTCCGTCTTCGCCTACGGCGGTCTGGAGACGGTCACCATTGCCGCCGCCGAGTCCGAGCACCCGGTGCAGGGCGTCGCGAAGGCTGTGCGCACCGCGATGTGGCGCATCGCCCTGTTCTACATCGGTTCGATGGCGGTCATCGTCACGCTGGTGCCCTGGGACGAAAAGGCGGTCGCCGAGAAGGGGCCCTATGTCGCGACCCTGGACCACCTGGGCATCCCCGCCGCGGGCGAAATCATGAACGTCGTCGTGCTGGCGGCCCTGCTGTCCGCGATGAACGCCAACATCTACGGCGCCTCCCGCATGACGTGCTCGCTGGTCGCCCGCGGCCAGGGCCCGAAGGCACTGGGCCGGATCTTCGGCGGCGTGCCTCGTATCGCCGTGGCCGTCTCCTCGGTCTTCGGTTTCCTCTGCGTGCTGCTGTCCTACTGGCGGCCGGACGACGTCTTCATGTGGCTGCTCAACACGATCGGCGCGATCATTTTGGTCGTCTGGTTCTTCATCGCCGTCTCCCAGCTGGTGTTGCGCCGCCGCACCGAGCGCGAGGCACCCGAGAAGCTGGTCGTGAAGATGTGGCTGTTCCCCGGCCTCACCCTGCTCGCCATGGGCGGCATGGTCACGGTCTTCGCGCTCATGCTGCGTGAGGAGGAGACCCGGCTGCAGCTGCTCGGCACCGGAATCCTGACGCTGGTGCTCGCGGTCATCGGCTTCGCGCTCCAGAAGACGCGCGAGTCCCGTGCCGCCACCGGGGCCGGCACGGCCGACTGATACGCGGCAGCTCGCAGAGCGACACGGCGCACGCCTGCGCAGCGGACCCCCGGGCCTTCAGGTCCGGGGGTCCGCTGCGTCCCAGGACCGAGAGCCGATCAACATCCACCCCTGTGCGAACCGCTCAGTCGAAGACGGGGCCTTGCGTACGGGTGCGCTTGATCTCGTAGAAGCCCGGGATCGAGGCGACCATCAGGGTGCCGTCCCAGAGCCTGGCCGCCTCCTCACCCTTGGGCGCGGGGGTGACGACCGGGCCGAAGAAGGCGATCTGCTCGCCGTCCGCGCCGGGCACCGCGATGACCGGTGTGCCGACGTCCTGGCCGACCTTCTCGATGCCCTCCTTGTGGGAGGCGCGCAGCTGGGCGTCGTAGGTGCCCTTGTCGGCGAAGTCTGCGAGGGAGGTGGGCAGACCGACCTCCTTGAGCGCCGCGACGACGGCCTCACGGACGGGGCCCTGACCTTCGTTGTGGAATCGGGTGCCGAGCGCGGTGTAGAGCTTGCCGACCACCTCGTCGCCGTGCTCCTGCTGAGCTGCGACGACGACCCGCACCGGGCCCCAGGTGTTCTTGAGCAGCTCCCGGTACTGCTCCGGCAGCTCGTCGAGCTTGTCCTCGTTGAGCACGGCAAGGCTCATCACATGCCAACGCACCTCTACGTCACGGACCTTCTCGACCTCCAGCATCCACCGGGAGGTCATCCAGGCCCACGGGCACGACGGGTCGAACCAGAAGTCCACGGGTGTCTTGCCGTTGTGCGACATATCACTCCTCAAAAAGGTCAGCGCCCTGCGCGCCTCACCCGGGCAACGCCGCCGACGGCTCCGCCAATTCCCGTGGGAGGATCGCTCCTGTTCGAACGAGACACGAAGGAGTGCTTGTGCCCGGTGAGAATCTGTCCCGCGACGAGGCCCGCACCCGGGCCGGACTGCTGTCCGTCGACGGGTACGAGGTGGCCCTCGACGTGCGTTCCGCGGTCGGGGAGCCGGCGGACTCCTCCGGGCCGCGCACGTACCGGTCGGTGACCACGATCCGTTTCCGGGCCGCGGAGCCGGGCGCTTCGACGTTCGTGGACCTGGTGGCCCCGGCCGTGACGGCCGTCACACTCAACGGCGAGGAGCTGGACCCCGCCGTCGTCTTCGACGGCTCCCGGATCGCCCTCGACGGTCTGGCCGCGGAGAACGTTCTGGTCGTCGACGCCCAATGCGCCTACAGCCGCACCGGTGAGGGCCTGCACCGCTTCGTCGACCCCGAGGACGGCGAGGTCTACCTCTACACCCAGTACGAGCCGGCCGACGCGCGCCGGGTCTTCGCGAACTTCGAGCAGCCCGACCTCAAGGCACCGTTCCGGTTCGAGGTGACGGCCCCGGAGGGCTGGACGGTGTGGAGCAACCGCGAGGGGGCCCGCGCCGAGGACGGGACGTGGCGGTTCGCCGAGACCGCGCCGATCTCGACGTACATCACGGCGATCGTCGCCGGGCCGTACCACTACGAGACCGATCTGTACGAGCGCGAGCTGGCCGACGGGACGATGCTGCGGATCCAGCTGGGCGCGATGTGCCGCAAGGGGCTCGCCAGGCACTTCGACGCCGCCGACATCTTCCTCCTCACCAAGCAGGGCCTGGACTTCTTCCACGAGCACTTCGACTACCCGTACCCGTTCGGCAAGTACGACCAGGCGTTCGTGCCCGAGTACAACATCGGCGCCATGGAGAACCCGGGCTGCGTCACCTTCCGCGAGGAGTTCGTCTTCCGCGGCAAGGTGACACAGGCGTCCTACGAGCGCCGGGCGAACGTCATCCTGCACGAGATGGCGCACATGTGGTTCGGCGACCTGGTCACCATGCAGTGGTGGGACGACCTGTGGCTCAAGGAGTCCTTCGCGGACTTCATGGGCTCGTTCTCGATGGTGGAGGCGACCCGCTTCACCAACGGCTGGGTCACCTTCGCCAACAACCGCAAGGCATGGGCGTACCGCGCCGACCAGCTTCCGTCGACGCATCCGATCACCGCCGACATCCGTGACCTGGAGGACGCCAAGCTCAACTTCGACGGCATCACGTACGCCAAGGGCGCGTCCGTGCTCAAGCAGCTGGTCGCGTACGTGGGGCGGGACGCGTTCCTCGAAGGCGCGCGGCGCTACTTCAAGCGGCACGCGTACGGGAACACCCGGCTCGGCGACCTGCTGTCCGTGCTCGAGGAGACGTCCGGGCGCGACATGAAGACGTGGTCGCGGTCCTGGCTGGAAACGTCCGGCGTCAACTCGCTGACGCCCGAGCTCGTCTGCGGCGACGACGGACGCATCGCGGAGCTGGCGATCGCCCAGGACGGCGGGACGCTCCGCCCCCACCGGGTGGCGGTCGGCCTCTACCGGGTCGAGGGCTCCGAGCTCGTGCGGTACGCGCAGGCCGGAGTGGACGTCACCGGGGCGCGGACCGTCGTGGCCGAACTGGCGGGCGAGGAGCGTCCGGGGCTGGTCCTGGTCAACGACGAGGACCTGACCTACTGCAAGGTCCGCTTCGACGAAGAATCCCTGGAGACGCTGCGGACGTCCCTCGGCAACATCACCGACCCGCTGGCGCGGGCGCTGTGCTGGTCGGCGCTGTGGAACCTGACGCGGGACGCGCTGATCCCGGCACGGGACTTCGTGGGTCTGGTACTGAAGTTCGCCGGGCGTGAGTCCGACATCGGTGTGCTGCAGATGCTGCACGCGTGGACGCGGTCCGCCCTGGTCCACTACGTGGCGCCGGCCTGGCGCGAGGAGGGCGGCCGACTTGCCGCAGAGGGCGCGCTGCGGGAGCTGCGGGCCGCGGAACCGGGCAGCCAGCACCAGCTGACGTGGGCACGGTTCTTCGCGTCGGTCGCCGCGTCGGACGCGGACCTCCAGTTGCTGGGCGCCCTGCTGGACGACACCGCGAAGATCGACGGTCTGGACGTCGACCAGGAGCTGCGCTGGTCGTTCCTCGAGCCGCTGGCCTCGTACGGCGTCGCCGACGAGACCGCGATCGCGGCGGAACTGGCACGCGACGACACGGCGTCGGGCAAGCGGCACGAGGTGCGCTGCCTGGCGGCGCGGCCGTCGGCGGCGGTCAAGGACCAGGCGTGGGCGGCGGTCGTCGAGTCGGACGCGCTGTCCAACGCGCTCGTCGAGGCGACGATCTCGGGCTTCGTCCAGCCGTCGCAGCGGGCGCTTGTCGCGCCGTACGCCGAGAAGTACTTCGCGTCGATCGAGCGGGTGTGGGCGGAGCGGTCGATCCAGATCGGGATGGACGTGGTGCGGGGCCTGTACCCGGCCCTGCAGGACTCCGTCGCGACGCTCGCCGCGACGGACGAGTGGCTCGCCGCGCATGCGGGAGCGGCTCCGGCGCTGCGGCGGCTGGTGGTCGAGTCCCGGGACGACCTGGCGCGGGCGCTGCGGGCGCAGGAGCGGGACGGGGCCTGACGGTCCGCGGGGCCGGCGTGCGGCTGCGGCTGCGGCTGCGGCTGCGGCTGCGGCTGCGGCAAGCCTGTTCCCCCGCCGGCCCGTTCCCGGAACCGGCTTCCCTGCCGGCGTGGGGGGGTCCAGAACCCGCTCACCGCGCTCCGCGATGCGGGATGCGGGATGCGGGATGCGGGATGCCGGGGGGCTCTGCCCCCGGACACCGGCGCCTCGAACGCCGGCGGGGCTCGAGTTGCCCGGACACCCCACGGAGCGCGGTACCGGGGTTCGCGACCTGCCCCCGCCACGCGACGGAGCCGCACATCGGTACAGCGGAAAGAGGCGGGTTGGGGGCGGGGCCCGCAGGGCGCCTTGTCGGCAATCGAACGTGCGTACTTTAGGACAGCAGTGTCCTGAATTGTCGACGGCTTTGTAACAGCGGTTAGGCCGGTCCGGCGACGCGGGCATCTCATCGGCATGAGCCAGCCCGACGTTTCCCTCTCCCCCCTCCCCCTCCGCGGCGTCGTCTCCGGCGCACAGTTGCGGACGCACGGCGTCTTGCCGTCGCGGGTCGCGGAGCAGTGCCGGCCCGGCGGGGCATGGCAGATGCTGCTTCCAGGGGTGTACCTGCTGCATCCGGGGCCGCCCACCGGCGAGGAGCGGCTGCACGCCGCGCTGCTGTACGCCGGCCGGCCCGTCCTGCCGTCCCAGCGGCAGAACTCCGCCCCGTACGGCGAGGCCATGGTGACCGGGGCCGCCGCGCTCGCGCTGCACGGGTTCTCGGCCGTGCCGTCGCTGACGGCACTCGAGGTGATCGACGTACTCGTGCCGCGGACGCGGCGGCTGCGGTCGACGGGGTGCGCCCGGCTGGTGCGGGGACACATCATGCCGCGGTCGCAGGAGATCACCGGCTTGCCCGTGGCCCCCGTGCCCCGCGCACTCGCCGACGCCCTGGCGCAGCTCGGCGACGCGCAGCTGATCGGCCGGCTGCTGACGGAGGCGGTGCGCGGCGGGCACTGCGAGCCGGCCGCGCTGCTGCGGGAGTTGAACGACGCCCGGCTGCTGGACCGACCGCATGTCGTCGGTGCCGTCGACGACCTGCTCGCGGAGGGCCGCGCACTGGCCGAGGGGCGGCTGTACGGCCTCGTGCGCGACGGCGACCTGCCCGACCCCCTGTGGAACGTGGAACTGCGCCTGCCCGGCGGGCCCCCTCTCGGCGGGGTCGACGCGTACTGGCCGGACCAGGCCGTCGCCGTGGAACTGGACACCCGGGCGCCCCGCCACGACGAGGACACCGAGTGGTCACGGTACGCACGCAAGCGGGACCATCTGGAGCGCCTGGGCATCACCGTCGTACACCTGACGCCCCGCAAGCTGCGGGAATCGCCCGAGCAGCAGGCGACCGTGGTGCGTACGGCGCTGATGGCCGCGGCGGACCGCGAGCCCGCCGCCTATGTCGTCGTACTGCCCCGCTGAGCGTCGCGACCGCGCTGAGCGGCTCTGCCGAGCGCGGGTCTGGAGCGCCACAGTTCCAGGCCGACGTCGACGAGTTCCACACGGTCGAGGCCAGGCACCGACGCCAGGGGGTGCCAGGCGGCGAGGTCCGTCGAACCGTTGGTCTCGCTTCGCAGCTCACCGCCGGTGATCCGGCCCTCGTACACGATCCGCAGCCCCTGGAAGTCGGCGAACGCGCCCAGTCGGCGCGGGTAACGGCGGCGCACGGAGTCGAGGCCGAGCAGGGCCGTCATCTCGGAGGTGTGCCCGGTCTCCTCCTCCACCTCGCGGACGACGGTGTCGAGGGGGTCCTCGCCGTGGTCCATGCCGCCGCCGGGCAGCGTCCACTTCTTCGTACCCTCGCGCGCGACCCAGCGGGCCAGCAGGATCTGTCCGTCCCGTATGCATACGGCGTACGCCGCGACCCTCAACTCCTTGTTCATTGGGCGAGATTACCGACCAGTCAGATCCCGGAGGGCAATAGCGACCCATTCGTACCGCGTGGCGCAGGGCTCGCCCTGGCGGGTTTACGCCATGAACACATCCCGTCTCAATCAGACCTCTACAAAGCCCTGTCAATTACGAAAGGCTGAGCGGTCATCCGGCACCGTATTCCGGACCCTCTCTTTCACAAACAGGGATGCTGATGACCCCAGAACCCGAGAGCTCCACAGCAGGACGCTCGACGCCTGGTCACAGACGCGTGGCGCGCGTCGCGGCCGCCGCCTCGATGGTGGCCGCGCTCGTCGCCGCCGGCGTCGCCCCGGCCGTCGCCTCGGCACCCGCCGACGACCCGGCAGGCACCAGCGAGGTCAAGGCCGCCAGGGCCTCCTCGGACAAGATCGGAACGGCCGACGAGGAACTGCTCGCCGAGGCCGAGGCCAAGGGCGAGAAGAGCGTCACCGTCATGGTGGCCACCGCCCCGGGCCAGACCGAGCAGGTCGCGGACCGTCTGGACGCCGTGGAAGGCGCCACCGTCGGCCGGACCTTCGACGAGCTCGGCTATGTACGTGCCACGCTGCCCACGGACAAGGCGGAGGCGGCGCTCAAGTCGGCCGCCAAGCTGTCCAGCGTGCACGGCATCGATCTCAAACACGAGATCGAGCTGGACGACCCGACCCCGGCAGCGGACACCGTCAGGGCCGCAGGGACTGCCGAGGCCCAGGTCGAGCAGTACCCGGCGCCCGGGGAGGGGACGCCGGCAGAGAACCCGTACAACCCGTCCTTCGAGACCGGTGCGGTCGACTTCGTCAAGAAGCACCCGAAGGCCGACGGCCGCGGCGTGACCATCGGCGTCCTCGACTCCGGTGTCGACATCGCCCACCCGGCACTGCAGAAGACCACTACCGGCGAGCGCAAGATCGTCGACTGGGTCACGGCTACGGACCCGGTGGCCGACGGCGACCGCACCTGGCTGCGGATGAGCACAGCCGTCTCCGGTCCGACGTTCGCCGTGAACGGGCGGACCTACACCGCTCCGGCCGGTGCCCACCGCTTCAACCTGTTCGCCGAGGCCGCCACCAGGGGCGGCGACATGGCCGGCGACCTGAACCGGGACGGCGACACCACCGACGTCTGGGCGGTCCTCTACGACGAGGGCACCCGCACGGCGCGCGTCGACCTGAACAACAACGCCGACTTCACCGACGACACCCTGATGAAGCCGTACAAGAACGGTTTCCAGGTCGGCTACTTCGGCAAGGACGACCCGAAGACCGAGATCGCCGAGCGCATCCCGTTCGTCATCGAGGTCCGTACCGACGTCGTCTACAACAGCACCGGCGCGACTGCCGACTACGTCAACATCGGCGTCATCGAAGGTTCGCACGGTACGCACGTCGCCGGCATCACCGCCGCCAACAGCCTCTTCGGCGGCCGTATGAACGGTGCGGCACCCGGCGCGAAGATAGTCTCCTCGCGCGCCTGCACCTGGAGCGGCGGCTGCACCAACACCGCGCTCACCGAGGGCATGGCCGACCTGGTCATCAACCGCGGCGTGGACATCGTCAACATGTCCATCGGCGGTCTGCCCCCGCTGAACGACGGCAACAACGCGCGTGCCGAGCTCTACAACCGGCTCATCGACACCTACGGCGTCCAGCTGGTGATCTCCGCCGGCAACGAGGGCCCGGGCACCAACACCCTGGGCGACCCGGCCGTCGCCGACAAGGTGATCTCCGTCGGCGCGTCCATCTCCAAGGAGACCTGGGCCGCCAACTACGGCTCCGGTGTCGAGAAGACGTACGCGATGCTGCCCTTCTCCTCCCGCGGCCCGCGTGAGGACGGCGGCTTCACGCCGACGCTGACCGCGCCCGGTGCGGCGGTCAACACCACCCAGACCTGGTCGCCCGGCGGCCCGGTCAAGGAGGCCGGCTACCAGCTGCCTCCCGGCTACTCGATGATGCAGGGCACCTCGATGTCCTCGCCGCAGGCCGCCGGCGCGGCCGCGCTGCTGCTCTCCGCGGCGAAGCAGCGCGACATCGAGCTCTCCCCGGCGCAGTTGCGCACCGCCCTCACCAGCACCGCGCACCGCATCGCGGATGTGCAGGCGCACGAGCAGGGCGCGGGCCTGATCAACGTGGTGGACGCCTGGGATCAGATCCGGCAGGGCGTCGCCGCTCACGAATACGCGGTCAAGGCGCCGGTCGACACCTCGATAGACTTCGCACTGAAGACTCCGGGCTTCGGCACCGGCCTCTACGACCGTGAGGGCGGGCTGCAGGCCGGCAAGAGCCGGACGTACGACGTCACCATCACCCGCACGACCGGCCCGAAGAAGGCGGTCGAGCACAAGCTGCGCTGGAAGAACAACGACGGCACCTTCCGTCTGCTCAGCGGCTCGAAGGTCCGGCTCCCGCTGAACCAGCCGGTCACCGTCACCGTCCAGGCCCGGCCCAAGACGGCCGGCGTGCACAGCGCGATCCTCGAGGCGGACGACCGGGGCAGCGTCGGCGTGGACAAGCAGATCCTGGCCACCGTGGTCGTCAGCGACGAGCTCGCGAAGCCCGGGTACACCGTCTCCAAGTCGGACTCGGTGCAGCGCAACAGCCACAAGTCGTACTTCGTCACGGTCCCCGAGGGCGCCAAGAACCTCGAGGTCGCGCTCGGCGGGCTCGACAAGGGCAGCCAGACCCGGTTCATCGGCATCCACCCGTACGGACTGCCGGTCGACGACAGCTCGACGATCTTCTGCTACCCGAACTACGAGAACCCTGCCAACACCTGCCGTCCGGACGTCCGCCCCTACGCGGACCCGATGCCGGGCGTCTGGGAGATCGAGGTCGAGTCGCGGCGTACGTCCCCGCTGCTGGACAACCCGTTCGAGCTGGACGTGACAGTGCTGGGCGCCGACTTCGACCCGGCCGTCAAGACGCTCCCCGAGGCGAAGATCGGCACGCCGGCGGCCGTCGAGTGGAACGTCACCAACGGCTTCGCCGCCATCGACGGCAAGCTGGCCGGCGGCTCGCTGGGCTCGGCGAAGGTCGCCCGTCCGTCCATCACGGACGGTGAGTCGCAGGAGTCCACGGTCACCATCGGCGAGGGCGTGGAGCGCCTCGACGTGGCGATCGGCTCGACCTCGGACAACGGCGCGGACCTGGACCTCGTGGTCCTCAAGGACGGCGCCGTGGTCGGCCAGGCCGCGGACGGCGACTCGGAGGAGGCGGTGAGCCTGGTCAAGCCGGCCGCCGGCACCTACACGATCGTGGTCGACGGCTACTCGGTCCCGGCCGGGACCACCGAGTACGACTACCGCGATGTGTTCTTCTCCACGTCGCTCGGCACCGTGAAGGTCGACTCCAGCAAGCCGGTCGAGCTCGCCAACGGCGCGTCGGCGCAGGTCAGCGCCGAGGTCGTGGTTAGCGGCGCGGCTCCCGAGGGGCGTCAGTTCTTCGGTGAGGTGCAGCTGCTGAACGGGCGCGGCACGGTCGCGGGCGCGGGCAGCGTGGTGATCGGCAAGGTCACCGGGTAGCACCCGCGGGCACATCGGTGCGGGGCGGGGATCCGGTACGGGTCCCCGCCCCTTCGCCGTCTCCGTCGCAGGTCGGACGGCATGAGGTGTCTCACATGTCCCGCCCTTCGGACAACCGATTGGACAAGGCGAGTGGGGACATACGCATCATGGAGCGGCACCAGAGCCGCACATCGTACGGAGGAGTCCCCGTGAAGGTCGGAATCGTCGGAGCCACCGGGCAGGTCGGCACGGTCATGCGCAAGATCCTTGCCGAGCGGAAGTTCCCGGTGGACGAGCTGCGGCTGTTCGCCTCGGCCCGGTCCGCCGGTTCCACGATCGAGTGGGAGGGGCGGCAGATCACGGTCGAGGACGCCTCCACCGCCGACTACACCGGGCTGGACATCGCACTCTTCTCCGCGGGCGGCGCCACCTCCAGGGCGCTCGCCGAGAAGGTCGCCTCGCAGGGCGTCGTCGTGATCGACAACTCCTCCGCCTGGCGCCGTGACCCCGAGGTGCCGCTCGTCGTCTCCGAGGTCAACCCGCACGCGGTCAAGGACCGCCCCAAGGGGATCATCGCCAACCCGAACTGCACCACGATGGCCGCCATGCCGGTCCTCAAGCCGCTGCACCAGGAGGCGGGCCTCGTCTCGATGATCGCCACCACGTACCAGGCCGTCTCCGGCTCGGGTCTCGCCGGTGTCGCGGAGCTGGACGAACAGGTCAGGGCCGTTGCGGACCGGGCCAAGGAGCTCACCCACGACGGTGAGGCCGTGGCCTTCCCCGAGCCCGGCGTCTACAAGCGCCCCATCGCCTACAACGTGCTCCCGCTCGCGGGCAACCTCGTCGACGACGGCTCACACGAGACCGACGAGGAGCAGAAGCTCCGCAACGAGTCCCGCAAGATCCTCGAGATCCCGGAGCTCAAGGTCTCCGGCACCTGCGTCCGGGTGCCGGTCTTCTCCGGCCACTCGCTGCAGGTCAATGCCCGTTTCGCGAACCCGCTGGCCGTGGAGCGTGCCTACGAGCTGCTGAAGGACGCCGCGGGCGTGGAGCTCTCCGAGATCCCGACCCCGCTGCAGGCGGCCGGCAAGGACGCCTCGTACGTGGGCCGTATCCGCGTGGACGAGACCGTGGACAACGGTCTGGCGCTGTTCGTGTCGAACGACAACCTGCGCAAGGGCGCGGCGCTCAACGCGGTGCAGATCGCGGAGCTGGTCGCCGAGGAGCTGCGCGGCTGACCCCGCACGTCCGGTCCAGGACCGTCACAGGGGGCGGGCGCCCACGCGGCGCCCGCCCCCTGTGGCCATTCACGGCGCCAGAGGCGCACGCGACATGACGGACGTCACACGCGCCACGGTGGCGGCCCACGGCCGCGGCGCTCGACCGACCGGTCGGCCGCGTCGTGGAATGGAAGATCCTCGCGGTGACGGTGAGACCGGATTCTCCCGGGCGTACGACCCCGGGCGCGTGGAAGGATGTGCCGCAAACATCACATACCGAGGAGATGACCGGGTGCCTGGCACAAACCTGACCCGTGAAGAGGCGCAGCAGCGTGCGCGCCTGCTCACCGTTGACTCGTACGAGATCGACCTCGATCTCTCCGGGGCGCAGGAAGGCGGAACCTACCGGTCCGAAACCACCGTGCGCTTCGCGTCCGCGGAGGCCGACGCGGAAACGTTCATCGACCTCGTCGCACCCGCGGTGCACGACGTCGTGCTGAACGGCAAGTCGCTGGACGTGGCCGCGGTCTTCAGGGATTCACGGATCGCGCTGAAGCATCTGCGTCAGGGCGACAACGAGCTCAAGGTCGTCGCCGACTGCTCGTACACCAACACCGGCGAGGGGCTGCACCGCTTCGTCGACCCGGTGGACGAGCAGGCCTATCTGTACACGCAGTTCGAGGTGCCGGACGCGCGGCGGGTCTTCGCGTCCTTCGAGCAGCCGGACCTGAAGGCGACGTTCGCCTTCACCGTCAAGGCGCCCGAGGGCTGGACGGTCATCTCGAACTCCCCGACGCCTGAGCCGAAGGACAACGTCTGGCGCTTCGAGCCGACGCCGCGGATCTCCACATACATCACGGCACTGATCGTCGGTCCGTACCACAGCGTGCACAGCTCGTACGAGAAGGACGGGCAGTCCGTCCCGCTGGGCATCTACTGCCGCCCGTCGCTGGCTCAGTTCCTGGACGCGGACGCGATCTTCGAGGTCACCCGCCAGGGCTTCGACTGGTTCCAGGAGAAGTTCGACTACGCGTACCCGTTCGCCAAGTACGACCAGCTGTTCGTGCCGGAGTTCAACGCGGGCGCGATGGAGAACGCGGGCGCGGTCACCATCCGCGACCAGTACGTCTTCCGTTCGAAGGTGACGGACGCGGCGTACGAGGTGCGGGCGGAGACGATCCTCCACGAGCTCGCGCACATGTGGTTCGGCGACCTCGTCACCATGGAGTGGTGGAACGACCTGTGGCTGAACGAGTCGTTCGCCACGTACACGTCGATCGCCTGCCAGGCGTACGCGCCGGGGTCGAAGTGGCCGCACTCGTGGACCACGTTCGCGAACTCGATGAAGACCTGGGCGTACCGGCAGGACCAGCTGCCGTCGACGCACCCGATCATGGCCGAGATCCGCGACCTCGATGACGTTCTCGTGAACTTCGACGGCATCACGTACGCCAAGGGTGCATCGGTTCTCAAGCAGCTCGTCGCCTATGTCGGCATGGACGAGTTCTTCCGCGGCGTGCAGGCGTACTTCAAGGCGCACGCGTTCGGCAACACGCGTCTGTCGGACCTGCTCGGCGCGCTGGAGGAGACCAGCGGCCGGGACCTGAAGACCTGGTCGAGGGCGTGGCTGGAAACGGCCGGCATCAACATCCTGCGGCCCGAGATCGCCATGGACGGCTCGGGAGTCATCACCGGCTTCGCGGTGAAGCAGGAGGCCCCGGCGCTTCCCGCGGGCGCCAAGGGCGAGCCGGTCCTGCGGCCGCACCGTATCGCGATCGGCCTGTACGACCTGGACGGGGCCGGCAAGCTGGTGCGCCGCGAGCGCGTCGAGCTGGACGTCGACGGTGAGCTGACCGAGGTACCGGAGCTGGTGGGCAAGACGCGTCCGGCCGTCGTCCTCCTCAACGACGACGACCTGTCGTACGCCAAGGTCCGCCTCGACGAGGAGTCCCTGCGCAACGTCACCGGGCACCTGGGCGACTTCACCGAGTCCCTGCCGCGCGCGCTGTGCTGGGCCTCCGCCTGGGACATGACCCGCGACGGCGAGCTCGCCACCCGCGACTACCTGGCGCTGGTCCTGTCCGGGATCGGCAAGGAGTCCGACATCGGCGTGGTGCAGTCCCTGCACCGCCAGGTCAAGCTGGCCATCGACCTGTACGCGGCGCCGGCCTGGCGCGAGGCGGGCCTCACCCAGTGGACCGATGCGACGCTGGCGCACCTGCGGGCGGCGGAGCCGGGCAGCGACCACCAGCTGGCCTGGGCTCGGGCGTTCGCCGCGACCGCACGCACCCCGCAGCAGCTGGACCTGCTGCAGGCGCTGCTGGACGGCACGGAGACCATCGAGGGCCTCGCCGTCGACACCGAGCTGCGCTGGGCATTCGTCGAGCGGCTCGCCGCGACCGGTGTCTTCGACGAGGACGACATCGCGGGCGAGTACGAGCGGGACAAGACGGCCGCAGGCGAGCGCCACGCGGCAACCGCGCGTGCGGCGCGGCCGACGCAGGAGGCGAAGGCCGGCGCATGGGCGTCCGTCGTCGAGAGCGACAAGCTACCGAACGCCGTGCAGGAGTCGGTGATCGCGGGCTTCGTCCAGACCGACCAGCGTGAACTGCTCGCGCCGTACGCCGAGAAGTACTTCGCGGCGGTCAAGGGTGTCTGGGAGTCGCGCAGCCACGAGATGGCGCAGCAGGTAGCGATCGGGCTGTACCCGTCGCTGCTCGTCTCCCAGAAGACCCTGGACGCGACGGACGCGTGGCTCGCCTCGGCGGACCCGAACGCGGCCCTGCGGCGCCTCGTCTCCGAGTCCCGCGCGGGCGTCGAGCGCGCCCTCAAGGCACAGGCGGCGGACGCGGCAGCGGGCTGACCCCGGCGGCGGGGGGCGGCGCGCCGCGTCGGCCCCGATGTGTGAGAGGGCCCCCGGAACCTTGGCGGTTCCGGGGGCCCTCTCACGCATCTGCCGCGGCCCACCGACGACGCGACCCATTGGGCGGACCTCACCCCGCAGGGACCACCGCCGACACGATCAAACCGACGTCCCACAGGCAACGCGCCGCGCAGCAGGGGGCCGATCGCGGCGAGCGCGGGGAGCAGCCCGCAAAGCGCCGTCAGGGTTCGGGTCGGGCCGGGGGAAACGGCCCCACCCGCCCAGGCGCTCCTCGCGCCGTCACCCATCCGTCGTCAACTCGAGCTGCCCTTTTGCCATTTCAAACATATGGATCACGACAACCGCATGGCCCTCCGTCAAACCTGCGCGCCGGAGCGGGATATGCTCCCGCCCGTCGTCATATGATCTTCCACGTTCGATTCTGAGGATGCCGATGGTTCGACAGGGAACGTCGACCGGAAGTCCGCGGCCCCCGGCCGGCCTGGTCTGGCAACTGCCCGTAGCCGCGACCGTCGCTGCCGCGATCGCGGCCGTGTCCCTGGTGCCGGCTTCGGCCCGCACACCGGTCATCGCGATCTGCCTGGTCGCGGTCGCCGCGGTCGCCGTCGCCTGCGGCGAGGTCATGCGGCGCGGCAGAGTCGTCGCCCAGCTGCGCCGTACGGTAGCGGAGCAGGATGCGGCCCTGGGACGGCGGGCGGCCGAGACCACTCGCCTCGCCGGCGAACTGCTGCCCCAGGTGGTGGAACAGCTCCGCAAGGGCGAGTTCCCGGAGGACGTGCTCGCCTCGATCGACGCCCCCGCCGAGCACCAGGCGGTGCTCCGCTCGGTCGTCGAGGCGGTCAGCGCCGAGGAGGACCTGCGCGAGTCCGCCCAGCGGGCCTTCGTGAACATCGCCCGCCGCGTCCAGGCCATCGTCCACCAGCAGGCGCAGGAGCTCCGGGAGATGGAGGAGCGGCACGGCCAGACGCCGAGCGTCTTCGGAGACCTGCTCCGGATCGACCACGGCACGGCCCTGATCGGCCGTCTCGCCGACTCCATCGCCGTGCTCGGCGGTGCCCGCCCGGGCCGCCAGTGGAGCAGGGCGGTACCGCTGTACAGCGTGATGCGCGGTGCCATGTCGCGAATCCTCGACTACCAGCGGGTGGAGCTGCACTCGGTCTCCGAGGTCGCCGTCGTCGGCAGCGCGGTCGAGCCGCTGATCCACGCGTTGTCCGAACTGCTCGACAACGCCACCCGTTACTCGCCGCCGCAGACCAAGGTCCATCTGACCGCGGTCGACGTGCAGTCGGGCATCGCGATCGAGATCGAGGACGGCGGCGTCAGCATGAGCGAGGAGGCCCGGCTCCGGGCCGAGCGCATGCTCCGCCAGGCGCAGCAGGGCATCGACGTCAACGACCTCGGCGAGACGCCTCGCCTGGGTCTCGCGGTGGTCGGCCGGTTGTCCCAGGCGTACGGCTTCCAGGTATCGCTGCGCTCGTCGGCGTACGGAGGCGTGCGGGCCGTGCTCGTCGTACCGCAGGACCTGATCACCACGACCTCCTCCGCGACCGGTCTCGCGCACGGCATCGGCACCTCCTCCGGCCCCCGCGCGGCCGGGTCCGACACTCACGAGCGGCTGCCGCGGCCGGTCACCGGGCCGACCGCCTCGGGCCCGGCGGCGGGCCCGGCCGAAGACGACATGCCGGTGGTGACCGAGCGGACGCCCAACGGCCTGCCGCAGCGGCGCCGCAAGGCCCGCGTGACCGAGCCCGCCGCGCCGGCCGCCCCCGCCACTGCGGCCGCGCAGTCCGCACCGGCCACGGGCGAGGCGGCGCCCGCGTCCGCACCGGCGGTGCAGCCCGGCATGTGGCTGGCCGCCTTCCAGAGCGGCCTGTCCGGCGACACCACCCAGCCAAGCAAGGGGAACCAGCAGCCATGATTCAGCGGCAGTCCAACCAGACCAACATGGACTGGATGCTCAAGGACCTGGCGGAGGGCGTTCCGCAGACCCGTAACGTCGTCGTCCTGTCAGCCGACGGTCTGCGCATGGCCCAGTACGGCGCGGACACCGACACCGCCGACCGGCTCGCCGCCGCCTGCGCGGGGCTGCAGAGCCTGGCAGCCGCGGTTGCCTCCGAACTTCCGCACGGTGACGGGCAGATGCGACTCGTCGTCATCGAGATGGACGGCGGATTCTTCTATCTGATGGCCGCGGGCCAGGGCGCGTACCTGGCGGTGCTGGCCGACGAGGGAGTCGACGCCGGACTGATGGGCCAGCGGATGCGGGACCTCGTGCTGCGGATCGGAGAACACCTGAGCACGCCGCCGCGGCACGAAGGGCAGACCGCGTGAGCGACGCGGGCGGGGACTGGGAGGAGAGCAGTCCCGAGCGGCTCTACGTCATCACGGGCGGCCGCAGCGGCTCGTCCACGCCCGCCACGCTCGACCTGGTCACCCTGATCGTGGCCAGGTCGGGTCCCGCGCCCGGCATGCAGCCGGAGCACGCGGCGATCACCCGCATCTGTCAGGCCCCGCTCTCGGTGGCCGAGATCTCCGCCTATCTGGGTCTCCCGGTGAGTGTCGTCACCGTGCTGCTCAGCGACCTTCTGGCCGAGGACAAGGTGCTGGCACGCGCACCCGTCCAGGCCGCCCGTCTCCCCGACCGCGCTTTGATTGAGGCAGTGATCGATGGACTTCAAAAGCTCTGAGCAGGCCGTCGGGCCGCGGAGCGAGGACGTGCTGCCCACGACGGCCACCGCTGCCGTCAAGGTGGTCATCGTGGGTGGTTTCGGCGTCGGCAAGACGACACTGGTCGGCTCGGTGAGCGAGATCAGGCCGCTGACGACGGAGGAGACGATGACCCAGGCCGGGGTCGGCGTCGACGACACCCAGGGCGTGGAGCGCAAAACGTCCACGACCGTCGCGATGGACTTCGGCCGCATCAGCATCAACGAGGAGCTGGTGCTCTACCTGTTCGGCACCCCGGGCCAGGAACGCTTCTGGTTCCTGTGGCGCGGACTGTTCGAGGGCGCGCTGGGCGCCGTGGTGCTCGTCGACACCCGCCGGCTCGAGGTCAGCTTCGACGTCATCGGGCGGCTCGAGGAGCGCGGCGTGCCGTTCGTGGTGGCCGTCAACAACTTCCCCGACGCACCCGACCACCCCCTGGAGGAGCTGCGCAGCGCCCTGGACCTGCCGGCGTCGGTGCCGATCGTCCTCTGCGACGCGCGGCAGCGCGGCTCCAGCCGGGACGTCCTGATGACGCTGATGCGCTATCTCCAGAACCTTGCCACGACGCAGGAGGCGTCATGACCACCCCCGACCCGATCGGCCACGCCCCCGAGCCCTCCGCGCCTCCCGGCCCCGTCCCGCCACCGGGCTGCCCCGCCCACGGCATGCCCCCGGATGCACTGCGCCGGCTGTACGGCGCGGAGGCGGAGGCGGATCCCCGGGCGATGTACGAGCTCCTGCGCCAGGAGCACGGTCCGGTGGCACCCGTGCTGCTGCACGGGGACCTGCCGGCATGGCTTGTGCTGGGCTACCGGGAGATTCTCGAAGTCACGCGCTCCCCTTCCCGGTTCACCCGCGACTCGAGGCACTGGCGGATGTTCGAAGAGGGGAAGGTGACCCCGGACTCGCCGTTGCGCCCCATGGTCGAGTGGCAGCCGACCTGCATCTTCGTGGACGGCGAGGAGCACCGGCGACTTCGTTCCGCGGTGACGGAAAGCCTGGAACAGTTCGACCGCCGTGGCATCCGGCGCTATGTCATCCGGTACACGAACCAGCTCGTCGACGCCTTCGCCGGAACCGGACATGCCGATCTGATCGGGCAGTTCGCGGAGAAGCTGCCCATGCTGGTGATGACGCAGCTGCTGGGCATGGCCGAGGAGTACGGGCCCCAGCTGGTGGATGCGGCCCTGGACCTGATGAAGGGCACCGAGACTGCTCTGGCCAGCAACGACTTCGTCGTGGAGACGCTGCGGAGCCTGGTCGGGCGCAAGAAGCAGAATCCGGGCCACGATTTGGCCAGCCTGCTCCTGAGCCACCCGGCGGGCCTGAGCGACGACGAGGTCGTCGAGCATCTGCGGCTCGTGCTGGTCGCCGCGAACGAGACGACGGTCAATCTGATCGCCAACACTCTCCGGATGGTGCTGACCGACCGCCGTTTCCGCGCGAATCTCGCCGGCGGCCACATGACGCTCCCCGACGCGCTGGAGCAGGTGCTGTGGGACGAGCCGCCTCTCTCGACGATCCCTGGTCGCTGGGCCATCAGCGACACCGTGCTCGGCGGTCAGCAGATCAAGGCCGGCGACATCCTGATGCTGGGTCTCGAGGCCGGCAACGCCGATCCGGAGATCCGGCCGGACGTCACCGCGCCCCTGCACGGGAACCGTGCTCATCTCTCCTTCTGCAGCGGGCCCCACGAGTGTCCCGGGCAGGAGATCGGCCGCGCGATCGCCGACACCGGCATCGACACGCTGCTGGCCCGGCTGTCGAACGTCCGGCTCGCTGTCCCCGAGGGTGAACTGCGGTCGCGTGCGGCCTGGCTTTCGAAGCGGCTGGAGGCACTGCCGGTGGTCTTCGCACCACCCCGCTCGTCGAACGGAAGCGGCGGAAAGCAGGCGGTGGATTTCGCTTCCGCGCCCGGTCCGTTGCCCGACACGGTGCCGGTTGCCGCTCCTCCAGCAGTGCCCCAGCAGCCAACTGCCCGCCGCGCCGGAGGCACATGGCGGTCACTGTTCCGTTCCGGCCGTTGATTGTTCCGACCTGGCCGGTTTCATCCAGGCATCGTCCTGTTGGATCGACCGGGTCGGCTGAGTACGATGCGCCTTAGTTGATCAACTGAGGTGCAAGTTGCGTGTGTTGCAGAGGTGTTGTCGCGCTGCACCCGGCTTCGAGAGGCAGGCAGCAGTGGAGCCCGAGCTGACCGTTCCGCCGCTCTTCTCTCCCATCCCGCAGGCGATACACCCACGGCACGCGGACATTGATGTCCAGACGGCAGCCTGGGCGGAAACGTTTCGCATCGGATCCGAGCAACTGCGCGCCAAGCTGGTCACACAGGGCATAGGCACGTTCTCCGCCCGAATCCTCCCGGAGGGCCGCGAGGAGGTCGTCTCCCTCCTCGCGGACTTCGTCCTGTGGCTGTTCGGCGTCGACGACGGGCACTGCGAGGAGGGCGAACTGGGCCACCGCCCGGGCGACCTGGCAGGCCTCCTCCATCGTCTGATCCGGGTGGCGCAGAACCCCGACGCTCCCATGCTGGAGGACGACCCGCTGGCCGCCGGCCTGAGGGACCTGCGACTGCGGGTGGACCGCTATGCAACGGCAGGTCAGACGGCCCGCTGGGTGGACGCTCTGCGGGAGTACTTCTTCTCGGTGGTGTGGGAGGCCGCGCACCGGCGTGCGGGCACCGTGCCGAACCTCAACGACTACACCCTGATGCGCCTCTACGACGGTGCTACGTCGGTGGTGCTTCCCATACTGGAGATGGGCTACGGCTATGAACTCCAGCCGCACGAGCGCGACCGCACCGCGGTACGTGCCGTGGCCGAGATGGCGTCCTTCATCATCACCTGGGACAACGACATCTTCTCCCACCACAAGGAGCGGAGGGCGGCGGGCTACTACCTCAACGTGCTGCGGGTGCTCGAGCAGGAACACGGCCTGACTCCGACCCGTGCACTGGATCTGGCGATCTCCCAGCGGGACCGGGTGATGTGCCTGTTCGAGAGGGTGAGTGCGCGCCTGGCGGAGCAGGGCAGCCCCCAGCTCCGCCAGTACCTCCACAGCCTGCGCTGCTTCATACGCGGCGCCCAGGACTGGGGCATCAGCTCGGTGCGCTACACCACACCGGACGACCCGGCGAGCATGCCGTCGGTGTTCACCGACGTCCCCACCGACGACAGCACCGATCCGCTGGACATCCCCGCGATTTCCTGGTGGTGGGACCTCCCCGCCACGGCACCCGTGTCGGCCCGCCGACCTGCACCGGCCCGGCATTCCGCTTAGAGCAAAGGATTCTGCGGTGTCTGTTGAGTTGCAGTCGGTCCCACGCGCTCCCGGGGGCGTACCGCTTCTGGGCCACGCCCTGAAACTGTGGCGCGACCCGCTCGGTTTCCTGAACTCCCTGCGGCAGAACGGGGAACTGGTCCGCGTCGACCTGGGAACCATGCCCATGTATGTCGCCACCAGTGCCCGGCTGGTGAACGAGGTGACCGTCAAACAGGCCCGCAGTTTCGAGAAGGGCCGGCTCTTCGATCGCGTCCGTCCCCTCGTCGGCAACGGTCTGGCGAACGCGGGCGGCGAGACCCACCGCAAGCACCGGCGGCTGATGCAACCCCTCTTCCATCATCAGCGCATCGCGGGTTACGCGGAGACCATGAGCCGCCGAGTGCTGGCGCTCGCCGAGTCCTGGACGCCCGGCCAGGAGATCGCCGTCGAGCAGGTGATGGGCGAGTACACGATCGAGACGCTTGCGGAGACGATGTTCTCGGCGGACATCGGCAGGCCCGCGGTGGAGGCCGTGCGCCGGAACTTCCCCGTCATCCTGAAGTACATGCTGATTCGGGCCGCGTCGCCCAGGTTCCTGGACCGGTTGCCGATCCGCCCCAACCGCGAGTTCGACGCCGCTTCGGAGAGCATGCGCCGCGTCATCGACGAAGTCATCGCCACCACACGTGAATCCGGCCAGGCCGACCGGCCCGATCTGCTGTCGGTCCTGCTGGCCACGCGGGACGCGGACACCGGCGAAGGCCTGACCGACACGGAGGTCCGGGACGAACTCGTCACGATCCTGTTCGCCGGCACGGAGACCACCGCCTCCACTCTGTCCTGGGCCTTCCACGAGCTGGCCCGCCACCCGGACGTCGAGAAGCAGTTGGTCGCGGAGATCGACGAGGTCGTCGGCGACCGGGCGGTGACCATCGAGGACATTCCACGGCTGCCCGGCGTCAAGCGGGTCCTCGACGAGGTCATCCGGCTGTACGGCGTGACCCTGCTGATGCGCCGTACGACAACCGAGGTGGATCTCGGCGGCTACACCCTGCCCGCCGGGGCCGAGGTCGCCTTCAGCCTCTACGCGCTGCACCGCGACCCGGATCTGTACGAGGACCCGGACCGCTTCGACCCTGACCGCTTCCTGCCGGAGCGGTGGGCAGGACGGGGGCGAGAGGAGTTCGTCCCGTTCGGTTCGGGCAACAGGAAGTGCATCGGTGACGCCTTCGCCTGGACTGAGGCGACCATCGCCCTCGCCACGATCCTCCGCCGCTGGAAACTGCGTCCGGTGCCCGGCCACACGCCGCGTGCCGCAGCCTCGGCGATGGCCCATCCGGACCACGTGCCCATGACGGTGCTCCCCCGGGACGCCTGAGCTCACACCAGCGGTCTCTTCCGCCCGCTCCGCCGCCCCCCGCGGCGCGTCCAGCACCCTGGACGTTCCGGAAGCCGACTCCGAGCCGCGCCGGACCACCGCCACCGCATGGCGGCGGGGCCGGTCGGCCCCCAAGGCCCGCATCCCCACACCGGCCCGCCGCTCGGCCGCCGTCCGGGGCCCCAGCGCCACACCCGTCCCGGCCTCCGCCACCGCCAGGATCGCCGCCCCGCCCACCGCGGAGGGCGCGTGCTCGGGCATAAACCGGCCGCCTCGGACACCGTGAGCGTGATCTCGGACCACAGTCCATCGAATGTTTTCGACGGCTGTTTGAAGGGACCCGAGCAAGGCCAGATCTCTGTCCGGTCATGACAAAGGCGCCCAGGGTGCGTCATGCACCCCGGGCGCCCCAGGACCGGATCAGCGCTGTGTCAGCCCTGCTTCCTGGACTTGTCGAGCACCATCACCAGACCGGCGATCACCACGAAGAGGGCGATCGGCGCGATCACGTACAGGCCGAGGGTCTGGGCCACGCTCAGGCCGGGACCCGGGTCGTCGCCGTCGTCCGGGGTGAGCGCAAGCGCCGGGGACGACATGAGCAGCATCATCAGCGTCGTACCGGCCGCGACGGCGCCGGCGCGCAAGGCGTTCTTCTTGTCCACGGTGCCCAACGTAGCGAACCGCTATGACGGACGCGCGTCCGGGGGTGCCGTACGGGCCGTGAAGACCTCCAGCAGGCGGTGCAGCCGGGGCGAGGCGGCCAGCTCCTCCAGGCTCGTCGGCCGTCCCTCCGTGTCGGAGACGGGCAGCCGCCAGTTCGGGTACTGGTCCCAGGTGCCCGGCAGGTTCTGCGGGCGGCGGTCGCCCACCGTGTCCGGCAGCCAGATGCCGACCATCCGGGCCGGTGTGCGCAGCAGATAGCGGTAGACGGCCCGGATCCCGCCCTCCTCGTCGCCCGTGCCTTCCGGCAGCAGACCGAGGTCGCCGAGCAGGCCGAGCCATTCGGTCACGTCGGCCGTGTCCTCGGTGCGCTCCTCCTCCAGTGAACGGGCCAGCAGACCGAGCCGGTGGCGCAGCTCCACGTGGCCGCCGGTCAGCCGGGCCGCCGTGGAGGGCAGATCGTGGGTGGTGGCGGTGGCGACGCAGCCCTCGCGCCACTTGTCGGGCGGCAGCGGGCCTCCGTCGCCGTTCCAGTCCCGCTCGAACCAGAGCACGGAGGTGCCGAGCACACCTCGCCGGGAGAGGGCCTCCCGCACACCGGGCTCGACCGTGCCCAGGTCCTCTCCGATGACGACGGCGTCCGCGCGGTGCGCCTCCAGGACGAGGACCGCGAGCATCGCCTCCGCGTCGTACCGGACGTAGGCGCCGTCGGTGGGCGGGCTGCCGGCCGGCACCCACCAGAGCCGGAAGAGGCCCATCACATGGTCGATGCGCAGCGCGCCCGCGTTGCGCAGGATGCTGCGCAGCAGTCCTCGGTAGGGGGCGTAGCCCGACGCGGCCAGGGTGTCCGGCCGCCAGGGCGGCAGCCCCCAGTCCTGGCCGTGCGCGTTGAACGCGTCGGGCGGGGCGCCCACCGACATCCCCGCGGCGAAGGCGTCCTGCTGCGCCCAGGCGTCGGCGCCACCCGGATGCACGCCGACAGCGAGGTCGTGGACGATCCCGACATCCATACCGGCCTCGCGCGCGGCGCGTCCCGCGGCGGCCAGTTGCTCGTCGGTCAGCCAGACCAACCGGCTGTGGAAGTCGATCCGGTCGGTCAGCTCCGTCCGGGCCGCTGCCGTCTGCGGTGAACGGGGGTCGCGCAGCGCGGTCGGCCAGTCGTGCCACGCGGAGCCGTGCACCTCGGCGAGTGCGCACCAGGTGGCGTGGTCCTCCAGCGCCTGGCCCTGTTCGGCGAGGAAGGCGCAGTAGGCGGCATGGCGTCCGGGGCCGAGGGGGACGCGGTGCAGGATCTCCAGCGCCTCGCGCTTGAGCTCCCAGACGGCGTCCCGGTCGATCAACGCACCCTTGTCCAGCACCGCTTCACGCAGCTCGGCCGCCTTGTCGCGCAGTTCCTCCAATCGCTGCCGGGCCGCCGGGTCCGCGTACGCGTACTCGGGGACGTCCTCGATGCGCAGATGGACGGGGTCGGGGAAGCGCCGGGAGGAGGGGCGGTACGGGGAGGGGTCGGCGGGGGCGCCCGGGACGCCGGAGTGCAGGGGGTTCACCTGCACGAAGGACGCACCGAGTGAGCGTCCCGACCACCTCGCCAGCTCGGCGAGATCCCCGAGGTCGCCCATGCCCCAGGAGCGGGCCGAGAGGAGGGAGTACAGCTGGATCAGGAAGCCGTGCGAGCGCCCTCCAGGGGCAGGGGCGTGGTCCGGAGCGACGACGAGGGTGGCGCGGGCGGAGCGCCCGTCCGGCGCCTCGGCCTCCAAACGGTGCGCGCCCAGCGGCAGTTGCGGCCACGGCGCGGTGCGCGCGCCGCCGGCGCCGGGCCCGGCGCCCTGCGCGGGTGACGCGGACGGCCGGACAACGCCCGGCGGGCGCGTCGGGGTCGGGTGCCCTGGGGGCGGCGGGGCGGTCCAGGCGAGTTCCTGGCCGGACTCCATGCTCAGGCGGAGCGCCGTGCCGGCCGGCAGGCCGGTCAGAGCCGGCGGGATCTCGGGCCGTCCGCCGTCGGGGCCTCGCCATACGACCACCGTCGGCGGCAGCAACCGCTCCGCGGCGGCCCGCTCGGCGCGCTCCAGCGCGACGCGTACCGCTTCGGGCGTGGACGCGTCGATGTCGAGCGCGGCGAGAACAGCCACGACGGTGGCGTCCGGGACTGCGACGGTGACGCCCTTGGCGGGCGAGAACGCGGTGGCGACTCCGTGCAGCTCGGCTAGCCGGGCCAGGCCCATGCGGACTCCTTCAGACCCCTGGCGACTCCGTACCGCCCGCCGTGCCGTGGGCGGTCGGCTCGCTCGTGAGGGGCGCGATGTCGGCGAGCGGGGGCTCGCTGGTGAGGGGGGCGGCGTGAGCGAGCGGCGGCTCACTCGTGAGAGGAACGTCGTAGGCGAGCGGCGGCTCGCTGGTGAGCGGCACCTCGTCGGCGAGCGGGCAGGCGCTCGGGGCCGGTTTCGACGGGCCGGGGACGTGTCCCGGAACCTGTTTGGACAGGGCGGAGAGCAGCAGGTGCGCGGATGCGGCCACGATAATCACTCCAAGCTGACGTGAGGGGTCGAAGCAGCCCTACCCAGCCGGCGGAATCGCAGACGTACACGATCGGTCGACGTGTTCCGTGTCACATTGCCCTCCCCGTCCGGCAGTTGTCCCCCGATCATTCACCACGCCAGGCAAAAGGCGCACAACGGCCACGCACATTGACACTCCGACGGTGGTGGTGGTGGGCTCGAAACCGACCGGAACGGCAGGAAGACCGAGGGGAGAAAGCCGTGCGACTCGGGGGCAGACGGCGTACAGCGGCGGCGGTCGCGGTTGCGGTCATCGGCAGCCTGCTCGGCGGTGCGGGAGCCGCGCACGGCGCGACCCTCCTGCCGCAGGAACCCGGTTCCCCGGCCGGCACCGCACAGGACCCCCAGGACGAAGCCGCGCCCCCTGCCGTGTGGCCGCGCCCGCAGTCCCTGCGCGCCCAGGGAGAGGCGGTCCGCCTCGGCGACGAGGCGACGGTCGTCGCCGACCCCTCCGCCGACCCGTATGCGGTCGAACTGCTGAAGGAGGTGCTGCACGCCTCCGGCGTACGGACCGTGCACACCGGGCTCCCCGGACGTGGCCCGGTGGTGCACCTCGGTGGCGGGGAAGCCGCGTCGGCACTGCGCGCCCTGCGCGCACCGGAGCGCGCCGACCTCCCCTCCGGCGGCTACCGGCTCGCGGTCGGCCGGATCGCGAACCGTGACACGATCGCCCTCGACGGCGTCGGCGAGGACGGCCTCTTCCACGGTGTGCAGACCCTGCGCCGGCTGGTCGTCGAGGGGACCGTCGCGGGAGTCGTCGTACGCGACTGGCCGGCAACCGCCGTGCGCGGCACGACGGAAGGGTTCTACGGGCAGCCCTGGGACCGTGAGCAGCGGCTGGCTCAGCTCGACTTCATGGGACGCACCAAGCAGAACCGCTATCTCTACGCCCCCGGCGACGACGCCTTCCGGCAGTCCCGCTGGCGCGACCCGTATCCGGCCACACAGCGCGCGGAGTTCCGTGAACTGGCCGAGCGCGCACGCCGCAACCACGTCACCCTCGCCTGGGCCGTGGCACCCGCTCAGTCGATGTGCCTGGCCGACGAGGCGGACGTGAAGGCGCTCACCCGCAAGATCGACGCCATGTGGGCGCTGGGCATCCGCGCCTTCCAGCTGCAGTTCCAGGACGTCAGCTACAGCGAGTGGCACTGCTCGAAGGACGCGGAGACCTTCGGCTCCGGCCCCGAGGCGGCGGCCAGGGCGCACGCGCGGGTCGCGGGACAGCTGGCGCGCCACCTCGAGGAGCGTCACCCGGGTGCGGAACCGCTGTCCGTGATGCCCACCGAGTTCTACCAGGAGGGTGCGACCGACTACCGGCGCGCGCTCGCCGAGGAGTTGGACGGAACGGTCCGCGTGGCGTGGACCGGGGTCGGCGTGGTGCCGCGCACCATCACCGGCCGCGAACTGGCGGGCGCGCGGGACGCCTTCGAGCACCCGCTGGTCACCATGGACAACTACCCGGTCAACGACTACGCGCAGGACCGGATATTCCTCGGCCCCTACACCGGCCGGGAGCCCGCCGTGGCCACCGGTTCCGCCGCGCTGCTCGCCAACGCGATGGAACAGGCCGCCGCCTCACGGATCCCGCTGTTCACCGCCGCCGACTACGCCTGGAACCCGAAGGGTTACCGGCCCGGGCAGTCCTGGCAGGCCGCGCTGGACGACCTTGCCGGTGGCGACGCGAAGGGCCGGGAGGCGCTGCGTGCCCTCGCGGGGAACGCCGCGTCGTCTATCCTCAGCCCCGACGACGAGTCGGCGTACCTGCGTCCGCTGCTCGACGAGTTCTGGCGTTCGCGCACCACGACGGACACCAGGGCCAGGGACCGTGCCGCCGCCTCCCTGCGCGCGGCCTTCACGGTCATGCGCCAGGCGCCGGACCGGCTCGCGGACACCGCGGACGGCCGTCTGGCGGCGGAAGTACGGCCGTGGCTCAGCCAGTTGTCCCGTTACGGCCGCTCCGGCGAACTGGCCGTCGACATGCTCCAGGCGCAGAGCCGCGGCGACGGCGAGACCGCGTGGCGTGCCTCGCTGGCCCTGGAGCCGCTGCGCGCGGACGCGGCGGCGAGCCGGGCGACGGTCGGCAAGGGCGTGCTGACGCCGTTCCTGGACCGGGCGGTGCAGGAGTCGCGGGCCTGGACGGGCGCCGACCGGGCGGCGGCCGGCCGGCCCGGCGAGGACGTGGTGCGCCTCGAGCGGCCGCGGCCGCTCGCCGCCGTGACCGCGATGACAGCGCCCACCAGCGGCTCCTCCGGGTCCGCCCAGTCGGTCGGCCGGCTGGAGGTGCACGTCCCGGGCGAGGGGTGGCGTCCGCTCGGCCCGCTGTCGGCGGGAGGCTGGACGCAGGTCGACGCCAAGGGGCTGCGGGTGGACGCCGTACGCGTCACCACGGACGGCGGCGACCGGCCGGCCGTACGCTCGCTGGTCCCCTGGTTCGCGGACGGGCCTGCGGCCGGGCTCGACCTCGTACGCGAGACCACCGACGCCGAGATCGGCGGCAGGCCCCGGAGCGCCGGGGTCCGGCTGACCGCGCAGCGCCCGGGCGAGGTGCGCGGCCGGCTCACCGCGAAGGCGCCGGCGGGGATCAAGGTGACCGTCCCCGGGCGGACCACGGTGCCGCGGGGGCAGCGGACCACGGTCCCCGTCGAGGTCGCCGTGCCCAAGGACACCCCCGCGGGGGAGTACCGGGTGCCGTTCTCCTTCGCCGGTCAGGAGCGCACGCTGACCGTGCGCGCCTTCCCGCCGACCACGGGCGGCGACCTGGCGCGCCAGGCGGGCGCGGAGGCGTCCTCGTCCGGCGACGAGACGCCCGACTTCCCGGCAGCCGCCGCGGTCGACGGCGACGCCGGGAGCCGCTGGTCGTCACCGATCGGCCCGAGCGCGTGGTGGCAGGTGGAACTCCCCCGCCCGGCCCGGGTGGGCCGGGTCACCCTCCACTGGCAGGAGGCGTACGCGACGCGCTACCGCATTCAGGTCTCGGCGGACGGCAAGGTCTGGCGCACCGCGGCGACGATCACGGACGGCGGTGGCGGCCGGGAGTCGGTGGGCATGGACGCGAAGGGGACACGGTTCATCCGGGTGCAGGGGGACGAGCGGGCGACGGAGTTCGGTTACTCGCTGTTCTCGGTGGAGGCGTACGCGGTGGCACCGGACTGAGCCGCTGGGCGGAGTCGTTCTCCCGCCGCGCCTTCCCGCTGTGCCGGCGTTCGGCTCCTCCCGGAGTCTCGTTCCCCGGGGCTTCCCCGCCGCGCCTCACACACCGGCGGGCTGCAGTGCGGCCCGTCCGGGGCCACTCCCCTCCGCCCGGCGGCGCGGGAGGTACTCCCCGGCCGCCGGGCCAGGCGGAGAGGTCGCGACCACCGCGCGAAGCGCGTACCGGCGCCGGGAACGAAGCCCCGAAGGCCGACCGCGCGCCCCGGTACCGGGGCGCGGGCGTGCCCCGCTTCGGGATGGGGGTACCACCGACGCCGCCCCCAGGGGGAGGGCGGAGAGGGGACAGCCCCGAGCAGCGGCAGGGCCCGCCTCACGCGGAGATGCCGTCGATGCGAGTGATCGCGTCGTCCGCCCCGTACGGCTGCAGATACGGCAGCCACCGCGGATCCCGGTGCCCGGTCCCGATGATGCGCCACGCGAGCCCGCTCGGGGGGGCCGGCTGATGACGCAGGCGCCAGCCGAGTTCGCGCAGGTGACGGTCGGCCTTGACGTGGTTGCAGCGGCGGCACGCGGCCACCACGTTGTCCCAGGCGTGCTGGCCCCCGCGGCTGCGCGGTACGACGTGGTCGACGCTGGTTGCGATGCCACCGCAGTACATGCAGCGCCCGCCGTCGCGGGCGAAGAGCGCTTTGCGGGTAAGAGGAACGGGCCCCCGGTAGGGGACCCGCACGAACCGTTTGAGTCGCACGACGCTGGGCGCGGCGATGACGCGGGTCGCGCTATGCATGAAGGCGCCGGACTCCTCGAGGCAGAGAGCCTTGTTCTCCAGGACGAGGACGAGCGCGCGGCGGAGCGGTACGACGCCGAGGGGCTCGTACGACGCGTTGAGGACCAGGACGTGCGGCACGGTGGATGCCTCCTTGTACGCCGGCGGCGCGTGGCTCGCGCCGGGACGATCTGCCAACAGTTTCTACTCATCGCCGCTTCCTGCGCCACCACGTATGCGTAACGGGCTCGAGGTGTTTTCCGCCACAAGGCCGCCGCGCCTCCTCGACGGACGGTGGTGAGCCTTGTCTCTTGGCCCCTGAAGACGCCGGAGGAGCCGTGATGCCCGGTTAGGGTTATTGGTCTCTCGTCGCAAGCTGGAGGTTTCTCCCGTGACCGCCTTCTGGTCGTCCTGGTCGTCCGCCGTGCTGGAAACCGACCCCTCGCCGGCCCCCGTCACGCTCGACGAGGCCGCGCAGCGCGCGGAAAGCGCCGCCGGATGGGTGGAGGAGAACTGGTCCACCTGGCTGAACACCGGGCTTCGTATCGCGCTCATCCTCGTCGTGGCCCTGGTGATGCGGATGCTTGTGCGCCGGGCGCTGACCAAGCTGATCTCGCGGATGAACCGCTCCGCACAGGCCGTCGAGGGCACGGCGCTGGGCGGCCTGCTGGTCAACGCCGAGCGGCGCCGTCAGCGGTCGGAGGCCATAGGGTCCGTGCTGCGGTCGATCGCGTCGTTCCTGATCCTCGGCACCGCCGGCCTCATGATCCTCGGCGCTTTCAAGATCGACCTGGCGCCGCTGCTGGCCTCCGCGGGTGTGGCGGGCGTCGCGATCGGTTTCGGCGCGCGCAATCTCGTCACCGACTTCCTCTCAGGCGTCTTCATGATCATGGAGGACCAGTACGGGGTCGGGGACGCGGTGGACGCGGGTGTCGCCTCGGGCGAGGTGATCGAGGTGGGTCTGCGAGTCACCAAGTTGCGGGGCGACAACGGCGAGATCTGGTACGTGCGCAACGGCGAGATCAAGCGGATCGGCAACCTCAGCCAGGGCTGGGCGACCGCTGCCGTCGACGTCACGGTCCGCTCCTCGGAGGACCTGGACCACGTCAAGTCCGTCATCGGCGGGGTCGCGGACGATCTGGCGAAGGCCGAGCCGTGGAACGAGCAGCTGTGGGGCCCGGTCGAGACGCTGGGCCTGACCGAGGTGCTGCTGGACTCGATGACGTTCCGGGTGTCCGCGAAGACGATGCCGGGCAAGGCGCTCGGCGTGGAGCGGGAGGTGCGCTGGCGGATCAAGCGCGCATTCGACGCGGCGGGCATCCGCATCGTCGGCGGGCTGCCGCAGCAGGCCGAGGAGTCCCCGGCCGATCCGACCGCCGGCATGTCGGCCCCGTCCGTCTTCGCGTCGGACCGGTCCCCGCAGTCGATGGCGGCCTCGCCGCTGGCACCGTCCGCCAACCTCTCGAAGTGAGGACGGGCCGTCCCGGTCCGGGCTGATTGCCGGACCGGGACGCCGACACACGACGCCCCCGGGTAACGCTTTGGTCGCCCAGGGGGCGTTCGCCATTGACGGGGCCCGGCGCGCGGCCTACTTTCGAATCCACAGAATAGGAAACCTTCCTAACAGTGAGAGCCGAGAGGCCGATCCGAGAGGCAGGTGCGACCGTTGTGGCCGGAACCACGCCCGGTACCCCGCGCGTACTGCGCGCCATGAACGACCGTGCCGCGCTCGATCTCCTGCTGGAGCACGGCCCTCTCTCCCGGACCAGGATCGGCAAGCTGACCGGCCTGTCCAAGCCCACCGCCTCACAGCTGCTGGCCAGGCTGGAGGCGGCGGGGCTCGTCGTCGTCACGGGCACCACGGAGGGGCGGCCCGGGCCCAGCGCCCAGCTGTACGCGATCAACGGGAGCGTCGCTCACGCCGCGGGCCTGGACGTCACCCCCGAGCGCATCCGCGCGGCCGTCGCCGACATAGCCGGCGCGACCGTCGGCGAGTTCGAACTGCCCACCCCTGGTCGGCGCGCCGACAGCGTCGTACGGCAGGTGACCGACGCGCTCGACGGGGCCGTCAAGGCCGCCGGCCTGACCCGCGGCGACGTCCACCGCCTCGTCATCGGCACGCCCGGCGCCTTCGACCCGTCCACCGGGTGCCTGCGCTACGCGTCGCACCTGCCCGGCTGGCACTCCCGCACACTGCTCGACGAGCTGGCGGCCGCGCTGCCGATGCCCGTCGAGTACGAGAACGACGTCAATCTCGCCGCCGTCGCCGAGCAGCGCCTCGGCGCCGCCCACGGCCACGAGAACTTCGTCCTGCTGTGGAACGAGGAAGGCCTCGGCGCCGCCGTCGTCATCGGCGGCCGGCTGCACCGCGGCTTCACCGGCGGCGCCGGCGAGGTCGGCTTCCTCCCCGTGCCGGGCACGCCGCTGGTCCGCCAGGTGACCAAGGCGAACAGCGGCGGCTTCCAGGAACTGGCCGGTGCCCAGGCACTCCCCCGGCTGGCCCGCGAACTCGGTCTCGCCCCCGAGCACATCGGCGGCGGCCCGCACGCCGAGGTCGCGAGCGCGCTGGTGGCCAGGGCCGCGGAGAGGGACTCGGGACCGTACGGACAGCTGCTCGACGCATACGCGACAGGACTCGCGACCGGTCTGGCCTCCATGGTGGCCGTGCTCGACCCGGAGCTGGTCGTGCTGTCCGGCGCGGCCATCGTCGCGGGCGGCGAGCCGCTGCGGGCGCGCGTCCAGGCGGAGCTGACCGAACTGGCCGCGTCCCGTCCGCGTCTCGTGGTCGGGTCCGTACGCCGGCATCCGGTGCTGCGCGGCGCGCTCGAGAGCGCGCTGGCCACCACCCGCGACGAGGTCTTCGACACCTCCCGCTGACCGAACGACCCCTTCACCCCGCTTCTCCCCTTCCCCCGACCCGTCCTTGTCACAGGGAGACTTCGTCATGCCCAAGAACAACCGGACCCCGGGCATCGCGCTCGCCGCGGCCGCCGCGACCTCGCTTCTCGCAACGGCCTGTACGGGCTCCGCCGACAGCGGCGCCACGGACGATCCGAACGCGAGGACGACGCTCACCTTCTGGCACGGCTGGTCCGCACCCGGCGAGGTCGCCGCGATCGAGGCGAACATCAGGTCGTTCGAGAAGAAGCATCCGAACATCACGGTCGAAATCGTCAAGGGCATCACGGACGACAAGCTCAACCAGGCGCTGCGGGCGGGCGGTTCGAACGCCCCGGACGTCGTCTCCTCCTTCACCACCGACAACGTGGGCCGGTTCTGCACCACCGGGGCGCTCGCCGACCTGAAGCCGTACCTGGAGAAGTCGGGGATCGACCCGTCGAAGACCTTCCTGCCGCAGATGGCCAAGTACACAGAGCACGAGGGCGAGCGGTGCGCGGTGCCGCTGCTGGGCGACGCGTACGGCCTCTACTACAACAAGAAGGCGTTCGAGGAGGCCGGGATCGCCGCGCCGCCGAAGACCCTCTCGGAGTTCGACGAGGTCGCGAAGAAGCTCACCAAGGCCAAGGGCGACAGCTACGAACAGCTCGGGTTCATGCCCAACTTCCAGGGCTACGAGACGACCTTCGAGCACTACGCCTCACAGTTCGGCGTCGAGTACTTCGACGAGGAGGGCAGGTCCAACCTCGCCGGGGACCCCGCGGCCAAAGCCCTGCTCACCTGGCAGAAGAACCTGGCCGACAAGCTCGGCGGCCACAAGAAGCTGGAGAAGTTCCGCACGGGCCTCGGCGACGAATGGGGTCCCAAGCACCCCTTCCACACCGGTCAGGTCGCCATGCAGCTCGACGGCGAATGGCGCGGCAGGATGGCCATGGACGCCGGCCTGGACTTCGAGATCGGCGCGGCGCCCTTCCCGGTCCCGGACGACCAGGTGGCCGACTACGGCAAGGGCTATCTGTCCGGCACCGTCCTCGGCATCGCGAAGGTGAGCAAGAAGCAGAACGCGGCATGGGAGCTGGTGAAGTACCTCTCCACCGACACCGACGCGGTCGTCTCGTTCGCCAACGCCATCCACAACGTGCCCTCCACGGTGGCGGCGCTGAAGTCTCCGAGGCTGATCGACGACCCGCTGTACCGCACGTTCGTGGACATCGCGCAGCACCCGAAGAGCGCCCACGCCCCGTCCTCCGTGAACGGCGGCGCGTTCCTGCTGACCGCGCAGAACCTGGGTGTGCGCCACGAGGCCGGCCGTGAGAAGGACCTCGACGCGGCCCTGAAGAAGACCGACGCCCAGGTCGACAAGGACAACGAGCAGGCACGCTGATGCCGGCCACAGCCCTCCACCCGGCGGGCCGCGCACTGCGCTCCAGGCGCCGCAGGTCGACGCTGCGCACGCTCGGCTTCCTGTCCCCGTGGCTGATCGGCTTCGCGGTCTTCTTCGTCTACCCGCTGGTCTCGACGGTCTACTTCTCGTTCATGAAGTACGACGGGTTCGCCCCGCCGACGTGGGTGGGGCTGAAGAACTGGTCGTACGTGTTCAACGACTACCCGTTCTTCTGGCCTGCGCTGCGCAACACCCTGTGGCTGGTCGCCGTCATGGTGTCGCTGCGGGTCCTGTTCGGTATCGGCATCGGACTGCTGATCACGAAGATCAAGACGGGGGCCGGGGTCTTCCGGACGTTGTTCTACCTGCCGTATCTGGCCCCGCCGGTCGCCGCCACCATGTCGTTCGTCTTCCTGCTCAACCCCGGCACGGGCCCGGCGAACACGATCCTCGGGGGAATCGGGCTGCCGGCCCCCGGCTGGTTCACCGACCCCGCCTGGTCCAAGCCGTCCTTGACGATCCTGGCCCTGTGGGGCATCGGCGACCTGATGGTGATCTTCATGGCGGCGCTGCTGGACGTGCCGAAGGAGCAGTACGAGGCGGCGGAGCTGGACGGTGCCCGCCCCTGGCAGCGCTTCCGTTACGTCACGCTGCCGAGCATCTCGCCGATCGTGCTCTTCGCCGTGGTCACCGGGGTGATCGCGACGATGCAGTACTACACGGAGCCGCTGGTGGCGGCGAAGGTGGCGAGCGGGGTGATCGGCGGCTCCGGGCAGCAGTTCGAGCCCGGCTACCCGGACAGGACAACGCTCACCCTCCCGCAGACGGTCCACAACCTCGGCTTCCAGCGCTTCGACACGGGTGCGGCCTGTGTGGTCGCCCTGGTGCTGTTCGCCCTGGCCATGGCGTTCACGGCGTTGCTGATGCGGCGGCGCTCCGGCTTCTTGTCGGCGGAGGACTGAACGATGACCACCATCACCCGGAGCCCTGTCCGGGCCACCCGCAAGTCGGCCTCCCCCGGCCGCCGGGGCGCCTGCGCCCGGCACACGGCACGGCGGCGCGCCGCGCTGGAGTGGATCGCGATCCACTCGCTGGCGATCGCCGCCGCGCTGTTCTTCCTGCTGCCGTTCGTCTTCGTGTTCCTGACCGCCGTGATGAGCGACGACCAGGCGCTCACCCGGGATCTGTGGCCGCACACCTGGGAGTGGGGCAACTTCGCCACCGTCTGGAACACGCCCGGCTTCCTGACCTGGTGGCGCAACACCCTGCTCTACGCGGGACTCGGCACCGTCCTCGCCGTGGGCTCCAGCATCCCGGTGGCGTACGCGCTTGCCAAGTTCCGCTTCCGCGGCAGGAATCTGGCGATGATGCTCGTCATCGCGACAATGATGCTGCCGCCGCAGGTCGTCGTCGTTCCGATGTACCTCTTCTGGGCGAAGCAGCTGGATCTGGCGGGCACGCTGTGGCCGCTGATCATCCCGTTCGCCTTCGGCAACGCGTTCACCGTCTTCCTGCTGCGGCAGTTCCTGCTGACCATCCCCAGGGACTACACGGAGGCGGCCAGGATCGACGGCTGCGGCGAGTTGCGCACGATGGTGCGGATCGTGCTGCCGATGGCCAGGCCGGCCATCGCGGCAGTGGCTCTCTTCCACTTCTTCTACTGCTGGAACGACTACTTCGGCCCGCAGATCTACGCCTCGGAGAACCCTGCCGCCTGGACCCTGAGCTACGGCCTGGAGTCCTTCAAGGGCGCCCATCGGACCGACTGGAACCTGACCATGGCCGCCACGGTGGTGATCATGGCGCCGGTGATCGTGGTCTTCTTCTTCGCGCAAAAGGCCTTCATCGAAGGCATCACACTGACCGGAGTGAAGGGCTAGAAAGGCCAGTTCATGAAGCTCGCTGTCGTGGGGGGCGGTTCCACGTACACCCCCGAACTCGTCGACGGTTTCGCGCGGATGCGCGACACCCTTCCGATCGAGGAACTCGCACTGGTCGACCCCTCGGCCGACCGGCTCGAACTCGTCGGCGGCCTCGCCCGGCGGATCTTCGCCAAGCAGGGCCATCCGGGAAAGATCGTCACCACTGCGGACGTCGACGCGGGCGTCGCGGGCGCCGACGCCGTACTTCTGCAGCTGCGCGTGGGTGGGCAGGCCGCGCGCGAACAGGACGAGACCTGGCCGCTGGAGTGCGGCTGCATCGGCCAGGAGACCACCGGCGCGGGCGGTCTCGCCAAGGCGCTGCGGACCGTGCCGGTCGTCCTCGACATCGCTGAGCGGGTGCGCCGCACAAACCCGGACGCCTGGATCATCGACTTCACCAACCCGGTGGGCATCGTCACCCGCGCGCTGCTGAAGGCCGGGCACAAGGCCGTCGGGCTGTGCAACGTGGCCATCGGCTTCCAGCGGAAGTTCGCCGGGCTGCTGGACGTGGTGCCGTCCGAGATCCATCTGGACCATGTGGGGCTCAACCACCTCACCTGGGAGACCGCCGTCCGGCTCGGCGGTCCCGAGGGCGAGGACGTGCTGCCGCGGCTGCTGGCGGAGCACGGTGACGCCGTCGCCGGCGATCTGCGCATGCCGCGGGAGCTGATCGACCGCCTCGGCGTCGTGCCCTCGTACTACCTGCGCTACTACTACGGTCACGACGAGGCCGTACGGGAAATGCGGACCAAGCCCTCCCGGGCCGTGGAGGTCGCGGAGATGGAGAAGCGGCTGCTGGAGATGTACGGCGACCCGCAGCTCGACGAGAAGCCGGAGCTGCTCGCCAAGCGGGGCGGCGCGTTCTACTCGGAGGCGGCCGTGGACCTCGCCGCCTCACTGCTGAGCGGCGCGGGCTCCCCGTACCAGGTGGTGAACACGTACAACAACGGCACGCTTCCCTTCCTGCCGGACGACGCCGTCATCGAGGTGCAGGCCGCGGTGGACACCAACGGGGCGACTCCGCTGGCGGTCGGACAACTCGACCCGCTGTACACCGGGCTGACCGCGAACGTGACGGCCTACGAGGACCTGGCGCTGGAGGCCGCGCTGCGGGGCGGACGCGAGCGGGTCTTCAAGGCGCTGCTGTCACACCCGCTGGTCGGGCAGTACGAGTACGCCGACAGGCTCACCGGCCGGCTGATCGCGCACAACCGGGAGCACCTCGCGTGGGCGTGACCGGTCCTTCCGGGGGGAAACCGGCAAGAACCCCCCGGGTCGTCCTCGCCATCGACGCGGGGAACAGCAAGACCGACGTGGCGTTCGTCGGCGCCGACGGCTGGGTGCTCGCCTCGAGCAGAGGGCCGGGCTTCCAGCCGCCGAAGGTCGGTGTCACGGCGGCGATCGACACCCTTGCGGCCACGGTCGAGGACGCCAGGGCCAGGTGCGGGATCAGCGGCGCGGTCGAGCATGTCTCCGCCTGCCTCGCCAACGCCGACCTGCCCGTGGAGGAGAGGGAGTTGACCGCCGCCCTGCAGGACCGCGGCTGGGGGCGCACCACCGAGGTGCGCAACGACACCTTCGCGATCCTGCGGGCCGGGGTGGACGAACCGCGGGGCGTCGCCGTCGTCTGCGGAGCGGGCATCAACTGCGTCGGCATGCTGCCCGACGGCCGCACCGCACGCTTCCCCGCGCTCGGGAAGCTCTCCGGGGACTGGGGCGGCGGCGGGGGCCTCGCGGAAGAGGCACTGTGGCACGCGGCGCGGGCCGAGGACGGACGCGGCGAGCCGACGGCGCTGGCCGCCACGCTGCCTGCACACTTCGGCCTCGACTCGATGTACGCGCTGATCGAGGCACTGCACCTCGGCCATGTCACGGCGGCACGACGGCACGAACTGGCGCCGGTGCTCTTCGCGACGAGCGCCGCGGGTGACCCGGTGGCCCGGTCGCTGGTGCACCGGCAGGCCGCGGAGGTCGTGGCGATGGCGACCGTCGCTCTGGACCGCCTCGAACTCCTCGGCGAGGAGGTGCCGGTGCTGCTCGGCGGCAGTGTGCTGGCCGCCCGGCACCCCGAGCTGGACGGGCGCATCCGCGAACTGCTGGCGGTACGGGCGCCGAAGGCGGTCGTCGAGGTGGTGACGGCAGCGCCGGTGCTGGGGGCGGCGCTGCTGGGACTGGACCACCTCGGGGCTCCGGCTGGGGCGCGGGCGGCGCTGCGGGAGCAGTACGCGTGAGGTGGTCCGCCGGGGGACGGCGCGCCGCCGTGCCTTCCGGGGCGCAGGCGGCGCTGTGCCGTCTCCTCGTGGCTGCCCGGTCGTAGCCGTCGTGTCGTAGCCGTCGTGTCGTCATTCGCGTGGTGCGAGGGAACCGATCAAGGTCGGGAAGCGTATTCATGGTGGGGACACAGTGGGGAAGTTGCGAAGAGGGCGATGTCCGGCGTCCGCGCCGGTAGCAAGATCGAGTCACTTGTGGTGTGAGACAGTCCCCTGCGGCCATACTTCTGGCCGGAGCAGTCCAGGACCCGCCGGGGGGCGGGCCGACGTCAGCGACCAAGGGGGAGGTCACGTGACACACCCGCCGAATGTGCGCACAGCGCCTCAGTCGGCTCCGCACCATGCGCCGCCCGGACACCCGCCGGCCCAGCCGCCCGCGGGGCGCGGCGCCTGGGCCGAGGGCCGTCGGCGGCTGCGTGCCGCCGCGACGACTGAGCCCGGGCGGCTGCAGATCATCGGTGCCGTCCTCGCGGCGCTGGTGGTGGCCTTCGGTGCGGTGACGGCATTCGAGGTCTCCGCCCGCGCGAGCGCCGCGGACGACGTGGTGAGCCGCAGTCAGCCGCTGAGCGCCGACGCGGCCGCGATCTACCGCTCGCTCGCCGACGCGGACGCGGCGGCGTCCAGCGGCTTCCTCGCCGGTATCGAAGAGCCGAGCGATGTGGCACAGCGGTACGAGAAGGACATCGCGCTGGCCTCCCGGCTGCTCGTCAAGGCGGCGACGAACACCGACAGTTCGAGTGAATCCGGACAGCAGATCGCCCTGCTGAACGAGGCGCTGCCGTACTACACGGGCCTGATCGAGAGCGCCCGGGCCAACAACCGGCTCGGCCGGCCGCTGGGCGGCGCGTATCTCCGCTTCGCCAACGACCAGATGTCCAGGGACCTGCTGCCCGCCGCTCAGAAGCTGTACGACGCGGAGACGGCGCGGCTCCAGCAGGACGACGACGACGCCCGTTTCTGGCCCGTCCTCTCCCTGGCGGCCGGCGCGGTGGCGATCGGCGCCCTCGTATGGGCGCAGCGGCGCAACTACCGCAGTACGAACCGCGTGTTCAACACCGGCCTGGTCGCCGCGACCGCGGCCACCACGGTCCTGCTGCTGTGGCTCGCGGTGGGACACACGGTGGCCCGCGCCCAGTTGAACGACGCCGACCTGCACGGCCAGCAGTCCCTCAAGGTGCTGGGCGACGCGCGGATCAACTCCCTCAAGGCCCGGGCCAACGAGAACCTGACCGTGGTGGCGCGCGGTGCGGTGCTCACCAACGACGGCAAGAGCGACAAGTACGAGACGGATTACGCCGTCGGCATGAAGCAGCTCGGCGAGCAGTTGCACCGGGCGCAGTTGCTGGCCGACGACGGCAAGGGCCGCGGGCCGGTCGAGGCCGCGGTCTCGGCCGTGTCCGAGTGGCAGGAGCGTCACAAGGACGTCACCAGGACCGACCGGGCCGGTGACTACGACGGCGTGCTCCGTAAGGTCATCGGCGCCGAGGGCTCCACCGGCGAGTCCTTCGACAAGGTCGACGCCGCGCTGGAGGAGGCGCTGGCGCACGAGCAGCATGAGTTCACCGCGGCGGCGAAGGACGGGCGAGGGGCGCTGTCCGGCCTGCCGGTCGGGGCCGCAGCGCTGGGCGTCCTCGGCGCGGCGGGCGCTGTGCTGGGTATCAACCGCAGGCTTTCGGAGTACCGGTGAGAGGGGGAGCGATGACGGACACGAAGGCACGCCCGAGCGGCCGGCGCTCCGTGCGCGCACTGCGCGGCTGGGGCGGCGTCGCGGGAATGGCCGCCGCCTGTGCGCTGACCGCTGCCGTCACCCTGCTGCCGCTGTCCCACGGCGGTGCGGACGCCCTGACGGGGAACACCGGCCAGGCACTCACCTCCGCCGTGGCCGCCAAGGCCGACACCTGCGAGGACCCGGAGGCCTCCCTGCCCCCGTCGAGCGCCGGCGGGCCCACGATCGACGCGATCAAGGAACGGGGCAAGCTGGTCGTCGGCGTCGATCAGAACAGCTACCGCTGGGGGTACCGCAACCCGGTCAGCGGTGGCCTCGAGGGCTTCGACATCGACCTCGCCCGCGCCATCGCCGAAGACATCGTCGGCAGCCCCGACGCCGTCATCTTCCGTGCCATACCCACCAACCAGCGCATCACCGCCCTGGAAAACGGCACGGTGGACATCGTGGTGCGCACGATGACCATCAGCTGCGGCCGTATCGAACAGGTCGCCTTCTCCACCGCCTACTTCCAGGCGGGCCAGCAGGTGCTGGCCTCGAAGAGCTCGTCGATCACGGGGTACGACACGTCGCTCGCGGGCAAGCGGATCTGCTCGGCGGAGGGCTCGACGGCGTACGAGGCGCTGGAGAAGAACAGCTTCGGCGCGACGTTCAAGGACAAGCACGACGGCCTGCCGGGGGACGAGGACCTGTACACGGTGCCCAACCAGCTGGACTGCCTGGTCAGGCTCCAGCAGGGCATGGTCGACGCGATCGTCACCGACAACGCCCTGGCGGCCGGACAGGCGGCCCAGGACCCGGCGGTCGAGCTCAAGGGTGCGAAGCCCTTCACCACCGAGTACTACGGAGTGGCCACCAAACTCGGCCACGACGACCTGGTGCGCCGGATCAACCAGGTCCTGGTCGACTACCGCAGGGGCGCCTGGCAGAAGGCGTACGACCGCTGGCTCGCGGCCGACCTGCCGGGCATCACCGGACCGCCGCAGCCCAAATACCGGAACTAGACCTGCTGGACACTCACAGCTCACACGACGAGTACGAACGGAGAGGTGATCGATGGGCGTCGCGGGACCCTTCCCCAGCTCGGCGGGGAGACCGCACGGGCCGGTGATGGACCGGGACGAGGTGGACCGTGCGCTGGCCCGGCTCGGAGCGGAGCACGAAGCGGTGGAGACCTCGCTGCTGGCGCTCCAGGACCACGCGGGCCGCAGGCTGCTCGAGGGCGCCGAGCTGACGGGCGTCACCAAGGACCGCTGGGCCACGGCCGAACAGCAGATCGCCCTGCTCTGGTCCTACTTCGACGCCTACACGGCCGCGTTGACCGACATCCGTCAGCTCCGGGCCCGCAGACGCTGGTCCAGCCGCGAGGACCTGGTCGAGCTGACCGAGCGGCTGCGCGGCCGCAGCGTCACCGTGGCGAGCCCGGCCGCCCTCCCCGCGCCGCAGATCACCGGGCCCGCCAAGCTCGCGGAGGAGTTCACCCTCGAGGAACTCGTCGCCAGGATGAACGAGCTCTACGCGTCCTCGCTGGACACGGTGGTGACCGCCGACGCGGTGTGGTCGGCGCTTCCGGCCCGCATAGACCTGCTCTCCGCCGAGCTGCGGCGTACCCGCTCGCTCGCGCACTCGGTGGGCGTGCGGCCCGGGGAGCACCCCGCCGGCGACGAGTTGGAGTCCATCACCCACGAGTTGTCCACGCTGCGTGCCCAGGTGGTGTCCGACCCGCTCGCCTTCTGGCGGCCGGGGCCGGGCAGCTCGGCACCCGGCGGCGGCCGGCCGGACACGGACCGCTACGACCGGGCGGCGCGTGCCCTGGAGGATGTGCGCCGTGAGATCGAGGCGGTGCTCCAGGTCCGGCAGGATTCGGAGGAGCGGCTGATGCGACTGCGCGACCTGCTCTCCCGCGCCGACCGGACCCTGGCGGAGGCCCGCGCGGCGCGCGGGGAGGTCCTGGCGAAGATCGCCGCCTCGGAGGTGCCTGCCGTCAGCGGCCCGCCGACCGCGCTGCAGGAGCGTCTCGCCACGGCCGCCGAGTACCGCAGGCACGCCCGGTGGCACCGGCTGTCTCCGCTGCTCGACTCCCTGGAGCGGGAGGCGGAGGACGAACTGCAGCGTGCTCGCGAGTCGTTGACCGCCGTCACCGCGCCCCTCGCGGTCCGCGCCGAGCTGCGCGGCCGCCTGGACGCGTACAAGGCGAAGATCGCACGGCACGGCATGGCCGAGGACCCACTGCTCATCGAACGGTACGACGCGGCACGCCGCATGTTGTGGAGCGCGCCGTGCGATCTGCGCGTCGCCGAGCAGGCCGTTCTGCGTTACCAGCACGCCGCGGCGGAAGCCCTGGTGCCGAGAGCGGCCGCACCGGAGCCGGGACCGACCGACCGCGGAGGGTATTCATGAGCGGGAACAAGAACTGCCAGCGCCCCGGCTGCGAGGGCTCGTACGAGGACATGGGCGGCGGCGAGCTGTACTGCGACACCTGCGGCCTCGCCCCGGTGGTGTCGCCCACCGGCATGGTCTCCTCGCCGCCCACCGGCATCGCCGGCGGCGGCCGGGACTCCTCGTCCTCGCGCAGCAGTTCACGCTCGTCACGGGCGTCCGCGCGTTCGTCGACCTCGCGCCGGTCGGTGTCGGGGCGGCTGTCGCGTTCGCTGACCGGAAGCAGCACTTCGGCACGGTCGGTCTCGGTCCGCAGCTCCGGCTCTTCGACGGCTTCGTCTGCGCGCAACCGGCTGGGCGCGGGGCTGGTGACCGTGCCGGACGTCCCGCGCCCCGACCCGCGTTCCGCCGTCATGGCGAACCCGGAGGTGCCCGAGCGCAAGCGGTTCTGCTCACGCTCGGACTGCGGCGCTCCGGTGGGCCGGGCGCGCGGCGACCGGCCCGGACGCACGGAGGGTTTCTGCACCAAGTGCGGCCACCCCTACTCGTTCGTGCCGAAGCTGACCGGTGGCGACATCGTGCACGGCCAGTACGAGGTGGTCGGCTGTCTCGCGCACGGCGGTCTGGGCTGGGTCTATCTGGCCGTGGACCGTGCGGTGTCCGACCGGTGGGTGGTCCTCAAGGGCCTGCTGGACACCGGTGACCAGGACGCCATGGCGGCCGCGATCTCCGAGCGGCGATTCCTCGCCGAGATCGAGCACTCCAACATCGTCCGTATCTACAACTTCGTCGAGCACCTCGACCAGCGCACTGGCTCCCTCGACGGTTACATCGTCATGGAGTACGTGGGCGGCAAGTCGCTCAAGGAGATCGCCAACGAGCGGCGCGGCCCGGACGGGCGGCGCGACCCGCTGCCGATCGAGCAGGCCTGTGCGTACGGCATCGAGGCGCTGGAGGCGCTCGGCCATCTGCACAGCAGGAACCTGCTGTACTGCGACTTCAAGGTCGACAACGCCATCCAGCAGCAGGACCAGCTCAAGCTGATCGACATGGGTGCGGTCCGCAGGATGGACGACGAAGAGTCCGCCATCTACGGCACGGTCGGCTACCAGGCACCGGAGGTGGCCGAGGTCGGCCCCTCCGTCGCTTCCGACCTCTACACGGTGGCGCGGACCCTCGCCGTCCTGACGTTCGACTTCCAGGGCTACACGAATGTGTTCGTCGACTGTCTGCCGGACCCGGAGAACATCGAGGTCTTCCGGACGTACGAGTCGTTCTACCGGTTCCTGGTGCGGGCCACCGACCCGGACCCGGCACGGCGGTTCGCGTCCGCCCAGGAGATGGCCGAGCAGCTGACGGGGGTGCTCAGGGAGGTCGTCGCCATGCAGACCGGCCGTCCCCGCCCCGCTATGTCGACGCTGTTCAGGCCGGAACTGCGGGTGACGGACACCGAGTTGTTCGCCGAGCCGACAGGGGACGTTTCGCAGCTCGGCTCCCGGGCCCGGGCACGTGGCAGACGCCTCGCCCCGGCGGCCGCCGTCGCCCCGCAGGCACCTGCTCAGCCGCCGGTGCCGTCCGCCCACGCCCCGTACGCGGCGGTTCCCGCACCCCGTACGCCCGCGCAGCCCGTGCCCCCCGCGCCGGGCGGGGCGCCGGCGGGACCGGCCCTCGCCCCCTACCTCGCCGTGCTCGACGCTCGGGCGCACGCGCTTGCGCTGCCCCTCCCCCGCGTCGACCCGGGCGACCCGAACGCGGGCTTCCTGGCCGGGCTGATGGCCGCGGCACCCCCCGAACTGATCGCGGCACTGCACACGGCTCCCGCGAGCTCCCCGGAGACCCGGCTGCGCGAGCTGCGCGCCCTGCTGGAGACGGGCGACCTGTCGTCCGCGACGACCGCGCTCGCCACCATGGAGAAGCAGCAGCCCGACGACTGGCGGGTGGTCTGGTACCGGGGCGTCACCTCCCTGGTGACCGGCGACCACGAGGCCGCGGCGCTGTCCTTCGACGCGATCTACGACGCGTTCCCCGGCGAGCCCGCGCCCAAGCTGGCCCTCGGTCTGTGCGCGGAGGTGCTCGGCCAGCTGGACAACGCGGCGGACTACTACCGTCTCGTGTGGACGACCGACCCCAGCCATGTGAGCGCGGCATTCGGGCTCGCCCGGGTCCAGCTCGCGGCGGGCGAGGGCGCCGGAGCCGTACGGACCCTGGAGTCGGTGCCGGAGGCCTCGATCCACTACACGGCGGCGCGTGTGGCCGCCGTAAGGGCGAGGCTCCGGCGCCGCGCCGTCCACGAGCCGCTGCTGGACGACCTGTCGGCGGCGGCCGCCCAGGTGGCCGCACTCGAGGAGTTCGGCCTGGACGCGGTGCGGCGCGAGCAGTTGTCCACAGAGGTACTCGGCACGGCGCTGGACTGGGTACTCTCCGGAAGTCCCGGAAGCGGGCCGTCCGTTGTGCACGCCCCGAGCGCACTGCTCGGGAGCTCGCTGGACGAACGCGGTCTGCGCTTCGGACTGGAACGCTCCTTCCGGGTGCTCGCCCGGCTCGCCCAGCGCGGCGAGGAGCGGATAGAGCTGGTGGAGCGGGCCAACCGCTACCGCCCCCGGACGTGGGTGTGATTGATGGCGCAACAGCACCAGCCGGCTGCCGGGTCGACCTGCCCCGGTTGCGACGAACCTCTGGAGCCGGGTGACCGGTTCTGCGGGGCCTGCGGGTACGACCTGTCGGCCGTGCCCGTCACGGCGCAGGACCGCCCCACCGTGGCCATCGCCACCCCTGTCGAATGGCCTGCGGCCACCGGCACCGACACGATGGGCACTCCCACCCCGACGCAGCGCGCGGCCGACGTTCCCGGCACCGACTCCGACGGCGAGGAGCTGACGCCGGGAGCGTCGGCGAACACCCTTGCGCCCGGCGCGGACGCGGCTTCCGGCGCCTGCGCGGCCGGTCCCGCCCGTCCCGCTGCCGGACCGGGCGCCGCACCCGGCCCGGCCGGCTCCGTCGCGGCGGCACCGTCCGCCGTACCGCACCCGGCCACCGCATGCGCGCCGGACCCGGTGGCCGGGTCCGCCGACCAGGCGTACGGATGCGGACCCGTGGCGGGCGGACCGGCGGTCCCCTCCGCCCAGGCGCCCTGCACCGGGGGCCATGGTGACCACGAGCGCTCCGCCGGCGGTGCGCCGTCGGCCGGCTCCGCCGGAACCGGCGAAGGCACCGGCCAGGAAGCGCCCGCCGCGTCCGGCGTGCGGTACGACAGCCCACCCTTCGGCGACTTCGAGCTCGCCGCGCCCGCGCCGGGCAGCCCCGCCGACCCTCGAGCGGCCGCCGCCGAGCCCGCCGCCGAGCCGCCCGGTGCCAAGCTCTGCGTGGCCTGCCGGGCCGGCCGGGTCGACACCGACGGCTACTGCGAGAACTGCGGCCACGCCCAGCCCCGTGAACGCGACCACATGGAGCAGGAGCTCGGTTCGGTCGCCGCGGTCAGCGACCGGGGCCTGCGGCACCACCGCAACGAGGACTCGTTCGCCGTCTCGTCCACCGCCCTTCCGGACGGCTCACCGGCCGTCGTCGCCGTCGTCTGCGACGGTGTCTCGTCGGCGACCCGCCCCGACGAGGCGTCGGCCGCCGCGGCGAGCGCCGCCAACGAGCGGCTGCTGGAGGCGCTGCCCCGCGGCACGCACGCGCAGCAGGCCATGCACGAGGCGATCGTGGCCGCCTCCGAGGCGGTCAACTCCCTGGCCGAACAGTCCGAGCAGGCCCCCGGGGACGACCCGAACCGCCATCAGAACGCACCCGCCTGCACGATCGTCGCCGCGGTGGCGGCCGGCGGTCTGCTGATCGTCGGCTGGGTCGGCGACAGCAGGGCCTACTGGGTCCCCGACGACCGTTCGGGACCGCCTGCCCGGCTGACCGAGGACGACTCATGGGCGGCCCAGATGGTGGCGGCAGGCCTGATGAACGAGGCGGAGGCGTACGCGGACGAGCGGGCCCATGCGATCACGGGCTGGCTGGGCGCCGACGCCTACGAACTCGAGCCGCACACCGCCGCGTTCAAGCCGGACCGCTCCGGGGTGGTCGTAGTCTGCACGGACGGGCTGTGGAACTACGCGGAGGCCGCGGAGGAGATGGCCCGGGTCATTCCCGCGGACGCCTCGGAACGGCCCCTGCACAGTGCGCAGATGCTGGTCGGCCACGCCCTCGACGGCGGCGGCCACGACAACGTAACGGTGGCGGTGCTGCCGTTCGCCGTACCGCAGCAAGGCGCAGGATCGGCCTACGACATGGCTTGACCCGACCGCTCCGTGGACCTGACCGCTGCCGATCAGCCCCGACCTCTTCCATCAGCCCCGACCGCTCGGGTCAGCCCCTGACAACTCGGGTCGGCCACTGACCGCTTCGTCCACCACCGGCCCACCAACCCCCTGCCCACCCTGCCAACCCGCCTGCACAGTCGTTTCCCGCTGCCTCGGCGGAGTCACAAGGAGCTGATCGGATGGCCGTTTTCTCCAAGTCCCAGGTGCCGCAGTTCTCGGTCGAGGTGTACCAGAACGAATACCTCCCGGAAGGCGGCCGCGAGGTCAACGCGATCGTCACGGTCACCTCGACCGGCGGCGGCACCACCGGCGGGGTGCCGCTGCGGCAGGCGTCGCCGCCACCCTCCGAGTCGGACCGCGGGCCGGCCGCCGGTGTGGTGATCATGGTCGACTGCTCCGGCTCGATGGACTACCCGCCGAAGAAGCTGCGCAACGCCCGGGACGCGACGGCCGCGGCGATCGACACCCTGCGGGACGGTGTGGCCTTCGCGGTGGTCGCTGGCACGCACAAAGCACTTGAGGTGTATCCGGGCGGTGGCCGGCTCGCCGTCGCGGATCCGGCCACCCGCACCCAGGCCAAGGGCGCGCTGCGGGCGCTCACGGCCGGCGGCGGCACGGCGATCGGGACCTGGCTGCGTCTGGCCGACCGGCTGCTGTCCTCGACCGACCTGGCGATCCGGCACGGCATCCTGCTCACCGACGGGCGCAACGAGCACGAGTCGGCCGATGAGCTGCGGGCCGCGCTCGACGCATGCGCGGGCCGTTTCACCTGTGACGCCCGCGGCGTCGGCACGGACTGGGAGGTGAAAGAAGTCACAGGCATCGCCTCCGCGCTGCTCGGCACGGCCGACATCGTCGCCGACCCCGGCGGCCTGGCCGCGGACTTCACGCGGATGATGGAGAACGCGATGAACAAGGAGGTCGCGGACGTCGCGCTGCGGCTGTGGACCCCGGTCGGCGTGGAGATCAAGTTCGTCAAGCAGGTCGCGCCGACCGTCGAGGACCTCACCGGGCGGCGAACGGAGGCCGGCCCGCGCGCAGGCGATTATCCGACCGGCTCCTGGGGCGACGAGTCCCGGGACTACCACATATGTGTCCAGGTGCCGGAGGCCGGAATCGGCCAGGAGATGCTGGCGGCGAGGGCCTCTCTGATCGTCCCGGCGGCGGACGGCGGCGCTCCCGAGGTCCTGTCGCACGGCCTCGTACGGGCGGTGTGGACGGACGACATGGCCGCGTCGACCTCGATCAATCCGCAGGTGGCGCACTACACGGGCCAGGCGGAGCTGGCACAGGTGATCCAGCAGGGGCTGGAGGCCAGGAAGTCGGGCGATTTCGACGGTGCAACGGCGAAACTGGGCCGCGCGGTGCTGCTGGCGGCACGTTCCGGGAACGAGGACACTGCGAAACTGCTTTCGAAGGTGGTGGACGTCGTCGACGCGGCGACCGGTACTGTGCGACTGAAGGCGAAGGTCGCGGACGCGGACGAGATGACTCTCGAAACGCGCTCCACCAAGACGGTTCGCGTCAAGAAGTGATCACGCACGGACACGAAGTGAACGGCCCACGGGCCGGATGAGGAGAGGGGGAAGCGCCGACATGCCGACCTGCCCGAACGGACACCAGTCGGGATCCGACGACTGGTGCGAGGTCTGCGGCCACCGCATGGCTCCTCCCGGCGCGCCCGCGGGTGCCGTACCGCCGCCTCCACCGCCGCCGCCCGGCTACGGCTATCCCGGCCCGGGCGATCCGAACGCCACGGCCCAGGCGGAGCTCTGCCCCCAGTGCCGCACCCCGCGCGAGGCCATGGCCCCGTTCTGCGAGGAGTGCCGGTACAACTTCCTCACGCACACGGCGACGTCGTACACGCCCGTGGCTCCGCCCCAGCCGCAGGGCGGGCTGAACCTCCCGCCGGGCTTCCAGTCCCAGCCGGGCCCGTCCGCCCCGCCGGCGCAGCACGGCCCGCCTCCTCCGGCGCCGGCGCGGCAGCAGCATGATCCCTTCGAGTACCAGGGCTCGCGTCCCTCGCAGATGAACCGGCCGGCGGAGCCGCTGGAGCAGGAGCCGCCCGGGCACCACCAGCCGCCGCCCGGTGCCTTCCAGCCGCAGGGCGGTCCGCCGCCTCCGCCGTCGCCGTTCCCGCAGCAGCCCGGACCGCCGGCGCCACCGGCCTTCCAGCAGCCCGGACCGCCGGCCCCCCCGGCCTTCCAGCAGCCGCCGCCCGCGCCACCGCAGCCCCAGCACACCGGTGGCGACGACTGGATGCTCCCCCCGCCCTCCCGTACCCAGTCGCCCCCGCCTCCGCCGGGACCGCAGGGTCACCCGGGTGGTCCGCAGGGCCACCAGGGGCCGCCGTCGTTCCCGCAGCAGCCGATGCCCCCGCAGCACCACCAGGGCCCCGGCATGCAGGGCACGCACCCCGGTCGGCCGCAGGCTCCACGGCCCGATGCCGCTCCGGTGGGCTGGACGGCCGTGATCGGGCCGGACCGCGAGTACTTCATGGCGATGATGCAGCGCAGCGGCCCCGAGGCCACCGGGCTCAATCTGCCTGCGTTCTCGCCCGAGCAGCAACTGCCGCTCACCGGAGGTCAGATCACCATCGGCCGCCGCCGGCAGTCGACGGGCGAGTCCCCCGACATCGATCTGTCGGTGCCTCCGGAGGACCCGGGTGTCTCGCACCAGCATGCGGTGCTGGTGCAGCAGCCGGACGGATCCTGGGCGGTCGTCGACCAGAACTCGACCAACGGCACCACGCTCAACGGGGCCGAGGAGCCGATCCAGCCGTACGTCCCGGTCCCGTTGAACGACGGCGACCGGGTGCACGTCGGCGCCTGGACGACGATCACCGTCCGCCGCGGCTGAGAGACCCAGCCGCGGCGGCGGCGATCCTGCTGCCGACAACCATGGATACGCGGCGCGCGCCGCGAGCGTTCAGACGCCGGGCGACCCGAGGGGCCAGACATAGGGTCCCGCGGGGTCGTCCAGCCACGCCCACTGGTGTTCGCCGCTGACCGTGACCCCGAAGCGGTTGCGGTCGGGGCGGTGTTCCCGTTCCCACAGGGACAGCGCCTCGCGCGCGTCGAGCGAGCCCGCGCTCAGGCTCAGCAGGAAGCGGAAGAGGTCGTTCTCGATTGCCCGCCTCGGCAGACCGCCGGCCGGCGTCTCCTCGGGCACGGCCCCTCCGCGCAGCGGCACGAAGTACGCCGACGTGTGCAGGAAGCGTCCCTCAGCGGTGCGGCCGCCTGCGCCGTGGCCGACCCGCAGGGCGATGATCCCCGTCGACAGCGGTGCGACGATCCGCGCTCCGTCGTTGCACTGGGCGGGCCAGGCCGACGGCACCGACGCCAGGGTGCACGTCGCGATGATGCGGTCGAAGGGGGCGCGTTCGGGGCAGCCGCGTGCTCCGTCGCCGGTGACCACGGTGGGCCGGTGGCCGGCGGCCGCGAGATGTACGCGGGCGGACTCGGTGATCTCGGGGTCCAGGTCGATGGTCGTCACCGCCGCGTCACCGAGCCGGTGCGCCAGCAGCGCCGCGTTGTAGCCGGTGCCCGCACCGATCTCGAGGACGCGGTCCCCGTCGGCGACCTCGAGCGCCTCCAGCATCAGGGCCATCAGCGAGGGCTGGCTGCTGGAAGAGACGAGATCGCCGTCGCGCAGGCGGGTGGCCAGCGGCTCGTCCGCGTACGCACCGCGCAGCCAGCGGGCACGGCGTGCGGGGTCCGGGTCCTCGCACCACAGGCGCTCATAGGTCCCCGCCCGGGCGGTGAAGTAGTACGGCACGAACAGATGCCGCGGCACGTCCTCGAACGCGGCCCGCCAGGCCGGATCGGTCAGCCCTCCCCCGGCAACGATCCGCCGCACCATCGACCGCCGCGCCTGTGCGGCGGGCTCGGAAAAACGGTCCACCTCGTGACCCATATGTCCACTTTCCTGCGCGGCCGTCCTCGAAGCGAGCCTCCATGCCGCGCAGGGCGGGAGTCCCCGGGGAGTCCTAGGCCCTCGGTCCTCGGCCGGCGGGTCTGAGAGCATGGGGACGTGAATGAGATTCCGCGCGGGACGCTTCAGGAGCAGACCTTCTACGAGCAGGTCGGCGGCGAGGAGACCTTCCGGCGCCTCGTCCACCGCTTCTACGAGGGCGTCGCGGAGGATCCGCTGCTGCGGCCGATGTACCCGGAGGAGGACCTGGGCCCGGCCGAGGAGCGGCTCGCGCTCTTTCTGATGCAGTACTGGGGCGGGCCGCGCACCTACAGCGACCGCCGCGGCCACCCGCGGCTGCGGATGCGCCATGGGCCGTTCACCGTCGACCGGGCCGCCCACGACGCCTGGCTGCGGCACATGCGTACGGCGCTGGACGAACTGGGCCTCGCCGAGGAGCACGAGCGGCAGCTGTGGGACTACCTCACCTATGCCGCGGCCTCGATGATGAACACCCCGGACTGACCGCCTTCCGTCCCGTCCCCGACGGCGACCGGTACGGAATCCGCGGCTGTGTCGGTGACGCCGCGCTGCGGCACACCCCTGAGCGGCCGGGACGCGGCAGCCGCCGCGCTGACCGTCACCGCCCGGGTCCCTCAGGAGCGCCGCGACGCGGCGGAGAAGGCCGTCGTCCGCGGGGCCGAGCGGTCCTTCGACGGGCTGCCAGTGACGGTGCGCAGGCTCGAACGCTCGGGGCGGTACGCCTTGCCGCGCTCCCTCCAGGAGCCGGAGGCCCGGAAGGGCGAGCCCGACCCCACCCGCCAGGTCAAGGCCCCGTCGGGGTGAGGGGCAGGCCGCCCAGCCCGCCCGTGCGGACCGCGATCGAACCGAAGGGCGTACGCAGCCTCAGCCACACCGCCCCCGCGGACAGCAGCTCCACCGGCACACCGGGCCGCAGGAAGCCGAGGGACTGCGCTGCGTGCACCGCACGCAACGGCAGGCCCGTCCCGCCGACCGTGCGCGACCAGATCTCGCGGCCGATCCGGTCCCGTTCCACCCGTGTGCGCCGCTCCGCGGGAAGCGCCTCGTCCCGCTCGCGGAATTCGGCGACGGCCGCCGCCACCGCACCCCGCATCGCGGAGACGTCCGGGAGCCCGGGCAGTTCCCGCCAGCCGCCGCGCGGTGGGAGGACGCCCGCCCACGGCGGGCCCGTGACCGCGCCCGGTACGGCGAACTCCGCGGCGCCCAGCGACTCGAGCAGTTCACCCGCGGAGACCGTGACGTCCATCTGCACCGCCTCAGCGAGCCGCGCCGTACGGATGGCAAGCACCTCGAAGGACGGCGGGCGCCCGAAGACCGCGAGCGCCTCGCCCTGCGCCTGCAGCCGGACCGCGGCGGCGCGGTCGTAGTGGATCAGCCGGGCGAGGAAGGCGGAGAGGTCCTCCGCCTCCCTCGTGTCGGCGAGCCGCAGACTCTGCACAGGTACGGACATGGGCACGCTCATGCGACGAGGGCACCCTCGGAGGCCTTGTCGGCGTCGTCGAGGTACTTCTCGAGGAACGACTTCTCCTCGGCGGTGATCCGCCGAGGCCGCTGCGCCTCGAGGTTGAACGGCACGACGACGGTCGAGGCCCGCACATACACCTTCGCGGGATCGTCCGCCTCCTTGACCTCGTACGCGATGGTCAGGGACGCGGCGTTGATCTTCGTCACCCACGACTCGATGATCACCGGCTCGTGACGGTGGACCAGCGGCCGCACGTAGTCGATCTCGTGCCGGGAGACCACGGAGCCGCCGGAGAACGACGGCGAGCCGTCCCCCGGCGCCAGCCGGAACATGAAGTCGATCCGCGCCTCTTCCAGATACCTCAGGAAGACCACGTTGTTGACGTGCCCGAAGGCGTCCATGTCCGACCAGCGGAGCGGGCAGTGGTAGATGTGACGAGCCATGCGCGACATCAGCCCCGGGTGAGCTTCTTGTAGGTGGCGCGGTGCGGACGGGCCGCGTCCGGGCCGAGACGCTCGATCTTGTTCTTCTCGTAGGAGTCGAAGTTGCCCTCGAACCAGAACCACTTGGAGTCGCCCTCGTACGCGAGGATGTGCGTGGCGACCCGGTCGAGGAACCAGCGGTCGTGGGAGACGACCACGGCCGCACCCGGGAAGTCGAGCAGAGCGTTCTCCAGGGAGGACAGCGTCTCGACGTCGAGGTCGTTGGTCGGCTCGTCGAGGAGCAGCAGGTTGCCGCCCTGCTTGAGGGTGAGCGCCAGGTTGAGGCGGTTGCGCTCACCGCCGGACAGGACACCGGCCGGCTTCTGCTGGTCCGGGCCCTTGAAGCCGAAGGCGCTCACGTACGCGCGGGAGGGCATCTCGACCTGGCCGACGTTGATGTAGTCCAGCTCGTCGGAGACGACGGCCCACAGCGTCTTCTTGGGGTCGATGTTGGCGCGGCTCTGGTCGACGTAGGAGATCTTGACGGTCTCGCCGACCTTGATCGTGCCGGAGTCCGGCTTCTCCAGGCCCTGGATCATCTTGAACAGCGTGGTCTTGCCGGCGCCGTTCGGGCCGATCACACCGACGATGCCGTTGCGCGGCAGGGTGAAGGAGAGGTCGTCGATGAGGACCTTGTCGCCGAAGGACTTGCTGAGGTTCTCGATCTCGACCACGACGGAGCCCAGACGCGGGCCCGGCGGGATCTGGATCTCCTCGAAGTCCAGCTTCCGCATCTTGTCGGCCTCGGCGGCCATCTCCTCGTAACGCGCAAGACGGGCCTTGGACTTGGCCTGCCGTCCCTTCGCGTTGGAGCGGACCCACTCCAGCTCTTCCTTGAGCCGCTTCTGGCGCTTGGCGTCCTTCTGGCCCTCGACCTTGAGGCGGGAAGCCTTGTTCTCCAGGTAGGTGGAGTAGTTGCCCTCGTACGGGTGGGCACGGCCGCGGTCGAGCTCGAGGATCCACTCGGCGACGTTGTCGAGGAAGTACCGGTCGTGGGTGATGGCGACGACGGTGCCGGGGTACTTCGCCAGGTGCTGCTCCAGCCACTGGACCGACTCGGCGTCCAGGTGGTTGGTGGGCTCGTCGAGGAGGAGCAGGTCGGGCGCCTCGAGCAGCAGCTTGCAGAGCGCGACGCGGCGCTTCTCACCACCGGAGAGGTTGGTGACGGGCCAGTCGCCGGGGGGGCAGCCGAGGGCGTCCATGGCCTGCTCGAGCTGGGCGTCGAGGTCCCAGGCGTTGGCGTGGTCGAGCTGCTCCTGGAGCTTGCCCATTTCCTCCATCAGCTCGTCCGTGTAGTTCGTCGCCATCTCTTCGGCGATCGCGTTGAAACGGTCGAGCTTGCCCTTGACCTCGGCGACACCGTCCTGGACGTTCTCGAGGACGGACTTGGACTCGTCGAGCGGGGGCTCCTGCAGCAGGATGCCGACGCTGTAACCGGGCGAGATGAAGGCATCGCCGTTGGAGGGCTGCTCCAGTCCGGCCATGATCTTCAGCACGGTGGACTTACCGGCGCCGTTGGGGCCGACCACACCGATCTTCGCACCGGGCAGGAAGCTCAGCGTCACGTCATCGAGGATGACCTTGTCGCCGTGCGCCTTGCGCGTCTTGCGCATCGTGTAGATGTACTCAGCCAAGAGAAACCGTCCGGCAGGAAGTGGGTGGGCAGATACACCCATCTTGCCGTACGCCGCCCCCCGGACGAAAACCGCGCCCGCAGCGCCCGGCGACCGGGCGGATACCGGACTTCCGGTACCCGCCCCCTGCGGGCAGCGCGGTCCCGCCTGTGGGGCACGGTCCTGCGCGCGGCCGGGACGGAAAGGGGCCCGGCACGTCCCCGTCCCGGACCCCTCCTCAGCTCACTGTCACCGTGAGCAGCGCTGCCGTCACTCGCCCGCGGTCGTCTTCTTCTTACGGAAGAAGAACACCGCGCCGCCGCCGACCAGCACCAGCGCGAGCGCGATGCCCGCGATCATCGGCGTGGCGCTGGAGCCGCCCGTCGCGGCGAGGTCGCCCTCGAGGCCCGCGGAAGTGCCGCCCGCCGAGGCGGGGCTGGGCTGCGGCGACGGTGTCTCGGTGCCCGGCTCCTGAGGCGCGCTCGCGGTCTTGCAGTCCAGCACGCCCTTGAAGTTCTTCTTGAAGCCGCCCGGCCCGATGATCGTGAAGTCGTATGCCTGGTCCTCGGCGACCGGCACCGTCACGGTTCGGGACGCCCCCGCCTCGATGGTGTGCTCGAAGCCGGCCAGCGAGAAGGTGAACGGGGCGTCACCCTTGTTGCCGGCCGTGATGTCCACGCCGCCCTTGGCGCAGTTCTTCTTCGCGGACAGGGAGGGGATGGCTCCCGCCTTCGCCCAGGTCGCCGTGGCCTTCGCGGAGACGGTGGACTGGCTCGATCCGGCGAGGATCTGCGTCTGGCTCTTGGTGGCGCTGGCGAACGCCCGTCCCACCGGCACCGACAGGCTCGCCTGGACACCGAGCGCGGCCGTTCCGTCCGCGGCGTCCTCGGGGACGTCGAAGTACAGCTTGCTGCCGTCGGCGGCGGAGGTGACCGGCTTGCCGGCCTCGTCCGTGATCTTGATACCACTGGCCGCCGCGTCGGCCGGCGGCGTCACCGCGACCTCACCGGCGTCGGTGCGGACCGTGACCGGGCCGAGCCGCCCGCCCGGCTTGCCGGAGACGGCGTTCGGCTCGAGGCTCAGCGAGGCCTTGGGCTCGGCGAGATCCTGGGCGGACTTCTCCAGCCAGTCGGCGAGCTTCTCGGCCTGCGGGTCGGACGCCGTGACGTCTGCGCCGTCGGAGAACCTCCAGATGGCGACCTGGGTGCCGGCAGCGGCGGTCCTGTCCGTGAGCGGGCCACCGAGCTCCGCCCTCTTGGCCAGTGCGGCGAGGTCGTTCACCTGGGGGAAGGAGTGCTGAAGGATCCAGCGGATCTTGCCCGCGTTCTCGTTGTCGTTCAGCGACGTCTGGTCCCAGGGGGTCTCCAGATACTTGGCCTGGTCCTGGGTCGGGTTGTGGATGTCGATGCAGTAGGTCTGCAGCTGACCGCCGCCGTCGACCGTCATCTCGAAGAGACCCGCGAGGATCTCCTGATCCTTGCCGTCGGTGTGCAGCACCGCCTCGTCGTACGTCTGCAGCCCGTCGAGCGTGGCGACCGCACCGCCCTGGTGCTGGAGCGCATCGTCGGCGACGGCAGCGCCAGCTCCGGCTATGGAGCCGACGGCCATCAGACCGGACGCCACCGCCACGGCTGCGAGACGACGAGCGGCGCGCCGCCTGCGTGTGGCAGACGCAGAGAACACAGCAAACACAGCAGAATTCCCCTCCGGGCGAGACCTTTCGCGTGTGACGCGTGGGGGGAGTGTCTCGCCAGCAGACTCATGTGCCCCGTGAGTACGCGGGAATCCTATGGACGGCGCGCAGCCCGATCCCCGGTCATGCCATCAGATAACCATTCCGACTCAAAATCGTTATCCTGCCGGTCAGTTCACACCCTGATCGCCCGCTTTCCCACCGGTCCCGTCGACGACGGAATCGTCCCGGTCATCTCAACTGCCTTCAGCGCGCGGCCGCTACGGGTTCCGGCCGCGCCCTGGCCTCACCGTCCAGCACCGCCGATCCCCGCTCTGCCAGGTCCGACCGACTCCTGACCACTCGACGGAAAGCCGAGGTCCCGCGGGTCAGATCGTGTCCCACCGCCAGCGCGTCGATGTCCACGAACGTCCGCCGTCTGCCGTCCGCTTCCTCCTCGCGCACCTTCAACCGGCCGTGCACGAGCAGCGGTTCCCCCACCGAAACGGAACCCGCGAGATTCTGTGCGAGCGACCGCCAGGCGAAGACCGTGTAGAAGCTCGTCGGCCCGTCCGTCCAGTTACCGCTCCGGCGGTCCCACCGCCGCGACGGCACCGCGAAACGGAATCGCGCCATCCCCCCTGTGGCCGTTTCCCGGTACTCCACATTCGTGGCGACATTGCCCACCACCGTCACCGTGGTGTCGTTCATGACGGTCACCTCCCCGTCCGACTGCATTTGCCCGATCACTGCGACCGGTCTCCATGCTGGACCGGACGGAGAAATCCCGCCGACGCCTGTGGACGAGCACACCGATGTGGACAGCCCCGTCACCCGATACGGGTACGCACCCCTCCCGGCACGGCCCCGGGCCCCGGCTTCGTCGAACCGGAGACCGCCGCGTACTGCTCCCGCACCTCCCGGTACCGCATGAGCTCCGCCGCGATCGGATCGAGGACCTTCGCCCGCCCGCATCCGGCCGCGGCCTCGTGCAGGCGCCGGCAAGCGTCCTGCCCGTACCGTCTCGCGGGCCCCCTCGTCGCCGCCGCGCACGCCCACTCCACCAGCGGCCCGCCCACGATCCCGGCGAGCATCACCAGCACCGGCGGGACGAGCCCCGGCTCCAGTACGCCGACGATCTGGCCCACCAGCCACAGGCCGCCGAAGATCTGCAGCAGCGTCATCGACGCCTGCGCAAGGACCGCGGCCGGCCACCACGCGGGCCGCAGCGGCCGCCCCTTGGTCTCCGCCGCCTCACGCGCCGCCAGTTCGTCCAGCGCCTCCGGAAGCCCCTCGGCCCCCCGGACGGCCGCTTCCCGTACCGCCTGCCCCCATGGCGCGGGCAGCCCGTGCGCGGCCTCGTCAGCGACGGTACGGACGGCCTGCTCGACCCGCTGACGTGCGGTCGGCTCCTCCTCCGTGGGCGCCGGCGGCTCGGCCGACGCGGCCCCCGGCATGCGCTTGCGCTCGTACCAGCGCCACAGCCGAAGCCATGGCGTACCACACGCCCGACCCGCGTTCCTGCGCCACTCGCGCTCCGCCGCCTCGCCTGCCGCCGTCGCGCCGATCGCCTCGGCGAGGCGCGCCGAGAAGTCCTCACGTGCCCGCTCGTCCAGGCCGGTCCGGCCGTCGGCGACGTACACGGACCGCAGCTTCGCCGCCGCCGCATCGACATCGGCGGACAACCGGCGCGCCGCCGCGCTGCGCTCCTGCACGAACGCCCCGATCATCTCCCGCAGTTCGCCCACACCCTCGCCGGTGAGCGCGGAAAGCGCGAGGACGGTGGCGCCCGGCTCGCCGTGCTCCCCCAGCGCAATGCCGTCCTCGTCGAGAAGCCGCCGCAGATCGTCCAGGACCTGGTCGGTGGCCTCGCCCGGCAGCCGGTCGATCTGGTTGAGCACGACGAAGGTGACCTCCGCGTGCCCGGCGAGCGGCCGCAGATAGCGTTCGTGCAGGGCCGCGTCGGCGTACTTCTCCGGGTCGACGACCCAGATCACCGCGTCGACCAGGGCCAGCACCCGCTCCACCTGCTCCCGGTGCCGTACGACGGCCGAGTCGTGGTCCGGCAGGTCCACCAGTACGAGGCCGTGCAGCTGCTCGTCGCCGTCACCACCCGCAAGCGGCTTACGCCGCAGCCGCCCCGGGATGGCGAGCCGGTCGAGCAGGCCCGCCGCCCCCTCCGACCATGTGCAGGCGATCGGCGCGGACGTGGTGGGCCTGCGCAGCCCGGTCTCGGCGATGCGCACCCCGGCGAGCGCGTTGAACAGCGCCGACTTGCCGCTTCCCGTCGCACCGGCGATGGCCACGACGGTGTGGCGGGACGAGAGCCGCTGGCGCGCCGCGGCCTCGTCGAGCACGCGCCCGGCCTCCGCGAGGGTCTTCCCGTCGAGCCGGGTCTGCGACAGGCCGAGCAGTTCACGCAGCGCGTTGAGCCGATCCCGCAGCGGGCCGCAGTACGTGCCGCCGATGGGCAGGTGGTCGTCGCCCGCCAGAAGGCTCCCCTCCGGAGGCCCGTCACCCTCCCCGTCCGCCGTCTCGCCCCCCGTCCCGCCGGTCTCGGGCCGCCCGTCGGCGCGGCGCGCGATCAGGCCGTCGTCCCAGCGGTCACCGGTCTCGTTCTGGTCGTCGGTGATGGCGGTCACCCGCGGTCACCTCTCCTTCTGCAGTAGGGACAGCGCGGCGATCAGCTCGGCCTGCGGCTCCGGGCCGACCTCGAGCGCGTCGAGGGGGGCGAGGCGCCGCTCCCGCTCGCCGTTCAGCACCTCGTCGATGTACGTCGTGGCCAGCTCGCTGCCCTTGTCGCGCAGCCGCAGCGCGCCCTGCGCCCCGATCCGCTCGGCGAGCCGCTCCCCCGCGCTCCGCGCCCGCCGCCCGCCCAGAAGCGACGCGGCCAGCAAGGCGGCCACGGTCTCGGGGTCGGGCGCGGCGTTGCGCTCCATGCCCCGCACCTCCTCCTCCGCCAGCTCCTCGAGGACCCGGCGCCAGCGGCGTACGGCCATACCGATCCGCTCCCCCACCTCCAGGTCACGCCGTCGGTTCAGCGGGACGGCGGCCGCCGCGGGCTCGCGCCGCCAGGCGTTCTCGACCTGCTCGTCGGCGGCGGCGACGGCGCACTGCAGCAGGGCCGACAGGCTGGCGACGAGCGAGTCCAGCAGCTCGCCGGCCGAACTGTCGCGGGGGTAGCCGCGCCAACGCGTCCGCGCGTCCCCTGCCAGCACGGCACCGGCACGCAGCTGCCTGCCCACCCGTTGGCGCTCCGTCTCGTACGCCTCTTCCACCGCGGTCGTGAGCCGTACGGCCGCCGCGTACTGGGCGGCGACGGCGCTCGCGAGCTCCGGCATCCGCACATTGAGTGAATCGATCACCCCACCGGCCGTACGGGCCATGGCCTGCTGACGCGCCGCCGGGTCCTGCGCCCGGTGGGCGAGCCAGGCGAACAGCGCCGCGACGGCCGTGTTGGGCAGCAGCCCGTTCGAGCCACCGGCCGACTCGGGCAGCTCCGGGATGGTGAACCGCGGCACCTCGCCGAGCCCCGCCTTGGTCAGCAGCGCCGCGTACTGCCGCGACACCTCCTCGATCACCTGGTGCGGCACCCGGTCGAGCACGGTGACCAGCGTGGCGTTGTACTCCTTGGCCGTACGCAGCAGATGCCATGGCACGGCGTCGGCGTAGCGCGAGGCTGTCGTCACCATCACCCACACGTCGGCGGCGCAGATCAACTCACCGGCCAGCAGCCGGTTCTCGACGACGAGCGAGTCGATGTCCGGCGCGTCGAGCAGTGCGAGGCCGCGCGGCAGGGAGGATGCGGTCTCGATCCGCAGCGCCTTCTCCTCCACGGCGGCCCGACCACCCGTCCTGCGGGGCAGGGGCTCCTCCTCCAGCTCGTCCTGCGGCGGCAGCCAGACGCGCGTGAACTGCGGCAGCACCCGCTTCCCCGCGAACCAGTGGTGGTCGTCGGGGTGACACACCAGCACCGGCGTACGGGTGGTGGGCCGCAGCACCCCCGCCTCGCTGACCCGCCGCCCCACAAGGGAATTGACCAGCGTGGACTTACCGGCCCCCGTGGACCCGCCGATGACCACGAGCATGGGCGCTTCGGGCTCTTTGAGGCGAGGTACCAGATAGTCGTCGAGCTGGGCGAGCAGTTCGGCCCGCGTCTGCCGCGCCCGTGGCGCGCCGGCCAGCGGAAGCGGTAGACGCACGGCGGCGACACGGTCGCGCAGGGCGGAAAGTGCGTCGATCAGCTGAGGCCGTGCATCCAAGGTCACCACAAGCGAAGAATGCCCAATTTTGGAGGCTTTTTGAAGCGTATGACGATCTCTGCGCGCCGATCCGACAGACGGGACACATGGGGCGAGTGGGACGCAGGCATAACGAGTGCACAACACCCTGCGGCGCGAGACGTCAAAAGCGATGCACGAATCGCGCCTGCCTGCGATTATCGGTTCGCTTCACCGAACCTCCACATCGTGCCACGCAGGTGAAGCAACCGGGCCAAGGCGATCGGAGCCCTATCCTTGTGCCCAGCAAGGTCAAGGACCACCCGAGTGGGTCTCCAGGCCACCGGCCCCCGTAGCTCAGTGGATAGAGCAGGCGCCTTCTAAGCGCTTGGCCGCAGGTTCGAGTCCTGCCGGGGGCGCACACCGCGCACCACCGAGAGGCCCTCCACCCCGGAGGGCCTTTTCGCTGGTCAGAGGCACCCTAGCGGGCGGGGCGTAGCGGAGACGTAAGCGCCGGACCGCCCTCGGGTGATCACGAGGGGCATCCGGCACTGTCCGGCTGTCACCGGGTTCCTGCTGGTGGCCCTGTCGAATACGTGTCGAAGTTTCACGGGGCGGGTCAGCGATCTTGCGTCAGGCCGGGAAGGTCTCCCCCGCCTCGCCGCCGCCGAGGCCGGGGGAGACCCGAGGCGCAGCGAGCGCAGGTTGCGAGCAGGACCGGCACGCCGTTGCCCGCCCATTCGACGACCTGCGCCGACGGGATGCCGGCGTTGCGCCGGTCCTTGAGCCCCCTACCTCGTGGACCTTCCCACGCGCCCGTCCACTGCTTCCCACCTCCGGCTGCGCGGGGCCGAACAGCAGTTCGCCCCACTGGTCTTCGCCGTCCGGCAGCCGCGCATCCATGACGCGCTTGACCACGGCGCTTCCTCCGGCCGGCCCCGGGGCGTCAGCTCCGGCGCCGGCTCGCGGCAGCAAGGAGATCCAGGGCCTCCTGCCAGCGGAAGCGGTCCGTGCCACCGCCGCCCTCGGGCCGGTACGAGCCGATCAGGACGCCCATCTCCCGGAGACGTTCCAGGCTGCGCGGATAGGCGGGGTGGGCGGCCTGTGCGGCGCTCAGGCAGGGGAGGGCAATCGTCGGGATGCCGCAGCCGTAGGCCTCGCACAGAATGCCCAGGGCGAGCGTGTCGGAGATCCCGGCGGCCCACTTGTTGATCGTGTTGAAGGTCGCCGGGGCGACCGCGATGGCGTCGGCCGGGGGCAGCGGCCGTGGGTCGCCCGGTGCGCGCCAGGCCGAGCGGATCGGGTAGCCGGTCCGGGTCTCGATCGCTTCGGCGTCGATGAAGCGGAGGCCCTGGGGCGTGGCGACGACGCCCACGTCCCAGCTCTGTTCCTGTGCGGCCGTGATCAGTTCGCCGACGTCGCCGGCTATCTGGGAGGCGCAGACGACGACGTAGAGGAACGGCTTCTTCGGCGGTTCGGGCTGTGCGGACAGTCCGGGCTGCTCGGTCACGCGGGGACTCCTGGTCAGCGGGTGGAGCAAGGGGGTTCGGGCAGCGTACGGCCCGCTGGACGACCGGGTCTCGTGCGACGAGGACTTCGTCTTGCACGGGGCACGGGAGTCGGCGCCACCACGGAGCGCACGATGCTGGTCGCTCTACCGCCGGCTCCGCCGCCGCGGTTCGCCGGGGCGGTTCCGTGCCGTCGGCCAGGGTTACGACCACGAGCTCACGGCGCCGGCCTGCGGCTACGGGTCGATGGCGCGGACTGCCCCGCCTCGACGTACCGGCAGAAAGGTCCTGCGCACAACCGTGCGCAGGACCTTTCGCCTTGCCCGCAGCCGATGCGTCGGGCCGTACGGACTGCGCGGGTTGAACACCCCGGCGCTCGGGCCCGTACTCCCCCTTGCGTGCCGTGCCAGCCGCGACATCAGCTCCCCGAGCGCCCTTCAGCAACTGTTCTCTCCATGCCGAGCCGGGAGGCATCCATGCATTCGAATCGACGCGCAGCACGTTCCGGGGTCTCGATGCGGGTCGTCGCAATCGTCACCGCCGCCGTGGCCGTGGTGGCCCTTGTGATCGTCTCGCTCCAGACGGGAAGCGGAGAGGCCACCGCCGGTACCGCGGCGGCGGGCGGGTCCGCGCAGCACGGTGCCGGACATGCGGGGGCCGGATACTCCGGTGCGACCGCCGCGGAGGCCCAGGGGCCGCAGAAGGTGACCGAGGTGGACCGGACGTTCCTCGTGAAGGTGCGGCAGGCCGGACTCTGGGAGATACCCGCCGGGCGACTCGCTCAGACGCATGCCTCCAGCGAAGCCGTGAAGCGGGCCGGACTGCACCTTCTCGACGGTCACAGCAAGCTCGACCAGCTCGTCCGCGAGGACGCCAAGATCCTGGGTGTGGAGCTTCCCAATGAGGCCACCGCGGAACAGCAGGGCTTCGTGACGCAGATGGAGAACGCCCAGGGCGCCGAGTTCGACCGGCTCTTCGCAAACCTGCTGCGCTCCTCGCACGGCAAGATCTTCGCCACGATCGCGGAGGTCAGGGCCTCCACGCAGAACGACCTGATCCGTCGTCACGCACGCCAGGCGAACCAGACGGTGCTGGACCACATGGAGGTCCTCGAGGACACCGGGCTCGTCGACGCGGCGACGCTCGCGGAGGTCGAGGCCGCGGTGGCGCCGAAGTAGTGCGACCGCCCCGTGCGCCGCGGGCGGGCGAACACCAAGCCGCCGAGGGGAAGTAAATTCCCTTGCACTGTGCAATGCTTCCCGTGGTGGAGGACCCGGCTTCTCGCCGGCCTCTGCCCGGGAGCGGCACTGGCACGGTGACGCAGCTCGACACGGTACGCCGACGAGTCGACCGGGTCCTCCCCGTCCACAGACCGTCCGTACCAGGAACGCCCGCCGTACGGGGCGACGGACATAAGCGCATTCAGGCGCCGGCACTCAGGCGCACGCAGCACCGGGCGGAGCTTTCAGTGCCCGGCGCGCGGGTCCAGGTCCGACCAGCCCAGCGGATACAGCTCGCCGTCCTGGTCGGGGACCGTCGGTTCACCGCCGGCTTCCGTGAAGGCGGCCAGCGCGTCGACGAGTGCGGCCCGCTGCACGGGGTCGAGCCGTTCGACGATGGCGCCGATCTCCATGCGGCGCTGGGCGGTCACGTCCTCGACGATGCGCCGGCCTTCCCTCGTCAGCCGCAGCACCGTCTCACGCCGGTTGTCCGGGTTGACCTGCCGGTCCGCCAGGCCCGCAGCGATCAGCCGGTCCATCATGCGCATGGCCGTCGACGGGTTCACGCCGAGCCGGTCGGCGAGCGCGACGAGCTTCGCGGGCCCTTCCAGCGAGAGCACCACCAGCAGCCGGAACTGCGGCAGCGTCACTCGGTCCTCCACCGCGGCGAGCGAGCGTGCGGAGAGGGCGACGAGCAGTCGGGACGCGGTCAGCACCGCACGGGTCACCGCGTCGACGTCGTCCATCCCCCGTGAGGAGTACGAGGAGTGCGCTGGTTCGGTCATTTCTTCTTTGTATCGTGCGCCGGCCTCGCACCCCACGGCGACCTCGCAGCAGGCGCCCCGTCCGGCTCACGACTCGGGGCGCCGCCCTCCTCTGGCACGGCGGTAGCGGATCAGCGGCATCGCTGCGTCGTCGTGCGGCGGCACCTGCGTCGAGGCACAGGCGGGGCGGCGGCGGCCGCGGCCGGGCTCGGCCACAGGACGCCAAACGGCGGGCGTGCCGGTCGGCCGACACCCCGCCGACTGCGAACGCCGCGGAGGAACCCGGCGGTTCGGGCGGATCAGCAGCCACGCCCCGGCCCGGGGGAGAGAGCGGTCGAGCAGGGCGAGGACGAGCCCGAACGGCCGGGGGTCCGGATGGGGTGACACGTCCAGAGCCCGGCGTCGAGCAGGTCGGGCCGCCGCCCGCGGCGGGCCGGTTCTGCGGCCCTCGGGACCCGTCGCGGCCCGCCCATTCACGGCACAGCGGCCCAGACGACACATGCGAAAGCGGCGAGTGCAAGGAGGGTGCGGACCAGGTGGAAGGCGTTCCACCGGGACTCGAAGGCCGCCCGGGCGTCCCGGTCGGGCACGGGCGGGGCCGCATTCTCCGATGCCGCGAGGGCGTTGTTCAGCGGGACGTTGCCGGCGGCGGTGATGAGATGGCCGGCGATCGCGCAGACCAGCGCGGCGAGGACCAGCCACCGGTCGGCCGTTGTCCGGCCTTCGACCGGGACGAAGAGGGCGGCGGCCGGGAAGCCGACGGCCCCCAGGAAGACCAGCAGGAACGTGGCGCGCGGCACCTTCTCGTTGATGCGCCGCATGGCGGCCGTGAACTGCTCGTCGGACAGGCGCGCAAGAGCGGGCATGATGCCGGTCAGGAAGATCAGGTAGAAGCCCGCGTACAGGCCCGTGGAGACGACGGCGAGTGCGAGCAGCGGGGTGGCCATGCCTTCATGATGGCGTGACGCGAAGGGTGACGTGCCGTTGTTTCATGTGTGGGCGGCGGTCCGGGGTCGGTCGACGACGGCCCCGGACCGCTCGCCCGCGAGGCCTCAGTCGCCCGACCGCCGGTGCGCCTGCCCGATGGCGTCCGCCAGTTCGCCGACCGCGTCGTCCTCCGTCTCCTTGGCCAGCGCCCGTGCCCGGTCCTCCAGTGCGGCCAGGCCAGGGGCGCCCGGCATCGAACCGCCGCGCAGCGACTCGGCGAAGTAGGCCGCGACCGCGGTGATCTGGAGCCGCATCGACGGCGCGCCCCACAGGGAGCCGTCGATCGAGTCGGTCTCGACCGAACCGCTCTCCTCGTGCGGCGCCCGCGTCCTCGGGTCGAGCCAGCGCACGGTCGCGGTCGCGACATGGCCGCTCGCGCCTTCCCTCAGGCGCACGGCGTAGAGCGCGGTGACGGTGTGGCCGGGGCCGACCTCGCCGCCGTCCACCCGGTCGTTGCGGAAGTCCCCGTCCGCGACCTCGCGGTTCTCGTAGCCGATGAGCCGGAACTGCTTGACGGTCTGCTGGTCGAACGCGACCTGTGCCTTGGCGTCCCGCGCCCGCAGTTCGATGTGGCGGGGCAACTGGTCGACGAAGACCTTGCGTGCCTCCTCCTCGGTGGACACGTAGGTGGTGTGGCCGTCGCCCTTGTCGGCGAGGCGTTCCATCAGGTCGTCGCCGTAGTCACTGCCGACGCCGATGCCGAACAGCGTGATGCCGTGGTCCCGTCGGGCGTCTTGGATCCGTTCGAGGATGGCCTCGGCCTCCGTCTCGCCGGTGTTGGCGAGGGCGTCGGACAGCAGCACCACGCGGTTGGTGGCGCCCTTCCTGCGGCCTTCGACGGCTTCGTCGTAGCCGGTTGTGACGCCGGCCTCCACGTTGGTGGAGTCGGTTGGCTCCAGTTCGTCGACGACGGAGTGGATGCGGTCGCGGTTGCCGTCGAGGCGGGTCATCGGCAGCCGGGTCTCCGCCTCGCCGCTGAAGGTGACGACGGCGACCGAGTCGTCGTCGCGCAATTGGTCGGTGAGGGTGCCGAGGGACTTCTTGACGAGGTCGAGCCGGCCGGGTTCGGACATGGAGCCGGAGATGTCGATCACGAAGGTGAGGGCGGCGGGAGGCCGGTCCGCCTCGCGGTCCTCGGCCCGGGTGGAGAGCCCGACGCGGACGAGGGACCAGTTGTCGCCGTCGTAGTCGGGGGTGTCGCCGCCGGAGGCCTTGATCTCGCCGTCGGCGCCGGCGTTCGGCCGCGCCCCGTCGACGGTCACGGAGAAGCCGTTGCCCCCGGGCCGCGGATAGTCCTGGCGGAAGCTGTTGATGAACTCTTCCGGCCGGACCTGCCTCTGCGCCGGCATGCCGCCCTCCTTGAGGAGGCGGCGCGTGTAGTCGTAGGAGGCGGTGTCCACGTCGAGGGCGAAGGTGGACAGGTAGTCGGCCGGCGGCGCGAAGTCACGCTTCTCCTCGCCGCTCTCGTCGCCCTCACGGCTCGGCGCGCCCTTGCCGCCGTCGGGCAGGACGGGCTCGGGCGCGCCGTCGGGCCGCCCTCCGTCGTAGCTCGAGTCGGTGGCCTGATTGTCGGAACCGGCCCCGCAGCCGGCCGTCAGCAGTACGCCACCGGCCAGAACGGCCGCCACGACTGCCCTGCCCCTCCTCGAACCGGTCCCTGTACGGAACTTCATCCGGTCTCCCCCTCGGGTCGTCGGCACTTGTGAATGTGACGTCCCAGGTGGCCGGAAGGAGCAGTCGAAGGAGTTGCGGAAGGGTCTCGATGCGGCAACGGGACGGGGCTTTCGCCCCCTACGCCCCGCTCTGCCCTTACCCCCGCTCTGCTAGGACACGATGTCCTTACGGGCGAAGTTCCGGAAGGCGAGCGCGAACAGCACCAGCGCGTAAGTGACGGACACCGACGCGCCCTTGAGCATGCCGCTCCACTCCAGCTGCGGCTGCAGGGCGTCGATCCAGGCGAACTGCCAGTGCGCGGGCAGCGCTTCGCGCCAGCCGCCCAGCGCCGTCACCGCGTCCAGCACATTGCCGATGATGGTCAGGCCGACGGCGCCGCCGACCGCGCCCAGCGGGGCGTCGGTCTTGGTGGACAGCCAGAAGGCCAGAGCGGCGGTGACCAGTTGGGAGACGAACACGAACGCCACGACGAGACCGATCCTGGCCAGTGTGTCGCCGGCCGCCAGCGATCCGCCGGTGGGCAGCTTCAGCGGCCCCCAGCCGTAGGCGATCGTGCCCGAGATCAGCCCGACCAGCGGCAGCAGCAGCATCGCGGCGGCGCTGAAGCCGAGCGCCACGGCCAGCTTCGACCACAGCAGCCTGGTACGCGGCACGGGAGCGGCCAGCAGATAGCGAAGGGAGGACCAGTTGGCCTCGGAGGCGACCGTGTCGCCGTGGAACAGTGCCACCGGCACCACCAGCAGAAAGCCGGCGGACACGAACAGGCAAGTGGCCGCGAAGTTCGCGCCGGAGGCGGTGGCGGTGTCCATCAGGGTGATCCGGCCGCGTTCCCGGCCGTCCGGGGTGCCTCCGATCGCGAAGGCCGCGATCAGGACGAGCGGCAGCGCGCCCAACACGGCGGCCATCACCAGTGTCCGGCGGCGCTTCAGCTGCCTCACGGCCTCCACCCGGAGCGGAAGAGTGTGCCGGGCACGGTAGCCGGGGGCGGACTCGACGAGCACCGCGCTCGGCGTGCCGGTCTCCACGGGCGCGCTCATGCGGAACCTCCGATCAGGGTGAGGAACGCGTCCTCCAGGCGGCGGTGCGGGCCGACGCCCGTCAGGGGCACGTCCAGCCGCACCAGTTCGGTGATCAACTCGGTGGCGGTGGCTCCGTCGAGCCGTACGAGCAGCCCTTCGTCCGCACGCGCGGCCGAGCCGATCCCGGACAGTGCCGCGATCTTCTCGACGACAGGTTCCGCCACCTCGCCGTCGGTGGTGACGAGCAGAGTGTCGCTCTCGCCGGTGATCTCGGCGACCGGCCCGGCCTGCACGAGCCGGCCGCGGTCCATGACCACCAGATGGGTGCAAGACTGCTCGACCTCCGACAGGAGGTGGCTGGAGACGATGACGGTCCGGCCGCCCGCGGCGTAACGGATCATCACGTCCCGCATCTCGCGGATCTGCGGCGGGTCGAGCCCGTTGGTCGGCTCGTCGAGGATCAGCAGGTCCGGCATGCCGAGCATGGCCTGGGCGATGGCGAGCCGCTGCCGCATGCCCTGCGAGTACGTGCGCACCGCGCGTGCCAGCGCGTCCCCGAGGCCGGCGATCTCCAGGGCCTCCTCGATGTGTGCGTCGGCCGCGGGACGGCCGGTGGCCCGCCAGTACAGTTCCAGGTTGTGTCGCCCGGACAGGTGCGGCAGGAAGCCCGCGCCTTCGACGAACGCGCCGACCCGGGAGAGCACGGGCGCGCCCGGTTTGATCGCGTGGCCGAAGACCCGGATCTCGCCCGCGTCGGGCCGGATCAGGCCCATCAGCATGCGCAGTGTGGTCGTCTTGCCGGCGCCGTTGGGGCCGAGGAGGCCGAGCACCTGGCCCTTCTCGACACGGAAGGACAGGTCCCGCACGGCGTACCGGTCGGCCGACTTGGCGTACCGCTTGGTCAGATCGGTGATCTCCAGCGGCACGTCGGCGCGCGCGGGGTCGGGGGCCGGTGCGACGGTGCGGCGTCGGGCGGTGAGCAGCAGGGCCCCGGCCACGACGACGCCTGCGGCGGGCAGCGCCCACACCCACGGGGGCAGGCCGGCCGCCTGGCTCCGCACGGCGGGCGCGGTGGGCACGGAGAGCTGTCCGGCGAGGGAGACCGTGTAGGTGGCAGGAGTGGCCGGGGAGGCGTAGGCGAGGTCGGTCGCCGAAAGCACGAGACGCAGCCGGTGCCCGGCGTCGACCTCGTGGTCCACGGCCGGCAGGGTCAGCTCGACCTCCTTGCCGGCCTTCGCGTCCTCGATCCGGACGGGGGCGACGAGCTGTGCGGGCAGCACCTGCTGCCTGCCGTCCGGTCCCACGTCGTAGACCTTGCCGAACAGCACGGCCTCGCCGCTGTCGGAGGTCACCTTCACCCTGATCGTGGGCGAGCCGGTGACACGCGTGGCGGTGTCGAGCGGCCCGGACTCGAAGCCCGCGAACTGCCCGGGGAAGTCCAGGGACAGACCGACGCCGAGCGAGGAGAGCGCGCCCGCGCCGCCGCTGAGGCCCGGGACGGCGGAGATGGCGGGCGGCGTGCCGCCGGCCGGGTTCGAGAAGCGCTGTTCGCGGCCGGTCAGCGTGAACTGCCGGGCGCCGTCGGTGAGACCGGGATAGGCGGGGCCGGTCGCGCCGCGCAGCAGCGCCTGGCCGTCGGTGGAGTCGACGCCGCCGGTGCGGCTGACACGGAAGGCGGGGCCGGTGCCGGCGCCCTCGTCCTGCTTCAGGTACCGGTCGAACCAGTCGCCGATGCGGGCCTCGATGCGGCCGGTCTCGCGGTCACCGCCGTCGTGGCCGCCCGCGATCCAGTCGACGGCGACGGGTGCGCCGTTGGCACTGATCGTCCTCGCCATGGCGTCGGCGTGGGAGAGCGGGAACAGCGAGTCGGACTGGCCCTGCACGATGAGCGCCGGCACCTTGATCCGGTCGCCGACGGCGGAGGGGCTGCGGCTTTCGAGAAGCTTCCGCGCCTCTGCATCGGGTTTCCCGGCGACGGCGACGCGTTCGTACATGGCGCACAGCGCCGGCTGGAAGCTGCCGCACCCGTCGGGGTTCACGGGCGCGACCGCCGGCGCCCCGGTGCCCCTGGCCGCCTCAGCCTGTCCGGCGGGCGCGTCGGGCGCGGGCGGCTCGGCGGGGGTGTCCGGTTCGGCGGACGGGCGGCCTCCCGGCGCCGTGCCGCCCATCGAGGCCGTCGAGCCGGTCGAGAAGAAGATTCCGGCCCACAGCTTCTTGAAGACGCCGTCGGGGAAGAGCGCGTCGGCGAGGTTCCAATAGGTGATCTGCGGTGCGATCGCATCCACCCGCCGGTCGTACGCCGCGCCCAGCAAGGAGATCGCGCCGCCGTAGGACGAGCCGCTCATGCCGACCCGCGGGTCGCCGTCCGCGTCGAGCTGCACCTCGGGCCGCTGCGCCAGCCAGTCGATCAGCCGGGAGACGTCGTTGACCTCTTTGTCCGGGTCGTTGATTCCGATCTGTCCGGTGGACCGGCCGAAGCCACGGGCCGACCAGGTGAGCACCGCGTAGCCGTCGCGGGCCAGTTTCTCGGCCTGCTCCCGGACGTCGTTCTTGCTGCCGCCGAAGCCGTGCCCGAGGAGGACGGCAGGGCGACGGCCGGCTCCGCCGCTGGTGAAGTACGAGGTGTCGATCTCCGCCCCGGGCATGCTGTGCACCCGGTCCTCGCGGTGCACGGCAGGCGCGGAGTCGTCGGCCACGGCGGTCCACGTACCGGCGCCGGCAAGGACGGCGAAGGCGGCTACGCCCGCGAGCAGGCGGCCCCGCGGCCGGGGGGTTCGGATCTGCATGGTTGAAACCCTAAGCGCACGACGGCCGGCCGTCGGCTGCCGCCAGGTGGAACCGGTACGCCTCCTCGGGTAGTACACGACGCCGGCCTTCTACACCGGACGCGGTAGACGCCGGAACGCAGACTCCGAGCCAGGCCGTGGCCCGTACGGGACATTTGGGACCGTGACAGGAGGCACACAAGATCCACACTCCCTGAAACCTGCTCAGCAGGGGTACTTATCCGGCCAGTTACTCATCAGTCGCCCTCCTGTGGCGCAGGTCACATAACGGGGCTCTGGCCCTGGTATCCGCACGTCCTGGCACCATGCACGCCCGTACTTGCCCGTAACAACCGGTCAACGAAAGGTCAGGTGCACGAGATGAGAGCCACTGCCCGTCGCGCCGGGGCGCTGATATCAGCAGTCGCCGCCGCGACCGGTCTCCAGTTCGCCGTCTCCCCCACCGCGCACAGCGCGATCATCGGCGATCTTCGTCTCGCTCCCACTGCAACTGCCATCCCCAACAGCTGGATCGTCGTTCTCAAGGACGGCACGACCCGCGCCGCAGATCTCGGCGTCACTCCGAAGCACACCTACAGCAACGTTCTCTCCGGCTTCTCCGCCGCGATACCGGCCGCCAAGGCGAAGGAGATCGCGGCCGACCCGAGGGTCGCCTACGTCGAGCAGAACTCGACGGTCCGGCTGAACGACAGCCAGGCGAACGCCACCTGGGGCATCGACCGCGTCGACCAGCGCGATCTGCCGCTGTCGAAGACGTACACCTACAACACGTCGGCGTCGAACGTGAACGCCTACATCATCGACACCGGCATCCGCACGTCGCACGGCGAGTTCGGCGGACGGGCGCGCGTCGGCACCGACACGGTGGGCGGCGGCCAGAACGGCCAGGACTGCCAGGGCCACGGCACACATGTGGCGGGCACCGTCGGCGGGAAGAACTACGGCGTCGCCAAGGCCGTCAACCTCATCGCCGTACGGGTCCTCGACTGCAACGGCTCCGGCACCACCGCCGGTGTCATCGCGGGCGTCGACTGGGTCACCGCCAACGCACAGAAGCCCGCCGTGGCCAACATGAGCCTCGGCGGCAGCGCCAGCGCGTCGCTGGACAACGCCGTGAAGAAGTCGATCGCCTCCGGCGTCAGCTACTCCGTCGCGGCCGGCAACGGCCTGCCGCTCCTGGGCATCCCGGCGAACGCGTGCAACTACTCGCCCGCCCGTGTCCCGGAGGCGATCACGGTCGGCGCGACGGACCGCACGGACCGCCGCGCGTCGTTCTCCAACTACGGCACGTGCCTGGACCTGTTCGCGCCGGGCGTGGACATCACCTCGGCCTGGAAGGACAACGACACCGCCACCAGCACCATCTCGGGCACGTCGATGGCGACCCCGCACACCGCGGGCGTGGCCGCGCTCTACCTCTCGGCACACCCGACGGCCACCCCGGCGCAGGTCCGGGACGCCCTGGTGAACAACGCGACACCGGGCAAGGTCCAAAGCCCGATGACCGGTTCGCCGAACAGGCTGCTGCACTCGCTGTTCTAGCCGATACCGGGGCTCCCCCGAGGGAGCCGACGCCCGAGGGGCCCCGCATCCGCCGTGTCCGGCGGGTGCGGGGCCCCTCGGGCAATCGCGCGCGGTGGCGGCCCGACGGCCGCGCACCGCCTCACGCGTCAGTGGTTGCGGGGGAAGCCCAGGTCCACGCCCACCGGGGCGTCGGCGGGGTCGTGCCAGCGGGTGGTGACGACCTTGCCCCGGGTGTAGAAGTGCACACCGTCGTTGCCGTAGATGTGGTGGTCGCCGAAGAGCGAGTCCTTCCAGCCACCGAAGGAGTGGTAGCCCACCGGCACGGGGATCGGCACGTTCACACCGACCATGCCGGCCTCGATCTCCAGCTGGAAGCGGCGCGCCGCACCGCCGTCACGGGTGAAGATGGCGGTGCCGTTGCCGAACGGCGAGGCGTTGATCAGTGCCACGCCGTCCTCGTACGTCTCCGCCCGCAGCACGCACAGCACCGGGCCGAAGATCTCGTCGCGGTAGGCGTCGGAGTCGGTGGAGACCTTGTCGAGGAGGGAGAGGCCGATCCAGTGGCCGTCCTCGAAGCCGTCGACGGTGTACCCGGTGCCGTCGAGGACCACGTCCGCGCCCTGGGCGGCCGCGCCGCTGACGTAGGAGGCGACCTTGTCGCGGTGGGCGGCGGTGATCAGCGGGCCCATCTCGGACGTGGGGTCGTTGCCCGGGCCGATCTTGATCTTCTCGGCGCGCTCGCGGATCTTCTCCACCAGCTCGTCGGCGACGGAGCCGACCGCGACGACCGCGGAGATCGCCATGCAGCGCTCGCCCGCCGAGCCGTACGCAGCGGAGACGGCCGCGTCGGCGGCGGCGTCGAGGTCGGCGTCGGGCAGGACCAGCATGTGGTTCTTCGCACCGCCGAGCGCCTGGACCCGCTTGCCGTTGGCGGAGGCGGTGGTGTGGATGTAGCGGGCGATGGGGGTCGAGCCGACGAACGAGACCGCGGCGACGTCCGGGTGCTCGAGCAGCGCGTCCACGGCGACCTTGTCGCCGTGGACCACATTGAGCACGCCGTCGGGCAGACCGGCCTCCGCGGCCAGCTCCGCGAGGAGGTTGGCGGCGGACGGGTCCTTCTCGCTCGGCTTGAGGACGAAGGTGTTGCCGCAGGCGATGGCCAGCGGGAACATCCACATCGGCACCATCGCCGGGAAGTTGAACGGGGTGATGCCGGCGACGACGCCCAGCGGCTGACGGATCGCGGCGACGTCGACCCGGTTGGAGACCTGGGTGGACAGCTCGCCCTTGAGCTGGGTGGTGATGCCGCAGGCGAGTTCGACGATCTCCAGGCCGCGGGCGACCTCGCCGAGTGCGTCGGAGTGCACCTTGCCGTGCTCGGCGGTGATCAGGGCCGCGATGTCGTCGCGGCGCGCGTCCAGCAGGGCGCGGTAGCGGAACAGGACCGCGGTGCGCTGCGCGAGCGAGGACGTGGACCAGGTCGCGTACGCCTCCCGCGCCGCGGCCACGGCCGCGCCGACCTCGTCGACGGAGGCGAGGGCGACGCGCGTGGTGACGGCTCCCGTCGCCGGGTCCGTGACCGGGCCCCAGTTACCCGACGCCCCTTCGACGGTCTTGCCACCGATCCAGTGGTTGACGGTCTTCGTCATGACGAAATGCTCCTTCAGAGATGGCGGCGTCGGGTTGCGGCCTGCCTGTCGTACTCCTCCCGGGCCTTGACCGCCGACGGGCGAGTCGCGGTCTCGGCCACTGGAACATCCCACCACGCCTGTGCTCCGGGCGCGCCCGACACAGTGTCTGCCGTTTCGGTCTCGACGTAGACACATGTGGGTCCGTCCGCGGCGCGGGCCTCCGCCAGTGCTTCCCGCAGGTCACGCACGCTGCGGGCGCGGAGGACCCGCATGCCGAGGGACTCGGCGTTGGCCGCGAGATCGACGGGCAGCGGGGCACCCGTGAAGGTGCCCTCGGCGGTCCGGTGCCGGTAGGCGGTGCCGAAGCGCTCGGAGCCCACCGACTCGGAGAGGCCGCCGATGGAGGCGTAGCCGTGGTTCTGCAGGAGCACCATTTTGATCGGCACGCCCTCCTGGACGGCGGTGACGATCTCGGTGGGGTTCATCAGGTACGTGCCGTCGCCGACGAGGGCCCACACGGGACGGCCGGGGGCGGCCAGGGAGACGCCGATGGCGGCCGGGATCTCGTAGCCCATGCAGGAGTAGCCGTACTCGACGTGGTACTGGTCGACCGACCTGGCGCGCCAGAGTTTGTGCAGATCGCCGGGGAGGGAGCCGGCGGCGTTGATCAGGATGTCGTCGGGCGTCACCAGGGAGTCCAGTGCGCCGAGGACCTGCGGCTGGGTGGGGGGCACCTCGGGGTCCGGGGCGGTGAAGGCAGCGGTCACCCGCCGCTCCCAGGCCGCCTTTGCCTCGCCGTACTCCGCTGAGTACGCGGCGCCGACCTGATGGCCCTCGACGGCTGCCGTGAACTCCTGGAGCGCGGCGCGGGCGTCGGCGACGAGGGAGAGACCGGACATCTTGTGGGCGTCGAACGCGGTGACGTTGATGTTGACGAAGCGGACCTGCTCGCCCTGGAAGAGGGTCGAGGAAGCGGTGGTGAAGTCGGACCAGCGGGTGCCGACGCCGATCACCAGGTCCGCGCTGCGTGCCAGGTCGTCGGCCGTGGCGGTGCCCGTGTGGCCGATGCCGCCGATGTCGCAGGGGTGGTCGTACGGCAGCGATCCCTTGCCGGCCTGGGTGGAGGCGACCGGGACACCGGTCGCGTCGGCGAAGGCCCGCAACGCGTCCTGCGCCTCCGAGTGGTGGACTCCGCCGCCGGCGACGAGCAGGGGGCGGCGGGCTGCCCGCAGGGCGGCTGCGGCCTGCGCCGTCGCACGGGCGTCGGGGCGCGCCCGGGGGATCTGCCAGGTGCGCTCGGCGAAGAAGTCCTCCGGCCAGTCGTACGCCTCCGCCTGCACGTCCTGCGGGAGCGCGAGCGTGACCGCGCCGGTCTGCGCCGGGTCGGCGAGGACGCGCATCGCCTGGAGCGCGGCCGGAACGAGTGCTTCGGGGCGGGTGATCCGGTCGAACCAGCGGGAGACGGGGCGCAGACAGTCGTTCACCGACACATCGCCGGCGTACGGCACTTCGAGCTGCTGGAGAACGGGGTCGGCGGGGCGGGTGGCGAAGGTGTCGCCGGGGAGCAGCAGGACGGGGAGGTGGTTGATCGTGGCGAGGGCGGCGCCGGTGACCAGGTTGGTCGCCCCGGGGCCGATGGAGGTGGTGACGGCGTGGGCGGCCAGCCGCCGGGACTGGCGGGCGTAACCGACGGCCGCGTGCACCATGGCCTGTTCGTTGCGGCCCTGGAGATAGGGCATGTCCTCGGCGGATTCCAGAAGTGCCTGGCCGACGCCCGCCACATTGCCGTGGCCGAAGATGCCCCAGGTGGCGCCGATCAGTCGGTGGCGCCGGCCGTCGCGCTCGGTGTACTGGCGGGAGAGGAACGCGACGAGGGCCTGGGCCGTGGTCAGCCGCCGGGATCCCGTCGGCGCCGAGCCGGCCTGTCGTGGGGTGGTCACCGGTAGCCCTCCGTGTGGTCGGGGTGGAAGCGGATCAGCCACTCGCGCTCGGCGCCGGGGCCCGCCATCACATTGAGGTAGTACATGGTGTGGCCCGGCTCCGCGATGGACGGACCGTGCCAGCCGTCGGGCACGAGGACGGCGTCGCCGGTGCGGACCTCGGCGAGGAGGTCGGCGCCGCCCGGGCGGGACGGGGAGATGCGCTGGTAGCCGAGGCCGCCGCGGTCGATCTCGAAGTAGTAGATCTCCTCGAGTTCGCTCTCCTCGCCGGGGCGGTGCTCGTCGTGTTTGTGCGGCGGGTAGGAGGACCAGTTGCCACCGGGGGTGAGCACCTCGACGGCGATCAGCCGGTCGCACTCGAAGGCGCCGGCGGCGGCGAAGTTGTGCACCTCGCGGGAATGGATGCCGCTGCCGCGAGCCTCGACGGGTACCTCCGGCGCGGGGCCGTAGCGAGCGGGGAGTCGGCGCTCGCACCTCGCTCCTGCCAGGGCGAAGCGGCCTCCCGCGCCGGAGGCGATCTGGGCATGGGCGTCGCGCGGCACATAGGCGAAGTCGCTCACTGTGTCGAACACGCTCTCCCGCCCCTGCAGTTCAAAGATCTCGCCTTGCGTGTGCACGGTGCAACCGCCGGTGAGCGGCAGCACGATCCACTCGCTGTCGCCGGCTGTCAGCGGATGCGAGCCGCCCGGCTCCAGCTCGAGCACCCGCAAGGCGGAGTAGCCCCAGCCGGCCCGCCCGGGGCTGATGCTCAAGGCGTACGGAGCGCTCGCGGCGCTGCCCGCGGGAAGGTGGAGACCCTGCGGCTTGTCGTTGTCTTCCATGCGTCGTCCGTATCCCCTAGAGCAGCCCGACGGCCGTGTCGACTGCGCCCGCGACATCGCCGTCGAGCGGATAGAGCAATGAGCGTCCGACCACCAGTCCCTGGACCGTGGGCAGTTGCAGCGCTCCGCGCCACTTCTCGTAGGCGCGGTCCTGGTCGTCCCCTATGTCGCCGCCGAGCAGCACCGCAGGGAGGGTGGAGGTTTCCATCACCGTCCGCATGTCGTCGGGGTCGTCGGTGACGGGCACCTTCAGCCAGGTGTACGCGGACGTGCCGGCCAGTCCGGAGGCGATGGCGATGGAACGGGTGACGGCTTCGGCGCTGAGATCGTTGCGGAGCCGGCCGTCGGTGCGGTGACAGATGAACGGCTCTATGAAGACGGGAAGCTGACACTCGGCCATCTCGTCGACCGCGCGGGCGGCGGCCGCCAGCGTGTCGAGGGAGGCCGGATCGTCGTAGTCGATGCGCAGCAGCAGTTTGCCCGCGTCGAAACAGAGCCGCTCGAGGTCGCGTGCGCGGTGACCGGTGAACCTGTCGTCGAGCTCGAAGGCGGCGCCGGCGAGTCCTCCGCGGTTCATGGAGCCCATGACGACCTTGTCATCGAGGGCGCCGAGGAGCAGCAGGTCGTCGAGGATGTCGGCGGTGGCGAGGACGCCGTCGACACCGGGGCGGGACAGGGCGAGGCAGAGCCGCTCCAGGAGATCGAGGCGGTTGGCCATGGCGAGACGGCGGTCGCCGACGGCGAGGGCACCGCGTGCGGGGTGGTCCGCGGCGATGATCAGCAGCCGTCCGCTGTCGCCGACCAGCCGGGGCCGGCGCCGTCTGCGCACGGCCGCCTCGGCGACCGCTTCGGGACGGCGGGCCCGGATCCCGACGAGCGTGGTGATGTCGACCCGGCTCACGACGGCTCCCCGCGCGCATCGTCGGAAGCGGGCTCCGCTGTCGGCGGGCATGGGGCCGCACCTCTGCCCGTCCCTTCTCCGAACCGGGCTCCTCCCCCTGCGCCTGGCGGCGCGGAGGGACCCCCAGGGCCCGCAACCGCGCTTCGCGCGGTGTCGGGGGGCGCGGCCGGGTCCGGGGGCGCGCTCGGGTCCGGTGGGAGCGGGCCGCCCGCGAGGACCATCTCCACCTCTTTCGCGTACGGCATCGCCGTCGAGCAGGCGAGCCGCGACGCCACGATCGCTCCCGCCGCGTTGGCGAACCGCATCGTCGGCTCCAACTCCCGTCCGGCGAGCAGCCCGTCGCACAGCGCCCCCCCGAACGCATCCCCTGCACCGAGGCCGTTGACGACGTCGACCGGTACGGGTGGCACCTCTGCCTGGGTGCCGTCCCGGTGCAGCGCGAGCACTCCCTTGGGGCCCTGCTTGACGACCGCGAGCTCGACCCCGGCCGCCAGCAGGGCCCGGGCGGCGGCGTGCGGCTCACGCTCGCCCGTGGCGACCTCGCACTCCTCCAGGTTGCCCACCGCGACGGTCACATGGGTCAGGGCCTGGGCGTAGTAGGCCCTTGCCTCCTGCGGATCCGGCCAGAACATCGGCCGCCAGTCGAGGTCGAACACGGTGATCCCCGACCTGGCCCGATGGGCCAGCGCCGCGAGGGTCGCCGACCGGCTCGGCTCCGCGCACAGCCCCGTACCGGTCATCCAGAAGACCCGGGCCTCGCGGATCGGCTCCAGTTCCAACTCACTTTCCCGGATCTCGAGATCGGGCGCCTTCGGCAGCCGGTAGAAGTAGAGGGGGAAGTCGTCCGGCGGAAAGATCTCGCAGAAGGCGACCGGCGTCGGGTACGCGTCCACCGGGGTCACCCAGCGGTCGTCGACGCCGAACTCCCCCAGCGCCTGGTGCAGATAGTCACCGAAGGCGTCGCGCCCCGTCCGGGTGATCACGGCGGTCCGTCTGCCCAGCCTGGCGGCGGCCACGGCGACGTTCGTCGCCGAACCGCCGAGAAACTTCCCGAAGGTCTCGACCTGCGCCAACGGGACCCCGGCACGCAGCGGATAGAGGTCGACCCCGATCCGGCCCATCGTGATCACGTCATACGGCTGAGGCATGCGCGTCCCTTCGGTTCGAACCCGCCGGTGCCGGCTGACTCCAGGTCTAGCCCTCCCCGGCGAACCCTGTCAACATTTTGTCCTTACATTCGGACCAAGCCTTGACACCTTTCTCCGGCGGCCGGAAAGCTGACCGGCATGACCTCATCCGTACCCGCCCTGAACCGCATCCGGGTCGGCTCGGCCCCCGACTCCTGGGGGGTGTGGTTCCCCGACGATCCCCGGCAGGTCCCCTGGCAGCGCTTCCTCGACGAGGTCGCACACGCCGGTTACGAGTGGATCGAGCTCGGCCCCTACGGCTATCTGCCGACCGACCCGTTCCGTCTGGCGGAGGAGACCTCGCGGCGCGGTCTCGACGTCTCGGCCGGCACCGTCTTCACCGGCCTGCACCACGGCCCCGCGGTGTGGGACGAGACATGGGCGCATGTCTCCGACATCGCGGCGCTGACCCAGGCGATGGGCGCCTCCCACCTGGTCGTCATCCCCTCCTTCTGGCGCGACGACAAGACGGGACGGGTGCTCGAGGACCGCACGCTCACCCAGGAGCAATGGCGCCACCTGACGCAGCAGACCGAGCGGCTCGGCCACGAGGTGCGCGAGCGCTACGGCCTGGAGATCGTCGTCCACCCCCACGCGGACACCCATATCGACACCGAGGAGAACGTCACCCGCTTCCTCGACGCCACCGACCCCGACCGCGTCTCGCTCTGCCTGGACACCGGTCACTACGCCTACTGCGGCGGCGACAGCGTCAAGCTCATCGAGACCTACGGGGAGCGGATCGGTTACCTCCATCTCAAGCAGGTCGATCCGCAGATCCTCGCCCAAGTCGTCGCCGACGAGGTTCCCTTCGGACCCGCGGTGGGCCGGGGTGTGATGTGCGAGCCGCCGGCCGGCGTGCCCGCGCTCGAACCCGTACTGACCGCCGCACAGTCCCTGGGGGTCGAGCTCTTCGCCATCGTCGAGCAGGACATGTATCCCTGCCCGCCGGACAAGCCCCTTCCGATCGCCGAACGAACGCGCGGTTTTCTGCGCTCCTGCGGCGTCTGACGTAATGCATCGCATCTGTCACTGATGTCGTCGTCGCATCACACATGTCTCCATTACGCGGGCATTACGTCACAGGTGCTCAACAGGCGGCCTCCTGGAGCCACTCCATGTCGTTGGGCGAGCAAAGGCTCAGTGATCGCCAGCGTCCGCGCGGCAGCTCCCCCGACGGCATACCCACCGCCTCTGCTGCGCGCGCAGGGAGGTGCCACACATGACGAACAAAAGGCTCTGGTCCTACAAGGACATCGCCGCGCACATCAGGGTGCAGCCGGACACCGTCCGCTCGTACCGCAAGCACGGTTTTCTGCCGCCACCGGACCATGTGGAGTCCGGCAAGCCGTTCTGGTACGCGGAGACGATCCGCATCTGGGTGGCCAACCGGCCCGGGAACCGGGGCCGTAGGGAGTGAGCGCCGGCGCAGGATGACAGCGGCGGCCCCGCACCGGTGACGGCTGCGGGGCCGGCCGTGCACTGCGGGACACCGTCCGTCAGACCTTCACGCCGTCCCGCTCTTCGGCGGCCGCCGCAGCGCCATCGGCCGTCTCCTCCGGCTGCCTTGACTTCGGCGATATCTCGCCCTCGCTCAGGCCGAACCGATCGTGGAAGCGGCGCAGCGGCCGCGGTGCCCACCAGGTCGCGGCCCCGGTCAGCTTCATCACCGCGGGGACCAGCAGGCTGCGCACCACCATGGCGTCCATCAGGACGGCGAGCGCGATCCCGAGGCCGAGCATCTTGGTGTTGGTCACCCGGGACATGCCGATGGCGATCATCACCACAGCGAGGATCACGGCGGCGGCGGTGATCAGCCCGCCGGTGCGCTGGAGCCCGAACCGTACGGCGTGCTCGTGGTCGCCGGTGCGGTCGTGCTCCTCCTTGATCCGGGACAGCAGGAACACCCCGTAGTCCATGGAGAGTCCGAAGGCGATGCAGAACATCAGCACCGGAAGGGTCGTCTCGATGTCACCGGTGGAGGTGAAGGACAGCAGCTCCGACAAGTTGCCGTCCTGGAAAACCCAGACGACGGCTCCGAACATCGCCGTCAGGCTGAGCGCGTTGAGCACGACGGCCTGGACGGGGATGAGCACGCTTCCCGTCAGCAGGAAGACCAGCAGCAGGGTCACCACGGCGATGATCCCCAGCGCGAGGGGCAGCCGGTCGGCTATGGCGGCCTTGGAGTCCTCCAGGACCGCTGCCCTGCCCGTCACCGACGTGTCGAACGGGGCGGAGACGTCGCGCAGTTCATGGACGAGCCGCTGCGCCTGCTCACCGACGGCCTCCCCCTCGGGCAGCACCGTGAAGTACGCCGAGGTGCCCGCGGTGACGGGGCCGTCGACCCTCAGGACGCCCGGGAGGACGGTGATCCGGTCGCGGTACTGCGCGTACTGCGCGGGTGTCGGTCCCGAGGCCGCACCCGCGGCCGGCTCGGCGAAGACCTCGAGGCCGCCGGTGGGACTGCCGGGGAAGCCGTCCCGTATCTCCTGCTGGACGATGTGGGACTCGGCGGTGCTCGGCAGCTGACGGTCGTCGGGCGTACCGAACTTGACGCCCAGGAACGGGAGTCCGAGCAGCACCAGGCCGATGACGGTGGCGAAGGCGAACAGAGGCGCCCGGCGCATCACCAGCCCGGCGAACCGCCCCCATCCGGCGCCGCCTTCCTCTGCCTGGCCCGGGGCCCCGGACGCGGCGGCGGTGGCGTCGCCTCGCCCCCGGCGGAAGAGGCGCCGCAGGTCCAGGGCGTTGACCCGGTGGCCCAGGATCATCAGCGCGGCGGGCAGCAGGATCAGCGCGGCAGCCGCGGCGAGCAGCACGACCGCGATCCCTGCGTAGGCGAAGGAACGGAGGAAGTACTGGGGGAAGACCAGCATGGCCGCGAGTGACACAGCCACCGTCAGGGCGGAGAAGAGGACCGTGCGTCCCGCGGTGCGCAGCGTCGCGCCCACCGCGTCACGCACCTCGGCACCGCCTGCCAGTTCCTCCCTGAAGCGGCGCACGATGAACAGCGCGTAGTCGATGGCGAGTCCCAGCCCGAGTGCGGTGGTGAGGTTCTGGGCGAAGACGGAGACGTCGGCGAATTCGGTGATGCCGCGCAGTACCGCGTTCGTCCCCAGAATGGCGACGATGCCGACGCCGAGCGGCAGGAGCGCTGCGACCGCGCTGCCGAAGACCATGACCAGCAGCACCAGCGTCACCGGCAGGGCGATCAGCTCGGCACGGAGCAGGTCCTCCTGGATGATCGTCGTCATTTCGTGCTGCACGGCGACCGGTCCTCCGACCGACACCTCCACCGGGCCGTGCTCCCCCCGGAAGGTGGGCGCGATCCGGTCCAGCACCTCGGCCGCTGTCTTCTCGTCGCCCTCGATACGGGCCGCGATCAGCGCGTGCCGCCCGTCTTCCGAGCGCAGGGCGGGCGTCTTGGTCTGCCAGTACGAGCCGACGCCCGTGACGCCGCCCTCCGCTGAGAGGCGCTTCGCGAGGCGGGCGGCCTTCGCGGCGACCGCCGGGTCGTCCACACCGGCCCGACCGGCGTCGACGAGGAGCAGCAGATTCGGCTGCGAGGCGGGGAAGGCCCGCTCCATGGCCTCGGTCGCATACGTCGATTCGGCGGCGGGATCCTCCCAGCCGCCGCTGCCCATGCGGTCGGCCACTCCACTGCCGGCGAAGACGGCGAGCGCGGTCAGGACCAGCGCGGCCAGCAGGGCGAGACGGGGCCGCGCCGTGACGAAGCCGGTCCATCCCCCGACACGCGACGCGCCCTCGCCGGACGGGCCCCCGCGGCGGTGCTCCTTCCCACCGGACGCCGGGCTGTCGCCGCCGGGCGGACCGCCTCCCGGCGAGGCGCTCGCGGCGCGGGGCGGGCTGTTGACTTCGGACATGCTGCGGTGTCCCCTTCACCCTGACCCGTGCGCAGGCTTCCCGGCAGGCAGCATGGGTCGACCATTGCCATAGACTGGCAAACACGAGTGATCACTCGCATTCACCAAGAATGCGAGTGCCTGCTCGTGTTTGTCAACCGTGCCAGGAAGCTGGGGATTTCACGTGCCGGAGCAGACCAAGCCGGAGCCCGCGAACACACCGGAGACGGAGTCACCGGACGCCAGGCCGCGTCGCCGCCAGGCCCGCGGCGAACGGCGCATCACCCAACTCCTCGACGCCGCGGCCAATGTCTTCTGCACCACCGGCTACACCGCGGCCAGCACCAATGCGATCGCCCGCGAGGCCGGCGTCTCGCCCGGCACGCTCTACCAGTTCTTCCCCAACAAGGAGGCCATCGCGATCGAGTTGGGCGACCGACTCCTGCACCAGTGGCGCGACTCCCACGGCGCGGCGCTGACCGCGGCGAATCTGGATCTCCCGCTCGAACAGCTCCTCGAAGCCGTGCTCGACCCACTGATCACCTTCAACGAGGAGAACCCGGCCTTCGCCGTCCTGATGCACGGACCCGACATCCCCGGACGCATCACCCAGGAGTTCGACACCGTCCACGCGGGCCTGCTCGAGAGGATCGAGGAGATCCTCACCGACTCCCTCCCGGACAGCTCCGCCACGGAGGTCCACCGGGTGTCGACCATGACGTTCGCCGTCTTCAAGGCCGGACTCGACCTGATCCTCGCCCACGAGGGAGCGGAGCGCATGGCGTACACGAACGAGTTGAAGGCGATCATGTTCCGCTATCTGCAGCCCCTTTTCTGCGGCCCGGGTGCCGGGATTTATACCCCCTAGGGGTATAGTGTTTCACGGGGCAGGAGGAAGCGGCGCCGTCCGCACCGCCGGCTCGCCATGTCCGTATCCACGTACGCGCCGAAGCCCTCGAAGAGGAGAACGCCATGACCGCCGAGACGAAGACCGGCATCGAGATCGAGGACACCCGGGCGGCAGGCTCCTGCTGCTCCCCCACCGGCTCCTGCCACGACTCCGCCGCCGCCCCCCAGGGCGGCGTGACCACCGTCTACCGGGTCACCGGCATGACCTGCGGCCACTGCGAGGGCGCTGTCAGCGGCGAGATCTCCGCGCTCCCCGGGGTCACCTCGGTGACCGCCGTCGCCGCCACCGGCCAGGTGACCGTGGTCTCCGAGGCTCCGCTGGACGACGAAGCGGTGCGCTCGGCCGTCGACGAGGCCGGTTACGAGCTGGCAGGCAAGGCCTGACCCGCACCCGGGACGCCCGGGACCACGCCCGGGCCCGGGCCGTCCCCGAGCGGTCGGCCACCGGTGGGGTACGGCCCGGCCGGCCGGTGTCCCGAACACGGAGACGTTCGAGGTGGAGCTCACCATCGGCGCAATGACCTGCGCCTCCTGCGGGGCTCGCGCCGAGAGGAAGCCGAACCGCACGGACGGCATCTCGGCCACGGGAAACCACGCGACCGCCGAAGGCGCACATCTCCTACCCGGCGCCCCGAGGCCGCCGACCTGATCGCGGCCATCGCGAGGGCCTGGTGCACGGCCGAGCAGCCGCCCGAGCCCGCCGCTGGGCCCGACCTCCCCCATGAGACGGACCCAGCCGCTGCGAAGGGCCGCACGGCCGTGTTCGCCGCGCGGAACGGCAAGACCCCGGCGCCCTCACCGTGGCCGACGCGGTCAAGGACACCGGCGCCGAGGCCGTACGGGGCCTCCGGGCGCCCGGGCTCCCTCCGGCGCTACCGACGGGCAGGACCACGGATGCGTGGTCGTTGACTCAGGCCCGTGTGGAGGGTGAACGCGGGGGTCACACCCGAGCAGACGGTCGAGGTCGTCGCACGACTGCAGGCGGAGGGCCGCACCGAGGCGATGGTCGGCGACGGCGACGCGGCGGCGACAGCGACCGCGGATCCGGGACCGGCGATGGGTACCGGTACGGATGTGGCGATCGAGGCGGGGGCCTCACCCTCGTGAGGGGTGATCTGCACCTCGCAGCGGTCGTCATCCGTCTCGCCAGGCGGACTCCGGCCACCATCAAAGGCAATCTTTACTGGGCCTTGGCTACAACGTTGCCGCACCGCCTCTGGCGGCATCCGGCCTGCTCAAACCCATGATCACCGGGTTCGCCGCGACCTTTTCATCCGTTTTGTGGTGTTCAACAGCCTGCACTTACACTCCTTCTCGTGACTACAAACAGGTCACAAGACCTTCACAAGGAGACCTAGATCACAGATATTTGGGGGTAACCATTCAGGCTCGCAGCGAGTCTAAGTGGGCGATGCCGAGAACGTCTTGGGGGACGTTCATGGGATGTCTTGGGGGACGTCCCAGGCAAGCGTTGGCCGGGGCACGTGCACCGGGGAGCTTTGAGCGGCCCTCCCGTACGTACGTACCCCGGCATACCGCGTGAGGAGCTTCTGCCTCAGCAGACGCCCGGCCGGATCCCGTGGGGGGAATCCGCTGTCGGGGAAATGGGAAGCGCCCCGCCCGCCGACCCGTGGGGGGATCGGCAGCGGGGCGCTTTCCGCTGTTCCGGGGTCCGGGGCCGCACCGGCCCCGGCCCGTACGGTGCGGGGTTCAGCGGCCCCGGCCCGGACGGTAGGGGGTCAGCGGGCCTCGACCGGGACGAAGTCGCGCAGGACCTCGCCGGTGTAGATCTGGCGCGGGCGGCCGATACGGGAGCCCGGCTCCTTGATCATCTCGTGCCACTGGGCGATCCAGCCGGGCAGCCGGCCGAGCGCGAACAGCACGGTGAACATCTCGGTCGGGAAGCCCATCGCGCGGTAGATCAGACCCGTGTAGAAGTCCACATTCGGGTAAAGGTTGCGCGATACGAAGTAGTCGTCGGAGAGCGCGTGCTCCTCGAGCTTCAGCGCGATGTCGAGCAGCTCGTCGGACTTGCCGAGTGCCGAGAGGACATTGTGCGCCGCCGCCTTGATGATCTTGGCGCGCGGGTCGAAGCTCTTGTAGACCCGGTGGCCGAAGCCCATCAGACGGACGCCGTCCTCCTTGTTCTTCACCTTGCGGATGAAGGAGTCGACATCGCCGCCGCCTGCCTGGATGCCCTCGAGCATCTCCAGCACCGACTGGTTGGCACCACCGTGCAGCGGGCCCCACAGGGCGCTGATGCCGGCGGAGATCGAGGCGAACATGTTCGCCTGCGAGGAGCCGACCAGGCGCACGGTGGAGGTGGAACAGTTCTGCTCGTGGTCCGCGTGCAGGATCAGCAGCTTGTCGAGCGCGGAGACCACGACCGGGTCGAGCTCGTACTCCTGGGCCGGGACCGAGAAGGTCATGCGGAGGAAGTTCTCGACGTACCCGAGGTCGTTGCGCGGGTACACGAAGGGGTGGCCGATCGACTTCTTATAGGCATAGGCCGCGATCGTCGGCAGCTTGGCGAGCAGCCGGATCGTCGAAAGATGGCGCTGCTTCTCGTCGAACGGGTTGTGACTGTCCTGGTAGAACGTCGACAGCGCGCTGACCACGGAGGACAGCATGGCCATCGGGTGGGCGTCGCGCGGGAACCCCTGGAAGAAGCGCTTGACGTCCTCGTGCAGCAGCGTGTGCTGCGTGATCTCACCCTTGAAGGACGCCAGCTCGTCGACGGTCGGCAGTTCGCCGTTGATCAGCAGGGAGGCCACCTCGAGGAAGGTGGAGCGCTCGGCCAGCTGCTCGATCGGGTAGCCGCGGTAGCGCAGAATGCCCTGCTCGCCGTCGAGGTAGGTGATGGCGGATTTATAGGCGGCGGTGTTGCCGTATCCGCTGTCCAGGGTGACCAGACCGGTCTGGGCTCGGAGCTTCCCGATGTCGAAGCCCTTGTCGCCGACGGTGCTCTCGACCACCGGGTAGGTGTATTCACCGTCCGCGTACCGCAGTACTACAGAGTTGTCGCTCACGTCATCCCTCACCGACGTAGTGCCTCTTCTTCGAGGTGCCCTGACTGTCTCTACCATCCCCCATTTGGCTCAGGAGAGTGCACTCGGGGTCGACCATTGGGCCTATCGGCGGCACTCAGTGCCGCCAACCTGCTCATCTTGCCCCCTTCGCCCCGGTTCTGGAAGCCGAGGTGGGGTCGAGGTGGTGTTTCCCACGCCCCGGGGAACCCGAACCGTCACCCCGCCGAGCGGCAGCGACGGGCAGCGGTCACACGGCGAGCCGGTGCGCGAGAGCCGTGCAGCGCCTGCCCGCGGAGACGGTTCGGACCGCCTGGCCTATCGCCTTGCGGGACCCGACGAGCACCACGAGCCGCTTCGCCCGGGTCACGGCGGTGTAGAGCAGGTTCCGCTGGAGCATCATCCAGGCTCCCATGGTGACCGGGACCACCACCGCCGGGTATTCGCTGCCCTGGGAGCGGTGGATCGTCACCGCGTACGCATGCGCCAGCTCGTCCAGTTCGTCGAAGTCGTACGCGATCTCTTCGTCCTCGTCGGTCAGGACGGTGAGCCGCTGGTCGTCCGTGCTGAGCGCGGTGACGACGCCCACCGTGCCGTTGAAGACGCCGTTGCGCCCCTTGTCATAATTGTTGCGGATCTGAGTGACCTTGTCGCCGACGCGGAAGACCCGGCCGCCGAACCGCTTCTCGGCGAGATCCGGCCGGGCCGGGGTGATTGCCTGCTGGAGCAGCCCGTTGAGCGTCCCCGCACCGGCCGGGCCACGGTGCATCGGCGCCAGCACCTGCACATCGCGGCGCGGATCGAGGCCGAACCTGGCCGGGACACGGCGTGCCGCCACGTCGACGGTGAGCCGTCCGGCGTCCTCCGTCTCCTCCGCCACGAACAGGAAGAAGTCCGGGAGCCCCGTGGTGATGGGCTGCAGTCCGGAGTTGATCCGGTGGGCGTTGGTGACGACGCCGGACTGCTGCGCCTGCCGGAAGATCCGGGTGAGCCTCACATTCGGAACGGGGCCGCCTTCGGCGAGCAGATCCCGCAGCACCTCGCCGGCGCCCACACTCGGCAACTGGTCGACGTCCCCCACCATCAGCAGGTGCGCGCCCGGTGCCACGGCCTTGACCAGCTTGTTCGCCAGCAGCAGGTCGAGCATCGACGCCTCGTCGACGACAACCAGGTCCGCGTCCAGCGGCCGGTCCCTGTCGTACGCCGCGTCGCCGCCGGGCTTCAGCTCCAGCAGCCGGTGCACGGTCGACGCCTCTGCGCCGGTCAGCTCGGCGAGGCGCTTGGCGGCCCGCCCGGTCGGCGCCGCAAGCACCACCTTGGCCTTCTTCGCCCGCGCCAGCTCCACCACGGAGCGGACGGTGAACGACTTGCCGCAGCCGGGCCCGCCGGTCAGCACGGCAACCTTGCTGGTCAGGGCCAGCTTCACCGCCGCCTGTTGCTCCGGTGCCAACTTCGCGCCCGTACGCTCCACGAGCCAGGCCAGCGCCTTGTCCCAGTCCACGTCCTGGAAGCCCGCCATCCGGTCTTCCCCGGCCGCCAGCAACCGCCGCACCTGCCCGGCGAGGGACAACTCCGCGCGGTGGAAGGGGACCAGATACACGGCCGTCACTGGCTCTCCCCCGTCCGGCGCCGGCACGCGCTCCCGCACGACCCCCTCCTCGTCGGCCGCGAGCTCGGCGAGGCACTCGATGACAAGGCCGGTGTCGACCTGGAGCAGCTTCACCGCGTCCGCGATCAGCTGCTCCTCCGGCAGGAAGCAGTGTCCCTGGTCGGTCGACTGCGACAGCGCGTACTGCAGCCCGGCCTTGACCCGCTCCGGGCTGTCATGGGGTATCCCGACCGCTTGCGCGATCCGGTCGGCGGTCAGGAAACCGATGCCCCACACGTCGGCCGCCAGGCGGTACGGCTGGTTCTTCACGACCGAGATCGAGGCGTCCTCGTACTTCTTGTAGATCCGCACCGCGATGGACGTCGACACGCCCACGCCCTGGAGGAAGACCATGACCTCCTTGATGGCCTTCTGCTCCTCCCAGGCCGCGCCGATCATCTTCGTCCGCTTCGGTCCGAGTCCGGGCACCTCGATGAGCCGCTTCGGCTCCTGCTCGATGACGTCGAGGGTGTCCGTGCCGAAGTGGTCGACGATCCGCTCGGCGATCTTCGGTCCGATGCCCTTGATCAGACCTGATCCGAGATAGCGGCGTATGCCCTGGATCGTGGCCGGCAGCACGGTCGTGTAGTTCTCCACGGTGAACTGCTTGCCGTACTGCGGGTGGGAGCCCCAACGGCCCTCCATCCGCAGCGACTCGCCCACCTGCGCACCCAGCAGCGAGCCGACGACGGTGAGCAGGTCACCGCCGCGCCCGGTGTCGACACGCGCCACGGTGTAGCCGTTGTCCTCGTTGGCATACGTGATCCGCTCGAGGACGCCCTCGAGCACGGCGGGTCGGAAGACGGCCGGATTGGACATGACCCGACGTTATCGCCACGGTCCGACAACGCGGACGGCCTGTGGACAACCAGGGTCGCTCCGGGCCCCGGCGTCACTCAGGAAGGAGAAAGGGGGCCCGATCGACGACCGGGCCCCTGCGCTCCCCCTCCCGTCAAGGCTCGGCGCCCTCCCCCCGGAGGCGCTCCCCCGGAGCCCTGACGACACATACGACTCCGGTCACCCAAAGTTGGTTGCACGATTGCGGGGAGTAGTTCTCGCCATGTTTTCCGCCCGGTTCCGGCCATGGGCTTCCGGTGCCGGTCGGCCGGTCTGGTCTTCTGCCCCGTGCGATGCATCTGCGGCGTCGGCGTCACCGCGCGTTCGGTGCGGCATCGGTGCTTCCGGTCGCGGCCCGGACCGGCGCACTGTCCTCGCCATGCAGGGGGCGTTCGCCGACGCGGCGGGAGGTGAGGCCGGCGACGAGCTTCAGTGTGCGGCCGGCACCCCGGTGGTCACCCCGCGCAGTCGACGAACCTCTCCACGGTCTCCGCCAGTACCTCCACCCCGTCCCTCGCCCACAGCCCGTCGTTGAACAGCTCCACCTCAATGGGCCTCGCCCAGCCCGCCGCCTCCACCCTCTCCCGCCACGCGCGCAGGTCGATCGCGCCGTCGCCGAGCTGACCTCGGCCGTTGAGTACGCCCGCAGGCAACGGGGTGGTCCAGTCTGCGAGTTGGAAGCAGTGAATCCGGCCCGCGGCTCCCGCGCGTGCCACGGCCGCCGGTGCCCGGTCGTCCCACCAGATGTGGTACGTGTCCACGACCACGCCCACCTGGTCTGCCGGGAAGCGTTCCGCCAGGTCGAGGGCCTGGTCGAGCGTCGGGACCACGCAGCGGTCGGACGCGAACATCGGGTGCAGGGGCTCGATGGCGAGACGGACGCCGCGTTCGCCGGCGTAGGGGGCCAGCACGGACAGCGCGTCCGCGATGCGTTCGCGGGCCGCGGTCAGATCGCGGCTGCCCGGCGGGAGGCCGCCCGAGACCATGACCAGCGTGTCCGTGCCCAGGACCGCCGCCTCGTCGATCGCGGCCCGGTTGTCGTCCAGGGCGCGGGCACGCTCCGCCGGATCGGTCGCGGTGAGGAAACCGCCGCGGCACAGGGAGGTGACCGCGAGCCCCGCGTCCCGTACGAGCTTGGCCGTGGCGTCCAGCCCGTACTCGGCGACCGGTTCGCGCCACAGGCCCACGGCAGGGACGCCGAGCCGGACGCACGCCTCGGTCAGTTCGGGCAGGCTCAGCTGCTTGACCGTCATCTGGTTGATGCTGAAGCGACTCAGGTCAGGGCTCACCGGGGGACTCCATAAACGTCGAGCAGGGACCGCATGCGGGACCGGGCGAGTGCCGGATCCGGGAACAGGCCCAGGCCGTCGGCCAGTTCGTACGCCCGGGCGAGGTGGGGCAGGGAGCGCGCCGACTGGAGGCCGCCCACCATCGAGAAGTGCGACTGGTGGCCGGCCAGCCAGGCGAGGAACACCACACCCGTCTTGTAGAAGCGGGCCGGCGGCTGGAACAGGTGGCGGGACAGCTCGACCGTGGGGTCGAGGAGCTTGCGGAAGCCTTCCGTGTCGCCCGTGTCCAGGACGCGCACCGCCTCCGCCGCCAGCGGACCGAGCGGGTCGAAGATGCCGAGCAGGGCGTGGCTGAAGCCGCACTCGTCGCCGGCGATCAGTTCGGGGTAGTTGAAGTCGTCGCCCGTGTAACAGCGCACGCGCTGCGGCAGTCGGCGGCGCAGGGCGATCTCCCGTCCCGCGTCCAGCAGCGACACCTTGACGCCGTCCACCTTGTCCGGGTGGGCGGCGATCACCGCCAGGAACGACTCGGTGGCCGCGTCCGGATCCGTGCTGCCCCAGTAGCCTGCCAGGGCCGGGTCGAACATCGGGCCCAGCCAATGCAGGATCACCGGCTCGGACGCCTGCCGCAGCAGGTGCTCGTAGACCGTGAGGTAGTCGTCGGCCGCGGTCGCCGCCGCGGCGAGGGCGCGGGAGGCCATCAGGATCGCCTGTGCGCCGGTGGACTCGACGAGCGCGAGCTGCTGCTCGTAGGCGTCGCGGACCTCGGCGAGGGAGGCCGGTGCGGTCAGCTGGTCCGTGCCCACCCCGCAGGCGACCGTGCCGCCGACCGCCTTCGCCTCCGCCGCGGAGCGCCGGATCAGCTCGGCCGCGCTCTCCCAGTCCAGGCCCATGCCGCGCTGTGCGGTGTCCATGGCCTCCGCCACGCCGAGCCCGTGCGACCACAGGTGGCGGCGGAAGGCGAGGGTGGCCTCCCAGTCGACGGCGCTGGGGTTCCCCCCGGCGAAGCCAGGGGGAGAGTCGGGGCTGGTGTCGGCGTACGGGTCGGCCACCACGTGGGCGGCGGAGAAGACCGTACGGGAGGCGAGAGGGGCACCGGACGTGAAGGTCAGGGGCTCGGTGCGTGGCTCGTACGCCGCCAAGCTACCGTCCGGGCGCGGCAGTTGGATCGTCACAGCGTCAGCTCCGGCACGTCGAAGCGGCGGCCTTCGGCGGAGCTGCGCAGGCCGAGCTCGGCGAGCTGCACACCGCGCGCACCCGCCAGCAGGTCCCAGTGGTACGGCTCGTCGAGGGCGACATGGCGCAGGAACAGCTCCCACTGGACCTTGAATCCGTTGTCGAACTCGGTGTTGTCGGGAATCTCCTGCCACTGGTCGCGGAAGGACTCGGTGACCGGCAAGTCCGGGTTCCACACCGGCTTCGGGGTGGCGGAGCGGTGCTGGGCCCTGCAGTTGCGCAGGCCGGCGACGGCCGAGCCGTGCGTGCCGTCGACCTGGAACTCGACGAGTTCGTCGCGATTGACCCGTACCGTCCAGGAGGAGTTGATCTGGGCGACCGCGCCGCCCTCCAGCTGGAAGATGCCGTACGCGGCGTCGTCGGCGGTCGCCGCGTACGGCCTGCCCTGCTCGTCCCACCGCTGAGGGACGTGCGTGGCGATGTGCGCGTTGACGGAAGTGACCCGGCCGAACAGCTCGTGCAGCACGTACTCCCAGTGCGGGAACATGTCGACGGTGATCCCGCCGCCGTCCTGTGTCCGGTAGTTCCAGCTCGGCCGCTGCGCCTCCTGCCAGTCGCCCTCGAAGACCCAATAGCCGAACTCGCCGCGCACGGACAGGATCCGGCCGAAGAAACCGCCCTCGATGAGGCGCTTCAGCTTCAGCAGGCCCGGCAGGAAGATCTTGTCCTGGACGACGCCGTGCTTGATGCCCCTGCTCTCGGCGAGGCGGGCCAGCTCGAGGGCACCGGCGAGATCGGTTGCGGTCGGCTTCTCGGTGTAGACGTGCTTGCCCGCCGCGATGGCCTTCTTCAGGGACTCGAAGCGGGCGGAGGTGACCTGCGCGTCGAAGTAGATGTCGATGCTCTCGTCAGCGAGGACGGCGTCGTCATCGGTCGAGAACTCGGTCAGTCCGTGCTGCTCGGCAATCTCACGCAGCGCGTGTTCACGCCTGCCGACGAGCACCGGCTCGGGCCAGAGCACTTCGCCGCCGCCGAGGTCGAGACCACTCTGTTCGCGGATGGCGAGGAGGGAGCGCACCAGGTGCTGGCGGTACCCCATCCGACCGGTGACGCCGTTCAAGGCGATCCGCACGGTTCTGCGTGTCACGAAGTGCCTCCCCGTCCTTCATCCCGGTTCTTCCGCGTTCCCTCGACCTGAACGTAGCAAGCGCTTTCTAGGCGATATGAAGCTAGCCTGCCGACAGCGGCCCGGACAAGGGGCCGCTCCAGCTCCCACGGAGGAAAGCGATGACAGTCACCCTGGCGGATGTGGCGGCCCGCGCCCGGGTGTCCCCGGCGACCGTCTCCCGCGTACTGAACGGCAACTATCCGGTCGCCGTGTCGACACGCGAACGGGTGCTGCGCGCGGTGGACGAACTCGACTACGTCCTCAACGGTCCCGCGAGTTCGCTCGCCGCCGCGACGTCCGACCTCGTCGGCATCCTCGTCAACGACATCGCCGACCCCTTCTTCGGGATCATGGCCGGAGCGGCGCAGACCGAGATCGGTGGGCAGGAGGGAACGGGTCGGGCAGGCGGCGAGAAGCTCGCCGTCGTCTGCAACACCGGCGGCTCACCCGAACGCGAACTCACCTACCTCACCCTGCTGCAGCGCCAGCGGGCTGCGGCCGTCGTCCTCACCGGCGGCGCACTGGAGGACCCCGGCCACACGGCTGCCATGACCGCGAAGCTCGCCAGGCTCGCGGACGCGGGGACACGGATCGTGCTGTGCGGCCGCCCCCCGCTGCCCGGCAGTGACGCGGTCGCCGCCGCGCTCGCCTTCGACAACCGCGGCGGCGGCCGGCGGCTCACCGAACACCTGATCACGCTCGGACACCGGCGCATCGGCTACGTCGCCGGCCCCGTGGAACGCACCACGACCCGCCACCGGCTGGAGGGCCACCGGACGGCGATGGCGGCGGCAGGGCTCTGCGGGGACGCCGCGGAGCGGGAACGGCTGACGGTCCACGGCCCGTACGACCGCCGTTCCGGCTACGACGCCACCCTCGAACTCCTGCGCAGGAAACCAGACCTGACCGCGATCGTCGCCGCGAACGACACCGTCGCACTGGGCGCGTGCGCGGCGCTGCGGGACCAGGGCCTGCGGATACCGCAGGACATCTCCGTCGCGGGCTTCGACGACCTCCCCTTCTCCGTGGACGCCGTCCCCGCGCTCACGACGGTCCGTCTCCCCCTCTTCGCGGCGGGCGCGAGGGCCGGCCGCCTGGCCATGGGCAAGGAAGCGCCACCGCCGGGCGGTATCGCGACGATCGCGGCGGAACTGATGGCCCGCGACTCGACGGCCCCGCCCCGCGAGGGGTGACGGACAGGTCGTGACACGGCCGCGCCCCGATCAGGCGCGCGGCCGTGAGCGACGCGGGCGGGGCAGGCCGGCCGGCCCGGCCCGGGCAGCACCCGGACGCGGGCATGGGCAACGGCCGCGCCTCGGGCCTGCCTGACCCGGCGTCGGCCCGCCGTCGTACCAGCGGCGGTCCTGACCCGCACGGCCCCCGCCCGGCAGCGGCTGTATGCGCCGGCCGGGAGCCCGGACCGGCAGCGAACGCAGCCGCCGACGACCGCCGCGGCCCGGCGACCGGCGGCGCGTGCCGGGCCGGGCCGGGCCGGGCCGGGAGGGTCACCCGAATGGCCCACACCGCTCGCCGTCACCGCAGCTCCACCGCAGGCTGGAGCCCCTTGCCCCACAGGGGCGGAGACGGAGAGACGGAGAACGATCATGGCCAACGCAACCCGAAGCACCGGTCACGCCCCGCACACGGGACGCGCCACGCGGGCCTGGGCGGCCGGCGGGACCGTGCTCGCCGGTGTCCTGCTGCTCATGGAAGGCGTCCTCGGGATCCTCGCCGGTATCGCCGCCATCGCCGAGGACGACGTGTACACCCAGGTGGGCGACTACGTCTTCGAGTTCAACCTCACCGCCTGGGGCTGGATCCATCTGATCCTCGGTGTCCTGCTGGCCGTCACCGGCTGGGGCATCCTGCAGGGCGCAGCCTGGGCCCGGGGACTCGGCGTGGGGCTGGCCGCGCTGTCCGTGGTGTTCCAGTTCATGTGGCTGCCGTACCAGCCGATCTGGGCCGTCGTGTGCATCGCGATCGGCGTGTTCGTCATCTGGGCGCTGTGCACCGATCGCGGCCGCACGTCCGCCCCGGCGCCCTGATCCCGCGCCCGTCGGTCGACGGGATGCTCGCGGAGCGCGGCCGAGGCCAGTTGCCACGGCCGCGCGGCAGCGCGCACCGAGCGAGCCGGAAGGCCGGGTCGCGTCCCGTCCACCGTCGCGGGAGCACACCGTGACCCGCGAAGCACCCGCAGGACCTCACCGGTCGGGCATCTGGCCCCCGCAGACCCGCGCCCTCTTCCCTCTTGTGCTGCCCGCGCTGCTCATCGGTGTCGGGTCCGGGCTCGTGCTGCTCGGGGTCAGCCGGCTCGCCGAACGGGTCCAGCACTGGCTCTGGAACACCTTGCCCCACGGGCTCGGTGTCTCCGGCACCTCCACGCCGGCATCTGTACACGCCCTACACGCTCACCGAGTCACGGGTCCTGTACGAGCTCGCGCACGGCACCCGTAGAGACGCCGCCGACCTCCGCGTCGAGCTCTCGCTCGACGCCGCTTACCTCAGCCGGCTACTCGCCGGGTTCGAGCGGGACGGGCTCGTCGAGCGGGCGCCGTCCGAGCGGGACCCCCGGCGGCAGCGGATCACGCTCACCGAGCGTGGCCGGGAGGCCGTCGCGCTGCTCGACGAGCGGTCGCGACAAGCGGTCGGCACGCTGGTCGACGCGGTGCCCGAGCAGGACCGGGAGCGCCTGTCCGGGGCGCTGCGCACCGTACGGGAGCTGCTGTCGGCGGCCCGCCCGGGCGCCGCACCACCGGAGCCGGTACTGCGCGGACCCGGCCCCGGTGACCTCGGATGGATCGTCCAGCGCCACGGCGCGCTGTACGCCGCGGAGTACGGGTGGGACGCCGGCTTCGAGGGCCTGGTCGCCCGGATCGTCGCGGATTTCGCGCAGGACCACGACCCGCACCTGGAGCGGGTGTGGATAGCGGAGCTGGACGGGCGGCCGGTGGGCTCCGTGATGTGCGTACGGGACGGGACACCGGCGACGGCCCGACTGCGGCTGCTGCTGGTCGAGCCCGAGGTGCGGGGCCACGGTCTTGGTGACCGGCTGGTGCGCACAGCCGTGGATTTCGCGCGCGAGGCCGGGTACCGGGACATGGTGTTGTGGACCAATGACGTACTGGCCGGGGCCCGCCGGATCTACCAGCGGGCCGGGTTCACCCTCGTCGCCGAGAAACCGCACCGTTCGTACGGGGCGGATCTGATCGGTCAGGACTGGCGGCTGGAGCTGCGGAAAGGAACGGATCGATGAAGTTCGCCCTCTCGACCCTCGGCGTGCCGGGCAGGCCGCTGCAGGAGGTGGCCCGTCTCGCCGCCGACAGCGGATACCAGGGCGTCGAGCTGCGCGCCCATCCGGAGGAGCCGGTTCATCCGGGCATCGGCACGACGGAAAGGGCGGAGGCCGTCCGGGAGTTCGAGCGCGCGGGCGTCGAGATCCTGACCGTCGCCGGGTACGCGCGCATCGCGGCGGTGGGCGAGGACGGCCCCGTGATCAAGGAGATGGAGCGCCTCTGCCGACTGGCCAAGGACCTCGGCGCGTCGTTCGTCCGTGTCTTCCCCGGCGGTGGCGACCTGCCCCCGGCCGAGGCCGACGCCATCGCGGCGCGCCGGCTCGGGGCCGCCGCGGAGACCGCGGCCGATCTGGGTGTACGGATCCTGCTGGAGACGCACGACTCGCACCGCACGGGCGCCGACGTCACCCGCGTGCTGGGGCTGGTCGGCCACAAGCACGCGGGCGCACTGTGGGACGTGCTGCACACGTGGATCGGAGGTGAAGCGCCCGAGGCGACCCACGCGGCACTGAGCCCGTTCCTCGGATACATCCAGGTCAAGGACGTGGCCTCGCGTGACGACCTGGCCCCGCTCCCGCTGGGGCGGGGCGTGCTGCCGCTCGCCGAGTGCCTTGCGCTCGCGGACCCGGACGGCTGGGTGTGCTGGGAGTACGAGAAGCGCTGGTATCCGACGGCGCCGGAGCTGCCGGGCCTGCTGACGGCCGGGCGCGAGCATCTCCTCGCAGTGATCCGGGACCGGGACGCCGGGGACGGTTCGGCGGCCGCCGAACCTTCCGGCACCTAGCGTGCACGGGACCGACTCACGAAGGAGCGACGTCCCATGTACGAGCGCGAGCTGGCGGCCCGGTTCCGGCAGGTCAACGGCGACCATCCGATGTCCGCGGCGGACGACGCCTACGTCAGCGCCCAGTTCGCCGTACTGGACGACCTGTGCCTGACCTCCGGGCGCGAGCCCGACGCCGTGCGCCTGACGATGCCGGCCGGACTGTTGCCCCTGCCCGGCTATCTGCGGTCCGACGGAGCGGAGATGGTCCCGAAGGACCTGTTCGCACTGGCAGATGCGGCCGGCGGCCCGGAGAAGCCGGCGACCTGGTTCGTCGCGCACTGGGCGGACCCGTCGGTGGGTCGGCAGGAGTGGGAGGCGTATCTGAGCGGCCAGTACGTGTGCCTGCAGTCGGTCCGCCCGGAAACGATCCAGCGCAAGGAGCAGCTCACGACGGAGATCACGGCGGCGCCCCACGATCCGGACGCCGGTTCTCCCGAGTGGTCGGCCCGGCTCCATGCCGCGATCGACGAACTGGACGCGCTGGAGCCGGCGTTCACCCCCTACGACCGGCTCCGCTTCGGCCGTCCCACCTCCCGCGACCTCTGCATCGACGCGATGCGGGCCCGTTTCCCGCGCGGTACGGCCCCTACCTCCACGGGACGGTGAGCCAGGGGCTGTCCGGATCGGTGGTGAGAATCCGGTGGATGTCGACCAGCTCCGTGTACCAGGGGCCGAACTCCTCCTCGTCGAAATGCAGGCAGCGGCCCAGGGCGTACCCCGCACCGAAGTCCTCCCACGACCGGTACGTCTCCAGGCTCGACTCCGCGGCACGGAGCACCGCCCGCTCGGCGGCCGGCAGGTCGCAGTAGCGCGCGGCCACACCCCAGCGGGCCATGTGGACAGCCCGGCCGAAGTCCCAGGCCAGGACGGAGCGCACACAGCGGCCCTCGGACAGCAGGCCGTCCGCGCGAAAACGGGCCTCGTAGCGGGTGATGCGGCCGATCAGCTGCTGGACACCGCTGACCGCGGCGTCGGGCACCCTGTCCGGCTCGGCGTTGCTGCGCAGGATGCGGGCGGCGGTCTCCCGCCAGTGGACAGGATCGACCGCTCCCCCGTACTGGCGTGCCATCTCCTGGCGGACGGACAGGACGAACTCCCAGACCCGGCTCACGCATCGGCCCTCGAGCATCGCTTCCTGAACACCCTGCCAGTCGTCCGCGCCTCGGATGTCCCACGAGTCGGCGACCAACCGGCGCATCGCGTTGAAGCCTGCGCCGTGGTCCGCCAGCGAGTTCCAGAGATCGCCCCGGTGCACAGCGAGTTGGGCACCGCAGGCCAGGCCCTTGGCCATGGGCCCCTGGAGCGGGCCGCCCACACGCAGGGTCCGCAGCGTTCCGGACTCGACGGGTGAGAAGCGCTCGGCGTGCTGCCGCCACAGGTGCAGTGTCTGCGGGTTCGCCGGGAAGTACGCCTCGCCCGGCGTGCCCGGGTTGATGGCCAGCCAGCGGCTGTCGTTGCCCCAGCCGCGTACGACGGCCGCGAAGGTGCTGCGGTGGAAGACCGGGTCGGGCTGCGGCATCGGCAGCACGCCCTGCGTGTAGTAGGCGAAGCACCAGGTACCGGTCGCCGGGCTGCGGAAGGGGGCGTGGGTCGACCTGCCCGCCTCCGCCTCCGCCCGCTGGACGGCACAGTAGAGATACGTCCCGGCCAACTGGTCGAAGAACGCGGCCCAGTCGCCCCGCATCTTCGCCGCGTACAACCTGCTCTCCACGTCGGTGGGCGCCTGCCAGCCGACCGTCATCGGTCCGGCGTTCACCGGCTCACCCGCTGCAGGGAAGCTTCAGGCACAGGGCCTCGGCGCCGGCCGCGTAGATCCGACATGCCCGGGTGCACGCGGACTGCCCTGTGGACGGCAGGCAGCGAGCCGCACATCCGACAGGGAACGGCTCGTCCGGGCCCCGCTCCGGTGTTCGCCTGGTGCAGATGCTGCACAGGGGCGTCGTACCGGCCCTGCGCCCCGTCGCCGCGCTGCGTGAACATGTCGATCCCCCGTCGGTCGGTCGGAGGGATCACCCTAGAACGTCAGGCCCTTCCGGTAGTCAGCGGCTCCTGCTGCGGTACGGCGGGCCGCGGCTTCCGCCGGCCCGGCAGGGTGGTGAGGGCGACGCCGCCGACCAGGAGCGCCGCCGCGCACCACCGAAGCGGGCTCACCGGCTCGTCGAGGATCAGGAACGCCGACGACATGCCGAAGACAGGTACGAGTAGGGAGAACGGGGCCACCGAGGACGCAGGGTGGCGTCGGAGCAACCAACCCCAGGCGCCGAAACCGAAGATCGTGGTGACCCAGGCGACGTAGAGGACGACCCCGGCGCCCGTCCAGTCCAGGGAGCTCAGGGCAGCCAGATCGCGGTCGGCGCCCTCCATGAAGAGAGACAGGGCGAGCAGTGGGAGGACCGGGACGGTGCTGACCCAGACCATGAAGTTCAAGGCGTCGGGCGGGGACGCCTTGCGGGTGAGGACGTTCGAGACGCCCCAGCAGGCCGCCGCGGCGATGACGAGGGCGAAGCCGAGGAGCGGTCCCGAGGTGCCCTCGTCGACGGCGGCGACCGCTATACCGGCCAAGGCCACGGCCATGCCCGCGGCTCTGACCCGGCCGGGTCGTTCGCCGAGGACGGTGAAGGCGAACAGGGCCGTGAAGACCGCCTGGATCTGAACGATCAAGGAGGAGAGTCCGGCGGGGGCCCCACTGTCCATGCCCATGAAGAGCAGACCGAACTTGGCGACGCCCAGCACCGATCCGACGCCGACGATCCACTTCCAGGCGACCTTCGGCCGGCCGACGAAGAACACCGCGGGCAGGGCGGCGGCGAGGAAGCGCAGGGCGGAGAAGAGCAGCGGCGGGAAGTGGTCGAGGCCGATCTCGATGACGACGAAGTTGACTCCCCAGACGGCGGCGACGAGAGAGGCGAGGGCGATGTGGGCGGGTCGCATGGCATCGAGCATCACCCTGAGAAACCATGTAGCACCAGCGCGGATTTCTTCATGGTTGGATGAAGTACTGCTAATGAAAATCTGGTGCATGCGCAACAAGGAGAGCAACCATGCTCGATCTCGGCCGACTGCGCGCCCTGCACGCCGTCTCCGTCCACGGCACGGTCGGCGCCGCGGCGGCCGCGCTCGGCTACACGCCCTCAGCCGTCTCCCAGCAGATCGCCAAACTCGAGCGGGAGACCCGCACCACACTCCTCGAACGTCAGGGCCGCGGCATCCGGTTGACCGAAGAAGCAACGCAACTTGCGGCCACCGGCCAACAGTTGCTCGCCCTGGTCGAGGAGGCGGAGGTCCGCCTCGAGGAGCGGCGCGGCAAACCGACCGGGCGGCTCTCCATCGCGTGCTTCGCCAGCGCGTCCCGTGGGCTGATGCCGCATGTGCTCGCCGATCTCGCCCGCCGCCACCCCGAGCTGGACGCCCGGCTCCACGAGGTCGACCCGCACCTGTCCGTCGATCTCGTCGCGCGCGGCGCGATCGACCTGGCGGTGGCGCACGACTGGGACATCGCGCCACTGCCGACCCCGCCCGGCGTCGAACAGGCCGTCATCGGCGACGACATGTGCGACGTGCTGGTCCCTGCCTGCCACCTGCTGGCAGACGCCGACTCCGTACGGCGTGAGGACCTGAAGAACGAGCGCTGGATCACCCAGCCGCCGGGCACGGTCTGCCACGACTGGCTGCTGCGTACCCTGCGGGCCGCCGGCTGCGAACCCCTGATCGCGCATCATTCGGAGGAGTACCACACCCAGGTCGCCCTCGTGGCCGCCGGGCTCGGCGTGGCACTGGTCCCCCGGCTGGGCCGCGGGACGTTGCCACCGCAGGTCGTGGCCGTGCAGCTGGCCCCAGTACCGACGCGCCGGCTGCACGCACTGTGGCGTACGGGGGCGGCAAGGCGGCCTGCGATCACGGAGACGGTGCGGACCCTGCAGAAGCTCTGGCCCTCGGTGATCGCGAAGCCCGGGCCGCACTGAGCCTTGCCCAGGTCCGGTCGGTTCCAGCCGCGCCCGTGCGGCCGGCCCTTGATACGGGCGCGCCCGGAGTGCCTGCCCTGCGGGGACCGGTACGACGAACCGGCGGCCGGCGACAAGGGGGCCGGTCCGAGCAGCGTCGGTGCCCGCGGAGTCCGTCCCCCGGGCCCGGCCCGCCCCGCCGGTCCGGTGACGTTTGTGCGCGGGGCCTTGACCTGGCAGTTAGTTTCCGGATATCCGTGACACCTTGGAAGTTTCCTTCAACTCCCTTGTGCAACGCCCCTGTCGAGCAAGGCCGGAAGGAGCACCAGTGCACGACCGGAACATCTCCAGACGCACACTTCTCACCGCGACCGCCGTCGCCGCGGGCGCGATCGCCACCGCAGCGCCCAGTTCAGCGGCGGCCGCGGCGACCGCCACCGCATCCCGTGGCACCCGACTACGGCTCGAGCGGATCGTCTCGGGGATGAGCCTCGAGGAGAAGGTCGGCCAGCTCTTCGTGATGCGGGTCTACGGTCACTCCGCCACCGATCCGGACCAGGCCGACGTCGACCTCAACCTCGAAGAGATGGGCGTGCGCAACGCCGCCGAGCTCATCGCCGAATACCACGTCGGCGGCATCATCTACTTCGCCTGGGCGCACAACACTCGTGATCCGCACCAGATCGCCGACCTCTCCAACGGCATCCAGCGGGCCGGTCTCGCCCAGCCGACCCCGCTGCCACTGCTGATCTCCACCGATCAGGAGCACGGCATCGTCGCCCGCGTCGGCAAACCGGCGACGCTGATGCCGGGCGCGATGGCGCTCGGTGCGGGCGGGTCCGCCTCCTTCGCCCACAAGGCCGCGCAGATCGCAGGCAGCGAACTCGCCGCCATGGGCATCGTCCAGAACTACGCGCCCGTCGCCGATGTGAACATCAACCCGGCCAACCCGGTCATCGGTGTACGGTCCTTCGGCGCGGACCCGGCCGCGGTCGCCAGGATGGTGGCGGCACAGGTCTCGGGCTACCAGAGCGCGGGGATCGCGGCGACGTCCAAGCACTTCCCGGGGCACGGCGACACCACTGTCGACAGCCACACCGGCATCCCGGTCATCTCCCACACCCGCCAGGAGTGGGAGAAGATCGACGCACCGCCGTTCAGGGCGGCGATCGCCGCCGGGATCGACTCGATCATGACGGCGCACATCCAGTTCCCCGCCCTGGACCCCAGCAACGATCCGGCAACGCTCTCCCGCCCCATCCTCACCGGCATCCTCCGCGAGGAGCTCGGCTACGACGGCGTGGTCGTCACGGACGCTCTCAACATGGAGGGCGTACGGGAGAAGTACGGGGACCACCGGGTGCCGGTGCTCGCGCTGCTCGCGGGCGTGGACCAACTGCTCAACCCGCCGGACCTGGCGGTCGCCTGGAACGGTGTGATGGACGCGGTCAGAAGCGGCGAGATCACCGAGGCCCGGCTGGACGAATCGATCCTGCGCATCCTGCTGCTCAAGGCGAAACTCGGCCTGTTCCGTGACCCGTTCGTGTCCCGGCACGGGGTGGACCGCACCGTCGGCACCGGCTCCCACCTCGCCGCCGCCGACCGGATCGCCGAGCGTACGACCACGCTGCTGACCAACCCGGACGGGTTGCTGCCGCTGAGCCACCGCAGCCACGGCGACGTCCTGGTCGTCGGCGCCGATCTCGCGTCTCCCAGCGGCACGACCGGGCCGCCGACGACCGTACTGGCGAACGCCTTGGGCGAGCTGGGCTTCCGGGCGACCGCGCTGTCGACCGGGACCGCGCCGAGCAGCACGAAGATCGCGGAGGCGGTCTCCGCCGCGAACGGCAAGGACGTGGTGGTCGTCGGCACGTACAACGTCTCCGCGAACAGCTCCCAGCGCACGCTGGTGGCCCGCCTGGTCACAACAGGCGTGCCGGTGGTGGCGCTCGCGATCCGCAATCCGTACGACATCGCCCTGCTCGACGGGGTCGCGGCAGCGCTGGCGGCCTACTCCTGGACCGATGTCGAACTGCGGGCCGCGGCACGGGTGATCGCGGGACACGCGGAGCCGGAGGGACGCCTGCCGGTGCCGGTGCAGCGGGCGGACGACCCGTCACGGGTGCTGTTCCCGGTCGGCCACGGGCTGTCGTACCGGTAGCACGCTCGAAAAGGCCGTGCCCCGCCGCTCGTACGAGCGGCGGGGCACGGCCTTTCGGCTGTCGGCCGGCTACGGGCGCAGCAGCGGCTCACCCTCCAGGTCGCGCTTGTCGAGCTTCGCGTCGGCCTTCGCCAGCGGCCTGGCCTTCGCCGGGTCCTCCTGGACCGCGGCCGGGGCGACGCCCGCCCAGCGCAGGATCGCGGCAGTGGCCTCCGCCTTCTCCTCGGCCACCAGACCGGCCACGTTCGCGCCGTGGTTGGCGCCCGGCGCGGTGTAGACGTGGCTGTCACGGGTGTGCTTGCCCACCCGGAACGGCTCGGCGCCCCACGGGTCGTTCTCGCCGTAGACGAACATCATCCGGTTGGCGTTGTGCCTCACCCAGGTGTCGACGTCCTTCATCACCCACGGCTTGAAGCGCATCGGGATGTCACGCGGCACGAAGTTCCGCGGCGGCTGGTAGCCGTAGCGGCTCAGACCGTCCAGGTGGGGCTGCGTGATGTCGGGCGAACCGAGCTCGGTGCCCGCCTGGTAGTAGTACGGCGTGTAGTTGGCGAGCCCCTGGTCGGCGTAGGCCGAGAACCCGGCGATCGAGTCGACGGTGTCGAAAATCTCCTGGTCGGACGCGGTGGCCGCGGCCGGGATCGTCTCGCAGTCGGAGAGTCGGCTGTACTGCCAGAACGCCCAGACGAAGTCGAGCACGACCGCTTCGTACGCCCGGTCCAGGCTGCCGACGGTCTCGAAGGTGTACCCGGCATCCGCGGCGTACTTCTCGTAGATGGCCTCGAGCGGCTCACGGCGGACCAGGGCCTCGCGCTGGACGGCGTTCAGCCTCTGGCGGCACTCCTCGGTGCCGACGTTGGCCAGGAAGCGGTCGTAGGCCTTGTCCTCGTTGTTGACGACGTCGTTGGGGGCGACGTACGCGACGACGCCGTCCATGTCGCGCGGGTAGTGGCGCTCGTAGTAGGTGGCGGTCATGCCGCCCTTGGAGCCGCCGGTGGAGATCCAGTTCCTGTCGTAGATCTTCTTCAGCGCCTCGAAGACCCGGTGCTGGTCGCTGGCGGCCTGCCAGATGTCCAGCTTGGACCAGTCGGCGGGCGCGGGGCGGGACGGCGTGAAGTAGCGGTACTCCAGGGAGACCTGGTTGCCGTCGATGATGGCCGTCGGCTCGCTGCGGCGCGGCGTGGTGGACACGTTGTAGCCGGAGGTGAAGAAGACGGTGGGGCGGTTGGTGTCCTTGTGCAGCAGGGTGATCCGCTGCTTGAACGTGCCGCGCCACGGGTGCCGGTGGTCGACCGGCTGTGTGTAGTCGAGGACGAAGAAACGGTAACCCGGGTACGGCTTCTCCTCGATGAGGCCCATGCCCGGGATGGACAGAATCCGGTCCTTGATGTCCGTGCCGGTCGCCGGCTCCGCGGCGGTAGCCGCGTTCGCCGTGGCACCGGCCGCGCTCACGGTACCTATCAGCACCACGAGCGACAGCAGCCATCTGAGCGCCTTGCGCATTCACCCTCCCCTTTGATCAAAAGCGGACGCGGTGAACCTAGCGGTGTCAACAGCGGCCCCGCCAGACCTGGTTGGGGCTCAGCGGCGCATCAGCACAGGATCCAGCCGGTGGAGCGGGAGACCCCGGAGACGGAACCGGTGGCGCGGACACAGCGGTTGAGGGAGTGGACGGTGACCGGCCCGGCCTGCCGGGTGAAGCTCCCGCTGTCCTCGTCCCCGTGTCCGCCACGGGGCTGGAGCGACACGGACATCGACCGCCGGGTGCCGGGACGCTTGGCAAGGGTGATGGCGCAGGCGTAGTCGCCGCGCTCGTAGACGCGCAGCTCGCCGGTGGAGAAGGAGACCGTCTTCGCCAGCCGGCCGGGACAGGCCGCGGCGGCTTCCGCGTGCGGGACGCCCGGGGCGGCGAAGGTCAGCGCCGCGATGGCCGTGACCACGGCGAGTGCCCGTGCCACGACGCGCCCCGGCCGCTCCGTTTTCCTGCTCCCCGCCCCACCGAACACGCCTGCCCCCAAATGCCACTGCTCCGTACATGCGTACGACGCATGGTGGCCGTGTTTGGTTGCGACCCGGCCGGCCCGCTACTGCCGCTGGGCCCGGCGACGGCGCAGCGCGACGACCAGGCCGCCGCCCGCGGCCACCGCTGCTGCGGCAGCGCCGGCGAGAGGCAGGGCCGAACCGGAGCCGGTCGCCGCCAGGTTGCCGCCGCTGGTCGCCGTCCCCGCGCCGCCCGTCGCCGACGAGGAGCCGCCCCCGATCGAGGACGAGCCGGCGCCGGTCGAGGACGGCCCGCCGGAACCGGTGGAACCACCGGAACCACCCGAACCGCCGGTGGACGCGCCGGAGCTGCCGCCGGAACCGCCCGTCGACGAGCCGCCGTCCGCCACGTCGAGCACGAACGCAGAGTGTCGTTCGCCGGGTTCTTGTCGAACGGGCGCGGCTCACCTGTCAGCGCGACCGTGCCCTTGGCGCCGGGGACCGCCTTCTCGACCTTCAATGTGAACGTGAGCGGCGCCGTGTAGTCCTCCTCCACCCACCGCTGCCAGCTGCCGCACCTGTAGCGCCCCGGCTCGTCCGACGGGTTGCACAGACCTGGGATCTTCACCGCCTTCGTACCGGCGGGGAGCGTGACGAGAACCAGGTGCGGGGGGAGGTCCGGTACCGGAAGGTTGTACGGTCCACCGGCCTCACACCGCCGCCGGCTCATCCTCCCCTATGCCCTCTATGCCCTCGCCGATGAAGGCGCGCCACAGTGCGGCGTACCGGCCGTCCAAGGCCAGCAGTTCGTCGTGGGTGCCGTCCTCCGCGACCCGGCCGTGGTCCATCACGACCACCCGGTCGGCGCGGGCGGCGGTGGTGAGCCGGTGGGCGACGACGAGCGTCGTGCGCCGGCCGGTCAGCCGGTCCGTGGCCTGGTTGACCTGTGCCTCGGTGGCCAGATCCAGGGCGGCCGTCGCCTCGTCGAGCAGCAGCACGTCGGGGTCGACGAGTTCGGCGCGGGCCAGGGCGATCAGCTGGCGCTGTCCGGCCGAGAGGTTGCGGCCGCGCTCGGAGACCTCGTGCAGGTAGCCGCCGTCGAGCGTGGCGATCATGTCGTGCGCGCCGACGGCCCGTGCGGCGGCCTCCACCTCGGCGTCGCTCGCACCAGGGCGGCCGTAGGCGATGGCGTCCCGTACGGTGCCGGCGAACAGGTACGCCTCCTGCGGGACGACACCGAGCCGGTGCCGGTAGGACGCCAGATCCAGCTCCCGCAGGTCCCGTGCTCCCCCGGAGCCATCGGCCCGGGATGTGCCCTCGGCCCGCGACGACGGGTCCGCGAGCGTGACGGTCACCCGGCCCCCCGTCGGGTCGTAGAAGCGTGCCACCAGCTTGACGAGCGTCGACTTGCCCGCGCCGGTCTCGCCGACGAAGGCCACGGTCTGGCCGGCCGGGATACGCAGATCGACGCCGGTCAGCGCCTCCTCGTCGTCGCCGTAGGCGAACGACACGTCCTCGAAGGCGACGTCCCCGCGCAGGGCCCGTACCGGCTGCGGCTCGTGCGGCACGACGGTCGAGGTCGGCTCACGCAGCAGCTCCTGCACGCGGCGCAGCGACACCGCCGCCTGCTGGTAGCCGTCGAAGACCTGGGAGAGCTGCTGCACCGGCGCGAAGAACAGCTCGATGTAGAGCAGATAGGCGACGAGCGCTCCGGTGGTCAGCGTCCCCGCCTCGATCCTGCCGGCGCCCACGATCAGGACGGCGGCCGTGGCGACGGACGCGAGCAGCTGCACGAACGGGAAGTAGACCGAGATCAGCCACTGGCCGCGGACCCGGGCTTGACGGTAGCTGTCACTGCGGGCCGCGAAGCTCTCGCGCCCGGCACGCTCCCGCCGGAACGCCTGCACGATCCGCAGTCCGGCGACGGACTCCTGGAGTTCGGCGTTGACGACGCTGATGCGCTCGCGGGCCAGCTCGTACGCCTTGACGCTCTGCTTGCGGAAGAAGTACGTGCCGACGATCAGCACGGGCAGGGTCGCGAAGACCACCAGCGCGAGCTCAACGTCGATGACGACGAGCGCGACCATGATCCCGAAGAAGGTGACGACCGAGACGAAAGCGGTGACCAGGCCCGTCTGCAGGAACGTGGACAGGGCGTCGACGTCCGTCGTCATCCGGGTCATGATCCGGCCGGTCAGCTCACGCTCGTAGTAGTCCAGGCCGAGTCGCTGGAGCTGCGCGAAGATCTTCAGGCGCAGGGAGTACAGGACTCGTTCGCCGGTGCGGCCGGTCATCCGCATCGCGCCGATCTGACCGGCCCACTGGACGACCACGGTAACCAGCGCAAGAGCGGACGCCACCCATACGGCGCCGAGCGCGAGCTGCTCGACACCCTCGTCGATGCCGTGCCGGATCAGCACGGGCAGCAGCAGCCCCATGCCGGCGTCGACCGCCACCAGGGCCAGGCTGAGCAGCAGCGGCAGACCGAAGCCGCGCAGCACGGCGCGCAGCCGGCCGCCCTCGCCGGACGCCGCGCCCGCCGGTTCGGGGCGGGTGGCCTGTGCCTCGTCGATGCCGGGCGTGTCGGTGGCCGGAGGCAACGCCTCGACCTGCGCCAGCAGTTCGGGAGTGGCGCCCGGGTCCTCCTTGGCCTCCTCCGCTCTCTCGTCGCGCACCCACAGCCGGGGGGTGATGCCGCGCTCCACGTCGAATTCGGCGTCCAGCTCGTCACGCACGGTGCGGTCCTCGTCCGGCTCCCGCCCGGCCTGCTGAAGGACGTGCCCGGGCGAGACGCCGCCCAGCTCGTCCGGGTCGGTCAGCAGCCGCCGGTACAGCGCGGAGCGCCGCTCCAACTCCTCGTGCGTGCCGATGTCGGCGAGCCGGCCGCCGTCGAGGACGGCGATGCGGTCGGCGAGGTTGAGCGTGGAGCGGCGGTGGGCGATCAGCAGCGTCGTGCGCCCCGCCATGACGTGCGCCAGCGCTTCGTGGATCTCGTGCTCGACACGGGCGTCGACGGCGGAGGTGGCATCGTCGAGGAGCAGCAGCCGCGGGTCGGTGATGATGGCGCGGGCAAGGGCGATGCGCTGGCGCTGGCCGCCGGAGAGGGTGAGCCCGTGCTCGCCGACCTTGGTGTCGTAGCCCTCGGGGAGCTCGGCGATGAAGCGGTCGGCCTGGGCAGCACGGGCAGCCTTCTCGATCTCCTCCTGGGTGGCGTGCGGTACCCCGTACGCGATGTTCGCACGGACCGTGTCGGAGAACAGGAAGCTGTCCTCCGGTACGAGGCCGATGGCGGCCCGCAGCGAGTCCAACGACAGCTCCCGCACATCGTGGCCGCCGACCAGGACGGCGCCGCGGGTGGCGTCGTAGAAGCGGGGCAGCAGCAGCGAGACGGTGGACTTGCCGCTGCCGGACGCGCCGACGACAGCGACGGTCTCGCCGGCGGCGATCTCCAGCGAGAAACCGTCGAGAACCGGCTTGCCGTCCGCATACGCGAAGCTCACGTGGTCGAACTCGACGGTGGCCGGGGCGTCCGCCGGCAGTTCCTTCGTCCCGTCCTTGATGCTCGGCTCGGTGTCGATCAGCTCCAGGACCCGTTCCACTCCGGCCCCGGCCTGCTGGCCGACGGTCAGCACCATGGCGAGCATCCGGACCGGTCCGACGAGCTGGGCGAGGTAGGCCGAGAAGGCGACGAACGTGCCGAGCGTGATCTCGCCCTTCGTGGCCAGCCAGCCGCCCAGCGCGAGCATGGCGACCTGGCCGAGGGCGGGCACGGCCTGCAGGGCGGGTGTGTAGGTGGCATTGAGCTTGATCGTCCGCAGTCGGCCCGCGAAGAGCTTCCTGCTCACCTCGCGCAGCTTCCCGGTCTCCTGCTCCTCCTGCCCGAAGCCCTTCACCACCCGCACACCGCTGACGGCGCCGTCGACGACCCCGGCGACGGCGGCGGCCTGGCTCTGCGCGTACCACGTGGCGGGGTGCAGCCGGGTGCGGCTGCGCCTTGCGATGATCCACAGGGCGGGGGCCACGGCGAGCGCGATCAGGGTCAGGGGAAGCGACAGCCACGCCATGATGGCGAGCGAGATGGCGAAGAGGAGGAAGTTCCCGATGGTCATCGGGAGCATGAAGAGCAGCCCCTGGATCAGCTGCAGGTCGCTGGTGGCCCGACCGACGACCTGCCCGGTGGACAGTTCGTCCTGCCGCCGCCCGTCGAGCCGGCTGATCGTCCCGTACATGTCGGTGCGCAGGTCGTGCTGCACGTCGAGGGCGAGCCGTCCGCCGTAGTAGCGCCGGATGTACGTCATGAGGTAGACGGCCACGGCGGCGGCGATCAGCAGCCCGGTCCAGGTGGTCAGCGAGCGCGTCTTCGCGGTGATCACATCGTCGATGACGACCTTGATGATCAGCGGCACGATCGCCATGACGGCCATGCCGCCCAGCGACGAACCGAGCGCGAGCACGACATTGCGCCGGTACCGCCAGGCGTACCCGGACAGCCGCCGTGCCCATCCCTGCGCTGCTGGCTCCGCCGCCACGTGATGCCTCCCCGTTGGTTCCGCCTCGGCCCTACGGGCCTGATCTTCCGGAATGCACCAACGCGAAAGGCCCCGGATTTCATCCCTCCGCAACAAAGACCGGTCCTGAGACCTAGGACCGTGGGCAGGGCTCGGCACCGGCGGCTGCGGGAGCACGACGGCCGAAGTCTTTACCTCAAGCGGACTTGAGGTAACAGGCTCTCCATGGACACCGACACCTTTACCGACACGGACTCCGACACCGACCGGATGCGGCGAGAGCTGCGCGCCCTGACCGACCGCGCAGCCCGCACCCGAGCCGGTCCACCTCGGCTTCGTGGCCACCGGCACCACCGGGCGCCGGGCCGGCGATGAGTTCGGGCGGGCGGCCGAGTCGTCCCTGTAAGCAATGTCCACGAGTCGAGAGGGGCGGAACCATGGCTGACGACGAGAAGCAGATCCGTACCTTGATCGAGCAATGGGCCGCGGCCGTTCACAAGGGCGAACTGGACGCCGTCCTTGTTGACCACGCCGACGACATCATGATGTTCGACGTACCGCCCCCTCATGAGGGCGTCCGTGGCATCGACGTGTACCGCGAGACCTGGCCGCCGTTCTTCGAGTGGCAGACGCAGGGCGCCGCGTTCGAGATCGTCTCCCTCGACGTCACCGCCGGTACCGATGTCGCCTTCGCGCACGCCCTGCTGCGCTGCGGAACTCCTCAGGAACTCACCGAGCATCCGGAGACACGGCTGCGGCTCAGCATCGGGCTGCGGAAGGAGACGGGACGCTGGGTCGTCGCGCACGAACACCACTCGTTCGCGGACACCACCGGAGCAGGCGGCGGCTGACGGATGTCCCCCTGTCACGGACCGTGGGTAGTGAGTCACGGCAGTCGCCGGACGGAGGGACGAGGACGGGGACGGGGACGAGGAACCGGGACCGGCACGGGGACGAGCAGGGCGACGCCGCGCCCGACCACACTGTCCGTGCGCTGACGCTGGCGTCCCGGTCGCGCCGCCCAGGCCGCCGGGCGCCCCGCCCCGACCGCTCCTCAGGCGTCCCGCCGCAGCAGCCGACGGCCGCCCACCCACAGTGCCGCTGCGACCCAGAGCACCAGGACGCCCGTTCCCGTCCATGGGTTCAACGGGCCGTCCGGGTGCTGGAGCAGGATCTGCTGGCCCGCACGGTCCGGGAGGAAGTCGACCCAGCCGCCGCCCTCGGACACATCCCCCAGTACGAACGACAGCATCAGCAGGAACGGGATCAGAATGCCCATGACCGCGGGCGCACTGCGCAGCGCCGCCGCGAGACCGGCCGCGAACAGAGTGATCAGCGCCAGGTAGAGCCCGCATCCCACGACGGCTCGCAGCGCACCCGGGGCACCTATGCCCAACGCCCCGGTCGCCCAGGGCGATCTGGCCCAGGACGAAGCACGTCGTGCTGGTGACCAGGCGCGGTCCGCCGGACGACACAGGTGACCAGCAGCGCCTGGACACCGACGAGTCGCCCTCGGTGCCGGGGGCACAAGGGCCCCCGGCCCGCCGGCGTCAGAGATGCGTCGGGGCGAACATCCGCAGCAGCGCGGGGAGCACGACCACCGAGGGGCCCGGCTGGGCGAAAGCCTTCGACAGGTCCTCCGACAGCGACTCCGCGCTCGTACGGACCGCAGGGACCCCGAAGGACTCGGCGAGGGCGACGAAGTCCGGGCGGGACAGCTCGGTCGCCGTGGCCTCGCCGAAGGTGTCCGTCATGTACTCGCGCAGGATGCCGTAGCCACCGTCGTCGACGATCAGCCAGGTCACCGGAAGGTCGTACTGGCGGGCGGTGGCCAGCTCCGCGATCGAGTACATCGCACCGCCGTCGCCCGAGACGGCGAGCACCGGGCGGGACCGGTCGGCGGCCGCGGCACCGACGGCCGCCGGGAAGCCGTAGCCGAGGCCCCCCGCGCCCTGCGCCGAGTGCATGGTGTTGGGCCGGCGGGCATCGAACGCCGACCACGCCCAGTACGCCAGGATCGTCATGTCCCAGAAGCTGGGCGAGTCGTCCGGCAGGGCCTCGCGCACAGAGGCGAGGATCTGCTGCTCCAGCGTCAGGTCCTGGGACTCGATCCGGTCCCTGACCGCGCCCAGCACGTTCCGTACCGACTCGGGGGCCGACGGGTCCTCGCGCTCCGACACCGTCTCCAGCAGGGCGGACAGCGCGAGACGCGCGTCGGCATGGATGCCGAGCGCCGGATGGTTGGACTCCAGCTTGCCGAGGTCCGCCTCGATCTGGATCACCCGGCCGCGCGGTGCGAACGTGTGGTAGTTCGAGGACAGTTCACCGAGTCCGGAGCCGACGACCAGCAGCACGTCCGCCGACTCCAGGAAGTCGGTGGTGTGGCGGTCCTCCAGCCAGGACTGGAGAGAGAGCGGGTGCTCCCACGGGAAGGCGCCCTTGCCGCCGAAGGTGGTGACGACCGGCGCGTCGAGCTTCTCTGCGAGCGCGAGCAGCTTGCCGGACGCGTCGGAGCGGACGACTCCGCCGCCCGCGATGATCGCCGGCCGGGTGGCGTTCGACAGCAGATCGGCGGCGACCGCGGTCAGTTCGGGGCGCGGCACCACCTCGTCGGGCGTGGCGTCCATGGCGGTGACGACCGGCAGGGTGGTCTCCGCGAGGAGGACGTCCTGCGGGATCTCCACCCATACCGGCCCGTGCGGGGCGGTCAGCGCCGACTCCCAGGCCGCCGCGATCGCGGACGGGATCTGGGAGGCGGTACGCACCACGTGCACGGACTTCACGATGTCGCGGAACGACGCCTGTTGGTCGCGCAGTTCGTGGAGATAGCCGTGGCGGCCACCGCCGAGTCCGGCCGAGGGCACCTGGCTGCCGATCGCCAGCACGGGCGCCGACGCCGCGGCCGCCTCCTGCAGCGCCGCCAGGGACATCAGCGCGCCGGGCCCGGTGGACAGCAGCAGCGGCGCGGCCTCGCCGGTGATCCGGCCGTACGCGTCGGCGGCGAAGCCGGCGTTGTTCTCCACGCGGAGACCGACGTAGGTCAGGGACGAGCGGCGCAGCGCGTCGAACATGCCGAGCGCGTGCTGGCCGGGCAGGCCGAAGAGCGTCGTCGCGCCGAGCCCGGAGAGGGTCTCCACGACGAGGTCGCCGCCGTTGCGCCCGGCCGGCGGGTTCAGCGCGGCCGCGGTCTGTGCGGCGGTGGGCCGCAGCACCAGGTCGTGGTCGTGCGTCACTGCGACTTCCTTGCAGCCGCGATCTGGCGGGACATGATCGTGGTCAGCTCGTACGCCGTGTGCGACGCGGCGACGGACGTGATCTCGGCGTGGTCGTAGGCCGGGGCGACCTCGACGACGTCGGCGGAGACCAGGTTGCAGGACGCGAGGCCGCGCAGGATCTCCAGCAGTTCACGGGAGGTCATGCCGCCCGCCTCGGGGGTGCCGGTGCCGGGCGCGTGCGCCGGGTCGAGGCAGTCGATGTCGATGGAGATGTACAGCGGGCGGTCGCCGATGCGCTGGCGGAGCTGGTCGGCGACCTCGTCGGCGCCGCGGCGGTAGATGTCCGCGGAGGTGACGATGCCGAAGCCTATCTTCTCGTCGTCGGTGAGGTCCTGCTTGCCGTACAGCGGGCCGCGGGTACCGACGTGGGAGAGCGCCTCGGTGTCGAGGATGCCCTCCTCGACGGCCCGGCGGAACGGGGTGCCGTGCGTGTACTCGGCGCCGAAGTAGGTGTCCCAGGTGTCGAGGTGCGCGTCGAAGTGCAGCAGCGCGACGGGGCCGTGCTTCTTGGCGACCGAGCGCAGCAGCGGCAGCGCGATGGTGTGGTCGCCGCCGAGCGTCATCATCCGGGCTCCGGTTCCCAGCAGGTCGTCGGCGGCGGCCTCGATGGTCTCGACGGCCTCGTTGATGTTGAACGGGTTGGCCGCGATGTCGCCCGCGTCCGCGACCTGGGCGAGCGCGAAGGGCGAGGCGTCCTGCGCCGGGTTGTAGGGGCGCAGGAGCCTCGACGCCTCGCGGATGGCGTTGCCGCCGAAGCGCGCACCGGGGCGGTAGGAGACACCGGAGTCGAAGGGGACGCCGACCACGGCGACGTCGGCGCGGCCGACCTCGTCGAGCCTGGGCAGCCGGGCGAACGTCGCGGGTCCGGCGTACCGCGGGATGCGGGAGGAGTCGACGGGGCCGCGCGGCTGCTCGTTGCTGCTCATGTGAAATGCCTTCTTTCCTACGCTTCGTGGCGCTTCATTGCGCTTCAGTGCGGTTGTACGACTTTAACTGTGCCCGGCTTCAACTGTGCACGGCGGCCGGTTCGGCCGCCGGGGGCTCCGGCTGCGCATCCTCGACGCCGCCCCGGCCCGCGAGCCGCTCGCGCCAGTTCGCGAGGACCGCCGCGTCGGTCGGCGGGGTGGCCAGGGAAACGATCACGTACGCCGCGAGCGAGGACAGCAGGCCGTAGTAGACCGGCTCGTTGGCGAGGATCCCGTACGTCGCCATCAGGCCGACGACCGCGCAGCCGCCGACGACGACGGAGGCGAGCGCGCCGTACACGGTGCCGCGCTTCCACAGCAGACCGCCGAGGATCGGCACGAGCAGACCGCCGACGAGCAGGTTGTAGGCGACGGTCAGCGCCTCGACGACGTTGTTGAGCGCGATCGCGACGCAGATGACCGCGATGCCCATGATCAGGATGAAGGCACGGTTGCCCTTCACCTCGTCGTGCTCCGGGCCCTTGTGCGCAAGGCCGCGAAGCCGCGACCAGATGTCGTTGTTGGCGACGGTGGCGCAGGCGATCAGGGCGCCGGACGACGTGGACATCACGGCGGCGAGGGCCGCGGCGAGCACCAGGCCGCGCACACCCGTCGGCAGTTCGTCCTTGACGATGGTCGCGAAGGCGTCGTCGGCGTTGGCGAGGTTCGGGTACAGGACCTTGGCCGCGGTTCCGATGACCGCGCCGGCCAGGGCGTAGACGAGACAGTACGTACCGGCGACGGTGCCGCCGTAGCGTGCCACCTTGTCGCCGCGGGCAGTGAACACCCGCTGCCAGATGTCCTGACCGATCAGCATGCCGAAGGTGTAGATCAGGACATAGGTGAAGATCGTCTCGCCCCCGATGCCGAGCGGGGCGAAGTACTCGCCTGGCAGCGCGGCCTTCATCTCGCTGAAGCCGCCCGCCTTGACGACCGCGATCGGCAGCAGGAGCAGCAGCACGCCGATCGTCTTGACGACGAACTGCACCATGTCGGTGAGGGTGATCGACCACATGCCGCCGAGGGTCGAGTACGCGACGACGACGGCGCCGCCGAGAACGATCGAGGCGGTGCGGTTCAGGTCGAAGAGGACGTCGAAGATGGTGGCGTACGCGATGGTCGAGGTGACCGCGAGCATCAGCGTGTACGCCCACATCACGACGCCGGAGATGACACCGGCCTTGCCGCCGTAGCGCAGGTCGAGCATCTCGGAGACGGTGTAGACCTTCAGCCGGGCGATGCGCGCCGAGAAGAAGATCGACAGCGCCAGGAGCCCGAGGCCGATGGTGAAGACCATCCACGCGCCCGACAGCCCGTACTTGTAGCCGAGGCCGACGCCACCGATGGTGGACGCGCCGCCGAGGACGATCGCGGCCATGGTTCCGGAGTACATCCAGGGGCCGAGGCGGCGGCCCGCGACCAGGAACTCGCTCTTGGACTTGGCGCGGCGCATGCCCCACCAACCCATGCCGAGCATGCCGGCCAGATAGACGACGATCACTGCGTAGTCGACAGCCATCGGCTTTCCTTCCGTCTCGTCCCCCGGGAACGGTCCTTGGTTGCGCGCTTGTGAGAGTCGACGGTAAGTGGCCGGAAAGCGTCCTTGAAGTGTACGTTTTATCCATTCTTCTCGTTGTCGATGGATGGACCGTCCATGCCGGAGCCCACAGCGGCCCCACCCACCCCGCCGATCCCGCTGGCCGCACTCCTCGCCGACCCGGAACTCGGGCTGCGCCAGCTGGCGGGGCCGCCCGCGAGCGACGGCGCGGTCGTCCACATGGTCCACACCTCGGAGATGGCCGACCCGTATCCGTATCTGCTGGGCGGCGAGCTGCTGCTCAGCGCGGGCGTACTGCTGGACGACCCGGACCGCTACGTCTCACGCATCGTCCAGGCGGGCGCGGTGGCGCTCGGTTTCGGCGTGGCACCCGTGTACGACACGGTCCCCGTCGAGCTGGTCGACGCATGCGAACGGCACGGGCTGGCGCTGCTGGAGGTGCCGCCGCAGACCACGTTCACCGCCGTCGCACGGGTGGTGTGGCGACTGATGGCGGAGGCCCGCCACCGCGAGCTCCGCCGGGTGACCCAGGCCCAGCAGGGCCTGGCCGCGGCAGCTGCCCGCCCGGACCCGGTCCCGGCGGTGCTGCACCAGCTCGCCGTCCGGCTGGAGGGCTGGGCGGTCCTGCTCGGCCCGGACGGTACCCGGCTCTCCGCGGCGGGCCGCGAACCGGCGCCGGACGTGGCGACGGGCCTGACCCGGCTGGCGCACGTCGTGAGCCCGGGTGCGTCGCCCCGCCCCGCCCCCGCCTCCGCGACGGACCGGGTGGCCGAGGGACACCTCGCCGCCTACGCCCTCGGCGGCAGCCAGGGACTCGTCCTCGGGCTCGCCACGCCCGCCCGGGAGCCCGGCGACCACACGGTGGCCGGGGTCGCCGTCGTGCTCCTCTCCCTGCTCACCGCGCCGCACCAGGGTGCGGACGCCTCCGGCCGCAGCGCCGCGCTCGTACGACTGCTGCTGGGGTCGGCACCGGCCGAGACGGCGCCGCTGTTGGGGCCCGGCCCGTGGACGGTGGTCCACGGGCGTGGCGACCGCTCCCCCTTCGCGGCGGCCGCGCTCGGGGCGGCCCTCGGCAGCGCGCTCGTCGACCCCGACGCGGACGGCTCCGTACGGATCCTGCTCCCGGCAGACCGGGAGGCGACCGCCCAGCCCGGCTGGACGCTCGGCGTGAGCGCCCCCGTCGGCCCCGACGAGCTCGCGGCCGCCGACGCGCAGGCGGCCAGGGCCGTCCGCCGCGCGGTCGCCACCGGCAAGCCCCTCGTCCACCACCGGCACGCCGACCCGCTCTCCCTCGACGCCGCCCGCCGGCGGCTGGCGCCGCTCGCGGACTCCCCCGCGCTCGTCGAGACGCTGCGCACCTGGCTCTCCCTCCACGGCAGCTGGGACCGCACCGCCGCCGCCATGGACATCCACCGCAACACGGTCCGCCAGCGCATCGGCCGCTGCGCGGCGCTGCTGGACGCGGACCTGGACGACGTGGACGTCCGGATGGAGCTGTGGTTCGCGCTGCGGCACGGGTGACGGACTGTTCGGACGTCCGCGGCCAGTACATACAACCAGCTCTCCCGCAGAACGCCTGGGAGTGGCGCAAGCGCTTCCCCGAGCTGCACCAACTCATTGGCGCCTACTTCCACCAGGACTTCTCTGTCGACTACGCATCTCACAAGGAAGCCCTCGACGACTATCTCGCAGGACACCCCGGGGAAGACCTTCGGCGGGCGGCAACAGAAATCCGCGCCTTGCTGTCGATCGTCGAAACCGACGAGGAGCTACGCATCGCAGCTGACGCGCTTGGCCTTGAGGTACGCCCACCGAAGAACGTCTCTCTCCGCCAATGGCTCGACGGCATCAAGGGCATCCTCATCCACAGCCTCCGGGATTGATGCACCTCATCCGGCCTTCGTCCGGGTTGGCCGGCTGGCGCGAGTCCTCACCCAGCGGGCGCGACGCGGGCGGCTGCGTCAAGGCTCTGGACGGCCAAACCTCCGGCGTCCCGGTCCGCGACTCCAAGAATCCGCAGGGCCCGGCACTCATGTTCCACAGCGCAGCCTGGTCCGCGTTCCTCACGGACCTGAAGCACTCCGGCCGCCAGCCCCCGCTCAACCACCCACGCCCACCTCGTTGTTCGGCGCCCCGTCACCGGCCGGAGGCAGGTCGCCGCGCTCGACCGGCTGACCGGCGCCCGCCCGCGCGGGAGGCAGTACGGCGTCGAGTTCCGCGTCGCTCGCGGCATGCGCGGCCTCGGCCGCCTTGCGCAGGGTGTCGCGTTCGACGGCCGCGGTGTCGGCCTCTACCCGCACCAGACGCCCGTCCGCCTCGGTCACGTACTCGTGCTGCGTGCCGCTCGTGCGGTACCAGCTCTTGCCGTCCTCCACGCACTCGACGGCGCCGCCCGTGCCACCGGTGCCGACGCCGACCGGAAGCTTCGGGCAGTTCGCCGCGTCCATGGTGCCCCGGTCGACGCCGAGGCGTATCTGCGCGCCGCTGTCCTGCTTGACGTACGTCGCCGAGAAGCCGTCCGCACCGAGGACGCCCACGGACTGCTTGGCTACCTCGTAGCCGGGCACCTCGGTGACATAGACGTTCTCGATCGCCACCTGCGCGGCACGCGCGCGTTCCTCGAGTTCGGCCCGGTCGGCACCACTTCCGGCGGTCTCGGTTCCGCAGGCGACCAGGGCGACGGACACCACGGCTGTGAGGGGCAACCAAGGGCGCGGCAGCCGCGCGGCAGGCTTCATGCGGGCCATGGTGTCGCACGACCTTCCCGCCCGGGGCACGGTGTCCCCTTCCGTTGCCGTGCCGGGACCTTCACCGAAACGTTGACCCCCTGGGAGAGCCGTCGTAGCGTTCATCAGACAGGCGGACAATTCTCGCATTGGTCGAACCATGGGCCTCATTCACGCAAAGCGTCGCAGGACCGGAACCTTCGCCGGTACCGCCCTTCTGGCGGCAAGCCTGCTCTCGACCCTCGCCGCCTGCGGGTCGGAGGTGTCCGGATCCCAGTCGCCGGCCGACCAGCGTCCGCGAATCTCCTTCCAAGCAGGGACACCCGCGCTCGAAGAGGCCCTTGAGCGCCAGGCCACAGCCCAGGATGCCGCGGCCAGGAAGGCCGTGCAGGACAAGGCTGCCGCGGAAGCCCGCAAGTCCCGCTCCGCCCCTTCCGCCGCCGACGGCAAGGCCTGCACCACGGACCCCGCCGACCGCCTGAACTGCCGTAACCCCGGCGGGACGATCGACCCGAACGGCGGCGACCTGGACGGCGACGGCGTCTTCGAGGAGCACGAACCCGTCGGCCCCGGATACAAGGACCCCCGCGCCTACGACGGCGGGAAGACGACCGGTGAGACACAGTGCGAGTGGCTGCGCTCGCAGGGAATCGCCTGCTGAGGGCACCCAAAAGCGACATTCGGCGAGGGCACCGCACTTGCGAGGCCGTCGTCGCATCCGGGCGTGCTCAGCATCACTATGGACACTTTCAACAACCCCCGGGTAACTTAGGCTGAGCAAGCGCTTAGATATTCAGCGCGCCCACCAGCCAGAGTCACAGTCACGAGGAGGCGTCCGTGCGCCGTACCGTTTTCAACGAGGACCACGAGGCGTTCCGGGACACGATCCGCGCCTTCATCGAGGCCGAGGTCGTCCCGGTCTACGACGAGTGGTTCGCTGCGGGCCAGGCGCCGCGCGATTTCTACTACAAGCTCGGTGAGCTGGGCGTCTTCGGCATCAACGTCCCCGAGGAGTTCGGCGGCGCGGGCCTGGACACGCACAAGTTCGAGGCCGTGCTCTACGAGGAGACCTCACGCGCGGGCGTCAACTTCGGCGGCTCCGGCGTGCACGTGCTGCTGGCCCTGCCCTACATCAAGGCTCTCGCCACCGACGAGCAGAAGAAGCGCTTCCTGCCGAAGTTCGTCTCCGGCGAGGAGATGTGGGCGCTGGCGATGACCGAGCCCGGCACCGGCTCCGACCTCGCGGGCATGAAGAGCACCGCCAAGCTCTCCGAGGACGGCACGCACTACGTCCTCAACGGCGCCAAGACCTTCATCACCGGCGGTGTGCACGCCGACCGCGTGATCGTGTGCGCCCGTACGGACGCGCCGACCGCCGAGGACCGCCGCCACGGCATCTCCCTCTTCGCCGTGGACACCAAGGCCGAGGGCTACTCGGTCGGCCGCAAGCTGGACAAGCTCGGTCTGAAGACCTCGGACACCGCCGAGCTGGCGTTCGTCGACGTGAAGGTCCCGGTCGAGGACCTGCTCGGCGAGGAGAACAAGGGCTTCTACTACCTCGGCCAGAACCTGCCGTCCGAGCGCTGGGGCATCGCGTTCGGTGCGTACGCGCAGGCCAAGGCTGCCGTGCGGTTCGCCCAGGAGTACGTGAGCGACCGCACGGTCTTCGGCAAGACCGTCGCGTCCTTCCAGAACACCAAGTTCGAGCTGGCCGCCTGCAAGGCCGAGGTGGACGCCGCCGAGGCGGTCGCCGACCGTGCCACCGAGGCGCTGGACGCGGGTGAGCTCACGGCCGCGGAGGCCGCGTCCGCGAAGCTGTTCTGCACCGAGGTCGCGCACCGCGTCATCGACAGGTGCCTCCAGCTGCACGGTGGCTACGGCTTCATGAACGAGTACCCGATCGCCCGCCTGTACGCGGACAACCGCGTCAACCGGATCTACGGCGGCACCAGCGAGGTCATGAAGATGATCATCGCCAAGGACATGGGTCTGTAAGAGGCCGGTAGAACCGGAGCTGTACGTTCCTGACATGAGCTCAGCACTCGACGGTCTGCTCGATCTGCTCGACCTGGAGCAGATCGAGCAGAACATCTTCCGCGGGCGTTCCCGGTCCGCCGTCGTCCCCAGGGTCTTCGGCGGACAGGTCGCGGCCCAGGCGCTGGTTGCCGCGGGCCGTACGGTCCCGGCGGACCGCACGGCGCACTCCCTGCACTCGTACTTCCTGCGCATGGGCGACCCGGGCGCGCCGATCGTCTACACGGTCGACCGCATCCGCGACGGCCGGTCCTTCACGACCCGCCGCGTGGTCGCCGTCCAGCACGGGCAGCCGATCTTCCACCTCTCCGCGTCGTTCCAGACGTACGAGGAGGGCCTGGAGCATCAGGAGGACATGCCGGACTCTCCGGACCCGGAGACGCTGCCCACGGCGGCCGAGATGCTGCCGCGCTACGCGGACCGGTTCGTCGACGCGGGCGTGGTGGACCGGATGCTCGAGGCGCGGGCGGCGGTCGACCTGCGGTACGTGGACGAGCCGCCGTACGCCACTGCGGGCCGGCCTCGCGAGCCACACTCCCAGGTGTGGTTCCGCGCGAACGGCAAACTCGCCGACGACCCTCTGCTGCACGTCTGCCTGGCCACGTACGTCTCCGACATGACGTTGCTGGACTCGATCCTGCTCGCGCACGGGCGCGGCGGCTGGGCGGTCGGCGACGTGGTCGGTGCCTCGCTGGACCACGCGATGTGGTTCCACCGGCCGTTCCGTGCGGACGAATGGCTGCTGTACGACCAGGAGTCCCCGTCCGCCTCGGGCGGCCGCGGTCTGGGCCAGGCCCGCATCTGGACGCAGGACGGGCGCCTGGCGATCACGGTCATCCAGGAGGGCGTGGTCCGCGTCCCCCGCGCCTGATGTGACATGAACCCCGCGCGCCCGCTGCTCAGGCAGCGGGCGCGTGTTCGTTGAACGTCACGCGCGAGGTGTCGCCGTCCGGTTCCAGGCTCAGCGCCGCGTCGAGGGCGCGGGCCAGGCGGGCCAGGCGGGCCAGCGGCATGGTGCCGCCGGGCTCCGGCTGTAGCCCCATGGCGGTCGTGGACAGCCTGGAAACTCGTCCTCGAGTGAAGGATCGGTCCAGGCTGACGTGCCCTTGGCTCAGGCGCGCGCGGCTGCCGAAGCGGGCAGCCCCGGCAGCGGCAAGGTCGCATCCACCGCGAAACCGCCGTCCGGTGTCGGGGTCGCCGTGAGGGTGCCGCCGAGGGCTGCCGTGCGGGTACGGAGGCCGGGCAGACCGTGACCGCCCCGGTCCGGAGCAGCACAGGGGCCCGGCGGCGGGGTGTTGCGGACGGTGATGCGCAGGCCGTCGTCGGTGCGCCGGACCGAGACCTCCGCCGAGGCGCCCGGGGCATGGCGCCGGATGTTCGTCAGGGCCTCCTGCACGATGCGGTACGCGGTGTGCTGGACGGCGGGAGGGCAGTCGCCCGCATCCAGGTGCGCCGAGCCCACGATGTCGCCCGCGGCCTCGAGCAGTTCCGGCAGCCGGTCCAGGCCGGGTCCGTCGTGGCGGATGGCCCGGCGCAGGTCGGCCGCGGCCCGGCGGCCGAGCTCGCCCAGGGCCGCGGCCTCCTCCCGGTACGGGGCGGACTCGGCGGTCGCGGCGAGTGCGCCTGCGCGCAGGCTGATCAGGCTCAGATGGTGGGACGCCGTGTCGTGCACGTCGCGGGCCAGCCGCTCCCGTTCCCGCTGCGCGGCCTGTTCGGCGGCGTAACGGCGCTCGCGCTCCCTGGAGAGCGCCAGTTCGGCGAGGCGGGCGGCGAGTTCGGCGCGGGCGCGGCCCAGCAGGCCGAGGGCGGCGGGGGCGACGGCCAGCAGCCCGGCCAGCATGACGGCGAGGGTGGTGTCCGGCAGCGACCAGACGTAGCCGCCGAGGTGCCGCCACGGGACGAAGGCCACGACGGCGACGGCCGCGGACCCGGCGACGACCTCGCCGCGGCGGCGCTCGGACGCGGCGAGTGCGTGCAGTGCGCACATGGCCGGCAGCCACAGCACTCCGGTCGCGAGGGTGGGCAGCGCGAGGGCGAGCACGGTGCGCGGGAAGCGTCTGCGCAGGACGAGCGTGCCGGCGGCGGCGAGCGCGCCCACCGTCATCCAGTCCTCCAGCCAGGCGCGGGTGGCCAGGACCTCGGCGACGGCGACGGTGAGGACGAGAGCTTCGACCGCCCAGGTTCGAGGGGTCATTCCTGCTCCCGTCCGCCCGCCGACCGGTGGACGACCGCCGCCAGGCCCACCCGGCTGGTCACGGCGAGCTTCCGCTTGAGGGCGCCGATGTGCGTCTTGACCGTGGTCACGCCCATGCCGAGGTACGTGGCGATGTCGGCGTTGGGAAGTCCGGCCGCGATCAGGGCGAGGACGTCGCGCTCCCGGTCGGTGAGGCCGGTGAGGTCCTCGGGCTCGGCGGGCGCGACTGCGGGGGCGGACCGCAGCCGGCGGCCGAGGACGGCGGCGCTGCCGGGCGGTGTGCAGATCACTCCGCCGGCGGCGAGGAGCCGCACGGCGTCGACGAACAGGCGCGGCTCGGTGGTCTTGAGCAGAAAGCCGGAGGCGCCGCCCTGCAGCGCCCGTTCGACGTGGTCGGCCCGGTCCAGGGCGGTGAGCATCGCCACTACGGGCGGCTCGGGCAGCGCCCGCAGGTCTCGCAGCACGTCGAGGCCGTTCGCGGACGGCATGTCGATGTCGAGCAGCACCACGTCGGGGGCGAGCCGTCGGGCGGCGGCGACGGCGTCCGGCCCGTCGCAGGCGGCGGCGACGGTGATGGCGTCGGCGAAGTCGAGGATGCGGTGCAGCGCGGTGCGTACGAGCTCCTCGTCGTCGACGAGGAGCACACGCACCGGCGGCCTCAAGTCGTAGAGCAAAGGTCGTCCTGTGGTCTGAGCGATGCGACGGCGGCTGCTGAGAGTCTGGGTGCAGATCCTAGAACTGCCCGAAGCGCATCCCCGCGCGCCCCACACGCGCGGGGCGGCGTGACCTCTCGGACAGGTCTGCGGGGACGCCACAAGCGCCCCGTCCGGATCCCCGGGAGCTGGACCACCTCCCGGGACACACGTCGCCCGGGCCGCCGGGCCCGTCCCACAAGGGGAACTGATGAGTGCGGTGCCCCCGGCCGAGGAGGAACCGTCGTACGCCGCTGAGCCGGCGCACGACGCGGCCGGGACCGCCGGATGGGCGAAGGCGTCCCCCCACGCCCGGGCGGCGTGGACCGTCGGTGGTGCCGTACTCATCGTCGGCTCCGTGGTGCTGTTCTTCGTCCTGCGCGAGCGGGTGGTCGAGCTCGGCACCGGCTGGCGTTACGCACTCGGTCTCACCCTGCGCGGCGGGCTCTTCCTGCTGCTGCTGGCCGGCACGTACTGCGTGGTGCGCGGCCGCTGGCGGGACTGAGCCCGCGGGGTCACTCCGCGGGTGTGAGGCCCGCCGCATCCAGCAGATACGCGGTCATCGGGTCGTAGAAGCGCGGATCGGTGACGTGGTCGTCCAGGGGGACGGTGACCTGGAGGGTGCCCTCGGCCTCGCCGATGAACAGCGCCGGGTCGTTGCAGTCCGCGTATCCGATGGAGTCCAGTCCGCGCTGGCCCGCGCAGCCTGCCCAGCCGTGGTCGGCCACCACCAGGTCGGGCAGTGGCCGGCCTTCGCGCGCCATGGCGTCCAGGATGGCTGCCATCGGGGCGGGCGAGTGGGTGTGCCACAGCGTCGCGCCGCGCTCCAGCATGGCGACGTCGGCGAACTGGAAGACCATGCCCTCGTCGGCGAAGAGTCCACCGGGGATGCGTACGATCTCGCACCCGGCCGCCCGCAGGGCCGCCGCGGTCTGCCGGTGCACGTCGAGCAGGCCACCGGGGTGCCCGGTCGCGAAGAGCACGCGCTCCTGGGCGTCGGCCGCCTTGCGCAGCCGCGCGGCCATGCGCTCGAGCGCGTCGACGGTCAGCTCGGGGTCGATGGTGTCCTGCCCCTGCCGGTGCTCCGGGTCGTCGCTCACACCGCACCGCTCGGCCATGACGGCGAGCACGTCCTGCTCGTCGCTCCAGCGGTCGCCGAGCTCGAGCCCGAGCCAGTAGTGCCGGTCGCCGTTGGCCAGCTTGCGGTAGTGGGAGAGGTTGTTGTCGCGTGGCGTGGCGACGTCTCCTGCGATACGTGAGCGGACGAGGTGGTCGACGAGGGCGGCGCGGCTGGGTATCGGCATGGACCCATTGTGCCGTGGGGTGCGCGGAGCGTGTCGACCGTATTGCCCGCTGGGACGCGGGGCGCCGCGCGCGGCGCCAGAGGCCGCGGTGACGGCCCTCGGCCCTGCCCGCACTGCCCCCGTCCTGCTCCTGCCCGGCCGCTGGGGCGTCGGGCTCGGTGGCCAGGCAGGGGCCGGCATGCGGCCGACGCCGCGGCCCGCCGGACGTCACGGGTTACGGGCGACGGGGGCGGCCCCGGCGGCGGGCCGTCGGTCGCGCGCGACGGCCGGCCGGTGGCCCTACGGCCCCGGACGGTCCGACAGCCCGGCCGTTCGGGCGTCGTGGCCCGCTTCCGCGCCCGCCGGTCGAACGGCCCGGTCGCGCCTACGGCGTAGCGAGCGACGCGAACGCGCCGTGCGCCAGGCGTCTGAGCAGCGCCTCCGTCGCCGTGCGGCCCAGGGGGCCGCCGCCGTTCGCCCCCAGGTGCGGGGTGGAGTTCAGCAGACCGAAGACGGCGTGCACCGCCGCCCGCGCCTGCGACTCGGCGACCTCTGGATGCAGCTCCCGCACCACGGTCACCCACAGCTCCACGTACTGCCGCTGGAGCCGGCGCACCCGCTTGCGGTCGCTGTCCCGGAGGCGGTCCAGCTCGCGGTCGTGCAGGGTGATCAGCGGGCGGTCGTCGAGTGCGAAGTCGATGTGGCCGTCGATGAGCGACGCGAGCAGGGCCTCCGGGCCCGTTCCCGCCTCCTCGACCCGCAGCCGCCCCCCGTCGAGGAGGCGCTCACTGATGCCGACCAGCAGCTCCGCCAGCATCGCGTCCTTGCCCGCGAAGTGGCGGTACAGGCCCGGGCCGCTGATGCCGACCGCGGCTCCTATCTCGTCGACGCCCACTCCGTGGAAGCCCCGCTCTGCGAAGAGGCGGGCGGCCTCCCTGAGGATCTGCTCGCGGCGGGTCGGGGCCGCGGTCCTGGTGCTCATGAACATTCATTCTAGACAGGGCGGTTAGCGGTCGTTAACCTGGACGCAATACGTTAACGCTCATTAACCGAGCAAGGGAGCTCGATCGATGCAGCAGGCACCAGTGCTGACGAGCGCCGCAGACCCGGCGTCCGAGGCCTGGCAGGCCAATGAGGCGGCACACCAGGAGCTCGCCGACGGCCTGCGGTCACGCCTCGCGGCGGCCCGCCTCGGCGGCGGCGAGAAGGCGCGCGCCCGCCACACGGCGCGCGGGAAGCTGCTGCCGAGGGACAGAGTGGACACCCTGCTCGACCCCGGCTCGCCCTTCCTGGAGCTCGCCCCCCTCGCGGCCGAGGGGATGTACGGCGGGCAGGCCCCGGCCGCCGGGGTCATCGCCGGCATCGGCCGGGTCAGCGGGCGCGAGGTCGTCGTCGTGGCGAACGACGCCACCGTCAAGGGCGGCACGTACTACCCGATGACGGTGAAGAAGCATCTGCGGGCGCAGGAGGTCGCACTGGAGAACCGGCTGCCGTGCGTCTACCTCGTGGACTCCGGCGGCGCGTTCCTGCCGATGCAGGACGAGGTCTTCCCCGACCGCGAGCACTTCGGCCGGATCTTCTACAACCAGGCGCGGATGTCCGGCACGGGAATCCCCCAGATCGCGGCGGTCCTCGGCTCCTGCACGGCGGGCGGGGCGTACGTCCCGGCGATGAGCGACGAGGCCGTGATCGTCCGCAATCAGGGCACGATCTTCCTCGGCGGCCCGCCGCTGGTGAAGGCGGCGACCGGCGAGGTCGTCACGGCGGAGGAACTCGGCGGCGGCGAGGTCCACTCCCGCGTCTCCGGCGTCACCGACCACCTCGCGGAGGACGACGCGCACGCGCTGCGGATCGTGCGGAACATCGTGGCGACACTCCCCGAGCGCGGCCCGCTGCCCTGGTCGGTCGAGCCGGCCCAGGAGCCCAAGGTCGACCCGGCGGGGCTGTACGGCGCGGTGCCGGTCGACTCCCGCACGCCGTACGACGTCCGGGAGGTCATCGCCCGGATCACGGACGGCTCCCGCTTCTGCGAGTTCAAGTCCGAGTTCGGCCAGACGCTGGTCACCGGCTTCGCCCGGATCCACGGCCACCCGGTCGGCATCGTCGCCAACAACGGCATCCTGTTCGCCGAGTCGGCCCAGAAGGGCGCTCACTTCATCGAGCTGTGCGACCAGCGCGGCATCCCCCTGCTCTTCCTGCAGAACATCTCCGGCTTCATGGTCGGCAAGGACTACGAGGCCGGCGGCATCGCCAAGCACGGCGCCAAGATGGTCACCGCGGTGGCCTGCACCCGCGTACCGAAGCTGACGGTCGTCGTCGGCGGTTCCTACGGCGCGGGCAACTACTCGATGTGCGGCCGGGCGTACGGCCCCCGCTTCCTGTGGATGTGGCCCAACGCCAAGATCTCGGTCATGGGCGGCGAGCAGGCCGCGTCCGTGCTGGCCACCGTCAAGCGGGACCAGCTGGAGGGCCGAGGCGAGCAGTGGTCCGCCGAGGAGGAAGAGGCCTTCAAGGACCCGATCCGCGCCCAGTACGAGACACAGGGCAGCGCCTACTACGCCACGGCCCGACTGTGGGACGACGGCGTGATCGACCCGATGGAGACCCGGCAGGTGCTGGGGCTCGCTCTGACCGCGTGTGCCAACGCCCCGTTGGGAGACGCCGGCTTCGGCGTCTTCCGGATGTGAGGGACCTCGAGACGATGACGATGTTCGACACCGTTCTGGTGGCCAACAGGGGCGAGATCGCCGTACGGGTCATCCGCACCCTGCGGTCCCTCGGCGTGCGCTCCGTGGCCGTCTTCAGCGACGCGGACGCCGATGCCCGCCATGTGCGCGAGGCGGACACGGCCGTCCGTATCGGCCCGGCGCCGGCCGCCGAGAGCTACCTCTCGATCGACCGACTGCTGGACGCCGCGACCCGCACCGGCGCCCAGGCCGTCCACCCCGGCTACGGCTTTCTCGCGGAGAACGCGGGCTTCGCCCGGGCCTGTGCGGAGGCCGGCCTGGTCTTCATCGGCCCGCCCGCCTCCGCGATCTCCCTGATGGGCGACAAGATCCGCGCCAAGGAGACCGTGAAGGCGGCCGGTGTGCCGGTCGTGCCCGGTTCCTCCGGCAGCGGCCTGAGCGACGGTGAACTGGCCGCGGCGGCCCGCGAGATCGGTATGCCGGTGCTCCTCAAGCCCTCGGCGGGCGGTGGCGGCAAGGGCATGCGCCTCACCCGTGTCGAGTCCGCGCTGATGGACGAGATCGCGGCGGCCAGGCGGGAGGCCCGGGCCTCCTTCGGCGACGACACGCTGCTGGTCGAGCGCTGGATCGACCGGCCCCGGCACATCGAGATCCAGGTGCTGGCCGACGGTCACGGCAATGTGGTGCACCTCGGCGAGCGCGAGTGCTCGCTGCAGCGCCGCCACCAGAAGATCATCGAGGAGGCGCCGTCCGTCCTGCTGGACGAGGCGACGCGCGCCGCGATGGGAGAGGCGGCCGTGCAGGCGGCCCGCTCCTGCGGCTACCGGGGCGCGGGCACGGTGGAGTTCATCGTCCCGGGCACCGACCCTTCGCAGTACTTCTTCATGGAGATGAACACGCGCCTCCAGGTGGAGCACCCGGTGACCGAGCTCGTCACCGGCCTGGACCTGGTGGAGTGGCAGCTGCGGGTGGCCGCCGGTGAGCGGCTGGCCTTCACCCAGGACGACATCACGCTCACGGGGCACGCGGTCGAGGCCCGTGTCTGCGCCGAGGACCCGGCCCGCGGTTTCCTGCCCTCCGGCGGTACGGTCCTGCTGCTCCGGGAGCCGCAGGCCGACGGTGTGCGCACCGACTCGGGCCTCACCGAGGGTTCGGAGGTCGGCAGCCTGTACGACCCGATGCTCTCGAAGGTCATCGCGTACGGCCCCGACCGCCCCACGGCCCTGCGCAAACTGCGAGCGGCCCTCGCGGATACGGTGACGCTCGGCGTCCCGACGAACGCGGGCTTCCTGCGCCGCTTGCTGGCGCATCCCGCGGTGGTGTCCGGCGAGATGGACACGGGCCTGGTGGAGCGCGAGGCGGACGCCCTGGTGCCACATGGAGTGCCGGACGAGGTGTACGAGGCGGCGGCCGCGGTCAGGGCCGCCGAGCTGGCACCGCCCGTGACGAAGGGCTGGACCGACCCGTTCTCGGTGCCGAGCGGCTGGCGGACGGGCGGTGAACCGGCCCCGCTCGCCTTCCCGTTGCGCGTGCCGGGCACCGATCCCGTCACGCACACCGTCCGCAGGCAGGCCACGCCCCGGGTGGAGGCGCACACGGTCTCCGTGGAGATGCACGGCGTCACGCACACCTTCCACCGGGCCGGCGACTGGCTCGGCCGGGACGGTGACTCCTGGCATGTGGCGGATCACGACCCGGTCGAGGCGTCGCTCAGCGGTGCCGCCCGCTCCGGGGTGGACACCCTGGCCGCGCCCATGCCGGGCACGGTCACCGTCGTCAAGGTCGCCGTCGGCGACGTGGTGGCGGCCGGGCAGAGCCTGCTGGTGGTCGAGGCGATGAAGATGGAGCACGTCATCTCCGCCCCGCACGCCGGGACGGTCACCGAGCTCGACGTCACCGCGGGCTCGACCGTCGCCATGGACCAGGTGCTGGCCGTGGTCACCCCGCAGGAGAGCGACGAGCCCGGCGAGGAGCAGAAATGACGACGCTGCCCATGACGGTCCGTGCCAAGGGCCTGCCCACCCGGGTCCGTATCCACGAGGTCGGCCCCCGCGACGGTCTGCAGAACGAGAAGTCGGTGGTACCCACCGAGGTCAAGGCCGAGTTCGTCCGCCGCCTCGCCGGTGCCGGACTGACCACGGTCGAGGCGACCAGCTTCGTCCACCCCAAGTGGGTGCCCCAACTGGCCGACGCCGAAAAGCTGTTCCCCCTGGTCAGCGACCTCGTCGGCGTGCGGCTGCCGGTCCTGGTCCCCAACGACCGGGGCCTGGACCGTGCGCTGGGCCTCGGTGCCCGCGAGGTGGCCGTGTTCGCCAGCGCCACCGAGTCGTTCGCCAGGGCCAACCTCAACCGCACGGTCGACGAGGCGCTCGCCATGTTCGAGCCGGTGGTGACCAGGGCCGTCGAGCACGGCCTGCGGGTGCGCGGCTATCTCAGCATGTGCTTCGGCGACCCGTGGGAGGGCCCGGTCCCGATCGACCAGGTCGTCCGGGTGACGCGGCGCCTCGCCGACATCGGCTGCGACGAGCTGAGCCTCGGCGACACGATCGGCGTCGCCACCCCCGGCCATGTGGCCGCCCTGCTCACCGCGCTGAACGAGGCCGGAGTGACGAGCGACCGGCTCGCCGTGCACTTCCACGACACCTACGGTCAGGCCCTCGCCAACACCCTCGCCGCGCTCCAGCAGGGCGTGGGCGTCGTCGACTCCTCGGCGGGCGGCCTCGGCGGCTGCCCGTACGCGAAGAGCGCGACGGGAAACCTCGCCACCGAGGACCTCGTGTGGATGCTTCACGGCCTCGGCATCGAAACCGGGGTCGATCTCGGCCGGCTCACCGCCACGAGCGTGTGGATGGCCGAACAGCTGGGCCGCCCCAGCCCCTCCCGTACCGTCCGTGCCCTCTCCCACAAGGAGTGACTCCTGATGTCCCTTGACCACCGGCTTTCCGCCGAACACGAGGAACTCCGCCGTACGGTCGAGCAGTTCGCGCACGACGTGGTCGCCCCGAAGATCGGCGACTTCTACGAGCGGCACGAGTTCCCGTACGAGATCGTCCGCGAGATGGGCAGGATGGGCCTGTTCGGGCTGCCGTTCCCCGAGGAGTACGGCGGCATGGGCGGCGACTACCTCGCCCTCGGTATCGCCCTGGAGGAGCTGGCCCGTGTCGACTCGTCCGTGGCCATCACCCTGGAGGCGGGCGTCTCGCTCGGCGCGATGCCGATCCATCTGTTCGGCACCGAGGAGCAGAAGCAGCAGTGGCTGCCGCGGCTGTGCTCGGGTGAGATCCTCGGCGCCTTCGGGTTGACCGAGCCGGACTGCGGATCCGACGCGGGCGGTACGAAGACCACCGCCGTGCGGGACGGCGACGAGTGGGTCATCAACGGTTCCAAGTGCTTCATCACCAACTCGGGCACCGACATCACCGGTCTGGTGACCGTCACCGCGGTCACGGGCCGCAAGGCGGACGGACGGCCGGAGATCTCGTCCATCATCGTCCCCTCGGGTACGCCGGGCTTCACCGTCGCCGCCCCCTACTCCAAGGTGGGATGGAACGCGTCCGACACCCGTGAGCTCTCGTTCGCCGACGTGCGGGTCCCCCTCTCCAACCTGCTGGGCGAGGAGGGCCGCGGGTACGCGCAGTTCCTGCGCATCCTCGACGAGGGCCGGATCGCCATCTCGGCGCTGGCGACCGGCCTCGCGCAGGGCTGTGTGGACGAGTCCGTGAAGTACGCCCAGGAACGGCATGCGTTCGGCAGGCCGATCGGGGCGAACCAGGCGATCCAGTTCAAGATCGCGGACATGGAGATGAAGGCCCACATGGCGCGTGTCGGCTGGCGTGACGCGGCGTCCCGGCTGGTGGCCGGAGAGCCGTTCAAGAAGGAGGCGGCCGTCGCCAAGCTGTACTCCTCCACGGTCGCGGTGGACAACGCCCGTGAGGCAACCCAGATCCACGGCGGCTATGGCTTCATGAACGAGTATCCGGTGGCGCGAATGTGGCGTGACTCGAAGATACTGGAGATCGGCGAGGGCACCAGCGAGGTCCAGCGAATGCTGATCGCAAGGGAGTTGGGTCTCACCGGCTGAGCCGGCGACAGGCAGGCGACAACCGGCGCGCGGCACCCCGGAGGGGCCGCGCGCCGCCGCGTGTTCAAGCTCACGCACGGCCGGCGCCGCTCGATCGGGGCAGCCCCTGGACAGGTTGTGAGGTTAGGCTAACCTACCCTCGAACCTGCCGGTGCCTCATCCGGCACCGTACGAAAGCGGAAACACCATGCCCAACGCCCGAGCTTCCCACCTCACCCGACGCGGTCTGCTCTCCGCCGGGGGCGCCGTCGGGCTGGGCGTGGCGCTCGCCGCGTGCGGCCAGGACGGCAAGGACAAGAAGAACGCCTCAGGCAAGGCCGCCCCGACGTCCGGCCCCTGGTCCTTCAGGGACGACCGCGGCCAGAGCGCCGAGTCCGAGTACACGCCCCAGAACATCGTCGCCTTCACCGGCACCGCCGCCGCCCTGTTCGACTACGGCATCGAGGTCACGGGCGTGTTCGGCCCGACAAAGGCCGCCGACGGCAAGCCCGACGTCCAGGCCGGTGACATGGACATCACCAAGCTCGAGATCCTGGGCAATGTCTGGGGCGAGTTCAGCGTCGAGAAGTACGCGGCGCTCGCGCCGGAGCTGCTGGTGACGGACATGTGGGAGAAGAACGCCCTCTGGTACGTGCCGGACCAGTCCAAGGACAAGATCCTCAAGCTGGCCCCGAGCGTCGCCCTGTGGGCCGCCCAGATCAACATGCCGGGTGCCCTCCAGCGCCGTGCGGACCTCGCGGAGTCCCTGGGCGCCGACATGAAGGCCAAGAAGGTCACGGACGCCAAGGCGCGCTTCGAGAAGGCCGCCGAGCGCCTGCGCCAGGCAGCCAAGGCCAAGCCGAACCTGAAGGTCCTCATCGGTTCCGGCAGCCAGGACCTCTTCTATGTCTCCGTCCCGGAGATGTCCGCGGACACGCTCTACTTCCGGGAACTCGGCGTGAAGTTCGTCGAGCCCAAGCCGAACGCCCAGGGCTTCTTCGAGGAGCTCAGCTGGGAGAACGCCGGCAAGTACGACGCCGACATCATCATCCTCGACAACCGCACCGGCACCCTGCAGCCGGACACCCTCAAGGCCAAGCCCACCTGGGCCGGTCTGCCCGCGGTGAAGGCCGGTCAGGTCATCCCGCGCGTCACCGAGCCGATCTACTCCTACGCCAAGTGCGCGCCGATCCTCGAGGACCTCGCCAAGGCCATCGAGAACGCGAAGAAGGTCTCCTGACGATGCCGATCGCGGCCGAGCTCGCCCCGTTCCGCTTCTTCGACCTGAAGGTGACACGGACGAGGCGGCTCGGCCCGTCGCTCGTCCGCATCACCTTCGCCGGCAAAGCCACGGCGAACGGGAACAGCCTGCGGGACTTCGCGGCCGGCGGCCGCGACCAGTCCCTCTCCCTGTTCCTGCCGCACCCGGGTCAGGACGCGCCCGTCGTCCCCGTCGACGCGGGCGACCTCCATGCGGTTCTCGGCGCCTACCGGACGCTGCCCGAGGACGTGCGGGCCGTGATGCGCTCGTACACGGTGCGGGAGCACCGCGGCGACGCCGGCGAGGTGGACATCGACTTCGCCGTCCACGAGGACGGCGGTCCGGCCTGCCGGTGGGCGCTGGCCGCCGAGCCGGGGCACAAGGTGATGGTGCTCGGTCCGGCGGTCGCCGACAACACCGCCGTGCGTTGCCGGCCGCCGAAGGACACCGACTGGGTGCTGATCTGGGCGGACGAGACGGCACTGCCCGCCGCCGCGGCGATCCTCGAGTGGCTGCCGGCCGGCAAGACGGCCAAGGTCTGGCTCGAGGTGCCGCAGTCCGGTGACCGGCTGCCGCTCAAGACGGACGCGGACGCCGACATCACCTGGCTCGTCCGTGAGGAGAACGCTCCGTCGGCCGTGGAGGCCGTCAAGGCCGCCGGGTTGCCCGAGGGTGTCCCGTACGCGTGGATCGCGGGCGAGTCGGGGAGCGTCAAGGCCCTGCGTCGCCATCTGGTCAACGACCGTGAGTTCGACCGCAGGCGGGTCACGTTCGTCGGCTACTGGAAACGCGGTGTGAGCGAGGACGGGCTGCGCGAGGAGCCGGCGGAGGAAGCCGAGCAGTAGCTCCGCCCCCCACCGCCCCTTCGAGGAGGAGCGGTTGTGTCGACAACGACACAACAGCCGTGCCCCAGGGGGAGAGGGATCGGCCGTACGCCGTCGCCGGTCTCTCCCGCCGGGTGCCGGTTTCTCATCTCACTGCGCGGGCCACGGAACCTGCGGCGAGCGGTAGTAGTCGATCCCGAGCGCCGACAGCCGCGGCCCCTGCGCCGCCAGCCGCACCTTGTACGTCTCCCAGTCGTGCGTGGACGCCGGCGACCACCCCAGTTCGGCGACCCCGGGCAGCCGCGGGAACGCCATCCGGTCGATGTGCTCGTCCTTCGAGATGGTCTCCGTCCACAGAGGCGCCTCGACACCCCTGACGGCGCTCGCCGGCACGCCCGGCAGGTAGTTCGCCGGGTCCCAGTCGTAGGACCGCCGCACCTCCACATAGCCCGCCCAGGCCAGGCCCAGCTCGGTCTCCTTGTCGTACTTCATGTCGAGGTAGACCCGGTCGGCCGGCGAGAGGACCAGCCCGGTGCCGTTCCTCGCGGCCTCCGCGACCTGTGCCTTCTCCGCCTGGCTGGTGCCGTCGAGGCCCCAGTACTGGGCCAGTGCGCCCTGCTGCGGGCTCGCGCCGGTCAACTGGTGCCAGCCGATCACCGTCTTGCCGTACTTGGCGACGATCGGCTGCACCTTGTTCATGAATGCCACATAGTCCTCGTGACTGGTGGAGTGCGCCTCGTCACCGCCGATGTGGATGTACTCGCCCGGTGTGAGCGCGGCCAGCTCACGGATCACGTCGTCCACGAAGTCGTAGGTCAGTTGCTTGGGCACGCACAGCGAACTGAAGCCGACGGCCGTGCCCGTGTACAGGGGCGGGGCGACGCCGTCGCAGTTGAGCTCGGCGTACGAGGCGAGGGCGGCGTTGGTGTGGCCCGGCATGTCGATCTCCGGCACGACCTCCAGATGGCGCGAGGAGGCGTAACGGACGATCTCCTTGTACTGGGCCTTGGTGTAGTGGCCGCCGGGGCCGCCGCCTACCTGGGTGGAGCCGCCGTACGTGGCCAGCCGCGGCCACGAGTCGATGGCGATGCGCCAGCCCTGGTCGTCGGAGAGGTGCAGATGCAGCTTGTTCATCTTGTAGAGGGCCAGGTGGTCGATGTAGCGCTTGACCTGGTCGACCGTGAGGAAGTGCCGCGAGACGTCCAGCATCGCGCCCCGGTGGGCGTAACGCGGGCTGTCGGTGATGGTGCCGCCCGCGACCTGCCAGGGACCGCTCCGTCGGGTGTCCGACTCCACGGAGGCGGGCAGCAGCTGACGCAGCGTCTGCACTCCGTGGAAGAGACCGGCAGGACGGTGGGCGGTGATGGTGACGCCGCCGGGCGCGGACTGCAGGCGGTAGCCCTCGTCCCCGAGGGCGCTCTCCTCGGCCGCCAGCCGCAGCCGGATGGACCGGGCAGCCGGCCGTGTCGTGACGGGCAGGGCGTAACCGGTGGACGGCCGCAGCACCTCGGCGAGGCGCTCGCCGAGCGCCCGCGCCTCGGCAGAGGCGTCGGTCTGGATACGGGCCCGGGCAGTCAGGGTGAAGGGCGCGCCTGAGGGGCTCACGGAGGCCGGCGCGGGGACGATCTGCCCGAGCGGCCGGACGGTGGCCGCGCGTTCGGCGCCGGAGGCGGCGGCCGCCGGGACGGAGCCGGAGAGGGCGGCCGCCGTGACGAGCAGGAGCGAACCGAGCAGTCGGGGAATCGGTCGGGGCTGACTCACAGGCTGGGTCCCTTCGAGGGGTGTCTCGTCTGTGCGCAGAGCAACCGGGCTGTCACCATGCGTACCGTGTGCCTCAACTGCGGTCAAGGTGTAGACCACTTACTCGTTCCGCCGGTGGAAGAATCCCCTCATGGCGGAAATCATCCAGAAGGACGGGACCTGGACGTTCGACGGGGACACGGTGCGCATCGTGCCGGGCAACGACAAAAGCGTGAGCCTGCTGCGGCGGACCCTCGGTGAAGTCACAGTGCCGCTGGTGGCGTTGGCGGGCATCTCGTTCGAGTCCGGCAAGAAGGCCGGCCGTATGCGGCTGCGACTGCGGGACGGGGCGGACCCCCTGCTCCAGATCACCGGCGGCCGGCTGGACGACGCCTCGGACCCGTACCGGCTCAGCGTGGAACCGGGGCGCTTCGGGGTCGCCGAGTACTTCGTGGACGAGGTGCGCCACGCGCTGCTGCTGGAGCAGATGGACCCCGGAGCGCTGGACGCATACGTGCTACCGGGACCGCCCCTGCCCATCACCGTCGGAGCGGGCGACGAGACGGTCACGTTCGACGGTGAGCGGATCCGCCTGGAGTGGAACTGGAAGGCGAGCGAGTCGAAGCAGTCGGGCGGTACCCGCACGCTGGCGCCGGCGGACGTCAGGTCGGTGGAGTGGCTGCCCGCCGCGGGGCTGGAGAACGGCTGTCTGCGCTTCCAGGTGACGCCGGAACCCACCCGGACCCCGCCCAAGCACGATCCTCACGCGGTGGAGCTGTGGGGCTTCCGCAAGGACCCGCTCATGGCGCTGGTCGCGGCGGCCGTCGCGGCCCGCATGCCGCACCCCTACGCCGCCGGCACACCGGTGCCGGACACCTCGTCGGCACCGGCGGCCGCGGCCGACGACGCCTCCGGGACACCCGGAAAATCCGTGATGTCCGAAACACCCGGAACACCCGGGAGCGAGGATCACGATGTACTGCTGCGCCGACTGCGCGAACTGGGCGAGCTGCATCAGGCCGGAATACTGACCGAGGACGAGTTCAGCACCGCGAAAAAGGCCGTTCTCAAACGGATGTGAGCTATCTCCTGCCCGGAATCGGGCAGGATTCTTGCAGACGGGAGCATCCGCCCTTCAATATCTACAGGTGCTCGAACCTCGCCAGTCAGTGCGCACGTCGCACGACGACCTCGTCGACCACCTGGTGCGCAGCACCGCGCTCCGGCGTGGGGAAGCCGCCCGGGTGATCCTCGACGTCCTGGCGTACTTCGACGAGACGACCGAGGAGTTCGTCCGCCGCCGTCACCGCGAACTGCAGTCCGGCGGCGCCGTGAACACCGCGATCTTCGAGCGGATCGCGGCCGAGCTGCCGCACCGCGCGGTAGCGCCGCCGGAGCTCTCGCTCCGCCAGTTGCGCCGCATCGTCTACGGCTGAGCCGCCCTGTCGGGGCCGGGCACACACCTGATCTATGGAGGGGCAGAGACTGTATGTGCGGAATCGTCGGATACATCGGCAAGCGTGATGTGGCTCCGCTGCTGCTGGAAGGACTGCAGCGGCTGGAGTACCGGGGCTACGACTCCGCGGGCGTGGTGATCAACAGCCCCAGGTCCACCGGGCTGAAGATGGTCAAGGCCAAGGGCCGGGTCCGCGAACTCGAGGCCCGCGTCCCCAAGCGCTTCGCCGGCACCACCGGCATCGCACACACCCGCTGGGCCACCCATGGCGCCCCGAGCGACGAGAACGCCCACCCGCACCTGTCGCCCGACAACCTGGTCGCCGTCGTCCACAACGGCATCATCGACAACGCCGCCGAACTGCGCGCCAAGCTCGAGGCCGACGGCGTCGTCTTCGCCTCCGAGACCGACACCGAGGTGATCACCCACCTGATCGCCCGCGCCCAGTCCGACACCCTGGAGGAGAAGGTCCGCCAGGCGCTGAAGGTGATCGAGGGCACCTACGGCATCGCCGTCATGCACGCCGACTTCCCCGACCGCATCGTGGTCGCCCGCAACGGCTCCCCGGTCGTGCTCGGCATCGGCGAGAAGGAGATGTTCGTCGCCTCGGACGTCGCCGCCCTGGTCGCCCACACCCGCCAGGTGGTCACCCTCGACGACGGCGAGATGGCCACCCTCAAGGCCGACGACTTCCGTACGTACACCACCGAGGGCTCGACGACCACGGCGACGCCGACCACCGTGGAGTGGGAGGCCGAGTCGTACGACATGGGCGGCCACGACACGTACATGCACAAGGAGATCTGCGAGCAGCCCGACGCGGTCGACCGTGTGCTGCGCGGCCGGATCGACGACAGGTTCAACACCGTGCACCTGGGCGGTCTGAACCTGGACGCGCGCGAGGCCCGCGGCATCCGCCGTGTGAAGATCCTCGGCTGCGGCACCTCGTACCACGCGGGCCTGATCGGCGCGGGGCTCATCGAGTCCCTCGCCCGTATCCCCGCCGACGCGGAGCCGGCCTCCGAATTCCGCTACCGCAACCCGGTCGTGGACCCCGACACCCTCTACATCGCCGTCTCCCAGTCCGGCGAGACCTACGACGTGCTCGCGGCCGTCCAGGAGCTGAAGCGCAAGGGCGGCCGGGTGCTCGGCGTCGTGAACGTCGTCGGCTCCGCGATCGCCCGCGAGGCGGACGGCGGCACGTACGTCCACGCCGGCCCCGAGGTCTGCGTCGTCTCCACCAAGTGCTTCACCAACACGGTCGTCGCCTTCGCACTGATCGCCCTGCACCTGGGCCGCATCCGCGACCTGTCGGTGGCCGAGGGCCGGAGGATCATCGACGGTCTGCGCAGGCTCCCCGCACAGATCAGCGAGATCCTCGAGTCCGAGGGCGAGATCAAGAAGCTGGCCGAGGAGTACGCGGACGCCAAGTCGATGATGTTCATCGGCCGGGTGCGCGGCTATCCGGTGGCGCTCGAGGCGTCGCTGAAGCTCAAGGAGATCTCCTACATCCACGCGGAGGCCTACCCGGCCTCCGAACTCAAGCACGGCCCGCTCGCACTGATCGAGCCCGCGCTGCCGACCGTCGCGATCGTGCCGGACGACGAGTTGCTGGAGAAGAACCGGGCGGCGCTGGAGGAGATCAAGGCGCGCAGCGGCCGGATCCTCGCGGTCGCCCACCGCGAGCAGGAAAAGGCGGACCACACCATCGTGGTGCCGAAGAACGAGGACGAGCTGGACCCGATCCTGATGGGCATCCCGCTGCAACTGCTCGCCTATCACACCGCCTTGTCCCTCGGCCGGGACATCGACAAGCCGCGCAACCTGGCCAAGTCCGTCACGGTGGAGTAGCCCGCCGTCCCCGGTCATGGAGAACGCCCCCTGCCTGTGCCACCGCACCGCAGGGGGCGCTTCCTTTGTGCGGGGCCGGTGCGACCCGGAGCACCGGCCCCTGGGGCTGCCGTGAGGCGCAGGGGCCTCAGCCGGTGGCCGTCACTCCCCGGCGGCCGGCAGCGCGTCCGGTGAAGGTGGGCCACTTGGCGAGCGCCGCCGTCGCGCCGTACCAGGCCACCAAGCCCGCGACCGCGCCGACCCAGCCGCCGGCCTTGGCCAGCCCGTCGTTCCCGGCGAAGGCCGCTGTCGCGCCCAGCAGGAGCGCGAGGGTGAGGAGCCCGTACACGCCCTGGCCCAGCACGCCGCTGCCGGAGGCCGCAGCGGTCAGCGTCAGCGCGAGCAGCGCCCACAGCAGCATGAAGAGCCCTGCCGCCTCGGCCGAGGTCTCGCCGCCGACGGCGGTGCCCCAGGTGAACCAGAACGCGCCGAGACCGGCGAACGCCGTGCCCGAGCGGCCGTTGCCCGCGCGGAACTCGAGCAGGCCGACGACGAAGAGCGCCACTCCGCCGACCCAGGTCGCGAGCGCGGCGGCGTCGGCCGCGGTCACGTTGTCGATCATGCCGGTGTTGCCGACGCCGAACGCCAACAGGGTCAGTCCGAGGGCGAGATGGCCGAGAGTCGAAGTAGAACCAGCGCTTCCCGCAGAGACGTCGTTGTCCACGGCGGGCTCCCTTCCTGTCCTGTGCAGTTGTGCTGCAGAGCCGCTGTTTCCCAGGACCGTTATGTACCCTTCACAAGCGCACAACCCACCTGCTACGGACGGGTAGATTTCCGGCGCGCCGAATAAGTCGGTGCGGAGTGCGGGAAGTTGACGCCGACTCACCGAAGGCGGCCGGCGACGGGCCTATGGAATGACGACCACCGGGCGCTGCGCGCGCTTCGCGAGCCGCCCCGCGACCGACCCGAAGAGCCGGCCGACGATCCCGTGCGTGGACCCGACCACGATCGCGTCGGCCGAGTACTCACGGCCGACCTCTTCCAGTTCATGACAAATGTCGCCGCCGCGCTCGACCAGGATCCACGGCACCTCGGCGAGATAGTCCGCGCAAGCCAGCTCCAGGCCGAGGACCTCGGTGCGGTGGTCCGGCACGTCCACGAAGACGGGCGGCTCGCAGCCGGCCCAGACGGTGGTCGGCAGCCGGTTGGCGACATGGACGATGATCAGCCCGGAGGCGATCCGCCTCGCCATGCCGATGGCGTAGGCGAGCGCTCGCTCACTGGAGGTCGATCCGTCGAAACCGACGACGACTCCGTGCCGGAAGGCGGGATCGCATGAATGGCGTGCTTCTTCCGCCGCCCGCAGGTCCGACGAGGAATCGGCTACCTGCTTGCGGTCCGCGGGTTCGGGGATTTCGTGACCGGCCATCGATGTCTCGGCGAAGGAGGTCCTCTTCGGAGGAGTCGACTGAAGGAGGTGCGTCGGTTGGAGCGGCGGAGCTGTGTCCGGGAATCATCTTCCCAACCCCGTATCCCCAGGGTACGGCGACACTCCTCTCCTGCCCAGGGCCCGCTGCCCCCATGCGCGACGTTCCAGGGAGCATGCCCGAGCGCGCCCGGGATCGCAATGCCGGTTGGCCACTACAGACGTCTGCGCGCCGTGCGGTGACCGGATGACTCCGGTCCTCGTTGGCCACTGGGCCACCCTGCCGCCCTCAGGAGCTCCAGTGCCCGTACGACCGCCCGGCCCCGCCCGCTCGCCCCGCCGCGCTTCCGGCCCCTCCCCCAGGCGGCCGCCCTCCTCGCGGCGCAAACCGTCAAGGCCGCCCTCCGGCCGGCCGTCGGACCCGGTGGGCGAAGTCGTCCGCTGGGGGGCGTTCAGCTGCCTGCTGGTCCCTGTGGTGCTGGTCGCGTACGGGACGTCCGCCTGGGGCGCGGCCGCCGCGGCCCTCGGCCTCGCCGCGGTGACCGCAACCTGCCGGGCCCTGCTGCGCCACTCCGAGCGGACGGCGGCACGGTGCCACGCCCGTACGGACTCGCCGCACGCCGGAAGCCATGACTCCGGTACCGTCCCGGGGGCGCGCCACGGCGCGCGGCGCGGAGCGAGGCGCGGATCGAGGCGCACGCCCGGCGGCTGACAGTTTCGCGCACCCCTCACCCGTATGTTTTCAGCCAACTTCACTGCACAGGCGGAACCTTGCCGAAATGGCCTGCCAACCCCCTTGTCACCAGGGGGGAAAGGGCTGAAGACGGCGCCCGCACCCTACGGGGACGGGCCATGACCGTGAGGCGCACTTCCCTGCGGGGCCCCCAGATGGAACGCTTCGTGATCGAATGCATCGCGCCAAGTTGCCATGTCGACATAGCGGGGCATCCCGAACTTGTCACGCCGGCGCCACGGGACGCAGTAGATTCGATCATGAGTATCGAAGGCCGGGGGACTCGTGCAGAACCGAGGGGAAACGTGCAGGAGCGAAAGGCCCGAAACGAACGGGGAGACGCGCACTTCGAGGGGGGTTTAGCGTCATGAGTCAGGACTCCGCCGCACCGGAGACGGCACGAAAGCTGTCCGGGCGTCGGCGACGGGAAGTCGTCGCCGTGCTGCTGTTCAGCGGCGGCCCTATATTCGAAAGTTCCATCCCGCTCTCGGTGTTCGGAATTGACCGTCAGGACGCCGGAGTTCCTCGCTACCGCCTGCTGGTGTGCGGGGGCGAGGACGGACCGCTGCGGACCACCGGCGGTCTGGAACTGACCACACCGTACGGTCTCGAGGCGATCAGCAGAGCGGGCACCGTCGTGGTGCCCGCCTGGCGCTCGATCACCTCGCCGCCGCCGCCCGAGGCGCTCGACGCGCTGCGCCGGGCACACGAGGAAGGCGCCCGGATCGTCGGCCTGTGCACCGGGGCGTTCGTCCTGGCCGCGGCCGGCCTGCTCGACGGGCGTCCCGCCACCACCCACTGGATGTACGCGCCGACCCTGGCGAAGCGCTACCCGTCCGTCCACGTGGATCCGCGGGAGCTGTTCGTCGACGACGGCGATGTGCTCACCTCCGCGGGCACTGCGGCCGGAATCGACCTCTGTCTGCACATCGTGCGCACCGACCACGGCACGGAGGCAGCCGGAGCACTCGCCCGCAGGCTGGTCGTCCCGCCCCGGCGCAGCGGCGGTCAGGAGCGCTATCTCGACAGGTCTTTACCCGAGGAAATCGGCTCGGACCCGCTGGCCGAGGTCGTCTCCTGGGCACTGGAACACCTCCACGAACAGTTCGACGTGGAGACGCTGGCCGCGCGTGCGTACATGAGCAGACGCACCTTCGACCGGCGGTTCCGCTCACTGACCGGGTCGGCCCCGCTGCAGTGGCTGATCACCCAGCGGGTGCTGCAGGCGCAACGGCTGCTCGAGACCTCCGACTACTCGGTCGACGAGGTCGCCGGCCGATGCGGCTTCCGTTCCCCGGTGGCACTGCGCGGCCACTTCCGGCGGCAGCTGGGGTCCTCCCCGGCCGCCTACCGGGCCGCGTACCGGGCCCGCCGCCCACAGGGCGAACCGGACCGGTCGTCACTGGCGGAGGCCATGGTGGCCGCGCAGACGGGGCCGGTCGCCAGACGCGCCCCCGCGGGGGCCATGGCGTCGGCCGCCGCCGACCTGGGCAAACCGGGCCCGGAGTCGTATGTGCCGGGTCACGGCCGGCCGAGCCTGCCGGGGCCGCGCAGCGCACCGTAGGCCGTGGGCCTGTCCGACCCAGGTCCGCCGGACAGCCCCACCCCACAGCCCGACCCGGCCCGGCCGGGGCCCGCCCGCACAGGACGGCGCCCCGGCCGGGCCGGCGGTGTTCCCGGGCCGGGCCTGCGAGGCCGGGAACGTCGCCCGGCCGCCCCCGTAAGGTAGGACGCATGAACGATCGCATGGTGTGGATCGACTGCGAGATGACCGGGCTCTCGCTGACGGACGACGCACTCATCGAGGTGGCCGCGCTGGTCACCGACTCGGAACTTAACGTGCTCGGCGAAGGCGTGGACATCGTGATCCGCCCGCCGGACGCGGCGCTCGAGACGATGCCGGATGTGGTGCGCCAGATGCACACCGCCTCAGGCCTGCTCGACGCCCTGGCCGGCGGCACGACCCTCGCCGATGCCGAGGAGCAGGTCCTCGCCTACGTCCGGGAGCACGTCAAGGAGCCCGGCAAGGCCCCGCTGTGCGGCAACTCGGTCGGCACCGACCGCGGCTTCCTGCTGCGCGACATGCCGACGCTGGAGAGCTACCTCCACTACCGGATCGTCGACGTCTCCTCGATCAAGGAGCTGGCCCGCCGCTGGTATCCGCGGGCCTACTTCAACAGCCCGGAGAAAAACGGCAACCACCGGGCGCTGGCGGACATCCGCGAGTCCATCGTCGAACTCCGCTACTACCGCGAGGCGGTTTTCGTCCCGCAGCCCGGTCCCGACTCCGAGACGGCGAAGGGCATCGCCGCCAAGCACGTGCTGCCCGCGCAATAGCCCTGCTCCGTGCCCGTGGAAAACACGGGCGCGAGCACCCTCTCGGACCCTGTACACTTTTTCTCGGCCGGTCGGGAAAGCGACCGGTCGTGGTGGGTATAGCTCAGCTGGTAGAGCACCTGGTTGTGGTCCAGGATGTCGCGGGTTCGAGTCCCGTTACTCACCCTTACTGATCAAGGCCCGGCCTGCGAAAACAGGCCGGGCCTTCGTCATGCCCGGAACTTTGGGAACACCATGGGAACACAGACCCCGTTCGCCGGTCGTATCGTCCGCCCATGGCGAGCATCGTGGAACGACCCAAGAAGGACGGGACCTGTACCTATCAGGTGAAGTGGCGGCAGGACGGCGAGTGGCAGTCGGAGAAGTTCGCCGAGCTCCCCGCGGCCGAGCAGTTCAAGGCCCTCGTCGAGGCGCACGGCGGACAGTGGCCGCATGGCTGGGTGCGTGGCGAAGGGTTCGTAGAGCCGGACACCACGCCCGGCGACATGCCGCTCATGAAGTGGGCCACCCGCTACGTCGACCGACTCACCGGCATCGACGTCCGCACCCGCGAGGACTACCACCGCGAGATCCGCATCCACTTCTCCCACATCGTCCATGCCCGGGCCGATGGGCTCGAGGTGCCGGCGACCGTCTGCAACCTCACCCAGGACGACGTCACCGACTGGGTCCGCCGCGAAGAAGAGGGCCAGCCCGCCGACGACGACCCGGAGAAGTGGGCGCGCAGGCCGGCCGACCCGAAGTCCATCCGCAACCGGCACGGGCTGCTGTACTGCATCGTGCAGGCCGCCGTGGAGGCCCAGCCCCAGCTGCGCACCACGAACTGCTGCAAGAAGACCCGGCTCCCCCGCGCAGACGACCACATCGAACAGCCGATGACGTTCCTCGAACGCGACGAGTACGCCCGCGTGGCACAGGAGATCACCGACCCCGACGCGCGGGACCTGGCCGACTGGCTGGTCGGCACCGGCATGCGCTTTAGCGAGGCCACCGCCCTCAAGATCAGCGACCTCAACTTGACCGCGGCCAAGCCCACCGTCAGCGTGCAGCGCGCATGGAAGAAGGCGAAGAAGGGCAGCGAGAAGGCGTTCTACCTCGGCCCGCCGAAGACGAAGAAGGCGCGGCGCCTGCTCGGCCTGTCCCCCGCGCAGATCGACATGCTGCGGCGTCTGACCGCCGGGCGCAGGAACGACGACGACGTGTTCCGCGCCGCGATGGGCGGGGCTTGGCGGCACGCGAACTACTACAACCGCAAGTGGATGCCCGCGGTGAAGGCGGCCGTCGAGAAGGGGCTGCCGAAGAGGCCCCGAATCCACGATCTTCGGCACACCCACGCGTCGTGGCTGATCTCCGCGAACATCCCGCTGCCCGCGATCCAGCTCCGGTTGAGGCACGAGTCGATCCAGACCACGGTCGACCGGTACGAGCACCTGGAGCGACACCTCGACGACGACATCACCGCCGCCGTCGAGGCCGCCATGGGTGTGCCGGCACCCAGGGCGGCCCTCTCGGTCGTCCAGGCGGGATGAACCGCGGTCAGGCGTCGACGTGGGGGGCGGGGCCTGGCTCGTCGGCGTCGCCCTGGACCCACACCTCGGAGCGGACCATGCGGCGCAGCAGAATGCTGATCTCTGCTGCCACGAGGGGTGTGGCCTCCCCCCTCGCGGATCAGCCAGGCATGACGGCCGACGCTCTCGACTGAGAGGCAGTGGATACCGATCGGGACGCGGTGAGCCGGTGCGAGTTCCCAGCAGGCTTCGAACACGCGACGGGGATGGACCATGTTCTCCGGTGTGGGCTCCAGGCGCTTCCAGCGGCCGGTCTCGAAGGCGCTGCGCTGCTGTTCGGATATCTCCTTGAGCAGCTCGACGGAGGCGTGGCCGGAGGCAACGATGACATGGATGGTCATGCCGTCGGCGCTGGGCACGATGTCGACCACGCGGCCCGGGGGCAACTCCCCTTCCTCAGCCACCCGGTAGACCGTTTCGATGATGTCCTGCCCACGTCGCCCTCCCTGATCCGCACAGCCCCACGCGCACGCCAGTTCGAACTGGGGTGCGCATAGAATGGCCGATTCCACCCTCCAGGCGGACCCCAATCATGCACACGGCCTGCGCTTTTAACTAGATGGAATGCGCAAGTTACTTTGAGTGCGGATACGGGTAAGGCGACTCAGGCTTTGCGGTACGCCTCAATGAGGACCTGGATCCTGCGGATGTCCTCGGGGCTCATCCCGTCGAGGTGAGGCACGATCGCGCGCACGCTCTCGTCACCGCTCCGTGCGGGCCGCCGGCCGCTGCGAGTGCGCCGGGGAGTGCGGCTGCGGCACGCACACCGGCCGCTGAAATCTCAACGGCGGCACGGCGTACGGCACCAGCTCCCGCGTCGTTCTCACAGTGGCGCACCTCGACCACACCCCCGAGACAGACACCGGAGCACGCCCGTGCTGAGCCGCCTCCTCCCCACACTCCTCGTCGTCGCCGCGGGCCTCACCCTTGCGGCGGCGGCCGCCGCCGTCCTGGTCATCATCGACCGCCTCCGCGACCGCAAGGAGCAGGACCGTGACTGACCCGTACCGCAAGCTCACCACCGCCGTCGTCGAGATAGGGACGCAGCTCCGATGCCTCGCCGACGCCAACGCGACGCCTGTCGCCGCCGACGACGACGCCCCGACGACGACGCCCGACAACGGCCGTCGCATCACCAGCTGGTTCCCCATCAGCCCCGAACTCGCCACGCAGCGCGCCGAGACGATGAGCATGCTGGAGCGCTACCTCGACGGCCGCCCGCCGTGCATCCCCGACCACGGCGTGCCCGTGCACTGCCCCGGCTGCGCTGCCGACGCCCCGACGAAGCGCGAGGAGCAGCCCCGCCCGGCCGAGCAGTGCCGCGCCGAACACGGCGACGACCCGGTACGCCGCTGCATTCGCCCCGCCCGCCACACCGAGGACCACGCGGCCGGTGACGGCTGGCACTGCCTGGAGGACATCGCCGTCTACCCGGCCACCGAGGAGCTGGAGGGCTGTCGCTGCCACCACGGTGACGAACTCTGCTCCGGCTGCCGCCGCTGCCCCGACGTCTGCAACGGGTGCGACGGCCCCGGGTACGGCGACGCCCGCTGACGCAGGTCAGACGCCCCGTCGCCCACCCGGACGACGGGGCGTTTGCGACTGCTCGGGTGGTCTTCGCAATGACATGCGCCAGGTCGCGATCATTCGATCATGTGGCGTGAAAGATGGCTCTGTTCGTGGATACGGACAATCCGACACGCATGCAATCAAGCTCACTTTGCCGAGTCTGCGCGTTTGCGGCGTGACCACCCGAAGTCTCGTGAGGAAGGTGCTCTGGTGAGCCGTAGAACGATCCGAAGTTCCCGCGTGAACTCCGCCACGATGGTTTCAGCAGGCGCGCTTGCTGTGGCACTCAACGTGGTTACGAGCACGCAGGCCATCGCCGACGCGATCCACAGGTCTGGCACCGAACACAGCGTGGGGCTGCCAGGCCCGAACGGTGCCACGAGCACTGACCGCGACAAGGACAAGGACAAGGGCAGGGGCCCCCGCGGTCCCCAGGGCTTCCAGGGAGTCCCGGGGGTTCCGGGGGCTCCGGGCGTCCAGGGTCCCCAGGGCTCCCAAGGCGCAGCGGGCCCGCAGGGTGACACCGGGGCCCAAGGCGCGCAGGGCTTCCAGGGCGGCACCGGAGCGCAGGGTCCCCAGGGCTTCCAGGGCAGCACCGGTGCACAGGGGGCCCAGGGACCGGTCGGCGTTTCCGGGTACGACGTGAATACAACGGAAACCACGTGCAGTCCCGGAGCCTCTTGCGTCACTCTGGTGGAGTGTGATCCGGGGAAGGTGGTAACCGGAGGAGGCGTTGTCTGGGAGCCCTTCGTTTTTGGCGTCACCGTCAGCCAGTCCGGGGCATTCGCCGACCGCACCGGGTGGCAAGCCGGTGTCCAGAACGCAGCCGACGTTCCCGTCACATACGAGGCCCAGGCGATTTGTGTGAACGCCAGCTGATCGACGGCGCGTACGTCCGCGCGAGGTTCCTTATAGGCCGGGACCGAGCAGAGGTATCGGTGCCGATCCCGGGCCCGCGTGGTCCGGCTGGTGAACCGGGCGAGCCCGGGGCGCCGGGAGACGTCGGCCCCACTGGTGCGCCTGGCGAGCCGGGCGAGCCTGGGCAGGGCGGAGCCGACGGGCAGCAGGGCCCGGCCGGCACGGAAGGACCACAGGGGCCCACCGGCCCTCAGGGTGAGCGCGGAGAGCAGGGCCCGCGTGGGGAGCAGGGCGAGCAGGGGCCTGCCGGTCCGGCTGGTCAGTCCTGCCCTGAGGGCTACTCGTGGCAGACCCCGGACGACGACCCCGGACGCGAAGGTCTGCCGCAAAGACAGGGCTCCTGACCCGGAGCCTCCGGCACCACTGTCTCTCGCCCTGGACCCGTCCCGCCGCCAATACCCGTAGGGGCCCTGTTCCGCAACACGGCTACCGCACTGTCCTCACACAGCGCATGATGCTCACCACCATCCGTAATGTCCTTGGGGGGACCATGCGCCGCACCGCCATAGCCGTAACAACTGCCCTACTGGCGGCCACGCTCACTGCCTGCGGGAGCGACAGCAGCAGTGAAGCCACAGCCAGCCCTTCTCCGTCAGCATCCGTCGAGGCTGAGGCCACGTTCCTCGACTCCGTGACGGCCGCCGGCTTCTCCAGTTGGTCAGATTCCCAGCCGACGGACGAGGAACTTGTCGCCTACCCGCCGCAGTGGTGTAGCGAGTTCGACGCGGACCACAGCGTGAAGTACGTGCTCGACGATCCGAGCCTCTACCCCATTGGCCATAACTGGGGAACGGCTCTGCCGGACGCGCAGCAGCTTGTCGTCCTTGCGGTGAAGGCGTACTGCCCAGAGCACCAGGCGATGGTGGTGGAAGAACTGAAGGAGAGCGGGGCCTACTGACTTTGGCGTCCTGTTGACCGCCGGGCCACTCCCGCTACGGTGCCGCGTACCGACACCGAACGAGGGGAACCACCATGGCCCGGCGACTGCAGCGAGTCGGCTCCAACTCCGCAACGACGGCTGCCCCACCCTCTACCAACTCCCGGGCAGCGACGCCTACGTCGTCCAGGGCGACCGCGTCACCGACCCCGCCGAACTCCAGCAGCTCGACAACCTCACGCCGGAGGAGGGCGCCGTCGTTGTCCCGCGCGAACTCCTCGCCAACTTCGGCCCAAAGGAACCCGTCCACGTGCCCGTCCCGATTCCGTTCGACGAGTTCACCAGCATGTTCACCACGCTGAAGCACTCCGCGTGGCGTCTGGAGACCCGCCGCCGGTACGCCAGCGACGAGCAAACCGACACCTACGCCCAGTTCCTCGCCGAAAGCCGCGTGGACTGGGACCTCGATGACCCGTGGTGCCGCGGCCGCCGTGAGCAGGCCGCGCTCGGGAAGCGGTTCGAGCGGGTGCGGATCCTCGACGAACCGCCCACCGTCGGGCAGCGCTACCTCCTCGACAACGCCCGGCGCAACGAGGCCGTCGGCGAGGACATCCGGATCCTGACCCGGGCCACGGCCGAAGAACTCCGGCTCCCTGAAGAAGACTTCTGGATCTTCGACGCCCGGGTCGTAGGCCTGCTCCACTTCGACGACGCCGACGAGATCACCGGCGTCGAACTCATCACCACCCCAAGCGAGGTGCTGCGCTACCTCCAGGCCCGCGAGGCCGCATGGCACCACGCCACCCCCTACGACCAGGCATAGCCGCTACCGTGCCCATGTGAGCACGGACTACCAGCAGGGACGGGCGGCGCTCGGCGCCAGGCTTCGCGAGCTGCGCGCCGCCACCTGGCTCACCGGCCGTGACTTCGCCGACCGGCTCGGCTGGCCACAGTCCAAGGTCAGCAAGCTGGAGACCGGACGCCAGACCGCCGGCGCCGACGACCTGCGCGCCTGGGCGGCCACAGCTGCGGACCGGCCCGACGTCGCCGACGAGCTGGTCGCCCAGCTCGGCGCACTGGAGTCCCGGCAACGCACCTGGCGCTGCCAACTCGCCGCCGGGCACCGCCCGGTCCAGGACGCCCTCACCGTCGAGTACGAGCGGTCCAAGGTCCTGCGCGCCTGGCAGAACCACATGGTCGTCGGCATGCTCCAGACCCCCGACTACGCCCGCTCAGTGTTCGCGGCCTACGCAGATCTGCACCGGAGCCCCCGCGACATAGACGACGCCGTCCGCGCCCGCATCCGCCGCCAGGCCCTCATGTACGACACAGGCCGGACATGGCACGTCCTGATGTGGGAGGCCGCGCTCCACACTCGCATCGCACCGGCCGCGGTGATGGCCGGCCAACTCGACCGGCTCGTCGGAACGATCGGACTGGACACCGTCCACCTCGGCATCGTCCCGCTGGGCTCCCGTGTGGCTATCCCCCCGGGGCCCGGGTTCTGGCTGTATGACGAGCGGCTCGCGATCGTCGAGGACTGGCATGCGGAGCTGTGGCTCGACGACCGGGACAGCGTCGCGGTGTACGGCCGGGTGTGGGATCTGCTGCACCAGGCGGCTGTGTTCGGCCCGGCCGCGCACCGCCTGATCGCACGGGCGCGGGCGCAGCTGGACACCGTCTGAGCATCGCGGCGAATCGGCCGAGTGGGTCGGCGAATATTCGCGAATCAGAGCCGCCTCTGATTCGCGCTCGTCCTTAACGTGCTGGTCATGGACTCAGACACCCGCCCCTCGGGGGCTGCCGAAGCGGGGTCACGCTGGTGCCACTGGCACAAGGGCCCCTCATCCACCGCCACCTATGTCCGCTCAGTGGAACGGCAGTCGGGGCCGCCGCTGGCCCTGTACGCCTGCGACCCGTGCCGCGATCAGCGCGACCTCTCTCCCGCGATCGGGCGGGTGGAGGTATGAGCCGCCACAGGATCAGCGCCCGGTACGCGGTAGGCGACCACGTCACCGCCGAAGACGGACGCACGGGCCTCGTCACCCTGCACCTCGGATTCGTCACCCTCGAGGGCGGCATGGTCCGCGTCCGCTTCCACCACGGCCCCGCCCGCCGCACGCAACGCGAAGAGTCCATCTACGAGCGGGACCTCCGCACCGCGACCGCGGAGGAGCAGGCGCGAGCACAAGCGGCCGGAGTCGTCCCCGAGGCGGAGCGCAGTTACCTCCCTGTGGGCTGTGCGCGATGACCGCTCCTGTCGATGTCTCCCCTGCTTCGGCCACCGCCCGCTGTGTGGAAACGCCGATCCCGCCGGCCGCTGACTTGTCGTGGGAGGCGTACGCCGGCCGTGCCTGCTACGCCTGCGAGAAGCAGCTCACGGTCGGCGCCGTCCTCGTCGGCCGAGCTGTCGGCCGCATGGGCGCGCACGTCCTCGACATCGACGTGTATGCCTGCCCATAGACCCCGCCGGGGCTCGGTGGCGGCAGATCTGCTCCGGGCTCCAGCGCCGGGTCAGGTGGTCCTGGATGAAGGTACGCAGTTCCGGGTCCTGACCGATCTTGCCGGGCTTGGGGCGGGCCGGCGGGCCATGGCACGGGCCTGGGCGGCGTGGGGCCGGTACTGGCCGTTGGTGGGGTGCCGGTTGCGGCGTATCTCGCGGCTGATCGTTGAGGGGCTGCGGCCCAGCTCGGCAGCGATGGCCCGGAGGGTGGCCCGCTCGCGCAGCCGGTCGGCGATGTGGATGCGCTCGGCCTCGCCCAGGTAGCGCGAGGGCGCGGGAGGCGTTGCCTCAACGGGCGGCGCACCACCGTGTTGACCGGTGGTGCCGCCTTGTTCTTGCCCGAGGCGCCGCGTCCGTTCCGCCATCGCTTGCCCGTCCGGACGTTGATGCCGATGGCGGCGGCGGCCTCGGAGTAGCCCATTCCTTGATCCACAAGCCGGAAGTATGCCTCCCGCTCCTGGACCAGCTTCCTGGGTCCCTGCGGCCTCCGGTCTTCCCGGATCTTGAAGTCCATTGCCACCCCTGAACTGGGGTGTTGCAACGACCACTAGAATCTAGGTTCGGACCGGGGCCCTTTTCCGCGCCTGGCCCGGTCTCCCGCGGCACGACGAGTCCCGGCCCCCCGCTCGGTCGGCAGCACCATCGGGGCCGCTCCGTTGACGGCCGCGTGATCTCCGGGACCAGCAGCCGGGCCGCGGGGTGGCCCCATCCCCTCCGTCGGCGGGCGCACGCTCGTGAGCGCCGGGTCCATGTGACGGGCCACCGCCGAGCCGGCGAAGCCGATCGCCGCGATGGCGCGTCATCCCCGGGCCGTCGGACGGGCCACGGCCACCCGCGCACCCTCGAAGTCGTAGGAGTCGACTGCGGCGACCGTCTGCTGCGCCGAGCGTCGGCCGCTGGCCACCACAGGGATCGACAGCTGCTCCAGCCCCGGCGGCGGGTCACCCCGCGTGCAGCGAGACCAGCAGCACCACCGTTGCCTCGGCACGACCGGGTACTGGGCGAGGGTCATGCGTTCCGGGCGCATGGCCGGCGAGCGTCAGGAGCAGGTGCACCACGACCCATGGGAGCGCTCCCATGCCCCCGTTCTCGTGCGTCACATCGAATCCGGGGGTCATCACGCTGCGTGAACCGCGCTTCGCGCGGTGGGCCGGACGGGCCGGACGGGCGTAGCGCGAGTCCGAGTCCATCGGGGGCCCGATGGGGGTCCCCCAGGCCGCCAGGCCCAGGGGGACGAGCCCGCGAAATGCGGTCCAGGGGAGCCCCCGGCCACGCGGCGGGCGGCCCGGGGCGGAGCCCCGCCACGCGGCGGAGCCGCGATCCGGTGCAGCGGGAAGTAGCCGGGGGAGGGACAGCGCGGCAGGCGGAGGGCGTGGCGGCGCCCCGGGCGGGTGGGGACCCGGCCGGGGCGCCGCCCGTGGGGGGCGGGAGGAATGGCTACTTGTACGCGGCAAACGCCTTCGTGAAGGCGAGCGGCTCCTGCAGGATCGAGCTGCACGTCGCATCCGCCGCCGGCTTCTCCCCACCTGCGCACTGCTTGTCCCGCGTCGAGGACCACATCGAGAGCCACGCCAGGTTCTTCGACTCGGCGAACTTCACCAGCTGCGTGGCGTCCTCCACCTTGAAGATCTCCGTCACGACGTCGTTGACGCCGATCATCGGCGTGACCGCGACGGCCTGCCACGCGGCGGCGTTGGAGAGTCCGAGCACGCCCTTGATCTGCGCCTGGGTGGCGGTGGCGGCAGAGATCGCGTACTCACCCATGTCGCCGCTGTAGGCCGGGCCGTAGTCCATCGCCATGATGTTGACCGCGTCGACCCGGACACCGTTCTTCTTGGCGTCGGCGATCAGGTCGACGCCGGGCTGGGTGAGGCCCTCGGGCATGACGGGCAGGGTGAAGGAGACGTCGAGGCCGGGATGGGTCTTCTGGAGCTGGGCGATGGCCTGCGAGCGCCGTGAATTGGCCGCGGTGTCCGGCAGTGCGGCACCCTCGATGTCGAAGTCGACCTTGGTGAGCTTGTAGGTGTCGATGACCTTGCCGTATGCCTTGGCCAGGTCGTCGGCGGTGGAGCAGTTCAGCGCCAGCTCGTGGCCCGCCGCGCCGCCGAAGGAGACGCGGACGTCGCCGCCCTTGGCGCGCAGGTCGCCGATCTGGGCCGCGACCTTGTCGTTCGCGAGGTCCGTGACGCCGCCCCACAGCGGGGCGCAGCTGCCGCCCGAGGTGATGAAGGCGAGGTTGAACTCCGTGACACCGGTCTTGGCGGCCGTGTCCAGCATGTCGTACGCGGGGTACAGCGAAGTGTCGATGTACGGCGCGTAGCGCGCTGCCGCACCCGGCTTCGGCGTCCCGGTCGGCGTCGAGGTGGCGGTGGCCGTGGGCGTCGGCCTCGGGGTCTCCGAAGGCGTGGCCGTCGCAGACGGCGCCGAAGTGGGCGTCGGCCTCGGGGTCGGCTGCTCCGTCGGCCGTCCGCTCGGCTGGGGCGTCGCGCCGTCGTCGAGCGAGCACTTGATCTCGTTGATGAGGCAGGACACCGGGTCGGCGGCCTTGCCGCTCGCGGAGGTGACGAAGCCGACCGTGACCGACGCGCCAGGCGCGAGGCTCTTGTTCCAGCTCGCGGGCCTGACCGTGACGTGCTGTCCGTCCGCGGTGTGTTCGCCGTTCCACAGCGAGCTGATCTTCGTCCCGGCGGGCAGGTCGAATTCGAGGGTCCAGTCCGTCTGCGCCTTGTCGGTCTCATTGGTGATGACGTACTGGCCGGTGTAACCGCCGTCCCAGGCGCTGGTCCTGGTGTACGCGGCGCCGACCGCCGCGGCCTGGGCGGTGCCGGTGAGGGTGATCGCCGCGCCGCCGATCACCGCGGTCACGACGACCGCGCCGACCGCCTTGGTCCTGACGCTCGCCCTGCGCCGGTGCGTACTGCTGCCCATCGCGTGCCTGCCTCTGCATTACGGAGTCGGGGGGTGGTGCGCTGCACGCTAGCGATACCGAACCGGACAAATGCCCGATCACGGACCGCGGTCGGGCTTCTTAGGGCGCGCTTAAGGGAGGCATGGGAGGCGATTAATCCTCGACGGGGCCGAGGGCGCGCACGGCTACCCGAGTGCTGCCTTCCGCCGCCGGACGCGTCCGCGCCGCCGTCCCCGCCGCTCCTCGGCAGCCGCTGCGCGCGGGTCGAGGCCGATCCAGATCCGTACCTCCGTGCCGCCGAGCACCGATCTGCCGATCCGTACGTCGCCGCCCGTCGACTCCGCGACCCGGCGCACGATGTCGAGGCCGAGGCCCGTCGAGCCGTCCCTGGCCCCGCTGTTGCCGCGGGCCATCGCGGCCGCCGGGTCGGCGATGCCCCCACCGGCGTCGGAGACCAGGACGATGACAGCGTCGTCGCCGTTGTGGACGTCGACGGAGAAGGCCGTGCCCTCTGGAGTGTGGCGGAAGACGTTGCCGAGCAGCGCGTCGAGCGCGGCGGCCAGTTCGGGGCGGGCGACCGGGATGCGTACGGGCCGGTCCACACCGGCGAGCCGGACCTTGCGGCCCTCGTCCTCCGCGAGCGCCGACCAGAAACCCATCCGTTCCCGGACCACCTCGGAGACGTCACAGCCCGCGCCGGGCCCGGCCGCCGCGGTCTGCGGCTTGGCCTCCCGGGCGGTGCGGATGATGGTGTCCACCTCGCGCTCCAGTTGTGCGACGGCTGCCCGGGTCTGCTCGGCGGCGGCGCTCTCCCCCAGCGACGCCGCGTTCAGCCGCAGCACGGTCAGCGGGGTGCGCAGCCGGTGCGACAGGTCGGCGGCCAGCTCGCGCTCGTTGGCCAGAAGTTGGACGACCTGGTCGGCCATCGAGTTGAACGCGACGGCGGCCGACCGCAGTTCGGGCGGTCCCTCCTCGGGGACGCGTGCCCCGAGCTTGCCCTCGCCCAGGTCGTGCGCGGCGCCCGCGAGCCGCTGCGCCGGCTGCACCATCCGTACGCCCAGCCGGTCGGCGACGGCGACCGAGCCGACGATCAGTGCGATGCCGACACCCGCGAGTACGAGCCAGGCGGTGTCGACGCCGTTGGACACCTCGCCCTCCGGTACGAAGATCTCGACGACGGCGATCTGGCCGGTGCTGATCGCGGTCGGCTGCAGCAGCGCGGAACCGCCGGACACTTCGGCGATCGAGGCGCGGCCGATCCGTTCGACGGTCGCCAGGTCCTTCTTGGCTGCACGGCGCTTGCCGATCTCCAGTGGCAGGCTGCCCGGTTCGCCGGATGCCGGGATGTGCACGGCCATCCGGCCGACCGCGCCGGCGGGTGTGGACTCGACGGCCCGCTCGAGCGGGCGGCGTTCCGTGGTGACGGTCAGGGTGGGTCCGATCGTCGCCGCCTGGCGTTCGGCGTTGGAGAAGGCGCGGTCGCGGGCCATCTCCTTGATGACGATGCCCAGCGGGAGCGCGAACGCGAGCACGACCATCACCGTGACGGCCAGTGAGACCTTGACGAGCGCCCATCTCATGGCCGGTGTCCGTTCGGTGGTTCGAGCTTCACTCCGACTCCGCGCAGTGTGTGCAGATAGCGCGGCCGTGCCGCCGTCTCGCCGAGCTTGCGGCGCAGCCAGCTCAGATGGACGTCGATGGTCTGGTCGTCGCCGTAGCTCTGCTGCCAGACCTCGGCCAGCAGTTCCTTGCGGGCGACGACGACGCCGGGCCGGCCGGCGAGGAAGGCCAGCAGGTCGAACTCCCTGCGGGTGAGGTCGAGTCGGTCCCCGTCCAGCTCGGCCTGGCGGCGCAGCGGGTCGATGGACAGTCCGCCGACCTGGATCACCCGCGAGGGCGGGGCATCGCCGGCCGCCGCCCGGGAGCGGCGCAGCACTGCCGCCATCCTGGCCGACAGGTGCTCCACGGAGAACGGCTTGGTCAGATAGTCGTCGGCGCCGTCGTTGAGCAGCCGTACGATCTCCGCCTCGTCGTCCCGCGCGGTCGCGATGATCACGGGCACGTCGGTGATGCCGCGGAGCATCTTCAGGGCCTCCGCGCCGTCCAGATCGGGCAGTCCGAGATCCAGAATGACCACGTCGAACCGGAAATGGGCCACCTCGCGCAGCGCCTCGAGGGCCGTGCCGACGCTCCGTACCGTGTGGGAGGCCTCGGTCAAGTGCCTTATGAGGGCGGAGCGTACGAACTGGTCGTCCTCGACCACGAGCACACTTGCCATGGGCGGCACCGTACGCCATCCGGGGGATGCCGGTCCGCCGGTCCCGTCCGGGACAAGCGTGCTGCCGGTGGTGCACTATGGCCCCGATGCATCGAGGACTCGTACATGCCATGGCGTGGTCGCTGTCCACCGGCGCGGCGGTGACGCTGTCGTGGTGGGGCGTTCACACGGTCATGGCCGGAACCGCGTACGACCGGCCGCGCGCACTGCCCATCACCGCGCAGATCCCGACGCCCCAGGCGGCCAAGCCGCAGGCGTCGTCGACGGCCCGGCCGCCGGCCCCCTCCCCCTCGCCGTCCCCGAGCAAGCAAGCCACGACCACGCCGCCGGCCCCGCCGACACGAACCGGCCCTCCCCCCAAGTCCCCGGCGGCGCAGCCTCCCCCGGAGTCCGGGAACGTGAAGGGCTACAACGTCAAGGGCGGCCGGGTCGTCTTCGACATCGGCGACAGCTCCGCGGAGCTGGTCTCCGCGACTCCGGCGGCGGACTGGCAGATGCAGGTGTGGAAGCAGCCGACGTGGATCCGGGTCACGTTCACGCAGGACGGGCACGAGGTGTCGGTGTTCTGCACGTGGAACGGGCATCCGCCGATGGTCCAGTTCGACGAGCGCTAGGTTCTTCTCCCGGCTCGGCCCTCAGCGGAAGGCGGCCGGCGGCGGTGCGGGCGACGGTTTGGCGCTCGCGTCCGGCACCGGCGCCGCCCCGCCCGTGAAGTCGGCGAGCGCCCGTCCGTGTTCGACACGGCCGGCGTACGGGTCGCTCGCCACCCGGCGGGTGAGTTCGGCCACCGGCAGCGCGGCGTCCGACGCGAACAGTACGGCGTTGCCGAAACGGCGGCCGCGTAGCACGGTCGGGTCCGCGGCGAGCGCGAGTTCCGGGAAGACGGCGGCGACCGTGGCGATCTGGGCCCGCAGATGCGCGAGCGGCGGCCCGTCGGCGATGTTGGCGGCGTAGCAGCCGCCGGGCCTCATGGCCCTGCGTACCTCTGCGACGAATTCCGTGCTGGTCAGGTGGGCGGGCGTACGCGCACCGCTGAACACGTCGGCGATCACCACGTCCGCCCAGCCCTCCGGTACCTTCGCGAGCCCGGCCCGGGCGTCGAGGGACCGCACCCGTATCCGGGCGCCGGGTTCCAAGGGCAGCCTTTCGCGTACGAGTTGGACCAGCGCGGCGTCCAACTCGATGACCTGCTGGGTGGAACGGGGGCGGGTGACGGCGACGTACCGGGCGAGGGTGAAGGCGCCGCCGCCCAGATGCACGACGTTCAACGGCCGCCCCTCGGGGGCGGCGAGGTCCAGCGCGTGACCGAGCCTGCGCTGGTACTCGAAGGACAGGTTGGCCGGGTCGTCGAGATCCACGTGCGACTGCGGAGCGCCGTCGATGAGCAGCGTCCATCCGTGTGGGCGGTCGCGGTCGGGTATCAACTCCGCGAGCCCGCCGTCCACGGTCGCGACGACGGCCGCGGCGCCACCGCCCCCACGCCGCCTGTTCTTCGCCACCCGTCCATTATCGCCCGCCCCGGCAAGCCCCGCGTCCGGGCGCTCGCGAGCGCGGTCGCGGGCTGTCAGCGACGGTTGTCGGCTGCCTCGATCAGGCGGGCCGCCTCGCCGAGCGCCTCGCGCAGGACCGCCGGGTCCGTGACCGTGCCCGCGTCGTCGTCGGGCGGCAGCAGCCAGCCGGAGCCGGTGACCGGCAGTTCCGCCGGAATGCGCAGGCCCCGGCCCGATGTCTGGGTGCACGCGCTGCCCGGCACGTCCCAGGCGTCGGCGGTGCCCGGCGGGACGAGGAAGCCGAGGGTGTCGCACGCCCCGTCGTGGAGCACCGGCCCGACCCCGGGCGCGGCGGCACGGCGCAGGATGTCGACCGCCTCGAGGCCCTGCCGGGCGGGGACCGTCACGAGGTCGCAGGGCTCCGCCGACCCGATGTGGCCCACTGCCCCCACCACGTGGCGAGTGGGCGGTGCGCTGCTGTCGGGGCTGGGCAGATGCCCGGCCGTGGTCGAGGGCGTCGCGCCGGTCTCCATGCCGACCTCCAACAAGGGGATCCCCTCCTCGCTCGAGTGGAGACGCGTAAGGCGCCTCCGTACGGTTCAACGCCCGTGTGCGTCAAGGGCTACGGCGGCACGCCGCCGCAAAGGGTGGCAGTTCATGGCAGATCACCGGCGAGATGCCCCTTTTGTAGCTAAACCCGGGGTGAGGGAGCTCTCACAGCAGGTACGTTCTTGCCCGCCGGAATCCGGCCGCACCAAGAGAGGGCTCGGCCATGGCGTCATCGTCAAAGGCATCGCGGGCAGTTGCTCCTCCCGTACCCAACCTGGCTTTCCGCAGGCTGCGGGGACACCGCTCGCCGGGCGAGTTCGCGACGGCCGTACGCCGGGCCGCCCGCGAGATCGGCGAGCAGGTCTCTTGCGACGCCCGCTACATCGGCCGTGTCGAGGCCGGCGAGATCCGCTGCCCGAACTACGCGTACGAGCGGGTGTTCCTGCACATGTTCCCCGGCCTCGCGCTGACGGACCTGGGTTTCACGGCCCGGGAACGCGTACGCGGGCGCGGCGCGCGGAAGCGGGTCGACTCCGTTTCGGCGCAGTCGCCGGACGACCAGGCAGACCCCGCCCACCCGAACCACCATCCCTGTTGCCCCTTCCCCATGGGCAGCGGTGGAAGTGACAGCGACGAGGAGAGCGACGTGCTGCGTCGCGCATTCATGACCAGCGGCACCGCCACGGTGGCGGCCGCGTCCCTGGGGCTCGGACTCGGATCCGTGCCCGGCAGGCCAAGGGTCGGCGAGGCGGAGGTCCGCGCCGTCGAGGAGGCCGTGCGCCGTATCCGTCTCCTCGACGACCGGCACGGCGCCGACGGCCTCTACCGGCGCGCGGCGAGGCCGCTGCGAGCCGCCTACGCGCTGCTCGACGCGGGCACGTCGGCCCGCAGATCGACGGAGGAACGGCTGCACGCCGGCGCCGGCGAACTCGCCATCTCGGTGGGCTGGCTCGCCCACGACTCCGGCCGGTTCGAGGACGCCCGCTCCCACTACGCGGAGGCCCTCGCGACCGCGCGCGTGGCCGGCGACCCGGCCCTGGAGGCGCACGCGTTCTGCAACACCTCGTTCCTGGCCAGGGACTCGGGGCGGCCCCGGGAGGCCGTGCGCACCGCGCAGGCCGGCCAGCTGGCGGCCCGGCAGGTGGCCTCGCACCGTCTGCTGTCCCTGCTCGCGCTGCGGGAGGCGGGCGGCTGGGCGGGGCTCGGCGACCGCGCGAGCTGCGAGCAGTCGCTGGCGAGGGCGCACGCGTACTTCGCGCGCGGGGCGTCGGGGGCGGACCCGGAGTGGATGTCGTTCTTCGCCGAACCCGAGCTGGAAGCGCTCCAGGCGCAGTGCTGGTCCGCACTGGGCGAATGGGCCCGCGCGGCCCGTCACGCACGGCGCGCGGCGACGCTCCAGGACCGCCGCTTCACGCGCAACCTCGCGCTCTACCGGGCGGAACTGGCGGCGGACCTGGCGAAGGCGGGCGCCCCCGAGGAGGCGGCGGTGGCGGGCGAGCAGGTGCTGGACCTGATGGGCGAGGTGCGCTCGGCGCGGATCGAGTCGATGCTGGCGGACACGGCGAAGGTACTGCTGCCACACGGCCGTACACCATCGGTGGCCTCCTTCCTCCACCGCCGCGCGGCCCCCCACCCGGCCTGACCCACGCCGCTGCGCGGGGCCGTTCGCCACTCCGCCCCTTCCCTGAACCGGACGGAGCCCGGACCCCGGTAGCGCGTTTCGCACGGTGTCCTCAAGCTCCCCTGCGCCTTGCCGACCTGGGGGCCCGGTCCGCCAGGCCCAGAGGGAGCGCGGTACGGGGTCCGGGGCCTGCCCCGTCCGGGAGGTGCGGCGTGGGGAAAGAGCCTGTCGCAGGCGCGGCCACCCGCGCCCCCGTCAACCCTCCTGATGCCCCGTGTCGTTCCAGCGCTCGATCGCCGGCTCCCCGTACGCCCACCCCAGCACCGACAGGCTCGTCGGATCGAGCCGGATGCGCGCCCCGAAGGAGATGGGCTCGCCCAGCCAGCGCGCGCCGAGTGAGCGCAGGATGTGGCCGTGGGCGAAGACCAGCACGTCGCGGTCGGCCGAGCGTGCCCATTCGACGACCTCGTCCGCGCGGGCCGAGACGTCCGCGAGGCTCTCGCCCTCTGGCGCGCCGTCGCGCCACAGCAGCCAGCCCGGCCGGATCGCGTGGATCTCGGGCGGTGTCAGGCCCTCGTACGCCCCGTAGTCCCACTCCATCAGCGCGTCCCACGGCCGCGCCCGCTCCTCGAAACCCGCAAGCGCGCAGGTCTCGCTCGCCCGTGCCAGCGGGCTGGTGCGGACCTCGACCCCTTCGAGGCCCGACCACGGCGCGCGGTGCAGCCGCTCACCCAGCAGCTTCGCGCCGCGACGGCCCTCTTCCAGCAGGGGTACGTCCGTCCTGCCGGTGTGTTTGCCGAGCAGTGACCATTCGGTCTGGCCGTGCCGGGCGAGCAGGATCCGCGGTGCCATGGGTGGCTCTCCTGAGGTTCACGATCGGATGTCGCCCCATCATCGCGCACCTGAACGTCAGGCAACCTCCGGGACGATCTCCGCGTCCCCCTTCCAGTACGCGTGATCGCGCCCGACGACGAAGACGAAGACGAGGCCGAGAACGAAGCCGAAGTCGAGACGGAGACCGACCGGATGCCGCAGACCGCACCTGCCCACCGGCCCCGCTGGTGGCCCGAGCTGCTGCTGATCGCCGTCGTCTACGCCGCGTACTCGGGCGGCCGGCTCCTCGCTCGCGGCGACGTCTCGACGGCGGTGGACCACGGCCTCGCGATACTCCGGGCCGAGAAGGCACTCCTGCTCAACGCCGAGCACCCGCTGAATCGTCTCTTCACAGATGTCCCCGCCCTCGGCATACCCGCCGACTTCGTCTACGCCTCCCTGCACTACCTGGTCACCCCGGCCGTGCTGGTCTGGCTCTTCCGCCGCCGCCCCCTCCGCTACCGCGCGGCCCGCACCTGGCTCATGGTCTCCACGCTCCTCGGTCTGGTCGGCTTCACGCTGATGCCGACCTGTCCGCCCCGGCTGCTCGACGCCGGTCACGGCTTCGTCGACACGATGGCGCAGTACAGCTCGTACGGCTGGTGGGGCACGGAGGCGAGCGCGCCGCGCGGGCTCGGCGGAATGACCAACCAGTACGCGGCGATGCCGAGCCTGCACGTCGGCTGGGCCCTGTGGTGCGGTCTGATGCTGTGGCAGCACGGCCGTACGGCGCTGCTGAGGACACTTGCCGTCCTCTATCCGCTGCTCACCACCGTCGTGGTGATGGGCACCGCGAACCACTACTTCCTCGACGCGGTCGCCGGCGCCGCCGTGATGGGCGCCGGGGCGCTGCTGACCAGGCCCGCGATGCGGCTGGCCGACGGGGTGCGCGGGCGGCTCGGGTTCGCTCCGGCCGCCTCGGGATCCACCGTTGTCGGTGGCGGATGCGAGACTTCCGCGGGTGAGCGAATCCCTGGGCAGCGGACCCCCTCCGCAGGCGCCGACGACAGCACTCCGGCAGCGGCTCGCTGAGCTGCGGGGTCCTGCCGCGCAGCCCCATCCGCTGGATGCCCGCGCCCTGGCGGCGCTCGCCGCCAACCCCGGGTGCCGGCGCCGGGCGTTGCTGGACGGCGCGGGGGTGGACAAGGCGGCGCTGGCGTCCGCGCTGGGTTCGCCCGGGACGTTCGGGCAGTCCCAGTTCGCGTTCATGCGGGGCAACGCCTTCGAGGCGAAGGTGAAGGCGGACGGCGGCAAGGAGTTGCTGCGCCTCCTCGGCATCGACGACCCGGCCGGTGCCCTGGTGCCGGACCTGGCCGCGGCCGGTCCCGAGGGCCGCGCGGCGCGCACGGCGCTGGCGCTGCGCGAGGCGACGGCGGCGGGGGCGTGGACGCTGCTCGACCACCCGCTGCTCGCCCTGGACGTGGCGGGCTCCCCCGCATACGTGGAGCCGGACGCGGTGGTCGTCGGCCCCGACGGCCGGTGGACGGTCGTGGAGATCAAGTCGTTCCCGATGATCGACGCGTCGGCCGACTCGTCGAAGGTGGGTGCGGCCGCCCGCCAGGCCGCGGTGTACGTGCTGGCACTGGAGCGGGTCGCCGCCGTCACGGACGCCGCGCAGGTCGCCCCAGGCATTCTGCTGGTCTGCCCCAAGGACTTCTCCAACCTGCCGACCGCGTCGGTCGTGGACGTGCGCAAGCAGCTCTCCGTGACCCGCCGTCAACTGGCCAGGCTGACCCGGGTCGAGGACATCGCAGCCGCGCTGCCCGAGGGTGTCACCTTCGACCTCGAGGCCTGCTCGGCCGACGAGCTGACGGCCGCGGTCGAGTCGGTCCCGCACGCGTACGCGCCCGACTGCCTGGCCGCGTGCGAGCTGGCGTTCCACTGCCGCGATCGGGCCCGGCAGGCCGGTGCGGTTCAGACACTGGGCCGGTCGGTCCGCGGGGAGCTGGGAGGGCTGACGACGGTGGGCGGCGTGCTGGCGGCCGCGCGCGGCGAGGCCGGCGACCCGGCCGACCCGGCGGTGGCGGCGCTACGGCGCGCCGCGGCCCTGCGGGCAGAGGCGCTGGCCGGCACGGCCGGAGTGCCGGAGGCGGGCGTATGTCGCTGATCGCCACGCTCGCCCGGCTGGAGGCCGTCGAGTCGGGCCGCGCCCAGCCGCTTGCCACCGTCCGCCACCGGCGGCTGACCGAACGCCCGATGGTGTTCGTGCCGCTGACCACCGCGGGAGAGGCCGGGGCGCCGCTCGGCGCGCTGGTGGGCACGGACCGCGAGGAGCCGAGGCTGCTGGTCGTGGCCCAGCCCCGGGACCGGGACCTGCGCTCGGCGTTCCTCGCCGAGCTGGCCGATGTGCTCCTGCCGTACGTGGACGGCTTCGGGGACGACGTGGAACTCGTCGAGCGCAAGGAGACGGACGCGGAGACCGGCAAGAAGGTCACCGTCGAGGTCGAACTGTGCGCGGACGCCGCGCAGCTGATCGTGCCGAGCCGGGCGGGCGCCGAGTTCGTACGGCTGCTGGGGCGCTCGATGCGGTTCCGGCGCACCGCCGAGCAGGACCCGGACACCCCGTATCCGGCGCCGCCGCGCGTCCCGCTGCTGGGCCGCTGGCTGACCCACTACGGCGAGCGCGCCCGCGTTCCCGGCTCCTCCCTGCTGCTCGCCGCGACCGACCTGCTGAACCGCCATTGGGCGACGGGCCAGTCATCGCTCGAGGACCAGCATCTGGGCGCGTTGCTCGCCTGGATCGACCCGCCGGACGGAGAGTCCGGGGCTCAGGCGGCGCTGCGGGCCGAACTGGGCCGCGACCGGGAGGGCATGCTGCTCCGCCCGCCCGCCGGACCCGCGACCGATCCCGTGTTCGACAACCGGCGGCTCGCGCCCGCGATGGAGCGCTACGACCGGGCCCGGCAGCTGCTGGCGGCGGCCGAGGACGGGGAGAGCGCCGACGAGCGACTGGGCGAGCTGCACCGCGCGGAACGGGAGATCCGGCGCCTGGTCGCGGACCAGATGCGGCCCACCTGGGACGCGGTGTGGCGTGCCCTCGATCTCGTACGGACACTTCCGGAAGGCTCCCGCGTCGAGGACCGCTGGACGCGCGACCGCTGGTCGTTCACGGCACACCGCGACCGGGTCCGGGCCGGTGAACCACCGCAGCCGCGGCGCGACGACGCCGTGACCGCGGCGCAGAAGCTCGCCGCCCGGGAGACGGCGCAGGCGCAGCTGGAGGCCCAGGAGGCCCTGGACGATCCCCTGGTGCTGGCGGGCCGCCGCCTGTCCGGTGAAGCGTTCGTGTCGGAGGTGATCGACGTCGAGATGGCCTGGTCCGAGTCGAAGCGGCCGAGCCCCCGCCCCCTGCTGACCGTGCGCACGGAGGACCACCCGCACCTCGGCGGGCGAAGCGCAAAGGTGTACCGCTCGCTGGACGGCAAACCGCAGACGGCCCAGTTCGTGCGATACGAGGAGGACGGCACGCTGGTGCTGCGCGTCACCGACCGGATGGGCCGTGGGAAGGATCCCGCGGAGGGGTCCGTGCCGGTCAAGGGCGACAGGATCGCCTGGACCCTGTTCGAGCACGACCAGCGGGGCGGGCCGAAGCTGCCGGACCCGGAGGAGACGCCGTGGACACACGGCGGGCCTCCCGCTGGCTTCGCCGGGGGGACCCCCGGGTCCCACGTCGCCGAGATGCCCGACCTCGTCACCCCGGAGGACCTGCTGTGACGTCCGATTCCGCCGTGAGCGGCCGGCCGCTGTCCGATCCCGGCGCGGAAGCGGCGCGCGCGACCGCAGGCATCCTGCACGACACGCTCCACGGCTCCGCCCGGGGCGTCGTCGTCGACTCGCCTCCGGGCGCGGGCAAGTCCACCCTCGTCGTGCACGCTGCGCTCGAACTGGCCGCCGCCGGACGCCCGTTGATGATCGTCGCCCAGACCAACGCCCAGGTCGACGACCTGGTGCTGCGGCTCGCCGGGAAGGAGCCGGAGCTCCCCGTCGGCCGCCTGCACTCGAACGACTCCGACCCGTACGACAAGGCCCTCGACGACCTGGACAACGTGCGCAAGTCCGCGAGGGCGGGCGACCTCGCCGGCCTGGACGTCGTCATCTCCACTGCCGCCAAGTGGGCGCACGTGCAGGGCGTCGAGCCCTGGCAGCACGCCATCGTCGACGAGGCGTACCAGATGCGCTCCGACGCGCTCCTCGCCGTCGCCGGGCTCTTCGAACGGGCCCTGTTCGTCGGTGACCCCGGCCAGCTCGACCCGTTCACGACCGTCGGCTCCGAGCAGTGGGCCGGGCTGTCGTACGACCCCTCCGGCAGCGCCGTCTCCACTCTGCTGGCGCACAACCCGGACCTGCCGCAGCACCGGCTGCCCGTCTCATGGCGGCTCCCGGCGTCGGCGGCGCCGCTGGTGTCCGAGGCGTTCTACCCGTACACGCCCTTCCGCAGCGGCACGGTCGCCGACGATCGGCGGCTGGCCTTCGGTGTGCCTTCGGACGGCTCCGGGCCCGACCGGGTCCTCGACGAGGCCGCCGAGTCGGGGTGGGGGCTGCTGGAGTTGCCCGCGCGCCACACGCCGCGCACCGACCCCGAGGCGGTTCGGGCCGTGGCCCTGGTGGTCCGCCGGCTGCTGGACCGCGGGGGCGCGGCGGTCTCCGAGCAGTCTGCGGAGCCGGTGCCGCTCACCGTGGACCGGATCGCGGTCGGCACGGCCCACCGCGACCAGGCGGCGGCGGTGCGCGCGGCGCTGACGGAGTTGGGTGTCGCCGGTGTCACGGTCGACACCGCCAACCGTCTCCAGGGCCGGGAGTACGACGTGACCGTCGTACTCCACCCGCTGTCCGGGCGGCCGGACGCGACGGCCTTCCACCTGGAGACCGGCCGCCTGTGCGTGCTCGCCTCACGCCACCGGCACGCGTGCATCGTGGTGTGCCGCGAAGGCGTGAGCGACCTGCTGGACGAGCACCCGTCCACGGAGCCGGTGCAGCTGGGTGTGACGGTGAAGTTCCCGGACGGCTGGGAGGCGAACCACGCGGTGCTGGCGCATCTGGCCGAGCACCGCGTCCGCTGGGAGCCGGGGACGGCCTGAGACGGTCTTGCGCGACGCGGGACAATGGATGACGGTCCGGAGCGCGGGCCGTGACGCGAGGAGGAGTACGGACATGGCGGAACCTGAGCGGACGACCGAGCGCAGGGTGCGGCCTGCCCCGCTGCTCTTCGAGCCCTCGGAGGCCGCTGCCGACCCCGAGCACTTCTTCGACCTGGAGTCCATGGAGGACCCCCGAGAGCTCCTGGACCGCGCGACGGAACTGGCGCTGGCCTTCCGGGCCGCGACGGACCGCGCGGTCGAGTTCCAGGCCGTCGCGGCGGCCCAGCTGGCCGACCCCGGCCGCTTCGACCGGCTGACGCCGGCGGACATCGGGGAGCGTGCGGGCTGGACGGAGGACTACGCGCGAAAGATGATCGAATTCGGCAGGGACCTGCTGCGGGGTGCGGTCACATAGCCCGGGATCCGGCCCGGTTCCGCTGCGCGGGGCATGTCCCCCCGACCGCTGTACCGCCGTGCGGCGGGCTCCGCCAGCCACACCCGCGCGCCGAACCTCCTGCGCGCCCCGGTCGGCACGGATGTGCCACCTCCCCGCGCTCGCCAAGCCCGGGAGGAGCGCTCCCAGCAGGCCGGAACCTGCCCTCCCGAGTCCGGACCGGGGACGCCGGTGACGCGGGCACGCCCGAGGGGCAGCACTCCCAAGGCCGGGGACACGCCCGGGAACTCGGCTCGGTCAACATCAGAACGCATATGCCGGTGGCGGAAGATACTCCACTCCGCCCCACCCTGTCCTCGTTTCGGCGAAGCAAGTGCAATTGCAGTGTCACCCAGGGTAAGCCTGGAGACATGACCGCATGGCTGCGAGACCCATCCCTCCTGACGTACGCCGTCCCCGACGGCCAGGACCACGTGGCGGCCCGGGTGACGCCTCCCGGAGTCGGCTGGCTCGCCTCCGCGGAGGAGTATCCGCGCTCCGCGCTCGCCCAGTGGGAGACACGGCCGACCGCGCCCGTCGTGCTGCCGTGCGGCTCGGCGTTCGATGTGGTCAACGTGCCCGCCATCTTCGGGCGGCGGATGCTCGACCAGCTGTGGGCGGAAGGCCCCGGATCGGGGCCCGTGGCCATGCACCGGGGCCGGATGATGCTGTTCGCCGCGCCGGGCACGGCCCAGCGGCTACCGTCGCTGCTCGACTGGGAGGAGTGGGGCGACGTCGTGCCGCCACTGCTCTGCCACGGCAGGGGTGACGCGGTGACCGTCCCGGCTCTGACCCCCGCCGACATCGCCTCCGAGCCACGCTGGCTGGTCGCCCCGGACACCCGGCACCCGTGGCTCCCGGGCCCGGAGGTCCTGCTGTGGGCGTGTGTGCGGGCGGTGCGCGCGAAGGCCTCGGACGCGGCACGGTTATCGATTTTTCCTCCCGCCGATCAGGATGCTAAGGTCTACGACGTCAGCAGGCGCCGCTAGCTCAGTTGGTTAGAGCAGCTGACTCTTAATCAGCGGGTCCGGGGTTCGAGTCCCTGGCGGCGCACAGACGGAAGAAGGTCCCTCGCGGAAGCGGGGGACCTTCTTCGTGTCCGGCCAGGCCGGCTAGACCGTGGTGATCTTCACCGTCCACGACCCCGTCCGCGTGCGCTCCGCGACCTCCACCCTCGCCCGCCCTCCCGGCGGGCCCGGCGCGGTGAAGGTCTCACCGACCCGCAGCGGCGCGTCCGCGAGCTGCGGGTAGACCGACTCCCCCCAGCAGGCTCCGGTCTCCGGATGCGTGTCGACGACCTCGATGGGGCCCCCGCCGGACGCCGTCTCGGCCCGTACCCGGTAGAGCAGGACACCCTCGGTGCAGGTGTAGGCGTCGTTGCCGGTGGCCCCCCGGGCCTCGATCGCGAGCGCGCTCTCCGGTCCGGTCCGTACGACCGCCAGCCGGGTGCCGATGCTTCCGCCGCGCACGGGCGCGGCGGCGACGGGTTCGAGAGTCACCACGTCGCCGCCGGGCTCGGCGTTGACGCACCGCACCTCTGACCGGCCGAGCCAGCCCAGCTTCCATTTGTGCCAGCCGAACAGGTCGGGGGCGAGTCCGAACTGGCTGCCCATGACGTCCCAGTCCCCGACATGGGTGTCCCAGTCGCTGTGGCCGTCCACCGGCCGGTGGTAGAGGTCGGGCAGGTCGAAGACGTGGCCGGTCTCGTGGGCGAGCACGTTGCGGTCCGGCGGGTGGCGTTCGAAGACGGTGACGACCCGCCGGATGTCGGTGCCGTCGGCGCGCAGCGGCCGGTCGAAGTTGACGACCTTGGTCGCGTCGGAGTCGACGCCCGGTGCGTCGGGGTCGGCGACCAGGTAGACGATGTCGTACTGGGAGAAGTCCACCTCGTCGTCGGCCACGGCGACCGCGTCGCGCAGGTAGGCGGCTCGCTCCTCGGGCTTCCAGTCGCGCTGTATCCCGTAGGCGACCGAGGCCTTCGGCATCGGCAGCCATCGGGCCAGCGGGTGGGCGTCGAGGGCGAACTTGCCGTAGGAGGCGTGCCGGAAGAAGTCGCTGGTGGCCGGGAAGTGGTCGGCGGCGAGTTCCTGGGGCGAGTTCATCGGCACGGCGTCCGGGAACGACAGGAAGATCATGACCGCGTCGAGGTCGGCGGCCGGCCGCGTGTACGCCGCGTTCCAGGTGTCGAGGCCCAGTGAATGGTGGGCGGCGGTCCGGGGGAGTGCGCAGGGGCCGCCGATGGGGTCGGCCACCGCGGGGCCGGCCACGAGGGAGGTTGCCGTGAACGCCATGAGAGAAGTGAGTGCGGCCGCGGCACTGCGCAGACGCACTCTTTCCACTCTCTCGGGTGTTCCCTCGGGCGACTGCTGACCCTCCACGTGGACCTCCGGCTGCGGAATGCGGGATGCGTCACCCACCCTGTGATGTTTTCTGGTGGTACGCCCTTCCCGGTGCCCCACTCGGGTGACCGACCTGACACCGGTCCGATGCCGGTCCGAGATACGACGACACTCCGATGGCTCACGGAAAGTCACAAGTGGTCAGGGGGCGGCAGACCCCGTTCCAGACGTGCGCAGAAACGATCGACCGCTCCCCCTGGAGGCCCTGTCGCATGATGGTCACGTTGGAACAGCCACCTCCGCTGCCTCTATGATCGGCACACTTTCCCCGAGTTCTTGCTGGATTTCTTCGTCGAATGCCTTGGCGGGCCGTCCCCCGACCACATTTGTACGACCCTGTACGACACAACTGCACTGCGGGAGTGAGCGGTGAGCGGAACCTCCGAAGGACAAGGGCCCGCGGGCGTCGCAGTCCCCGGAATCCGACCCTCGATCACGGAGCGTCACAACTTCGGCCGGAGCTCCGCCGAGCTGAGCGACTACCGGGCGGCCTTCAACGCGGCACAGCTGGCCATGGCCGTCGTCGACCCCGAAGGCGTGGTGGTCAGCGCCAACGAAGCGCTGGCAGCGCTGCTCGGCACCCGCCCCGCGGAGCTGCGCGAGCAGCACGCGGCGGACCTCATCGACCTCACCTCCGACGCCCGCACCTGGCACGCGTACCGCGAGGTGCTGCGCGGCTGCCGCTCGCGGTTCCGCTGCACACGCCGTCTCAAGCACCCGGACGGGCGCGCCCTGTGGGCCGAGGTCACCGTCGCACCGGTGCCCGACAGCGGCACGGTGCTCCTGTCCGTCACGGACATCAGCGACCGCCGCGAACTGCGGGCCCGGCTGAGACACCTCCAGATGCACGACCCGGTGACCCGGCTGCCCAACCGGACGCTGTTCTTCGAGCGGCTGACCGCCGCACTCGAGTCGTCCCCGTACGACCAGGGGTCCACCGGCCGGATCGGTCTGTGCTACCTGGATCTCGACGGGTTCAAGGCCGTCAACGACACCCTCGGACACCGGGTCGGCGACCGGCTGCTGGCCGCCGTCGCCACCCGGCTGACCGAGTGCGCCGACGAGGGCGGCGGCTCGGGCCGCAGCGGTGGGCATCTGGTCGCCCGGCTCGGCGGCGACGAGTTCGCGATCCTCGTCGAGGACTCCACCGGCACCGAGCAGCTCGCCGACCTCGCCACGTCCGTACTGGCCGCGCTCCAGGAGCCGTTCGACCTCGCGGGGCAGCGGCTGTCGGTGTCCGCGTCGATCGGTGTGGTCGAGCGTGCGGTGACGGGCACGAGCGCCACCGGACTGATGCAGGCCGCGGACACGACGCTGTACTGGGCGAAGGAGGACGGCAAGTCCCGCTGGACCCTCTTCGACCCGGAGCGCAACGCGCACCGGATGACACGGCAGGCGCTCTCCTCGATGCTGCGTCCCGCCGTGGAGCGCGGGGAGTTCACGCTCGAGTACCAGCCGCTGGTCGGCATGGCCGACGGGGTGACGCGGGGCGTGGAGGCACTGGTGCGCTGGAACCATCCGCAGTTCGGCACGCTGACGCCGAATCGGTTCGTCGCCATCGCGGAGGAGGACGGCTCGATCGTGCAGCTCGGGCAGTGGGTGCTGCGTACGGCGTGCCGCCAGGCGAGGCAGTGGCAGCTCGACCACCCCGGCGTGCCGCCGCTGTTCGTCAGCGTCAACGTCGCCGTGCGGCAGGTCTGGGACTCCGACCTGGTCACCGACGTCGCCGAGATCCTGGCGGAGACCGGCCTCCCACCGCATCTGCTGCAGCTGGAGCTGACCGAGTCGGCGGTGATGGGGTCCGCGGGGCGCCCACTGCAAGCGCTCCAGGCGCTCAGCGACATGGGGGTGCACATCGCGATCGACGACTTCGGGACGGGCTACTCGAACCTGGCGTATCTGAGCCGACTGCCGGTTTCCGTGCTGAAGCTCGACGGAACGTTTGTCCGCGGCTTCCAGGACGAGGCCCACGCCAACCCGGCGGACGAGACGATCGTCCAGGCCCTTGTGGAACTGGCGCACCGGCTGGGCCTGACGGTCACCGCGGAATGCGTGGAGACGTCGGGCCAGGCGACTCGGCTGCGGCGGATCGGCTGCGACACGGGGCAGGGCTGGCTGTACTCACGGGCGGTGGGCCCGGAACGGATCGCGGAGATGCTGGGCGCGGGTACGGATGCGGCGCGCGCGGGGGCCTCGGGCTGACGGGCGCGTGGGCGGGCGTGGCCGCAGGGGAGCCTGCCCCCGACCCGCTCCTTCCCGAAACCGCGGCAGGCCCAGAGCCCCGTACTGCGCTTCGCGCAGTGTCCTCGAACGCCGGACGGGTCGACTTTGCTTCGGGAAGCGGCGGGGTGGGAACAGGCCCGCCGCAGGTGCGTCCCGCGCCCGCAGCGCACCCCCCGTCAGGCCGGCAGCCCGTACGCGTCAGCGATCAGCTCGTAGCTCCGCACCCGCGCCTCGCCGCCATGCGCATTCGCCGTGATCATCAGCTCGTCCGCACCCGTCCGCTTCTGCAGGTCGTCCAGGCCGGCCCGCACCTCGTCCGCCGTGCCGTGCACCACGTTGCCCAGCCAGCTGTCGACGAACTCGCGTTCCATCGGGCCGAAGCGGTACGCCTCCGCCTCCTCCGGCGTCGGAATGAGACCCGGGCGGCCGGTGCGCAGCCGGAGCATGGAGAGGGCGCCGGTGAGGACCTGGCGGCGGGCCTCGTGCTCGTCGCCGGCGGCGAGCGCGGAGACGCCGATCAGGGCGTACGGGGCCTTGAGCACCGCGGACGGCCGGAAGGACTCGCGGTACAGGTCGAGCGCCGGGATCGTGTTCTGCGCCGAGAAGTGGTGCGCGAAGGCGAACGGCAGACCGAGCACGCCCGCCAGCCGCGCGCTGAAGCCGGAGGAGCCGAGCAGCCAGACCGGCGGCCTGGCCGGGGACTGGACGCCGCCGGGTGAGGTGGCCTGCACCGGGCCGGGTACGGCATGGATCCGGGCGTACGGGTGGCCGTCCGGGAAGTCGTCGTCGAGAAAGCGGATCAGCTCCGCGAGCTGCTGCGGGAAGTCGTCGGCGCTCTCACTGAGGCCGTCCGTGCGCCGCAGCGCCGCCGCCGTCGCCCCGTCGGTACCGGGTGCCCGTCCGAGGCCGAGGTCGACACGGCCCGGGGCGAGCGCCTCCAGCGTGCCGAACTGCTCGGCTATGACGAGCGGCGCGTGGTTGGGCAGCATCACGCCGCCGGAGCCGAGGCGGATGCGTTCGGTATGGGCAGCGAGGTGGGCGAGGATCACGGCCGGGGACGAGGAGGCGACGCCGGGCATCGAGTGGTGCTCGGCGACCCAGTGCCTGTGGTAACCGCGGCGCTCGGCGAGGCGGGCGATGTCGACGCTGGTGCGCAGTGCGTCGGTTGCGGTCCGTCCACTGCCGACGGTGACGAGGTCGAGCACGGAAAGGGGGACGGGGGCGGTCCCGGCCGCCGTACCTCGGATCTCGTCCACTGCTTCTGCGTTCACCGCTGGGGCCCTCCTGCGTCTGTCGTGCGTGGTTCGTTGTGACCCGACAGGTAACAGGAGGGCCTCTCCGCTTATTCCCGCCGCCCGGGACCGGCGGTTACTCCGGCCGGGCGAACAGCTTGCCCAGCTTGTCGCCCCACGCGCGACGGTCCGCGAGCCGCAAGCCCTCCCACACGGTCACCTGGTTGGCGGTGAGGACCGGCTTGCCCAGTGCGGACTCCAGATCGTCCAGATGGGCCGCGGTGTGCAGGGCGGTGTCCGGCATCAGCATCACGTCGGCGTTCGGATGGTCGGCGGAGCGCGCGAGCTCGAGGACCTCCTCACGGCCCCAGGTTCCGACCTCCTCCGCCGTCAGGACGCCCGCGTCCCGGCCGGAGACGACCACGGCGCCGGACTTCTCGAGGAAAGCGGCGAAGTACTCGGTGACGTCCGCGGGATAGGTCGCGGCGATCGCGACCTTCGGCGTGCCCAGGTGCCGTACGGCGTGCACGAAGCCGAAGGATGTGCTGGACGCGGGCATCCCCGCCGCCTTGGCCAGCTCGCGCACCTGCTCGTGGGCGCCTTCCCATCCGAAGACGAAGCTTCCGCTGGTGCACGCCCACACCACCGACTCGGCGCCCTCCAGGCGCAGCGCCTCGACACCGGCGGCGAGCCGCTCGGGCGAGCCCATCCTCAGCAGCGCGTCGACGCGATGCGCGTCCTCGCCGATGTCCGTGTGGACGATGGGAAGCCTGATGTCGCTGTCGAGCAGTACCTCGAGTCGGGGGTAGTCGTCCTCCGCGGAATGTCCCGGGTAGAGAAGTCCGACCGTCGTCATGTCCAGCCTTCCTGTTCTTCGGGCTGTGTCTCCGGCTGTGCTTCGGGAAGCGTTCCCGCGAGCGCCTCCGGCTCCATCAGAAGTGCCTGGTAAGGACCGACGGCCCGGGCGCCGATGGTGCGCAGCGCGGCCCACATCGTCACCTGGTTGGCGGACAGCACCGGCATCCTCAGTTCCGCCTCCAACTGCGGGATCACGTCGTACGTCGGCAGGTTGGTACAGCTGATGAACAGCGCGTCGGCCGCGCCGACCACCGCCTCTCGCGCCATGTCGACCACCGCCCGGTACGGCACTTTCCAGATGTGCCGGGTCAGGCCCAGAAAGGCGCAGCCCGTCACCGTCACTCCAGCTTCTCCCAGATAGTCCTCCAGTGAGCGGGTGACCGACTCCGTATAGGGCGTGAGCAGGGCGATGCGGCCGGCGCCCAGCTCTTCGAGTGCCTGGAGCAGCGCTCCGGAGGTGGTGAGGGAGGGCACTTCGCCCGCGGAGTTCATCACCTCGCACATGGCGCGTTCCCCCACGATGCCGTCGACAAAACTGCCCGAGGTGCAGGCGTAGGCGATGACCTCGGGCTCGGACGCTCCCAGGGCCCGTACGGCCTCGCGCAGCGTCTCGTGCTCGCTCACCAGTCGGGCCAGGTCGAGGGAGACCCCGACCGGCACGAAAGGGGTGCGGGTGAGGCGCAGCGAGACGTCGTCGGGCACCCAGCGCCACAGCTCGCGGTCCAGAGCGAAATCGAACGGGGCGACCACGCCGACACCATGCTGCGGCTGTGGCCCACCGAGAAAGGAGACGTCCATGCAGGCCCCCTTGGTGTCTTGTTGACGAAGGTAGGTTCGGGTGCGAGCGTGGTCAATCCGTACATGTCAGACGTCAGGAAGCGATTTCCGACCGATGTCCGAAGTGGAACTTCTCGTACTGGCCGCCGATCCTCCTCCGCGGCTCGGCAGACTGACCGGACAGGTCCGTGTGACATACGCGGACGAGGACACGCTCGCCGGCCAACTGCCTTCAGCGGACGTCCTGTTGGTGTGGGACTTCACCTCCGACGCGGTCCGCCGCGCCTGGCCGGGCGAGGGGCCACGGCCACGCTGGGTGCACACCCCGAGCGCCGGCGTGGACCGGCTGCTCTGCCCGGAACTGGCCGAATCCGACACCGTCGTCACCAACGCCCGCGGCATCTTCGAGGCCCCGATCGCCGAGTACGTGGCTGCGCTGGTGCTCGCCATGGCCAAGGATCTGCCCGCCACCCTCGAGCTCCAGCGGCAGCGGCACTGGCGCCACCGCGAGGGGCTGGCGGTCGCCGGGACACGGGCCGTGGTCGTCGGCGCCGGGCCCATCGGACGCGCGATCGCCCGTACTCTCAAGGCGCTGGGCGTCGCGACCGCGGTCGTGGGCCGCACACCGCGCACCGGCATCCACGGCGCACGGGACCTCGACCCGCTGCTGGCGCGCGCGGACTGGGTGGTGTGTGCGGCACCGCTCACCGACGACACCCGGGGCATGTTCGACGCACGGCGCTTCGACCTGATGCAGCCCTCCGCCCGCTTCGTCAACGTCGGCCGCGGGCCGCTCGTCGTCGAGAAGGATCTGGCCGCCGCGCTCGACAAGCGGTGGATCGCAGGCGCGGCCCTCGATGTGTTCGAGGACGAACCGCTCGCCCCCGAGAGCCCCCTGTGGGACGTGCCGGGCATGATCGTCTCCCCGCACATGAGCGGCGACACGGTCGGCTGGCGGGACCGGCTGGGTGAGCAGTTCGTCGAGATGTACGAACGGTGGGCGGCCGGAAAACCTCTGCCGAACGTGGTGGACAAGAAACGTGGGTACGTCCCCATGCATGACGACTCGCCTGACTGACCTCACCGCACGTCAACTGCTGGCCGGCTACGAGAGGGGCGACTTCTCCCCCGTCGACGCGACCCGCGCGGCGCTGGAACGGATCGAGGCCGTCGAACCACGCGTCAACGCCTTCGTCCGGGTCGACGCGGAGCAGGCCCTTGCCCAGGCGGAGGCGTCGGCGCGGCGATGGCACGAAGGGGAGCCGGAGGGACTGCTCGACGGGGTACCCGTCACGGTCAAGGACCTGCTCCTCCAGCGGGGCGGCCCCACCCTGCGGGGCTCCAGGACGGTCCGCGAGGACGGGCCCTGGGAGGAGGACGCGCCGTCCGTCGCCCGGCTGCGGGCGCACAACGCGGTGTTCCTCGGCAAGACGACGACGCCGGAATTCGGCTGGAAGGGCGTCACCGACTCGCCACGGCACGGGGTGACCCGCAACCCGCACGACCCGTCGCGCACCGCGGGCGGCTCCAGCGGCGGGAGCGCGGTCGCCGTCTCGATGGGCGCGGGCGCTCTGTCGCTCGGGACGGACGGCGGGGGCTCGGTACGCATCCCGGCGTCCTTCTGCGGGATCTTCGGGCTGAAACCGACGTACGGGCGGGTGCCGATGTACCCGTCGAGCCCGTTCGGGACGCTGGCGCACGTGGGGCCGATGACACGGGACGCGGCGGACGCGGCACTGATGCTCGACGTGATCAGCGGCGACGACTGGCGCGACTGGTCGCATCTCGGCCCGGTGAGCGAGGTGCGGGCGGGACTCGCCGCGGGGGTGAAGGGCCTGCGGATCGCGTATTCGCCCTCGCTCGGCGGCCAGGTCGCGGTGCAGCCCGCGGTCGCCACGGCGGTCCGGCGGGCGGTGGGAGCGCTGGCGGAAGCCGGCGCGTACATCGAGGAGGCCGACCCCGACTTCACCGAGCCGGTCGATGCCTTCCACACCCTGTGGTTCAGCGGCGCGGCCCGGTTGGTGCAGCACCTCGGCAGGGACCAGCGCGAGCTGCTCGACCCCGGGCTGCGGGAGATCGTCGAGGCGGGGGAACGGTACAGCGCGCTGGACTATCTGGCGGCGGTGGACGCGCGGATGGCGCTGGGCCGGCGCATGGGGCGCTTCCACACGTCGTACGACCTGCTGGTGACGCCGACGGTGCCGATCACGGCGTTCGAGGCGGGGGCAGAGGTCCCGGCGGGGTCACCGCACCACCGCTGGACCGGGTGGACCCCGTTCACCTACCCCTTCAACCTGACGCAGCAGCCGGCAGCCACGGTGCCGTGCGGTGTGGACGGGGCGGGTCTGCCGATCGGCGTGCAGTTGGTGGGGGCGCGGCATGCGGACGGGGTCGTGCTCCGGGGTGCGGAGGCGCTGTACGCGGCCGGCGTGGCGGCGCGGGGGTAGACCGCGCCGCCGGGCGGCCCGCTGCGCGGGGCCGTTCCCCACCCACGCCCTTCCCGAACCGGGCTCCTCCATGCCTGGCGGCCTGCGCCCAGGACACGCCACCGGCTCCGCTTCGGAGCCCGTTCCGAGGGCCCCTACGGCCTGGTGGCCGTGGGATGCCCCCGTCGGCGGCCCGGCACACCGCTCGCATCGCGCTCCCGGGGCCAGGGACTTGCTCCACCCGCGCGGTGGAGCCACACGTCGGTGGCGGAACGGGGCGGGCAGGGGAACAGTCCGCCGCCACACGCACGCGCCCCGCGCCTACGCCCGTCGGAACGACAGCGTCTCCCCCGCAGCCCCCGTCCGCCAAAGGTCCTGGCAGGCGGCCGCCATCTCCTCGAGGCCGTCGACGACGGCGCCCCACACAATGCCGGGCACCCACCCGGTGTCCCCGTTCAGCAGCAGGTTGTTCCGTTCGTAGAACAGCGCGAGATCGACGACCGTCGTCCGGCCGCGGTGCGCGGCACCGGACTCGTAGCCGTACGACGCCGTGCCCAACTGCACGTCGGTGAAGGTGAAATAGCACAGATCACCTGGGATCGGCGTCACCGTCGGGTTCTCCAGCGGCGGCTCCTGCTCGGCGAAGGCCGGCAGCAGGGCGTAAATCTCATTACGCGCATACTTCGCGTGGTACACATCTCCGGCGAGCGGCAGTGCGTCCCACACGGCGGCGCAGGTCAGCGGTGCTTTGTCGAAGAGCAGGCGGGCGGTGCACTCCACACCGCGCTTGTTCAAGGCAACGGTCATGTATCGGTCGGCCATTTCGTACGCATACCCCGCGAGGGCCCGGGTAGCCGCGCGCCCATGGCTCGTACAAGACAACCAGGATCGATGAGCAGACGCGCCCTGTTGCTCGGCACGGCGGCGGCCGGCGCGCTGACCGTCGCCGGTGCGGCGGGGTGCAGTCGTGTGCCGTCCGGCGACGCGCTGGCCCGGCTGAAGTCGCAGGGCACCGTGCGCCTCGGCATCGCGGGCGAGGTGCCGTACGGCTATGTGGACGATCAGGGCGAGTTCACGGGCGAGGCCCCTGAACTGGCCCGGGTCATCTTCAAGCGGCTCGGTATAGACAGTGTCCAGCCGGTGGCGACCGATTTCGCCTCCCTCATACCGGGCCTCAACTCGCAGCAGTTCGACGTGGTCTCCGCCGGGATGTACATCAACAACGAGCGGTGCCGCCAGGTCATCTTCTCCGACCCCGAGTACCAGATGCTCGACTCGTTCATCGTCCGCAAGGGCAACCCGAAGAAGCTGCGCAGCTACGAGGACGTGGTGCGGACAAAGGCGAGGTTCTCCACCGGAACGGGCTACGCGGAGATCGATTACGCGGTCGCCGCCGGCATTCCGGAGAAGGACATCGTCATCCTGCAGGACCAGGTCGCCGGTCTGAACGCCGTCGAGTCCGGGCGCGTCGACGTCTTCGCGGGCACCGCGCTGACGACCCGTGAAGTCGTGAGGAAGAGCTCGAAGGCAGAGGCGACCGAGCCGTTCGCGGCCGTCGTCGACGGCGAGAAGCAGATCGACGGCGGCGGCTTCGCCTTCCGCCCCACCGACACCGAGCTGCGCGACGCGTTCAATGTCGAGATCCACAAGATGAAGAAGAGCGGTGAGCTCTTCCGCATCCTGAAGCCCTTCGGCTTCACGAAGGCCGAGATGACCACCCTCACTGCCGAGGAGCTGTGCCGATGACAGCCGGACTCTGGCAGAACTGGGTGCTGCCCGGTATCTGGATCACCGTTCAACTGCTGTTCTACAGCGCCGTCGTGGCCACCGCCGTCGCCTTCGCCATCGGCATGGCCCGCACCCACCGCTCGCGTCTCGTCCGCTTCCTGGCGGGCTTCTACACCGAGATCTTCCGCGGCACCTCGGCTCTGGTGCTGATGTTCTGGTTGTTCTTCGTCGTGCCGCCGCTCATGGGATGGCAGCTGGTCCCCATGTACGCGGCCGTACTCGCGCTCGGCCTGTCCTACGGTGCCTACGGCGCGGAGATCGTGCGTGGCGCATTGAACTCGGTGGCCCCCGCTCAGCGCGAGGCGGGCGTCGCGCTCAGCTTCACGCCGTGGCAGCGGATGCGGCTGATCCTGCTCCCGCAGGCGGTGCCCGAGATGATGCCGTCGTTCTGCAACCTGCTCGTCGAGCTGCTGAAGGGCACCGCTCTGGTGTCGCTGCTCGGGGTGGGTGACGTCTCCTTCGCCGCGTACCTGGTGCGACTGGCCACGCAGGACAGCGCCCAGATCTACACGGTCAGCCTGGTGATCTACGCCGTGCTCGCCTTCGCGGTGACGCGTTCCATGAAGGCGCTGGAGCGGAAGACGAAACGGAACATCGGCATCGAACCGGAACCCGGGCTCTTCGGCAGGGTCTTCGAACGGCAGGCCCAGGACAAGGTCACCGGTACCACCATGCCGGGGGGTGCGTCCTGATGACTTCCTTCGACTGGTCCGCGGTGTCGGACTTCATGCCCGAGTTCTGGGACGGCGTGCTGATCACGCTGCAGGTGCTGGTGCTGGGCTCGCTGATCTCCTTCACGCTCGGCCTGGTGTGGGCGATCGCCTTCCGTGCGCCGACCCGGTTCGTGCGCTGGCCGGTGAACGTCTTCACCGAGTTCATCCGCACCACTCCGCTGCTGGTGCAGCTGTTCTTCTTCTACTTCGTACTGCCGGAGTGGGGTATCCAGTTCTCCGCGCTGACCACCGGCACGGTCGCGATCGGGCTCCACTACTCGACGTACACCGCGCAGGTCTACCGGGCCGGGATCGAAGCCGTGCCGAAGGGGCAGTGGGAGGCGGCCACGGCCCTGAGCCTGCCGCCCCACCGCACCTGGATGGCGGTGATCCTGCCGCAGGCCTTCCGCCGCGTGATGCCGGCCCTCGGCAACTACGTCATCGCGATGCTGAAGGACACACCGATCCTGCTCGCGATCGGTGTGCTGGAGATGCTCAACCAGGCGCGCCAGTTCGGCGGCCAGTCCTTCCAGTACACCGAGCCGCTGACCGTGGTCGGCGTCGCCTTCATCCTCATCGCCTACCCGGCTTCCCTTCTCGTACGAGCCCTGGAGCGCCGCCTTGTCCGCTGACACCCCTGCCGGCACGACCGCCGGCGCCACTTCGGATGCACTGATCCGGTTCGACAACGTCACCAAGAGATTCGGCGACAACACGGTCCTGGACGATCTGTGCTTCTCGGTACGCCCGGGCAAGCACGTCACCCTGATCGGCCCGTCCGGTTCGGGAAAGACGACGATCCTCCGGTTGCTGATGACCCTGGAGAGTCCCGACGAGGGCACGATCACGGTGAACGGGAACAGGCTCTTCCCGGCCGACGAGAAGGAGCGCCGGGAGGCTCGCAAGAAGATCGGGATGGTCTTCCAGCAGTTCAATCTGTTCCCCAACATGACCGTTCTGCGCAATCTCACCGAGGCGCCGGTGCGGGTGCTGGGCCTGTCCAAGGACGAGGCGGAGGTGCGCGCCAAGGAGCTTCTCGAGCTGGTGGGGCTGGCCGACCGCTGCGACGCGAGGCCGACACAGCTGTCCGGCGGTCAGCAGCAGCGGGTGGCGATCGCCCGGGCGCTGGCCATGCGGCCGCAGGTGCTGCTGCTGGACGAAGTGACCTCGGCGCTCGACCCCGAGTTGGTCGCCGGGGTACTGGATCTGCTGCGTGACATCGCGCGCACCACAGACATCACCATGCTCTGTGTTACCCACGAGATGAACTTCGCCCGGGACATCTCGGACGACGTGCTCATGTTCGACGCCGGGAAGGTGATCGAGTCCGGCCCGCCGGAGAAGATCTTCTCGGATCCGGAGCACGAACGTACTCGCGAGTTCCTCGGTGCGGTGCTCTGACCTCTCACTCCACCGGCCAAGAGTTCCTCCGGCATATGCCAACGCAAGGCGCCCCGGCGTGTGAGGCCGGGGCGCCTCATCATTTACGCCAACAGCCGGTCCTTGAACCGGCCTTCGCCGCTATCGTGGTACGCAACCGTGCGGTAACAACCTGCCAGGGGGGAACCGTGGCGCTGAAGCCCGAGCCGACCGCGCCGTTCCACTCGGTGCAATACGTCTTGCGCGTCCTCGAGACGATCTCCAAGCACGGTGGCGGAGTCAGCGACACCCAGATCGCACGGGAGACCGGTCTGCCGACCGGCCACCTCGCCCCCATGCTGGCCATGCTCCGCCGCGAGGGATACGTGGAGCAGGTCGCCGACGGCGCGTATGCGATCGGCGACTCGCTGGTCCTGCTCGGCTCGGGTGTCACTCGCAAGGAGGCGCTGGAGGCCAAGCTCCAGGAGACCCTCACCGAGCTGCGCGACTCGGTCGGCGCCGCCGTCTACATCAGCCGTTACATCGACGGCGAGGTCAGGATCACCCAGTTCGCCGACAGCCCGCGCACGCCGAAGGTCAATGAGTGGGTGGACTTCCGCTCGGCGGCCCATGCGAGTGCGGTCGGCAAGTGTCTGCTGACCCAGCTCGACGTGAACGGGCGCCGCGACCACCTCTCGCGGCACAAGATCGCCCGTCTGACGTCACACACGATCACCAGCGAGCGGCTGCTCTTCTCCAAACTGGACAGCCAGCCGCCGACGGTCCCCGTCCTCGATCTCCAGGAGTACGCGGTGGGCACGGTCTGCGCAGCCGTGCCACTGACGGCCGGCTCCGCGGTGGGCTGCCTGGCGCTGTCGCTCCCGATCGAGCACGCGCACCGGCTGCGCTCCGCCGCCGACACCCTGAACCGCCGGGCGGCTCCGGTGGTGCTCTCGCTGGCGATATAGGGCCCATCGGCGGCCCGGCGGCACCTGGTCCGGAGCACCCCTCCGGACCAGGTACTATTAATGGGTCAGCCGCCGAGCGGCAGACGAAACAGGCGCCGCTAGCTCAGTTGGTTAGAGCAGCTGACTCTTAATCAGCGGGTCCGGGGTTCGAGTCCCTGGCGGCGCACAACATCACCTCGCGGGCCCTCCGGTCGACCGGAGGGCCCGCGAGGTGTTTCGTCATGGCCGGACGCGACGGCCCAGGCGGAAGGGGTCGCCGCGTCCATGACAGGTGTGTTTCAGAACTGAACGTCGGAGCACGCGTAGAAAGCGTTCGCCGTGTCGTGCACCGTCCACACCGCCAGGATCAGATGGCGGCCCGACCGCTGGGGAAGACTGCCGGAGTGGGACAGCGTGGCCGGGGGTTGCTGGCCACCGTACGGAATGGTGAGGAAGGGCTGCGACTCCAGCGCCGCCCTGGTCAGCGGCTGGTTCGGGTTCCAGCCGGGCTTGGTGATGAAGTACTTGAAGTCGGTGGTGCGGTGCCTGGCCGTGAACTGCCAGCGGAAGGTGTGGCTCTGGCCCGAGCCGACCCTGGTGGCGGGCCACGACCCGCCGCGCGGGTCGTCGAGCTCGGCGAACTGACCGTTGCCGCCCGAGCAGATCCTGCCGTCGGCGGGTCCGGCTGCCGGGAAGCCCTTCGGGCCCTCGACGCTCTGCGGCTCCCACTGGATCTGGCCGCAGTTGCTCACCGTCCTGTCGGCGCAGAGCTTCTGGCGGCTGATCGGTGAGTCGGTGTAGCCGTGGCTGCTCGCGCTGCCGGTGGCGAGCAGGGTCGTGCCCGCCACGGCGAGACCGACGACGGCCGCGCCTATCTTCTTTCGCATGCTTGGCTCCTGGTAGAACGTGGGGGAGTTCCGAGGCACTTGCTGCACGCGCACGGTGCTACTCGTTCAGGTCTAGACCAAGTTCCAATGTATTGACGCCGGTTGACATTGTCCAGACCAATCACGGAGCCTCGACGGCACCCGCCCGGCCGGTGTAGAAGGCAACCGTCAGGTCCTTCACCAGCGCCTTGCGCTCGTAGTCGTCCAGATCGACCAGGCCGCGCTCGGTCAGCCGGCTCACCGTCTCGTCGACCGCGTCCACCACCGAGGTCAGCACGGTCTCCCGGTGCTTGGCGTCGATCGCCGCGACGCGCCGGCGCTGCATGGCGGCCGCCACCTCGGGCGCGTACTCGAGGCCCACGGGCTGCACGGAGAAGACCTCGATCCCGACGACGGCGCACTCCGGCACGAGAGCCCGGGTCAGCCGCTCGCCGACGGCGTCGGCGTCACGCAGCGTCGGGACGTCCGGGAGGAAGGCGTCGGCCGGCAACTGCGAGAGGACGCGCACGGTGGCCGCCTCCACCTGCTCCGCCAGATAGGCCTCGTGGTCCGCCACGCAGAGCGCCGCGCGCGCCGTGTCCTTGACCCGCCACACCACCAGCACCACCGCGCGCAGCGGCGTGCCCTCCGCGTCCACCGCCGCCACCGGGCCGCTGCGCCAGTGCCGGAGCCGTACGTCGATCCGCCGGCGCAGCACCAGCGGGCTCATCCACACCAGCCCCGTACGCCGCACGCTTCCCCGGTAGTCCCCGCAGAGCGTGAGCACCCATGCCCTCCCCGCCTGGACCCGGCCGAGCCCGCCGAGCGCGAACAGCGCCAGGATCACCCCCAGCGTGAGCAGGCACCACAGCCAGATCCCGATGCCCCGGTACGGCGGCGGGGTCAGTCCGAACACCCCCGCGAGCTTGTCCGGCACGGCCCCCGTCCCCCAGACCACCGCGCCGATCCCGGCGAGCGAACAGCCGCCCGCGACGAGGGCGGTCCAGCCGGGGAGTACGGGCCCGGGGCGCTCGGTGAGCCCGGGGTCGGGCGGCGGCACCGCGCAGCTGCCGACGGCCGGCGTCTGCCGGCCGGGCCGGTCCGGGTCCTTCTCCGCCGGCTTGTCCAGGTGCGGTTTCTGGGTGGTGGGCGGCTCGTGTCCCACCTTCGGCTGCTCCCCCGTGCCCTGTCGCCGGGAGACGACGGAGGGCCGCAGGGCGCGCGGGCCCTCGTCGTCCCGGAACAGCAGGTGCACCGGGATCTCGGTCGTCGTCTCGCTCGCGATGACGAAATTGCGCCGCGGGCTCTCGGACGGCACCGTGCCCTCCGGCTCCGACGTCGTGGTGTTCATGCCTGCCGCCTTAGCTGTCGCTCTGCTGTGTCGTCGTGCGTGTACGGGTCCGCGGGACATGTCCTACGAGAAGAGGCGCCTCCAGGTCTCCGGTCCCGGGTAGCCGTCGGCCGCAGCGCCGCGCCAGCCCTGGGCGCGTTGGAAGGCCTGGACGTTGCGCCGGTCCGCCTCGTCCCAGTGCGTGCCCGGCCCCGTCGTGTAGTGCGTGCCGTAACCGCGCTCGACGAGCCGCTTACCGAGCTGGGTGATGTGCGTGTTCGACCGGCCGGGCCCGAAGTGGTCGCGTCCGGGGAAGGCGGGCGCACCTGCCTTCTCCCTGGTGGGCGCAGGGCCGGGGATGTCCTTGCCCTGCTTGTTCGCCAGCAGGCGCCAGGTATGGGGTCCTGGCATGCCGTCCGCCTCCTTGCCGCGCCACCCCTGGGCGTGCTGGAAGGCCTGGGTGGCGCGGCGGTCGGCGTCGGTCCAGCCGGGGGCCGTGCCCTGTGGGTAGAAGCGCTTGCCGCCACGGGCCATGAGCATCTCGCGGAGGCGGATGACGGACTCGGTGTCCACACCCGGGCCGAAGTCGGTCGCGCCCGGGAACGGCGCTGCCTCCCTCTCCCCTCCGCCGGTGCTGGTGACGAGGCCCTTGTAACGGTAGGCGACATAGGAGGCGGAGTTGTTCCAGTAGGCCATGGGCGTGGCCTGTTTCCGGGTGTGGGGCTTGGTCTGCTCGTACGCCGTGTAGTAGGTGTGCGTGTAGTCGGTCCAGCCGCCGAAGATGGTGACGTGCGAGCCGCGTGTGGGGTTGGCCGGGTTGTGGAAGAGCAGGATGTCCCCGGCCTGCAGGTTCTCGTAGGTGATCCGGTCGCCGAACTCGGCGAGGCTGCCGGTCCACTCGTTCCCCGCGAGGTTCCAGGCCATCGACACATAGCCGGAGCAGTCCTGACGGTATCCGTCCGACCAGTACTTCTCCATGCTGTACGGCACCCTGGCGCTCACCCACTCCTTGGCCCGGTTGATGATCTCGGCCCGGGTGATGGCGCGCAGCTGTGTCTTGGTGGCGGCGGTCTTGCCCGCGGGACCGTGCAGGGGGGAGGTGGGACCTTGTTCGGTCGGTGGCGGCGCCGGCTCGGCGGACACAGCACCGGTCCGCGCGGAGGGGGGCGGGACGCCCTCTGCCGCAAAGCTCGACGCCGGGGTACTGAGGGCGACACCGGCCGCGGTGACCAGGACAAGTGCTCTGCGACGGCTTCGGGAGCCGGGATGTTCTCCGGCGGCGAGCGTACGGCGCCGGTGTACGCCGCCGGCGCAGTCGCGGTCGGCGGCGGGCTCGAACTCCTCGAAGACCGGTACGGCAGCCATGCGCGACTCCTCCGCACTGAACAAGATCTTCTGACGACGTTTCACGGGTGCCAGTGTCCCAGCGGTATGGACATAATGCATTTTGACGGATCAAAGGGTAAAAACAATGACCTAACGGGCCATGGCGCGTCATCGGCATGACGGGGCGACGGCGGGGCAGCGGCGCCGAGCACCCCCGGCCGTCCGGTAGAGTTCTCCAGGTCAGCAGGCGCCGCTAGCTCAGTTGGTTAGAGCAGCTGACTCTTAATCAGCGGGTCCGGGGTTCGAGTCCCTGGCGGCGCACGCGAAGCCGAGGCCCCCTCACCACAGGTGAGGGGGCCTCGGCCGTTCCCTCTACCCATGACCGGCACAGATGTGGTGACACATACGATCGTTTCCAGCCAGCACCTACCGACCGGAAACCCGTGACGCGAGCCGGTCCAATTCGTGCGTATGAACGGTTAACAGCCCCTTTCGCCCTTGCGATCATGACGGGGCTCCGAGAACCTATGCTGGAGCCGGTGACCCCAATTGGTCGCCCGTTTTGCGCAGTTGGCAGCGGTTCCGGGGGACGCTTCCGACGCGGGACGCACGGGGCGGGGGCCCGTTCACGGACGGAAGACGCGACGGGCATCATGCAACCGAAGGGTGACCGTTTCATGTCTGTAGGGACGGTGCCACCACTGACACGCCCGGGCCGGCAGGTACAGGGGATCCTGCGACCCCCCGGGTGACACGACCGACCACAGCACGCACTCACCACGCGTGCGGGGGGATGATCAATGACGTCGACGCCTGACGGCGCCGGGCAGCCGGAAGACTCGTCGCGGACCACGCAGCTGCGGGTGCCCGCGCACCTGCGCGCCGCCACCGCGCGGCTGCGCCCGAGGAAGGCGCTCCCGCGCTACGACTACGAGCACTACAGCCGGCTGGCGGGCCCCCTGACCCAGCCCGACCCGACCCGGCCGTACAAGGTCCAGTACCGTTCGCTGCTCTCGCAGGAGCCGCACCGAATACGCGCGGCCCTGCTGCTGGGCGCCGCTCCGCTGCTCTCGCTGGGCCTGTTCGCCTGGCTGATGCAGCCGCAGCACTGGACGGAGCGCGACCCGAATCTGCAGAACGACCTGCTGCTGGCCCTCGACATCGTCATGCTCGTCTCGATCGGCCTGATCGAGCTGTTCCGGACGATGAACGTGCTGTCCAACGCGCACGCGACCCTGGTGGCCCGTGACCCGGTGCCCGTGGTGCCCGAGTCCGGCACCCGCGTCGCCTTCCTCACCTCCTTCGTGCCGGGCAAGGAGCCCCTGGAGATGGTGACGAAGACGCTGGAGGCCGCGGTGCGGATCCGCCACCGCGGCCTGATGGACGTATGGCTGCTCGACGAGGGCGACGACTCCGCCGTCAAGGAGGTCTGCGCCCGACTCGGCGTCCACCACTTCTCCCGCAAGGGCGTAGCGAGGTGGAACCAGGAGAAGGGCGCCCACCGGGCCAAGACCAAGCACGGCAACTACAACGCCTGGCTCGAGGCGCACGGCGGCAACTACGACTTCTTCGCCTCCGTCGACACCGACCACGTCCCGCTGCCCAACTACTTGGAGCGGATGCTCGGCTACTTCCGCGACCCCGACGTCGGCTTCGTCATCGGCCCGCAGGTCTACGGCAACTACGACACCTTCGTCACCAAGGCGGCCGAGTCCCAGCAGTTCCTCTTCCACGCCCTGATCCAGCGCGCGGGCAACCGCTACGGCGCCCCGATGTTCGTCGGCACCTCCAACGCGGTGCGTATCAAGGCCATCAAGCAGATCGGCGGACTGTACGACTCGATCACCGAGGACATGGCCACCGGCTTCGAGATGCACCGCGCGAAGAACCCGGCCACCGGCAACAAATGGCGCTCGGTCTACACGCCGGACGTACTGGCCGTCGGCGAGGGCCCGTCCGCCTGGACCGACTTCTTCACCCAGCAGCTGCGCTGGTCCCGCGGTACGTACGAGACGATCCTGAAGCAGTACTGGAAGGGCTTCGGCACGCTGCCGCCCGGCAAGCTCTTCAACTACACGATGATGATCATCTTCTATCCCATGTCCGCCCTGAACTGGATCCTCGCCGCGCTGAGCTGTGCGCTGTTCCTAGGCATGGGCGCCTCGGGTGTGCAGATCGACCCGACGATCTGGATGATGCTCTACGGCAACGCCTCCGCCCTCCAGATCGGCCTCTACATCTGGAACCGCCGCCACAACGTCTCGCCGCACGAGCCCGAGGGCTCCGGCGGCCTCGCCGGCATGGTGATGTCGGCGCTCTCCGCGCCCATCTACGCCCGCTCGCTGATGGACGCCGTGCTGCGGCGCAAGAGCAAGTTCGTGGTGACCCCCAAGGGCGACTCGTCCAGCCCTGACACCCTGTTCGGGACGTTCCGCATCCATCTGTTCTTCGTCGCCGTATTCGGCGGCTCCCTCGCCTCCTCGTTCTGGTTCGGGCACGACCACCCCGCGATGATCACCTGGGCCTCGCTCGCGCTGCTGATCACGGCGGCGCCCATCTTCGTCTGGCGGCACGGCATCGCCGCGGAGAAGAAGAAGCGCCGGAGCAGGCGCACGGGAGGCGAGCCGCCGGCCGGAACCGGTCCGGGTGGACCTCATGCGCCGCAGCCGAGACCGCAGTTCGCGGCCGGCCAGGCGCCGGCCACCACGGACCAGACCATGCAGATCGCCCTTGGGGGACGTAAGAAATGAGCACGATGCCCGCGCGGCCGAACCACCGCAAGAACCGCGCACGCCGAATAGCCATCGGTGCCGCGGTGATCGTGGTGGTCGCCGGCTTCAACGGCCCCGCCATCTGGCGCTTCGGCTCGGAGCAGTACCACGAGTACGAGATCAACAAGCCCGAGTACAAGGCGGAGAACGGCCACTGGGACTTCCTCGAGGTCCCATCCGAGTACAGGATCAACACGATTCACGCGGCGCTGCTGCGCACCGGCAAGGTGCTGCTGATCGCCGGGTCCGGCAACAACCAGAAGAACTTCGACGCGAAGAAGTTCGAGTCGGTCCTCTGGGACCCGGCGACGAACAAGTTCAAGAAGATCCCCACCCCCAAGGACATGTTCTGCGCCGGGCACACCCAACTGCCCGACGGCAAGCTGCTGGTGGCGGGCGGCACCAAGCGGTACGAGAAGCTCGAGGGCGACGTCACCAAGGCCGGCGGCCTGATGATCGTCCACAACGAGGACCCCGACGCACCCAAGACCCTGCCCGCCGGCACCAAGTTCACCGGCAAGAAGAGTGGAAAAACGTTTATCTCCAAGGACCCGGTACTGGTCGAGAAGGCCAAGAAGGTCTTCGACCCCAGGACCGGGGCCTTCCTGCGCACGGAGGCCGGCCTCGGCCGCATCTACGTCGAGGCGGAGCAGTCCGGCAAGCAGTACGAGACCGGCACGGAGGACAACTACCGCGTGCAGGGCCTGCGCGGCTCCGACGCCCGCAACGTCTACGGCATCGCCCAGAAGCTGGCGCTCGACAAGAAGGACTTCCAGGGCATCAAGGAGGCCTTCGAGTTCGATCCGGTCGCGGAGAAGTACGTCCCCGTCGATCCGATGAACGAGGCCCGCTGGTACCCCACGCTGACCACCCTCGAGGACGGCAAGGTCCTCTCGCTCTCCGGCCTCGACGAGATCGGACAGATCGTCCCCGGCAAGGACGAGATCTACGACCCGAAGACGAAGACCTGGGAGTACACCGGGATCACCAGGAAGTTCCCCACCTACCCGGCGATCTTCCTGATGGGCAACGGCAAGCTCTTCTACTCCGGTTCCAACGCCGGTTACGGGCCGGCCGACGTCGGGCGTGACCCCGGGGTCTGGGACCTGGACACGAACAGGTTCACCAAGATCCCGGGCCTGTCGGATCCCGACCGGATGGAGACCTCGGCGACCGTCATGCTGCCACCGGCCCAGGACCAGAAGTTCATGGTCATCGGCGGCGGCGGGGTCGGCGAGTCGGAGAAGTCGAGCGAGAAGTCCCGGTTGGTCGACCTCAAGGCCGACGCCCCCCGCTTCAAGGACGGCCCCTCGCTGGAGAAGGGCACCCGCTACCCGAGCGCCTCACTGCTGCCCGACGACACCGTGCTCGTCACCGGCGGCTCGGAGGACTACCGAGGCCGCAGCGGCTCCAATGTGCTCCAGGCCCGCACGTACGACCCGAAGACGCAGACCTACACGCGCGTCGCCGACCCGAACGTGGGCCGCAACTACCACTCCGGCTCGGTGCTGCTGCCAGACGGACGGGTCATGATCTTCGGCTCGGACTCGCTGTTCTCCGACAAGGCCGACACCCGGCCGGGAGTCTTCGAGCAGCGCATCGAGATCTACACCCCGCCCTATCTCTTCCGCGACACCAGGCCCGAGGTGACCGGCGGCCCGAAGACCGTCGAGCGCGGCGAGAAGGGCATCTTCAAGATCAAGAGCGGGAAGGCCCTGAAGACGGCGAAGCTGATGCGGCCGAGCGCGGTCACCCATGTCACCGACGTGGACCAGCGCTCGATCGCCCTGGAGATGAAGAAGACCGCGGACGGCGTGGAGGTCACGGTGCCCGAGAACAGGGCGCTGGTCCCGTCGGGTCACTACATGTTCTTCGTGACGGACGAGGCGGGCACACCGTCCGAGGCGGTGTGGGTCGAGGTCCCGTAGGACCTCTGACCACGTGAAGTGCCCGGCAGCGCGTCCCTGGCTGCCGGGCACTTCACGTACCGCTACTTCGAGTTGCGCGCCAGGTCGATCGCGTACTGCGGCCACCAGTCGCCCGCCTTGGGGCCGCCCTTGCAGTCGCCGTCGGACTCACCGGGTCGCTTGACCCACAGATAGGCGTCCACGAGCGGGTCGCCCGTCCTGGTGGTGGGCGGCTCGCCGAGCGCGCGGCCGGGCGGGTTGCACCAGTTCTCCGCCGGATCGCCCTGCGTATAGGGGCCGTTGCCGTTGCGGCTGGTGTCGATGACGAAGTGCTTGCCGCCGATCTTCTCCGAAAGCTTCCTGCCGAACTGCTTGCTCGCGTCGGTGGGATAGAAGTTGGAGACGTTCACCGCGAAACCGTCGGCCTGCTCGACACCGGCCCGCTTCAGCGGCTCGTACAACGCGTCCGGGTTGGACCAGCCGGCGTTGCCCGCGTCCAGGTAGACCTTGGTGTTCGGCTGCTGCTTCAGCCGTTCGACGGCCCCCTTGAGGAGGTCGTACCGCTCCTCGTGGAACTCCTGCGGGGTGCAGTTGTCCACCAGGTGCAGCACCGCGTCCGGCTCCAGGATCACCGTCGCACGCCGGTCGCCGATACCCTTGGCGACGCTGTCGACCCAGGCCCGGTAGGCGTTGCCGTCGGCGGCGCCGCCCTTGGAGAACTGGCCGCAGTCGCGGTGCGGGATGTTGTAGAGGACGAGCAGCGCGTCGCGGTCGGCCTCGGTCGCCGCCTCCGTGAAGCCCTTGGCCTCCGCCTGAGGGTTGTCGGGACCGATCCATTCGCCGACGGGCTGCTCCGCGATCTTCATGATCAGCTCGGCGTTCTCGCTCTCACCGTTCTCGCGGTACGCGGCGATCTGCCGGGCGGCCTTGCCGTCGGGATTGACCCAGTAGGGATCGTTCTCCTTCGGCTGCTGGCTCACGACCGGCTGCGCGTTCTTGTCGCCGTCGCCGTCGGAGGAACAGCCCGCCAACAGCAGCACCGCTCCTGCGGCGGCCAGGCCCGCGCCCGTCCGGGCACTGCGGCCGACCAAACTGCGGTACATCCACTCCCCCTTGGTGCACATTGCGTTCGGTCCGGCCCTGACAGCTCCCCGGGACAAGACCGGTCGAACCATCCTGGCACACCCGCGGCGGCTGTCTCGATGTCCGCCGGATCTTCGTGCACTTGCGGTGACGCCGTCTCCGCCGGCCGCCGGTCAGGCCGCGGAGACGCCCGACAGATACGCGTAGACGACGACGTTCGCCGTGTAGGCGCCGCTCGCCCGGTCGAAGGTGCCGCCACAGGTGATGAGCCGCAGTTCGGCTCGGCCGGCCTGGCGGGGTCCGTAGACCTTCTGCGGGTCGAACCGGTCGCGGGCGATGACCTGGACGTCGTCGACGGTGAACTCGGCGACCGAGCCGTCCGCCCGGGTCACCTCGACCTTCTCGCCGGGCCGTGCGGCGCTCAGTCCGTAGAACACCGCGGGCTTCGTCTCGGTGTCGACATGTCCGACGAGCAGCGCGGCGCCGGGCTCACCGGGCTCGGTGCCGCCGTCGTACCAACCGACGGTCCCCGGTGTCTCCAGCGGCGGCGGGTCCACCGCCCCCGCCGCGTCGAGGCCGCGCGCGACGACGGGCGCGGCGATGCCGATGGCTGGGAAGGACACGCGGCGTGGCTCGGCGGCAGCGTCCAGCGGCCGGTGCGCGGGTGGCATCGGGATGCCGGGCGGGCGGCCGACCGCGGCGATGTCGCCGGTGGTCGGTGCGGACGAACTGCCGCCGTGGGCGCCGGGTGCTTCGTTCCCCCACAACCACAGCACCAGGACCAGTACCGCCCAGACCGTTCCGGTCACCAGCCGGCCGTTGCCGGGGCCCGGAGCGGGAGCGGCGGAGGAATCGGCACCTGACATGTCAGTCCGTGCCCGTGCGGCGTCGGCGGCGAGTGCTGCGCACTGCCACGGCGACCGCGGCAACACCGGCGAGGACCAGGCCGATCACGGTCTGCGAGGTGCTGGGTCCGCCGTCCTCGGCGTCGACGGTGGAGACCGGCGCGGCGAGCACGGCGGTGCCGCCGCCTCCCGCCCGTACGGGGGCCACAGGAGACTCGTGGGTCTGCGGCGGGGACGGGTGCCGCTCGCGGGGCTCGTCATGACGGGACTTCTTCGAGGGCGCCGGATCCGGCGGGGCGGCTTTCGAGTGGTGGTGGCGGGTGACTTCGACGCTTCCCGCTCCTGGGTGCTCGCGCAGGTCGCACCCGACGCGGACGTCGTACGTCCCCGGTTTCACGCGGGATCCGACCGTCGCCCTGCCGACGAGCAGGCCGTGCCTGCCCTTCGCCGACAGTGCGGCCTCCCCGCGGAAGGCGTCGGACCGGGCGACGCCGGATCCGGCCCGGCAGCCCACGACGCGGATCTCGACCTCACCGCCGGGCGCGACAGCGGCCGGCGTCACCGTGGCCTTCACGGAGCTGCCGGCGAATGCGGCCGTCGCGGGCGCCATCACGAGTACGGCGGCCGCCCCTGCCACACGGAAAGCTATGGAACCAGTACGCATCGTGAACCTCCTGATACCGCAAGAGTCACGCGCTTGGCCCGTTTCCGCATCCGCAGAGCCGGCCGCCGAGTACCTTCGACGCCGCTGACGTGCTCAGATCCGGTCGACGAGATCGGCGATCGAGTCGACGACCTTGGAGGGCCGGAACGGGTAGCGGTCGACCAGGGCGGGCGTCGTGGAGCCGGTGAGCACCAGGAAAGTCTCCATTCCGGCCTCGAGCCCCGCGAGCACGTCGGTGTCCATCCGGTCGCCGATCATGGCGCTGGTCTCGGAGTGTGCGCCGATGGCGTTCAGCCCCGTCCGCATCATCAGCGGGTTGGGCTTGCCCGCGAAGTACGGGTCCTTGCCGGTCGCCTTGGTGATCAGCGCGGCCACCGAGCCGGTCGCCGGCAGCGGGCCCTCGGTGGACGGGCCGGTGTTGTCGGGGTTGGTGCAGATGAACCTTGCGCCGCCGTTGATCAGCCGGATCGCCTTGGTCAGCGACTCGAAGCTGTATGTCCGGGTCTCGCCGAGGACCACGTAGTCGGGGTCGTGGTCGGTGAGGATGTATCCGATGTCGTGCAGCGCCGTGGTGAGGCCGGCCTCGCCGATGACGTAGGCGGTGCCGCCGGGCCGCTGGTCGTCGAGGAACTGGGCGGTGGCGAGCGCCGAGGTCCAGATGTTCTCCACAGGCACGTCGAGGCCCATGCGGGCGAGACGGGCGTGCAGGTCGCGTGCCGTGTAGATGGAGTTGTTGGTGAGCACCAGGAACGGCCTCCCGGTCTGCCGCAGTTTCTTGATGAACGCGTCGGCGCCGGGAATCGGGACGCCCTCGTGGATGAGGACGCCGTCCATGTCGGTGAGCCAGGATTCGATCGGCTTGCGTTCTGCCATCAGACGGACTCCTGCCGTACGGGTCATGCGTGCTGGGCGCCGCGACTGCGCTGTGGCGACGCCCCACAGCCTAATCAGGATGCCTGCATCTCGACCCCGTCGATCACGCGGTACCCGTTGCCGGCCCGGGTGCGGTGGAAGCGGAAGCTCGCACCGGCGGCACAGGCGGCACAGGCGAGAACGGTACGGCGGGAGACGCCGTCGATCGGCAGGGGGCTCCGCCGTCGGCGGCCGGCGTGGTCGAGGGTCGGCGCACACGCCCAACGCCCCTGCCCCGCAGGGGCATTGGGGCGTACCCGTAATCTCACTGCCCGGCGCATGTTCGTCCACGGCCCGGCCCCGGGTCGCCGTGACCGTTCAGCGGTGACCGGCTCCCCACCGCAGGCGGCGGGCGACGAACACGAGGAGTCCGCTGCTCAACAGGATCACTGCGACGCCGATGCCGACCCTGGCGAGCGAGTCGGAGCCCGTGGTGGCGAGCTGGTCGTGGGTGGGCGGCGACTTCTCGGCGGTCGTGGGTGCGGGCGCGGTCGGCGGCACACCGGGGGAACGGGCGGGGGTGGGCTCCAAGGACCCTCCACCGTCCCGGTCGCCCTCCAGAACGGCGAAGCGGTAGTCGCCCGATTCCCCGACCCAGTCGCCGTCGTCCCCCTTGCGCTGGACGACGGCGGCATTGACGGTGACCTCGTTCGCGGCCGTACCGGCGGCGACGGAGAGCCGGGTCCGTACGGTGACCGTCTTGCCGGCCGGTACGACGAAACCCTGGAAGCCGTCGTCGAAGACGCCGACGAACTCGTCCTGCACGGTCCGCTCGAGGGTGACCGGGCGCCAGCGGTCCGCCTCCTGGTCGTGGAACTCCAGCGTGACGCGCTCCGCGGTGAGCGACCGGTCCCGGGCGGTGAGGACGAGCACGGGGTGGATCCGGTCGCAGCTCTCGCGGGTGCTGTTGGCCAGCTCCACCGACCAGGAATGGAAGCCGGAGCCCGCCCGGACGGTGGCGGGGCCGCCGCGGATCCTCGTCCTGATCGGGAAGTCGGGGTCGGTGGCCTTGCCACAGGTCGGGGCAGGCTCGGCGGGCCGGTCGTCCGACCGGGCCGCCGGGGGTGCGGCGGCCTGCGTGGAGGTGGCCGCTCGGAGCGGGACACCGGAGGTCACGGCGGCGGCCGTGGTCGCGGAACCGCTGATCAGCGCGGGCGCGATCAGTGACGCGGCGGCTGTGAGGGCGAGGGCATTGCGCGTTCGCATGAGAGGCCTTTGCTGGCTCGCGTACTGCCGGGATCGCCCCGGGACGGGTCCCGGGGCGATCCATGTGTGCCCGGCGGCCAGGTCGGCGCACGGCACGGTACGGCCGTTCAGCGGCGCAACGCCCCTCCTGTCAGCGTATTTCGAGGCCCTCCTGATTGACCGTGGGACCGGCTGGGGAGCCACCGCCGGGCCTTGCGGTCCCGGCCGGGGCGACTGCGGGGGGCGCGAGGGCTTCCGACCGGCCGAACACCGGGGCGAGCACGAGCTGCGCGGCACCGTCGGCGACGGTGTGCTCACCGCCTTCGGCCGCGGCCACCGGGACCTGGTTGCGCGAGGCGAGCACCGCGCCCACTCCCCGTACGAACTCGTCCTCGGCGGCGGTGATGACACGGCCGCCGAGGAGGACCCGGTCGATGTCGAGCAGTTCGACGAGGTTGGTGGCACCGGTGCCGAGGATGCGGGCGGCGTCCGCCAGGTCGCCGCGGGCGACGGCGCGCAGGCAGAGCGCCTCGATGCAGCCGCGTTTGCCGCAGCTGCACTCGGGGCCGTCGAGCTGGATGACCTGGTGCCCGAACTCGCCGGCGCCGGTGCGTTCGCCCCGGTAGAGCGCGCCGCCGAGGACGAGACCGGCGCCGAGGCCCGTACCGAGGTGGAGGTAGGCGAAGGAGGTGCCGGGCCCGTGGAGGGCGAGGCCGAGGGCGGCGGCGTTGGTGTCCTTGTCGAGGACGGCGGGCAGCCCGAGGCGCGCGGAGAGCACGTCCCGCATCGGGAACCCGTCCCACTCGGGGAAGCCGGTGACGCGATGTGTCGTCCCGCCCGCGTGGTCGAGCGGCCCGGGCATGGCGATTCCGATGCCGAGCACCCGCAGTCCGCCCCCCACGGCCTCCGGAGCCGGCCCGGTCAGCAGGGTCGCGACCTCGGTCGCCGCTGTCGCCACGACCGCCTCCGTGCCGGCGCCCAGGTCGAGGGGGACGGTTCGGGTGTCGACGCGGCTGCCGGCGAGGTCGAGGAGGACCACCGTCAGCTCGTCCCGGTCCAGGTGGAGGCCGATGGCATGGCCCGCCGACGGCACCAGGCGCAGCACGGTGCGCGGCTTGCCTCCGGTCGACGCCCGGTGGCCGGCCTCCTCCACGAGGCCTTCCTCCCGTACCCGGGCGACAATCTTGCTGACGGCCTGCGGCGTGAGGCCGGCGGCTTCGGCCAGCTCGAGCCGGCTTATACCGCCCTCACCGGCCGTGCGCAGCAGATCGAGGACGAGCGCCGCATTGTGGCTGCGCAGCGCGGGCAGATTGGCTCCCACTCCCGCCATGCTCCTGTTCACCCTTCCATTCTCACCCCCGCTTGCACTTTGGCAACACCGTTGCTTAAGTGGGCCTATGACTGGTACCGGCTCTCCCCTACGCGTCGCCCTCGTCGGCTACGGCCTGGCGGGCTCCGTCTTCCACGCCCCGCTGATCGCCGCCACCGAAGGACTCGTCCTCGACACGGTCGTCACCTCCAGCCCGGAGCGGCAGGAGCAGGCACGCGCCGAGTTCCCCGAGGTCCGCCTCGAGATGTCCCCCGACCGCCTGTGGGCCCGGGCCGACGAACTCGACCTGGTCGTCATCGCCTCGCCGAACAAGACGCACGTCCCGCTCGCCCGCGCCGCCCTGGAGGCGGGTCTCGCGGTCGTCGTCGACAAGCCGATCGCCGGCACCGCCGTGGAGGCCCGCACGCTCGCCGCCATCGCCGCCGAGCGCTCGCTCGTGCTCTCCGTCTTCCAGAACCGCCGCTGGGACAACGACTTCCTGACCCTGCGCAAGCTCATCGAGGACGGTGACCTCGGTGATGTGCAGCGCTTCGAGTCCCGCTTCGAGCGCTGGCGCCCGCAGCTCAAGGGCGGCTGGCGCGAGTCCGGCGACCCGCTGGAGATCGGCGGTCTGCTGTACGACCTGGGCAGCCATGTCGTCGACCAGGCGCTGACCCTCTTCGGCCCGGCCGTGCGCGTGTACGCCGAGTCGGATGTGCGCCGCCCCGGCGCGCGGGCCGACGACGACACCTTCATCGCGATCACGCACGCGAACGGTGTCCGCTCGCATCTGTACGTCAGCGCCACCACCGCACAGCTCGGTCCGCGTTTGCGGGTTCTGGGCTCTGAGGGCGGGTACGTGAAGTACGGCCTGGACCCGCAGGAGGACGCCCTGCGCGCCGGCCGCCGCCCGAAGGACGGCGAGCCGTGGGGCGTGGAACCGGAGTCGATGTGGGGCCGGGTGGGTGCGGGAGAGTCGCCGCTGACCGGTGGGGGCGCTCCCGTGGAGACCGTGCCGGGCGACTACCCCGCGTACTACGCGGCGGTCGCCGCCGCGGTGCGTGAGAAGACCGCTCCGCCGGTCACCGCGGAGGAGGCGGCCGCAGCACTGGACGTGCTGGAGGCCGCCCGTCGCTCCGCCCGTGAAGGGATCACCGTCACCGTGGAGGTCAGCGCATGAACATGGACACGATGAAGCCGGCCCCCCACCTCAGTGTCGACGAGATCGTCGAGCAGGAGCGCCGGCTCACGCTGCGCCGGTTCACGTATTCGGACGCATGGGCGCTCGGCAGCATGTTGGTGGAGATGGCGCATCTGCGCGAGGCACCGGTGGCCATCGACATCCGGCGCGGCGCCCAGCAGTTGTTCCACGCCGCGCTGCCCGGCTCCAGCGCCGACAACGACGCGTGGATCGACCGCAAGCGACGGGTCGTCGAGCGGTACGGCGAGAGTTCGTACCTGGTCGGGGCGCGGCACCGCGCCAAGGGCACCACGTTCGAGGAATCCTCGCGCCTGGACCCGGACCGGTACGCGGCGCACGGCGGGTCGTTCCCGATCACGCTCGCCGGAGCGGGCGTCGTCGGCTCGGTCACGGTCTCGGGCCTGCCTCAGGCGGAGGACCACGCGATGGTGGTCGAGGCGCTGGAGCGCTTCATCGCCACGTGAGCCGGCGACGTCGGCTGCGGGCACGGGCTTGCGGTACGGCACGCTGTCGCGCGCCGTACCGCAAGCCCCGGCTTCTCGCCCGGTGTTGGCCCGGGCCGAGGGGCGTAGCCGGGCCCGGCCACACCGACTGCCCGACCGCCCGTCGGACGGCGCCGGAAGTGCTGCGCCGGTCGGTCACGCCACAGGGGCAGGCGGCCTGCAGCCCGCCGCGCCGCGGGCACCGCTCGGGCAGCCGCCACTCCGCCCGCGGAGGTGCGACCCGAGCCCGCCCGCGCCGGTAGCCGTCACGCCACAGGCGGGCGGGCGCCCGGGGTGGCCGGCCGCCCTCCCGTGACTTCGCGTGCTCGCGCGCGCTACGCGTCCTTGAGCTCCTGGCGCTGGCGGCCAAGGCCGTCGATCTCGAGCTCGACCACGTCACCGGCGCGCAGGAACGGCTTCGGCTCGGGCTGCCCGAGCGCCACGCCCGCCGGTGTACCGGTGTTGATGATGTCGCCGGGGTGGAGGGTCATGAAGCGGCTGACGTACCGGACGACGTCGGCGACGGGGAAGATCTGGTCGGCGGTCGTGCCGTCCTGCTTGAGTTCGCCGTTGACCCAGAGCCTCAGTCCGAGGGCCTGCGGGTCCGGCACCTCGTCGGCCGTCACCAGCCACGGCCCGAGCGGGTTGAACGTCTCGCAGTTCTTGCCCTTGTCCCAGGTGCCGCCACGCTCGATCTGGAACTCCCGCTCCGACACGTCGTGTGCCACGGCGTACCCGGCGACGTACGACAGCGGATCCTCGTCGGGCTCGATGTAGCGGGCCGTACGTCCGACGACGACGGCGAGCTCGACCTCCCAGTCCGTCTTGCGGCTGCCGCGCGGCACGAGCACGGTGTCGTCGGGACCGACCACGGTGTCGGCTGCCTTGAGGAAGACGACCGGCTCGGCCGGGGTCTCGGCGCCGGTCTCCGCGGCGTGGTCGTGGTAGTTCAGCCCGATGCACACGACCTTCCCGATCCGGCCCACCGGCGGCCCGACACGGAGCCCGGTCGCGTCCAGCACGGGCAGGTCGCCCGCGTCGGCCGCGGCCCTGAGCCGGCCGAGGGCGGCGGCGTCGGCGAACAGCGCGCCGTCGATGTCCGCGACGAGGGCGGACAGGTCGCGCAGCGTTCCGTCCTGGTCGAGCAGCGCGGGGCGTTCGGCGCCTGCCGTTCCGACACGCAGCAGCTTCATGGTCTTCTCTCCTCTGGTCGAGTACGAGCCCGGCCCGACAGGTGCGGCCATCGGAGGATCGGAGGATTGGCTGATCCTCCAAGACGTCCGACCACTCTGCAAGACCGTGTTCACAACCTGGACCCTTCGGGCCGGTAGCCGACGCGGTCCCTCGAGCGTCGCCGACCCCCGCGTAGGGTCCCCGTCATGTCCGTCGCACGCTCCGCCGCCCTCTTCCTCGTCGCCGCGCTCTTCGAGATCGGCGGCGCGTGGCTGGTCTGGCAAGGACTGCGCGAGCACCGCGGTTGGATCTGGATCGGTGCGGGCGTCGTCGCGCTCGGCCTCTACGGGGTGGTCGCCACCTTCCAGAGCGACGCCGACTTCGGCCGCATCCTCGCCGCGTACGGCGGTGTCTTCGTCGCCGGGTCCATCGCCTGGGGCATGGTCGCGGACGGCTACCGGCCCGACCGGTACGACATCACCGGCGCGCTGATCTGCCTCGCCGGGATGGCTGTCATCATGTACGCGCCCCGCGCCCGCTGAGTTGCTCCCCGGCTCACATCAATGCCGTCGGCGGCACCGGAACGTCCCGGTAGAGGAACACCCGCTCGACCGCGGTCCAGGTGGTGGAGGTGACGACGTACAGCGCGGCGGCCAGCGGCACGACGGCGACGGTGGCGAGCGTGAGGAACGAGAGCAGCGGCATCACCTTCGTCATCGCCCCCATGCCCGGCAGCGGCTCGGCGGTCGCCGGCGCGGCGGCCATCTGCTGCTTGGTGCGCCGGTAGCCCGACGTCGCCACGGCGGCGACGACCGCGAAGAGGGCCAGGTAGACGAGTCCCGCGCCGCCGAACACCCCGCCGTGCGCGAGGGCGTCGGTCCAACGGTCACCGAGGGGCGCGTCGAGGAGCGAGTGGCCGAGGAGCCCGTTGGGCTCGCCACCGATCTCGGCGCTGGAGAACAGGTGGTACATCAGGAGGAACGCCGGCACCTGGAGCAGGCTCGGCAGGCAGCCGGCCATCGGGGACACCTTCTCCTTGGCGTACAGCTCCAACGTGGCCTTCCGCAGCCGCTCCGGATTACTGGCGTGCTTGGTGCGCAGTTCGGCGAGCTGGGGCGCCAGGCGGGTGCGGGACTTCTGCCCGCGGGCGGCGGCGCGGGAGAGGGGGTGGACCGCGAGTCGTACGAGCGCGGTGAAGACGACGATCGCGGCGGCAGTGGCGGACGCGGCGAACAGTGGCTGGAGCAGGTCGGCGAGCTGCTCGACCAGGGTGGCGAAAACGGACATGGGTGAGCCCTCCGGGGGTCTCGTCGTGCCGGGAAAGGAAGACATGACGGCATGACGACCCGTTAAGGGCTGCGCGGAGTGCGCGTATCGGCGCCGGTGCGCCTACGGGGTCGTCAGGAGGGGACGACCGGGCGCTCGGGGCCGCCTGCGACCCCGGGCATCGGGGTCGCGCTGCGGCAGGAAGGCGGTGCGTTCCTCGCGGTCCCGCAGGGCGGTGCGTACGCGGGTGCGTGGCACGGCGGGCGCGCAGCGCGCGCTGATGACGGCGCAGACGATCAGTGCGGCACCGGCAGCGGCGGTGGCGGAGGCGGCGAGCGCGACGGCGGCGGAGATGCTGCTGCCGTCGACGAGGAGGATCTCGAGCAGGAGGAGGAACAGCAGCACGGCGGGGCGAAGCATGCGTGCCGTACGACCGGCCATGCGCCCCTCCCCTGTCAGCGATCTGCCATCTCGTCCTGCGGGACATCGAGTATACGAGCCGCACCGGCGCAGGGTTCCCGGTCCGCCGACGCAACTGTTTGAACGCTTGATTACACAGAATCACGTTGCGATCACGTTAGCGGCGCAACCCTTGACGCTTCCTGACCCGCAGAGTTGGCTTTCGGCCACCTTGGCCGCAAATGCTTCGGCCTGTCAGGGAGGTTGGATTCACCCAATGAACGCACATCTGCGTCGTGCCGCCGTCGCAGCCGCCGCCACCGCCATGCTCATACCGCTCGCCGCCTGCGGGACGGAGGAGGAGGAGCCGGGTGTGAGGCTGAGCGACGACATCGTCGTCGGGCTGCTCCTTCCGGAGAACCAGGCCGCTCGATACGAGCAGTTCGACAAACCGGTCATCGAGGAGCGAATCGCCCGGCTCACCAACAGCAAGGGCAAGGTCCTCTACGCCAACGCCAAGCAAGACGCCGATTTGCAGACGCAGCAGCTCGAATCCATGATCGAGGACGGGGTCGACGTACTGATCGTGGACGCGGTGGACTCCAAGGCCATTGCCGAGGCGATCGAGAAGGCCGACGAGGCCGACATCCCCGTCGTCGCCTTCGACCGCCTCGCCGAGGGCCCGATCGACGGCTACGTCTCCTTCGACAACGAACAGGTCGGCCACATCCAGGGCAAAGCCCTGCTGGAGGCTCTCAAGAGCGGGGGCGGCGCGTCCAAGTCCGCCAAGATCGTGATGATGAACGGCGCCCTGACCGACCCGAACGCCGCCATGTTCAAGAAGGGCGCCCACACCGAGCTCGACGGCAAGGTCGAGATCGGCCTGGAGTACGACACCAAGGACTGGAAGCCCGAGAACGCCAAGGCCAACATGGATGCCGCGATCGCCTCTCTCGGCAAGGACGCCATCGCCGGCGTCTACTCCGCCAACGACGGCATGGCGGGCGGCATCATCACGGCGCTCAAGTCCGCCGGCGTCACCGACCTGCCGCCCGTCACCGGCCAGGACGCCGAGCTGGCCGCAGTACAGCGCATCGTCACCGGCGATCAGTACATGACCGTCTACAAGCAGTACGCGCCGGAGGCGGCCGCCGCCGCCGAGATGGCCATCCTGCTGGCGAGGCACATGTCGCTCGGCGCGGCCGCCCACACGGACATCGACACTCCGACCGAGGAGTCCGTCCCGACCGTGCGCATCCCGGTCATCGCGCTGACCCGGGACAACATCAAGGAAACCGTCGTCCTGGACGGCCTCTACACCGTCGACCAGATCTGTGTGCCCAAGTTGCGTGAGGCGTGCGAGGAGATCGGACTCACCTCGTAGCCGTACGGGCGGGGGCGGCCACTTCCCGTACCGGTCACGCTCATCGTGGCCGTACCGCGGCCAGCCGCCCCCACACCACCAGCCGGAACCGGGAACTGAACTCGGGCGTGCACGTCGTCATCGTCAGGTAGTTGCCCGCCGCGCGGTATCCCGCGGCGGGCCGCACCGAGCTGCGCGGTACCGGGTCGATCACACCCGTCTCGCCCGGCAGGGTGCGCGGGAGCGTCCTGTCGACGGCGTACACGTACACACCCTCGCGCGTCTCCACCTCCACGGTGTCTCCGGGGCGGAGCCGGTCGATGTGCCGGAAGGGTTCGCCGTGGGAGTTGCGGTGCCCGGCGACGGCGAAGTTCCCGGCCCGGCCGGGCTGCACGGTGCCCGGGTAGTGCCCGACGTACCCCTTGTCGAGGACGCCCCGCTTGCCGATCCCCTCGGCGACGGGGGCGACGACGCCGAGGCGGGGGATGCGCAGGACGGCGTACGCCCGGTCCCAGCGGGGCGGCTCGGGCCCGCGGTCCGGGGCCGCGCCGGCGTCGGTGTCGGCCTTCGGGGTGGGCTCCGCCTCCCGTACCTCCTCCCCGGCCGGCGGCTTACGCTCCCCCTCCCACTCCCGCTCCAGGGCCTGCACCTGGCGCGCCGCGCCCTGTGTGGCCTGCCGGTTGGTCCACCACAGCTGGTGGACGACGAGCAGCAGAACGACGACGCCGAGCGTGACCGCGACCTCCGCGGCTGTCGACAGCCCGCGCGCGAACCACACGCGTCCGCGTTCCCCGCCTCGTCCCCGCTGCCGCTCCCACCGCCTCCGCACGGGCGCAGGGTAGGGCCGCCGCCCTCAACTCACCAGCGTGGCGACCGGCTCGGCACCGGGCAGCGGGGCAGGGGCGCACACGCCCAGCACCCCGTACCCGGGATCGGGTCGGCCTCCTGCGGTACCCCGTACAGCAGTACGGTGTGCTGCATGCGCCCCGACACGCCTGCTGACCACATCGCCGAAGCCGAGCGCCTGCTGCGCACCGCCGAGCAGTATCCGGAGGACGCCGAACCGCTGCTCCTCCAGGCCGCAGCCCACCTGGAACTCGCCGGCGAACGCGGCCGAGCCTCCACCCTCTACGACCGCCTCCTGGCCTCCGAAGCCCCGGAGCACCCGCAGCTCGTCAAAGCGCTGCAGGCCGCCAACCTCTGGGAGTACGGCCACGAGGCCGAGGCCCGCGCGCTGATCAACGGCATCCGCACCGCGGCCCCGACCGAGGCCCCGCCGTGGGAGATCATCGCGGAGACGCTGGAGCACCACGACGAGCTGGAGGCGTCGCACGAGTGCTTCTCGGCGGCGCTGTCGATCCTCCTCGCCGAGGGCGACGAGGACGTCCCCTACGCCACCCGGTCCCTGCTGTCGGGCCGCCACCGCGTCCGCCGCATGCTGGGCCTGCCCCACGACGAATGGGACGCGACGGCCGACCGGGTCCACGCCGCCCACACCCCGGACGTCACCCTCGACGAACTGCACGACCCGAACCGCCTGTGGGCACTCGGCTCCGACAACCCGGCAGAGCTCAAGGCCGAGATCGCCCGCCTCCGCTCCGAACTGGGCTCCTACCGCTCGGCCCTGTCCCGGCCCTTCCCGGTCGCGGTCCTCCACTGGCCGGAGGCGGAACTCACCGAACTGCTCGAGGCGTACCCGGAGCTCGAGTCCGAGTACCCGACCCACGCGGCCCACCTGACGGACATCGAGGCCTCGCTGCGCGACCTCGCGGCCACGGGCACGGAGAACCTGGGCATCGTGACGGCCACGGTCCCCTCGTACGAGGCCTTCGCCGCGTCCGAGCAGTCCTCACCGTCGAACGCCGACCTCCTCCCCCAGTACGCCACGACCCTCGCGGCGCGGGGACGGGCTGCGGCATGGCCGCCGGCGCGGGGGGCGGCTTGCTGGTGCGGGTCGGGGAGACGGTACGGGGAGTGTCACGGGGCGTAGAACCTGTCCCGTTGGGCCCTGTCAGTGATGCCTGATATCACTGACAGGCCTATAGGGGAGGGAATGCGATGTCGGGTCCCATCGATGATCCACCTGTAACCGGCTTGTACGAGCAGCTGATCACCTTGCGGCTCGAGAACCAGCTCAAAGGCCTCACGAGTGATCGCTGGCATGCCATCGACGACGCGGTGGGCCCCGAGTCATCGCCTCAGGTCATCGCGCGACACGTGGCGGAGACGACGCGGCGGGTACTGGAACGCCTGCCGGCAGCCGAACGTGTCCACGCCGCGAACCACATCCTCGAGTCGATGAGCACCATCGAGGGAGCACGCGAGTGGGTCGACCTCGTCGCCGATGGGCCGCGCCAACTCCTCGCGATCGCCGAGCAGGAAGCTAAGGGCGTCTACGCGATCCGTCCTGCGACACCACTCTCTGACACGGCACTCATCACCAATTCATCCGGCGATCCAAGCTTCGGCTTCGAGCTTCGCGCCGAGTTGGCCACCGCTGACCGCGTCGATCTTCTCTGCGCGTTCGTGAAGTGGCACGGTCTGCGAGTCATAGAGCAGTCCCTCGAAGCCGCGCACGCCCGCAACGTCCCCCTCCGAGTGATCACGACCACCTACATCGGCGCGACCGAACGCCGAGCGCTGGACAAGTTGGTCGAAAAGTACGATGCGGAAGTAAAGGTCAACTACGAACTACGTTCGACCCGGCTGCACGCGAAGGCTTGGCTGTTCCGGCGAAACAGCGGCTACGACACCGCGTACGTCGGTAGCTCGAACCTCTCCAAGGCCGCGCTGCTCGACGGCCTCGAGTGGAACGTCCGGCTCTCATCCATCGCGACGCCCGACGTTCTCCGCAAGTTCGAGGCCACCTTCGACTCTTACTGGAGTGAGTCAGCCTTCGAGCTGTACGAGCCAGAGCGCGACGGCTCACGCTTGGACGCGGCTCTCCAGCAGGCCGGCCGAAGCACCGCTGCCGGCACCGACAGCGGCCGGAGCATCACCCTGTCCGGCCTAGAAGTGCGTCCCTATCCACATCAACGAGACATGCTGGAACGGCTGGAGGTTGAGCGAACCGTTCACGATCGGCATCGGAATCTACTCGTGGCAGCAACCGGCACGGGCAAGACGGTGATGGCTGCTCTCGACTACAAGCGGCTGGTGAGCCAGCACGACCGAAAGCTCCGGCTCCTCTTCGTTGCACACCGTCAAGAGATCCTCCGCCAGTCACTTCGCACGTATCAAGATGTACTGGTCAACGCTGACTTCGGCCGGGAGTTCCACAGCGGCATGGTCCCCGACGAGTGGACGCACGTGTTCGCAAGCGTGCAATCGCTCAGCACCCGTTCGCTGGAACGCTTCGCGCCGGACCACTTCGACGTCATCGTCATCGATGAGTTCCACCATGGCGTGTCACCGACCTATCGCCGGATCATTGATCATTTCAAGCCCGTCGAGATGCTGGGGTTGACGGCCACACCGGAGCGCCTGGATGGCCGCAATGTCCAGGACGAGTTCTTCGATGGCCGTATCGCGGCAGAGATGCGCCTATGGGAAGCCCTCGAGAACGAACTTCTCAGCCCCTTCCACTACTTCGGTGTGTCCGACAACACCGATATGAGCGCCATCGCCTGGAAGCGTGGTTCATACGACGCTTCGGCTCTCGGCAACCTATTCACCGGCAACGAGGCTCGGGCCCGCCTCGTCGTGCAGGCCGTGCGAGACAAGGTCACCGACCCGGGCTCCATGCGCGCGCTCGGATTCTGCGTCTCTGTGGCCCATGCCGGTTTCATGGCCGATTTCTTCCAACGGGCTGGCCTCAACGCAATCGCCTTGTCGGGCGAGACACCGCGCGAGCAACGGAAGGCGGCGCTGGACGCTCTGCGATCTGGAGAGCTGCAGGTCATCTTCTCCGTCGACCTCTTCAACGAGGGCTTGGACGTCCCGGACGTCGACACCCTCCTCCTGCTGCGGCCGACGTCGAGTGCGACCGTCTTCCTCCAGCAGCTTGGCCGTGGCCTGCGGCGCAGCGAAGGCAAGGCAGTGCTAACGGTCCTGGACTTCATTGGCCAGCACCGCAAAGAGTTCCGCTTCGAGGAGCAGTTCCGAACCCTCACGAACCTGACGCGCAATCGCCTACTCGCCAACATCGCGCATGACTTTCCGCAGTTGCCGTCCGGCTGCCAGATCATCCTTGAGCCCAAGGCCAAGGAGCTGATCATCGACAACATTCGCAGTCAGATCGGTGTAAACATCACTCAGTTGGCTCGGGAGGTGGGCCAGTACGCCGAGCTCCGGCTCTCCGCGTACCTACGCGAGAGTGGGCGAGAGATCAAGGAGCTCTACCGTGGCAACGGCAACTCGTGGACTGGTCTCCTACGCCGTGCAAAGCTGCTGACCGCCCCCGCCCCCGAAGGGGAAGCAAAACTGCTCAGGCGAGCCTCCGCATTACTGCACGTCGATGACCCGCAACGGGTTGCTGCGTACTCCACGCTTCTCGCCGATGACGCACCAGCGTATGCCGATCTTGGCGAACGGGACCAGGCGTACGTCCGCATGCTCTACTTCTCGCTGTGGCCGCTCGGCGGCTTCGCTACGTACCAAGAGGCCTTGGACCACCTCCGGCCGCAACAGGCTTTCCGGGACGAGCTGCGCCAAGTCCTGGCCCACAACCTGGAACGCACGGACCATGTCCCGGTGCCTCTCCTGGGCGAACTGACCAGCCTGCCACTGACGGTGCACGCCTCGTACAGCCGTGAGGAAATCCTGCCCGCGCTGGGCCAGTCCTTCATCGGCGGCTTCATGCCTGGGCACTTCCGGGAGGGGGTGAGGTGGTGCGAGAGCATCAAGACCGACGCTCTGTTGATCACATTGGAGAAGGACGAGAAGGACTTCTCACCGCAGACGCGCTACAGGGACTACGCCGTGAACAACTTCCGCTTCCATTGGGAGTCCCAGAACCAGACCTCTGAGAGCTCCCCCACTGGCCAGCGCTACAGGCGGCACAAGGAACGCGGCACGCACGTGCTCCTGTTCGTCCGCCGCTACAGGAGCACGGACATTGGCGGCCCTCAGCCGTGGATGTTGCTGGGGCCCGCCGAATTCCTTGGTCACACGGGCAGCAAGCCGATGGGCATCACCTGGGAGTTGCAGCACGAGATTCCCGCAGATGTGTGGTCTTACTCGGCCGTCGCCGCGAGCTGAGTGCGCCCGCCACCGCCGGTCACAACCCGCCTCGATCTGCCCGCCGTCGTAGCACTCCTGGCCGGCGAAGAGACCGTCGTGGACGCGAGCACGGTCCATGTCGACGATGCGTGCGTCCGGGCCTTCGATGCCATCGACGCCGACAGGCGCAACGAGATGATGGTCCTCGACGAGGGCGACGGTACGGTCCTCGGCTGTCTGCAGCTCACCTACATCCCGGGCCTCGGCCGCCACGGGCAGGAACGCGCGCTGATCGAGGCGGTGCGGATACGGGCGGACCGGCGTGGGGCCGGGCTCGGGCGGGACCTGCTCACGCGGGCCATCGACCGGGCGCGGGAGCGTGGCTGCACCCTCGTACAGCTGACCAGCAACAAGCGGCGTGCCGAGGCGCACCGGTTCTACGCATCGCTCGGGTTTGCCCGGAGCCACGACGGGTTCAAGCTGTCGCTGTGAGAGACCGGTCCCCGGCCGCAGCCGCCTGACAGGCAAGCCCCCGCCCCGGGCGCCCTTCAGGGGATCGCGGGTACGGGAGCGGCCGGAGCCAACCGCGGCCGTGCAGGTCGTCATGATGGACCCGTCGGCGGCGCACCGGCCGCGGCCCGCAACGACCGAGGAGTACGTGAGCGAGATGACCGCAGACGCGACGCAGGCAAGCGCCGACGACGCACCCGTGATCCTGGGCAACGAGCCCGGGTCGTTCGCCTGGGGGGTGCTGGCCAAGCGGCACCCGGCACTCATCGAACAGGTCCGTGACGCGTTCCCCTGTGGGCCGGCGCAGCACGCGGCGCTCGACGCGCTGCTCGAGGAGACCGCCCACGGTGTCATCGAGCCACTCGCCGCGGGCTCGCACGACCGCGAGCGTTGGGCGGCGTGGGGACAGGGCTACTTCGGGCGGTCCTGGTTCGACGTGCCGTTCCTGTGGTCCGAGAGCTACTTCTACCGCCGGCTCCTGGGCGCGCTCGGCTACTTCGAGCCCGGTCCCTGGCAGGGGATCGACCCCTTCGGGCCGTTCAAGGCCGCCGAGCTGCGCAGCGCGACCGTCGACGACGAGCTCGCCGCGCTCGACGAGCTGGCCGGGCGGCCCGCCGACGTCCAGGGGCCCGCGCTGCTGGGTGCCTCGCTGTGGGGCAACCGCGCGGACCTCGGCTTCCGTCTCGACTCCGGTGGCGCGCAGCCGTCGACGGCCGGCGGGACCGGCTCGCGACTCGTCGCCGACGAGAGCGCGGCGCTGTGGTCACTGCTGCCGGCGGGTGGCGCGGCGCCCTCCGTGCACGTCGTCGCGGACAACGCCGGGCGTGAGCTCATCCCCGACCTCGTACTCATCGACCACCTGCTGCACGCCGAGCGCGCGGTGGAGGTGGTGCTGCATGTGAAGCCGTATCCGTACTACGTCTCCGACGCGACCATGTCGGACGTCGTCGACAGCATGCGGCGCCTCGCGCAGGCTCAGGTGCAGGCCGCACGGTACGCCGCGGAGATCGGGCGACGGCTGTGGGGTGCGATGGCCGACGGCCGGCTCGTGGTCCGCGCGCACGAGTTCTTCTGCGCGCCGTTCCCGTACGACGCGATGCCCGACAGCCTGCGGAAGGAGTTCGCGGGGGCCACCGTGACCGTCGTCAAGGGCGACCTGAACTACCGGCGTCTCGTCGGCGACCGCCTCTGGGAGCCGACCACGTCCTTCGGTGGGCGTGTCCCGTACTTCCCTGGGCCAGTGGCGGCACTGCGCACCCTGAAGTCGGACGTCATCACCGGTCTGGAGGGGGACACCGTGGCCGCGCTGGAGGCGGGCGGGCAGGCGTGGCGTACGAGCGGCACGCACGCCCTGATCCAGATGGGGGGCCGGGCCGTGAACGCCTGACGGCGTGATCGCTCGGCGCTCGGCCCGGGCGGCTCGGTCGGGGTCGGTCTCCCCGGGACGTTGTCACAGGGGTGCGGCATCCTGCCGTGTGTGAACGCTACCCACACCCTGGCCGGCATCGAGCATGCGCTGCGCGCCTCTTGGGCCGCCGACACCTGCTCGCCCGACGATCCGGAGCGCGCCGGATGGGACTCCGGAAACCCGGCGTGGGGGCACTGCGACATCACGGCCCTGGTCGTGCACGACCTGCTCGGTGGCGAGTTCATGCTCGGGGAAGTGCACCTGGACGCTGAGCAGCACGGCTTCCACTGGTGGAACCGGCGGCCCGACGGCACCGAGATCGACATCACCCGCGACCAGTTCCGGCTCGGCCGGACCGTTACGGCAGGCCGTGCCGTCGCCAGGCCGGCCCCGGCGCCGGGCGGAGGAGTACGAGCTGCTGCGCGGCCGGGTCCTCGCCCGGCTGGGTGGCTGCGCCCCTGGGGGCGCGTAGCTCCCGCGGGCCCGCCTCCCGGACGCCGTAGAGCCTCGGCCCGCCCGGCCCTGAGCAGTGCACCCTCGCGTAGCCGGAAGAACCCGGGGTCAGGCCTCCGACTTGATCAGCTTGCCGTCGGGCGCGATCACGAACCATTCGGCGTCCAGGCCCTGGCCGTTGACGTCACCGGCCGTCACGTCGCCCACGTAGTAGTACAGCGGCCAGTCACCGTAGACGGCCTGTTCCGCGCCCGCGCCCAGTTTGACCTCCTTGAGGAGTGACGCGTCGGCGCCGCCCTCCGCCGTCACATCCTTGGCCGAGATCAACGCCGGCCATACCGCGATGCAGTCGGCGTCGCAGTTCGCCTGGCCGGGCTTGTCCTTGGTGAAGCCGTACAGGGTGCGGCCCTGGTCGTCGACCAGGATCGTGCCGAGGTCCGTCTCGGCCGTGCGGACCGAGATCGAGGGGGCCGGCGCCTGCTTGGGCGGCGCGTCGGCGGCCGGCTCCTCGCCGGTGGGCGGGGTGGCGTCGGCCGCCGAGTCCGCCGGGGGCTCGGCCGGGGCCTGCTGGTCCGCCGGCTGCCCGGCGGGACCCGCGCCGTACGACGAACCCGAGTCACCGGAGTCCTCGCACGCGGTCGCGGTCAGCAGCACCAGCGCCATCAGCGGGGCTGCGATCAGGGCCTTGGTGCGGCCACGGTTCCGGGTGCTGCGCATGGTCTGATCCCTCGGCTTCCGGTGCTGTAGCGGGCAGTTCGTACGGCGGGTGGTACGGCCTCGACCGAGCGGCTGTTCAATCGGATCCAATGGACCTCTCGTTGAACGGCCCGCGCGGGCACCGCGTACAAGACCCCGACCGACCACGACCGGGTCGGCCCCCAATGAGAGGTACATCCGCAATGCACAAGCGCACTCTCGCCGTGCCGGCCGCCGCCCTCGTGCTGGCCGTGGCCGGTGTCGTCCCAGCCGTCGCACATGACAGCCATGGAGGGGGGCGAAGTCTGTCGCAGTCCGCCGCCACGTTCACGAAACCCAGCCACGGCAAGGCCGTCACCTTCGCCGTCGTCCTCACCGGCGCGCACGAGGTGCCCGACGCGAGCGGGGCCGCCGTGAACGATCCGGACGGAAAGGCGGTGGCCCTGATGCAGGTGAAGGGCGACCGCGTGGTGTTCGCGATGCAGTGGGAAGGGTTCGTGCCGAGCCAGGGCCACATCCACCAGGGCGCCGCGGGGCAGAACGGCGACGTCAAGGTGCCGCTGTTCGGCACCCCGATGCCCGATTCGCTGCACTCGGCCGCCGGGCACGCGACCTTGACCGACGCCGAGCTCGCGAAGAGCATCATCGAGCATCCGTCCGGGTTCTACATGAACCTGCACAGCGAGGAGTTCCCCGGCGGGGCGGTCCGCGGCCAGCTGAAGCAACTGCACGAGAACATCAACCCGCTCCACATCATCAAGGGCGGCAAGCTACGGGCCCTCGCCAACGGTGCCCAGGAGGTCGCCAACAACGACGCGACGAAGGTCAACGACCGGGACGGCAAGGCGGTGACGTTCCTGCACCCCAAGGGCCGGACCGTCGACTTCTCGCTGGCGTGGGTCAACATCAAGGCCCCCAGCGCCGCGCACATCCACAAGGGCGAATTCGGCAAGAACGGCGACGTGGTGATGGGCTTCTTCGACAAGCCGATTCCCGAGGGCCTGTTCGCCGTCTCCGGGCGGCTGAACGACCAGCACGCCGGAGTGGTCGAGGAGATCCGCAACAACCCGTGGGGCTTCTACTCCAACATCCACACCGAGGAGTTCCCGGACGGGGCGGTCCGCGGCCAGCTCTTCCACTAGGAGGACCGACCGCCACGACGACCGGGACGATGACGACCAGGACGCCGACGGCGACGGTCTGTGCTCGGGACGAACAGTGACAGCGAAAACGCGAGAGGCGGCAGCAATGGCCAGGGTTCCCGCAGCGGCGGTGGCGGCAGGCGGACTCGTCGGCGGGTACGGCGTGGCCCGGTGGACCAGGAAGCGTCCCCTCGGCGGGGTCGCTCTCGCCGCGGCCGGCGCCGTGGCCGCCCGGCAATGGCACCAGGTCGCCGGGCCGAAGGCGGCGGCCGGGCTGAGCGCCGCGTACGTGGCCGCGTTCGCCGGGTCGCGCCCGCTCGCCAGGAAGGTCGGCGCGTGGCCGGCGGTGTTCACGGCGGCCGCCGGGGTGGCGCTGGCCTCGTGGACGGTCACGCGGCGCAGTCACTGACGGAGCCGGGGCCGGGCCCGGATCCCCGGGACACAGATCCCTGGGACTCCGATCCCCGGGTCCGAGAGTCCCCGAGATCGGGCTGAACGCTTCCGGCACACCGTACGTATTCATCCACACCTCCCCGTAGAGGCGTTGGGCGCGTGACCATCAGGCAGGGACCGGTCACGCGCCCAGCACATGTCCGGGGCCGGACGACCGGACCCTCACCCGCCCAGCGCACGTCCGGGGCCGGACGACCGGACCCTCACGCGCCCAGCGCGTGCGCGACGGTGTAGATGAGCAGGCCGGCCAGCGCGCCGACCACCGTGCCGTTGATCCGGATGAACTGGAGGTCGCGGCCGATGTGCGCCTCGATCTTGCGGGAGGTGTGCTCCGCGTCCCAGCTCGCGACGGTTTCCGAGATGAGCGAGGTGATCTCCCCGCGGTACGTCGTCACCACGTACACCGCCGCCTCCTCCACCCAGCCGTCCACCTTCGCCTGGAGCCGGCTGTCCGTCGCGAGGCGCGACCCGAGGGAGAGCAGCGAGGCGCGGGCCCGCATCCGCAGCTCGCTCCGGTCGTCCTCCGCCGCCGAGATGATCATGGCGCGGACGGAGGACCAGGCCGACGCGATCACGTCCTGCACCTCGGTGCGCGACAGCAGCTCCGACTTCATGCGCTCCACGCGGGCGCGGGTGTCCGTGTCCGACTGGAGGTCCGCGGCGAAGTCGCCGAGGAAGCGGTCGATCGCCCCGCGCGCCGGGTGGCCGGGCATGTCGCGCATCTCGGTGACGAAACGCACCAGCTCCTTGTAGACGCGCTCGCCGACCTTCCTGTCCACGAAGCGCGGGGTCCAGCCGGGCGCCCCGCCCTCGACGGCGTCCATCACGGAGCCGGAATGGAGGATCAGCCAGTCGTGCGCACGGGTGCAGATCAGGTCGACGGCACGGTGGTGGGCGCCGTCCGCGACGACCTTCTGGAGCGTCTTGCCGATACCGGGCGCGATCTCGGCGGCCTCGGCGCGGCGGGTGATCGCCTCGCCGACGACCGCCTGCACATCGGAGTCGCGCAGCACGGTCAGCGCGCCGCGCAGGGCGGTCGACAGTTCGGCGGTGACCCGGTCGGCGTGCGCGGGTTCGGCGAGCCAGGCCCCGAGCCGGCTGCCGATGCCGACGGCGCGGAGCCTGAGCCGTACGACGTCGCCCGAGAGGAAGTTCTCGCCGACGAACGAGCCGAGGGAAGCGCCGAGCTGGTCCTTCTTGTTCGGGATGATCGCGGTGTGCGGGATGGGGATGCCGAGCGGGTGGCGGAAGAGGGCGGTGACGGCGAACCAGTCGGCGAGCGCGCCGACCATGCCGGCCTCGGCCGCCGCCGCGACGTAACCGGCCCAGGCACCGAGGCCCGCGTTCTTCGCCCAGGTGGCGAGGACGAAGACGAGCGCGACGAGCAGCAGCAGCCCGGTCGCGGTCGTCTTCATCCGCCGCACACCACGCCGCTTCTCCTCGTCGGCCTCGGTGTACGCGAACGACGGCAGGGCCGTCGAGGGGGCCGGCCGGGCGCTCGTGCCGCCGACCCGGTCACCGCCGCCCGGCTTGCCCAGTTCTGTACGTTCCATCCGCTCCACCCGTCCGCGCCTGCGTCCGTACGCAATGTCCCTACCACTCGTCCCTACATCAGGTACTCCTGGGCGGCACATCGAGTTCCCGGACCATGCCGGATGATGTGTGCATGAATAAGCGTCAGGGGTATGTGAATCTCGCTGCCCTCATGGCCACAGTTGCCCTCATTTGTGGCGGTATCTACCTCGGTGTCGGCTCCTTCAAGAAGAAACCCGAGCTTCGTACGCCCCCGGCCGCCGTACCGGAATGGATCGGCACCTGGTCCGCGAGTCCCGTCGCCGCCGCAGCGGCCACCTCCGCGGTCGGCGCGCCCAGCGGCCGCGACGGCCGTTCCGTGCGGAACGTCGTGCACACCAGCATCGGCGGCACGGCCGCCCGCGTCACCTTCTCCAATCTGTACGGCACCGAGCCGCTGCGGATCACCGGCGCATCGCTCGCCGTACGCGCGGGCACCGGCCCGGCCGCCGTCGAGGGCAGCCTGCGCCGGATGACCTTCGACGGGGCGCACGAGGTGACCGTCGAGCCCGGCGGGCTGATCGTCAGCGACCCGGTCGTCCTGCGTATCCCGTACGACGGCGACCTGCTGATCTCCGTCCACACCCCGGCGCCCGGCGGCCCGGCCACCAGCCACCCGCACGCCGTCCAGACCTCCTATCTGGCGGACGGCGACGCCACGCGGGACGAGACGGGCGACGCGTACGAGGAGCAGACCAGCTCCTGGCACCACGTCACCGCCGTAGACGTCCTGACCTCGCAGGCACGCGGCGCGATCGTCGCCGTCGGCGACTCGATCACCGACGGGGTCTCCGCGACCCCCGGCGCCAACAAGCGGTGGCCGGACGTGCTCGCCGACCGGCTCGGCGGCCGCTACGGCGTACTCAACCAGGGCATCAGCGGCAACCGGCTGCTGGAGTACGGGCGCGGCCCCAGCACCCTGGAACGCTTCGACCGTGACGTCCTGGCGCGGTCCGGCGCGCGGACCGTGATCGTCGCCATAGGCATCAACGACGTACTGCGCGCACCGCACGCGCCCACCGCGGACCACGTGACCGCGGGCCTGACCGAGCTCGCCGACCGCGCCCACGCCCGCGGGTGGCGGGTGATCGGCTCCACGCTCGCGCCGTGCGGCGGCCACCCCCGCTGCACCGCGTCCGCGGAAGCGGAACGCCTGAAGATCAACCAATCGATCCGCTCGGGCGGCATCTTCGACGCGGTGGTCGACTTCGACGCAGCGCTGCGGGATCCGTACGCACCGGGGCGGCTGAGGCCGGTGTACGACTCGGGGGATCATCTGCATCCCAGCGATGCGGGGTTCGTACGGATGGGGACGACGGTGGATCTGGCAGCGCTGTAACGCGGGCCGGGCCTCGCCCTGCGACGGGCTTGCCGCCCGCTTCCCGCTGTGTGCGGCTCCACCGCGTGGCGGTCTCTGCCGGGACCGAAGCACGCGGCAATTCGAGCCCACCGGTATTCGAGGTGCCGGGGTCGGGGCGCCGGGCCGGGGCGGACCCCCGACAGACGGCCAATCTCAGCCCGCCGGCGTTTGAGGCGCGGGGGAACGGGTCCATGGGGGCGCAGCCCCCGTAGGAACGGGGCCCGGGGCGGAGCCCCGGGTCGGGAAGGGGCGGGCAGGCGAAACGGCCCCGCGCAGCGGCCACCCCCGCCCCGCGCCCACCACGCCCCGGGCAACACACCGCCACGCCCCAGGGCACCCGGTCAAGCCCGCCGCAGACGCTACGCGCCTCCGCCCAGCTCCTTGCGGTCGTCCCGGTCGTCCCCCTTCATGAGCTTCCGCTCACGTTCACGCTCCGCCTTCAGCCGCTGCTTCTCCGCCCGCGTGAGCTTGCGCTCCACACCGACGCCGCCCATCAGCGCCAGACCCCTGATGATCACGCGGGGCGCTTCCGGGTCGGGGGTGGCATCGACGCGGCCTCGTTCGTCGAAGCCGCCCATCAGACCGATGCCTCTGACTTCGACGTTCAGGCCGGGCGGCACGGTGACCTGGATGCCGCCCATGATCGCGATGCAGTCGATCACGGTCTCCCGGTCCTCGAACCGGGCTTCGCGCAGGTCCAGCTCGCCGCCGCCCATCAGGGCGAACGCGGTGAACCTCCGGCCGACGGTCCAGCTCCCCCGCCGCCCGAAGCCGCCCCAGAACGAGAACGCGCCCTTAGAGGTGGCCGGCCCGCCGACCCGGCCCGACCAGGTGGTGCGGGGGCCTTCGACGGCAGAGGCGGGGCCGGCCGGCACCGGCAGGTCGCGCACCAGCGGCTCCAAGTCACCGTGCGTGCGCGCCCGGTACGCCGCGTCCAGGCGCTGTTCGAACTCGTTCATGTCGAGCCGCCCTTCGGCGACGGCGTCCCGCAGCCGCTCGGCGACCCGCTCGCGTTCGGCGTCGGAGGCGCGCATCTCGGGGAGTTCGCTCGTCATACCGGCAGCCTAGTCAAGCAAACCGGTCAGGCCGAGCGCTCCGCGTACATCTTCGCGATCACCGCTTCGATGTCCGGCTCCCGCACCGACAGGTCCACCAGCGGATACCGTTCCGCCAGCGCCGCCACCAGCGGCGCCGCCGACACCGAGGCGGGGAACGCCAGCCACTGCCGCGGCCCCTCCACCTTCAGCGTCCGGGCCGACTCCAGGTCGATGGGCGGCAGCTCTCGTTCCAGGTCCACCACCAGTGTCCGCTCGCTCTCGCCCACTTCGTGCAGCCCTGCCAGGGCCCCGTCGTACATCAGCCGCCCGTGGTCGATGACCATCACACGTTTGCACAGCTGTTCGATGTCGGTCAGGTCGTGCGTGGTCAGCAGGACCGTGGTGCCGCGTTCCGCGTTCAGTTCGCGCAGGAACCGACGGACCTTCGCCTTGGAGATGACGTCGAGTCCGATGGTGGGCTCGTCCAGGTACAGCACCTCGGGGTCGTGCAGCAGCGCGGCCGCGATGTCGCCGCGCATCCGTTGCCCCAGCGACAGCTGACGCACCGGCACCTCCAAGAGCTCCGCCAGGTCGAGCAGTTCGACGCAGCGGTCCAGGTTCTGCCGGAAGACCGGGTCGGGGATGCGGTACATGCGGTGCATCAGCCGGTACGAGTCGCGCAGCGGCAGGTCCCACCAGAGTGTCGTGCGCTGCCCGAAGACGACGCCGATGCGCTGCGCGAGCCGCGTCCGCTCCTTCGACGGGTCGATGCCCGCGACCCGGAGCCGGCCGCCGCTGGGGGTGAGGATGCCGGTCAGCATCTTGATCGTGGTGGACTTGCCGGCGCCGTTCGGGCCGATGTAACCGACCATCTCGCCGCGGGGGACGGTGAAGCTGATTCCGTCGACGGCCCGCACCTGGTGCTTCTCCCTGCGCAGCCGGCCCGTCCTGCGTCGTACGTCGAAGACCTTCTCGACCTGGTCGAGTTCGATGAAATCCACTGTGTCCTCAGTTTCCGGTGCTTCGATACGAACGGAGCCCGGCCCTCCAGGCCAGTGCCGCGAGCCCGAGACAGCCGGCGGCGACGACGGGCGGCAGCAGCGCGAACCAGTCGGGCAGACCGATCGGGTCTTCGCGGCCCAGCACGTACAGCGAGGGCACCCAGTTGACGAAGGCCAGCGGTACGACGAACGTGACGCCGCGCACGAGGTCCTTCGCGAAGATCGACGGCGGGTACTGCAGCAGCGTGTTCCCGCCGTAGGTGAATGAGCTCTGCACCTCTGCCGCGTCCTGCGCGAAGAACTGGAACGCCGCACCCGCCACGAACACCGACGCGAAGATCGCGGCCCCGCAGAGCGGCATCAGCGCCAGCATCGCCGCTTTCGTCACCGTCCACTCGATGTCGAGGGTCACCAGTGCGTACGTGAGCACCAGCAGGCCCTGCGTGATCCGTCCGAGGCGACGCAGCGCGAACCGGTCGGCGGCGACCTGGACGAGCACCGGCACCGGCCGTACGAGAAGGGTGTCGAGCGTGCCGTCCCGTACGCGGCGCCCCAGCCGGTCCATCGACCCCATCAGCAGGTCGGCGAGGCCGAAGGCGGTGCTCGTGGTCCCGTACAGGAACGCGACCTCCGGCAGCGAGTAGCCGCCCAGCGCGTCGACGTGCGAGAACATCAGCAGGATCGTGACGAAGTCGAAGGCGGTGGCCGCGAAGTTGCCGATCGTCGTCAGTGCGAACGACGCCCGGTACGCCATGGTGGAGCGCACCCACATCGCGACGATCAGCCCGTACGCCCTGAGCGCATCAGCCACCCTGGACCACCACCCGGCGCGTCGCGACCGACTGCAGCGCCCGCCCGGCGGCCAGCAGGACGAGCGCCCAGCCGCCCTGGAAGGCGTATGCCCGGACCAGGTCCCAGCCCGTGTGCGTGCCGAGGAACACGTCGGCGGGGACCTGCAGCAGCGACGACCAGGGCAGTGCGCGGGCCACGTCGCCGAGCAGCCCGGGGAAGAGGTTCAGCGGCAGCAGCATCCCCGAGAAGAACAGGCCGACCAGCCAGCACATCTGCATCACGCCGGTGCCGTCCATCAGCCAGAACGCCGACAGCGCCACCAGGAACCGCACCGCGAAGCTCACCACCACGCCGAGCGCCACCGACACCAGGAAGGCCACCCATGTCAACGGCGAGACGGGCAGGGCCAGATCGAACGCCAGCGCACCGAGCACCATCGGCACGATGCCCCGCCCGAGCAGGTGGAAGGCGGCCCGGCCCAGGTCCCCGGCCAGCCACCACAATTGGAGGTCGGCCGGACGGTAGAGGTCGATGGCGATGTCACCGGTACGGATGCGCTCGATCAGTTCGTCCTCGAAGCCGCCGCCCATCATGGCGCAGGTCATCAGGAGTGCCTGGCCCAGCCACACATAGGTGAGCGCTTGGGACTGGTCGTATCCGCCGAGCTGCGGACGCTCGTCCCACAGGGCGATATAGGTGTACGCGAGGATGAAACCGAAAACGGTGTTGGTGAACACCCCTGCCGCCGTCGCCACCCGGTAGGTCGCATAGCGCCGGAACCCACCCGCCGCGACGACCGCATAGAGCCGCACGACCACTCCCCTCCACGCGACCGCCCCGGGCACCAAAGCGCACGACCCTAGCTCAGGGCGACTGGCCACCGCGAGGGGATTTCCGGTGACGGAAGCGCCCGGATACGGGGGATATCGGGATGAAAAGTGCAGTATGGGTCCATGAGCGACGAGCCGCAGCAGCAGGGCTGGACACCCCAGGACGCGACGGCAGCCGACCCGTCCGACAAGGACGAGAACGAGAGCAAGGCCCCGGAGACGGACACGGGCCCGGAGTCGGGCACGGAGACCGAGGCCGACACCGAGCCCGACCCCGACGAGGAACCCGCGGCCGACAACGACCCTGCCTCCGGCACCGACGCCGGCGAGGACCCCGACGACGGGGGCCCGGCCACCGAACGGGGGTCCGACGGCGGCGAGGCGCCCGACGCCGCCGCGCCCTTCGGGAACACGGCGAAGACGAAGAGGAGCCGCAGGCCCCGCCGCAAGCGCACCGGCTGGCGCCGCGCCGTCCCCACCTGGCGCATCACCCTCGGCACCCTGCTCGTCGCGTCACTGCTGACCATCGGCGGGCTCGTCACCGGCTATCTGCTCGTCGACATCCCGCCCGCCAACGCCGCGGCCACCGCCCAGACCAACGTCTACCTCTACGCGGACGGCACGCACATCGCCCGCGACGGCGACATCAACCGCGAGAACGTCTCCCTCGACAGGATTCCGCTCACCGTCCAGCACGCCGTACTCGCGGCCGAGGACCGCGACTTCTACAGCGCTCCCGCCATCGACCCCCTGGCGATGATCCGCGCCGCCTGGAACACCGTCACCGGCAAGGGCAAGCAGTCCGGTTCGACCATCACCCAGCAGTACGTGAAGAACTACTACCTCGGCCAGGAACAGACCGTCACCCGCAAGGTGAAGGAGTTCTTCATCGCGATCAAGCTCGGCCGCAACCAGAGCAAGAGCCAGATCCTCGAGGGCTATCTCAACACCAGCTACTTCGGCCGCAACGCCTACGGCATCCAGGCCGCCGCCCACGCCTACTACGGCAAGGACGTCCAGGACCTCGACGTGGCCGAAGGCGCGTACCTCGCCGGTCTGCTCAACGCGCCCAACGCCTACGACGTCGCCACCCACCCCGAGAAGCAGCAGGCGGCGATGGCGCGTTGGAACTACGTGCTCGGCGGCATGGTGAAGGAGAAGTGGCTCGGCGCCGCGGCCCGGGAGGCTCTGACTTTCCCCACACCCCGTCAGGTGAAACCCTCCAGCGGGCTGTCCGGGCAGGGCGGCTACATCGTCCAGGCCGTCGAGGACCAACTCGCCGCCCACGGCATCCTCGACGAGAAGACCCTGGCCACCGGCGGCTACCGCATCACCACCACACTGCAGCGCCCCAAACAGGACGCGCTCACCGCCGCCGTCAACGACCGGGTGATGTCGAGACTCGACAGCGAACGCGAGGCCGATCGCGACGTCCGCGTCGGCGGCGCCTCCATCGAACCGGACACCGGCAAGGTCGTCGCCATGTACGGCGGCATCGACTACACCAAGCAGTACGTCAACAACGCCACCCGGCGCGACTACCAGGTCGGCTCCACCTTCAAGCCGTTCGTCCTCGCCTCGGCCGTCGAGAACCACTCCCTCACCCAGGAGGGCCGGCCGATCGCCCCCAACGCCATCTACGTCGGCGACAGCAAACGCCCCGTCCAGGGCTGGAACGGCCCCCGTTACGCCCCTGAGAACGAGGACCACGTCTCCTACGGCCCCATCCCCGTCCGCGAGGCCGCCGACAACTCCGTCAACGCCGTCTTCGCGCAGATGGCCGTCGACGTCGGCCCCGCACGTGTCATGAGCACCGCCATCGCCCTCGGCCTGCCGAGCACCACCCCCGACCTGAGCCCCTCCCCCTCCATCGCCCTGGGTCCGGCCACCGCCAGCGTCCTCGACATGGCGGGCGCGTACGCCAGCCTCGCCAACCACGGCAAACACATCGCGTACACGCTCATCGAGAAGATCACCAAGAACGGCGTGGAGGTGGCGCTCCCCGAGCAGCGCACCGTACAGGCCGTCGGCCGTGAGGCCGCCGACACCACCACCTACGTCCTGCGCGGCGTCGTCGACGGCGGCACCGGCTCCGCCGCCCAGTCGGCCGGCCGGCCCGCCGCCGGCAAGACCGGCACCGCGGAGGAGGACCGGGCAGCCTGGTTCGCCGGCTACACACCCGAACTGTCCACCGTGATCGCCGTCATGGGGCAGAACCCGCAGACCGGGGCCCAGACATCGCTGTACGGTGCGCTCGGCATGTCACGCATCAACGGCGGCGGCCCACCCGCCGAGATCTGGGGCCAGTACACGGCCGCCGCCCTCGAAGGCTCCCTGGTCCGGGACTTCGAGCTGCAGCTCGCACCCGGCGCGGACGACCCGCCGCCCGACCCGCGGGATCCGAACGACCCGGGCGGCTCCCGCGACCCCGAGGACATCTACCGGCAGAACCCGGACGAACAGGCCGGCGAAGGCCGCGACAGCGGCCCGTACGGAGCAGGCGGCGGACGGCCCGGCACCACCCCGAGCACCGTCGCCCCGGGAGGAGCGCCCGGAGCAGCACCCGGTCAGCCGCCCGGCACCGGCGCATCCGCCCGGCCCGGCGCGGTCGGGCCCACCGCCCCGCCGCTGCCGACTGCGCCGGCGGCGCCGTCCACGCCCGCGACGCCCTTCACGTCAGCGGCGCCCACCACACCCGCCGCGTCCTCCACGCCCACGACGCCCTTCACGTCCGCGGCGCCGTCCACGCCCGCCGTCCGGCCGGCCGGGTCGGCTCAGTGACCGGAGGTCGCCTTCAGTCCCACCACCGCGATCAGCAGCAGACACACGAAGAAGATCCGGGCGGCGGTCACCGGCTCGTCGAGCACGAGCATGCCGACCACGGCCGCACCCGCCGCACCGATACCGACCCACACGCCGTAGGCCGTGCCGATCGGCAGGGACTTCGCCGCGTACGACAGCAGCAGCATGCTGACGACGATCCCCGCACCGGTGAAGACGCTCGGCCACAGCCGGGTGAACCCCTCGGTGAACTTCATCCCGATCGACCAGCCCACTTCGAGCAGACCGGCGACAACAAGCAGCACCCAGGCCATGACGGCACCTCCGAGACGCGGAACAACGCGGGCAACAACGGGGTGCGTCGTCTTTTCCTACCCGGTACGGCGCGTCTCGTCGGGGTCCTCCCAACGTAGCAAGCCGCCCGGCCCCGGGCAGGACAAAGGGCTGGTGGCCTCGGCCACCAGCCCTCTTGCCACGGCTACAGATACAGCCCCGTGGAGTCCTCCGACCCCTGGAACCGGTCCGCCGCCACCGCGTGCAGGTCCCGCTCCCGCATCAGCACGTAGGCCACGCCCCGCACCTCGACCTCGGCCCGGTCCTCGGGGTCGTACAGCACCCGGTCCCCCGGCTCCACCGTCCGCACGTTCTGCCCGACGGCGACGACCTCGGCCCAGGCCAGGCGCCGCCCCACCGCAGCGGTCGCCGGGATGACGATGCCGCCGCTGGAACGCCGCTCCCCCTCCGGGATGTCCGTCCTCACCAGGACGCGGTCGTGCAGCATCCGGATGGGCAGCTTGTCGTGCTGGGGGCTGTGCTGATGGCTGTTGGCGCTCACACGACGAACCTACCTGCCTCGGCGGCTTCCACGGGCCGCAGGGTCACAAACGGCGCCTGCGCGCCGAAACAGCGAGCAGGCCCACCAGACCGACCGCCACCAGCGCCACCGGCACCAGCCGCTCCAGCCTCGGCGACCCGTCCTCGGACACGAACTTCTCCTTCACGTCCGACACGGAGCGGTTCACCGCGACGAACGCGCGTCCGGCCGTCCGGTCCACCGTCGAGGCGACCTTGGCCTTCGCGTCGCCGATGACAGTCTTCGGGTGCATACGCACACCGATCTCGTCGAGCGTCTCCGCGAGCTGCTCGCGCCGGCGGACGATGTCCGCCTCGATCTGCGCAGGGGTCCTGGCATCCGACACTGCGCTGCCTCCGTGGTCGTGTCCGGTAGTCCTTCGTCGACAGTCTGTCAGCTGAGGCGCGGCCGCACTCGTCGGCACCCCCATTACGCTCGATGCCGTACGCACCGACCGCCCATCGAGGAGAACCATGAGCGAGCGACTCCAGCCCGGCGACACCGCCCCCGCCTTCACCCTGCCCGACGCGGACGGCAACGAGGTCTCGCTCGCCGACTACAAGGGCCGCAAGGTGATCGTGTACTTCTACCCCGCCGCACTCACCCCCGGCTGCACCAAGCAGGCCTGCGACTTCACCGACAACCTCGAGCTGCTGGCCGGCGCGGGCTACGACGTCATCGGCGTGTCACCCGACAAGCCCGAGAAGCTGGCCAAGTTCCGCGAGAAGGAGGCGCTCAAGGTCACGCTCGTCGGCGACCCCTCCAAGGAGGTGCTCGCGGCATACGGCGCCTTCGGCGAGAAGAAGCTCTACGGCAAGACGGTGACCGGCGTGATCCGCTCCACGCTCGTCGTCGACGAGGACGGCAAGGTCGAGCGCGCCCTGTACAACGTCAAGGCCACCGGCCACGTCGCCAAGATCATCAAGGACCTCGGGGTCTGACCCGACGGCTTTCCCGCGCCTCGCACGCTTCGAGGACGGCTGCGTCGGCGCGGCCGGCCTTCTGGTGCCCGCGCAGGGCTCGGCGGCGGCGGCACTGGTCGGCATGATCGCGGTGGCGTGCAGGAAGTCGCGTGCGTGAAGGAGACCGCGCAGACGCCCCTCGACTGCTCCCCGCCGTCGGTCTCGTCCAAGGAAGAGGCCGCCGACGTGCTCCCGGCCCAGGCCTCGCACCCGAAGTCCTGACCGGCAGGCGGCCGCACGGTCGCCGCCCACTACGATGGGCGCACACGCGGCCGTGGTGGAACTGGCAGTCACGCTGGGTTTAGGTCCCAGTGGGGTAACACCCGTGAGGGTTCGAGTCCCTCCGGCCGCACGTGCGCGAGGGGCGCGGCACCGCATCGGTGCCGCGCCCCTCGACGGTTCACCGGGCTCGGCCCAGCAGTTCCTTCACCACCGGTACCAGCGCTCGAAACGCCTTGCCACGGTGGCTGATCGCGTTCTTCTCCTCCGGTGTCAGCTCCGCGCAGGTACGCGACTCGCCGTCGGGCTGGAGGATCGGGTCGTAGCCGAAGCCGTTCGTGCCGTGCGGGGAGCGCCGGAGGGTGCCGGCCAGACGCCCTTCCACGACACGCTCCGTGCCGTCCGGGAGCGCGAGCGCGGCGGCGCAGGCGAAGTGGGCGCCGCGGTGGGGGGTGTCGATGTCCCGGAGCTGGGCCAGCAGCAGCTCGAGGTTGGCCTGGTCGTCGCCGTGGCGCCCGGCCCAGCGGGCGGAGAAGATACCGGGCGCGCCGCCGAGGACGTCGACGCAGAGGCCGGAGTCGTCGGCGACGGCGGGCAGGCCGGTGGCCTTGGCGAGGGCATGGGCCTTGAGAAGTGCGTTCTCGGCGAAGGTGACGCCGGTCTCCTTGACGTCGGGGACCTCCGGATAGGCATCAGCGCCGACGAGGTCGTGGGTGAGACCGGCGTCGGCGAGGACGGCCCTGAGTTCGGTGATCTTTCCGGCGTTGCGGGTGGCGAGGATCAGTCGGGTCATGCCCTCGATTATCCGGGGGTGCAGACCTTGCCGATCTCGGTGGCCGCGTCGGTGACGGGGCTGATGTCCGGGGTGGCGTCGCCGCCCTCGATGGACTTGCGCACATTGTCGACGCCCGCGGCGAGGTCGTCCACGGCCTTGCTGAGGTCGGCGTTGTCGGTCTTGTCGCCGAGGCTGTCGAGTTCGCGGTCGATGTCGTCGAGCGCCTCACGGGCCTTGGTGGGGTCCTCGGTGGCGGTGGAGACGGCTTCCTGGAGCTTGTTGACGCTGGTGGCGATGGAATCGGCCGTCTCTACGCAGTCGAGTGCCTTGTCGAGGGCGCTGCAGCCGACGGCGGTGGGCACTATGAGGGCAGCGGCGGCGATGGCGAGTGCGGTGCGTCGGCGCGCAGACATGTGGAACGGTCCTCCCCGGGTACGGACGGGCGCACGGTTCGGCCCGTGCGCCCGTGTCTGTAAGACGCCCCATGGGGCGTTCTTGGTTGCGTCTTTACTCTGCGGAGCGGCCGAGGGCCTCGGCCTGGAGGGCGGCGAGGTCGGCACAGCCGCCGGTGGCGAGGTCGAGGAGGGCGTTGAGCTCCTTGCGGTCGAAGGGCTCGGCCTCTGCGGTGCCCTGGACCTCGACGAAGCGGCCGTCGCCGGTGCACACGACGTTCATGTCGGTCTCGGCGCGGACGTCCTCCTCGTAGCAGAGGTCGAGGAGGGGGGTGCCGTCGACGATGCCGACGCTGACGGCGGCGACGGTTCCGGTGAGGGGCTTGCGGTTCGCCTTGACGAGCTTCTTCGTCTGCGCCCAGGCGACGGCGTCGGCGAGGGCGACATAGGCGCCGGTGATGGCGGCGGTGCGGGTGCCGCCGTCGGCCTGGAGGACGTCGCAGTCGAGGACGACGGTGTTCTCGCCGAGGGCCTTGTAGTCGATGACCGCGCGCAGCGAACGGCCGATGAGGCGGCTGATCTCGTGGGTGCGGCCGCCGATCTTGCCGCGTACGGATTCGCGGTCGCCACGGGTGTTGGTGGAGCGGGGCAGCATCGAGTACTCGGAGGTGACCCAACCTTCGCCGCTGCCCTTGCGCCAGCGGGGGACGCCTTCGGTGAAGGAGGCGGTGCAGAACACCTTGGTGTCTCCGAAGGAGATGAGGACGGAGCCCTCGGCGTGCTTGCTCCATCCGCGTTCGATGGTGACCGGGCGGAGCTGTTCGGGGGTGCGGCCGTCGATTCGAGACATGCTGCGAGCCTATCGGCAGATGGGTGAAGGGCCTGTTCCGGTCGGCCGGAATCAGGCCCCTCGACGTGCCGGGGTGGGTGAGGGATCAGCTCACATCATGTCTTCGATGTCGGCGGCGATGGGGTCGGCGTCGGTGCCGATGACGACCTGGATGGCGGTGCCCATCTTGACGACGCCATGGGCGCCGGCGGCCTTGAGCGCGGCCTCGTCGACGAGGCCGGGGTCGGCGACCTCGGTGCGCAGGCGGGTGATGCAGCCCTCGATCTCCTCGATGTTGTCGATTCCGCCGAGCCCGGCGACGATCTTCTCAGCCTTGCTGGCCATGTCTTTCTCCCTGCGTTCTGAGCGTTGAGCGCTGTCCCGGCCCACCGCCGCGGCCCACCGCCTCGGCCCACCGTAGGTCCGGCTTGTCACGGTAACGCACGGTTGGCCCATCTTCACGGGTGGGTAACCATCTTGTACCGAAAGATGACGATCACCGGCGCCCTGTCGTGTGACCGGGCTCCAGGACCGTACCGCGACTGGTCTACACCAGTCTGCTACACGTGCCGAACCAGGTCTGCTCCGGGAGGACGCCGATGAGCTCCGAGAGCGCGGCCGCGCCGCGGAAGAAGTGGCGGCACGGCCTCTTCCAGGGACTCCAGAAGGTCGGCCGCAGCCTCCAGCTCCCGGTCGCCGTGCTGCCCGCGGCCGGCCTGCTGGTCAGCCTCGGGAACCTGCTCGAAGCCACTCTGGATGGGCCGTTCTGGGACCGGACGGCCAAGGTCCTGGTGGAGGGCGGCGGCGGCATTCTCGACGGCAGCCTCGGCCTGCCGCTGCTCTTCTGCATCGGCGTCGCGATCGGTTTCGCCAAGAAGTCGGACGGCTCGACCGCGCTCGCGGCGGTCGCGGGCTTTCTCGTCTACTTCAGCACGCTCAAGGCGTTCCCCGTCGCGGGTTCGGTGACGGAGGCCATGCCGGAGGGCCAACCACAGAACCCGGGGGTGCTCGGCGGCATCCTGATCGGCCTGCTGACGGCCGTGATCTGGCAGCGCTACCACCGCACCAAGCTCGTCGACTGGCTGGGGTTCTTCAACGGCCGACGGCTGGTCCCGATCATCATGGCCTTCCTCTGCTGCGCGCTCGGCGTGCTGTTCGGGCTGCTGTGGGATCCGGTCGGTGACGCGCTGACCGCCTTCTCGAAGCGGCTGATCGACCTGGGCGCATGGGGCGCGGGCATCTTCGGCGTCGCGAACCGGCTGCTGATCCCGATCGGCATGCACCAGTTCCTGAACACGTTCTTCTGGTTCCAGGCGGGCGAGTACAACGACGAGGGCACGGTGGTGCAGGGCGACCTGACGCGCTTCCTCGCCGGGGACCCGGAGGCGGGCCAGTTCATGGCCGGCTTCTACCCGATCATGATGTTCGGTCTCCCCGCGGCGGCTCTGGCGATCACACACTGCGCCCGCCCCGAGCACCGCAAGCGGGTGGCAGGACTCATGTTCTCTGTCGCCCTGACCTCCTTCGTCACCGGGGTGACCGAACCGCTCGAGTTCTCCTTCATGTTCGTGGCACCACTGCTGTACGGGCTGCACGCGCTGCTGACCGGCGCCTCCATGGCCATCACCTGGGCGCTGGGGGTGCATGTGGGCTTCAACTTCTCTGCCGGCCTGATCGACTACGTCGTCAACTGGCACCTGGGCACGAAGCAGTGGTTGATCCTGCCGATCGGCGCCTGTTTCGCAGTGGTCTACTACGTGCTCTTCCGACTGCTGATCACTTTGTTCAACATTCCTACACCTGGGCGGGAGCCGGAGGAGGTCCAGGAGGAGATGGAGCGCGACGCGACGAAATAGGTCGCCTCCCGGCACGTACGAGCTGGTGGCACAGGCCCTCGGACCGTGACGGTCCGGGGGCCCTGGCGTTCGTTGTCCGGATCGTTACGCGGTCTGCAAAATTCGCAGGTTCCTTATCGAACCACCACCGTGCTACAACAGGTCTACACCACTCAGTGGTGTAGACCACGCGGTCCGGACCATAGGCCGCATTCCCCTTGAGACGCCGCCCTCCCCGTAGTCATGCCCTCCGGCGGCGCCTTGCCCACTGGAGGAAGTTATGTCCACGGCCAGCGCCGCCCCCGGGGCGGACAAGAAGAAGATGGGCGCGGGTGCGATGGCTGTCATGCAGCGCATCGGCCGCAGCCTGATGCTGCCTGTCGCCGTGCTGCCCGCCGCCGCGCTCCTGGTGCGCTTCGGCCAGCCCGACATGCTCGGCAAGGAGTCGTACCCGACCTTCATCACCAAGATCGCCGAGTACATGTCCGCAGGCGGTGGCGCGCTCCTCGACAACATGGCGCTGCTGTTCGCCGTCGGTATCGCGATCGGGTTCGCCAAGAAGTCGGACGGTTCCACGGCGCTGGCCGCCGTGGCCGGTTATCTGGTCTTCAAGAACGTGCTGGGCACCTTCACGGACAGCAGCCTGCCGAAGAAGGAAGCCATAGTCGACGGCAAGATCGTCATGGTGGAGCAGGCGGTCGACGCCAAGGTCCTCGGCGGCGTCGTCATGGGCATCGTGGTCGCCCTGCTCTACCAGCGCTTCTACCGCACCAAGCTGCCGGAGTGGGCGGGATTCTTCGGCGGCCGCCGTCTCGTCCCGATCCTCTCCGCCTTCGCCGGTCTGATCGTCGGCATCGTCTTCGGGCTGATCTGGCCGTGGCTCGGTACCGGCCTGCACAACTTCGGTGAGTGGCTCGTCGGCTCCGGCGCGGTGGGTGCGGGCATCTTCGGTGTCGCCAACCGTGCGCTCATCCCGGTCGGCATGCACCACCTGCTGAACTCCTTCCCGTGGTTCCAGGCGGGCGAGTACAACGGCAAGAGCGGCGACATCGCACGGTTCCTCGAGGGCGACCCGACCGCCGGACAGTTCATGACCGGCTTCTTCCCGATCATGATGTTCGCCCTCCCCGCAGCCTGTCTCGCCATCGTGCACTGCGCCCGCCCCGAGCGTCGCAAGGTCGTCGGCGGCATGATGTTCTCGCTCGCGCTGACCTCGTTCGTCACGGGTGTGACCGAGCCGATCGAGTTCACCTTCATGTTCATCGCGCCGGTGCTGTACGCGGTGCATGCGGTGCTGACCGGTGTCTCCATGGCACTGACCTGGGCGCTCGGCATGAGGGACGGCTTCGGCTTCTCCGCCGGTCTCGTCGACTTCGGCCTCAACCTGGGCATCGCGTCCAACCCGTGGGGTCTGGCCCTGGTCGGTCTGTGCTTCGCGGCGGTCTACTACGTGGTGTTCCGCTTCGCGATCACCAAGTTCAACCTTCCGACGCCGGGCCGCGAGTCCGACGAGGAGCTCGCCGAGCTGCAGAAGGCCGAGGCGAAGTAAGCCGCACGGCCCACTGCGAACGCCGAAGCCCCCGCGCTGTGTCGGGGGCTTCCGCGTTGTCCCGGATGCGTCAGATCTCGAACACCGCGCCCGGGTGGGCGACCTCCGTCGGGCCAAAGTAGACGGCCGTGGCGTCGCGCAGGGTCTGCTGGGGGTCCGTCCACGGGGGGATGTGGGTGAGGACCAGCCGGCCCGCGTTCGCGCGGTGCGCGTACGCGCCCGCCTCGCGGCCGTTGAGGTGGAGGTCCGGGATGTCCTCCTTGCCGTGCGTGAAGGACGCCTCGCAAAGGAAGAGGTCGGCACCCGCCGCCAGCTCGTCCAGGCCGTCGCACACACCGGTGTCGCCGGAGTACGTCAGCGTTCTGCCGCCGTGCTCCAGCCGGATGCCGTACGCCTCGACGGGGTGCGCCAGCCGCTCGGTGCGCACGGAGAACGGACCGATCTCGAAGTGGCCCGGCTTCAGGGTGTGGAAGTCGAACACCTCACTCATGGCGGAGGCGGAGGGCGTGTCGGCGTAAGCGGTGGTCAGGCGCTGTTCGGTGCCCTCTGGGCCGTGGACCGGGATGGCGGGGCAGCGGCCGCCGTCGTGGCGGTAGTAGCGGGCGACGAAGTACCCGCACATGTCGATGCAGTGGTCCGCGTGGAGGTGGCTGAGGAAGATGGCGTCGAGGTCGTAGAGACCGCAGTGGCGCTGCAGCTCGCCGAGGGCGCCGTTGCCCATGTCGAGCAGCAGCCGGAAGCCGTCGGCCTCTACGAGGTAGCTCGAGCAGGCCGATTCCGCGGACGGGAACGACCCGGAGCAGCCGACGACGGTGAGCTTCATGGAGCTGGAACCTCCGTTGACGGGGAGGGCTGGGGGAAGGTCGTGCGGTCCGTCGAGCGTAAGGCGCCAAAGGGCTGGTCGCTCCTCAGCCGCCCCGTGTTGTGGGTAACGTCACCCCCCGTCCCGACTCGGGGACGAGGGGTGACATCGCCTGGTTCGTATGAAGTTGTGGCCGGTCGCGGAGCTCAGTGGGCTAGGCCCAGAGCTGGCCCTGCAGGGTCTCGATCGCCGCTTCGGTGGTCTCCGCCGTGTAGACGCCCGTCGACAGGTACTTCCAACCGCCGTCGGCGACGACGAAGACGATGTCCGCCGACTCGCCCGCCTTGACCGCCTTCTTGCCGACGCCGATCGCGGCGTGGAGGGCCGCGCCGGTGGAGACGCCCGCGAAGATGCCCTCCTGCTGGAGGAGTTCACGGGTGCGCGTGACGGCGTCCGCGGAGCCGACCGAGAAGCGGGTGGTCAGCACGGAGGCGTCGTAGAGCTCGGGGACGAAGCCCTCGTCAAGGTTGCGCAGGCCGTAGACGAGGTCGTCGTAGCGCGGCTCGGCGGCGACGATCTTCACGTCGGGCTTGTTCTCGCGCAGAAAGCGTCCGACGCCCATGAGCGTGCCCGTGGTGCCGAGGCCGGCCACGAAGTGGGTGACGGACGGCAGGTCGGCGAGGATCTCCGGGCCGGTGGTGGCGTAGTGGGCGCCGGCGTTGTCCGGGTTTCCGTACTGGTAGAGCATCACCCAGGACGGGTTCTGCTCCGCGAGCTCCTTGGCGACGCGCACGGCGGTGTTGGAGCCGCCCGCCGCCGGGGACGAGATGATCTCGGCGCCCCACATCTTGAGCAGGTCCCGGCGTTCCTGGGAGGTGTTCTCCGGCATGACGCAGACGATGCGGTAGCCCTTGAGCTTGGCCGCCATCGCCAGCGAGATGCCGGTGTTGCCGCTGGTGGGCTCGAGGATGGTGCAGCCGGGGGTGAGGCGGCCGTCCTTCTCCGCCTGCTCGACCATGTGGAGGGCGGGGCGGTCCTTGATCGAGCCGGTGGGGTTGCGGTCCTCGAGCTTGGCCCAGATCCGGACGTCGCCGGAAGGGGACAGCCGCGGGAGCCGGACCAGGGGCGTGTTGCCCACGGCCGCCAGCGGGGAGTCGTAGCGCATCGGGGATCAGACCATCCCGCCGGCGACGGCCGGGAGGATCGTGACACTGTCGCCGTCCGCGAGCTTGGTGGAGATGCCGTCGAGGAAACGGACGTCCTCGTCGTTGAGGTACACGTTCACGAAGCGACGCAGCTGGTCGCCGTTCGCCTTGTCGACGATCCGCTCCTCGATGCCGTTGTGGCGGCTCTCGAGGTCGGCGAAGAGCTCGGCAAGGGTGTCCCCGTTGCCCTCGACCGCCTTGGCGCCGTCGGTGTAGGTGCGGAGGATGGTCGGGATGCGGACCTCGATGGCCATGACGTGGGCTCCTGTTGTGGTGGTGGCGTAGGGGCGCGCGGCTGTGGACCCCCGCGCGTGGGGGCGGTGCTGGCTGAAGCGCTCGTACGTCAGGACGCGGCGCGGCCGGCGCGGTCCGTACACATCGCGCTGGCGAGGCGGCACAGGTCGACGTGCAGCCGCGCCACGAGCAGCAGGGTGCTCGGCGTCTTGTCGCTCACGTCAGGGAGAACCATGCGGTCATCGTATCGATTCCCGGTCCGTGTCCCGGAGTGTGATCTCACATGACGGACGACGGACGCTCAGAATGCGGGCAGGGGGCGAAAAGGTGATGGCCGGAGAGCCGTCACGGGTGTTCGGCGACCCCCGCATCGACCTCGTAGACGTCGGCGGGCAACTGCGGTGCGAGGCGTCCGAGGGGGTTCCGCGGGCGGCGATCCGCCCGCCCTTCTCGTAACGGGGGCCGTGGACGCCGAGAGCGGCGGGCGGGATGGTCGGGATCACAGGACGGCTGCTTCGGGGCGCCGGCGCATCAGCCACAGGAACAGCGGCCCTCCGGTGAGCGCGGCGAGGAGGCCGACGGGTACGTACCTGGGGGCCGACGGCCGTACGGGCCGCGAGGTCGGCAACGACGAGTGCGGTCGCCCAGCCGAGACGGCGACGGGCAGCAGGGCGCGGTGGGGAGCGCCGACGGCAAGCCCGGCGGCGTGCGCACCATCGGGCCGATGAAGCCGGCGGCGCCGGGACGGCGACCAGCACTCGGCGGTGACGCGAGCACGAACGCGGCGGCACGAAAGCGCGCGGTGTCCGTATATGTGCGCCTGACGCCGTCGCCCTCGTCACCCCCCAGTGGGTGAGGGTGCAGGGGAAGCCGGAGGCCGGCGGCCTCGGGGCCGGCCTCCGCCCCGGCGGTGCAGCCGGTCAGCGGGACAAGGGCCTCCACCGGGGCTTACGCGTCCCCAGGGTGGTCGGAGCAGGCGGCGGGCCAGTTGCCGACTTCCGGGCAGGGCCTGGCCGCAGTGGCGGGACCGTGCCGGGTTCGCACCGGCTTCCCGGGTCCTGCGGCCTCCATGCCGAGTGGTCGGCGCTCAGTACGCCGTGACGGCGGTGGGCACCCGCGGGCGTCCTCAGTACGCCTCGACTACCTTCACGTCTTCCTCTGTGATCACACCGTCCACGATGCGGAACGAGCGGAACTGGAACGGCCCCGCGTCGTCGGTATCGGCGGTCGAGACCAGCACGTAGTGGGCGCCGGGCTCGTTGGCATAGCTGACGTCGGTGCGCGAGGGGTACGCCTCGGTCGCGGTGTGCGAGTGGTAGATGATCACCGGCTCCTCGTCGCGGTCGTCCAGCTCGCGGTAGAGCTTGAGCAGGTCCCCGGAATCGAACTCGTAGAACGTGGGCGACCGGGCCGCGTTCAGCATCGGGATGAAGCGCTCGGGACGGCCGGAGCCCTCCGGTCCGGCGACGACGCCGCAGGCCTCGTCGGGGTGGTCCTCACGGGCGTGGGCGACGATCTGGTCGAAGAGGGCCTGGGTGATGGTCAGCATGGGCCACAGGATAGGCAGATGGCCTCCGGATCCGAGATCCGGAGGCCATCAGGTGAGACGGGTGGTGGACACCACCGCCGCGTCAGTCGGACTTCGTCGCGTACTCCCGCGGCGTGTGCTCGGCGATCCGCGGGTTGCTCCGCTTCAGCACCTGCCAGCCGACGGCCAGGCCGACGGCCCAGACAGCCGCCACGTACAGCGAGATCCGGCCCGCCTCGTCGAGGGCGACCATGGCGGTCACGCCGACCAGGAAGAGCAGGGCGACCCAGCTGAAGAGCGCGCCGCCCGGGGCCGGGAAGGACGAGGCACCCAGCCGTCCCGCGTCCACCGCGGAGCGGTAGCGGATGTGGCTGACGAGGATCATCATCCAGGTCCAGATGCCGGCCGCGGTGGCCACGGACACGACGTATCCGAAGGCCTTCTCCGGGACGATGTAGTTGAGGACCACGCCGATGCCCATCAGGGTCACGGAGACGGCGATGCCGATGGCCGGGGTGCGGCGGGCGTTGAGCCTGCCGAGGGCCTCGGGGGCCTCTCCGTTGGAGGCGAGGTCGCGCAGCATCCGGCCGGTGGAGTACATGCCGGAGTTGCAGGAGGACAGCGCCGCGGTGAGGACCACGAAGTTGACGATGCCCGCGGCGAGCGGGATGCCGATCTTCTCGAAGGCGTGCACGAAGGGGCTCTCGCCCGCGGAGAACTCCGTCCACTTGACGACGGAGAGGATCACGACCAGGGCGCCGACGTAGAAGATGATGATGCGCCAGGGCAGCGTGTTGATCGCCTTGGGCAGGGTCTTCTCGGGGTTCTCCGACTCACCCGCCGTGACACCGACGAGCTCCACCGCGAGGTAGGCGAACATGACGCCCTGGAGGGTCATCAGGCTCGAGCCGATGCCGTTGGGGAAGATCCCGTCGTAGGACCAGAGGTTGGAGACGGAGGCGGTGTCACCGGCGTCGGAGAAGCCGAGGGTGAGGACGCCGAGACCGATCACGATCATGCCGATGATCGCGGTGACCTTGATCATGGAGAACCAGAACTCGACCTCCCCGAAGATCTTCACCGAGATCAGGTTGACGCCGAAGAGCACCACCAGGAAGACCAGGGCGCTGACCCATTGCGGGATCTCGGGGAACCAGAAGTGGATGTAGATGGCCGCGGCGGTCAGCTCGGCCATGCCGGTGACGATCCACATCAGCCAGTACGTCCAGCCGGTGACGAAGCCGAAGAACGGGCCGAGGAACTCACGGGCGTACTCGGCGAAGGAGCCGGAGACAGGGCGATACAGGAGCAGCTCTCCGAGCGCTCGCATGATGAAGAAGATGACGACGCCTGCGAGGGCGTACATCAGGATGATGCTGGGACCGGCCTTGGCGATGTTCGCGCCGGCCCCCATGAAGAGTCCGACGCCGATGGCCCCGCCGATGGCGATCATCTGGACCTGCCGGCTGCCGAGCCCGCGCTCGTAGCCTTCCTGCGAAGTGTTGCCCCCGGCCTCGTCGCCGGTGTGCTTGTCGACCTGCACCGAGGTCATGGTGATGCGCCTTTCTCCATGCTGATCCGCGCCGGCGAGTAGCGCCGCTGCGGATCAGGTCCTGATCCCCCCGGATGTGGATGGAGTGCCACCGGCGGTCCGCCGGTTCAAGCGCACTCGGAGGACAGGGGTGGCGTCCCCCGAGCGGTCGTGAAGATTTATCACGCCCGCAACAGTGATCCACTCGGTGGAAAGTGACGCACACCACAGGGAGAACCGGACAAAGGACGCGCCGCGTGAGGAACGGCGACGATCGATTGACGCGATCGTTATCCGGATTTGAGGGTCCGTTGAGCGAACGGGAACGTCGCCGGCACCCTCAGGACATCAGTGCCTCGACGAGCGTCTCCTGGAGGGCGCCGAGCCACAGGTACGCCATGACCATGGGCTTGCGCGGATCGGAGTCCGGGAGGCGGTACAGGGCCGCACTCTCGTCGTCCTCGCCGACGTCGAGGCGGGTGCCGATGGTCAGCCGCAGGTCATTGAGGGCGCCGAGCCAGTGGAGACAGTCGTCGGAGCCCAACTCCAGGACGGCGCCGGCGTCGCCGACGGGAGCCAGTGCGTCGAGGGTCTTCACGACGACGAGGGCGTCCTCGCGCTTGCGGGTACGCAGGTCCTTCTCGGTGAAGCGCCTGAACTCGGCGGACGCGGCCCGCAGTTCCTCGTCGGGCGGCCCCGCCTCCGGATCGGCGTAGGCCTCAGGGAAGAGGCGGGCGAGCGCCGGATCGGAGGGCGGCTCGCTGGGCCCCTCCGCGAACAGGGCGGCCAGCGGGTCCTCGCCCTGGGCGGGCTCGTCGCCGGGCCCGATGAGTTCGAGGAGCTGGACGGCGAGGGACCGCAGGATCGCGACCTCGACCTCGTCCAGGCGGACGGTCGCCCCGCCGCCGGCGAGCGGCTCGAAGTGAGAGCTCATCAGCCGCGGTCCTGGGTGAGCGTGGCCCACAGTCCGTATCCGTGCATCGCCTGCACGTCACGCTCCATCTCCTCGCGGCTGCCGCTGGAGACGACGGCGCGTCCCTTGTGATGGACGTCGAGCATCAGCTTGTGCGCCTTGTCCTTCGAGTAGCCGAAGTAAGCCTGGAAGACGTAGGTGACATAGCTCATCAGATTGACCGGGTCGTTGTGCACCAGCGTCACCCAGGGCACGTCCGGCTCCGGGACGACATGCGTCTCCTCCGCCGACTCCGGTCGTTCGATCTCTACGGGCATCGTCACTCCACCCATGCTGCCACCCGGGAGGCCGCATCGCACAAACGGCCCCGCCGCATCACGGCAACCCGTCGGAACGAGATCTCGTCAGACTGACGAAATGTGCGCTAGCATCGCCGTCATGAACACTGCAGACCTTGGGCTGCCGGTGGACGTGCCGTCGACCGCGCTCTTCACCGACCAGTACGAGTTCACGATGCTTCAGGCGGCGCTGAAGGCCGGCACGGCCGAGCGGCGTTCCGTCTTCGAGGTCTTCACCCGACGCCTGCCCGAGGGCCGGCGCTACGGCGTGGTGGCCGGCACCGGCCGAGTGCTGGACGCCGTCGAGAACTTCCGCTTCGACCCCGGCGTCCTCGGCTTCCTGCGGGAGGCACGCATCGTCGACGAGCCCACGCTCGAGTGGCTCGCCGGCTACCGCTTCCGCGGCAGCATCTGGGGCTACCCCGAGGGCGAGGTGTACTTCCCCGGCTCACCGATCGTCCGGGTCGAGGGTTCCTTCGCCGAATGCGTGCTGCTCGAGACGGTGATCCTGTCCATCCTCAACCACGACTCCGCGATCGCCGCCGCCGCCTCGCGGATGTCGACGGCCGCGCGCGGGCGCCGGCTCATCGAGATGGGCGCGCGCCGCACCCACGAGCTGTCCGCAGTCGCCTCGGCGCGCGCCGCCTACGTCGGCGGCTTCGACTCCACGTCCGACCTGGCGGCCGGCTTCCGCTACGCCATCCCCACCGTCGGCACCAGTGCACACGCCTTCACCCTGCTGCACGACAGCGAGCGCGGCGCCTTCCAGGCCCAGGTCGACTCGTTGGGGCGGGGCACGACACTGCTGGTCGACACGTACGACGTGGCCGAGGCCGTCCGTACGGCCGTCGACATCGCCGGCCCGGAACTCGGGGCCGTACGCATCGACTCCGGCGACCTGCTGCTCGTGGCGCACCGGGTACGCCAGCAGCTGGACGAGCTCGGCGCGGTCGACACCAAGATCGTGGTCACCTCCGACCTCGACGAGTACGCGATCGCGTCGCTGGCGGCCGCACCTGTCGACGCCTATGGGGTCGGCACCCAGCTGGTCACCGGCAGCGGCCACCCCACCTGCTCGATGGTCTACAAGCTCGTCGCGCGCGCCCGGTCCGCCGATCCCTCCGCACCGCTGCAGCCGGTGGCCAAGAAGTCGCTGGGCGGCAAGATGTCGATCGGCGGCCGCAAGTGGGCGGCGCGCCGCCGGGACGCGGACGGGGTCGCGGAGGCCGAGGTCGTGGGCGTCGGCGAGGTACCGCCGGAGCTCGCCGGGCAGCAGCTGCTGGTGGAGCTCGTCAAGGGCGGGGAGGTCGTCGCCCGCGAGCCGCTGGACGCGGCCCGCGACCGGCACATCGCGGCGCGGGCCGGGCTTCCGATGTCGGCGATACAGCTCTCGCGCGGCGAACCGGTGATCCCCACCGAGTACGCGTGATACTGCCGGTGCCCGCGGGGCGCATGAAGTGTCCACGATCGGGCACGTGAACGCCGCAGGCCCCTGCGGGCCGCCGCCCCCTCCCCTACGGCGTGGTGAGTGTCTACGCTCAGTAGTTCTGCAGGTCCTTGACCCGACCGTCCGCCTCTTTCCGTCTCCCGTATCCCACCGAAGGAAGCCCGTCATGCACCGCGCCTTGATCGTCGTGGACGTTCAGAACGACTTCTGCGAGGGCGGCAGCCTTGCGGTGACGGGAGGTGCCGACGTCGCGGCCGCCATCACCGAGCTGATCGGCCAGGCCCAGCCGGGCTACCGCTATGTGGTCGCCACCCGTGACCACCACGTCGAACCCGGAAGCCACTTCTCCGACAACCCCGACTTCGTCGACTCCTGGCCGCCGCACTGCGTGGCCGGCACGGAGGGCGTCGGCTTCCACCCGAACTTCGCGCCGGCCGTCGCCTCCGGCGCGATCTCCGCGGTCTTCGACAAGGGCGCGTACGCGGCGGCGTACAGCGGCTTCGAGGGCACGGACGAGAACGGCTCGACGCTCGCGCAGTGGCTGCGGGCGCATGAGGTCACCGAGGTGGACGTGGTCGGCATCGCGACCGACCACTGCGTGCGGGCGACGGCGCTGGACGCGGCGCGCGAGGGCTTCACCACGCAGGTGCTCCTCGACCTCACGGCGGGGGTCTCGGAGGAGACGACGGCGAGGGCGCTGGAGCGGTTGCGGGAGGCCGGGGTCGAGCTGAGCGGCAAGCCGGTGCTCTGACGCGCGGTCGCTGCGCGCGCCAGGGAGCGTCCACGCCCGTACCGGGCCGCGCCGGTGGGGGCCGCCGCGCTGGGCCGTTTGCCCCACCCGCCCTTTCCGGAACCGGGCCCCCGCCCGGACCCGTTCCACGGGGCTGCTGAGCGCCGGCGGGGCCTGCCCCTCCGCTCGAATGCCGGTGGCGCCCGCCCCGCCCACGCGGTCGGTCACACCGGGCGGCGGAGGAGCGCGCGGGCCGGGGCCCAGAGTTCCCGCGTGGCGTCCTGGTCGGGGCGCCACAGCAGACCGTCGGGGTGGTGCAGCACCGCTGTGATCTCGTCCGGCGTCGGCGGCGCCGCGTTCCCCCGTAGATACACCGCTCTGAGCCCCAGATTGCGCAGCCGCGTCAACGCCCTCGCGCGGTTCGCCGCATGGACCAGAAAGCGGAGTGTGCCGTCGCGGCCGGCCGGGCTCGGCAGGTTGAGCGCGACGACCACGCTGCCGTTGGGCAGCTTGCAATAACCTCCGCCGGGCATGCGGAACCACTCCCCCGTGAGCTCACTGTCAATAAGAACCTGGTCAGACGCACCTAAACACGATCGGCCGCCGCCCGCTAGAGGGCGACGGCCGATCATGCTCTGACCTGCGATATTACGGATTAATTGGTCGACGGGCCAACCTTGACCGTGATCGTCTGGCCGCTGCGCGGCTCCTTGACGATCGAGATCTTGGTGTTGGTGTCAGTTACCTTGACGCTGCCCGTCGGGTTCTCGGCGTACCAGTAGACGCCGTTGCGGTCGTCGAAGACCGCGTTGCCTCGCTGCGAGGCGATCCAGTGCGGCTTGTCCGCGTTGTGCAGCCAGAAGCTGTCCGTGCGGTAGCGGCTGAACGTCGAGTCGAACGTCTGGATCTTGTTGCGGAGCACCGTGCCGTCCGACCACTTCATCGGCTTGGCGTGGGCGTCGATCGGCAGGACCAGACCCTCACCGTGGTGGGCGCTGGTGTTGTTGTCCTTCTGCGCGGTGTCCCACTGCCAGATCAGCAGACCGTTCTGGTAGGGGTAGTGCTCGACCCAGTTGTCCCTGGGCGCCTTGAAGCCGAAGTTGTACGGACCGGCCTTCAGCGTCTTGTCGTACGACACGTACTGGCGGTTCTCGGCGATGTAGTACTGCTCGTACTCGAGTGTGAAGGACTCACCGATGCGGTTGAAGCCCTTCGCGGTCCAGCCCTCGACGTCGCCCTCGGCGTTGTCGGAGAAGACCGGCGCGCCGTCGGCCTTGACGGTGATGGCGTCGGCCGTGAAGCCCTTGCCGGCCACGCCGCCGTCCGTCTGGTAGCGGAAGCGGACGTCGACCTTCTTGCCCGCGTAGGCGTCCAGCGAGTAGGCGAGCTTCTTGTGGCCCTCGGAGGGACCGGTCAGAGCCGGCTTGTCGCTCGAGTCGCGGGTGATCGCCTTGCCGTCCGCCGTGCCGTCCAGCGGCGTCCAGTTGGCGCCGCCGTCCGTCGACACCTCGGTGTAGAGGTAGTCGTAGTCGGCCTCGATGTCCCACCAGCCGTCGAGCTCCAGCGAAGCCGTGGACCTGCCGGTGAGGTCGACCGTGCGGGACAGGGTGTTCTTGAGGTCGTCACCCATGTCGCTCCACCACTGCTGGGAGCCCTCGGCGGGCTTCACGACACTGGTGGTGACGGCCTTCTTCGGCAGTTCGACGACGAGCGCCTGCGGCTTCTTCGTGTTGTACGCCGACACACCCAGGGTATGGGTGGACTTCGTCGCCGCCTTGGCCGTCTCGTAGTTGAGCCAGCCGAGCTGCAGCTTGTCCCAGGCGGTCATGTCGCCCGGGAGGTCGCCGATGGACTCCTTGCCGGTGCCCAGCCAGGAGCCGGCCGACATCAGGGTCCAGTAGCCGGTCGAGTTCTCGCCGCCGCCGGAGGTGTCGTAGTGGTCCGGCAGACCGAGGTCGTGGCCGTACTCGTGGGCGAAGACCCCGAGGCCGCCGTTCTCGGGCTGCACGGTGTAGTCGCCGACCCAGATGCCGGTGTTGCCGATCTGGGTGCCACCGGCCTTGTTGTTCGCCGGGCCGGACCTGCCGGCGTCGGTTCCGTAGGCGTACCAGCGGTGGGCCCACAGGGCGTTCGGGCCCTGGACGCCGCCGCCGGCCGACTCGTCCTCACCGGCGTGGACGAACTGGAAGTGGTCGATGTAGCCGTCGGTCTCGTTGAAGTTGCCGTCGCCGTCGTGGTCGTACCGGTCCCACTTGTCGTACTCGGCGAGCGTCGCCTTGATCTCGGCGTCGGACCTGCCCTTGGCCTTCTGGTCGGCGGCCCAGGCGTTCACGCCGTCGCGTACGGCGTCCCAGGCGTTGGCGCAGTTGGACTGGCCGCAGTAGTTGGAGCCGTAGCGGGCCTCGTTGTACTCGACCTTGACCCAGTCGGAGACCGTGCCGTCGACCGAGTAGCGGCCGGAGGAGGTCTTCTCGTAGTAGGTCTTCAGGGAGTGCTTCGGCTGCCCGTCCTTGTCCTTGCCGGTGCCGAAGTACAGGTCCTGGAAGTGCTCCTGGTCGTAGTCCGCCTGCCAGGCGGTCGAGTTGTCGTTCGACCGGTCGGGCTCGGCGATCCGGTTGTGCAGCGGGCCGGGCGTGCCGCCGAACTTCTTGACCGGCGGCTTGGGGCCGGCGCCGTCCGGGTCGAACATCGTCGTGTCGTCGACCTTGTCGCCGAACTCCACGAGGATGGTGAAGATCTTGTCGGTCTTCTCCCGGGCGAGCTCGACATACTTCTTGTCGTCGAGCTTGACGACCTTGGAGCCGCCACGCTTCTGTACGGTGGCATCCCCGGCTATGAGCTGCTCGAGGGCGGCCTGGCGCTGCTGCTCCTGCTGTTTGCTGAACGGACCCTCGAGGTCGTGCTCGACATGGCCCTTGTGCGGTGCCGGGTCGTGCCGCTCGATGCCCGCAGGGTCCGACGACTTCTGGCCGTCGGCCTGCGCGCTGGTGAACGCAGAAGCCGTCGCAGTCGTCGCGGCAAGGGCCACGAGCACCGCGGACGCTCTGAACGTCCTTCGCTTGCTGGTCACTTGATGGTGTCCTCCCCCGCGTCCCGTCGCCGCTGCGGACCGGTTGTGGGGTCGTCCGCGCGCGCGGTATCGCGTCTCAAGTGACGACATTCGACCGGAGTTGAGGAAGAAAAGACAGACCTTGACTTGCACAGACCAACTGCACTATGCAGGAGCAGGGTTCCGCTATCCGGACGATGGTGAATCAGGACAAGAGGCGCAGAGTTCTGGCCACTTGACCGAGCGAATGAACCAATGCGCCCCCCATGCACCGGCACCGTGGGTTAGGTCACGCTTACTGCCGGCTCCGCACGGGCATCCACCGTCGTAGAGTCTTGTGTCAGTGCGAATCGTCCAGACTCCGACCTGCCCCTGTCCCGAGGACGGATACCGTCATGCCGCGTCCGACTGCCGCACAGCTCGCCTATGGTTCGGCCACCGTCGTCTTCTCGACCGTCGCCCTCCTGCTGCTGACCCGCACCACCGACGGCATCGCGGTCGCCGCGATCGGCATCGCCTCGCTGGCACTCGGGCTCCTGGTCGCCATGAGGCCGCCCCTGCGCCGCGGGACCAGGCGGACCGGGACCGCCACCGGCCCCGCCGCCTCCGCCGCCCCTGACGGAATCACCACCCGTGTCCCCGCCCCCCGTTCGCACACCGGGGGCGAGGCCAGGGTCGGCGAGCACTCACTGCGTCGCTGACACCACCACGGTCTTGCCGGACTTGTCGTGCAGGCCCTGCCGGTACGGCTTGTCGGTGAGCACCGTGATGACGATGACCAGCCACCAGATGCAGTAGCAGCACACCAGCGCGGGCACCCACAGCACGGCCGCGCGGAGCAGCGAGGAGCCGACGTCCGGCACCCGGCCGTCGTTGAGCATCGCGGTCCGCAGCTTCATGATCTTCTTGCCGACGGTCTGCCCGTTGTTCTTCGCCGTCATGACCGTGTCGTAGCCGACGTAGGCGACCAGGGTGATCAGCGACCACAGCCACTGGCGGCCGGAGTTCACCCGGTCCGCGACCTCGTCCCAGTCGTCGCCGCCATAGGTGACCTCGACGCCGCCGAAGGCAAACGAGATGAGCACCAGCGGCACAAAGACGATGATCATGTCGATGATCCTGGCCAGCACCCGTTTGCCGAACGGGGCGAGCGGCGGCATGCCCGCGAGCGGGTCGGCCGCCCCGTACGGGCCGCCTCCGTAGGCACCCCCGTCGTACGGCGGCGGCTGACCACCACCGCCCGCACCGTACGGCCCGCCCTCCCCGCCGTACGGAGAGCCGTAGGGCGAACCGCCGCCTGCAGGGGGGCCGTCCGCGGGGGGCGGGGTCGACTCGCCGGGACCCGTCGGTTCCTGCGGTTCCTGCGGCTTCTTTCGGAACGGGTCGTCGTCGGGCGGCCCGTGCGGCGGCTGGTCGTTGCTCATGGGGGCAGTGCATCCCGGCCCCATGAGCCCCGCAACGGCTCGCGCGCGTTCGGGGGAACCGCTGCACGGGCCGTACGGCGACGGGTCAGCCGGTCACGAACGTGTGCGCGGCCTTGTCGTGCCAGCACTGCCGCCAGGGGCGGTCGAACAGGCACCAGAGCACATTGAGCACACCGACGACGAGGACGCCGAGCACGCTGTAGAGGAGCCAGCGGCGCAGCGCGGCGCCGAACACCGGCGGCTCATGGGTCTCGATGTCCAGCACCTTCACACCGCAGAGCTTCTTGCCGAGCGTCCGGCCCCACTTTGCGGTCGGCAGCGACTCGTACAGCACGCCGAGCACGAGCAGGGCGCCGAGGACGATGCCGAGGTGGCCCGCGGTGGTGCCGTCGAGCAGCCACACCGTCACCGTCTCGCCGGTGAGCTTCGCCGCTTCGATCTTGTCGTCGATGTGGGCGCGGGTCTGTGCGAGGACCGGGACGGCCACGGCGCCGACGAGCGCGCCGAGCAGCACCGTGTCGATCAGACGGGCGGCCAGCCGCTTGCCGAGTCCGGCGGGCCGGGCGGCGGCCTGGGCCTGGGCGGCGGCCAGGAACGGGTCGTTGACGGGGGGCTTCCACGGAAGGACGGGCTCGCCCGGGCCGGTGCCGGGGGTCTGGGCGAGCTGGTGCACCTGCTGTGCCCAGGAGGCCGCGCCGCCACCCGCGCTGCTGGTCACCGGCGGCTGGGACTGTGCGGGCACCTGGGGCTGGGCCGGCGCTTGCTGAGCAGCCTGTGCCGGGGCCGGGTTCACCGGGGCCTGGGGGGCGGGGGACGTGTGGGATGCGGCGGGCTGCGGGCCCTGCCGCCCGGCGGCCGCCTCACCGGTGTTGCCGACCGGACGGATCGTCATCGTGCCGTCGGGCTGTCCTGGGCGCTGGGCCCGGATGGTGACGGTGTTCTCAGCCGGCTGGCGCGGCACCGGCGTAGGGCGGGCGGGCGGTTCCTCCGCCACGCCGGAGGAACCCGGCCCCTTGCCGGGGCGCACCGCACGGATGGCGACGGTGCCGTCGGCCGGCGGCTCGCCCGCCGAGGACGTGCTCACCGGGCGGACCTCGCCGGGGACCTCGTCGGCAGCGGGTCCGGTCTGCGGGCCCACGGAGCGTACGCCGGGCAGCTTGCCGCCGGTCGGGTCGGCGGGCGAGGCGGGCCCGGCCGGGCGGCGCGGATCGGCGGGTGCGTCGAAAGCCGCCGGCCGATCGGCGCCACGGGGGTCGCCGCCCCACGAGACCCGGTTGTCGAGGTCGCCGCCGAAGCCGGCCTGACGTGAGACATCGGCCTGCCAAGCGGTGGCCGGTTCGGGGCGCGACGGCTCGTTGGACGGCTCCTCGTCGAGGAACACCGGCCCGGTCTCCTCCACGGAGGGGGCGGGCGGTGCGGGGGCCGCCGCGGCAGGTGCGGAGGGGGCCGCCGACGGGGGCGGCGTGGGCATGGCTTCGCCCTCCTTCGGGGCGGGCCTGCTCGTACCGGGCACCCATGCCGCACCGTTCCAGTACCGGACGTATCCGGGAATGGACGGGTCCGGGTAGTAGCCGGGCGTGGGGCTGCCGTCGCCGGTTGCCGGGGTGGGGGCGCTCATCACCGTGGTCCCGTATCTCTTCGAGGCCTCAATTCAAGGCACCACATCTATCAGACCCGCGCACACCGCTGGGCCGGTCCTGCCGTAACGACTTCCTTCCGGTCACTCCATGGTCACGGAAAGTTACCGCCGGAAATCGCGTAATACCGGTGATGGAGGGCGCTCTCTTTCCGTGAGGCCCGCTCACCGGGCCGACGCAGCAGGACTACAGGAGGGAAGAGACCCATGCAGACCGTGGTGGAACGCGAGCTGGAAATGCAGCTGGTGCTGTCGCCGGAGCGCACCGTCCCCGTACCGGCCCTGCTGTCCTACCGGACCGACGACCCCTATGCGGTGCACATCGTCTTCCACGTCGGCTCGGACCACCCCGTCAGCTGGACGTTCGCCCGCGAGCTGCTGATCGAAGGGGTGTTCCGACCGTCCGGCACCGGAGACGTACGGGTCCGGCCGTCGAGGAGCGAGGGACAAGGCGTCATCCTCGTGGCACTGAATTCACCCGATGGGGAAGCGTTGCTGGAGGCGTCGTCCCAGGGGGTGTCGGCCTGGCTGGAGCAGACGCTGCGGGTCGTACCGCCCGGCTCCGAGTCGTCGGCGCTGGGGATCGACGCGGCCCTGGCCGAGCTGCTGGCCCCGGCCGGAGCGGACGAGATGCGTGCACACGGCACCTCCGGCGACCCGCAGGACGGCGATGCCTGAGCCGCGGGACCGGCGGAACCTGCCCGGGACGCGTCAGAAGAGCTTGCCCGGGTTGAGGATGCCGAGGGGGTCGAAGGTCTGCTTGATGCCGCGCTGCAACTCGAGACTGACCGGTCCGAGTTCGCGCGCCAGCCATTCCTTCTTCAGCACGCCGACGCCGTGTTCGCCGGTGATGGTGCCGCCCAGCTCCAGTCCGAGCGCCATGATCTCGTCGAACGACTCGCGGGCACGCCGCGACTCGTCGGGGTCGAGGTGGTCGAAGCAGACGACGGGGTGGGTGTTGCCGTCACCGGCATGGGCGCAGACTCCGATGGTCAGGTCGTACTTCTGCGCGATCGCGGCCGTGCCGTCGATCATCGCGCCGAGCTTCGAGCGCGGTACGCAGACGTCGTCGATCATCGTCGCCGACTTGACGGTCTCCAGGGCCGTCAGCGACATCCGGCGGGCCTGGAGCAGCAGTTCGGACTCGGCGGCGGTGTCCGCGGGGACCACCTCGCTCGCACCCGCAGCCGCGCACAGCGCGCCGACGGCGGCCAGGTCGGCCGCGGGATCGGGCGTGTCGAAGGCGGCGAGGAGAAGGGCCTCCGTCGTCTCGGGCAGACCCATGTTGGCCAGTTTGTTGACCGCGCGGACCGTGGTGCGGTCCATGATCTCCAGCAGCGAGGGGGTGTGGCCGCGTTCCATGATCGCGCATACGGCGTCGCAGGCCGTGGCCGCCGAAGGGAACTCGGCGGCCAGCACCAGCTGGGCCGGCGGCTGCGGCCGTAGCGCCAGGACCGCCTCGACAACGATGCCGAGGCTGCCCTCCGAGCCGACGAAGAGGCGGGTCAGGTCGTATCCGGCGACCCCCTTGGCGGTGCGGCGGCCGGTGTTCAGCAGCCGCCCGTCGGCGAGGACGACCTTCAGGCCGAGGACGTACTCTGCCGTCACCCCGTACTTGACGCAGCACAGGCCGCCGGACGCGGTGCCGATGTTGCCGCCGATCGTGCACATCTCCCAGCTGGAGGGGTCCGGCGGGTAGTACAGACCGTGCTCGCCCACGGCGCGCGACAGCACCGCGTTGACGACGCCCGGCTCGACGACGGCGATCCGGTCGACCGGACTGATCTCCAGGATCCGGTTCATCTTGGTCAGCGACAGCACGATGCAGTCGTCGGACGCGTTGGCAGCGCCCGACAGGCCCGTACGGGCGCCCTGCGGCACGACCGGCACCCGTAGTTCCGTGGCGGTGCGCATCACGTGCTGCACCTGCTCGACGGTGCGCGGCAGCACCACGACGGCGGGATTGCCCGCCGCGCAGAAGCTCGCCATGTCGTTGCCGTACGACGCGGTGACGTCGGGGTCGGTGAGGAGGGCTTCGGCGGGCAGACCGGCGCGCAGCCGCTCGAGGAGATCGTCCATGATCCCAAGCGTCGCACCGGGGGCCATCGGTGTGAACCCGTCTGCGTTCCGCTCGACGGGTCAGAGTGTGTTCTTCGTATTGGCTGTGTGCTGCCGCACAGTGAGCGCCATGAAGAGCGAAACCCTGAAGAACGCCGCTGTCAGCACGCTGGTCGGCGCGACACTGGTCACCGGGGTGATCGTGCTCGCGCCCGGTTGGGGGGACGCACCGCCGCCCGCCCCCGGCCCCGTGGCGAGGGCGATGACCGCCGCCGACACCGGCGCGCCGGCCTCGCTCGCCGATCTGGAGGCATTGATCCGCGACCGGGAGCGCTTCCTGCGGGACCATCCGGGTGACCAGGAGTCGTGGGCGGTGCTGGGCTCCGCGTACGTGGAGCGCGGCGACCGGCTCGGGGACACGGCCCAATACTCCAAGGCGGAGCGCGCGCTGAAGCGGTCGATGATCGAGATGCCGGCCGCCGAGGGCAACGTCGACGCGCTCGTGGGAATGGCGGAACTGGCCAACGCCCGGCACGACTACGCCGGGGCGCGCGGTTACGCCGAGCTTGCCAGGAAGCACGAGCCGGAGCGCTCGGCCGTGTATCCGGCACTGATCGACGCGTACAACGGGCTCGGCGAGTACGGAGCGGCCGGCAAGGCCATGGACAAGCTGCTGGAACTGCAGAGCGGACCGCAGGTGCAGGGCCGGGAGGCGCGGGTCTACTGGAACAAGGGCTGGCGCGAGGACGCGGCGGCCCTGGCGTACGGCGCGACCGCGAACTCCCGCACTCCCGTGGAGAAGGCCGTCGCCCTGCACCGCGAGGGCGAACTGGCCTGGGAGCGTGGTGAGCCCGAAGAAGCCGTGGAGCACTACACCAAGGCACTGAAGGCCGTGCCCGAGAACCACCGGTCACTGGCCGGCCGGGCGCGTGCGCTGGTGGCGCTGGACCGCACCGACGAGGCGCTGACCGACTACCGGGCCGCGCTGGCGAAGGCGCCGCTGCCCGAGTACGCGCTGGAGTACGGCGAGCTGTACGACTCGCTGGGGCTGAACGGGGACGCCGCCACGCAGTATCGGCTCGTGCGGGAGCAGGTGACCCGCGCCGGCGAGCACGGCGTCGACGGCGACCTGGTGCTGGCCCGCTACGAGTCCGACCACGGGGACCCTGCCGCCGCGGTACGCCGGCTCCAGGGCGAATGGCGGCGCGGCCACCGCAGCGTGCAGGTCGCGGACGCGATGGGGTGGGCCCTGTACAAGGCGGACCGGGTGGAGGACGCGCTGCCGTTCGCGAAGCTCGCGAACGGCCAGGGGCTGCGCAGCGCGCTGTTCTCCTACCACCTCGGCGAGATCGAGCGCGCGCTCGGCGACTACGGTCCCGCGCGGCGTCACATCGACGAAGCGCTGCGGACGAACCCGTACTTCTCCCCGCTGCTGGCGCCGCTCGCGCGGGAGGCGCGGGAGTCGCTCGGCGAGCCGCCGGAGGGTGGGCCTGCCGACTTGACGGGGGACGGGCCGGAGCTGATCGAGCCGCTGCCGTCGCCTTCGGAGACGCCGTCGGAGTCGGAGTCTGCTTCGCCGTGGTCCGAGTCTGCTTCGCCTTGGTCCGAGTCACCTTCGCAGTGGGCCGAGTCTCCTTCGCAGTGGGCCACCGCTTCCGCGTCCCTCGGGGCGCCTTCGGCGCCTGCGCCTCCCTCGGCCTCGGTGAGCACCGTGGCATCGCCTGCGCCGGCCGCGGCGACACCCACCCCCGAGCTGCGGCCGGTTCAGCGCCCGGCGGCCCCGGCGTCGGCGGTGAACACGGCCGGCTGACCGGCCGCCCGCGATCGTGAACAGGTGGTGCACGACGCCGCGGCCCCACGGGTCAGGTCCGTGGGGCCGCGGCGGTGGCAGGGGCGGCGCGTCAGAGGTTCCCGCGCTTCTCCTGCTCGCGCTCGATCGCCTCGAAGAGCGCCTTGAAGTTGCCCTTGCCGAAGCCCATCGAACCGTGCCGCTCGATCATCTCGAAGAAGACCGTGGGGCGGTCCTGGACCGGCTTGGTGAAGATCTGCAGCAGGTAGCCGTCCTCGTCGCGATCGACGAGGATCTTCAGCTCGCGCAGCGTCTCGACCGGCACCCGGGTATCGCCGGCCCACTCGCCGAGGGTGTCGTAGTACGAGTCGGGGGTGTCGAGGAACCTGACGCCCGCGGCGCGCATGGAGCGGACGGTGGCGACGATGTCGTTCGTGGCGAGCGCGATGTGCTGGACGCCGGCGCCGCCGTAGAACTCGAGGTACTCGTCGATCTGCGACTTCTTCTTCGCGATCGCCGGCTCGTTGATCGGGAACTTCACCTTGAGGGTGCCGTCGGCGACCACCTTCGACATGAGGGCGGAGTACTCGGTGGCGATGTCGTCGCCCACGAACTCCTTCATGTTGGTGAAGCCCATGACCTTGTTGTAGAAGCCGACCCACTCGTTCATCCTGCCGAGTTCGACGTTGCCCACGCAGTGGTCGATGGCCTGGAAGGTGCGCTTGGCCGGCGGCTCGACGATCGGGCCGGCGGCGACGAAGCCGGGCAGGTAGGGGCCGTCGTAGCCGCTGCGCTCGACGAGGGTGTGGCGGGTCCTGCCGTAGGTGGCGATGGAGGCCATCACGACAGTGCCGTGCTCGTCCTTGAGCTCGTACGGCTCGGCGATGCCGGTAGCGCCGTGCTCGACCGCGTATGCGTACGCCTTGCGCGCGTCGGGCACCTCGATGGCCAGGTCGACGACGCCGTCACCGTGGGCGGCGACGTGGTCGGCGAGGAAACGGCCCCAGTCGGTGGACGCCTTGATCACGGAGGTGAGGACGAAGCGGGCGGCGCCGTTGGTGAGGACGTAACTCGCGGTCTCGCGGCTGCCGTTCTCCGGTCCGGAGTAGGCGACGAGCTTCATGCCGAAGGCCGTGGAGTAGTAGTGGGCGGCCTGCTTGGCGTTGCCGACGGCGAAGACGACCGCGTCCATTCCCTTCACCGGGAAGGGGTCGGCCTGCCGCGCGGTGTGGGGGGTGTGATCGATGGTCTCAGTCATACGGGAAGGCTCCCGCCGATCCACAAGGTGCGCAATAGTTTGTAGTTCAGCTGGGCAATCTGCCCAGTAGAGGTCCGCATTCGCCGGACGTTGTGTACAGGATGACCATCGGGAGGGCGCCATGGCGATCGATCATCTGGACGGGCGGCTCATCGTGCTGCTGGCACGTGAGCCGAGGATCGGCGTACTGGAGGCGTCGCGCCGCCTGGGGGTGGCGCGCGGGACGGTGCAGGCACGCATGGACCGCCTGCAGTCGCAGGGGGTCATCCGGGGTTTCGGGCCGGACGTCGATCCGGCGGCGCTCGGCTATCCGGTGACGGCGTTCGCCACGCTGGAGATCAAGCAGGGGCAGGGCGCCGATGTGCGGGCGCATCTGGCGACCGTCCCCGAGGTGCTCGAACTGCACACCACCACGGGACACGGGGACATGCTCTGCCGGCTGGTCGCCCGCTCCAACGCCGATCTTCAGCGGGTGATCGACCGGGTGGTCGGCTTCGAGGGGATCGTGCGGGCATCCACCGCGATCGTGATGGAGAACCCGGTACCGCTGCGGATCATCCCGCTGGTGGAGCAGGCGGCGGAGGACTCCCGCGACTCCTGAGGCGACTTGCAAAGCTGATCTCCCTCGGGCTGCGGCGGGTGAACGCGGCCGAACCTCGACGGGCCTCGGCACCGGTGTCCTTCGCCGCGTACCGCGGCGAGCTGCGCGAGGGCCACGCGTTCCTGCTGCACGCACGGCTCCTGCTGGGCGTCGTCCTGATGGTGATGGTCACCAACGGCCTGGACCAGGGCTGGAGTTCCGTCCTGCTGCCCGTACACGCCAAGGAGAACCTGGGCGGCGCACGGGACCTCGGCCTGCTGGCCGCCGTCTTCGGCGGCTGCGCGCTGCTCGGCGCCCTGCTGTACGCAGCGGTCGGGCACCGCTTCCGGCGGCGGGTGCTCTTCACCGTCGCGTTCCTGATCTGCGGGCTGCCGCGGTTCGTCGTGGCCGCGGTCGCGGACGGCACGGTGCCGCTGGCCGTCACAATGGCGGCGGGCGGGCTGGCCGCCGGAATGCTCAACCCGATCCTGACCACGGTGATGTACGAGCGGGTACCGGAACAGCTGCGCAGCCGTGTCACGAGTGCCACCACGGCCGGCGTGCTGATGACCACGCCGCTGGGCGGCCTGGCGGCCGGCTATCTCGTCGAACAGGCGGGCCTGGCGGCGGCGCTGCTCACGCTGGGCGCGCTGTACTTCCTGACGACGCTCGCACCGGCGGTGTTCCCGTGCTGGCGCGAGATGGACGGGCCCGTTGTGGGCGACGGCGTCCCGGGCGTCAGCAGCTCGGGACCTTCCCGCCCTTCTCCAGCGAACGCAGCGACTCCACCGCGCCCTTGAGCGTCGTAACGGGGATCAGGCGCATGCCCTCGGGCAGTTCGGCCTGGGCGTCGGAGCACTCGTCCTTCGGCACCAGGAAGACGGTCGCCCCGTCACGGCGGGCGGCCTGCGTCTTCAACGACACCCCGCCGACAGCGCCGACCTTCCCGTCGGCACTGATCGTCCCCGTGCCCGCGATGCTGCGGCCGCCGGTGAGGTCGCCGCCGGAGCCGTCGCCCTCCAGCTTGTCGATGATGCCGAGGGAGAACAGCAGGCCGGCACTGGGCCCGCCCACGTCTGCGAGGTCCAGCGAGACCTTCACTTCGGCCGGATCCTCGCCGACGTAGGAGAGGGCCGCGCGGGTCGCGACGTCCTGCGACTCCTCCATGTCCTCGACGTTGTGCCGCTCGATCTCCTTCTCCGACTTGCCCGCCGGGTAGACGGCGTCGCGCGGCAGTACGGCACGGTCGGTACGGAACCATCCGTCCGCCACGTCACCGAGGTCCACGTCGGCCGCGGGCCCGGTCGCCACGATCGTCGTCATCCGCAGCTCCCCCTCGGTCTTGCGGTTCGGCGCACCCGAGATCGTGATCACCTGCGTCCCCTGGTGCTCCCCGAGCACGTCCGCGGTCATCCCGGGCTGGGCGACGACGAACGGCAACGGGGCGAGCCCGGCGACGGCGAACAGCGCGAGTACGGGCAGGGCGCAGACGGCGAGGGCGCGGGGGCGCGTGAGACTGGAGAGCACGGCGCCAATGTATCCGGCCGGGGCCGGTCCCGGCCGGGCCGGTCGGGCCGCGGCCCCGGGGTGCAAGCGCCGGTGCGGGCCGTGGCCGGGCCGGGGGCGTTGCGCCCCGGGGCGGGTTCCACCGACGGGCCCGGCGACGCCCGGAAGCACGGACCCGCCGCACGGCGATACGCGCACGCAGCCGGCGCAGCCCGAAGCACGAACCCGGTCCGCCGCCCGCCCAAAGGCCCGGCGCAGCCACAAACGTGAACCGGTCCGCCGCCCGCCCAAGGCCCGGCGACGCCCCGAAGCACGAACCCGGTGCGCCGCCCGCCCAAGGGCCCGTCAGCGCAGCGCGTCCGCGACCTCGCGGGCCGCGTCGACGACGCGGGGGCCGACCCGTTCGGGGACCGAGTCGGCGAGCATCACCACGCCGACGCTCCCCTCCAGGCCCGTCACCCCCACCAGCGCCGCCGCCGCGCCGCTCGCGCCCGCTTCGAGTTCGCCGTGGGTGAGGGTGTAGCCGGGCTCGGTGGTCTGGGTCTGGCGGGCTGCCAGGATCGCCTTGCCGGCCGCGCCCCGGTCCAACGGGTGGCGGAAGCCGGCCCGGTACGCGACGTGGTAGTCCGTCCATGTCGGCTCGACGACGGCGACGGCAAGGGCCTCCGCCCCGTCGACGAGAGTGAGGTGCGCGGTCGCACCTATGTCCTCCGCGAGCGAGCGCAGCGCGGGCATCGCCGCCTCCCTCACCAGCGGGTGGACCTGGCGGCCGAGGCGCAGCACGCCGAGGCCGACCCTGGCCCGGCCACCGAGGTCGCGGCGGACGAGGGCGTGCTGCTCGAGCGTGGCGAGCAGACGATAGACGACGGTGCGGTTGACGCCGAGTTTGTTGGACAACTCGGTGACGGTCAGCCCGTGATCGGTATCGGCGAGCAGTTTGAGGACACGCAGTCCTCGGTCGAGCGTCTGGGAGGTTTCCGCGGTCACGACGCCCTCTCCTTCGGAGTGAGTGACGGCGGTCCTCCGAAGGGGTTGCCGCGGCACCGGTCCCATCGGCGACGCACCCAGAGGCCGCCGGCAGGCCATAGCACACCGACTGCGCTCCGCGGCGGCGCTGCCACGGGGCGTTTGTATTGCGGGGACAGTAGCGACCGGCACCGCTCAGCGGAAGCCCTCGTCCAGAATCCGGGCGCCCGGCGGCCGACGACGGGTCGTCGCTCCCTGTTCGTGACACTCCCGCAACACGCTACGGCGTTGTCAGCGCATGCGCGTGGCCCATTCCTGGACCTTCTTGATCCGCTCCCGGATCTGGCCCGCCGTCGCCTCTGCGCTCGGCGGCCCGCCGCACACCCGGCGGAGTTCGGTGTGGATGACGCCGTGCGGTTTGCCGCTCTGGTGAACGTACGCGCCGACCATGGTGTTCAGCTGCTTGCGCAGCTCCAGCAGTTCCTTGTGGGAGACGACCGGGCGCCGTTCGGCCGGCAGCTCCAGGAGGTCGGCCTCCTCGTCGGGCTTCTTGCGGCTGTGCGCGATCTGGCGTGCCTGCCGCTTCTGGAGCAGCAACTGCACCTGGTCCGGTTCGAGCAGCCCGGGGATGCCGAGGTAGTCCTGCTCCTCCTCGCTGCCGGGGTGCGCCTGCATGCCGAACTCGGCGCCGTCGTAGAGGACACGGTCGAAGACGGCGTCGGACTCGAGGGCTTCGAAGGGCAGCATGTCCTGCTCGCCGGTGTCCTCGTCCTGCTGCTTCTCGGCCTCGGCCATCTCCTTCTCGGACTCGGCGTACGGGTCCTCGTCGCCGTCCTTCTTCGGCTTGTCGAGGGCGTGGTCGCGCTCGACCTCCATCTCGGAGGCGAAACCGAGCAGCCCCGGGATCGTGGGCAGGAACACGGACGCGGTCTCGCCGCGCCGGCGGGACCGTACGAAACGGCCCACGGCCTGCGCGAAGAACAACGGCGTCGAGATCGTCGTCGCGTACACGCCAACGGCCAGGCGGGGTACGTCGACGCCTTCGGACACCATGCGGACCGCGACCATCCAGCGGGAGCCGTCCTCGCTGAACTCCTCGATGCGCTTGGACGCGGCCGCCTCGTCGGAGAGGACCACGGTCGCCTTGCTGCCGGTGATCTCCCGGATCAGTTTGGCGTAGGCGCGGGCGGAGTCCTGGTCGGAGGCGATGACGAGGCCGCCCGCGTCCGGGATGCCCTTTCGCACCTCGGTCAGCCGCTGGTCTGCGGCGCGCAGCACGTTCGGCATCCAGTCGCCGCGGGGGTCGAGCGCGGTGCGCCAGGCCTGCGAGATCGCGTCCTTGGTCATCGGCTCGCCGAGACGTGCCGCGACCTCGTCGCCGGCTTTGGTGCGCCAGCGCATGTTGCCGCTGTAGGAGAGGAAAATCACTGGCCGGACGACGCCGTCGCGGAGGGCGTTCCCGTAGCCGTAGGTGTAGTCGGCGGCGGAGCGGCGGATGCCGTCGGCGCCTTCCTCGTACGTGACGAAGGGGATCGGGTTGGTGTCCGAGCGGAAGGGGGTACCGGTGAGGGCGAGCCGGCGGGTCGCCGGCTCGAACGCCTCGAGGCACGCCTCGCCCCAGGACTTGGAGTCACCGGCGTGGTGGATCTCGTCGAGGATGACGAGGGTCTTGCGCTGCTCGCAGCGGTTGCGGTGCAGCATGGGGCGTACGCCGACACCGGCGTAGGTGACCGCGACTCCGTGGTACTCCTTGCTCAGCGGTCCCGCGCTGTACTCCGGGTCCAGCTTGATGCCTATCCGCGCCGCCGCGGCCGCCCACTGCTTCTTCAGGTGCTCGGTCGGCGCGACGACGGTCACCTGCTGCACGACGTGGTGGTGCAGCAGCCAGGAGGCGAGGGTGAGCGCGAAGGTCGTCTTGCCGGCGCCGGGGGTGGCTACGGCGAGGAAGTCACGCGGCTGTTCCTGGACGTACCTGTCCATCGCGCCCTGCTGCCAGGCACGCAGCTTGTTGGCGGTGCCCCAGGGGGCGCGGCCGGGAAAGGCGGGTGAGAGGTGGTGGGAGGCGGTAGTAGTCACGGTCTCCGGTTTGATGTTGAGGGGCCGCGCGCAGCGCGTCGGGCAGGGCGGCGGCGGGTGACGGGTGGGCTCTCGGCGGCGACGGGCATCGTCAGATACGACAACCGGGCCACCCTACCGGTGGCCCGAGCGCCGCCAGGGACCGACCGGGCCGGGCCGCACGGTATGCGACCGGGGTCACAACGCGCGCAGTTCCCTGCCGATCACAGCGGGATCCGCGATCTGCCCGGCCGCGACCGGGACCACCAGGTCGTACGCCCGGTCCCGGTCGGCCCGCGCGAGGGCGACCAGTTCGGCGTGGTCCGCCGTGAAGCGGGCGGCCACGGTACGCACGAGCTCGCCCTCGGCGTCCAGGAAATGCCGCGCGGCCTCGCGCAGCAGCGCCTCGGGAGTCGTCTCCTGCGCGTCCGCGAGGTCCTGGAGCGCGTGGTGCTCGGGGTCGGTGAGCCGGACGACGTAATCGTGCTGGGTCATGGCACTGCCTATGGGCCTGGTACGAGGTGCTTCACCCAGATTTCACCCGCAGCCGCGTCGCCACCCACGCCCCCACCAGCGCCACCGCTGCCATCGGCAGGAACACGGCCGCGAACGCGACGGGCTGCGAGCCCGACACCCCGTCGGCCACCGCGTGGCCCCCGCCGCCCGCGCCGCCGCCCAGTGCGGCGAACGCCGCGCCGCCGGCCGCGAGGAGCAGCACGTTCGACAGGGCGTCGGAGATCTGCAGCGCGGCCGAGTTCGCGCCCGCCTCCTCCGGCGCGGACAGCTTCAGCAGCAGCACGCTGGTCGAGCCGATGACCAGTCCCATACCGAAGCAGCCGAAGCCCCAGGCGACTGCGACGATCCAGACGGGCACCGCCTCGATCAGTACGCTCGGCGCGGTCACGATCGCCGCCGCGACCAGCAGCATGCCGAGGACGACCAGCCGTTCACGGTAGGGCTCGGTCCGCGGCCGGGACTGCACGTACGAGCCCAGTGCCCAGGTCCCGCCGCCGACCGCCAGCGAAAGGCCCGCCATGGTCGGGGAGAGCCCGCGCTGGGTGACCAGCATCAGCGGCACGAAGGACTCGGCCGCGATGAAGGATCCGGCGGCGATGCCGCGCAGCAGGACGACGGACGGCAGTCCGCGGGCCGCCCGGTACGTCCCGCGCGGCAGCAGGCCGAGCGCGGACGGCACGAGCAGCGCCGCGCCGACGGCCGCGGGCAGGAGCGAGAGCCGGCCGAGGTCCTGTCCCGCGTACTGGAGGAGAGCCGCGCCGAGCGAGATGCCGAGGGCCAGCCGGATGCGGCGCCGGTCGAAGGGTGGCACTGGCGCGGCGGGGGCGGCGGGCCCGGAGGCCGTACGGCGGATGGCGGGCAGCGCGAGTCCCAGCGGCAGCACGACCAACGCGGGGATGCCGATGAACACCCAGCGCCAGCCGAGCTGTTCTGTGACGGTGCCGGCGGCGAGCGGCCCGACCACGGAGGGGATGACCCAGCTCGCCGCGAACGCCGCCATGATCGCGGGTTGCAGCCGCTGCGGATAGGCGCGGCTGACGACGACGTACAGCGCGACGATGACCAGCCCGCCGCCGAGCCCCTGAACGGCCCGGCCGAGCACGAACACCCACATGGCGCCCGCGGTCCCCGACAGCACCAGCCCCGCGGCGAACGCGCTCATGCCGCCCGCGAGCGCGCCCAGCGGTCCGCTTCGGTCCGCCCACTGCCCGGAGACGACCATGCCGAAGAGGCTGGTGGTGAAGTACGCGGAGAAGGCGAAGGCGTAGAGGGGAATGCCGTGCAGCTCGCGGGCGGCCACCGGCATGGCCGTACCGACGGCGGTGGCCTCGAAGGCGATCAGGAAGACGACGGAGACGATGCCGATGCTGAGTGCCCGCAGGTCACGTCCGAGGACCCCGCCCTGCTGGTCGTCGGGCGCCTGGGCAGCGTCGGTGCGCGGCGTGACCTCGGTGTCACGCGGTTCGAGGGCGGTCATGGCCTCAAGAGTAAGGGGCAAGCGGCTAGATGAGCCCTGTCGTCAGGCGGGGCAGAACTGGTCCCTCCGCCGTACGAACATGAACGGCGTATGGCAGTCGCGTTGCAGCCGGGGCCGAGCTCTTGAGGGCGCCGCACGGGCCGCCTACGGTCGAGGAGTTGGAACGCACGGCCGTGTGCCCGAGTGGCTCAGGGGCTCGACTGCAACTCGAGTTACACCGGTTCGAATCCGGTCACGGCCTCCGCAGGGCAGTCGCTTCCGGCCCCGACGACGGCCACCTCCTCACATCGAGGGGGCGGCCGTCACGCGTACGTACGCGGCGCCGGCCCGTGGCATCCACGCCCGCCGCGCAGTGCGTTCGCCCGTGCCATCTGCCTCAGCTGCCCCCCTTCCTCATGGCTTGTCGGGGACGTCCTTGCCCTTGGGCGCCTGCTTGACCGATGCGAACACCGCAGCGGCGCCGAGAAGGCTTGCAGGGAACGGCATTTGGGTTGAACCGACCGGAGCTGCGCGGACCGTCCACCAGGGTCCGGTCGACGCGCCGGTAGGCTCCTGTGGCGTTGTCATGCCTAGGGGGATTTCGCAGATGGAACGAGCGCACACGGAGCGCCCACGACAGGGCGGGCCGCGCCGCATCGGCCCGTACCAGCTCATCACCCGGCTCGACCCGACCGGCCACGGCTACCCGCCGGTCCCCGAACGCCGCTTCATCGCTCGCAGCACCGACGGTGAACGCACGGTCCTCATCAGCGCGCCCCTCGAGGGAGCCGACCCCGGGCGCTTCCTCGTCGAGGCGGATGCCGCCCGCCGGCTCCTCGGCCCGTGGACGCTGCCCGTCGCCGAACTGTCGCCGACATCACAGTCGCCGTGGTACGCCGCGCCCTATCTGCCCGTACTGCCACTGCCGGTCGCCCTGGCCGTGCACGGCGGACCGCTGCCCGAGCACACCGTACGAGCAGTGGGCACGGCCCTCGCCGAAACCCTCGCCGGTGCGCACGCCGCCGGCATCACCCACGCGGGTCTCTCCCCCGCCGCCGTACTGCTGGCCTGGAACGGACCGCGGTTGACGTGTTTCGGCGCGGCACGCGCCGCGGCCCCGGACGGCGAGGCACGCACCGGTCTCGCCGGACTGGAACCGGGGAGTCTCGCCCCCGAGGCCGCAGCAGGCGGCCGGCCTCGCCCGCCGGGCGACATCCACGGGCTGGGCGCCGTCCTGGCGTACGCGGCCACCGGCCACACGGTCCCCGACAGCGCCGAACTCCCGGAGTCGCTGCGCCCCTTGATCTCACGCTGCCTGACCCGCGACGCGGCGGCCCGTCCGACGGCCTCCGAGTTGCTGCTCGCGCTGCCCCCGTCCTCCGCCGCCCCCACGTCGACGGCCCTGGACTCGGCCGGCTCCCTCCTGGGGCCGGGCTGGCTGCCCGGCCGGGTGGCGGCTGCCATCGCCCGGCAGTCGTCGGAGGTCCTGGCCGCCGAAGTCCACCCCCCGCAGACGTCGGGAGTCTGAGGCTGATGTTGTCCCCACTGACCCACGACGATCCCGTCACGATCGGCTCGTTCACCCTGCT
>NZ_BMWB01000003.1:0-30527 GCF_014651015.1 Streptomyces xantholiticus
GGGCAAAAGTCATGCCGGGCCCGGAGGCCAGCGGCCCTCTTGCAGGACCGCGGAAAACATAACGGGGCTCCGCCCCCGCACCCCCGCGCCCCGCTCGTCGGCGGGGCCGGAGTTGTCTCCGAGCCCCCTGCGCCGCGGCCGCCGGCGGGGTGGAGGGGGCCGGTGTTGTCGGGGCTCCGCCCCCGCGCCCCGCCCGTCGGCGGGGCCGGAGTTGTCTCCGGGCCCCCACCCCAGTTGCCGACGGGGATTGGGTTGCCCCGGTCCTGCCGCGGTCGCCGCGGGGCTCGGGTCGTACCCGGCCCCGCGCCTCAGCGCCGGCGGGCTCGGGGCCGGCCCGTCAGGCAATCACCCGTGCCACCAACATCCCGTCGTACCCCTTCACCCCCACCGTCTGCACCGCCGTCGCCTCCAGCCGCGCCTCGCCCGCCACGAGCTCGAACATCTCGCGCGTCCCGACGATCGACGGGTCCTCGCTCGAGCCGTCGACGACGGCCCCGCCCCGCACCACGTTGTCGACGATGATCACGCTGCCCGGGCGCGTGAGGCGCAGGGCCCACTCCACGTAGCGCGCGTTGTTGCGCTTGTCCGCGTCGATGAAGACCAGGTCGAAGGGGCCCGCGCCCGGTTCCGCCGCGATGCGCGGCAGGGTGTCGAGGGCCGCGCCCGTGCGGACCTCGACGACCTTGTCCAGGCCGGCCCGCGCGATGTTCGCACGGGCGACCTCCGCGTGGGCCGGGTCGTACTCGAGCGAGATCAGCCGGCCGTCCGCAGGCAGCGCCCGCGCCAGCCAGATCGTGCTGTAACCGCCGAGCGTGCCGATCTCCAGCGCCGTGCGCGCGCCTTGCACACGCGCCAACAGATGCAGCAGCTTGCCCTGGTTGGGTGCCACGTTGATCCGCGGCAGCCCCGCCGCGTCGCTCGCGGCGAGCGCTTCGGCCAGAGCGTCGTCCTCGGGGACGAGGAGATCGCCGATGTAGCCGTCCACCGCCTGCCATTGATCCTGAGTCATACCTTCCAACCTACGTTCACGCAGCCGTCTGCGGCAGCGGAGTGCGCCGCCGCCGGAGCCCCACGATCAGGGCGGCGACGACCACCGGCACGCCTGCGACCACCAGCAGCCACACCGGTACGCCGCCCACCGTCAGCAGGTCGTCGTCCCACACCACCCGCTGAAAGAGTGTGTCCTCGGGGGCCGCCACCAGTTCGTGGTCGCCGTCGATCCGGCCCGGGTCGGGAAAGTGCTGGTCGAGCACGGTGAGGAAGCGTTCCTCCCCGCCGGTGAGGCGGCCCACCGCGCCCTGCGGCTCGACCTTCCCCGCGTACGTCACCTCGGGCTCGGAGCCGCCGATGGTGCCGCGCGGTTCCATCCGGTGCTCCGCGAGCACGAAGAGGCCCAGAGACTGGGGCGTCGTCGCGCGCCGGGACAGCCGCATCGGATAGACCAGCGTGTCGCTCGCGAAGCTCAGCCGCAGCGGGTCGAGGGTGCCGTCGAGCACCTTGCCCTTCCCGGCCGGCACCAGCCTTACGGCCACGTACTCCCAGCCCTGGTCGACGTACGGGCCAAGGTCCTCGCTGAGTCCTTCCGGCATTTCGAAGCCGTTCGCGTCCAGCCAGTCGCCCAGCGCGCCCGGGTCGGTCGCCGTCAGCCGGGCCACGTCGAAGTCGCCGAGCCTCTCCCGGCCGACGACACCGACCCCGGAGCCGTCCGCGGCGCCGGGCGCCGGGGCCGCCCCGGCAACGCCGTCCACGTGGTCGAAGGGCCAGTCGCCGCCCCGCGGCCAGAAGTAGTGGCGCGTACGGTGCACGGGGGCGGCGACCCGCACCAGTTCGTCGAAGACCGCGGCGTCGGCGAGTTCAACGGTGGCCCGCCCGGGCACCGGCATGATCCAGGCGGCTTCCGGCGCGTCCGAGTCGACGGTGAAGCGCATGACGATCTGCTCAGTGCGGCCGTCCCAGTCGACCACCGAGGTCTCCCGGTGGACGGAGATCTCGGTGTTCGGGTCCACCACCATCGCCCCGCAGCCGCAGGCGTAGGCCGGGTTGATCAGCGCCCCGATCTGCAGCATGAGTACCGCCAGCGCCACCGCGATCAGGCGCGCGCGTGACCCGAGTTCTTGTATGTTCCCCCGCATGCCCTCTGTGACGGCACCGATACACCAGCGGTTCCCGCCCGGACGGATTCGTTCCGCGACGACCGGGACGACAGGTTTCGGCCGACGGACGTGGACGAACGGGGTGACGGTCAGGCAAACAGGCGGTTGCCCGGGTCTTCCCCATGGGGCGGTGCGACGCTCAACGGACGCCCTGTGGACACCAGAACCGCACACAACAGGACCAATGACGGTGGGGAGGCTCGGCGCGACGTGGCGAACGCGGAACACAGCCCGCGCAGCGGTGCGACGGCGAGGGCGGGGGCCGTGGGGACATCAACGGCGGATGCGAGGATCGGCGCGGCCAGGGCCGCGCTGTGGCTCTTCGCCATCGTCCTCGCCGTACGGCAGGCGGCGGCCGTCCTGACCCTGCCGCCTGCTGAGCGGTTCACCGACCTGGGTACCTGGATCGGCGAGAACGGCGTCCTGCACGTCCCCGGCTCCCTCTACGACGAGGGCAGGTTCACCGGCACACCGTTCGCCGGGCTGGTGCTCAGACCGCTGGCCACTTCCGCCGAGCAAAGCCTCGGCGTCGCCTGGACCTTCGGCACTCTGCTCCTCGTGGTACTGCTCGGCCTGGTCGCTGCCCGCGCCCTGCCGATCCCCGTCTCCCGGCGCAGCGCCCTGCTGGCCGCGCCCGTCGCCATCAGCCTGCTGATGCTGTCGCTCCCCGTCCGCAACAGCTTCCACCTCGGCCAGACCAGCGTCATCCCGGTCCTGCTCGTCCTCCTCGGCTGCCTCGCCGTGCGCGGGGAGAGACCGGCGGGCCTTCTCATCGGCATCGGCGCGGCCCTCCAGCCGACTGTTCTGCTCTTCGCTCCGCTGCTGTGGCTCACCGGCCGCCGCCAGGCCGCCGTCACGTCGGCGGGCGCCTTCGCCGCGCTCTCCGCGCTCGCCTGGGCCGCGATGCCCGGCGACTCGTGGACGTACTGGGTGCACCATGTCGCGGGGGCCGGGCTCGGCGAGAGCCCCGACAGCCTCGCCAACCAGTCCCTGCACGGTGCGCTGCTGCGCTTCGGCCTGCAGGGCCCGCTCGAGATCGCCGTCCATCTGCCGCTCGCGGCGGTCGTCGTCCTCCTCGGGCTGCGCCGGGCCGTCCGCCACGCCCACGACGGTCAGTTGCTGCTCGCCGTCGCCCTCACCGGCTGCGTCGCCGTCGCCGTCTCACCGACCGCCTGGCAGCACCAGCTCCTGTGGGTGCTGCTCGCCGTCGTCGGCCGTGTCGGCAAGCGGGCCTGCGACCGGATGCTGTGGCCCGTGCTCGTCGTCCTCGCGATCACGCTGCCGGGCAAGATGCTGCTGCCCGACATCACGGTCCTGCACCCGGTCCGGGACAACGTGCTCCTCATCGCCGCGCTTGCGGCGGCCTGCGCGGTGCCGTTCCTGCCGCTCAGCTCGCCGCACTTCCGCCGCCCCCGGCCGACCGAGTACGCCGAACCGGTCCCCGCCCGCTGGGCCCGCGTACCGCTGCTGCCGTTCTGGCGGCGCGTCCTCAGCCGCCCGAACCTTCTGCTCGAACTGCTGGTGATACGGGTCGGCTACTCCGTCTACTCCCACATCCGCGCCGCCGCCACCGGCAGCGTGGACGCGGCGGAGGAACACGGTCGGCAGATCCACTCCCTCGAGGGCACCCTCGGCATCGACATCGAGCACTGGGTCAACCAGGCGGTCGTGAAGACGGAGTGGGCCGAGGCCTTCTTCAACTTCTATTACACGTCGTTCCACTTCGTGGTCCCGCTCTCCGTCCTCGGCGTCCTCTACGTCCGTCGGCCCTCCGACTACCGCTGGGCCCGCTCGTCCCTCGCCTTTGCGACACTGCTCGCGCTCCTCGGCTTCTGGCTCTACCCGCTGGCCCCGCCGCGGCTGATGCCCGGCATGGGCTTCGTCGACACCGTGCACGGCCCGCAGGACCTCGCGAACCCGGAATACGGCGCGATGACGGCCGTCACCAACCAGTACGCGGCGATGCCGTCCCTGCACTTCGGCTGGTCGCTGTGGTGCGGTCTCGTGGTCGTGATGCTCGCGCCCAAGCTGTGGGTGAAGCTGCTGGGGCTGCTGCACCCGCTGTTCACGGTCTGCGCGATCGTCGCCACCGCCAACCACTGGGTCCTCGACGCGGCGGGCGGCGCGGCAGTCGTCGGCGCGGGCTTCGGGCTCACTTACGCACTGGCAGGGCGCAGGCGACTGCTGGTCCCGGCTGGGTCGGTGCCGGCGGCGAGGTCCGCCGAGGCGGTCGACGAGAAGAAGACCGCCGCCGCACGTGCGTGAACCCCGGGGGTGCGGGCCGTGCGGTCCGCACCCCCGGGGGTGCATCCTCGCGTTCAGCCATGGTCCGCCAGGTCGGAGCTCTTCGCCACTTGGGCGACGGTCACCCGGTCGTCACCCGGAGTTCCTTGATGCCGTTGAGCCAGGCCGAGCGCAGGCGACGGGGATCGCCGGCCAGGCGCAGGTCCGGGAGGGCGTCGGCCATCGCGTCGAAGATCAGGTCGATCTCCATGACCGCCAGGGACTTGCCGAGGCAGAAGTGCGGGCCACCGCCGCCGAAGCCGAGGTGGGGGTTGGGGTCGCGGGTGATGTCGAAGCGTTCGGGGTGGTCGAAGACGGTGGGGTCGTTGTTGGCGGAGGAGTAGAAGAGGCCTACCCTGTCGCCCTTCTTGATGCGGGCGCCGCCGAGGACCACGTCCTGGGTTGCGGTGCGCTGGAAGGAGACGACCGGGGTCGCCCAGCGTACGATCTCCTCGGCCGCCGTGTCGGGGCGCAGCCGCTTGTAGAGCTCCCACTGCTCGGGGTGGGTGAGGAACGCGTGCATGCCGTGGCTGATCGCATTGCGGGTGGTCTCGTTCCCGGCCACCGCCAGCAGGATGACGAAGAAGCCGAACTCGTCGGGGGACAGGTTGCCTTCGCCCTCCGCCGCGACCAGTCGGCTGACGATGTCCTGGGCCGGGCACTCCTTGCGGGCCGCCGCGAGGTTCATCGCGTACGAGACGATCTCCATCGCCGCCTCGGTGCCGACCTCCTCCGTGATGGCGTACTCGGGGTCGTCGTAAGCGGCCATCTTGTTGGACCAGTCGAAGATCTTCGAGCGGTCCTCCTGGGGGACGCCGATGAGTTCGGCGATTGCCTGGAGCGGGAGTTCGACCGCGATGTCGGTGACGAAGTCGAAGCTGCCGTCCGGTTTCGCGCCTGCCACCGCCGTCTCGACGATCGAGCGGGCGCGGCGGCGCAGCGCGGCCTCCAGGGAGCGCACCGCGCGCGGGGTGAAGCCGCGTTGGACGATCTGGCGGACCCGGGTGTGCTCGGGCGGGTCCATGTTGAGCATGATCAGCTTCTGGACCTCGATCTGGTCGCGGCTGATGGACTCGTTGAAGCGGATGACGGCGGTGTTGGTGTTCGACGAGAAGAGCTCGGGGTGCGTGGAGACGTGCCTGACGTCCGCGTGCCGGGTGACGGCCCAGTAGCCCTCGTCGTCGAAGCCGGAGATGCCGGCCGGCTGTTCGCACCACCAGACGGGTGCGGTGCGCCGCATCTCGGCGAACTCCGGGTGAGGGACGCGGGCCTGGAGGAGGTCGGGGTCCGTGAAGTCGAACCCTTGGGGCAGATGGGGGCAGGACATCGGCAGCTCCCGCTTCGGCGTCGACCTGATGGACCATCAGGATGGGCCGAAGGTAGTAACGAGTTCTACAAGTGGCAAGGCTCACGGCCCGAACTGTTGCCTGCGAAGGTGCCAGCAAGTGGCGTGCAAGACCCTTGCGTACCGGCGGTAGCACTCATAAGACTTCCTGCGGAACTAGAACGCGTACTAGTTCGAGAGTCTCCCAGAGTTCGGCCCGTATGGGCGCCGGGACGCCCGTACGGCCGCCAGAGAGGACGAGCTCATGGCCGCGGAACCCGTCATCGTCGAAGCCGTACGCACCCCCATCGGCAAGCGCGGAGGGCTGCTCGCCAACCTCCACCCCGCCTACCTGCTGGGCGAGACCTACCGTGAACTCCTCGGCCGCACCGGCATCCACGCCGACTGCGTCGAACAGATCGTCGGCGGCACGGTCACCCACGCCGGCGAGCAGTCCATGAACCCGGCACGCACCGCCTGGCTGACGGTCGGGCTGCCGTACGAGACGGCCGCGACGACCGTGGACTGCCAGTGCGGTTCCTCGCAGCAGGCGAGCCACATGGTCGCCAACATGATCTCGGCCGGTGTCATCGACGTCGGTATCAGCTGCGGTGTCGAGGCCATGTCGCGGGTGCCGCTCGGCAGCGGGTCCAAGAACGGGCCGGGCAAGCCGTTCCCCGACGAGTGGAACGTCGACCTGCCCAACCAGTTCGAGGCCGCCGAGCGCATCGCGCGCCGCCGCGGGCTGACGCGGGAGGACGCTGACGGGCTCGGGCTGCTGTCCCAGCAGCGGGCGGCGATCGCGTGGAGCGAGGAGCGCTTCAAGCGCGAGACGTACGCCGTGCAGGTGCCGACGACGGAGGAGGAGCAGACCGCGGGGCAGGGGATGTGGCGTCTCGTCGAACGGGACGAAGGGCTGCGCGACACGTCCGCGGAGGCGCTCGCGGGGCTGAAACCGGTCATGCCGACGGCGATCCACACCGCCGGCAACTCGTCACAGATCTCGGACGGCGCGGCGGCCGTCATGTGGGCGTCCAAGCGCATGGCGCGGGCGCTGCGGCTCAGGCCCCGCGCCCGTATCGTCGCGCAGGCGCTCGTCGGCGCGGACCCGCACTACCACCTGGACGGCCCGATCGACGCGACGCGGGCGGTGCTCGGCAGGGCGGGCATGTCGCTGGGGGACATCGACCTGGTCGAGATCAACGAGGCGTTCGCGTCCGTGGTGCTGAGCTGGGCGCAGGTCTTCGACCAGGACCTGGAAAAGGTCAACGTCAACGGCGGCGGGATAGCACTCGGGCACCCGGTCGGTGCGACGGGTGCCCGGCTCATCACGACGGCGCTCCATGAACTGGAGCGCCGGGACAAGGAGTTCGCGCTGATCGCGATGTGCGCGGGAGGCGCGCAGGCGACGGGCACGATCATCCAGCGAATCTAGGGATCCAGGGGTCCAGGGATCTGGGGACCGGGGCCGGCCGGTACTGGTTCGCGGGCCTGCCGCCGGGGCCACTGCCCCGCGTCGCGGCGCTGGTCACACGGCAACGTACCGGGCGGGCTCCCCGCCGGGCGTCACCTCCGCGCGGCCCAGCTTCACCAGCCGTCGCAGATGGGACTCCGCCTCGGAGACCGCGATGGTGCGCGAGCCGTACGGGATCTGTTCCCAGGGCCTGTTCCACTCCATCCGTTCGGCGACCTGCCACGGTGTGAGCGGCTCGGCCAGCAGGGCCAGCAGCCCGGCGAGGCGCTGCTCGTGGTGGGCGAGCAGCTCCCGTACCCGCTCGGCGGCGCCTGTGAAGGCGTGCTGGTGGGCGGGGAGGACCTCGGCGGGGGCGAGGCGGCCGACGCGTTCCAGGGAGTCGAGGTAGTCGCCGAGGGGGTCGGTCATGGTGGTGTCGTCGGGATCCTCGTAGAGGCCGATGTGGGGGGTGATGCCGGGCAGCAGATGGTCGCCGGAGAAGAGGCGGCCGTTGCCGGGGCTGCCCGCCGGGTGGGTCTCCTCCAGGTGGAGGCAGGTATGGCCGGGGGTGTGGCCGGGCGTCCATACGGCCCGCAGCCTGCGGCCCGCCAGGTCGAGCAGTTCGCCTGGGACGATCTCCCGGTCGGGAACGGCGGGGCGCAGTCCGGGCAGTTGGCCGGTACCGCCCGCGGCGCGCAGCGGGGCGATGTGTGCCTCGGGTGCCCCGGCGCGCTCGAGTTTGCCGGCGAGGTAGTCGAGCCACAGGCGCGGTTCCGCCTCGCGGGTGCGGCGTACGACGGTGGCGTCGGCCGGGTGCATGGCGATCCACGCGCCGGACGCCTCGCGGACCCGGCCGGACAGGCCGTGGTGGTCGGGGTGGTGGTGGGTGATGACGATGCCGTGGATCTCGGCGACCGAGGTACCGCAGGCGGCCAGGCCGGCCGAGAGGGCGTCCCAGGCGGTGGGGTCGTCCCAGCCGGTGTCGACAAGGACCGGGCCGCGGCCGGTGTCGAGCAGATGGACCAGGGTGTGGCCGAGCGGGTTGTCCGGGATCGGGACGCGCAGGGAGTGAACGCCGCCGCCGTGGTCGCGCACGCGCGGAGCCGAGGCGTCGTCTGTGGCCGGAGTCATGCCCATTGCCCCCCATAACCAGAACTGATATCAGTTCTGAAACTGTGTCAGATAGTGTGCCCCGGCGGGAGGCAGCAGTCATGACCGAGCTCGTGGAACACGGAGAACTGTTCATCGGCGGCGAGTTGACGGCCCCTCTCGGCACGGACGTGATCGAGGTGATCTCCCCGCACAGCGAGCAGGTCGTCGGCCGCGTCCCGCACGCCTCACGGGCGGACGTCGACCGCGCGGTGGCCGCCGCGCGCCGGGCGTTCGACGAAGGGCCCTGGCCGCGGGCGACGCTCGCCGAGCGGATCGAGGTCGTCACCCGGATCAAGGACGCGATCTCCGTACGGCACGACGAGATCGCCCGGTCCATCAGCTCGCAGAACGGCTCCCCGTACGCGTGGAGCGTCCTCGCGCAGGCGCTCGGCGCGATGATGGTGTGGGACTCGGCGATCGCCGTCGCCCGGGACTTCACGTACGAGGAGCAGCGCACCGGCGTCCTCGGCCCGATCCTGGTACGGCGGGAGCCGGTGGGTGTCGTCGCGGCCGTCGTGCCGTGGAACGTGCCCCAGTTCACCGCCGCCGCCAAGCTCGGGCCCGCGCTGCTCGCGGGCTGCTGCGTGGTCCTCAAGCCGTCGCCGGAGACGCCCCTCGACTCGTACATCCTCGGTGAGATCGTGCGCGAGGCAGGGCTGCCGGAGGGAGTGCTGTCGATCCTGCCGGCGGGCCGGGAGGTCAGCGAATACCTGGTCGGGCACCCCGGGGTGGACAAGGTCTCCTTCACCGGCTCCGTCGAGGCCGGTCGCCGGGTCATGGAGGTCGCCGCGCGCCGTCTCACCCGTGTGACGCTGGAGCTGGGCGGCAAGTCGGCGGCCGTGATCCTGCCGGACGCCGACCTCGCCACCGCCGTCGCCGGGATCGTCCCTGCCGCCTGGATGAACAACGGCCAGGCCTGCGTGGCCCAGACCCGTATCCTCGCGCCGCGCAGTCGCTACGACGAGATCGCGGAGGCCTTCGCGGCCGCGGCCTCCGCGCTGGTCGTCGGCGACCCGCTCGACGCGGCAACCCAGGTCGGCCCGCTGGTCGCCGAGCGCCAGCAGCGGCGTTCCCTCGACTACATCCGCATCGGCCAGGAGGAGGGCGCCAAGATCCTGTGCGGCGGCGGCCGCCCGGCCGGCCTGGAGCGCGGCTGGTACGTCGAGCCGACGCTCTTCGGAGGCGTCGACAACTCCATGCGCATCGCCCGCGAGGAGATCTTCGGCCCGGTGATCTGTCTGCTGCCGTACGGCGAGGAGGACGAGGCCGCCGCGATCGCGAACGACTCCGACTACGGACTGAGCGGCAGCGTGTGGACCTCCGACGTGGAGCACGGGATCGACTTCGCGCGCCGCGTGCGGACCGGCACGTACAACGTCAACACCTTCAGCCTCGACATGCTCGGCCCCTTCGGCGGCTACAAGAACAGCGGCATGGGCCGGGAGTTCGGCCCCGAGGGGTACGGCGAGTACTTCGAGCACAAGATGATCCACCTGCCCGCCGGACACGGGGGCAACTGATGGGAGACCGCTGGCGCATCGAGGTGGACCGCAGCCTGTGCATCGGCTCCGGCATGTGTGTGGGCCACGCCCCCGACGGCTTCGACCTCGACTCGGCCCGCCAGTCGCATCCGCGGACCGCGACGGCCGGAGCATGCGAGAAACTGCTCGCGGCGGCGGAGAACTGTCCGGTGGAGGCGATCGCACTGACTCTGGCGGACAGCGGCGAGGCGGTCTTCCCCCCGGAGGACTAGGAGTCCTGACGCCCGACGTCGGCCCGGCCTCGCCGTCCCGGCGGCGTCGCCGGCCCCTCCGGCTCATGGGTCGTCAGGTCGATCAGGCGGCAGACCGTCTCGATGTCGATCTTCACCTGTGCGATCGACGCACGCCCCGACAGCCAGGTGATCAGCGCCGAGTGCCAGGTGTGCTCGATCACCCGGACCGCCGAGAGCTGCTCCGGCGTCGGGCGTTCGAGGCCCATCGCGTCCAGGATGATCGCCGTCGTCTGCCGCGAGACCGTGTCCACCTCCGGGCTCACGCTGCGGTCCGCGAAGGTCAGCGCCCGCACCATCGCGTCCGCGAGGTGCGGCTCCCGCTGCAGGGCGCGGAAGGCCCGCATCAGCGTCTCCGCGACCCGCTCCGCCGCGCTGTCGCCGCCCGGCGGGCGTTTGCGCAGCGTGGTGTGCATGTGCTGCAACTGGTCCTGCATGGTGGCCACCAGCAGATGGATCTTGGAGGGGAAGTAGCGGTAGAGCGTGCCGAGCGCGACGTTCGACGACTCGGCGACCTCACGCATCTGCACCGCGTCGAACCCGCCCCGGCTCGCGAGCTGAGCGCTCGCGTGGAGAATGCGCCGGCGGCGCGCCTCCTGCCGTTCGGTGAGGGGCGGCGTCGCGGGGATCGCCGGCCCGCCTTCCGCTGTCATCAGTCCCGTGGTCCGTTCCTTCTGCGGGCCCGCCGTGGCGGGAATCACCTGATCCGCCGGTCACAGTTGCGCTACCGACCGGTAGATTCGAAGCTCCTTGAACGATCAAGTCTGAAACTTGTTCTAGATTAGCGCGACCGATTACGCTCCGCAGAAACGCAGTGAGAAGGGGGCCCCGGGTGACCGCAGAGGCCATAGAGGCCGGCCCCCGCGCGGGCACGTCCGGCACGTCCGGCGGCGGTGGTGACGCTCCGCTGCGGATCGCGCTCCTGACCTACAAGGGGAACCCCTTCTGCGGCGGCCAGGGCGTCTATGTGCGCCATCTGTCACGTGAACTCGCCCGCCTCGGCCACCACGTCGAGGTGATAGGGGCCCAGCCCTACCCGGTCCTCGACGAGGGCGTGCCGCTCACCGAGCTGGCCAGCCTCGACCTGTACCGCAGCCCCGACCCGTTCCGCTCGCCGAAGCGCGACGAGTACCGCGACTGGATCGACGCGCTCGAGGTCGCCACCATGTGGACCGGAGGCTTCCCCGAGCCGCTGACCTTCTCGCTCCGCGCCCGTCGCCATCTGCGCGCCCGCCGCGGCGAGTTCGACGTCGTCCACGACAACCAGACCCTCGGCTACGGCCTCCTCGGCGACATCGGCGCGCCGCTCGTCACCACGATCCACCACCCGATCACCGTCGACCGGCAACTCGACATCGACGCCGCCACCGACTGGAAGCGCCGCGCCTCCGTACGCCGCTGGTACGGCTTCACCCGCATGCAGAAGCGCGTCGCCCGCCGGCTGCCGTCCGTCCTCACCGTCTCCGGCTCCTCGCAGCAGGAGATCGTGGACCACCTCGGCGTACGGCGCGACCGTGTCCATGTCGTCCACGTCGGCGCCGACACCGACCTCTTCTCGCCCGACCCGTCGGTCGCCGAGGTCCCCGGCCGGATCGTCACCACCTCCAGCGCCGACGTCCCCCTCAAGGGCCTCGTCCACCTCGTCGAAGCGCTCGCCAAACTCCGCACCGAGAACCCGGACGCCCACCTCGTCGTCGTCGGCAAGCGCGCCGAGGACGGCCCCGTGGCGCAGCTCATCGAACGCTATGGGCTGAAGGACGCGGTCGAGTTCGTCAAGGGCATCACCGACGCAGAACTCGTCGACCTCGTGCGCAGCGCCCGGGTCGCCTGCGTGCCCTCCCTCTACGAAGGCTTCTCACTGCCCGCCGCCGAGGCCATGGCCACCGGCACCCCGCTGGTCGCCACCACGGGCGGCGCGATCCCCGAAGTCGCGGGCCCCGACGGCGAGACGTGCCTGGCCGTGCCGCCCGGCGACGCGGACGCCCTCGCCGCCGCCCTGCGCCGGCTCCTCGACGACGCGGACCTGCGGGCCCGCCTCGGGGACGCGGGCCGGGCACGGGTGCTGGCGCGCTTCACCTGGAAGCAGGCCGCGATCGGCACCGCCGAGCGCTACCGCGAGGCGATCGCCGCGACCCCTGCTTCGGTACGTACCTCCTGAGACCACCCTTCGCCCCGCCCGCCCGCAGGAAGGCAGACCCCCCGTGCTGACCGTCGACTTCTCCCGTTTCCCGCTCGCCCCGGGCGACCGTGTGCTCGATCTGGGCTGCGGTGCAGGCCGGCACGCGTTCGAGTGCTACCGGCGCGGCGCCCAGGTCGTGGCCCTGGACCAGAACGGCGAGGAGATCCGCGAGGTCGCGAAGTGGTTCGCCGCGATGAAGGAGGCCGGCGAGGCGCCGGCGGGCGCGACGGCCACCGCGATGGAGGGCGACGCGCTCAACCTGCCCTTCCCCGACGAGTCGTTCGACGTGGTCATCATCTCCGAGGTGATGGAGCACATCCCCGACGACAAGGGCGTGCTCGCCGAGATGGTCCGCGTCCTGAGGCCCGGCGGCCGTATCGCCGTCACCGTGCCGCGCTACGGCCCCGAGAAGATCTGCTGGGCGCTCAGCGACGCCTACCACGAGGTCGAGGGCGGGCACATCCGCATCTACCGGGCCGATGAACTGCTCGCCAAGATGAAGCAGGCGGGCCTGAGGCCCTACGGGACCCACCACGCGCACGCACTGCACTCGCCGTACTGGTGGCTCAAGTGCGCCTTCGGCGTCGACAACGACAAGGCCCTGCCGGTCAAGGCGTACCACAAGCTCCTGGTCTGGGACATCATGAAGAAGCCGCTGGCCACCCGGATCGCCGAGCAGGCGCTGAACCCGCTGATCGGCAAGAGCTTCGTGGCGTACGCGACCAAGCCGCACCTTCCCGTGGACGCCGCACAGTGACGTCGCCCGGACGTACAGAGCACCTTGTCCTGCCCGGAGTCCTCAGCGCCGAGCAGGCAGCGGAGACCGTCGCCGGGATCCTCACCGCGCAGCGCTCCGACGGCGCGATCCCGTGGTTCCGGGGCCACCACCTCGACCCGTGGGACCACACCGAAGCCGCCATGGCACTCGACGCCGCCGGTGAACACGACGCCGCGGCCCGTGCGTACGAGTGGCTGGCCAGGCACCAGAACGGCGACGGCTCCTGGTACGCCGCCTACCACGACGGCGACGCGGACGCCGTGACCGACCACGGCCGCGAGACCAACTTCTGCGCCTACATCGCGGTCGGGGTGTGGCACCACTACCTCGCCACCGGCGACGAGGTCTTCCTCGACCGGATGTGGCCCGTGGTGTACGCGGCGATCGAGTTCGTCCTCGCCCTGCAACAGCCCGGCGGGCAGATCGGCTGGAAGCGCGAGCCGGACGGGACGGCGGTGAACGAGGCGCTGCTGACCGGCAGTTCCTCCATCCACCACGCGCTGCGCTGCGCGCTGGCCGTGGCGGAGGAACGCGAGGAGCCCCAGCCGGACTGGGAACTCGCGGCGGGCGCACTGGCCCACGCCATCCGCCACCACCCCGAGCACTTCCTCGACAAGGACCGCTACTCCATGGACTGGTACTACCCGGTCCTGGGCGGCGCGGTGACCGGACCGGAGGCCAAGGCCCGTATCGACTCCCGCTGGGACGAGTTCGTGGTCCCGGACCTCGGAGTGCGGTGCGTACTGCCGAACCCGTGGGTCACGGGCGGCGAGAGCTGCGAACTGGCGCTGGCGCTCTGGGCGATGGGCGAGTCCGACCGCGCCCTGGAGATCCTCCAGTCCATACAGCACATGCGGGCCGAGAACGGCCTGTACTGGACGGGCTACGTCTTCGAAGGCGAACGCGCGGTGTGGCCGGAGGAACTGACCACGTGGACGGCGGGCTCGCTGCTGCTGGCGGTGGCCGCGCTGGGGGGCGACGAGGCGACGACGGCGGTGTTCGGGGGCGAGCGTCTGCCGACGGGGCTGGCGCCGGACTGCTGCGGGGTCCGCTGACGTGGACGTGCCGGGAGCGGAGCCGTCCGCTGCGACGGTCCTGTTCCCCGCGCCGGGGCGGGCCCCGGGCCCCGACTTCGCGCGGCGAAATCCAGCCCCGCCGGCGATTGGGGGCGCGAGGGTGCGGGGGCGGAGCCCCCGTAGGACGGGTCCGGGCAGAGCCCGGTTTCGGGATGGGGCGGGGTGGGAGAGAGCTCGCCGCAGGCGCCGGGCCACGCCCAGCGCGGTGAACGGGTCCGGGCCAGGACCCGGTCCGCAACCGGGGCGATCCCGGCGCCGGCGTCAGCGGCGCCGGAGCGCGCCCGCCGCCGCGTGGCCCACGAAGAGGTAGACGACTGCCGCCAGGCCGTAGCCCGACACCACCCGCGCCCACTCCGTGTCGAACGTGAACAGGTCGTGCGACCAGCCCGCCAGCCACCGGGCACTCTCGCGGACGAACTCCACGAGGTCGTTCGCACGGTTGGCGTCCAGCAGGTACATCAGGATCCACAGGCCGATGACGAAGGCCATGACGTCCGCGACGACGGCGATGATCCTCGCCGCGGTAGTGGTGTTGCTCGCGCGTGTTGTCATGCACGGCGTCTTGCCGCTTGTGCGTCTGTGAAACCCCTCCGGGCTCGTCCAAGTGGGCGAGAAGGTGCCGCCGGTGCCCGAACACGGCGGCTGAGCCTAGGCGTTCAGCTCGGCCAGCACCCGCAGCGTATGCGGGTCCGGCGCGGTGACCAGCAGGTCGGTGACCGGTCCGGTCCGCCACAGCTCCAGCCGTTCCGCGATGCGCCTTTGCGGGCCGACGAGTGAGATCTCGTCCGCGAAGGCGTCGGGCACCGCGAGTACGGCCTCCTCCCTGCGGCCCGCCAGGAAGAGTTCCCGGATCCGGTGGGCGTCCGCCTCGAAGCCCATCCTGGCCATCAGTCCGGCATGGAAGTTACGGGCCGCGTGGCCCATGCCACCGATGTAGAAGCCGAGCATCGCCTTGACCGGCAGCAGGCCCTCCGCGATGTCGTCGCAGACCTGCGCACGAGCCATCGGTGCGACCATGAAGCCTTCGGGGAGGTCCGCGAGGGACGCCTTGTACACGTCCGTCCGCAGCGGGGACCAGTACAGCGGCAGCCAGCCGTCGGCGATACGGGTCGTCTGCGCGATGTTCTTCGGTCCCTCCGCGCCGAGGAGCAGCGGCAGGTCGGCCCGGAGCGGGTGGGTGATGGGCTTGAGAGGCTTACCGGTGCCCGTGCCGTCGTCGCCCCCGTACGGGTGGGAGTGGAAGCGCCCCGCCAGCGTCACCGGCCCCTTGCGGGCCAGGACTTGGCGGACGACGTCGACGTACTCGCGCGTCGCGGTGAGCGGGCTCCTGGGGAACGGGCGGCCGTACCAGCCCTCCACCACCTGCGGTCCCGACAGGCCGAGCCCGAGCATCATCCGGCCGCCGGAGAGGTGGTCCAGGGTGAGCGCGTGCATCGCCGTCGCCGTCGGCGTGCGGGCGGCCATCTGCGCCACCGCCGTGCCCAGCCGTATCCGGGACGTGTGTGCCGCGATCCAGGTGAGCGGGGTGAACGCGTCGGACCCCCACGCCTCCGCCGTCCACACGGAGTTGTAGCCGAGCCGCTCGGCCTCGCGGGCCAGTTCGAGATGGCCGGGGGCGGGGCCGCGGCCCCAGTAGCCGAGGGCGAGTCCGAGTCGCATACCGGGACGTCCTTCCCGAGGGCCGCTTCTGACGGAGCGTCAGAGTATGGCAACGGCCCCCCGCCCGGAAGGGCGAGGGGCCGTGCGGTGCTTCGAGAAGGATCAGCCGCGCTGGATGCCCGTGGTGTCCTGCAGGACACCACGACGGCCGTCCTGCGTCTGGGCCACCAGGCCCGGACCGCGCTGCTCGACCGCCAGGTACCAGGTACCGGGCGCCAGTTCGGCGATCGGCGTCGGCGAACCGTCCTCGCCGTACAGCGGGCGGGCCACCGGAACGGCGAACCAGAACGGGGTGAAGTCCGACGCCCCGCCGCCCTGGGAGGCGTCGGCGGGAACCGCGGCGGCCGGCTGACCGGCGGCATGCGGCTGCGGCGCGTTCTGCTGGGCGCCGTAGGGCTGCGGCTGACCCGGCTGGCCGCCGTACGACGGCTGCTGGGCGCCCGCGCCCGGGTAGCCGTAACCACCCTGCGGCTGGGGCTGCATGCCGTACGGCTGGCCGGCGCCCGGGCTCGGGGCGCCGACGAGCGGAGCCTTCAGCGCCGGGACCAGCGGGGTGGCGATGGCGCCACCCGCGAGGGCGATCGTGCCGAGCAGGCCGAGGATGGCGCCCGCGCCCGCGCTGTTCATGTCGATGATCGTCCAGAACATCGTCCACAGCGCGAAGACGGTGAGCGCCACACCGAACTGGCCGAGCTCGATGCCGGCGACCTTGCGGCCCGGCACGCCGCGGCTGAGGATCAACAGCGCGGCGCCGATGATGCCGGCGATGTAGATGGACATCACCGTGGGAAGCGAGTCCCAGGCGTTCACCTCGGCGCTGGAGCAGTCGACCCCGCTGGGGCAGTCGACGCTGATGAAGCTGAGGAACGAGGCGATGAACAGCACCACCGCTGCTCCGATCACCACGCCGTCGCCTCGAGTGAGGGAGCGGATGTTCACGTAAGAATCCTTAGTCGTCGTCTCATCATCGGGGCGGGCCTCGCCGCCGCCTGGTCGGCGGTGCGCTGACGCGGAGCTCGGGGGTGACTCCCCATCGTAGAGGTGAATCTATCGTCTGCCGGTTCCGGACGTCCGCCCGGTATCGCACTCACCGTTGGAGGTAGCTGCCGATGCCGTCCGCCATTCCCTGGGCCGCCTTCTGCCGCCAGCTCGGGCTGGTGAGCAGAGCGACGTCCTCAGGATCCCGCATATTGCCGCATTCGATGAAGACTTTGGGCACGGTCGAGAGGTTGAGCCCGCCCAGATCGTCCCGTACGTCCAGTCCGGTGCCGCCCCCCACGTAGTTGGAGGGGGAACTTCCGGTGGCGCGAAGGAACTTGCCGGCGATCCGTTCGCCGAGCTCACGTGAAGGACCCACGATCTGGGAGGTGTCGGCCGCGCCCGCCCTGACCCGGGCGGGCAGGATCACATGGAATCCGCGGTTGCCGACCGCCGACCCGTCCGCGTGGATCGAGACGACGGCGTCGGCTCTTGCTTCGTTGCCGAATCGTGCCCGTTCGTCGATGCACGGACCGAACGGACGATCGGCGTCCTGGGTGAATTCGACCTTCGCGCCCTGCTTTTCGAGCAGGGTGCGAAGACGTCGTGAAACATCGAGGGTGAAATCGGCTTCCCGGTATCCGGCGTCGGTCGCCGTGCCTGTGGTGTCGCATTCCTTGCGGTTGGTGCCGATGTCGACCTGCTTGTTGATCTCGCGGGTGTGCGAGAAATTTCCGGGGTTGTGTCCCGGGTCCACGACGACGATCTTCCCCGAGAGCGGTCCCGTCCTCTCGGCCGGCGACTCGTCGGGGTCGGGGGAGGAGGCGGGGGAGGAGTCGGGCGGTGCGAGGGTCCGGGACCGGCCGGGGGCCGGGGAGTCGCCCGGCTTGCCCGCCGTCGCGGCGGATCCCGCGCGAGCGTCGCCGCCGGAACCGTCCGCCTGCCATACCAGCCAGCCGCCCACACCGCCCACGACCAGCCCCGCGCCCGCGACGACGGCGACGAGGCCGCGCCGGGAACGGCGCGGCCGGGGGTCGTGGTGCTGGTTCTCGTCGTACGACACGCTCGCGATGCTAGCGGTCGCGCGGCCCGGGACTCAGATGCCGGGGCCCGTGCGTCGCAGGACGCGGAGGGAGCCCGTGGCGGAGACCTCGGTGAAGGCGCCCGAGGCCAGGGCGCGGAGGTGGATGCGGTACGGGGCCTGGCCGGTCCATTCGTCGACCGGGTCGGGGAAGACGTCGTGGATCACGAGCAGGCCGCCCTCCGCGACGTGCGGGGCCCAGCCCTCGTAGTCGTTCGTCGCGTGCTCGTCGGTGTGGCCGCCGTCGATGAAGACCAGACCGGCCGGCCCGCCCCACACCTTCGCCACCTGCGACGACCTGCCCACGACCGCGATGACGTGGTCTTCCAGGCCTGCCTTGTGCAGAGTGCGGCGGAAGGTGGGAAGCGTGTCCATCAGCCCGATCTCGGGGTCGACCGTCTCCGGGTCGTGGTAGTCCCAGCCGGGCTGCTGTTCCTCGCTGCCCCGGTGGTGGTCCACGGTCACGGCGACCGTGCCGGCCTGGCGGGCCGCGTCCGCCAGCAGGATCGTCGAGCGCCCGCAGTACGTGCCCACCTCCAGCAACGGCAGCCCGAGCGCGCCCGCCTCTGCGGCGGCCGCGTACAGGGCGAGGCCCTCGTTCACGGGCATGAACCCCTTGGCGGCCTCGAAGGCGGCGAGGGTCTCCGGCTTGGGGGTGGCGGCGGGCATCGGGTCCTCCCGGTAGGGCGTACGGAGGCGTACAGGGGGCGTACGGATGGGGAGGCCATCGTGCCCTACGCGCCGGTAGCTCCCCCGGGGGCAGGCACGGAGCGTGATGCACATCACCGGCCTCCGGTTCCGCTCGGCGACATGGGTGCGCCTCCACAGCCTCCACCCCTCTGCGTCGCCCCCGACCACTACGGCCCCGTCCCGGTCGCCGGAGAGAAGAGGCCGGACTCGACCGGCGCGGTCCTGACCTACCGTCAGGTGAGAACCTGTTCTACTCTTCTGCTCCTGTCGGACCGGGAGGGACGGACCATGAAGGCGTACGTCGTCGGCGTCGGCACCACCAAGTTCGAGAAGCCCGAGACACGCGTGTGGCAGTACTGGGACATGGCACGGGAGGCCGGTTCCGCCGCGCTCGCCGACGCGGGCGTCGCCTACGAACAGGTGCAGCAGGTGCCCGTCGGGTACTGCTTCCAGGCCTCCACCGCGGGACAGCGGGCGGCGTACGAGCTGGGGCTCACCGGCGTGCCCGTCTACAACGTCAACAACAACTGCGCGACCGGCGCGACGGCCCTGATGCTGGCCCGGCAGTTCGTCGAGGGCGGTGCGAGCGACTGCGTACTGGCGCTGGGCTTCGAGAAGATGAGCCGCGGCGCGCTCGGCGCCGGGGCGGGGCAGGGCGACTTCGCGACCTCGCCCGTCGCCCGTCACTACGGCGTCATGGCCGCGCGGCACGGCTTCGCCCAGTCCCCGCCCACCGCCCAGATCTTCGGCAATGCGGCACGCGAACACATGGAGCGGTACGGCACGACGCAGGCGCAGCTCGCCGCCGTCGCCGCCAAGAACCACCGGCACTCGGCGGCCAACCCCGACGCCCAGTTCCAGGACGTGTACTGCGTCGACGAGGTCCTCGCCGCCAAGCCGGTCCATCCCCCGCTGACCAGGCTCCAGTGCTCACCCACCTCCGACGGCGCGGCCGCCGCCCTCGTCGTCTCCGAACGCTTCGTCGTGCAGCACGGACTGCACGGCAGAGCGGTCGAGATCGCCGCGCAGGCGATGACCACCGACACCGAGGAGTCCTTCGGCTCCGGCTCGTGCATCGATGCCGTCGGCAGACCGATGTCCCGCGCCGCGGCGCGGGCGGTCTACGAGAGGTCGGGGCTCGGCATCGAGGACGTGGACGTCGTCGAGTTGCACGACTGCTTCTCGATCAACGAGCTGCTGACGTACGAGGCGCTGGGCATGTGCCCCGAAGGGGAGTCCGGCAAGCTCGTCGAGAGCGGCGCCACGACCTACGGAGGGCGGTGGGTGGTCAACCCGTCCGGCGGCCTCATCTCCAAGGGGCATCCGCTGGGCGCGACCGGGCTCGCCCAGGCGGCCGAGCTGGTGCGGCAGTTGCGCGGGGAGGCGGGGGCCCGCCAGGTCGACGGCGCCCGCACCGGAATGGCGCACAACATCGGACTGGGCGGTGCGGCTGTGGTGACGCTGCTGCGGAGGACCTAGGACCGCAGGGTCCGAGCGGCTACGCCGAAATCAGCATGTACGGACCACGTGGTGGCTGCGACCATGACACGCATGGTCCACCCCGCACCGAAGACCCAAGAGCCGGTACTGCCCGCACCCGTCACACCGTCCCCGCGCGCCTGGGTGGTGATCGCTGCCGCGTGCGCCGGCCAGTTCCTCGTCGTGCTCGACGTGTCCGTCGTCAACGTGGCGCTTCCCTCGATGCGCGCGGACCTGACGCTCTCGCCGACCGGGCTGCAATGGGTGCTCAACGCGTACTCGATCGCGTTCGCCGGGTTCATGCTCCTCGGCGGCCGGGCGGCCGACATGTTCGGACGCAAGCTGATGTTCCTCCTCGGACTCGGCCTGTTCACCGCCGCGTCCGTCGCCGGCGGACTGGCCCAGGAGGGCTGGCAGTTGCTGGTGGCGCGTGGTGTGCAGGGGCTCGGCGCGGCCGTGCTGGCGCCCGCGACCCTGACCATCATCACCGCCGCTGTGCCGTCCGGCCCGGCCCGCACCCGCGCCATCGCCACCTGGACGGCCGTCGGCGCGGCGGGAGGTGCGGCCGGCGGGCTCGTCGGCGGAGTGCTGACCGACCTGCTGTCCTGGCGCTGGGTCCTGCTGATCAACGTCCCCGTCGGTGTGCTGGTGCTGGCGGCCGCCGCCCTGTGGCTGACCGAGAGCCGGACCGGTGGGAGCCGCCGGCTCGACCTGCCCGGCGCGGTCCTCGCGACCGGCGGCCTGGCCGCGGTCGCCTACGGCATCGTGCAGACGGAGGAGGCGGGGTGGGGCGAGGCCGTGACGCTGCTGCCGCTGCTCGGCGGACTCGGGCTGCTCGGCGCGTTCGTAGCGGTGGAGGCCCGGGCGAAGGCCCCGCTCATGCCGCTGAAGGTGTTCCGCTCACGGGCGGTCTCGGCCGCCAACGTGGCCATGCTGGTGACCGGTTCGGCCTCGTTCGCCATGTGGTTCTTCATGACCGTCTACGCCCAGAACGTCCTCGGCTACACGCCCCTGGAGGCAGGGCTCGCCCTCATCCCCAGCTCGGTCAGCGTCATCGTCGGCTCCAAGCTCGCACCGCCGCTGATGGCCATGGGCGGCGCACGAGCCGTCGCCGTACTCGGCGCGCTGATCGCCGCGACCGGCTTCGGCTGGCAGTCCACGATGGGCGCCCACGGCGAGTACCTCACGGCGATCGCGGGCCCCGGCGTCCTGATGATGGCCGGCATCGGCCTGGTCGCCACCCCGCTCGCCTCCCTCGCGACCTCCGGTGCCGCCCCCGACGACGCGGGACTGGTGTCCGGCCTGATCAACACCTCCCGCACCATGGGCGGCGCCCTGGGCCTGGCGATCCTGTCCACGGTCGCGGCCTCCCGCTCCGGCGGCGCGACCGACCCGGAGTCGCTGACGGCCGGTTACGCGCTGGCGTTCCGCACGGGGACGGGGGTGCTCCTCGCTGCCGCGGTGCTCATGCTGCTGTGGCTGCCGCGTCCCACCGCGGACCGGGCGTAGCGACTGCGAGCCACGCCTCGGCGGGCGGTCCGGTGACCCGCCACCGACCTGATGACGCCCGTTCGCTCGTCCGACCGGTCAGGAGGGCGCGCCGGCCAGGACTTCCACCTTGCCGGTGTCGAGCGAGTAGTAGGCGCCGACCACGGCAAGAGCGCCCTTTCCCACGAGTGGGGCCAGGTCCTGGTTGGAGCGCAGATCGGCCGCGGTCAACTTGACCTGGGCGCGGGCCATGGTCTCGACCGGGTCGCCGCCACCCTCCCGGACTGCCTGCTCGTACGCCGGCTGCAGGGCCTTGACGATCGCCTGCAGGTTGCCGGGCAGCGGTTTGTCGTCACGAAGGGACTTGTACGCCGCCTCGACGGCGCCGCAGCGCTGATGCCCGAGGACCACGATGAGGGGGGTGTCACTCGTCATGGGCCCGTACTCGACAGAACCAGTGACCACCGGGCCGACCGCCTCGCCACCCGTGCGCATCACGTAAAGGGCACCCAGGCCCGTGTCGAAGAGGAGCTCAGGCGGCACTCGGGAGTCGATACACGAGAGGATCGCCCCAAAAGGCTCCTGCTGCTGGGCCACGAGCTGACGCCGGTTCGGATCCCGGTCGGGGTGTTGAAGGTCTCCGCTCACCCAGCGCTTGTTGCCTTCCATCAACCTCGCGAATGCCGCGGCGGGCGTGGTTGGCCGCGTTTCCGGCGAAGCGCCGGTCGCCGGCGAGGCGGCCCTCGTCGATGAGCACCCCGCAAGCGCGGCCATGGCGCTCACAAGTCCGCCGGCAAGCAGCGCTCTACGATCCGGGCGTCCGGCTCTGTCCATCGGTCGTTCCCCTCGATGCGGCTCAGGCACGTCCCTGCGGTTTGACCAGGCCATTGTTCAGCGTGGTGGGGGTGCCCCGGCCGCAGGCGCAAGCGGGCGCGGGCCACATTGCCGCGGACGGCCCACAGAACCGGCTCGGGCGGCGGCGTGGACCCTTGATGCCGAGACCGGCCGTGCCCGCGTGGAGTGCCGACGGCCGGGTGCTGTCCGTTCTCGTGAACATCGACGTCGACCCGCTGCGGGTGCCGCCTCCCGAGACGATGAACAACAGCTGTCGGAACTCGCGAACAAAGCCCCCCGGTCGACCGACGCTTTCAGTACGTCCCCTTACCCGGCACGTCCCGTTCCCCCGCGCTGAGCGGGTTCGGACCGTCCCCGAGCGCCACCGCGGCCAGCGCGGGGTCGATGACCGTCTCGCCGGTCAGGACCCGCCGGATCGCCTGCGCCAGTTCCTCCACCGGCCCGTCCTTGACGAGGAAGCCGGCCGCCCCCGCCTCCATGGCCCGCCGCAGACAGCCCGGCCTGCCGTAGGTGGTGAGGATCAGCACCCGGCAGTCCGGGACCTCCCGCGCCAGGTCGGCGGCCGCGTCCAGGCCGCTGCGGCCCGGCAGTTCGACGTCCAGCAGGGCCACGTCCGGCCGCCGGGCCAGTGCCGCGTCCACGATCTCGTCGCCGTGCCCCACCTGTGCGACGACATCGAGGTCCGGCTCCATGCCCAGCAGCAGCGCGAGCGCGCCCCGCACCATGTCCTGGTCCCCGGCGAGCAGTACCCGTACCGACTTGGCGGGTCTGTGCTCGCGGGGCATTTCGTTCATGCGCTCAGGTTACGACCGGGACCGGCAACTCGCCGGTCACGCCGAACCCGCCCTGCGGCCCCGGCCCCGACTCGAGCGTGCCGCCCGCCGCGGCGAGCCGTTCCGCACGGCCGCGCAGACCGCTACCGGGCACGTCCGACGGGTCGGGGCCGCGGCCGTCGCCCGTGACGGCCGGGGCGGGCGTGCTCCGTGTGTCCGGTCGGGGCGATGTCGCGGGGCGAAGCTCCGGAGTGGCGTACGGCGCCGGTCTTCGACTCCGGGACCATCCGAATCGGCAGCGCTTCCGCCGTCGGCTCCGCAGCGGGACGGGTCCAACCTGACATGCCGTCAGCAGTCTTCACAACGTCAGGGGGCCGCGCTATACATGGAGGCTCATCGGCCTAGAACGCGTTCTAGAACGGGCTCGCCCGGCCGGTCCCTCACGACCTCGGTGCGGCCGACGGTGCGGACGGCCGTACCGAGGTCTCCACTCCTCGAGGAGCAGCAGCCCCATGCCCATTGATGCCACCAGGGCCGTCGCCGCGGAGCCCCGTTCCACCACCCTCGCCTGGGACCACAAGGACATCCAGCTCTACCACCTCGGCCTCGGCGCCGGCCGCCCCGCGACAGACCCCGACGAGCTGCGCTACACCCTTGAGTCCCGGCTGCACGTGCTGCCGAGCTTCGCCACCGTCGCCGGGGCCGGCATGGGCGTCGTCGGCGGACTCTCCGCGCCCGGCCTCGACATCGAGCTCGCCTCCGTGCTCCACGGCAGCCAGCGCGTCGAACTGCACCGCCCGATCCCGGTCAAGGGCACGGCCACCTCCACCTCGCGCGTCGCCGCCGTGTACGACAAGGGCAAGGCCGCGATCCTCGTCCTGCGCACCGAGGCGGCCGACGACGACGGACCGCTGTGGACGAGCGACGCCCAGCTCTTCGTACGCGGCGAAGGCGGCTTCGGCGGGGAACGCGGCCCGTCCGAGCGGCTGGAGCTGCCGGAGCGCGCGCCGGACCGGACCGTCGAGCGCGCCGTCCGCGAGGACGCGGCGCTCCTCCACCGGCTCTCCGGCGACTGGAACCCGCTGCACGCCGACCCGGAGTTCGCCAAGCTCGCCGGCTTCGACCGGCCCATCCTGCACGGCCTGTGCACATACGGCATGACGCTCAAAGCGGTCGTCGACACACTCCTCGGCGGGGACGTCACCAAGGTCCGCTCGTACGGCGCACGCTTCGCCGGCGTGGTCTTCCCCGGCGAGACGCTCCGGATCCGGATGTGGTCGGGCGACGGGGGCCGTGTCCAGGTGACGGTGACCGCCGCGGATCGGGACGACGCCCCCGTGCTCGCCGACACCCTCGTAGAGACCAAGTGACAGCCTGCTGAAGGGACCCGTCATGCGCGCAGCCGTAGTGCACGAGATCGGCCAGGACAAACTCGAAGTCCTCGACGACGTCGAGGCAGTGGGCTTCGGCCCCGGCAAGGTGCGGATACGGATCCGGGCCACCGGGCTGTGCCACTCCGACGTCTCCGCGATGAACGGCGTGCTGCCGCAGCCCGCGCCCTTCGTCCCCGGCCACGAGGGCGCTGGCGAGATCCTCGACGTCGGCGACGGCGTCAGCCGTCTCGCCGCCGGCGATCGGGTGCTGATGTGCTGGCTTCCCGCGTGCGGCGGCTGCGCCGCCTGCCGGCGCGGCCAGGGCCATCTGTGCCTGGCCGGGTTCATGAACGCCGGCACGCCCAGCTTCCGCCGTCCCGGCGGCGACGTCTTCGGCTTCGCCGGCACCGGCACCTTCACCGAGGAGGTCGTCGTCGACGCCGGCTGCGCCGTGCCGATCCCCGACGACGTGCCCTTCGACATCGCCGCGCTCATCGGCTGCGGGGTCACCACCGGACTCGGCGCGGCCATCAACACCGCGAAGGTGGAGGCCGGTTCGTCCGTCGCCGTCATCGGCTGCGGCGGCGTCGGCATCTCCGCGATCCAGGGTGCCAAGCTCCAGGGCGCCGCACAGATCGTCGCCGTCGACCCGGTGGAGTCCAGGCGGGAGGCGGCCCTGCGATTCGGCGCGACGGAGGCGGTGGCGCCCGACCGGCTCGCCGACGCCAAGCAGCGGATCACCGCGGGCGAGGGCTTCGACTACGTCTTCGAGGTCGTCGGTAAATCCGCGACGGCCCGCACGGCCTACGAGACGACCCGGCGCGGCGGGACGCTGTGCGTCGTCGGCGCCGGCGCGATGGACGATCACCTGCGGCTCAACATGTTCGAGCTGTTCTTCGACGAGAAGCGCATCCTGCCGTCCATGTACGGCGGCGGGGACGTACTGCGCTCCTACGAGCGGGCCATCGCCCTGTGGCGGGCCGGCCGGATCGACCTGGCAGGCCTCATCACCCACCGGGTGCCGCTCGCCGGGATCAACGACGCGCTCGCGCAGATGCGCAGTGGCGAGGCCCTGCGTACCTGCATCGAGCTGTGAGGAGATCCGCCATGTCCCTCGCTCTCGAAGGCCGGAGCGCGATCGTCACGGGCGCGGGCCGGGGACTCGGCCGGGCCGAGGCCCTGGAACTCGCCCGGCTCGGCGCGGCCGTCGTCGTCAACGACTACGAGCAGCCCGGGCCCGGGGGCACCTCCAGCGCCGAAGGCCTTCGGCAAGGCTCGGGTTCCCCGTCCGGCGGGCCCGCCGAGTCCGTCGCCGCGGAGATCCGCGCGGCGGGCGGCAGCGCCGTGGCCCACCTCGGCGACGTCGCCGACCACGAGTCGGCCCGCGAACTCGTCGACCTGGCGGTGCGCGAGTACGGCAAGCTGGACATCCTCGTCAACAACGCGGGCATCCTGCGCGACCGGATGATCTTCTCGATGAGCGAGGACGAGTGGGACTCGGTGATCCGGGTCCACCTCAAGGGCCACTTCAACACCAGCCACTTCGCGGCCGCGCACTGGCGCTCGCGCGCCAAGGCGGCGGACGGACCGGTCTACGGCCGGATCGTCAACACCTCCTCGGAGGCGTTCCTGGCGGGTTCTGCCGGCCAGCCGAACTACGCCGCCGCCAAAGGCGGAATCGTCGGCCTGACGACGTCGACGGCGCTGGCGCTGGCCAAGTACGGCGTGACGGCGAACGTGATCTGCCCACGGGCGCGGACGAAGATGACCAAGGACGTCTTCGCGGGCTTCCCGCAACCGGGGGAGGGCGCCGTCGACCCCCTCTCCCCGGACCACGTGGCCCCCCTCGTCGGCTACCTCGCCTCACCGGCGGCGGCGAGCGTCAACGGCCGTCTGCTGGTGGTCCACGGCGGCATGGTGGCGGTGATGGAACGGCCGAGGGTGGCGGCGCGGTACGACACGGCGAAGGACCTCTTCACGTACGAGGAGCTGGACGACGCCCTGACCCCGTACTTCGCGAGCCGCCCACCGGGCGAGACGTTCGCCTCCCGAGAGGTCCTGACCCTCCGCCACGCCTAGGCCCTGCCGCAACGCACTTCTCGGTCCCGGTGCACCCTCTCCCCAAGGCGCCGGCGTCGCGGGGGTCTGACGGAGCGACAGATTCCGCGTGAGATCAGGCACTTCGGGTTTTGCCCGACCCGGAACGAATGCTCGAGTTGCCCGATGATGTGGCTCTGGATCATCAACTGCCCTGCGCATAGGGTCACTTCGCTTACTGAATCTTCACGTGATCCTCAGAATGTGAGTACAGCAGAGTGACAAGACGCAGGCACCGCGGAAGAGCGGTGCGGGGGGTAGCGGCAACAGCGGTGGCGCTGCTGACCGCCGGCGGAGTGCTGAACGCGGCACTCTCCGACACATGGGCCGCCACCACGCCCAGCAGCGCCGCCGAGACGCGTGAGACGACGTCGAGCGTTCCCGCCGACGAAGCCGCGCGCGGCAAGGCGTTCTGGCAGGACGACGTCCTGCCGGGCGAGTCGGCAGAGCAGAAGGCCTCCAAGAAGGCGGTGGCCGAGGGCCGGCGGGTCGAGGTCGAGGCGCTGACGAACGAGACCAGCCAGGTCTTCGCCAACAGCGACGGCACGTTCACGGCCGAGTCCTCGCCGGTGCCCGAACGTGTCCGCAAGGGCGGAGCGTGGGTGCCGATCGACACCACGCTCGTGACGCGCTCCGACGGCAGGCTGGTGCCCGAAGCAGCGCAGGACGTGGTGCTGTCCGGGGGCGGCTCCGCCCCTCTGGCCACCATCACGCGCGACGGCAAGACGTACGAACTCGGCTCTCCGTGGAAGCTGCCCACGCCGAAGGTGACGGGCTCGGTGGCCGTCTACGAGTCGGTGCGCCCCGACGTGGACCTCGTGGTGCAGGTCCGTCCGGACGGTTTCACCCAGAACCTCGTGGTCCATTCCCGCAAGGCGGCGACCGACCCGGCACTGGCGGCGATACGTTTCCCCGTCAAGACGTCCGGCCTGTCCGTCAAGACCTCCGAGAACGGCAGTGTGTCCCTGCTGGACGCCCGCGGACACGCGGTGTTCTCCAGCAGCGCCGCACTGATGTGGGACTCCTCGACCGCGCCGGCCGCCCCGTCGGCGGCGCAGCCGTCCGCCCGGACCGCTCAGCGGACGTCCTCCACGGCCACTGCCCGCGCGTCCGACGCCGACCCGGCCGCCGCGGACAACGCAGTGACCCCCGAGCCGGGGTCCAAGACGTCCGTCGCGGACGTGTCCATGGCCAAGGGCGCCCTGTCGCTGACGCCCGACCCCGCCTTCCTGAACGCGGCCGACACCTCCTATCCGATCGTGATCGACCCGCCTGCGGTCAGTGCGACGCTGACCGGCTGGACGACGATCTGGTCCAGCTCGGGCGGTACGTCGTTCTGGCGGACCTCGCACGCCCTGGGCGTGGGCTACGACGCGTACGTGGACAACAAGAAGGCGAAGTCGCTCTTCCAGTTCGACACCCGGAAGGTTGCGGGCAAGAAGATCCTGAACGCGACGTTCACCGCGTACGAGATCTGGTCGGCCAACTGCGAGAAGAGGGACGTCAACCTCTACCGCACCAACCCGATCTCCAGCTCCACCACGTGGACCAACCCGCCGACCGGCTGGTCCTACGTCACCAAGGTGTCGGCGGCCAAGGGCCACTCGTCCAGTTGCCCCGACGGCGACGTGGAGTTCAACGCCACGTCGGCCGTCGCGTACACCGCCAAGGCGAAGTCGACCACGACGACCCTCGGGCTGACGGCCAGCGACACCGACCCCATCGCGTGGAAGCAGTTCATGTCGCCGGCCGACGACCGGGCCACCGCCGCCCGTAAGCCGCGGCTGTCCATCACGTACGTCTCGCCGCCGACCGCCGCGCCGTCCGCGGTGAAGCTGTCCGACCCGAACGTGGCGTGCTCGGCGTCCACCGCTCCGGCGCTGATCCGCGACGCCACGCCCCGCGTGACGGCCACGCCCACGTCCGCGGACGGCGCCAACGCCAGCCTCCGGCCGAACTTCGAGCTGTACGCGGGCTCCAGCACCACCCCGACCAACCTGAGCCCCGACACCTGGACGGCCAGCGGCGTCGCGGGTTCGGACCCGACACCGACGCTGACCAGCGGTACGACCTACAAGTTCCGGGCGCGTACGCAGTACCGGTACACCTGGTCGGGCACCACGAGCTATATGTACGGGCCGTGGTCCTCCTACTGCTACTTCAAGGTGGATACCACGGTCCCGCCCCAGCCCACGGTGAGCTCCGTGGAATATCCGGAATGCGCCGGCATCACGTGCGACGCCTCACCGGAGACGGGAAGCGTCGGGCAGACCGGCACCTTCAAGATCAGCGCGGGCGCGACCGACGTCCGGCGCTACGACATCTGGCTCAACGGCGTTCTGCTGGAGAAGAAGACCTTCACCACCGGCACCGCGAGCTACGAGCGCAAAGTCACCCCGACCAAGCGCCTGACCAACACCCTGCGGGTGCAGACGTTCGACGCCGCGGGCAACCCGAGCGCCAGCAAGGACTACCTGTTCAAGGTGGCCAGGGCGTCCAGCCCAGTCGCGCAGTGGAAGCTGGACGCAACCGGTTTCAACGCGTCCGGCAGCTCCCACCCGCTGACGCTCGGCGGCGGAGCGGCCTGGACCTCCCCGGCACGCCTGGGGTCGGGCCTGAGTCTCGACGGCAGCAGCGGGTACGCGGCGGCCCCGGGCCCGGTGGTGGACACCACAGGCAGCTTCTCCGTCGCGGCGTGGACCAAGCTGGGCTCCCGTGACCAGATCAGCACCGTGGCCAGCCAACAGGGCGCTCAGGTCGGCGCCTTCCAGCTGTACTACTCGTCGTCCTACGACCGCTGGGTGTTCAACCGCTACAGCCAGGACGGCACGAGCCTGGTGCGCGCCATCTCGACCCGCCCGGGTGTCGTCGGCGCCTGGACGCACCTGATGGCCGTATACGACCGCGACGCCCAGCAGATCCGGCTGTACGTCAACGGCAGGCTGGAGGCGACGACGGCGTACACCACCCCGTGGGCGGCGTCCGGTCCGTTCGAGATCGGCCGGATGAAAAGCCCCAGCGGCAGCCTCGGCAGCCACTTCAAGGGAGACCTGGACCACGTCGAGGCGTGGAACCGGGTCGTCTTCCCGGACGAGATGTGGGCCGAGTCCAACCTGGAGAACCCCGAGACGGGCCACCCCCAACCGGCGCTGCTGGCGCACTGGGACATGGACAACGCCTCGGGCACCACGGCTCCCGACGAGTCCGGCCACGGCAACCTGCTCACCCTGGCCTCCGGCGCCGGCTTCACCCTGGCCGACGACCCCGCTCACGGCACCGTGCTGAACCTGCCGGCCACCCAGGCGGGCACAGCCGGCGCGCCGGTGATGCTCGACGAATCCGGCAGCTTCACGGTGGCCGGCTGGGTCAACCTGAACCCCGACGTACTGGAGAACACCGCCGGCGCCCACTCGCCGACCGTGTTCGCCCACCCGGGCCTGCAGCGCAACGCCTTCCGCCTGTGGTACCGGCAGGAAGTCGGTGAAGCGGTCGGTGACTGGAACTTCGGCGTCTACGAGACCGACGTGCTGTCGGGCCCTGCCGCCACCATCACCTCGGAGCAGGTCAATCCACCGGGCAACTGGATCCATGTGGTCGGCGTGTTCGACTCCGCGAACCAGTCGGCCAAGCTGTACCTCGCGGGCGTACGGGAGGGTGTGGAGGACGGCGTCTTCGTCGACAGCATCTTCCAGTCCGACCAGCCCCTGATGGTCGCCGGGGCCCGGCGCCACGACACCGGCGCCTGGGGCAATCGTCTGATGGGGCAGCTCGACGACCTGCGCGTCTACGCCGGTGTCCTGTCCGAGGCGGAGATCACCCGTCTGGCGACCGTGGACGAGCCTCCGGTCGACATCGGCTGACACCCACCCCTTCCCCTGTTCCATC
>NZ_BMWB01000003.1:30560-182812 GCF_014651015.1 Streptomyces xantholiticus
CCCACCACCGAAGTCAAGAATGCGAGAAACCGCCTTGTCCGGCACACAACGCGTGCCGTCGTGGTCATGGAGGAGAGCGGGCCGCCGCCGCATAGCGGCGGTCGCCCTTCCCGTGACCACGGCCATCGTCACGACTTTGCTCGGCGCCGCTCCGGCCCAGAAGTTCGAGCGTGACCCCAGCGCCCTGGAGAAGCCCGACTTCGGCAGGGCCGCCCCGTTCCAGGCCAAGCACGGGCAGATCCCGGACCCGACCCGCCAGGCGGCGGCCAAGACGCGGGAACGGGCGGCCCACAAGGTCGTCTGGCCCGCGGCCGGCGCCGCGAGCGTCACCGTCCCGTCGAAGCCGAACGCCGAAGCCAGGGCCGGCGGCCTGCCGGTCGCCCTCGGCCGGCCGGTGCCCGACGGGACGGGCAGGACCTCTGCCGCGGGCACGGCCGCCGCGAACCGCCTGCTGAAGCCGGCACCGGCCAAGGCCGAGGTCCGGATCCTCGACCGGAACAGGACGGCGAAGCTCGGCATCGAGGGCGTGGTCCTCACCGTGCGCCGTGCGGACGGCAAGGCCGATCCGTCGGGGCTGTCCGTCGCCCTCGACTACAGCGGCTTCGCCGACGCCTACAGCGGCAACTGGGCCTCCCGGCTCCGCCTGGTGCAGCTCCCGGCCTGCGCCCTCACCACGCCGGAGAAGCCGGCGTGCCGCACCACCACGCCCGTGCCGTCCTCGAACGACACGGTGGACCGCACCGTCACCGCCCAGGTGGCGACGCCGAAGCCGACCGCGCAGACGCGCAGCGCCGGCGGGTTCACCGTCCTCGCCGCCTCGGCCGGCACCTCCTCGGACCAGGGCACGTACGAGGCGACCCCGCTGTCGCCGTCGGCGACCTGGTCGGGCGGCGGCTCCAACGGCGACTTCACGTGGTCGTACCCGATGGACGTCGTGCCGCCCCCGGCCGGCCCCACACCGTCGGTGGCGATCGGCTACTCGGCGCAGAGCGTCGACGGCCGCACCTCCTCCACCAGCGCCCAGCCGTCCTGGGTCGGTGAGGGCTTCGACCTGCCCACCTCGTACATCGAGCGCTCCTACGGCTCGTGCGACGACGACGGCCAGGACAACAAGTACGACCAGTGCTGGAAGGAGGACAACGCCTCCATCGTCCTGAACGGCAAGTCCAGCTCGCTGATCCTGCTCGACAAGGCCAAGGGCACCTGGCGCCTCCAGGGCGACGACGGCGAGCGCGTCGTGCGCACCGCCGGAGCGGTCAACGGTGACGACGACGGCGAGCACTGGACCGTCACCACCACCGACGGCACGCAGTACGTCTTCGGCAAGAACCGGCTGCCCGGCTGGGCCACCGGCAAGGCCGAGACCAACTCGGTGTGGACCGTCCCTGTCTTCGGCGACGACTCCGGCGAGCCCGGGTACGACGCCGGCACCGGCTTCTCCGCCCGTGCCAAGACCCAGGCATGGCGCTGGAACCTCGACTACGTCGTGGACCCGCACGGCAATGTCATGACGTACTGGTACGACAAGGAACTGAACCACTACGCCAAGAACGGCACCACCGGCAACGGCGCCGAGTACGTCCGCGGCGGCCACCTCAAGCGGATCGACTACGGTCAGCGCACCGACACGATCTTCTCCACCACCCGGCCCGCCGCGGCACGGGTGAAGTTCACGGTCGCCGAGCGTTGCGTACCGGTCAGCGGCGGGGAGACCTGCACCTCGCTGACCTCGAGCAACCGCAACGCCTGGCCGGACGTGCCGTACGACCAGATATGCAAGAAGGACACGGTCTGCACCGACCAGCCGGCGCCTTCCTTCTTCTCCCGCAAGCGCCTCACGGCTGTCACCACCCAGGTCTACAAGGGCACCGGCACCGGCGCGGACACCGACTACCGCGACGTCAACCAGTGGGCGCTGGACCAGTCCTTCCCGGACCCGGGCGACGGTTCCAACGCCGGGCTGTGGCTGAAGTCCATCCAGCACACCGGCAAGTCGGGCACGCCCATCACCCTGCCGGCCGTCACCTTCGCCGGCATCCAGCTCCACAACCGCGTGGACAGGACCGGCGACGACGTCCCGCCCTTCATCAAGTGGCGCGTCCGCACGGTCACTTCGGAGACGGGCTCGGTGCTCACGGCGAACTACTCCGACCCCGAGTGCGTCGCCGGCACCAACATCCCGGCCGCGCTCGACAAGAACACAAAGCGCTGCTACCCGGTCAAGTGGATCCCGCCGTCGAACCCGACACCGGGAACGGACCCGCAGCCCCGCACCGACTGGTTCCACAAGTACGTGGTCACCCAGGTCACCGAGTCCGACCCGACCGGTGGCTCACCGCTGAAGCAGACCGACTACACGTACCACGGCGGCGGCGCCTGGGCGTACGACGACCAGTCGCCCATCACCCAGGCCAAGTACCGCACCTGGGGCATCTGGCGCGGCTACCAGAAGGTCACCACCACGACCGGTGAGGCGGCGGGCGTCCGCTCCAAGTCGACCTCCCTGTTCTACCGGGGCATGCACGGGGACAAGCAGCTCGACGGAACCACCCGCTCGGAGACGGTCACCGACTCCACCGGCACATCGGTCGACGACGAGGAGCAGTACGCCGGCCAGGTGCGGGAGGCCATCACGTACAACGGCACGGCCGGCGGCGAGATCTCCGGCACCATCACCACGCCGTGGTCGCAGAACACCGCCACCGCCACCCACTCCTACGGCACGGTGCGCGCCTACATGACGCGCACGGCCAAGGAGGTCAAGCGCACCCCCGTCGCGGGCGGTACGCCGATCACGTCCACCACGAACTCGACGTACGACCCGCAGAGCGGTCTGACGCTCACCGTGGAGACCGAGGGCGGTGGGGTGAAGGACTGCACCCGCACCGAGTACGCGAAGAACACCACGGACTGGCTGCTCACGGCCGTGAAGCGGGTGGAGAAGGTCTCGGTCGGCTGCGGTGTCACGCCCAACCGCACGGGTGACCCGGAGACCACCCACGTCATCTCGGACGTCCGCACCTCCTACGACGGCCAGGCGTACGGCGTTGCCCCCACCAAGGGTGACGTGACCGCCCAGCAGCGGGTCAACGGATACACCAGCGGCACCGCCCAGCTGCAGACCGTCGCCACCGCGAAGTACGACGCCCTCGGCCGTCTCATCGACCAGTGGGACCCCGACGGCACACGTACCAACCACATCGAGTACACGCCGGCCACCGGGGGGCCGCTGACCGGCAAGAAGGAGGTCAACGCCCTCGGTCACACGGTGACGACCGAGATCGCTCCCGACTGGGGTTCGAACACGGTCAGCCTGGACCCCAACGGCAAGCGCACCGAGAACGCCTATGACGCCCTCGGCCGTCTGACGGACGTCTGGCTCGCCGACCGCAACCGGGCAGGCGGGGACGCCTCGAGCCGCAAGTTCGAGTACCGGATCCAGCGCGGTGCGGCCTCGTGGGTTGCCACCAAGACGCTCAAGAACGACGGCAACACGTACCACACGTCGTACGCCCTGTACGACGCCCTGCTCCGCCCGCGCCAGACCCAGGCGCCCGCGGCGGTCGGCGGTGGCCGCGTCATCACGGACACCAAGTACGACACCCGTGGCCTGGAGGTGGAGACCGCAGCCGACTACATCGACACCACTGCGCCGTCGGGTCAGTTGGCGACCCTCCTGACGGCCGCCCCCGCGGGGGTGCAGAAGGTGTACGACGGAGCCGGGCGGCCGACGATCGAGGTCACCCTCGCCCAGGGCAAGGAGCACTCCCGCACCACCACGACGTACGAGGGCAACGCGACCACGGTCGAGCCCCCGGCCGGCGCTGCCGCCGTGCGCGAGGAGGTCGACAGTCGTGGCCGCCTCGCCGAGAAGCGGGAGTACGAGGGGAACAGGGCGACGGGTGCCTACACCCGCCTCACCTATTCCTACGGCCGGGCCGACCTGTTGTCCAGGGTGCAGGACAACGACGGCAACGCGTGGGAGTACGGCTACGACTTCCTGGGCCGGACCGTCGCGGTCACCGACCCCGACGCCGGTACCTCCAGGAAGGAATACGACCACCTCGACCGCGTCACCGTCACCGAGGACGCCCGAGGCAGCATCCTCAGCCACACCTACGACCTGCTCGGGCGCCCGACCGGCCGGCTGTCGGGCCGTATCCCGGTGGTCAACGGCGTGCCGACGATCGACGACTCCAAGTACCTGGCGCGCTGGTCGTACGACACGATCGCCATCGGGCAGCCGACGTCCTCGATCCGGTACGAGGGCGGCAAGAGCGGCAAGGTGTACGCGACGACCAACGCCGCGTACGACCCGCTCTACCGGGTGCTGAAGGAGCAGTACACCATCAGCACCAGCGAAGGTGCGGTGGCGGGAACCGGCACCTACACCATCACCAACGCCTACAACCTCGACGGCACACCGCAGTCGCGCGTGATCCCCGCCATGGGCGGACTCGCCCAGGAAGTGATCACCTACGGCTACAACGACCAGCGCCTGCCCACCACTCTGCAGGGGCTGACCGGCATCGTCCGCGGCACCGACTACCTGCCGGCCGGTGAGCGCATCCGTCTCACGCTGGGTGTCTCCTCCACCTCCAAGTGGACGGAGATCAACACCTCCTACGAGGACGGCACCAAGCGGCTGGCGCGGCAGACCGTCGTCTCCGAGTCCAACAGCACCACGGACGCGGACACGCACTACCGGTACGACCCGGCCGGCAACCCGGTCGAGATCGACGACCGGGCCACGGCCCCGGGCGACAAGCAGTGCTTCACCTACGACGGGCATCGTCGTCTGAAGAGCGCGTGGACCGCCGGCGCCGACTGCGCGACGGCACCCACCGCCGCGGGCGTCGGAGGCGTCGCACCGTACTGGAAGTCGTTCACGTACGACACCGCGGGCAACCGCAAGACCGTCACCGACCACCTGGCCACGGGCGGGCCGGCGACCACCACGTACACCTACGACCGCACCACCGCGGAGAACAGCCTCCGCCCGCACCTGCTGGCCTCCACCACGACCAGCCCCGCGAACTCCGCGAGCCCGGACACGAGCTACACCTATGACGAGTCGGGCAACACCAGGACCCGCACGATCGGAGGCAAGACCCAGAACCTCGAGTGGGGCCCGGAGAACAACCTCACCAAGGTGACGGAGGCCAACAGTGCGGAGACGTCGTTCCTCAACGACGCAGGCGGCAACCGGCTCATCCGCCGGGACGCCACGGGCACCACGCTGTACCTCGGCGAGACCGAGCTGCGCCACGACCAGGCGACCGGCAAGGTCCAGGCGACCCGCTACTACTCGCACGGCGGCCAGGTCGTCGCGGTGCGCACCCCGCAGTCGCTGACCTGGACGAGCGCCGACCACAACGGCACCGCCAACGTGCAGATCGACGCGGCGACCCAGGTGGTGACCCGCCGTCACTCGCAGCCGTTCGGCGAGACGCGCGGCACCCGGCCCGCACAGTGGACCGGCGAGAAGGGCTTCGTCGGCGGTACGCAGGATCCCACCGGCCTCACCCACCTCGGCGCACGCGACTACGACCCGACGACGGGCCGCTTCGTCAGTGCCGACCCGATCGCGGACCTGAAGGACCCGCAGCAGATCAACGGCTACGCCTACAGCAACAACAACCCCGTCACCTTCGCCGACCCGGACGGCAAGTGGTTCCTCTCGATGATCTTCGCCCTGATCCGGCTCATCCGGGCGATCATCCGGTACGTCGCGGCGGCCATCCACACGTCCTACCGGCAGAACTACAGCCAGCGGGCGTCCAGGAACGGGTCACGAACCGGGCTCTCCGCCTCCGGAAGTGCGAGCTTCGCCTCCAGCAGCGGTGACAACTGCCCCGCGATCCAGCGGAACTACGGGATCTGCAACAACAAGGAACCCGAGAACCCGAAATCGCTCGGGCAGTCGCTCAAGGACACCGCAGGAGGCATCGGGGACTTCCTCGCCGGCACCGCGGACGCCGTCGAGTACGCCACCGAACCGTGGTGCTGGTTCGGTGCGGACTGCGGCGTGCAGGAGACGTACCGCGAGAAGGCGAAGGAAGCCGGGGTCGAAGTCGGCTCCAAGGAGTACAAGGACACGGCCGACGCGGCCGAGACGGTGTCCCTGCTGTTCGGTGGCTGGGGCCTGCTGAAGGCCATCATCAGGAAGGCGCTCAAGGGCGGGACCAAGGCCGACAGTCCATCCGGTGACAAACCGGGAGCGGCTGTCGCCGCTCGCCCCGACTTCAACAGCCCGATGTCGGCGTGGGGCCACTACGAGAAGCACGTTCTCGGGGTCAAGAGAAACAAGAGGGGCAAAGTCACAGGACCCGCGAAGGAGCCTCCGAACATGCCCGAGTTCAAGGGGCAAGGAGGATACGAGCGATATCGGGAGACGGCGCGTTCGTTCATGTCGGGCGGCGGTCCGGAGGGCTCCGTGACGCTTCCTTCGAGCTCCGGCGGATTCTTCCGGGTCGACCAGAAGACGGGCTACTTTGGATACATGAACGCCTCTGGAACGATCTCGACGTTCTTCCGGCCGCACATGGACCCGATGCAGTACTTCCGGGAGCAGTTCAAGTGACGGACGAGAACGATGCGACGTTGACCTCTGCTTTCACCCGGGTCGCCGGCGCGGCGGGCTGGAAGTGGTCCGACGACCCCTGGAGATCGTGCGAGGGGTGGCGGAGCTTTGTGGAGGAATGCGCAGAGGGCTACGAGATGGATTACAGCGAGTACCTGCACGACATCTCCGTGCGGGACCTGCTGGATCTGGCACTGAACGACGAGGCCGCCAGGCGGGCCGACGGCTTCTCCGAGTTCTCCGCCGCCGTCCGGAACACCGATCAGGCGTTCCGCGAACTCATCGGGCAGGGTCCTGTGATCAGGCCGGACGAGCCGAGATGGTGGAGGCGGTCACTGCCGCCCCTCGGCGGCGAGGAGTTCGTGAGAGACGTACAGGAAAGACTGAGGGTGTCCTTGGTCACCACCGCATAAAAGTGTCGTGGCCGCCACCATGTGGCGGCCACGACCCGTTTTCCCGGCACGCCCGCGCTCCGCTCGGGCGTCCGAAACCGGCTGCGGCGTCCTGTCACGACCCTTCGGAACCGGACGGCCGACGGTGGCGGCCGTGCGGCTGCGTCGCCGCGTCCTCGCTCGCCGCACCGCCCCGGTGCTTTCCGGCACCGCCGCCGTCGCCCCGGACCGCGGCCGCGGGCTGCGGGCGCTCGTGGGTCGTGTCGGTTCGGACTTCAGACATGTGGGAAGTCACCCCGTGTGATCGTTAGGTACGTGTGTCGCAGGGAGCCCGGCCGCAACCGTGAGATCCGTGGCCCGGTCGCCCCGGCCCGTGAGTCTAACCACGGGCACCCCGGCCGGTGAGTGGTGCCTGCTGCAACGGAACCGGCCTGTGCACAACAGGACTCACGGAGCCTTCGCACGGTTCCCCACCTGCGGCTTCCGGTTGTGCCGGTTCTGTGGCCGCCCCGTGCCGATAGGTTTCTGCAGAGGAAACGACGGCGTCCGGCGCCTGGGTCCGTGCCACTGCGCACGCCACCGACCCTGTCGCGTAGGGGAGTTGCAGCACACCTCCCCGGCTCCAGGTCCCGGCGCCGGTCAACCAGCCTTCCGGAGCCGGTAGTTGGTGCAGTTGACGGCCCGCCGGCCGCCACACGCCCACCCAGCTGCCCGCCGCGCCGTCGATCCGCAGGGCCACCGCACAGCTCTCCGGCGTCAGCACCTGCCCGGGCTGCACGGCGAACGGTGTCATCCGCGCGTCAGGCAGCCGCAGGCTCCGCGGGAACCGCACCGGCAGCAGGCTCCCCAGCACACCCCAGCCGAGCAGGTCCTGGCCCGGACCCGGCGCGTTCGAACGGACCAGCAGCAGACCGCTGTCGGCGTCCGCGAGCAGCAGTCGGTCGTCACTGTCCTCCGTGATCTGCAGCAGCGGCGTCACCTCGCCGCCCCGAGCCAGATCGACCGCGACCGTCTTGACCGGCCCGCCGTCCGGCCCGCACCTGTCCAGTGCGAGCATCCGTCCCGTACGGTCCAGCCAGGCGCCGCCCGAGCAGTGACCTGCGATGTCGGCAATGTGCTCGGGGCCGCCCGCGCCGCCCGCCACCATCCAGAGGCCCGTCGAACGCCCACCGGGTGCCAGGGCATAGGCGCGGATCCCGTCCGGCGACGGGGGCAGCAGCGTCAACTCCTCGGCGGTGACGGCCCCGAGGGCCAGCTCGCCCGTCACCGGGCCGGTCGGGGACAGCAGCGAGAACGTGTGCCGCTCCGCGACGCGGCGGCGGATCAGGACCCGGCCGTCGACGAGCGGCAGAACCTGCGCCTCCCGTTCCTCCGGCTGGTCGAGCGGCAGCGGGACGGCGTACGGCTCGGGCCCGTCCAGCGTCCAGCGCTCGGGGAACAGCGCGTCGCCGCCACCGGCGAGGCGGGCACCGTACGTCCCGTCCGCGGTGATCGTGAGCCCCGGTGCCCCGGCAACTGCCGGGGGCTCCGCGTCCCCCGCGCTCACCGGCTCCGGGCCGTCGGCGCCGTCCGTTCCGCTGTCCGCCACCGCCCCGTCCTCCGTGGCGGTCTCGATGGCCAAGGCTGTCATCGATGCCTCACCTCCGGCCACCGAAGCTAGGGATCGCACTTCCTGCCGAACAATACGAGACAGGTCCACTTCACACATATGGGTGGCCATGCACCGATTTGCCTGAGGGGTAAGGGGCGGTTGTGCTCTCAGGCGCGGCCGTGCGTAAGGTAAGGGCCACCTAAGTTCGCAGAGCAGGAGTACGCCATGTCCCTACGCCGCCGCGGTGCAGCCGCCGCAGTCGCCTTCGCCGCTGCCCTCTCCCTCGCCGCCTGCGGCACCGACGGCGGGGCAGGTGAGGACACCGGCGCGAAGTCCGACGGCGGCGGCAAGAAGGCTGTGGCCCAGGGTGGCGAGGACTTCGGCGACGCGGCCGAGAAGACGGCGGCGATGGGCACGGACGCGAAGCCCGGTGAGTTCCCGCGCACCATCACCCACGCGCTCGGCAAGACCGAGATCAAGGCCGCGCCCAAGCGTGTCGTCGTCCTCGACGTCGGTGAGCTCGACAACGTCGCCTCCCTGGGCGTCCGGCCCGTCGGTTACGCGCCCACCGAGGGCGACGACGGCGTCCCCGAGTACCTGAAGAAGACCGCGGGCAGCCCCAGGAGCGTCGGCACCATCAACAGCCTCAACCTGGAGGCCGTCGCGGCCCTGAAGCCGGACCTGATCCTCGGCAGCCAGCTGCGCGCGAACGACAAGTACCAGGAGCTGTCCCGGATCGCTCCGACCGTCTTCTCCCTCCGCCCCGGCTTCACCTGGAAGGAGAACTACCTTCTGAACGCCGCCGCCCTCGACAGGACGGCGGAGGCCGAGGCCAAGCTCGCCGCGTACGAGAAGAAGGCCAAGCAGCTCGGGGCCGACCTCGGCGAGAAGAAGCCGACCGTCACCATGCTGCGCTACATGCCGGGCAAGATCCGTCTCTACGCGCAGGCCTCCTTCATCGGCACGATCCTGCGCGACGCCGGTGTCCCGCGCCCGGAGAACCAGCAGATCGACGACCTCGCCGCCGAGATCAGCCCGGAGAAGATGGACGAGGCCGACGCCGACTGGATCTTCACGGGCGTCTACGGCGACCCGTCGAAGACCCAGCGCGACACCGCCGAGTCCAACCCGCTGTGGAAGGACCTGGGGGCCGTCAAGGCCGGGCAGGCCAAGGACGTTCCGGACGAGACCTGGTACCTCGGTCTCGGCGTCACCGCCGCCGACGAGGTCCTCGACGACCTGCGCGGCTTCCTGGTGAAGTAGGGGCACACCTCACGGGCGGGCGGGGCAGGTAGCCTTTGTGCGTGCCCCGCCTGTCTGAAGTCATCGCCGAGCTCGACGCCCTCTGGCCCCCCGAGCGGGCCGAACAGTGGGACGCCGTCGGCACGGTCTGTGGAGACCCCGACGCCGAGGTCACCCGTGTTCTGTTCGCCGTCGACCCCGTCCAGGACGTCGTCGAAGAGGCGGTGAAGCTCGGCGCCGGCCTGCTCGTCACCCACCACCCGCTCTATCTGCGGGGTACGACGACGGTCGCGGCCGGCCACTTCAAGGGCCGGGTCGTGCACACGCTGATCAAGAACGACATCGCCCTGCACGTCGCACACACCAACGCCGACACCGCCGACCCCGGTGTCTCCGACGCCCTCGCCGGCGCTCTCGACCTGCGCGTGGTGCGCCCCCTGGTGCCCGACCCCTCCGACCCGAGCGGCCGCCGCGGCCTCGGCCGGGTGTGCGAGCTGGACCGCCCCCAGACGCTGCGCGAGTTCGCGGCGCGCGCCGCGAAGCGTCTGCCCGCCACCGCGCAGGGCATCCGCCTCGCCGGCGACCCGGAAGCGACGGTCCGCACCGTCGCCGTCAGCGGCGGCTCCGGCGACAGCCTCTTCGAACAGGTACGGGCCGCAGGCGTCGACGCCTTCCTCACCGCCGACCTGCGCCACCACCCGGCGTCCGAGGCCACCCAGCACTCGCCGCTCGGCCTGGTCGACGCCGCGCACTGGGCCACCGAATGGCCCTGGTGCGAACAGGCCGCGGCACAGCTCGACGAGATTTCCGACCGGCACGGCTGGGACCTGCGGGTCCACGTCTCGAAGACGGTCACCGACCCCTGGTCCGCCCACCACGATTCCTCTGGAGCCCCCAACTGAACGCTGCGCCCGCCGACCAGATCCGACTCCTCGACGTCCAGGCCCTCGACCGGCGCCTGGCGCAGCTCGCGCACCGGCGCAAGTCGCTGCCCGAGCACGCCGAGATCGAGTCGCTGACCAAGGACCTCACTCAGCTGCGGGACCTGCTCGTCGCCGCGCAGACGGAGGAGAGCGACACCGCCCGCGAGCAGACCAAGGCCGAGCAGGACGTCGACCAGGTGCGCCAGCGCGCCACCCGCGACCAGCAGCGTCTCGACTCCGGCGCGATCACCTCGCCGAAGGACCTGGAGAACCTGCAGCGCGAGATCGTCTCCCTCGCCAAGCGTCAGGGCGATCTGGAGGACATCGTCCTCGAGGTCATGGAGCGCCGTGAGTCCGTGCAGGAGCGCGTCGCCGAGCTGACCGAGCGGGTCTCCTCCGTGCAGGGCAAGGTCGACGACGCCACCGCCCGCCGGGACGCCGCGCAGGAGGAGATCGACGGCGAGGCCGCGTCCGTCACCAAGGAGCGCGAGGTCGTCGCCGGTTCCGTCCCGGACGACCTGCTGAAGCTGTACGAGAAGCTCCGGGTCCAGCAGGGCGGCGTGGGCGCGGCCCGGCTGTTCCAGCGGCGCTGCGAGGGCTGCCAGCTGGAGCTGAACATCACCGAGCTGAACGACGTCCGCGCGGCCGCGCCCGACACGGTGCTGCGCTGCGAGAACTGCCGCCGCATTCTCGTCCGTACGTCCGAGTCGGGACTCTGATGCGGGAGTTCGTCGTCGAGGCCGACGGCGGCTCCCGGGGGAACCCCGGCCCCGCCGGTTACGGCGCGGTCGTCCTCGACCCGGTCTCCGGCGAGCCTCTCGCCGAGACCGCCGAGTACATCGGCGTGGCGACCAACAACGTCGCCGAGTACAAGGGCCTGGTCGCCGGCCTCAAGGCCGCGTACGCGCTCGACCCCGAGGCGGCGATCCGGGTACGGATGGACTCCAAGCTGGTCGTCGAGCAGATGTCGGGCCGCTGGAAGATCAAGCACCCCGACATGAAGCCGCTGGCCGCAGAGGCCGCCAGGGTCTTCCCGCCCGGGCGGGTCACCTACGAGTGGATCCCGCGCGAGCGCAACAAGCACGCGGACCGGCTCGCCAACGAGGCGATGGACGCGGGCAAGAAGGGCAAGCAGTGGGAGCCATCGCGCTCCATGGCGGCGCTCGACGCGCGCGACGCGGAGGCGGTCCGAGTGGTGGGCGACGCGGCGGCCGGCGCGGCGAAGGCGCGGGCGGCGCTCGCGGCTGCCACGCCCGTGCGCACGGGGCTCTCGGCCGCCGGGCCCCAGCCTGCCCCCGCCCAGGCGGAACCGGCCCCCGTCGCCACCGCCACCGCACCCGGCTGGGGCCCGCCCGACATGGGGCTGCCCGCCACCTTCGTGCTGCTCCGGCACGGGGAGACGGTCCTGACCCCCGAGAAGCGGTTCTCCGGCAGCGGCGGCAGCGACCCGGTCCTGTCGGCCGTCGGCCGCCGCCAGGCAGACGCCGCCGCCGCGGCCCTCGCGGCGCGGGGCACGATCCAGGAGATCATCAGCTCCCCGCTGCGGCGCTGCCGTGAGACCGCGGACGCGGTCGCCGCGAAGCTCGGCCTCGACGTGATCCTCGAAGAGGGCCTGCGCGAGGCCGACTTCGGCGCGTGGGAAGGCCTGACGTACGCCGAGGTACGGGAGCGGTACCCCGACGACCTCGACGCGTGGCTCGCCTCCCCGAAGGCCGCGCCGACGGGTGGCGGCGAGAGCTTCGCGACGGTGGCGCGACGGGTCGCCGCGACCCGCGACAAGCTCCTCGCACGCTGTCAGGGCCGCACGGTCCTGCTGGTCACCCACGTGACCCCGGTCAAGACCCTGGTCCGCCTGGCACTGGGGGCGCCGCCGGAGTCCCTGTTCCGCATGGAGCTGTCGCCGGCGTCGATGTCGGCGGTGGCGTACTACGCGGACGGCAACGCGTCGCTGCGCCTGCTGAACGACACGTCCCACTTGCGCTGACGGCTGCGGACGCGGTCGGGCCGCTGCACGGTGCGCGTACCGCGCTTCGCGCGGTGTCCTCGATCGCCGGCCGCCGGGCCGAGGGTTTTGGGGCGGAGCCCCGGCTTCGGAATGGGGCACCACCCACGCCGCCAGGCGTAGAGGGACGGCGTGGCGGGAGCAGGCCCCGCGGAGCGGCACCCGCGTCACCGGTGATGAGGCGCCCCCGCGCCGCGAGGGCAGCGGCGGCGGCATCGCGGTCACCCTGCTCTGCGGATTGCCGCCGCAGTGGCATGCACCGGCAGCGGTCACGTTCCCGTTCCGCCGTTCCACCCCAGCGCCGCCGCCTCCCGGGCCAGCGACTCGACCCGGGTCCAGTTCCCGGCCCGTACCGCGTCCGCCGGGAGCATCCACGTACCGCCGACACACGCCACGTTCGCCAGCGCGAGGTACGCGGGCGCGGACGCGAGCGACACCCCGCCCGTCGGGCAGAAACGGGCCTGGGGGAGCGGGCCCGTGAGGGACTTCAGGTAAGGCGTGCCACCCGCCGCCTCCGCGGGGAAGAACTTCATCTCGCTCACCCCGCGCTCCAGCAGCGCCACAACCTCCGACGTCGTCGAGATCCCGGGCAGGAAGGGCACCCCCGACGCCCGCATCGCGTCCAGCAGCGGGTCCGTCCATCCAGGGCTGACCAGGAACCGCGCCCCGGCAGCCACCGCCGACGAGACGTTCTCCGCCGAGATCACCGTCCCCGCGCCGACGACCGCTTCCGGGACCTCCGCCGCGATCGCGCGGACCGCGTCGAGCGCTGCCGGGCTCCGCAGCGTCACCTCGATCGCGGGCAGGCCGCCCGCGACCAGGGCGCGGGCGAGCGGCACGGCGTCGGAGGCGTCGTCTATGACGACGACAGGCATGACGGGGGCGAGGTCCAGCACGGAGGTCATGCCCTCATCCTGCCGACCAGAAGTGATGCACGCAACGACCGTTGCGCAGTATGCAACGCCACGCGAATGCTCAGTGGATCTCGGACACCACCACGTCCAGTCCCCATGCCTTCCCCGGCTTCCCCGGAGCCTGCGCCTCCACGACGTACCCGAGGTCCCGAAGCGCCTCCACCAGCGCCGCCGGTGTCTTCGGCGCCGCCCCGGCCTCCAGCAGGCGCCGCACGATCCGGCCCTTCGTCGCCTTGTTGAAGTGGCTGACCACCGAGCGCTTCTCGACGCCGGTCGACCCGTCGATCTGCGAGTGCAGTACCCGGACCGTCGCCGTACGGTCCGCCACCTCGCCCTTCGGCTTCCACGCCGCCGCGTAGGCCGACGAGCGCAGGTCGAGCACCAGCCCGCCGCCGGCCGCCTCCGGCAGCACCGACTCCATCGGGCCGCGCCAGTACGCGCCCAGCGCGCCGAGCCCCGGCAACTTCACGCCCATCGAGCAGCGGTACGACGGGATACGGTCGCCGACCCGGACCGCGCCCCACAACCCGGAGAACACCAGCAGCGACTGCCGGGCCCGCCTGCGCGAGGCCGGGTCGAGCGTGGCCAGGCCCAGAGCGTCGTACAGCACACCCGTGTAGATCTCACCGGCCGGCCGGGTACCCGCCGTCCGCAGCTCCGCGTTCTTCGCGATCTCGCCGCGCAGACCTTCGCTCAGCCCGAGGACCTGCTGCGCCTTCGCCTCGTCGGCGGCGCACAGCTCCACCAGTTCGTCCAGCACGGCGGCCCGTGCGTCCGCGAGCCCCGGCAGCGACAGCGACTCCGGCTTCAGCGGAGCCCCGCGGCCGGAAGCGGCCTTGCCCTCCGACGGCGGCAACAGGACAAGCACGGCAGGTCTCCTTCGTACGTACACGGGTGGGGGTGCGGCCCCGCGCCAGACTACAAAGGGCCGGCGCCGCCGAAATGCCACCACCCCCGCCCCGCCCTACGCTCGGTCCATGCCCCGCCGCCAGATGAACGTGACCGGCGCAGCCGAGGCCCCGCTGCGCGCCGCCCTGCGTGAGCTGCGTAGGACGCTCGATGTGCCCGGCGGCTTCCCGGCGGCGGCACTCGCCGAGGCCGAGGCGGCGGCGAAGGCGCCGCGGCTGCCCGATGAGGACGCCACGGACATCCCCTTCTTCACGATCGACCCGCCCACGTCCGCCGACCTCGACCAGGCCATGCACCTCGCCCGCCGCGAGGGCGGTGGCTACCGCGTCCACTACGCGATCGCCGATGTCGCCGCCTTCGTGAGGCCCGGCGGCGCGCTGGACGCGGAGGCCCACCGAAGGGTGCAGACCCTGTACTTCCCCGACGAGAAGGTCCCCCTCCACCCGCGCGCACTCTCCGAGGGCGCGGCCAGCCTGCTGCCCGGCCAGAGCACTCCCGCACTGCTGTGGCGGATCGACCTCGACGCCGAGGGGAGAACGCTCGAAGCCCATGTCCGCCGCGCGCTCGTCCGCAGCCGCACCAGACTCGACTACGAAGGCGCGCAACGGCAGATCGACACGGGCTTCGCAGAGGAACCGCTCGCCCTGCTGGGGGACATCGGGCAGCTCCGTGAGGCACTCGAGGTCGAACGCGGCGGCATCTCCCTGAACGTCCCCGAGCAGGAGATCGCCGAACGAAGCGGCACTTACGTCCTCGAATACCGTGCCCCGCGACCCGCCGACGGCTGGAACGCGCAGATCTCCCTCCTCACGGGCATGGCCGCCGCCGACCTGATGACCGCGTCGGGCACGGGCATCCTGCGCACCCTGCCGACCGCGCCCGACGGGGCCGTGGCCCGGCTGCGCCGCTCGGCGCAGGCGCTGCACGTCGAGTGGCCGCACCACGTCTCGTACGCCGAGCTCGTCCGCTCCCTCGACCCGCGCGAACCGCGCCACGCCGCCTTCCTGCAGGAGTGCACCACGCTGCTGCGGGGCGCCGGGTACACGGCGTTCGCCGGCGGGGTGCTGCCCGTGCCCGCCGTCCACGCGGCGGTCGCCGCCGCTTACACCCACTGCACCGCGCCGCTGCGCCGGCTCGTCGACCGCTACGCGGGCGAGTTGTGCGTCGCCGCCGTGGCGGGGCAGGAGCCGCCGGAGTGGGTGAGCGCCGCCCTGGACGCGCTGCCCGGCGAGATGGCCGAAGGGGCCCGCCGCGGCAACACCGTGGAGCGGGAATGCGTCGACGTCCTCGAGGCGATCGTGCTGCGGGACCGGATCGGTGAACTCTTCGACGCGGTCGTCGTCGATGTGAAGGAGAACGACCCGTCGACCGGAACCGTCCTTCTCGAGGACCCTGCGGTGGTGGCGCGCATCGACGCCGCCGGTGCGGCGCTGCCGCTGGGGGAGCGGCTGCGGGTCCGCCTCGTCGAGGCGGACCCGGGGCGGGCGAAGGTACGGTTCACGCCGGCCTGACCGGTACCTGAGCCGGGCGCCTGCCGTCCGCCGCCTCCCGCAGGGCCTTGGCGAAGGCCCGTGCGTCGTCGGCGTGGGCCCGGACCGTACGGACGGGCCTCTCCCGTCCCAGCAGGCCGACATGCGTCACCGGCTCCGACAGCTCCAGCGTCACCGAGGTCTGTGCGGCGACCTTCAGATCGAGGACGCCGTCCTGCTGCTCGTGCGTGAAGAGCAGCTCGTACCGGACGTCGGCAATCCGGTCCAGCGGTATCCGCAGATCCACATGGCCGGCCTGGCGCAGCCGCAGCGTGTCCGACGACAGGACGTGGGGACGGGTGACGGAAGCGGCCTGCAGGCCCAGCATGAACAGCACGGTGTAGAGGTCCACGACGAGCAGCACCGCATGCACGGCCGGCCGGTCCATCAGCAGATACGACACGGCCACCGTTTCCACGACGCACACGAACGTGAAGCCGTACATCAGCGCGGCCTGGTCCCGGGCGTGCCCGAAGGACCGGTCGCCGGGCCCGACACCGTCGCGGCGCCGGCCGACCCACAGGAACAGGCTGCGCATCAGCCGCAGTTCATGGCCCACGAGCCGCAGTACGGGAGCGGGCGCCAGCTCCGCCACCGCCTCCTGCCGGGTCCGCCCGCCGCTGCGCAGCCTCAGGTACGCGAACACCTCGGCGGCGAGCAGCAGCACGAGCGCGGCCTCCGCGGCAGCGAGCACGGGCTGCGGGAACGTCACGCCGCCCAACAGGCAGGCGATGAGCATCAACTCGGCGGGCAGCACCCCGTACGCGACGGCCCGCAGCGCGCTCTGCGGCCGGCTCACCGGGCGCACTCCATCAGCAGTTCCAGTGCGCGGGTCACGACCGCGGCCTGGGCGGGGGAGAATTCCGCCAGAAAGGCGTCCATGAAACCGTCGTCCGGCCCGGTGTCCCCCAGGTTCGTCACCACATCCTCGGGGAGGATGGCGGCGAGTGCCCGGGCCGTCTCCTCCACCCGGGGATCGGACGGGTCCGCGTCCGCCAGCACGTCGAGCTCCCCGTACAGCGCGTACGCCCGCTCCATCGCCCCCGGCGCCTCGGTCATCCGGCGCATCGCCTCCATCAGCCGCTCCTGTTCCGGCTCGGGCGCCACGGTGTCCAGCAGGGCCGGCAGCTCCCGGTCCTTGGCCGCCATCGCGGGCTCCGGCCCGGGCAGCCCGGCGGATGCGCGGGCCATGTCCCCGAAGAGCTCCGCGAGCCGCGGCGACACCGGGCCTTCCGTGGTCAGCTCGCCGCTGCGGGCCTGCGCGAGCAGCGCGGCCAGCCGTGCCCGCCGTGCGTGGATCAGCGCCTCCTGTCGCGCCAGGTCCTGGTCCAGCTCCTCGAGCACCTCGACGAGGTCGCGGCCGGCGTCGTCCGCCAGTACGTTCCGCACCTCGTCCAGCCCGACCCCCAGCTCCGTCAGCCGCCGGATCCGCGCCAGCAGTACGACGTCGCGGACCCCGTACTCCCGGTATCCGTTGGGGCGGCGTACGGGTTCCGGCAGCAGCCCCAGGTGGTGGTAGTGCCTGACGGCCCGTGTGGTCACCCCTACCAGCGCGGCGATCTCTCCGATTCGCATGCGACCAGTAGAAACGTTGACGTTGCGACAAGGTCAAGCCCGGACGGTGACCGTGCGGAATGCCGTCGTGTTCCCTTGGCCGTGTGCCACGATCGAGGGAACGACCCCGATCGCACGGACGGCGGGTGCCTCGATGTCCGACGCTGACGACATGACTGGCATGCCGCACGAACCGGTCACGCAGGACGCTGACGTCCTGCTGGAGGGCTTCCTGGCGCTGGACACGCCGGAGGGCTTCCGGGCGGAGTTGATCGAGGGGGAAATCGTGGTGACCCCGCCGCCGGACGGGGACCACGAGGACTGCATCAGCCTGATCGTCACGCAGGTGATCAAGCAGGCGCGGACCGATATGCAGTTCTCCGGCAACAAGGGTCTGACCCTGAAGAACGTGCCCGACAGCCCGAGAAACCATGTCATTCCGGACGGCGCTTTCGCCCCGAGGGAGCTGCGGCTCTACCGTGGCGCGGATCCATGGATGCCCTGTGACGGGGTGGCCATGGTCCTCGAAGTGACCTCCACACGGGCCAAGGCCGACCGTGAGACCAAGCGGCGGTGCTACGCGAGGGGTGGCATTCCGCTGTACCTCCTCGTGGACCGGGACGCTTCCTCCCTGACGCTCTTCACCGACCCGGGACGCGGTGACTACCGGGAGCAGCACACTGTGCCGTTCGGCAAGCCGCTCCCCCTCCCCGACCCCTTCGGCTTCGACCTGGAGACCACCGACTTCCTCTGAAACGCCAGGTAGCATGGTCCCCACGGCAGACGAGCCGGGCGGACGGCCGCGTGGGTCCCTTCACAGGGCCTCCCGAGGAACGTCCGGGCTCCACAGGGCAGGGTGGTGGCTAACGGCCACCCGGGGTGACCCGCGGGACAGTGCCACAGAAAGCAGACCGCCGGGGCTGCGCTCTTTCAAAGAGGGCGGTCCTCGGTAAGGGTGAAACGGTGGTGTAAGAGACCACCAGCGCCTGGGGTGACCCAGGCGGCTAGGTAAACCCCACCTGGAGCAAGGTCAAGAGGGACCGCCGCAAGGCGGTTCTGCGCGGACGCATGAGGGCTGCCCGCCCGAGTCCGCGGGTAGACCGCACGAGGCCGGCGGCAACGCCGGTCCTAGATGGATGGCCGTCGCCCCGACGACCGCGAGGTCCCGGGTGCACAGAACCCGGCGTACAGCCCGACTCGTCTGCCGCCACCTGCGGCTTTGCCTTGGAAAGGGCCTCTGACCTGGTCGGAGGCCCTTTCCGGTCTTTCGGGGGCTTGCCGCGTCAGGCGGCGAAAAGTCCCTCGGAAGTCCCTGGCGTCTCCGGATACGACGGCACGCCGGCCGGCACCTACCTGCCCTGACAGGCGCCTGCGCCCGCCCGGAGGAATCTTCAAACCAGGCGAAGTCCTCACCTCGGTGGTGAGCAGGTCGTCCCGCTCGTCGGCATCCGCCACGGCCTGGCGGATCCAGCCGCCCAGGGCTCGTGATGCACGCCGAGTTCCTCGGCCACACGGCGAATGACGGGCCATCGTCTGGGCTCCTCCCATGAGAGGCCCATCTGACCTGCTGTCACACATCTCCGCATCGCTCGGGGGCGCCAATTGCCCCGCACCTACCCGGAAGCCGCCCCTTTCATCAGAGCAGAACGGCCTGCGGGCCCCAGGCACTCACGTCTCGACGTCTTACCGGCGGTGGCTGCAGCGTTGCTGTGTCCGCGATGTGGACGAGCTGTGTAGCAAACAACACGTTTAAGGCGAGGGCCGCGCCCGGCAACCTGCGTGCACATCAGGGTGGTTGTGGAGCCTTGCCGTAACTGACTTCACCTGACACCTACATCCACATAGGGTCTCACCACGCGCAATCAGTCGCACACAGGTTCGAATCCGATGAAAGGATGCGTTACTCCATGTCTTCCTACAGGCACCCGGCTTCGCGGCGCCGAGCAGGTATCGCGGCTGTGGCTCTCCTGCTTCTGTTAGCCGATCCCGTGCTCTTATCGGGCGGTCAGGCAACCGCAGCACCCTCGTCCGACGGGGACCCCAGGCCGGTTCAGCCGTCCAAGGCGGACCTCCAGGCGTCGGACCGGGCATGGGCCGCCCAGCACGCCAAGGGCTCCAAGGCGTGGGCGATCACCGAGGCGGAGAAGACCGGGAAGAAGGTCGTCGTCACCGACGAGACGACCCCGACCACCTACACCGTAGCCAATCCCGACGGCACCCTGACCACCGAACTGACTGCCGGCCCGGAACGAATATGGAAGAACGGCACGTGGCGGAAGGTCGACGTCACCCTCGCCAAGGGCCCCGACGGCAGCATCGCCCCCAAGACACACCCCAACAGCCTGCGGCTGGGCGGCAAGGGCGGCGCGCTGCCGAAGTCGCTGAGCGCCGCGCAGGACGACTCGGCCCGTGACCTGGTCACCCTCGGCACCGGTGAGGACAAGGTCACACTGCAGTGGAAGGGCGGCCTCCCAGAGCCAGAACTGGACGGTACCCGCGCCCGCTACAACAACGCGGTACCCGGCGCCGACGTCATCGTCGAGGCCACCCGCACCGGCTTCGAGCAATTCGTCGAGATCGACAAGCAGCCCACCGGCGCCTACTCCTACACCCTCCCGGTGAAGGCCAAGGGCCTGAAGGCGAAGGCGAACAAGGACGGTTCGGTCACCTTCTCCGACGCCGAGACTGGCGCGCAGCGCGCCGTCATGCCCGCCCCGGTCATGTGGGACGCGGCCGTCGACAAGACCTCCGGCGAGCACTCCCGCCGGGTCCGCGTCGACATGCAGGTCGTCGACAAGGGTGCCGGGGAGGTCGACCTGGTCGTCACCCCGGACGCGGACTTCCTCGCCGACCCCAAGACGCAGTACCCGGTCACCGTCGACCCGTCCACCTCCGCACTGTCGAACACCTTCGACACCTACGTGCAGCAGGGCGAGACCGTCGACTGGTCCACCGACGTCGAACTGGACTTCGGCAATCCGGGAACGAAGAACGCCGACGGCACGCCGCGCACCGCACGCTCGTTCATCACGTGGAACACCACGCCGATCCAGGACGCGCTGATCGTCGACACCAACCTGGCGCTGTGGAACTTCCACTCCGGCAACACCGACTGCACCGCCCAGAAGTGGGCCGTCTGGGACACCAGCGCCCCCTCCACGTCCTCGCGGTGGACGTCGCAGCCCACCTGGAAGCAGGAGTACCACTCCTCCACGCAGACCAAGGGCAACCCGGACTGCACCGCCACGCAGCCGGACGGCTGGATCAACGCCGACGTCGACACCCTCGTCCAGTCCTGGGCGTCCGCCAAGGCCACCCGAGGCCACATGGGCCTGCGCGCCTCCAGCGACGACATCAAGGCGTGGAAGCGAGTCAACTCGGCCAACAACGGTGCCAACCAGCCGAAGCTGACGGTCACCTACAACTACCGTCCGGGTGACGGCACCGCACAGCAGGCCGGTGCGCCCTTCAAGTCGTATGCGGGCGTGTGGGCGGTCAATACCACTGCTCCCACCCTGCGGGACAAGTTCACCGACGCCGACGGCGACAAGGTCAACGGCACCTTCCAGGTCTACGACGCCGCCACCAACAAGCCGATCACCACCCCCGCCGGCGAGGGCCTGATCGTCTCCGACTACGTCGCTCCGGGCGAGTGGGCCTCCGTGAAGGTGCCCGCCGGGCAGCTGGTCGACGGCAAGACCTACAAGTTCCGCACCAACTCCTACGACGGCACCCACTACAACCTGAACTGGTCACCGTGGCGCCAGTTCGTCGTGGACACCACCGCCCCCGGCGAGCCGGCTTCGATCGACTCGCCGACCTACCCCGCTGACGGCAACGGCGGCGGCGCCGGTGTCGACGGCACCTTCAACGTCGACACCGGCGACGCCGGAGCTCGCGAGATCCGCTACCGCGTCGACGGCGAACTCCCCCAGGACGCCGACCCCGGTGTGCTGGACGGCACCGAGGAAGGCGAGGACAACGGCGGCATCAACGCACCCCGCGCCGTTGCCCCGGAGTGGCAGAGCACACCGACCACAGGCCAGACCGGCTCGTTCTCCGCATCGCCGGACCGCGCCGGCGCCCACCACGTCGAGGTTCGGACCGTGGACCGTGCCGACAACGTCGGCACCACCGGAACCTACGGCTTCCTCGCCGGCGGCCAGGTGCGCACCAACCACGTCGTCAACATCAAACTCCCGGACAAGCCTGCCTACAACGACGGAAGGTTCAAAGCGACCGGCGAGTGGCAGCTGATCCCTGGCTACGACACCCGAGCCGCGAGGCTCGGCCGCACCGAACAGGGCAGCAACTGCACCGACCAGGGCGACGGCACAGTGACCTGCGCCAACCTCCGGCCCGTCACGGGCAAGGCCAAGGCATGGGCCAAACCCACCATCGTCACGGAACAGCTCTCGGACACCCCCAAGGGCATCCGGGCCGCCAATGAACTGATCCCTGCCTGCTCCGGCATCAACGACGACGGCACCCCCAATCCCGACAACGCGCTGTGGGGCTGGTTCACCCGTACCGAGATGTGCATGGCCGCGTACTACGAGTACTACACCTACGACAAGAAGACCAAGAAACGCCTCTCCCAGGCGGACTTCTTCATCGACGTTCAGATCAAGGTCGACACCAAGAGCCCGGACATGAAGTACTGGGCCAGGATCCGGCCGAAGAAGGCCGCTCCGCCCACCCCGGCCATGAAGAACGACATCAAGATCAACTTTGATCCTCGGTGCGACTTCGGCTGTACCGCCGCCGACACGTCCTTCCAGTGGGACGGCCCCATGACCTGGAAGGGCGCCGCCGAATACGACAACCACGAAGTCACCGGTTCCGCCACTCTCACCTGGGACGTGAAGAACGACCAGGACAGCGCCAATGGCTCCGGCTGGGACGGCAAGTCCCGCAAGGACAGCATCCGCCAGCGCGGCTTCCCTGTCGGCTTCTTCGGCCCAGAATTCTCCGGAGCCACTGCCGACGACGACACCGACCACGGCGCAGCCTCCGACAAGCTGTTCCAGTCCGAGGCCCGCTGCGACTTCGCCGACGTCGGCCTGTCCCCAGGGTGCGTGTTCCCGGAGTACGCACCCGGCTACGTGATCAAATCCAACGAGTTCCCGGCCGCTGCCGCCCACCTCTATCTGATCCGCGCAAAGATGGGCCTGAAGAACAACGGCGATGCCAACACAGGGCCGGGCACCAACCCGTTCCACCCGCTGCACTACCTGCCCATGTCCGACAAGAAGGAACACAAGGCCAACCAGCGCAACGAGTGGGACCGAGGCCCCAACCAGAACCGCGGCAAGATCTGCGGAAGGTCCGGCCAGTACGGCTTCGAACCGCACGGCCTGACCAAGGGGGCCATCGACCAGTACAACCACCCGAAGAAGGACGTCGTCTCCTGCGACGAGTTCTCCTTCAACACCACCTATGAGTCCGCGGGCATGCCCGCCAGCCAGGTACCCTCCGGCGTCACCTCCTACGAGGTTCCCAACGGCGCTCACTGTGTGCAGACCTACGAAGGTAAGGCCGCCGACGGCAAGATCTATTTGCGGGACGACGGCCGCTATCCGGAGCCGGACTGGACGAACATCAAGTGCGGACGGTCCTCCATGGCGCTGTCCGTCAACTCCGGAGCGATGCGCGCCTTCGGAGCGTTCGCCAAGTCCTACCGGATGCTCGACACGGACCCCTTCTACATCTACGCACCTCTGGCTGACATCGGCTGCGACGAAGCGGTGATGAAGAAGATCGTCACCTGCGAGATCACCGACGTCGACCCCGACACCATCCCCTGACACCAGCACATGAGCTGTTGTGCCGCCCCGGCTCATTCCGGCCGGGGCGGCACGACGGTTAGTGGTGGAGCGGCGCCCACCCCTCCACGTGCACATCACGAGGGTCAAGCCACACCAGCGCCCCGCCGGCGAGCCCAGGAGCGTTACCGGGCCCCACCAAAGGCCCGTCGGCGTCCCTCAGAGCCTGAACGATCAACTCCAGCCAACCGGCCAGATCCAGTCCATCCTCCTCCTCGGGCTCGGTCTCCATGCCCCACACCCCGAGCCTGCCGGTACGGCAGTCCACGAACGAGCCGGACCACGGCCCAGTCACCTCGTCCGCCGTGAACGGCACCCATCCAGCGGCCCAGTCGGACCAGGCTTCAGCCAGAAACTCGCGTGTGTCCAGCGCAACATCGACCGCCAACAACCCATTGCCGTCGAGGAAATGCGCGGCGAACATGTGGTCATCCGCCACGCCGGCGTTCATCGCCCACAGGGTCCGCAGATCCGCGTGCAGTGGGAAACCCAGGCGCTCCTCAGCCTCCACAAGCAACGACTCCGAAGCGCCCGGCCGAAGCGCTCCGTACGAGCGTGGAGCATTGACCCGCAGCCACTCGACGATCCACTCCCACGCTTCACGCACGCGCTGCGGCCCGTCTGTAATCTCCTGATCAGTCATGTGTCCGACCCTAAGAAACAGGAACGCCCATGGGTAGCGGGCCCAGCACACAACCAGCCGCACCGCCTCCGGCGTTGCACCGCTGGGCGGAGCCGGGCTCGTCGGCGCGGCCATCCGCAGCGGCAACCAGGGCGACAGCCGGTGCGGTGCGGCGCTGCCCCCTCCACGACAAGCCGCCGCCTGCGAATCTCGCCGGGCACGCGTTCGTGGCCAGCCGGACCGTCAGCTCCTCGAAGGCCGAGCCGGCCTGCACCGCGACAAAGCCGTAAACCGGCTGCAGCGAAGCTGGTCATCGCGATCGACTCGTGCGCAAAGCTCAGCGCAACCACGACATACGTCTTCGCCCCGCCATGTACGGATGGCCGTGCGCCAGCGTGCGGCCAACCTGCACGACGAGTTCGTATTCGCTGTCGCCTACCAGATCTGCCGCCGCTGCCGACTCGGCTGGGTTGAGCAGCCCTACACCTTGCCGCAGTACCAGCGGTGCGGGCGTCGACGGGTTCGCGGCGGCGGGGTAGGGGTTGCGGTCACCCCGCTGCCACCACACGTGCCGCACAGTTCGCGCCCTGTGGAAGGCCCCGCGAGGGAGGGTTGGGCATCGATCGGGCAGAGCGCCCCGGCAGGCCAACAGCAGAGAACCAATGTGCCATGACACCCGTAGTGAGCTGTGACGCTTTCAGTCCCGGAAGGGGGAGGGCCGCGGTCGCGCCACTTGCGCCCAGTCGGCTGCATTCCATGTCCACAACACCCCGTCACCTCATGCACGTCACGCCGGACCGTCTCCTGTTCGCCGACGGAGAGGTTTGTGCTGTTCCGAACGGAATCCATCCTTCAAAGGCCGCGGAGCAGGCGCTAGGATCCCCGGCGATCGACCTCGGACACCATGGGGTCGAGGAAATCCACGACGGTGTCTCGCACGCCGCCGTCCTTTCCCAGCCGCGCCACGGGCTGTATGCGAGCCGACTCGCCCGCGCGATGGAGGCAGGGCGGTCACGTGACTTCGCCACCGCCGTGCGTGCAGCGGACCGGCTGATGAGCGACATGGCCGAGGACGTCGAAGTGACCGTGCCACAACATCTGGAGACGAAGCAGTTCCGGGCTGATCTCGCTTACCTGACCGGAGACTTCCTGCTCGCCACGAGGCTGTGGACGGCAATTGCGCGCTCCTGGACGGAACATACCGGCCTGCATGGGCGGACCCGAATCGCCGCCTGCAATGCGGCGGCTTGTTGGATGGAGCTCCAGCGGGTCCAGGCCGTCGGGCTCGCCCCGCAACTGCTCGACATGCTGAGCTCCGTTGCCGCGCCGGAGCGCACGGCTGCGGTGAGAGCTGCCGTCATGCGGCGACTCGGCGAGGTGTTCGTGTCGGTCCGTGTGTAGGCGGTGTGATCGGGCTCGCCCTGACGGGCTGCTTGGTGGTCGCGGACGGATCCGGCACTCACCGCTCTGATGCCCCCGCCCGGGACCTGTCCCTCAGAGTCTGCCATTCCGTGTTTTCGCCTTCCGATCGCCGGCGCGTTCTGAGCCGAAGGAGGCCGCCCATGAGCACCGTCCCCAACGTCCCTGAACAGTCCGAGCGATTCGAGCAGGTCGCCTCCGACTCGTTCGCCCCGCTGCGCATCCGCCCCCACAAGACCACCGACGGCACCAGCCCGGCCGGCACTCTGCGGAGTGCGAAGCCGGGCCAGGTGCTGGTCACCAGAATCACCGGAGGTCCGTGCACGGTGCTGCGCACCCGCTCCCTGATCCGTTCGGGCGACCGGGAGCTCGTGAAGGTCGCGCTGTACGGCCGGGGGCGCGCAGGCGTCGAGCAGGACGATCGACAGTGCCTGCCGGGCCCGGGCGACCTTGTCGTCTACGAGACCACGCGGCCGTACGAACTGCGCTTCTGGGACCCGTTCGACATCGTCGTGCTCGGTATCCCGCGCACCTTGCTGGGCCCGCACACCAAATCGCTGGCTGCTCGTACGGCGTCGGCGGTGCCGACCGGCAGCGGCGGCGGACGGCTGACGGCCACGCTGATGCGGGACGCAGCAAGGGATCTGGACGCATGCACCGGCAGCGGAGGTGCGCACCTGGCCGAGGCGCTGGTCTCCCTGGTGCTGTCGGCCCTGGCGGAGCAGCCGGTTGCCGTCTGCCCCACCGATCACCTCGCCGAGCGCATCCTTTCCCACTGCCTCGGCCACCTGTCCGATCCCTGCCTCTCCCCGGAGTCGGTGGCACGCGCCCACCACGTCTCGGTGCGCTACCTGCACAAGGTCGTCCAGCAGCGTGGCGTGACGCTGGCCTCCTGGATCCGCAGCCGTCGGCTCGAGCGGATCCGCCGCGACCTGACCGATCCAGCCCTCGCCGACCGCACGGTGTCCGTTATCGCCGCGGGCTGGGGCCTCCTGGACGCCACGCACCTCAGCCGCTCCCTGCGCGCGGAGTTCGGCCAGAGCGCGGCAGAGATCCGCAAGGAGGCGGGTACGGACCGACGCCCAGGACGCGGACAGTCCTGGCGACTTGAGGGTGGGCACGTGCCTCGCTGAGTGGGACAGCGGCGGGCGGGCGGCCGATGCCGGGACTACGCTCTCCGGCCATGGCTCCCCACCGTGCCTCCTTCGGCCGCTCGATTCGGTTGTCAGCGTCCGCGCGGTGCCGCGACAGCCTCGGCCGTCGTCCATGTTGCGCCGGCCAGGAAGCGGAAGTCGATGAGTGCGGAGAGGTAGCCGTCGCCTTCCGGGAGCCGGGGTCCGGCCGTGGCCACTCCTGGGGTGCGTACAGGCGGCGTCAGGGCAGGTCGCGCAGCGGGGCGTAGCCGCGCTCCCACAAGGCCTTGGCGCCGTAGCGGAACGCGAGGTTGCGCACGGCGGGCGGCATGGACCTGGACCGGTCGCGCCGGTGGGTCTGCCGCTGGACCCACCGGGTGCGGGAGAGCCTGCGCTGGACGTACTGCTGGAGGAGGTGTTCGGTGTCGCCCCTGGTGGCCAGCACCTCGGCGAGGACCTGAGCGTCCTCGACGGCCATGGCGACGCCCTGGGCCATGTTGGGCGAGCTGGCGTGCGCGGCGTCCCCGACGAGCACGACGCGTCCGCGCACCCATGTCTCGCCGCTGACCTCCTCCACCGGTGAGAAGTACGCCTCACGGGCGGCGGGTGAGGCCAGCAGGTCCCGTACGCGCTGGCCATAGCCGGAGTAGAGCCCGAGAAGACCGGCGGCGGTGGTCGGGTCCTCGGGTGAGGCGGCCGCGACGTCGGCGTAGCAGCACACCTGGCCCCCGCCGACGGGGTAGGCCAGGAAAGCCGTCCCCGGCCCCAGCCATACGGTCCACCGGTCGATGTCGGGGGCGTCGGTCAGAAAGCGCCAGCAGACCTGCCCCAGGTAGCGGGTACCGGCCGCTGGATCGACTGACTCTCGCAGACCAGAGCGTATGCCGTCCGCTCCCACGACCACGTCGTACCGGCCGCTCCCGCCGTCGCTGAACTCCACGTGCACACCGTCGTCGGACTGCTTGAGCGAGACCACGGTGACCTCGTGGCGGACAGGCACCGGCGCGATGTCCTGCAGGGCCGCATGGAGGTCGCCTCGGGTGATGCCGACGCAACCGGCGGTGCCTCTCCACAGTTCGGCCATGTCGATGTCGGCCAGCACCCTGCCCCGGTGGTCCATCAGCCGCTGGCCGGGCACAGGCGCTCCCTGCACGCTGAGGTGTTTCCCCAGCCCCAGCGCGGTCAACGCGCGGACGCTGTTCCCGGGCAGGAAGAGCCCGGCCCCCATGGCTCGGCTCTCAGGAGAACGCTCGATGACGTCGACGGACATTCCCTCGCGGTGAAGCGCGGTGGCGGTCGCAAGGCCGGCGATGCCGGCTCCGACCACAAGGACTTCAAGGTGACTGGACATGCGAATCTCCTGTACGGCTTACGGGGGGTACGTTTTGCACTACGACCTATTCAGAGGCCCGGTTCTCGGTCGATGGCTGCCACTTGCGGTCCCCTACTCTCCGGGCTTGGCCGCAGTGCCCAGCACCGTGGGAGAGGTGGATAGGTGGCCGGCCCGCGCAAACTCCGCCTCCAGTTCGCTCAGCTGAGTCACAGGGTCCCGGAGCGCAATGCGAAGGCGACCGCGTGGGCGCGGTTACGCAGTCCGAGGCGGTTGGTCATGCCGCTGATGATGTTCTTGATGGTCCGCTCGGAATAGCTCAGCTTCTGGGCGATCTCTGTCGTGTCCAGGCCGTCCGCCAGCAGCCGCAGCACCTCCACTTCGCGGACCTCCAGTCCCGACGGCGTCAGCCCCATCGGCCCCAGCACGTCGCTGTGGACGGTGCAGATGTGGTTGATGAGCCAGCCCTGGACCGAGGCGGGCAGCACGCCGCATCCGTCGGCGACACCTCGGACGGCCTTGGCGATCCTGTCGAACCCGGCATCCTGACGCCATATCACGCTGCGCAGGCCGAACTGAACCGCTCGCACCACTTGGCCCTCGCGCACACGTCCGGTGACCAGCACGATTCCCACGCCGGGATTGACCGAGCGGGCGGACGCCGCTTCCATGAGCAGCATCGTCTCGTCGGTGACGTCCACCGTCAGCATCAGAATCACGTCCGCCCGCTCGTGCTCCTGCGGGGGCAGCACTGTCAGTTCCCGCTGCCTGCTCAGGCAGGAGGCAGCTCCCTCCCCCGTGACCGGGTCACTGGCGAGGATCGCGATCGAGATCACCCTCAAACGTCCTTCCTGGGACGCATCGCCGTGGCAGCCGGGGCCACGGTCCGTCGCGGAACACTCCTGAGGGGTGAGGTCGAAGGCACGGAAGTCGCCACCGTCCTCAGGGCCCTCTTCGACTGGTTCCCGGACGCCAGGCCCTGCCCGTCCGCCTCCGTCCCACGACCGCCTGACCACCACCGACGAGGAACCCGCTCCGCCACGATCGCCTCCAACGAACAGATCACCCGTCTCTTGCCCGCCGGGATCCGCTTCGCCGAACACCTCGCCGCCGGCACCTTCGACGTCGAGGGCGCGGCCAAGCTGAAGATCACCCCCTTCAGCGGTCGTCCGGAGTTCACGTCGCGTGGATTCCCTGGGGCATCAAGCCTTGGCGCAGTGCCCGCAACGCATGGCTGGTGCGGGACTTCACCGTGCCGATCGGGAGATTCAATGCGGCCGCAGTGTCCTCAACACTGCGATCGAGGTAGTACCGGTGAACAAGTACCTCGCGGTGGGGCGGGGTCAGATCCGCCATCGCCTTCTTCAGCACATGCGAGGTGAGCATGCGCTCGCCTGCGTCGGGCACCATGTCTACGTCCACCTCCGAAGTGCACAGCTCGACCGGACGCGCGCGAGAGGCCCGGACACGGTCGATGGCCAGCCGCCGCACCACGGTGAAGAGCCAGGGACGCGCGAGTCCCTGGGTGGAGATGAGCCGATCCGCGTGGCGCCAGGCTCGTAACAGCGCCTCCTGAACGAGGTCTTCAGCGCTGTGGGCGTCACCCAGGGTGAGTGTCTTGGCGAAGCGCAGCAGGTCGGCTTCCGCCGTACTGATCGCCCGCAGGAAGTCCTGGCCTCTGTCGGGGACCACCTTCTCGGAGCCTGCAACGTGCTGTGCAACGCTGCCGGACAACGAGGCGACCGCGGGCAATGTCCCGTCTTCCGTCAGAGCGATTGAAGACGACGTGACGTACATGGTGGTTCGACCGAGCCTTTCAGGCCACGCCGACTGCTGGAACGGCGGCGGGTCGGCGTACGGATGACAGCTGGGAACGTCCCCTGATGAATCGCCGCGTCGGAACGACCGAGGACGTCTCGCATGCTTCTGGCCCTCGATGGACGCGCCGTTGCTTTCTGATAGCCAGTCAGTTCGTGACGGGCGGAGCGGTCGGTGAACCACGGCCGACAGCGGGCCGTAGTAGAGCACGAGGCGGACCGCGCACCGCTGACATGGCGTCTCGCCTCAGCAACGTTCCGCGACGGGCCGTGACCCCGGCCACCACCCCACATCGGCCCGGTCCACAGCGACGTGCTGGGGCCGATGGGGCTGACGCCGTCCGGACTGGAGGTCCGCGAAGTGGAGGTGCTGCGGCTGCTGGCGGACGGCCTGCACACGACAGAGAAAGGTGCCGTACGCCAAAATCGCCTTGTCGATGCACCGCCGACTTCCCGTGGCCGCACGCTGGAGCCGCAGTTCAGAGGAGGACGCGTCCGCAACGGCCGCCGTAGGCGAGGGCAGCAATCCAGATCCTGCCGGGCAGAAACCGGCGCGGCCGGGCCGCCTGGATCTCCGGGCCCGTGGTCGCCGCCTGCGCACTGGTGGCCTTCGCGCTGGCCGCCGTCTCGGTCCTGGCACTCTCCGGCAAGAGCGGGCGCAGGCTCGCCCTTCCTCGACTGCGAACGGCGCCATGATTCAGCCGGCCCGGTGCAACGGCGGATGGGCACAGGGGTTTGCCCTGAACAGCACGCACAATCTGGTCAACACCCAGATCGGGAAGTGTGTCGACGTCACTGACTCGGCCACTGGCAATGGAGCTCGACTGCAGCTGTGGGACTGTGCGGGCACCTCCCGGCTTCAGCAAGCCCCGAGCATCGACACGTCAAGGCCCAGGTCCTATGCTGCCCCAAGATTCCAGGTTGACCCGAAAGGATTCGAACAGCAGTCCCGGCACAAAAGTCCACGCGTGATACGCGCGGTGCACAGGTGCCGACTCGAAGGCAGGCAGGGAAGGGCGTTGATCAGGTGCGGTTCGCGGTACTGGGACCGGTCAGCGCGTGGCGTGGCACGGAAGAGATCGAGCTCGGCCCGCCGCAGCAGCGGGTGACGCTTGCCGCGTTGCTGCTGGCAGAGGGCGCCCAGGTGTCCGTCGGCGCACTGGTCGACGCCGTATGGGGGAGCGCCGTACCCGCCTCTGCGGTGTCCACGCTGCGCACCTACGTCCACCGGCTGCGGCAGTTGCTGGAGCCGGGTGTCGACAAGGCGTCGTCGGTGATTCAGTCCGTCGGCGACGGCTACCGTGTGCACACGACGCCGGACGAACTGGACCTGGGAGCCTTCCGGCGCTTTCTCGCGCAGGCTGAGCAAGCCCGCAGAGCCGGGAACGTCAAGGACATGGCGGGGCACCTCCGTGATGCGCTCACGCTCTGGCGGGGACCGGCGCTGGCCGGCCTCCGGGGCGAGTACGCCGAGATCCAGCGACAGCGGCTCAGTGAATTGCATCTCTCCGCGATGGCGGCGCGTCTGACGGCCGAACTGGAGCTGGGTGCCCACGCGGAGATCACCGGGGAGCTGACGGATCAGGTCACCGATCACCCCCTGGACGAGCGGTTCCGGAATTTGCTGATGCTCGCCCTGTACCGGTCCGGCAGGCAGGCAGCGGCTCTCGACACCTACCGGGAGGCGCAGGCACTGCTCGCGGACGAACTCGGCGTCGACCCGGGCCCGGAGCTCCAGGCCACGTACGAGCGGGTGCTGCGAGCCGACCCGGGACTTGTGGGCCCTGCCGCCCCGGCCGAGCCCGCTGCCGTGTCCCTCCTCCCTCCTAAGGGTAAGGTTGCCGTCCCGGCACAGCTGCCCGCGGACCTGGCCGTGTTTGTCGGCCGGGAGACCCAGTTGGCTGAGGCGACCCGCCTGGTCCCGGGTGGCACGGTAGTGATCAGCGCCATCGCGGGCATGGCCGGCGTCGGGAAGACGGCCTTCGCGGTCCACTGGGCGCGGCAGATCGCCGACCTCTTTCCCGACGGTCAGATCTGTCTCGATCTGCGCGGCTTCGATCCCGACGGAGTCCCGGTCCCGCCAGAACGTGCGCTGCGCACGGTCCTCGAGGCGCTCGGTGTCCCGTCGCAGAGCCTTCCGCAGGACCCGTCCGTGCTGGCGGCCCACTATCGCACCCTGATCGCTGACCGGCGGATCCTGCTGCTGCTGGACAACGCCCGCGACGCCGAACAGGTGCGACCGCTGCTACCCGGGGCGCCCGGCTCACTGGTTGTCGTCACCAGCCGGAACCGGCTGGCCGGGCTGATCGCCAAGGACGGTGCGTTGCCTCTCCACCTCGACGTGCTCTCCCCGGCCGAGGCCCGTGACCTGCTCGCCCGCCGCTTGGGGCACCGGCGCGTCGCGGCGGAGCCGGAGGCGGTGGACGAGATCATCGAGCTGTGCGCCCGGCTGCCGCTGGCACTGGCGGTCACAGCGGCCCGTGCCGCCGTCCAGCCCGCCTTTCCCCTCGCGGCCGTGGCCGACGAACTGTGCGACAGCCGGGGCAGACTGGACGCCTTCAGCGACTTGGACGCCGCCGTCGACGTACGGGCCGTCTTCTCCTGGTCGTACCACGCGCTGACCCCGGACGCCGCCCGGCTGTTCCGCCTGCTTGCGGTGCATCCCGGGCCCGACATCTCCCTCCGCGCCGCCGCAAGCCTGGCCGGGCTCCCCGTCCCGCAAGTACGGCGGCTGCTTGCCGAGCTGACTCAGGCACACCTGGTGGACGAGCGCACCCCGGGCCGCTTCGCCTCCCACGACCTGCTGCGCGCCTACGCCGGCGAGCTGGCCGGGACCGTCGACGATCCGGAGGCACTGCGGGCGACCCGTCGCCGGATATACGACCATTATCTGTACAGTGCGGTCGCGGCGGGGGAGCCAGCGTTCTTCATCAGGCACCGGATCGCGCTCACCCCACTGTCCCCGGAAGTGCGCCCCGAGGAGTTCACCGGCTCCGAACAGCGAGCCTCGGCCTGGTTCGCCGCCGAACAACCGGTACTGCTCGCGGTCGTACATCAGGCCGAAGCCACCAGGTTCGACCAACACACCTGGCAACTCGCCTGGGCCATCGAGCACTACCTCGGCAGGCACGGCCAATGGCGTGAACTTGAGAGCGCCCTCCTCATGGCAATGGCAGCGGCCCGACGGCTCGCCGACCCAACCGCCGAGGCCCACGTCCTGCGCGGTCTCGCGCAGGCCGAAAAATATGCCGGGGAGACCAAGTATTCGCGGACGCGCCTCGAGCGGGCCATTGAGCTGTTCGGCAGAGCCGGGGAGAAGACCGCCCTCGCCGAGACCCACCGTCAGCTCAGCGTCGCACTGGAGCAACAAGGTGATCTCGAAGCAGCCCTGCACCACTCCAAGCTGTGCCTGCAACTACTTCCCGACACCCCGGACAATGACAGGCTGCGAGCCTGGGCGCGTACCGGGGTCGGCTGGCACAGCGCTTTGCTGGGCCGCTACGAGGAGGCAATCCACCACTGCCAGACCGCACTGGCCTTCGCCCAGGAACAAGGTGACGACTACAGCGCGGTCTACATGCTCGACAGCATCGGCTACGCCCAGCACCACCTAGGTCAGTACGCCGAGGCTGCCGACTGCTTCGAGCACGCCCTGGAACTCATCCGAAGGGTGGGCGGCATTCCCTGGACAGAAGCCACGACCCTCATGCACCTGGGCGACACCTGGCTGAGTCTCGGCCAGGTGGACGCGGCGCGCACCGCGTGGACCAACGGTCTTCACATCCTGGAAAAGCTCAGGCATTCCGACGCCGAACTCCTCCACGCGAGGTTGCGTGAGCTCGACAAGCCGAGCGGTCCCGCCAGAAGCCATGCTCACGGCGCATAGCCAGGGGCTGTCAAACGATTGGCTGCCACTGTAAATCGTTCGATGTAACGCCCCATCATGGAAGAGGCATCGATGACCAGTGACAACGTGAACGAGCCGGAGACAGCCGAGTCGGTTGCGTCGGCGTCGGCCAAGCCCGTCGACGGCCAGCTGATCGAAGACCTGGTGGGCCGGGCCCACTGAGGGCCTGCAACTTGCTGGAGTCCGCCCTCGAGGGCGAGATCACCGATCACCTCGGCTATGACAACACGAACCGGCCGGCAAGAACGACGGCAACTCCGGCAACGGTAAACGCGGCAAGACCGTCCTGACCGACGTAGGCCCGGTCGAGATCGTTGTGCCTGACAACCGGCACGTTGGGCGCCGGCTCGCACGCCGCCATGCGCACAGGACGTCAGCTGCCCCGGAATGCTGAGACAGCCGGCGGCAGCGTCGCGTTCCTCAGCCCTGCCGGCCCCGCGAAATCCCCCGGATCCGCATCCGGCGGCCGGACGGGGGCCTGGCCGCCGGATGCGGCACCTACCGAGGGATGCCCGAGCGCACCAACCTCGGCTGCCCATCACGCTATTCAACCCGTGCTGACAAGTACGGGAGGCCGCGGCGGCGTTGCCCGTTCGGCCAGAGTTCGCTGTCCGCCGGGGCAGACCACGGTCCGGATGGTGGGAGCGTGCCCGGCCCTCCACCTCTGGGCGTTGGAATGCATGGAGGACTTAGACCCGTGCCCGTTCCGGGGGCTTCCCCACCATGGCGGTGCCTTTCCGCGATTGTGACAAGGAGAAAATGCGTTGAGCGTGGTTCTCTTCCGACGTCCGGCTCGTCGTCGGGGTCCCGAGATGCCGGACGGCGAGCTGAGTCTGCAGGAGCCGCCGACTCTGCCCGAAGTCGTACCGGATACCTCCGCGGTGTGGACCTATCTGCCGATGGCGATGATGTCGGTGTCGATGATGCTGATGTTCATGCGCCCCGGAGGCGGCAACCAAGTCTTCAGCTACCTGGCGATCGGCGTGATGGTCCTGGCCTCCGGCGCCATGCTGGTGGGCCAGTGGATGCGGCGCAGCGGCGAGCGCAAACAGCGACTACGTGGTGAGCGCCGCGACTACCTGCGTTATCTGACCCAGATTCGCCAGCGGGCCCGATCCGCCGTCATGGAGCAGCAACTCGCGCTGGCCTGGCGTCACCCGGAGTCGGCCGCGCTGCGCAGCATGGTCCGCACCACCCGGCTGTGGGAGCGCCGCCCCGCCGACGAGGACTTCGGCGAGGCCCGGATAGCGGTCGGCGACCAGCAACTCGCGCTGCGGCTGGTCCCGCTGGCCACGAAGCCGGTGGAGGATCTGGAACCACTGAGTGCCCACGCGCTGCGACGCTTCGTCCGGGCCTACACGACGGTGCCCGACCAACCGATCGCGCTGTATCTGCGTTCCTGGTCGAGGGTCCTGCTGCGTGGCGACGAGGCTGCGGGCCGCGCCATGATCCGTGCCGCTCTGTGCCAGCTGGCGGTGTTCCATCCACCGGAAGAGCTGTGGATCGCCCTGTGCGTGTCGGACGAGCGGCGCTCGGAGTGGGAGTGGGCCAAGTGGCTGCCGCACCACCTGCATCCGCACGAACAGGACGGTGCGGGGCACGTCCGGATGATGGTCTCCGCCTTCGGTGACCTGGACGATCTGCTGGGCGCTGATGCCTTCGAACGTCCGGTCTTCGACCCGGAGGCCCCACCGGGCCGGGACGAGCCCCTCACCGTAGTGGTGGTCGACGGGGTGCCGCTCGGCGGCGACCACCGGCTCGACGGCGCCGGATACCGCAATGTGGTGGTGGTCGACCTCTCCGGCAGCCTGGTCTGGCGACCCGGCCGTACCACGCTGCGGCTCGACGTGCGGCCGGACCAGGTCGCTCTGGTACGCACCGACAAGGCCCGCAAGGAACAGACCACCGTCCTCGGCCGACCGGACGCGGTCGGTCCCGTCATGGCCGAGTCACTGGCGCGGATGCTCGCTCCGTACCGGATGAGCCTCAGCGCCGACACCGCGGAGCCCCTTGCCACGGACGTCCAGTTGAGCACCCTGCTGTCCATTCCCGACCTGCACCAGCACGACCCGTCGACCTTGTGGCGGCGCTCCACGGGCGCCGCCCGCCTGCGCGTGCCGGTCGCGGTGGGCGCCGACGGCCAGCCGGTGGAACTCGATATCAAGGAGTCCGCCGAGGGCGGCATGGGTCCGCACGGAATGCTCATCGGCGCGACCGGCTCAGGCAAGAGCGAACTGCTGCGCACCCTGGTGCTCGCTCTGGCGCTGACCAACTCCTCGGAGACGCTGAACTTCGTTCTCGTGGACTTCAAGGGTGGCGCGACCTTCCTGGGTCTGGACGGGCTGCCGCACACCTCCGCGGTCATCACCAACCTGGCCGATGAGGTGGCGCTGGTCTCCCGTATGCAGGACGCCCTGCACGGTGAGCTGATCCGCAGGCAGGAACTCCTGCGCAGCGCGGGCAACTACACCTCGGCACTGGAGTACGAGAAGGCCCGCGCCCAGGGCGCCGACATCCCGCCGCTGCCCAGCCTCTTCGTCGTGGTCGACGAGTTCAGCGAACTGCTCGCCACACACCGTGAGTTCATGGAACTGTTCGTGATGATCGGCCGACTCGGAAGGTCCCTCGGCGTGCATCTGCTGCTGGCTTCGCAGCGGCTGGACGAGGGCCGGATGCACCAGTTGGAGAGCCATCTGTCGTACCGGATCGGTCTGCGTACCTTCTCCGCCATCGAGAGCCGCGGTGTGCTGGGCGTGCCGGACGCTTACCAGCTGCCGCCGCAGCCCGGCAGTGGATACCTCAAATGCGGCACCGAGACGCTCCTGCGGTTCCGTGCCGCCTATGTGTCCGGCGCCTATCGGCAACGGCCCCCGGCGGCCGTCCAAGCCCGGGTGGCCAGCCAGATCGTGCCGTGGACCTCGAGCTGGGTGGTGCCCAGAGACCCTGTCCCGGTGCCGGATCCGGAACCCCCGGAGCCGGAGGAGGGCGCCGAATCCCTGCTCTCCGTCGCCGTGGAGCGGCTGCGTGACGCAGGACCGCCGGCCCATCAGGTGTGGCTGGCGCCGCTGGGCGAGCCGCAGGGGGTGGACACCCTGCTGCCTCCGCTGAAGACCGACCAGCAGCGGGGTCTGGCCGCCGAGGGATGGCCGGGGGCCGGCAAGCTCCGGGTACCGGTCGGCATCGTGGACAAGCCCTTCGAGCAGCGTCGCGACCCCCTGCTGGTGGACCTGTCCGGCGCGGGTGGGCATGTGGCGATCGCAGGCGGTTCCCAGAGCGGCAAGTCCACCCTGGTGCGCACACTCGTCACCGCCCTCGCTCTCACCCACACACCACGAGAAATCCAGTTCTACTGCCTGGACCTTGGCGGTGGAACGCTGTCGCAGTTGGCCGGACTGCCCCATGCCGGCGGCGTGGCCGCCCGGCTGCACACCGAGCGGATCAGCCGTACGGTCGCCGAGGTCAGCGCCGTGCTCACACACCGCGAACAGTTCTTCGTCGACCACGGCATCGACTCCATGGCCACCTACCGGCGGCGCCGTGCCCAGGGCGAGTTCGCCGACGAGAAGCATGGTGACGTCTTCCTGATCGTCGACGGCTGGCAGTCCATCCGGCAGGACTTCGACCAGTTCATACCGGTGTTCAACCGGTTCGCCGCCCAGGGCCTGAACTATGGGGTGCACCTTGTCGTGACCACCACCCGATGGGTGGAACTGTCGGCACAGGTGCGCGACCAGTCGGCGACCAAGCTGGAACTGCGCCTCGGCGACGGCATGGACTCCAGCGTCGACGTGCGCAAGGCGAGGACGGTGCCCACCACCGGGGGACGGGGCCTGACGTCCGAGGGCAAGCTGCATTTCCTGGCCGCGCTCCCCCGTATCGACGGACGGCACACCACCGATGACCTCAGCGAGGGCGTCGCGGACCTGGTCACCCGGGTCTCAGCCGCATGGCAGGGGCCGTCAGCCCCAGCGGTGCGAACGCTGCCGTCCAGGCTGCCGGTGGCGGAACTGCCGGCTCCGCAGCTCGAGCAGGCCGCCCTCAAGGTGGCCATCGGACTGGACGAGGAGACTCTGGCTCCGGTGTGGCACGACTTCGGCCGTACACCGCACCTGATGGCGATCGGGGACACCGAAAGCGGCAAGACCAATCTGCTCAAGCTGTTCGCCCGGGCTATCACCGAGCGCTACTCACCGAAGGAGGCGCGCATCCTCGCCGTCGACTACCGGCGCAATCTCGTGGACGCGGTGCCCGGCGAGTACCGCCTGGGGCACGCGGTGTCGGCGGACACGCTGCGCGAGCTGGTGGGCGGAGCGGCCCGCGCGCTGAAACTGCGGATCCCCGGCGAGGAGGTCGCTCCCGCCCGGATGCGGCTGGCGGACTGGTGGCAGGGGCCGCGGTTGTTCGTCCTTGCCGACGACTACGACATGGTCGGCGGAGTCTCCTCGGTGGACCACCCTCTCGCGGCGCTCTTCGAGTTCCTGGCGCTCGGCCACGAGGTCGGTCTGAACATGATGGTGGCGCGGTCGGCCACCGGTGCGGGACGTGGTCTGAACGACCCGCTGATGCGGCGACTCGACGAGGTCAACACCCCAGGGCTGCTGCTGTCGTGCCCGCCCTCGGAGGGATTCGTCTTCGGCCAGGTCAAGGCGCAGAACCTGCCGCCCGGCCGCGCCAAGTACGTCCTGCGCCGCAAACCCCTGCTGATGCAGACGGCCGTCGTGGATGAGGAGACCCCGGCCTGATGCGAACAAAGTGAGCGCACGCCCGGCTGCCGGTGAGGTGTGAGCCCACCGGCAGCCGGCGCCCCATCTCCGCGCCTACCGGGTCCGCCACCAGGGCGCGCCCGGGAACAACCCTTCGGTACGGACCGGGCATCTTCACCGCGCGGAGTGGACGGTTGCCCTCGCGGGCAGCGGGCCTAACGGACGCTTCTCTGCCCGCCCGCGGGTTCAGCCCGAGTGGTCCTCACGGCGCCGGCCACGGGCGCGCACCACCACAGCCAGCCAGACGACCGCCCCCACGACGGCTGCCCCCATCGCGCTCATCACCGATGCCCGCCGGGTGGCTTGAGCGGCGACCGCGTCGGAGGGCAGCCGCACGGGCTCCGCATCGGGGACCGCCGCGACCGGGGTGGTGCGGCCCGTAGAGGTCAGCGCGGCGTAGACGTCGAGTTGCGGCACGTCGGCGGGATAGGCCGTCATGGTCAGCCGCTCCGCGGTTTCCGCCGCGGACAGATCCGGATGCCGATCGCGTACCAGCGCCGCAGCGCCCGCGACGAAACCGGCCGCAAGCGCGGACCCGGTGCCGATGAAATGCCCTTCGCCGCGTGGGCCGACACCGATCACTCCGCTGCCGGGCGCGGCCAGGTCGGCCCGCCTGGGGGCGGCAGTGCTGTCGGGGAGGGAGCCGTCTGCGGAGGTCCCGACGACGGACAGCACCCCTTTCTGCGCAGCGGGCCAGTAGTCCCTGGCCGGTCCCCGGCCCTTGTTCGCACCCTGGTGAGCCTGCGCCTCGGGCGCCGCGGCGGCTACCACCAGAGCGTCACGGGCGATGGCGTGCTGCACCGCTTTCGTCAGCGCCCGCGATCCGCCGGCCAGGGCCGGGCCGACCACGATCACCTCTGCGCCCGCGTCGGCGGCCGCCCGCACCCCCGCCGCCACCGTGGCCGCGCTCGGCACACCGCGCGCGTCGGTTCCGCGCACCGCGAGAATCCCGGCCTTTGGAGCCACCCCACTGAAGTCCGTACCTGACGTCGGCGCGGCGGCGATCAGTGAGGCCACGAAGGACCCGTGCCCCACGCAGTCACCGGCGCCGGAAACCGTGGTCACCCGGCCGTCCAGACGGGCGGTACCGTCGGCGACGCCGCTGTCCACCACTGCCACCTTCACTCCTGCGCCCCGGCTGAACCGCCAGGCCCGCGAGAGTGCCAGCGTTCCCTGGTACCGCGGCTCGGCCACGGCGACCTTCGACGAAGCCGCCGTGCAAGGCGCTCCGTCGGCGAGTTCGGACACCATGACCGGCAGCTTCAGCGGGTCCGTCTGCCGGACCCCTGCCTCGGCCGCAGCGGCGCCGGCCGGAGCCACCAACGGAACGGCCCCTGCCGCGCACGCGAGAGACAGGGCGAGCGGGCCTGTCAGGATCTGGCGGACGCCGGCGCTGCTGAGGAGTGCAACGGTCCGCTTCGCGGACGGCAGGCCCCGGCCGTGATCGCGCGCTGTCATCCCGCCGTCGCCTCCAGACCGGCCAAGTCCTCGGGAAGCAGGGTGCGCAGCTCCTCCAGAGAGGGCGCCGATAGCGCATTGAGCCGTCCTGCCTGGCGGGTGATCATGCCCTCCAGGACCCGGCGCGCGAGCCGTGCGTTGCCGAAGGCGAGGTCCCTGGGCACGGAGTCGAAGTACGCCCGTAGCACTGCGGAGGTGCCGGGCGCGCAGTCGTAGTGGGCGCCCGCGGCGTGCTGGCGCACGATGGTGACCAGCTCGTCGGAGGAGTAGTGCCCGAACTCCACACGGCGCGAGAACCGCGATGCCAGACCGGGGTTGGACGCGAGGAAACCGTCCATCTCCCGGGTATAGCCGGCGACGATGACCACCACCTCGTCACGATGGTCCTCCATCAGTTTCAGCAGGGTGTCCACCGCCTCGCGGCCGAAGTCGGAACCGGAGGCATGCACCGGGGCCAGGGTGTACGCCTCATCGATGAACAGCACGCCGCCCCGGGCCCTTTCGAAAACCTCACGGGTCAGCTGGGCGGTGTGACCGATGAACCGGCCCACCAGATCGGCGCGGGCCACCTCGACCAGCTGGCCGCGGGGCAGCACCCCGAGCGAGACCAGCAGCTCCGCGTAGAGGCGCGCCACCGTCGTCTTTCCGGTACCGGGCGGCCCGGTGAACACCAGGTGGTGGCTGATGCGCGGAGCGGGCAGTCCGGCCGCCTCGCGCCGCCGCGCCGTGGCCAGCAGACTGACCAGGTCGCTGACCTCGCGTTTCACCCCGGAGAGCCCGATCATCTCGTTCAGCCGCTCCATCGGTGTGCCGGACTCGGCGGTCCCGGCGACCTCGATCGCCTCACGCTCTCCGACGTCGACCGGAAGCAGCAGGGTCAGTTCCTTCTGCTCGGGGTTCCTCGCAGTGGAGAGACGAAAGGCTTGCCGGTCCACCATCTCCTCGAACACCTGCCGTGCCGCACGGCCGTTGCCGAAGCCCGCGTCGCGGGGCATCCGCTCGAAGTGCAGGGCCAGCGCCTCACCCGTACCCTCGCCCAGTTCGTACTCGTGCGAGGTGCAGATGCTCTGCGTGATCGAGACGAGTTCCGGCACGCTGTAGTTCTCGAACTCGATCGTGCGGGAGAAGCGGGACTGCAGGCCCGGGTTGGAGGCGAGAAAGTCCTCCATACGGTCGGAATAGCCGGCCACCACGACCACCACGTCCTCGCGATGGTCCTCCATCAGTTTCAGCAGGGTGTCCACCGCCTCGCGGCCGAAGTCCGCACCCGAGCGCCCGCCGTCCGACAGCAGGGAGTACGCCTCGTCGATGAAGAGCACGCCACCCAGGGCCCGTTGGAAGACCTCGGTGGTCTTGATGGCAGTGCCACCGATCACCTGGGCGACCAGGTCCGCGCGGGAGACCTCCACGAGATGGCCCTTGGGCAGCGCACCGAGTCCCGCCAGCACCGAGCCGTACAGCCGGGCCACGGTCGTCTTGCCGGTCCCCGGCGGGCCGGCGAACACCAGATGGCGGCTCATCGGCGGTGCGGGCATGCCCAGTTCGGCACGGCGCCGCGCCAACTGGGCGAGGCTCACCAGGGTACGGACCTGGTGCTTGACGTTGTCCAGACCGATCAGTCCCTCCAATTCGGCGAGCGGTCCGGAGTCCGCGTCCCGGTGCCACTGTTCGAAGCCGTCCAGGGCTGATTCGCCCCAGGCATCCGGGGCGCCGTTGCCGCCGCTGGCCAGGTCCACGACGGACAGCCGGTCGCCGGGTCTGGCCTGTACCAGGCCACCCCCGCCGTTCTCACGGGTGGAGCAACCGGCCAGTGAGACGGGCTCGGTGCTGTCCACCCGGAAGCCGTCCTCGGCACAGGCACCGGCCTCGCAGGAGTTGAGCGAGGCGCGGGCACCCTCGCCGACCAGGACGCCGTGTTCGCCGGCGCCGTGCACCCGCAGCCGGTTCGCGGTGAGGTCGCCGCCCGATTCGACGTGCACGCCGGTGCCCTTCGCCCCGGTGACCGAGCAGCCCCGCACCGTCACCGTCCCGCCGTTGCCCACCAGCAGCCCCTGCGACTGCGATTCGTCCAGCTTGCCGCCCCCGATGTAGAGGCTGCCGCCGTCCGCGACGCGGACCGCTGCCTCGCCGGTCCGCTCCACCACGCAGTCCTCCCACCGCCCGCGACCGGAGTCCACGACCTCCACACCGTGACCGCGGCACGAACGGATCCTCGCCCGCCGTATCAGCGGGTTGGCCCCGCCGCGGACGGAGACGGCCGTGCCCCGGACGTCCAGCACTTCCAGCCGGTCCAGTTCGGCGACCGCGCCCTCGGTGAAGATGGCCCCGGCGTTGCTGTCGCGCACGGTGAGACCGATCAGTACCGGCGCCGCCGAGCCCGACACGTTCAGCGCTGCGGCCTCGGCCGACTCCAGCCAGCAGTCCTCGAAGGTGCCTCGGGCGTGGTCCGTCACCAACAGCCCCGGTCCCTTGGTGCGCGCCGTGCGGCAGCGCCGCACCCACGGATCGGTGCCGCCGGAGAGCACGAGGCCCGCGCCGCTGGTGCTGGTGATCCGTACCTCCTCCAGCTCGTTACGGGCTGTGCTGGACAACTGCACACCAACGTGCGTGTCGTGCACCACGGTGCGCAGCGCCCGGGTGGTGCTGTTCTCCTCGAACGCGATCGCCGGCTTGTCGGTCGACGAGATGTCGCAGTCCTCCACCGAGCCCTGGGCCGTGCCGCCCGCGAGCACGCCGTTGCCCCGGGCGTCCCTGATGCTGCAACTCCGCACGGTGAGGCGGCTCTGCCCGCCCAGTACGACGCCGCTGGTGCCCAAGTGCTCGATGACACAGGCCTCCACGGAAGACGCCTGGCTGGAGGTGTCGACCACGCCGGCGCCTCGCGGGTTGTTCACCCGGCAGTCCCGCAGGGCCAGTGCACCGTTGTCCCTGGCCAGCACGGCCGTCCAGGCCGCACCGACGATCTCACAGCCGTCCATGGCCAGTTGCCCCCGTACGGCGGCCACCACCGGTACGTCCTCGTCCCGTCCGCGCAGGATCAGGTCGGTCAACATCATGGCGTCGGCCTTCAGTACCACCGCACTGCCCTCGGGCGGGCAGATGTGCACGGTACCTCGCGCCTGTTCGGCGACGATCGTCACCCGCGAGGTGACGACCAGGTTCTCCGGGTACTGGCCCGGCGCGACGCTGATCACGGCGCCGCTGCGCGCCCGGCTCAACGCCTCGCCGATGGTGCGGCAGACGCCCGGTTGCGAAGGGTCGACGTGGAGTACCTGGCGTGACACGTGCGGGGACCTCCATTTGGGGCACAGGTCGCTGCGCAAAGTGGAGCGGGACGCGTGGCCGGATGCTTCACGCACTTCATCTTGTGGGGGTGAGTGCCGGGGGGACGGACGCGTTGCCCGTTCGACCAGGTTTCGCTGTCCGCAAGGGCAGCCGATGATCGGGCCGGGCAGAAGCGTGCGCGGTCTCTCCCTACTCTCGACGTGCTGGGTGGACCGGCCGTCGTGGTCTCGGCTCCATGTTGACCGGGCCGGAATCGTGATCCCGCCACCCAAGCGGCTGTCGCTGATGAGCGGCGCTTCCAGTCGTCAATGGAGAGGTGGACTCATGCCGGTCCAGATGTCGAACGCACAGGCCACGCGCAATGGGATCCAAGCGCTGGAAATGGCGAAGGCAGGTGTCGAGAGGGCTCGGGGTGACGTGCTCGAAACCGGTGGAGCTCTGTCCTCGGGCTACCAGGGCGGTGACGGTGCGCAGTTCGGGAACCTGCTGCGCCTGTGGGACGACCAGTGCATGGTGATCCTCAATGGCCTCCAGGCTGTGATCAACGAGCTCACCCGCACCGGGCAAGAACATGGCGTGACTCAGCTCGGCAACCAGGACGCCATCAGTCAGGCCCAGACGGGTTCCCAGGCGGCATTCGACCAGCTGCACGCATGAACGCACGCCAATCGCGCCCGGCGACAGCCGGTCTGCGCCTGCTCCACCCATCCGAGCGTCGAGACATGGAGGGGCCCTGATGCCCGAGAACCTCACCGACGGCGTTATCTACGTGGAATACAACCACATGGCGAACGCCGCCGACGACATGGTGTACCAGACGAAAGCCATCGGCGAGACTCTGGAATCGCTGGAGATGGAGCTCAACGAACTCATGAAGAGCTGGGAAGGTGAGGACCGCTACATCTACCAGCAGAAGCAGCAGGAGTGGGACGCTGCTGCCAAAAACATGATGCAGATACTGCTCTCGCACAGCAATCTGCTCACGGACATCTCCGAGAACTATCAGCACAGCGAGAGAAAGCTCGCCCAGATGTGGTCCGAGGTCCAGATCGGCCGCTGAAGCGGTCCCGTGTCACCGCCGTCGGGCCCGTCGGCCTGACGACGGTGACCGGCTGAAAGGAGTACGCCATGCCCCCGCCCGATCTCACCGCACTCGACGCCAATGCGCTGCAAGATTTCCTCGACATGAAAGTCGCCCCTTTCATCGGTGAACTCGAGAAAATCCGTAAGGACAGCGACTCCGGGGATGCGCTCCACACCATGCTGGGGGACGTCCACACCACCTCGGAAGCAAACATTCAGCAGGACACGTTCCTGGGCATCGGCGGGATGGCTACGGACAGTGAGACCGGTGGTGGTGGCCTCATCAAGAGCGTGAAGGAACAGGCGACGTCCATCGACGGCATCTTCGAATTCCAGCAGAGGCTGTTCGACGATTTGGACAACAACCTTCAGGAAACCATCAACACCCTGCTCCGCGACCAGGGCACCAGCCTGGCGGCGATCGAAGGGCAGGAGTTCCTCGACATCTTCGGCGAGGTGGAGGACACCATGACCGGCGCCGACGAGGCGGGCTCCGGAGAGACGGGCTCCGGCTAGGAGTCCTGGCCAGCGATCCCGCCACACCCTCCAACGCCGCACCGAGAGTCTCGCAATGACAACTCCACCAGCAGTTTCCCACGATCCGGACGACTACTGGGGCATGGCCATCACCCTCATGACCGGATTCCCCATGCCGAAACGCACCGATCTGTTCAAAACCCTGGCGAGTCCCGACGGCATCCCGTTGTTCACGGTTCAGTTCGAGGACATAGAACCGGTGCGCGCGGTGCAGGACCAGGAACACGGTTACCAGCATACGGAGTACGGTTGGCAGGCGGCCAGCGGCAGCGACTTCGACATCGTCTTCTACGAACTGACCGGCAAAAACGAAACACACGGCCCGACCGTCAGGATGCGAAAGGCGAGAATCAAATTCATCGACGCCCCCCAGGCGGGGGGTCAGACCGATCTCATCGATCCTGGTTATGGCATGCCTGGGGCCGACTTGCTGGCCCGGTACATCAATGGACCGATCGACGCTCTCAACGGCCTCCTGAATCCTCCATACTCGACACGGAACATCCAGTCCGGCGGAGTCTCCGTTGCCGACGCAGACGCAGTCGACCTTACTTCGTTCACTGATAGTGCGCGGGCATTCGACCGCGCCCACCGGTTCTTCGTCGATCAAGCCACGGTGCTCGCCGAGTGGGAGGAGGAACTGGGTGCGGAACAGGCGCCGTGGAGGGGACAGGCGGCCGGTGTCTTCTGGAATCTGATCCATCAGTTGCGGCAGAACTACGACAGCTATGGCGAGCAGATGGGGGGCAGGGGCTACCATGCCGGGCACTCGACGGTAGACGGCTATACCCCCACCTCCGCACCCGGGGATGCGCTGGCTCAAGCACAGTCCGCGCTCCACACACACCTCAAAAACCTCAGTACGGCTTGGACGGAATGGACCAAGCGGTACTGGCACGACCCGTACCACTTCCTACTGGCTCAACTGGTGCAGCTCGGCAATTCCGTCATCGAACACAACCTCAGGCAGGTCGAGCGCTGGAGCCGACAGCAGGGTCGAGACAACCAATTCCATATTACGGCCGGACCGGGCTTCTTGCAGAACATACCCGGGTATGGCGAGCTAGGGAGTGTGGAAACCTGGAAGAGGACCGGGGAAGAGGCCGTTCGGCAATGGAATGACGGAGTCGTGAACCTGTTGCAAGCCGCGGGGACGGATGCGCTGCGGGGACTCAAGGCGGACTGGGTGAACACCGGCGTCGGCATTACCGATCCACTGCGAACCGTCAACAGGGACACTCTTTCCAGTCTCCTTGAGAACGAAGAGGCGGATGCTGCGGAAGATGAAGCGGAAAAGTTCCAGCAGGAGGCCGAGGAGAATGCTGAGAATCTTAACCAAAACCTGGAGAACATAGGCGACGGTTTTGACAGCCTCAACGAGAACGTCGCTTCTACGGGCACCGGTCTCAATGACAGCCTCAATGGCCTGGGCACCGGCCTCAATGAGAGTCTCAATGGCCTGGGCGACAACTTCAACGACGGCATCGGCAACCTCGGCGACAGTCTCGGCAATTCACCGGATGGCCTGCTCAACCCCGACGGCAGCCCGTTCGTCCCGCCCGTCGGGGGGTCACTGCTCAATCCGGGGCTCGGTCCAGGCACGAACGGCCTGACCGCAGGACTGACCAACCCGGACGGGAGCGTGGCAGAACTCAACCCGGACGGCACCCTGACGACGACCTACCCGGACGGCACCTTCACCACGCTCAACCCGTCCCTCGGAACGCTCTCCACCACCAGGCCGGGCGGATCGACCACGACGACCGATCTCGATGACGGACCGTTGATGAACCCCGACGGAAGCGTCAGCGTCGCCCAGCCCGATGGATCTGTCACCACCACCCACCCCGACGGGACCGTCACCACCCTGAACCCCGACACCGGTGTCCTGACCACCTTGAACCCGGACGGCAGCCTCACCGCCACCTACCCGGACGGCGGTTCCACCATGGTCGACCCCGACACGGGGCTCGCCACCACCACCGCCCCGGACGGCTCGACCACCACCGCCGATCTCCATGACGGTCCACTACAGGCGCCGGACGGCAGCACCATCACCCTCGACCCGGACACGGGCGCCCTGACAACCACCAATTCCGACGGCACCGTCACCACCCTGAACCCCGACACCGGCACCCTCACCACCACCAACCCCGACGGGTCCACGACCACCACAGACCTCAACGGGACTTCTCTGCCGGACCTCGAACCGGGCACGGAGGATCCGTCAGGGCTGAACGACGGTTTGCATCTGCCCAGCGGTCTTGACACCGAGCTCCCGGAGTTCACCGGAGGCGGCGTCGGCGATGCGGGCGGTGGCGGTTACGGAGCGCTGAACGACACGCTGGCTGCCGACCGCGTAGGTAGCGCCGCCGAAGATACGTACTTCGACGCCGATGAGGGCCTGGTGCAGGCCGGCCGCAGCATCGGCTCCCCGGCCGCCGAGATGTCGGCCGGAGTTCCGCTCAATCAGGGCCTTGGAGGCATTCCCATGGCACCGGGCATGGCAGGGCCGGGCATGGGCGGCATGGGCGCGGGCCAGGGAACCGGCAATGCCGAACGGACCCGCAACGTCTTCATCGGCTCCGGCGGGGCGGCCATGACGTCCCGGCGCACCAGCCGGCCTGTCGCCCTGGACGAAGAGGACGTGGTGATCACCAGGGGTGGCACCGGCACGAGTACCGGCGCGGTGATTGCTCCGCAGGGAGGTCAGGCAGCGGCCCAGCAGCGCACCGAGAGCGCCTCCCGGGATCGCACCAGTTGGGTGACGGAGGACGAGGACATCTGGGGCACGGACGAGGGTGGCGCTCCTGCCGTGATCGGTCGATGAACGTCTTCTGCGACTTGGAAGGCCTTCTGGCGGCCCGGACAAGGAGGAATTGATGGACCAGTCGATTCAGCAACGCCTGGCTCGGGCCATGGAGGAGTTGAAGGCGACCGAAGCCGCAGTGGCGAAGGCCGAGACCGAGCTGCGCGGCTCCTCCTGCACGGTCAAGTCCAGGGACCGTTCGGTAGAGGTCACGGTCGACGCCCAGGGTGGGCTGGTCGCCCTGCGCTTCCTGGACGGCGCCTACCGGGACATGGGCCCGGCCGAACTGGCCGCCAGTGTGCTGGAAGCGGCGGAACACGCGCGTACCACGATGGCGCGTCAGGTGATGCAGGTCCTCGGCCCGCTGACCCGGGCGAGCCAAGCGGTGCCGGAACTTTCGGGGGTCGAGGTGGACTGGCTGAAGATCTTCGGCCCCGGCGTCATGGCGGAGCCGGACGACTCCGCGGTACGGCCTTCACAGCGGAGGCTGCGGGACGAGATCAATGAGGACGGGGAGGAGTAGCGCCATGGCTGACTCGAACGGGTACATCGCGGACACCAACCGCCTTCGCGCCGCGATCCGTCAGATCGAGCAGATCAGCGCGATGGCGGGCGATATCGCGCGGGACTTCGCCAACGAGGTCGGCCGGAACCAGCACTGGCCCGGAAGAGACGACAGCTTTGCGCGAGAGGTCATACCGAGTGAGCTCAAGGAGCGGCAGACAGCGCTGGAGACCAGTGAGAATGTCGCCGGGGCCAGCGAGCAGATCGCACTCAGCACCCTCGGCAACCTGGACAACATTGAAGGCACCCAGCTCGGTGTCCTGGAGGGCATCCAGGCCGAGCTGCACCGGGGTCGGCCCGGCCGGTAGTCATGGCAATTCAGAGTACGCCCCAACTCGACGCGCTGCTTTTCGTGTTGATCGGCGAGAAGCTTCTCCAGGCGAACGAGGACATGGCGTACGAGAGCCGGCTCGCCTACGCGCGGATGGCCCGTCGGCTCAGGGATCTGTCGGACGTCATGGAGCAGTCGGGGCTGAACTCGGCGCGAGCGCTGCCCCCGGCTGTGGGCCAGAACTATCTTCGGGCCATCCGGCTCTTCTACGACGATGGCGGAACGAACCACCTCAAGTCGTTCGCCGACCAGTTGGACGAGATCGCCGAAGGCCGGGCGGTGACGTCCTCGAACATCATTGAGTCCAAGTGGCAGATCATCGCGGAACTCATCCGCCTGCTCATCGAGCTGATGGTGACGGCGATCCTGGCGGCGTTCAGCGGCGGCACCTCGGCAGGCGGGACGGCCGTCGCGCAGGCGCGAAGCCGGGTCCTCATTCTCACCATCCTGGACGCGCTGTTCATGCATACGGGCCCTTTGATGGGGATCCTGACCGGTGCGATCGGCGAGGCGTTCGATGCGTTGATGGTCCGCCTGGCGATGATGAGCTTCGGCCCGGATGGACGGCGCCCTCAAGGCGTCGACTGGGCAGCGATCGGCAAGGACGCTTTCTTCGGGGGGCTGAACGGACTGTTCGTAGGTGCCTTGGCAGGTGCGGGCTCGCTGATCGGCGACACTCTGAAGAGTGTCTTCAAGGGCAACAACGTCTTCGGGAACGGCAATTTCGGCAACAACGGCAACATCTTCAGGAACATGCCCGGCACCGGCGCCGGCGGGGACGTGGCGAAGGGTATCGGGGCCAAGGCAGAACAGCCTTCCTTGCTGTCGAGGGCGGGCGACGCACTCGCTGGTGACGCCAAGACGTTCGCCGTTGGGGGGCTCTCCGAGGCGTCGTCCGAGGTGATCGTCAACGGGCTCCTCGACGGCAAATGGCAGTGGAGTTGGGAAACATTCGCGGGTGCGGGCATCAGTTCGGTCGTCGGGAGTCATCTCCACGCGGATGCCGTGAAGGTGGGCGAGTCGTTCCGTGACCAGGGCGGGTTCGGCGCCGGCCTTCCGGCACCCCAAGCCAGTGGTGGCGATGGCGACGGCGTTCGCGGCATCAGCAACACCGGCGAGGGTCCACTCAGCGGAACTGGCGGCGTTGCCGGGGGAGGCGGCCCCGGCGCGGGTGGGTCGCGCGGCATCAACACCGTCAGCACGAACCCGGCGGTCACCGACGCACCGACCGCGGAGTCGAACGGGTTCACCGTCCCGGCCCTGGACAACCGGGGCGACATCGCTCCGAACGCCGGGGCGGGCGGCCCGAACGGCCGGCCCTTCGACACGACTGCTGCAGCCACCGGCAACGGACCCAGCGCCTCAGTGCCGACGCAGAGCCGGGACACGGGCAGCCACAGCCCCGCCACCGGCAACACCTCGGACCTTGAGGAACAGATGTCCGGGGACGACGCGGAAGGCGCCGCGTCCATCGGCGCATTGCCGCCCGGCGCAGCACTCATGCAGTCAGGGCCCGGCAGCCCGTTCGGCGCCGACCCGCACCAGGCTCCGTCGTCCGGCGCCGACGGTGTCACGGCCCCCCCGAGTTCCCCCGCGCAGACACCGGGCGCCCAGGACAACAGCAACCTCGCCCCTGCGGGCGACACCGGCAACCGCAACGCCGTCACCGGAAACGACATCAACACCCCGGTCGCGGCGGAAGACAGCCCGCACGCGACGCACGCCCCGCTTGGCGACTTGGACCTGGTCGCTGCCGACACGGTCGGCGTCCTGCCGACGCCCGACACGACACCGGTCACCGCCACGGCCGGCCAGGGGAGCGAGGACAACGGCGCGCGGGACACCGACCAGGACCCCTTCGCCCCACCCATCAGCCTCGGCCTCACTTCGGCCCCACCCACCGTCTCCACAACGGTCACCGGCGCCTCACCCAGTCCCGGCACACCCGGTACAACTACCCCGGACGCCCAAAGCCCCCAAGCCGGCCGCACCAGTACTGCGGACACAGCGGCCACACACCCGAAGCCCGCCGACGCGGCGCCGCCGAACCCAGGTGCCAGGGACACCTCTGAACCGTCTTCCGCGCCCGACAATGACCTGGACACGTCGTTGTCGGCGCCGATCGCGACTTCGTCCAACACGGAGCCCGCCTGGAGCGGGGGCCCGGCCCGTCACGACGCTGAGGTTCCGCCCGAGACCCACAACCTCACCCCGAAACAGCACGGGGACATCGGCCACCCCCCGGCCGGACCGGAGTCGAGTTCGGCCACGTCAACGCCCGCCGGTACGAAGCAGGTCGACACCCCGGTCGGGCGCTCTTCGCCGACGCCGGACCGGCCGCAAGACCCCCCCTGGGACCCGGATGCGGCGCACACCGTCGGCACGCCGCCGCCGAACTTCGCCCAGCTCCGCAACGAGGTCAACCTCCGCCTGCAGAACCGCGGAGACACCCGGGTGGCCCCCATCGAGCAGGTTGCCAACGCGTATGAGCAGTTGCCGCCCGACCTGCGCGACGCCCATCTGCGGCGCATGGCGGAAGGCATCGCCGACGTCCTGCAGACGGGCGAAGTGGTCCGCAGGCGCGGCGGTTCTCCCACGCCGAGGCTGGAATCCGTGGCGGAGACCGAGGCGAGCACCGGGGAGCAGGCGTCCACCGCCGGCCCGTCCGGGACGTCGCAGGACAAGGGGAAGGCCAGGGCCACCGACCCCCAGCAAGTGCCCCAGGTGCCGGTCGATATGTCCCTGGCTTCCCAGGTGGACAGCTTTGTCAGCGACCCAGGGGAGTTCGTCAGCCATTCCTTGTTGTCCGTTGACTTCCTGGACGGCATTACGGCACGCCTGCCTTCTTTGCCGCGTCAGCAGGCCTACCACTTCGTGAACAACCTTATGCCGCACTTCGACCGGCACTGGTTCACCCTGGTCGTGGACCCCCGCCGCCAAGGTGGCAACCAGGGCCGTAATGCTTTCTATCTCACACCGGCCCTGGAAAAGTACGCCGAATACGCCGGCGCACACCGTGAACGGATGCCTGAGGCGAATCAGTTCTTCGACAGTTTGCAACAGGTACTGCCGCCGGTCGGCGGAGCCCGTTACATCGGGGCCGGCTACATCCAGTACAAGCCGGGCCGCCCGAAGGACGCCCAGCGCGACGTAGGCCACTCGGTGGTCCACGTCAACAAGGACGCAGAGGCAGCCTTCAACCCCGATTTCGTGTTCACAGACACCATGAACGGGTGCGCTTTCGCCGTGACCGACGTCACCGACGAAACCTTCACCGCGTGGCACTTCCAGTCCCCCACCACCAACAGTGAGGCGGCCTCCCGGTTCCGCCGGCACAGGCACCCGACCGACTGGTTCGGCGACGACGAATACATGACGAGGGCACCTGAGGGTCTGTCCGAAGGAGTGAACTTCCTCTGGCGTAACCCCATCGGGGATTGGCAGTTCATGAGCCAGGAGAACGTGGTCAGTCACGACTCCATGGCCAAAGTGCTGGGCACGAAGTACGTCTCACGGCCTCTGCTCCTCACCCCAGGAAGCGAAGCCGCGAAGATCACCGAGATTTACCACAGAATGGTGGAATTCTATCTCGGTAAACTCACGAGCGACCTCGGAAACATCAAATCCCGCGGAGACTGGGCCGGCGAGCACGCGGCCTGGCAGGCCTTCAAGGACCTTCTCGCGAGCCACATGAAGAACGAGGTGGCACAACTCGCTGAAATAGCCCTGTCCGATCAGCATGGAAACAGGCAGACAGAAACCTTCCAGGCCCTCGCTGCTCTCGCTCAAAAGTTTAAGAACGACCGCCGGGGCCTTACCGACACGGCCCGGCATTTCGTCATCATTGCCGAGAAAAATGGCTACAAGGAAGCCAATACGAGTCGATCCTTCCTTGCCCCGGGAAACAAAAAACGCCTCGTGGACGAAGTCACCAGCAGAGTGCGAGCAGGGCAAGAGGTCCTCCGACTCGTCGACGACGCCTGGTACGCCTGGATTCAGGATCTGCAGGACGAGGCAGCCTCCTGGATACCCACTCCCACGGCAGGCCCGAGCGCGGTGCTGCCGCCGGTGCCGCAACCTGGTGGTTCACGTGATGCCTGGAGGGATCCCCGGGAAGAGGGCTGGGAGCTCGGGCATGACATCACGGTGATGCAGGAGCGCTTCGGGCTCGCGGAGCCGGAGACGCCGATCGCGAACCGGAAGGGCAAGCAAGCAGCAGAGACCTTCCAGGAATTCTCCCGGGCATACCCCTATTCCTCGGGTTTCTACGCCTATCAGGTGGGATCGGCGGGGACCGTGATCCTGCCGGACGGTGTCACCCTGCACGGCACATGGACCCGATTCGGAGACGACTTCCTCCACGAATACGGCTACATCCTGCGAGGGGACAACGGCTGGATCGGACGGATAGTGAACTGGGAAGAACTCCGCACCATTCCCCGGACAGTCGAGACCGACTACCACCTGTCGACCGACCCCACCCACATGCTCTTCGTCCCGGCCGACGGCGCAAACGCCGTCCGACTGGCACTCACGGGTACCGACCCGTACACCGGCCGGCAGCGGAACAACGGTGCGGACTGGGTGCGGGCGCACGAGCCGGCATTGCCGGAGATCACGGGGCGGCTGTTCGGCCCGGATCCGCAAGCGGCCCACCGCGGCCAGGCGAACCCGGTGAACCTCATACAGGCGGAGAACGACCTGTACGAGGGCTACCAGGCGTTCTGGGACCAGGTCGAAGGCACCCACCAGCCCCAGCCCCACACCCCCGCACCGCTCACAACCGCGCCTGCACAAGGCACGACCACCCCCGCCGCGAACCCCGGGCAGCCCTCGCCACCGCCCGGGCCCGGGGCGGTCTGCGCAGATCATTCTGCTCCGCCTCCGCCTCTGTGGGCTCCGGCGGAGGTGACGCAGGGAACTGGTGCCGCGCCCTCGCCTGAGACGGGTGACGTGGTGGCGCCCGGTACGGAGAGCCAGCTCGAGCCGGAGTACGGGCTTGTCCTGAGCGGTGACCCACGGAGGATGTCCGGCCCCAGGTCGGAGACCGAACCGCACGGCGCGATCTCCGTTCCGGACACCCAGAGGCGTGTCCGGAACGCGACGGACATGCGGGATGCTCCGCAATCGGCACCGACCGATGATGTGTCGGATGGGTCCTCTGTGACCCCGGCCGACCCTGATCCTGCCGGCACGGAAGGCGATTTCGACCCGAAGCGGGATTTCATGACGGCGGAAGGGGAGTATCAGACGCTTTCCGACTACTTCCGGGAGGGTGAGTGGTGGAAGCTGTTCCTCGACCCTCGGGATCACGAGCGGGCCCGTAGGCACCATCCGGATGATCCCGGCCGGATGTACGACGTGGACAAGTCTCCGGGCTTCCGTCAGGGGATGGTCGAGGCGTACCGGTTGTTCCTCGACAATCCGGACGGTGTGGCGCATCGGATGGACGCGTCGTCGTATCTGGCTCTGCACAAGACGGTCGCTGCACATCTGGGCAAGGTGCCCGAATGGTCGGACGGCAAGACGCGTTTTCCGTTGCGTAGTTCTGCTCTCAGCGATGACATCTTGCAGGAGCGGCTGGCCGGGCGGCGGTTGGTGTTGAAGCCGGACCCGGAGAGTTTGAGAGCCCCCGACGCGAAGACGGCCATCACCGTCCTGTTGTATGCGACGACGGGCGCTGAGCTGTTGACCAACTACAAGCTGGGTGGGGCGCCGCATCTCGTGGATGCTGCGTTCGACCAGTACTACGAGGAGGTCGGAAAGGCAGCAATAGCGTGGGACAGGCTGTCGGCGATTGGCCGGGTTGTTCGCACGCTACAGGTGATTCATCCGTTCGAGGACGCCAACCGGCGGGTGAATGTGCATCTTCTGCTGCAGAAATTCCTCTTGGAGCAGGGGTTCCGTCCGGTTGTGACGCCGTTGCTGGCATCGCTGTTCCAGGGCGGCTATTCGGTGTCACAGATGGCCGGTGCGCTCGCATGGACTCTCGGCCTGAGGCGGCCCTTGCCGCGACCCCCCGTGGCGGTCGAGCGTGGGACCGGTCGGGGGTTCGCGGAGGCGACGCGGCCATTGCGGGAGCACATTCGGGCGGCGTCCCGCAGTCAGGTTGCGGATGTCGAGTTGGCCGTGGTGGCGAACCCTGACGGTCGTGTTGATGTTGCGGTTCTGGTGCCCGGTGCGTCGGAACCTGTGACGATGGGGCCTGCGGCGGAGGTCACACACGCTCTGGTTGTGTATGAGAGCGAATCCGTTCTGCAGTGTCATGTACGTGTGCTGGGGGTGTATCGAGTCAGGGCGGCGCAGTTGGCCGCTGCTTACGCGTACGCGGAGCAGAGTTTTGAGTCCAGTGGTGATCTGGTGGGTTCCGATGGCCTCGGGTTCGCCGGGAGGTTTGTAGCCAAGGCGCTGGGGCTGGAGTGGGCGAATCGAGGCGCGGACGCGCGTCAGGCAGTCGAGGGGGTGACGCGTGAGTGGAACTGGGATTGGGCTGATGGCGTTGCGCCGCATGTGGCCCTCACACCTGAGGACCATGAGGCGGTGGACAGGGCGCGGCAATGGGTGGCCAGGGATCCGATGGCTGCTCGGGTCCATCTGGCGTGGGCACGTTACCGGGTGGCCTTCGACCATCAGCGTCCGCTGATTCTGGGCGCACCGTCGGCGGCGGAACTGGAAAGGTGGTCGCTGCTCAGTCATTTTTCCTTCCTGGTGGGCAAGGTGGCTTTCGAGAGCGGCGAGAACGCCGCCGCCGAGTTGTCTCATGAACTGGGGATCAGGTACAGGACTCTGCGTGTTCCACGGCCCACGGGCGCGACGGCGCCGCCGGTGGATGGTGGAGTGGAAGACAGCGGTCGGGCCGGGGAGGCTCCCGACATGAACCCGGGTGCTGAGGGCGGTGCGTGGCAAGGACTGGGATCCATCGGCCAGTCCGAGTTGGAGGGGTTGGTCCGGCGTGAGCTGGAACGGTTGGCCGGTGCCGCCCGCTCTGCCCGAGTGGTGGGTGATCCCGAATTCGCCATGCGGCTGCGGGAGGCCTTCGACGGGCTGGGCCCGGTGTGGCACTCACAGCCGTTGCCACGCCGTGCGGGCCTGGTGGCCAACTTCCTGCTGACAGATGACTATTTCCCGCTCAAGGGCGGTGCTCCTCACCGGGACCAAGACGGCAGCCGTCAGGCGGAACAGGCTGCCGGGAGTTCCCGTCCTTCCGGGGAGGAGGCGCTGACTCAGGAGCGGTATCCGGGGCCCACGACCAGTCAGCAAGGAACGGAGCCACGCAACAACCTTGCCGACACCGTGCGGCCCACCAGCACGGTGCCGGACACAGTGGCCGCGCAAGAACGGGCGCCTGATCCGGCCCCGGCACGGAGGACCGAGCCCGCCGAGGGCCCGGGGACCGTGAACCAGCAGGCTGCGCTCCGGGACCGGGAGGCCATCGAGAACGCGCGTCTGCTGAACGCCGCCCTCGACCGGCATCGGCCGCCGCGGCTGGACGAGACCATGCAGCCGCCCGGTCCGCTCCCCGGGCCTGTGGTGTTCGATGACGGCAGCCGCCTGCCGGAGTGGCTCACCCACCCCACTGATACGAACTACGGCAACGGCTCGGCCACCTTGCGCGGGATCGACGAGGTCGTGGCCCACATCACCGAGACCGCGAACGTCCCTCAGGGGAAGGGGAAGAAGCGAACCGATCCGGCAGCCGCGCTCAAGCGCGCGCTGCTGCACACCCCGCGTCAGTTCACCGGCGACGGCTGGGAATCCCCGCCCTTCCTGGACGCCGCCGGAACGATTCGTGCGCTGCATGTCGTGACCCGTCCGCACCACAACTGGGAGCGGTTCAGCGAACCCGCTTCCCCGGTGAAACTCGACGACGCCCAGCGCAGCCAGATCACCACCGGGCGAGCCCGCTCCCTGGGGACCACACGCCAGTTCGCACCTTCCGTCGGTGTCGGTCCAGCCATGGGTGTCTTCGCCGGCTTCGGCCGCCTGGGACTGGGCATCGGACGCACCCACGGCTACGACTTCAACACGGTCAACCAGAATGTCAGCCAGGCCGAGACCCGCACCACCGGCGGGACGCATCTCCACCTGACCGACGTCCAGTACGACGTCACCGTGCGTACGTACACCAAGCCGCACCGCGCCTGGTATCACAGGTTCGGCCTGGGCCGCCGCAGTGACGGCAAGCAGGTGAAGTCCTCACCGGACGACTTCACCTTTGGCGTGCACAACGGGCTCGTCGTCCGCCTCTCCGACGGAGTGACGACCGAGCTGGGCGATACCATCGCCCCGCGCGGGCTGCGGTTGGGCCCGGAATCGGACTACCGGATGGTCCGTACCGAAGGCGTACTGTCCGTGGCCCAACTCCGGGACGACGCGCTGCGGACAGGAGGCGCGAAAGAGGGCAGCAGCGCGCACCAGGAGATCACCCGGTTCTTCACGAGCGAGCATTTCCAGCAGATCGCGGAGCGGCTGTCTCACGGTCCGGTGCCCGGGCCGCTACTGGTCAGCGATGATGCCGCGCGCACTCCGCTCGGTGCCTTCGCGGTGGAGCGGGCGGTACCGGTGCGCGGACGGTTGCTGTCGGAAACCGAGGCGGCCGAGATGCGCAGCACCCTCCAGCAGACGGTCAAGAACGAGCGGACTCGCACCCTCGCCGACAGCCAGGAGATCTATGGCGTGGTCGGGCCGAGTTTCACCCCGGAAGACGTCGGACTGCCGGTCGGCTGGCGCATCATGGTGGGCTTCTTCGGCAGGATCGGCCGCGTCACCGTTCATGCCGCGGGCTTCGGTGGTTCCGCCGCCCTCAAGACAGTCGGCAGGGTGAAGGACGTGCCGACCGATCTGTATGCAGTCGAGAAGAAGGTCGTCGTTCGCTGGATCGGCAGCAACGTGGCGAAGGAATACACCATACGGACGTTGGACCGTATGACGCGTGCCGAGGCACGCCGCCTGGCGGGCTGGGACGACGGTTCCCAGCTGCGGGGCGAAGCCGCGGCTGTCCCTCAGCCACCGGCGTATCTTTCCGAGGACGATCCCGGAATGCTGGGCCCCAGCCGTGTTGAAGCGTTCAGTTGGGGCAACGGTGCACAGGCCCAGCCGGCGGCGGAACGCACGACCGGGGCGAGTACCGGGACGGGGAGTGTTCCAACGGGGCGCACGCTGCTGGAAAGCTTCACCGATCAGGTTTTGTGTGAGACCGCGAAGCGCTGTCCCCGCACGGTCGCGCCTCTGAATGAGGGGGGCCCGGAAGACACCCGGTGGCGCAGCAAGGACCACTACCGCATGGCGCTGCAGAACACCCTGACGATCATCAACTCGCTGAGCTACCACAGCATGGCGGGGAATCTGGAAGCGCTGATCACCACCGGCGTACGCATCGAATTGCTGGAGCCCGGACGGTTCACCCGCACCCACCGGTACCTGTGGATCGACGGCCGGGCGACGAACCGGACGTACCAGGGCACTCAGAAGGAAGTGTCGCTGCGGCACAGCGCTCCCGGCACCGACAAGCTGGACGGATCACGTACCGCGAGCCGTGCGACCGAGGAGGGGGTCGACGTCGGCGTCTCGATCCGCGACACTGCCCGCGACGAGCTCGGATTCCCACTCCACAGAGGCCTCCTTCAGCTGGGACCGCACTGGAACCAGCGGCGGGGCGACAGGACAGGTTACGGAGCGACCGCTTCGTTCGAGTCCATCTCGGTGACCGCGGCACCGTCGCATCTGTACGCCTACGACCTCGAACTCACCGCGGAACTAGGCGGCTACTGGCGCCCGCGCGGGCTGTGGCGCGGTATGGGAACCCTCGGCCTGCTGGGCACCCACTGGTTTGTCCGCGGGGAACCGACGGTGACACTCATCGGCGGCACGGCGGATTCCTCCGTCAAGGGCAAGGTGCTGCTGTCCGTGCCCGACCAGTACACCCCACCCGGCGGCAAGCCGAGCGGAACGGGCCAGGCAGGCTTCGCCGATGGCGAACCGGAAGCCGCAGGTAGGGCGTCCTCGAACTCCGTGGAGCCGGAGACCCTGGACCCGGACACGGCCAAGGCCTTGGCGTACGGCTCGGAGAACGCCGCGCAAGGCGAGCAGCCATTCCACGGTCACCAGTACCAGACCATCGGCCTCGCCGCCCACAAGGAGCTGAGCAAGGCAGCCGAGTCCGTCATGGCCAAAGCCTCCAGCGATTCCTGGCACTTCACTCAGGCCGGAGCTCCGGCGAACGACGCGGTCGCGCGCGCCCTGCTGCCCCATTCCCTGACGGCGGGCAGTGACGTCAGCACCGGTGCCACCGGCGTCCGGCTGACCGGCCTGTTCGGAAAGGGCTCTTACCTGGACAGGCTCGGCACCATGATCCACCGCGTGCGGCTGGTGAAGCCCACTGTGATCTCGGACGCCGTCAAGCTGGACACCGAACAGCAGGTCTCGGCCGAACTGCAGGCATCGGGGGCAGGGATACGTACCCGTACCTTCTCACTCACGGGCATGGCCGCATTCCTCAGCCTGCACGGCGCCACTGTGCCCCCGGCCCTCGGCACCTACGCCATAACGGGAGGCGGCGGCCGGTCCCGGGGCACCGTAATCACCACCGCGCGCAATGTCACCATCGAGAACGCCCAAGAGGACGGTAACCACAAGTACCTCGTAAGCGCCGCCGCCCGGCACGAAATGCTCGCCTCGGTGGATTCCAGGGGCCTGACGTCCCCGCTGCACGGGCTGCTCACCCTGTTCCGCCAGGTCTGGCAAGGCATGCGCGTGACCATCCCGCAAGGCTGGATCGGCGCGATCCCCGAGCGGGTCGCCCATCGTCTGAAGCTGGTCGACGATGGAGTGGGGGAGGTGCCGCTCTACACCGAACAAAGGTGGAGCCGCCCGGCCTGGGCCGTGGAGGCGTCGCTCGGCAGTTTCCCTGTCAACACGCTCGACGCCACACTCGTAGTGGCCGCGTTCGACAAGAAACTCGCCGCTTTGGGGGTCAGCGACACCGAACGGGAGCGGGTGCGCAGCCTGGTGACTCCGCGGGCCATGCGGTCGTTGCGAGGTCAGATGTCCGGATCCGGAGCCGTCGCGCGTGCCCGCGCGGGACGGTGGCAGATGCCGGTATGGACGGACAAGACGACCCTGGACATCGGAGGCCGAACCGTGCCGGTCCGCGTCCAGCTCCTTGCCGGGGAATCGACGTTCGACGGCCTCGGGCACAGTGTCGTTCTGACCGACAACCGGATCGCGACCGAGAGCCTCGAGGCCACCACGACCACCACCGGGTCCCGCAGTGCCGGAGTGCTCGCACGAGAAGGCGTACGGACCGGCGACAATGTGATCCGGGCAGCCGGAGCCGGCTACTCGGAGACAGGCGCCGACCACCGGACGACGACCACAGCCGAGCCGCAGGAAAGGGCCGTCACCCAGAACTTCAAGTTCGACGAGCCGCACGCCGAGTACCTCACTCCCTACCGGCTGAGGCTGAGCATCGACATCGACGGCGTTCCACCGGAGGAAGGCAGCATCGGCATCCTGCGCGAACAGGTGCCGCTGAGCCTGACGACGCCCGACCCCGACGCCAATGCGGCGCCGACTCCCGCCGCGGATGCCGGTGCGGGTTTGAATGCCCGGGCCACACCCGTAGCTGCGGACACGGCCACGCGACCGGTCGCGGAAGGGGAGGGCACGGATGCGCGGCATGCGCAGGCGGTCCCCGCCCGCCCCGGTGATGCCTTTGATCCCCTGGGTGTGCCTGAACTGCCGCGGCCCGGGCGGGCCGTGATCGTGTGGGAGGGGCAGGTACAGCTTCAGGCCGTGCTCGACTGGCGACGGGACCGCTCCGTGCCGACCGGGCTTACCTCCGACAACTTCCAGGTACGCAAAGTGGTGGGTCTGGGGAACCTCAAGGACGCCTCCGACATCACCGTGGCGACCGCGTACGGTCTCCTGCCCCGCCCGAGGGCGAAGCTGACAGGTGACGAGCTCGACTCCGCAGTCCAACGCGCCCGGCGCACAGACTTCACCCGGCCCGGCACCGCCCCGGCATTGGCACTGGAGAACGCTACCAGTGACGCCGCCTTGTCCGGCTTCTTCCTGGAGGCCCTCAGCGAGGACGGTTACCAGGTGCCGGGTCTGGCCGATGCCCCCATCGTGGGTGACACGCGGGGGGACTACCGGCTCTATGCCAGACCCGACTTCACCCGTGCCCGGCTGCTGACGGTGGCTCCCGCAGCTGGGATGGACGGAGGTGTCAAGCTGACCTCGGGCCAGGAGATGACACTCGACTATTCCGGCGCGCATGACACGTCACTCAACTCCATACCCTTGTTCATGACGTCGCAGGCCGGATCGGTCGTCCCCGGTCCGTCAGGCACGCTGCTCAACAGCAGGGAGGGCGACAGCGCCAAGGTCGGCCGCAGCGCCGCTCCCTACACCAACCTCAAGCCCACCACCTCCTCGGCGATGCTGTTCGCCATACCGACCGACTGGCTCGGTATCGCCGAGGTGCACCACACGATCCGCGACAGCCGGATGGGCAAGGCCGCTCATCGCATGCTCGGCCCGTTGGGCAGGATCAATCCGGGACCGCGGGCCGCCGAAGCGCAGACGTACACGCTCGCCTGGGTACGCGAGGACGCCGCCCGCGCGTGGGGCCTGATCGACGACCGCAATTTCCCGTCACAGGTGGCGGAAGCCTGGGAGGCAGTGAAGGCGGCCGGCGACGCCTGGGCCGCCGCGGACCAGGCGTACTGGAACAAGCGTCGCACCTTCGGCGCCGCCCACTCGGAACACCGGGCACTGCCCGCCCGGATCACGACGGCGCGCCAGACCGGTGCTGCGCCAGGCCCCGCAGCCGGACGTCAAGGCGAAGCCGCCTCCGGCAGCGCATCCGCTGCCACGACAGGCACCGCGACGGACACCCCCGCCGGTGTCGAGCAGCGGGACGCCGCAGCGGAAGCCGGTTCCGGCGAAGCCACCGCGGCACCGCAGAGCGTTCAGGAATTGCAAGCGCAGAGCGTTGAGGAATGGGAAGCCCAGAGGGCGGCCAGGGACGAAGAGGTGCGCAGGCTGCGGGAGGAGGAGCTCGCCGAACTCCTGGAGTCGGCCAAGCGCGCCGCCAAGGAGTTCCACCGGGTCCGTTACGAGACCGATCGGATGACCCGCTGGCACCAACTGCCCGCAGAACCGCCGGAAGACGGGTCGGCCGAGCTCCGACAGGGGCTGCCGGAGCCTCCCCCCGTCGCCTTCACAGCACCAGCCATGGAAGACAAGTCCGCCGGACACCCCCGTTTCACCCAGCCCGAGGACGAGCCGAACTCCCTTGTCTCACCGGAGGGCCAGGCCTTCGTCGTTCACGACGTCCCGAAGGACGGTCAAGGATTCTTCCACGCGCTCGGCGAAGCCCTGTGGCACGTCGCTCCCGGACATCCCAAGCTGCCCGCGGCCGGCAGCCCGGAAGCCCGGGCCGCGGCGCTGCGCCAACTCCTGGCCGACCAGCTGGCCCAACCGGACAACCGGGACCTGTGGGCCTTCGCGGCTCCTGACACGGTCGACACGTTCACCGCGGAGGAACTGTCGGCCTCCGGCATCCTCCTTCCGGAGGGCTCGACCGCCGCGAAGGAATTCAAGGACGCGCAACGGCTCTCACCGTACCTTTCGCTTCCCGACGAGCAGCGAGGGCCCCTGGCCGTCGCCGGGCTGCGGCGCCCCGGTGACGCACCCGGCGAGGCCGGCTGGAACCAGGCCGCGGCCGACCTGCTGCCCGCATTGGCGGCGCGGACGCTCCAGGTCCAGGTCACCGTGGTCGGCGACGACGGCTCCTTCGTCACGTTCTCGCCCTCCAGGCCGGACACCGCAGACCACGAGCGCTCCTCCGGCGGTCCCGCACCGTCTCCGTCCGACCCGGGCGATGCGCCGTCCGTGGTACTCAGGCTCGCGGAGCAGCACTACCAGGTGGCGCTACCGGAGGGAACGGCACCGCACTACTGGCCCGCCGGCACCGTTGCCGGCAGCGACACGGAACCCACTGCCGATGCGGACCCCGGCCCGGTGCTGACCCGCCCTGCGCATGCGAAGGCGCCGTGGGACAAGGAGCGGGGCTCCGACGCATGGCGCACGTCGGGCGACGGAAGGACCGTCACCGGGCCCGACGGAACCCTGTACGACCTGTGCTCGCCCGGCGGCGCGGGCAACGGCTTCTGGCACGCGCTGGAACTCGCCGTGCCGTCGCAGAACCTCCGGGCGCCACACGATTTCCTGACCCGCCGGTCGCCGCTGCCCGGCACGGTCCCCGACGGACTCCCCCTCCTCGCCCCACAGGAATCGGCGCAATTCACCACCGCTCGGGAGGGCGAGGACGGCATGGCCAGGCTCCGGACCGCGGAGGGGCAACTCGCCGACAGCGAGACAACCGCCTTGATCCGCGCCCAGCTCGCGGCCGGCCGCGGATGGAACGAGACACTCACCCGGAGCGCACTGGCCGTCGCCGCGGAGGAGTACCGGGCGGAGATCACGCTGGTGTACGAGGACGGTACGTGCCGAACGCACCGGCCGGCCGGCGAGACGCCGCGCCGCGTCACGCTCTACCAGCGCGGCAACGAGTACTTGCTCGCCGAGCCCCTTGTCGGCGCCACCGCGACGTCCGAACCTGCGGACCGCACTCCTGGGACAGAGCCGGACCAAGGAGAGCCGCGGCTACACCGGCACCCGCAGGAAAGGTCCGGGCAAGCGCGTGGCGGGTCCGCACAGCGGACCTTGACCGAAGACAACCTGACGGAACGAGACCTGACTCCCGAGGTGACGGAGTTGCTCACCGCCTCGGAGGCGCTGGCGGTGCGGGTGGCCGAGAGGGACGTGGCGGGCCTGGCCTGTCGTCCGGAGCTGCAGGCCACCTGGCAGCTCACCAGCGACGTAGCCTTGGGGGATGTGGGTCTGAGCCCACTGGACACCGCCCGGCTGGTGATGCGCCGACCCGACCTGTTCGGGCGCGCCGCGGCGGCACTGAACGGTTCCGGGGGCAGCGGCTCACCGGCCACCCGCCCCGACGCCGACGCCGACGCCGAGAAGGGTGTGGTGGCGGGGGTTGACGTGCCGTCAAATGCTCTACTGTCCCCCGCGCGGGGGACGCCGGCGGTGATCCAAGAGGCGCCCGAGCCCGAGGCCGCGGCAGTCTTTCCGGACCCGTCCACTGTGCCGCTCGACGACCCCGCTCCGGCTGGCCTCAAGCACGTTCCGGGGCTTGACGCCGAGACTCTCCGGGCAGAGGCCCCCCGCGCCGAGGCCCCGCCCACCGGCACATCGCGGACCGGGACGTGGCAGGCACGTACGTCGCGGAGCGAGGCTTTCCCGCCGCCCACTCAGGCGCCGCTCCGACAGGAGCACGGCCGTCCGTTCAGCGCGCACCCCGGTCGGTTCGTCCCCGGTCCTGAGAGCCCTGATGCTTCGCAGACGACACAGGACCAAGCCGGGACAGTCTCCGACGAAACGCCCTTCGACGAGACGGCTTCCGCTTCCGGCGACGCGGTCGACCCCGGGACCGCGTTGGCGGGCGCACGGAGTTCGGTTGGGCGCGGCACCCCCCTGAGCGGCCGTGAAGCGTTCGGCACCGCTCAGGTGGTGGAGCGTGGCGCCGTGCCGGACGGACCCGTCACGCAGGCGAACGTCCAGCAAGCGGCGGAGCAGCAGTCGCCGTCGAGCCCGCCGCAGGCCTCTGCGACGACGGCGGCTGCGGGGGACGTAGTCGCCGTGGCGAACCAGTCCACGACCGGTCAAGCTCCGGTCTCGTTGGGGGACCTTGCCATGGCGGAAATGATGGGGGTCCGTCCCGAGCCGCACATCGTGGGACCGGGCGCCCAGCAACCCGTCACGGGAAGCGGAGCCGACCGGTGACAACTCGCCCGGCCGGGGCGCTCTTGGGAAGTCCCCTCCCGGCGGCATCCGCGCAAGGCCCTCCGCCGTAGTTCAGGGTGAGCAGCCGCGGCAGATCCCGGCGGATGCCCACTGCCGCACCACACTTCCCCCACTGGTCACCATCCATGGAAGGCACGAATGACCGATACCGACAACAGTCAGTCGCAACGCGCACCGGTAACCGTTCCGCTCGCCGCGGACCCCTCCCCTGGAGAACCGGAGACTTCCCCTGCTTCGGCGGCGGAGATAGCCGCGGCACTCGCCGAACCGGACGCCGGAGATCCGAATCGGCCAACGAGGCCCGAGGAGAGCGCCGAGGGCGCGCGCGGCAAGCCGGCCGCCGCAGGCGGCGAGCAGCCGGCTTCCGAAGCGGAAATGGAAGAGGAACACTCCACCGGGGAGGACTCGGAGGCGGAGGCTTCGCCGAAGAGTTCCGCATCGGACGCGGACACCGCCACCGGATCCGAGGAGGGCACCACCGCTGACTCGTCCGCCGTAACGGGAGGAGCTGAAGCAGCGACCGTCTCCGGTGCGGCGGCCGCCTCCGCGGCGGCGGACACCGGTTCGCAGCCGGAGGAACCCGACATGCCCCGCCTGCCCCGCAAGGCGATGCTGGCGGGCGCGGCCATCGCCGGAACGCTGCTGATCGCCATTCCCCTGCTGCTCACCCAGACTGGCGATGGCAAGGACTCCGAGCCCAAGCGGACAGTGGCCGAGGGCGACACCGTTCTCGCTCTCGGCGGCGAACCGACCGACGCCTACGGTTCCGCTCCGCCGAGCGAGCCCGGCTCCGGGCGACCGACAGAGGGAGGTTCCACGGGTTCGCCAGGCAGGGACGGGGCCGCGGCGGGCGCCTCCCCGCGACCGAGCAGTAGCAGCGAGTCAGGCCCGTCGACGGGCGGGTACAGGGCCTCCGGATCAGATTCCGGCGCCAGGTCCACCGCCGCGACGCGAGCCGGGTCAAACACCGCCCTCAGTGGAACAAGCGGGGGCGCAGGCGAGCTGACCGCCTCCAGCGAGCCCGTCGGTCAACTGCTGATCGGCTTTGCCTCCAACCGTTGCATCGACGTGAAGGACAACAGCGGTGTGGACGGCACACCGCTGCAGATCTGGGACTGCGGTGGCGCGGTCAACCAGCGTTGGGAGTTCTACGGGGACGGCACCCTCCGGTCCATGGGCAAGTGCATGGATGTGGCTTGGGGCTCGCGCGAGAACGGTGCGGTCATCCAGCTCGCCAACTGCACTGGCAACCCGGCACAGCAGTTCCGCCTGAATTCGGCCCATGACCTGGTGAACCCGCAGTCGGACAAGTGCGTGGGCGTGAAGGACCACGCCACGGGCAACGGTGCCGGGCTGCAACTGTGGTCGTGCAGCGGCGCGGGTGACCAGAAGTGGAAGACCGGCTGACCCGGATCCGCCCGGTGCGACGGCATGTGCGTCAGATCTCCCTCGCCGATACGCGCCCGAGTTGGACGGGGCGTTGGGCATTGCGTTGGACATTGCGTTGGACATTGTGTCCAATTCGAACTAGCCTTTGGGATACCGAGGTTGCACGGACAGTTGGACAGCCCTCGGTAGGTGCTGCATCCGGCGGCCAGGCCCCCGTCCAGCTGCCGGATGCGCATCCACAACACAGATGCGGGGGATTTTGCCGGGCCGCCACGGCGGAGGAACGCGACGCTGCAGCGAACTGTCCGAACGCAGCCAGCGAGCCGGCGCCCGGCGTGCCGCTTGTCACGTACAGCACCTACGACGCTCGCTTCGCCGATGGGGTGTGTGACTGCGCTGCTTGTCCGAGCGGCGCAGCGGCTTCTTGGCGATCCGCAGTTCTCTGAAGTCATGGTTTTCTGGAACAGCTAGGAGATTCGACTTGGCTACCGCCGAAGCATCCCGTCCCACTCTGCTCCTGGTGCACGGGGCATGGCACGGCCCCTGGTGCTGGGAGAAGCTGGAGTCCGCGCTGGAGGCCGAGGGTTGGGCGACTCGAACGGTTGAACTGCCCAGTGCTGTGAGGCCGGAAGCCCCGACCACCGAACCGCTCGCCGGCATTCATGACGACGCGCGGGTCGTCCGGGAGACCCTTGAAAGCATCGAGGGTCCCGTAGTCGTCGTCGCTCACTCCTACGGTGGCATTCCGGTCACCCAAGCCATCGCTGACGCCCCGAACGTCTCGCATGCCGTCTACCTGGCGGCATATCAGCTGGACGTCGGGGAGAGCCTCTATGCGGCCCATGGCGCTCCCGAGCCGGAGGATCCGAAGGGCGTCTACCCGCCTTTGGAAAACAGTGATACGGAGCTCTACGCCGATGTGTCCGAGGAGGAGACCGTTCGAGCGGTCCAGCAACTCGTGCCGCAAAGTGTGAGATCGATGAGCGATCGGGTGACAAAGGCGGGGTGGCGAACGACGCCCTGCACGTACATCATCTGTGAGCAGGACCAGGCTCTGCCGCCCCAGATGCAGGAGAAATTCGCTGCCCGGGCAAATGCGATTCACCGGCTGGAAAGCAGTCACTCGCCGTTCCTGTCGATGCCCGCGGAACTTGCTGCCCTTCTTGTCCACGTCGCCCTCGGAAAAACCGGCTGACTTCGATTCACCATCGGAGACTCCGGACAGCCGGCCCCACCCGGTACGCCTCCCGACCGGGCCGCCATCCGGCACGGGACACAAGGAATCGGACCACCTGAAGAGGTGGACCAGGAAGTCCGGTCCGATGACGCTCAGGAAAGGGCGGCTTCTGCATGACCGAAACCTCAACGGCCGGTCTCTGTCACCTGACCGTGCGAACCCCCGACACATCCATCGACTGGGCGGTACCGTCCGATGTACCGGTGTCCGACCTGCTTCCGGCCGTTCTGCGCCATGCCGGTGCGGAACTGGAGGAAGAGGGGCTGGAACACGGTGGCTGGGTGCTCCAGCGCCTCGGAGAGGCTCCCTTGGAGGGCGAGGGAACCCTTGGCTCACTGAACGTCAAACACGGCGAAGTGCTGTATCTGCGCCCTCGCACGGAGGAACTGCCCGCAGTACGACTGGACGACCTGGTGGACGGCATAGCCACCACCATGCGCGACCACCTGCACAGCTGGGGTCCGTACAGCAGTCGACTGCTTCTGCGCGGGTTGACGGGGTTCACCGTGGCGATCGGCCTGCTGATTTTGGTCTGGCCCGGCGGCTCCCCTGCCGCGCGGGTGCTATCACTCGCGGCAACCGGCGCACTGCTCCTCGCGGGCGCCGCAACGGCGAGCCGCGCCGTGGGCGACGCGCCCTCCGGCGCGGTCCTGGGCGTGTTCGCCGCACCCTGCCTCGCCCTTGCCGGCTGGCTTGTGCCCGGCGGGGAACTCGCCGGGGCCTATGCCCAGGAGGTGCTGGGCGCCCGGCTGCTGGCCGCCGGCGCGGCGGGCGCGGGGGGAGCAGTCCTGGCCGTGTCGATGGTGGCGCTCTACACACCGCTGTTCACCGGGGTCACGCTGTGTGCCTTGGCCGGAATGGCCGGCGGTGCGCTGATGGCCTTCGCCGGATTCCCGATCGAGGAAGCGGCCTTGATGATTGCGGCCACCTGTGCGGCGCTTGGCGCCTTCATTCCCTCGATCGCGTTCAAACTCGCCGGGATGCGTATGCCGTTCCTGCCGAACAACCCGCAGCAGTTGCAGGAGGACATCGAGCCGTACTCGGGGCGAGCCGTCAGCGCCCGTACGAAGCTCGCCAACTCCTGGATGACGGTGCTCTACGCCTCGACCGGCGTGGTCGCCGCCGTCTGCGTCCTCCCCGTGCTGTCGCGCCCGGCACTGCCTGAGGTGGTCACGACGGGAGTCCTGTCGATGCTCCTGCTCCTGCATGGGCGGGGCCTCGGCAATGTCTGGCAGCGCCTCTCCATGGCCCTGCCCGGCGTGTGGGGCCTCACCCTTCTCACCCTCGCACTGGTCGCGGCCGTGCGGCCGGAACAGCGGCCGGCGGTGGCCGGTGCCACGTTCGCGGTGGCCGCCGTCCTCGCCATCGCGTCGTGGGTGCTGCCGGGGCGTCGACTTGTTCCGTACTGGGGCCGGGCCGCGGAGCTGCTGCACAGCGCTCTCGCCATCAGCCTTCTGCCGCTGGTGCTGTGGGTAGTCGGCCTCTTCGGTGGCCTGCGCGGACTGAACGGCTGACGGGGGGATCATGCAATCCAAGCGCGACCAGGTCCAGGCTCACATGTTCGTCATGGGCCGGCTCAACTCCGGAATGCTGCTCGGCGAACCGGACGCGCCCGAGAGCCCCTTGGCGCGCACCACCCGCGGCTTGGTGACCGGTGTCGTGATCGCCGTGCTCATCGGCGCGGGTGCGTTCGTCTTCGGGCTGCTCTCACCCGGTGGCAACGACTCCTGGCGCAGCGGTGAGGCACTCATCGTCAACAAGGACACCGGAGCCCGCTACGTATATCTCGGCGGTCGGCTGCGTCCGGTGCGCAACTACGCGTCGGCACTTCTGCTGGGCGGCAAGGACCTCACCACGGTGGACGTGGGCTCGGGGTCCCTGGATGGAACGCCGATCGGCGTATCGGTCGGCATCGACGGAGCGCCCGACAGCGTGCCCGGCAGTAACCGGCTGGAGCGCGGTGCCTGGCGGGTGTGTTCCGTGGTGGACCCTGAGAAGGGCGCTGCCAGGACGGTGCTGGTAATCGGAGGCGGCCGTGAGGCGGACCGCCAGCTGGGCACACGCGAGGCGGTGCTGCTGGTCGGCCCGGACCGCACCGCATACCTGATGTGGCGGGGCAGCCGGCTGCGGCTGGACGCGTCGAGCGGTGCGGTGAAGTCCCTTGGATACGGCTCGGCCACACCGCGCAGCGTGTCGTCCGCCTTCCTCGACGCCCTGCCCGCCGGGCCTGACCTGACCTCTCCTGACGTGCCCGGCCGCGGTGAACCGGGACCGTCCCTGGCAGGTGCGGCGACGAGGGTGGGACAGCTCTTCCGCGTACAGGTCCCTGGTGGCTCACGATCCTGGTATGTGCTGGGGCGCAAGGGCCTTGAGCCTCTCACCGACACAGCGGCGGCATTGCTGCTGGGCGATCCGAGGACCCGCGAGGCGGCGTACGACGGGCAGGCACCCCAGGTGCCGGTCGTCGGTTCGGATGTGCTCGGGCAGCATCTGGCACCAGGCAGCGCTCAGGCCGCGCCGGACGACCTGCCGGGATCGCCGCCGAGCCTGACGAAGGTCACCGAGAAGCTGACGGCGTGCGCCGTGGTCGAGCCCGGTTCCGCTGGCACCCGGGTGTCGAGCGCTCTGGTGCCGGTGGCCGCACTGGCGCCGCTGGTCCAGCACACCGGCGACCGCGTTGCCCCGGCCTGCAGCCCGGTGGACGGGACCGTGGTGAGTCCGGGTCGCGGCGCGCTGGTACGGGCACTGGGTGCGGGCGGCGGCACGGTCGGCGACACCACCTATCTGGTGACCGAGACCGGAGTGAAGTACCGGGTGGCAGGGGACGAGGCGCTGACGGCCCTCGGCTACACGGCGCGGGACGCGACCGCGCTGCCCTCGCCACTGCTGGCGATGCTGCCGACCGGCCCCGACCTCAGCCCGGATGCCGCAAGCGGAGCCACCGCCCCCCGGATCACCACCCCCGACTGCTCAAGGGTCTCGGGACAACGCCGGTTCGCCGACCCGCGGAACGCAAGTGCGACGGCCGGGAGGACGCAGTGATCTCAGCGGTGTCGTCGTTCACGGTCCACTGCCTCAAGGGAACTTGGGATTTCACCGGACCTCGCGGTGCAGCACGTGTACCACGGCGACCCGGACGGCGGCTCACCCTGCCCGCCGGATTCCTTGCGCTGATCCCCGAAGGCCCCGTGCCCCAGCCGTGCGGCAGCTGCGGAGGGATGAAAGGAATGACCAGGTCATGCGGGCCGGATCCCGGGCCCCGCCCGGCGCCCCTCGCGCGGGCCGTGCTGACCGACCTGGCCCGGATGCCGGGCCTCGACCCCGCGGCCTTGTCACCCACCGACCCCGGCGGGAGGGCCTCGCCCCAGGCCCGCACCTGGTGTGCGCCGACCCGTTCCGACACGGCCCCACACACGAGGAGACCACCTGTGAAGAGCCTGCCGGAAACAGATTGGACCCTGCTGATCCGTACCGACTTTTCCGACCAAGCGGCTTGGCAAGCCCTGCACGCGGCGGTCACGACGCCGATCGAGGAGGACTTCCTTGCGAACGTGGACATCGTGGACGATCCCGCCTACCGCGATCTGACGTCCGAGCAGATCACATCGCTGACCGCTGATGAGTTCCTGATCGTGGCCGACAAGACGGCCCTCACCACCCCCGGGATGCCGCTGCTTGTCATCCTGAAGAGCGAGGGCGGCGGCGAACTGCGGGTCATCGCCGAGGAATTGTCGTCGATCGAGAACAACATCTCTCTCGCCAACATGGACTGGTCGGAATTCGTCGACTCCGCCGATGAGGACGGTGTCTTCCGGGGCTTCTGATCAGGGCGCTCATCGCCTCGACGGGCGGTCCCTCTCCGGTCAACCGACCGTACCGAGTGCGGAGTTCGGGCAGGCTAGCCACCTGTCCAGGGCATCCTCTCCCGCGGTGCCGGTCACCGCGGCCACGCCCGGATGATAGGGGAGCGCTTGGCTGCCCTTGGCCGTGAACCTGGCCGTTGACGGGGGGCCGTAGTGCACTACTCCCGCCCCGACGTCACCCACCTACTGCTCAACCAGGCCCAGCAGCGCCCGGTGGACACACCACTCCCGGCACAGAGAGCCTTCGACGAGCCGGCCACCGCTGGAGCGGTGGCTGCCGAGGGCTGAGACCGTCAAGAGGGGCGACGGCGCAAGCCCCCCAACGGCTCGCCCAAAGCTCCCTGGTGGCGGGGCGGTTCGCCGGAGCGTCGTTCTCCCGCGTAACCCGGGGGCGCTACTCAGGACGCCGGAAGAGGCCGTACCAGTAGCCGCAAGCCATCTCGCGGGCGACCACGGCATCGTCATGGCCATCGCTTGTCGCCACCTGCTGGGCGATGACCTGCGCGCCGCCTCGCACCATCACTGTGGCGGCGCACAGCGGATCGATATCAGCTGGTGTGCGACCGGCAAGCTGTTCCTGGGTCAGCAGCTCCATGGTGTTGTCGATGAACTGGTCCTGAGTCGATGTCCACGACCCACGTACAGAAGGGTCGTATGCAGCCACTTCGTTGATCGCTGCCAGGAGGGCCGCATGCTTGCGGTAGTGCCTGAACAGCTGCTCATAGGTGTGGGCAAGCCCGTCAAGTCCGCCGGCGGGACCGCAGGGCTGCCAGCCTTGTGCAATCTCGAAACTGTCTGCCTTCAGGAAAGCACTCAGCCGCAGGAGCACATCCACCTTGTCGCGGAAGTACAGGTAGAACCCCGAGCGGGAGATGCCCCCGGCAGCCGCGATCTGCTCCACGCCCAGTTCGGTGTAGGTCTTGCCTTCGCGCAGCAATTCTCCGATCGCGGACAGGATCCGCCTCTCCACTGCGGCGCGCCGGTCAGCGGCACTGGAGGGCCGTCGGGTGGTTGATGCCATACACCCATCCTACGAGCGTCGGGACGCAGGTTTCGCTGACCCCTGCATCGCCCGGGCAGGTGCTGATCCGCGTACGGAAGGCGGGTGCGGGGTTCCCCCGATGCGATGATGACCGCAGGCCATTTCCCCGCTGCTGGGTGAACCTCCCTTCGGCCTCGGGGAGGAAGCTGCAGGGGAGGTCGTCGCCGTACCGCCGGGCTCGCGGTTCGCGGAGGGGTGGGGCGGCTACGCGGAGTACGTCATTGGATGCGCCGCATACCGCCTACGGGTGCGGCAGCACATCCGAGTGCCGCAGGTGCCGTATTGGGGACGGCCGGTCTGACCAACCCGTTGGTGCAGCTCCGTGCACACACTCAGGGGCGCGTCGCCGGCTGCCGTCGGGTTTGAGCTGTGCGGTGTCCCAACGGTGCTGATCAACGCACCACTGGGCACGGATGATGAAGGGGTCCAGCGGTCCACGGAGCGTCAGCACCGTCGATGACGCCCAGGACGTGCATGTCATAGGTCTCGTCCCCCGCTGAGCGCCCACTGGCGACTGCCGGTGCGCCGGGTGGAGAGCCGTGGCGACTCCGCCGATCTAGCTTCGACCATGCGACAGCGGAGTGAGGAGCGTAAAGCGATGTCACAGCGAACAGGTATCGAGCACGACTATCTCGTGGTGGGCGCCGGATCGGCGGGCAGTGTGATCGCTCGGCGGCTGCTGGACGCCGGGCACTCGGTCCATGTGGTGGAGGCCGGATCGGCGGACGACGACGAGCGCGTGCACAGCCCGCAGAGCTGGCCGTTGCTTTTCCAGTCTCCCCTGGACTGGGCACTCATGACAGAGCCTCAGCGGCACGCGAACAACCGGTCGTTGTACTGGCCTCGTGGCAAGGTCCTGGGCGGTTCCAGTTCGCTGAACGGCATGATCTACATCCGCGGTCACCGCAGCGACTACGACGCCTGGGCCTACGCGGGCTGTCCCGGCTGGGACTGGGACAGCGTGCTGCCGCTGTTCAAACGGTCCGAGGACCACGTTGACGGCGAGAGCGCCTGGCACGGCAAGGACGGACCGCTGTCGGTCAGTCGGATCACCGAGCCGCATCCCACCGCCGCCGCGTTCGTGCAGGCCGCCCTCGCGCTCGGCCACGAGCACAACGACGACTTCAACGGCGAGCGGATGACCGGCGTCGGCTTCAACCACGCCACGATCCGTGAAGGGCGGCGGATGAGCGCCTGGCAGAGCTTCGTCGCCCCGGTGCTCGGCAACCAGGCGCTGACCGTCACGACGGGAGCCCGTGTGCACCGGGTGCTGATGGAGGGCGGCCGGGCCGTCGGTGTCGAGTACGCAGCCGACGGCGCCGTGCACCGGGCGTACGCCTCCGCCGAGGTCGTGCTCAGCGGCGGCGTCATCGGCTCGGCGCAGACGCTGCTGCTTTCCGGTATCGGCCCAGCAGCGCACCTGCGCGAGGTCGGCGTCGAGGTGACCGTGGACCTGCCGGGCGTGGGCGAGAACCTGCACGACCACCTGCTGGTCAGCAACGTCTACGAGGCCTCCCGGCCGCTGCCGCCCGGCAGGGCCAACCTGCTGGAGAGCCAGCTGTTCGCCTCCACCGACGCCCGCCGTCCGGGCCCCGATCTGCAGCCGCTCTTCCTGCACCTGGTCTATCCGGCGGAGTCCTATCCGGTGCCGGAGCACGGCTACACCATCGCCCCCGGCATCGTACGACCGCTCTCGCGCGGCACACTGCGGCTTGCGTCGGCCGACCCGGAGACGACGCCCCTGCTCGACCCCAACGTACTTTCCGAGCGGTACGACCTCGAAGCACTGGTCGACGCCGTGGAGCTGTGCCGGGAGATCGGCGGACAGGCCGCATTCGACACCTGGCGCAAGGCCGAGGTGGCGCCGGGGCCCGAGGCACGTACCCGCGACGACCTGCGCGCCTACGTTCGCCGGGCCGTCGGCACCTACCACCACCAGGTCGGCACCTGCCGCATGGGACAGGATTCCCTCGCGGTTGTCGACCCCGAGCTGCGGGTGTACGGCGTCGAAGGGCTCCGCGTAGCGGATGCCTCGATCATGCCGTCGGTGCCCTCCGGCAACACCAACGCCCCTTCGATCATGGTCGGCGAGAAGGCCTCCGACCTCATCCTCGCCGTCTCCTGACCCGCATCACTTGCGCAAGAGGAGAACCAGCCATGCGTACGGCGTGCTCATCGGCGGCGAGTGGACCGCTGGGAGCGGCGCCACCTTCACCACCGTCACCCCGGCCACGGCGAGGTTCCCGCCGAACCTCCTGAGGCCACCGAGCTGGACGTCGACGCCGCCGTGCGGGCGCCGCCCGGGCATTCACCTCCCGCTGCCGTGGACGAACGCGCAGGTTCGCTGGACGTTCGATCATGGCCTGCCCGGCCTGCAGTCCGTAGCGTCGCAGGCAGCCGTGGTCACGGCCGCAGCGGCGCTCCGACCGCAGCCCGAACGCGGATCAGCGGAAAGCGGAACATGCGATATCGCCACAGCGAGGGCGCCGCCGTGGAGCCCGGCCCGGAACGTCAGTGCTCTTCGCGGGATCAAGGCGGTCGCCTGGTGGAGAGGCCTTGGGCTCGATCTGAGCAGGGGAGAGCCTGGCTGCCGGAACGACTGCGGTTCACCGTCCTGGGGCCTGTCCGCGGCTGGCGCGGGCCGGACGAGGTGGACCTCGGCCCTCCGAAGCAGCGTGCGGTCCTTGCCGTGCTGCTGCTCGGCGAAGGCGCACAGGTCCCGGTCGAAGCGCTGGTCGACGCCGTCTGGGGGACCGGATCGCCGGGGTCCGCGGTGAGTTCGCTGCGTACCTACGTCCATCGGCTGCGTCGGCTGCTCGGCCCCCTGGCGATCCTCTCGGTGGGGGACGGTTACCAGATGCATACGTCGCCCGAATCGCTCGATCTGGCTGCCTTCCGGGACCTCGCCGCCCGGGCCGACCGGGCGCGCCGCGACGGCGATGTCAAGACTGCCGCACGGCAGCTGGACGACGCCCTCGCACACTGGCAGGGGACCGCGCTGGCCGGAGTCCGCGGTGAGTATGCCCAGGCGCAGCGCGAACGGCTGGGCAGGTTGCGGCTGGCCGTCCTGGAGGCGAGTCTCGCGGTCCGGCTCGAACTGGGCGAACACGCCGATGTCGCCAGGGAGTTGGCGGCCCTGGTGGCCGAGCATCCGCTGGACGAACGCTTCCGGGAGATGCTGATGCTGGCCCTGTACCGGTCGGGACGCCAGGCGGAGGCGCTCGCGACGTACAGCGAGGCCCGCGCGGTTCTCGCCGGCGATCTGGGTGTCGATCCGGGACCTGAACTCCGGCGCATGTTCGAGCGCATCCTGCAGGCGGACGCCGGACTGATCGCCCCTCCCACGCCCGCGAACCCGGCCGCGCCGGCACCCGACCAGCCGACGCCGGCACAGCTCCCCGCCGATCTGCCGGCCTTTGTCGGGCGTGCGGCGCAACTCGCACAGTTGGACCTGCTGCTTGACGGCAACGGCGAGGTGCCCACGACCATCGTCGTCAGTGCCATCACCGGCATGGCAGGAGTCGGCAAGAGCACCCTCGCCGTGCACTGGGCCCACCATGTCACCTCCCGTTTCCCCGACGGTCAGCTCTACATCGACCTGAGGGGCTTCGACCCGGCCGGGCTGCCGGTCTCCCCGGACCGGGCGCTGCGCACGCTTCTCGAGTCACTTGGGGCCGATCCGCTGAGCCTGCCGCAGGACACCGACGCGCTGGCCGCCTGCTACCGCACACGGCTCGCCGGGCGGCGGTTGCTGCTCCTGCTGGACAACGCCCGCGACGCTCAGCAAGTGCGCCCGCTGCTGCCGGCGAGCCCCGGCTGCCTGGTGATCGTCACCAGCAGGAACCGGCTGTCCGGCCTCATCGCCACGGACGGAGCCCGGCCCATCCACCTCGGCGCGCTCTCTGTGGCGGAGGCGCGAGCCTTCCTCGTGCGCAGGCTGGGCGCCGACCGAGTGGCCGCCGAGCCGACGGCCGTCGACGAGGTCATCGAACTCTGCGCCCGGCTGCCGCTCGCCCTGTCCATCGCGGCTGCGCGGGCGCTGACCCGCTCGGCCTTCTCTCTTGCGACCCTCGCCGGCGAGCTCGCAGGCGGTCACAGCGGTCTGGACGCTTTCAGCGACACCGACACGGCGGTCGACGTACGCGCCGTCTTCTCGTGGTCGTACCACGCCCTCACCCCCGCCGCCGCATGCCTGTTCCGACTGATCGCCCTTCATCCGGGCCCGGACACCTCGTTGGCCGCCGCCGCAAGCCTCGCAGGCCTCACCGTCCCGCACACTCACCAATTGCTGACCGAACTGGCCCACGCCCACCTGGTGGACGAGCCCGTGCCCGGCCGGTACGCCGCCCACGACCTGCTGCGCACCTACGCCGGCGAACTGGCACGTGCCTGCGACACGCCGGAGGAGCACCACGCCGCCCGGGTCCGCGTCCTCGACCACTATCTGCACAGTGCCCACCGCGCAGGGCAGGCGTACTCTCCCGATCGGCCCGCGATCGTGCTGGCTGCCCCCTCCCGGGGCGTCCGGGCCGAGGAATTCGCCCCGGAGCCGGGGCACTCCGGTCCGGCCGCGGCCTGGTTCGACGCCGAACGGGCGGTGCTGGTGGCAGCCATCAGAACGGCGGCCGCTCATGGGCTCGACACGCACACCTGGCAGCTCGCCTGGGCCGTCGGACACCACCTGGACCGGAAGGGGCTGTGGCACGACCTCGAAGCCACACAGCACATCGCGATGGAGGCGGCAGAGCGTCTCGGCGACCCCCGTGCCCAGGCACACGTCCACCAGCAACTGGCGCGGGCCGCGACCCATCTGGGCCGGGTCGAGGAGGCACGGAACCGCATGGAGCGGGCGGTGGAGCTGTTCACCGCTGCCGGCGACGTCACCGCCTGCGCCGAGAGCATCCGGGCGCTGAGCCGGGTAGCCGAACGGCAGAACGACCTGGAGGCAGCGCTCTCCCACGCCCAACAGGCTCTCGCTCTGCAGCGGGCTGCTGGCCACAGTGCCCGCACCGCCGCGGCACTCAACGCCGTCGGCTGGTGCCACACCCTGCTCGGGCAACACCAGCAGGCGCTCGATCACTGCCGGGAAGCCCTGGCGATGGAGGAACTGCACGACCGCCCCTACCTCAAGGCGGACGTCTGGGACAGCATCGGCCTTGCCCAGCACCAACTGGGCCGGTACACAGAGGCCGTCGCCGGCTACGAACAGGCCCTCGTCCTCTACCGTGAAGTCGGCGTCGCCCACGCCGAAGCGGGTACGCTGAGCCGCCTCGGGGACACCCACCACGTGGTGGGCCGCGTGGCCTCGGCGCGTGAGGCATGGGCCGAGGCCCTCGCCATCCTGGAGGGGCTCGGGAGTCCGGACGCGGAGGCCACCCGTGCGAAGCTCACGGGGCTCACAGAGAACCGGCCTTGTCACTGACGCGCTCATACAACTCCTTCGCCGGCTCACCCAGGCGCGGTCCCGCGAGCCAGGTGCTGTCGGCCGGACCGATGGACGTGTTGCTCACCAGCGCGAGGGCGCCGTTCGGACCGCGGGCGAACCAGCCGCCGCCGGAGGAGCCTCCGGTCATCGTGCACCCGATCCGGTACAGCACCGGCTGGTCGGAGAGGATCGAGAGACGGCCGGGCCTGTCCTGGCACGAGAACATCCGTTCACCATCGAACGGGGACTCGGCCGGATAGCCCCAGACCGCCATGTCCCCGATACGAGTGGCCGACGGTGCGCCGAACCAGACCGGCGCCGCCTGACCGATCGTCTCCTGGAGGGAGGCCGGTAGCCCCTGGCGCCGTACATGCATCACCGCATAGTCGAACGGCGAGCCACCACCGCCGGAGGGGGCGCCCTCGGCGACCCACTCGGGCGCGACCTCCGCCGAGTCGGCCCACCAGATTCCGAAGGGCGCGATCCGGTCCTCGTCCGCGGCCTGCCGGGCTGCTGCGTCGAGCCCGAGATCGTTGTACGAGGGTACGAAGACGATGTTGCGGAACCAGCCCCCGCCGGCCCCGGCGTGCACACAGTGACCCGCCGTCCACACCAGCCCCGATCTGCCGGGGCGTGCCGGGTCCTCCACCGCAGTGCCGGAGCACACGCTCGGCCCGTCGGGGGTGTCGAAGAAGATCTTCCCGATTACCGCGGCATTGTCGTGGTACGCCACCTTCTCCGCCGTCGCAGGCACCGGGTCGGGCTCGGGATCCGTGGTGCCGGCGTCCTCGCCGATGCCGTTCGGCACCGCGGTGTCCGCGGCCCGGGCTTCCGACATGCGCTGGGCGGTCCACAGCCCTGCCACGACGGGGTTGGAGAAGGCCGGCAGGCGTGGCGGGGAGTCACAGGCGGCACCTGCAAGGACGAGCAGGAGCGCGGTGACGCAGGCGGCGATCGGTGTGCGGCGTGTCACGGGCACCCTTCCATCCTTCGACTCGTGTGGTGCCCGGGGCGGGCGGAACGAAAGGGGGGAGTCGCCCACCCGCCCCGGAGAACAGCGGTCAGCCGGCGAAGCGGATCGACCTGATCGTGGTGAACCCGATGTCGGCGAGGTTGCTCACGTTGCCCTCGACCGTGGCGGACCTACCCTTGCAGTCGGCTTCCTCCCAGATCTTGACGGAGCCGTTCGCGCTCAGTGAGCCGAAGGTGCTGCCACGCCCGACGTTCTGGCAGCCGGGGCCCGCGATGCCCCGAGAGGCGCCGCTCTCGGAGAAGCCGGGCGCGTCGAAGAGGATGACGCTACTCGCGGGCCTGACCTCCGATGACGCACCGGAGCTGGGCTGGTTGCCGGGTTCCGCCTCGGTGGGCCGGCCGGCTCGCTGTCCGTCGGGCGTGACGCCGAACCAGGTGCCGCCCACACCCTGGCCGTTGGTGTCGCCGGCCTTGAGATCCTTGCTGAAGAGGTAGACAGGCCAGCCTCCGATGGTGACCTGGAAATTACCGTCGGTCCGCTTGATGACCCCGATCGCCGAGGGCTTGACCCCGTCGACGAAGATCCGTCCACCCGGAGCGATCAGATACGGCGGCCAGGTGGCGGCGCACTCGCCTTCACAGGTGGACTTCGAGGGGTTGGCCGAGTCGTTGTCGAACCGGTACAGCGTGAACCCGGCGCCGTTGACCACCACGGGATTCAGCGTCCCGGCCCGACCGGCCGACAGCTGCACCCACTTGCGAACCACGGGCTTCTTGGTGGCTGCTGCTGGTGCGGCGTCTTTCGCCCAATCGCCGGTGTTCTGCTGCGCGTTGTTCTCCTGGGCTGTGCCGCGCTTGAACGCCAGCTCGATCGCGCCGGACGAGGACGCGGCGGCCGGAGCCTTTTCGCCGGTGGCGCCATCGCTTCCGGCGTCGCCGCCGCAGGCGGACAGCAGAAGCACGCCCGTGGCGGTGAGCGCGGCGAGCATGGCGGCACGTCTGTGGAACATGGGAACCCCTGTTGGAGAAGAGACCTTTTGCTGCGCGGCTTCGAAGAGAAGGCCGACGGTCCCTGCTACGGACCCGGCCCACGCGGGGTTCTCTCGTGGCGGCCCGATACACAACCGTGACAACCTCTGCGTCCGGTGCTCGGCTGCCGCGGAGCCGCCGGCTGTCCGCTAACGTGCAGCACATGCAATCACCGGTTGACCCGCTGCTCGATGTTCTCGCCTCGCTGAACGTCAGGGCCGGGTCGCTGTCGGGTCTGGAGGCGTGGGGCAGCTGGGCACTGCGCTTCGGTGTCCACGAGCACATCAAGATCGGGGCCGTACTCGACGGCTGCTGCTGGTTCAGCGTCGACGGTGCCGAGCCGGTGCGTCTCCAGGCCGGTGACTGCTTCCTGCTGGCGGCGCGCGAGTCGTTCGCGATCTGCGCGGACCTGGATGCGCCGTACCACAGCGGCGAGGAGGTCTACCGGACCTCCTCCAGCCGCATCGTGCGGATCGGTGAGACGCACCACACCGCCGACCACGAGCGGACGCTCATCATCGGCGGCAGCGTCGACTTCCTCGACGCCACCGTCGCTCTGCTGCTCGACAGCCTGCCACCCATAGTCGCCATCCGCGCCGGAACCGCTCAGGCAAGGGCGATCCAGCCGCTGCTGGGGGTGTTCCTCGAGGAGGTGGGCGCCGTGCGCCTGGGCACCTCCGTGATGTCGGAGCGGCTCACCGAGATGTTGTTCATCCAGGCTCTGCGGGCCGTCGTGGCGGGAGCGGGCGCACCGGACAGGACGGCCGCGCCCGGCTGGCTCGGTGCGCTCGGCGATCCGCGCATCGGTCGGGCGCTGCTGCTGATGCACCAGCAGGCCGACCGCCCATGGACCGTCGCCGCACTCGGTGCTCAGGTGGGCATGTCCCGGGCGAGCTTCGCCGCCCGCTTCAAGGAACTCGTCGGGCTGCCGCCGCTCGTCTACCTCCAGCGCTGGCGGATTCTGGCCGGCGGCCGGGAGCTGCGCCGCAGTGAGCGGACCGTGGCCTCGGTGGCCGCCGAATGGGGGTACTCGTCGGAGAGCGCGTTCAGCACCGCGTTCAAACGGGTCACCGGCATCTCGCCGGCGCAGTACCGCAGCGCCCCGCTCGCAGCGGTGACGGCGAGGCTGGACGGCTGGCCAGCGGTTCCCTTCCGTGTGCCGTCCGCCATGGACGAACGCGCAGGTTCGCCAGACGCTTGATCATGGTCTGTTCGGTCGGAGCCTCCTAGCGTCGGAGGCAGCCGTGCCGACGGCCGCGGCAGCACCGTCCACGGCGCCTACACGGATCGGTGGAAGGTGGAACATGCAGTACGAGCAACTCGGTGCCACGGGGGTCTTCGTCTCCCGGATCGCTTTAGGGACGATGACGTTCGGTGGGGCGGGGACGGCGCCGTGGAGCCTCGTCGGTGGGCTGGACGAGAAAGCTGCGGACGAGCTTGTCGGCCTGGCTCTCGACGCAGGTGTCAACCTCCTCGACACCGCGGACATGTACGCGGCGGGTGAGTGCGAGGAGATCCTCGGTCGGGTACTGGGCCCAAGGCGCCAAGGCGTGCTGCTTGCCAGCAAGCTCTTCGCCCGCATGGGCACCGGTCCCAACGACGTCGGTCTGTCACGGCAGTGGGTCACCCGGGCGCTGGAGGACAGCCTGCGCCGACTGCGTACAGACCATATCGACCTGTATCAGATCCACAGCTTCGATCCGCTGACCCCGGTGGAGGAGACGCTGGCCGCTCTGGACGACGCCGTTCGGCAGGGCAAGATCCGCTATATCGGCGCGTCGAACCTGGCGGCGTGGCAGATGATGAAGTTCCTCGGCGCCTCGCAGCTGCGCGGGTCGGAGAGCTTCGTGTCCCAGCAGGTGTACTACTCGCTGGCCGGACGGGACATCGAGCGGGAGATCTTGCCGATGGCTGCGGATCAGAAGCTCGCCACGCTGGTGTGGAGCCCGCTCGCCGGCGGGTTCCTGTCCGGCAAGTTCGACCGCAACGGCGCCGGCGACGAGACCGCGCGACGCGCCCTCGCCGACTTCCCGCCCGTGGACCGGGAACGCGGCTGGGACATCGTGGATGCGCTGCGCGTCGTGGCCTCGTGGCACGGCGTGAGTGTGGCCCGCGTCGCCCTCGCCTGGGTACTCGCCCGACCGGGGGTCACGAGCGTGATCGTCGGCGCGAAGCGCCCCGACCAGCTCACCGAAAACCTCGCCGCCGTCGACCTCGTACTCACGGAGCAGGACCTGGCGGAACTGGACGCGGCCAGCGCACTCCCGACCGTCTACCCCGACTGGTGGGCGCCGATCGCCCTCGCGGACCGGCTGCCGCCGCCCGCCTGACCCGACGCCGGCCGCGACCGGAGCAAGCGGCAGTCGGCCGTATTCCGGTCGCGGTTCGGCCCCTCCCTGCGTCTGCCGACCCGGCAGGCATCCGAGCCCTGGAGGAAGTCCGCAATGTACGTCTCGCATCACTGCCTGCGGCCCTGACCGTGGCCCCAGAGCCGTCCACTGTTCACCGGGCGCAACGCATTCAACCGTTGCCACACTGTCCGAGGACCCTTGATGAAGCCGGCACCGGAGGCGCTGCCTGTGGTCGTGATCACGGCCACGGTGATCGCTGGACTTCTCGCGGCCCCGTTTCTGCTCCGCATCCGCCGTCTGCTGACGGCACTACGGACGGAGCGCGACGCAGCCGTGCAGGAGTCCGCTCGAATGAACGCCCGGTATGAGGCGCTCCAGGAGGAGACACGGCACCTGGTCTTCACTCGGCTTCCGGCTTTGGTCGCCCACCTCGCCCACCGGCATGTCCCGGTTCCCGAGCTGGCGCATCTCGTGTTCGCCGGGACCGAGGTCGAGCAGACCCACACGGCGGCCCTGGCGCAGGTGGCTCAGGCTGTGGTGGCTGAGCGTCATCGCGTTGGGACCGTCTGAACCCCTAAGGCGACGAAGGACCCGGTTCGGACCGCTCCTGGGCGGGGCATCCCCTCCAGAACGTGTCCGGCCGGTCATGGAACCAGTCCGTCTGGGTCGTTGATGTGGACATGGAGTGGAGTGATCTCACGGATGCCGAGGGGAACGGCGGCGGCCGTTCCTGCCGCTCGGCAGCAGGCGTTCGCGGCGGCACGGGTGGTACCCGATCAGGAGCACGAGCTCCACGCCGACCGGGCAGGACTCCTGTGTCGGACAGGGCTGTTGAGCCATCACCTTTCCGGCGGGTGGTCGCGGGTGAGGTCGGAGTCGACGGGGTGAGCGGCCGGCTCCTTCGGCAGCCGGCGGCCGCCGGCCGTCCGGTGCCGCTCGGCCTCGGTGCCGCAGAACCGGCACGCGGTACGGCGTGGGCGGTCGCGGTCCGGGGAGGTGAACGTCAGGACACCCCCTGCCGCCGTCAGGATGTCGCCCAGCCGGACGGGCTCACGGCCGGCCGGGCCGGCCCGCTCGCACGGGGTGCACAGAGCGGTGCGCCGGCCGGCGTCCAGGCGGGCGTCCGGACCGTCGCACACGGCGCATCGAAAGCCCAACTCCGGCCCCCACTGCTCGGTTGCGGCGTGATGCTTCCTTCCCCGCAAAGGAGTATTCCGAGAGTGACCGGGTTGAAACTCCCTGTACGGCCTGCCGCAGAGGCCGTCAGCCGCCCAGGGAGCGCCCCGCCACCCGGTCCAGGTGAGAGGTGAAGACGTACGCCGCGTCCGGGGTGAGCGTGCGCAGCGCCACCATGGCCGTGATGATCACGTCGCACAGTTCGGACTCCACGTCCTGCCAGCTGTGCGTCGTGCCCTTGCGCGGGTTCTGGCCCTTCGTGCCGATGACCGCTTGGGCGACCTCGCCGACCTCCTCCGAGAGCTTCAGCACCCGGAGCAACACCTCCTGCTCCGGCGGGTACTTGCTGTTCTCGTGCAGCCACGCGTGCAGGCGGCCGACGGTCTCCCAGTTGTGGTCCGTGTGCTCCATGAACGCCAGCCTGCCACGGGCTCGACCTCGGCCGCGCTCCAACTCCTGGCGTCCACCTCACGGGCGGAGCTGGGTCCCGGGCGACCGCGGTGGTGCGCGACCTGCTGAGGTCGGACGGTCGCACACTCGCACAGAGCGTGCCGGCCTGTTACGGCCCTGGCCCACGTGTCGTTCGACCCGCAGGTGATGGCGGAACCGGACGCGACGCAGGGGCGCGGGCCGGCCGGGCGGTGACCCTCAGCCGCGCCCGATGAACGGCATGTTCGTCGCCAGCACCGTCGCGAACTGCACGTTCGCCGCCAGCGGCAGCTCCGCCATGTGGCGTACGGTCCGGGCCACATCGCCCACGTCCATCATCGGCTCCGGGGCCAGTTCGCCGTTCGCCTGCAGGACGCCCGACCGCATGGCGCTCGTCATGTCGGTGGACGCGTTGCCGATGTCGATCTGGCCGCAGGCGATCGAGTAGGGCCGGCCGTCCAGTGACAGGGACTTGGTCAGGCCCGTGAGCGCGTGCTTGGTGGCGGTGTACGGCGCGGAGTTCGGGCGCGGCGCGTGTGCCGAGATCGAGCCGTTGTTGATGATCCGGCCGCCCTGCGGGGTCTGCTCCTTCATCTGACGGAACGCCGCCTGCGCGCACAGGAACGCGCCCGTCAGATTGGTGTCGACGACCTTGCGCCACGCCGAGTACGGCAGGTCCTCGAAGCGGATGCCCCCGGGGCCGAACGTGCCCGCGTTGTTGAAGAGCAGGTCCAGCCGGCCGTGGCGCTCGCGCACCGCGGAGAACAGCGCGGCCACCGCCTCGGGGTCCGTCACGTCCGTCGGGACGCAGAACACGTCCGCGTCCGGCCGGGCGGTCCGGATCAGCGCCGCCGTCTCCTCGAGCGTCCCGCTGCGCCGGCCGGCGAGTGCCACCGACCACGTGTGCGTGGCACGCGAACCCACGGTCGCATTCTCGCCTGTTCGTGCCAGTTCGAGTGCGACGCTCCGGCCGATGCCGGAGCCGGCACCCGTCACCACCGCAATCCTCACCACTGCGTTCATGGTCAGCAGCGTACGCGCCTGTGCCGTACACGGATCTCATCCGGCCGACATGCGGATGTTGTGTCCCCGCCAACGCGGATTCGCCGGCCCCCACTCCAATGCGACTGACAACACCCGTCAGGGGAGGGCCATATGACACCCGCGCACACGACCCACTCGCCCGAGCTCAGAGCGGCGGCCGCCCGGCACCTCGGCCGCCGTACCTTCCTCACCGCCACGGCCGCCGCCGCCGCACTCGCCTTCTCGGTGAACCTGCCGGGCACCGCGCACGCCGAGACCATCAACGGCCGGAAGATCACCGAGGACCCCTTCACCCTCGGCGTCGCCTCCGGCGACCCTCAGCCCGATTCCGTCGTACTGTGGACGCGCCTCGCACCGAAGCCGTACGAACCCGGCAGCGGACTGCCGCAGGCCAGGGTCCAGGTGCAGTGGGAGGTCGCGTACGACGCCGGCTTCGCCAGGATCGCGAAGCGCGGCTCCGTCACCGCCTTCCCCGAGTTCAACCACAGCGTCCGCCTCGAGGCCGTCGGCCTCGAGGCGGACCGCGTCTACTACTACCGCTTCCGCACCGGCACCTGGATCAGCCCCGTCGGCCGCACCCGCACCGCGCCCGCGCTCGGCGCCTTCATCGGGGACCTGAAGCTGGCTGCCGTGTCCTGCCAGGCCTACCACGACGGGTACTTCACCGCTTACAAGCACCTCGCGGCCGAGGACCTCGACGTCGTCTTCCACCTCGGCGACTACCTCTACGAGTACGCCGTGAACTCCGCGGGCGGTGCCCGCAATCACACCGACCTCGTCCTGCCCGCCCACTTCAACCGCGAGACGGTCACCCTGGAGGACTACCGGCTGCGCTACGGCCTCTACAAGTCGGACCCCGACCTGAAGGCCGCCCACGCCGCGCACCCCTTCGTCGTCACCTGGGACGACCACGAGACGGAGAACAACTACGCCGACGAGACGCCCGAAAACAGCGTCCCGCCGGAGGAGTTCCTGCTGCGCCGGGCCGCCGCGTACCGCGCCTACTGGGAGAACATGCCGCTGCGCGCGCCGCAGCAGCCCACCGGCCCCGACATGCAGCTGTACCGCCGGCTGCACTTCGGGCAGCTCGCCCGGTTCGACGTGCTCGACACCCGCCAGTACCGCTCCGACCAGGCGTACGGGGACCGGGCGCACGTCTCGGGGCCCGAGTCGGAGGACCCGTCGCGCACGATGACCGGCGCACAGCAGGAGCGCTGGCTGATCGACGGCTGGCGCGCCTCCACCGCCACCTGGAACGTCGTGCCGCAGCAGGTCAACTTCTCCAAGCGCAAGCTGGACCTCACCGACGACCCCAAGCTCAGCATGGACGCCTGGGACGGCTACCCGGCCTCCCGTGACCGCGTCCTGGACGGCGCCCGGTCGGCCGGCATCGAGAACCTGATGGTCCTCACCGGTGACGTGCACGTCGCCTACGCGTACGACATCAAGCGCGACTACGAGACGCCCGGAGCCGAGGTCGTCGGAACCGAGATCGTCGCCACCTCCATCTCCAGCGGCAGGGACGGTGCCGACAAGCCGGCCAGCTGGGACACCTACACCAGTGCCAACCCGCACATGCGGTTCTACAACGGCCGCCGCGGCTATGTGACGGTCACCCTCGACCGGCAGCAGGCGCGCGCCGACTTCCGCACGGTCGCCGCGGTGACGACGCCGGGCGCGCCGGTCACCACGACGGCCTCGTTCGTGACGCAGGCCGGCAACCCCGGCCTCGAGCAGGTCTAGTGCCGCATCAGGCAACGTTCGCCCTGTCCTGACGCATCGCTCGGTTGCTGCGCCTGGCGGCTCCGGGCCGCCAGAATGATCACGTGGCTGGACGTGTGCAGGTCCGGGAAATCGATGACGACGAAGGCAGGCGGTGGTTGCGGATCATCCGCAGAGGCACCGGTTCGGTGGTGACCTGGCGGCGGGCCCAGATGGTGCTGTTGTCCGCACAGAGCATGCCCGTGGCGAAGATCGCCGAGGTGACGTTCACCAGCCCGGACCGGGTCCGGGACGTGCTCCACAACTTCAACAACGAGGGCTTCGACTCGCTCTACCCGAAGTACAAGGGCGCCGACCGAAAGCCTTCACCCTCCCGGAACGCCGGGAAATCAAGAAGACCGCCAAGTCCAAGCCGGCTGAGCACAGCTTGCCGTTCTCGACCTCGAGCCTGGCCAAACTGGCCGACTTCCTGGTCGCCGAGGGGGTGGTCGACGACATCAGCCACGAGGGCCTTCGGGTTCTGCTCCGCGAGGAGGGCGTCTCGTTTCGACGCGTGAAGACCTGGAAGACCTCACGCGACCCGGACTACGCGGCCAAGAAGGCCCGCGTCGAGCATCTCTACGCGATCGCCGACGGTGAGGTCATCCCCGAGGAAGGCGATCCCGAAGTCGTCTTCCGCATGGACGAGTTCGGACCGCTCAACCTCCAGCCCCACCCCGGCCGACAAGTTGACCAGGGAAAATCCAGAAGTCCGGCGGAGTAGCAGCCTCCCTGTTTCGCTCCGGATGGCTGCATCGGCCTGATCGCGGTGGTCAGGTGATTTCGGTTGCCGGTCGCTGAGTGGGTACGGCCGGAAGACCGCCCTGACGCCTTCGACGGCCGACTCACCGCAGCCCGTTACACCCCGACATCCCTGGCTACACCGGCCGTTTGACAGACCCGAAGGGTGAAGAGGAATACGGCTCGCGCACCTACGATCGTCCCCCGGAGATCCGCTCCAGCTTATTGATCTGCGCGGTCACCAGATTGTCAGGCAGCTCGGCTGGCGCGCCGGTGCCACTCGCGGTGATGAACAGCACGACGGTGGCACCGGTGCGTACGACGGCGATGAGGTCCGGCTGCGATTTGCCCTCGGTGTTGAGTTGGAAGGCCAGCGCATCGTCGCCAGCGTCGGGGGCGGCCACGGCTTGGACGGCGGTGCGGGCGGGCACACCGCCGTCGTAGGAGGTGCATTTTTCGAGGGAGGCATGGAGTCCGGAGAGGATCCGCTCGGCGCCGGACTGGTCGTATGCCATGAGGCCGATGGTGGTGGCAGATCCGACCGAAGGGCCAGATGTTGCGTAGGCCACTTTGCCGACAATCGCTTTGGGGGCCGGGGCGGGATAGGCGATACGCATGTTCTCGACCGGCTGGCAGGCGGTGGGCTCGGCTCTGGAGCCGCCGTGGCTCCTCGCAGGCCAGTCGGCGATCTGAAAGTTGTCCACGGTTCCTGACAGCGCGGCGGACTCCAACCGGTCGGCGCTGAGAGGGCCGGAGGAGGCGTCAGTCGGGGCCTGCGTCCGGCTCCGCTCGGCTGACGGGGACCCCTGTGAGGCCTGTGGCGGGCCGGGGTTGCTCTTCGCATCCCCACCGCTGCCGCATCCGGCAATGAGGGCCGCTGTGAAGAGCACTGACACGGTCACCTTGACCCGCACTCGCTGACTCCTTGCACTGGGCATTGGTTCAATCATTCCAGGCGGGAGATCGGGGCGTATCAGTAATACGTAATCCTGGGCGGTTTCCCTTCGACGGGACAGGGCGGAGGGATCGGCTCGAGGTGAAGCGGTGGTTGGGGATCATCCGCAGAGGCACCGGTTCGGTGGTGACCTGGCGGCGGGCCCGAATGGTGCTGTTGTCCGCACAGAGCATGCCCGTGGCGAAGATCGCCGAGGTGACGTTCACCAGCCCGGACCGGGTCCGGGACGTGGCTGGCCAAACCGGCCGACTTCCTGGTCGCCGAGGGGGTGGTCGACGACATCAGCCACGAGGGCCTTCGGGTTCTGCTCCGCGAGGAGGGCGTCTCGTTTCAACGCGTGAAGAACTGCAAGACCTCACGCGGCCCGGACTACGCGGCCAAGAAGGCCCGGGTCGAGCATCTCTATGCGATCGCCGACGGTGAGGTCAATCCCCGAGGAAGGCGAGCCCGAAGTCGTCTTCTGCATGGACGAGTTCGGAACCGCTCAACCTCCAGCCCCACCCCGGCCGACAATGGGCCGCACGCGGCGGCCGACACAAGGATCCCGATCGCGAGGCCCGGCCCCGCCGCCGGGCGACCTACACCCGCCCGCACGGGGTCCGGCACCTGTTCGCCGCCTACGACCTCGCCAAGGACAAGCTCTACGGGCACATCAAGAAGACCAAGACCAGGTCGAAGTTCCTGGAGTTCTGCCGCTACCTGCGCTCCCTGCACCCGGCGAACGCGCGCATCGCGATCGTCTGTGACAACTACTCCCCGCACCTGACCACGAAGCGCTGCCAGCGGGTCGAGACGTGGGCGGCAGCGAACAACGTGGAGATCGCCTGCACCCCGGCCAACGGCTCCTGGCTCAACCGGATCGAGGGCCAGTTCACCGCCCTGCGCTACTTCGCACTCGACGGCACCGACCACACCAGCCACAAGGAGCAGGGCAGCATGATCCGCCGCTACATCATCTGGCGGAACAAGCACGCCGCCGACGAACACCTCCGCGTGGTCGTGAACAGGGCGAACGTTGCCTGATGCGGCACTAGTTCGAGCAGGTCCGGTTCGCGACGGTCCGGTTCGCGACGGTCCGATTCGCGACGGTCCGATTCGCGACGGTCCGGTTCGCGACGGTCTGGTACGGGACGGTCCGGTTCGCGACGGTCTCGCCGGGGAAGCGGACGCCGATGCGGTCGCGGACCGCGTCGAGCGTCCGCATCACAGCAGCATGCCGTCGAGCGGGACGAGGGGCGACTCGCACTCGCCCGCCCGCACGGCCCGCATCACCTCGTTCGCCTCGTTCGCCTCGTTCGCCTCGTGCTCCAGCGAGTCCCTGCGGCCGTCGGAACTCCTCGGGCTCCGCGCCGGCGAAGGCCTTGGGGGACGCCCCGGTACGGGACGCGACCGCCACGACCTCGGCGTCCGGCATCCGCATCAGGTCCTCGATGAACCGCGCGGCCATGCCGCCCGTGGCCCGTACGCCCACCGCACGTGTCGCTCATCTTTCCCCACCCCTGGTTCGCGACGGGCGAGCTGAGAGCATAGTTGTCGAAAATAGGATGAGGAGCGGTAGATGCCGGAGAGCGGCCAGGGTGAACAAGGGCACAACACTCAATTCGGACCGGCATCCGCGCCACCGGCCGCCGCGGCGGCCCCCATTGCCGCGGGGGTGGCCGCGGCCCGCCGGGCCGGGCTCGTCGTCACGCTGGTCCTCGGCGGTCTCACCGCGCTGCCGCCGTTGTCCATGGACATGTACCTTCCTGCGCTGCCCGCCGTCACCGACTCGCTGCACGCCCCCGCCGCGACCGTCCAGCTCACCCTCACCGCGTGCCTCGCCGGCATGGCCCTCGGTCAGCTCGTCGTCGGTCCTATGAGCGACAGGTGGGGGCGCCGCCGTCCGCTGCTCGTCGGCATGCTCGTGTACGTCGTCGCCACCGCGATCTGCGCGTTCGCCCCGACCGCCGAAATGCTCATCGCCTTCCGCCTGTTGCAGGGCCTCGCGGGCGCGGCCGGCATCGTCATCGCCCGCGCGGTGGTGCGCGACCTCTACGACGGCGAGGAGATGGCCAGGTTCTTCTCCACCCTGATGCTGATCTCCGGCGCCGCCCCGATCATCGCCCCGCTCATCGGCGGCCAGGTGCTGCGGGTCACCGACTGGCGCGGCATCTTCGTCGTCCTCACCGCCGTCGGCATCCTGCTCACGCTCGTGGTCGCCAAATGGCTCCAGGAGACCCTGCCGGAGGAGAAGCGGCACAGCGGCGGCGTCGGCGAGGCGCTGCGCACCATGCGCGGCCTGCTCGCCGACCGGGTCTTCACCGGCTACATGCTCACCGGCGGGCTCGCCTTCGCCGCGCTGTTCGCGTACATCTCGGCGTCGCCGTTCGTGGTGCAGGAGATCTACGGCGCCTCGCCGCAGATGTTCAGTCTGCTCTTCGGCATCAACTCGATCGGCCTGATCGCCGTCGGCCAGATCAACGGCAGACTGCTCGTCGGCCGGGTCAGCCTCGACAAGGCCCTCGGCTTCGGCCTGGCCGTCATCACCCTGGCGGCGACCGCGCTGCTGTTGCTGACGTCGGGCGTCTTCGGCGCGGTGGGACTGTTCCCGATCGCGGCGGGGCTGTTCGTCCTGATGTCCGCGATGGGCCTGGCGATGCCGAACACGAACGCTCTCGCCCTGCAGCGCACCCCGCACGCGGCCGGCTCGGCGTCGGCCCTGATCGGCACGTCGGCGTTCCTGATCGGCGCGGTGGCGTCGCCGCTGGTCGGTATCGCGGGGGAGGCGACGGCGGTGCCGATGGCTGTGGTGCAGGCGGTGTGTGCGGTGGGAGCGGTGGCGTGCTTCGTCGGCCTGTGCAGGCCGTGGCGGCGGAGGCCGGAGGCGGTCTGAGGCGGCGGCGCGCTGTCGCACGAGGGCGCGATGGGGGTGCGCGGGCGCGCGTGGCGGCCTGTTCCCCGACTGCCCCTGAGCCCGGGGCCGCGGGGTGCCACCTTCCCGAAACCGGGCTCCTCCCTCTACGCCTGGCGGCGTGCGGGGATCCCAAGGACCCGTTCAAGGGTGCTCCGCACCTCTGCCGCCGGCAGGACTGCGCAGGCGGCCCGTCCGGCGTCCGAGGAGACCGCGCGCAGCGCGGTACCGGGGTCATGGGCATGCCCCGCTTCGGAAGAGGGGGTGGGGACGGCCCGCGCAGCGGCCCGCCCGCCCGCGCCCCGCACGTACACTCGCTCGGTGAGCGCCACCACCCCCACCGCCGACATCCTCCGTGCCGTGCTCGCCGCGTCGCTGGACGGGCTGCCGCCCAGGCAGGCCGCGCAGGCCGTCGAGCGGCTGATCGCCAACTACCGCGGGCAGACACCCACCGCCGCACCCATCCTGCGGGACCGCGGCGACGTCGTCGCCTACGCCGCGTACCGGATGCCGGCGACCTTCGAGGCGGTGCGGTCCGCACTCGCTGCGCTGCGGGCGGCGGTACCGGGGTGGGTGCCCGGCACGCACACCGACCTCGGCGGCGGCACCGGCGCCGCGAGTTGGGCGGTCGCCGACGTGTGGGACGAGGCGGCGCCGAGCACGACGGTGCTGGACTGGGCCGAGGCCGCGATCGCGCTCGGCCGGGAACTGGCCGCCGCTTCCCAGGTGCCCTCCCTGCGTGACACGCACTGGCAGCGCTCACGGATCAGCTCGACGCTCCGTATCGAGAGCACCGATCTCGTCACCGTCTCGTACGTCCTCAACGAGCTCACCGCCGCCGACCGCGCCGCCGTCGTCGCAGAGTCCGCCCGCGCCGCCCGGACCGTCGTCGTCGTCGAGCCGGGCACCCCCGACGGCTACGCGCGGATCATCGAGGCCCGCGACGCCCTGATCGCCGCCGGACTGCACATCGCCGCGCCCTGTCCGCACAGCGCCTCCTGTCCCATAGAGCGGGGCTCCGACTGGTGCCACTTCGCCGCCCGGGTGTCCCGTTCCTCCTTGCACCGGCAGGTCAAGGGCGGCTCGCTGCCGTACGAGGACGAGAAGTTCAGCTACGTCGCCGCCACCCGCGTCCCGGTGGAGCCGGCCACCGCCCGGGTGGTCCGCAAGCCGCAGATCCGCAAGGGCCTGGTGCTGCTCGACCTGTGCACCAAGGACGAGGGGCTGCGCCGCGACACGGTGACCAAGCGGCACGGGGCGCTCTACAAGGAGGCCAGGGACGCGGAGTGGGGCGACGCCTGGCCGCCCGGCCAGGGCCAGGAGTGAGACGAGACGTCTCGCCTCATCGTTGCTAGATTGGCCGCCATGACCGAGACCAAGGCACCCGACCACTCACGCCGTAGCGAGCGCTCCCGCCGCGCGATCTACGACGCCGCCCTCGCCCTCGTCGGCGAGATCGGGTATGCCAGGACCACGATCGAGGGCATCGCCTCCCGCGCCGGGGTCGGCAAGCAGACGATCTACCGCTGGTGGCCCTCCAAAGCCGCCGTCCTCCTCGAGGCGTTCCTCGACCTCGCCGAACAAGCGTCGGACGCGGCCGCTCCCGGCGGCTACGAGATCCCCGACACCGGCGACCTCGAGGCCGACCTCCGTCTGGTTCTGCGTGCCACCGTCGACGAGATGAACACGCCCGTCTACGACGCCCCCGCCCGCGCGCTCGCCGCGGAGGGCGTGGTCGACGCGGCGGTGGGGGCCCAGTTCGTGGAAAAGCTGCTCGAGCCGCAGCTCCAGCTCTATGTCACGCGACTGCGCGCCGCGCAGCAGGCCGGACAGGTGCGGGCCGGGATCGATGCCCGTATCGCCCTGGAGCTCTTCGTGGGACCGCTCGCGCACCGCTGGCTGTTGCGCACCCTGCCGCTCACCCACGAGTACGCCGATCTGGTCGTGGACTACGCCGTGAACGGCCTCGCGCCCCGCGACTGATCCCGGCCGCCCCGCGAGTGATTCCGGCGCCCCGAGCATGCACCCCGCGCGCCCCGACAGGCGCGTGTGCCCCACCCCGGAGGGCGACGTGCCCCACCCCGGTTGAGGACTGTGGCCACCCAGGGAGCAGGATGGTGGGAGCATGGCAGTGTCCGCGTGGGGCGAGCGTGAGGTGTGAGGGGATAGATGGGCGACGGTATCGGCCGCTACCGCGGCACGGCGAACAGGCCTTCCCGGGAGAGCCGGCTGACGCAGTGGCTGCGCCGCCGCAGCGGGAACACCGACGCGGAGGACTCGCAGCGCGAGGACCTGCTACTGGCCGCCGCCGCCGTGGGACTGCCGCTCGCGCCCGCCGCTCACCCCGTCGGTTACCGCTGTTCCTGTGAGCGCATCGGCTGTCCTACGCCGGCCACCCATCCGATCTCGTTCGCCTGGCAGACCCAGTCCACGACCGACAAGGCGCAGGTCCAGCGCTGGGCGCAGGGTCAGCCGGAGGCGAACTTCATCACCGCGACCGGCATGGTGCACGACGTCCTCGACGTCCCTCTGGAGGCCGGTCGGGACGCGCTCGCCCGGCTGCTGGAGCGGGGGATCGACGTCGGCCCGGCCGCCGAGGTGGGCACGGACCGGATGCTCTTCTTCACCGCCACCCGCGGCACCCCGGAGGACGAGGACGAGTGGTGGCCCTGCGCACTGGACTGCCACCCGGAGACCATGGACGAGCACCCGGGGCTGCGCTGGCACTGCCGCGGCAGCTACGTCCTGGTGCCCCCGGCCCGGCTCCCCGGCGACGGTGACCTCGGCGTCTCCTGGGTCCGTGGCCCGGAGCATCCGCTGCCGGATCCGCTGACGCTGCTGGAGACGCTGACGGACGCGTGCGCGAAATACGCGGGCGAGAACGAGGACTTGGACCACCACGCGACAGCCTGGCCCCTCGGCCGCTGAACCGTTCGCCCCGGAGCACGACAGGAGCAGGCCCGCCGAAGCCGCCGCCCCTCGCGCTATTCGCCCTTCGCGGCGGTGAGGCCCGTCAGACGGCCCCGTACCTCCACCACCTGCCCGGGCTCGCCCCCGTTGCCCGGCGGGACCACCACGGCAAGGTTCGAGACCCGCTCCTTGGTGAGCGAGGACTTCACCTCGCCGGTCAGCAGCGCCTTCACGTCCGGTACGACCTTCAGCCGCACACCCTTCGCGGCCGTCTGGCGTTCGAAGTTGCGCACCGAGAAGAAGACGAACCCGCCGCCGTCCTGCGTGAGAAGCCCCAGCGGCGCGAAGTCGCCCGTGTCGAGCGGCTGGTCGATGTACTGGGTGCTCGTCCCCAGCACGTTGGCGCCCTTCGCACGGACCGCGCGCCACACGGAGGTGTGCGGGCCGGCCTTGAAGTGGGCGGGCTTCCCGCTCTGCATGTACGAGGCGTACTCCTCGCTCAAATTGCGCGGGGCGACCGCCAGCGCCGCGCTGTCCGGGGCGACGGGTTCGGCGTACCCGTCCTTGTCCGTCTTGAAGGTGGGGACCTGCTGCGGGGAAAGGATCGTCAGATAGGCGGCCCGCCATCCCGCGTCGGCGCCGGTGCGCAAGAAGACGAGCAGCCAGCGGCTGTCCCGCGCGCCGCCGTCCCGGTCGCGGTTGGAGTCCGTGTCCGCCACGAACCAGCGAGGCCAGCCCGCCTTCTTCGGGATGACGAACTTGGCGTCGGACAGCTCCAGCGGCGAGTGGTTGGGGTTGCCGTTCGGGAAGTTGACCTGGCGCGCCTTGAGACCGGCCTGGTTGATCGCCCCCAGTGCACCGGTGACATGGGCGGCGTCGAGAGTGGGGTCATACGCCTTGTCGGCCTTGTTGTACGCCTCTGTGAACGCGGCGAGCGCCTGCTCCGCCTCATCCTTCGTCGCCGAGGGGACGACCGCCCGCTCCCCGTGCACCGTCACGCACCCGCTCGCCGTCAGCGACAGCACCGCCAACGCCGCGAGCCCCGTCGTCGTCCGACCCAGCCTTCTCATCGGTTGCCTTCTGCTCCTCGACCCCCATGGACCGTCCGAACCCTACCGGGGCCGGAAACGGACCGAGCGCCGGGACCGGATACAGCGCCCACACCGTGACCTGGAGGACGGCCGGGCCCGGCCGGAAGGTGAACACGCCCTTGCCCAGCGTCCCGTACCGGATGTCCGCCCGGATCGTCGCACGGATGCCGACTCGCGGCACGGGCCCGATCCGCCTGGTCGGGCTGCCGACCGAACGCATGGGCGTCGGGGGGAGCAAAGGATCGGGGGACATCCGAGGAACCCGCTCCCGCGCCGTCACACCACTGGGCCGGCCCCCTTGGGGGGTGCGCCCGCCGCACCGGCCCGGGAACTCGAGGACGGCATCCGGGAGCGGGGCTTCACCGGGAAACCGCCGGTTCCTGAACCGGGATGCTTGAATGCCTGCGTGAACGAACTCGACGCGCTCGGCGTGAGCGGCGAACTCGACATTCTGCACGTCTTCTGTGACGGCAACGGGCGGCACGGCAACGCCCTCGGCGTCGTACGTGACCCCCGTCGCCACCCTGACCGCGGCTCCCGGCAGGCCCTCGCCGCCGAACTGGGCTTCAGCGAGACCGTGTTCGTCGACGACCCCGAACGCGGTGTCGTCGACATCTACACCCCCACGGTGCGTCTGCCCTTCGCCGGGCACCCCCTCGTCGGCACCGCCTGGCTGCTCGATCTGGAGTCCGTCAACCCGCCTGCGGGCGAGGTCTGGGCGCGCCACGACGGCGAGTTCACCTGGATCACCGCCCGCGCAGAATGGGCGCCGCCCCGGCGGCTCGAGCAGTACGCGTCACCGGCGGAGGTCGACGCACTGCCGGCTCCGCCGCCGGGCGAGGGGTGGCTGTACGCGTGGGCGTGGGAGGACGAGGCGGCGGGCCGGGTACGGGCCCGTGCCTTCCCCCGGCGCGGGGACAGCGTCGTCGAGGACGAGGCGACAGGCGCGGCGGCGCTGCTGCTCACCGACCGGCTCGGGCGTGCCCTGAACATCACTCAGGGCCGGGGGTCGCAGATCCTGACCGCCCCCGGCCCTGACGGCATCGTCGAGATCGGCGGCCGCGTCCGCCTTGCGACGCCCGCGTCCGCCCCTGCCGCCGCCCCGGCCCCCGCCCCCGTGCGGATGACCCTCGCAAGGGGCGGGCTGACCCGGCTGCCGCACGCGGTGACCATGCCGGGCCGCACGTCCTGACCGCTACGCGCTGAGCGGGAACTCCCGCTCCAGCTCTCGCAGGATGGCCACGTTGTGGTCGAAGGCCAGCCGGCACTCGTCGACCATGCGCTGCTTCTCCAGGTCGTCGACGTCCACCGCGTCCAGCAGTTCGCGGTAACCGCGCTTGAAGGCCGCCGGGTTCGGGATCTGCTCGAAGACGTAGAACCGGACGCCGTCGCCCTTGCGGTCGAAGCCCCAGGTCTTCTCCGCCATGTCGCGCAGCACCTGGCCGCCGGAGAGATCGCCGAGATAGCGGGTGTAGTGGTGCGCCACATATCCGGCGGGCCAGGTCCGCGCGCACTCCTCGATCCGGGCGGCGTACGCGGCCGTGGCCGGCAGCGGTACGAGCTCCTCGGGCAGGACGCCGGCACCGCGCAGATGCCCGAGGTCGCGCGCCAGCTCCGCCGTGCGCATCAGCTCGGGCCTGATGAACGGGCCGGCGACCGGGTCGTCCTTCAGCGCCTCCGCCGTGCCCTCCAGCGCGCGGTAGACGAACCACAGCTCCTCGGTGTACCGCGCGTACGCCTCGACACCGAGCCGGCCCGCGAGCAGGTGGTCCATGAAATGGGACGTCTGCACCGTGGTGTGCCGCTCGTGCGAGGCGAGACGGATCAGCGTCGAGAAGGGGGTGCCGGTGGCGTCCAAGGCGAGCCTCCAGAGAACCGAAGGGGCGGGAACGGGCGGCGACGGCTGTTGCCCCCACCGATCCTGCTGCTCAGGCTCGGCTGAGTCAATGTGTTCCCGACGTTCTGTCGGTAAAACGCTACCCGCCCCGGGGCTCAGGGCAACGTGAGAATTTCGGCCCCCGTGTCGGTCACCACCAGCGTGTGCTCGAACTGTGCCGTCCGCTTGCGGTCCTTCGTGACCACCGTCCAGCCGTCGTCCCACATGTCGTACTCGTACGTGCCGAGCGTGAGCATCGGCTCGATGGTGAACGTCATTCCCGGCTGGATGACGGTGGTGGCGTGCGCCGCGTCGTAGTGCGGAATGATCAGGCCGGAGTGGAACGACGAGTTGATCCCGTGCCCTGTGAAGTCGCGGACGACCCCGTAACCGAAACGCTTGGCGTACGACTCGATGACCCGGCCGATGACATTGATCTGGCGGCCCGGCTTGACCGCCTTGATCGCACGGTTCAGCGACTCCCGGGTGCGCTCGACGAGCAGCCGTGACTCCTCGTCGACGTCACCGCAGAGGTAGGTGGCGTTGTTGTCGCCGTGCACACCGTTGATGTACGCCGTGACGTCCAGGTTCACGATGTCGCCGTCCCGCAGGACGGTCGAGTCCGGGATCCCGTGGCAGATCACCTCGTTGATCGAGGCGCACAGTGACTTGGGGAAGCCGCGGTAGCCGAGCGTCGACGGGTAGGCGCCGTGGTCGCACATGAACTCGTGCGCCACCCGGTCGAGTTCGTCCGTCGTCACACCCGGGGCGATGTGCTTGGCGGCCTCCTCCATCGCCTGCGCGGCGATGCGGCCCGCGATGCGCATCCGCTCGACGGTCTCCGAGTCCTGGACCTCCGGCCCGGAGTACGGGGTCGGCGCGGGCTTCCCGACATACTCGGGACGCCGGATGTTGCCGGGGACGGAGCGGGTGGGAGAGAGCTCCCCTGGTACGAGCAGCGACTGGCCAGACATGGCAGCGAGTCTAACCAGCCCTGCTGGGGCAGCATGGCCTGAGAGGAAGGAGCCGACGATGGCCCTGTTCAAGAAGCGCACGGCGGGCAAGCCGGGCGAGTGGTACTACTGCCTGCAGCACAAGAAGGTCGAGGAAGGGCCGGAGTGCCCGGCCAAGGACCGCTTCGGGCCGTACGCGTCCCGCGAGGAGGCGACCCAGGCGATGGAGACGGCGCGGGAACGGAATCTCGAGTGGGAGAACGACCCCCGCTGGCACGACGCGCCGCGGGGCGGCGGGGACGACGCGTAGGCCCGGGGCGGGGCGCCGCCGCGGGACGGGCCGATCGCGCGCGGCAGGATCCAGCCGTAGGGGCGTGCGGGGAGGGGGAACAGTCCGCCGCGGGAGTCACGCACCCGCGGCCGCCTCCCGCGCGGCCCGCCGCGCCCCGCGTCCTCGTCCGTGGCCGCGTCGTACGTCACCGGCTTCGGCAGCACCGCCGCCGGCACTCCCACCGACACCACGCACGCCACACCCCCGCCCCGGATCGCGGGCCGCGTCCCCGTCCAGCCGGCCATCGCGCCGGCCCGTACCCGGCCCAGTTGAGGGCCGACGCTGTACGAGAGGACCTCGATGCCGGCCAGGCGGCCGCGCAGCCCGTCGGGGATCGTCTGGTTCCAGATCGTCGAGCGGCCCAGCCCGCTCAGCATGTCGCCGGCGCCCGCGAACGCCGCGCACCAGCACCAGCCACACGTTGTCGATCCAGCCCGCCGCCACCGCAAGGCCCCACCCCGCCGCGCCGAAGAGCACGAACAGGCCGTGCCGCCGTACTCGGGAGGTCCAGCCGCTGGTGAGGCTCAGCAGCACGGACCCGGCCGAGCCCGCCGCGTACATCAGGCCGAGCGACCGGATCGGGCAGGACGGCGGAGAGCTTGCTTGACACAGAGGCCCATGCTCCAAGGATGTCGGAGCCCGGGGCAACCGATTACCAGCGGGCCGGCGGCGGTGACGTCAGCTGGTCCGCCAACCACGACAACCGGTCCCGCAGCCGCGACCGGCCGCGTGGCGCGGGCACGCAGTTCTCGCCCGCCGCCGCACTCACCAGGTGCTGCACCGTGTCGATGTCGATCTCCGCCGCACCCTCCGCGTGGTCCACGCCCGGTACGGTCAGCGCCTCGTGCGCCAGCCCCTGCACCTCTGGGTCGCCGCCGTCCAGGGCCAGGACCGTCGCACCGGCCCGGCGCGCGTCGTGGACCCGCCCCAGCAGGCCCTCGTCCGGCGGCGCGGGCGCCACCACCAGCAAGGTCTCGCCACGCCTGGCCGCCTCGAGCCGGCCGAGTCCGACGGCCAGGTGTGCGGGGTCCGTGGCCCGCACCCGGTGCCGTACGAGCGTCGGCGCCAACTCGGGCTGTCCCGACCACGCCGCCTCATCGACGAGGTGCGCGGCCATGTGCCACGGCTCGTACTCCTTTGTCCCCACCAGCAGCAGCCCGCCGCCCCGGGGCACCACCGACGAGCGCAGCGCCTGGGCGAACCGCCGGGTCGCCGCGGGCCACTGTGTCCCGACGAGGACTTCGCGCAGCAGCGCGACACGCACGGCATCCATGGCCCCGCATCCTGCACCGGGCCGCGGCCGTGCGGGACCGGGTCGGCTTCGTCTCACCCGAACGGGAGAGCGGGGGCCCGCGAAGTAAGGTCGGCCCATGACTACTACTCCTGCTGACAGTTCGGGCACCGCGCCCAAGGCCCCGGCGAAGGATCCATGGGACCTTCCCGACGTTTCCGACCTGGTCGTCGGCGTCCTCGGCGGCACCGGTGACCAGGGCCGTGGACTGGCCTACCGGCTGGCCAGGGCAGGCCAGAAGGTGATCATCGGCTCCCGTTCCGTCGAGCGCGCCGAGGCCGCAGCAGGGGAACTGGGCCTCGGCATCGAGGGCGCCGACAACGCCGAGTGCGCGCGGCGCAGCGACGTGGTGATCGTGGCGGTGCCGTGGGACGGGCACGCGCAGACGCTGGAGACGCTGCAGAAGGAGCTCGTCGGCAAGCTCGTCGTCGACTGCGTCAACCCGCTCGGCTTCGACAAGAAGGGCGCGTACGCGCTCAAGCCGGAGGAGGGAAGCGCCGCCGAGCAGGCCGCTGCCCTGCTGCCCGACTCGCGGGTGACGGCGGCCTTCCACCATCTGTCGGCCGTGCTGCTGCAGGACGAGTCGATCGAGGAGATCGACACCGATGTGATGGTGCTGGGCGAGGCCCGCGCCGACACCGACATCGTGCAGGCGCTCGCCGCCCGTATCCCGGGCATGCGGGGCGTCTTCGCCGGACGGCTGCGAGGCGCCCATCAGGTGGAGTCGCTGGTCGCCAATCTGATCTCGGTCAACCGCCGCTACAAGGCACACGCGGGGCTGCGCGTCACCGACGTGTGAGCCGCTCCGGGCGCCGGGCACGACCACGGGGCGGGCATGGGTACGGGGCGGGCATGGGGGACACTGGAGGGGCCGCATCCCCCCTACGCCCCGGCGGGCGTGGGAGGTGCCCCCACCCGCAGGAACCGACAGGAGCCCCGCCCCATGCCCCGCCTCGCTCTCTACTCCCTCGCCGTCTGCGTCCTGGCCGTCGTCGCGGCGGTGATCTCGTTCATGCAGGGCATGTGGCTCGGGATCGTGTGGGTGCTGCTCGCGGGGGTCGCCTCGAACATGGCCTGGTACTACCGGCGCCGCGCGAAGGTGGAGCGGGCCGCGGCGGGCGCCGGGTCGGCCTGACCCCCGCGGCCCCAGGCGTCAGGCCGCGGTCGCGCAGAACTCGTTCTGCCCGTTCCAGAACTCGAACAGGTCCCGGCCGCAGTAGATGCCCAACTCGTCCACGCCGAGGGCCTGCATGACGCCGTAAATCGTGTCGAAGAACACGGCGTTGACCTCGGGGATGAACAGCACCACGAAGACGATGATCAGCCCGAACGGCGCGATCGGCTCCACCTGCCGGCGCACCTTGTACGACAGCCAGGGCTCGATCACTCCGTAGCCGTCGAGGCCCGGCACCGGCAGGAAGTTCAGGATCGCGGCGGTGACCTGGAGCATCGCGAGGAACGCCAGCGCGAAACGGAACCCGACCGGCACCCCGTCCAGAGCGCCCAGCCAGAACGGCGCCGTGCACACGACGGCGAACAGCACGTTTGTCAGCGGGCCCGCCGCCGAGACCAGGCTGTGCTTCCAGCGGCCCCTGATGCGGCCCCGCTCGATGAAGACCGCGCCGCCCGGAAGACCGATGCCACCCATGATCACGAAGATGACCGGCAGCACGATGCTCAGCAGGGCGTGCGTGTATTTCAGCGGGTTCAGCGTGAGATAGCCCTTGGCGCCGATGGAGATGTCGCCGCCGTGCAGCGCGGTGCGGGCGTGCGCGTACTCGTGCAGACAGAGCGAGACGATCCACGCGGAGACGACGAAGAGGAAGACGGCGAGGCCGGGGTTGGCCGAGAAACCGGTCCACACCGCCCAGCCGGTGACCGCCATCACCGCGGCGATCCCGAGGAACACGGGACTGATGGCGCGGTCGCTGTGACGCCTGGCGGCGGTGGTCATGGACGCGGCTCCTGAGGTGCGGCGGGCGGGGCGGGCGGTGTGTGCGGAGTAGACCGTACCGGTGACACCGGGTGAAACGTCCCGGGGGTCGCTCCCGGTTCCTGCTCCTGCCCGGCCGCGGCGGGCCCGACACCGGCCGGCGGCCCAGCACGGGCCGTCCCCAGTGCCGCGGGGACGATGAGCAGTCAGCGGCGGCGCAGGCGGTCGCGCCCGAGTGCTTCACGAGGCCCCGTACTCGAGGGCGTTCTTGTCGATTCGCGCCATTCCGGCCGTGGTGCCCGCCCGCGCCGGCAGATTGCCGACAGGCGCGACAAGATGCCGACGGCCGTCGTACTCGCGGGTCGGGCCTTGGTACTCGCGGGTCAAGGCCTTTGCGTAGGCGCCCGATCCGACCCAGTCGGGCATCACGCAGGGCTCGTCGCCGACCACATACGCGTCGTGCCCCGGCGCGACGGTGACGAACTGGCCGGGTTCCGCGTCGGCCGTCCCGCCGTCGTCCTCAGCGGAGTCGAAGTTCCTGCTCACGACTGCGGCCATGATGTGCCGCCTTCGCGTCGGTGCGGTCCGCGAGGCCATTTCTCACACCAATGCCGACAGCCCGCCGACGGGGGACGGTCGGCGGGCTGTCGTTGGTGCCGGAAGTGGCTCTGTGCACCTGGCGGTGCGGCTCAGTGGAAGGTGTGCTCCTCCGCGGGGAACGCGCCGCCCGCGACATCGTCCGCGAACGCCTTCGCCGCGTCCCCGAGGGTCTGCCGGAGGTTGGCGTACTGCTTGGTGAAGCGCGGCACCCTGCCTCCCGTCATGCCCGCCATGTCGGTCCACACCAGGACCTGCGCGTCGGTGTCCGGACCGGCGCCGATGCCGATGGTGGGAATGTGCAGGGAGCGGGTGACCTCGGCGGCGAGTTCCGCCGGCACCAGCTCCAGGACCACGGCGAACGCGCCCGCGTCCTGGGCGGCCTTGGCGTCGCGGATCAGCCGGTGCGCGGCCTCGTCGCTGCGGCCCTGCACCCGGTAGCCCATGGTGTTCACGGACTGCGGGGTCAGACCGAGGTGCGACATGACCGGGATGCCGGACTGCACGATCAGCTCCGTCTGGGCCAGCGAACGCTCGCCGCCCTCGAGCTTGACCGCGCCGACACCGGCGTCCTTGACCAGCCGTGTGGCGTTGCGCAGCGCCTGGACCGGACCTTCCTGGTACGCACCGAACGGCAGGTCGCCGACGACCAGGGCGCGCCTGGTGCCCCGTACGACGGCCGCCGACAGCAGCGTCATCTCGTCCATCGTGACGGGCACCGTGGTCTCGTACCCGAGGTGACAGTTGCCCATCGAGTCGCCCACGAGCACCACGGGGATGCCTGCCTCGTCGAAGACGGACGCGGTCATCGCGTCGTAGGCGGTGAGCATGGGCCACTTCTCGCCGCGCTCCTTGGCGGCGGCGATGTCGTGCACGGTGATGCGGCGCGTCTGCTTGCCGCCGTACAGCGCCTTGCTGCTGTCGGAGGGCTTGTGGGCAGGCTGAAGCGTCATGAGTATTCGGCTCCTTCGTCATCTCGTGGCGCCCTGACGGCGTCCCCGGATCGCTTCCATGGTGGCACTTCATGCCACCCGGGGGAAAGAGGACCCCGTCACACGGCGCGCGTCGCCGGGTCGCCGCGTCGCCGTGCCGGCGCTTGAAGTGTGCCCGTTCTGTCACAGCCTCCCCACCAGGTCCGACGGCAGGAACCCGGCGTGCCGCCCCGTCGTCATCGAGGCAGTACGGCCGTCCGCGCGGACGGCTCGATCACCACCGGTCATCGCCTAGGGTCCTAAGGGCGGCGGCAGGCCGGAGTTGACGGCAAGGCAGTGGCAAGGCAGTGAGGACAGCATTCATGGCGCAGGCGTACACGGCGGAAACGGGGAACGGCGCAGCCAGGACGCCCACCGGCTCCCTCGCCGGGAGACTCGGCGGTCTCCTGCCGGCACGCTGGCGCGAGGAACGGGGGATCTGGCGGCGTGGCATCGTCCTCGCGGTCTGCGCCGTGCTGATCGCCCTGCTGATGGCCCTGCACGCCCGTATCCCCAACCGGATCGGGAACCTCGGCAGCCTGACGGAGACGTTCCTGCCGTGGTTCGGCGTCCTCGTCCCGCTGATTGCCGTCGCGGCGGTGCTGCGGCGCTCCGCGACCGCGCTGATCGCCGTGCTGCTGCCGCTGATCGTGTGGCTCAACCTGTTCGGCGGACTGCTGACCGGCAAGTCCGCGGCCGCGGCGGGGGACGTGGGCCGGGGCGATCTGACGGTCGCCACGCACAACGTGAACGCGGACAACCCGGACCCGGCGGGCACCGCGCAGGACGTCTCCGCGTCCGGGGCGGACGTCCTGGCGCTGCAGGAGCTGCCGGCCGGGCAGGTCGCGACGTACGAGCAGGCCCTGGCCGACACCTACCGGTACCACGCGGTCGAAGGCACGGTCGGCCTGTGGAGCAAGTACCCGCTGACCGGCACGTCCCCCGTGGACATCAAAATGGGCTGGACCCGCGCCATGCGGGCGACGGTGGCGGCGCCGGGCGGAGACGTCGCGGTGTACGTCGCGCACATGCCGTCCGTGCGCGTGAAACTCGAGGCCGGCTTCACCGCCAACCAGCGGGACAACAGCGCCGACGCGCTGGGCGAGGCGATCGCCCGCGAGCGGGTCGACCGGGTCGTGCTGCTCGGCGACCTCAACGGCACGATGAACGACCGCTCGCTGAACGCCGTCACGTCCCAGATGCGTTCCACGCAGGGGGCGGCGGGCGACGGCTTCGGCTTCAGCTGGCCGGCGGCGTTCCCGATGGCGCGGATCGATCAGATCATGGTGCGGGGAGTGGAGCCGGTGGCGTCGTGGACGCTTCCGCGGACGCCGAGCGACCACCTTCCGATCGCGGCGAGCGTCACGCTGTGACATTCCCCACCCCGCTCCTGGCCGCCCGGGGCCTTTGCTCACCGGACACCTGCGCCTCGATCGCCGGCGCCTGATCCGCTCCCGCCCGGCGGGCCGGGTTTCGGGCGGTGGAGGTCCATGGCCGGGGTGCCGCCCCGGCACCGGGCCTAGCCCGGGTTCGGGAAGGGTCGGGGTGGGGGAACGTCCCCGCTATTCGGCGTTCACCGGTGGGAGCAAAACATCTGAGACTATTTGTTCCGAGAACGAACTTACGCGGAAAGGCTCACCGCACATGCCCTTGGCGCTACTCGCCCTCGCCGTGTCCGCCTTCGGCATCGGAACCACCGAATTCGTCATGATGGGCCTCCTGCCCAACGTGGCGGACGATCTCGGCACCTCCGTCCCCACTGCCGGCCATCTCGTCTCCGCCTACGCCATCGGTGTCGTCATCGGCGCACCCCTGCTCACCGCCCTGGGATCCCGCGTCCCGCGCAAGCGGATGCTGCTGCTCCTGATGGCGCTGTTCACCGTCGGGAACCTTGCCTCCGCCCTCGCCCCCGGCTTCGGCACGCTGCTCGCGGGACGCGTTCTCGCCGGGCTGCCGCACGGCGCGTTCTTCGGTGTCGGCGCCGTGGTCGCCGCGCGCCTCGTGCGGGAGCACCGGCAGGCGAGGGCGGTCGCCACCATGTTCCTCGGGCTCACCGTCGCCAACATCGTCGGCGTCCCGGCCGCCACAGCGCTCGGCCAGCAGCTCGGCTGGCGCTCGACGTTCCTCGTCGTGAGCGCCATCGGCCTCGTCGCCATGGCGGCCCTGACCGGTCTCGTGCCGCACATGCCGCTCGACGCCCATCAGAGCGTCGGCCGCGAGCTGCGCGCGCTCGGCGACCGGCAGGTGCTGCTCGGCCTGCTGACCGCGGTCTTCGGCTTCGCCGGAGTGTTCGCCGTGTACTCCTACCTCGCCTCGATGACGACCGAGGCGATCGGCCTCGGCGAGTCGTCCGTGACTCTCGTGCTCGCCCTGTTCGGCATCGGCATGACCCTCGGCGCCCTGGCTGCCGGCCCGCTCACCGACCGTGCGCTGCGACCGACGCTCTACGGCTCCCTCACCGCACTCGCCCTGGTCCTGGCCGCCTTCCCCTTCACGATCCGCACGACGTGGCTGGCACTGACCACCGTCGTCGTGCTCGGCGCGGTCGGCTTCCTGACCACCACGCCGCTGCAGATGCTGGTGATGCGCAAGGCGCAGGACGCGCCGACCCTCGCCTCCGCCTCCAACCACTCCGCCTTCAACCTCGCCAACGCCGGCGGCGCCTGGCTCGGCGGCGCGGCGATCGCTGCCGGCTGGGGCTGGACGTCGCCGGCGTTCGTCGGGGCCGTCCTCGCCGTGGTGGGACTCGCGATCGCCGCGACGGCCGGGCTGCTGGACCGGGACCGTACGGCGAAGATGGCCTCCCGCGTCGTCACGGGAAGCCCCCTCGCACAGGAGCAGGAGACGCTCAGCCCGTCGTCTCGCGCCAGCGGTTCGTGATCGGCAGCCGCCGGTCCTTGCCGAAGCCCTTCGCCGAGATCTTGGTGCCCGGCGGGTACTGGCGCCGCTTGTACTCCGCCGTGTCCACCAGCCGCAGCGTCTTCGTCACCAGCTCCTCGTCGAAGCCGGCCGCCACGATCGCGTCCTTGCCCTGGTCCCGGTCGACGTACAACTCCAGGAGCCGGTCCAGCACGTCGTAGTCCGGCAGCGAGTCGGTGTCCATCTGTCCCGGGCGCAGCTCGGCGCTCGGCGGCTTGGTGATCGACGCCTCCGGGATCGGCGGGGTCTGGCCGCGTTCCTCAGCCGCGCGGTTGCGCCATTTCGCGAGCCGGAACACGGTCGTCTTGTAGACGTCCTTGATCGGCCCGTAGGCACCGACGGAGTCGCCGTACAGCGTCGAATACCCCACGGCCAGCTCGGACTTGTTGCCCGGCGCAAGCACGATGTGGCCCTCCTGGTTGGAGATCGCCATCAGCATCGTGCCGCGCAGCCGTGACTGCAGGTTCTCCTCCGCGAGACCGGTGAGGCCCAGCGAGCCCATGTACGCGTCGAACATCGGCTCGATCGGTACGGTGCGGAAGTTGAGCCCGGTCCGGCGGGCCAGCTCGGCGGCGTCGCCCTTGGAGTGGTCGGAGCTGTATTTGGACGGCATGGACACGCCGTACACGTTCTGCGCACCGAGCGCGTCGCAGGCGATGGCGGCGACGAGGGCGGAGTCGATGCCGCCGGACAGGCCGATGAGCACGGACCGGAAGCCGTTCTTCGCGGCGTACGCGCGCAGGCCGACGACCAGCGCCGAGTACACCTCCTCGTCGTCGTCGAGCCGGTCGGCGTAACCGCCCGTGAGCTCCGCCTCGTATGCGGGCAGCGGCTCCTCGGAGAGGACGACCCGGTCGATGCGCAGCCCGTCGTCGACCACACCGGTCGGGGCGTCGGCGGTGGCGGCGGGCAGCTCCAGGTCGAGCACGACGCTGCCCTCCGCGAACTGCGGGGCGCGGGCGATGACTTCGCCGTCCGGGCCGACGACGATCGAGTCGCCGTCGAAGACCAGCTCGTCCTGTCCGCCGATCATCGCCAGATACGCGGTGGTGCAGCCGGCTTCCTGGGCGCGCTTTCGCACCAGCTCCAAGCGGGTGTCGTCCTTCTCGCGCTCGTAGGGGGAGGCGTTGATCGAAACCAGCAGCCCGGCGTTCGCGCTGCGGGCGGCGGGCACGCGGCCGCCGTCCTGCCAGAGGTCCTCGCAGATCGCGAGCGCGACGTCGATGCCGTGGACGCGGATCACGGGCATGGTGTCGCCCGGCATGAAGTAACGGAACTCGTCGAAGACGCCGTAGTTGGGGAGGTGGTGCTTGGCGAAGCTCAGCACCACTTCACCTCGGTGCAGCACTGCGGCGGCGTTGCGCGGACCGCCGACGGGCTGGCCGTACTTGAGCCGGTCCGTTTCCGAACGGTCCAGGTACCCGACGATCACCGGCAGCTCGCCGAACCCCTCGGCGTCGAGCCGCGCCGCGAGCGCGCGCAGCGCGGAACGGGACGCTTCGACGAAGGACGACCGCAGGGCGAGGTCCTCGACGGGGTAGCCGGTCAACACCATCTCGGGGAACGCGACGAGATGCGCCCCCTGCTCGGCGGCGTGCCGGGTCCAGTGCACGATCGCCTCGGCGTTGCCGGTGAGGTCGCCGACGGTCGAGTCGATCTGATTCAGAGCGAGACGTAGTTGAGGCACGCGGGTCAGTGTAATCGTCTTTCTGACGCGATGCCCTTCCGGGTGACGCGGCCCACAGGTTGCGTGCCGCTGCGGGGCCGTTCACCTCCCCGCCCTGCCCGAAGCCGGGCCCTGCCCGGACCCGCCTTGCGGGCCCCTTCCCCGGCCGGGCGGCCGGGGAAGGGGCCCGCCCTTTCGCCCCGCGCCTCAACCGGCGGCGGGGCTCTGAGACGCTCCCCTCGACGGGCCGGTGCCGGCCGGCGGCCCCCATCGGCCAGGACCCGCGCCCGCGACCCCGGCGCGCTCGCCCCGCCTGCCGGCCCCCCGGGGTGCACCCGAGGGCGCAGCGCCCCGCCGGGGCAGGGCGCACCCCGCGACGCGTCGCACCTGTCAGGTCATCGCGCCCGCGTTCGTCAACCGCTCCGTACCGCTTTCCGCGTACACCCGTTCCGCCCACCCCGCCAGCTGGTCCTCGCTCAGGTGCTGGGCCAGGTCGGCCTCGCTGATCATGCCGACGAGGCGCTTGTTCTCGATCACCGGAAGGCGGCGGATCTGGTGGCCCTGCATCTCCCGCAGGACCGCTTCGACGTCCGCGCCCGCGTCGATCCAGCGCGGCGTGCCCTTGGCCATGTCGCCTGCCGTGACGCGGGACGGGTCGTGGCCCAAGGCAACGCAGCCGACGACGATGTCGCGGTCGGTGAGGATGCCGCACAGACGCTCGTCGGCGTCGGCGATCGGCAGCGCGCCCACATTCAGTTCGCGCATCAGCTGCGCCGCCCGGTCGAGGGTCTCGTGTTCGGGGATCCAGCGGGCCCCCGCGTGCATGATGTCCTTCGCAGTGGTCATGGGTCGTGCCTCCTGCATGCCGTACGGCCCCGAGCCACCCCATTCTCGTTGCGCCGTCCGGGGTACGCGACCGCAGTCGCGTACCCCGGACGGCACGCGCGTCAGGTGCGCGGCTCCGCCCCGCGCTTGTGCAGCAGGTCGACCATCAGTTCGACCTCCGACGCCTGCGCGTCGACCATGCCCTGGGCCAGATCCCGCTCCACACCGACCTCGCACCGCTCGACGCAGCCCTTCGCCATGGCGATGCCGCCGTTGTGATGGATGATCATCAGCTGCAGGTACAGGATCTCGGCCTGTTTGCCGCTCAGCCGGGAGAGCCGCTCCAGGTCCGACTTGGTCGCCATGCCGGACATGAGCGAACCGTCCTCGGCCTGATGCCCCGCGTGACCGGAGTGGCCGCCACCCGGCGACGAGCCGTCGCCTCCCGTGCTCATCCACGCCATCGGCTCCGCGTCCGCCGACACCTTCGGCAGGCCCCACAGGTCGAGCCAGCCGAGCATCATCCCGCGCTGGTTCGCCTGTGTGTTGGCGATGTCGTACGCGAGCCTGCGCACCTCTTCGCCCTGTGCACGGTCGCGGACGATGAACGACATCTCGACCGCCTGCTGGTGGTGCACCGACATGTCCCGGGCGAATCCGGCGTCCGCGGACGCCCCCGCCGGAGCGCGTTCCACGGTCGCGGAGCCGCCGTTGCCCGCGGAGGCCACTGTGGCGGCCCCGGCGAACAGCAGCGCGAGCACCACCGCCGTGACGGCGGCCCAGTGCGTACGCGTCATGACCGTGGGTTGCCGTTCAGTCCGCCCGTGCAGGCCGCGCCGGGCTCGGGCGTCTGCGGGCCCTGCACGTACTTGGTGAAGAACTGGTCGACCCGCTTGTCGTCGGCAGAGTCGACGGTGACCTGCTTGCCCCAGGCGCTCAGCATGATCGCGCCCTGCTGGTCCTTGTACGGGCTCATCAGCGAGTACGGCGTCTTCTCGACCTTCTTCGCGAGCTTGTCGACGTCGGCCTTGGCGGCCTTGTCGGTGTAGGTCACCCACACGGCGCCGTGCTCGAGCGAGTGGACGGCGTTGACGTCGGGGATCGGCTCCTTGTAGACGTCACCGTTGCAGTTCATCCACACCTGGCTGTGGTCGCCGCCGACCGGCGGCTTCATCTCGTACGTGACGGTCGTGTCCACGTGGTTGCGGCCGAGCTTCTTCGCGTCCCAGGTCTGCTCCTGCTTGACGGGAGCCTTGGCCTCGGCGACGCGCTGCTCCTTCTCCTCGGACTCCTTGCTGAGCACGAAGACGCCGAAGCCGACGAGGCCGGCGACGACGACGCCGCTGATGCCGATGGTGAGGATGCGGTTCCGGCGCTCGCGGGACTGATCGGCGCGGCGCATCTGCTCTATGCGGGCCCGGCGGTCGTTGGTGGTGTTACGGGAAGCCATGGTGACAGTGTCCTTCGCGAAGTCTGCGGAATGGGGGGTTCAGCGATACGTGCAAGTTCGTGCGGACTCGTGTCACGTCCGCAGTACCTGAAGGACATGCAGGTCCGGGGCGCGTGCGAGCACTCCGGAACGGTCGGGCCCGACGGCGTCCGCGGTCGGCCCGGGATGCGGCGGCGTGGTGCCCGCCTCGGGGGTGGCGTCCAGCGGCGGGGCGGTGAGCACCGCAGGACCGAGCACCGGCAGCAGTCCGCAGCGGCCGTCGTCGTACGGGCAGCTGTACGCGGTCGTCGTCGAAGGCTCGTACACCGAGCGAGCGGCCGCGTCGTGGTGCGGACCTGCCGGGCCGAGGCAGATGAAGAGCGCACCGAGGAGCGTCGCCACGGCGCTCAGCAGAGCCGTGGGACGCGCGGTGTGCGAGTGGCGGTAGGTCCGCGAACCCCCCATGGCCGCAGATCGTAGTCGGCGCGCCCGTCGGGTACCTCGGTCGGGCGACGAATTCGAGCGGTCGGCGACGACGCCGGCCGGCACCGGCACCGTAGGGGCCAGGAAGGTGTCGGGCGGTACGCCGACGCCGACGCGTCAGGAAGAGGTTTGGTCGACGCCCGGGACGACCAGGAAGACGAAGCCCGTCAGCGGGGCTGCTCCGCATCGGTGAACGTCCGCGCGGCCGCCGCGACGCCTCGGGCGCCAGCGTGAAACAGAACTGTGCCGGCTCGAAATACTTCATGGCCCTGCACGGCACCCTTGGCCTACCTGTCGGTTCAGACCGACGCCCTGCGGAGAGGCATGTCCAAGGGGTCCGACACCGTCCGGAACGAGTGGGGGGAGCCTCGGGCTCGTCTCGGGGTGGGCCCTGACCCACAATGGTCGGAGCCGCGTGCGCAATCTCCCCGAAACCCGCGGATGGGATGCTCCAGGGAGCAGGCACGCGCCGTGACCGGCAAGGATGGGTTGGAAATGGACAAGCAGCAGGAATTCGTGCTCCGTACGCTCGAGGAGCGCGACATCCGCTTCGTACGCCTGTGGTTCACCGACGTGCTCGGCTTCCTCAAGTCGGTCGCCGTGGCACCTGCCGAACTGGAACAGGCGTTCGATGAAGGCATCGGCTTCGACGGCTCCGCGATCGAGGGCTTCGCCCGGGTCTACGAGTCGGACATGATCGCCAAGCCCGACCCGGGGACCTTCCAGATCCTGCCCTGGCGCGCCGAGGCTCCCGGCACGGCCCGGATGTTCTGCGACATCCTGATGCCGGACGGCTCGCCGTCCTTCGCCGACCCGCGCTTCGTGCTGAAGCGGATCCTCGCCAAGACCTCGGACCTGGGCTTCACCTTCTACACCCACCCCGAGATCGAGTTCTTCCTGCTCAAGGACAAGCCCGTCGACGGCAGCCGCCCCACGCCCGCCGACAGCTCCGGGTACTTCGACCACACCCCGCAGAACGTCGGCATGGACTTCCGCCGCCAGGCCATCACCATGCTCGAGTCCATGGGCATCTCGGTCGAGTTCAGCCACCACGAGGGCGCCCCTGGCCAGCAGGAGATCGACCTGCGCTACGCGGACGCGCTGTCCACGGCCGACAACATCATGACGTTCCGCCTGGTCATGAAGCAGGTCGCGCTCGAGCAGGGCGTCCAGGCCACCTTCATGCCGAAGCCGTTCTCCGAATACCCCGGCTCCGGGATGCACACCCACCTCTCCCTCTTCGAGGGCGACCGCAACGCCTTCTACGAGTCCGGCGCCGAGTACCAGCTCTCCAAGGTCGGCCGCTCCTTCATCGCCGGTCTGCTGCGGCACGCCGCGGAGATCTCGGCCGTCACCAACCAGTGGGTCAACTCCTACAAGCGGATCTGGGGCGGCTCGACCCGCAGCGCCGGCGCGGGCGGCGAGGCCCCCTCGTACATCTGCTGGGGCCACAACAACCGCTCCGCCCTGATCCGCGTCCCGATGTACAAGCCGGGCAAGACCGGCTCCGCCCGCATCGAGGTCCGCTCCCTGGACTCCGGCGCCAACCCCTACCTCTCGTACGCCGTGCTGCTCGCCGCCGGCCTCAAGGGCGTCGAGGAGGGCTACGAACTCCCGGCCGGTGCCGACGACGACGTCTGGGCCCTCTCCGACGCGGAACGCCGCGCGATGGGCATCGCCCCGCTGCCGCAGAACCTGGGCGAGGCGATCGACCTGATGGAGCGCAGCGAGCTGGTGGCCCAGACGCTGGGCGAGCACGTCTTCGACTTCTTCCTGCGCAACAAGAAGCAGGAGTGGGAGGAGTACCGCTCCGAGGTCACCGCTTTCGAGCTGCGTAAGAGCCTGCCGGTGCTGTAAGCCCAGGTCATCCCTGGTTTCACCGCTGTACGGCACTCCGGGCCGACGGTCACCGACCGTCGGCCCGGAGGCGTCTCAGCCCCCTGGGCCGTCTGTGGGCCGTCGGGTGTGGGAGAGGCGGCCTCGTACATGGTGTCCACGGCCTTTCGCGCCCGGCCGTCGCTGCTCGGCATAGTGTTCCCGGTATGGCGCAGATCGTGGAAGTGCACGTCCCCGAGGCCGGTCGTCTCCAGGGCCCTGAGCCCACAGGCGGCGGAAGTTGTTCCGGCGCAGTTGCCCGCCCCGTGCCCCTGTGAACATCAGCCCGGTGCTGCCCGGTCCGGCGTACGCGTCGAGATGAGCGGCGGCCCGCAGGGGGGTCGCTACGTTCAGAAGTGGCACTTTGTGTAAAAACTCCGTGAGCTGCGCTCTCGGCGTCGGGCCGTAGGCTGTGGGTGAGAGGCGGAGGGATTCCGGGATGAACGCAGCCCGAACCGTCAAGACGAACGGCGACGAGACGGCCTTCGCCGTCTCCCAGCCGAGTGGGCTGCTGGATGTGCTGGGCGTGGCGGCCGTGGTGCTCGACGCGCAGGGGCGGATCGTGCTGTGGAGCCCCGAGGCCGAGGAACTGTTCGGTTACACCGCCGAAGAGGCGCTGGGCCAGTACGCCGCTCGGCTCGTGGTCCGCGAGCAGCACTTCGACATGATCACCAAACTGTTCGGCGAGGTGATGGGCACCGGCCGACGCTGGGCCGGAGCCTTCCCCATCCGGCACAAGGACGGCAGTACCCGGCTCGTGGAGTTCCGCAACATGCGGCTCCTGGATGACCGCGGAGACTTCTACGCTCTGGGCATCGCCGCGGATCAGGCGGCCTTGCACCAGGTGGAGAGGGACCAGGCGCTGTCCGTACAGTTGGTCTCCCAGTCCCCGATCGGCCTGGCCGTCCTGGACTCCGATCTGCGGTACCTGTCCGTCAACCCGGCGCTGGAGCTGATCCACGGTATACCCGCCGACGAACACCTCGGCCGCGCCTTCCACGACGTGCTGTCGTTCCCGAACGTCGATGAGATCGAAGCCGCCCTGCGCCAGGTGCTGGACACCGGGATCCCCCAGGTCAACCAGCACGCCGTCGGCCGCACCCCGGCAGACCCGGACCATGACCGCGCCTGGTCGGTCTCCTTCTTCCGGCTGGAGGATCCCGGTGGGCGGATTCTGGGTGTGGCCACCTCGGTGGTGGATGTCACCGAACGGCACCGGGCGGCCACCGAGGCAGAGCGCGCCCGTCGGCGACTGGCCCTCATCGCCGACGCCTCCGCCCGCATCGGCACCACCCTGGAACTGGACCGGACCGCCCGCGAACTGGCCGATGTCGCTGTCCCCGAACTCGCCGACATCGCAGCAGTGGACGTATTGGACTCCGTCCTGGAAGGCCGCCGCAGTGAGCTCTCGCCCACCGGCCCGGCTGTCATCCGGGCCCTCGCCGTCAAGGCCGCCCACCCCACCGAAGCCCTCCAAACAGCCGACGCCCGCGGGCACATCGCCCAGTACGCCGCCGACCGCCTGGTCACCCAGTGCGTGCACACCGGCCGCCCGGTCATGGTGCGCCATGTGGGCGAGGGGGATCTGCCGCGCATCGCCCGTGACCCCGACGAGGCCGTGCTCCTGGCCCGGGCGGGCGTCCACTCCTATCTCGCGGTGCCGTTGACCGCCCGCGGCGAAGTGCTCGGCGCCCTGGACCTCAAACGCACCAGCAACCCCCTGCCTTTCGACCACGACGACATGGTCCTGGCCCGTGAGCTGGGCGCCCGCGCAGCGGTGCAGATCGACAACGCCCGCTGGTACCAAAGTGCGCGCAATACCGCCGTCACCCTCCAGCGCAGCCTGCTGCCGGAGCATCCGCCCTGCACGGTGGGCTTGTCCGTTGCCTCGCGCTACCAGCCGGCTGGAGCCGCGATCGAGGTCGGCGGTGACTGGTTCGACGTCATACCCCTGGAAGGCGACAAGACCGCGCTTGTCGTGGGCGATGTGATGGGCAGCGGTATCGACGCCGCCACCACCATGGGCCGGCTGCGCACTGCCACCAGCACCCTGGCTTCACTGGACCTCGAACCCGCCCGCCTGCTCGAGCATCTCGACAAGATCACAGCCGGTCTGGGTCACTACATCGCCACCTGCATCTACGCCGTCTACGACCCCCACCACCGGCAATGCTGTATCGCCTGCGCCGGACACCTGCCGCCCGCTCTGGTGCGCGCCAGTGGGCCCGCGGAGCTGCTCGATCTGCCCACGGGCGCACCGCTCGGCGTCGGCGGTGTGCCCTTCCACAGCGCCGTAGTCGAGTTCGGTCCCGGAGACCAGCTCGTGCTCTACACCGACGGCCTGGTCGAAACCCGCCACGAGCCCCTCGACGACCGCCTCAATCTCCTCCTCCGACTCCTGGACGACCCCGACCGGCCGTTGGAGAAAACCTGTGACCGGCTCCTGCAAGCGCTCCGACAGCCGTACGACCACGATGATGTCGCCCTGCTCGTCGCGCGCGCCCAGGGCATGACGAACACCTCGCTCATGTAGGGCCACGCACCCGCGCAGAACCACTGTCCTGGGCGCACACCCGTTGCCACTCGAATTCAGGCACCTGATGAGGTCGGTGTCGCGCACGGCGTTCACGGCAGAGCGGAACAGGCGGAGCCGTGCCTGGTTAGGCCTTGTCCGGCGGATCATGCCTGGGCCGTGATGGTCTGGCTCGCCCGTCTTCGGCGTTGTCGTCTGGTGAGGGAGGAGAATGAGCGGCATGACCATGGTGAAGGACATCGATGTCCGCGGTATGCAGCACTGTGAGACGACGGCGCTGGGCGTGCTGCTGCGGCATGAGGGACTCGACTTGTCCGAGCCCATGCTGTTCGGGCTTGGCTCCGGGCTGTCCTTCGTCTACTGGGACAGCAAGGACATGGGTTTTCCCTTCCTGGGAGGCCGGGTCAAGCCGTTCGAGCTCACCAGGAACCTGGCCGCCGTACTCGGGCTTGAGCTGCTGGTCGGGGAGACCACCTCTCCGCGTAAGGCATGGCAGAACGTGGCGGCGTCCATCGACGCCGGTCGGCCGGTCGGCCTTCAGCTCGACAGCTACCACCTGGACTACTTCAGCACCAAGGTGCACTTCGGCGGGCACGTCGTGGCCATGTACGGCTACGACGAACAGGACGCCTACCTGGTGGATACCGACCCGCAGGGCGGAGCCGTTTCGACCAGCCTCGCCGGCCTGGCCAGGGCCAGAGCCGAGCGCGGCCCCATGACCGCCAAGCACCGCTCCTTCACCATCACAGCGCCCAGCAGCCTGACGTCACCGCAGGACCGGATCATCCCCGCGATCAAGACCTGCGCCGACGCCTTCCTGAACCCGCCCATCGCGAACCTGGGCCACCGGGGCATCGAGAAGACCGCGAAGCAAGTGCCGAAGTGGCTGCAGCGCAGCGACAATCCGCGGGAGGACCTGCCACTGGCCGCCGTCCTCATGGAGAGGGCCGGCACCGGCGGCGCCCTGTTCCGCAATCTCTATCGGGACTTCCTCGCCGAGTGTGCCAAGTCGATCGACAGCAGCCACCTGCGCACTGGCCACAGCCTGTATACCGAGGCCGCCACCCTCTGGACACAGGTGGCCGCACTCATCGGGACAGCAGGAGAATCCGGCGAAGCGAAGCACCTCATGCAGGCCGGCTCGATCCTCCACGAGCTCTCGCGCATCGAACGCGATGCGATGCAGGCACTCAACATGCTCTAGCTAGAGCTGGGCCGTCTGTGGGGCCGTCGAAGGGCGGCCTTGAGTGACCAACAACGACCACAGACGGCCGCCCGACTGCTGGTCGGGCCGGTCTTGCCTTGGGTCCTCTGAGGTCGCATGCGAGCCGCACAAGTTCCTGCGCAACAAGAAGCAGGAGTGGGCGCTCCGGGCCGGCGGTGGTGAACCGTCGGCCCGGAGTGGTCTTCGGCCCGACGACGAGGCGCTGCCGCCGAGTTGTGCGGTCTCGGACACACGAGGGAGCGGCCCTTCTGCAGCGCACCCTACCGAGCGCGCTACAGGGGGCCGCTCCCCGGTTACCGGCTCTCATCCACCAGTGTTCGCAGCGGATTCCAAGCACTGGGCGAACGGGTTCTCTTGCAGGCAGCTGTCGAGCGACTTGTCCCACTCGGTCAGCTGCTTGGTTGCCTCGGACTTCTGCCCGGCCGAGGCAGTCGGGCTCTGGGCCACGTTCAGCGTGTTGTTCACCTGCTTCGCGAAGTTCGTCGCCGCCGCCTGCTGCGCCGGCGGCGTACCGGGCTTCAGAGCAGTCACCAGGACGTTCGTCGTCGTCTCCACGACGTTGGTCGCCGTGACCTTCACCGACGACGGGGCGTTCGACTTGAGAACGTCCACCAGGACAGTGGTCGTCGTCTTCACGGTGTTGGTCACCGCGACCTTCACCGCCGGTGATGCGCCCGACTTCAGAACATTCACCAGAACGTTCGTCGTCGTCTTCACGACATTCGTCACCGCCACCTTCACAGCCGGCGAAGCATTCGACTTCAGGGCATTCACCAGGACCGTCGTCGACTGCTTCACGGTGTTGGTGACGGCGACCTTGACCGAGTTCGGGGCGTTCGACTTGAGAACGTTCACCAGGACGGTGGTCGTTGTCTTCACGGTGTTGGTGACGGCGACCTTGACCGAGTTCGGGGCGTTCGACTTGAGAACGTTCACCAGGACGGTCGTCGTCGTCTCGACGGTGTTGGTGACGGCGACCTTGACCGAGTTCGGGGCGTTCGACTTGAGAACGTCCACCAGGACACTCGTCGACTGCTTGACGGTGTTGGTGACGGCGACCTTGACCGAGTTCGAGGCGTTGGAGTTGAGAACGTCCACCAGGACACTCGTCGTCGTCTCGACGGTGTTGGTGACCGCGACCTTGACGGACGAGGGGGCGTTGGAGTTGAGAACGTCCACCAGGACACTCGTCGTCGTCTCGACGGTGTTGGTGACCGCGACCTTGACGGACGAGGGGGCGTTGGAGTTGAGAACGTCCACCAGGACGTCCGTCGTGGTCTCCACGGTGTTCGTCGCCGCGACCTTGACCGAGGAGGGGGCGTTGGAGTTGAGAACGTCCACCAGGACGTCCGTCGTGGTCTCCACGGTGTTCTTCACCGCCGCCTCCACGGCCGGCGGCTCACCCGACTGGTCGACATTCGCCAGGACATTCGTCGACTGCTTCACGATGTTCGCGAGCGCGACCCGCTCACTCAGCGGTGTCTCCGGGTCCTCGACCATCTTCAGCGTCTCGTTCAGATTGCCCGCCGTCTTCTTGAGCTCTTGGGGGGCGTTCTGCTGGTTGGTCAGGTCGTCGACCCCCTTCTCCAGCTCAGGCGTCAGCTGCTGCAACTCCGCCCTCTTCTCCGCCGGCGGGGGCGGCGGGTTCTGCGGCGGAGGCGGGGGCGGCGGGTCCGCTGGCGGAGGCGGGTTCTGCGGCGGAGGCGGGGGCGGCGGGTCCGCTGGCGGAGGCGGGTTCTGCGGCGGAGGCGGGGGCGGCGGCGGAGGCGGGGGCGGCGGGTCCGCTGGCGGCGGCGGGTCCTCCGGCGGAGGCGGCGGAGGCGGGGTGGGTTGGGCAGGTACTGCGGTCGTGGCCTGCGCGACTGCTTGGTGCGCTGCCTCAGCAGTCGCCACGCTTGTCGACAGCGCAAGCGTCGCAGCCAAGCAGGAGGCGCCGACGAAACGGAAGACTCGTTGCTGGGGGGTTCTGGACATGGTTGTCCCAAGTGTGGTTTCCACGTACTGGTTTGGCCTGCGGAACGCGGCCCGGAGGACGGCGACGGCCTGTGGTCACGGAGTTCCACAGATCGACGACGCACAGTCCATACAAGACCCACTGTTCCCCCGCTCGGCGCATCCCGCAACGCGGGAACGCCGTGCTCCGGCCTGCTAAGAGGGCATGCGATCCATGGAGTTGGCGTTCGCCGTGCGTATCGCGGTGACCTCTGCGACGCCCGCCAGGGCGTTGAACGCAAGTGCTTGCCGGTGCTGCGGCGGTACGCCGCCTCACGGCCGCACACTTGCCGGGCCGGCGGCAACAGGGCGCCGGCCCGACCCGTGCGCCTGGCAGTGCTGTGGCGTGCGGTGCGGCGGGGGAGCCGCCGCGTCATGGGGAGGGGGCCGCGATGCGGCAACGGAGATGCAAGTGGTGCGGCCGTGAACTACCGCGTCGGAGCCGGTGGCGCGCCAGGCGCTACTGCCGTTGTCGGCGCCAGGTCTGCTACCGGGTGAAATCGACGGTCGAGACCGTACTGGACGGCCTGAGCGGCTGAGGAATCAGGTCAGAAGCTGTCCGTATTCCTCGTTCGTGCGGATGCGAAACGCGCCCGGTGCGGTGACCCTGGAGTCGCGGGGGACCCTGCGTCGAGGAGGAAAACCCCATGTCCATGATGGACAAGCTCAAGAACATGCTCAAAGGCCACCCTGAGCGGACTGACCAGGGAATCGAGAAGGCCGGCGACTACGTGGACGACAAGACCCAGGGCAAGCACAGGCGCCACGTGGACACCGCGCAGGACCGGATGAGGGACCAGTACGGAGGCGGCGGCACCGCCGGTACGGAACGCCGCGACGAGCCCCCTCCCCAGTGACCCCACCTGTAGGGAACGGCCCGGCCCGGGCGGTGGCGCGAGCCCCCGGCCCGGGCCGTGGCGTGTCGGCGTCCGGTCGGCCCAGGACGGGCGCGCTGACACGCCCCGCCCTCGTGGGCGGGGCCCTGTCAGCGCTCCGACAGCGGAGCCGGTGCTTCCTGGACGCACCAGCTGTTGCCGTCCGGGTCCTTGAAGAACATGAACGAGTTCCACTCCTCGCCCGTACCCTCCTCCCAGCCCGTCGCGCCGACGTGCTGGATCGAGCTCACCGGGACGCCGCGCGACATCAGCTCGGAGTGGGCCTTCGCGATGTCCGTGACGCACAGCTGGAGCCCGTGGAGTGTGCCGGGGGACATGGTGGGCTGGTCGGGATGCGGCGGCATGCCGCTCAGCAGGGCGATGGAGCAGCGCGATCCCGGCGGGGTCAGCTGGATGATCCGCATGCCCGGAGCGACCTCGGAGTCGAGGTCGACCTTGAAGCCGCAGGCCTCTGCGTAGAAGGTCTTCGAGCGGTCCATGTCCGTGACCGGGACGGGGACGACTTCCAGGGTCAGTTCCACGGTGTTCCCTTCGTGGGGGCGGCTGTCACTGTGCGAAGCGCCAGCGGGTCTGGCCGAACGGGTCGCCCTTCGCGAAGCCGAAGGCCGTCCTTGGCGCCACCCGGAATACCAGTGCTTCGCCGGCTTCGTGCACGAACACGCCGTCGCCGACCGTGAACGTCCAGTCCGGACCGTACTTGTGCGCGTATGCGTCCGCCAGAGCGCGCAGTGTCGGTTCGTCGGTCACGCGCACCGCCTCGCCCTCGACGACCACGTCGTACCCCTCGCTCAGTGACGGGACTCCGGTGGTGAGGACGACCTCCTGGTTCTCCCGGAGGTTCTTCGCCTTTCGTTCCCCGGGGCCGGTGCAGAAGTGCAGAGACTCGTCGTGCCAGACGGCGATCAGCGGGGTGACGTGCGGGCGGCCGTCCGGCCGTACGGTCGTCAGCCAGAACACCTCGGCGTCGCGGAGCTGAGCTGCCGCGTCCGACCAGTCGGCCGCGGACGCCTTCGGGTCGCTGAAGCGGGTGTCGAGCTCTGGCAAGGGCTGGGCCTGTGGCATGGCGGCGGTCCTCTCGGTCGGCGACGCCTTTCGTCTGACACGGTCTGCGAATGTGTAGACCGCGCCCGGCCTTCGTACTCATCGGTCCGTGCACACCGGCCGGCCGGCGGACCCGCACCGCACCGCGTGGTCCGCCGGGCCCGGCGCCTCGGCCTGCGGCTACGCTCGAGCGCAGACGGCGGGACGGGACACGGCAGGACGGGAGACCGGGATGACGGTTCCGGGGCGCAGGAGCAGTACCTTCACCCGGTTGCTGAAGCACGGCTTCACCGACCCTTCCGCCGCCGCACGGCTCCTCGATCTGCCCGACATGTCGTCGGTGCGCAGCGACCCGGTCCTCCTCGACGCCCTCGGCGCCACCGCCGACCCCGACCTCGCCCTGCGCTCCCTCGTCCGCCTCGCCGAGGCCCACGAGCGGGGCGAACGGCGCCGGTTCCTGGACAACCTGATCACCGCCAAACCGCTGCGCGACCGGCTGCTCGGCGTCCTCGGCGCGTCGGAGGCGCTCGGGGACCACCTCGCCCGCCACCCCCGCGACTGGTACGCCCTCGCCACCTACGAGTCGGCCGACCTGCACCCGGGCGTCGAGGACTTCGAACGCGGACTCGCCGACGCCACCGACGCGGTGTCCCTGCGCGTCTCCTACCGCCGCTGTCTGCTGGCCATAGCCGCCCGCGACGTGTGCGGCACCACCGACGTGGCGGAGGCCGCCGCCGAACTGGCCGACCTCGCCACCGCCACCCTGCGGGCGGCCCTCGCCCTCGCCCGCGCCGCCGCGCCCGACGACGCCGCTGCCTGCCGGCTCGCCGTCATCGCCATGGGCAAGTGCGGCGGCCACGAGCTCAACTACGTCTCCGACGTCGACGTCATCTTCGTGGCCGAGCCCGTCAACGGCACCGAGGAGGCCAAGGCGCTGCAGGCAGCGACCCGTCTCGCCTCCCACCTGATGCGCATCTGCTCGGAGACGACCGTCGAAGGCACCATCTGGCCCGTCGATGCCAATCTTCGGCCCGAAGGGCGCAACGGACCGCTGGTGCGCACGCTCTCCAGCCATCTCGCCTACTACCAGCGCTGGGCGAAGACCTGGGAGTTCCAGGCGCTCCTCAAGGCCAGGCCCGTCGCCGGCGACGCCGCGCTGGGGCAGGCATACGCGGAGGCGGTCGCCCCGCTGGTCTGGCAGGCAGCGGAACGCGAGAACTTCGTCGCCGACGTCCAGAAGATGCGCCGCCGCGTCGTCGACAACATCCCCGCCGCCGAGATCGAACGCGAACTCAAACTGGGGCCCGGTGGACTGCGGGACGTCGAGTTCGCCGTGCAGCTGCTGCAACTCGTCCACGGCCGCAGCGACGCCACCCTGCACAGCGGCACCACCCTCGAAGCCCTCCAGGCCCTCGCCGCCGGCGGCTACGTCGGCCGGGCGGACGCTGCGCAACTGGACGAGGCGTACCGCTTTCTGCGGGCCATGGAGCACCGCATCCAGCTCCACAAGCTGCGCCGCACCCACCTGGTGCCCGAGGACGAGGCCGACCTGCGCCGCCTCGCGCGCTCCCTCGACCTGCGTACCGACCCCGTCGCCACCCTCAACCGGGAGTGGAGGCGGCATACGTCCGTCGTCCGCCGTCTGCACGAGAAGATCTTCTACCGGCCGCTGCTCGACGCCGTCGCCCAGCTCGCCCCCGGCGAGACCCGGCTCAGCCCCAAGGCCGCGGGCCAGCGCCTCGAGGCCCTCGGATACGCCGACCCCGCCGCCGCGCTGCGCCACCTCGAGGCGCTCGCCTCCGGGGTGAGCCGCAAGGCCGCCATCCAGCGCACCCTGCTGCCCGTCCTGCTCGGCTGGTTCGCCGACTCGGCCGACCCCGACGCGGGCCTCCTCGGCTTCCGCAAGGTGTCCGACGCGCTCGGCAAGACCCCCTGGTACCTGCGGCTGCTGCGCGATGAAGGAGCGGCCGCGGAGAACCTGGCGCGTGTGCTGTCCGCCGGGCGGCTCGCGCCCGACCTGCTTCTGCGCGCGCCGGAGGCCGTCGCCATCCTCGGCGACCTGGAAGGGCTGCGGCCGCGCGGCAGGGACCACCTCGAACAGGAGGTCCTCGCCGCCGTCGGCCGCGCCGACACCGCGGAGGCGGCGGTCGCCGCGGCTCGCGGGGTACGGCGCCGGGAGCTGTTCCGTACCGCGGCCGCCGACCTCATCGGCTCCTACGGCACCGAGGAAAGCCCCGCCGAGGGCGATCCCGGCGCCTTGGTGGACCGCGTCGGCGACGCCGTCACCGAGCTGACCGCCGCCACCGTCGCGGGCGCGCTGCGCGCCGCCGTACGCGACCAGTGGGGCGACACCCTGCCCACCCGCTTCGCGGTCATCGGCGTCGGACGCTTCGGCGGCCACGAGCTCGGCTACGGCTCCGACGCGGACGTGCTCTTCGTCCACGAGCCGCGCGACGGCGTCGAGGAACAGGAAGCCGCACGGGCCGCGAACTCGGTCGTCGCCGAGATGCGCCGGCTGCTGCAGCTGCCGACCGCCGACCCGCCTCTGCTGATCGACGCCGACCTGCGGCCCGAGGGCAAGAGCGGGCCGCTGGTGCGCACGCTCGCCTCGTACCAGGCGTACTACCGCCGGTGGTCCCTGACGTGGGAGAGCCAGGCACTGCTGCGGGCCCGGCCGATGGCGGGCGACCCCGCGCTCGGCGAAGCGTTCGTCGAGCTGATCGACCCGCTGCGGTATCCGCCACGGGGACTCGGGGACGAGGCAGCGCGTGAGATCCGGCGGCTGAAGGCGCGCATGGAGTCCGAACGGCTGCCGCGGGGCGCCGACCCGACCCTGCACACCAAGCTCGGCCGGGGCGGGCTGAGCGACGTCGAATGGACCGTCCAGCTCCTTCAGATGCGGCACGGCGCGGCCGAGCCGGGCCTGCGGACCACGCGTACCCGCGAGGCCCTCGCGGCGGCGCGCGCGGCGGATCTCATCTCCACGGACGACGCCCGCACCCTCGACGAGGCCTGGGTCCTCGCGACCCGCGTCCGCAACGGCGTGATGCTGGTCCGCGGCCGGGCGGGCGACACCTTCCCCTCCGACGCGCGGGAGCTGGCGGCGGTGGGGCGGTACCTGGGGTACGGGCCCGGGCATGTGGGGGACATGCTGGACGACTACCGGAGGGTGACGCGCAGGGCGCGGGGTGTGATGGAGAGGGTCTTCTACGACGCGTAGTCCTGGGCGGGCGGCAGCGGGTGGGCGCGTACTGCTGCGCGGGACCCTCTTCCACGCCCTTCTTCTTCCCCTGCGCCTGGCGGTGCGGGTGGTACCCCGTCCCGACACCGGGCTGCGCCCCGGACAGTAGGCCCTCCGGTGTCGACCGGGCTCCGCCCGTACCGGCGCCACCCGTGCGGCATTGTGCCGCGCAGGGGTCAGGTGCGGGCCGCGGGGAGGAAGCGACGGACGCCGGACGGGGCGTCCGGGCCGTCCTTCCGGGGGAGTTCGACCAGCTGCGGAAGCCGGTGCGGCAGCGCCCGGTACCACACGTACGAGACGCCGAAGCCGAACGTCAGGCACGCCACGCCGCCCACCGCGTCCAGCCAGAAGTGGTTCGCCGTGGCGACGATGACGACCAGCGTCAGCGTCGGGTACAGCAGGCCGAGGATCTTCGCCCACGGCGCAGCCGCCAGTGCGAATATGACCAGGCCGCACCACACCGACCAGCCGATGTGCATGGACGGCATCGCCGCGTACTGGTTCGACATGTTCTTGAGGTTGCCCGAGGCCATCGAGCCCCACGTGTCATGGACCAGAACGGTGTCGATGAAGTTCTGGCCGTTCATCAACCGGGGCGGTGCGAGGGGATACAGGTAGTATCCGACCAGAGCTACACCGGTCGTGGCGAAAAGGACGAGTCGGGCGGCGGCGTAACGGCCCGGATGCGCACGGTAGAGCCAGACGAGCACACCGATGGTGACGACGAAGTGCAGGGTGGCGTAGTAGTAATTCATCGACACGATGAGCCATGTCACCGAGTTCACCGCGTGGTTGATGGACTGCTCCACCGCTATGCCGAGGGTCTGCTCCGCCTGCCAGATCCAGTCGGCGTTGCGCAGTGCCTGGTTCTTCTGCTCGGGTACGGCGTTGCGGATCAGCGAGTACGTCCAGTAACTCAGCGCGATCAGCATGACTTCGAACCAGATGCTGGGGCGGACGGGCGTCCGTGGCGGCCGCGGCCGAGGAGTGTCGGGCGACGACGCGGCGGCCTCGTCCTCCACCATGGGTGACGGGGTCGCCGTCCGGCCTTCGAGAGTCTTCACGGTCGCTTCACCCATGAGAGAGGAGTTTGCCAGATGAACGGCCGCCTCCGATCATCCCTCCGTCGCATTCGTACCGCATACTCTCCCCCTCACGTAGGAGGGGCGCCCCCGGGGCGGCCTCCGGGACCGGAAGCCGTTGAACCGCGGACCACCAACTCCGGCATGAAGACGAATTCGCCGTGCACCGGAGCACGGGGACGGTCCGGCGCCGCCGGGGAGTGACTGTCCCCCGTCTCCTCCAGCAGCGCGCGCACCGACGCCTGCCCCATCGCCTGCACCGGTTTGCGGACGGTGGTCAGCGGAGGATCCGTGAACGCGATCAGAGGTGAGTCGTCGAATCCCACGACGGAGATGTCGTCCGGCACGTGGAGGCCCCGCTGCCGGGCCGCCCGTATCGCCCCCAGCGCCATCATGTCGCTGGCGCAGACAACGGCCGTGCACCCCCGGTCCATCAGCGTCGCGGCCGCTGCCTGGCCTCCTTCGAGGGTGTAGAGGGAGTGCTGGACCAGCTCGTCGCAGGCCTCGGGCGTGACACCGAGCTGTTCCTGCACGGCGAGCCGGAAGCCTTCGATCTTGCGCACCACGGGTACGAACCGCCGCGGGCCGAGCGTGAGACCGATCCGGGTGTGCCCGAGCGAGACGAGGTGGGTGACGGCGAGCCGCATCGCGCCGCGGTCGTCCGCCGAGATGAACGGCGCGCGCACGCCGGGCGCATAACCGTCGACGAGGACGAACGGGACATCCTTGGCGCGGAGCCGGTCGTAGCGCTCCATGTCGGCCGTGGTGTCGGCGTGCAGGCCGGACACGAAGATGATCCCGCAGACGCCGCGGTCCACCAGCATCTCGGTGAGCTCGTCCTCCGTCGACCCGCCCGGTGTCTGGGTGGCCAGTACCGGCGTGTAGCCCTGCCGGGTCAGCGCCTGGCCGACGACCTGGGCCAGGGCGGGGAAGATCGGGTTGTCGAGCCCCGGCGTGATCAGCCCCACCAGACCCGCGCTGCGCCGGCGCAACCGGACGGGCCGCTCGTAGCCGAGTACGTCGAGGGCGGCGAGCACCGACTGGCGGGTGGTCGCGGCGACCCCCGGCCTTCCGTTGAGGACCCGGCTCACCGTCGCTTCGCTGACCCCCGCCTGGGTCGCGATGTCGGCCAGGCGTGCGGGTGCGGTCACGGAGCGGACTCTACCCGTCACATCTGCGGCTGCCCAGCGAGCCTCGGACGGACGGGAGTTGAGGCCGGTGCCGTCGACGCAAGGCGCTTCTCCAGCAGCAGCACACCGTAACGGCTGCCATCCGCGGCCACCTTGGCGGGCTGCTCACCCACCACCCGGTATCCGGCGGCCTCGTAGTAGGCGCGCAGTCGCGGATTACGGCTCAGGCAGTCCAGCCGGGCCAGCTCCCGTCCGGCCGCGGTGATGCGCCGCTCTGCATGGGCGAGCAGCGCCCGTCCGGAGCCGGCGGGCGCGTGCGCGCGGTCGGTCATCAGCCGGTGCACATAGCCGGCGACCGGCGGCCGGTCGCCCCAGGCGGGCAGGTCGTCCCACCACAACTCGTACGCCCCGGCCGCCCGGCCGCCGTCGAGCAGCAGCCACACCTCGCCCTGTGCGATCCGGTGCCGGAAGTGGTCGGCGTCCTTGTCGCCGGGCTTCCACTGGTCGATGCCGTTGCGCAGCATCCAGCGGGCGGTGTCGTCGTAGAGGTCGACGAGGGCGTTCACGTCCCAGTCGTGGTCGGGGGCGGAGCCGGACGCGGTGGCGAGCCGGAAGACGGAGTCGGCGATCACGAGGCCAATGATGGCGCGGGCGCCCGAGGGCGCAGTCGTGCACATCGCGAACGCCCTGCTCCGAGGCGGGGCTCCCGAGGCCAGGGCCGAGCTGCCCGAGGCGGGTTCCGACCCGGCGGCCGGTCATCAGAAGCGGTCCGGCGGCGCGGCGCCGGTGCCCTCGGCCGAGGTGAGGACCGCGAGATGTCCTATCGGAGCCGTTGAGCGGGCACCTTCGCCATCGCGGGCACCAGTTCCACGAGCCGGCCGACGAGATCGCCGAACGGGCCGTCCAACGGTTCGTCGGCGAGGATGCGGACGAGCAGTGTGGCCATCTCCTCGTCGTAGGCGGCGCTCACCGCGGCCAGCGCCGCGAAGTCGTGCACCAGCTGCAACTCCAGCTCCGCTCGGGGGATGCGGCGTCCGTCGAGCCAGATCAACGCCGTCGACTCGGCGAGCGACACCCAGGAACGCACCACCAGCGCGAGGCGCGGCGAAGGGTCGTCGATGCCCAGGTGCGCCAGGATCTGGTCGTACGCCGCCTGCCGCACCTCGTCGATCATCGCATTCGTCCTGGACGAGCCGACCGCCGGACCGCCTCGCATCAACGCGGAGAAGCCCGGGCCGTGTTCCTCGACGAAGTCGAAGAACCGCCCCATCACGCGCAGCAGCCGCGCACCGAGCGGGCCCTTGGGCGGTTCGAGGAAGCGGGCGGCGAGCTCGTCGGCGGCCCGCCGCAACGCGGCTTCGTACAGGCTCTGTTTACCGGGGAAGTAGTGGTAGACGAGAGGACGCGAGATGCCCGCGGCGGCCGCGATCTCGTCGATCGAGACGTCGTCGGGGGAGCGGTGGCTGAACAGCTCCAGCGCCACACCGATCAGCTGCTGTCTGCGCTCCTCGACGCCCATCCTGCGCCGTACCCCGGTCGTCATGCCCGACACCCTACCCACCGTCCTCCTGGCACAGACACAAGGCCGTTCCCCGCAGCCTGCTCCGGGCTCAGCGCAGGGAGCCCACCACGGAGCCGTCGGCGAGACGGCCGTTCAGTTCGGGCCGCGCGCCCTCCTGGGCCCGGACCGCCACCACGTTGTCCGTCGCCTCGCCCTCCACCCCGTCGCCCAGGACGGTGACCGAAGCATGCTGCCGGCTGCCGGCCGCCAGCACGTACCACTGCCCGGCCCGCGACTTCCACAGCACGCCGGCGAGCACCCGTGGCTCACGCACCCCGCAGGACGGCGAGTCCTCCGCCCGCGCCACCACCGCGCCCGGCGTGCCGGGCCGCGCGGCGGGTGCCTGGAACTGGGCCAGGACCCTGCTGTCCGTGCCCCGCCAGGTCTCCGCCCGCGTGCACACCCAGGCGGCCGTACCGTTCGCTTCCGGCAGCCGTTGCTGCGCGTACCGCCAGGAGTTGACGCTGCGCACGCCGTGCGCCCGCACGCCCGGCAGCAGACATGCCGTACGCGCCCAGGTCGCGCGTGCCGTGGCGTCCATGACGCCTGCCGGGGCGTTCGGCGGGCCGTAGGTGAGATGGGCAGGGGTGAGTTCGCCGAGGTCCGTCACCAGCGTCGTCGTGCTGCCGTCGGTCAGCTCCAGCGCCTGCCAGGACCGGCACTCCCGTTCCTGGGCGGGGCTCGGAAGCCGTTCGGTCAGGCCGTTCGCGTCCCGCCGGAGCGCCCGGGGCTTTCCGCCGGGGGCCAGCAGGTCCCGTACGGTCACGCCGTGTACCCAGGGCGCCGTCAGATACCGGACGTACGCCTGCGAGCGGCCGGCGACGAGCGCGCCGGAGACGGCGGCGTCCGCACCGTCCGTACGTGCGAAGTCGAGGGCCACGCCGTCCGCGCCGGCCGTCTCCGCGTAACGGACCACGCGCAGCCCGTCGTACAGCACGACCACGCGGGCCAGACCCACGCCGCCCGCGAACAGCAGCTGCGGCGGCCCCACGGGCGGCCCGGACGGCGTCCCGGGCGTCGCGCTGACCCGGACCGTGTCGCCCGGCCCCGCCCAGGCGGCGAGAGCCCGCCGCAGCAGGGCCCGGTCCCGGGTGAGTGGCCCCCTGGCCGGCCACACCGAGAAGTCCCTGCGGGCCGACGACTGCCAGGCCGTGCCCGGGGCCCGCAGCAGACTGCCCGGATCGATCGCCGCCTCCACCGCGGCGTTACGGCCGTCCGGCACGCTTCCCGCGCCGCCCCGCCCGCCGCCCGGCAGCAGGAGCAGCGTCCCGCACACGGCGAGTGCCACGGCCGCCACCAGGGCCGCCCTGGCATGCCGGCGACGGCGCAGCAGATCGGTGGGCCGCACCTGGAGCGAGCACGCGTCGAACTCGGAGGAGCGGAGGAGTTCCCGGCCCCGGCGACCTCCCGGTACGGCGTCGGCGTCCGTCAGCGCCTTCGCCGGGTCCGCCGCCCCGGCACGCTCCAGCGCCTCGCGCACCTCGCGGTCGGACAACTTCTCCAGACCGCGCAGCACATAGGCGGCTCTGGCGGGCCCGGACAGCGCCGCCAGCCGCTGGTCCAGGACGAGTTCGCCGGCGCCGCCGGAGCGCGGGAAGACCCGCATTCCCCACAGGTGCGGCAGCAGCGGCGGGAACTGTGACCGCCGGGGCAGTGCCCGGCGCCGCAGCGGCAGCGAAGCCTCCATGGCCTGCCGCACCACCCGGTCCCGCACATACCCGTAGCCGGGGTCGCGGGCGTCCTGCGGGCGGCGTGCCCGTGGCACGGCCGGGGCGGCCGCGGTGTCGCCGCGGGGGAGCGAACGCTGCACGACGGCATGGGCGGTCAGCACCCGGCGACCCTGGCCCAGGGACGACGGCAGCACCAGGTAGGCGATCCGCACCAGGCGCGGATAGTGCTCGACGAGCGCCGCCTCCGCCTGCCAGACCCCGACCGCCTCGGCGCCGGACCCCGGATCGGCGGGACCGGTCGAGGGGGAGCCGGCGAAGGGCTTTGGGGAGGGGACGACGTCGTGTGGGCGCACGTTCAGCAGAACGAGCGAATCGTCCTGCGGTCACCCGGCGTTCGCGAGCGCGAGAAGTCAGCCCTTCACGACGAAGCGCTCACGGATGCGCCCCAGCGCCGCGGACGTGACGCCGAGACCCTCGCGCACGTACTTCTCCATCGAGCCGTAGCGGGCGTCGACCTCGTCCAGTGCGGCGTCCAGGTACTCGGGCACGACGCCGATGATCGACAGTGCCGTCTCCGGCTGACCGCCCTCCAGGGTGAACCCTTCGACCAGCGGCGCGAACGCCTCACGCACCGCCGCGTTGACCGACATGTACTCGGCCTCGACCGTCTCCGGCGTCGCACCGAGCAGGGTGAGCACGATCGTCGCCGCCCATCCCGTACGGTCCTTGCCGGCCGTGCAGTGGAACAGCAGCGGTCCGGAGTCCGGATCCGCCACCTCGTTGAGGAACGCCCGGTACGAGGCGCGCGCCGAGTCCGTCGTCACGAACGCCCGGTAGATGCCGGCGAACATCTCCCGGCCCCGGCCGCCGCCGAGTTCCCGCTCCGCGACGACCGGATCGGACAGCAGCCGGCGCAGCCGGGCCGCCGCCGGCACCCGGCCGGAGGAGACCTGGTCGGCCAGGACGTCCGCGAGCAGCAGCCGTCCCCCTTCTGGAAGCCGGTCGGGGCGGGCCTCGCGCTCCGCCCGGGTGCGGAAGTCGACGACGGTACGGATGCCGAGGGCGGCGACGGCCGGGTCGGACGCGGCGTCCATCCGGTCCAGCTGACCGGAACGGAACAGCAGACCGCTGCGCACCGACCGGCCGCCGGGAAGGGGCGTGCCGCCGAGATCGCGAAGGTTCGCGACGGTGGTGGAGGGGATCGCGTTCATGAGCGGAATCTAGGCCCACCGGGCGTCACCCGGCGGCCGCGACACCGCCCGTCACGGACCAGGCGCTGAACCCGACCGTTCCGCGCGCCCCGCTCCCGCCGTTCGTGGCGCACATGAAGAATCCGGTGTCCTGCGTCGCCGCCGCGTCCGGGACGGACACCGTGGCGATGGTCCGCCAGGTGGCGCCGCCGTCGGTGGAGCACGCGCCGGTGAAGGAGGTCCCCTCGGTCCGGGTGAGCCGCAGCAGCACCGGGGCCTTGATGCCGGTGATGCGCCGGTAGGTGTCGAGCGTGCCGTCGCCGTTCGTGTCGTACGACAGCACGACACCCTGTCCCGGGGTGACGGCGAGGTTCAGGAAGCCCGCGTCACCGGGCGTCGCGAGCGAGTTCCGTACCACGATGCCCGCTCTTGCCCAACTGCCCGTGTCCTCCTGGGTGTCCACCTGGAGCAGCACGCTGCCGCCGTCGGCGAGCACCGCCTCCCGGTAGGCGGTGCCGAACTGGGTGGTGCCCCGCCACAGGTCGTTGCCCGCCCCGTTGATCGCGAGCCGGTCACCGGCCTGACCGAACACGGCCGCGTTGGAGGTGAACGTGCGCCACCGAGGGTCGAGCGGCGAGGCCAGGTACACACTGCCGCGCTGGGTGACTGCCACCCGCTCCTCTCCCCGTGGCCCGTACCGGGTGCTCAGCTCGTACGGCATGGGCACCAGCGGCTCCGTGAGAGGTTCTGAAGGGGCCCGCACCCGCCAGGCCACCGAGCCGGTGCCGCCCGGCGCCACGCTGTCCAGACACGGCTCGCCCTGGGCCTCCCCGTCGGGACCGGTGAGTTCGAAGTCGACCCGGCCGGTGGCGCGCAGCCCGTTGAAGTTGCGGAAGGCGGCCGTCACCGTGCCGGTGCTTCCCGGGGTGAAGGCCGGTGGCTCCACGCTCACCGTGACGAATCCCTGGTACGGGGCGCGGGCCAGGGTGTCATACACACGCAGGGCCGTGCGGTGGGCGTCGCCCGTGGGCCGGACCGGGTAGGCGCGGCGGTCCCGGGTCCACGTCTCCTCCGCCGGGTACCAGTCGAAGGGCCGCGGCGTCCGGCCCTCCTCCATCGCGTCGCCCTGCTCGGTCAGATACGCCTCCCACTGCGGCACGTGGACGTCGTCGATCAGCCCCTGCCAGTCCCGGTTGGCGTAGTTGCTGAGATGGCCGGCGGCGTTCCGGCCCGCCCATGTGGTGATCAGCGCGCGGGCCGTGCGCTCCAGCCCGACCGCCTCCTCGGGTTCGGTGGCGAGCCGCTTGGCGTCCTCGAGCCAGGGGCCCAGCAGGAACGAGCGGTGGCAGCCGGCCATGGTGTCGCTCAGCCGCATCAGCTTCAGCCACAGCGCCGAGATCGCCCGGAACGTGCCGACGTCCCTGTTGGCGTACGCGGCCCGCAGCGGCAGCTGGAGCGTACGGGAACGGTTGGCGAGCGCCTGCCGGGCCAGGTCGGTCACGTCGTGGCGGTACGCGTCACAGTCGCGCAGCGACGGCCGTACGCCGAGCAGCGCGGCGAACGCCCGGTCGAAACCGGCCGGGTCGAAGGCCGTGCCGATCGAGGCGGACAGTGACGGACGGCGGCAGAACAGCGAGTCGTACGGGCGGCCGTCGGTGCTGGTGAGCCTGTACGCGGTCGCGGCCAGCGCGGCGAACGCGGCGCGTGCGGAGCGGTCCTCTGCGCCGTAGCGGAAGCCCGCGTACTCGGCGAACCACGCGTCCCGGTCGGTCTTCTCCTCGCGCCAGGCCAGTTCGCTGAACAGTTCCAGTGCCGCCGGGTCGCGCTCCGCGGCCTCCGGCATGTACGCGGTGCCCACCAGCGCGCTGCCCGGCTTGTCGCGCCAGGCCGTGAACTTCTCCGTCCAGCGGTCGGTGTTGGCGCCGATCGTCGTACGGCCGCCGAAGTTGGGGATGGTGCCGAACGCGTACGGCGCCCCGCCCCACTCCTTCTCCCGGTCGGTGACGGTGTCCAGGTCGGACAGGCCGTCGACGATGAGCACCTTGGAGGTGTCGATGGCCTCCAGCAGCGCCGGGCGAGGATTGGCCTGCCAGCCGAGGATCACCCAGGTCGCGTCCGGGCGTGCGGTCCGCAGCGACGTCTCCACGGCACGGGCGGCGTCGCGGACCGGTACGTCGCCGGCCGTGCCGCCCTCGTGCAGCAGGTCCATCTTGAAATGGTCGATCCCGCCGAACAGCTCCTGCTGGTGCCGGTAGAAGGCGGCGGCGACATCGGCGAACGCCCGGGTGCGCGGGTCGAGCCAGTCGGGCCGGCGCAGCCCGTTCCAGGTGCCCTGCCCGATGACCCGCGCGTCGCCCGGGGTGCGGGCGGCGAAGCCGTCGGGGACCGTCCCGAAATACCCCGGCAGGACGGGGTGCATGCCCAGCTCCCGCATCCGGTCGGTGATGCGCCGGCCGAGGTGGGCGCGTCGCTCGATCAGAGCGGGCGAGAGGGGGCCGCCGTACTCGCTCATGTTCTGCAGCAGCCACCACGGCTGGTGCGAGGGCGCCGGCAGCCAGGTGCGGGCCTCGGCGTCGGAGTAGCCGAAGTCCATCAGCAGCCGGTGGTAGACGGCCTCCTGGCCCGGCGTCACCAGGACCTCGTTGCAGCCGTGCAGGGCAAGGACGTCGATCAGCCGCTCCCAGCGCGGCCAGTCCGCGTAGGGGGCGGTGTAGCCGTCGTGGGTGTCGTTGTACGCGAACCGGTGTGGGACGGTGGCGCTCCGCTCCAGCGGCCGGCGGGGCGCCGGCAGCCGGAGCGGTAGATCGAGCTGGGAGCCGGACCAGGAGATGTGAGCCCGGCAGACGTACTTGAGATACCAGTGCACCCCCGTCAGCAGAGCGATCGGGCCGGTGCCGGCGACCTCGATGCGGCCGGTGGAACCGGTGACGCGGAACCGCTCGGGGCCGGTCAGCCCGGTGAGGCGGAACTGGTCGGCGTGGCCGGGCAGCAGGCGGGCCAGGGCGGCGAGCGCGGGGCCGGTCGCCTGCCCGGTGTGCGCGTCCTCGGACGGTCGGGCCGGGGCGGGCAGGGCGGCCGCGGGGCCGGCGAGCACCGCGCCGGCCCCGACCGCTCCGGCAGTGCCCAGCAGCGTACGTCTCGACAGCTTGTGCATCAGCGCTCCTCTGTGTTGCTGGGGCGACAACAGGTGCGTGCGGCGCGCACGTTACTCGTGGTTCGGCCGCGCGAAGAGGGGCCGGGAGGGCACCATGGCCGGATGCGGACGAGTACGAGCACCAGCAGAGGGCGGGCGGCCCGGGCAGGACTTGCAGTTGTGGTCCTGGCTCTGACCGCGGCCTGCGGATCGGGCGGCGACGGCGACGGGCGTGTCGGAGCCGACCAGGGCGCGAAGGCGCCGCGGACGGCGACCGGCAGCCTGGAGGAACTCGCACGCCAGGCCGACTGCGAACCGAACATCCAGACGGACGCGGACGAACTGCGCCAGGCCAACTGCAGGACGGCCGACGGGAGATACGTCCTCGCGACCTTCGCCACCGACCGCGGTCAGCGCGAGTGGATCAACGCGGCCAACGACTACGGCGGCACCTATCTGGTCGGGCGCAAATGGGTCGCGGTCGGCGACGAGAAGGTCGTGGCGGCCCTGCGCGGCCGGCTCGGCGGCGAGGTGGAGACCGGGGCGCAGCACGGCTCCGGTGACCACGGCGGCGAGGACGACGGCCACGAAGGACACGACGGCCGGGGGGAGCAGCAAGGCCACGAGGAGCACGGGGCGCGGGACGGGAACTGACCCGCCGCACCGACACTCGCGGGCCGGTCCGGGTGCTCCCGGACCGGCCCGGGAAGGGCCGTGCCGACCGTCCGCAGACGGAAAGAGGCCGGGCGGGCCTGGGACTTTCCCAGGCCGGCCCGGCCAACTCGGTTCAGTGGGTCACTGGCAACTACGGCCCTCGTTGATGCAGTCCACCATCTCGTCCATCAGGTCCTCGTCGAAGACGTTGATGAAGTCGCCGTGGTCGGTGATCGGCTTGTGCAGCTGCTCGGGGAACGAGTCGACCGCGAAGACCGATGCGTTGTCGCCCTCGAAGACGGGCGGCGGCACGTCGTAGACGATCCGCTGCACCAGCTGCGGGATGGCCTGGAAGCCGTTGGGGCAGCTGCCGTCCTCCTCCGCGAAGTCCACGTGGGTGCGGTGGTTCGCGCTGTCGATGTTCTGGCCGTCCCAGCAGCTCTGGAACTTGAAGCTGCGCACCACCTGGCTGCCCTCGGGGCAGATCGGGTACTTGTCCTTCAGCTGACGGTCCTCGAATCCGGTGCAGCTCCAGGAGGCATTGGCATTCGCGTCGCCGTTGGTGAAGGACTTCGCGTCACCGGTGATGATGCGCAGGAATTTCGGCATCGCGGTCACCTTGCTCTGCGGATTGCCCACGAACGTCAGCGTGACCTCCGACGGTGTCTGGATCTCACCGACGTTCTGGTCGTTGCCGCCGCCGTCCTGGTCGGCGTCGAACTCGTTCTGGCCGTTCTGCACACGCAGCACGGGCCAGTAGTACGTCGACTTGTCACCCTGGTTGTTGCACGTGGTGTCTCCGTTCGCGAGATCGTCGTCACTGGCGAAGGCGTCGTTGGCCTGGTTGCCGATGTAGTCGTGCATGTGGTGCGCGCCGTTGCTGACGCCGGGGGCGGCGATGAGATTGTCGGAATTGAACAAGCCGTTCTCGTTCACGCCGCAGTCGGAGGTGAAGGTGCCGTCGGAGGCGCCTCCTTGCTGCTGCGGATCGTCGACGTTGGGTTCGACCGACTCGATCTCGACGAAGTCGTCGGCCACGGGGCCGTTGCCGGCCTGGCCGCCGTTGTCCTCGTTCCCGGCGTTGTCACCGTTGTCGTTGTTGCCGTCCCCGTCGTCGTTGTTCTGGTCGCCGCCGTCCTGGCCCTGGTCCTGGTTTTGGTCCTGACCGTCGTCGTTGTTCTGGCCGTCGTCCTGACCGTCGTTCTGGTCGTCGTTGTTCTGGTCCCCGTCGTTCTGGTCGTTGTCGTCGGCGCGCAACGTGCACGGTGCCGTCGCCTCCAGGCCCTGGGGGGGTTCGGCCGAGCGGTCGATCAGCGAGACGATCCGCTGGATGACCACCAGTCGTTCGTTCTTCAGTGGGCTCAGAATCTGGTTCTGCGCGAAGGTGCGGTCGCTCTGGACCCGCTCCTTGTTGTCGGCGAACCGCTGGTAGTACGTGGTGATCTGGCTGTCCAGTGTGGCAAGTTCACGGTCGACGGCGAGCCGCTGGTCGTCGGGTATTTCCTTGATGGAATTGACGACTTCCGGACAGTCGATGGTGGAGACCGACTGACCTGCACTCTGGGTTCTCGGCCCGTTCTCGTCACCGCCCCAGCCCTCATTTGCGGAAGCGTAGAAATTGGCCGCGACCAGTCCACCCCCGCCCAGAAGGAGGGCAGCCGAGGCGGCGATCGCCCGGTTTGCCAGCGTGGAGCGTTTTCTCGATGTGCGTCCCATTGGAACTCCAATCCCGGGGGAGGGAAGTAGCGCGTCGTTCCATACGGGCACCACCGGTGAGGTGTTCACTCGTGTGCGGAAATTGTAGAAGTCTCCAGCTCCAAAACCGTTTGGACCCTGACGAAAACGGGCACCTTGCCGTTCAACTACCGTGGTCGAGACAGCCGCGGTTCGGTGCCCGCACAGGTGGAGACCACCGGATCCGGGGGTGGACCTGGCACCACCCCGCTGTCGTCGGCGGCCCGCAGCTGCCGCTCGCGCTGCCCCCGACGCCCACTGCGCCAGGTCCTCCGCCTCCGCGTCACGCCTCCCTGAGCAGCCGTTCCTCCACCTCCCGCGCCAGCCCCACCCGCGTGCGGTCCGGCCGCTGCGGCGCCGCGCCGCCCAGCGACATGAGCCACGCCCAGGTGTCGCGGACCGTGTCCGCGACCGGGCGGCACCGCAGGCCCGCCGCCAGCGCACGCTCCACGCCCACGCCGTGCAGGGCGCCGTGCACCTCCTGGGTCGGCGGGATCCAGATCGGCAGGTCCGTCCACGGCTCCACGCCCGCCGCCAGCACCGTCTCCGCCGGCATCCACCGCAGCCGCGCCTTCGAGCCCGTCACCGCGACGCACGTGTCGAGGAGTTCGCCCATCGTCGTGTGGCCGGGGGCGCTCACCAGGTTGTACGGTCCGCTGCGCCCGGCCTCGGCCGCGTCGAGCATCCACTCCGCGAGGTCACGGACGTCGACGTACTGCAGCGGCGTCTCCCGCGGTCCGGGAGCCAGCACGTCCCCGCCGCGCGCGATCCGCCCCAGCCACCACGGCAGCCGGCCGATGTTCTCCCACGGGCCGAGGATCAGCCCCGAGCGCACCAGCAGCGAGCGCTCGTCCCCGAACGCGTCGAGCACCGCCAGCTCCCCGCCCCGCTTGGCCTCGGCGTACGGCACCTCTCCGGCGTCCGGTGAACTCTCCACCGTGGGCGTGCTCTCGTCGTACCCGGCCGCCGGGGGCCAGACGTACACCGAGCAGCTGGAGACATAGACGTACCGCCCGGTCCGTCCCGCAAGGAGCCGCGCCGTGTCCCGTACCCCCGACGGCGCGCCCGACCAGGTGTCGATGACGACGTCCCACTCGCCGTCGGCGAGCGTGGCCCGGCCGCCGTCCGCGGTGCGGTCACCGAGCCGTACGGCAACGCCTTCCGGTGCCGCGTGCCGTCCCCGATGGAAGACCGTGACGTCCCACCCGCGGGCGAGCGCCGCCTCCGTCACCGCACGTCCCGCGAACTGTGTCCCGCCCAGAATCAGAAGCCTCATGATCACGACTCTGCCCTGCCGGGCCGGGCCGGGAACCGCGGTTCTGCTGCCGGAAGAACTTCCCGTACCCACGGTCACTCTCCCGGACCCGGCTCGGGCCTGGCAGCATGTGCGGACGATGACGGATGCCCGGTCGCCGATGCGCGCCCTGCGGGCCGCGCTCTTCGCGGCGGTGGCGGTCATCCTTGCCGCTATGGGGCATTCCTCCCTGTCCGCGCATCACATACCGTCCGGCGCGCTGATCGTCGCGCTCGGTGTGACCGCCGCCGTCGGACGATTCGCGGCCGGCCGCCGCCGCGGTGTCCGCGCCATCGGGGCCGGCCTGCTCGCCGTGCAGGGCGCACTGCACCTGATCTACGTGGCTCGACGAACCCCACCGCGGCCTGCACCTCGGTGACGTCGGCCGCCACTACAGCGAGCTGGCCGCCGGCTGGCTCTGGGCCGTCGCACTCGGCGGACTGCTGCTCTGGTTCGGACGCCGACGCCGCAGCAAGCGGGACCTGTTGCTGCCCGAGCGCGGCGCGAAGGGCCGCCGCAGGACCCTGTCCTTGCACGGCTCGGTCGGCCTGTGGGCGGTGACCGGCCTGGTCCTGCTCTCCGCCACCGGCCTCACCTGGTCCCGGTACGCGGGCGAGAACATCGGCGCCCTCCAGGACCAGCTGGGCGGAGCCACCCCCGCCCTCTCCGCCGCGCTCGAGGCAGGCGGCGGCGGGGACGGCGGACACGAGGGCCACGGCAGCGGCCACGGAGCGGCCCACCAGGGCCCGGACGTCGGCATCGACGAGGCGGTGGCCCCGGCGCGCGCCTCCGGGATCGAGGGCAGGATCGCCGTCACCCTGCCGGCCGACGGCAAGGGCTACATCGTCAAGGAGACCGACACCCAGTACCCGGTCCACCTCGACTCCGTCGCCCTCGACCCCGGCGACGGCCGGGTCATCGACGAACTGCGCTTCGACGACTACCCGTTGCTCGCAAAGCTGACCCGCTTCGGCATCGACGGTCACATGGGCGTGCTCTTCGGCCTGCCCAACCAGCTCGCCCTGGCCGCCCTCATGGTCGCCCTGATCCTGCTCGTCGTGTGGGGCTACCGCATGTGGTGGCTGCGCAGGCCGACGAAGGAGCGCAGGCTGGGCGCCGGTCGCCCGGTGCCGCGCGGCACATGGCGCAAGCTGCCCGTGACCGTGCTGCTGCCGCTCGCGGCGGCGACGGCCCTGGTCGGCTGGTTGGTGCCGCTGCTCGGTATCTCCCTGCTGGTGTTCCTGGCCTTCGACATCGTGCTCGGCGCGCTCTCGAAGGCCAGGACCGGTGCGTCCTGACGAGCTCTAGGGGACGTACTTGTAGCCGACCCGCCGCACGGTCTGGATCGTACGGCGGTGTTCGGTGCCCAGCTTGCGGCGCAGCCGCGCCACATGGACGTCGACGGTGCGGCCGTCGCCCACGTGTCCGTACCCCCACACCGTGCTGACCAGCTGGTCCCGTGTGTGCACCCGGTGCGGGTGCCCGACCAGATGCGCCAGCAGCTCGAACTCCAGGTAGGTCAGGTCGAGCGTCTGCCCGTCCACCTGGGCGGTGCGCCGGACCGGGTCGATGAGCACCGGGCCGCGGTCCGGCGCGCCGACCTCCGGGGAGGATTCCGGTGCCGGGCGCGGGGCGGATTCCGGGGCGAGGGAGGGCTGCGGCTGCCGGTCGGCCGGTACGAGCACGAGGTAGCCGACCATCGGCGGCCGCCCCGGAAGGGTGGGCAGGGCGTTCGGGGGAGCGGGCAGCCAAGTCGCGCCCGGGGGCAGGAGGCCGGCGACGTCGACCACCTCGTCACGGTCGACGGCACGCAGTCGGTGCCGGCTGGACGGAGAGTGGGCGACGGCGGAGAAGGCACGGGTGTTCGCCATGAGAAGTCAGCTCTTTCGCGCGGAGGGAGACGGACGTACGTACGTCGTGCGCGTCGGCCGAAGGCCCGAACGGGTTCTGCCCGAGGGGGGTTTCAGAGGGCCGGCGCGTTCACCGCGCGGCAACACACCCGGTCGAAGTCATGGTGCTGCCGGGAAGGCCAGAACGGCTCGAGGTCGCTGCGACCTTCTCCGCTGCTCCCATGAATGCCGGCCATGGGTCCATTCAAGCAGACGTGACGCGCCCGCAGCAGGCCCCTTCCACACGTTGATACGTGACCCGCGCGACGTCGGTGGAGTTTCGGCCCCCGTCTCCGTCGCCTTTGCGCCTGCGCCCATCTGCCCTGGAGGCGAGCAGTTCACGCGCCGATGCCCGCGACGTCGCCGGACGGCCGCGGTCGCGGAAGAGGCCGGAGGCGAGGCGCGGCGAGTGGGCGATGCGCTCGACCGCGGGGCGCGCCTCTGCGGACAGGAGGGACATGGCCGTCAGGGTCCGAAGAGCTGCGGCGCGCGCTACCCACCGGACGTGGCGATCCGGCGGCCCAGGACCGGAGCCGCGTCGTCGGTGCGGCCGGTGATGCGCCGGATCGCCGTGGCCGTGTGCGCCCGGTTCTCACGGGTCGACCCGTACGGACCCGGCTCCCGGCAACCGTGCGGCCTGATCGCGCCCGTACGCGTGCTCAGGAGCCGCCCGGTCGATGTCGTCGATCCCCGCCGGCATGGGCGCGACCCTGTACGAGAAGGGCGCCCGCCGTGCCGGCGGGCGCCCTTCTCCTCATGTTCCGGATGCTCAGACCTGGCCGGCCTTCTCCAGCGCCGAGCAGCAGGTGTCCACCAGCAGGCGGGTCACCACGTACGGGTCGACGTTGGCGTTGGGGCGGCGGTCCTCGATGTAGCCCTTGCGGTCCTGCTCGACCTGCCACGGGATACGGACCGAGGCGCCACGGTCGGAGACGCCGTAGCTGTACTCGTTCCACGGGGCGGTCTCGTGCAGACCGGTCAGGCGGTCGTCGATGCCCGCACCGTAGTTCTTGACGTGGTCGAGCGGCTTGGAGCCCTCGCCGAGCGCCTCGCACGCGGTGATGATCGCGTCGTAGCCCTCGCGCATCGCCTTCGTCGAGAAGTTGGTGTGCGCACCCGCGCCGTTCCAGTCGCCCTTCACCGGCTTCGGGTCCAGGGTCGCGGAGACGTCGAAGTCCTCCGCAGTGCGGTAGAGCAGCCAGCGGGCCACCCACAGCTGGTCCGCGACCTCGAGCGGCGCGAGCGGGCCGACCTGGAACTCCCACTGGCCGGGCATGACCTCGGCGTTGATGCCGGAGATCCCGAGGCCGGCCTTGAGGCAGTTCTCCAGGTGCGCCTCGACGACGTCACGGCCGAAGATCTCGTCGGCGCCGACACCGCAGTAGTAGCCGCCCTGCGCGGCCGGGAAGCCGCCCTCGGGGAAGCCGAGCGGACGGGACCCCTTGAAGAAGGTGTACTCCTGCTCGATGCCGAAGATCGGCTCCTGCGCGGCGAACTGCCCGTACACCTCGGCCAGCGCGGCACGGGTGTTGGACTCGTGCGGCGTCATGTCCGTGTTGAGGACCTCGCACAGCACCAGGATGTCGTCACCGCCGCGGATCGGGTCCGGGCAGCTGAAGACCGGCTTGAGCACACGGTCCGACGCGTGTCCCTTCGCCTGGTTGGTGCTGGAGCCGTCGAAGCCCCAGACGGGCAGCTCGGCGAGGCCCGCCGGGGCACCCGTCATGATCTTCGTCTTCGAGCGAAGCTTGGCGGTCGGCTCGGTGCCGTCGATCCAGATGTACTCAGCCTTGAAGGTCACGGGGTCTCATCCTTTGCGGGTGCAGCGGTATGCGGCGAAGCTTGGCAATTCGCGATTTCCCGGCCGTTGCCCGCTTGTGAACCCCGCGTTACGCGCGGTACCGGCCGGTCACGATCCATCCGTTCGCCCGGCCCCGGGTCGGGGGAAACCCATCACCCCTGACCGCCGCCTCCTCCGGGACTCTCCGGCGCCGCGACACCGCCGTGCACACTGGTGCGCATGACGAAGCAGACGCAGCAACTGCGTATCGGGCTCATCGGCGCAGGGCCGTGGGCTGGGATGACGCAGGCACCGGCGCTGGCCGGGCACCCGGACGTCGTGTTCAGCGGGGTGTGGGGGAGGCGGCCCGACGCGGCTGCGGCGCTCGCCGATGCGCACGGAACGGCGGCGTTCACGGGTGACGAGGGCATCGACGCGCTGTTCGCGATATGCGACGCGGTCGCCTTCGCCGTGCCGCCGGACGTTCAGGCTCCGCTCGCCGCCAGGGCTGCCGCGGCGGGATGCCATCTGCTGCTGGACAAGCCGGTCGCGACCGATGTGGCCGCGGCGCGGACGGCGGCCCGTGCGGCCGGGGACGCCGGGGTGGCGTCGGTGGTGTTCTGCACGCTGCGGTTCGCCTCGGAGACGGCCCCGTGGGTGGCCGAACAGGGCGCCGCCGACGGGTGGTTCACGGCCCACGCGCAGTGGCTCGGTTCGCTGTACTCGGACGGTTCCAACAGCCCGTTCGCGGCGTCGCCGTGGAGGCGGGAGAAGGGCGGACTGTGGGACGTCGGCCCGCACGCCCTCTCGGCGCTGATCCCTGTCCTCGGCGATGTGACAACGGTGTCGGCAGGCCGTGGACCCGCCGACACCGTGCATCTGGTGCTCCGGCACGCCTCCGGCGCGTCCAGCACCGTGACGCTGGGCCTGAGCGCGCCGGGGAAGGCGGCCGGCACGAGCCTGGTGCTGCTGGGGGAGCAGGGGAGGGTGGAGCTGCCCGACGGCTGGGGCGATCCGGTCGCCTCGTTCCGCGCCGCGGTGGACGCCCTTCTCGAGGCCGTACGCACCGGGAAGCCGGACGCGTGCGACATCCGCTTCGGGGTGCGGCTCACGGAGATCCTGGCGGAGGCGGAGGAGCTGCTGCTGCGGGCGGCGCCGTAAGGGAGAGGGAAAAAGTCGTAGCCGCAGGGCCGGCGGGGGCGTTACCGGGGCCTGCGGCTACGACGGCACGGGGCCGCCGGGTTGTGACGCTGCCGTCGCCGCCGGGTGTGCGGCCCGGCGGCCGCTCCTCCTGGGACAGTGGAAGGGGGAGCTGCGGCGGCATGCGTCCTGGACTCCGGCGGCCGGCCCGGTCAGCCGACGCGCTCGATGCGCGCGTTGCGGATGAGGAACTTGCCCGCCTCGCGTACCTGCTCGAAGGCCGCGTTGTTCAGCAGGGCGCAGCTGCCGGAGACCGAGGTGACCTCGACGGTCGTGGACTTGTCGTTGTCCAGGTTGGTCACCTTGAGCTGGGTGCCGACGGGGAACTGGTTGCTGGAGGCGGCGGGTGCGCCGCCCTCACCGGAGAGCGTCACGGTCGAGCCGGCGCAGACGACCTCGCCCGTGGCAGCGCCGCCCGCGTTCCCGCCTGCTTGCTCGCCGGCGCCTGCTTCCTGGCCGGCGCCTGCTTCCTGGCCGGCACCCGCTTCCTCGCCGGCGTTTTCGCCGCCCTGCTCCGCGCCCTCGTCTGCGGGCGCTTCCTCGGCCGGGGGCTGCTCGGCCGCCGGGGGTGCGGCCGCCTGGCCGCCGTCACCGCCCGCGGCACAGCCGGCCGCCTCCTGCTGGACCTTGATCTGCGCGATCACCGCCTCCCGGTTGGCGATGCGCGCCGCCGACTGGGCGTCCGGGTTGGCCTGTTGCCCGGCGATGAAGTTCTCGTTGTTGCTGATCGCCTGGGCAAGCCCGTCGCAGGCCCCGGAGGCATTACTTGTCCCGGTCATGACAATCGCAGTGCCGCCGACCATGGCCGCGGCGCCGACGAGGAGGGCGATCTTCTTCTTGCCGCTGAGGGTCTTCTTGCGTGACACGTAAGGGCTCCTGTCCCCGGCCGCGGGGGCGGCCGGATGGTTCCTTGTGCCCTTACGTACGAGTAGCCGCCATCGAGTACTCAGCCGCCCCACGCGCCTCTTCCTTAACTTTCTTTAAGGTGACGAAGGGCCGGCAGACGTGTGTCCCGTCTGCCTGGGCACGCCCACCTCGTCGAGCAGCGCGTGCATCTCGCCCGCGCTCAACCGGGGACTGGCCGCCGCTGCATGCACCGTCTCCGGCTCCGCGAGCAGCTCCCGCACCCGGGCCGGAGCCAGCCGTGGATCCCGGGCCGCCTCGGCACGTACCGCGGCGACCGGGTCGCGGCTGAGCCGGTCGATCTGCGCCAAGGTCGCGTCCGGATCGCGTACGACGAGTGCGCGGGCCCGGGGGTCCGCGGCGTCGTTGAAGCGTGCCGCGAGGCCGGTGCTCGGGAACTGCGGTTTGGCGATAAGCATTCCGACCGCCCGATGGCTCCCGTGCAGCCAGAGGTCGAGCAGAAGCTCCGCGGGCGCCGCCGGGTGGTACTCGGCGAGCAGCAGCCGTACGGCGAAATCCTCGTCGTCCGAGAGGAGTTCGACCATGTCGTCGGGCAGTCCCCGGCACACGGCGGCACTGCGGCGCAGCCAGACGTGCCCGGACGTCGCGCAGCGGCGCAGGACCTCGGGGTCGTCGCGGGCGTCCCACACCCAGCGCAGGGTGGCGAGCCGGTCCTCGGGGTCGACCGCGTGGTCGATCGCCGCGCGCTCCTCCTCGGTCAGGCCGGGACGTGCCGACACGGCGAGGCGGACACTCGGGTCGTCGTCGACGGCGAGCTTCGCCACCAGGTCGGCGGGGAGCGTGGGATTCAGGGCCAGCTTGGCGATCCACGGCCGCTCCGCGACCATCCGCTCCGCCACTTCCCTGGTGAGCGCGCCGCTCTCCAGCACCTCGCCGAGCCGCCCGTCGCCGTGCAGCCGCCCGACGAGCTCCGTGGTGAGTTCCTCGTCGCCCCGGAAGACATGGAGGGCGGCCGCCGTGCGGACGTCGTCGTCCGCGTCCTCCAGCAGCGACCGGCGGGCTGCCTCCGGCAGCTCGTCCCAGGCGCGGCAGGCGGCCACTCGGTAGGACCACTCCTCGTGATCGGCGAGCGTCGCCGCGATGTGCGGCGGCAGATACCCGAAGCGCACCAGCTCGTACCTGACGTATTCCCGCGGATGCTCGAGCAGCCTCTCGTACGCCCAGTCGGGCAGCGGCGGCGCCGCTGCCCGATACATCATCGGCCCGTGTGCCAGTACGAACGCGTCGCCCGGATGACCGTCGAGCAGCCGGGCGCGCTGCTCCGGATCGGCGTGCCCGCTCTCGCCGTAGAGCGATCGAATACGACGGTCGGGATGAGTGACGACGGCGTCGACGACATCCTGCGGCAGGTCCTTGCGCCACACCACGATCCGGACGATGTGATGGATGTCCTCCACGCCGAGCAGCCGCAGCAGCACACTGCTCGGCGCGGCCGGATTCCCGGCGAGACCCTCCAGAACCCCGTCCCTGCGTCCCGTCATGGCTACCCCTCGCCCTCTTGCCCCTCGTTACCGTCAGCCGCGCGCCATCGCGTCCCGTACGGCCTCCTCCGTACGCCCCACCACCGCCGAGCCGTCCTCCGCCGTGATGATCGGGCGCTGGATGAGCTTCGGGTGCTGCGAGAGCGCCGCGATCCATTTGTCGCGGGAACCGGCCTGTCTGGCCCAGTCCTTGACGCCCAGTTCCTTCGCGACGGCCTCTCCCGTGCGGGTGATGTCCCACGGCTCGAGGCCGAGGCGCTCGAGGACGTCGCGGATCTCGTCCTCGGTCGGTACGTCCTCGAGGTAGCGGCGCACGGTGTATTCGGCGCCCTCCGCGTCGAGCAGGTCGATGGCGCTGCGGCACTTGGAACAGGCGGGGTTGATCCAGATCTCCATGCGCTCCACGGTACCGTCCGCGGAGCCCTCAAACGCCGTCTGGCCAGGGGAGATTGTCAGTGCCCGCCGGTAGAATGAACAGTAGTTCGGGATGGTCCCGCCACCGCGCCAGGAGGTTGCCGATGGCCGTTGCCACACTCACCACGAAGCCCCTGACCCCGCCCAAGAAGAAGCCGCTCCCGGCCGGACAGCCGCGCGAGTGGTACGTGTCCCACAACCGCCGGCTGAAGGCGATGCGCCTGGCGATCGCACTGCTCGACTCCGGCGTCTACCACCCGGCTACCGCCGACAACCGCCGTATACGGGGGACGGCGGAGCGCATCGGTGTCCACGCGCCGTCCGACACGACATGCCGGATGGTCAGGGCGCTGATCCGATACGGCCGCTGATCCGTTACGGCCGCCGAGCCGGCCCCGGTTGCTGAGCCGGCCGGTTCATGAGGCGGGGCGCCGGGGATCCGGCGCCCCGTTCTCGTACCACTCGGCGAGCACCGCGTCCCCGACCGCCAGCGTGCCCTCGCGTACCACCGCCGCCTTGGCCCCGAAGCTGACCTTGTTGTCGTACGCGGGCTCCCGGCGGTACGTGGCGAGCGTACGCACCGGTTCCGGTCCCGCCCGCAGTCCCGTGCGCTGGTCCACCAACGGCACGGCGCAGCGCATCGCCCTGACGGAATGGGCCAGTTCGACCGGCCCGTCCGCCCCCGCGAACTCCAGCCGCCGCATCAGGTCCTCGTCGTGGGGCTGCGCGCAGCCGTCCAGCACGATGTTGGCCCGGAAGCGGTCCATCGGCACCGGCTTCCCGCCCGCGGCCTCGATCCGCGCGTTCAGCCCGTCGAGCGAGGCCTGCGACACCACGAGCACGGCGTGCGCGTCCGCGAAGCCGACCTTGCCCGGCGTCTCGCCCCAGCCGTCCCGGTCGAAGCCGTCCGGCACCCGCACCAGCCGCAACTTCTCCCCGAGCACGTCGGAGAACCACTCGGCGGCTTCCTCCCCCTGGTCCGCGGCGTGCCCGACCGGCTTGTCGAACAGGCTCACCGGCCGCGGCTCGCCCTCCGGGTCGACGGCCACGACCAGGCTCTCGGTGCCCTGCGCGCTCAGCCGCAGAGCCCGCCCGCCGTCGACGACCTCGGGCCGGACCGCGGCCATGGCCGGCAGCCCCCGCTGACTCCGGAACGCCCCCTCGACGGTGTCGACGACCATGAAGGTCCGGTCGTGCTCCAGCCCCATGGCCCCCACCCGGGCCGACTCGACGTCGGTTCCGGCGCAGCCCTTGACCGGGTAGTACGTCAGCGTCTGCACAGTGATCCCCATGCGGCCCGATCGTACTGCCTGCCCGTATTCCGCCCCCTCGTCCCGCCCGGGCGCGGTGGACGCCGCCCCGCCCCGGCCCCCCGCCGCTCAGCGCGGCGCCAGCGCCGCCACCACGTCAGCCGCCGTCAGCAGCCGGACCTTGTCCGCCTCGAGCGCGCCGGGGTGCAGGGCGTACACCTCGCTGCCCGCGGGCAGCGGCAGATCGCCGCGCACGAGGTGCGCGAGACCGGCCGACTCCGGGGCTGCGGCTCCCGGCGCGTCCGTGTCCGGTGTCCCGATGCGGGCGGCGAACGCCATGACCGACTCGTCCTCGCGCCGCCTGTAGCAGGAGAAGGACCCGTCGTGCCGGCGGAAGAAGACCGTCGCCGCCCGCACCGCCGACCGCCAGACCGCGAGCTCGCCGAGACCGACGCGCGCGCCCGAGGCGAACAGGTCGGTCAGGCCCTGCCCCAGGGTCGCCAGCACGTTCTCGTGACGCCACACGGCGTGCTGGGACCCGGTGACCCCGTGGGTGACGTCCAGCCAGCGCATGGTGCGCGCCGACACGTCGATCACCAGCGGCACGGCGGACTTCGAAGCCCCGGTCAGGTCGAAGCGCTGCTCCACCGCCCTCGGGTCGAACACCGGCCCGGAGTTCCCCGCCTCGTCCCGCGCCATGAGCCCCGCGAAACCCTCCGCCAGCTCCTCGAAGGGAACGTTGTTGTACGAGTAGACGACCGCGACGACGTGCCGGACCCCGGCCTCGGCAAGCAGCTCCAGATCCAGGTCGACGAACTCGCTCGCCCCGGTGGGCGGCGGCGCACTCTGCAGGTCGCCCGAGTGCACCGCCGCCGAACCCCGGTAGCGCAGGCCGGTGTACGAGCACGAGCCGACGGGCCGCCACTCGGCGTCGAACATGGCGGCAGACAGGTCGAGATCCACGGTCCCGGAGGTCTCGGACTCCATCCAGTGCAGGAACAGCCGTACCGTCCGCCCCTCGGGCAGCGCCAGTTCACTGCCGCGCGGCAGCGTCACGAGCGCCCGCGCCGCGGTCCGCTCGGTGAACGGCGCTATGACACCGCCGAGTTCCGCGTCGACCACCGCGACATCCACGGGCTCGCCGGCGTCACCCGCCCGCCGCAGGAGCTCGGCGGTGAGCACGCCGACCGTGCGCTCCACCACGCCGTCGGACAGCGGCAGCCGTTCGTCGTCGGCCAGGTGCGTCCTCGCGCTGCCGCCCTTCGGGAAGAACACCCGCGCCGGACGGGCACCGCCGGGGGTACGGATTTCACCGAGCGCGGACAGCAGCACCGCCGGAGCCACCCGGGGCACCGCACGCTCCAGGGCGTCGAGCACCGCGTCCGCGTCCTTGCCGGCCAGCCGCAGCATATGGTGCAGCCGCCGCACCAGCTCACCCGGGCGCTGCGCCAGCAGCGCCACCGCCGAACCCGTGTCGGCGCGGCCCAGCGCCGCCTCCACCTCACCGCTCCAGCTGCGGACCGTCACGGCCGCACCGGAGGCGTCGATCCGCCCCGTACCCTGCGCCGCCTCACGCAGCACCGTGGCCAGCCGGCCGTCGTCGGCGAGCCGGGTGCGGCGCACGGCGGCGAAGGCCAGCGCGGCACGCGGATAGCGGCTCGCGTACTCGAAGGGGTGCAGCACCTCGGCCGCGTGGATCCACAGCCCGCGGTGACGGCGCATGTCCTCGGCCGCGAGCGCCGGGTCGAGCCCGTCGACGATCGCGAGCAGCGCACGCCGCAACGCCCGGGGCACACTCGTCAGCCGCGGTACGCGCACCAGCCCCGCGTCGCCGCCCGACCGCACCGCGAGCAGCCGCAGCACGTCGGTCGCAGTATCGACGAGGCGGGTGGCGAACGGCAGCGTGACCGGGTGCGCGTCGGCGTCGGCGAGCATCCAGGCCAGCAGCCGCGCCTTGACCTCGCGGCCCGGCACGGTCGCGGGCAGCCGGTCGAGATCCGTACGGCTCCGGGTCAGCAGCAGGGCGTCCAGGTCGTCCGCCTCCTGGGGGCCGAGCGCACCGGTACGGGCCAGCAGCATGTCGAGCTCACGCCCGGCATCCGCCTCCCGCGCGGCGAGGTCCCCGCCGAGGGTGATCACCCGCAGACGCACGGGCAGCGCCCGCCGTCGGGCGGGCAGCCGGTCGACCAGGCGCGGACGCCGGGGTCTCAGAAAGGGGTCGTCCGCGTCGATCCGGCGCTCGCAGATCGGGCAGGCGGAGAAGTCGGCACCGTCGAAACACTTTCCGCACACCAGGTGGGCGCAGGGGGACACGGGCAGCACATCGCCGGCCGTACCGCACAGGACGCACGGCTGGTCCGGGTGCTGGAAGAGCAGCACCAGCATCCGGTCCACGAAGTGCCGGTACGTGTCCGCGGGCGTGCTGTCGGGGAATCGGCGCAGCAGCGGCACATGCGGCCGGTCGGCGCCGAGAGCCCGGTCGAGGTCCGCGAGCAGCTCCGTACCGGTCGCGGCGAGCACCTTCGGCTCGAGCCCGACGAGCGCGGCCCGCAGCGACGCCCCCACCAGGTAGCCGCGATCGAGCAGGTCGGCCTCGAGCAGCGCGACACCGGCCCGACTCTCCAGGGTCGCGGCCTGCCGTGGCCCGGCGACGTACAGCGCGCCACGGCGGTCCAGCAGTACGGCGGTGAGCGTACGGGCGACGGAAGCGGTACCTGCGTCCTTGGTGGTGACCATTGTCCTTGTCTTCTCTTCCAGACCCGGCCGGCAGGTGTGCCGTGCGCGGATGTGTCTGGGGGCTCGGCCGGGCGTCGATGCCGGCACGTCGAGGCGCGGGGCGGGAATGGAGTGCCCTGTTTCGTCATAAGAAGGGGAGAAGGAAGCACACTCGGGAGCCGCCCCGCGCAGAAGAGACGCTAACAGCGGCCCCCCACACGGCACATGTGATTATTCGACGCACCGGTCGGGCCGCGGCCGCCTACGACGGGTGTACAGCGCCGCAAGGGGCGACCGCGAAGGCCAGGAACCGGTCGTCGCTGCGCCGAGACGAACGCCAAGGGCCGCCACCCCGGTACGGGATGGCGGCCCTTGCTGCTGCACGTACCTGCGCGGTCGGTTCGGGTGGAGCGCTGCTCGCGGCGTCTTGGCAGAAGCAGCGCGGCGTGGGCCCGCACCGGCATCGGTGCGCGCCCACGCCATGGGGCGGATGACCGCCGTCAGAAGGACGCCGGATGACCGCCGTCAGAAGGACGCGAGTCTGAGCAGACGCTCCTTGGTGCCGTCGCCGTCCTGCGAGGGCCAGGTCCAGTCGAGGCTGCCGGTGCCCTGCAGAGCCGTCTTGACGCTCTGCGGCAGTGCGCCGGGGTGGGTGGCCCGGTACAGCGCTGCGCCGCCTGCGACGTGGGGCGCGGCCATCGAGGTGCCGGACAGCGTGGTGTAGCCGCCGCTGTTGGACGTGGAGCGGATGCACACGCCGGGAGCGATCAGGTCGACGTCGGAGCCGTAGTTGGAGAAGTCGGCGAAGGTGTCGTCCTGGTCGTTGAGGCACGTCGGCCGGCCGAGACCCCCCGGCTTGCCGTCGAAGTCGGCCAGGGCGCTGACGGTGATCACTTCGTCGTACGCGGCGGGGATCATGTTCTTGGCGTCGGCGTGGTCGTTGCCGGCCGCCACGGTGTAGGTGACGCCCTTGGCGACGGAATTGCAGATCGCCTGGTGCATGGCGTCGTTGTTGCTCTTGCCGCAGTTGCCGTCGTCGGTGCCCGCGCCGCCGAGGCTCATGTTGGCGACCTCGATCTCGTCGGCGTGCTGGGTCACGTAGTCGATGCCGCAGATGACCGCCGAGGTGGTGCCACTGCCCAAGGGGTCGAGCACCTGCACCGGCCAGAGCCGGACGCCCGGCGCCGTGCCGACCACCCCGGTGCCGTTGTCCAGGGCGCCGATGGTTCCGGCGACATGCGTGCCGTGACCGTGCCAGTCGGAGGGAGGCAGGATGGGCAGCCAGCAGTTCTTGCCGCCGGCCCGGTGCACATTGAGATCGGGGTGGTTCGGGTTGATCCCGGTGTCGATGACGGCGACATCGGCGTTCACCCGGGTGTCGACACCGTCGATGGCCGCTGTGGGGCTCTTGTCTGCCTCTGCCCGGTCCACACCGGTCGGGACCGACTGAGCGGTGGCCTGTACCCGCCGGTCGGGCTCCACCGAACGCACCCGCGGGTCGTCCGCGAGCGTGGCCGCGACGTTCGGGCTCATGGACGCCGCGTAGCCCTGGAGGGCGTAGCGGTACACGTGCTGCACATCGGCACCCAGGGTGGCGGCCTGCTCGACAGCCGCGTTCACAGCCGCTTCCACGCCGGCAGCGTCGGCAGCGGCTGCGTCCTTGAGGGTCACGATGTAACGGCCGGGGACCTGGTCGGACTGCGGAGGCGCCTGGGCCACCGCCGGGGCCAGTGGTACGGCGGCAAGAGCGAGCGCGAGGAGGGCCACAGGGAAGATTTTGGGCATCCCAGACCTTTCTTGAGGCATTGAGACCGGAGAGCAACGCCGTGTTCCGGACAACTTTTCGTAGCTGTACGTTTAGCTACCGCGCTCACAGCTAGCAGCTTCGCGCCGGTGGCCGCAGGCCGACATCCGGCGTTCACCGGATTCCCTGACCCGCTGTCAACCATGTGGTCCTGTGGCGCCCCCGCTGCCGGTCGCAGCCCGCACCCCGGGTCTTCGGCGTCTGAGAGCACGAGGGCCGAGCCGGGCCGGCCCCCGGGAGACCGGTGGCGGCTCGGCCCGGCCGGGGCAGGAGCGCGACAGTACGGACCGACCGCCTGGGCATACCCGCTCGCGCAGCCGCTGCCGCGTGGGGGCGCGCCAAACGACCGTCGGCCGTGTCTTCCTGGAGCGGAAGAACACGGCCGACGGTCGTTCAAGCGGCACAGGCGAGCGGTAATCCGCTCTGACCCGCGGCGATCTTAGATGTCGAAGTACAGCTCGAACTCGTGCGGGTGCGGACGCAGCTGGATCGGGGCGATCTCGTTGCTGCGCTTGTAGTCGATCCACGTCTCGATCAGGTCGGACGTGAAGACGCCGCCCGCCTGCAGGTACTCGTTGTCGTCCTCGAGGGCGTCGAGGACCGCCGGGAGGGAGGTCGGGACCTGCGGGACGCCCGCGTGCTCCTCGGGGGCCAGCTCGTAGAGGTCCTTGTCGATCGGCTCGGCCGGCTCGATCTTGTTCTTGACGCCGTCGAGGCCCGCCAGCAGCAGCGCAGAGAAGGCCAGGTACGGGTTGGAGGACGGGTCCGGGGCGCGGAACTCGACGCGCTTGGCCTTCGGGTTGGAGCCCGTGATCGGGATGCGCATGGCGGCGGAGCGGTTGCGCTGCGAGTAGACCAGGTTGACCGGGGCCTCGAAGCCGGGGACCAGGCGGTGGTACGAGTTCACCGTCGGGTTGGTGAAGGCCAGCAGCGACGGGGCGTGCTTGAGGATGCCGCCGATGTAGTAGCGGGCGGTGTCCGAGAGACCCGCGTAGCCCTGCTCGTCGTAGAACAGCGGGGCGCCGCCCTGCCACAGGGACTGGTGGACGTGCATGCCCGAGCCGTTGTCACCGAAGATCGGCTTCGGCATGAAGGTCGCGGTCTTGCCGTTGCGCCAGGCGACGTTCTTCACGATGTACTTGAAGAGCATCAGGTCGTCGGCCGCGGCGAGCAGCGTGTTGAACTTGTAGTTGATCTCGGCCTGGCCGGCGGTGCCGACCTCGTGGTGCTGGCGCTCGACCTGGAGGCCGTTCTTGTCCAGCTCCAGGGAGATCTCGGCACGCAGGTCGGCGAAGTGGTCGACCGGCGGGGCCGGGAAGTAACCGCCCTTGTAGCGGACCTTGTAGCCGCGGTTGTTCTCGAGCGCGCCGGTGTTCCAGGCGCCGGCCTCGGAGTCGATGTGGTAGAAGGACTCGTTCGCCGAGGTCTGGAAGCGCACGTTGTCGAAGACGTAGAACTCGGCCTCGGGGCCGAAGTACGCGGTGTCGGCGACGCCGGTGGAGGCCAGGTACGCCTCGGCCTTCTTGGCCACGTTCCGCGGGTCACGGCTGTACTGCTCGCCGGTGATCGGGTCGTGGATGAAGAAGTTGATGTTGACCGTCTTGTCGCGGCGGAACGGGTCGACGCGGGCCGTCGACAGGTCGGCACGCAGCGCCATGTCGGACTCGTGGATCGCCTGGAAGCCGCGGATCGACGAGCCGTCGAAGGCGAGCTCCTCGGCCGGGTCGAACGCCGCTGCCGGGATCGTGAAGTGCTGCATCACGCCAGGCAGGTCGCAGAAGCGGACATCGATGAACTTGACGTCCTCGTCCGCGATGAACTTCTTGACGTCATCGGCGTTCTGGAACATCCAACTCCTCCTACTCCCACCCGGGAGGGGCGGGGTTGTAGCTCGTCCGTGAGGCCAGTGCGGTGGCACACGCTGGTTTCGACCGTAGGCGGACGGCATTTCTCCAGCATGACCCATTTGTTTCGACGAAGTTAACCGGCCGAGGGTCACCCTGTGGGAACGGCCCCGGGCGCAGGTGGGTGAAACGGGGCCCAGTACCGTGGACGGGTGGACAACAGGCAAGCAATCGGATCGTGGCTCTCCGGGCCCCGCGCGGCCGCGGAGGACATGGGTGTCGACTTCGGATACCGGGGGCAGCGGCTCGGGCTGCCGGAGCAGGGGCCGGGCTCCGTCGCCCCCCTCGGGCGCCGCTTCGGAGCGCTCTTCGTCGACTGGGGACTGTGTTTCCTGATCGCATACCAACTGTTCGCGGGGCGTGATCAGCAGGCGGCCGGCAACTGGGCGCTCGGGATCTTCTTCGTCCTGAGCGTGCTCACCGTGGGTACCGTCGGGTTCACACCAGGCAAGCGACTCCTCGGCCTGCGGGTCCTCTCCGAGAACGGCGGCCGCCTCGGCGTCGGCCGCGTCCTCGTGCGCAGTGTGCTGCTGTGCCTGGCGATCCCGGCGCTCGTCTGGGACCGGGACGGGCGCGGCCTGCACGACCGTCTCGCCCGGGCCGTGCAGGTGAGGATCTGACGCTCGGCGCAGCGACATGAGGCGGGGCCCG
>NZ_BMWB01000003.1:182846-463289 GCF_014651015.1 Streptomyces xantholiticus
TGTCCGGGCCCCGCCTCATGTCGTCGAGCGCGTCGAGCGCGTCGAGCGCGTCGAGCGCGTCAGCGCATCTTGCCGCCGCGCGGCATCCGCATGCCCTTGGGCATCGGGCCCTTCGGGAGCGGCATGTTGCTCATCAGGTCGCCCAGCGCGCGCAGCCGGTCGTTGGTCGCCGTCACCTGCGGGCCGCTGAGCACCCGCGGGAGCTTGAGCATCGTGGCGCGCACCCTCTTCAGCGGCACCTGACCCTCGTCGTTGCCGACGATGATGTCGTGCACGGGAACGTCCACGACGATGCGGTTCATCTTCTTCTTCTCGGCCGCGAGCAGCGGCTTCAGCCGGTTGGGGTTGCCTTCGGCCACCAGCACGATGCCCGCCTTGCCGACGGCCCGGTGCACGACGTCCTGGTTGCGGTTCATCGCCACCGCCGGGGTCGTGGTCCAACCCCGCCCGACGTTCTGCAGAACCGCGGCCGCCGCACCCGGCTGGCCCTCCATCTGCCCGAAGGCCGCCCGCTCCGCGCGCCGCCCGAAGATGATCGCCATCGCCAGGAAAGCCAGCACGAAGCCGAGGATGCCCAGATAGACCGGGTGACCGATCAGGAAGCCGATCCCGAGGAAGACACCGAAGGTGACGATTCCCACACCCGCGACGACAAGACCGACCTTCGGGTCGGCCTTCCGGGTCATCTTGTACGTCAGGGCGATCTGCTTCAGTCGCCCCGGTTCCGCAGCAGCGTCAGCGCTGTCTGAATTTGCCTTCCTCGCCATACGGGAAGTTTACGTGGCCTGCGAAGTGCGGGTCGCCACGGCCTCCAGTACGTGCTGAGCCTCGACCCGGTCCTTGGCCCGGCGCCGGTCCTCGAGGACCGCCGTCCACGCGTTGCGGCGGGCGGTGCGCTGGCCGCCGCGCATCAGAAGTTCCTCCATGGCGCGCAGCGCGCCGGTGACGGACGGGATCGGGTTGGCACTGACGTGGCGTACCGGCGCGGCCTGCATGGTGGCGGTTCCCCCTCGGGGTGAGCGGCGATGAGTGGGAGCTGTGCGTGAGTTCAGCGTCACTGATTGGTGTTACCAGGGCATGACCCGCCGGTCAAACGCTGATGAAGGACGGATTCGCGGGTCGCGGGCCCCGGGGAACGCGGACGCGGCCCGTACCGTGCCCCCGACCTGCGGGGAGGGTACGGACCGCGCACAACCGGCCATTACTGGACAGTAATTACTTGTGCCTGAATTCACACGCCGTCACACGGCCTGGGCGGCACCCGTCTGCGTGCCGCCGGCCCGGACCTCACCGTTGCCGGTCCTGGCGGCGCGGGCCTCCATCGCCTGCTGGAAGAGCCGGCCGGCCCGGTACGAAGAACGGACCAGCGGGCCCGACATCACGCCGGAGTAGCCGATCTCGTCGGCCTCCTCCTTCAGCTCCACGAACTCCTGCGGCTTCACCCAGCGCTCCACCGGGTGGTGGCGCACGGACGGTCGCAGGTACTGCGTGATGGTGATCAGCTCGCAACCCGCGTCGTACAGGTGCTGCAGCGCCTCGCTGACCTCCTCGCGCGTCTCGCCCATGCCGAGGATCAGGTTCGACTTCGTCACCAGGCCCGCCTCGCGGGCGCGCGTGATGACCTCGAGCGAGCGCTCGTAACGGAAACCGGGGCGGATCCGCTTGAAGATCCGCGGCACCGTCTCCACGTTGTGCGCGAGTACCTCGGGACGCGAGGAGAAGACCTCGGCCAGCTGCTCGGGCACGGCGTTGAAGTCGGGGATCAGCAGCTCGACCTTGGTGCGGCCGGCCTCGCGGTCCGCCGTCTGCCCGTGGATCTGGCGCACGGTCTCCGCGTACAGCCAGGCGCCGCCGTCCTCGAGGTCGTCGCGGGCGACACCGGTGATCGTGGCGTAGTTCAGGTCCATGGTGACGACGGACTCGCCGACACGGCGGGGCTCGTCACGGTCGAGCGCCTGCGGCTTGCCGGTGTCGATCTGGCAGAAGTCGCAGCGGCGGGTGCACTGGTCGCCGCCGATGAGGAAGGTGGCCTCGCGGTCCTCCCAGCACTCGAAGATGTTGGGGCAGCCCGCCTCCTGGCAGACCGTGTGCAGACCCTCGCTCTTGACCAGTTTCTGCAGCTGGTTGTACTCGGGGCCCATCTTCGCCCGGGTCTTGATCCACTCGGGCTTGCGCTCGATGGGGGTCTGGCTGTTGCGGACCTCCAGGCGCAGCATCTTGCGTCCGTCGGGTGCGACTGCGGACACGACCGGCTCCCTACAGCTTCGATTCTTCGGCGGACACCAGGGTACGCCCGTTAAAAATGCGGCCTTACGTTCGGCCAACCTGTGGCCCCGGGTCGGCATTCCCCAGGGCCCGGCGGCCTCAGACGGGCGCCTTCTCGGTCTCGGTCTTCTCGATCTCGCGGGGCAGCAGCACCGCGTTGTCCATCACGAGCCGCAGATGCCTCTCGACCACCGGGAGTACCTCCTCGATCGTGATGTCCCGGCCCAGCTCGTTCGCGAGCGAGGCCACACCAGCGTCCCGGATGCCGCACGGCACGATCCTGTCGAACCAGGTGTTGTCCGGGTTGACGTTCAGCGAGAAGCCGTGCATGGAGACGCCCTTGGCGATACGGATGCCGATCGCCGCGAGCTTGCGGTCCTCGCGGCGCTGGCCGGCGTTGGACGGGGCGTACTCGGGGCCGTTCATCCGCGGGTCGAATTCCTCGTCGTGCAGCCGGGGGTCGAAGTCCAGGGACAGCCCGCCGAGCGACGGCCGCTGCTCCACCGGGTCGCCGAGCACCCACACCCCGCTGCGGCCCTCGACCCGGCTCGTCTCCACGCCGAACTCGGCGCAGGTCGCGATCAGGGCGTCCTCGAGGCGGCGTACGTGCGCGATCACGTCCACGGGGCGCGGCAGCTTGAGGATGGGGTAGCCCACCAGCTGGCCGGGGCCGTGCCAGGTGATCTTCCCGCCGCGGTCCACGTCGATGACGGGCGTCCCGTCCAGGGGGCGCTCACTGTCCTCGGTGCGCCGCCCCGCCGTGTAGACCGGCGGGTGCTCCAGCAGCAGACATGTGTCCGGGATCTCGTCCGCGAAGCGGGCGGCGTGGACCTCGCGCTGCTTCTGCCACGCCTCCCGGTACTCGACGGCGTCCTCGCCGAACCCCAGTCGGACGAACCGCAGCTCACTCACGGCTGTGCCTCCCTAGAACATCCGCCCGGTGGTGACCGGGCCCCAGCCACTGTACGGCGGGTGCGAACACGAGGACCGCGCAGGTCGTGCCCGTCAGCTCCGTGATCAGTGCTGCCGTCAATCCTCACACGATCGGATGAATGTGGGGCGAAGGCGGCGGAATGGCAGTGGAAGGCCGCTAAGTTCGCGCCGTTCCTCCCCCAGGGCTTCTCCCCCAGAGCTACGCCTGGGGGCACCCCCAGGAGGTACCCCCATGGGCTGCTCCCGGCCCGGAAGGCAGGAGACGCCACAACCGATGACGGAACGGACCACCCAGCGCACCCCCAACCGGCAGCTCGCCGCGCTCATCGCGGAGGCCGGCTTCTCCCATGCCGGTCTCGCCCGCAGAGTGGACCAGCTGGGGCTCGAACACGGCCTGGACCTCCGGTACGACAAGACCTCAGTGACCCGCTGGCTCCGCGGGCAGCAACCGCGCGGCACCACACCCGCGCTGATCGCCGAGGTGTTCACCCGAAGACTCGGCCGCCGGCTCTCGGCCCAGGACCTGGGACTGGACGCCTGCGCCCCCGTCTATGCAGGGCTGGAGTTCGCCGCCACCCCGGAGGAGGCCGTGGACATCGTCAGCGGGCTTTGGCGCAAGGACTCGGGCAGCCACGCCGAGCTGCGCAAGATCGCGTTCACCCCGGCCGGACTGGTTGTACCGAGCCGGGACTGGCTGATCGGCCGGGCCGACGAGCGCGTGGGCCGCGTCGAGGCGGCCGCGCAGGTCGGCTCGGGCCGGGTCCCGTCCCAGGGCCCGCGGATCGCCGTGCCGCGGCAGCGCGGCGCCACCGACCGGGGGCCCGGCCAGAAGGTCTCCAGCGGCGACATCTCCGCACTGCGCTCGGTCGGCGAACTCTTCCGCGCCCTCGACCACGCGTACGGCGGCGGGCACGCCCGGCAGGCGCTGGTGCGCTATCTCGAGCACGAGGCCGAGCCGATGCTGCGCGGCATGTACGGGGAGACGACCGGGAGGCGGTTGTTCGCGGCGGCCGCCGACCTGACCAGGCTCGCCGGCTGGACCTCGTACGACATCGCGGCGCACGGCCTCGCCCAGCGGTACTTCGTCCAGGCGCTGCGGCTCTCACAGGCGGCGGGGGACCGGGCCTACGGTTCGTACGTGCTGGTCACCATGAGCCGCCAGGCCGTCTACCTCGGCCACGGCCGTGAGGCCGTGCAGCTGACCCGGGTCGCCCAGCAGGGCGTGGGGTCCTCGGCGCCGCCCGCGGTGCAGGCTCTGCTGCACTGTGCGGAGGCCCGCGGGCACGGCGTGCTGGGCGACGCCCGGGCCTGCACGGCCGCGCTCGTACGTGCCGAGCGCGCGCTCGAGGCGGCGCGCCCCGGCGACGACGTGCCGTACTGGGCGCGATTCTTCGACGAGGCACAGCTGGCGGACGAGTTCGGCCACTGCCATTGGGATCTGCGGCAGTACAGGAGCGCCGTACAGCACGCGGAACGCTCCCTGCAGCTTCGGGCCCCGGCCTTCGCCCGCAGCCGCCTCTTCTGCCGGGTCGTCCTGGCGTCGGCCCGGCTCGGCCTGGGGGAGCTGGACCAGGCGTGCGCGCTGGGGGCGGAGGCGGCGCTCCAGGCGTCGGAGATGCGGTCGGTGCGGGCGTCGGAGTATGTGCGCGAGTTCGAACGCCGCCTCGAGCCCTACCGGGACGCGCCACCGGTCCGCACGTACCGCGACCGCGTCTCGGCCCTGAGCTGACCCTTGACGGGGCTCCGCCGCCCCGAACCCTGCGCCTCGACGCCGGAACCCGCCCCGCCCGTGCAGGCCCGGGGCGAAGCCCCGAATGCGGCGCGCGGCCCGGGTCCGGGCGGAGGCCGGTGGGCGGTACGGGCTCGGGGGCCCGCCTCGGTCCACGGAAGGGCGGGACCGGGACGGTCCGGCGCAGCGGCCGCACCCGCGGCGCCCCGACACCTCACCGGCCCTGCCCGGCGGGGCTCACGCCGCCGTGGTCAGCGGTGCAGCCGCAGAGCCGAGCCGGATTCCGAAATCGTTCAGTATCGCGTGCGCCGCCCTCCGGCCCGAGTGGAGCGCTCCCTGCACCGTCCCCGTGTCCCGGTGATCGCCGCAGACGTACAGACCCGAGAGCACCCGCACCGGCCGCCGCAGATCGTGCGGCGCAGGCATCGCGGGGACGGCCTCGGGGTCGTGGTGGACGGCGAGCAGTTCCCAGTCGTCCGTCGGACTCCCGTACACCGTCGCCAGCTGCCGCCGCACCCGGCGGTCCAGGTCGTCCCCCGGCTCGCCGAGCACCGTCGAGGTGATCAGCACCCGTCCGTCCGACGCCCGTGACGGGTCGACCTCGCTCATCACCGCGGTGTGCGACACCGGCCCGCCCCGGTCGGCGTCCAGCACCAGCGCCGGTTCCCTGAGCGGGGATTCGGGCGCCGTGTGGTGGACGACCGTCACCGGGTGGTACGACGGCACCCGCAGCCCCGGCAGCAGCGCGGCCGCCGCCCGTGCTCCCGTGGCCAGGAGCACGGAACGACAGTGGAGCTGCCCGAACTGCTCCGTGGTCACGGAGGTCGTGGAGATGTCGGTGACCCGCAGCCCGGTCCGTACGGACCCGGCGGGCAGCGCGGCCGCCAGCAGTTCGGGCAGCGTCGCCGCACCGCCGGCCGGCACGCACAGGCGGCCCAGGGCGTAGCCGCGCAGGGCCAGATCCGCGCAGCGGCTGGAGGTGTCGGCCAGCTCCGGGTCGCCGAGCAGCGCGGACAGCAGAGGACGCAGAAAGCCGTGCACCGTACGCGTCGGCAGCCCGCGTCCGTGCAGGGCCTCCGCTGCGGAGCGCTCCGGCCGGGCGAGGACGCGGTCCACCGGGGTCGCGGCGAGGCGGGCCAAGGAGGCCCCCAGCCGCGCCTGGTCCAGCTGCCGAGGACGAGGGGCGCTCGCGAGGGCGCGCGCAACGGTGGATGCGACCCCCACGCCCTGCGCGCCCCCGTTCCTCCGGGTGTGGGCAGAGCCCCACCGCGCGCTGCCGACCTCGCCGGTCCGCTGCAGCCGGCCCCCGCTGTGGACGAGCACACCGGGGGAGAACAGCCGCAGATCGGCGTCCCGCAGCACGTCCGTACGCTGCAACTCCGGATACGAGGTGCACAGGAGTTGGCCGGCCAGGTCGAGCCGGAACCCGTCGATCTGCGTGGTGGCGGTTCTGCCGCCGATCACGGGGGCGGCCTCGAGGACGCTGACCGTGACCCCTGCACTGGTCAGCCGGTGGGCCGCCGACAGTCCGGCGATCCCTGCCCCGACGATGACGACGTCCGCATCATGAGCGGTGCTGAGCACGTGCCCCTCCCCGAGGTCGGCGCGGCTGGTGGGAGGCTCATGCCCCCGACCCGCCCGAGGAATACCCGAGTTCGGTTCGAGACTAAAGAGGTGGGCGGCACGCGGAGGTAGCGCACATCGCGGAGCACCGGAGCGCGGGGGCGCACAACGCCCCGTACACGCCCCGCGCGCGCAGGACCGCCCGCTACCCCAGTGCCGCCCGCACCGCGTCGTCGATACGAGGAAAGGCGAACGAGAATCCCGACCCCAACAGCGCCCCCGGCAGCACCCGCCCGCTGCTCAGCACGTCGTCCGCCAGCCCGCCGAGCACCACCCGCAGTGCCGGCGCCGGCACCGCGAACGGCGTCGGACGGCGCAGCACACGGCCCATCGCCTCGGTCGCCTCACGGTTGGTCACCGGCTCCGGCGCGGTGAGGTTCACCGGACCAGACAAGGACTCCGTGTCCACGATGTGACGCAGCGCCGCCACGGTGTCGTGCAGCGAGATGAAGCTCCAGTACTGCCGGCCACTGCCCAGCCGGCCGCCGAGCCCCGCCCTGAAGAGGGGGAACATCCGTCCCCACGCGCCCCCGTGCCGCGACACCACGAGTCCGGTGCGCACCAACGCGGTGCGCACCCCTGCCTCCTCGGCGGCGCCCGTGGCTCTTTCCCACTCGACGCACACGTCCGACAGGAATCCGTCCCCGGGCGGTGCGCTCTCGTCGACGGCCCGCTCCCCGGTGTCGCCGTAGAAGCCGACCGCGCTGCCGCTCACCAGCACCCGCGGCGGCACGTCCAGGGAGGCGACGGCCTCCGCGATCGCCGCCGTGCCGAGGACCCGGCTGTCACGGATCTCCTTGCGATACGCCTCCGTCCAGCGACGGTCACCCACCCCCGCGCCCGCCAGGTGCACGACGGCCTCGCAGCCGGCCAGGCCGGCCACGTCGACGTACTGCCGGGCCGGGTCCCAGCGGACCTCGTCCGCGGCCTCGGAGGGACGTCGCACCAGGCGCACCACCTCGTGGCCGTCCGCGCGCAGGGAGTGCACCAGCGCCCTGCCGATGAGTCCGGAGGCACCGGTGACGGCGATTCGAGATCTCTGCATGGACCCATCCTGCCCGCGGTCGCCTGCATGGCACAGTGACCCCATGCCCGAATCGCACATACGTCCCGCACGGCGTTCCGACGAGACGGAGCTCGCCGAACTCGACCGGGCCGCCTGGTCGCCGCTGCACGCCGTGACACCCCGGCCGCAGCCGCCGTACGACCCGTTCTTCGACCAGAACCACCGGCCGGAGCAGTTCCTCGTCGCGGAGGACGCCGACGGCACGGTCGTCGGCTACATCCGGCTCGCCCCGCCGACTCCGTTGGCCTGCAACCGGCACGTCCGCCAGATCCAGGGCCTCGCCGTGTCTGACCGTGCCCGCGGCCGCGGCGTCGGGCGGGCCCTGCTGAGGGCGGCGTGCGACGAGGCGCGGCAGCGGGGCGCCCTGCGCATCACCCTGCGGGTCCTCGCCCACAACGCACCGGCGCGGGCGCTCTACGAGGCGGAGGGGTTCGTTGTCGAGGGGGTCCTGCCGGGTGAGTTCCACCTCGAAGGGCGGTACGTGGACGACGTGCTGATGGGCCGGTCCCTCACGGGCGCCGGGTAGTCCCGCGGCCGGCGGCCGGCTGTCCCTCGCCCTCGGCGTCCACATGCGGCAGCAGCCGGTCGAGCCACCGAGGCGTCCACCACGCCGCTTGGCCCAGCAGCGTCATCGCGGCGGGTACGAGCAGCAGTCGGACGACCGTCGCGTCGATGAGCACGCTGGCGGCGAGCCCCAACCCCAGCATCTTCACCACGATGTTGTCGCTGAGGATGAACGCCGCGAACACACTGACCATGATCAGCGCGGCGCAGGTGATGACCCGGGCCGTGATCTCCAGCGCGTGTGCGACGCTCGCGTGCGGGTCGCCGGTGCGCAGCCACGCCTCGTGGACGCGGGAGAGCAGGAAGATCTCGTAGTCCATGCTGAGGCCGAAGACGATGGCGAACATCATCATGGGCACGTAGCTCTCGATCGGCACGTCGCCCGACACCCCGAGGGCCGGCCCGCCCCATCCCCACTGGAAGACGGCCACGACCACGCCGTACGAGGCGGCGATGGACAGCACGTTGAGCACGGCCGCCTTCACCGCGACCAGGACCCCCCGGAACACGATCAGGATCACGACGAACGCCAGCCCGACGACCACCGCGATGATCAGCGGCAGCCGGCTGGAGACGATGTCGAGGAAGTCGACCTGGGCCGCCGTCGTACCGGTGACGTAGGTACGGGCGTCCGTGCCCTTCACCGCCTGCGGCAGCACGTCGTCGACCAGGTGGTTGACCAACCGGGTGGTCCGTTCGTCCTGCGGGGCGGCGACGGAGTACGCGGTGGAGATCAGCACATCGCCGTCCGAGGTCGCCTTCAGCGGGGTGATCGCGGCCGCGTCGGGCACCTTCGCGAGCGCGTCCTGTGCCTGCGTGGCCAGCGCGGAGCGGTCCGACTCGGGCACGTCGGACTGGTCGACGACCAGGGTCATGGGCCCGTTGGAGCCCGGCCCGAAGGCGCTCGACATCAGGTCGAACGCCCGCCGGTCGGTGAACGACTTCGGGTCGGCGCCGTCGCCGATGTGCCCGAGCTGGATGAAGAACAGCGGCACCGCGAGAACCGCCAGGACGACCGCCCCGCCGACCAGGAACCACCACGGGCGGCGCTCCACCCGCCGCGCGTACCGGTGCCATGTGCCGTGGGCCTCCTCGCCCGGTTCCGCGTCGGTCTCGGCGATGGGCCGGCGTACCCGGAGCCTGTCGATCCACCGGCCCGTGAGCCCGAGCACGGCGGGCACCAGGGTGAGCGCGCCGAGCACCGCCGTGACGACGGTGACCGCCGCGGCCAGGCCGAGCTTGCCGATGAAGCTGATCCCGGACACCCACAGGCCGGAGAGGGCGATGACGACCGTGCAGCCGGAGACCAGCACGGCGCGGCCGCTGGTGGCCGTGGCCCGGCCGGCGGCCGTCACCGGGTCCCGCCCGTCCATCAGATGCTGGCGGTGGCGGGTGAGCAGGAACAGCGCATAGTCGATCCCGACCCCGAGACCGATCATCGTGGCCAGGGTCGGCGAGACCGTGGCGAAGGTGGACGCGGCGGCGAGCAGCCCGAGCAGGGCGAGTCCGCAGATCACCGCGATCAGGGCGGTGACCAGGGGCAGTACTGCCGCGAGCACGCTGCCGAAACCGATCAGCAGCACCAGGATCGCCACCGAGAAACCGATCGCCTCACTGGTGCGGTCGTCCGGCTCCGGCCGTGCCAGCTCGCCGAGCGTGCCGCCGTACTCCACGTCCATCCCGGCGGCGCGCAGCGGCTGGACCGCCGAGTCCACACCGTCCAGGTACGAGGACCCGAATGTCGAGGGCTGGGCGTCGAACCGGACGGTGATGTACGCCGTCTTCCGGTCGGTGGAGAGCGGCCCGACGTTCGGGGTGCCGGCGGGCGGCTTCGGTGGTGTCGTGCCCGGAGGGGGCAGCGGGTTCTGCGCCGAGAGCACATGGGGGAGCTTCCCCAGGTCGCTCACCGCCCCCTGGACCTGGCTGCCGAAGTCGGTGAGCGGCTTCGCCGAGTCGTGCAGCACGATCTGCGCGCTGTAGCCGCCCGCGGCGGGCTCATGTGCCTTGAGCACGTCGAGGCCGTCCTGCGACTGGGTGCCCGGAAGCGCGAAGTTGTCCGAGTAGTCGCCGCCGTACACCCGGCCCAGCACCTGCAGCCCGACCACGCCGGCCAGCCACAGAACGAGCACCGTGACGAAGTGGCGGGCGCACCACTCCCCGGTGCGCCGCAGCAGCCCCTTGCCGCTGCTCGGGGCGGTCCGGCCGAGGGAAGGCTGCGGTTGCGACATGGGCTCATTGAAATCCGGCCCCGCGGCTTCGGCTCACCGCCCGGGGGAAACGGGTGAGCCGTCCTCGCGGCACGTAGGGGGCGGCGAGGACGGTCAGAGGCCGCCGAACCGTTCCCACAGCTTCGGGAAACGCGCCGCCAGCGCCATGTCGTCGTCGAAGTCGAACGGCGTACCGGCGGGCTCGGCCGACTGCACGGGGATGCCCAGATCGGGTGCGTCGGCGCCGGTCAGCTGCTCGTACGCCTCGTCGGCCGCGTAACCGAGTTCCTCGCCGTCGCCGTCGATGTCCTCGTCGAACTCGTCCAGCAGCTCGGCCAGCGTGTCCGGCTCGTGCGCCCCGGCCTCGAAGATCTCCCGGCCCTGTCCGATGAGCCAGCAGCGGAAGTAGTCGAACGCGTCGTCGCTCGCTCCGCCCAGCAGGACGGCCGCAGCCCCCCACAGGTCCCAGGTGTACGCGCGGTTGTAGCGGGCCTCGAAGTGCCGCGCGAAGTCGAGCACGGAGTCGGGGTCGAGTTGCAGGAGGCGCTCCACGAGCAACTCCGCGTGGTCCTCGGGGTCGCCCTCGGCGGCCTCGCGGGTGCTGTCGATGATCTCCCAGAACTCCGTCTCGTCCATCACGGGTCAAGCATCGTGGCTGGCACCGGCCCGCGCACGCGGAGCAGCCGAAAAGCGGCTGTTTCGCAACCGGGGACTCACGCCGGCGCAAGCCGGACAGTAGATGTCCGGTATCCGTGCGACGGTCGGGGCCATGACGACGAACAAGCCGCTCGACGGCAGAATCGCACTGGTCGCCGGCGCCACCCGGGGCGCGGGCCGAGCCATCGCCGTACAACTCGGCGCCGCGGGCGCGACGGTGTACGTGACCGGGCGGACCACCCGCGACAGCGTCAGCGAGGTCGGCCGCCCCACGGAGACCGTCGAGGAGAGCGCGGAACTGGTCACCGCGGCCGGCGGCGCGGGGGTCGCCGTCCCGACCGACCACCTTCAGCCGGAGCAGGTACGGGCACTGGTGGAGCGCATCGACAGCGAACACGGCCGCCTGGACATCCTCGTCAACGACGTCTGGGGCGGCAACTTCCTGCTCGACTTCGACACCCGGATGTGGGACGTCGACCTGGACCGCGGACTGCGGATGCTCGACCTCGGTGTGAAGAGCCACATCATCACCAGCAGCATCGCGCTGCCCCTGCTGGTCCGTGAACCCGGCGGCCTGGTCGTCGAAGTCACCGACGGCACCGCCGAGACCAACAAGGTCTTCCGCGAGAACTTCTACTACGACCTCGCCAAGAACGGCCCGATCCGGATGGCGTTCATCCTCGGCGAGGAGCTGAAGGGCGTCGGCTGCACGGCGGTGGCGGTCACCCCCGGCTTCCTCCGCTCCGAGGAGATGCTCGACATCTTCGGTCTCACCGAGGACAACTGGCGCGACGGTGTGGCGAAACAGAAGCACTGGGCACTGTCCGAGTCGCCCGTGTACGTGGGCCGCGGTGTCACGGCCCTCGCGGCCGACCCCGAACGGGCCCGCTGGAACGGGCAGTCCCTCGACAGCGGCCGGCTTGCCAAGGAGTACGGCGTCACCGACGCGGACGGCAGCAGGCCGGACGTGTGGGGGTACATCATGGCGGAGCAGGCGGGCCGGACACCGCAGCTCGAGGACTACCGCTGACCCCGGTGGTCACCGCCGACCCGACGCCTCACGCCGGGCCCGGCTCCCTGCCGGGCCCGGCGTACAGCTCGCCCAGCCGCGCCGCCGTCCGGGCGAAACGCTCCCGCAGCTCCGCGGGGGCAAGAACCTCCACCTCCGGGCCGAGCACGAGGAGTTGGGTGTACGCCACGTCCAGGGACTCCACCGGCAGCGTGCATGTCACCCGACCTTGGCCGTCGGGCGCATCCGCCGCCGCGAGCGCCTCCTGGGCGGCAGACCGGTCCGTGACGTACGGGAGCCGGCGCGCCCCCTCGCCGGTCAGGCGGACGACGGCCTCGGCGCGGAGGATGGACCGGGCGAACTGCGCGGCACGCTCCTCCCAGAAAGCCGGCAGGTCGAACCCGGGGTCCCGGTCGAAGGGTTCGCCGTCCGTGGACACCGAGGAGAACCGGTCGATCCGGTACACCCGGAAGCCGCCCTCCGCCCGTGCGCACAGGTACCAGACGCCCGCCTTCAGTACGAGCCCGTACGGCTCCAGCTCCCGGTCCACCTCGGTGTCCCGGCGGCGGTAGGTCGCCCGTATGCGACGGTCGTCCCACACGGCCTCGGCGATCACCGGCAGCAGCTCCGGCGTCTTTGGCTCCTGGTACCAGCCCGGCGCGTCCAGATGGAAGCGCCCGGCCGCCGATTCCGGGGCGTTGCTGAGCGACGGGAGCAGCGCCGCGGACACCTTCAGGCGTGCCACGGACGCCGCGTCCTCCAGCCCCATGTCGCACAGCGCGCCCGGCAGCCCGGAGAGGAACAGGGCCTCGGCCTCGCTGCGGGCCAGCCCGGTCAGCCGGGTCCGGTACCCGCCGACGAGCCGGTAGCCGCCGGCCCGGCCACGGTCCGCGTAGACAGGGACACCTGCCTCCGACAGTGCGAGCGCGTCCCGGGCGACCGTCCGCTCCGACACCTCGAGTTCCCGGGCGAGCTCCGCCCCGGTCATCGAGGGTCGGGCCTGTAGCAGGAGCACCATCTTGATCAGCCGGGCAGCGCGCATGCCCTCATCATCGCGCGCTCATTCCAGCGGTACTTGGAGCTCCGTCACCCACTTCTCCTTGTCCGGCGGGCACTCCAGACAGACCTCGCGGGCATAGCCCGCCGAGCGGTGGCCGCCCGCGTCGATCCAGCGGGCCAGGGTCTGCTCCGTGGGCATGACCGTGTCCATCGGCCCGCGGTGCACGATCGTCGCCGCCCGCCCGACGGCGGGCAGGTCGACGATCTCGAAGTCCTGGCCGGGCTCCTGGCCGGCGGAGACGGTGCACCCGGCGTGCACCAGGACCGCGCCGTCGCCGTCCGGGGCGTCCTCGTAGTACGCGATGCCGGGGCCGGTCGGGGTGATGTCCGCCGCCTTGAGCCGGGTGAACAGCTGGTCGTACAGCGGGCTGATCACCGGCCCGATGTGCTCGGGCGCGTAACTGGCGGCGACGGCTGAGAGCACGGCGACCCGCACGGCCGGCACGCTCTTGATCATGATGTCCTGGGTGGGCATGTGGCCCTCGCTCTCGATCGACCGGAGCCTCGCCTCGACCTGCGCCAGCCTGGCGGCCGCCGCGGCCATCGCCTCCTCCAGCTCCGCCTGCCGCAGCTTGAGCATGCCGCGCAGCTCCTCCGTGCTCACCCGCTCCTCGAGGATCTGCCGCACCTGCTGCAGCGTGAAGCCGAGGTCCTTGAGGGCGATGACACGGTTGAGCGTGGCGAGCTGGGCCGCGGAGTAGTAGCGGTAGCCGGTGAAAGGGTCGGTGTGCTCCGGCCGCAGCAGCCCGACGGCGTCGTAGTGGCGCAGCATCCGGGCGGACACACGGCCGTGCCTGGCGAAGCCTCCGATGGTGAACATGACTCCTCCACTGCACGGCCTCACACGGTGTGAAGGTCAAGCATCACGCACGAAGGCCCTCGGAGGGCATGCCTCCGGGGGCCTTCGCGGTCACGTCCTACAGGCCGTAGCGCTCCCGCGCCTCCTTCACGGCCGACGCCGGGGCCTCGCCGCGCCGGGCGAGCTGCGCCAGTGCCGCGACCGTGATCGACTGCGCGTCGACACCGAAGTGGCGGCGGGCGGCCGCACGGGTGTCGGAGAGGCCGAAGCCGTCCGTGCCCAGCGAGGACCAGTCCTGCTCGACCCACTGGCTGATCTGGTCCGGCACCTGGCGCATCCAGTCGGAGACGGCCAGCACCGGGCCCGGTGCGCCCTCCAGCGCCTGGGTGACGTACGGGGTGCGCTGCTCGCCGCGGAGCAGCGCCTCGTCGGCCTCCAGGGCGTCGCGGCGCAGCTCGCCCCACGAGGTCGCGGACCACACGTCGGCGGCCACGTTCCAGTCGTCCGCCAGCAACTGCTGGGCCTCGAGCGCCCAGTGGATGGCCGTACCGGAGGCGAGCAGCTGCAGCCGCGGCGCGTCCGCGCCCGCGGAGCCCTCGTTGAAGCGGTACAGGCCCTTGACGATGCCGTCCTCGACGCCTTCCGGCATGGCGGGCTGCGGCTTGGGCTCGTTGTAGACGGTGAGGTAGTAGAAGACGTTCTCGGCCTCGGGGCCGTACATCCTGCGCAGACCGTCCTTGACGATCACCGCGATCTCGTAGGCGAACGCCGGGTCGTAGTTCAGCGACGCCGGGTTGGTGGCCGCGATCAGGTGCGAGTGGCCGTCCGCGTGCTGCAGACCCTCACCGGTCAGCGTCGTACGGCCCGCGGTCGCGCCGACGATGAAGCCCTTGCCGAGCTGGTCGGCGAGCTGCCACATCTGGTCGCCGGTCCGCTGCCAGCCGAACATCGAGTAGAAGATGTAGAACGGGATCATCGTCTCGCCGTGCGTCGCGTACGACGTCGCGGCGGCGATGAAGTCGGCCATGGCGCCGGCCTCGGTGATCCCCTCGTTGAGGATCTGGCCGTCCTTGGCCTCCTTGTAGTACATCAGCTGGTCGCGGTCGACCGGCTCGTACGTCTGGCCCAGCGGCGAGTAGATGCCCGCCGACGGGAACAGCGACTCCATTCCGAAGGTGCGGGCCTCGTCGGGGACGATCGGCACCCAGCGCCTGCCGGTCTGCTTGTCCCGCATCAGGTCCTTGACCAGGCGTACGAACGCCATGGTCGTGGCCATCTCCTGCTTGCCCGACCCCTTGTACAGGGCCTTGAAGGCGCGCTCCTCCGGCTCGGGCAGCGGGGCCAGCGGCTGCACCCGGCGGGCCGGGGCGGGCCCGCCGAGAGCGGCGCGGCGCTCCTGGAGGTAGCGCACCTCCGGGGAATCGGCGCCCGGGTGGCCGTAGGGCACGACGCCGTCGGCGAAGGCGCTGTCCGGGATCGGGAGCCCGAGCAGCTCACGCATGCCCTTGAACTCGTCGATCGTCAGCTTCTTCATCTGGTGGTTGGCGTTCTTGGACTCGAAGCCCTTGCCGAGCGTGTAGCCCTTCACCGTCTGCGCGAGGATCACGGTCGGCGCACCCTTGTGCGCGAGCGCCGCGCGGTATGCCGCGTACACCTTGCGGGCCTCGTGGCCGCCGCGGGAGGTGTAGAAACACTCGGCGATCTTCGCGTCGGTGAGCAGCTTGGCCAGCTCGACCAATGCGGGCTCGGCGCCGAAGAAGTGCTCGCGGATGTACGCCACGTCGCGGGTCGCGTACGTCTGGAACTGTGCGTCAGGTACCTCGCGCAGCCGGCGGACCAGCGCGCCGGTGGTGTCGAGCCGGAACAGCTCGTCCCAGGCGGAGCCCCACAGCGATTTGACGACGTTCCAGCCGGCGCCCCGGAACTGGGCCTCCAGCTCCTGCACGATCTTGAAGTTGGCGCGTACCGGGCCGTCGAGACGCTGCAGGTTGCAGTTGACCACGAAGGTCAGGTTGTCGAGCTGCTCGCGCGAGGCGAGGGCGAGTGCCGCCGTCGACTCGGGCTCGTCCATCTCGCCGTCACCGAGGAACGCCCACACATGGGAGTTGGCCGTGTCCTTGATCCCACGGTTGTGGAGATAGCGGTTGAAGCGCGCCTGGTAGATCGCGGAGAGCGGGCCGAGGCCCATCGAGACGGTGGGGAACTCCCACAGCCAGGGAAGCCGCCTCGGGTGCGGGTAGGAGGGGAGGCCGTTGCCGCCCGCCTCCTGCCGGAAGTTGTCGAGGTGCGTTTCGGTGAGACGGCCGTCGAGGAACGCGCGGGCGTAGATGCCGGGGGAGGCGTGGCCCTGGATGTAGAGCTGGTCGCCGGAGCCGTCCCCCTCCTTGCCGCGGAAGAAGTGGTTGAAGCCGGTCTCGTACAGCCAGGCCGCCGAGGCGAACGTGGCGATGTGGCCGCCGACGCCGTACTTGGAGCCACGGGTCACCATGGCGGCCGCGTTCCAGCGGTTCCAGGCGGTGATGCGCTGTTCCATCGCCTCGTCGCCGTCGAAGGCCGGCTCGGCGGAGGTCGGGATGGTGTTGACGTAGTCCGTCTCCAACAGGCGGGGCAGGGCCACACCGGCCTTCTCGGCGTGCTGGAGCGTGCGGCGCATCAGATACGCGGCGCGATGCGGGCCTGCGTGCTCCGCGACGGCGTCGAGGGACGCCGCCCACTCGGCGGTTTCCTCGGCGTCGCGGTCCGGGAGCTGGTCGAGCTCGCTCGGAAGCTTGCCTACGGGGTCGGTCATGATCGCCGCCTTCCGGACAGGAGGGGGGTGGAGAAAGGGGGGTGCCGTGTCTGGCAGGACAGGGCGAAGGGCGGGTGGCGCCCCGGGTGGCACTCTAAGTCGCTGATCGATGATCGATCAAAGCCTGGGGAGAAATTGGCATCCGGTGCCGCAAAAGTGGGCACCCGGTGCCGGGGTGAATCGGTGCATTCACGACACCGTGCCGCGTCCACCGCAGGAGGGCGACGGCTGCGACGATGTCACATGCAGTCGAAGAAACGGTGGAACCGCAGTGGGCCGACATCCTCGTCGTCGGCGATTTCCGCCGTCCCGTCGCCGGGCTCGAGAAGTTCGCCGGGGAGGGGCTCGTCGAGCCGGGTCGGCCCCCGGTACTCCTCGAGCAGGGGGCCGGGCGGTACGAAGGTGCTGCCGGCGGCCGCGCATGCCGCGTCGATCAGTGCGGTGTCCCGCGGGTGCGGGCGCGGGGCGGCCTCTTTCAGTCCGACCATGTCGGCACCGGCCTGACCGGGGCGCCGAAGCCGGCCATCCGAACCCGCTCCGCCGTTCGCCCACAGGTCGAGGATCCGGCCCCCGTCGGTGGCCGGGATGCTGTCGGCTACAGCAGTGCCTTTGGCAGGTCCGGTGCTGTCCGCCGGCGCGGGCGGAGAGCCGAGCAGCCCGCTGCGGCGGCGACTCGTTTCGGTCACCGGTCGTTTCCCCCGGCCGGATTGCCGAACTTCGGCCGCGGCGACTCGACTGTCCACTGGGTCGAGGAAGTTGGGAGCTGAGTGGTCGTTCTCCAGCCATCGCCCCCTTGCCGGCATCCCGATCAGGGGCGCCGCGCCCAAGGGCTAGGCGCGGGGCGCGCAGCCGAGGACGTGGGCCTTCACCAGGGCGCCGATGTCCGGATCGCGTCGGCGGAACGCCTCCACCAGATCCTGGTGCTCCTCCGCGTACGACTTCTGCACCGTCCCCAGCCAGCGGATCGACAGCGCCGTGAAGACCTCGATGCCGAGGCCCTCCCAGGTGTGCAGGAGCACGCCGTTGCCCGCCGCGCGGACCAGCTCGCGGTGGAAGGCGACGGTGTGGCGGACCTGGCCCGCGGAGTCGCCGGTCCGGTCCGCCTCGTAGAGGGCCGTCACATGGGGCGACAGCGCCGAGCAGTCGTCCGCCAGCCGGTCGGCCGCGAGTTCCGCCGCGATCTGCTCCAGGCCCGCCCGGACCGGGTAGCTCTCCTCCAGGTCCGCGGCGGTCAGGTTCCTTACCCGGACGCCCTTGTTGGGGGCCGACTCGATCAACCGCAGCGACTCCAGCTCGCGCAGCGCCTCGCGCACCGGCGTCTGGGAGACCTCGAGCTCGGTGGCGATACGGCGCTCGACGATGCGTTCCCCCGGCTTCCAGCGGCCGCTGACGATCCCCTCCACGATGTGCTCGCGGATCTGATCCCGCAGCGAGTGGACGACGGGGATGGTCATGGAGCGCTCCTTAAAGCCGCGTCGACCTTGGCCCTTAGACAATACGGCTGCGCCCCCGCCGGGATGTACTCCCGAGCGGGGGCGCAGCAGGTGAGCCTGGTTACAGCCGCGTGTTTCAGAGGCCGAGTTCGACCTCGAACTCGCCGGCCTCGAGGATCGCCTTGACCGTCGTCAGGTAGCGGGCGGCGTCGGCGCCGTCCACCAGACGGTGGTCGTAGGAGAGCGCGACGTACGTCATGTCGCGGATCGCGATCGTCTCGCCGAGGTCCGGGTGGTTGACGACCACCGGGCGGCGGACGGTGGCGCCGATGCCCAGGATGGCGACCTGGTTCGGCGGCACGATGATCGTGTCGAACAGCGCACCGCGCGAGCCGGTGTTGCTGATGGTGAAGGTCGCACCGGCGAGGTCGTCCGGCGTGATCCTGCTGGCGCGCACGGCGCCCGCGAGCTCGGCGGTCTTCTTGGCGATACCGGCGAGGTTGAGGTCGCCCGCGCCCTTGATGACCGGCGTCATCAGACCCTTCTCGGAGTCGACGGCGACGCCGATGTTCTCCGAGTCGAAGTACGTGATGGTGCCCTCGGCCTCGTTGATCCGGGCGTTGACGACCGGGTGGGCCTTCAGCGCCTGGGCGGCGGCCTTGACGAAGAACGGCATCGGGGAGAGCTTGACTCCCTCACGGGCCGCGAACGCGTCCTTCGCACGGGCGCGCAGCTTCATCAGCTTGGTGATGTCGACCTCGACGACCGAGGTCAGCTGGGCCTGGTCGTGCAGCGCCTTCATCATGTTGTCGCCGATGACCTTGCGCATGCGGGTCATCTTGACCGTCTGGCCGCGCAGCGGGGACACCTCGAGCTTCGGCGCCTGCGCCGCGGCCGGAGCGGCAGCGGCGGCCGGCGCCGGGGCGGCGGCCCTGGCGGCCTCCGCGGCGGCGATGACGTCCTGCTTGCGGATACGGCCACCGACGCCGGTGCCCTTGACCGTGCCGAGGTCGACGCCGTTCTCGGCGGCGAGCTTGCGGACCAGCGGGGTCACGTACGCGTCGCTCGCCTCGACGGCAGCCGGGGCGGCGGGCGCGGCGGGAGCCGCCGGGGCCTGGGCGGGAGCCGGGGCGGCAGGAGCAGGAGCCGGAGCAGGAGCCGGGGCGGGGGCGGCGGGTGCCGGAGCCGGGGCCGCCGGCGCGGGGGCCGGGGCAGGCGCGGCCGGAGCGGGGGCAGCGGCCGGAGCCGCACCCTTCGCACCGATGACGGCCAGCTTCGCGCCGACCTCCGCCGTCTCGTCCTCGGCGACAACGATCTCCAGCAGCACGCCGGACGCCGGGGCGGGGATCTCGGTGTCGACCTTGTCGGTGGAGACCTCGAGCAGCGGCTCGTCCTCCGTGACCTCCTCGCCGACCTCCTTCAGCCAGCGGGTGACGGTGCCCTCGGTGACGCTCTCGCCGAGCGCGGGAAGGACGACGTCGGTGCCCTCGGCGGCACCACCGCCGGCCGCGGCCTGAGCGGTCGGCGCGGGGGCCGGGGCGGCGGCCTCGGTGGACGGCGCCGCCTGCGGCGCCTCCTGGGCCGGGGCGGCGGCCGGAGCCGGGGCCTCGGCAGCGGCCGGAGCCGGGGCGGCAGCGGGTGCACCGCTGCCGTCGTCGATGACGGCCAGCTCGGCGCCGACCTCTACGGTCTCGTCCTCGGCGACCTTGATGGAGGCCAGAACGCCGGCTGCGGGGGCGGGGATCTCGGTGTCGACCTTGTCGGTCGACACCTCGAGCAGCGGCTCGTCGGCCTCGACGCGCTCTCCCTCGGCCTTCAGCCAGCGGGTGACAGTGCCCTCGGTGACGCTCTCGCCGAGCGCCGGAAGGGTTACGGAAACCGCCATGGTTTCAGTTGCTCCTTACGAAAGTGCGGAAGTGGTCTGTCGCGCCCGTGACTGACTAGTCGTGGGAGTGCAGCGGCTTGCCGGCCAGCGCCAGGTGCGCCTCGCCGAGAGCCTCGTTCTGCGTCGGGTGCGCGTGGATGAGCTGCGCGACCTCGGCCGGCAGAGCCTCCCAGTTGTAGATCAGCTGAGCCTCGCCGACCTGCTCGCCCATACGGTCACCGACCATGTGGACGCCGACCACGGCGCCGTCCTTGACCTGGACGAGCTTGATCTCGCCCGCGGTCTTCAGGATCTTGCTCTTGCCGTTGCCCGCGAGGTTGTACTTCAGGGCGACGACCTTGTCCGCACCGTAGATCTCCTTGGCCTTGGCCTCGGTGATGCCGACGGAGGCGACTTCGGGGTGGCAGTACGTGACCTTCGGCACACCGTCGTAGTCGATCGGGACGGTCTTCAGACCGGCCAGCCGCTCCGCCACCAGGATGCCCTCGGCGAAGCCGACGTGCGCGAGCTGGAGGGTCGGGACCAGGTCGCCGACGGCGGAGACCGTGGGCACGTTGGTCTGCATGTACTCGTCGACCAGAACGTAGCCGCGGTCCATCGCGACGCCCTGCTCCTCGTAGCCGAGGCCCTGGGAGACCGGGCCGCGGCCGATGGCGACCAGGAGGACCTCGGCCTCGAAGGTCTTGCCGTCGGCGAGGGTGACCCGCACGCCGTCCTGGGTGTACTCGGCCTTCTCGAAGAAGGTGCCCAGGTTGAACTTGATGCCGCGCTTGCGGAACGCGCGCTCCAGCAGCTTCGAGCTGTTCTCGTCCTCGACCGGGACCAGGTGCTTGAGGCCCTCGACGATCGTGACGTCGGTGCCGAACGACTTCCACGCGGACGCGAACTCGACGCCGATCACACCGCCGCCCAGGATGATCGCGGACTGCGGGACGCGGTCCAGCTTCAGCGCGTGGTCGGAGGAGATGATGCGGTTGCCGTCGATCTCCAGACCCGGCAGCGACTTCGGTACGGAACCGGTCGCCAGAAGGACGTGGCGGCCCTGCACGCGCCGGCCGTTCACGTCGACGGAGGTCGGGGAGGACAGTCGGCCCTCACCCTCGATGTAGGTCACCTTGCGGGAGGCGACCAGACCCTGCAGACCCTTGTAGAGGCCGGAGACGACCTCGTCCTTGTACTTGTGAACGCCCGCGATGTCGATGCCTTCGAAAGAGGTCTTGACACCGAACTGGTCGGCTTCACGAGCCTGGTCCGCGATCTCGCCGGCGTGCAGCAGAGCCTTCGTGGGAATGCAACCGTTGTGCAGGCAGGTGCCGCCGAGCTTGTTCTTTTCGATGAGTGCGACGTCCAGGCCCAGCTGAGCTCCGCGCAGCGCCGCAGCGTAACCGCCGCTACCACCGCCGAGGATCACTAGGTCGAAAACGGTGCTGGCGTCGTTCGCCACGTCACGTCCTCCATGCATGTGCGCCGTTCGCCGGTCCTCGATGACCGGGCGGCGGCTGGTGTTCGGCCGCTGTTTCTTCGGCCCTGTGGTGGGGCCCTGTCCTGCCGGGAACCCATCTTTGCACTTGTTGACCGAAGGTGGGACGCGGGGCCGGAGCTTGGGACAGTGAGCTTGACCGCGTTCTTGGATTACCGGGTGGTACCGCCCTGCCTTCGGGGCCTGTTCCGCATCCCGCCCCTTCCCCGGAACCGGGGCGCCGCCCGGACCGGCTTCCGGGGTCCTCCCCTCAGGCACGGCGGTCCGGGGGACCCCACCCGGACCGCCGTGCCTCACTCCCGCTACGGCCCGGCCGCCGTGGGAGGCGCCGCCGGCGGGGCCTCGACCTCCCCCGTCGGCGGGACGGGTTTCGCGGAGCGAAGGTGTCGGCGCCCGGCGGGCCGGTCTGCCGCGCAGCGGCACTTGCGGCCCGTCCGGCGGTCGAGGCACACCGCGCTGACCGGGGCCCCGGGTTCGGGACGGGCGGGCAGGGGAGCGGGCCCGCGCGGCGGGCCCGGGCCCTCAGCCCAGGTCGCCGGCGGCCGTCCGCTCCGCGAGCTTCACCAGCGTGCGGACCGCCGCTCCCGTGCCGCCCTTCGGCGTGTAGCCGTACGGTGCACCCTCGTGGAACGCGGGACCCGCGATGTCCAGGTGCGCCCACGTGATGCCCTCGCCCACGAACTCCTTCAGGAACAGTCCGGCCACCAGGCCGCCGCCCATCCGCTCACCCATGTTCGCGATGTCGGCGGTCGGCGAGTCCATGCCCTTGCGCAGATCTGCGGGGAGCGGCATCGGCCAGGACGCCTCGCCGACCTCCTCGGCGATCTCGTGGATCGAGGTACGGAACGCGTCGTCGTTCGCCATGATCCCGAACGTACGGTTGCCGAGCGCCAGCACCATCGCGCCGGTCAGCGTCGCCACGTCGACGATCGCGTCCGGGTTCTCCTCGGACGCCTTCGTCAGTGCGTCGGCGAGGACGAGACGACCCTCGGCGTCGGTGTTGAGCACCTCGACCGTCTTGCCGCTGTACATGCGCAGTACGTCGCCCGGGCGGGTGGCCGTGCCGGACGGCATGTTCTCGGCGAGCGCCAGCCAGCCGGTGACGTTGACCTCGAGGCCCAGACGGGCGGCAGCGACGACCGCGGCGAACACCGCGGCCGCGCCGCTCATGTCGCACTTCATCGTCTCGTTGTGGCCGGCCGGCTTCAGGGAGATGCCGCCCGAGTCGTAGGTGATGCCCTTGCCGACCAGTGCCAGGTGCTTGGCGCCCTTGGAGTGGGTGTAGGAGAGCTTCACCAGGCGCGGCGGGTTCTGCGAGCCCTGGCCGACGCCGAGGATGCCGCCGAAGCCGCCCTTGACCAGTGCCTTCTCGTCGAGCACCTGCACCTTGACGCCGTGCTCCTTGCCGGCGGCGGTGGCCACGGCGGCGAAGGCCTCTGGGGTGAGGTCGTTCGGCGGGGTGTTGATCAGGTCACGCGCGCGGTTGATCTCCTCGGTCAGCGCGACGGCGCGCTCCGCGGCGGCCTTGAAGGCCTTGTCCCGGGGCTTGGCACCCAGCAGAGCGACCTCGGCCAGCGGCTTCTTCGAGTCCTTGCCGTTCTCCTGGTAAGCGGTGAAGGCGTACGCGCCGAGCAGCGCGCCCTCGGCGATGGCCTCGGCGTCCTCGACGGATTCGATGGGCAGCGCGAAGGCTGCCTTCTTGGCACCGCTCAGCGCACGCGCCGCCGCACCCGCCGCGCGGCGCAGTGCCTCGGTGCCGTACGCGTCGTCGTCCTCCGGCGCGGTGCCGAGACCGACCGCCAGCACGACAGCGGACTTGATGCCGGACGGTGCGGGCAGTTTGGTGATCTCGCCCTCGCCACCGCCGGCGCCGAGGGTCTCCAGAACGGAGGCGAGCTTGCCGTCGAACGCCTTGTCCACGGCCTCGGCGCCCGGCGCGACGACCGGGCCCTTGGCGCCCTTCGCCACGCCGACGACGAGGGCGTCGGCGCGCAGCGTCGCAGCGCCTGCAGTGCTGAGAGTGAGAGCAGTCACGGTGGTGAAATCTCGCTTCCGTTGAGTTCTGAGGGTGGCGGCGAGGCGGATCGACACCTCACACCGGAGGAGAGCCTACGCGCGGCAGTGCACATCACTCACGGCGGCGGCGGTTCGCCCGTGCGCGCGGTGTACCCGTCCGCGTCCGCCTCCAAGGCCGCTGCCGGTCCCGTCCGGGCGGAGGACCGGTCTGCTTCTCCGCCTCGAGTCACAACGTGGCTGTTCCGAGCAGGAGTTGGCGCCCGGCCGATGAAACGCGACGTTGTCCCCCTCCGCCCTGAAACGCCGGTCCGGCAACCGGGCGGGGCTCCGCGGTTGCCCGCTCCGGGATCGGGCAGGGGGAACTGCCGTACGTCTGCCGGGTGAAGCCGGGCAGTCAGCCGAGGACCAGCGCCACCAGGGTCACCGTCCCCGCCGTCTCCGCCAGTGCCCCGAACACGTCACCCGTCACACCTCCGAAGCGCCGCACGCAGTGGCGCAGCAGGAGTTGGGCGACCAGCAGGCCGGTCGCCGTCGCCAGGGTGTGGTGGAGTGCGGCGTACGGGCCGAAGAGCGTGCCCGCTGCCGCAGCGCATACGGCGACCAGGGCGGTCACCGCGACTCCGGCGCGTACGGGGACGACGCCGGCGACCGCCGCGCCGAGGCCCTCGGGGCGGGCCGCCGGGACGGTGGGGCGGCAGGCGAGGGTGAGCGCGAGCCGGGCGGTGACGCCGCTGAGGGCGGCGGCCGTGGCGCCGAGCGCCCAACTCTGCGCGTACAGCTCCGCCAGCGCCGCGACCTGAGCGAAGAGGACGAACAGCAGGGTGATGACGCCGAACGGGCCGATGTCGGACTGCTTCATGATGCGCAGCGCGTCGTCCGCCGGCCTGCCGCTGCCGAGGCCGTCGGCGGTGTCGGCGAGCCCGTCAAGGTGCAGGCCCCGGGTGAGGACGGCCGGCACCGCGGTCGTGGCCGTGGCGGCGAGCAGCGGTCCCGCGCCCAGCAGGGTCAGCAGAGCGCCGGCCGCCGCCGCGAACACGCTGACGACCAGTCCGGCGAGCGGTGCGCAGAGCATCCCGGCGCGTGCGGCGTCGCGGTCCCAGCGGGTGACGCGGACGGGGAGCACGGTCAGGGTGCCGAAGGCGAAACGTATGCCGTGCGCGAGGGGCGGATCGGCGGTCGGAGGAGTCATCGCGCGAAGGGTAGCCCGGACCTCTCGGCGGTAGATTGCGCATGACGGACAGACCGGGTGAAACGGAAGCGGGTGGCATGGGTCACTGGTTCTACCGCAACATCATGGAGCCCGGAAAGCTCCCGATGCTGCTCGCGCTGGCCTCGTTCGTGCTCACGTTCCTGATCACGCGCACGATCACCCGGCTGATCAGGGCCGAGCGGGGGCCGTTCAGGAACGTCAATCCCGGCGGGATGCACATCCACCACGTGGTGCCGGGCGTCATCCTCATGGTGATCGGCGGCTTCGGTGCCGTCGGCAGCGGCACACACGGCGGCGCCGCCGCCGTGTGTGCGGTGATCTTCGGCATGGGGGCGGGACTGGTGCTCGACGAGTTCGCCCTGATCCTCCATCTGGCCGACGTCTACTGGACCGAGCAGGGCCGCCAGAGCGTCGAGGTCGTCGTGCTGGCCACCGCCCTCGCGCTGCTGGTCCTCAGCGGCTCCTCACCGCTCGGTGTCAACGCACTGACTCCGGACGAACAGCAGAACCGCGCCGTGGTGATCCTCACGGTGGTGGGCAATCTGCTCTTCGCACTGATCGCCCTTCTCAAGGGCAAGACGAGGATGGGCCTGCTCGGTGTGCTCGTGCCGCTGCTGGCGCTCGTCGGCGCACTGCGCCTGGCCCGCCCCCAGTCGTACTGGGCCCGCAGGTTCTACCGGCGCCGCCCGAAGGCCCGGGCGCGGGCCAGGCTGCGGTCGATCCGCCACGACCGGCGCTGGGCGGGCCCCCGTCGGGCGTTTCAGGATCTGATCGGCGGGACGCCGGATCGGGTGCCGCCCCGGGAGCCGTGACCGGGGCGTCGTCCCCCGGCCTCCGGCACCGCACAGACGACCAGCACCGCCGCGATCGCCACCAGATGCTCCTTGCCCGCGAGGTTGTTCTTCACCAGCACCTCGGCCACCATCGCCGGGACGACCAGCCCCGTCGTCAGCCACGCCCGGTAGCGGTGGCAGACGTGGACCGCGAGCCCCACCACGGCGGCCGACGGGCCGGTGTCGACGATCTGCGCGTCGGAGACGGGCAGCCCGAGGAGCCCGTCAGGTCCGACCGCGACACCGATCCGGGCGTACGTCGTCCCCGTCGGCGTCGCCAGATGGGCGACGGCCAGGGTCCGCAGCGGACCGAGCGTGATCTCCGCGATGCCGAACACCACCAGGATCTGCGCCAGCGCGCCCCACACCGGCAGGTCGAGCACCGGCACGAAGAGCGACAGCGGAGTCCTCAGCAGCGTGAGCCACCACGGGTCCCCGGCCCGTACGAAGCCGATCGCCTCGATCGGCCCCAGCCCCCACGGCTGCTTCTGCACCAGGTGCAGCAGTGCGGTGAGCATGACGGTGGCGAGCTCGGGTGCGCCGGGGGCCTCGGCCGGCCACGGCTCGAGCGCGCCCGGTCACGCCTCCGGGGCCCTGTCGGGGCGCCGACGCCGGCGCACGGGGGGCAGCGGTCCCCCAGTCGCGTTTCCCCGTGCCCCCGTCCGGCGGAAGGCACTCCCGGCACGGCCGGTCTGTCGCGCAGCGGTACATGCGACCGTCCGGCGATCGAGGTCACCGTCCGAAGAGCGGTGCCGGGCCATGGGCCCCGGAGCCGTCAGGGGCAGGGGTCCGGGACCGGTCCCCGCCCCGCCGGGGGAACGGGCCGTCGCAGGCCACCCGGCCGCCCGCCGCAGGCGCTCCCCGGAACGGCGGAACGCCCCTGGCGTCACGTCGCGCCGGCGGCCGTCTCCTCACGCTCCGGCAGCTCCGCCGCCAGCACGGCCGCCGCCTGCACCAGCGGGAGCGCGAGCATGGCACCCGTTCCCCCGCCGACCGTCACACCGTGGTCGAGCACCGGGTGGAGCGCCATCCGGTCCAGGGCCTTCGTCTGCGCCGGCTCACCGCTCACCTGCCCCGCGATCCACCAGTCCGGTGCCCGGAACGCGGCCCGCTGCCCGACCAGCGCACACGCCGCCGACACCACGCCGTCCAGGATCACCGGCATCCGTCGCACCGCGCTCTGCAGCAGGAATCCCGTCGTCGCCGCCAGGTCCGCACCGCCCACGGCCGCCAGCAGCTCCAACTGGTCGCCCAGCACCGGCCGGGCCCGCCGCAGCGCGTCCCGGATCGCCGCGCACTTGCGCATCCAGGCCAGGTCGTCGATGCCCGCACCGCCGCGTCCCGTCACCACCGAGGCGTCCGTGCCGCACAGCGCCGCGATCAGCGTCGCCGCCGGTGTCGTACCGCCGACGCTCAGATCGCCGAGGACGACGAGATCGGTCCCCGAGTCGGCCTCCTCGTCGGCGATCGCCATGCCGAGGCGTACGGCCTGCTCCGCCTCCTCGACGGTGAGCGCGTCCTCGATGTCGATACGGCCGCTGCCGCGCCGCACCCGGTGCCGTGACACCTCCTCGGGCAGCAGCGCGGGGTCGCAGTCCAGGCCGGCGTCGACGATCCGCACCGGCACGCCCGCCCTGCGGGCCAGCACGGCCACCGGGCTCACGCCCTCCAGCACATCGCGCACCAGCCGGTGGGCGCTGCCCGACTCCCGGGCGGAGACGCCCAGTTCTGCCACACCGTGGTCACCGGCGAACAGCACCACGCGCGGGTGCTCGACCGCCCTGACCGGTACGGAGGCCTGTGCGGCGGCCAGCCACTCGCCGAGCTCGTCGAGACGGCCCAGCGCACCGGGCGCCACGGTCAGCCGCTCCCGGCGTTCCTCGGCATCACGCCGCCTGCCGCTGTCAGGGCGCTCGATCAGATCGGAGAAGTCGTCGAGATTCAGCCTGCTCATTCGCCGAACAGTACCGGCACCGGGTGCGGCCGGGCCGAGCAGTACCGGCCCGGCCCGTGGCTCAGCCGCGCAGTACGAGGGCCTGGCCCGCGACAACCAGCAGCACCTGCTCGCACTCGGCGGCGAAGGCCGAGTTCAGCCGGCCGAGCTCGTCACGGAAGCGCCGCCCGGAGGCCGTGGCGGGCACCACTCCGGAGCCCACCTCGTTCGTCACGGCCACGACCGTACGGGACGTCGCCCGTACCGCCGCGAGAAGTTCGCCGACCCGCTCGCGCAGCGCGCGCTCGCCCTCCGCGGCCCCGCGCTCGTCGTCCCAGGCGCCCGCCTTGTCCATCGCGTCCGTCAACCACAGAGACAGGCAGTCGATCAGGACCGGAGGCCCGTCCTGCGCCAGCACCGGCACCAGATCGCACGTCTCCGCCGTACGCCACGAACCGGGCCGGCGCTCACGGTGCGCGGCCACCCTGGCCGCCCACTCCGGGTCGTCGTCCCGGCCGCCCCCCGTCGCGACGTACAGCACGTCGGGGAAGGCGTCCAGCCGCCGCTCGGCCTCCAGCGACTTGCCCGAACGAGCCCCACCCGTCACCAGGGTCCGCCGGGGCACGTCCGGCACCGCGTGGTACTCGCCGACGATCAGCGTCGTCCCGTCCGGTACCGCGCGGGCTCCCGCGGCCGCCAGGCGCCGGGCCAGCTCAGGTCCGCCCGGGGCGTCGTGGTCCAGATGCACGGCGATCACGTCCGTCGTCGCGCCGATCGCCCCGGACGCCCGCAGCCGGGCGATCGCGTCAGGGCGGCCCACGACGTCGGCCACGACCATCTCGTAGGCCGCCAGTCCCTCGGCGAGACCGGCGGGGGCTGCCCCCGGCGGCAGATACAGCAGCCGGTCGCCGTCCGGGGACGTCACCTCGTACCCCGTGCCCGGGTGGTCCATCGGCAGCGCACGCACCCGGTGCCCGCTGATCAGTGTCAACTCCCGCCCGTCCGGCACCCGCCCCGCCGTCGGCAGCCCGGCCGGCAGATCCAGGGCCGGCCCGTCATGAGGATGCGTCAGCAGCACCTGCCGTACGCCCACGAGGGAATGCCCCGCGCGGGCCGCGGCGAGCGCGGCGCCCGGCGTCAGATCGAGAAGCAGCGCGCCGTCCACGAGCAGCGCGGTCGCGGCCCGCGCCTCCGGTCCGCGGGCGGTGGCGCACACGGCGCAGGGGCAGTCGGGCCGGGGGAGACCGGCTGGGGCGCCGGTGCCGAGCAGAGTCAGTTCCACGCCTCTGATCCTGCCGTCTCTCCCGGGGCGGTGCGCGCCCGGCTACGCTGCGGGCAGCAACTGATCAGCTTGCCCCAAGGACGTGGGAGGCGCACATGGCGTGGACGTGGCGGTTCGAGAGGTCCGACGGTACGGAGGTCCCGCCGGCGGTGGAGCCGGAGGAGTTCACGACGCAGGGCGACGCGGAGTCCTGGATCGGCGAGCACTGGCGCGAACTCCAGGAAGGCGGCGCGGACCAGGTCGTCCTCTCCGAGGACGGCAGCAAGATCTACGGCCCGATGAGCCTCCACGAGTCCTGACGCTCGACGCCGGGGGGCGCGCTGCGCCCCTTCGGTCGGGCCGGGTCGGGGTGCGTTGCGCCGGAACGGGCCCCGCCCCAGGGCGTCACGGGCACGGACCGGGCCGCCCCGGACACGCGGCACCCGGCCCGCCGCCCGCCCCGAGGGCCCGTCAGATCTCGCCCAGCGTGACCTCGACCGTCCGTTCCGCCGCGCCGCGTTCCACCGTCACGCGCACCTTCTCGCCGGGGCTCCGCGACGCCAGCACCTCCGCCAGGGACGTGATCGTCGTGATCTCCGTGTTTCCGACCTTCGTGATGATGTCCCCCGCCCGCATGCCTGCCTGCTCCGCGGCGCCGCCGCGCGTCACGGAGACCACCGCCACGCCGGACGGGCGGTAGCTGTGGTCGAGCACGGTGCGGCCCGTGATGCCCAGGGCGGCCCGGCCCGAACGCCGTACCTCGCCGTACTTGACGATCTGGTCGGCCACCGTGCGCACCATCGAGACGGGGATCGCGAAGCCGATACCCGGCGCCGGACTGCCTTCCAGGCCGGGATCGGACGCGGCGAGCGTCGGGATGCCGATGATCTCGCTGTTCAGATTGACCAGCGCGCCACCGCTGTTGCCGGGATTGATCGCCGCCGAGGTCTGCACCATGTTGCCGAGGGTCGCCCCGATTCCGCCGCCCTCGCTGCTCGCGCTGACGGTACGTCCGACGGCGGAGACGATGCCCTGGGTGACGCTGCTGGAGAGGCCGAGCGGTGAACCCATGGCGAGGACGATCTGGCCGACCGCCACCGCGGAGGAATCGCCGAAGCGCGCGGCGCGCAGGCCCGGAGGGATCGAGTCGAGCTTGATGACGGCGAGGTCCTGCTCGGGGAAGGAGGACACCAGCGTCGCGGTCAGCGGCTGCTCGCCGGTGGCGACGGTGACCCTGAAACGTCTCCCGTCCCCGACCACGTGCGCGTTGGTGACGAGGTGTCCCTTGTCGTCGTAGACGATGCCGGAGCCCAGACTCCGGCCGGCCTCGATCTGGACGACCGAGGGCAGCACGTTCGCGATGACCTCCCGGTAGTCGTCCTCGAGTTCGCTCGCGGCGACCGGGGCGGCGGCGCGGGCCCCGGCCCGGGTGGAAGGCGCGGACACCGGGCCGGCCCCCGGTGTGCAGCCGCCCGCCACGGCGATCGCGCACAGCCCGGCGCTCGCGGACAGCAGCAGCCGTAGGGCCCGTCGGCCGGTGCGGGGGGATACGTACATGCCCGGAGTATCCCTTTTGGTGGCGGGCCGGTGCCTGCGGTGCGCCTCCGATCAGGGGGCGTCGGACGAGGCCCGTGGAGCCGACGCCAGGAACTGGGTCGCCGCCAGTTCCCCGTACAGCGGATCGGTGGCCATCAGCTCGTGGTGCGAGCCCGCCGCACGGACCTTTCCGGCGTCCATGACCACGATCCGGTCCGCCAGGGTGACCGTCGACAGCCTGTGCGCGACCACGAGGACCGTCACTTCGCGCGACACCTCCGCGACCACGTCCCGCAGCGCCATCTCGTTGACCGCGTCGAGCTGCGAGGTCGCCTCGTCGAGCAGCAGCAGACGCGGTCTGCGCAGCAGCGCACGCGCGATGGCCACCCTCTGGCGTTCACCGCCGGACAGCTTCGAGCCGCGATGCCCGACCACCGTTTCGAGCCCGTCCGGCAGCCGTTCGACGAGGGCGTCCAGCCTGGCCCGTACGAGCACCTGCGTGATCTGCTCGTCGTCCGCGTCCGGCGCCCCGAAGACCAGGTTCTCGCGCAGGGTTCCGGCCAGTACGGGGGCGTCCTGCTCGACGTAGCCGATGGAGGCGCGCAGATCGGCGAGCGGCCAGTCGCGTACGTCCTTGCCGTCGACGAGGACCCGGCCGCCGGTCGCCTCGTAGAAGCGCTCGATCAGGCCGAACACCGTGGTCTTGCCCGCACCGGACGGTCCGACGAAGGCGGTCGTCCCCGCGCCGGGCACCGTGAAGGAGACGCCTTGGTGGACGGGGGGAAGATCGTCCCGATAACGGAAGGTGACGTCCTCGAAGGCCACGGCCGCCGGCCCGCTGCCGGTCCCCGACGGCGCGGTCAGGGTCTCCGCCTCCAGCCGCTCCGCCTCCTGGATCCGCGCGATCGCCGCAGAGCCGACCTGGTACTGGGTGGCCGCTTCCATCAGCTCGGAGATCGGCTCGATCAGATAGAAGAGGAACAGCAGGAACGCCACCAGCGTCGAGACCTGGATCGTGCCCGACGCGACCCGTGCCCCGCCGATCCCCAGTACGGCCAGGAACGACACCTGCACGGCCAGGCCGACGGACGACCAGGCGACCGCCTCCCACTTCGCGGACCGCAGGCCGTGCCGCCACGCCCGGCGAGCGGCGTCCTCGACGACCGCCGTCTCCCGGTCCTCCGCACCCGACGCCTTGACCGTACGGAACGCCCCGAACGCCCTCTCCAGTACGGTCGATATCTCGCCGACCGCCTCCTGGGAACGCTTCGTGGCCTCTGCGATCCGTGGCATCACCAGCGCGGTGGCTCCGACGACCAGCACGATCACGCCCAGCGTGACACCGAGCAGCACCGGGTCCATCACGCCCATCAGCGCGATCGTGGCGAGCAAGGACAACCCGCCTGTGCCGGCGGAGACGACCGACTGGGTCGTGACCGTGCGCAGCAGGGTCGTGTCCGACGTGACCCGCGACATCAGGTCGCCCGGCTGTGTCCGCTCCATCTCCGGCAGCCGCAGCCGCAGCAGCCGTGTGATCAACGTGCGCCGGGCCGTCAGGACCACCGACTCCGCGGTACGCGCCAGGATGTACGCACCCACCGACTCGACGGCCGTCCCGAGCACCACCAGCGCCGTGAGCAGCACAAGGATCCCGGTGATCGACCCGTCGCCGCCGAGCCGGTCGACCAGTGCCTTGGTCGCCAGGGGCTGCGCCAACGCGCTCGCCGCGCCGACGAGGGTGAACGCGGCGCCGAGCGCGACGGCCGAGCGGTGCGGTCGGAAGTGCCGGTACAGAGCCCGCCAGGTCTCACCGGTCGACAGTCGTGCGGCGGGCGTCCCGGCCCTTTCGTCAGTGATCATGCCCCGAAGGACGCCGAACGCCCCCGGTCGCCTGACCGGGGGCGTCGCACTGCGGGCACTGTGGCGCGATCCCGCCGTCCGGGGTCAGATCCGACGCACTCCGCACAGATGCAGCAGCGCGGCCACCCCGCGGTACGGGTCCGTGCGGCCGGCGCGTTCCTCCAGCGCCAGCACCTGCTGCAGCTCGTGGGCGGCGGGGAGTTCGACTTCGTTGCCGACGTTGTCCGTGAAGATCCGCACTCCGTACCAGGCGTGCAGCGGCGCCGCGATCCCCGCGAGCGTCGCCGTCAGCGCCCCGAGCCGGTCGGCCCGCACCCGCAGTCCGAGCCGGTTGGTGTAGGTGGTCGTGTCGAAGGCGTCCAGCGCCGACTGCCAGTCCCCGGCCGCCGCGGGCCGCATGGCCAAGGCGTCCCCGTTGCGTACGAGCAGCGACAGCAGCCCGCCGGGCGCCAGCATCCTGGCCAGGCCGGCGAGCATCGCGTCCGGCTCCTCGACGTACATGAGCACGCCGTGGCAGAGCACCACGTCGAAGCTGCCCGGCAGGAAGTGCACACCGGTGTCCCGGCCGTCGCCCTCCACCAGCCGGACCCGCTCGCGGATTCCGGCCGGCTCGCCCGCCAGCGCCTCACGGGCGGCCTTGAGCATCACGGCGTCGGACTCCAGGCCGGTGACCGTGTGCCCGGCGCGCGCCAGCCGCAGGGCCTGCGTGCCCTGGCCCATGCCGACGTCGAGGACCCGTAGGCGCTGGCCGACGGGATACCGGGCACTGATCTGCTCCTCGAGCTGACGGGCCACGAGTTCCTGGCGGACGGTGTTGCGCAGTCCGCCCGCACCGGCGAGCCAGTTCGCAGAGGCCTCCGGCGTGAAGCCGCCAGGCCGCGAAGAATTGGCGCTCAGGGCCGCTCTCCGCGCTTGACCTGCGGCTTCGGCAGCCGAAGCCGACGCATCTGAAGCGTACGCATCAGGCCGTAGGCCACGGCGCCGCGCTTCGGCTCGTCCGGGAAGCGCTCGCGCAGCTGCTTCTTCAGGCGGATCGTCAGGCCGATCGAGTCGACGACGATCAGCACGATCACGCCGAGCCAGAGCAGCAGCGCCACGTTCTGCAACTGGGCGACCCGGATCATGCTCAGCACCAGGATCACCACCGCGAGCGGCAGGAAGAACTCGGCGATGCAGAAGCGGGAGTCAACGAAGTCACGGACGAAACGCCGCACCGGTCCCTTGTCGCGGGCCGGCAGATAACGCTCGTCGCCGCTGGCGAGGGCCTCACGCTGCTTGGCCAGGTCCGCACGGCGCGCCTCGCGCTGGCGCTTCGTCGCCTCCTTGCGGTCCAGCGGAGCGCCGCTGCTCGCACGGCGGCGCTGGCCCTGGGCCTCACTGCGCTTCGGCGTCGGGCGGCCCTTGGGGGCCTCGGGGTCGCGGGGCTGCTTGGAGAGGTCCGCCGTCACCTTCGCGGTGGGGGCCTTCTCTTCCTTGGAACGGCTACGGAACACAAAGCCCAAGGGTACGGGTTGCCGGGCATGGACCCCACCCCGGTGGGGAACGATCCCGCAACGGCGTGCGTCCGTACCGGACAGAACGGGACGGCACGCACGGCTCCCCTGACAGGCACCTACTCCTTGCGCCGGATCGGAGCCGTCCGCAGTCGTCCTTGGGGATGAGCGCATCCGCGCCCGAACAGTGCGGTAATGGATGCAGGGCCCGTACGCTGGGTTCTAGTTGGAGTGCTGAAGCCGTAGTCCGTCAGAAGGGGGCGCGCGAAGCCCATGAGCGGTGTGATGAAGCGTATGGGGATGATCTTCCGCGCGAAGGCGAACAAGGCCCTCGACCGGGCCGAGGATCCGCGCGAGACCCTCGATTACTCCTACCAGAAGCAGCTGGAGCTGCTGCAGAAGGTCCGCCGCGGAGTCGCCGACGTGGCGACTTCCCGCAAGCGCCTCGAACTGCAGCTGAACCAGCTCCAGGGACAGTCCTCCAAGCTCGAGGACCAGGGCCGCAAGGCCCTGGCGCTCGGCCGCGAGGACCTGGCTCGCGAGGCACTCTCCCGCCGTGCCGCGCTGGAGCAGCAGGTCACCGACCTCGAGACGCAGCACCAGACCCTCCAGGGCGAGGAGGAGAAGCTGACGCTCGCCGCGCAGCGGCTGCAGGCCAAGGTCGACGCCTTCCGTACGAAGAAGGAGACCATCAAGGCCACGTACACCGCGGCGCAGGCGCAGACCAGGATCGCGGAGTCGTTCTCCGGCATCTCGGAGGAGATGAGCGACGTCGGCGTCGCGATCCAGCGCGCGGAGGACAAGACGGCGCAGCTCCAGGCCCGGGCCGGAGCGATCGACGAACTGCTCGCCTCCGGCGCGCTCGACGACCAGTCGGGCCTGGCGAAGGACGACATCCAGGCGGAGCTGGACCGGCTCTCGGGCGGTACGGACGTCGAGCTGGAGCTCCAGCGCATGAAGGCGGAGCTGGCCGGCGGCCCGGCGTCGCAGCAGGCGATCGAGGGCGGCACCGGAGGTTCGACGGACGCCGCGCAGCAGCAGAGCAGCCCCCACAAGTTCGACAAGCAGTGACGGACAGTACGGACGGACAGTAAGGACTCGTCATGATCGTACGGATCATGGGGGAGGGCCAGCTGGAGGTGGCCGAGAGCCACCTCCCCGAGCTGAACAAGCTCGACGACGAACTGCTCGCGGAGATGGAGAGCGGCGACGGGACCGGCTTCCGCCGGACCCTGCACGCGCTGCTGGAGAAGGTCCGCGATCTGGGGGAGCCGCTGCCGGACGATTCCCTGGAACCGTCGGAACTGATCCTGCCGGCGGCGGAGGCGACCCTGGAGGAGGTCCGGGAGCTCCTCGGAGAGAACGGCTTGATTCCGACCCCGGACTGACCCACCTCCCGCCGGGGGCGGCAATTTTCCCACCCGCCCCCTTCCGCTGTACCGAATTGCGGCTCCGCCGTGTGGCGGGACATCCCCGGACCTCGCTCCGCGCATGCAGCCCCGCCGGCGTCCGAGGCGCGGGCGTCCGGGGGCAGAGCCCCCGAAACACCGCGCGCAGCGCGGTGAACGGAGCCTGGGTCCCACGCCGCCAGGCGTAGGGAGAGGAGCCCGGTTTCGGGGAGGGGCGGAACGACACGGTGCCGCCCGCCGGCGCGGCGGACCGCGCCCCCGCCCGCCGTACGTGTCCCGGCCGCCAATCGCGGCCACGCCCCTGCCGCGGCCACGTCCTCCGACGCCACGCGTAACGTTGCCCGACGTGACCCCACTCGCCGCCCGGTACGACCGCACCCGCCGCTGGCTGGGCGCGCACCCGCTGGCCTTCGACGGTGCCCTGGCGTTCGCCGCGCTGGTCTGCATGGTCGCCGGATCGTTCGCCGACCCGCACGGCCCGCACGGGCCCACCTTCGGCACCCGCATCCCCGATCCGCGCAGCGTGGCCCTGATACTGGTGGCCGCGGCCGCGCTGGTCTTCCGGCGGCGGGAGCCGATGGGGGTGCTGCTGGTCACCGGCGCGGTGTCCGTCGTCGAGCTGGTCGCCGGCGACCCGGCGGCCCCCGTCGCGATGAGCGCCGTGATCGCCCTCTACACCGTTGCCGCGCGCACCGACCGGCCCACCACCTGGCGGGTGGGCCTGCTGACCATGGCGGTGCTGACCGGCTCGGCCATGTTCTTCGGCTCGAGCCCCTGGTACACGCAGGAGAACCTGGGCATCTTCGCCTGGACCGGCATGGCGGCCGCCGCCGGTGACGCCGTCCGCAGCCGCCGCGCCTTCGTCGACGCCATACGGGAGCGGGCGGAGCGGGCCGAGCGGACCCGCGAGGAGGAGGCCGGGCGCCGGGTGGCGGAGGAGCGGCTGCGGATCGCCCGCGATCTGCACGATGTGGTCGCCCACCACATCGCGCTGGTCAATGTGCAGGCCGGCGTCGCCGCACATGTGATGGACAAGCGTCCGGACCAGGCCAAGGAGGCGCTCGCGCACGTACGGGAGGCGAGCCGTTCCGCGCTGAACGAGCTGCGCGCCACCGTCGGGCTGCTGCGTCAGTCGGGGGACCCGGAGGCGCCCACCGAACCGGCGCCCGGTCTGGCGGTCCTCGACGAACTGGTCACCACGTTCCGCCAGGCCGGCCTGCCCGTCGAGGTCGCCCGCGCCGACGGCGGCGAAGTGCCGCCCGCCGCCGTCGACCTCGCCGCGTACCGGATCATCCAGGAGGCGCTGACCAATGTGCAGAAGCACGCGGGGCCGGACGCCAAGGCGGAGGTGAGCGTCGTACGGGTCGGCTCCCGGCTGGAGGTGACCGTCATCGACAACGGCCTGGAAGAGGCCAAGAGCCCCGACGACAACGGCGGGCACGGCCTGCTCGGCATGCGCGAACGCGTCACCGCCCTCGGCGGCACCCTCACGGCGGGCCCCCGCTACGGAGGCGGGTTCCGGGTGCAGGCGATACTGCCGCTGCAGGTTCGGTCGAACCCGGCGGGGGAGGACGGATGACGATCAGGGTGCTGCTCGCGGACGACCAGACGCTGCTGCGCAGCGCGTTCAGGGTACTGGTGGACTCCGAGCCGGACATGGAGGTCGTCGGGGAGGCGGCCGACGGGGCGCAGGCCGTGGCGCTGGCCCGTTCCGAGCGGGCCGACGTGGTCCTGATGGACATCCGGATGCCCGGTACGGACGGCCTCGCCGCCACCCGGACGATCAGCGCGGACCCGGAGCTGTCGCACGTACGGATCGTCATGCTGACGACCTTCGAGGTCGACGAGTACGTCGTGCAGTCGCTGCGGGCCGGCGCCTCCGGGTTCCTGGGCAAGGGAGCGGAACCGGACGAACTGCTGAACGCCATCCGTGTCGCCGCCGCGGGCGAGGCGCTGTTGTCACCGGCCGCGACCAAGGGCCTCATCGCCACGTTCCTCGCGCAGGGCGGCACGGCGGAGGACGACGGCCGCCAGGCGCGGGACCGCTCGCAGCGGCTGTCGGTTCTCACCGTCCGCGAGCGGGAGGTGCTGGTCCTGGTGGCGGGCGGGCACTCCAACGACGAGATCGCGGAGCGGCTCGAGGTGAGCCCGCTCACGGTCAAGACCCATGTGAACAGGGCCATGGCCAAGCTGGGCGCTCGTGACCGGGCCCAACTGGTGGTCACCGCGTACGAGTCGGGCCTGGTACGGCCGAGGGCGGAGTGAGGGCGCCGTACCGCAGGCGCGGAGGGAGGAGCCAAGAGCCGCTGCAGCGGATGGGCCCCCGCACTCACGGCGAGCCGCCCGGACCTCGGCCGCAGCGCGGCGCCCGCGGCCGGCCGGACACGCCTGAGGGGCACTCCGCCCGTGGCGGGTGCCCCTCAGCCTGTGCGACGTCACCGCTACGGCAGCGCCAGCATCCGCTCCAGCGCGAGCTTCGCGAAGCTCTCCGTCTCCTGGTCGACCTGGATGCGGTTGACCAGGTTCCCCTCGGCCAGCGACTCCAGCGTCCACACCAGGTGCGGCAGGTCGATGCGGTTCATCGTCGAGCAGAAGCAGACCGTCTTGTCGAGGAAGACGATCTCCTTGCCCTGGTCCGCGAATCGGTTCGCCAGGCGACGGACCAGGTTCAGCTCCGTGCCGATCGCCCACTTCGAGCCGGCCGGGGCCGCCTCCAGCGTGTTGATGATGTACTCCGTCGAGCCCACGTAGTCCGCGGCGGCGACGACCTCGTGCTTGCACTCCGGGTGCACCAGGACGTTCACGCCCGGGATGCGCTCACGCACGTCGTTGACCGAGTCCAGCGAGAAGCGGCCGTGGACAGAGCAGTGGCCGCGCCACAGGATCATCTTGGCGTTCCGCAGCTCCTCCGCGGTCAGTCCGCCGCCCGGCTTGTGCGGGTTGTAGAGCACGCAGTCCTCGAGGGACATCCCCATGTCACGGACGGCGGTGTTGCGGCCGAGGTGCTGGTCCGGCAGGAAGAGCACCTTCTCGCCCTGCTCGAAGGCCCAGTCCAGCGCCCGCTTGGCGTTCGACGACGTACAGATCGTGCCGCCGTGCTTGCCGGTGAAGGCCTTGATGTCCGCCGAGGAGTTCATGTACGAAACGGGGACGACCTGCTCGGCGATACCCGCCTCGGTGAGCACGTCCCAGCACTCGGCGACCTGCTCGGCCGTGGCCATGTCGGCCATCGAGCAGCCGGCCGCCAGGTCGGGCAGCACGACCTTCTGGTCTTCGGAGGTCAGGATGTCGGCCGACTCGGCCATGAAGTGCACACCGCAGAAGACGATGTACTCGGCCTCCGGCCGGGCCGCGGCGTCCTTCGCCAGCTTGAAGGAGTCGCCGGTGACGTCGGCGAACTGGATGACCTCGTCGCGCTGGTAGTGGTGCCCCAGGACGAAGACCTTGCTGCCGAGCTTCTCCTTGGCCGCGCGGGCGCGCTCCACCAGGTCCGGGTCGGACGGCGAGGGCAGGTCGCCGGGGCACTCCACGCCGCGCTCGCTCCGCGGGTCGGCCTCACGGCCGAGCAGCAGGAGGGCGAGCGGAGTCGGCGATACGTCGAGCTCGGGGCGGGTTGGGGCGGTGGTCACGACACGCACCCTTTCTTCGTCTGGCTGAGGACTTCTCGTCTATTTGACGCTATCTATCATAACCGCTTCACGTCACTTTGACGATGGCCATAGCGTCGATGTGACGCACCCCCCTGTCCACAGACCGTGCCGCACTTCGTCCCGGTGTGCGAGCATGAAGAGGCACGAAGCGCAAAGACGGGCCGGCCCGGAATGAATCCGCGGCCACGCCGGTTTCACCATCGGCAAGCAGTCCGCACAACCCGGGAGAGAAGCAGATGTCCGTATCGGACGAGACCACCACCGTGAGCGACGGCATCCTCCTGTCCGACGCCGCCGCGGCCAAGGTCAAGGCCCTGCTGGACCAGGAAGGCCGGGACGACCTGGCGCTGCGCGTCGCGGTTCAGCCCGGCGGCTGCTCCGGCCTGCGTTACCAGCTGTTCTTCGACGAGCGCTCGCTCGACGGCGACGTCGTGAAGGATTTCGACGGCGTCAAGGTCGTCACCGACCGCATGAGCGCCCCGTACCTGGGCGGCGCCTCCATCGACTTCGTCGACACCATCGAGAAGCAGGGCTTCACGATCGACAACCCGAACGCCACGGGCTCCTGCGCCTGCGGCGACTCGTTCAGCTAGGACTCCGGCTGCACATGCCGAAGGCGGCGGACCGGTTCCCGGTCCGCCGCCTTCGGCACGTCTGCGTAATGCGTAAAGGGCCGGGCCGCCGACCCCGGGCCGCTACCCCTTGCGCGGCAGCGGCTTGCCCTCCGCGTCGACGACCTTCCGGCCGTCCAGCGGCTTCTCCAGGGTCACGGACTCCGTGAGCTCCTTGGCCAGCAGGATGCAGACCCGCTTGGGGTCCGGATTCGTCTCCACGATCCGCACCTTCACCTGGTCGTCCGTCTCGGTCGCCTTCGCCGCGTAGTCGCTGCACACGCCGCCCCAGAAGGTGATCTTCAGGGTCCGCCCGTCGACGCTGTACGAGATCTGGGCGGGACCCGTCTGCTCGGAGGGGTCCTTCGGCGGGTCCACGGGGGTGACGTCCTTCGCAGGCGGCTCCGCACTCTTGAGGAACCGCTCCTCCACCGCCGTGTGCGTCACGGTGAACGGCCGGTCCCCGTCCTTCGCCGACACCTCGAACAGCCACGAGGGCACGAGTGCCTGCCGCCCGTCCACGTACTGCGTGGAGAGCCCGAAGACGGCCTTGCGGATCGTCAGCCGATCAGGTGCCGCCGGGGAGCTCTCGGGTTCGCACGGTGTCTCGGCAGTCGGCTCGTCCTTGTGGGGCACCGGGGTGGCGCACCCGCCGATCCGGACACGACCGCTTTCCTTGCCGGCCTCGTTCAGCTGCTCGACCGCCTCCTCTGCGGAGATCACGGGATATGTGTGCCCCTTCACGGGCTCCTTCAGCTGACCGCTGCCGCCGACGACGGCGCCGTCCGCACCCACCTGGACACCGGTCGACCAGCCGTACGTCGGCAGGCCGCTCACGACGGGATTCGCGTTCACCACCCGTACGGCGCCCATCAGCTGACCCGCGTCCAGATCGGCGTCGCCCTGGCCGACCGCCTCGAGCACGGGGGCAGCCGCCTTCCTCGCCTCTGCCTCGCTCACGGCCGGGCCGGGCTCGTCGGCGCCGCGGGACGGGCACGCCTTGCCCTTCAGGCAGTTGTCGCCGCCGGGCGACGCGATGTGCCTGGCGAAGGTCCAGCTCCCCGGCGCCTCCTTGTTCACCTGCAGCGTCGGTCCCTGTCCGTCCTTGGACGGGCCCACCTTCCACGCCGGCCCCTCGAGCCGCGGGGTCCCCGGCAGGTCCAGCGCCTTCGCGAGACGGGACACCTCCGCCTCGGTGACCGATCCCTTCGCGCGGTGCACGGCCGCACTGTCGGGGCCCTTCGGCAGGTCGCCCTCCGGCCGGTAGACGACGCCCCCGGTCGGGTCGGGCTCACCACCCGGCGCGATGCCACGCTCGGCCCGGGGCCCGCCGGTGTCCAGGGCGAGCAGCGGCGGGTTCTTCCCATCGCCGGAACCGCTTCCGGTGTCCGTGGCCCCGGCGCCTTCGCCGCTGTCGAAGCCGGAGGTCGCGAAGTACGCGCCGCCCCCGCCGGCCACCAGCACCGCGGCCGCCACAGAGGCGACGACCAGCGCGGAACGCCGACGGCGGGGAGTCTCGTGCGTGTTCTCCGTGCTGCTCACCGCATCGCTCCTTGTCTCGTGCCTCCTGCTGCGGAGGACACGGGTGGGACGGAGCGGGGGAGCGCGTGGTTCCCTTCGCCTCTCCCCGGCGGCGACACGGCAGTCCTGCGCGTCAGTAGCCGTAGTCGGACATCGCGTCCACCAGCCGTGCGGAGGCGGGCGGCACCACGACACCGTGGATGAGGGACGGGGACACGGGCCTCGGTGCCGCAGCCGCCGGTACGACCCAGTGTGGAGCCATTCGGGCACAGTCGCCGCGAAGCTGGGCCAGACTGATCTCGTACTCCCGCGGATCGTGTGGCGTGCGCGGCTCGAGCGCGGCGCTGTGCTTCGTCATAGCCGCACCGTATGCACCTGGGAGTCCAGGAAAAAAGCCCTACTATCGGGTAGTTTCCGCACTCGGCGGGTACGCAGGACCCGGTAGCGTGAACTGTCACTGCCAGACCGCCTCAGGAGCGCCTCACCGTGCGTATCGCAGTCACCGGCTCCATCGCCACCGATCACCTCATGACCTTCCCCGGCCGCTTCGCCGACCAGTTGGTCGCGGACCAGCTGCACACGGTCTCCCTCTCCTTCCTCGTCGACACGCTCGATGTGCGCCGGGGCGGAGTCGGAGCGAACATCTGCTTCGGCATGGGTCAGCTCGGCACCGGCCCGATCCTGGTCGGCGCCGCGGGCGCGGACTTCGACGAGTACCGGGCCTGGCTCGACCGCCACGGGGTCGACACGGCGTCCGTCCGTATCTCCGAGGTCCTGCACACCGCTCGCTTCGTGTGCACCACGGACGTCGACCACAACCAGATCGGCTCCTTCTACACGGGCGCGATGAGCGAGGCCCGACAGATCGAGCTCAAGTCGGTGGCGGACCGCGTCGGCGGCCTCGACCTCGTCCTGATCGGTGCGGACGACCCGGAGGCGATGCTGCGCCACACCGAGGAGTGCCGCTCGCGCGGCATCCCGTTCGCCGCGGACTTCTCGCAGCAGATCGCCCGTATGAGTGGCGACGAGATCCGGATACTGCTGGACGGTGCGGCGTACCTGTTCTCCAACGAGTACGAGAAGGGCCTCATCGAGTCCAAGACCGGCTGGAGCGACGAGGAGATCCTCGGCAGGGTCGGCCACCGTGTCACCACCCTCGGCGCGCGCGGCGTCCGCATCGAGTCCGTGGGCGCGGACCCGATCGAGGTCGGCTGCCCCGACGAGGACGCCAAGGTCGACCCGACCGGCGTCGGCGACGCGTTCCGCGCGGGCTTCCTCTCCGGCCTGTCGTGGGGCGTGGGCCTGGAGCGGGCGGCGCAGGTGGGCTGCATGCTGGCGACCCTGGTGATCGAGACTCTGGGCACGCAGGAATACACGCTGCGGCGCGCCCACTTCATGGAGCGCTTCACGAAGGCGTACGGCGACGACGCGGCCTCGGAGGTCCGCGAGCACCTGGCCTGACGGACCGGGTGAGGCGGCGGGCCTGGCCGCCGCGCGGGGCGGACCCGGTTACGGGGTCCGCCCCGGGCCTGGCGGCCCGGGCCCCCGTGCCCCTCCAGGGGCCGCTGCGCGCGGCGGACCCGACTACGAGGCTGCTTCCCCCGGGCCGGCCGTACGGCATGGGGGAAGCACTCGTATCCGTACCCCGTGCCTCGAAATCCCGCTAGGGCTCGACGGCCGTGGGTGGGGGCACGGCCGTCGGGCAAAGGGGAGTTACCCCCGGCGGGGGCCGGATTTCCAGCCGTCCGGCGGCCCCGGACACCGCGCGAAGCGCTGTACGGGGTCCGGGGCGAAGCCCCGGTTCGGGAAGGGGGAGGTGGGGAAAGGGCCCGCCGCAGGCGTCACCGCAGGCGTCGCACCACATACGCCACGCCCCGCTCCGCCCCCTGTTCCCCCACGTACTCCTGCCCCCGCATCCCGCACCAGGCCGGGATGTCCAGCCGCGCCGCCTCGTCGTCGGAGAGCACCGTCACCGTGCCGCCGACCGGCACGTCGCCGATGACCTTGGCCAGTTCGATCACCGGGATCGGGCAGCGCCGGCCGAGTGCGTCCACCACGAGGGACTCGGACACCTCCGGCGAAACAGCGGGCGCGGGCGCAGTCGCAGGCGCCCCCAACCGCTCCCGCACTCCCGCCACCAATCCCGGCAGCACCTCCAGGAAGCGGTCCACGTCCTCCTCCGACGTACCGGATGTGCCGGACGTACCGGACGACGACGGCAGCGACACCCGAACGTTCCCCTCCGACAGCACCCCCATCGCCCGCAGCACATGGCTCGGGATCAGCGTGCTGCTGGTGCACGAAGAGCCGGAGGAGACGGAGAACCCGGCCCGGTCCAGTTCGTGGAGCAGAGTCTCTCCGTCGACATAGAGACAGGAGAACGTCACCACGTGCGGCAGTCGCCGCACCGGGTCGCCCACCACCTCCACGTCCGGCACCAGTTCCGGAACCCGCGCCCGGATGCGGTCCACGAGAGCCCGGAGCCGTACCGCCTCGTCCGACGCCTCCGCGCGCACGGCGCGCAGGGAGGCGGCCGCCGCCACGATCGCCGGGATGTTCTCGAAGCCGGCGGACCGGCCCGACTCCCGTTCGTCGGCGGGGCCTTGCGGAGCGAACCGGACACCCTTGCGTACGGCGAGCAGCCCGACGCCCGCCGGGCCGCCCCACTTGTGCGCGCTCCCGGTCAGCAGCGACCAGTCCCCGTCCACCGGACCCCAGGCCAGGGACTGGGCGGCGTCCACAAGGAGCGGTACGCCCGCCACGCGACACGCCTCGGCCACCTCCCGCACCGGCTGTTCGGTGCCCACCTCGTGGTTGGCGGACTGCAGACACGCCAGTGCGGTGGTGGTATCGAGCTCCGCGGCGTACGCGTCGGGGGACACCGCCCCGTACCGGTCCACGCCGACCTCGGTCACCGAGCCGCCGGCCGCCTCCCAGGCCGCCGCGGCGTGGAGAACGGCGGAGTGTTCGACGGAGGAGACGACGAGACGGCGGCCGACACGCCGACGTCCGGCGAGCGCGCCGGAGATCGCGGTATGAATGGCCTGCGTCCCCGAAGGAGTGAAGACGAGCTCGTCGGGACGGCACCCGACAGCCTCCGCCGCTGCCTCCCTGGCCGCGTCGAGCAGCAGCCGTGCCCGGCGGCCCTCGCGGTAGAGCCGTGCGGGGTCGGCCCAGCCCTCGTCGAGGGAGGCCTGCAGGGCCTGGCGGGCCACGGGGTGCAGGGGAGCGGCGGAAGCGGCATCGAAATAGGGCACGTCGTCACGCTAACCCCGAGGAGGGGAGCGAGCGTCAGCCGGCCGCCGGAAGTGGGCATTCCGGGGCGCTCCGTACCTCCCGGGAAGGGGTCGGCCACCCCTTCGGGGTGTCGGGCGGCGCGTTGGGCACCCTCCCCGCGCGACCCCAAATAGCGTCCAGTAGGGTTTGGTCCGCATAAACATCCAAACCCCTGCCCGCGTCAGGGCCGGCGACCGACCAGCGAGACGGCCGCAGCCGGCCGCGCGGGCCGAGACTCTCGGGAAGGCGCTACGTGAGTCCCAACGGCTCCGACCGCTCGTCGCGGCGCCCGATGCGGCGGAAGCTGCCGCAGGTGCTGACTGCGGGCCTGATCCTGGCTACCGCCTCCGGTTGTTCGTACAACTGGGAGGATTTCCCCCGCCTCGGAATGCCCACCCCCGTCACGGAGGAGGCGCCGCGGATCCTCTCCCTCTGGCAGGGCTCGTGGGCGGCTGCGCTCGCCACGGGCGTGCTGGTGTGGGGCCTGATCCTGTGGAGCGTGTTCTTCCACCGGCGCACCCGCACCAAGGTGGAGATCCCTCCGCAGACCCGGTACAACATGCCCATCGAGGCGCTCTACACCGTGGTTCCGATCATCATCGTGTCGGTGTTCTTCTACTTCACCGCGCGCGACGAGTCGAAGCTCCTCGAGCTCTCCGACAAGCCCGCCCACACCATCAACGTGGTCGGCTACCAGTGGAGCTGGGGCTTCAACTACCTCGAGGACGTGGACGGGAACCCGGCCACCGGGGACGCGGCCGCGAACAAGGAACTGAACGCGGTCCCGGACAAGTACACCAACGACTTCCCGGAGGGTGCGGAGGGCGTCTACGACGCCGGTATCCCCGGCACCCGGAACCCGCAGAACGGCAACCCGGGCCCCACGCTCTGGCTGCCCAAGGGGGAGAAGGTCCGGTTCGTCCTGACCTCGCGTGATGTCATCCACTCCTTCTGGGTGGTCCCCTTCCTGTTCAAGCAGGACGTCATCCCCGGCCACACCAACGTCTTCGAGGTGACCCCCACGCGTGAGGGCACCTTCATGGGCAAGTGTGCCGAGCTCTGCGGCGTGGATCACTCCCGGATGCTCTTCAATGTCAAGGTCGTCTCCCCGGAGCGCTACCAGCAGCACCTGAAGGAGCTTGCCGAGAAGGGGCAGACCGGCTTCATCCCGTCGGGCATTGAGCAGACGGACCCGGCCAGGAATGCGGAGAAGAACCAACTGTGAGCATCCTCAACGAACCCCAGGGTGCCGCCGCGGCAGATGAAGACTCGTACGAGAACGAGCTGCCCCTGCGGCGCAAGCAGCCCGGCAACGTCGTGGTGAAGTGGCTGACGACCACCGACCACAAGACGATCGGCACGCTCTACCTCGTCACCTCGTTCGTCTTCTTCTGCATCGGTGGCCTGATGGCGCTCTTCATGCGCGCCGAGCTGGCCCGGCCGGGCACGCAGATCATGTCGAACGAGCAGTTCAACCAGGCGTTCACGATGCACGGCACGATCATGCTGCTGATGTTCGCGACGCCGCTGTTCGCCGGATTCGCGAACTGGATCATGCCGCTGCAGATCGGCGCGCCCGACGTGGCGTTCCCGCGGCTGAACATGTTCGCGTACTGGCTGTACCTCTTCGGCTCGCTGATCGCGGTGGCCGGCTTCCTCACCCCGCAGGGTGCGGCCGACTTCGGCTGGTTCGCCTACTCCCCGCTGTCGGACGCGGTCCGCTCGCCGGGCGTCGGCGCCGACATGTGGATCATGGGTCTGGCCTTCTCCGGCTTCGGCACGATCCTCGGCTCGGTCAACTTCATCACCACGATCATCTGCATGCGCGCTCCCGGTATGACGATGTTCCGGATGCCGATCTTCACCTGGAACGTGCTGCTGACCGGTGTGCTGGTCCTGCTGGCCTTCCCGGTGCTGGCGGCCGCGCTGTTCGCCCTGGAGGCAGACCGCAAGTTCGGCGCCCACATCTTCGACGCCTCCAACGGCGGCGCCCTGCTGTGGCAGCACCTCTTCTGGTTCTTCGGCCATCCAGAGGTGTACATCATCGCCCTGCCGTTCTTCGGCATCGTCTCGGAGATCATCCCGGTCTTCTCCCGCAAGCCGATGTTCGGTTACATCGGTCTGGTGGGCGCGACGATCGCGATCGCCGGTCTGTCCGTGACGGTGTGGGCGCACCACATGTATGTCACAGGCGGTGTGCTGCTGCCGTTCTTCTCCTTCATGACGTTCCTCATCGCCGTACCGACCGGTGTGAAGTTCTTCAACTGGATCGGAACGATGTGGAAGGGCTCCTTGTCCTTCGAGACACCGATGCTCTGGACGATCGGCTTCCTGGTCACCTTCACCTTCGGTGGTCTGACCGGTGTCATCCTGGCCTCACCGCCGCTGGACTTCCACGTCTCCGACTCGTACTTCGTCGTCGCGCACTTCCACTACGTCGTCTTCGGCACCGTGGTGTTCGCGATGTTCGCCGGATTCCACTACTGGTGGCCGAAGTTCACGGGCAAGATGCTGGACGAGCGGCTCGGCAAGATCACCTTCTGGACGCTGTTCATCGGCTTCCACGGCACGTTCCTGGTGCAGCACTGGCTGGGCGCGGAGGGCATGCCCCGCCGCTACGCGGACTACCTCGCGGCCGACGGTTTCACCGCGCTGAACACGATCTCCACGATCGCCTCGTTCCTGCTCGGTCTGTCGATCCTGCCCTTCATGTACAACGTTTGGAAGACGGCGAAGTACGGCAAGAAGATCGAGGTCGACGACCCGTGGGGCTACGGCCGTTCGCTCGAGTGGGCCACGTCCTGCCCGCCGCCGCGGCACAACTTCCTCACGCTGCCGCGCATCCGCAGTGAATCGCCGGCGTTCGACCTGCACCACCCGGAGATCGCGGCTCTCGACCAGCTCGAGCACGACGGCCACGGCGCCAGTGTGCTGGCCGGTGGCAAGGAGGAGAGCAAGTGAAGATCCAGGGCAAGATGTTCCTCTGGCTGAGCGTCTTCATCCTGGCCGTCGCCATCCTGTACGGCGTCTGGTCGAAGGAGCCGGCCGGTACCACCGCGCTCTTCCTGGCGTTCGGCCTGAGCGTCATGATCGGCTACTACCTGGCCTTCACGGCCCGGCGAGTGGACGCCATGGCCCAGGACAACAAGGAAGCGGACGTGGCCGACGAGGCCGGCGAGGTGGGGTTCTTCTCCCCGCACAGCTGGCAGCCGCTCTCGTTGGGCATCGGCGGTGCGCTCGCCTTCCTCGGTGTGGCGATCGGATGGTGGCTGCTCTACTTCTCGCTGCCGCTGATCCTGATCGGCCTCTTCGGCTGGGTGTTCGAGTACTACCGCGGTGAGAGCCAGAACCAGTAGGACCGCCTGAGCGGAACAGCAGAACAAAGCAACGGGACGGGCCCGGATCGCCTCACTCCAGTGAGGTGATCCGGGCCCACTCGTTCGGAGTCATCCGGCGCGCCGCGGCTGACGATTCTTCATACCGTGTGGTTATGAACCACACGCCTCGTATCCGTGCCGTCAGCTGCATCACGCTGGTCGTCTCCCTCGGTGTGGTCGCGACCGCGTGCGGCGAACCGGACCGGCACCCCCTGTCCGCCGCGCCGTACGACGCGGCGCGGCAGGTGAGCCTCAACGCCGGGTCCGGAACCGCGAAGGTGGACCCCGACAAGCCCCTGGAGGTCAGCTCCAAGGGGGACGGCGGACGGCTCACGGACGTCACCGTCATGGATGAGGCGGGCCACTACCTCGCGGGCGAACTGGCCGCCGACGGCGTCCGCTGGCGCTCCACCGCCCCGCTGGCGGCCGGCGCCAAATACACGGTCAGGGTCTCCACGGAGGACGACGAGGGTGCCCCCGGCGTGCGCACCCTGTTCTTCGAGACGGCACCCGCCAAGCGATTTCTGACCGCGGAGTTGGGCCCGGAGTCGGGCACATACGGAGTGGGGCAGCCCATCACGGCCAAACTCAGCCTCGCCGTCGCCGAGGGCAAGGGCAGGGCGGTGGTCGAACGCGCCCTGAAGGTGAGCTCGAAGCCCGCTGTGGAGGGCGCCTGGTACTGGGTCGACGACAAGACCCTGCACTTCCGGCCCAGGGAGTACTGGCCCACGGGAGCGAAGGTGAGCGTCACCAGCAACCTCCAGGGCGTCAAGGTCGCCGGCAAGCTCTACGGAGGCCGTTCGAAGCCGCTGAAGATCACCATCGGCGACCGCCTCGAAGCCGTCACCGACGCCTCGGCGCACACCATGACGGTGATGCGCAACGGAGAAGTGATCAAAACCATGCCGGTGACCACCGGTAAGCCCGGCTTCGAGACCCGCAACGGCATCAAGGTGGTGCTCGGCAAGGAGTACTTCGTGCGGATGCGCAGCACCAGCATCGGTATCGCCGAAGGCAGCTCCGAGTCGTACGACCTGCCCGTCTACTACGCGACCCGCGTCACCTGGAGCGGCGAGTACGTCCACGCGGCGCCCTGGTCGGTCGGCTCCCAGGGCTCCGCGAACGTCAGCCACGGCTGCACCGGTATGTCCATGGCCGACGCCCAGTGGTTCTACGAGAACGTCCGGGCGGGTGACCTCGTCAAGGTCGTCAACAGTTACGGCAACATGATGGACACGTTCGGCAACGGATTCGGCGACTGGAACGTGAACTGGGACAAGTGGCGCAAGGGCAGCGCCCTGGTCCCCGGCTCGGACGCCTCGAGCGGCAACGTCACCGCGGTGTCCGCCCGACTGCGGCCCCAGGTCTGAGAGTCGATCCTGGTCAGCACCCGATGGAGAGCCGACTGCGCAGCAGCGCCGCGAGGGACGCGGCGAACTCCACCGGCTCCACCGGCAGCGTCACCGCCGCCTCGGCGCGGCTCCAGGTGGCCAGCCAGGCGTCCTGCGGGCGGCCGATCAACAGCAGCACGGGCGGGCAGTCGAAGACCTCGTCCTTGATCTGCCGGCACACGCCCATACCGCCCGCGGGGACCGTCTCCCCGTCCAGGACGCAGACGTCGATGCCGCCCTCGTCGAGGGCCTTCAGGACCGCGGGAAGGGTCGCGCACTCCATGAACCGCACCGGCGGGACGTCGGCCGCGGGCCTGCGACCGGCCGCCAGCCTGACCTGCTCGCGGGTGTTTGCGTCGTCGCTGTAGACCAGGACCGTGGCGCTCGACTGCATGGTTCCTCCGCACTCGTTCGATCAGGCTGTTTCGCGGGATGCTACTCCGTCGCACTGCCTGTCAGCATCGGTTCGGACATGGCTTCGATGGGCCGTTCGGCTCCGCCCGGAGGCCCCGCCGAGGGTGGGAACACTCCGAACAGCACCCCCCGGAGTGAGGGCGGGATAAGCGACCGACATAATGTCGGTCGTGGCGACAGCAACGACAGTAGAAACCGGGCACGCGCACCCGTCGGTCAATCGGCCGAACCTCACCAGCGTCGGAACCATCATCTGGCTGAGTTCCGAGCTGATGTTCTTCGCGGCCCTCTTCGCGATGTACTTCACCCTGCGATCGGTGACGGGTGCCGAGTTCTGGGCAGAGAAAGCCGATGCGCTGAACTTCCCGTTCTCGGCGACGAACACCACGATCCTGGTGCTCTCCTCCCTCACGTGCCAGCTCGGCGTCTTCGCCGCCGAGCGGGGCGATGTGAAGAAGCTCCGCACCTGGTTCATCATCACGTTCGTGATGGGTGCCATCTTCATCGGCGGTCAGGTCTTCGAGTACACCGAGCTGGTCAAGCACGAGGGGCTGTCCCTCTCGTCCGACCCGTACGGCTCGGTGTTCTACCTGACCACCGGTTTCCACGGCCTGCACGTGACGGGCGGTCTCATCGCCTTCCTGCTGGTCCTGGGAAGGACCTACGCGGCCCGGAGATTCACCCACGAGCAGGCAACCGCCGCCATCGTCGTGTCCTACTACTGGCACTTCGTCGATGTCGTCTGGATCGGCCTCTTCGCCACGATCTACATGATCAAGTAATCGGCGCGGGCGGCACGCCCCGAGCGGGCGCCGCCCGAAGCAGACATAGTCCAGAAGCATCGACGCAGAAGATCCTGACACCGGGGTAATCCGTGAAAAAGCTCTCCGCACGACGACGCCATCCGCTGGCGGCGGTCGTCGTCCTACTCCTCGCGCTGGCGGCCACTGGGGGGCTGTACGCCGCGTTCGCACCCGCGGACAAGGCGCAGGCCGATGTAACCGCCCAGTCCCTTGCCATCAAGGAGGGCCAGAAGCTCTACACCGTGGGCTGCGCAAGCTGCCACGGAACCGGCGGTCAGGGCACCTCCGACGGTCCGTCCCTGGTCGGTGTCGGCTCCGCCGCCGTCGACTTCCAGGTCGGCACGGGCCGTATGCCCGCCCAGCAGCCCGGCGCGCAGGTGCCCGAGAAGCCGGTCGTCTACTCGCAGGCCGAGATCGACCAGCTCGCGGCGTACGTCGCCTCCCTGGGCGCCGGTCCGATCACGCCGACCGAGAAGCAGTACAGCCCGGAGGGCGCGGACATCGCCAAGGGTGGCGAGCTGTTCCGCAACAACTGCGCCCAGTGCCACAACTTCACCGGCGAGGGCGGCGCGCTGACCGAGGGCAAGTACGCCCCGAGCCTGGAGGGCGTCAGCCCGAAGCACCTCTACGAGGCCATGCAGACCGGCCCGCAGAACATGCCCTCCTTCCCCGACACCACGATGCCCGAGCAGGAGAAGCGGGACATCATCGCGTACGTCAAGACCGTGAACAGCGAGGAGACGCCGACCCCCGGCGGCTTCGCGCTGGGCGGCCTGGGCCCCGTCAGTGAGGGTCTGTTCGGCTGGATCTTCGGTCTCGGTTCGCTGATCGCTGTTGCCGTCTGGGTCGCGGCCCACACCGCTAAGGCCAAGAAGTCATGAGTAGCCAAGACATTCCAGAAGAGAACCTGCCCGTAGAGCAGGGCGCCGCGCACGACGCGGCACACGGTGGCAGCACCGCCGTCGCACAGCGCGGCGACGACCCGTTCGCCGATCCCGGGCTGCCGGCGCACAAGCCGCGCATCCAGGACATCGACGAGCGAGCCGCCAAGCGGTCCGAGCGCACCGTCGCCCTGCTGTTCACGCTGTCGATGCTCGCGACGATCGGCTTCATCGCCGCGTTCGTGATCTTCCCGGTGGACAAGATCATCTACATCTGGCCGTTCGGTCACATCAGCGCGCTCAACTTCTCGCTGGGCGTGACCCTGGGCCTCGCCCTCTTCTGCATCGGCGCGGGCGCCGTCCACTGGGCGCGCACCCTGATGTCCGACGTGGAGGTCGCCGACGACCGTCACGCGATCGAGGCCGCGCCCGAGGTCAGGGCCAAGGTCATGGCCGACTTCGCGGACGGTGCCCGGGAGTCCGCGATCGGACGGCGCAAGCTGATCCGCAACACCATGTTCGGCGCGCTGGCCATGGTGCCGCTCTCCGGTGTGGTGCTGCTGCGCGAGCTCGGGCCGATGCCCGAGGACAAGCTCCGCAAGACCCTGTGGGCCAGGGGCAAGCAGCTCATCAACATGAACACCAACGAGCCGCTGCGTCCCGAGGACGTTGCTGTGGGTTCGCTGACCTTCGTCATGCCCGAGGGCCTGAAGGAGAGCGACCACAACTTCAACACCGAGATCGCCAAGGCGGCCGTGATGATCGTCCGGCTCCAGCCGGAGGACATCAAGGACCAGCGCGAGCTCGAGTGGTCCCACGAGGGCATCGTGGCCTACTCGAAGATCTGCACCCATGTCGGCTGCCCGATCAGCCTGTACGAGCAGCAGACGCACCACGTCCTCTGCCCGTGCCACCAGTCCACCTTCGACCTCTCCGACGGCGCCCGCGTCATCTTCGGTCCGGCCGGTCACCCGCTTCCGCAGCTGCGTATCGGCGTCAACGCCGAGGGCAACCTCGAGGCGCTCGGCGACTTCGAAGAGCCCGTCGGTCCTGCCTTCTGGGAGCGCGGATGAGTACACAGACGGATACACGGAAGAAGGCGCCCGCCGGCGAGCGGGTGGCCGACTGGGCGGACGGCCGGCTCGGGATCTACTCCCTGGCCAAGGCCAACATGCGGAAGATCTTCCCGGACCACTGGTCCTTCATGCTGGGTGAGATCGCGCTCTACAGCTTCATCATCATCATCCTCACGGGTGTGTACCTGACGCTGTTCTTCCACCCGAGCATGAACGAGATCGAGTACCACGGCTCGTACGTGCCGATGCAGGGCATCCGCATGACCGAGGCGTACGCCTCGACGCTGGACATCAGCTTCGACGTCCGCGGTGGTCTGCTCATCCGGCAGATCCACCACTGGGCCGCGCTGATCTTCCTCGCCGCCATGTTCGTGCACATGATGCGCGTGTTCTTCACCGGCGCGTTCCGCAAGCCGCGTGAGATCAACTGGCTGTTCGGCTTCCTGCTGTTCGTCCTCGGCATGTTCACCGGCTTCACCGGTTACTCGCTCCCGGACGACCTGCTCTCCGGCACCGGTGTCCGCTTCACCCAGGGCGCGATCCTGTCGGTGCCGATCGTCGGCACCTACATCTCGATGTTCCTGTTCGGCGGCGAGTTCCCCGGCCACGACATGGTGGCCCGGTTCTACTCGATCCACATCCTGCTGCTGCCGGGCATCATGCTCGGCCTCGTGGTGGCGCACCTGATCCTGGTCTTCTACCACAAGCACACCCAGTTCGCGGGCCCCGGCCGCACGAACAAGAACGTCGTCGGCATGCCGCTGCTGCCGGTCTACATGGCCAAGGCCGGAGGCTTCTTCTTCCTGGTCTTCGGTGTCATCGCGCTGATCGCCGGCATGTTCACCATCAACCCGGTGTGGGCGCTCGGCCCGTACCGGCCGGACCATGTGTCCACCGGTGCCCAGCCCGACTGGTACATGGGCTTCGCAGAGGGCCTCGTCCGAGTGATGCCGGGCTGGGAGATCAACCTGTGGGGCCACACGCTGGTCCTCGGCGTGTTCATCCCGCTGGTCCTCTTCGGCGTCGTCCTCGCGGCACTCGCGGTCTACCCGTTCATCGAGTCGTGGATCACCGGCGACAAGCGCGAGCACCACATCCTGGACCGCCCGCGCAACGCCCCGACGCGCACCGCGCTCGGTGTCGCCTGGGTGACCGGCTATGTGATCATGCTGCTCGGCGGTGGCAACGACATCTTCGCCACCCACTTCCATCTGTCGATCAACGCGATCACCTGGTTCGTCCGGATCACGTACTTCGTCGGACCGGTGCTGGCGTTCATCATCACCAAGCGGATCTGCCTGGGTCTGCAGCGGCGCGACAAGGACAAGGTGCTGCACGGACGCGAGTCCGGCATCATCAAGCGCCTGCCGCACGGTGAGTTCGTCGAGGTCCACGAGCCGCTGTCGCAGAGTGACCTGTACAAGCTGACGGCGCACGAGCAGTACAAGCCCGCCGAGATCGGCCCGACGGTCGACGAGAACGGCGTGCGCCGCAAGGTCAAGCTCACCGAGAAGCTGCGCGTCAAGCTCAACAAGGGCTACTTCGGCGGTGACCACCAGATCGCCAAGCCGACGACCGAGGAGTACAAGGAGATCACCAGCGGCCACGGCCACCACTGATCCCTGACCGATACGTCGCCACAGCGCCGGGCCCCGTCCACTCGATGGACGGGGCCCTTCGCCGTGCCCGCGCCCTGGATAGGGTGGAGCCATCCCGCCCCCTACGGCCTGGCGGTCGGAGGGGGACCCCAGCACGAGGACCCAGGAGCGGACCATGAACGTATGGACCCCGGTTGGCGGCGACAGCGTGGCGGCCTACTCCTGGCCCGGCGTGCTGAACGCCCTCCTCGACAACCGCGACCAGAGTGCCGACGCCACCGCGTGGGCCATGGACCGCATCCTCAGCGGCGAGGCCACCAATGCCCAGATCGCCGGCTTCGTGACGGCGCTGCGCGCCAAGGGCGAGACCGTCGAGGAGATCTCCGGTCTGGTACGGACGATGTACGAGCACGCCAACCTGATCGAGGTGCCGGGCCCCAGCGTCGACATCGTCGGCACCGGCGGCGACGGCGCCAAGACCGTCAACATCTCCACCATGTCCGCGATCGTCGTCGCGGGTACCGGCGCGAAGGTCGTCAAGCACGGCAACCGCGCCGCGTCCTCGGCGAGCGGCGCGTCCGACGTCCTGGAGAAGCTCGGCGTCAATCTGGAGCTGACCCCGCAGCGGGTGGTCGAGGTGGCAGCGGAGGCGGGCATCACCTTCTGCTTCGCCGTGAAGTTCCACCCGGCGCTGCGGCACGTCGCCGTGGCCCGCAAGGAGCTGGGCATCCGCACGGTCTTCAACTTCCTCGGACCGCTCACCAACCCGGCCAAGGTCAGGGCGCAGGCCACCGGTGTGGCCGACGCCCGGATGGCGCCGATCGTGGCCGGAGTGCTCGCCGAGCGCGGTTCGTCCGCCCTGGTCTTCCGCGGCGACGACGGCCTCGATGAGCTCACCACGACGGCGACGTCCCGGGTGTGGCTGGTGCGCGACGGCGCCGTGCGCGAGGAGGCGTTCGACCCGCGGGACATCGGCATCGACCTCGTACCCGTGGAGGCGCTGCGCGGCGCGGACGCCTCGTACAACGCGGACGTGGCGCGTCGGTTGCTGGGCGGCGAGACAGGTCCCGTACGGGACGCGGTGCTGCTCAACTCGGCGGCGGCGCTCGCGGCCCTGGAGCCGACGGACGGCACGCTCAACGAGCAGCTTGCGGCCGGTATCGCACGGGCGGCGCAGTCGATCGACTCCGGTGCGGCGAGGGCGGCGCTGGAGCGCTGGGTGACCGCGAGCAACGCGTAGCGCGGGTGGCGCGGTGGTGCCGTGCGGCGTGCGTCGCCGCACGGCACCCGCGTGGTGCGGCGCCGGGCCGTCGAGCCTCTCACAGACCGGCCGACGCGTCGGGTGCTTCCGCGTCGGCTCGGGCCCGGCGCCGCCGGGTCGGCCGCCGCACGATGTCCCGTGATGCGGACACGTGTTGCGAGACCGTGCCCCTCTGGCATAGCTTCTGGGCAGGTCATGAGTGACAGCGACGAGGCCCCGGCCCGCTGTCCGGCAACCCTCCGTCCGTGGCGGGGTGCCCCGGGTGAAGACCAGGCCGCAGGCAGCGAGGTCTGCGGCAAGCGCGGACCCCCGCGGCATCGTCGAATGCCGCGTCCCTGGGGTCCTGGTCCTCAAGGGAGCAGTCTCGTGAGCAAGCGAATGCGATAGGGCGTCTTCGCCCCTTCTTCAACACCCTCCGCACGGCGCCGCCGTGTGTCGAGGCCATCCCGTATCCGGGTCCTTGAAGCCGATTCGCCTTTCCTGCTGGGAGATACCGCCATGTCCGCGTACCCGAACGCCGCCGAGACCGCTGTCACCGACACCGCCGCCGCCCCGGCCCTCTGTGCCCCGCTGCCGGTGCTCGGCCGGGACGTCACCGTTCCGCTCGTCACCGGCGGCGAAGTCACCTACGCCGCCCTCGACTACGCGGCCAGCGCCCCGGCGCTCCAGCGGGTCTGGGACGACGTCGCCGCGTACGCCCCGTACTACGGCAGCGTGCACCGTGGCGCCGGGTACCTCTCGCAGCTGTCCACGGACCTGTTCGAGAACAGCCGGACCCAGGTGCACGAGTTCCTCGGCTGCCGGGAAGGTGACCAGGTCGTCTTCACCCGCTCCACGACCGACTCGCTGGGCCTTCTCGCCGCGGCACTGCCCGCAGGCTGCCAGGTGTTCGTCTTCGAGACAGAGCACCACGCGTCGCTGCTGCCGTGGCGGGGCTCCCGGGTGACGTACCTGAACGCCCCCCGCACTCCCGGCGACGCCATCCGTACGCTGGAGCGGGCGCTGGCCGACCGTGACCCCCACGGGCCCGCGCTGGTCTGCGTCACCGGCGCCTCGAACGTCACCGGCGAGCTGTGGCCGGTCAGGGAACTCGCCGCCGCGGCGCACGCCCACGGCGCCCGTATCGTGCTCGACGCCGCCCAACTGGCGCCCCACCACCCGGTGTCGGTGGAGGAACTGGACGTCGACTGGGTGGCCTTCTCCGGGCACAAGCTGTACGCGCCGTTCGGTTCCGGGGTGCTCGCCGGACGCGCGGACTGGCTGCGGGAGGCGGAGCCGTACCTCGCGGGCGGTGGTGCCTCGCGCACGGTCGCCCGGCGGAGCGACGGCGGCGTGGACGTCGAATGGCACACCAGCGCCGCACGGCACGAGGCAGGCTCCCCGAACGTGATCGGCGTCTACGCGATCGCCTCCGCCTGCAAGGCGCTCACGGAAGCGGGGTTCGACTCGCTGGTCGCCCGTGAGCAGCACCTGATCGCGAAGGTCCGGGAGGGGCTCGCCGAGGTGCCGGAGGTCAGGGTGCTGTCGCTGTTCGGCGACGACGCCCCCCGGGTCGGTGTGCTCTCCTTCGTCGTGGACGGCTGGAACAGCTCGCACTTCGCCGCCGCGTTGTCCGCCGAGTACGGCATCGGCGTACGGGACGGACTGTTCTGCGCCCACCCGCTGGTGCGCACCCTGCTGGGCAGCGACCCGCAGGACGTCGGCGAGTGCGGCGCGCCGGAGGCGGAGCCGGGGGAGAGGTCCCTCAACGCGATCCGCGTCAGCTTCGGCGCGGGGACGCCGGACGAGCACCTGGAGCGGTTCGTGCGGGCCGTGAAGGAACTGGTCCGCGACGGCGCGCAGTGGAAGTACCGTACGGAGGACGGCCGTTGCGTCCCCGACCGGGGCTGAGGGCGGCTCACGCCGTCGGCCGGGTGCAGGGGTTGTAGGCCACAAGGGGTTCGGCCTCGGTGACACGTGGATCGAGGCCGGTGGGTTCGATCCATGCCAGGCGCTTCAACTCCCGCCCTCCGTGGCCAACTCGACCCCCTCGGTGTCCAGGAGCCGGACGCCGAGGGCCTGAAGCGCGCATACCGCACCGTCCGACGTGCCCAAGTTGCCGCAGCCGACCAGGATCCTTCGCGCACCGGCGTCCACCCCGGCCCGGATCAGCTCGCCCACCCCGTACCTGGTGGTCACACACGGGTCGCGGCGGCCCGCAGGCACCAGGGCGAGCCGGGCGACGGCGGCCACCTCGACGACCGCCGCGCCGTCGCCCAGCAGCGCGAAATGCATGTGCACAGGGCTGCCGAGGGGCCGGTCGCGACGCGCGGCACGAGTCGGCCGCCGGTCGCGGCAGCCGGTGCCTCCGCCGTACCCTCACCGCCGTGTCACACGCGCCTCGCGCAGCAGCGTAAAGCCGTCCCGTCCCGGCAGGCCGAGGTCCAGCAGCATCAGGGCGAAGCAGCCTCTCATCCTCGGGGCAGCGCAGGAGGCTCGGATGAGGCGGGCATGAGGATTTCTTCATCCTGCGGTCCTCGCGGGCGGCGGACCTGAGTGCTCTGCGGCAGCGACCGCCGTGGTCCGGTGACCGGTCCCGGCTCCGGCGGCGACCGGTGGGCCGTCACCGGGGCGGGCGGCGACCGGTGGGCCGCCGGTCACCGCCTGAGGTGAGCCGGTCCGCCGCCTTCCCCCACAGCCCTTCGGGCATGGGAGGTACCCCCAGGGGCTACGCGTCCAGGCCGATGGCGAACGCGGCCTCCAGGTCGTGCTGGGAGTAGGTGCGGAAGGCGACATGCGTGTCGGTGCCCTCGACGCCCGGGATCTTGCTGATGCGGCCGGGGATCACGTCCGCCAGGTCGTCGTGCCGGGCGACACGCACCATGGCGACCAGGTCGTAGGTACCGGTGACGGAGAAGACCTCGCTGACGCTGTCCAGCGCGGCGATCGACTCGGCGATCTCGGGGATACGGTCCACGCTGGTCTTGATGAGCACGATCGCGGTGATCATGGCTGGCTTTCTCCCTCGGTCGCTGAAGATGCGTTCACTCTAGTCCCACGCCCGAAGCGGCCCCACGCGTAGACGAAGCCCACCCCGAACCCCACCAGATGCGCCAGGTAGGCGACGCCAGGACCGCTGTCCGCGCCCCTGGCCGCCAGCCACTGCAGCACGAACCAGAAGATCAGCACCGCCCAGGCGGGGAAGCGCAGCGGCAGGAAGAAGAGGAAGGGGAAGAGGCTGGTGACCCGGGCCTTCGGGAAGAGGAAGAGGAATGCTCCGAGCACGGCGGAGATCGCCCCGGACGCCCCCACCAGCGTCTGCTCGGAGTGGGCGTTGACCGCCGCGTAGACGAGCAGCGCGAGATAGCCGGCCCCGATGTAGAAGAGCACGAAATGCAACTGCCCCATCCGCTCCTCCGCCATCGCGCCGAAGACGAAGAGGAAGAGCATGTTGCCCAGCAGGTGCAGCCAACTGCCGTGCACGAACAGAGCCGTGAGCGGGGTGAGCAGGGCGGCCAGGGAGTTGCCCATCAGCTCCGCGGGGATCACGCCCCAGCGTTCGAAGTACCCGGCCTGGGCCACGAGCAGCCGGTCGCCGAGGCCGTACGCCGGGTTCAGGCCCGAGACCGGGCTGATGACGAAGATCGCGCAACAGATGGCGATCAGGCCGTACGTCACCGCCGGCCCCGTCACCGCGTTCCTGACCGCTTTCCTGGCCGTGCCCCACCGACTGATCATGGACAGAGGATGGCGTAGCGGGACCGAACGGTACAGAGTGCCTCGCCGCGACACGGGGTACCCGCGAGGCCGTAGGGTTACAGGCAGTACATCCGCAGTTCGACGGCGCACCGCGGTACCCGCATCCGCATGAGACAAAGAGGACGGCACGATGACGACGGTTCCCTCGCCGACCGCTGATACCAGGTGGCGCTGCACGCTCTGCGGCAACCTCACACGCTTCGACGTCACCCGCTCCTCCAAGGTCGTCGAGTACGTCCATCTGGACCTGGCCGGCGAGCCGAGTGTGGAGGAGCGCGAGGTCGTCAGTGAGACCATCGAGTCGGTCCGCTGCCGCTGGTGCAACGCGGTGGACCAGATCGAACTGGTGGACAGGCCGGGCGCCGGTTCCTGAGCGGAGCGGCCCCACGGGTGGTAGGGGTGAACGGATCGTGGAGCAGCCTGAGAACGGCGCCGAGCCGGCCGGTGCGGCCGGTGACGCCGCCGAGGCTCTCGACCGCCCGCTGCCCGAAGGCGTACGGCGACGGGTCGTCGCCCTCGTCTCGGACGCGTTCGGCGGGTTGACGGTCGCCGAACTGCCCGCCCAGCTGCGTCAGTACGCCCGTTTCACCCCTTCCCGGCGCGCCAAGTTCGCCGGGAACGCGATGGCCGCCGCGCTGGAGGGGGACCCCCTCTTCCGTCAGCGCATCGGCGAACGGCTCGGCAAGACGCAGCCCGAGCTGGCCAAGGCGCTCGAGTCCGGATCACCGCCCGCCGCCGTCGATCCCGTGGACGTGGCGGCGGCGGCCTATGTGCTGCGCCCCGCCGGCTGGGTCAAGATGGTCGCCGCCGCGGGGGAGGAGGCCCAGCGGGCGGACGCCGAGCGGGCCGACGAGGCGGGCCGGCGTGAGCTGGACCGGTTGCGTGAGGAACTGGCGCAGGCGCGCGGCCAGATCAGGTCGGACACCGAGCGGCTCCGTGCCGAGTTGGACGCCGCCCGCAAGGAGAGCGAATCGCTCCACCGCAAGCTGCGCAGCGCACAGGCCGACGTCAAGCGCGGCGAGGCGGCGCTGCGCCGCAAGGACGTGGAGCTCGACGGCGTCCGCTCCCAGGCCGCCGCCCAGGTGTCGGCCGCCGAGAGCGAGACCCGGCGGCTCAAGGCGCGCCTGGCGGAGGCGGAGGCGGCGGTGGAGGCGGGCCGCAGGGCCGCCCGCGAGGGCCGTTCCGTCGAGGACATGCGGCTGCGGCTGCTTCTGGACACGGTGCTCGACGCGGCCCAGGGGCTGCGCCGCGAGTTGGCGCTGCCGCCGGCGGGCATGCATCCGGCCGACATGGTGGACGCCGTGGAGCCCGGCCGTATGTCGCCGAAGGACATCGCGGCACGGGCGCTGTCCGAGACGGACCCCGCCCTGCTCGACCAGCTGCTGGCGCTGCCGCAGGCTCATCTGGTCGTCGACGGCTACAACGTCACCAAGACCGGCTATCCGACGATGCCGCTGGAGAAGCAGCGGCTGCGGCTGCTGGGCGGACTCTCGGTGCTCGCCGCCCGCTCCGGGGCCGAGATCACCTGCGTGTTCGACGGGGCCGAACTGGCCGCGCCGGTGCTGCTGGCGCCGCCGCGCGGAGTGCGGGTGCTCTTCTCCAAGCCGGGAGTGACGGCGGACGAGCTCATCCGTCAGCTGGTGCGGGCCGAGCCGGCGGGCAGGCCCGTGGTGGTCGTCTCGACCGACAGGGAAGTGGCCGACGGTGTCGCCAAAGCCGGTGCCAGACCGGTCGCGTCCGCCTTGTTGCTGAAGCGGCTTTCGCGCGTCTCGTAGGCTCCTCGTAACTCTGGCGGCATATGCCCGATTTGAGGTCGTCCCGGACGGAACGTTGCGTCAAGTGGCCATTACTACGCGTGTGATGAGAGTAAAGAATGACCTCGCCGGGTAAGATTTTTCCCGTGGGGATTTGAACTGATCACAAGAAGGTCACTAAGGTCAGGCCTCGAACCTTCGCGCGGTTGATCGCCCACCCGGGGTGACAGCGAAGGAACCGCCGAGTTCGTGCAGTTCGACCCCATTTCCCCCAGGGCCCCGATGCGCGGACGCCGGGGATCCACGTCCCCCCACTGCCCGGTAGGCGGCTCGAGGAAGAAGGAGCTCGCCTTCGTGGCGTCCCACCGTCGTCCCAAGCAGCCGAGCCGCACCCGCGTGACCGTGCTCACCGCGACCGCCGCAGCCGCCGTCGCCCTGACCGCCCAGACCGCCCAGGCCGAGCCGAAGCCGAGCAAGAGCGAGGTCAAGGAGAAGGTCGACAAGCTGTACGAAGAGGCGGAGCACGCCACCGAGAAGTACAACGGGGCCAAGGAGCGGCAGGAGAAGCTCGACGAGCAGATCGACGTGCTGCAGGACAAGGTCGCCCGCGGGCAGGAGGAGCTCAACACCCTGCGGGACAGCCTGGGTTCGGTCGCGAGCGCCCAGTACCGGACCGGTGGTATCGACCCCTCCGTGCAGCTCTTCCTCTCCGGCGACCCGGACACCTACCTCGACAAGGCCTCCGCGCTGGACCAGCTCGGCGCCAAGCAGACCGAGGCGATCCAGGAGATCCAGGCCAAACAGCGCACCCTCGCGCAGCAGCGCCAGGAGGCCCAGGGCAAGCTGAAGGACCTGGCCGAGACCCGTGAGGAACTCGGCGAGAAGAAGAAGGAAGTCCAGGGCAAGCTCGCCGCCGCGCAGAAGCTGCTCAACACCCTCACCGCCGCCGAGCGCGCCGCGCTCGCCGAGGACGAGTCACGCGCCACCCGCGCGAGCTCGCGCGCCGACCTGGGCAACGCCGTCCCCGCATCGCAGCGTGCCGCCGCCGCGTTCTCGGCCGCCCAGTCCAAGATCGGTTCGCCGTACGTCTACGGCGCCTCCGGCCCGAGCTCCTTCGACTGCTCCGGCCTCACCTCCTGGGCGTACGCGCAGGCCGGTGTCTCCATACCGCGCACCTCGCAGGCACAGGCCAGCTCCGGTACGCGCATCTCCTCGCAGAGCCAGCTCCAGCAGGGCGACCTGGTCTTCTTCTACGGCGACCTGCACCACGTCGGCTTCTACGCCGGCAATGGCCAGGTGCTGCACGCGCCCAAGCCGGGTGCCAGCGTGCGCTACGAGTCGATCAACAACATGCCGTACATGTTCGGTGTGCGCGTCTGACCCCTGCTTGCGACCCTGATGGAGCGTTCGGGCGGGCTCTCTCACCCGCCCGAACGGGGGAATTCCGTCACAACTCGCTGACGCTGCGCCCTGCCGGTGACCTGTGGTCTCCGGCGGGGCGTCACTTTGTATGCCCGGTCGGGTCTTTGGTCACTGCGTGTTCACCCGGCTACTCTCTGCCGCGCACCGAACCCCGGTTACCCGGACGTCCTGCGGAAGGGAGCGCGGCACGTGGTTTCCCACCGCCGATCCTCACAGCCCGGCCTCACACGGAGTGCTCGCGGCACTGTCCTGTCCGTCGCGGCGGCAACGGCGGCCGCCGCCCTCGGAGCGGGCGCCGCGCCCGCGGGCGCCGAGCCGGGGACGGGAGCGGAGGCGACACGGGCCAAGGTCGACCGGCTCTACGAGGAGGCCGAGCGTGCCACGGAGCGGTTCAACGAGGCCGGCGAGCGGGTCGAGCACCTCAAGGACCGGGTGGCACACGCGCAGGACCGGGTCGCCCGCACCCAGGAACGCATCAACCGGATGCGCGAGGGGCTCGGGTCCGTGGCCGGTGCGCAGTACCGCTCCGGCGGGATGGACCCGGCGCTCGCCCTGCTGCTCTCGCAGGACCCCGACGGTTACCTCGAGGCCGCGGCCGGGCTCGACCGCATCAGCGAACTCCACTCCGCAGCGCTGAGCGACCTCCGCCGCGAGCAGCGACACCTCGGCCAGGAACGCGCGGAGTCCTCGAGGGACCTCGCAGAACTGGAACGCAGCCGGAGCGCCGTGTCCCGCCACAAGAGCACCGTCGAGCGCAAGCTCGGCGAGGCGCGCCGGGTGCTGGCCGCCCTGCCCGCCGAGGAGCGTGAGGGGTACGGGCGCCCCTCGCGCCCCGGCCGCGGCGCGCTCCCCGAACTCTCCGGCCTCGCCGCGGGCTCCCCGTACGCGGCGGCCGCGACGACGGCGGCGCGCAGCGCGGTCGGCCGTCCCTATGTCTGGGGTGCCAACGGTCCTTCCGGCTTCGACTGCTCCGGCCTCGTCCAGTGGTCCTACGCCCAGGCGGGCGTCGGCCTTCCCCGCACCTCCCAGGCCCAGGCGCACGCGGGCCGCCGCGTACCGCTGTCGCAGGCGCGGCCGGGGGACATCGTGACGTACCGGAGCGATGCCAGCCATGTGGGCATGTACGTGGGGAACGGACAGGTGGTGCATGCTCCGTATCCGGGGGCGTCCGTGCGGTACGACCCGGTGGGCATGATGCCGGTGCACGCGGTGACGCGGGTGTAGGCCGCTGCGCGCGGAACGAGCCCGCGCCGCGGTGCCGCGGTTCCGTACCATCGCAGGATGGCCGGCCATGCCCACCCACAGCGCACCGCGAGCACCGCCGCCGCCCTGCTCGTGCTGCTCGCGCTGCTCGCAGGGTGCGGTGGCGCAGGCGACCGGCCCGTCGACCCCACCGTCCAGGAGATCCAGCAGACGCTGGACGCCCGTGCCACCGCCCTGCTCGAGCACGACCGCGTCGCCTACCTCGCGTCGCTCGAGCCCGGCGCCGCCGTGCTGCGGGCGGCGCAGGGGACGGAGTTCGACAACCTCGCGGAGGTGCCGCTGCACTCCTGGAAGTACCGGATCGAGCGCGTGCGCCACCAGGGCACGACGGTCGTCGCGGACACCGAGCTGCACTACCGCATCGCCGGCTACGACGCCGCACCAGTGACCGCCTCGCGCACGCTGGAGCTGGCCGAGCGCGACGGCCGCTGGTACGTGACCGCCGACCGTGCGGGCACCGGGACCCCTCAGCAGCTGTGGCAGCAGGGCGACGTGGACGTCGTGCGGGGCAGCCGCAGCCTCGTCCTCGGCGTCGGCCAGGACGAGGCGCGGCTGCGTGACCTCGCGGCGGCCGCCGACCGTGCGGTGCCCGCCGTGTCCGACGCCTGGCCGTCCAGGTGGGCGGGCCGCATCGTCGTGCTCGTGCCGGCGTCCGTGGAGGAGATGGGCAGGCTGCTGGGCGCCCCGGCGGCCGGGTACCGGGGCATCGCGGCCGTCACCACCGGTGAGACGGATCTCGAGGCCACGCGGCCGGCGGACCGGGTGGTGGTCAACCCGGAGGCCTACGGGCTGCTCGGCGACTTCGGCCAGGGGGTGGTGCTCACGCACGAGGCCACCCATGTGGCGACCCGCGCACACACCTCCGCCGCGACCCCGATGTGGCTGTCCGAGGGCTTCGCGGACTGGGTCGCGTACCGCGGCACGGGCCGTACCGCCGCCGAGATCGCCCCGGAGATGCAGGAGGCAGTACGAGCCGGGGACGTTCCGGCCGACCTGCCCGCGGACCGGGACTTCTCGTTCGGCGGGGATCCGGGCGCTCTCGCACGGGCCTACGAGGCCGGCCGGCTGGCCTGCGAGATGATCGCCGAGCGCTGGGGCGAGGAGAAGCTCACGGCGTTCTACCGGACCGTCGGCGAGGGCCGGCACCGCGCCGGCGCGGTGGAACGCGCGCTGGGCGAGGAACTCGGCACCACGACGGCCGGTTTCACCGCGATGTGGCGGGACTATCTGACCGCGGCCCTGCGCTGACGGCCGTCTCCGGCCCCGGCGCCGCCGTGGTCGTCCGCCGCCCACAGCTTCCGGCAGGCGTCGACCGTCGCCGCCGCCAGCAGCCCGTTGCGCACGACGAGCAGCGCGACCCCCAGCGGGTCGCTCGCCACCACGTGCGAGAACCACACCGGGAACTCCAGCAGCGTCACCCCGGTCGCCGCGAGGACCAGCACGGCCGGCCGGAGCATCCGGCTCGCCCGGTGCCCCAGGCACACGGCGGCCAGGCCGACCAGCCACACCATGTACTGCGGGCTGATCACCCGGCTCGTGGTGGTGAACAGCAGCACGGCCGCGAAGGCCGCGTCGCACGGTGTGGCGGCGGCGAACTCCCGGGCCCGCGCCCGCCATACCGCCAGCCAGCCGAGCGCGGCGAGCGACAGCACCAGGGCCAGGCCGCTGACCAGCGGGACGTAGGGACCGAGGAACTCGACGGAGCCGTAGTTGAGCAGCACCTGGCCCTGCCAGCCGAAGTGGCGCCAGACGTGGAAGACGAGGGCGCCCAACGACTCGATCTCGGTGCCCCGGTCGCGCTGGAAGGTCAGGAAGGCCAGGGCGCCCGGCACCGTGGCGGCCAGCACCAGCGCCGGCACCGTCACCGTGACCGCCGCGGCGGACCAGGACCGGCGGGTGACCCGGCCACGCGGCGTGCCGAGGAGCACCAGCAGCGGCCACACCTTCAGCAGCGCGCCCAGACCCGCGAGCGCGCCCATCACCCGGGGCCAGCGTACCCCCGCCAGGAGGGCGGCGACGGCGACAGCGGTCACCATCAGGTCGTACCGGGCGTAGACCGTGGGGCCGAGCAGCGGAACGCCCGCCACCCAAACCCAGGTGCCGCGCCGCGCGGCGCCGTGGCGCTCGGTGCGCAGCAGTCCTGCGAGGACCAGCAGGTCGCACAGCAGGGTGAGGACGAAGAACGCGAGGGTGTAGCCGAGGCCCGGCAGCAGCCCGGGGGCGAGGATCGCGAGCGCGGCGCCCGGCGGGTACTGCCAGGCGACGTCGTCGAGCGGATAGGTGCCGGTCCGCAGCACCTCGTGCCAGCCCTGGTAGATCACCGAGACGTCGGTCGTGACGTCGGGTCCGGGGTAGGGGAGGACCTCCAGCACACAGAGCAGCAGGCCCGCCCTCGTCAGGACCCACACCGTGACGGGATGCCGGGCGACGCTCGCCACCACCATGACCGGCTTGCCCCTTTCATGCGGGAACGGGCCTCCTCATGATGCCGGGCGGGCCGATGCCCGGGCACGAGGCGGGGCCGTGCCGGAGTCAGGGGCGGGGCCGTTCGGTACTGTCGGCGGCGATGCACAAGACCTTGATCGTGACCAACGACTTCCCGCCCAGGCCCGGCGGCATCCAGGCGTTCCTGCACAACATGGCGCTACGGCTGGACCCCGCGCAGCTCGTCGTCTACGCGTCGACCTGGAAGCGGAGCCGGGAGGGGGTGGAGGCCACCGCGGCGTTCGACGCCGAACAGCCCTTCACCGTCGTCCGTGACCGTACGACGATGCTGCTGCCGACCCCGCGCGTCACGCGCAGGGCGGCGCAACTGCTGCGCGAACACGGTTGTGAGTCCGTGTGGTTCGGGGCGGCCGCACCCCTCGGACTGATGGCTCCGGCGCTCCGCAAGGCGGGCGCACGACGGCTGGTGGCCACCACGCACGGCCACGAGGCAGGGTGGGCGCAACTGCCCGCGTCCCGGCAGCTGCTGCGCCGGATCGGCGAGGGCACGGACACGATCACCTATCTGGGTGAGTACACGCGTTCCCGCATCGCCACGGCGCTGACACCGGAGGCGGCGGCGCGGATGGTCCAACTGCCGCCGGGCGTCGACGAGAAGACCTTCCACCCCGACTCCGGCGGGGACCTCGTTCGCCACCGCCTCGGACTGAGCGACCGGCCGGTCGTGGTGTGCGTCTCGCGGCTCGTGCCGCGCAAGGGCCAGGACACGCTGATCCGCGCCATGCCCGCGATCCTCGCCGCGGTGCCGGACTCGGTCCTGCTCATCGTCGGCGGTGGGCCGTACGAGAACGAGTTGCGCGGACTCGCCGCCGACACGGGCGTCGAAGGGTCGGTGCGCTTCACCGGCTCTGTGCCGTGGTCGGAGCTTCCGGCGCACTACGGCGCGGGCGACGTCTTCGCCATGCCGTGCCGTACCCGCCGGGGCGGACTGGACGTCGAGGGCCTCGGCATCGTCTACCTCGAGGCGTCGGCGACCGGCCTGCCGGTCGTGGCCGGCGACTCCGGCGGCGCGCCCGACGCCGTGCTCGACGGCGAGACCGGCTGGGTGGTGCGCGGCGGCTCGCCCGAGGAGTCGGCCGAGCGCATCGTCACGCTGCTTCAGGACCCGGAACTGCGGCGGCGGATGGGGGAGCGGGGCCGCGCCTGGGTCGAGGAACGCTGGCGCTGGGACCTGCTCGCGGAGCGGCTGGTCGCACTGCTGTGAGCACAGGGCGGGCGCCGGGCCGCTGCGCGGAGCTCGGTCCCCTCTCCGCGTGACGGGCAGGCCCGGGGCCGCGGACGGCGCTTCGCGCCGGGTCAGGGGCGCCGGACGGCCGGTTCTCGCTCAAGAGGACCCGCCGGGGGTAACTCCCCTACGCCTGGCGGCGTGGGAGGCACTCCACCCCGTAGGGAGCGTCCGAGGCGCGGGGCCGCCCCGGCCCCTTCCCGCTGTACAGAACTGAGGCTGCGCCGCGTGGCGGGCAGGCCCCGGATCCCCTACCGCGCTCGGCGCAGTGCCCGGGGGCGCCGGACGGGCTCGTCTTTCGCTCAGCGAACTTCGGCCCCGCTGGAAGTACCCCGATGGGGGGGGTACTCCAGCGCCCCACGCGGCCCCCCGTAGGGAGCGTCCGAGGCGAAGGAGTCAGGGGGCGGAGCCCCGGGTTCGGGTGCGGCGGGGTTGAGGGAACAAGCCCGCCGCAGGCGCCGCCCCGCCCGCTGCGCGCAACCCCCGCTACGCCCGGTAGATCGCTTCGATCTCGTCCGCGAAGTCCTTCGCCACCACGTTTCGCTTCAGCTTCAGCGACGGCGTGATGTGCCCCGCCTCCTCCGTGAACTGCGTCGGCAGGATGCGGAACTTCCGCACGGACTCCGCCTTGGAGACCGCCGCGTTGCCGTCGTCGATCGCCTTCTGGATCTCGGCCTGCAGCTCCGTGTCGTCGCGAAGCGACGCCGCCGTCGAGCCGGCCGGCCTGCCGTGGTCCGCGGCCCAGCGGGCGAGGAACTCCTCGTCGAGGGTGACGAGCGCGCCCACGAACGGGCGGCCGTCGCCGACGACCATGCATTCGGCGACCAGGGCGTGCCCCCGGATGCGGTCCTCGATCACGGCGGGGGCGACGTTCTTGCCGCCCGCGGTGACCAGGATCTCCTTCTTGCGGCCCGTGATCGCGAGGTAGCCGTCCTCGTCGAGGGTGCCGATGTCGCCGGTGTGGAACCAGCCGTCGGCCAGGGCCTCCGCCGTCGCGGGTTCGTTGTTCCAGTAGCCGGCGAAGATGTGCTCGCCGTGCAGCAGCACCTCGCCGTCGTCGGCGATGCGCACCACGGAACCGGGCAGCGGCTGGCCGACCGTGCCGATCTTCTGCCGGTCCCAGGGGTTGAACGCGGTCGCCGCACACGACTCGGTGAGCCCGTAACCCTCGAGGACGGTGAAGCCGATGCCGCGGAAGAAGTGGCCGAGCCGCTCGCCGAGCGGTGCGCCGCCGGAGACCGCGTACTCGCCCCGCCCGCCCAGCACGGCGCGGAGCTTGCTGTAGACGAGCCTGTCGAAGACCTTGTGCTTGAGCTTCAGGCCGATCGGCACGCCCTGCGGGCTGCCGATGGCGCGGCTGTAGGCGATCGCCGTGTTCGCGGCCTTGTCGAAGATCTTGCCCTTGCCGTCCGCCTGGGCCTTGGCCCGCGCCGAGTTGTAGACCTTCTCGAAGACGCGCGGCACACCGAGGATCAGCGTCGGCCGGAAGGAGGCCAGCTCGTCGGTCAGGTTCTTGATGTCCGGCACACATCCGAGCTTGATGGGCGCCATGACGGCCGCGAGCTCGACCATGCGGCCGAAGACGTGCGCGGCGGGGAGGAACAGCAGCACCGAGCTCTCGCCCGTACGGAACAGCGGCTTCAGACGCTCGACCAGGTTGCCGCACTCCGCGAAGAAGGCGCGGTGGGTGAGGACACAGCCCTTGGGACGGCCGGTGGTGCCGGAGGTGTAGACGATCGTCGCCGGGTCGTCGGCCTTGGCCGTGGCGCTGCGCTCGTCGACGGTGGCGTCGGGGATCTCGGCGCCGGCGGCGGTGAGTTCGTCGACTGCGCCCTTCTCGATCTGCCAGACGTTGCGCAGGGACGGCAGCGATTCGCGTACCGACTCCACAGCGGCGGCGTGTCCGTCGTTCTCGACGATCACCGCGGCGGCGCCCGAGTCACCGAGGATCCACTGCACCTGCTCGGCGGAGCTGGTCTCGTAGACCGGCACGGTCACCGCGCCGGCGCTCCAGATGGCGAAGTCGAGCCGGACCCACTCGTAGCGGGTCCGGGACACCAGGGCGACCCGGTCGCCGGGGCGGATGCCGGCGGCGATCAGGCCCTTGGCGGTGGCCCGCACCTCGGCCAGGAACTGGGTGGCGGTGACGTCGGTCCATGCGCCGGCGACCTTGCGGCCCATCACCGCCACATCCGGGTGCTGCGCGGCATTGCGGCGGATGAGATCCGTCAGGTTGCCGTCCGTGGGGACCTCGTACAGGGCCGGAAGGCTGAACTCGCGCAAGACTGCTGCTCCTCATCGGGCGCCGGCGCCACGGCTCTGTGTGATGCACCGGATGCGGTCCAAGATCGGGCAGGTGCTCGGTGGGGGTGAGCACGACTGGACTGCCCGGACGTTACCCACCAGTACTCAGTTCCCGATAGGGGTTCCAGGCCAATGTTCTGTGCGTCACATGTTGATGGCTGTACTTCGCGCAGAGTATTCCACTGCCCTGTAGAGCCCAAGTAACCGCAGGTAGGTCCCTCTACCCAGGCGCTCATGGGGAGCTCTAGGGTGATCGTCATGCGAGGCATGCGAGTCAACGTGGTCAGCGACGTGCACGGGAATGCAAAAGATCTCGCCATCGCCGGCGATGGCGCCGACGCCCTTGTCTGCCTCGGTGATCTGGTGCTCTTCCTGGACTACGCCGACCATTCGCGCGGCATCTTCCCCGACCTCTTCGGCGTGGAGAACGCCGACCTGATCGTGGAGTTGCGTACCGCCCGGCGCTTCGAGGACGCCCGCGACCTCGGGCGCAGGCTCTGGGCGGAGCTCGGCGTGGACCGCGAGACCGCCATCGAATCCGCGGTGCGGCGCCAGTACGCCGAGATGTTCGCCGCCTTCCCCACCCCGACGTACGCGACCTACGGCAATGTCGACATTCCGGCCCTCTGGCACGAGTACGCCCGCCCCGGCACCACCGTCCTCGACGGCGAACGCGTCGAGATCGGGGGCCTGGTGTTCGGCTTCGTCGGCGGCGGACTGCGCACCCCGATGCGTACGCCCTACGAGATCTCCGACGAGGAGTACGCCGCCAAGGTCGAGGCGATCGGCAAGGTCGACGTGCTCTGCTCGCACATCCCGCCCGACGTCCCCGAGTTGACGTACGACACCGTGGCGCGCCGCTTCGAACGCGGCAGCCGTGCCCTGCTGGACGCTGTTCGCCGCACCCGCCCCCGGTACGCACTCTTCGGCCATGTCCACCAGCCGCTCGTCCGCCGGATGCGCATCGGTGCGACAGAATGCGTGAACGTCGGGCACTTCGCGGCACGCGGCCGCCCCTTCTCGCTGGCCTGGTGACCCGACGGCGTTGTCCCGGGCCACGCGCCGGTCCGTGGTGCGATCGCGATAGCCTGCACCCCGTACACCAGCCCGGTCCGTACCGCACGTTGAGGGAGCCGCAGAGATGGCGGAACACACCAGCTCGAGCATCACGATCGATGCGGCTCCGGCCGAGGTCATGGGCGTCATCTCCGACTTCGCCCGGTACCCCGAGTGGACCGGTGAGGTGAAGTGGGCGGAAGTGCTCGCCACCGACACCGAGGGCCGGGCCGAGCAGGTGCGTCTGGTGCTGGACGCGGGCGCCATCAAGGACGACCACACGCTCGCCTACACCTGGCACGGCGCCGACGAGGTCAGCTGGACCCTGGTGAAGTCCCAGATGCTGCGTGCCCTCGACGGCTCGTACAGCCTCGCCCCCGTCGGCGGCGGCGACCGTACCGAGGTCACGTACCAGCTCACCGTCGACGTCAAGATCCCGATGCTCGGCATGATCAAGCGCAAGGCCGAGAAGGTCATCATCGACCGCGCCCTGGCCGGTCTGAAGAAGCGCGTCGAGAGCGGCGCCGGCGCCTGATGCGCAGGGTCCTCGTCACCGGCCTCGGCGGCGCGGGCCGCACCACCGTCGCCGCCGCCACGGCGCTCGCCTCGGCCGGACACGGCAGCCGCACACTCTTCCTGTCGGCCGACCCGGGCGACGTCCTCGGCGCCCCGGTCACCGCGGGCCCCGACGAACCGGCCCGGGTCCACGACGACCTGTGGGCCGCCCGAGTCGACGCGGGCGCGGACTTCCGCGCCGAGTTCCTCGAACTCCAGGAGCGCGCCTCAGGGGCACTCGACCTGCTGGGCGCCGCCCATCTCGAGGACGCGGAGCTGACGCGGCTGCCCGGCAGCGACGAGTTCGCGCTGCTGCGTGCGCTCACCGCGGCCTCGCGCGGCGGCTGGGACGTGGTCGTGGTCGACATGCCGCCGCTGCGCGACACGATCGCGCTGCTGGCCCTGCCGGGGGAGCTGCGGCGCTATCTGCGCCGCCTGCTGCCGCCCGAACGCCAGGCGGCCCGCGCCCTGCGCCCGATGCTCGCCCAGCTCGCGGGCGTGCCGATGCCCGCGCAGTGGCTGTACGCGACCGCCGAACGCTGGGACTCGGAGCTCGCCGGCGTCCAGTCGGTGCTGGACTCCTCGCACACCACCCTCCGCATCGTCGCGGAACCCGGCCCCAAGGCCGCCACGGCCCTCGTCGAGGCCCGCACCGGGATCGCCCTGCACGGGTTGGATGTCGAGATGCTCGTCGCGAACCGGAGACTGCCCCAGGTATCCGCGGACCCCTGGATCGCGGGCCTGGCCGGCCAGCAGGAGAAGTGCCTGCAGGAGTGGCACAGCAGCCGGCTGTCCGGCGGCCCATCCATATGCGAGGTGCCCCACCTCGGCCGCGACCCGCAGGGCCCGGACGACCTCGCTCTGCTCCACACCGGGGCGGTCCGCAGCGGCGCCGGCGAAGGCGGCGGACTCTCCGCCGGACCGGACCGGGGCCGGGAGGAACCGCGCGGCGACATCGGTCTTGTCACGGGGCCGTCGCCGGCCGGCCGGCCGGCGGAGGACGCGGACGCCCTCTTCGTCTGGGAACTGGAGCTGCCCGGCGCCGTCAAGGAGACGCTCTCCCTCGTACGCCGCGGGGATGAACTCCTGATCGGCGCGGGGCCGTTCCGCAGGAACCTGCCGTTGCCGGCGGCGCTGCGCCGCTGCACCGTCGCCGGCGCGGGCCTCACGGACGGTGTGCTGAAGGTCCGCTTCACGCCGGACCCCGGTCTGTGGCCGCGGACGACCTGAACGCCGTACCACCGTTCGGGTAACGTCGGAAGCACACGACCCTCGACGCGGCACACCCAGGAGTACGTCATGAGCGAAGCGACCGAGCGCCCCGACGCCGACGCCTGGGCCGCCGCCTGCGAGGAGGACCTCCAGGAGGAGCAGGCCCGGCGCCGCGCCCAGCACGGCACGCCCCCCGGTTCGGCCGCGGAGGAACTGCGCAAACTCTTCGACGTCGTCGCGGACAAGGTCACCTCCTTCCAGTCGTCCCTGCCGGGCATGGCCGCGCAGAGCGCCGTCCAGCAGTTCGTCGACCAGGCGAAGGCCGCCGCCATGCCGGTCATCGAACGAAACCCGCAGGTCTTCGACCATCTCGCCGCCGCGGGCGGCGAGCTGCTCGCCGCCTACCGGTCCGCCGTCGAGGGCCAGGAGCGGCGCTGGACCCGGGGAACACCGGCCTCCGGGGACGCCGGGAAGGCCGATGATCCGCGCGACGAAGGCCCCGAAGGCAGCGAGCACATCGACCTGGACTGACCAGGGCGTGCCCACGCTCGGGTACGGTTGGGCTTAGCGGGGCTCGACCGAATACTGAGGGACATATGGGACTCACCATCGGCGTCGACATCGGCGGCACGAAGATCGCGGCGGGAGTGGTCGACGAAGACGGCGCCATTCTCGAGACGCACACCGTGCCGACCCCGTCGACTCCCGAAGGCATCGTCGACGCGATCTGCTCGGCCGTCGCGGGCGCGGGCTCGGGGCACGACATCGAGGCCGTCGGTATCGGAGCCGCCGGTTACGTCGACGACAAGCGCGCCACGGTCCTCTTCGCGCCGAACATCGACTGGCGTCACGAGCCGCTCAAGGACAAGGTGGAACAGCGCGTCGGCCTGCCCGTCGTCGTCGAGAACGACGCCAACGCCGCCGCCTGGGGCGAATACCGCTTCGGCGCCGGCCAGGGCCACGAGGACGTCATCTGCATCACGCTCGGCACCGGCCTCGGCGGCGGCATCATCATCGGCAACAAGCTGCGCCGCGGACGGTTCGGCGTCGCCGCGGAGTTCGGGCACATCCGGGTCGTGCCGGACGGTCTCCTCTGCGGCTGCGGCAGCCAGGGCTGCTGGGAGCAGTACGCATCCGGCCGCGCCCTCGTCCGCTACGCCAAGCAGCGCGCCAACGCCACGCCGGAGAACGCGACGATCCTGCTCGGCCTCGGTGACGGCACGGTCGAGGGCATCCAGGGCAAGCACATCAGCCAGGCCGCCCGGCAGGGCTGCCCGGTCGCCGTCGACTCCTTCCGTGAGCTGGCGCGCTGGGCCGGGGCCGGTCTCGCGGACCTGGCCTCCCTCTTCGACCCGTCCGCGTTCATCGTGGGCGGCGGCGTCTCCGACGAGGGCGACCTCGTCCTCGACCCGATCCGCAAGTCCTTCCGGCGCTGGCTGATCGGCGGCCAGTGGCGCCCGCACGCCCAGGTGCTCGCCGCGCAACTGGGCGGCAAGGCGGGGCTGGTGGGCGCGGCGGACCTGGCACGTCAGGGCTGACCCGCCGCACTTCGTGGGGAAGGTGCCCGCCGCGTCCTTCAGGAAGCGTGGCGGGCACCGTCGTATCTTGCTCCCATGCCGATCACCCCGAGCAACGTACTGCCCAAGTCCCGTACCGAGCCGGACGGTTCGGCCGTGATCCGGGTCCTGAGCTACAACATCCGCTCCCTGCGCGACGACGAGGCGGCGCTGACCCGGGTGATCCGGGCGTGCGAACCCGACCTGGTGTTCGTGCAGGAGGCGCCGCGCTTCTTCCGGTGGCGCAAGCACGCGGCACGGCTCGCCGCCAACACCGATCTGGTGATGCTCTCCGGGGGCGCGACGGCGGCCGGGCCGCTGCTCCTGTGCTCGCTGCGGGCCACGGTCGAGCGGACCGAGGACCTGTTGCTGCCGCTCCGCCCCGGCCTCCACCGGAGGGGCTTCGCCACGGCGGTCGTCCGGTTCGCGGCCACGCGGGTCGGGGTGGTGAGCTGCCACCTGAGCCTGCAGAGCGACGAGCGTCACGCGCAGGCGGGGATGCTGCTGGACCGGCTGAAGGCGATGGACGTGCCGCAGGCGGTCGTCGCGGGCGACATCAACGAAAGACCGGGCGGCCCGAGTTTCGGCCGCCTGGCGGCGGAGCTCCAGGACTGCTGGGCGGTGGCCCCGTGGGGCGGAGAGCACACGTCGACGGCGCTGGATCCGCACCAGCGGATCGACGCGGTGTTCGCGACGGAGGGTGTGGAGGTGCTGGGCTGCGGTGTCCCGCGGGACCTGCCCGGCGTCTCCACGGCGGACCTGCGCGCGGCATCGGACCACTTGCCGGTGCTGGGGGCACTCCGGCTTGTGGCGACCGGCTAGGGAGCGGGTTCCCCGTTGGCGGGGCTCGCCCCTCCCGCCCCTTCCCGAAACCGGGCTCCGCCCCGACCCGGACCGGGGCCACGCCCGCACCCGACTGTGCTGCGCGCGGCGTCCGGGGTCGCGGGACGGGGCGGCAGCGAATCCGGCCTCGACGGCGTTCGAGGCGCGGGGGTAGGGGGCGGAGCCGACGAAAGCGGGCGCCGGGGGGTGCACCGATTTCGGGAAGGGGCAGGGAGTGCGACAACCCTTCGCAGACGAACACGCTCCCCGCCCACGAGGGCCCGTCACACCACCGCGCCCCGCCCCGGCTCGTCCGGGTCGTCGTCGTCGCCGTGCGACATCCGCGCGACCAGCGTCGCGAACCCACCCAGAAAGCCGCCGATGCACAGCGTCGTCAGCCACCAGGTCATGTCCCACCGCAGCACCACCGCGACCAGCATCAGCACCGGCCCGCCGATCACGGCCAGCCACGCGAACCTGGCCGTCACGTCGGCCTCCGGCAGCGGCGGCGGTTCCGGCGGGACGAAGTGACCCTCGTCGGTGTCGTCGAAGTCGTCGTCGGACGGCTCCGCGACCTCGTAGTCGCGCGGCCCGCCCACTCCCGGTGCGAAGGTGATCGAGCTGCCCAGCGCGGGCTTCTCCTCCTCGGTGCGCCCCACCTGCTCCGGTGTCTCGTTGACGTCGCCCTCGAGCAGCGCCAGGTCCTCCACCGACTTGAACGGCTTCACACCCGGCGGGTCGGCCGGCTCCTCGCCGTAGCCGGCGACGATGGCCGCCCAGGCGGCGTCCTCGTCGATCGGCTGCGGCTCGCGGTCCGCGTCGTGCTGGTCAGACACCGGTCGTGCTCCCTCCCAAGGCTTCCGGAGCGGAGGACCCGGTCGTCCCCGCACCCGGAGCGAGCCGGCCGATGAACGCATAACTCTCCTCGAAGATCCGCTCCGCATCGTGGTCCAACGTCGCGACGTGGTAGCTCTGTTCCAGCAGGATCTCGGTGACGTCCGTGGAGGAGACGCGGCTGAGGATCCGGGCGGAGTCGGCGGCCGGCACCACATGGTCCTCGGGGCTGTGCAGCAGCAGCATCGGCTGTGTGACCTGCGGCAGCTCCCCGTCGACCAGCCTGAAGAACTGCCGCACCGAGTGCGCGGCGTGCAGCGGCACCCGGTCGTAGCCCAGCTCCTCGACGCCTTCCTTGGCGATGTCGCTGGTCAGCCCCTTCGTGGAGGGCACCAGGTGGCGGACGACCGGCAGCAGGGACGCCATCGCGCCGTGCACCTTGTTCGCCGGGTTGACCACGACGACGCCCCGCACCGCGTCCCCGTGCCTGGCGGCGAGCCGCAGCGTCAGCGCGCCGCCCATGGAGAGACCGAAGACGAAGACCACCCGGCACCGCTCCTTCAGGGCCCGCAGCTCGCGGTCCACCTCCGCGTACCAGTCCTGCCAGCCGGTGACCTGCATGTCCTGCCAGCGAGTGCCGTGTCCGGGCAGCAGCGGCAAGGAGACCGTGAGGCCCCGCTCCGCCAGGTATTCGGCCCAGGGCCGCAGCGACTGCGGGGAGCCGGTGAATCCATGACAGAGAAGGACGCCGACCTCGCCGCCTTCGTGGCGGTAGGGCTCGGCTCCAGGAAGGACCGGCACCGGGGTCTCCTGTTCGTGAGGCGTACGTGGATGTACGGGGGAGGATCGAGGGTGTACTTCACGGTACGCGACCGGACCGACACCCGACCAGGGCCGTTCCGCACACGTCGGGCGGGAGATGACGCCCCCCGGCGCGGGGAGCAGGGGCGGGCCTCGGGTTATGGTCTGTTCGACAGCAACAGGAGGCATTCGAGTTGATCTACGGCGCCATGAAGTTCTCCATCGGAGGCTCGCTCAAGCTTGCCTTCAGGCCCTGGGTGGAGGGGCTGGAGAACATTCCGGCCGAGGGTCCCGCGATCCTCGCGAGCAACCATCTGTCGTTCTCCGACTCGTTCTTCCTGCCCGCGATGCTGGACCGCAAGGTGACCTTCATCGCGAAGGCCGAGTACTTCACCTCACCCGGTGTCAAGGGCAGGCTGACGGCCGCGTTCTTCAAGGGCGTGGGCCAGCTGCCCGTGGACCGCTCGGGCGCGCGCGGCGCGGGTGAGGCGGCGATCAAGGCCGGTATCGACGTGATCGAGTCCGGTGGTCTGTTCGGCATCTACCCGGAGGGCACCCGCTCCCCCGACGGCCGGCTCTACCGTGGCAAGCCGGGCGGACTCGCGCGCGTGGCGCTGGCCACCGGCGCACCGGTGATCCCCGTCGCGATGATCGACACCGAGAAGATCCAGCCGCCCGGCAAGGTGATCCCCAAGCTGATGCGCCCGGGCATCCGGATCGGCAAGCCACTGGACTTCAGCCGCTACCACGGCATGGGGGGCGACCGCTTCATCCTGCGGTCGGTGACCGACGAGGTCATGTACGAGATCATGAAGCTGTCCGGCCAGGAGTACGTCGACATCTACGCGACGGCCGCGAAGCGCCAGATCGCCGATGCGGAGAAGGCCGAGAAGGCTGCACGCGCGGAGGCGGAGAAGGCCGAGAAGGCTGCACGCGCCGAGGCCGAGAAGGCGCAGAAGAAGTCGCAGCGGCCGGCCGCCTAGCCGGCCTGGGACTGCTACGGGGTGGGGGAGATGGCCAAGCGCGAGCGTGTCGTGCGGATGTCGGTCGAGCTGCCGCTGTGGCGTGCGCTGACCGCCTACCGCGTGCTGACCATGGTCTACGCGGTACTGCTCTTCGTCTTCACCCGGCAGAACTTCGAGCGTCCCCTGGTCGCCGTCGGCTTCCTCGCGGTGCTGGTCGTGTGGACCCTCGCCACTCTCCCCAAGGTCGCCAATGCGGCGCGCTGCACCAGGGGCTTCCTGCTGGCGGACCTGACCATCGCGCTGACCGGCATCCTCCTCACCCCGCTGGCCGACGCGAACGCCCAGACGCAGGACGGCCCCACCCTCCCGTCGATCTGGACGGCGGGTTCGGTGCTCGCCTTCGCCATCAAGGGCGGCTGGCGCTGGGCCGGGGTCGCCTCCTCCTTCGTCGCCGTCGCCAACATCGTCGAACGGGGCGAGCCCAGCCGGGACACCTTCCACAACGTCCTGCTGGTGTGGGTCGCCTCCATAGCGATCGGTTACGTCGTCGAGGTGGCCCGCGCCTCCGAACGCACCCTCGCCCGCGCCCTGGAGATCGAGGCGGCGACTCGCGAGCGCGAGCGCCTGGCGCGCGACATCCACGACAGCGTGCTTCAGGTACTGGCGATGGTGCAGCGGCGCGGTACTGCGCTCGGCGGCGAGGCCGCGGAACTCGGCCGGATGGCCGGCGATCAGGAGGTCGCGCTGCGCAGTCTGGTCGCCGGTGGCCTGGTTCCCGCCTCCCGGGTGTCCGAGGACGAGTCGCAGGGTGCGGTCGTGCGGATCGTGGACGTACCGGACGACGACGGACCGGGCCGGCCCTGCGATCTGCGGACGCTGCTCACCCCGCACGCCGGGTCGCGGGTGACGCTGTCGGAGCCGGGTGCCCCCGTGCTGGTGGACGGGGTAGCGGCGCATGAGCTCGCGGCCGCCGTCGGCGCCGCCCTGGACAACGTGCGCAGGCACGCGGGGGAGGATGCCCAGGCCTGGATCCTGGTCGAGGACTGGCCGGACGCGGTGATCGTGACGGTCAGGGACGACGGGCCGGGCATCGCCGAGGGCAGGCTCGCGCAGGCGGAGGGGGAGGGGCGGCTCGGAGTAGCCCAGTCCATCCGCGGGCGGCTGCGGGATCTCGGCGGGACGGCCGAGCTGACCTCGGTCCCGGGCCAGGGCACGGAAGTAGAGCTGAAGATCCCACGGGGGAAGGCAGGACGATGACCGAGCAGCAGACGATCAAGGTGATGGTGGTCGACGACCACCCGATGTGGCGGGACGCGGTCGCCCGCGACCTGACCGCCGCGGGGTTCGAGGTCGTCGCCACCGCCGGCGACGGCGCACAGGCGGTCCGCCGGGCGAAGGCCGCCGCGCCCGATGTGCTCGTCCTGGACCTCAATCTGCCCGAGCTGCCCGGTGTGCAGGTGTGCAAGGAGCTCGTGGGGACGCTGACCGGGCTGCGGGTGCTGGTGCTGTCCGCCAGCGGTGAGCACGCCGACGTCCTGGAGGCGGTGAAGTCGGGCGCCACCGGCTATCTGCTGAAGTCGGCCAGCACAGAGGAGCTGACGGACGCCGTGCGCCGCACGGCCGTCGGCGACCCCGTCTTCACTCCGGGCCTCGCTGGTCTGGTCCTCGGCGAGTACCGGCGCCTCGCCTCCGAGCCCGCGCCGGCCGCCGGTACGGACGAGCCGAAGGCGCCGCAGCTGACCGAGCGGGAGACCGAGGTGCTGCGGCTGGTCGCCAAGGGCCTGTCGTACAAGCAGATCGCCGAGCGGCTGGTCATCTCGCACCGCACCGTCCAGAACCATGTGCAGAACACCCTGGGCAAGCTCCAACTGCACAACCGCGTCGAGCTGGTGCGGTACGCGATCGAGCGCGGTCTCGACGACGCCTGATCGGGGACGTCCGCCTTCGAGGTCTACCCGTACGAGTGAACGGCGTTCGGTCAATGACCCTGCATTCCAAGGGAATTGACCGTTCGGCCCATCCCTGAGTGACCTGCGTCACCATTAGCGTGACCGTCATAGGGCTCACCAGGCGAAGGGAAGTTTTCCATGCGCGTCGGAGTACTGACCGGGGGCGGCGACTGCCCCGGCCTCAATGCGGTCATCCGCGGCCTCGTCCGCAAGGGTGTGCAGGAGTACGGCTACGAGTTCACCGGCTACCGCGACGGCTGGCGCGGACCGCTCGAAGGCGACACCGTCCCGCTCGACATCCCGGCCGTCCGCGGCATCCTGCCCCGCGGCGGCACGATCCTCGGCTCCTCCCGCACCAATCCGCTGAACGAAGCGGACGGCATCCGCCGGATCAAGGAGAACCTCGCCAAGCACGAGGTCGACGCACTGGTCGCGATCGGCGGCGAGGACACCCTCGGCGTCGCGGCGCGGCTGTACGACGAGTACGGCGTCCCCTGCGTCGGCGTGCCCAAGACCATCGACAACGACCTGTCCGCCACCGACTACACCTTCGGTTTCGACACGGCGGTCGGCATCGCCACCGAGGCGATCGACCGGCTGCACACCACCGCCGAGTCCCATATGCGCGTCTTGGTCGTCGAGGTGATGGGGCGTCACGCCGGCTGGATCGCCCTGCACTCGGGCCTCGCGGGCGGCGCCAACGTCATCCTCATCCCCGAGCAGCGCTTCGACGTCGACCAGGTCTGTGCCTGGGTCACCTCCCGTTTCAAGGCGAGCTACGCCCCGATCGTGGTCATCGCGGAGGGTGCGATGCCCAAGGACGGCGAGGCGGTCCTCAAGGACGGCTCGCTCGACTCGTTCGGCCATGTCCGGCTCTCGGGTGTGGGCGAGTGGCTGGCCAAGGAGATCGAGAGCCGTACGGGCAAGGAGGCCCGCACCACCGTTCTGGGCCATGTCCAGCGCGGTGGCACCCCGAGTGCCTTCGACCGCTGGCTGGCGACCCGCTTCGGGCTGCACGCCATCGACGCGGTGCGGGACGGGGACTTCGGCAAGATGGTCGCGCTGCAGGGCACCGGCATCGTGCGGGTTCCGATCGCCGAGGCGACCGCCAAGCTCAAGACCGTCGACCCCAAGCTTTACAAGGAGGTCGGCGTCTTCTTCGGCTGAGGCGACGGCCGGACGCGGCCGGTTCGACGTTCTTCCACTGACGCGACGGGCTGTGGGCCGTATATTCGCGATATCCGGCCCACTGCTTGTAAACCGGGAGAATTCGTGGAAATCCTCGCCTTCGGTGTCCAGGCCGACGAGAAGCCGCTGATCGAGAAGGCCTTCGCGGGGAACCACGAGGTCCGCTGTCTGGACGTGTTCCTCAACGCGGACACCGCCGCCATCGCCGCGGGCCACGAGGTGATCTCCACCAGCGTCAACGCCCAACTGGACGCCCAGGTGCTGGAGACCCTCGCCGCCGGCGGCACGGCGATGATCGCCCAGCGCTCCACCGGCTTCAACAACATCGACCTCGAGGTGGCCGGGCGGCTCGGACTGACCGTCGCGCGGGTGTCGTACTACTCGCCGTACTCCGTCGCCGAGTTCGCCTGGACACTGGCCATGGCCGTCAACCGCCGTATCGTGCGTGCCTCGATGCGCACCCGCGACTTCGACTTCCGGCTCGACGGGCTGATGGGCCGCGACATACGAGGCCGCACCGTCGGAGTGATCGGCACCGGCAAGATCGGTGAGGCGTTCGCCAGGATCGCCCACGGCTACGGCACGCAGCTGCTCGGCTGGGACCTCACCGCCAACCCGGCCTGCGTCGAACTGGGCATGAAGTACGTCGACAAGGACGAACTGCTCGCCGCCGCCGATCTGGTCAGCCTGCACGTACCGCTGCTGCCCGCCACCGAGCACCTGATCGGCGCGGCCGAACTGCGGGCCATGAAGGACGACGCGATCCTGGTGAACTCCAGCAGAGGCGGCCTGATCGACAGCGACGCCCTCGTCGACGAGCTGCGCAAGGGCCGCTTCGCCGGGGTCGGGCTCGACGTGTACGAGGCCGAGGCGGGCCTGTTCTACCTCGACAGATCCATGGAAGCGGTCGACGACGACACCCTCGCCCGGCTGGTGACCTTCCCCAACGTGCTCGTCACCTCCCACCAGGCGTACTACACCGTGGACGCGGTCACCCAGATCGTGGAGACCACTGCCCGCAACATCGACGACTACCTGGCGGGCCGGCGCAGCGAGAACGTGCTCGTCCCCGCCGCACCCCCCACCCGGTAGGGCTTCGCCACGCGGCCGGGCACCTGGTCAAGCCCTACCGGCCGACCACCACCCCCGCCAGCAGCGACGCCGTCAGCGCCGCGCCGCCCGTGGTGAGTACCGACTCGGGGTGGAACTGCACGCCCGCGAAGCCGCTGCCGCGCAGCGCGTGCACGTCCCCGGTGGCCTCGTCCCGGCTCAGCTCGATCCGGTGCATGGCGAGCTCCGCGGCGGTGGCCTCGTCGCAGCGGGCCGTGAAGCTGTTGTAGAAGCCGACCCTCTCGGGGCGGCCGAAGAAGTCGATCCGCTCCTGCGCACCCTGGTACGGCTCGTCCTTGCGGACGATCTCCAGGCCCAGCTCCGCCGCCAGCAGCTCGTGTCCCAGGCACACGCCCAGCAAACCGTGGCGGTGTTCCTTCAGCAGATCGGACGCGAGGGCCCGCAGGAGGCGCATCTTCGGATCCGCGGTGTCGACCGGGTCACCGGGGCCCGGCCCGAGCACCACAGGTCCTTGATGGGTGAGCACCCGCTCGCGCAGCCCCGGCTCGTCGTACCGCAGGACCGTCACCTCCAGACCGGTCGAGCGCAGCAGATGCGCCAGCATCGCGGTGAACGTGTCCTCGCCGTCGACGACCAGGGCGTGCCCCGACAACTCGGCCGTGCGCTCCTGCATCCGCAGCCAGAACGGTGCCAGGTCGGCCCGCCGGGCATCCAGCGCGGCCCGCACCCTCGGGTCCTCCGCCAGCCGCGGGGCCGGCTCCTCGGCATGCGGCCGGCCCGCGATCACTCCCAGCGCGGCCAGCACACCGGCCGCCTTGGCGTGTGTCTCCGCGACCTCGCCGGCCGGGTCCGAGTGCCGCACCAGCGTCGCCCCGACCGGCACCCGTAGCGTTCCGGTGGCGTCGATGTCGGCGGTGCGGATCAGGATCGGCGAGTCCAGCGTCTGTGCGCCGCCCGCGTCCTGCCCGATCAGCGCCAGGGCCCCGGCGTAGTAGCCGCGCCCGCCCACCTCGTGGCGCCGGATGACCCGGCAGGCGTTCTGCACCGGCGACCCGGTGACGGTGGCCGCGAACATGGTCTCCTTCAGCACCTCGCGCACATCGAGGGAGGAACGCCCCCGCAACTCGTACTCCGTGTGCGCCAGATGGGACATCTCCTTGAGCCGGGGGCCGACGACGACACCGCCCATGTCGCCGACGGTGCACATCATCTTCAGCTCCTCGTCGACCACCATGGAGAGCTCCTCGCGCTCCTTGCGGTCGTCCAGGAAACCGAGCAGCGCCTCCGCCGTCGGCCCCTCCGGCGGATAGCGGAAGGTCCCGCTGATCGGATTCATCACGACGGTGCCGCCCCTCATACGCACATGCACCTCCGGGCTCGCGCCGACCAGCGTGCGCTCGCCGGTGTGCACGACGAAGGTCCAGTACGCGCCCCGCTCGCCGGTCAGCAGCCGCCGGAACAGTGCGAGCGCGTCGGCGCGGCCGAAGCCGGGGATCTTCCCGGTGAAGGTGCGGCGGACGACGAAGTTCGCGCCCTCCCCGCGGCCGATCTCGTCCTCCACCACGCGCCGGACGATGTCCGCGTAGTCCTCGTCGCCGACGTCGAACCGCCCGTCCTCGACCCGCACGGGACGGCGAGGGAGCGCGGACAGCACCTCGGCGAGCGGAAGGCGGTGGAACTCGTCGGCGACCAGCACCGACAGCGGCGTCCCGTCGTCGGTGACGTCGAAGCCGCGCTCCGCGATCTGCCGGAACGGGACGAGGGCGAGCGAGGGCCCCTCGCCCACCGGGATGCCGGCCAGCCGCTCCACCTCACACACCTCCCCGATCAGCACCTCGACGGTGTCGTGGTCATGGCCGGGCGTGCGCCGGCGCAGCAGGGCGAAGGGAGGGCAGTCGTCCTCGAGCAGTCTGCTGATGATCATGCGGTCGGTTCCTTCCGGGTGGGAGGAACGGCCGGCCCCCGCGGACCGCGGGAAAGACTGAAGGCCGCCCCTCGGGCGGCCTTCGCGATCGGATGTTGCGCGCGATGATTCAGTGGGCCGCCGAATGTGCGGTCCACCACCAGCTCTGTGCCTGCTGCGCCAACATGCCGCCGACCATAACGCATCCGCGCCCACGGCGCCGCAGCGACGTCTCGGGGCGGGCGGACGTGTGCGGGACGTCTCACTTGGTGAGCGGGGGCGTGGACGTCCTCAGGGACCCCGTAATGTTGACAGCGTGACCGTGAACGCTAAGACCACCTCCGCTGGTGGCAACACCTGGCGAAACCTGCCCGCGGCGCAGCAGCCTGAGTACCCCGATGCCGAGGCTCTGCGCGAAGTAGTCGCGGACCTCGAGTCGTATCCGCCGCTCGTCTTCGCGGGCGAGTGCGACCAGCTGCGCGCCCGGATGGGAGCAGTCGCCAAGGGCGAGGCGTTCCTGCTCCAGGGCGGCGACTGTGCCGAGGCCTTCGACGCCGTCTCCGCCGACCACATCCGCAACAAGCTGAAGACGCTGCTCCAGATGGGCGCGGTCCTCACCTACGCCGCGTCCGTGCCCGTGGTGAAGGTCGGCCGGATCGCCGGCCAGTACTCGAAGCCGCGCTCCAAGCCGACCGAGACCCGCGACGGCGTGACTCTGCCGACCTACCGCGGCGACTCCGTCAACGGCTTCGACTTCACCGAGGCGGCCCGCGTCCCGGACCCCGAGCGCCTCAAGCGGATGTACCACGCCTCCGCGTCGACGCTCAACCTGGTGCGCGCCTTCACCACCGGCGGCTACGCCGACCTGCGTCAGGTGCACGCCTGGAACCAGGACTTCGTGAAGTCGTCGCCGTCCGGTCAGCGCTACGAGCAGCTCGCGCGCGAAATCGACAACGCGCTCAACTTCATGAAGGCGTGCGGCACCGACCCGGCGGAGTTCCGCACGGTCGAGTTCTACGCCTCGCACGAGGCCCTGCTGCTGGACTACGAGTCGGCCCTGACCCGTACCGACTCCCGCACCGGCCGGCTGTACAACACCTCGGGCCACATGGTCTGGATCGGTGAGCGCACCCGCCAGCTCGACGGCGCGCACATCGAGTTCGCATCCGAGATCCGCAACCCGATCGGCATCAAGCTGGGGCCGACGACGACGGTGGACGAGGCGCTGACCTACATCGACCGCCTCGACCCCGATCGCGAGCCCGGCCGGCTGACCTTCATCGTCCGCATGGGGGCCGACAAGGTCCGCGACAAGCTCCCCGAGCTCGTCGAGAAGGTCACGGCCTCGGGTGCGACGGTCGCCTGGGTGACCGACCCGATGCACGGCAACACCTTCGAGGCGGCGTCCGGACACAAGACCCGCCGCTTCGACGACGTGCTCGACGAGGTCAAGGGCTTCTTCGAGGTCCACAAGGCGCTCGGCACCCACCCGGGCGGCATCCATGTCGAGCTCACCGGTGACGACGTGACCGAGTGCGTGGGCGGTGGCGACGAGATCTTCGTCGACGATCTGCACCAGCGCTACGAGACGGCCTGCGACCCGCGGCTGAACCGCAGCCAGTCCCTGGACCTGGCGTTCCTGGTGGCGGAGATGTACCGCGACCAGTAGTGAGGGACCGATGACGGTGGGGCGTGGATCGATGTGATCCACGCCCCACCGTCATATGCGGGACTTTTGTCCTCCCCGTACGGCGGGTAAGGTTAGGTTAGCCTCACCGATCAGTCGGGACGGCGACATCAATCGATCCCGTCGGGAGGTGAACCGCGTGTACGTCTGCTCATGCTTCGGCATCACGGAGAAGCAGGTCGAGGAACACGCGGCGGCCGGTGCCTGCACTCCCCGCCAGATTGCGTCCGTCTCCAAGGCCGGCACGGACTGCGGTTCGTGTGTGCGGCGCATCCAGGGAATTCTCGGCCGCGGTGCCTGCCCCCGCCGTGAACTGCTCGAGCAGGGCAGGGGCGCGTCCGTGCTGGCCGCGGACCCCGAGGGCACCCGTCCGGTGCTGGACGAAGCCGCGTAGCAGCCTTCCGGCCGCCTGCCCTCCGGCGTTCGCTAGCTCTCCGGCTGCTCGATCAGCTGGGCGATGTACAGCGCCTCACCGAGCTTGTCGACCAGGTCCAGCTGGGTGTCGAGGTAGTCGATGTGGTGTTCCTCGTCGGCGAGGATCGACTCGAAGATGTTCGCCGAGGTGATGTCCCCCTTCGCCCGCATGACCTCGATGCCTCGCCTGAGGCGGTCGATCGCCTCGACCTCGACCTGCCGGTCGGCCTGGAACATCTCGGTGACCGTCTGGCCGACCCGCACATGGAACAGCCGCTGGTAATTGGGCAGGCCGTCCAGGAAGAGGATCCGGTCGGTGAGCACCTCCGCGTGCTTCATCTCGTCGAAGGACTCGGCACGGGTGTACTTGGCGAGCTTCGTCCAGCCGAAGTTCTCCTGCATCTTCGCGTGCAGGAAGTACTGGTTGATCGCGGTCAACTCGGCAGTCAGCTGCTCATTGAGGAACTCGATGACCTCGGGGTCGCCCTGCATCGCAGAGGCTCCTTCCGCGCGTGTGACTGGGCAGGTTCGCGCATCCTTGCACCGTGACAACGGGGCGTCCAGTAAGTGCACGCTTAGTAGGAGTTGCCCGAATCGGGCCAGACCTGGTCATGACCACCCCTCCCGGTCTGTCACCATTGAAGGCATGGGTCAGCCGGAGAGCCGGGATTACCGCGCACAAGAGGAGTCCGAGCTTCCGCCGGGGCAGCGACTGCAGCGAGGCTGGCCTGTCACCCACTACGGGCCCGTGCCCAAGTTCAAGCCGGACCGCTGGGAGTTCAGGGTCTTCGGCGCCACCGCCGACGGCGAGAAGCACTGCTGGAACCACGAGGAGTTCTCCGCGCTGCCCTTCTCGACCGTCGTGGCCGATCTGCACTGCGTGACGAAGTTCAGCATGCTGGGGGCCGAATGGGGTGGGGTGTCCGCCCGTACGGTCGTGGAGCTCGCGCCGCCCTCGTCCGCCGTCAGTCATGTGATGGTCTGGGCGGAGTACGGGTTCAGCGCCAATCTGCGTCTCTCGGACTTCTTGGCGGACCGTACGATCTTCGCCACCCACAAGGACGGTGAGCTGCTCACCGCCGAGCACGGCTTTCCACTGCGTCTGGTGGTGCCGCATCTGTACGCCTGGAAGGGGCCCAAATGGGTCCGCGGCGTCGAGTACATGACGGCCGACCGCCGCGGCTTCTGGGAGGAGCGGGGCTATCACAATGTCGGTGACCCCTGGCGGGAGCAGCGCTACTCCTACCAGGAGGAGCCGGGGGACGGCCCGGAGCTCTGAGCCCCGGGCCGGCGGGCCCGCCCCTTGGTCCCAGTGGTGGTACAGGCCGGCACTATGGCGAGGGCCGTGGCCGTGATGCGTGTGCGCCGGTTATTTACCCCCCAGGGGTATTACTGTCATGCTCGGCGGAGTCTCTTCAGCCGCGCCACGTCGGCGGCGTGCCCCTCCTTGCCACCCGGGGTCTCGATGATCAACGGCACACCTTGCGTGGCGGGATGCGCCATGAGCTCACGGAACGGCTCTTCGCCGATGTGTCCCGAGCCAATGTTCTCGTGACGGTCCTTGTGTGCCCCGGCCACATCTTTCGAGTCATTCGCGTGGATCAGCTTCAGCCGGCCCTCACCCACCGTCCCCACCAGCAGGTCCAGTGTCTGCCGCACCCCACCCGGGGCCGCCAGATCGTGCCCGGCGGCGAAGATGTGGCAGGTGTCCAGGCAGACGCCCAGCTTGGGATGCGCGTCGAGCGCCTCGAAATACGGACCGAAGTCCCAGGTCCGGGAACAGAGCGAGGAGCCCTGCCCGGCCGTCGACTCGAGGAGCAGGAACGGGTCGTCGTCGTGCGTCAGCTCGTCCAGCAGCGGCAGCATCCGCTCCCGCACCTGCGCCAGCGCCACCTCACGGGCCCGGCCTCCCGTCGCGGAACCGGTGTGCACCACCACGCCGAGCGCGCCGATCTCCCGCGCCCTGCGCAGCGAGTGACGCAGGGAGAGGACGGACTGCTCGACCGTCGCCTCGGTGTGGGAGCCGAAGTTGATCAGATACGGGGCATGCACCCAGGCCGAGATGGACTCGGCGGCGCACTCGGCCCGGAACTTCTCGTCCTGGGCCGGGTTGCCCTTGGGCGTGGCCCAGCCTCGTGGATTGGCCACGAAGACCTGGACGGTCTCCGCACCCAGCTCCCTCGCATAGCCGAGCCCGGTCGTGGCGAGGCCGCCGGCCACGGGGACGTGGCCGCCGACAGGATTGCGCATCAGAACTAGAGCCCCTTGGTCTTGATGGTGATCGTGCTGCCCTCGGGTGCCTGGCCGCCGCCCTCGACGGACTGGCTCTCGACCTCGTCGCCGAGGAAGGGGAAGTTCTTCTCGACCTGTACCACGAAGCCGGCCGCCTCCAGCTCGGCCGTGGCGTCGTCGACGTTGTCGCCGACGACGTCGGGGACGTCGACCATCCGCGGCCCCTTGGAGACCGTGAGTGTGACCGTGTCGCCGCGGGCCAGCCTGGTGCCCTCTGCCGCCGACTGCCGGGCGACCGAACCGGCCTCCTCGGCCGAGTGGATCCGCTCGTCCGCGACCTCGACCTTCAGGCCCGCCTCCTCGAGCTCGGCGGTCGCGTCCTCGACGGCATCGCCCGTCACATCGGGGACGTCGATCGGGGCGCCCTTGCTGACCACGAGCGACACCGCGGTGTCAGGGCTGCGGCTGCTGCCCGCGGCCGGGTCGGTGCGGATCACCGAGCCCTGCGCGACGCTCTCGTCGAATTCCCTGGTCACCACGCCCGGTGCGAGTCCCGCCTTGCGGAGCTCGCGCTGGGCCCGTGCCAACGGCTTGTTCACCACGTCCGGGACCTCCACGATCTCCGGACCGCGCGAGAGGGTGATCGTCACGGAGCCGTTGCCCCGTATCCGTTCGTTCGTCCCCGGGTCGGTCTTGATGACGGTGCCGCGTGCGACGGTGTCGCTGAAGTCGTGGCGGACCGACTTCACCTCGAGTCCGGCCTTGTCGAGCGCCTGCCGGGCCTCCGTCTCGCTCTTGCCGATCAGAGCCGGGACTCGGGTGAACTGGCCCGAGTTGATGTACCAGACTCCGGCACCGACCCCGAGAACGGCGACCACCGCGAGCAGCAGTGCGAGCAGACCACGGCGGGACAGCGGGACGCCCCGGCCGGCCGAGCGGACCGGCTCCTGCTCCGGCCGCTCCTCAGGCGGCAGGATCAGCCGGGCCGTGTGGTGCACGCCGGGCTCCTCGCGGGGAAGGGCCCTTGGGATCACATCCGTGCGGTCCTCCTCGGACGAGGCGTCGGCCGCCCGGTGCTCCGTACGGGCCTGCGGCGGCGCCGCGTCCAGCTGCTCGGCGCACAGAGCCGCCCGGACCTCGCGCGTCCGAGCCAGAAGTTCCACCGCGTCGTGGGGGCGGACGTCGGGATTGCGGGCGGTCGCGCTCGCGACCAGCTCGTCGAGCTCGACGGCGAGCCCCGGGAAGAGAGCGGACGGCGCCGGCACATCGGCGTTCAGATGCCGGAAGAGCACCTGCGCCGGGGTGTCGCCCCCGTGCGGCTTCCCACCGGTCAGCATCTCGTAGAGGACCACCCCGCACGCGTACACATCGGCGCGGGTGTCGGCGGTGCCGTACTCGATCTGCTCCGGCGCCAGGTAGGAAACGGTGCCGAGGACGGTGCCGGACGTGTTGGTGACGGAACCGACCGCCCGTACGAGACCGAAGTCGGCGACCTTGACCCGGCCGTCGTCCCCTATCAGCACGTTCTCCGGCTTCATGTCCCGGTGCACGAACCCGGCCCTGTGCGCGGCGCCGAGCGCCGCCAATACGGGCTCCAGGATGTCGAGCGCGGCCCGCGGCTGCAGCGCGCCGCGCTCGCGCAGCACGTCACGGAGCGTGCATCCCTCGACGTACTCCATCGCCAGGTAGACGTACGCGCCCTGAGCGCCCTGGTCGAAGACGCCCACCACGTTGGGATGGGCGAGCCGGGCGACGGACTTGGCCTCGCGGATGAAGCGCTCCACGAACGTGGCGTCCCTGGCGAGGTCGGGGTGCATCACCTTGAGGGCGAGCACCCGGTCGAGCCGGGTGTCGACGGCCCGGTAGACCGTGGCCATGCCGCCGACGGCGATGCGCTCATCGACTCGGTAGCGGCCGTCGAGCACCTGCCCGACGAGGGGGTCCTGGAGGGTCGTATCCACGCGCCGATTCTACGAGCAGGGTCGGACGGGGCGGACGGTCGTGCGGGGGCGGGGCGCGACTGCAGCCGACCTGTGACGCATGCCTCCGCCTGCCACGGGCCCCGCCGTCCTCCCCCACGCCTGGCGGCGCAAGGGACCCCACGATCCGTTCTACGGGGCTTCTCCCCGTGGGCCGGCTGATTTGGTGGAGCGAAAGCGGGTCCGTCCGGTGACCTCGGACACCGTGCGAAGCGCGGTACCGGTGTCCGCGGCGGAGCCCCGGTTCCGGGATGGCGGTACCACCCCCACGCCGCCGGCGGGGTGGGGGTGGTACCGCACCCGCGGCGCGCCCGCACCCGCGGCCATAGCCCACCAGCGGCCGCGCCCGGTCAGAAGGCCGGCCGCTCCGGGTCCAGGAGCGCCCGCCCCGTCACCGGCGACGACGCCTCCGCGAAGTGCCGTCGTGGGATCCGGCCCGCCCGGTACGCCAGCCGTCCCGCCTCCACCGCGTGCCGCATCGCCTCCGCCATCAGCACCGGCTCCTGCGCCCGCGTCACCGCCGACGCCAGCATCACCGCCGCGCAGCCCAGCTCCATCGCCAGTGCCGCGTCCGAGGCCGTGCCGGCGCCGGCGTCCAGGACCACCGGCACGCCCGCCTGCTCGACGATCAGCTGGAAGTTGTGGGGGTTGCGGATGCCGAGGCCGGAACCGATGGGCGAACCGAGCGGCATGATCGCGGCGCAGCCCACGTCCTCCAGTTTCCGTGCGAGCACCGGGTCGTCGTTCGTGTACGGAAGGACGGTGAAGCCGTCGTCGACCAGCGCCTCCGCCGCGTCCAGCAGTTCCACCGCGTCCGGCAGCAGCGTCCGCTCGTCCGCGACGACCTCGAGCTTGATCCAGTCGGTGCCCAGGGCCTCCCGTGCCAGACGCGCGGTGAGGACGGCCTCGCCCGCGGTGAAGCAGCCCGCCGTGTTCGGCAGGACCCGGATGCCGAGCCGGTTCAGTACGGACAGCACGGACCCCTGGACGGTCGGATCGAGGCGGCGCATCGCGACGGTGGTGAGTTCCGTCCCGCTCGCGACCAGGGAGCGTTCGAGCACGTCGAGGCTGGGCGCCCCGCCCGTACCCATGATCAGGCGGGAGTCGAACGTCGTCCCGCCGATGGTGAAACGGTCGTCTGCCATGCCGGCTCAGCCTCCCTGCACTGCGGTGAGGATCTCGACGCGGTCGCCGTCGCCGAGCCGGGTGCCGGGCCACTGGCTGCGCGGGACGACGGTCTCGTTGACGGCCGCGGCCACTCCCGACGGCGCCGCGGTGAGCTCCGTGACGACCACGTCCAGCGTGGTCCCTGCGGCGAGCACACGAGCCTCGCCGTTGACGGAGATGTTCATACGGACTGCTCCTGAAGGCGGGTCTCCCGAAGGACGGGCTCGTAAGAAGCGACCCGCTGGACCATGGGGGACGAGAACCGGCCCGGCGAGAAGGCCCGTGCGATCTCGGGCAGTTCACCGCTGACCAGTGCCTCCGCCAGCACATCGCCGGTCACGGGCGTCAGCAGCACCCCGTTGCGGTAGTGGCCCGTGGCCAGCAGCAGCCCCGGCAGCTCGGTGAAGCCCAGCAGCGGCGCGTTGTCCGGCGAGCCCGGCCGCAGTCCGGCCCGGGTCTCCACCAGGGGCAGCTCGGTGATGCCGGGAACGAGTTCGTGCGCGTCGCGCAGCAGCTCGTACACCCCGCCGGCGGTTACGGTCGTGTCCCAGCCCAGCTCCTCGCTGGTCGCGCCGACGACCAGCTCGCCGTCCTCGCGCGGCACGAGGTAGACATGGCTGCCGCGCACCACCGCACGCACCGTGCGGGAGAGGAACGGTGCGTAGGGGCGCGGCACGGTCAGCCGCAGGACCTGGCCCTTCACCGGCCGTACGGGCACGAGCACGTCCGCCGGTACGCCTTCCAGCCTTCCGCTCAGGCTGCCGCCCGCCAACACGACCTGACCGGCGGACAGTTCACCGCCGTCGGCGAGCACCGCCCCGGTCGCCCGGTCGCCTTCGACGACCAGCCGCTCCGCCCAGGTGCGGCGGAGGTCGACCCCGGCCCGCTCACAGGCCACGACCAGTGCCGCCGCGAGCCGCCGCGGGTCGACCTGATGGTCGCCGTCCACCCGCAGCCCGCCGCGTACGCCGGGCGCGAGCATCGGTTCGAGGCGGCGGCACTCGCGGCCGGAGAGCCACTCGGACTCGAGCCCCGACCGGCGCTGCAGCGCGTGCAGTTCACGCAGATGCGCGCGGTCGTCGGCGTCGAGTGCGACGGCGAGCGTGCCGCAGGAGCGGTAGCCCACCTGCTGTCCGCTCGCCTCCTCCAGTTCGGCGACGAAGGCCGGATAGCGGCGCGCGGATTCGAGGTTGAGGCCGAGCAGCGTGTGCTCGCCGTAGTGGAGTTCGGTGACGGCGGCCAGCATGCCGGCCGCGACCTGTGCGGCGCCACCGCCCGGCGCCGGGTCGGTGACGGCGACCCGCAGTCCCTGCTGCGCGGCGCGCCAGGCCGTGACCAGGCCGATGATTCCGCCTCCCACGACAAGGACGTCGGGGATGTGTGGTGAATGGGACGACATGGGCGTCCAGCCCCTCCCTTCGCCGGCATGACCCGGATCAGGTTCGTACGGTCGGAGGCCGGCCAGCCTCCCTCTCAGCCCGGTGCGTCCGGGCTCCCGCGAGTGCCTTACGGTGGCCACCCTAGCCTCCCGCCCCGACGCGCAGTAAGGGAGCCGCAGCAGTGGCGAAGACCCTCGACGGACTCGTTCTCTCACCGGTCGCGGACCAGGCTCCGGGCCAGGTCGGCACCAGGACCCGGTTCACGTACCACGAGGAGCAGGGCCGGATCTGGGCCGAGTACGAGGGCGGCGACGTGGTACGGGGCCACCTCGTGGGGACGCGGGAAGGCGACCGGCTGGACTTCCGTTATGTCCAGCTGAAGACCGACGGCGGCACCTCCGGCGGCCACTGTGTGTCCACGGTCGTGGAGCTGCCGGACGGGCGGGTGCGGCTGGATGAGACCTGGGAGTGGGAGTCCCAGGAGGGAAGCGGGACGAGCGTGGTGGAGGAACTGCCTTCCTGACCTGCCGTCACATACGTAAGGTGTCCAGGTGGACGAACGGCAGCAGCAGACAGCAGGGCGGCGGCGCGTGGTGATCGTCGGCGCGGGAATGGCCGGTGTCCGGACCGCGGTCGCACTTCGTGACCGGGGATTCGACGGCCCGGTCACCGTGATCGGCGCGGAACCGCACCAGCCGTACGACCGGCCCCCGCTGTCGAAGGCCGTCCTGCTCGGGACGGCGGAGGGATCCGCCTTCGACATCGACTTCGAGGCCCTCGACATCGAACTGCGTCTCGGCGTCGAGGTGACCCGGGTGCGTACGGACGCCCATGAGGTGGACACCGCGGCCGGCCCCGTACCGTACGACGCGCTGGTGCTGGCCACCGGCGCGGAGCCGGTCACCCTGCCGGGCTCCGTCGGTGTCCCGGGCGTCCATCTGCTGCGCACGCTGGACGACGCCGCGCGACTGCGGCCCCTCCTCGCCGAGAAACACGACATCGTCGTGGTCGGCGCAGGGTGGATCGGCGCGGAATTCGCGACCGCGGCACGCCAGGCCGGCTGTGCCGTCACCGTCGTCGAGGCCGCCGACCGCCCGCTCGCCGGCACCATGCCCGCGGAGGTCGCCGCCCCGATGGCCGCCTGGTACGCGCAGTACGGGGCCGAACTGCTCACCGGCGCCCGGGTCGCCGGCATCGAGCCGGGCGCCGTCGTCCTGGCAGGCGGCCGCAAAGTCCCCGCCGGCGCCGTCGTCGTCGGCATCGGCGCCCGGCCCGCCACCGGCCTGCTCGCGGGCTCCGGCATCGAGCTGGGTCCCGAGGGAGAGGTCGTCGCCGACCGGTATCTGCGCGCCTCCGCCCCCGATGTGTACGCCGTCGGGGACTGCGCCTCGTACCCGTCCGACCGCTACGGGGAGCGGCTGCTCGTCCACCACTGGGACAACGCGCTCCAAGGGCCGCGCACGGTGGCGGCGAACATCGTCGGCGGCGACGAGGACCTCGAGCCGTACGACCCGGTGCCGTACTTCTGGTCAGAGCAGTTCGGCCGTTTCGTCCAGTACGCGGGCCATCACGGCGCCGCGGACACCCTGCTGCGGCGCGGCGACCCTGCGGAGGACTCCTGGTCGGTGCTGTGGCTGCGCGACGGCGCCCTGGTGGCCCTGCTGGCCGTCGGCATACCGCGGGACCTGGCGCAGGGGCGCAAGCTGATCATGTCCGGGGCGGTGCTGGACCCGGATCGGGCCGCCGACCCGTCCGTCCCTCTGAAGGCGGCGGCACAGTAGGTCCCGGCTACCGACTGTCGGTCCTGGATGGCAGGCTTGTCCCGTGACCGAGATTGACGCAAATATCGATGCTCTCGTCCCCGCCTGGCTCCACCTGCCGGACATCGCGGAAATGCTCGACGTCGAGGTGACGCGCGTGCGGCAGCTGGTCAAGGAGGGCCAGCTGATCGCCGTGCGCCGTGGTGAGAACCGGACGCTCCAGGTGCCTGCCGCCTTCATCGACGGCAACAAGGTGGTCAAGGGCCTCTCCGGCACCCTGACGCTCCTGAAGGACGACGGCTTCACCGACGAAGAGATGCTGGAGTGGCTCTTCACTCCCGACCCGAGCCTGCCGGGCACGCCCGCGCAGGCGCTCAGCGAGAATCGCGGTACGGAGGTGAAGCGCCGGGCTCAGGCGCTCGCCGTCTGACGCATCGGAAAACATCATCACGGCCGGATGTACGGGCCGGGCCGCCCGGCCCGTACATCCGGCCGCCCGACGGGGGGATCGCCTCATGCCCACGGCTCGCGCGCTGCTGTCCGACGCCCGGCTCTATCTGTGCACGGACGCCCGCAAGCGGCAGGGTGACCTGCCCGAGTTCCTCGACGCCGTGCTGGCGTCCGGCGTGGACATCGTGCAGCTGCGCGACAAGGGCATGGAGGCCGGTGAGGAGCTGGAGCACCTCCAGGTGTTCGCCGACGCCTGCCGCAGGCACCGCAAGCTCCTCGCGGTGAACGACCGCGCCGACGTGGCGCACGCCATCGGCGCCGACGTGCTGCACCTGGGCCAGGGCGACCTGCCGGTGCCCGCCGCACGCGCGATCCTCGGCGACGGCGTGCTGATCGGCCGCTCGACGCACTCCGAGTCCGAGGCCGCGGCCGCCAGGGCCGAGCCGGGCGTGGACTACTTCTGCACCGGCCCGTGCTGGCCCACCCCCACCAAGCCCGGCCGGCACGCCCCCGGCCTGGACCTGGTGCGGTACGCGGCGGGACTTGGCGGCGACAGGCCGTGGTTCGCCATCGGGGGCATCGACGCGAGCAATCTGGACGAGGTGCTGGACGCCGGGGCACGCAGGATCGTCGTCGTACGGGCGGTCACCGAGGCCGACGACCCGGGCGCGGCCGCGGCCGGTCTGGCGCAGCGGATCAGGGCCCGCTCGTCCTGACCTCCGGCTGCCGGCGGCTGCGGTGGTCATCCGGCGGTTGATCGTCCGTTTTCTGTCCAAGGGGTGGACAGGAGATGGACAAAGAAGACAAATTTCCCTGATTCGGTTGGGTGGCCGCTGACGTCTGGCTAACCTGCCCGTATGGCCCTCGGTACTGCTTCCACCAGAACGGATCGCGCACGAACGGTGCGCGACCTGCTTGCGACGGGCAAGACGTCGTACTCGTTCGAGTTCTGGGCGCCCAAGACCGAAAAGGGCGAGCGGAACCTGTGGAACGCACTGCGCAGGGTCGAAGCGGTCGCTCCCAACTTCGTCTCCGTGACCTACGGCGCGGGCGGCTCCACCCGGGCCGGCACGGTCAAGGCCACCCAGCAGATCGCCGCCGACACCACCCTCACCCCCGTCGCCCACCTCACCGCGGTGAACCACTCCGTCGCCGAGCTGCGCAACATGATCGGCCAGTACGCGGACGCGGGCATCCGCAACATCCTCGCCGTCCGGGGCGACCCGCCCGGCGACCCGATGGGCGAGTGGGTCAAGCACCCCGAAGGGGTGCAGTACGCGGCCGACCTGGTCCGGCTCATCAAGGAGTCCGGTGACTTCTGCGTCGGCGTGGCCGCCTTCCCGGAGATGCACCCGCGCTCCAGTGGCTGGGACGAGGACATCCGGCACTTCGTGGACAAGTGCCGCGCCGGTGCCGACTACGCGATCACGCAGATGTTCTTCCGGCCCGAGGACTATCTGCGGCTTCGCGACCGGGTCGGTGCAGCGGGTTGCGAAACCCCGATCATCCCCGAGATCATGCCCGTCACCAGCGTCAAACAGATCGAGCGGTTCGCCACCCTCAGCAACGCGCACTTCCCGGCGGAGCTGCAGATGCGGATCCTCGCCGTCAAGGACGATCCGGCGGCTGTACGCTCCATTGGCATCGAGTTCGCGACGGAGTTCTGCGCGAGGTTGCTCGCCGAGGGTGTCCCGGGGCTGCACTTCATCACGCTCAACAACTCCACCGCGACGCTCGAAATCTACGAGAATCTCGGACTGCACGAGCAGTCGTGACCGGCCGTACCCGCCCCGCCCCGGGGCGGCGGCCGCAGGAGAGGGGCGGACATGGGCTGGACGGTCCTCTACGTCGCGTTCGGCATCGTGGCGCTGTGGCTGCTCGGTGAGGTGCTGCTGCAGTACAAGGCGCGGCTGCGCTGGAGGGTGCTCGCGTTCTGCGGCTTCCTCGGCGTCGTCATAGGTGTGCTGCTGCCCTCCGTGGTGGTGATCGCGCTGGGCGCCATGGCGTTCGCGGTCGGCCAGACGTATGTGACGCTCTCCTTCCGGCGCGGCTTCTCCACCGGCTGGGCACTGGGCGGCAAGCCCGGTGCGAGCCGGCGGCGCAGGTCCGGCGCGGACCCGGAAGCGATACGCGAGCCCACGCTCGAGGTCACCGACCTCTCCTACGACACGGCGGAACCGGGCCCGGGGGCGGCCTCAGAGGGCCCCGCGGTCTACGAGCCGCAGCCGATGCCCGACGACACGGGGCAGTACGGCGTCTACACCGAGGACGCGTTCGCCTCCCGGCAGGGTGCGCAACAGCCCGGACACCAAGGTGCCCACGAGGCGCAGGACCCCTCCCACATCTCGTACGGCTTGGGTTACGGCGCCTACGACGCCTACGGCGACTACCCGCAGCAGCCCGCGGAGCAGCCGAGCTACGCCGCCCAGTACGACTACGGCGGCGGTCAGCAGTACGCCACCTACTCCGACCCTTACGGCGGGGGCCAGCAGTACAGCGCCTACGACGCGTACGGCGGCTACGGCGATCAGCAGCAGTACGCCGGCTACGGGCAGCAGGAGGGGTACAGCGAGACCCCGCCCGGCGGGGTCTGGGTGCCGCAGCAGCGCGAGGGCGACCAGGAGCAGCCTCCCGCCGACTACGACGCCGGCTACAACGAGCAGCAGTACCGCTACTGAGACCCGGCCGCCGACGGCGACCGCGCCCGTTCACCGGGAGCCGCGGAAGCCGGCACCCTCCACGATGAGTCCGGCCACCAGCGCGCCCGACATGCCCGCGTGCGCCAGCCCGCCGCCGGGATGCGCCCAGCCGCCCGCGAAGTACAGATCAGACAGCGGCCCGGCGTTCGGCGCCGGCAGGAACGCGCCTGCCCCGCCGGCGAGCGCCGGGGCAGGGACGGCGGCCCAGGCAGTGTCGCGGCGGGTGTCGTCCGGAGTGCGCACCTCGCGCCACAGGATCCGCTCCCGCAGGCCAGGCACCGCGGCCTCTGCCGCCTCCACCATCCGGTCCGCCACCGGCCCGGCGGCATCGGCCCATGCCTGCCCGCCGTGCAGCGCGGCCGACACGGTCGCCCTGAGCGTGACTGTCTCGTGGTCGTCGTCGGGCCGCAGCAGCGGGTCGCCGGGGCGCATGACGACCACCGTCGGACGCGGACCGGTCCTTCCGGCGTCGATCGCGTCCCACTCGGCCGCCGGGTCGGGGGCGTGCACCACGGTGTGGTGCACGGCGTCGTCCCGCCGGCCGCCGCGCAGCGCCAGATGGACCGTCACCCGCCCGGTCGTCGCCCCGGGCTGCCGGTGCGGCCGCTCCTCCCGGTGGTCCCGGGCCACGATGTTGTCCTCGAACAGGGAGGGCACCGGGGCTCCGGACACCACCATGTCCGCCTCGACCGGCCCGCCGTGCTCGAGCTCCAGACCCACTGCGCGGCCGTCCTTCTCCAGCACACCCGTCACGGTGGTTCCGAGGACGAACTCCACCTTCCTGGCCAGGCACCGCTCGTACACCGCGTCGGCGAGGGCACGCAGACCGCCCTTCACGTACCAGGAGCCGAAGGTCTGCTCCATGTACGGCAGCACCGCGGCCGCGGCGGGCGCGGTGCGCGGGTCCAGCCCGTACGCCATGGCATGGCTGCCGAGCAGCGCGGCGAGGCGCGGGTCGCGCAGCTCGCGGGTGCCGATCTCCCCGAGCGTGCGGGCGGACCGCCGCAACAGCCCCTGGCGCAGCGCCGGATAAGGGTCCCTCGCGAAAGGGGACGTGTCGGCTGGCAGCGGCTCCTCCAACAGCGGACGGCGCGCACGCTCCCAGGTGTCCCGGGCGCGGCCGAGGAACTCACCCCAGCGCTCGCCCGAGCCGGGCCCGAGCGCCGCCTCCAGTGCCGAAACGGTCCCCGCCCGCGACGCGTTGGGCAGGAGGAGGTCCGTGCCGTCGGCGAAGACGTGCCGGCTCGCCGGATCCACCTGTGTCAGCTCGACGCACTGCTCCAGCGGCTCCTTGCCGGTCTTGACGAACAGGTCCCGCCAGACCGCCGGGAGATGCAGCAGACCGGGGCCGGAGTCGAAGGCGAACCCGTCCCGTTCGAAGCGGCCCACCGAGCCACCGTGTGTCGAGAGGCGCTCGTACACCGTCACCCGGTGGCCTGCCGTGGCCAGCCGGGCAGCAGCCGCCATGGCGCCCATCCCGGCGCCGATCACCGCAATCCGTGCCATGTCCGTGACTTTATTACCCCGTGCCCACAGCGCCGGACCCGGGCGGTGTCACCACTCCGTGCCCGCCAGGCGTTTCTCCTCGCGCGCTGGGCTCTGCGCCGCAGGAAACGGCGGACCCTCGTGGCGAGGAGCAGCACCGTGACGATGCCGAGCACGAGGAGTGTGCCCGCGATCGCCGCGGCGGCGACGGGGTTGAAGACCGCGAAGGAGACGATCCCGGCCACCCCCAGGTCCTCCGCCAGGCTCACGCCGATGTTGCTGAACGGCTCGGGCGAGGTGTTGACGGCCATGCGGGTGCCCGCCTTGACCAGATGGCTGATCAGCGCGGTGGACCCGCCCACGGCACCCGCCGCGAGTTCGGGCAGCGAACCGCTCTCGCCCGCCAGCAACGCGGCGACCACCGCGCCGGCCACGGGCCGGATCACCGTGTGGACCGAGTCCCATATCGAGTCGACGTACGGGATCTTGTCCGCCACCGCCTCGCAGAGGAAGAGCACACCGGCGGCGATCAGGACATCGGTGCGCTGCAGCGACTCCGGCACCTCGTCGGAGATGCCGGTCGCGCCGAAGACGCCGAACAGCAGGACGACCGCATAGGCGTTGATGCCGCTGGCCCAGCCGCTGGTGAAGACGAGGGGGAGTACGGACACGGACGCGATCGTAACCAGGGCGGCCTGCCCGCGGATGGGGACGAGCACGGACGGCTGAGTATCCGTACCCAGGCGCCGAGATGAGTACCGGCGCGGATGGAGCCGGCCCTGCTCGGACGGAAGAGTGGGGACCACGGAAGGGGCGCGGCTCCGCACCGCCGGCACGGGGCGGCGGAACGGCGCGGCACCCCTGACGGAACGGGGGTTGACGAAGAGCCCATGACCACGGGGGACAACGGGGGACCGGGCTCTTCGGACCACGGGGGAAGCGGGGGGAACGGGGACCGGGAAACGCCGGTCGGGCTGGGATCCAGCCCGACCGGCGTTCCGTGGTGTCCGACCGTGTTCCGGTGTTCAGTCCCGGCGGCCGCTCACCCGGCCGTGCAGCAGAAGCGACAGCGCCCCGTGCACATCGTCCAGCGACCGCTCCCGCTGGAACGCCTGCCAGTCCAGTGCGGCCACCAGCACCATCCCGACCAGCGCGGCGGCCGTGAGCGGGATGTCGATCTCCTCGCTCAGTTCGCCCGCCTCCACACCGTCCCGCAGTACCGTCTCCACCACGGCCACCACCTGTTGGCGCACCACCATGAGCGTCGACTGCCAGGCGCGGTTGGTACGCCACAGCTCCGCGACGTACAGCTGGGTGAAGGCCGGATAGCGGTTGATGAAGACCAGACCTGCCCTGATCATCTCGTCCAGCGCCTCGACCTTGGTGCCGCCGCGCTCCGCCGCATGGTCGGCGGCCTCCTGCAGCGAGGCCGTGAGGAGACCGACGCCGAAGCGCAGCAGCTCCTCGAAGAGCTCGGTCTTGCTCTTGAAGTTGTAGTACACCGTGCCCTTGGCGACGCCGGCGCGCTCGGCGATCTCGTCGACCGTCGTGGCCGAGAAGCCCTGCTCCGCGATGAGCGTGACGGCCGCCTCGTACAACTTGGCGCGCGTCGCCCGGCGTCTGGTGCTGCTGCTGTCCATGACGTCGATTCTCACAGGTCCCGGCGCCGTCACAGACTCAGCTCCGGGTGGAGCCGGTCGAGTGTCCATACCTGTTTGCGCCGTGCGGACAGGGCCGTCAGTGCCAGCGCAGCCGCGGTGAAGGCGAGCAGCACCGCGCACGCCTGCCACACGGGGCCCGGGCCGCCGCCCGTGATGAGCCTGCGCAGCGCCTCGACGACGTAGGTCATCGGCAGGAACGGGTGGACGGCGTTGAAGAAGCCGGGGCTCGTCTGGACCGGATACGTGCCGCCCGCCGACGTCAGCTGGAGCATCAGGACGGCGAGGACCAGGATCCGGCCGGCGGCGCCGAAGCGGGCGTTGAGCCACTGGATGATCGCCGCGAAGCAGCAGGTGACGAGAGCGAGGAATCCGACGGTGCCGGCCGCGTTCGCCATCTCGAGCCCGAGGCCCCAGTGCAGGACGGACATCAGGGCCGCGACCTGGACCAGACCGATCGATGCCACCGGGAGCAGGCCGGCCAGTGCGATCCGCCATGCGGACGCCCCGGTGGCCAGGGCCCGGCGGTTGAGCGGCTGGATGATCATGTACGCCACCATCGAGCCCACCCAGAGGGACAGCGGGATGAAGTACGGGGCGAAACCCGTGCCGTAGTTGGGCGCCGAGTGCAGGGACCGGCCGGCCAACTGGACCGGGTCGGCCATCACCTCGGTACGGCGGTCGCGCTGCTTCTTGTCGTAGTCGGGGATCTTGTGGACGCCGTCGCCCAGCCCGGCCGCCAGCTCGGAGGAGCCATCGGCGAGCTTGAACAGCCCGCCGTCCAGCTCGCCGGCGCCCTTCTTGAGCTTTCCCACCCCCGCATCGAGGTCGGTGGAGCCAGCCTTGGCGGTGGTGAGGCCGGTGTGCAGCCGGTCCGCGCCCTTGGCGACCTTGTGGGCACCGGTATTGAGCTCGTTGATCTTGCCGACCGCGTACTGGAGGTCCTCGTCCAGCTTCGGGGCGCGCCCGGCGAGGGCGTCAGCCTTCTTCTCGAGGTCGGCGAGGTGCTTCCGCAGCGTCTTCAGGTCGCCGTTGCTGTTGCCGACCAGTGCGCTCAGGTCGTCCGCGATCCTGGCGACATCGGCCGCGGCCACCTTGGCGCGCTTCAGCTCGGGGCACGCCTTGGGGTCCGGGAGCACTGCCTCCTCGCACTGGGTGCGGTGGATCTCGCTCAGCGCGTCGGCCGACGTGTGGGCCACGAGGGCGGCGGCAGGGGCCCGTTCGACCAGGCGGTCCAGATTGTCCTGGACGGCACGGGAGGAGTCGGCCACCAGCCGGGCCGAGTCCCCGATCGACTTCCCGTTGTCCTTGAGGTACGGGCGCAGCCGTCCGGCGTATCCGTTGACCTTGTCCGCCAGCACCTGGGTGCCCTCTGCGACTTGGCGCGAGCCGGTCTCCAGCTCACCGGCGCCCTTGTGCAGCGTCTTGATGCCTCCGGCGAGCTTGCCGCTGCCCTCCTTGGCGTCCTTCAGGCCGTTCGCGAGGTTCTCCGAGCCCTTCTTGGCCTCACCCGCACCGCTCTTGAGCTTGTCGGCCCCCTTCGCCGCCTTCTCGGTCGCCTCGTGGATGTCGGAGAACGAGATGAAGATGCGGTCGAGGAACGACCGGGAGGTGTTGGTCGACGCGGCGGTGCGCACCTCGGAGAAGACGGTCCGTGAGATCTGCCCGACGATGTAGTTGTTCGCGTCGTTCGTGCGGACCTGGAGGGCGCCGGTCTCGGGGGAGTCGCCGGAACTTGAGGCGATGCGCCTGCTGAAGTCCACCGGCACGGTCAGCGAGAGGTAGTAGGTGCCGTCCTCGACGCCTTTGCGGGCCGCGGCGTCGCTGACCTCGTGCCACTCGAAGACATTGCTGTCCCGCAGGCGTTCGGTGATCTCGTCACCCGCGGCGATCTTCTTTCCGGATGCGGTGGCGCCCTTGTCGTCATTGACGAGGGCGACGGGAATCCTGTCGAGCTGGCCGTACGGATCCCAGAACGACCACAGGTACAGGGCGCCGTAGAGCAGCGGCAGCAGCAGCACGGCGACGATCGCGGCGGCCGGCAGCTTGCCCCGGCCGAAGCGCCTCAGCTCAAGCGCGGCCAGTTTCGGTGATCGCATCGGCCGGGCCCTCCTCGTCGGTGTCGGTCTCGGTGTCGGTGTCGGTGACGGCGTTGGGGTCGGTGCCGGCGTCCAGGTCGGTGTCCGGGTCGGGGTCCGTGGTGCCCGGGTCGTCGGCGTCGGCGTCGGTTCCGGTGTCGGGTGCCGTGGCGGCCCGGGTCGACACGAGGACGGCCTCGTCGGGGGCCTGGCTGCACACGGCGAGTACGGTCGTGCCGCCGTCGGCGATCGAGCGCAGCAGGGCCCAGGCCTCGGCGCGTTCGGTGTCGGAGAGTTTCAGGTCCGCGTCGTCGACCGCGAGCAGCCTTGGGCGGCCGATCAGCGCGAGGGCCACGGAGAGCCGCAGCTCCTCCAGCCGCTCGAGGTCGCGCACGGCCGTGCGTTCCTGCTTGGGCAGCGTCGAGAGATCGAGCCCGGCGGCCGCGAGAGCCTCCTCGACGCGCTCGCGTGCCGTGGCCGCCCTCTGAGCGCGCGGCCTCAGCAGGGCGCGCAGCGAGCCGTCGAAACGGCGCTGCAGCAGCGCCCGTTCGCGTAGATGCTCCGCCACGGTGAGCGCCGGATCGAGATCGCTGACCCCCGGTACCGGACCGAGCGCGCTGATCCGGCGCACCGCGGCGATTTTGCGCGGCAGCGGCAGCCCCGCGACCTCGGCGCTGCCCTCGGTGGCCCTCATCCGTCCGGAGAGCGCGAGCAGCAGGCAGGTACGCCCCGAGCCGGAGGGGCCCTCGATGGCGACGAGCGCGCCGGGTTCGGCCGCGACGTCCACCGAGCGGAACGCCCATCCGCGGGGGCCCTTCAGCCCGAAGCCCTCGGCGCTCACGGCCGCGCCGTGCGGGCCGTCCACATGCCCCACCCCGATCTCCATCCCGTCCCCGATTCCATTTTTGAACTGACCAGTCAGTTCAAAAACTACCTCCGAACTACGGGCCCACGCAAAGGCGCAGGTCACCGTGGATTGTCAGTGGGTCGCCCCACGATGGACACATGCGGCCACAGTGCCGTCACACGACGACAGGAGGCTCGTCATGGCCAGCTACCCAGCAGCCGCCGCACACCGGCGTCGCGCCACCGGCCCCGCCCCCTCATCGACCGGCCCGGCGCACGACGTCCACCCCGTCCTGCGCCGGGCCACCGCGCCGCCCGCCGCCCTCGACCTGCTCGCCCAGGCCCGCTCGGGACTCGACGAGGCGGCAGCCCTCGATCAGCCGAACGAGCGGTATGCCACGGCACATCTGGCCGCCCTGCGCACCGCCGCCGCGGTGCTGGCCGCCCGTGGCCGTCCCGAGACCGGCCCGCGCCGCAGACAGCGCATCCGCAGCGCCTGGGAGGTCCTGCCGGAGATAGCGCCGGAGCTGTCCGAATGGAGCCTGCTGTTCGCCTCCGGGGCCGACCGCCGGGCCCGTGCCGAGGCGGGCATACGGGGCGCGGCCAGTCAGCGCGACGCCGACGACCTGCTCAGGGACGCGGCCATGTTCCTGCGGCTCGTGGAGCGGCTGCTGGTACTGCAGCCGGTGCTGCCCCAGCCCGGGAGCCGGCACCGGGAGCAGACACCGTCGCCGGACGGACGGGGGGATGCCGCGGTGTGAGCGGGGGACGGACACCGGCACGGGCGCGGGACGTGCGGTGCGGGAGCCGCGGAGAGCAGCTGGACGAGACGGAGCGCCGGACGGGACGGCGGAGGCAATAGGGTGGACGCAGGCCAACCCAGCAACATCGCCCGAGGAGCCAACTGCCGTGTCGGAACCGTCCTCCGCCGGTGGGGAGACCCCACCGCGCCCCTCTCGCGCCTCCCTTCGCACCGCCGTGGTCTGGGAGGTCCTCCAGGACGCCCTCGACCGCCGGGTCAAGGCGACCGGGACGGAATGCCTGGACATCCTCGACACCGGCGGCGGCACCGGCAACTTCGCGGTGCCCGCCGCCCGGCTCGGCCATCGGGTCACCGTCGTCGACCCCAGCCCGAACGCCCTGTTCGCGCTCGAGCGCCGGGCCGCGGAGGCCGGGGTCGCCGACCGTGTGCGCGGCGTCCAGGGCGACATCCACGGCCTCTTCGACGTCGTCGAACGCGGCGGCTATGACGCAGTCCTGTGCCACGGGGTGCTGGAGTACGTCGACGACCCCGCCGAGGGCGTGCGCAACGCGGTGGCGGCGCTGCGCCCCGGCGGAGCGCTCAGCCTGCTCGCCGCCGGGCTCGGCGGCGCCGTCCTGGCCCGCGCCCTGGCAGGCCACTTCAACGAGGCCAGGCAGGCGCTGACCGACCCCGCCGGCCGCTGGGGCACGGGCGACCCGGTGCCCCGCCGCTTCACGGCCGAGCAGCTCACCGAGGCCGTCACCGCGGCCGGCGTGGAGGTCGGCGCGGTGCACGGCGTGCGGGTCTTCGCCGACCTCGTACCGGGCGTGCTGGTGGACACCGAACCCGGTGCCCTGGACGCGCTGCTGAGGCTGGAGGCGGCCGCCGCCGAACTGCCGGCCTTCCGCTCCGTCGCGACCCAGCTGCACGTCCTGGGCGAGAAGCGCGGCTGATCAGCGGCGCAGCCGCAGATGGAGTAGGCCACAGAGCCTCCGTCGGCGGCATTCGCACCGTATGATCGGGGGACACCATCCGGCATGACGGATCGGAGGTTGGGGAATCTACGCCTCAGCACCCCGATCGGGCATGGCGGCCCGGACTGGCGTTTGCGAGAGGGCGGGTTTCACGGGGGCGGATCCCTGCCTATCCTGAAAGGGCCGCAACCGGTCGTCCCCGCGACCGACGACGAGGAGGACTCCGTGCCGCTCTCGGAGCACGAGCAGCGAATGCTCGAGCAGATGGAGCGAGCGCTGTACGCCGAAGATCCCAAGTTCGCGACAGCGCTTGAGGGAAGCGGGCTGCGTACGTACACCCGGCGACGGGTCTACCAGGCAGTCGCAGGCTTCCTGGTGGGTATCGCGCTCCTCATGGCCGGAATGGTCGCCCAGCAGATCTGGATCAGTGTGGTGGGCTTCCTCGTGATGCTCGGCTGTGCGGTTCTCGCGGTCACGGGCTGGCGCAAAGCGCCCAAGCCAGGCGAACAACAGGCCTCCGGTGGGCAGGGACGTCGAAGGTCGCACCAGCACAGATCGATGATGAACCGGATCGAGGAGCGGTGGCAGCGACGCCGCGACGAACAGGGCGGTCAGGGCGGCCACTGAGCCGTTCGAAGCCACGACCCGGCAAGAACCCGACTATGCGTGAGGGGCGACGCTTTCGAGCGTCGCCCCTCACGCATAGTCGCGTTCACCAGTGGTCCCGGGCGGCTCTGACGCGTACTTCCGGAGGTGCTCCGGGGCCCTGGACCGCAGCGACGGCTCCCCGGCCGGGGCGCGCCCGGCCCAGGAGCCTTCCCGAGCGTGTCAGCCCCGCTGCCGCGACGGACGGCGCAGAGTCTGCGCCCAGCGGTCCAGCCGGAGCCGCCGCACGTTCCACCGGTCCGTGACGGCCGACCAGCGCTCCGTCAGGGCCCACACGAACCGGACCGAGGAGCGGGGCAGCAGAAGGGCCCGCATCCGGGTCCAGAAGCCCACACCGTCGATCAGCCCCGCCTGAATCCGCCGGGCGTCCTCCCGGAGACCTGTGCCGGAACGCGGTACGGGTGCGTAAAGGACCTGCTCCACGGAGCGGGCCATCCGGTGCACGGCCGCCGCCGGCTCGTCCTGCAGTTTGCCGAGCCGCACGATGCGCGCAGCCGCCTTGCGCGGCGTCAGCGAATCGTCGGGCAGGATGCCGACGTCCCACGCGGAGTCGGTGACCTCCTGCCACGCCGCCAGCGTCCGACCCGCCTCGGCCGCGGTGGTTCGCCCGGCGCCCGCCCCGTCGAGGTTCACGGCAGCGCTGCCGGGGGAGTCCGCGCCCGAAGGGGGCTGACCCGGCTCCTCCTTCGCCGGCCCGCGCACGGACCCGGCCAGGCGCCGGGTCCGGGTCACGACCCGCCACAGCAGCGGCACCGACAGCAGCAGCAGTCCCGCCGCGACGCCGAAGGCGGTCAGAAGTACCGTCCCCACCGAGGAGTCGTCGGCCTGCGGCGGCTGCACATCACGCGGCTCGGCCGCGCCGCACTGGCCCAGTTGCCTTTCCTGCCGGGGACAGGCGTCCTGCGGCCGCTCCGACTGCTCGGGTGCGACGGAAGCACCCGCCTCCGGCTGCGCCGGATCCGAGGGACCGCCGACGGGCGTCTGCTCCTGGGTGTACTCGGGCCTGAACCCACGGCTCGGTGTCGGTTCGAAACGGGTCCACCCCACGCCCTCGAAGTACAGCTCGGGCCAGGCATGGGCATCGCGCAGACCGACCGACACCGCGCCGTCCGACTGAGTGGCACCCGGCTGGAAGCCCACCGCAACCCGGGCCGGGATGCCCAGCGTGCGGGCCATCGCGGCCATCGAGAAGGAGAAGTGGACGCAGAAGCCCTCCTTCTGCTTCAGGAACCGGCTGATCGCGGTCACACCCGTGCCCGACCGGACGTCGGTGTTGTACGTGAAGCCGCCGTCGACCGAGAACCAGTCCTCGAGCTTCTTCGCCCGCTCGTAGTCGTTGGCGGCGCCCTTGGTCACCGTGAGCGCTGTCTGCCTGACGTCGTCCGGCAGCGCCTCGGGGACCCTGGTGTACTCGTGCAGCAGCGCCGCGGGCGCCGGGGACGCCGCGGCCAGCTGCTCCTGGGTCGGTTTCACGATCAGGCTGTTGACCGAGTACTGCACGCCGGCCGTGGTCTGGTCGCGGTCGCCGACCAGCGTCCGCCCCGCGGGCTCGTAGCGCCAGCGGCCGTCGATGGCCACCGTCGTCGCCGGATAGGGCATCGGCAGCCAGTTCTGTTTGTACGAACCGGCCGCGGACAAATTGGTCTTGACCTCGGTGACCTGGACCGCCGGGCTCAGCCCGGTCGGCTCCGGCAGCCGCTCCGGCACATTGGTGACCTTGCGCTCCGAGGACCGCCACGAGGTGCCGTCGAACCGGTCGAGAGCCAGAATCCGCAGATACATGTCCTGGTTGCCGGGCGCGTTGCTGCGGTACCGCAGCACCTCACGGTTCTGTGGCTGGTTCAGATTGTCCTGCAGCGATACCAGGGGGTTGACGGCCGAGATCGTGCCGCCACCGCCGCCGATCCCGCCACCTGGGCCGTTGCCCACGCCGCCGATCAGTCCGCCGTCCAGGGCGGGCAGCGCCGCCGGCACCACGAGGGCGACGCCGAGCGCGAGCACACCGATCCTGCGGCCGGCGCGCACCGGCGCCTGCGGCCGGCCTTCCGAACGGTCGAAGCCGCCCGCCGAACGCTTGCGGGCCGTCGTGGCCCCGCCGAACACCCGGCCCCACTGGGACAGCCGGTCACGGCCCTCCGCGAGCAGCAGCACCAGGTAGCCGGAGGCCGCCAGCAGGAACCACAGCCGGCTGGCGCCACCGCCGGACAGCCCGGCGGCCACCGAGTAGAGCGCCAGCAGCGGCAGACCGGCCGGGGCCGCGCTGCGGAAGGTCACCGCGAGCGCGTCGACCGCGAGACCGATCACCAGCACGCCGCCGACCACCATCAGTCTGATGCCGTCGGTCCCCGGGGCCGGGATCGCGTATCTGCCCACGTCGTCGGCGCCGGCCCGTAGCAGCTCGCCCAACCGGGCGACCGAGTCCGGTCCCGGCAGCACACCGAGGAACGCCTGACCGCGGGCGAAGACGAGGGTGAGCGCCAGCAGGGTGACCAGCGCCTGCACCGCCACGGTCAGCGGCCTGGCCAGCGGCACCCGCCTGGCGAGTGCGCCGACACCGGTCTGGATCGCCAGGAGGAACGCCGCCTGGAACATCCAGTTGGGAGGATCGACCAGCGGCAGCAGGGCTCCCGCTGCCATCAGCGTGGCAGCGAAGGCGCACACCGCAAGCCTTCCGCGACCGCTCATGACCAACCTCCCGAGAAACCGTACGCACCGGCGCCGGGTGACTCGGTGCCTTGCCGCGCCGCCTGCTCCCACAGATCCGCGAGCCGCGTGCCGGGCGCCACGGCGAGCGCGGTCCAGCCGGCCTCGCGCAGCTGCCGCAACCGCTCTTCGACCGGGGCGGGCACCGAGCCGCCGCTCAGCCACGTACCGCTGTCGAGTACGAAGGCGACCGCGGAACCGGTGCTCCGGCGCATCCGGGCCGCCAGAGCCGTCTGTTCGTCGTCGAGATCGCCGAGGAAGGCGATCAGCAGCCCTTCGTTCCCGCCGCGCAGCACGTCGTGCGAGCGGGACAGACCCGCTCCGTCGGAGTGGTCCACGACGGAGAGCGTGTCCATCATCAGCCCGGCGGACTCCGCGGACTCCTGCGAGGAACCGGCGAATCCCTCGGTGCCCTGGTCGGGCACGGAACTTCCGGTGTCCGTCAGTAGCCGCACGGTGAAGCCCTGCTCCATCAGGTGCATCAGGGCGGAGGCCGCGCCGGACACCGCCCACTCGAACGCCGAGTCGGGCCCCGCCCCTTGATAGGCCACCCGCCGGGTGTCCAGCAGCACGGTGCACCGGGGACGCTGCGGCTGCTCCTCGCGCCGCACCATCAGCTCCCCGTACCGCGCGGTGGAGCGCCAGTGCACCCGGCGCAGGTCGTCGCCGTAGCGGTAGGCGCGCGGGATGATGTCGTCGTCGCCGGCCAGGGCGAGTGAGCGCCGGCGGCCGTCGCCGTAGCCGGAGGCCTCACCGGCCAGCCGCACCGCGGGCAGGGACTCGGTGCGCGGCACGACGGTGAGGGTGTCGAACGCGCTGAAGGAGCGGGTGAGTTCGCACATGCCGAACGGGTCGGTGAGCCGCAGCTGGAGCGGCCCCAGCGGATAACGGCCCCGCAGATCCGAGCGGACCCGGTAGGAGACCTCGCGCCGCCCGCCCGCCTCGACCCGGTCGAGCACGAACCGGGGCCGCGGGCCCAGCACGTACGGCACGTGGTCCTGGAGCATCAGCAGCCCCGTCGGCATCCGCGAGACGTTGTCCATGCGCAGATGGACCCGTGCCTCCGAGCCGGAGGGCACCCGGCCGGGCGAGAGCCGCCGGCTGGCCGCGACCCGGTAGCGCGTCCGGTACAGCACGACCACGCAGATCAGCGGCAGCCCGGCGAGCAGCAGCCCGACCCGCAGCAGGTCGCTCTGGCCGAGGACATAGGCGCAGACCGCGGCCGCAACACCGGCGGCGAGGAACGAGCGGCCGCGGGTGGTGAGCCCGCCGAGCGCCGAGCGCAGCCCGCCGCCGTTCCTGCCTTCCGGACCCGGCGAGGCGGCGGGCCCTTCAGACGTCATCACAGCCGCCGGACGCCGGGCTGCTGGCCGTAGAGCGGCGGACGGTCCTGGCCGCCGCCGACGTACGAGCCGTCTGCGGTGCCGGTGGTGGGCACCGCCGTGCGCTGGACGATGTCGAGCACGACCTGCTCGGCGGTGCGGCGGTTCAGCTGGGCCTGCGCCGTGGGCAGCAGCCGGTGCGCGAGCACCTGCACGGCGAGCGCCTGCAGGTCGTCCGGCAGGGCGTAGTCGCGGCCGCTGAGGGCGGCGGACGCCTTCGCGGCACGCAGCAGATGCAGCGTGGCGCGCGGGGAGGCACCGAGTCTCAGGTCCGGGTGGCTGCGGGTCGCGGAGACGAGATCCACCGCGTAACGGCGGACGGACTCCGCGACGTGCACCGCGCGCACGGCCTCGATCAGCTTCACGATGTCGTGGGCGTGCGCCACGGGTTGAAGATCGTCCAGCGGGGAGACGCCGCCGTGGACGTCGAGCATCTGCAACTCGGCGGCGGCGCTGGGGTAGCCGATCGAGACGCGCGCCATGAAACGGTCGCGCTGCGCCTCGGGCAGCGGGTAGGTGCCCTCCATCTCCACCGGATTCTGGGTGGCCACCACCATGAAGGGGTTGGGCAGTTCGTAGCTGTGCCCGTCGATGGTGACCTGGCGCTCCTCCATCGACTCCAGGAGCGCCGACTGCGTCTTGGGCGACGCCCGGTTGATCTCGTCGCCGATCACGATCTGGGCGAAGATCGCGCCCGGTTTGAACTCGAACTCACGCTGCTGCTGGTCGAAGATCGACACACCGGTGACATCGGACGGCAGCAGGTCCGGCGTGAACTGGATACGCCGCACGGAACAGTCGATGGACCGCGCCAGCGCCTTGGCCAGCATCGTCTTGCCCACGCCGGGAACATCCTCGAGGAGAAGATGTCCCTCGGCGAGCAGCACGGTCAGCGAAAGCCGTACGACCTCTGGCTTGCCCTCGATCACGCTCTCGACCGACCTGCGGACACGATCCGCTGTGGTGGTCAGATCCGTGAGGCTCGCTCGATCGTCATAGGTCGTCACCCGGCCCTCCTCGGCCCTTTCATAGGGCCGGTGCACAACAGAGGCACGGCCCACCCCGGAACACGGGACACGTGCTTCCGGAAGGTCCGGAAGCACGTCCCACACGCATTCTTGTTCGCGTTCCCGCGTTGTGTCACTTGCCTGTGGACAACCGAGCGGGATATGTCGGGGTTGAGCCGTTTCATCAGGTGCCCAGCTCACCGAGCGGGGTCGATCTCCCTCAGCAGCCCCGTGGTGACGTCGAAGACGAAGCCGCGGACGTCGTCGGCGTGCAGCAGGAACGGCGAGGTGCGCACCCGCTGCATCGACTGCCGCACGTCCTGGTCGACGTCGCGGAACGCCTCGACCGCCCACGCGGGCCGCTGTCCGACCTCCTCCTCCAGTTCGATACGGAAATCCTCGGTGAGGCTCTCGAGGCCGCAGCCGGTGTGGTGCACGAGGATCACGCTGCGGGTGCCCAGTGCCCGCTGGCTGATGGTGAGGGAGCGGATCACGTCGTCGGTCACCACGCCGCCGGCGTTGCGGATCGTGTGGCAGTCACCCAGCTCGAGCCCCAGCGCCGCGTGCAGGTCGAGCCGGGCGTCCATGCAGGCCACCACGGCGACCTTGAGTACCGGGCGGGCGTCCATCCCAGGGTCCTGGAATTCTGCGGCGTACTGCCGGTTCGCTTCGACGAGACGATCAGTGACGGTGCCACCGGTGTGTACGGTCGCTGTGGCGGGCTGGTGCGCAGAAGTCGACATGCAACGAAGGTAACGGTCACCGATCGACCCGGCCCGGTGTGAGGGGGGACAAAAGAACGTCAACGACCCGTGCTGTGAGGTAACCCACAAGCCTGACACGGTGGTCCGTGCGACGCGCCAGCCGGTTGATTGACCGGCCGGACCAGTGCACTAAAGTGACGCGAAGTTCACGGACACCACCCACACAACCGGTGGTTTCCCGCACAATTCCCCGCGTGTGCGGCGTACGCACGGCCCGGCCATGACCCGCCCGCGCCGGATCTGAGAGGGCGCATGAGCCAGACCCGACACGTCCCGGTGATGCTCCAGCGGTGCCTGGACATGCTGGCCCCCGCGCTGCAGGAGCCGGGTGGGGTCGTCGTCGACTGCACCCTCGGCCTCGGCGGGCACAGCGAGGCCCTGCTCGAACGCTTCCCCGGGACACGGCTCGTCGGGCTCGACCGGGACAAGGAGGCGCTGCGCCTCTCCCGTGAGCGGCTCGCCCCGTTCGCCGAGCGGGCGACCCTGGTGCACGCCGTGTACGACGAGCTCCCCGAGGTCCTCGCCCGCCTCGGCATCCCCCGCGTCCAGGGGGTGCTGTTCGACCTCGGCGTCTCCTCCATGCAGCTCGACGAGGCCGACCGGGGTTTCGCCTATGCCCAGGACGCCCCGCTCGACATGCGCATGGACCAGACCACCGGCGTCAGCGCCGCCGAGGTCCTCAACACCTACCCCGCCGGCGAACTCGTGCGGATCCTGCGCGCGTACGGCGAGGAGAAGCAGGCCAAGCGGATCGTGTCCGCCATCGTGCGGGAGCGCGACAAGGAGCCCTTCACCAACAGTGCCCGGCTCGTCGAGGTCATCCGTGACGCACTGCCCCAGGCCGCCAAACGGACCGGCGGGAACCCGGCCAAGCGCACCTTCCAGGCCCTGCGCATCGAGGTGAACGGCGAGCTGTCCGTGCTCGAGCGGGCCGTTCCCGCCGCGGTCTCGGCGCTCGCCGTCGGCGGGCGGATCGCCGTCCTGTCCTACCACTCCCTCGAGGACCGGCTGGTCAAGCACGTGTTCGCGGCCGGTGCCGCGAACACCGCCCCGCCCGGACTGCCCGTCGTCCCCGAGCAGTACCAGCCCAGGCTGAAACTGCTGACCCGTGGAGCGGAGCTGCCCACCGAGGAAGAGGTCGCGCAGAACCGCCGCGCGGCTCCGGCGCGTCTGAGGGGGGCTCAGCGCATCCGGGAGGACGTGGCGTGACCGCAGCGGGCCAGGAGAGGCGCACGGCCGACGGAGCAGTGAAGGGAAGGACACCTTGAGCACACCGGCCAAGCAGCTGAAGGGAAGGGCCGCGCAACTCGCGCGGCTGATGCCGTCGGGCCCGAGCACCGCGGCCCGCGCACCCTTCGTCCTGCTGGTCGTGCTCATCCTGTCCGGCGGGCTGATCACGCTTCTGCTGCTGAACTCCTCGCTCAGCCAGGGCTCATTCGAGCTCAGCGAGCTCAAGAGGAAGACCACCGAGCTCACCGACGAGCAGCAGGCGCTGCAGCGGGACGTGGACCGTCACTCGGCCCCCGACGCCCTGGAACGGCGCGCCCGCGAACTCGGCATGGTGCCCGGCGGCGGCCCCGCCTTCCTCGGCCCGGACGGCAAGGTGCTCGGTGTACCGCAGAAGGCGACCGCGGAGCCCCTTCCGCCCGCGCCGGAGCCGTCGCAGACGGCGACCACCGAGCCCTCCACCTCGCCGGACGCCTCCGCCCCGCCGGACGCCTCCGCCCCGCCGGACGCCTCCGCCTCGCCGTCCGCCTCCCTCGGGCCGGACGCAGCCGTCACCGCGCGGACGCAGGGGTACTCCGGACCGCCCGCCGCGCCCGAGGCCCCCGGTCCCCCACCCTCCTCCCGTACGTCCCCGCAGCCGAACCCGACGATCCCCGGCAGGTGACGCAGTGCCCCCCAAGGAACCACCGCGGCGCCGTGTGCCAGGCCCGGCACGACGGCCCTCCGCGCAGTCCCCCCAGCGCTCCGTACAGCGGTCCGGGCAGCGCCCCGCCGCCCGCAGGCCGGCACGCGACGCCCGGCGCCCGGCGCCCCGTCGCGTCCGGCTCGGCAGCCCGCGCCCCAGGCTGAGGCTGGTCAGCCTCGGCCTCACCCTGGTCATGCTCGCGTTCGTGGTCCGGCTGCTTCAGGTGCAGGCCGTCGACGCGAGCGCCTATGCGGCCAAGGCGGAGAAGAACCGCTACCTCAGCCACACGCTCGCCGCCGAACGCGGCGAGATCACCGACCGCGCCGGGATCGCGCTGGCCACCAGCGTCGACGCCCACGACATCACGGCCGACCCGAAGATGTTCACGCCGAACGAGAGCAAGTCGCCCAACGCGCCGGAACAGGCCGCGCAGCTGCTCGCCCCCATCCTGGGCAAGGAGCCCGCCGAGCTCGCCAAGAAGCTCAAGAAGCCCGGCTCCCGCTACGCCGTGCTGGCCCGCCGCCAGACCCCGCAGGTGTGGAACCAGATCAAGGACCTCAAGGGCGTCTACGCGGAGAAGGCCGCCGCCGACAAACGCAGGGGCGGCCCCGGGGCCAACGTACTGGCCGGTGTCTTCCAGGAACCCAGCAGCAAGCGCGTCTACCCCAACGGCGATCTCGCCGCCGGGATACTGGGCTTCGTCAACGCGGCCAACCGCGGCGGCGCCGGCATCGAGTCCATGCTCGACGAGACGCTCGCCGGCAAGGACGGCACGATCACCTACGCCCAGTCCGGCGGCCGCCGCGTGCCCACCGCCACCTCCCGCGAGGTGCCCGCCGTCCCCGGCTCCGACGTCGAGCTCACCATCGACCGCGACATCCAGTGGGCCGCTCAGCAGGCCATGGAGGAGCAGGTCCAGAAGTCGAAGGCCGACCGCGGTTACGTCATCGTGCAGAACACCCGCACCGGCGAGATCCTCGCCATGGCCAACGCCCCCGGCTACGACCCGGGCGACCTCGGCACCATCACCCCCGGCACGCTCGGCAACGCCGCGCTGCAGGACGCGTTCGAACCCGGATCCACCGCCAAGGTGATGTCCATGGCCGCCGTGCTCGAGGAGAAGAAGGCCACCCCCGGCACCCATGTCGTCGTCCCCAACCGGCTCCACCGCGGCGACCGGCTCTTCAAGGACGACATCGACCACCCCACCTGGTACCTCACCCTCAACGGCGTCCTCGCCAAGTCCAGCAACATCGGCACGATCCTGGCCACCGGTCAGCTCGGGAAGACCCAGCCGGAGGCCAACCGGGTGCTCCACTCCTATCTGCGCAAGTTCGGCATGGGCAGCCCGACCGGACTCGGCTACCCGGGCGAGACCCCGGGCATCCTCGCGCAGCCGCACGACTGGTCCACCTCGCAGCAGTACACGATCCCCTTCGGCCAGGGCCTGTCGATCAACGCCATGCAGGCGGCCTCCGTGTACTCGACCATCGCCAACGGCGGCGTACGCATCGAACCCACACTGGTCCGCGGCACCAGGGGCCCGGACGGGCGTTTCACCCCTGCAGAGGAGCCGGAGAAGACCCGGGTCGTCGGCGAGAAGACCGCCCGGACCCTCGCCACCATGCTCGAGTCGGTCGTCGACGACGAGGAGGGCACCGGAACCAAGGCCCGCATTCCCGGCTACCGCGTCGCGGGCAAGACCGGAACGGCCAACCGCGTAGACCCCGAACTGGGCGTCTACAAGGGCTACACCGCCTCCTTCGCCGGCTTCGCACCGGCCGACGACCCGCAGATCACCGTCTACTGCGCCATCCAGAACCCCACCAGGGGCAGCTACTTCGGCGGACAGATCTGCGGACCCATCTACCAAAAGGTCATGGCGTTCGCGCTCAAGACCCTGCAGGTCGCCCCGACCGGCAAGGGCCCCGCCAAACTGCCCGTGACCTTCGAACCCGGCGAGTGACCGGAGGTACCACCAGTGACGACGATCACCCCCGATTCCGGGAACCGACCAGGGGACCGACCCTCATTTTCGCCCGCGCCCGGTGCGCCCGGTACGCTCACCGCCGTGCCACACGCTGATCAGTCTCCAACCACCCAGCAGGACGCCCCCGCGAAACATCCGGGAGCGCCCCGTCCGGACCGGCCCCGCCCGACGAAGCTCGCGGAGCTGGCGGCCAGGCTGGGGGTGCAGACCGAGAGCGCCGCGGAGGTCACCGGCATCACCCACGACTCGCGGGCGGTACGCCCCGGCGACGTGTACGCCGCACTGCCCGGGGCGCGCCTCCACGGCGCCGACTTCGTGGCCCAGGCCGCCGACCTGGGAGCGGCCGCCGTCCTCACCGACGAGACGGGCGCCGAACGCGCGGCGGCCACCGGCCTTCCGGTACTCGTCACCGACGACCCGCGGGGCAAGATGGGTGAGCTCGCCGCGGAGATCTACGGCCACCCCGGCAACGATCTGCTGCAGATCGGCATCACCGGCACCTCGGGGAAGACCACCACGGCCTACCTCGTCGAGGGCGGCCTCAAGGCGGCCGGCCGCTCCCCGGGCCTGATCGGCACGGTCGAGATGCGCATCGGCGACGAGCGCATCAAGTCCGAGCGCACGACACCCGAAGCGACCGACCTGCAGGCGCTGTTCGCGGTCATGCGTGAACGCGGCGCCGACTCGGTCGCCATGGAGGTCTCCAGCCACGCGCTCGTGCTCGGCCGGGTCGACGGCTGTGTCTTCGACATCGCCGTCTTCAACAACCTCAGCCCCGAGCACATGGAATTCCACTCCGACATGGAGGACTACTTCCAGGCGAAGGCGCAGCTGTTCACACCGCGGCGCAGCAAGGAAGCGGTCGTCAACCTCGACGACGACTACGGCCGCAGGCTCGCGGGCGAGGCCACGGTGCCCGTCACCACCTTCTCCGCCGAGGGGCATCCGGACGCCGACTGGCGGGCCGAGGACGTCGAAGTGGGCACCCATGGCTCGACGTTCACCGCGGTCGGCCCCGGGGGTGAGCGGGTACGCGCTCAGGCGCCGCTGCCCGGCCCGTTCAACGTCGCCAACACCCTCGCCGCCGTCGTCACCCTCACCGTCGCCGGGCTCGACCCGCAGACCGCCGCCGACGGCATCGCCGCCGTCCCCGGCGTGCCGGGCAGGCTGGAGCGCGTCGACGCCGGCCAGCCGTACCTCGCGGTGGTTGACTACGCGCACAAGACCGACGCCGTCGAATCCGTCCTGCGCTCGCTGCGCAAGGTCACGGAGGGCAAGATCCACATCGTGCTCGGCTGCGGCGGCGACCGCGATCGGACCAAGCGCGGCCCCATGGGCGCCGCGGCCGCACGACTGGCCGACACCGCCGTACTGACCTCCGACAACCCGCGCGGTGAGGACCCTCTCGCGATCCTCGCCACGATGCTGGCCGGCGCCGCGGAGGTGCCGATCCACGAACGCGGGGACGTCATGGTCCACGAGGACCGGGCCGCCGCCATCGCCGCGGCAGTCGCTCGCGCGGAGCCGGGCGACACCGTGCTCGTCGCGGGCAAGGGCCACGAACAGGGCCAGGACATCGCAGGAGTGGTCCGCCCGTTCGACGACCGCCAGGTGCTGCGCGCAGCCATCGAACGCTCGCTCAGCGGCGCAGCCGTCAAGAACAGTCAGGGATGACCCAGTGATCGCCCTCTCCCTCGCCGAGATCGCCGAAATCGTCGGCGGGCAGTCCCACGACATACCGGATCCGGCCACCCTCGTCACCGGCCCCGTCGTGATCGACTCCCGCGCGGTGGAACCCGGCAGCCTGTTCGCCGCCTTCCGGGGCGAGAACGTCGACGGCCACGACTACGCGGAGCGCGCGGTGGCCGAGGGCGCTGTGGCCGTACTGGCCACCCGCCCCCTCGGGGTGCCCGCCATCGTCGTCGACGACGTGCAGAACGCCTTGGGACGCCTGGCGCGCGCCGTCGTCGAACGCCTCGGCACCAAGGTCGTCGCGCTCACCGGCTCGGCCGGGAAGACCAGCACCAAGGACCTGATCGCACAGGTGCTCCAGCGCAAGGCACCCACTGTCTGGACACCCGGTTCCCTCAACAACGAGATCGGCCTGCCCCTCACCGCGTTGCGTGCCACCCAGGACACCCAGCACCTGGTGCTGGAGATGGGAGCGCGCGGAATCGGCCATATTCGCTACCTCACCGGACTGACCCCGCCCCGGATCGGCCTCGTGCTGAACGTCGGCACCGCACACATCGGCGAGTTCGGCGGCCGCGAGCAGATCGCGCAGGCCAAGGGCGAACTCGTCGAGTCGCTGCCGAAGGACGGCGTCGCCGTGCTCAACGCGGACGACCCGCTGGTCCGCGCCATGGCATCCCGTACCGAAGCCCGTGTGCTGCTGTTCGGGGAGGCCGACGACGCCGCCGTACGTGCCGAGAATGTCCGGCTCACGGAGCACGGACAACCCACCTTCACGCTCCACACACCCACCGGGTGCAGTGACGTGACCATGCGGCTGTACGGTGAGCACCACGTGTCGAACGCGCTCGCCGCGGCCGCCGTCGCCCATGAGCTGGACATGCCCGCCGACGAGATCGCCCTGGCGCTCTCCGAAGCCGGCACCCTCTCCCGCTGGCGGATGGAGGTCACGGAGCGTCCGGACGGCGTGACGGTCGTCAACGACGCCTACAACGCGAACCCCGAGTCCATGCGTGCCGCACTGCGTGCACTGGCCGCCATGGGCAAGGGGCGCCGTACGTGGGCGGTGCTCGGCCAGATGGCCGAGCTCGGTGACGAGGCACTCGTCGAGCACGACGCGGTCGGACGGCTCGCCGTCCGGCTCAACGTCGGCAAGCTCGTCGCGGTCGGGGGCAGGGAAGCGTCCTGGATGCAACTGGGCGCATACAACGAGGGTTCGTGGGGTGAGGAGTCGGTGCACGTGTCCGACGCGCAGGCGGCGGTCGACCTGTTGCGCAGTGAGCTGCGCCCGGGAGACGTCGTGCTGGTGAAGGCTTCCCGGTCGGTCGGTCTGGAGCGGATCGCACAGGCTCTGCTCGAGGGCTTCGAGGGTGAGGGTGCCGTCCGATGAGGCAGATCCTCTTCGCGGGAGCCATCGGTCTCTTCCTGACGCTGATCGGTACCCCGCTGCTGATCAAGCTGCTGGCCCGCAAGGGATACGGGCAGTTCATCCGCGACGACGGCCCACGCACCCACGGCAGCAAGAAGGGCACGCCCACCATGGGCGGCATCTCCTTCATCCTCGCCACACTCATCGCGTACGCGCTCGCCAAGGTGATCACCGGTGAGGACCCGACCTTCTCGGGTGTCCTGGTGCTCTTCCTGATGGCCGGCATGGGCCTGGTCGGCTTCCTCGACGACTACATCAAGATCGTCAAGCAGCGGTCGCTCGGTCTGCGGGCCAAGGCGAAGATGGCCGGACAGCTGATCGTCGGCATCGCCTTCGCCGTGCTGTCACTGCAGTTCGCAGACCTGCGGGGTCTCACCCCCGCCTCCACCAAGCTGTCGTTCATCACCGACTTCGGCTGGTCGATCGGCCCGGTGCTGTTCGTCGTCTGGGCGCTGTTCATGATTCTCGCGATGTCGAACGGCGTGAACCTGACGGACGGTCTGGACGGCCTGGCCACCGGTGCGTCGGTGATGGTCTTCGGTGCGTACACCTTCATCGGGCTGTGGCAGTTCCAGGAGTCCTGCGCCAACGCGCTGACCCTGACCAACCCCAACGCCTGCTTCGAGGTACGTGATCCGCTCGACCTCGCGGTCGTGGCGTCCGCGCTGATGGGCTCCTGCTTCGGCTTCCTGTGGTGGAACACGTCACCCGCCAAGATCTTCATGGGCGACACCGGCTCGCTCGCCCTGGGCGGCGCGCTCGCGGGCCTCGCGATCTGCTCCCGTACGGAGTTCCTGCTCGCCCTCCTCGGCGGGCTGTTCGTCCTCATCACCATGTCCGTGGTGATCCAGGTCGGTTCCTTCAAGATGACCGGCAAGCGGGTCTTCAGGATGGCGCCGCTGCAGCACCACTTCGAACTCAAGGGGTGGTCCGAAGTCCTTGTGGTGGTCCGGTTCTGGATCATCCAGGGCATGTGCGTGATCGTGGGTCTCGGGCTCTTCTACGCGGGATGGGCAGCCGACAAGTGAGCGACTGGCAGGGCAGGAACGTCACCGTCGCCGGCCTCGGAGTGAGCGGCATCAGTGCCGCGCGCGCCCTGGCCGGGCTCGGCGCGAAGGTCACCGTCGTGGACGGCGGATCCGGTGAGGCGCACGCGGCGCGCGCCGCCGAGATGGCCCAACTGGGCATCGCCGTGCGCCTGGGTGACGCAGAGACCCTGCCGGCCGGTACCGACCTGGTGGTCACCTCGCCCGGCTGGAAGCCGTCCAGCCCGCTCTTCGCCGCGGCGGCGGCCGCCGGTGTCGACGTCGTCGGCGACGTCGAGATCGCGTGGCGGCTGCGCGGCCCGGAAGCGGCGCCGTGGCTGGCGATCACCGGCACCAACGGCAAGACGACGACCACCCGGATGCTCGCCTCGATCCTCACGGCGGCCGGCCTGCGGACGGCCGCGATCGGCAACATCGGCACACCGATCGTCGACGTAGTCCTCGGCGACGAGCAGTACGACGTGCTCGCCGTCGAGCTCTCCAGCTACCAGTTGCACTGGGCGCCCTCCCTGCGCGCCCACTCCGCGGCCGTGCTCAACCTCGCGCCCGACCACCTCGACTGGCACGGCTCCATGGCGGCGTACGCCGCGGACAAGGGCCGTATCTACGAGGGCAACACAGTCGCCTGCGTCTACAACGTCGCCGACCCGGCGACCGAGGAGCTGGTCCGCGCGGCGGACGTCGAGGAGGGCTGCCGAGCCGTCGGCTTCACGCTCGGCACGCCTGCGCCGTCCCAACTCGGCATCGTGGAAGGCCTCCTGGTCGACCGGGCGTTCGTGGTGGACCGCCAGAAGCAGGCGCAGGAGCTCGCAGAGGTCGCCGACGTCAACCCGCCGGCGCCGCACAACATCGCCAACGCCCTTGCGGCCGCCGCGCTGGCCCGCGCCTTCGGTGTCGAGCCGGCCGCGGTACGGGACGGACTGCGCGCCTTCCGGCCCGACCCGCACCGCATCGAGCACGTCGCGGACGTGGCGGGCGTCGCGTACATCGACGACTCCAAGGCGACCAACACGCACGCCGCGGAGGCCTCTCTGGCCGCGTACGAGCCGATCGTGTGGATCGCCGGGGGACTTGCCAAGGGCGCCACCTTCGACGAGCTGGTCACGGCCTCGGCGAAGCGGCTGCGGGGCGTCGTCCTCATCGGGGCCGACCGCGCCCTGATCCGCGAAGCCCTCGCGCGACACGCGCCCGAGGTCCCGGTCGTCGACCTCGAGCGGACCGACACTGGGGCGATGTCCGCGGCGGTACGGGAGGCGGCCTCGCTCGCCCGGCCCGGAGACACGGTGCTACTGGCACCGGCCTGCGCCTCGATGGACATGTTCACCAACTACAACAAGCGGGGCGAGGCCTTCGCGGAAGCGGTCCGGGCCCTCGCCGACGAGCACGCCTGACAGCCGCGAGGTCCGGCAGGTGCCGGGCACGACTGGAGGGACAGCAACCATGCCGCCCACCGACGGGCCCCTGGGCCCGGGAGACACCCTCCCTGTCCCCGCCGCCGGGGCCGCCCCGCCGCCCCGCCGGCCGGCCCGCACCACCCCGGAGCCCGCACGTCCCGCGGCGGCCCCGCACACCACCGAGGCCGCGGCGCGGACGACCGTGGATGTTTCTTCCGTACCGCCGGGCCGTGCGCCCGCGGCCAGGGAAGCGGCCGACGGCGGGCGGACGGCTCCGCCGCCCCCGGTGGGTGCCTCTGCCGCCCCGGCGGCCCCCGACACCGCCGGGACGGCCGCGCCGCGCGCCGACGGCTGCGTCGTGCACCGGAGCGTTGCTCCGGTGGCCCCAGGGCGCGTCGGCAGGGCGGGGTCCTGGGTCCGGCAGGGCCCGCGCAGTCGGCCCGTCGCGCACGGCTACGGCGGCGGCGCCGCCCGGGGCGTGGCCCCGGCACCTCGTCGCCGTGCGCCGGGCCTGGCAGCCGCCGCCGGGGGCGCGGTACGCGTCGCAGGGGCGTGGATCGCCGGGCTCTTGCCCGCAGGCCCGGTGCCCGCCCTCGCCGGGGCGGCCGGCATCATGCCCGCAGGGCGCGTACCCGCCCTCACCGGCGGAGCCGGCATCGCGCTGCGGAGCCGGGTCGGGGGGGAGACGCGCCGGGCGTCCGGCGTGCGGGGCGGTGGGACGCGGGTGCCGAGCGCATCCCGCGGTCCCAAGGGACCTCGCGGGCCGCGGCGGCTGTACGAGCAGGCGCGCAGGGCCTGGGACCGCCCGCTCACCGCGTACTACCTGATCCTGGGCAGCAGCCTGCTGATCACCGTGCTCGGTCTCGTCATGGTCTACTCCGCGTCGATGATCCAGGCGCTGGAGTACTCGCTGCCCGCCTCGTACTTCTTCCAGAAGCAGTTCGTCGCCGCGATCATCGGCACGGTCCTCCTGCTGGTCGCCTCCCGTATGCCGGTGAAGCTGCACCGGGCCCTGGCCTACCCGCTCCTGATGGTCACCGTCTTCCTGATGGTGCTGGTCCAGGTCCCGGGGATAGGGCATGCGGTCAACGGCAACCAGAACTGGATCTATCTCGGCGGCCCGTTCCAGCTGCAGCCCAGTGAATTCGGCAAACTCGCCCTGATCCTGTGGGGTGCCGACCTGCTGGCCCGCAAGCAGGACCGGCGGCTGCTGACCCAGTGGAAGCACCTGCTGGTCCCGCTCGTCCCCGTCGCCTTCCTCCTGCTCGGCCTGATCATGCTCGGTGGCGACATGGGCACGGCGATCATCCTGACCGCGATCCTGTTCGGTCTGCTGTGGCTCGCGGGGGCGCCGACCCGGCTCTTCGGCGGGGTGCTCTGCATCGCCGGGTTCGGAGGGCTGATGCTGATCAGGACCAGCGAGAACCGGATGTCCCGGCTCGAGTGCATCGGGGCGATCGACCTCGGTCCGGAAGGCGAGTGCTGGCAGGCAGTGCACGGCATCTATGCTCTTGCCTCAGGCGGATGGTTCGGTTCCGGCCTCGGTGCAAGTGTGGAAAAATGGGGCCAACTACCCGAACCGCATACTGACTTCATCTTCGCCATCGCCGGGGAGGAACTGGGCCTGGCGGGGACGCTGTCGGTGCTCGCTCTGTTCGCGGCTCTAGGCTATGCGGGTATCCGCGTCGCCGGACGCACGGAGGACCCCTTCGTGAGGTACGCGGCGGGAGGCGTCACCACGTGGATCACGGCTCAGGCCATGGTCAACATCGGTGCGGTGCTCGGTCTGCTGCCGATCGCCGGCGTCCCGCTGCCGCTGTTCTCCTACGGAGGGTCCGCTCTGCTGCCGACGATGTTCGCCGTCGGGCTGCTGATCGCCTTCGCGCGAGAGGAACCCGCGGCGAAGGCTGCCCTGGCCGTGCGGAGGCCCGGGGTGAGATGGAAGTCGATGAGACGGCGCGTCAAGAAGCGTCCGTCCGGAGAGCGGTGAATTTCGGTGCATGTCGTACTCGCCGGTGGGGGGACCGCCGGCCATATCGAGCCCGCGCTCGCCCTCGCGGACGCCCTGCGCAGGCAGGACCCGACCGTGGGCATCACGGCCCTCGGTACGGAGCGCGGCCTCGAGACCCGGCTCGTGCCGGAGCGCGGCTACGAACTGGCGCTCATCCCCGCCGTCCCGCTGCCGCGCAAGCCCACCCCGGAACTGATCACCGTCCCGGGGCGGCTGCGCGGCACCATCAAGGCCGCGGAGCAGATCCTCGCCCGTACGAAGGCGGACTGCGTCGTCGGTTTCGGCGGTTATGTGGCGCTGCCCGGCTATCTCGCCGCCAAGCGCCTCGGCGTGCCGATCGTCATCCACGAGGCCAACGCCCGCCCCGGTCTGGCCAACAAGATCGGTTCGCGGTACGCCGCCGGAGTCGCCGTCGCCACCCCCGACAGCAAGCTGCGAGGTGCCCGCTACATCGGCATCCCGCTGCGTCACACCATCGCGACGCTCGACCGCGCCAGGGTCCGCCCCGAGGCGCGCGCGGCCTTCGGTCTCGACCCCAATCTGCCGACGCTGCTGGTCTCCGGCGGCTCGCAGGGAGCCCGCCGCCTCAACGAGGTGACCCAGCAGATCGCCCCGGTGCTCCAGCGCTCCGGAATCCAGATCCTGCACGCGGTCGGACCGAAGAACGAAGTGCCGCGCGTGGACAACATGCCCGGCATGCCGCCCTATGTGCCGGTACCGTACGTGGACCGGATGGATCTCGCGTACGCCGCCGCCGACATGATGCTCTGCCGTGCGGGCGCGATGACCGTCGCCGAACTCTCCGCCGTGGGCCTGCCCGCCGCTTACGTGCCGCTGCCGATCGGCAACGGCGAACAGCGGCTCAACGCCCAGCCGGTGGTGAAGGCCGGCGGCGGACTGCTGGTCGACGACGCCGAGCTGACCCCCGAGTGGGTCCATGGCAACGTCCTTCCGGTGCTCGCCGATCCGCACCGGCTGTACGAGATGTCGCGTGCGGCCGCCGAATTCGGCCGCAGGGACGCCGACGACCTGCTCGTCGGAATGGTGTACGAGGCGATTGCTGCACGCCGCAAGGCGTGAGAAGGCAGGGAGCGTGGCCGGACCGACCACCGCGAAACGCAGTACGCCGGGCCCCTCCGGCGGGCCGGACGGACCGAACGGGGCGGACGGCAAGGGCCGTCCGTCCCGGGTGGACACGCCCCCCGGCCGCTTCCGGCGGCCCGGGCCCCGCTTCCTGCTGATCGCCCTCGCCGCGCTCCTGCTCGTCGCCGGTGTCCTCTGGCTGCTCTACGGCTCCTCGTGGCTGCGCGCCGAACACGTGGAGACCACCGGCACGGACGTGCTCACCCCGGCCGAGGTGGAGGCCGCGGCGAAGGTGCCGATCGGGGAGCCGCTCGTCTCGGTCGACACGGACGCCGTCGAGGCCCGGCTGGTGCGGGCACTGCCGCGTATCGACTCGGTCGAAGTCGGGCGGGCGTGGCCGCACGGCATCGAACTGGTCGTCATCGAACGAAAGCCGGTCCTGCTGCTCGAAAAGGGCGAAAAGTTCGTCGAAGTGGACGCGGACGGAGTCCGGTTCGCCACGGTCGTCAAGGCGCCGAAGGATGTTCCCCTGCTCCGGCTCGAAGTTGACCGCTCGCCGAGCCTGAAGCGATTCGGCCCGGACCGGCTGCTCGCGGAGGCGGTCCGGGTCCAAGGCGATCTGCCCCCGAAAGTCACCGCCGATCTGAAGAGTATGAAAGTAGTCTCGTACGACTACATCTCCCTGAAGTTGAGCGGCAATCGCACCGTGGTGTGGGGCAGCTCCGAGGCGGGGGAGGCGAAGGCCCGCGCACTCGAGGCACTCATGAAAGCAGCTCCGAAGGCCGGGTACTTCGATGTGAGTGCGCCCAGCGCGCCTGCCACGTCCGGGAGTTGACGCTCATCCGTGCTGGCCAGCACCCTGGTTGGTCACGGCTGTGCGTGATCACATAGGGTGAAAAGAAAAACGGGAGGTTCGGCGTGTTCGTTGAACGGGCGCCACTTGTCGACTTAGTGTCCTGTTCGGAAGAGTCCAGGGAACAGACACACTGGTAACCCTAAACTTCAGCGTTAGGGTTCGGGTCGGCAGCCGGCTGGTCGGGCCGTCCCAATTCGACATCAGTCGTCGCAGCGCGGCCCGCGCGGCGGCGACACGTAACTCGAGGCGAGAGGCCTTCGACGTGGCAGCACCGCAGAACTACCTCGCAGTCATCAAGGTCATCGGTGTCGGCGGCGGTGGTGTCAATGCCATCAACCGAATGATCGAGGTCGGTCTCAAGGGCGTCGAGTTCATCGCTATCAACACGGACGCCCAGGCGCTGTTGATGAGCGACGCCGACGTCAAGCTCGACGTCGGCCGCGAACTGACCCGAGGCCTCGGCGCCGGAGCGAATCCGGCAGTCGGTCGCAAGGCGGCAGAGGACCACCGCGAGGAGATCGAGGAGGTCCTCAAGGGGGCCGACATGGTCTTCGTCACCGCCGGTGAAGGCGGCGGCACCGGCACCGGCGGCGCGCCCGTCGTCGCCAACATCGCCCGTTCGCTGGGTGCCCTGACGATCGGCGTGGTCACCCGCCCGTTCACCTTCGAGGGCCGCAGGCGCGCGAACCAGGCGGAGGACGGCATCGCCGAGCTCCGCGAAGAGGTCGACACCCTCATCGTCATTCCCAACGATCGGCTGCTGTCCATCTCGGACCGCCAGGTCAGCGTCCTCGACGCGTTCAAGTCCGCCGACCAGGTGCTGCTGTCGGGTGTCCAGGGAATCACGGACCTCATCACCACCCCCGGTCTGATCAACCTCGACTTCGCCGACGTCAAGTCCGTGATGTCCGAGGCCGGCTCCGCCCTCATGGGCATCGGCTCCGCCCGGGGCGACGACCGCGCGGTGGCCGCGGCCGAGATGGCCATCTCCTCGCCGCTGCTCGAGGCGTCCATCGACGGCGCCCGCGGTGTGCTGCTCTCCATCTCCGGCGGCAGCGACCTCGGCCTGTTCGAGATCAACGAGGCCGCCCAGCTGGTCAGCGAGGCCGCCCACCCCGAGGCCAACATCATCTTCGGTGCCGTCATCGACGACGCGCTCGGCGACGAGGTCCGGGTCACCGTGATCGCGGCCGGCTTCGACGGCGGTCAGCCGCCCGCCCGCCGGGAGAACGTGATCGGCTCCGCGTCCGCCAAGCGCGAGGAGCAGACCTCCACCCCGGCCCGCGGCGCCGACAGCCCCCGCCCGGCCGGCGGCCTCGGCACCGTACCGGTTCGCGAGGAGCCCACCTCCGTCGAGCCGGCCCCGGTCGCGAGCGACCTGGGCTCGTCGTCCGGGTCGGCGCAGGTCCCGCCGGCCCGTCCGTACCCGGACAGCCAGGCGGAAGAGCTGGATGTCCCGGACTTCCTGAAGTGACAGTGCAGCACGACGCGATAGACGAGAGCGGCGCGCACTTCGCCTTCACCGACAGGTGGGGCGGGGTGAGCGCCGTTCCGTACGAGGAGCTGAACCTCGGCGGCGCCGTCGGGGACGACCCGGAGGCCGTGCTGGCCAACCGTGCGATCGCGGCCAAGTCCTTGGGACTCGACCCCGCCCAGGTGGTCTGGATGAACCAGGTCCACGGCAACGACGTGGCCGAGGTGACCGGGCCCTGGGGGGACGGCAGGGCCCTGGAGGTCGACGCACTCGTCACCGCGCGGCGCGGCCTCGCCCTCGCGGTGCTCACCGCCGACTGCACCCCGGTCCTGCTCGCCGACCCGGTCGCCTCGGTCGTGGGTGCGGCACACGCTGGACGCCCCGGAATGGTCGCGGGCGTCGTGCCCGCCGTCGTCGAGGCGATGCGGAAGCTGGGCGCCGAGCCGGAACGCATCATCGCCCGTACGGGACCGTCCGTTTGCGGTCGTTGTTATGAAGTACCCGAGCAGATGCGGTCGGAAGTGGCCGCCGTCGAGCCCGCCGCCTGGTCGGAGACCAGCTGGGGCACCCCGGCCGTCGACGTCACGGCGGGGGTGCACGCCCAGCTCGAGGCGCTCGGGGTCCGCGACCGCCGGAAGTCGCCGGTCTGCACCCTCGAATCGCGTGACCACTACTCGTACCGCCGTGACCGCACCACCGGGCGGCTCGCCGGATACGTCTGGCTGGAGGACCGGGACACTTCATGACCGACCGGAGAACCGAACTCGCCGGGAACCTGGCCGCGGTGGAGGAACGTATCGCCGCCGCCTGTGCGGCAGCGGGCCGTGCCCGGGAGGAGGTGACGCTCATCGTGGTCACCAAGACCTATCCGGCGAGCGATGTGCGCATCCTCCATGAACTCGGTGTGCGTCATGTGGCGGAGAACCGCGATCAGGACGCGGCTCCCAAGGCGGCCGCATGCACGGATCTGAACCTTCACTGGCATTTCGTCGGTCAATTGCAGACCAACAAGGTCCGTTCTGTCGCGAGTTATGCCGATGTGGTGCAGTCCGTCGACCGGCCGAAGCTCGTTTCCGCCCTTTCGGCCGCCGCAGTACGGGCGGAGCGGGAGCTCGGCTGCCTGATCCAGGTCGCGCTCGACGCGGAGTCGGGGCAGCAGGGGGCCCGGGGCGGGATCGCGCCGGACGGGATCGAGGAGTTGGCCGCGGCGGTGGCCGGCTCACCGGGACTGCGGCTCGACGGGCTGATGACCGTCGCGCCGCTCGCCGGACCGTACGCGGGACGGCAACAGGCGGTGTTCGAGCGGCTGATGGAATTCTCATCCGGCCTGCGCGCGGCCCATCCGGCTGCGAACATGGTGTCAGCAGGGATGAGTGCGGACCTCGAGCAGGCCGTGGCGGCGGGAGCGACACATGTGCGCGTCGGTACGGCGGTACTCGGAGTCCGCCCCCGGCTCGGGTAACGTCGCGAAGCAAGTCGGACCACAGTAGAAAATATGGTCATTCCTGCACAAAGCGGGCAGACCGAGTGGATCGCGGGCACTTGGTGACGAATGCCGATCCACCACAGAGCGGAGGACTCAGAGAATGGCCGGCGCGATGCGCAAGATGGCGGTCTACCTCGGCCTCGTGGAGGACGATGGGTACGACGGCCGGGGTTTCGACCCCGATGACGACTTCGAACCCGAGCCGGAGCCCGAGCGGGAGCATCGGCGGCACACGCCCCCACGTCAGATGGAGCGCGAGGAGCCGGTGCGGGTGGCGGCGCCGCCGGCGCAGCGTGAGCCCGTCGCCCTTCCGATCGACAGTGGTCGTCCGGCACGGATCGCCCCCGTGGCATCCATCACACCTGAACGCCCGAGCATGGAGAAGAACGCACCGGTGATCATGCCCAAGGTCGTGTCCGAGCGGGAGCCCTACCGCATCACCACACTGCATCCGCGGACCTACAACGAGGCCCGTACCATCGGGGAACACTTCCGCGAAGGCACCCCCGTGATCATGAACCTCACGGAGATGGACGATACGGACGCGAAGCGACTTGTCGACTTTGCCGCGGGACTCGTCTTCGGTCTGCATGGCAGCATTGAGCGAGTGACGCAGAAGGTGTTCCTGTTGTCGCCTGCTAACGTCGATGTCACGGCGGAAGACAAGGCCCGCATCGCAGAGGGCGGGTTCTTCAACCAGAGCTGAGAAAAGACACCGGGAACGACCGGCCGTACGGCCGGTGACACGAGAGCCAGGGGAGAGGGAAGCGCGGGATGGGCGTCGCACTGGATGTGGTCTACATCGCGCTGATGTGCTTCCTTGTCGTGCTGATCTTCCGGCTCGTCATGGACTACGTCTTCCAGTTCGCCCGTTCATGGCAACCCGGCAAGGCGATGGTGGTCGTTCTTGAGGCCACCTACACTGTCACCGATCCACCGCTCAAGCTTCTGCGGCGATTCATCCCGCCGTTGCGTCTCGGGGGCGTGGCACTCGACCTGTCCTTCTTCGTTCTGATGATCATCGTCTACATCCTGATCTCCATCGTGCGCGGCTTGGGGAACTCGATGTGAGCGATACGGTCCTGCCGACTGCCGACGACTACGTAGAGGTGAAGAAGAGATGCCGCTGACTCCCGAGGACGTGCGGAACAAGCAGTTCACGACCGTCCGCCTCCGAGAAGGCTACGACGAGGACGAGGTCGATGCCTTCCTCGACGAGGTCGAGTCCGAGCTGACCCGTCTGCTCCGCGAGAACGAGGACCTGCGCGCGAAGCTGGCCGCGGCGACCCGTGCGGCCGCGCAGAACCAGCAGCAGGGCATGCGCAAACCTCCCGAGCCACAGGACGGCCGTGGCCCGGGCGGACCCGGCGCACCGGTGCCTGCCGCCATATCGGGACCCCCGGTCCAGCAGCAGCCCCCGCAGATGGGTCCGCCCCAGCTGCCCGGTGGGGCCCCTCAGCTGCCGGCCGGTCCCAGCCACGGCGGCCCGCAGGGCCCGGGCGGCCCGATGGGCCCCGGCCCGATGCAGGGCGGACCCATGGGCGGCCCGATGGGCGGCCCCATGGGTCACGGTGGCCCGCAGGGTCCCGGTCCGATGGGCCAGGCTCCCGGCGGCGACAGCGCCGCGCGTGTCCTCTCGCTGGCCCAGCAGACCGCCGACCAGGCGATCGCCGAGGCCCGTTCCGAGGCCAACAAGATCGTCGGCGAGGCGCGTTCGCGCGCCGAGGGCCTCGAGCGGGACGCCCGCGCCAAGGCCGACGCCCTTGAGCGGGACGCCCAGGAGAAGCACCGCGTCGCCATGGGCTCCCTCGAGTCCGCGCGCGCCACGCTGGAGCGCAAGGTCGAGGACCTGCGGGGCTTCGAGCGCGAGTACCGGACCCGGCTGAAGTCCTACCTGGAGAGCCAGCTGCGCCAGCTGGAGACCCAGGCGGACGACTCCCTGGCCCCGCCGCGCTCCCCGGCGGCCGCGTCGCTGCCGCCGTCCCCGGCGCCTTCCATGGCCCCGGCAGGCGCGAGCGCCCCGTCCTACGGCGGCGGTCAGACGATGGGCGGCCACGGCGGCCCCTCGCCGTCCGGTCCGTCCTACGGCGGCCAGCAGCAGATGTCCCCGGCGATGACCCAGCCGATGGCACCGGTGCGGCCGCAGGCGCCGCAGCCGATGCAGCAGGCACCGTCGCCGATGCGGGGCTTCCTGATCGACGAGGACGACAACTGACGGCGCTGCGCGCGGAGCGCGCGTAGCCGTCGGCAGACTGCGGGGCCGGGCCCTGGACGTGTTCCACGTCCAGGGCCCGGCCCTTTGCGCGTGCCGGCGCGGGTGGGGGCCGGCCGCTGCGCGGAGCGGTTCCCCTCCCCGCCCCTTCCCGATCCCGGGCAAGCCCCGGGCCCCGCAGGCCCCTTCGGGGGGTTGCTCGGGGCTCTTCCCCCGGACCCCGTACCGCGCTTTGGGCGGTGTCCTCAAGCTCCCCTACGGCCCAGCGGCCGCCGTGGGTGCGGGTGCCTCCCACGCCGTCAGGGGTAGGAGGAGTGCCCAGGACGGGCTGACGCGCAGCGAAATCAGCCCCGCCGGCGATTGAGCCGCCGGGGAGCGGGGGCGGAGCCCCCGGAACACCGTGCGAAGCGCGGTACGGGGTCCGGGGCTCACCCCGGTCGGGAAGGGGCGGGGAGAAGACAGCGGGCCCGGCCACCCATGGCCGGGCCCGGTGCGCCGGCGTGCTCGCCGCGCGTTACGCCTTGCGCAGGCGGAATGTCAGCGACAGGCCGTCGTCCGTGAACGGGTCGCCGTACGACCCGTCGGCCTCCCCGGTCGCAAAGTCCGTGGCCAGCACCTCGTCCGCGATCAGCGACGCGTGCTCGGAGAGCGCCGAGGCGACCTCGGGGTCCTCGGAGGACCACCGCAGGGCGATCCGGTCCGCCACGTCCAGGCCACTGTTCTTGCGGGCCTCCTGGATGAGACGGATCGCGTCACGGGCCAGACCGGCCCGCCGCAGTTCCTCCGTGATCTCCAGGTCGAGGGCGACCGTCGCGCCCGAGTCGGAGGCGACCGACCAGCCCTCCCGTGGGGTCTCCGTGATGATGACCTCCTCCGGGGAGAGCGTGATCGTCTGGCCGCCCACCTCCAGCGTCGCCTCGCCGGAGCGCAGCGCCAGGGACAGCGCGGCAGCGTCCGCCGCCGCGACCGCCTTGGCCACGTCCTGCACGCCCTTGCCGAAGCGCTTGCCGAGCGCCCGGAAGTTGGCCTTGGCCGTGGTGTCGACCAGCGAGCCGCCGACCTCGGAGAGGGAAGCCAGCGACGAGACGTTCAGCTCCTCCGTGATCTGCGCCTGCAGTTCCTCGGAGAGCGAGGAGAAGCCGGTCGCCGCGACCAGCGCCCGGGAGAGCGGCTGGCGGGTCTTCACACCGGATTCGGCACGCGTCGCACGACCCAGCTCGACCAGGCGGCGCACCAGCGCCATCTGGGACGACAGTGTCGGGTCGATCGCGTCCAGGTCGGCGACCGGCCACGAGGCGAGGTGCACCGACTCCGGCGCGTCCGGGGCCACGGGCGCGACCAGGTCCTGCCAGACCCGCTCGGTGATGAACGGGGTCAGCGGCGCCATGAGCCGTGTGACCGTCTCCACCACGTCGTGCAGGGTCCGCAGCGCCGACGCGTCACCCTGCCAGAACCGACGGCGCGAGCGGCGCACGTACCAGTTCGAGAGGTCGTCGACGAAGGCGGACAGCAGCTTGCCGGCGCGCTGGGTGTCGTACGCCTCCATTGCCTGGGTGACCTGGTCGACCAGCGCGTGGAGTTCGGAGAGCAGCCAGCGGTCGAGGACCGTGCGCTCGGCCGGCGCCGGGTCGGCGGCGGAGGGGGCCCAGCCGGACGTACGGGCGTACAGGGCCTGGAAGGCCACCGTGTTCCAGTACGTGAGGAGCGTCTTGCGCACGACCTCCTGGATCGTGCCGTGACCCACGCGCCGCGCGGCCCACGGCGAGCCGCCGGCTGCCATGAACCAGCGGACCGCGTCCGCGCCGTGCTGGTCCATCAACGGGATCGGCTGCAGGATGTTGCCCAGGTGCTTGGACATCTTGCGGCCGTCCTCGGCGAGGATGTGGCCGAGGCAGACCACGTTCTCGTACGACGACTTGTCGAAGACCAGGGTGCCGACGGCCATCAGCGTGTAGAACCAGCCGCGGGTCTGGTCGATGGCCTCGGAGATGAACTGCGCCGGGTAGCGCTTCTCGAAGATCTCCTTGTTCTTGTACGGGTAGCCCCACTGCGCGAACGGCATCGAACCCGAGTCGTACCAGGCGTCGATGACCTCCGGGACGCGCGTCGCGGTCTGCCCGCAGCCGTCGTGCGGGCAGGCGAAGGTGACCTCGTCGATGTACGGGCGGTGCGGGTCGAGCCCCGACCGGTCGGTGCCGGTCAGCTCCGACAGCTCGGCGAGTGAGCCGACGCAGGTGAGGTGCTTCTCCTCGCAGCGCCAGATCGGCAGCGGCGTGCCCCAGTAGCGGTTACGGGACAGGGCCCAGTCGATGTTGTTGTTCAGCCAGTCCCCGTACCGGCCCTGCTTGACCGAGTCGGGGAACCAGTTGGTTGCCTCGTTCTCGGCGAGCAGCCGGTCCTTGATCACCGTGGTGCGGATGTACCAGGACGGCTGTGCGTAGTAGAGCAGGGCGGTGTGGCAGCGCCAGCAGTGCGGGTAGCTGTGCTCGTACGGGATGTGCTTGAAGAGCAGGCCGCGGGCCTGGAGGTCGGCCGTGAGCGCCTCGTCGGCCTTCTTGAAGAAGACGCCGCCGACCAGCGGGACGTCCTCCTCGAAGGTGCCGTCGGGGCGGACCGGGTTGACGACCGGCAGGCCGTAGGCGCGACAGACCTTGAGGTCGTCCTCACCGAAGGCGGGGGACTGGTGGACCAGACCCGTACCGTCCTCGGTCGTCACATAGTCGGCGTTGACGACGTAGTGGGCCTCTGCGGGACTGCGCCCGTCGGTCCCCCCGCTGACGCCCGGGAACTCGACGAGCTCGAAGGGGCGCTGGTAGGTCCAGCGCTCCATCTCGGCACCGGTGAACGTCGTGCCCGTGACCTCCCAGCCCTCGCCGAGCGCCTTCTCCAGCAGCGGCGCGGCGACGACCAGCTTCTCGTCACCGTTCGTCGCCACGACGTAGGTGACCTCGGGGTGGGCGGCGACCGCCGTGTTGGACACCAGCGTCCAGGGGGTCGTCGTCCATACCAGCAGCGCGGCCTCGCCCGCCAGCGGGCCGGAGGTCAGCGGGAAGCGCACGAAGACGGACGGGTCGACGACCGTCTCGTAGCCCTGCGCCAGCTCGTGGTCCGAGAGGCCGGTGCCGCAGCGCGGGCACCAGGGGGCGACACGGTGGTCCTGGACCAGCAGGCCCTTGTTGAAGATCTCCTTGAGCGACCACCACACCGACTGGACGTAGTCCGGGTCCATCGTGCGGTAGGCGTCGTCCAGGTCGACCCAGTAGCCCATGCGCGTCGTCAGCTCGGCGAACGCGTCCGTGTGCCGGGTCACCGACTCACGGCACTTCGCGTTGAACTCGGCGATGCCGTACGCCTCGATGTCCTTCTTGCCGGAGAACCCGAGCTCCTTCTCGACGGCCAGCTCCACCGGCAGACCGTGGCAGTCCCAGCCGGCCTTGCGGGCCACGTGGTAGCCGCGCATGGTGCGGAAGCGGGGGAAGACGTCCTTGAAGACGCGGGCCTCGATGTGGTGCGCGCCCGGCATGCCGTTCGCCGTGGGCGGGCCCTCGTAGAACACCCACTCGGGGCGGCCCTCGGACTGCTCGAGGCTCTTGGCGAAGATCTTGCTCTCGCGCCAGAAGTCGAGCACGGCGTGCTCGAGCGCGGGCAGGTCGACCTGAGCCGGCACCTGACGGTACTGGGGGGGTGTCATCTACGAACTCCTCCGGCGGACAGCTTCTCTTCCGTCGGAGGGACGAGAGCGCCGATGCTGTTCGGCCGGCTCCCGCGGTACCACCCTCCTTGGCGGTGCACAGGTCACCGCCCCCTCATTGGGGTCGCGATGCCGGTTCTACCGGCCGCGGCACAGTCTCCGCGGCTTTCTTCCGGCGGCTCCGGGGTGATGCTTCACGTCGCGCCGGCCCCCGGGCTCTCACCGTCCCCGGGTCGCTCATGGCTGCGTACGACGCTACTCGTCCCCATCCACGCCTTTCGCTGCGCCCAGTGTACGGGGCCCTACGAGGACCGGCCGACCGCTTTTCGGGCGGCGGCGCGGCCCACCCGAATGGCCACACGGGTCCCGACCGGGCACGACGCACGCCACCGGGCGGATTACTGGGCGGGGAGCTGGGCACAACGGATGCAGGCCCGGCTTCTCGCAGCCCGGGGCGGGCCCAACCGGCGGCGTGCCCCGTTGCCGCGGGGCTGGGGTCGATTTATCGTCCCAGCACGATTCGCGAGCAAGATCACAATATGTGAAGGGGCCGCGGCCATGGAGGCGAAGAAGACTGCCGACACGACGGCGTCCGAGCGTTCCGCCGCCGCGGTAGCGAAGTCCGGAAGGACCACCCACGAGCCCCCCGGGAGGACGACCACGCCCCGGAAGTCCACGTCGAAGACGTCCACAGCCTTGGAGACAGCGTCCGGGAAGCCGGCGACCGGTGGTGTCTCACGGACCTCGAGGAAGACGGCGGCGGGCTCGACGAAGAAGGCAGCGGCCAGTAGGCCCGCCCCGAAGGGGCAGCCCCACGGCAGCGCCGCCGCCGAGCGCCCCACGGCACCGGCGCCCAAGAAGGCCGCGGCGAAGAAGACGGCGGCAGAGAGGACGGCGGCAGAGAAGACGGCGGCAGAGAGGACGGTGTCCAAGAAGGCCGCGGCGAAGAAGACGGCCGCCAAGAAGTCCGCGGCCGAGCCGGCCGGCCCCAGGAAGACGGCGCCCAGCAAGACCGCGCCCAGGAAGGCGGTGCCCAAGAAGGCGGCGGCCCGCAAGCCCGCGGGCGAAGAGACGGCCGGTGGGGCGGTCAGGAAGACCACTCCCGGCAGGGCCGGGAAGAAGACCGGGGCGGGGGCCGACGTGGCGCCCGGGCCGGTCACCAAGGAGGTCGTCGACGAGGCGACCGCCGCCAAGAGGGCCGCGCCCGCGGCCGAGGGGGCGGCCGAGGCCGCGAAGCAGACAGGAGCCAGGACGGTGGCAGCGAAGAAGACCGCGGGTAGGGCATCAGTCGCAGGCGGGAGCACCGTGGCGGTGTCCACGGCCCGTACGGCGGCCACGACGCCGCCGGGTGAGCTGGCGGTACGGCCGGGCGAGGACCCGTGGACCCAGGAGGAGGTCGACGAGGCGCGGGCGGAGCTCGAGGGCGAGGCGGCCCGGCTGAACGCCGAGATCACCTCCTCCGAGGCCGCCCTCGCGGGCCTGATGCGGGACTCCGGCGACGGCGCCGGGGACGACGAGGCCGACGCCGGCGCCAAGAACATCACGCGCGAGCACGAGATGGCGCTTGCGGCGAACGGCCGCGAGATGCTCGAGCAGACCGAGCGTGCGCTGCAGCGGCTCGACACCGGGACGTACGGTCTCTGCGAGAGCTGTGGCAAGCCGATCGGAAAGGCCCGGATGCAGGCCTTCCCGCGTGCGACCCTGTGCGTCGAGTGCAAACAGAAGCAGGAGCGCAGGAGCTGATCGGGCGAAGGCGTGCCGTACCCTCGTCCAATCAGGCACCTAGGTTGAGGGACTCACGTGGCAGAGGCGGAGCGCATCATCGGTACGCCAGATGTTGACGACGAGGCTGCGGCGCCCGCCGAGCCGCCGACGGGCAAGCGCAAGATCGCCATGCTGTTCGCGGTGGCCCTCGTCGCCTACCTGCTCGACCTCGGCAGCAAGCTGCTCGTGGTGGCCAAGCTGGAGCACCACGAGCCGATCCAGATCATCGGCGACTGGCTGAAGTTCGAGGCGGTACGGAACCCGGGCGCCGCGTTCGGCATGGGTGAGGCCTTCACCATCATCTTCACCTTCATCGCGGCGACCGTGATCGTCGTGATCGTGCGTCTGGCGCGCAAGCTCTACAGCGGTCCCTGGGCGCTCGCCCTCGGACTGCTGCTGGGCGGGGCGCTCGGCAATCTGACCGACCGGATCTTCCGTTCGCCCGGCGTCTTCGAGGGCGCGGTCGTGGACTTCATCGCGCCCGCGCACTTCGCCGTGTTCAACCTCGCCGACTCCGCGATCGTGTGCGGCGGCGTCCTGATCGTGCTGCTCTCCTTCAAGGGCCTTGACCCCGACGGGACGGTCCACAAGGACTGACAAGGCATACTCGACGGGTGAGTACGATTCCCGAGATCCGCACCCTGCCCGTACCCGACGGTCTGGAGGGTGAGCGTGTGGACGCCGCCATCTCCCGGATGTTCGGCTTCTCCCGTACGAAGGCGGCCGAGCTGGCCGCCGCCGGGAAGGTGCTGGTCGACGGCTCGGTCGTCGGCAAGTCCGAGCGGGTGCACGGCGGTGCCTGGCTCGAGGTCGAGATGCCGCAGGCACCCGCGCCGGTGCAGATCGTGGCGGAACCGGTCGAGGGCATGGAGATCGTGCACGACGACGACGACATCGTCGTGATCGTCAAGCCGGTCGGTGTGGCCGCGCATCCGAGCCCGGGGTGGACCGGCACCACCGTCATCGGCGGGCTCGCCGCCGCCGGGTACCGCATCTCCACGTCGGGCGCCTCCGAGCGCCAGGGCATCGTGCACCGCCTCGACGTCGGCACGTCCGGGCTGATGGTCGTCGCCAAGTCGGAGCGTGCGTACACCCTGCTGAAGCAGCAGTTCCGTGACCGCGTCGTCGACAAGCGCTACCACGCCCTGGTGCAGGGCCACCCGGATCCGCTGAGCGGCACCATCGACGCGCCCATCGGCCGTCATCCGAACCTCGACTACAAGTGGGCGGTCACGGCGGAGGGCAAGCCGTCGGTGACGCACTACGACCTGATCGAGGCGTTCCGCGCCGCGTCGCTGCTCGACATCAAGCTGGAGACCGGCCGCACCCACCAGATCCGGGTGCACATGGCGGCGCACCGCCACCCCTGCGTGGGGGACCTGACGTACGGCGCGGACCCGACGATGGCGAAGCGGCTCGGTCTGGCCCGGCAGTGGCTGCACGCGGTGCGCCTCGGCTTCGAGCACCCGTCGGACGGCCAGTGGGTGGAGTTCGAGAGCAGCTACCCGGACGACCTCCAGCAGGCACTGGACCGGATCACCGCGGAGAGCGCATGACGGCTGCCTACAGCGTGCGGGTCGCTCTCGGCACCGCCGACCGTGAGGCGTGCTTCGCGGTCCGCAAGGAGGTGTTCGTCGCAGAGCAGCAGGTGCCGGAGGGCATCGAGTACGACGGCTACGACGCCGAGGACGCGGACACGATCCATGTCCTCGCCGTGGGCGCCGACGGTGTGGCCCTCGGCACCGGCCGGTTGCTGCACGGAGCATCGGCCCTCGGGAAGACCGGCGGCGACCTCACGGTCGGCTCACTGGGCCGGCTCGCGGTGAGGGGAGCGGCGCGCGGCCTCGGCGTGGGCGCGGCACTGGTCCGGGCGATCGAGGACGCGGCACGCGCGCGGGGCCTCGCGGCGGTCGACCTGCACGCGCAGACCCATGCGCTGGGTTTCTACGAGCGGCTGGGGTACGCGGCGTACGGGGCCGAGTTCCTGGACGCGGGCATTCCGCATCTGGCGATGCGACGGGTGCTGCCCGTTTCCTGACCGCGCGTCAGGATGCGCGGCACCCTCGCGGCAACAGCGCGGCCCGGGCGGCTTCCGGACCGTTGCCGGCGCTGGGCGGCGGTGGCGCGTCAGCCGCGGCCGGTGCGCGGAGCGCCGTTCGCGTCCGGCGTGTAGTCGCCCGCGTTGTTGCTGTGGATCTCCTCCGCCCGCGGCGCCACCTCGCGCACCGGCCACTGGCCGTCCGGCCGCAGCGGCGCCGCCGCCGTCGCGATCCGCGGCAGCGCGTACGGGTGCTTCTCGCACAGCCAGGCGATCATCTGCTCACGCACCGTGCACCGCGCCGTCCAGATGTCGTCCGCGTCCTTCGCGGTAACGACCACCCGTACCTCGATGGTGCTCGGCGTGCTGTCCGTGACGGCCAGGCTCCAGTCCCTGCCGTCAAAGGCCTTGCAGTCCTCGAGGATCTCCTGGAGCTTCTCGCGCATCAGCGCGACGGGCGCCGAGTGGTCGAGCTGCAGGTAGACCGTGCCGGTCATCTGGACGCCGCCGCGCGACCAGTTCTCGAACGGCTTGCTGGTGAAGTACGACACCGGCATCGTGATGCGGCGTTCGTCCCAGGTCCGTACGGCGAGGAAGGTGAGCGTCACCTCCTCGACCACGCCCCACTCGCCGTCGACCACCACGGTGTCACCGATCCGTACCATGTCGCCGAAGGCGATCTGGAAGCCGGCGAAGAGATTGCCGAGGGTGGACTGGGCGGCCACACCGGCGACGATGCCGATGATGCCCGCGGAGGCCAGCATCGAGGCACCGAACTTCTCCATGCCGGGGAATGTCAGCAGCATCGCCGCGACCGCCACGACCGCGACGATCGCCGTGACGATCCGCATGATCAGCGTGATCTGGGTCCGCACCCGGCGGACCCGCGCGGGGTCGCGGGTGGAGGTCGCGTAACGGGTGTACGAGGACTCGACGACGGCGGAGACGATCCGCGTCACCAGCCAGGCGCTCGCGCCGATCAGAACCAGCGACAGCACATGGCCGATGCCCGCCTCGTGCCGCTCGACGAGCGACCAGTGCGTCTCGCGGTACGCCCCCCTCAGCAGCGCCCCGAGCAGCACGAGTTGGAACGGCAGACGGCACCTGCGCAGCATGTCCCACAGCGGCGTCTCCGGGTGGCGTTCGTCGACGCGGCGCAGCAGCCGGTCGACGGCCCAGCCGAGCGCCAGGGCCAGCAGGACGGCTCCGCCGATGACGGCCAACGGGCGCAGTATGTTCTCCATGTCTTCTTGACTCCTGGTGGCGAAGGCGGCTGGCAGGATGGCCGGATGAACATCATCCTGTTCCATTCGGCCTTCGGTCTGCGACCGGCGGTGCACGCGGCCGCGGACCGGCTACGTGCCGCCGGGCACGAGGTTCGCGTGCCCGACCTTTTCGAAGGACAAACCGCCGAGACCGTCGAACAGGGCCGGGAGCTCGGGGAGAGGATCGGCAAGGACGAGTTGCTGCGGCGGGCGGTCCACGCTGCCGCACCGTACTCCGACCAGGGGCTGGTGTACGCGGGGTTCTCGCTCGGCGGGGCGCTCGCGCAGAATCTGGCGCTCGCCGACGAGAAGGCGCGCGGGCTGCTGCTCCTGCACGGCACGTCGGACATCGCCGAGGGGGCGAGCATCGACGACCTGCCCGTACAACTGCATGTCGCCAGTCCCGATCCCTTCGAGACCGACGACTGGCTGAACACGTGGTACCTGCGGATGCAGCGGGCGGGCGCGGACGTCGAGGTGCACCGCTATCCAGGGGCCGGGCATCTGTTCACCGATCCCGGTCTGCCGGACTACGACGAGATGTCGGCCGAGCAGGCCTGGCGCGCGGCACTCGGGTTCCTCGAGACGCTCTGAGGAAGCCGGGGCGGAACGCGGCGGTCCGCCCGGCACGCACGAGGCGCGCCGGGCGGACCGGTCGGGTGGGTCAGGCGCGGTAGGCGGTCCAGTGGTCCTTCATCCGCTGCACCTGGCCGGAGGTGAACTGGTACATGCACGCGTCGTACGTGTAGTCCATGAAATTGTGGATCGGGTCCACACCGGTCTTGCTGGCGCAGGTGTCGCGGCCGGTCGGGCAGGCGTACGCGGGGCTCTTCTCGGCCGGCGTGTCGGTGACGTAGTCGCCGTTGCCGTTACAGCCGCCCTGGAAGGTGTGGTACAGCCCCATCCAGTGGCCGACCTCGTGGGTGGCGGTGTCGCCCTCGGCGTAGTTGGTGGCGGTGCCGCCGGGCAGCGAGGCGTCGAGCACGACCACGCCGTCCATGGACGGGTTCGACCGGTACGAGGACGGGAAGGTCGCCCAGCCGAGCAGGCCGCCGCCGAGTTTGGCGGTGTAGAAGTTGAGCGCGTTCGCGCCGCCTTGGCGGAGGGTGGACTTCATCTCCTTCTCCGCGGTGGAGCCGGAGTTCAGGTTGTACCAGGACGCGTTGTTCGTGTAGTCGGTGCCGGCCAGGGTGAACTGGAAGCCGGAGTCGACGTTGCCGGTGCCCTGGCCGGCGTAGGCCGCGTTCAGGACGGCGAGCTGGCTGTCGATCTGGCTGCTCGTGAGCTTGCCGGTCTCCCCGTCGTGGATGACGTGGAAGTAGACCGGGATCGTGGTCGCGGCGGTGGCGGAGAAGCCGCGTCCGCTCGTACGGGCAGCTTCGAGTCTCTTCCTCAGGTCCGCGTCCATGGCCTTGGCCTTGGTCTCGGAGATCTCGTTCGGCTCATGGGCGTGGCCGGCGCCGGGCCGGGTCTCACGGGCCGTGGCGCTCGCGTGCGCGTCCTGCTCGGCGCACTCGTCGGCCAAGGACGCGGCAGACACGGACGCCTTCGGAGCGGCGACGCTGCCGGGGGTGGAGAACGGGGCGAGGGCCAGGGTTCCGGCCATGATCGCCGTACCGATTGCGCGGTGGCGCAGTCGGGGGGATATACGGGCAAGAGCACGCATTACGTCTCCTCGCGGGGGGTTGTGAGGGGGCCTTTACTGGCCACCGCGGGGAGATTACGGGTGCATGTCAGATCTTGAAGAGGATCGTTCAAGCCCAATCGATCCATGGGTGATTGCGGACATCGGGGAGAAAGGTTTCGGTCATGTCCGAGGGTTGAGATCTGCACGTAACGAATGCAGTGACGACGACGGGTGGTGTGTCCGCATTCATGGTGCGGAACGCGCCACCCGTCGTAGTGATGTGATCTTCTGTTAACGCATCGGCGTATGGCCGAAAATAGCCCCTAGCGCACTGGCTGGTTCACCCGCTCGACCTTCTGCGTTCCGCTGAGGGTCCGGTAGGACCGGGACCACGACGACGATGCGTCCTGCTTCGTCCGGTCGGAGATCGTGTAGTAGTCCATCTGGGAGCGCTCGGCGGTGACGTCCAGGACGCCGTATCCGTGCGCGTCCATGTCGACCCACTTCACATGGCGGTTGGCGGCCCGCACCGCGGCCGAGGCGACCAGCGAGACGGTGCCCGGGGCGACATGGAGGAGGTCGTCCAGGTTGTCGGAGCTCACCGACGTCACGACGAACTCGGTCGCCGCCGAAGGGGAGAGTGGATATGTCGCAGCCCTGACCGGGACGTCGTTCGCCCACGCCATGTGGATGTCGCCGGTGAGGAAGACGGTGTTCTCGATACCGCGCTGCGTCAGATGCGCCAGCAGCTCCCGGCGGTCGTCCGTGTAGCCGTCCCACTGGTCCACGTTGACCGCCAGCCCTTCCTTGGGCAGCCCCGTCAACTCGGCGATCGGCTCCAGCAGATGGGCGGGAAGGGAGCCGAAGGCGACCGGCGAGACCATCACCGAGGTACCGACCAGTTGCCAGGACGCATCGGACGCCGCGAGGCCCGCCTTCAGCCAGTCCAGCTGCGCCCGGCCGGTGAGTGTGCGGTCCGGGTCGTCCACGTCACCGTTGCCGATGCGTGTCTGCTGCGAGCGGAACGAGCGCAGATCCAGCAGATGCAGATCCGCCAGCTTGCCGAACCGCAGTCGGCGGTAGACCGTGCCCTCGGTGGACGCGCGGACCGGCATCCACTCGAAGTAGGCCTGCTTGGCCGCCGCGACCCGGGCCGCCCACTCGCCCTCGGCGCCGGGCGTGTGGTTCTCCGCGCCGCCGGTCCACGCGTCGTTGGCGAACTCGTGGTCGTCCCATATCGCGATCAGCGGGTGCGCGGCATGCAGCGCCTGCAGATCGGGGTCCGTCTTGTAGGTGGCGTGCCGCAGCCGGTAGTCGGCGAGCGTCACGATCTCGTGTCCCGGCTCGTGCTGCCGTACGGCGTACTCCTTTTCCGGGTAGCCGCCGGTCGCGTACTCGTAGATGTAGTCGCCGAGATGCAGCACCGCGTCGAGGTCGCTGCGCGCGGCCAGATGACGGTACGCGGAGAACCAGCCGGCCTCCCAGTTGGCACAGGACACCACGCCGAAACGCACCCCGGGAGTGGCCGCGTCCGCGGCAGGGGCGGTGCGCGTGCGCCCCGCGGGCGAGACGGTGGCGCCCGCGGTGAAGCGGTACCAGTAGGAGGTGCCGGGGCGCAGGCCGCGTACGTCCACCTTCACGGTGTGGTCGGAGGCGGTCTTCGAGGTGGTGGTGCCACGGGCCACGATCCGGGCGAAGTCCTTGTCCTCGGCGACCTCCCAGGCCACCTCCGTCTCGGCGCCCAGGCCGGAACCCGGCAGGGCGTCGGGGCTCGGGGTGACACGGGTCCACAGCAGTACGCCGTCGGGCAGCGGGTCGCCGGAGGCGGTGCCGTGGAGGAACGCGGGAGCCTGTTCCGCGGCGGTGGCGGGGGAGGCGGCCGCCGCGAGGACGGGCACGGCGACGGCAGTGGCGGCAGCGGCCTTGACGACCGTGCGGCGACTGGGGGTTGAGGAAAATCGACTGGTCACGGCCGATCAGATTACTGATCAGTACGTCGAAAGGGCGGGCGAACGGAGAAAGTTCGCCCGCCCATCCGGAGCGGTCAACCGGGGTGTTTCCCTCCGGTCTGCTGGTGGCAGCCCGGAGCGCGCGGATCAGTGACCAGCGATCAGGAGACGGGTCAGCCCCCCAGCGCCTTGTCGATCGCCGCGGTGAACTCCTGGACCGTCATGGGCGCGTTGTCGCTGCCCTTCGCGGTCACGTTCTTGCCGTCCATCCTCAGGGTCGGGGTGCCCTTGACCCCGCTCTTGTCGAACGTCTGCGACATCTTCATCGCCCAGGCGTCGAACGTCCCGTCCTCGACGTTCTTCTTGAACTCCTCGTTGCCCTTGAGCGCGGGCACCGAGTCGGCGACCTGCAGCAGATAGGAGTCCTTGGCGAACTTGTCGTCGTTCTCCTCCGGGTGGAACTCGGCCGAGTACAGCGCCGACTTGTACGCGAGGAATGCGTCGGGGCTCACGTTCAGCGCCGCGCCGAGCGCGCTGAGCGCGTTCTTGGAGCCCTCGCCGTTGGTGGCGTCGTCGATGAAGGTGGCACCGACGTACCTGATCCTGTACTTGCCGGCGTCGACGTCCTTCTCGACCGTCTCGCCGACCGCCTGCTCGAAGGTCGCGCAGACCGGGCAGCGGGAGTCCTCGTACAGCTCCAGCGTCTTCTTCGCACTGTCCTTGCCGATTGAGACCGTCGTGCCGTTCTCACCGGCCGTGTTCTTCGGCGCGGTGACGTCCGACTGTTCGGCCACCGCCTCCCAGTGGCCCGGCTTGTTGGCCTGCAGGATGCCGTATCCGATGCCGCCGGCGATCGCGAGCACCACGACGGCCGTACCCGCGACCGTCAGCTGCCTGCGGACCTTGTCCTTCTTGGCCTGGCGCTCACGCTCCTGGCGCAGCCGCTCGCGGGCCGCCGCCTTGTTGGCCTGGCTGTTGCGCTTGCTCATGATCATTCACTCCGTGTGGGGACACATGGGGGACGTACGAAAAGAGGGATCTCGGTTCAGGCGCAGAGCGCGACGGAACGCGGGGGTCCCCTCCGTCCCACGGAGTGCACCAGCAGCCGGGTGCGCGCGGTGCGGGGCGTGTACGGCCGCGGGCACGGGCCCCGCCGCCCGGGACCAGGTGCGTGCACGGTGGCGACGGCCAGCAGCAGCGGCCGGAAGGCGAAGTCGCCGACCGTGCGCAGCAGCCCGGCCACCGCGGACTCGCCGCGCCGCAGCCAGGCCGCGGCGAGCAGACCGACGCCGACATGGGCGGCAAGCAGCAGCCACGGCTGGGCCGGGTCGGCGGTGCGCAGCAGGGCCGCGAGCCCCTGCTCGTCCACGGGCAGTGCCGTACCCGGCAGTGCCGCGCCGACCTCGCCGCCGCACAGCACGTCGAAGCCGAAGGTACGCAGCGAACCGGCGACCGGGCCGCCCGCGGGGCCGTAACAGACGTGCTGTCCGGTGGTGAAGACGGTGTCCGCGGCCAGCTCCAGCGGGATCAGCAGCCCGGCGATGCGCCAGAACCCGCGCTCCTTGCCGGACAAGGCGAAGGCCACCGTGAACACGGCGGCGGCGAGCGCGGCGACCGTGGTCAGCGGAAGCGGGGCCCGGGACAGCAGCACATGGGAGGCGGCGGACAACGTCACGACCAGTGCCGTGAAGATCGCTGCCCGCAGCCCTCTGAGCTGCATTCCGGAGATGTCCATCGCAGCCGAGTGTGCCATGCGTTTCCTAAGAGCCCCTTAAAGGCGTCCGCCGAGGTCAGGGGGTCCTACAGGCCCGGGATACGGCCGTTGCGGAACAGGTCCACGAAGATCTGGTGGTCGGCCCGGGCCCTGGCCCCGTAGCCGTGCGCGAAGTCCACGAGCAGTTCGCCGAAGCCCTCCTCGTCGGCGGCGATCGCCGCGTCGATGGCCCGCTCGGTGGAGAACGGCACCAGGGAGTGCCCGCTCTCGTCGTCCGCGGCGGCGTGCATGGTCGCCGTGGCCCGGCCGAGGTCGGCCACGACGGCCGCGATCTCCTCCACGTCGTCGATGTCGGACCAGTCCAGGTCCACCGCGTACGGAGAGACCTCGGCGACCAGCTGACCGGAGCCGTCGAGCTCGGTCCAGCCGAGCCAGGGGTCGGCGTGGTCCTGGAGGGCGCGCTGGGAGATCACCGTGCGATGCCCTTCGTGCTGGAAGTAGCCGCGGACCTCCGGGTCGGTGATGTGCCGGGAGACCGCGGGTGTCTGTGCCTGCTTCATGTAGATCACGACATCGTTCTCGAGGGCGTCGCTGTTGCCCTCCAGCAGGATGTTGTACGACGGCAGGCCGGCCGAGCCGATGCCGATGCCGCGCCGGCCCACGACGTCCTTGACCCGGTAGGAGTCGGGGCGGGCCAGGCTGGACTCGGGCAGGGTCTCCAGGTAGCCGTCGAAGGCGGCCAGCACCTTGTACCGGGTGGCCGCGTCCAGCTCGATGGAACCCCCGCCCGAGGCGAACCGGCGTTCGAAGTCGCGGATCTCCGTCATCGAGTCCAGCAGCGAGAACCGGGTCAGCGAGCGCGCCATTCGCAGCGCCCCGAGCAGCGGCCCGTCCGCCGTGTCCAGGGTGAAGGGCGGCACGTCGTCGTCCTTGGCCCCGGTCGCCAGCGCGTGGATGCGCTCCCGGTAGGCGGTCGCGCAGATCCGCACCAGCTCGGTGATCCGGTCGTCGCTGAGCGCCTTGGTGTAGCCGAGCAGGGCCAGCGATGCGGCGAGCCTCTTGAGGTCCCAGGTGAAGGGGCCCACATAGGCCTCGTCGAAGTCGTTGACGTTGAAGATCAGCCGGCCGTTGGCGTCCATGTAGGTGCCGAAGTTCTCCGCGTGGAGATCGCCGTGGATCCACACCCGGCCCGTGCGCTCGTCCAGGTAGGGGCCGGCGAGCTGCTCCCGCTCCAGGTCGTTGTAGAACAGGCATGCCGTGCCCCGGTAGAAGGCGAACGCCGAGGCCGCCATCTTGCGGAACTTGACCCGGAAGGCGGCCGGGTCGGCGGCCAGGAGCTCGCCGAAGGCGGTGTCGAAGACGGCGAGGATCTCCTCGCCGCGCTGCTCGGCGGTGGGCTGCGGGACCGGCATCGCGGGGTGCCTCCTGGTGCATGGCAATGGGGACGGCGTTTCCGCCCCGTCCAACGCATGAAGGTACGCAGGAGTGCCCACCCGTCAACCCGACGGCCACCCCTCGTAAGAGGGGCGTCGCCCCGCAGCGTTTCCATCGGGCTGTCAGTCCGGCGACGTAGACTTCCAGGCTGTCCCCCCGGACTGCCCGCAGCCTGTCGCCCACTGTTCTTCGGAGGCCCGTCGCCGTGACCAAGCCGCCCTTCACGCACCTTCACGTCCACACCCAGTACTCGCTGCTGGACGGTGCTGCGCGGCTCAAGGACATGTTCAACGCGTGCAACGAGATGGGCATGACCCATATCGCCATGTCCGACCACGGAAATCTCCACGGGGCGTACGACTTCTTCCACTCCGCGCAGAAGGCCGGGGTCACCCCCATCATCGGCATCGAGGCGTATGTCGCGCCCGAGTCCCGGCGCAACAAGCGCAAGATCCAGTGGGGTCAGCCGCACCAGAAGCGGGACGACGTCTCCGGTTCCGGTGGTTACACCCACAAGACCATCTGGGCGGCGAACGCGACGGGTCTGCACAACCTCTTCCGGCTCTCGTCCGACGCGTATGCGGAGGGCTGGCTGCAGAAGTGGCCCCGGATGGACAAGGAGACCATCGCGCAGTGGTCGGAGGGACTGATCGCCTCCACCGGCTGCCCCTCCGGTGAGCTGCAGACCCGGCTGCGTCTGGGGCAGTTCGACGAGGCCCTGAAGTCCGCCTCCGAATACCAGGACATCTTCGGCAAGGACCGGTATTTCCTGGAGCTGATGGACCACGGCATCGAAATCGAGCGCCGCGTCCGTGACGGCCTGCTGGAGATCGGCAAGAAGCTCGGCATCCCGCCGCTGGTGACCAACGACTCCCACTACACGTATGCGCACGAGGCCCCCGCCCACGACGCGCTGCTGTGCATCCAGACCGGCAAGAACCTCTCCGATCCCGACCGCTTCAAGTTCGACGGCACCGGCTACTACCTCAAGTCGACCGACGAGATGTACGCGATCGACTCCTCCGACGCCTGGCAGGAGGGCTGCCGCAACACCCTCCTGGTCGCCCAGCAGATCGAGACGGAGGGGATGTTCGAGAAGCGCGACCTGATGCCGAAGTTCGACATCCCCGACGGGTACACCGAGGTGACCTGGTTCCAGGAGGAGGTCCGGCGCGGCATGGAGCGCCGCTATCCGGGCGGCATCCCCGAGGACCGCCAGAAGCAGGTCGAGTACGAGATGGACGTCATCATCCAGATGGGGTTCCCGGGGTACTTCCTCGTCGTCGCCGACTTCATCATGTGGGCCAAGAACCAGGGCATCGCGGTGGGCCCCGGCCGTGGTTCCGCGGCCGGTTCGATCGTCGCCTACGCCATGGGCATCACCGACCTCGACCCGATCCCGCACGGTCTGATCTTCGAGCGGTTCCTCAACCCCGAGCGCGTCTCCATGCCCGATGTCGACATCGACTTCGACGAGCGCAGGCGCGTCGAGGTGATCAGATACGTGACCGAGAAGTACGGCGCCGACAAGGTCGCCATGATCGGCACGTACGGCAAGATCAAGGCGAAGAACGCGATCAAGGACTCCGCCCGCGTGCTCGGCTATCCGTACGCGATGGGCGACCGGCTCACCAAGGCCATGCCCGCCGACGTCCTCGGCAAGGGCATCGACCTCAACGGCATCACCGATCCCTCCCACCCGCGCTACAGCGAGGCCGGCGAGATCCGCGCGATGTACGAGAACGAGCCGGACGTCAAGAAGGTCATCGACACCGCCAAGGGCGTCGAGGGTCTGGTCCGGCAGATGGGTGTGCACGCAGCCGGCGTGATCATGTCCAGCGAGACCATCACCGAGCATGTCCCTGTGTGGGTCAGGCACACCGACGGTGTGACCATCACCCAGTGGGACTACCCGCAGTGCGAGTCGCTCGGCCTGCTGAAGATGGACTTCCTGGGTCTGCGCAACCTCACGATCATGGACGACGCCATCAAGATGGTGAAGTCCAACAAGGGCATCGACCTGGAGATGCTCGCCCTCCCGCTCGACGACCCCAAGACCTTCGAACTGCTGCAGCGTGGCGACACCCTCGGCGTCTTCCAGTTCGACGGCGGGCCCATGCGCTCCCTGCTGCGGCTGATGAAGCCCGACAACTTCGAAGACATCTCCGCCGTGTCCGCGCTCTACCGCCCGGGCCCGATGGGCATGAACTCGCACACCAACTACGCCCTGCGCAAGAACAAGCAGCAGGAGATCACGCCGATCCACAAGGAGCTGGAGGAGCCGCTCAGGGAGGTCCTGGACGTCACCTACGGCCTGATCGTCTATCAGGAGCAGGTCCAGAAGGCCGCCCAGATCATCGCCGGGTACTCGCTCGGCGAGGCCGACATCCTCCGTCGCGTGATGGGCAAGAAGAAGCCCGACGAACTGGCGAAGAACTTCGTCCTCTTCCAAAAGGGCGCCCGCGAGAAGGGCTACAGCGACGAGGCCATCCAGGCCCTGTGGGACGTACTGGTCCCCTTCGCCGGATACGCATTCAACAAGGCGCACTCCGCCGCGTACGGCCTGGTCTCCTACTGGACGGCGTACCTCAAGGCGAACCACCCCGCGGAGTACATGGCGGCGCTGCTCACCTCGGTCAAGGACGACAAGGACAAGTCGGCCGTCTATCTGAACGAGTGCCGGCGCATGGGCATCAAGGTCCTCCCGCCCAACGTCAACGAGTCCATGTCGAACTTCGCCGCTCAGGGCGACGATGTGATCCTCTTCGGCCTCACCGCCGTGCGCAACGTCGGACAGAACGTCGTCGAGTCCATCATCAAGTCCCGTAAGGCGAAGGGGAAGTACAGCTCCTTCCCCGACTTCCTCGACAAGGTCGAGGCCGTCGTCTGCAACAAGCGCACCATCGAGTCCCTCATCAAGGCCGGCGCCTTCGACGAGATGGGCCACACCCGCAAGGGCCTCGTCGCCCATCACGAGTCGATGATCGACAACGTGGTCGCGGTCAAGCGCAAGGAGGCCGAGGGGCAGTTCGACCTCTTCGGCGGCATGGGCGACGAGGCGAGCGACGAGCCGGGCTTCGGACTCGACGTCGAATTCTCCGACGTCGAGTGGGAGAAGTCGTATCTGCTGGCGCAGGAGCGCGAGATGCTCGGCCTGTACGTCTCCGACCACCCGCTCTTCGGTATCGAGCACGTCCTGTCCGACAAGACGGACGCCGCGATCTCCCAGCTCACCGGCGGAGAGCACGCGGACGGCGCGGTCGTCACCATCGGCGGCATCATCTCAGGCCTGCAGCGCAAGATGACCAAGCAGGGCAATGCCTGGGCGATCGCCACCGTCGAGGACCTGGCCGGCTCCATCGAGTGCATGTTCTTCCCGGCGACGTACCAGCTCGTCTCCACCCAGCTCGTCGAGGACACCGTGGTGTTCGTCAAGGGCCGGCTCGACAAGCGCGAGGACGTTCCGCGGCTGGTCGCGATGGAGCTGATGGTTCCCGACCTGTCCTCGGCGGGCACCAACGCGCCGGTGGTGGTGACCATCCCGACGGTCAAGGTCACCCCGCCCATGGTCAGCCGGCTCGGCGAGATCCTCAGCCACCACAAGGGCAACACCGAGGTCCGGATCAAGCTCCAGGGCCCCCGCAAGACCACGGTCCTGCGGCTCGACCGGCACCGGGTGCAGCCCGACCCCGCGCTCTTCGGCGACCTCAAGGTGCTGCTCGGCCCGTCCTGTCTGGCCGGCTGACCGTGCCCGCGTAAGGCCACGCACGCAGAAGGGGCGCTCCCGTCGTCACGGGAGCGCCCCTTCTGGCGTCAGGTGTTACGCGTCATGCGTCAAGGCCGGCCGGTCAGTTGTGGCCGAAGCGCTTCTGCCGGCCCTTGTGGGCCACATCGGACGGAGTGACCGCCTGCGCCCGCTGCTCGGCCTGCGCCTCCATCGAGGAGCTGCGAGCCTGCTGGGCGCCGCGCTCGGCGGCAGAGGACTGGTTCTGAGCACGATCCTGCTTCTTGTTCTTGGCCATGGGGTGCCTCCTGTTGGGGTGTAGGGGCCAGGGCCGCGACCAGACTCACATAAGCGTATAACCGTCGCATTTTGGATCATCGCGGACCGTAATCGCCCGGGGTACAGAGGTACGGATCCGATCCGCCACGCCGATGATCGAGTTCCGGCCGTTAACCCTCCCGTGGTCGGGCAGACTCGATGGAAAGCCGGAACAATCCCCGATCCGACGCACCGTTGAGCTCGTGAAAGAGGGTGGTACGCGTGGACCGCTGCGTCGTCCTGGTGGACGCCGGCTACCTGCTGGGCGCTGCTGCCAGCCTTCTCGCCGGAGAGCCCGCGCGATCGCGGATCACCGTCGACCATGCCGCCCTCATCCAGGGCCTTCGCGAACTCGCCGAAGCCGACACCCAGCGGCCCCTGCTCCGCATCTACTGGTTCGACGGCGCCCCCGACCGCGTCCCCCAGCCCGAGCACCGCCGGCTGCGCGTGATGCCCCGCGTAACCGTCCGGCTCGGCGCTCTGACCCGCAGCGACGGCCGCTGGGCACAGAAGGGCGTCGACGCCGCGATGCACGCGGAACTCACCGAACTGGCCAGGAACCGGGCCTGCTCCGACGTGGTGCTGGTGACCGGCGACGGCGACCTGCTGCCCGGCCTGATGTCCGCCAAGGAACACGGCGTCGCCGTCCACCTCTGGGCCGTGCAGGCCGCGGACGGCGACTACAACCAGTCGGAGGACCTCGTCGCCGAGGCCGACGAACGCCGGGTGCTGGACCGGATGTGGATCACCCGGGCCGTGCAGGCCAAGGAACTCACCGGCATCTGCGCGCCCCCGCCGGTGCCCCGGCCCGAGATCGCGGCCATCCTGTCGGCGCCCCTGCCCGAGTCCGCGCTCGCCGCGGCCGCCGAGCGCGCCGAGGACGCCGTACGAGGCGCCGCCAGGACCGAGCCCACGGAGAACGGCACGGAGCCCGCGCCCGTCCCCACCAAGGGCGTGCCCACCCCCAAGGACCTCGCCGGCCTGCGCGCCCACGGCCACCACCCCGCGCCGGCCGCCGTGCCCCACCCGCCGAGCGCCACGCTGCGCTGGTCCTCCGACAAGGGCTGGATCGAACGGCCCGGCGGCGGAACGCTGGGCGAGCCTCCGGAGACCGCCTCCCTGCCGACCCTGGCCCAGCTCACCAGCGCCGAACAGCGCTGGGCCGACCGCGAGGAGGACATCACCACCGTCGGCGGCGACCCGTTCGAGGTCGGCCAGGTCTTCGCACGGCGCTGGATGGAGCGGTTGCCGGAGAACGGCCATCTGCACAAGCTGTCCACCCTGTACCCGCGCATCCCGCACCGCATCGACGGAGAACTGCTCCGCTACGCCGCCCGCTTCGGACTCCTGGCCCACAAGGACGACCAGATCGACGAACACGACCGGTACGCGATCCGGGCGGGATTCTGGCGCGAGATCGACGTACGGACGGCCGCCGAGCACGGCCCGACGGGAGAGCACCCGGGGCCCGAGGGCATCCGGGGCGGACGGACCCCGTAGTCTCGTACCTCGTGAGTACGGTGTGCCTGGTGCGGGATCTGGTCAAGACGTACCCCGCCGCGCGCGGCAGACGGGGCACGCCGGGGACACCCGAGGTGCGTGCCACCGACGGGATCAGCCTCGAAGTGCGGCGCGGCGAGATCTTCGGCCTGCTCGGACCCAACGGCGCGGGCAAGTCCACCCTGGTGCGGCAGCTCACCGGACTGATGCGCCCCGACGCGGGCAGCGTCCACGTCCTCGGCCACGACCTGGTACGCCACCCGGAGCGCGCCGCCCGGCTCATCGGCTACCTCGGCCAGGAGTCCACCGCACTCGACGAGCTGACCGTCGCCCTCGCCGCAGAAACCACCGGACGGCTGCGCGGACTGGCCGCGCGCGAGGCGCGCGTCGAGCGGGACGCCGTGCTCGAGGAACTCGGGCTCACCGGCCTCGCCGCCCGTCCCCTGAAGAAACTGTCCGGCGGCCAGCGCCGGCTCGCCTGCTTCGCCGCGACGCTCGTGGGGGAGCGGCCGGTGCTGGTGCTCGACGAGCCCACCTCCGGTATGGACCCCGTCGCACGGCGCGCCGTCTGGGCGGCCGTCGACCGGCGCCGCGCCGAGCACGGCGCGACGGTGCTGCTCGTGACCCACAACGTCATCGAGGCCGAGACCGTTCTCGACCGGGTCGCCGTCCTCGAGCACGGCCGGGTCATCGCCTGTGACACCCCCTCCGGACTGAAGGAACGGGTCGCCGGCGAGGTACGGGTCGACCTGATGTGGCGTGACCGCGCCCCCCTCGACGTGCCCGAGGTCGCAGCCCTCCGCGGCTTTGCACAGGAGTTCGGACGGCGGTGGGTCCTGCGGCTCGCGCCGGAGGAGGCGCGGGCGGCGGTCGCCGCGGTGACCGGCGGAGCGGCGTTCGCCGCGCTCGACGACTTCACACTGACCACGCCGAGCCTGGAGGACGTCTACTTGGCACTCGGAGGGAACGCGACGAAGGGGCTGGTCAAGGCGTGAGCATCGTGTCCGCGGAATCCGCCGCGGCGGTCGCCGCACGCGCAGCGGTGGCGGAGGAGGAGACCGCCGCGCCGCTCGCGCCGAGGGCCCACCTGCTACCGGCGCTGGCCGCCGTGTACCGGGCGCAGCTGTCGCGGGCGCGGGTCGCCCGCATCCCGCTGCTGTTCGTGGCGACCTTCCAGTCCGTCGGGATCATGGTGCTGATGCGGGGCGTCGTCGACGGCGGAACGGAGGCGCGGGCGGTCGTCGCCGGCGCGAGCGTACTCGTCGTCGCCTTCGTCGCGCTCAACCTGCTCGCGCAGTACTTCGGGCAGTTGCGTGCCGGCGGCGGCCTCGACCACTACGCGACGCTCCCCGTGCCGCCCGCCGCCGTGGTGCTGGGCGCGGCGGCCGCGTACGCCTCCTTCACCGTGCCGGGCACGGTGGTGACGGCGGTCGCGGGCAGCGTCCTGTTCCAGCTGCCGCTCACCCATCTGTGGGTGCTGGCCGCGGTCATCCCGCTGTCCGGTGCGGCCCTCGCCGGGCTGGGCGCGGCCCTCGGACTGCTGGCGCCTCGTCAGGAACTGGCCACACTGTGCGGGCAGCTCGGCATGTCCGCGGCGCTGCTGCTCGGCGTGCTCCCCGCCGACCGGTTGCCCGGGCCCGTCTCGTACGCGCGCGATCTGTTGCCCTCCACGTACGGGGTCGAGGCCATGGCCCGGACCTTCGACGCCCACCCGGACTGGGCCGCCGTGGGCCTCGACCTCGCGGTGTGCGGGGCGGTCGGAGTCGTCTCGCTGGCGGTCGCGACATGGGCCTACCGGCGGGCGGCGGTCCGGTGAGGCGTCGCCAGGGCAGGCCTGGCACGATGGCGGGGTGACCGCACCTCTGACGCCGCCGCACCAGCCGCACGACTCCTCGCCGGAGAGCAGCCCCTGGCAGGCGCCGCCCGCCGGGCCGGGGCCGTCCTCGATGTACGCCCACGAGTCCGCGAAGGACCAGGCCGCGGCGGCCGCGGAACTGCGGAAGGACCTGCGGGACTCCGCGCTGGTCCTGGTGGCCGTGACGCTTGCCGGCGTGGCACTGGGCCTGCTGTGGCTGTGGCTGGCGCCCCGGGTGCCGCTGATCTCCAACAGGGAGGGCGTCTTCCTCAAGGACACGGAGGGAGAGGCGGCGATCGGCGCCGACGGCACGTTCGTGTTGCTGGCGGTCGGTCTCGGTGCGCTGAGCGCGGTGGCGGTCTTCCTCTTCCGCCGGCGCGGCGGCATGGCGCTGGTCCTCGCCCTGGCGGTGGGCGGCCTGCTCGCTTCGCTGCTGGGCTGGGGCATCGGCGTGTGGTTCGGCCCGCCGCGGGACGTGGTGGCGCATGCGCGGGAGGTCGGCGAGGGGGTCACCTTCGACGCGTATCTGGAGCTGGGGGCGAAGGGGGCGTTGCTGGCGTGGTCGGTGGCGGCGATGGTGGTGCACCTGGGGTTGACGGCGCTGTTCGGGCCCCGCGACCCGGAACCCGACTGGGCTGCGCCGCCGACGCAGTGACGCTTTTCCCGCCGGGGCGCGCGGGCCGGGGCGTGCACGTGTGACGTGCGGGTGTCGTGGTGCGCTGCGCGGGGCTGCTCCCCTCCTTCCCGTCCTCCCCTACGGTGGCGGCGTGGGTGGTAACCCCATCCCGAAATCGGGGCAGGACCCGCCCCGTACCGCGCCGCGCTCGCGGTGTCCCCGATCGCCGGACGGGCTGGATTTCGCTCCGCGAAGTCAGCCCCGCCGCGTTTGGCGAGGGGTGCGGGGCCGAGCCCCGATCCACCGCGCGCACAGCGTGGCGGACGGGTCCTGCGCCGCCGCAACGGCCGACCGCGGGGGCTGCCGCTGAAGGACCGGGTGCTGCCGGTCGCGGCCGCCCGCTGCAGGGGCCGGAGGCCGACTTCGGCAAGGGCGGGCTGGGGGGCGTGGCCCCAGAGCTAGACGCGGGCGATCCGGGACAGGGTCGCGGAGGTCAGCGCGACCAGGTCCGTCGGGGAAAGCTCGACCTCCAGGCCCCGGCGCCCCGCCGACACACACACCGTCTCGTGCTCCGACGCCGACGCGTCCACCACCGTCGGCAGCAGCCTCCGCTGTCCCAGCGGGGAGATGCCGCCGCGGACGTAGCCCGTCGTGCGCTCCGCCGCCGTCGGGTCCGCCATGGCCGCCCGCTTGCCGCCTACCGCCGCCGCGAGGGCCTTCAGGTCGAGCCGGCCCGCGACGGGGACGACCGCCACGGTCAGGGCGCCGTCGACGTCCGCGACGAGGGTCTTGAAGACCCGGTCGGGGGAGACGCCGAGCGCCTCCGCGGCCTCCTCGCCGTACGAGGGCGTCGCCGGGTCGTGGTCGTATGCGTGCAGCGTGAACGGCGTTCCCGCCGCCGTCAGGGCGACCGTCGCGGGCGTACCCCCCGAGTGCTTCTTCGCCTTCTTCGCCGCGTTCTTCGCCAAGGCCAGGGCTCCTCGCGTCAGTTGGGGCTCGTCGGCCGCCATGTCAGATCCACCGCCGGCAGCGACGGCAGATGCCGCAGCACCGCCGTCTCCGCGCGCAGCAGCGTCAGTTCCTCGCGCAGCCGCGTCGCCGTGTCCGGCGCCTGGAGCAGGCGCTGCTTCGCCGGGGTGTCGAGCACAGCCGCCGCGGCGACCAGGTAGGAGACGACCGACGGCTCGTCGGGGAGTTCCGCGCCCGTCGACAGCGACCGCTCCCGTGCCCCCGCCAGGCGCTTCTGATAGCTGCGGAAGGCCCGCAGCACACCCTCCGCCAAGGTTCCCGCGCCCTCGCCCTGTTCCTCCGGGATCTCCTCGAGCTCCGCCGTCAGGAACGGGCCGCTCGCGTCGACGGACAGGAGCCTGACGCGGGTCGTCCCGGTGGCGAGCACCTCGAAGCTGCCGTCCCCGCGTTCACGGATGGTCGCCGCGTCGGCTATGCAGCCCACCCGGTGGAACGCCTGGATCGGGTCGGGGCCGAATCCGGAGGCAGGGCCGCGTTCGACGACCGCCGTCTGGTCGGGCATCCCGGGCGCGGCGGGCGCGACCTCGCGCCCGTCCCGGATGGCGACCACGGCGAAGCGCCGCGGCTCTTCCTCGTCCGTCTTCAGCAGCTCGCGCATCATGGCGCGATATCGCTCCTCGAAGATGTTCAGCGGCAGCACAAGGCCCGGGAACAGTACCGAGTTCAGCGGGAAGAGCGGCAGGCGAGCGGTGGTCACAGCGGCAAGAGTAATGGCCGGGCAACCGGGCCGGTCCTCTCCCCCCGCTCGCTCTACGGTCCGGCCGCAGTGGGAAGCGCCGCCGCGCCCAGCCGTCCACGCAGCGGTGTCGCCGCCGCGACCTCGATCCGTGCGCCGTCCCGGGTCTGGAGGAACCGGCCCAGCGGGTCCTCGGTCACCGACGACCAAGGGAAGGACGTCGCGTACGGGCCGATCAGCCGGAACTGTGCCAGCGCCTCGTCCCAGCGTCCCCGCGCCACCAGCACGTACGCGAGCAGATTGCGCACCTCGGCGGGCCACGGGTCACCGGGGCCGTACTCGCCGGAGAGCGTGACCGCGAGGTCGGCCGCCGCGTCGATCCGGTCGTCCTGCACGGAGGTCCGCGCCTCCCCGCCGAGCAGCTGGGCGAAGGCCGCCCGCACCGGCAGCGCCTGGACCAGCGAGCCGGGCAGGGCGTCCTCTGCGGCCTTCTCCGCGAAGTCGAAGCACTCGCTGTGCGAGCCGTACCACTGGGCCGAGAGGTATTTGAGCGCCGCCACATGGCAGCCGTAGTGGTGCGAGGAGCGGCGCACGGCCCGTTCCCAGAGCGACTCGAAGGCGGTGTGCGTGGCGTGCGTGCCGCGCGCGTGGTCGAGCGCGATCCGCCAGGGCACGGGGTCGCCCGGCTCGGCCTCTGCCGCCGCGTCGATCAGCGGGCCCACCTCCCGCAGCAGTTCCGGGCGGGCCGGCGACTCCCAGGCCCTGCGTACCGCGAGCTCGGCCTTGACGACGAGGGCGTCCGCGTCGTGGGGGGAGGCGGCGAGCCAGTCGCCGAGCCATGCGGCCCGGTTCCTGGCGAAGGCCGCGAGCCGCACGACGTACCGGTCGCGGTTCTCCCATTCGGCTGATTCCCGTGTGGTCGCCAGCAGCTTCGCGGCCGGTTCGTACTCCCCGACGGCAGCGGCGACCAGCGCCGGGCCGAGCCGGTCGTCGGGGGCGTCGAGCAGTACCGCCTCGGCGGGCGTGAGGCCGTCGGCGAGCCGGGGCGTATGACGGATCACGCGCGCGGTACGGATCATGGCGCGAAGCAATGACATGGTGCGGACCATTGAAAACCCGCAGGTGAGCGCCGCGCCAGGGGGACACCTGTGAAGCTTTGGTGGCAACGGAATGGTTGTCTCGACCGAAGCCAAGAGACGGTAAAGAAAATGGCTCAGCCGCGACGGAGCAGCCGGCTGGCTCCCGCCGCGACGGTGGTCGCGAGGATCCAGCCCAGCAGCACCAGAACGGCGGCCGCCCATTGCCATCCGCCCTGCAGCCGCCAGTGGCCGTCCTGGCCCAGATTGATCACCGGCACCAGCAGATCCAGGGCGTACAGCGCGGGGTTCCACTCCGGATGCTCGTCGGGCTTGATGGGCGGCGGGGCGACCTGTGCGAAGGCGATCGCTCCGGCGGCCCACAGCACCGCCATCCACAGTGCCGCCCGGCCGGGCCGGTAGCCGTACGCCACCGTCAAGTCCTGCAGGTAGCCCCACAGCTTCCCCGCCAGCGGCAGCGTCTCCCTGCGGCGGCGCTGCTTCGCCAGCAGCACCTCCCGGGCGTCGGCGTCCTCGCCGCTGTTGCGCAGCACGGTCGCGAGCCGCTCATACGGCTCCGGGGAGTACTCCGGCGTCGCGGAGGCCACCCATTCCAACCGCCGCGACAGGGGGAACTCCTCGTACGGCACCAGGTTCTCGTAGACGAAACCGCCCATCGCGAGGCCGCCGGGGCCGGGCCAGCTCGCCGCCAGGTCGATCAGCGTCACGACCTTGGCGCCGTTCAGGACGACCCGCCCCTCCTCGGGGCGCTCCGCGTTGAAACGCAGTTCGGGGGTGGAGATCCGGCGCAGCGACAGCTCCTCGCGCGGGCTCAGCACGAACCGCGCCCGCTGGAGGTCCACGGCGTCGCCGAACCGCCCGTCGTCGAGCCGGACGCCGCCGTGGCACTCGAAGGGCTGCAGCCGCGAGCCGCGCTCGGGTGTGCCGTACGACGTGGAGGTGCCGAACGGGGGAGTGGCGCCCTGGTTTCCGGTGGACACACTCACCCAGGCACCCGTCATGTAGAGGGTGCGCTCCACGCTCAGCTGCGGGGCGTTCAGCGCGCGGCGCTCCGCTGCCGCCCGCAGCCGGCTGCCCCGAAGGCTGAGCGAGACGCCGACCTTCGCGCCGCGGAGGCTGAACTCACCGTAGGTCTCTATCAGTTCGGCCTGAAGGTCCTGGGCGACCGACAGCCCGTCGGCGGTGATGGCCCGGCCCCGGCGGTCCGGCCGCACATGGATCTGGTTGATCAGCAGGTCCGTGCCGATCTGGGCGTCGGTGAGCCGGATTCCGTGATCGACGCGACAGCGCGGCAGATGGAGATCGCCTTCCGTGCGCAGCCTGGCCCCCTCGATCCGCGGGATCGCGCAGCTGACCATGCGCACCGTGGTGAAGTGCGCCTCCGGCATCAGCAGCTCGTTCTCGAACCGGCAGCCGTGCAGCTCGACGTAGGGGGCGATGCTGCCGCCGGCCAGCTTGAGGGTGCCGGTGATCTGCACCCCGCGCAGCTTGAGTGCGGCGACCCGGCCGGGCCGTGCGGCAGGACCGCTCAGCAGCAGCCGGGCCACGATCGACGCGCGGACGCTGCGTTCGGGGCCCCAGGTGAGGGCCGAGAAGGGATCGTTCAGCAGGGGATCCGTGTCGCTGAGGTCGTGCGTGCTTCCGTTCCTGAAGGCGTTCCACATGTCCAGCTCGGTCGGGCTCAGCCCGTCCGGAGGCCCGTCGTCCAGCGGCTCGGTCACTGCCGCCCCTCCGCTTCGTTGGCTCGTACAGTTGTTCTTCCCGCTGAGTGACGGCCTGAACGCTAGTGGTGATGGTCAACCCGAGATAACAGGGGTGGCGCTTTTGCGCCTCGATGAGAGGTGGTGGCCGGGAGACGGGTGGGGCATATCAGCCAGTGATACGGAAAAACAGGGGCCGGATTCGGTCTGAGAGAATTGTCTACGTGATCTCTCGAATCGATCTGCGCGGCGACGCCCTCCCCGAGGGTGGCGCTCTGCGCGACCTGCTGCCCCGTGCCGAGTTCGATGTGGAAGCCGCCCTGGAGAAGGTGCGGCCGATCTGCGAGGACGTGCATCATCGTGGCGACGCGGCGCTGATCGAGTACGCGGAGAAGTTCGACGGCGTCCGGCTCGACCAGGTGAGGGTGCCCGCCTCCGCCCTGGCCAGGGCGCTCGACGAGCTCGACCCCGAGGTGCGGGCCGCACTGGAGGAGTCCGTCCGCCGGGCCAGGATCGTGCACCGAGCCCAGCGCCGCAGCGAGCACACCACCCAGGTCGTCCCCGGCGGCACCGTCACCGAGAAATGGGTGCCGGTCGACCGCGTCGGCCTGTACGCGCCCGGCGGCCGATCGGTCTACCCCTCCTCCGTGATCATGAACGTGGTCCCGGCGCAGGAGGCGGGCGTCGAGTCGATCGCGCTGGCCTCGCCGGGCCAGAAGGAGTTCGCGGGCCTTCCGCACCCGACGATCCTCGCCGCCTGCGCGCTGCTCGGCGTCGACGAGGTGTACGCGGTCGGCGGCGCCACCGCCGTCGCGATGTTCGCGTACGGCACCGAGACCTGTGCCCCCGCGAACATGGTCACAGGCCCGGGCAACATCTGGGTCGCCGCCGCGAAGCGCTACTTCACCGGCCGGATCGGCATCGACACGGAGGCCGGTCCCACCGAGATCGCCGTCCTCGCCGACGACACCGCCGACCCGGTCCACGTTGCCGCCGACCTGATCAGCCAGGCCGAGCACGATCCCCTGGCCGCCGCCGTCCTGGTCACCGACTCCGAGGTGCTGGCCGCCGCGGTCGAGCGGGAGCTGGAGCCGCAGGTCGCCGCGACCAAGCACGTCGAGGACCGGATCAAGCCGGCGCTCAGCGGGCGGCAGTCCGCGATCGTGCTCGTCTCCGACATCGAGGACGGACTGAAGGTCGTCAACGCCTACGGCGCCGAGCACCTCGAGATCCAGACAGCCGACGCCGCCGCTCTCGCCGCCCGGGTCCGCAACGCGGGCGCGGTCTTCGTCGGCCCGTGGGCCCCCGTCTCGCTGGGCGACTACGCGGCCGGGTCCAACCACGTCCTGCCCACCGGCGGCTGTGCCTGCCACTCCTCCGGCCTGTCCGTCCAGTCCTTCCTGCGCGGCATCCACATCGTGGACTACACGCGGGACGCCCTCGCCGAGATCACCCACCACGTGGTGACGCTCGCCGAGGCCGAGGACCTGCCGGCGCACGGCGCCGCCCTCAAGGCCCGCTTCGAGTGGAAGGTGCCGGGGCAGTGACCGACCTCACCATCGACGACCTCCCCATCCGCGACGAGCTGCGCGGCAAGTCCCCCTACGGCGCGCCCCAGCTCGACGTCCCGGTCCGGCTGAACACCAACGAGAACCCGTACCCGCTGCCGGAGCCGCTGGTCGAGCGCATCGCGGAGCGGGTGCGCGACGCGGCCCGCGAGCTCAACCGCTACCCCGACCGGGACGCGGTCGAACTGCGCACCGAGCTGGCCCGCTACCTCACCCGTACCGGCGGCCACCCGGTCTCCCGCGAGAACGTCTGGGCCGCCAACGGCTCCAACGAGGTCATCCAGCAGCTGCTGCAGACCTTCGCGGGTCCGGGCCGCATCGCGATCGGCTTCGAGCCGTCGTACTCGATGCACGGCCTGATCTCGCGCGGCACCGGCACAGGCTGGATCTCCGGCCCGCGCGGCGAGGACTTCACCATCGACACCGCCGCGGCACAGGCGGCGATCGCCGAGCACCGTCCGGACGTGGTGTTCATCACCTCGCCGAACAACCCCACCGGCACGGCCGTCGACGCCGACACGGTCCTCGCCCTGTACGAGGCCGCGCAGGCGGCGAAGCCGTCGCTGGTGGTCGTCGACGAGGCGTACGTGGAATTCAGCCACCGCCCCTCGTTGTTGCCGCTGATCGAGGGCCGCCCGAACCTGGTGATCTCCCGGACCATGTCCAAGGCGTTCGGCGCCGCCGGACTGCGCCTCGGATATCTGGCGGCGCACCCCGCCGTGGTCGACGCCGTCCAGCTGGTGCGCCTGCCGTACCACCTGTCCGCCGTCACCCAGGCCACCGCGCTCGCCGCCCTCGAGCACACCGATACGCTGCTCGGGTACGTCGAGCAGCTGAAGACCGAGCGGGACCGGCTGGTCGCGGAGCTGCGGGCCATCGGCTACGAGGTCACCGAGTCCGACGCCAACTTCGTGCAGTTCGGGCGATTCGACGGCGAGGGGGCTGCCCACGCGGTGTGGCAGCAGATCCTCGACCGGGGCGTGCTGGTCCGCGACAACGGCGTACCGGGATGGCTGCGGGTCACCGCGGGCACGCCCGAAGAGAACGACGCGTTCCTCGATGCGGTTCGCGCACTGAAGAAGGAGCACAGTTCATGAGCGGCCGCGTAGGACGGGTCGAGCGCACCACGAAGGAGACCTCGGTCGTCGTCGAGATCGACCTCGACGGCACCGGCAAGGTCGATGTCGCCACCGGCGTCGGCTTCTACGACCACATGCTCGACCAGCTCGGCAGGCACGGCCTCTTCGACCTCACCGTCAAGACCGACGGCGACCTGCACATCGACACCCACCACACCATCGAGGACACCGCCCTCGCGCTCGGTGCCGCCTTCAAGCAGGCCCTGGGCGACAAGGTCGGCATCTACCGCTTCGGCAACTGCACCGTGCCGCTGGACGAGTCCCTGGCCCAGGTCACCGTCGACCTGTCGGGCCGCCCGTACCTGGTGCACACCGAGCCGGAGAACATGGCGCCGATGATCGGCGCCTACGACACGACGATGACCCGGCACATCTTCGAGTCCTTCGTCGCCCAGGCGCAGATCGCGATGCACATCCACGTCCCGTACGGGCGCAACGCCCACCACATCGTGGAGTGCCAGTTCAAGGCGCTCGCCCGTGCACTGCGGTACGCCTCGGAGCGCGACCCTCGCGCGGCGGGCATCCTGCCTTCCACGAAGGGTGCGTTGTGAGCGACGCACGCGCGGCCGCCGGGCTGCTGACGAACACGATGCCCGCGCCTTCGCTCCCCCTGCCTTCGGCGGGCGGTACCCCCGGCGCGGGCGGAGAAGCGATCGAGGAGACACGGTGACCGGCCTGTCGACCATTCTCATCGTCGTCGGGCTGTTCCTCGCCGGCGGTGTGTACTCGTTCTCCAAGCAGAAGATGCCGAAGGGGCCCGTCGTGCTGCTCGCCGGGGCCTCCGCGATGTGTCTGATCGCCGGTGTGATGCGGATTCAGGGGATCTGGGGATGACCACAACGACGCCACAGAAGAAGGTCGTCGTCTTCGACTACGGGTTCGGCAACGTCCGCTCCGCCGAGCGCGCGCTCGCCCGTGTCGGTGCCGACGTCGAGATCACCCGCGACTACGACAAGGCGATGAACGCCGACGGACTGCTCGTCCCCGGCGTCGGCGCCTTCTCCGCCTGCATGGACGGCCTGAAGAAGGCCCGCGGCGAATGGATCATCGACCGCCGGCTGTCCGGCGGACGCCCCGTCATGGGCATCTGCGTCGGCATGCAGATCCTCTTCGCCCGCGGCATCGAGCACGGCGTGGAGACGGAGGGCCTCGACGAGTGGCCCGGCACCGTCGGACCGCTCCAGGCCCCCGTCGTGCCGCACATGGGCTGGAACACGGTCGAGGCCCCCGCCGGCAGCCGGCTCTTCGCCGGCGTGGACGACGACGCCCGGTTCTACTTCGTGCACTCCTACGCGGTGCACGAGTGGGGTCTGGAAGTCACCAACCCGGCCATGCGCGCACCCCAGGTCACCTGGGCCGAGCATGGCGAGCGGTTCGTCGCCGCCGTGGAGAACGGTGCCCTGTGGGCCACCCAGTTCCACCCCGAGAAGTCCGGCGACGCCGGCGCCCAGCTGCTAACGAACTGGATCGAGACGCTCTGATGCCGAAGCTTGAACTCCTTCCCGCAGTCGACGTCCGCGACGGTCAGGCCGTCCGCCTCGTCCATGGCGAGTCCGGTACCGAGACGTCCTACGGCTCGCCCCTCGAGGCCGCGCTCACCTGGCAGCGCGCCGGAGCCGAGTGGCTCCACCTCGTCGACCTGGACGCCGCCTTCGGCACCGGCGACAACCGCAAGCTGATCGCGGAGGTCGCCGGGGCCATGGACATCAAGGTCGAGCTGTCCGGCGGCATTCGCGACGACGCGTCGCTGGAGGCCGCGCTCGCCACCGGCTGCCGCCGCGTCAACCTCGGCACCGCGGCGCTGGAGACCCCCGAGTGGGTCGCCAAGGTCATCGCGGAGCACGGCGACAAGATCGCCGTCGGTCTCGACGTACGCGGCACGACACTGCGCGGCCGCGGCTGGACCCGCGACGGCGGCGACCTGTACGAGACCCTCGCCCGCCTCGACTCCGAGGGCTGCGCCCGGTACGTCGTCACCGACATCGCCAAGGACGGCACCCTCCAGGGCCCCAACCTCGAGCTGCTGAGGAACGTCTGCGCCGCCACCGACAAGCCGGTCGTCGCCTCCGGCGGTGTGTCCAGTCTCGACGACCTGCGGGCCCTCGCCTCCCTGGTCACCGACGGCGTCGAGGGTGCCATCGTCGGCAAGGCCCTGTACGCCAAGGCGTTCACGCTCGAGGAGGCCCTCGCGGCGGTGTCCGAATGACCGGTTCCGTACGCCGGCTGAACTCCGGCGGCCCCTGGGAGGAGTCCTTCGGCTACTCCCGCGCCGTCCAGCTCCCGAACGGGCTGGTCCTGGTCTCCGGCTGCACGTCGATCGTCGGCGGCGAGATCGCCGCCGGCAGCCCGTACGAGCAGACGGTCACCGCCTTCGGCGTGGCGATCGACGCGCTGAAGCAGCTCGGGCTGGGCGCCGAGGACGTCGTGCGCACCCGGATGTACATCACGCACGCCCGCGACGTGGACGAGGTCGGGCGCGCGCACAAGGAGATCTTCGGCGCGGTCCGGCCGGCCGCGTCGATGCTCGTGGTCTCCGGCTTCGTCGACCCCTCGCTGGTCGTCGAGGTGGAGGTCGAGGCGTACCGGCCGGCCGGAACCGATGGAGATGCCGAATGACCCTCGCGGTACGGGTGATCCCCTGCCTGGACGTCGACAAGGGCCGGGTGGTCAAGGGCGTCAACTTCCAGAACCTGCGCGACGCGGGCGACCCCGTCGAGATGGCCAAGCTGTACGACGCGGAGGGCGCCGACGAGCTGACGTTCCTCGACATCACCGCCTCGTCCGGCGACCGGGAGACCACCTACGACGTGGTGCGCCGCACCGCCGAGCAGGTCTTCATCCCGCTCACCGTCGGCGGCGGCGTGCGCAGCGCCGAGGACGTCGACAAGCTGTTGCGCGCGGGCGCGGACAAGGTGGGCGTCAACACGGCGGCGATCGCACGCCCCGAACTGATCCGCGAGATCGCCGAGCGGTTCGGCCGCCAGGTGCTGGTGCTCTCCGTCGACGCCAGGCGCACCCCACAGGGCTCCTTCGAGGTGACGACGCACGGCGGCCGCAGGGGCACCGGCATCGACGCCGTCGAATGGGCCCACCGCGCCGCCGAGTTGGGGGCCGGGGAGATCCTGCTGAACTCCATGGACGCCGACGGCACCAAGGACGGCTACGACACCGAGATGATCGCCGCCGTCCGCAAGCACGTCACGGTCCCGGTGATCGCCTCCGGCGGCGCCGGCCGGCTCGCCGACTTCCCGCCGGCCGTCGGCGCGGGTGCGGACGCGGTGCTCGCGGCGTCGGTGTTCCACTTCGGTGACCTGCGGATCTCGCAGGTCAAGGAGACGCTGCGGGAGGCGGGCCACCAGGTCCGCTGAGGGTTTGTGACCGACCCGGCCGCCGCGCGGCCGGGTCGGCAGGACCGGTGGACCTGCCGATGTGCCGGGTTCCCGGCGCGCCGCCTCGCGCCCGGCGACCGTGCCGCGGTCCTGCTCTCCGCCGGCGGGCCGGTAGCCGCGACGCCTCCACCGGCCGGCCGCGGCTACGGCTCGGACCGCTCGACGACACCGCCGCCGGAGCGCTGCTCGACCCGCTGACGGACCGGGCGGACGCCCGTCGTACGGGGCGAACTGCGCGGGTGGGCAGCGGGGAACCGGCGGCTGCCGGCCGCGGTCCAGTGCTCCTGCCCCTGAGGCCGTACCGGCGCGTTGCTGGACCGTGATGAGAAGAATGCCGCAAAACCCTGGGTACCGACCGGGCGGTATGCCATTCTGCGAACGTCAGGTAGATCCGGCGGCTGCGTGTCCCGCGCCGCGCCGGAGCGAGCCGACTCCTGGTGGAGGCCGCCCATGTCGAATCTCGTACGTTCGCGCGTCAGGGCAGTGCCCGCGACACACGCGGCTCTGCCCCGCACCCGCTCCCTGCTGGACGCGGAGGCGATCGCCGTACTGCACCGTGCGGCGCAGGTTCTGCTGGACGACGTCGCCGGTCTGACCACCGCCCTGGTCGGCGAGCTGCGCCGACAGGAGCCCGCCTACCGGGCGGCGATCGAGGCCGACGAGTCCGAGGTGTGGCAGGAGGTCCACCAGTCGCTCCTGCACAACGTGGCCTCCCTGATCCGTCCCCGGGAGTGCCGGGACATCGCCCGGCGCACCTCGCGGATGATCGGCGCCTCCCGTGCCGAGCAGGGTGTCCCGCTCGACGCGGTGCTGCACGCGTTCCGCATGGGCGGTGCGATGGTGTGGCAGGGCCTGGTGGACGAGACCGCGCGGCGCCACCCCGAGGACATACGGCTGCTCGTCCATGTCGCGGCGGACGTCTGGAATTTCGTCGACGAGCACTGTGCCATCGTCGCCGACGCCTACCGGGAGGCCGAACGCCGGATGGCGTGGCGCCGCGAGAACCGCCTGCGGCTGACGACCGCGGCACTGCTCGACGGGACGGCCCGCATCACCGACCTGCCCGACGCGTCGGCGCTGCTCGGCGTCCCGGAGGACGGCCGCTTCGTGGTGATCGCGGCCGTCGCGCCCCGTCCGCACTCGGCCGGCCCGCCGGTCACCCTCCCGCCGGGCACACCCGTGGTGTGGCACCCCACCCCGGAGGCGGAACTGGGCATCGTGCATCTGGCGGCCGAGGGGCGGGGGGCAGGCGCCCGGCCCCTCGACGGCCTGGCCGACGCCCCGGAAGGCGAAACGCGCGCCGCGGGCCCTGTGGACCCCGCCGCGCTCGCTGCCCAACTGCGCGCCGCACCCGGCGTACGGGTGGGCATCGGCTCGGAGGTCATCGGGCTCGCCGCGATCGGCGAGGGCCGAAGGCTCGCCGGCACCGCGCTGCAGGCGTGCCCCCGCAGCGGCGGTGTCGTGCTCCTCGACGACCACCTTCCCGCCGCCGTCGTCGTCTCCTCCCCGAACCTCGGCCGGGCGCTCGCCGAGCGCGTGCTGGGCCCGTTGTACGGGATCGACCCCGCCGACCGCGACCTCCTCGTCGAAACCCTCAGGGCCTGGCTCGACGCCGAGGGCTCCGCCCAGCGCGCGGCCACCCGGCTCTACTGCCACCGCAACACGGTCCTCAACCGGCTCCGCCGCTTCGAACAGCTCACCGGCCGCTCGCTGTCCCGGCCGTCCGACGTCGTCGAGGTCTCGCTCGCCCTCACCGCTCGCCGACTGCTGGAGTCCTGAGGCAGTCGGGGTGTGCCGCCGCACACCTCGCACGGCCCCGGCCTGTGCGCCGGCACCGAAGCCGGGCCGATCGCTGTACGCAGCACCGGCCCCATGGGTGACGTATCCGGTAGGTCGTCCCATGTACACCCCCGCCGGGCCGTCGGGCCAGGGCGGCCGGGGGCGCCCCCGGCCGGGCCGTCGGGCCAGGGCGCCCGGGGGCGCCGCTCGATCGCCGGCGAGATGCGCCTGGCGCGCCGGGCGGTCGCCGCCGTCGGAGCCCTCCCCGTGTTCGTCCCGACACAGACCTGCGGACGCAACCCGCAGGTGCTGCTCTCGTTCTGGCTCGCCGCGGCCGCCTCCGTGCTGCCGCCGGTGCTCCTGTACGCGCTGTTCCACCCACACTTCACGGCCGCCGGGGTGCGCTGGGCGGTGTACGGGACGCTGCCGCTGATCGCCGTGGTGACGGCCTGCTCACCGGCCGCCTCCGGCAGGCCGGCCTCGCTCTTCCCCGACCGTGACTTCCCTGGTTCCCGCTCCAGATCCCGGGCTGGGCCGGTCACCGTCCCGGCCGGCTTCCTGCTGGCCGTGGTCGGCTCGAGACACGGTGGACGGGCCCCGTGTCCCAGGTCGTGCCCCGGGACACGAACGAGCCGTCCGCCGAGTGGGCACAGGGCCGCTGACCGCCCGGAGGGCGGGTGGAGGCTAGAACCCGAGCGTGGTGTCGCGCAGCCGGGCGACCGCGTCCTTCTCGCCGTCCAGGTCGACCCGCGCCGCCTCCTGCCGGCCGAACGCGAACAGGGTCAGTTCGCCCGCCTCGCCGGTCACCGTCACCACCGGAGTGCCCTTGTGGGCCACCACCGTCTGGCCGTTGGACCTGCGCAGCACCAGCCCGACGGGGCACTTGCGGCAGAGCAGCCGGGCGGCCTTCTCGAGTCGCGACCACAGGACGTTCTCGAAGACACGGTCCAGGGTGCGCGGAGTCCACTCCGGCTGCGCCCGCCGTACGTCCTCCGCGTGCACGAAGAACTCCACCGTGTTCGCGGCCTCGTCGATCTGCTTGATCCCGTACAGGGACATCCGCGGCGGTCCGGTACGGATCAGGTGGACCAGCTCGTCGTACGGCTTCGCGGCGAGCTCGGCCTGGATCCGCTCAGCCCTCTCCTTGAGAGCGCGGAGCAGTATCCCGCCTGCCGCATCGGGCCGCCGCTCGCGCATCACCACATGGGCGGCGAGTTCCCGGGCCCGCCAGCCGTGGCACAGGGTCGGCGCGTCCGGGCCGACCGCCTCCAACAGGTCCGCGAGCAGTAGCCGTTCACGCTTGGCATGGGTCGACATGGCCGTCAGCGTACGGCGGGGGCAACGGGTCCGCCCAGTGGACGCACCGCCCGTCCACCGACTTCGGCACGGCACAATGGCGGTATGACCAGCAGTGTCCCCGCCAGTAGCCTCGACCCGGCCGTCGCCGCCCGCCTCAAGCGGAGCCCCGACGGGCTGATTCCCGCCATCGCCCAGCAGTACGACACCGGTGAGGTGCTGATGCTCGGCTGGATGGACGACGAGGCGCTGCACCGCACCCTGACCACCGGCCGCTGCACCTACTGGTCGCGCAGCCGTCAGGAGTACTGGGTGAAGGGCGACACCTCGGGTCACGTCCAGCACGTCAGGTCCGTGGCCCTGGACTGCGACGCCGACACCGTCCTCGTCAAGGTCGACCAGGTCGGTGCCGCCTGTCACACCGGGGCCCGCACCTGCTTCGACGCCGACGTACTGCTGGACAAGTAGGGTCTGGCGCCATGGATCCCGAGACGTTCCGCAAGCTCGCCGCCGACCGCCGCGTCATCCCTGTCAGCCGCCGGCTTCTCGCGGACGGCGACACCCCTGTCGGGCTGTACCGCAAGCTGGCTGCGGAGCGCCCCGGCACGTTCCTGCTCGAGTCGGCGGAGAACGGCCGCTCCTGGTCGCGCTACTCCTTCATCGGCGTACGTTCCGACGCGACGCTGACCGTCCGTGAGGAGCAGGCGCACTGGCTGGGCAACCCGCCCGTCGGCGTCCCGCTCGACGGCGATCCGCTGCACGCCCTGCGGGAGACCGTCGAGGTCCTGCACACTCCGCGCGACCTCGCCTCCGGGATGCCGCCCTTCACCGGCGGCATGGTCGGCTACCTCGGCTACGACATCGTGCGGCGGCTGGAGAGGATCGGCCCGGGCGAGCGCGACGACCTCGAGCTTCCCGAGCTGACCATGCTGCTCACCTCCGACCTCGCGGTTCTCGACCACTGGGACGGCACGGTCCTGCTGATCGCCAACGCGATCAACCACAACGACCTCGACACCGGGGTGGACGAGGCGTACGCCGGCGCCGTCGCCCGCCTCGACGCCATGGAGGCCGACCTGGCGCGGCCGCTCGCCTCCTCGCCGGCCGCGCTGCCCGCCTCCGAGCTGCCGGAGTTCTCCGCGCTGTGGGGTGGCACGGACTACCAGGCGGCCGTCGAGGACATCAAGGAGCGCATCCGGGCCGGCGAGGCCTTCCAGGTGGTGCCCTCGCAGCGGTTCGAGACCCCGTGCACGGCGAGCGCGCTGGACGTCTACCGCGTCCTGCGGGCCACCAACCCGTCGCCGTACATGTACCTCTTCCGCTTCGACGGCTTCGACGTCGTCGGCTCCAGCCCCGAGGCACTGGTCAAGGTCGAGGACGGGCAGGCCATGGTCCACCCCATCGCCGGCACCCGCCCGCGCGGGGCCACGCCCCAGGAGGACCACGACCTCGCGGAGGAGCTGCTCGCCGACCCGAAGGAGCGCGCCGAGCACCTGATGCTCGTCGACCTCGGCCGCAACGACCTGGGTCGCGTCTGCGAGCCCGGCAGCGTCGAGGTCGTCGACTTCATGTCGATCGAGCGGTACTCCCACGTCATGCACATCGTCTCCACCGTCACCGGAAGGGTGGCGGACGGCCGCAGCGCCTTCGACGTGCTCACCGCCTGCTTCCCCGCGGGCACTCTCTCCGGTGCGCCCAAACCGCGCGCCATGCAGATCATCGACGAGCTCGAGCCCTCGCGTCGCGGGCTGTACGGCGGCGCCGTCGGCTACCTGGACTTCGCGGGCGACTCCGACACCGCCATCGCCATCCGCACCGCCCTGCTGCGCGACGGCACGGCGTATGTGCAGGCCGGAGCCGGTGTCGTGGCCGACTCCGACCCGGTCGCCGAGGACACGGAGTGCCGCAACAAGGCCGCCGCGGTGCTGCGCGCCGTCCACACCGCCAACCGCCTGGGTGATCGGACGGGCGGTAAGGGATAGTGGGGCGCGTGAGCGCTGTACCCGTACCCCAGCCCCGAGCCGCAGCCGCGACGGCCGCCACGAGCAGCCGCCGCAGCCTGGCCGCCGCCCTGTTCCTCGGCGCCGCCGGCGCGACCGTCGTCCTGCTCGCCGCCGGCCGGATCTGGGCAGAGGGCGCCGCGTCGGTCGGCGGCGGATCCGTCTCCCTCGACGCCAGCGGCTCCGACGTCACCGGCGTGCCCACTGCGCTCGCCATCGTCGGCCTGGCCGCGCTGGTCGCCGTCTTCGCGGTGCGCCGAGCCGGCCGGCTCCTCGTCGCCGCGCTGCTGTCCCTGAGCGGCGCCGGTGTCGCCACGGCCGCGCTCCTCGGCGCGTCGGACACCGGCGCGCTCGACGCGGAGGCCGCCCGCACCACCGGCGACGCGGCCGCCACCGTCGAGGCGCTCTCGCACACGATCTGGCCCTACGTCACCGCAGCCGGCGGTGTGCTGATCCTTCTCGCCGGACTCCTCGCCCTCCGGTACGGCCGAGCCTGGCCGTCCATGTCGGGCCGCTACGAACGAGACGGCAGCCCCCGCGCCCGCCAGGAGCGCCCGGTCGACCCCGACCGCCCCGAGGACCTGTGGAAGGCCCTGGACCGCGGCGAGGACCCGACACGCGAGGGATGACCCTGATCGGGTCCTGATCCGACCCCAGGTCGGCGCCCATCCCGGCGTACGGAAGAATGACAGCGAGCGTCCGGCTCAGCACGAGCACCGGCTCACGACATCGCACTGGAAACGAGGAGCAACTCATGGCGGGCAGCAGCCACGGACACACCCCGGCCGCCTGGACCGGCAGCATCATCGCCTTCATCGGCTTCTGCGTCGCAGGCGTCTTCATGGTGGCGAACAGCCCGGCGGGCTTCTGGGCCGGCTTCGCCCTCATCCTGCTCGGCGCGGTCGTCGGCGGCGCGATGAAGATGGCCGGCCTCGGCACGCCGAATGAGTCCGACGAGGTGCTGGAGGCCCGCGACCGCGCGGCTGCCCGGGAGCGCGCGGCGGTCTGACCCGGCAGAGCAGATGTCGCACGACGGCGCAGCCCGGTTCGACCGGGCTGCGCCGCTGCCGTTGAACGTGGACAATCACCGCGTGGACGCCACGCCTTCTTCCCCCACCCCCCGCCCCGCCCAGGGAGCGCCCGCCGGGCCGCCCGCCCCGGCGGACAGGCCTCCGGCCGGTCCGGCTGCCGCGTCCGGCGCCCGCGGCGGCCCTCCCGCGGGTCCGGCCGCCGCGTCCGGCGCCCTGGGCCGGGAGGCGACGCCCGCCACGGCCTCGCACGGCAGACCCGCCCCGGTGGGGCCTCCTGCGCCGGGCGCGCCGGCCGACCGGGCCGGCGTACCGCCCCGGCACGCGTCCATCGGGCCCGGGGCGCGGGGCGGCGCTGCTGCCGGTACGGGCCGGGAGGGCGGTCCCGTCGGCCGGGCTCCGGCGCCCGCCCCGGCCGGGGCCCGGGGCGGACGGGGCCCGGCAGACGGGTCCGCCACGCTCCGCGCGCCACACGCGTCCCCGGCGCGACGCCTGGCCGCGCCGCTCGGCGTGATCGCCGGTGTTGCGGCTGCCTTCGCATACGTCGGGACCGTCGATCCGAACGAACCCGGCCACTACCCCGTCTGTCCGCTGCTGCGCATCACCGGCATCTACTGCCCCGGCTGCGGCGGACTGCGCAGCGCCCACGCGTTCATCCACGGCGACCTGGCCACCGCGTTCGGCGCCAACGCCGCCGCCACGGTCGGCTACGCCGTGTTCGCCGTCGTGTGGGTGGTGTGGCTGATTCGCGCCCTGCAGAACCGTCCGCTGAGGATCGGTCTCTCCACCGGTTGGTGGTGGGCGGCGGGCGGTGCGCTGATGATCTTCAGCGTGGTGCGGAACCTGCCGTTCGGGTCCGCGCTCGCGCCATGAAGTCCCAGGTAGTGGGACAGGCACCCACCGGATGCGATCCCTGGGCGCTGCTGCGGATACCATCGAGATGGCTGATCCTGTTCCATCAACACCGTCCCGGAAGGGGGCCGCTCGCGTGAGTGTGCTCGACGAGATCATCGAAGGTGTGCGCGCCGACCTGGCAGAGCGGCAGGCGCGTGTCAGCCTCGACGAGCTCAAGGAGCGCGCCGCCAAGGCTCCCGCGGCCAAGGACGGCGTCGCCGCGCTCCGCGGCGAAGGCGTCAAGGTGATCTGCGAGGTCAAGCGCTCCAGCCCGTCCAAGGGCGCGCTCGCCGCGATCGCCGACCCGGCCGGGCTCGCCGCCGACTACGAGGCGGGCGGTGCGGCCATCATCTCCGTGCTCACCGAGGAGCGCCGCTTCGGCGGATCGCTGGCCGACCTCGAGGCCGTGCGCGCCAAAGTCGACATCCCGGTGCTCCGCAAGGACTTCATCGTCACCGCCTACCAGCTGTGGGAGGCGCGGGCGTACGGCGCCGACGTCGTGCTGCTGATCGTCGCCGCGCTCGACCAGGAGGCCCTGGTCTCGCTGATCGAGCGGGCCGAATCGATCGGGCTGACCCCGCTGGTCGAGGTGCACGACGAGGAGGAGGCCGAGCGCGCCGTCGACGCCGGGGCGAAGATCATCGGCGTCAACGCGCGTGACCTCAAGACCCTCAAGGTGGACCGCTCCACCTTCGAGCGGGTCGCCCCCGAGATCCCGGCCCATATCGTCAAGATCGCCGAATCGGGTGTGCGCGGCCCGCACGACCTGATCGCCTACGCCAACGCCGGCGCCGACGCCGTTCTCGTCGGCGAGTCCCTGGTGACCGGTCGCGACCCCAAGTCGGCTGTCGCCGACCTGGTGGCCGCGGGGGCGCACCCGGCGCTGCGGCACGGTCGGAGCTGAGCCGGACATGACCGCTGCCTGCCGCCGCTCCGAACCGCTCGCGGCTACGCCCGCGTACGCGGGAGCGGCGTCCGGAGCGCCCCGCGATCCGTATGCGCGCCTCGCCCGTGGCTGCCGCCCGCGCGGCTGCCGGGCACCGGCGCGGCGGGTGCACGGGCGGCGCGTGCGGTACGTGATCGGGGACGAGCCGGGGCAGGTCAACGGCATGCGATGGCGCGGCGCGCCTGCGCGCACCGGCCACTAGGCCGTTTCCTGCGGGTCTGCTTGTCCCTACCCCGCTCTTTCCCGTAACCGGGGGCTTCTTCCTCGGGCCCGGTGGCCTGGGGGACCCATCCCGTACCCGCGCCTCGAACGCGGCAGGGCCGGCTGCATGTGCAGCCGGTCCGCGGGTACTCCTCCCACGCCTGGCGGCGTGAGAGGTGCCCCTAGGGCTCCGGCCGTAGGGGGAGTCCGAGGACACCGCGCGGAGCGCGGTACGCCGCCCGCAGGGCGGTAAGGGTCCGGACGGAGCCCGGTTCGGCAGGGTGGGGCAGGAAACGGCCCCGCGCAGCGGCCCCGTGCGCGCACTTCGCCCCCATACCCGACACGTCCCGGGGCCCCGCCCCGACAAGGGAGAACCGTCGCCATGTCCAGCGACTACTTCATTCCTGACCCGGAGGGTCAAGTTCCCAACGCCGACGGCTACTTCGGTGCCTTCGGCGGCAAATTCATCCCCGAGGCCCTCGTCGCCGCCGTCGACGAGGTCGCCGTCGAGTACGACAAGGCCAAGTCCGACCCGGCCTTCGCCGCCGAGCTCGACGCGCTCATGGTCGACTACACGGGCCGCCCCAGCGCCCTGACCGAGGTGCCCCGGTTCGCCGAGCACGCCGGCGGCGCGCGGGTCTTCCTCAAGAGGGAGGACCTGAACCACACCGGTTCCCACAAGATCAACAATGTGCTGGGCCAGGCCCTGCTCACCAAGCGGATGGGCAAGACCCGCGTCATCGCGGAGACCGGCGCCGGGCAGCACGGCGTGGCAACCGCCACAGCCTGCGCCCTCTTCGGCCTCGACTGCACGATCTACATGGGTGAGATCGACACCCAGCGGCAGGCGCTGAACGTCGCCCGGATGCGGATGCTCGGCGCCGAGGTCGTCGCCGTGAAGTCCGGCAGCCGCACCCTCAAGGACGCCATCAACGAGGCGTTCCGCGACTGGGTGGCCAATGTGGACCGCACCCACTACCTCTTCGGCACGGTTGCGGGCCCGCACCCCTTCCCCGCCATGGTGCGTGACTTCCACCGCGTCATCGGCGTCGAGGCCAGGCGCCAGATCCTCGAGCGGGCGGGGCGCCTGCCCGATGCGGCCGTCGCCTGCGTCGGCGGCGGGTCGAACGCCATCGGCCTGTTCCACGCGTTCATCCCGGACGCCGGCGTCCGGCTGGTCGGCTGCGAGCCCGCCGGCCACGGCATCGAGACCGGTGAGCACGCGGCGACCCTGACCGCGGGCGAGCCGGGCATCCTGCACGGCTCCCGCTCCTACGTCCTCCAGGACGACGAGGGCCAGATCACCGAGCCGTATTCGATCTCGGCCGGCCTGGACTACCCCGGCATCGGCCCCGAGCACTCGTACCTGAAGGACTCGGGCCGCGGCGAGTACCGCGCGGTCACCGACGACGCGGCGGTGCAGGCCCTGCGGCTGCTCTCCCGGACCGAGGGCATCATCCCGGCCATCGAGTCGGCGCACGCGCTGGCCGGCGCGCTCGACCTCGGCCGTGAGCTCGGCAAGGACGGGCTGATCCTGGTCAACCTCTCCGGCCGGGGCGACAAGGACATGGACACCGCCGCCCGCTACTTCGGGCTGTACGACACCGACGCCCGGGTGGAGGCCGACGCGTCGGCCGACAACGGCGCCGCCGAGATCCAGGGGGACGCGAAGTGAGCGGCAACATCGAACTGCTGAACAGTGCCCTCGCCGCGGCGAGGAACGAGAACCGGGCGGCGCTCATCGCGTACCTGCCCGCCGGTTTCCCGACCGTGGACGTCGGCATCGAGGCGGTCAAGGCCGCGTTCGACGGCGGCGCAGACGTGGTGGAGGTCGGGCTGCCGCACAGCGACCCCGTCCTGGACGGCCCGGTCATCCAGACCGCCGACGACATCGCCCTGCGCGGCGGCGTCAGGATCGCGGATGTGATGCGTACGGTCCGTGAGGCGCACGAGGCCACCGGCAAGCCGGTCCTCGTGATGACGTACTGGAACCCGATCGACCGCTACGGCGTCGAGCGGTTCACCGCCGAGCTGGCCGAGGCGGGCGGCGCCGGGTGCATCCTGCCCGACCTGCCGGTGGAGGAGGCCGGGCTGTGGAGGGAGCACGCCGAGAAGCACGGCCTCGCCACCGTCTTCGTCGTCGCGCCGAGCAGCAAGGACGCCCGCCTCGCCCGGATCACCGCAGCAGGCTCCGGCTTCGTCTACGCGGCGTCGCTCATGGGTGTCACCGGCACCCGTGAGTCGGTCGGTGAACAGGCTCAGGACCTGGTGCGCCGCACCCGCGCCACGACGGACCTTCCGGTCTGCGTGGGCCTCGGTGTGTCGAACCCGGCGCAGGCCGCGGAGGTCGCGGCCTTCGCGGACGGTGTGATCGTCGGCTCGGCGTTCGTCAAGCGGATGCTGGACGCCGCCGACAACGACGCGGCCGTCGCCGCCGTACGGGAACTGGCAGGCGAACTGTCCCGGGGGGTGCGCGGTACGGCGTAGCTCGTACGAGTGGATCAGTGACCGGGGAGGCGCGCCCGCGCCTCCCCGGTTCGTTTGCGGGGTGTGAGCGAGAACCAAGAGCGAAGGCGGGTCGCCCGCGAGCGACTCCAGCAGGAACGGGCGCGGGACAAGGCACGCGAGAAGCGCCGGAGGACCCTGATCGTGGCGTCGGCCGTCGTGGGCGTGCTCGGGCTGGCCGCGGTGGTCGGTCTGATCGCGGCCAACAGCGGCAAGGAGGACGGTGGCGCCACGGAGGCCGGGCCGCTGCTCGCGCCGAGCGGCGTACAGGGCGAGGAGCAGGTCGCCATCCCGGTCGGCGCGACGGACGCCCCGTCCACCCTCACCGTGTGGGAGGACTTCCGCTGCCCCGCCTGCGCCCAGTTCGAGAACGCTCTGCGGGACACGATCCACGAGTTGGAGCAGGCCGGCCAGATCAAGATCGAGTACCACCTCGCCACCATCATCGACGGGAACATGGGCGGCAGCGGCTCCCTGCGCGCGGCGAACGCGGCGGCGTGCGCCCAGGACGCCGGAAAGTTCGCCCCGTACCACGACGTGCTCTACATGAACCAGCCGCCGGAGCCGGACGACGCCTTCGCCGACAACGGCAGGCTGATCGAGCTCGCGGGCAAGGTCGAGGGCCTCGACACGCCCGCGTTCCGCAGCTGTGTGGATGAGGGCAAGCACGACGTCTGGGTCAAGAAGTCGAACGACGCCTTCCAGGCGGGCGGCTTCCGCGGCACCCCGACCGTCCTGCTCAACGGAGAGTCGATCTTCCCGACCAAGGGCAAGGAGCAGATCTCCGTCGCCAACTTCAAGAAGTGGGTCAAGGAGGCGAACGAGAACAAGCCGCCGGGCAGCGAGCGCCCGGCCGCACAGGGCGGGGACGGGAGCACGAGCCCGGAGGCGTCGGCCTCCTGACGCGGGACACACACGGGCGGGCCCGGCCGGTCCTCGCGTCAACGGTTCGGCGGGTGCCGCCGTCCGCGGCCCCGGCCCGAACCGGCCCGGGACCTGGCCCGTTACCCAGACGTTGCCGGGTGGGTTGCCGTCCCTCCCGCCCGGCAGGGTAGCGTCGGTCCTGCCATGGACATCGCCTACATTCCCAGCCCGTCGACCGGAGTGATCCATCTCGGACCGCTTCCGCTGCGCGGCTACGCGTTCTGCATCATCATCGGCGTCTTCGTAGCCGTCTGGTACGGCAACAAGCGCTGGGTCGCCCGGGGCGGCAAGGCCGGGACGGTCGCCGACATCGCTGTCTGGGCCGTGCCGTTCGGCCTGGTCGGCGGCCGGCTCTACCACGTGATCACCGACTACCAGCTGTACTTCAGCGAAGGTGAGAACTGGGTCGACGCCTTCAAGATCTGGGAGGGCGGCCTCGGTATCTGGGGCGCGATCGCGCTGGGCGCGGTCGGCGCCTGGATCGGCTGCCGCCGCCGCGGTATCCCACTGCCCGCCTGGGCCGACGCCCTCGCGCCCGGTATCGCCTTCGCTCAGGCGATCGGCCGCTGGGGCAACTGGTTCAACCAGGAGCTGTACGGCCGCGAGACCGACGTGCCCTGGGCACTGAAGATCAGCGAGGGCGCGAACCGCGAGGCGGGCCTGTACCACCCCACGTTCCTGTACGAGTCCCTGTGGTGCATCGGCGTCGCGCTGCTGGTCATCTGGGCCGACCGGCGCTTCAAGCTGGGTCACGGCAGGGCGTTCGCGCTGTATGTCGCCTCGTACTGCGTCGGCCGCGGCTGGATCGAGTACATGCGCGTCGACGAGGCGCACCACATCCTCGGCCTGCGGCTGAACGTCTGGACCTCGATTCTGCTCTTCCTGCTGGCGGTCGCGTACATCGTGATCTCGTCGCGGCTGCGGCCGGGACGCGAGGAAGTGGTGGAGCCGTCGGTGGCGGAACTGTCGAAGCGCGACGAGGCGGCGGATCCGGAGGACGGCGCTCCGCAGGACGAGGCCGGTACGGCGAAGTCCGAGGACGCGTCGCCGGCGGATGCGGCTGATGCGGCGGAGTCGCCGGGCAAGGCGTGACGGTGGTGCGCCGCGCGCCTGCGGCGTGCCTTCCCCCACCCCCAACCCCCCATCCCGCCCTTTTCCCAACCGGGCCCCGGCCCGGACCCGCGCCCCGCACTGTGTTTCCGGGGCTCCGCCCCCGGGCCCCCGTTGGCTCGCGGTGCCGGTGGGCGCTCGCACCTCCGGCCACCCCCATGGCCTGGCGGCCGGCGGAGGCGCCCTCAGAGCCGGTCGGTCCTGGCGGGGCCCGCGCCCGGGGCCCGCGCCTCAATCGCCGGCGGGGATTGAGGCGCCGCCCCCGTCAGTCCCGCTCGCCCTCGCCCTCGCCCTCGCCCTCGCCCTCCCGCTCCGCCAGCGCCAGCGTCCGACGGGCCGCCGCCACCACCGCCGCGTCCACGAAGCGGCCGTCCGGCAACGCCAGCGCTCCCGCGTCTGCCGCGGCAGCCTTGACGATCTCCTCGGCCGCCTCGATCTCCTCCCGGGTCGGCAAGAAGGCCCGTTCGATGACGGGCAACTGCCGCGGATGGATGGCCGCGCGGCCCAGGAAGCCGAGGGAGCGGCCGTGGGAGCAGGAGGCGTAGAGGCCGTCGAGGTCCAGGATGTCGGGGAAGACCGACTGGGGCGGCGGCGCGAGACCGGCGGCCCTGGCTGCCAGCACCGTACGGGTGCGCGGCCAGTCCAGACCGGCGTCGCCGCGCAGTCCGAGGTCCGCCCGGAGATCGGACTCGCCGAGTGCGATACCGGCGATCGCGTCGTGCGCCGTGGCGATGGCGTACGCGTGCTCCACCGCGAGCGCCGACTCGATGAGCGGGTACAGCGGGACGCCCGGTGCACGGGCCGCGATCTGCTGGACGTCAGTGGCGTATGCGACCTTGGGGATACGCAGTGCACTGAGGCCCGGCAGCTCGGCGAGGGCCTCCACCTCATGGGGGGAGTTGATGCGGACATGTACGGGGACAGGCTGGGGAGCCGACAGCAGTTCGACCGTGGCGTCGAGGGCGTACGGCTTGCGCCCCTGGGCGACGGCGTCCTCCAGGTCGACGATGACGATGTCGGCGTCGGAGGCGAGCGCCTTGCGTACTACCTCGGGGCGGTCGCCGGGGACGTAGAGCCAGGTGAGAGGGATGGTCATAGCGCCCCTTGGGTGCGTAGTGCGGTGATGTCGGCAGGCGTCAGGCCGACTTCGGCCAGGACCTCTTCGGTGTCGGCGCCGTGCGGACGGCCCGCCCACCGGATGCCGCCAGGGGTCTCCGACAACCGGAAGAGCACGTTCTGCATACGCAGCGGGCCGAGCTCCGGATCCGGGACTTCGGTGATGGTGCCCAGCGCCCGGTACTGGGCATCGTCCATGACGTCGCGGATGTCGTAGACGGGAGCGATCGCGGCCTCCGCCTTCTCGAAGGCGTCGACTGCCTCGTCCCGGGTGCGGCGGGCGATCCAGCCGCCGACGGCGGCATCGAGTTCGGCGGCGTGCTCGGCGCGGCCGCTGCCGGAGGCGAACCAGGGCTCGTCCACGAACTCGGGCCGGCCCACCAGGTGCATGACGCGTTCGGCGACGGACTGGGCGGAGGTGGAGACGGCCAGCCAACTGCCGTCCGCGGTGCGGTAGATGTTGCGGGGGGCGTTGTTGCGGGAGCGGTTCCCGGTGCGTGGCTGTACGTATCCGAGCTGGTCGTACCAGAGCGCCTGCGGTCCGAGCATCGCCAGGATCGGTTCGATGATCGCCAGGTCGACGACCTGGCCGCGGCCGGTGGTGGCGCGGGCGGTGAGCGCGGTCATGACGGCGTAGGCGGCGGCGAGGGCGGCGACGGAGTCGGCGAGACCGAAGGGGGGCAGCGTCGGCGGGCCTTCCGGTTCGCCGGTGGCGGCGGCGAAACCGCTCATGGCCTCGGCGAGCGTGCCGAAGCCGGGCCGGTGGGAGTACGGGCCGAACTGCCCGAAGCCGGTGATCCTGGTGAGGACCAGCCGGGGGTTGGCCTCGCTCAGTTCCTCCCAGCCGAGTCCCCATCTCTCCAGGGTGCCGGGGCGGAAGTTCTCGACCACCACGTCCGCGGTCGCGGCGAGACGCAGCAAGGTGTCCCGCCCGCCCGGGGCTGACAGATCGAGGGTGACGTTCCGCTTGTTGCGGCCGAGGACCTTCCACCACAGGCCGACACCGTCCTTGGCGGGCCCGTGGCCACGTGAGGGATCCGGGCGGGTGGGGTGCTCCACCTTGATGACCTCGGCGCCGAAGTCGCCGAGCATCGTGGCGCACAGCGGGCCGGCGAAGAGGGTCGCGAGGTCGAGGACGCGCAGACCCCGCAGCGGAAGGGGCGCAGAGGAGGAGGCGCTCATGAGGCGGCGTCGATCTCGGAACGGTACGGCATGGAGGAGGACGCTCCCGGGTGCTGGACGGACAGGGCGGCGGCCGTGCAGGCCCAGGCCAGGCTCTGCGTGACCGGTTTCTTCTCGCCGAGCGCCACGGCGAGGGCGCCGACGAAGGTGTCGCCCGCCGCGGTGGTGTCCACGGCCGTCACCGAAGGAGCGGGGACGGTGATCGGCTCGGTGTCGCGGGCGGCGTAGAGGCAGCCCGCCGAGCCGAGGGTGATGACCACCGCGGGGACCTGGCGCAGCAGTTCCTGCGCCGCGGAGTGCGGGTCGGCGATGCCGGTGATCGTGGCGGCCTCGTGCTCGTTGGGGACCAGCAGATCGGTGGCGGCGAGGAGTTCGGGCGGCAGTGGCTGGGCGGGGGAGGGCGTGAGGACGGTCCGCACCCCGTGGCGGCGGGCCGCCTCGGCACCGTCGAGCACAGCGCTGAGCGGGAGTTCGAGCTGGAGGAGCAGGGTGTCGGCGGTGGCGATGAGGGCCTCCTCCCCGTGGGCGAGGGAGGTAACGGTGCCGTTGGCGCCGGGGATGACGACGATCGCGTTGCCGCCCTCGTCGTCGACGACGATGTGCGCCGTGCCGGAGGGACCTTCGGTGGTCCTGAGCAGGTCGGTGTCGACACCGCAGGACTCGAGCGTGTGGCGCAGTTGCGGGCCGAAGGCGTCGGAGCCGACCGCGCCGATCATCGCGACCTCACCTCCGGCGCGGGCGGCGGCGACGGCCTGATTGGCGCCCTTGCCGCCGGGGATCGTACGGAACTCGCGTCCGGTGACGGTCTCCCCGCGCTTCGGCGCGTGCGCGACGAAGGCGACGAGGTCCATGTTGGTGCTGCCGAGCACCACGATGCCGGTCATGGGCGGTGGGCCTCCTTGAGCGTGAGACGGGCGAGGGTGTCGAAGCCGACGCCGTCGAAGCCGGCGACGGAGGTCGCGAGCCGGTTCTTCAGCGGGGCGGTCCAGCGGTCGGGCAGGGCGCCCGGGTGTCCGGCCAGCAGGCCGGCGAGCGAACCGGCCGTCGCACCGTTGGAGTCGGTGTCGAGTCCCCCGGAGACGGCTCGGCAGATGGAGCCGGTGAAATCGCCGTCGGCGTGGGTGAGGGCGGCGGCGAGCAGTGTGGCGTTGGGGAGGACATGGACCCAGTGGTAAGCGCCGTACTGGCGGTGGATGCTGTCGACGACGTCGGCGAAGTCGGCGTGGGCGCGGGCCGCTTCGACGCCCGAGCGCACGGCTGCGGCGTAACGCGAGCGGGGCGGGACGACGGTCAGCCCGGCGGCGATCGCCCCGTGCACATCGACGCTGCCGGCGGCCGCCGCGGCGACGGCGGCCGCGGTGAACATGGCGCCGTACACACCGTTCGCGGTGTGGGTGAGTGCCGCGTCCCGGTACGCCTGGGCGGCGGCGGCCGCGGGGGCGCCGGGATTGGTCCAGCCGTGGACGTCGGCACGGATGGCGGCGCCGATCCACTCACGGAACGGGTTGCGGTGACAGGCGGTGTGCGGCGGCTCGATGCCGCAGAGGAGGTTGCGGTAGGCGACGCGCTCCGCGGTGAACGTCCGCCCCGCGGGCAGCTCGTCCAGCCAGAGCCGTGCCACGTCGGTGGTGGTGAAGTCCCTGCCGTGCCGCTGGAGGAGCAGAAGACCGAGGAGGGGGTAGTTGAGGTCGTCGTCCTCCGGCATGCCGTCGATGTTCTCGGCGAGCGAGTTCGGCGCGCTGCGCCGGTTCCAGGGGTGGGCGGCGGCGAGCTCCTCCGGCAGGCCCCTGGCGGTGAACCAGGTGGTGAGCGGCCAGTTGCCGGTGGCGCGGGCGATGTCACGGATCGCGTGCAGCGGCAGCTTCTCGACGGGCTTGCCCAGCAGGCACCCGACGGCGCGCCCGAGCCACGCGGCGTGCAGCACGTCCTCGAGCCCGCGGTTCCGCCCGGGCCGTTGGTCGGATGCCGCGTCCTCGTCCGACGCTTCGCCGGCCCCCCGGACTCCGGCGCGCGACGCGCGGATCAGGGACAGGGACGTCGGCTCGTCCCCTGCCAGCGGGGAAGGCAGTCGGGCCAGCTCGTCCAGCAGCTGCTCTGCCAGTGCGCGCAATTCCGGTGACACCGGCCTTGGCGACGCGCCCGCGCGCTCCGGAGCCGGTGTCCCGCCCGCCCTCAGCCATCGGTCGCGGACGGCGGCCACGTCCCTGCCGTCCTCCTCCGCCTGGCGCAGTTCGTGGCCGATCAGATCCTCCGGCTGCACCCAGGTCAGACGCAGCGTTCCTGTCATCGCGCGGTGACCGTCAGGGAGGTGAACGCCGCCTCGTGGGCCCGGCGCCGCTCCCTGTCCAGGGCGTAGATCTCCCTTGTCACATCGGCCAGTTCGGCGGCCGGTGCGTGCAGGTCGACACGGCTTGCCTCCGCGACCCGCTTGGCCCACTCGGCCGGTACGGCCGCCGCGCCGTTCAACGCGCCCACGATCGCCCCCGCCATCGTGGCGATCGAGTCGCAGTCGCGGCCGTAGTTGACGGACGACAGGACCGTACGGCGGTAGTCGCCGCCGCCGACGAGCAGCATGCCGAGCGCGATCGGGAGTTCCTCGATGGAGTGGAGGCGGGAGGGGCGGCGGGCGCCCAGCGACGGTGCCCGGTAGTCGGGGCCGACGGTGTCGAAGGGCGCGACCGCCGCCCGCAGCGGTACCAGCGCCGACTCGAAGTCGGTGTACCGCGCGGCCGCTTCCGCCACCGATTCGATCGCCGCCTGGGTGCCGTCCTTCGCCAGGGCCATCGCCGTCTCGACGACCGACGTGGGCGTGGCGCCCGGCAGGCACGCCGCGGCGACGGCCGCCGCGAACACCCCGGCCGCCTCCCGCCCGTACGAGGACTGGTGCGCTCCCGCGATGTCGATGGCCTCGGCGTACGCGGCCGCCGGGTTGGCCGCATTGACCAGGCCGACCGGCGCCATGTACATCGCGGCACCGCAGTTGACGATGTTTCCCGTGCCCGCTTCGCGCGGGTCGTGGTGTCCGTAGTGCAGCCGCGCGACGAGCCACTTCTCGGCGAGGAACAGCCGCTGCAGGGGAATGGCCTCGGCCTCGAGCTCGGGAATCCAGCGCGGGTTGGTGATGAGATCGGGGACGAGGTGGTCGGCCACGGCGTACGCGTCGAGGTGGTCGCGGACCGTGGCGTACACCCCGATCAGCGCGTGGGTCATCAGGGTGTCGTCGGTGATGTGGCCGTCGCCCTTGTGGTACGGGGCGATCGGGCGGGCGGTGCGCCAGTCCTCCCCGTGCCACGGGCCGACGATGCCGCTGACCCGCCCGCCGTGGCGCTCCAGGATCTGGTCGGGCGCGTAACCCTCGACGGGGCCGCCGAGGGCGTCGCCGACAGCCGCTCCGACCAGGCTGCCGGTGATCCGGTCGTCGAGTGGGAGAGTCGGGGCCGCCGCTTCCGCGGCCGTGTTCGTCACCGCCGTAGTCGTCGTCATGTCCGAATTGTCCACCTGGGGTGGCTGTGTTCGGCGGACCTCGCGCCGGGTTTCGGTCAACCCGCGCCGGACAGGGGGCCGGTCGCCCGCCCTGTCGCAGGGCACAGCGCGGCTTCGAGCAGCGCGGCGAGCTCCACGAGATCCGTCCCGGCGAGGCGGGGCAGCGCGCAGCCGGCGAGCGTCCGGCAGGCGTCCCGCCATGTGATGGGCATGGCCGCGCCGCCACCGAGCGCTCCGGTCAGCGCGCCCGCGAGAGCGGGGGCGGAGTCCGCGACACGGGAGAGACAGACGGCCGTGGGCACAGCCTCCGCGACCTTGCCGCGCGCGGCGGTGGCGACGGCAAGCGCGACCGGTACGGTCTCCGCGGCCGCGATGCCGTAGCTGTAGACGTGGTCGACGATCTGGTGCTCGAGCAGGGGTACGAGTTCGAACGCGCCCGACGCGTCGCGGGCCAGCTTGACGGCATGGTGCGCGTTACGGCCGATCTCGGTGGCCTCGGGGAGTTCGGCGAGCGCGGCGTCGACGGCGTCGTCCACGCCGGCGCCTCCGAGCGCGGCGGCGACGGCGGCGGCCATGGCGCGGGCGCCGTGCACCCCGTCGCCGTCCTGGGTGTACCGGGCGTCGAACTCGGCGAGCACGGCGGCGCCGGCCGGATCGCCCGGGTGGACCACGGCGAGCACGACGGCCCGCACACAGGCGGCGTCGTCGAAGTAGTGCGGATTGTCGTGGCCGGTCGCCGGGGGGCGCAGCCCGGTCGCCAGATTGCCGAGCCCCGCGCGCACGGAGATCCGGGCACGCAGGGGAAGTACGGCGGACTCGACCTCTGGCGCGCGCTCAGCGGCCGCGGCGACCTGACCGGCGAGCGAGTTCCACGCGAGGTCGATCGCGGCACGCATACGGCGGGCCGGGGCGAGGTGGTGGAAGAGCTCCCCGGCGGCGGTGAGCACGGTCTGCGCGGCGAACGCCGCCCATTCGGCGTCGTCGGAGGGGCCGAGCCGGAGCGGCTCCGGCGGCTGGTTGAGCGCGATGGGGACGGGGAGGGTCGTCGTGGCGTTCTGTTCGGCGAAGGTGTCGAGCTCCCGGGTGAGGCGCCGCGTCCACTCGGGCATGCGCGCGGCCCGGTGCCGGGCGGCCGGCCATCCGGCGGCGTCACCGGCCGCGAGCCCGAGGAGCAGCCCCTCGATACGCCGCCGATCGTCTCCGAGTGCTGGGAGGACCTCGTCGCGCGGGCCGCGTTGCGCGCCGGCACCGACCGTGTCTGCCCGGATACCGTGAATCCGGCCCGTGTACCGCGGACCGCGCCGGTCTGCGCCGCCTTCCGACGGGGCGCCGTCCACCGGTGGGCGACGCGGCGCCATGGTGCCCCCGGCCTGACCGTCCCCCGCCGCGGCGGTGTGCGCGAGGGGTGTCGTCGCCGTCCGGGCCGGCACCGCCGTCCGGCCGGTGGTCGTCCCGTGCCCGGCGGGCGTCGCCTCCGGCGTTTCGCATCCGGAGGCGAGCTGCGGCGCGGTCGCGCGGCCGGCGGGTGGCGTGCCCGGCGCGGCTGCCAGACCGGCGAACGTTCCTTCCAGAAGCCCTGGCCCGGCGACCGTTGCCGCCCGCGTCAGGTCCCGGACGGCACCCGGCCCCCCGCCGGAGGGCTGACCCGGGGCGCCGGCCGCCCCGGGCTCGGGGGTGCGTTCCCTGTAGGGGGCGGACCCGTGGGCCGCGTCGGCCGGGGTCACGGGGTGTCGCCGGGGTCGTCGTCCGGGGTCAGCAGGTCCGCGATGTCCAGCACGTGGTAGCCGCGCATCGACGGGAGGCAGCTGCCGCGGACCGGAGTGATCGCCGACGCCCACTCCTCGGGGATCGCTCCCGAGCCGGCGACCGAGCCGGCCAGCGCACCCGCGACCGCCGCGGTGGTGTCGGCGTCGCGGCCCATGTTGACTGCGGTCAGCACCGACGTGCGGAAGTCGCCCCGCGCCGCCGCGAACGCGCCGAACGCCAGGCCGACGGCCTCCGGCGCCAGGTCCGTCCACGGGTAGCCACCGATGACGACCGCCGAGCGGACCGCCCGCTCCATCGACAGCGTGTCCGGGTACGTCCGACCCGCCGCGACGACCGCGCGGCGCATGGAGCGGGCCGTCCAGGAGTCCATCGGCACGACGGACAGCGCCGCGCCGATCACTCCCGCCGGTCCCGCCCCGCCCATCGCCGCCGCGACCCCCGCCGCCACGGCCCGGCCGCCGTAGATGCCCTCGCCGTCGTGGCTGACGCTGCCGTCGATCGTCACAAGCCGTGCGGCCTCCGCAGGCCGGCCGGCCGCGAAGACGCCGAAGGGAGCCGCCCGCATCGCGAGACCGTCGCTCCATGCGTGCCGGTGCTGGGCCGAGATCGGGGCGGCGAGGCCCCTGCGGAGATTTTCCAGGGTGCCGCGCTCGCTGAAGCCCGCCCCCCGGAACGGTCCTTCGTCCAGGTCGGCGATCCACTGGTGCCACGCCGACTCGACGTGGGCCACGGTGAGCGCGGAGCCGTGCCTGGCGAGCAGCAGGCCGGAGAAGATCGCGTACTCGGTGTCGTCGGTGCCCGCGGGGTCGTCGCTCACGAAGTCCTCGATACGGCCCCAGCGGCGACGGATCTCCGAGGGGCGCAGGTTCTCCGCCGGCGCCCCGAGCGCGTCACCGACCGCGAGGCCGAGGAGCGCGCCGCGGGCCCGGTCCAGCAGGGCGGCTGCGGAACCGGAGCCGGATGCTGCCAGCACTTCCATGAAGGTCCCCTTCGCGCGCGCGAGCCTTGTTCCCGGATCTGTGCCACGAGCTGCGCACGACGAGTCGGAGAAACGTTTCTGTCACCCGCTTCGCCCATTCCTGAGGCGCAAGTAAGTAAAGCCTGCCTTGCTGGTACGCCCCTTACATTCAGCGTATCTTCGAGGACGCCGAAGGGGAGCCGCGCCAACCAGGGCCGCTGCCGGAGAAGGGGAGATCCGTGTCCATCATCGAAACCGAAGCCGCACTTCACGAGGCGCACCGTGACAACCACACGCACCGTGACGTCAACGGCGGCTGGCTGCGCCCGGCGGTGTTCGGGGCGATGGACGGACTGGTCTCCAACCTCGCGCTGATGACCGGCGTCGCAGGCGGTGCCGTCTCCCAGCAGACGATAGTGATCACGGGCCTGGCCGGTCTCGCCGCGGGCGCGTTCTCGATGGCGGCCGGCGAGTACACCTCCGTCGCCTCCCAGCGGGAGCTGGTCGAGGCCGAACTGGCCGTGGAGCGACGGGAGTTGCGTAAGCACCCGGTCGACGAGATGGAGGAGCTGGCGGCGCTGTACGTCGCCCGCGGAGTGGAGCCGGCGCTCGCCCGCGAGGTTGCGATGCAGCTCTCGAAGGATCCCGAGCAGGCGCTGGAGATCCATGCCCGGGAGGAGCTCGGCATCGACCCGGACGACCTGCCCTCGCCCCTCGTCGCCGCGCTCTCCTCCTTCGGTGCGTTCGCGCTCGGCGCGCTGCTGCCGGTGCTGCCGTACCTGCTCGGTGCGAGCGCGCTGTGGCCGGCGGTGCTGCTGGCGCTCGTGGGACTCTTCGCCTGTGGTGCCCTGGTGGCGAAGGTCACGGCCCGTGGCTGGTGGTTCAGTGGCCTGCGCCAGCTGGCTCTCGGCGGCACGGCCGCCGCGGTCACATACGGTCTGGGTGCGCTCATCGGCGCCGCTGTGTGACGCCGCGCACCCCCTGGAATCGCGCCGCACCGGCAGTGCCTGAGCCGGTGCGTTCGCTTTTTCGGGATTTGTCACGGACCCTGTGACGTACGTCCTGCCGCGAAGTCGCCTCAGGGTGAGACACTATGCAAGGCGCAACATAAGTAGCCGTTACCCGGTGGTTTCGATTCCGCAATCCCGGGGCATCAGCCGTAGACGCTGTGGGCAATGAGGCCTGCTCTGCGAACGTCCTCCGGACATCCGGTCAACGCCGAATCCGTCCGTCGGACCCCCTTCACCGCTGACGCGGTGTCCGCATGCTGGAATGGGCTATCCGCTTTCCGAGAAGCACTCCATCATGTAACCTGCACGAAATTTCGCGGAGGGCCAACGTCGTCCCTCGGCACTGCACATGCCACGACGACGACGGGAGAGCCGATGCGTTCCGACGCCTGGTCGCCCATGGACGGTCGCCCCGCCCCCCAGGGGATGTACGACCCCCGTAACGAACACGACGCCTGCGGTGTCGGGTTCGTGGCCACCCTCACCGGTGTTGCCAGCCATGAGCTGGTCGAGCAGGCGCTGACCGTACTGCGAAACCTCGAGCACCGCGGTGCCACCGGCTCCGAGCCCGACTCCGGCGACGGCGCGGGCATCCTGCTCCAGGTCCCCGACGCATTCCTGCGTGAGGTCACCGACTTCGACCTGCCCGCGGCCGGCTCGTACGCCGTGGGCATCGGCTTCCTCCCGGCGGACGCCGAGGACAACGAGGCCGCCATCTCGAAGATCGAGACGATCGCCCGCGAAGAGGGCCTGACCGTCCTCGGCTGGCGCGAGGTCCCCGTCACCCCCGACCTCCTCGGCAACGGCGCCCGCGCCACCATGCCCGGCTTCCAGCAGCTGTTCGTCGCCGACGGTGCCAGCGAGGGCATCGCGCTGGACCGCAAGGCCTTCGTGCTGCGCAAGCGCGCCGAGCGCGAGGCCGGTGTCTACTTCCCGTCGCTCTCCGCGCGCACCATCGTCTACAAGGGCATGCTGACCACCGGCCAGCTGGAGCCCTTCTTCCCGGACCTCTCGGACCGGCGCTTCGCCACCGCCGTGGCGCTCGTCCACTCGCGGTTCTCCACGAACACCTTCCCGAGCTGGCCGCTGGCCCACCCGTACCGCTTCGTCGCGCACAACGGCGAGATCAACACGGTCAAGGGCAACCGCAACTGGATGCGCGCCCGTGAGTCGCAGCTCGCCACCCAGCTCTTCAACTCCGGCGCCGGCAAGATCGACCGGATCTTCCCCGTCTGTACCCCGGACGCCTCCGACTCCGCGTCCTTCGACGAGGTCCTGGAGCTGCTGCACCTCGGCGGTCGTTCGCTGCCCCACTCCGTGCTGATGATGGTCCCCGAGGCGTGGGAGAACCACGACTCCATGGACCCGGCCCGGCGCGCCTTCTACCAGTACCACTCCACGATGATGGAGCCCTGGGACGGCCCGGCCTGCGTCACCTTCACCGACGGCGTCCAGGTCGGCGCGGTCCTCGACCGCAACGGCCTGCGCCCCGGCCGCTACTGGGTCACCGACGACGGTCTCGTCGTCCTCTCCTCCGAGGTCGGCGTCCTGGACATCGACCCCGCCAAGGTCGTCCGCAAGGGCCGTCTTCAGCCCGGCAAGATGTTCCTCGTCGACACCGCCGAGCACCGCATCATCGAGGACGACGAGATCAAGTCCGCCCTCGCCGCCGAGCACCCCTACCGGGAGTGGCTGGAGGCCGGTGAGATCGAGCTCGAGGACCTTCCCGAGCGCGAGCACATCGTCCACACCCACGCGTCCGTCACCCGTCGCCAGCAGACCTTCGGCTACACCGAGGAAGAGCTGCGCGTCATCCTGGCGCCGATGGCCCGCACCGGCGGCGAGCCGCTCGGCTCCATGGGCACCGACTCGCCGATCGCGGCCCTGTCCGAGCGCCCCCGGCTGCTGTTCGACTACTTCACCCAGCTGTTCGCGCAGGTCACCAACCCGCCGCTGGACGCCATCCGCGAGGAGCTCGTCACCTCGCTGCACTCCTCGCTCGGCCCCCAGGGCAACCTGCTGGAGCCGACCGCGGCGTCCTGCCGCAGCGTCACGCTGCCCTTCCCGGTGATCGACAACGACGAGCTGGCCAAGCTCATCCACATCAACGCCGACGGCGACATGCCCGGCATGAAGGCCGCCACCCTGTCCGGCCTCTACCGGGTCTCCGGCGGCGGCGACGCCCTGGCCGCCCGTATCGAGGCGATCTGCGGCGAGGTCGACACCGCCATCGAGGGCGGCGCCCGCCTGATCGTCCTGTCCGACCGCCACTCGGACGCCGAGCACGCGCCGATCCCGTCGCTGCTGCTCACCTCCGCCGTGCACCACCACCTCATCCGCACCAAGCAGCGCACCCAGGTGGGCCTGCTGGTCGAGGCCGGCGACGTCCGCGAGGTCCACCACGTCGCGCTGCTCATCGGCTACGGCGCCGCCGCGGTCAACCCATACCTTGCGATGGAGTCCGTCGAGGACCTGGTCCGCGCCGGCACCTTCATCGAGGGCCTGGAGCCCGAGAAGGCCATCCGCAACCTGATCTACGCCCTCGGCAAGGGCGTCCTGAAGGTCATGTCCAAGATGGGCATCTCCACGGTCGCCTCCTACCGCGGCGCGCAGGTCTTCGAAGCCGTCGGTCTCGACGACGCCTTCGTCGAGAAGTACTTCAACGGCACCGCCACCAAGATCGGCGGCGCGGGCCTCGACGTCATCGCCAAGGAGGTCGCCGCCCGGCACGCCAAGGCGTACCCGGCCTCCGGCATCGCCGCCACGCACCGCGCGCTGGACATCGGCGGCGAGTACCAGTGGCGCCGCGAGGGCGAGCCGCACCTGTTCGACCCGGAGACCGTCTTCCGTCTGCAGCACGCCACGCGCAACAAGCGGTACGACATCTTCAAGAAGTACACGGACCGGGTGAACGAGCAGTCCGAGCGGCTGATGACGCTGCGCGGCCTGTTCGGCTTCAAGTCCGGCCGCGAGCCGATCTCCATCGACGAGGTCGAGCCCGTCTCCGAGATCGTCAAGCGCTTCTCCACCGGCGCCATGTCGTACGGCTCCATCTCCAAGGAGGCGCACGAGACGCTGGCCATCGCCATGAACCAGCTGGGCGGCAAGTCCAACACCGGCGAAGGCGGCGAGGACCCGGAGCGCCTGTACGACCCCGAGCGCCGTTCGTCCATCAAGCAGGTCGCTTCCGGCCGCTTCGGCGTCACCAGCGAGTACCTGGTCAACGCGGACGACATCCAGATCAAGATGGCCCAGGGCGCCAAGCCCGGTGAGGGCGGCCAGCTGCCCGGCCACAAGGTGTACCCGTGGGTCGCCAAGACGCGTCACTCGACGCCCGGCGTCGGCCTCATCTCGCCGCCGCCGCACCACGACATCTACTCCATCGAGGACCTGGCCCAGCTGATCCACGACCTCAAGAACGCCAACCCGGCCGCTCGCATCCATGTGAAGCTGGTGTCCGAGGTCGGCGTCGGCACGGTCGCCGCCGGTGTCTCCAAGGCCCACGCGGACGTCGTCCTCATCTCCGGCCACGACGGCGGTACGGGCGCCTCCCCGCTGACCTCCCTGAAGCACGCGGGCGGGCCCTGGGAGCTCGGCCTCGCCGAGACCCAGCAGACCCTGCTGCTCAACGGCCTGCGCGACCGCATCGTCGTCCAGACCGACGGCCAGCTGAAGACCGGCCGCGACGTCGTCATCGCCGCGCTCCTCGGCGCCGAGGAGTTCGGCTTCGCGACCGCGCCGCTCGTCGTCTCCGGCTGCGTCATGATGCGCGTCTGCCACCTGGACACCTGCCCGGTCGGCATCGCCACGCAGAACCCGGTGCTGCGCGAGCGGTTCTCCGGCAAGGCCGAGTTCGTCGTCAACTTCTTCGAGTTCGTCGCCGAAGAGGTCCGCGAGATCCTCGCGGAGCTGGGCTTCCGCAGCGTCGAGGAGGCCGTCGGCCACGCCGAACTCCTCGACACCGAGCGGGCCGTCGACCACTGGAAGGCCCAGGGCCTCGACCTCGACCCCCTCTTCCACGTGCCCGAACTGCCCGACGGCGCGGTGCGCCACCAGGTCGTCGAGCAGGACCACGGCCTGGAGAAGGCCCTCGACAACGAGCTGATCGAACTCGCCGCGGAGGCGCTGAGCGCCGCCACCGCCGAGGACGCCCAGCCGGTCCGCGGCCAGGTCGCGATCCGCAACATCAACCGGACCGTCGGCACCATGCTCGGCCACGAGGTGACCAAGAAGTTCGGCGGTGCGGGCCTGCCCGACGACACCATCGACATCACCTTCACCGGTTCCGCCGGCCAGTCCTTCGGCGCGTTCGTGCCGCGCGGCATCACGCTGCGCCTCGAGGGCGACGCCAACGACTACGTCGGCAAGGGCCTGTCCGGCGGCCGTGTGATCGTCCGCCCCGACCGGGGCGCCGACCACCTGGCCGAGTACTCCACCATCGCGGGCAACACCATCGCCTACGGCGCCACCGGCGGCGAGCTGTTCCTCCGCGGCCGGACCGGCGAGCGCTTCTGCGTCCGCAACTCCGGTGCGCTCGTCGTCTCCGAGGGCGTCGGCGACCACGGCTGCGAGTACATGACCGGCGGTCACGCGGTCGTCCTCGGCGAGACCGGCCGCAACTTCGCGGCGGGCATGTCCGGCGGCATCGCGTACGTGATCGACCTCGACCGGGACAACGTCAACTCCGGCAACCTGCAGGCGATCGAGTCCCTCTCGGAGACCGACAAGCAGTGGCTGCACGACGTCGTGCGCCGCCACCACGAGGAGACCGGCTCGACCGTCGCCGAGAAGCTGCTGGCCGACTGGTCCGGGAACGCGGACCGGTTCAGCAAGATCATCCCGACCACGTACAAGGCAGTGCTCGCCGCCAAGGACGCCGCTGAGCTCGCCGGTCTCTCCGAGCAGGAGACCACCGAGAAGATGATGGAGGCGGCGACCAATGGCTGACCCCAAGGGCTTCCTGACCACCGGGCGCGAGGTCGCCAAGACCCGTCCCGTCGAGGAGCGCGTCAAGGACTGGAACGAGGTCTACGTTCCCGGCTCCCTGCTGCCGATCATCAGCAAGCAGGCCGGCCGCTGCATGGACTGCGGCATCCCGTTCTGCCACAACGGCTGCCCGCTCGGGAACCTGATCCCCGAGTGGAACGACTACGCCTACCGCGAGGACTGGGCCGCCGCCTCCGAGCGGCTGCACGCCACCAACAACTTCCCGGAGTTCACCGGCCGTCTGTGCCCCGCTCCGTGCGAGGCCGCGTGCGTGCTCGGCATCAACCAGCCGGCCGTCACCATCAAGAACGTCGAAGTCTCCATCATCGACAAGGCATGGGACTCCGGCGACGTCACCCCGCAGCCGCCGGAGCGCCTCTCCGGCAAGACCGTGGCCGTCATCGGCTCCGGCCCTGCCGGTCTCGCCGCCGCCCAGCAGCTCACCCGCGCCGGCCACACCGTCGTCGTGTACGAGCGCGCCGACCGCATCGGCGGACTGCTGCGGTACGGCATCCCCGAGTTCAAGATGGAGAAGGTGCACATCAACCGGCGCATCGAGCAGATGCGCGCGGAAGGCACCAAGTTCCGCACCGAGGTCGAGATCGGCCGCGACATGCCGGCCGACGCGCTGCGCCGCCGCTACGACGCGGTCGTCGTCGCGGCCGGTGCCACCGTCTCGCGCGACCTGCCCGTCCCCGGGCGTGAGCTGAACGGCGTCCACTTCGCCATGGAGTACCTGCCGCTCGCCAACAAGGTGCAGGAGGGCGACTTCGTCGCCCCGCCGATCACCGCAGAGGGCAAGCACGTCGTCGTCATCGGCGGCGGCGACACCGGTGCGGACTGCGTCGGCACCGCCCACCGCCAGGGCGCGGCGTCCGTCACCCAGCTGGAGATCATGCCGCAGCCGGGCGACGAGCGGAACGCCAACCAGCCGTGGCCGACGTTCCCCATGCTCTACAAGGTCACCTCCGCGCACGAGGAGGGCGGCGAGCGGGTCTACTCCGTCTCCACCACCCACTTCGAGGGCGACGAGGACGGCAACGTCCAGGCGCTCCACCTGGTCGAGGTCTCCTTCGAGGACGGTAAGCTCGTCCAGAAGCCCGGCACCGAGCGTCGCATCCCGGCGCAGCTGGTCACCCTGGCGATGGGCTTCACCGGCATCGACCAGTCCAACGGCCTGGTCGAGCAGTTCGGCCTCGACCTCGACGAGCGCGGCAACGTGGCGCGGGACGCGGACTTCGCGACGAACGTCGACGGCGTCTTCGTGGCCGGCGACGCGGGACGCGGCCAGTCGCTGATCGTGTGGGCGATCGCCGAGGGCCGCTCGGCGGCGCGCGGTGTGGACCGCTACCTGACGGGCGCGAGCGCCCTGCCGGCACCGATCCGGCCGACGGACCGGGCGCTGACGGTCTGACCGTCCGCCCCCCTTTACGTCCCGTACAACGGCGTACGGAACTGAACACGGCGCCTGCCATGTCCCCGACCGGACCGGCAGGCGCCGTGGCGTTCCCCGAGGCGCCGGTGCGGAGCCGTCCCCACCCATCTTCCCGACACCGGGACGGCCCCCGGACCAGCTCCGCCCTCCCGGGCGGAGACGGCCCCGGACCAGTTCCGCCCTCCCGGGCGGAGGCATGCCGGCTCCGCCCCGGGCTCCGCTCCGTGCTCTGGCCGGTGTACCGTGCTCCGCCCTGGCCCGTTCAACGCGCTCCGTGCGGCGTTCGGGCTCCGCTCCGTGCTCCGGACGAATGACCGGGCTCCGCCCGGACCGGCGCCGCTCCGTCAGACAGGGGTCCGGGGCTTCGCCGGGGTCCCGGACCGCGCTTCGGGCGTGTCCTCAATGTCCCCCTACGGCCTGGGCGGCCGTGGGAAGTGCCGCCCGACGGGCGGGAATTGCCGCTGCGCGGCAACCAGCCCGCGGGCGGCGGAGTTTCGCCTCGAGAGGCCGTCCCGCGGTGCGGCGGGAAGGGGGCGGGCTGGGGTGGGGAACGAGCCCGTCGGCGTGTCAAGGGCGCCCGGCGACCGCCCCGTTGCCCGCGCTGCCCGGGATATCGTCGGACCGCCGTACCCCACCCCGTCCGACGAAACGGAGCCCGCATGGCCGTCAGCCTCCAGAAGCTCGAGCAGAGCGCCCCTGCCCTGGTCAGCCTCTACAAGACCGCGGGCGTCTCGCTCCGGAAGCACGGCCTGCACGGGCAGCGCGCCGCCGTATATCTGGTGGTCGACTACTCGGGGTCCATGAAGGAGTACTACAAGGACGGCAGCGTCCAGGCCCTCGCCGACCGCGTCCTCGGGCTGTCGGCCAATCTCGACGACGACGGCACCGTCCCCGTCGTGTTCTTCTCGACCGACGTCGACGCGGTGACCCACATCGCGCTGGAGAACCACCACGGCCGGATAGAGGAGATCGTCTCGGGCCTCGGGCACATGGGGAAGACCAGCTACCACCTGGCGATGGACGCCGTCATCGACCACTACCTGGACAGTGGTTCCACGGCACCCGCGCTCGTCGTCTTCCAGACCGACGGCGGTCCGATCAACAAGCTGGCCGCCGAGCGCTACCTCTGCAAGGCGGCCAAGCTCCCGCTCTTCTGGCAGTTCGTCGGCTTCGGCAACAAGCGGAGTTCGCAGTTCGACTTCCTCAGGAAGCTCGACGAGTTGGCCGTCCCCGTCAAACGCCCCGTCGACAACGCGGGCTTCTTCCACGCCGGCCTCGACCCGCGCCAGGTCCCCGACACGGAGCTGTACGACCGGCTGGTGGGGGAGTTCCCGCAGTGGCTGGCGGCGGCGCGCGCCCAGGGCATCGTCCGCTGACCCGCTGACCCGCTGACCCGCTGACCCGCTGACACGAGGCAGCGGCCGCCACGGCCGGCCTCGGCCCCAGGGGGCCCTTGCCTCCCCGTCGCCCCGCCGTGGCCCGTGCCCCCTTCCAGGACGGCGCGCCGTCACCGCACCGGCACGCCACACGGAAACCGGGAGACGCGGAAACCGGACACGAGGTGTCGGGCTTCCGCGGTTCCATGGAGCAATGACGTCTTCCACGTGGGCAGCCTTCCGGGCGGCCGAACCCTCTTTCGCCGAATCCGTCCAGAGCCGTTTCGAGCGGTACCGGCATCACGTCCTGGCCACCCTCCGCAAGGACGGCTCGCCCCGGCTGACCGGCCTGGAGGTGAACTTCCGCTTCGGTGAGCTGTGGCTCGGCATGATGGCGGACTCGTTCAAGGCCCGGGACCTCGCGCGCGACCCGCGTTTCGCCCTGTACACGAACCCGGGGGCCGACGACGCGATGGACGGCGGGGACGTACGGATCTCCGGGCGGGCCTACGAGGTCACCGAGCCTGAGGCCAAGTCGCGCTTCGTCGAGGACGTCAAGCCGCCGGAGCCGTTCCACCTCTTCCGCATCGAGCTCGACGAGGTCGTCAGGACATCGGTGGAGGGAGACGAGCTGGTCGTACGGTCATGGAGTCCCGGCGGCCCGGTGCGTACCCAGCGGCGCCGCTGACGAGAATGCGACGATGACCGGGCGTGTCATGATCGCGCTTTCCGGGCGCCGGCGTGCTAGGGTGAGGTAGTTGCAGTTTTGGTACCCATGAACTTTGTGTGCGCCTGACGGGAATGCTTCCTCAGGCGCACATTATTGTTTCCGGCTTCTCCGGATGGGGGTCAAGGCGGCGACAGGAAATTCACGAGGTGTGAATTTTCGGCTTGCCCCTGTTTTAGGAGAATGACATGGCTACTGGAACCGTGAAGTGGTTCAACTCGGAAAAGGGCTTCGGCTTCATCGAGCAGGACGGCGGCGGCGCCGACGTCTTCGCCCACTACTCCAACATCGCCACCTCGGGCTTCCGTGAGCTCCAGGAGGGCCAGAAGGTGACGTTCGACGTCACGCAGGGCCAGAAGGGCCCGCAGGCGGAGAACATCCTCCCGGCCTGATCGCCGGGCTCGTATCTCGCAGCTCCTGCAGCCGGGGCCCGCACCTTCGTCGGTGCGGGCCCCGGCTCTTGCTGTCCACCGGCCCCAGGAAGGCACATTCCGCATGAACCGCTCCGAACGACCGGACAGAACCGCCGGCAGAAATCGTCACACCGGTGGCAATCGTCCCGGCGCCGGAAATCGATACGGCTCGGGCAAGAAAACCGGCTCTGGAAAGGCGAGCGCCCGCAGCGTGGCGCCCCCGCAGGAGTTCACCCTGCCGGAGACCATCACCCCCGAGCTGCCCGCCGTCGCGGCGTTCGACGAGCTGGACATGCCCGCCGCCCTGCTGAAGACGCTCGCGGCCCAAGGCGTCACCGAGCCCTTCCCGATTCAGGCCGCCACGCTCCCCAACTCCCTCGCCGGCCGGGACATCCTCGGGCGAGGCCGCACCGGCTCGGGCAAGACGCTCGCCTTCGGGCTCGCGCTCCTCGCCCGGACGTCGGGACGCCGGGCCGCCGCCCGGGCGCCCCTCGCGCTCGTGCTCGTACCGACCAGGGAACTCGCGCAGCAGGTCACCGACGCTCTCACCCCCTATGCGACGGCGCTGCAGTTGCGGCTCGCGACCGTCGTCGGCGGCCTGTCCATCACCAAGCAGGCCGGTGCCCTGCGGCGCGGCGCCGAAGTGCTCGTGGCCACGCCCGGACGGCTCAAGGACCTCATAGAACGCGGCGACTGCGCACTCGGCGACGTCGCGATCACGGTTCTGGACGAGGCCGACCAGATGGCCGACATGGGGTTCATGCCGCAGGTCACGGCGCTGCTGAAGCAGGTCGAGCCGGGTGGTCAGCGGATGCTGTTCTCCGCGACCCTCGACGCGAACATCGACCGGCTGGTGCGGATGTTCCTCACGGACCCGGTGGTGCACTCGGTCGACCCGTCCGCGGGTGCGGTCACCACGATGGAGCACCACGTGCTGCACGTGCTGGACGAGACCGACAAGAAGGCCGTCGCCACACGCATCGCGGCCCGTGACGGCCGGGTGATCCTCTTCGTGGACACCAAGCGCACCGCCGACCGGTTCGCCAAGCGGCTGCTGGCCAGCGGTGTACGGGCCGCCGCCCTGCACGGCGGCCGGTCGCAGCCGCAGCGCAACCGGACCCTTGACCAGTTCAAGAACGGGCAGGTCACGGCGCTGGTCGCGACGAACGTCGCGGCGCGCGGGATCCACGTCGACGACCTGGACCTGGTCGTCAACGTCGATCCGCCCGTAGACCACAAGGACTATCTGCACCGCGGTGGCCGCACCGCCCGCGCGGGTGAGTCCGGCAGCGTCGTGACGCTGGTCCTGCCGGAGCAGCGCCGCGAGATGACCCGCCTCATGACGAACGCGGGCATCAGCCCGCGCACGGCACGGGTGAAGTCCGGCGACGACGAACTCAGCCGGCTGACGGGGGCGCGGGAGCCGTCGGGTGTCGCGGTGACGATCGAGGTCCCGCAGCCGGCCGTCGCGCCCGCCGCTAAGAGCGGCTCGTCGTCGCCGTCGCGCCGTCGGCGCCGCCGACCGGGGTCGGCGGAGGCGCCGTCCCGGGCGGCGCGGGGTGCGTCGGGGGAGGCGCCGTCCCGGGCGTCGTCGCGGCGGACCGCCGGGCAGGGCGAGCCGGCGGGCGGCGGTGGCCGCCGCGGTCGTGGCGGCGGCGGGGGCCGGGGGGCCGCCGGACGGGCGTCGGGCTGACGTCCGGTGGTGGACGGGGGCGGCGCGCCGACGGCCGGTCCTTTCCCCACTGCCCTTCCCGAACCGCGGCAAGCCCCGGGGCCGCGCCACCCCGGGGGCGGGAGACGGGGCTCCGCCCCGGACCGCCGGTACCGCGTTTCGCACGGTGTCCTCAGTACCTTCTACGGCCTGGCGGCCGTAGAAGGTGCCCTCGGACGGGATGGAATCTCCGCTGCGCGCGGCGAGCCGGCCCCGCCCGGCGGCGAATCTCATCTCGTCGGCGTTCGAGGCGCGGGTTCGGGAGCGCAGTCCTCGACATGAGGGGCAGGTTCCGGCCGGTCCGGGGCACCTGGAAACGGGTTCAGGTGTCGCATTCGAGAACGGTCCGGCACAGGCCGCAACGGGCCCGCACCCGTCCCCGCACGGGTACCCGGACGCGCTGGTGGCAGGTGGAGCACGGGAAGGAGACCCGCAGTCCGTCCGGTCCCTGCTCGAAGGCGTACGCATACGGTCCTGCGGGCTGGTCGCCCGGGTGCTCCTGGGCGCGGCGCCGGTCCTTGGCGTAGCGGAGGCGGCCCAGCCGGCCGGCGGTGGTCAGCGGGGGCTGCTGAGCGTCGAGCAGTGCCCTGGCCCGGCCCTTGGTGTAGGCGTGGTACGCCTGCGGGCTGGTGAACCAGGTGCGCGGGTCCTCGTCGAAGGCCAGTGCCCGGCCGGCGAGGACGTAGCCGAACTCCTCCGGGGTCAGATAGCCGAGCTTCTGACTGGAGACGGCGTCCTCGCGGAAGGCGTCCAGCAGCAGCCAGCCCGCGCCGAGGTAGGTGGTCACGGTGTCGGTGAGGATCTCGTTGTCGCGGGTGCCGGGGAACGACAGGTCGAGCCGGTGCAACAGCACATGGGTGATCTCGTGCGCGAGGGCCGCGCCGATGTCCCGCCGATGGGTGCGGAATCGGTCGTTCAGCTCGATGAAGTACTCGGGTCCTGCCGTGAGTTCGACGCTCGCCGCATGTTCCATCTCGCGGAAGCTGACGATCACCCGGGCGTCCGGCAGCCGCAGATGGTGCACGAGGGCGCGGGCCACGCGTTGCGCGCCGAGATGCAGATCGTCGTCCTCCCCGAAGGCCACGTCGGCGGGGAGCACGCTGGGGGCGTAGGAGAGCACGCTCTCGGGGGAGAGCCGCCGGTACAGCGCGGTGATCGCCGACCGCACGGTCTCCAGGTGCGGGAAGCCGTGCACCACCTCGCTGCTGCGGTTCGCCACGTCCCGTACCCCCATGCACGCCTGGCGGCTGCTGCGCCTGCTCGGCCGAACGGGCCTTGAACCCACGGCCCGGCAACTCTACGGCCGGGGCGGGGCCGGGCGGCGTCCGCGGGGCCGGGGGATTGGCCGAAAGGTGCTTCTTGTGGTGTCCGCTGACCGGTCCCATACTCCGGACAACGTGTTGTCGGGCGCATGTCATAAAGCTCTGGCCTGGCGGGCGTTCCCCTCAACCCCCCACGAGAGGCAGTCCGTTGAAGTTTCTGAGCACGCTCAAGAGATGTCTCGCCGCCGGTGCCGTCGTCCTCGCCGCCGTCAGTCTCCAGCCCACCTCCGCCTCTGCCGCCCCGCCGCCCGTGGTGGGCGGCACCCGTGCCGCCCAGGGTGAGTTCCCGTTCATGGTCCGGCTCTCCATGGGCTGCGGCGGTGCGCTCTACGCCAAGGACATCGTGCTCACCGCCGCCCACTGCGTCAGCGGCTCCGGCAACGACACCGGCATCACCGCCACCGCCGGCGTCGTGGATCTCCGCAGCTCCAGCGCCATCAAGGTCCGCTCCACCAAGGTCCTGCAGGCCCCCGGCTACAACGGCACCGGCAAGGACTGGGCCCTGATCAAGCTCGAGCGGCCCATCGACCTGCCCACTCTGAAGATCGCCGACACCACGGCCTACAACAACGGCACCTTCACCGTCGCCGGCTGGGGCGCTGCCCGTGAGGGCGGCACGCAGCAGCGCTACCTGCTCAAGGCCCAGGTCCCGTTCGTCTCCGACGCCGCCTGCGGGCAGGCCTACGACGAACTCGTCGCGAACGAGGAGATCTGCGCCGGCTACAACGAGGGCGGCGTCGACACCTGCCAGGGCGACTCCGGCGGCCCCATGTTCCGCAGGGACACCGCCGGCGCCTGGATCCAGGTCGGCATCGTCAGCTGGGGCTACGGCTGCGCCAGGGCCGGGTACCCCGGCGTCTACACCGAGGTGTCCACCTTCGCCTCCGCGATCAGGTCCGCCGCCGCGAACCTGTAGAGCACCGGGCACACAGGACGGGCAGGCCCCGTGGCCTGCCCGTCCGCCCCTTCCCCCGCAGGCGCACCGCGCGTTCCGCCCGCCGCACGCTCCAGCTCCAGCACCCACACCTCGTTCCCGCCCGTACGCAGCACCGGCCCCGGGACGTACAGCGGCGGGACCGGCCCGGCCGACCAGTGACGGATCGTCATCGCACCCGCGAAGCATTCGTCCCAGCCTGCGGCGGGGTCGGGCCCGTAGTGGTGGGGGACGCCGGGGATGAGCCGAGGCGCAGGATGCAGCGCCAAGGACCATCTCCTCGGCATCCGGCTGGGCCGGGCCGAGGAACTCCTCGCCGGCACCGACCTGCCCGTCGCCGCCGTCGCCCGCCGCGTCGGATACGAAGACCGGCGTACTTCTCCCGCCTGTTCACCCGCCGTCTCGGCCTCGCCCCAATCCGCTTCCGGGAACAGCAGGGCAGGAGTCCCCGGCGGCTGGAGCAGCCGCGTCCCGGACCCTGAACACCCGCCGACCGTCCACGCCACCTCGACGTAAGCTGCCTGACCATGACCACGAGGGACATCGACGAATCCGTGCGCGCCGAGCTGAACCGCCTGCGCGAGAGCATCGACAACATCGACGCGGCCGTCGTCCACATGCTCGCCGAGCGATTCAAGTGCACCCAGCAGGTCGGCCACCTCAAGGCGGAACACCATCTGCCGCCCGCCGACCCCGCCCGCGAGGCCCGCCAGATCCAACGGCTGCGGCACCTCGCGGAGAGCGCGAAACTCGACCCGGCGTTCGCGGAGAAACTGCTGAATTTCATCGTCGCCGAGGTCATCCGCCACCATGAGCAGATCGCCGACCGGCCGGGCCGGCGCGAGCCCGGTGTGCGCTGACAGCGCAATCACCACCCCGTGTGCTGAGCCGGGCCCATCAGGCAGCATGGGCCCATGTCCGTACTGACGCGCGGCGAAGCGCAGACCCGAGCCCGTCAACTCGACGTACACCGGTACACGATCGACCTCGATCTCACCACCGGCGACGAGAACTTCGACTCACGAACCGTCATCCACTTCACCGCGAAAGCGGCAGGGGACAGCTTCGTCGAGATGAAGCCCGCCGAACTCCGCTCCATCACGCTCGACGGACAGCCCCTCGACCCCGCCCGCCTCACCGAGAACCGGTTCCCCCTCACCGGCCTCACCGCCGGCGAGCACGAACTGCGCATAGACGCGCAGATGCGCTACTCCCGCACCGGTGAAGGCATGCACCGCTTCACCGACCCCAGCGACGGCGAGGCGTACGTCTACACGCAGCTGTTCATGGACGACGTCCAGCGCGTCTTCGCCGCCTTCGACCAGCCCGACCTCAAGGCCGTCTTCGAGGTCACGGTCACCGCTCCCCGGAGCTGGACCGTGCTCGGCAACGGCGTCGCCACCCACGACGGCGACGGCCGCTGGACCTGCGCCCCCACCCCGCTGCTGTCCACCTACCTCGTCGCCGTCGCCGCCGGCCCCTGGCACTCCGTACGCACCGAACACGCCGGACTGCCCTTCGGCATCCACTGCCGACGCTCGCTGGCCCCCTACCTCGACGCGGACGCCGACGAACTCCTCGACATCACCCGGCAGTGCTACGACCGATACCACGAGAAGTTCGAGGAGCCCTACCCCTTCGACTCCTACGACCAGGCCTTCGTCCCCGAGTTCAACGCCGGCGCCATGGAGAACCCGGGCCTCGTCACCTTCCGCGACGAATTCGTCTACCGCTCCGCCGTCACCGACACCCAGCGCCAGACCCGTGCCATGGTCATCGCCCACGAGATGGCCCACATGTGGTTCGGCGACCTCGTCACCCTCAAGTGGTGGGACGACATCTGGCTGAACGAGTCGTTCGCCGAGTACATGGGCTACCAGACGCTCACCGAAGCCACCCGCTTCACCGACACCTGGACCGACTTCGCGATCGCCCGCAAGGCCTGGGGCTACGACGCAGACCAGCGGCCCTCCACCCACCCCGTCGCTCCCGACCCCGAGGCCGTCCCCGACACCGCCTCCGCGATGCTCAACTTCGACGGCATCTCCTACGCCAAGGGCGCCTCCGCCCTGCGCCAGCTCGTCACCTGGCTCGGGGAGAAGGACTTCCTCGCCGGCATCAACACACATTTCGCCCGGCACAAGTTCGCCAACGCCACGCTCGCCGACTTCATCGACTCCCTCGCCGCGGCCACCGACCGCGACGTGCATGCCTGGGCCGAGTCCTGGCTGCGCACCACCGGCGTCGACACCCTCACCCCGACCGTCACCGACACACCCGGCGGCTGGACGCTGACCGTCGCACGCGACGGCAGCCGCCCCCACCGCATCGCCGTCGGCGCATACGACACCGACCCCATCGACCCCGGCACGCTCGTGCTCCGGGACCGCTTCGAGACCGACGTGCCGAACGACGGCGAGACACTGCCGCACCCCGGACGCCGCCCCGCGCTCGTCGTCCTCAACGACGGCGACACCAGCTACGCCAAGGTCCGCCTCGACGACACCTCCTGGCGCGCCGCCCTCGGTTTGCTGTCCGGCATTCCCGACGCCCTCACCCGCGCCGTCGTGTGGAACGCGGCACGCGACATGGTCCGTGACGGCGAACTCGCCGCCACCGCCTACCTCGACGCAGCCTGCGAACACCTGCCGCGCGAGAACGACCTCGCAGTCGTCCAAGGCGTTCTCGCCTTCGCCGCAGGCCAGATCGCCGACTGCTACCTGCCCGCCGAGGAGCGCCCCGCCGCGCTCACCACCCTCACCCGCATCTGCCGCGACCTGCTGCGCCGCACCGAGGACGGCAGCCACCCGGGACTCCGTCTGACCGCCGTACGCCACTACATCGACGCCGCCGGCCAGCCGGAACCGATCCAGGAATGGCTCACCGAAGGCAGCGTGCCCGGCGGCCCCGAGCTCGACCCCGAACTGCGCTGGCGCATCCTCAGGCGCCTCGCCGTCCTCGGCGCCACCGACGAAGCGGCCATCGCCGCCGAACTCGAACGCGATCCGAGCGCCACCGGCCAGGAAGGTGCCGCCCGCTGCCGCGCAGCCCTCCCCACACCGGAGGCCAAGGCAGCGGCCTGGGCCCGGCTCTTCGCCGCCGACGACCTGTCGAACTACCTGTTCGCGGCGACCGCGCAAGGCTTCTGGCAGCCCGAACAGGCCGACCTCGTACGCGAGTACGTACCCCGTTTCTACCCCGACGCGGTCGCCCTCGCCGCGCGTCGCGGCCCGGCGATCGCCGAAGCGTGCGGCCGCTACGCCTTCCCCGTCCACGCCGTCGACCCGGAGGCGCTCCGCGCGGGCGAAGCGTGCCTCGCCGAACCGGACATCCTCCCGGCGCTGCGCCGCAAACTGGCCGACCAGCTCGACGACTTGCGCAGGGCGCTGCGCGTGCGGGGAGCGTGAGCTTTGGGGTGGGCCCCGCCCCCCGGGCCCCTACGACCTCGCGGCCCTTGCGGGAGCCCCGGCGGCGCCGGAGCGTGCCCGTCCTGCCGGTGATCCGCCCGATACCCGCGCCTCGGTCGCCGACGGCGCTCCGCCGGAGCCCGCCCGGGGGAGTGCCCTCACCCACCTGCGGCCTCCAGGCCACAGGTCGTGATGGAGGCGCGCACATCGTTCGATGACACCGCGCGGACCGCGGTACGGAGCCACGGGGGTGCCTGGTGCTGCTCGCGCAGTGGGGTACGGGGCTCGGGGCCGGTGCTGCCCGCGGAGCGCAGCACGGTGCCCGGGCGGTGCCCGGTCCTGCCGACGCTGCGCATACCCGGCCCTGGGCGGGAGTCCCCGAAAACACCGCGCGAAGAAGCGGTAACGGGGGTCCTGGGCGGGGTCCGGCCCGCGGAGCGCGGGGCGGTGTTCAGGGCCGAGGCTCTGAACACCTGGGGCGCGCGATGGCCGGCTCCGGGCGGAGCCCGATTCCGGGAAGGGGCGGGGTGGGGAGGTGCCGCGCAGCGGCCTCCACACGGCCGCAGCGGCCTTCACCCGTGCCGAGCCGTACCCGCAGCAATCCGCTTGTGCCCGGCGCCCGCCCGGCAGCCGATACCGCACCGACCGCTCCCAACCACCCCTCCCACAAGGCAATACCACTTTCGGGTCGTGATCGTTGAGATCTGCGGGCGCCCCATCGGGCCCCTCGTCACCGTTGGGTGACACCCGCGTCTCGCTCAAGGACCCGCCTCATGCCGCACACCCCGCCCCTCGCGGGAGGAATCACCGGCCCCGACGCCCTGCGCCCCCTGCTTGCTCTCGTGCTCGACGCCCTCGGCGAGGGCGCCGTCGCGCGCGGCGGGCCGGTGTCGGCCGGCGGGCCGGACGCCGTCGCCGCACGCGTGCGGCAGGCCGTTGGCGAGGTACTGCCGGAACACGGCGACGGCGCCGCGCACGCCCTGCGTACTCTCGTCCGCGCCGTCGCCCACGGCGCCGCCGACCCCGCCGACCCCCTGTGCGCGGCACACCTGCACACCCCGCCGCTCGCGCTCGCCGTCGCCGCCGACCTCGCCGCCTCCGCGCTCAACCCGTCCATGGACTCCTGGGACCAGGCCCCCGCTGCCTCCGAACTGGAGACCAGGGTCACCCGTGTCCTCGCGCGCGAGGTGTATCCGCGAGGTACCGCTCCCGACGCCCTGGTCACCACCGGCGGCACCGAGTCCAACCAGCTCGCCCTGCTCCTCGCGAGAGAGCGTCACGGAATGGTCCGGACCGTCTGCGGCGACACCGCCCACCACTCGGTGCGCCGCGCCGCCTGGCTCCTCGGTCTCCCCGAACCGGTCACCGCCCCCGTCCACGACCCGGCCGCACTCGACGCCACGCTCGCCACGCTCGCCGCCCACCACGGCCCCCCGCTCCTGGTGGTCGCCACCGCCGGTACCACCGACACCGGCCGCATCGACCCGCTTTCGGCAATCGCCGGCGCCGCCGACCGCCACGGCGCCGAACTGCACATCGACGCCTCCTACGGCGGCCCACTGCTCTTCAGCGCCGACCGCCGCCACCTCCTCGCCGGCCTCGAGCGCGCCCACTCCGTAACCCTCGACCTGCACAAACTGGGCTGGCAACCGGTCGCTGCCGGGCTGCTCGCCGTACCCGACGCCGGCCGCCTCGCACCGCTCGGGCACACGGCCGAGTACCTCAACGCCGAGGACGACACCGACGCCGGCCTGCCCGATCTGCTCGGCCGCTCCCTGCGCACCACCCGCCGGCCCGACATCCTCAAGATCGCCGTCACCCTCAGAGCGCTCGGCCGCGCCGGTCTCGGCGCCCTCGTCGACCGCACCTGCGCCGCGGCGCACGACCTCGCCGACCTCGTCGAGAAGAATCCCCGGCTGGAACTGTACGAACGGCCCACCCTCTCCACCGTCCTGTTCCGGCCCGCCGACGCCTCCGACGAGGAGACCGCCCAGATCCGGCGCACCCTGCTCACCGAGGGCCGAGCCGTCCTCGGCCGTGCCCGCGCGGATGGCCGGATCTGGCTCAAGGCGACCCTGCTCAACCCCCATACCACCCTCGAAGCCCTCGAAGCCCTGACCCGACTCGTGGAAGGCAGCACACCCCGATGACCGGCACGCCACCGACCGAACAGGCCGACCTGCCCCAGGACCTCGTGGGCGTCGGCATCGGCCCGTTCAACCTGTCCCTCGCCGCCCTGGCCCACGGCGTGCCCGGCGGACTCGCCGCCTGCTTCTACGATCAGCGGCCCGTCTTCCGATGGCACCCCGGCCTGCTCATCGAAGGCGCCACCCTCCAGGTCCCTTTCCTCGCCGACCTCGTCACCCTCGCCGACCCCGCCAGCCCCTGGACCTTCCTCAACCACCTGCGCTCCCGCGACCGGCTCTTCCCCTTCTACTTCGCCGAGCGGTTCCACATCCAGCGCGCCGAGTACGACGCCTACTGCCGCTGGGTCGCCGACAGTCTGCCCGGAGTCCACTTCGGCCACCAGGTCGACGCCGTCCGCTGGAATGCCGAACGGGGCCTGTTCGAAGTCGACTTCACCCAGCTCGACGCCGACGGCGAGGCCGAAGCCCTCGGCCGCACCTACACCCGCAACGTCGCTCTCGGCGTCGGCACCGAGCCCTACGTCCCGGAACCGCTGCGCCCCCTCGCCGACGCACCCTCCGCCCCGGTCATCCACTCCGCGGACTACCTCGACCACCGCGACCGGCTGCTGGCCGCCGAACACGTGACCGTCATCGGCTCGGGCCAGTCCGGAGCCGAGGTCTTCCTGGACCTGCTGCGCGCCCGGCCCTCCGGAGCCGAGAAGCTGCACTGGCTGGCCCGCACCGAAGCCTTCGCACCGATGGAGTACTCCAAGCTCGGCCTGGAGCACTTCACCCCCGACTACACCCACTACTTCCACGGCCTGCCCGAACAGACCCGCGGCGACCTCGTCCCCCGTCAGTGGCAGCTCCACAAAGGGATCGACGCCGACACCATCGCCGCCATCCACGACGAGCTCTACCGCCGCAGCCTCCACGGCGGCTGGCCCGACGCCGTCCTCACTCCCGGCGTCACGGTCCGCACCGCCGGCCGCGTCGCCGGCACCAAGGTCGAGCTCCACCTCGAACACACCCAGCAGGGCACCCGTTCCCGGCTCACCACCGACGCCGTCGTCCTCGCCACCGGCTATCGCGAACGCCCGCTCGGCTCCCTCCTCGCAGGTCTCGACCCGTACATGCGCACTGACAGCGCCGGACGGCACCTCGTCGACGCCGAGTTCCGGCTGCAGCTGGATCCGGCCGTCACCGGATCCGTGTACGTGCAGAACGCCGGACGGCACACCCACGGCGTCGGCGCCCCCGACCTCGGACTGGCCGCCTGGCGCAGCGCGAGCATCCTCAACACCCTCACCGGCAAAGAGCCCTACCCCCTGCCCCGCCGCACCGCCTTCACCACCTTCGGCCTCGACCGGCGCGAGGCGCCCGGCATCCCACGCCAGGCGCCCGCGCTCACCCCGCTGGAAACGGAGGTATGAGCCGTTCCGGCGGACGGGCCCTAGAAGACGGGCACACCGTCCCGGGTGAGCCTCCAGCCCACCGACGCGAACCGAGCCGGATCCACCGTGCCCTCCGCCTGCACCCAGGCGATGATCGTGTTCCGGATCTCCTCCGAGTTCGCCCACAACTGCCGGGACGCGGCCACATGCGGGAAGTTCCCGCCGCCGCTCGCCCGGTAGTTGTTGACGGCCAGCACGAACCGCGCCGCCGGATCGATCGGCGCACCCTCGAACGAGAGACCCGCGATCCGCTCACCCGCCGGCTTCGCGATGTCGATGTCGTACGTCAGTCCCGACACCGCGTCGTAGTTGTAGTCGGGCGTCCCGCCCGCGTTCGTCAGCTTCGACGTGTCGACCGGCGCCCCGGCCGGAGTCTGCACGTAGTACCGCGCGGAGAACTCCAGGTATTCCTTCAGCTGCGCACCCGTCATCAGCCGCGCCTCGAGTGTGTTCTCGAACGGATACAGCCCCGCGGCGTCCTTGATCGTCACCTTGCCCGCCGGGATCACCGCCGAACGGGAGAAGCACGACGCCTGCGACACCACCGGCAGCCCCGCGTACTCGCCGCCCGCCAGCGCGGCCTTCACCGTCACAGCCTGCACATGGTTGATCAGGTCGATGATCGGCTCGTCCCGCCACGGCGCGTCGGCCGTGGACATCGCCACCGTCGACGTGCCGATGATCTGATTGACGTACGCGACGACCTCCCTGTGCTCGTCACCCAACAGCCGGGTGATCTTCGGGTCCTCCGCGACCGTGTTGGAGTTCAGGACCTTCGCCGCGACCTTCTCGACCGTCCAGCGGCCCCTCTCCCACACCAGGTCGAAGTCGAACAGCGTCAGCCGCTGCCCCCACTTCAGCGGCTCGGAGAGCACGACCTGCCTGCCTGTCTCCTTGTTCGTGACGAAGTACTCCGGTATCTCGGTGTGCGCGTGCCCGACCAGGATCGCGTCGACACCGGGAACCTGCTCGGCCACCAGACCCGCCGCGTTCTCCACGTACGGGAGCTGGTCACCGTACGACGACGTGCCGCTGGAGCCCGAGTGCGCCGACACGATCACGACGACCGCTCCCATCGACCGCAGCTTCGGCACCCACTTCGCCGCCTGCTCCTCCAGCCCCGGGAACACCATCCTGCCGCTCACGTTCTGCTTGTCCCAGATCGCGATGCCCGGATTGGTCAGCCCCAGGACCGCCACCCGCACATCACGCCCGTGCGGCGTACGCAGCCGGTGCATGCTGTACGGCGGGAACGCCGGACACAGCGTCTGCGCATCCAGTGCGTTCGCCCCCAGCAGTGGGAAGTCGCACTGCTCCTCGAACTTGCGCAGCACCGGGATACCGTAGTTGAACTCGTGGTTGCCGAGCGCCGCGGCGTCATAGCCGATGGCGTTCATCGCCTGCGCCATCGGGTGCACCGGACCACTCTGCGCCGTGATCGGGTCGACCTTGGCGTAGTAGTACGACAACTGGGTGCCCTGGATCGTGTCACCGGCGTCGATCAGCAGCGTGTTGGGCCGGCCCTTCTCCTTGCGCACCTGGTTCACCAACGTCGAGATCTTCGCCAGGCCCACGTCGTTGTGTGCCTTGTCGTCGAACTCACGGTCCGTGAAATAGTCCCAGTTGAAGACATTTCCATGCAGATCTGTCGTGCCCATGACCGTGAACGAGTACCGCTTCCGCGGACGCCCGTGCCCATGGTCCTCGCCCCGCTCCTCGGCCACGGCGGGTGCGGCACCGGCACCCGCGACCGCGACACCCGCCCCGGCGGCGGCCGACCGCTCAAGGAACGCCCTACGGTTCAACGGCATTTCGTCTCCCTCGATCACCTGCGCAACCCACGTGCACAACGCGCGTAGATTCTGGCCCACGTGCCATTCCCGCAACACCCCTGCGGGGTTTCGATCCGATGTCCGACCCGGTCGTCACACCCGGATGCAAGAGTGGGACAACCAGCCCGGCGCACAAGGGAGCCACTCATGACCGATGCCGCACCCCCCACTCCCACCGCCCCGTTCGCCACCCCCGACCAGCCACGGGTCGCCGTACGAGGCGAGGCGCGCCTGGAATTCGACCCCGAGATCGCCCGCATCGGCATCAGCATCAGCGCCCGCGGCAAGGACCGCCGCACCGCCCTCGAAGACCTCACACGCCGCAACTCCGCCGCTCTCGACCTCGTCAAGACCTACGGCCAAGCGGTCGAAAAGCTCGAAACCGGCGCCTTCTCCGTCACCCCCGAACTCGCCCAGCACGGCCGCGGCGAACGTATTCACGCGTACCACGGCCGCGTCCACATCACCGCCGTGCTCAACGACTTCACCGCGCTCGGCGAACTGACCACCCGCCTCGCCGACCTGGAACTCACCCGCGTCACCGGCCCCTGGTGGTCACTGCGCCCCGACTCGCCCGCCCACGGTGAAACCCGCCGCCAAGCGGTACGCGAAGCCGTCCAACGCGCCCGTGAATACGCCGAAGCGATCGGTGGCCGGCTCTCCGCCCTCGTGGAACTCGCCGACATCGGAGCAGAAGCCCCCATGCCTGCCTACGGAATGCCGGCCGCACCCGGCTCCATGCGTGGCTTCGGCGGAGCCGCAACCGCAGAGGCGGCCCCCGCCCTGGACCTCGAACCACAACGCCAGACGCTTTACGCCCAGGTCAACGCCCGCTTCACCATGACACCGCCGCAACTCTGACCGCCATGCGTCCTGCGCTCATCGGAGCGCCCTCGCGCACAATTCAACACTTGTCAATAGCCTTTCATGCGAAGGCCGTTGAGTAGTCATACGCGACCAATTCTCTACCGACCGGTAAGACATAGGCTCGAAACATGCGCCGAGCGAAAATCGTCTGCACCCTGGGCCCCGCCACCGACACATACGACCAGATCAAGGCACTGGTCGAAGCCGGAATGGACATCGCCCGCTTCAACCTCAGCCACGGCACCTACGCCGACCACGAGGTGCGGTACCAGCACGTCCGCAAAGCCTCGGACGAAACGGGCCGCAGCGTCGGAGTCCTCGTCGACCTTCAGGGCCCGAAGATCCGTCTCGGCCGCTTCCGCGAAGGCCCCGTACTCCTTGAACGCGGGGACACCTTCACCATCACCACCGAGTACACCGAAGGCGACCGTCACACCTGCGGCACCACCTATCGGGGCCTCACAGCCGACGTCGCCAGAGGTGAGCGCATCCTGGTCGACGACGGCAAAGTCGCCCTCGAAGTCACCGCCGTCGACGGCCCCCGCGTCCGCACCACCGTCGTCGAAGGCGGCATGGTCTCCGACCACAAGGGCCTCAACCTCCCCGGCGTCGCCGTCTCCGTCCCCGCCCTCTCGGACAAGGACGTCGAAGACCTTCGCTGGGCCCTCGGTATCGGCGCCGACGTCATTGCCCTCTCCTTCGTCAGGAACGGCCGCGACATCGACGACGTCCACCGCGTCATGGACGAAGAAGGCCGTCGCCTCCCTGTCATCGCGAAGGTCGAGAAACCCCAGGCCGTCGAGAACATCGACGACATCGTCGCCGCATTCGACGGAATCATGGTCGCTCGCGGCGACCTCGGCGTCGAAATGCCCCTCGAACAGGTCCCCATTGTCCAGAAGCGAGCCATCAAACTCGCCAAGCGCAACGCCAAACCGGTCATCGTCGCCACCCAGATGCTCGACTCGATGATCGACAACTCCCGCCCCACCCGAGCGGAAGCATCCGACGTCGCCAACGCCGTCATCGACGGCACCGATGCCGTGATGCTCTCCGGCGAGACCAGCGTCGGCAAATACCCCGTCGAAACCGTTCGCACCATGGCCCGCATCGTCACCGCCGCCGAGGAGGACGTCCTCGACAAGGGCCTGCCGCCGCTGAACGAACGCAACAAGCCCCGCACCCAGGGCGGCGCCGTCGCCCGCGCCGCAGCCGAGATCGGCGACTTCCTCGGCGCCAAGTTCCTCGTCGCCTTCACCCAATCCGGCGACACCGTCAAACGCCTCTCCCGCTACCGCTCCCCGATCCCGCTCCTCGCCTTCACCCCCGACCCCGCCACCCGCTCCCAGCTCAACCTCACCTGGGGCGTCGAGACCTTCCTCGGCCCCCACGTGGAATCGACGGACGCGATGGTCGCCCAGGTCGACGAGGAACTGCTGAGGATCGGCCGCTGCCGGCGGGGCGACATCGTGATCATCACCGCCGGCTCCCCTCCGGGTGTTCCCGGCTCGACCAACCTGGTCCGCGTCCACCGCATCGGCGAGAGCCTGAAGTAGCGGGCGGCACCCAGTACTTCGGCCCGAGGCGCGCGTCCACGGGCTCGACGGACGCCGGTCGGGCGACGGAGATGCTGTACGGGCTGCCGTTGGGGGCGTGGTGCGTCCGCTTGCCGCATTGCTGCTGGGCACCGTTCGATGAGCCCCGTCCTGCTCTCGGAGCAGGTGCCATGGAGATCCATGGGTGCCACTCTGCGTGATCGCGGTGTGCCGAGTGGTGAAGAAGGGATGTTCACGAAAAGGTGAACATCCGCTTTTGGTGCCCGGTGTGGGATTCGAACCCACATGCCCTAGGGCACGGCATTTTGAGTGCCGCGAGTCTGACCAGTTCCTCCAACCGGGCAGGCGGGGAGCTGCAAGGGAGTGTACCGGTTCCCCGCAGTCCGTCGCCCCTCGGTAGGCTCTGAGGAGCACCCTGTCTTGAAACGAGGAGCCCCGTGACCGCCCCCGAGTCGCCCCAGCCCATCGCCGATGACGACGACAAGTCGCACGTCCCGCCGCTGACGACCCGTGTCGTCATCGCCGAGGACGAGGCCCTGATCAGGCTCGACCTCAAAGAGATGCTCGAGGAGGAGGGGTACTCCGTCGTCGGAGAGGCGGGCGACGGGCAGCGGGCGGTCGAGCTGGCGCGGGAGCATCGGCCGGACCTCGTGATCATGGACGTGAAGATGCCCGTCCTCGACGGGATCTCCGCGGCGGAGAAGATCGCCGAGGAGTCCATCGCGCCGGTGCTCATGCTCACGGCGTTCTCGCAGCGCGACCTCGTGGAGCGGGCGCGGGACGCCGGAGCCATGGCGTATCTGGTGAAGCCGTTCAGCAAGAGCGACGTGGTGCCGGCGATCGAGATGGCGGTGTCGCGGTTCACCGAGCTGAAGACGCTCGAGAAGGAGGTCGCTGATCTGTCGCAGCGGCTGGAGACGCGCAAGTTGGTGGACCGGGCGAAGAGCATTCTGCAGACGCAGTACGGGCTGACGGAGCCGGCGGCGTTCCGGTGGATCCAAAAGACGTCGATGGACCGGCGGCTGTCGATGCAGCAGGTCGCGGAGGCGGTCATCGAGGACGCCGAGGAGAAGAAGGCCGCGAAGGGGCAGTAGCGGCGGGCGAAGTCGGGCAGGGCCTCCGGTCACATGGTGACCGGAGGCCCTGTGATGTTCCTGGGGATGTTGTGAAGGAGGCTTTCGATTCGGCCGCGCGGCGGACGGCTGCACGCTACGGTGCGCGTTCAGGCAGGAGATGGCTGTCCGGTGAGACGGCGGGGCTGTCCGAGGTGTGTGGGGCGGGTTGCCCGGGGGCATGTTCCGACCGGACCGCAGGGGTGGCGGAGGCGAGAGATTGCCTGTTCAGGGCCTTGCGGAGGGGTGCGGCGCAGGGGTCGTGAAGATCGCGTAGAGGTATGTCGGGAAGTTCTGGATCACTGCTGAGATGTCCGGTCGCCGGTAAGGAGTGTTCTGTTTCCGGCACATGACTCAGGTCACAGGGCGATCACACATCGTTCGGTCACCTATCCGTGTGCCCGAACGCGCGATTACATTCCCCGCACACCGCACCGATTGGCGGTGTCCTGCGGAGAGAAACCAATCTCCTCCGCAGACAGATCGTTCGGGCGGCTCCAAGGGGTTCGTAGTGCTGAACAAGACCATCGTCAAGCTTGCTATACCGCTGGCAGCGAGTGCCCTCGCGCTGACCGCGTGTGGTGGCGACTCCGGCAGCGGTGACGGCGCCGTGAAGATCGCCTTCCAGGGACCGCTCTCCGGCGACAACGTCGCACTGGGCGAGAACATGCAGAACGGCGTCAAGCTGGCCATCGACCAGGCCAACGCCAAGGGCGACCTCGACTTCAAACTCGAGTACGTCGCCGGTGACGACCAGGGCCTGCCGGACAAGGCCACGGCCGCCGCGCAGAAGATCATCGACGACGAGAGCGTCGCCGCGGTGGTCGGCCCCGCCTTCTCCGGCCCGACCAACACGTCGTCGCCGCTGTACGCGGAGTCGGGTCTGGTCACGGTCTCGCCGTCGGCGACCAACCCGCTGCTGACGGACAAGGAGAACGGCTTCACCAGCTTCCTGCGCGGTGTCCCCAACGACAACATGCAGGGCGCCGGCATGGCGACCTACTACGCCAAGAAGCTGAAGGCCAAGAAGGTCTACCTGATCGACGACAAGACCGACTACGGCGTGGGCCTGGCGACTGTCGCCGAGAAGGGGCTGAAGGACGCCGGCATCACGGTCGTCAAGAAGTCCGTCCCGCAGAAGACGCCGGACTACTCCGCGACAGCGAAGGACGTCGTCAACTCCAAGGCCGACGCGCTGATCTACGCCGGTTACTACCAGGACCTGGCGCCGTTCGCGAAGAAGCTGAAGGACGCCGGCTACAAGGGCGCGGGCATCTCGGGCGACGGCTCGAACGACATGAAGTTCGTCGAGCTCGCCGGTGACGCCGCCGAGAACTGGTTCCTCACCTGCCCCTGCACCGACGCCACCGTCGAGGCGGGCACGAAGAAGTTCGCCGATGACTACCAGAAGGAGTTCGGCCGGGCCCCCGGTACGTACTCCGCCGAGGCGTACGACATCACCAACATGATCATCGCCGAGATCAAGAAGGCGGGCGCCGACGTCGAGCGCGAGGCTCTGCGCGACGCGCTGGCGAAGGCGTCGTACAAGGGTCTGACGAAGACCTTCTCCTTCGGTGAGAACGGTGAGTTCAAGGGCACCGACGTCTACCTGTACCAGGTCAAGGGCGGCAAGATCGGATACCAGGGCAACATCAACGAGCTGGCCGGCTGACGCTGGGGCTTGAGTGGCTGATGCCATGCGACCGGGGGCCGGGAGGCGGTTGTTCTCCCGGCCCCCGTCCGCGGAGTGGGGCGATCGGCCCCTGACTGGTTCGCCTCACTGATTCGAATGTTTCGCCCGCGGGCCGCCCTCGTCGCCACGAGCGCCGGGCCCGCTCAGCTCCCACAAGGAAGTCTGCTCCATGTCCCTTCAGGAATTCTGGGACTATCTCGTCCTAGGGGTGATGCTCGGCTCGCTGTATGCCGTCATCGCCATCGGCTACACCCTTGTCTACGGCGTGCTGCAGCTGATCAACTTCGCGCACAGCGAGGTCTTCATGCTCGGCGCCTACGGCAGTCTCATCGTCCTTCAGCTGGTCAATCCGGGGGACAATCCGACCGCTGTGGCCTCCATAGGCTTCGTCGCTCTCGCCATGGCGGGTTCGGCATTGTTCGGTGGTGTCACGGCGTACGGCCTGGAGAAGGTCGCGTACCGACCACTGCGCAGACGTGGTGCTCCACGGCTGATCTTCTTGATCACCGCGATCGGTGCCTCGTTCTTCCTGTACAACCTGGCCGGCAAGCTGTTCGGGCGTGACCCGTTGCCGCTGCCGGAGATGTACGACAACCACAACGTCTTCACGATCTTCGGCGCGGGCGTGAACATCACGCAGCTGCTGCAGTTCGCGACTGCCGTGGTCATGATGATCGGTCTCGACCTGGTCGTGAACCGGACCAAGCTCGGCAAGGGTATCCGCGCTGTCGCGCAGGACGCCGAGGTCGCGGGCCTGATGGGTGTCGACATCGACAAGGTCATCTCCCGCACCTTCATCATCGGCGGCGTCCTGGGAGGTGTGGCGGGCTTCCTGTTCGCCAACCTGAACCAGGTGTCGTACACGATGGGCTTCATTCCCGGCATCACCGCGTTCGCCGCCGCCGTCGTCGGCGGTATCGGCAACATCCGCGGTGCGATGTTCGGTGGCATCCTGATCGGCATCGTGGAGACGATGACGGTGCCGCTGCTCGGTGACGAGTGGCGCAGCGTCTCGGCCATGGTGGTGCTGATCCTGGTGCTGATGTTCCGCCCGATGGGCATCCTCGGTGAGCGAGTGGGGAGGGCGGCATGAGTACGACCGAGACTTCGAAGAGTCTGACGCCGTCTGCGGCGGCGAAGCTGCGCCGCACGGCGTGGTACCAGACGGAGCGTTACTCACGGCTGTGGGCGATGATCGCCCTCGGCGTGCTGTTGGCCCTGGTGACGGGCGAGCAGGGCAACACCCGTGACATCTTCTACTCCATCGAGTCGACGTTCACGGGCCCCAAGCTGTGGTTGTGGCTGGCCTTCACGGTCGGTGTGTGGGCGCTGCGGGAGTTCGCGGCGACGCCGATCAAGGGCGCCGCGACCAAGGCGAAGGAGTCGGCCAAGTCGGCCACGTCCGCCGGCCCGGTGGGCTCGCTGCGGACGCGGTTCCAGTCGGACAAGCGGTTGAAGCTGGGCGGTATCGCGGTCCTGCTGATCCTTGTCCTGGTCATTCCGTCGGGTCTGGAGCGGACCTGGCAGACGGTGCTGGTCGACCAGATCGCGATCTTCGCACTGCTGGCGATCGGCCTCAATGTGGTGATCGGCTGGGCAGGTCTGCTGGACCTGGGCTTCTTCGCCTTCTTCGCCGTGGGTGCGTACTCGACGGCGTACTGGACGGGCCGGCTGCCGATCGAGCCGCCAGTGGTGCTGAACAACTTCTGGGTCATTCCCGTCGCCGTCGTCACCTGTCTGATCTGCGGTCTGCTCCTGGGTGCTCCGACGCTTCGGCTCAGGGGTGACTATCTGGCGATCGTGACGCTCGGTTTCCACGAGATCATCTATCTGGTCGCCAAGAACGCGGACGGTCTGACCGGTGGTCCGCAGGGTGCGCGTCTGATCCCGGACTTCTCGATCGACTTCGCGGGCATCGAGTACAAGTGGTCGATCAAGCCGCTGCCTTACTGGTATCTGCTGGTCTTCTTCATCGTCCTGGTGATCATTCTGTTCTCGCGTCTCGAGCACTCGAGGGTGGGACGCGCCTGGACGGCGATTCGCGAGGACGAGATCGCCGCCGCGGCGAACGGCGTCAACACGGTGCAGTTCAAGCTGATGGCGTTCGCGATCGGTGCGTCGACGTCGGGTGTCGCGGGCGTGATCTTCACCAGCAAGTACGGGTACATCAATCCCGAGGTCTTCCCGCTGCTGCAGTCCATCCTGATCCTGGCCTACGTCATCTTCGGTGGCATGGGTTCGATCCCCGGTGTCCTGATCGGTACGGCGATCCTGGTGTGGCTGCCGGAGGCGCTGAAGGACTGGGTGGATCCGTCCGACCGGTACATGTATCTGGGCGCGCTGCTCGTGATCATGATGATCTACCGGCCGCAGGGTGTCTGGCCCTCTCGCCGAAGGCAGCGTGAGCTGAAGATGGCGGAGGAAGGCATCGGCGACGCGGACGCGATGTCCGAGCCGGCGGGAGGCAAGTTCTGATGAGCACCGATGTGAAGAGCGACGCGGCGGCGGGCGCGCAGCCGGCGGCCGGTGGTACCGACCTGGTGCTGCAGGCTTCGGACGTGACGCTGCGGTTCGGCGGTCTGACCTGCCTGGACCATGTGGACGTCAATATGTGCCGGGGCGAGGTCCTGGCGGTGATCGGGCCGAACGGCGCGGGCAAGACCTCGCTGTTCAACTCGCTCACCGGGGCGTACACGCCGCAGGAGGGCAGGATCGTCTTCCGTTCGAAGGACGGTGACGAGAAGTCCCTGCTGGGCAGTCAGCCGCATGTCGTCAACCGGATCGGTCTGGCGCGTACGTTCCAGAACATCCGGCTGTTCTCTGCGCTGACGGCGCTGGAGAACGTGAAGATCGCGGCGGAGACCCGTCTGAAGGCCGGACCGGTCTCGATCATGCTGGGTCTGCCGAATGCCCGGAAGGCGGAGCGGCTCAGTGACGAGCGTGCGCACCGGCTGCTGAAGTTCGTGGGTCTCGAGGACAAGCTCAACGAGATCGCGGGCAGCCTGTCGTACGGTGACCAGCGCAGTCTGGAGATCGCCCGGGCGCTGGCCACCGATCCGCAGATCCTGCTGCTGGACGAGCCGGCGGCCGGTACCAATCCGACGGAGAAGCTGGAGTTGGAGCAGCTGATCCGCCGGATCAACACCGAGCTGGGCATCAGCGTGCTGTTGATCGAGCACGACATGCGTCTGGTGATGTCGGTGGCGGACCGGGTGATGGTCCTCAACTTCGGCAAGAAGATCGCCGAGGGCACGCCGAGCGAGGTGCAGCAGCACCCGGCGGTTATCGAGGCCTACTTGGGCGCGTCGACGCAGGAGGCGGAGGCGGTGCAGGCCGTCATCGCGGAGCAGCAGGCGGCGGAGGCGGCGTCGGCCGAGTCCGCCTCTGACGAGACCGGCCCCGAGGAGCCTGTTTCGGACGAGCCTGCGGCGGCCGATGCGCCGGACGAGGCGTCGGCTGAGGCGGTGTCGTCGGACGAGGCGGCGCCGGGCAGGACCGCGTCGGACGAGGAGAGCGGCAAGTGAGCACCACGACTGAGCTGCAGAAGGACGCCGGCACGGCGGGCACTTCGGAGGAGACGCTGCTCGAGCTGGAGAGCATGCGGGTGTTCTACGGCGCCATCGAGGCGATCAAGGGCATCGATCTGACGGTGCGCAAGGGCGAGATCGTCGCTCTGCTCGGCGGTAACGGCGCGGGCAAGACGACCACGCTGCGCACCATTTCCGGGATGCTTCAGCCGCGGCACGGTCAGGTGCTGTACCGCGGTGAGCGCATCGACGGGATCAAGTCGCACGAGCTGGTGCAGTTCGGCATCGGTCATGTGCCGGAGGGCCGGCGTGTCTTCTCGACGATGACCGTGCGCGAGAACCTGGAGATGGGCGCGTACCGCTTCAGCTCCGTCGACTCGGCGGAGATGGACCGGGTGTTCACGCTCTTCCCGCGTCTGGCCGAGCGGCGCTCGCAGCAGGCCGGCACTCTGTCCGGCGGTGAGCAGCAGATGCTGGCGATCGGCCGTGCCCTGATGGGCAAGCCGGAGCTGCTGCTGCTGGACGAGCCGTCGATGGGTCTGGCGCCGCTGATCGTGCAGCAGATCTTCGAGATCATCGAGGAGATCAACAAGCAGGGCACGACGGTGCTGCTGGTCGAGCAGAACGCGACTCAGGCTCTTGGCCTGGCGAACCGCGGTTACGTCCTGGAGACGGGTGAGGTCGCGATGTCGGGTCCGGCGGCGGATCTGCTGGCGGACTCCAGGATCCGGGAGGCCTACCTCGGTGAGGGCGCGGCCTGACGGCCGGTGAAGCAGAGCGGGGCCGGGAAGCCTGGAGGCTTCCCGGCCCCGCTCCGTTGTGTTCACTCCTGGGAGAGGTCGCGCAGCAGGCAGGTGAGGCGTGCCGAACAGACCCGCTTGTCGTGCTCGTCGGTGATCACGATCTCGTAGGTGGCCGTCGACCGGCCGCGGTGGACGGGGGTGGCGACGCCGGTGACGAGGCCGGAGCGGACGCCCCGGTGATGGGTGCAGTTGAGGTCCACACCGACGGCGATCTTTGAGGGGCCGCCGTGCAGCATGGAGCCGACGGAGCCGAGGGTCTCGGCGAGGACGGCGGAGGCACCGCCGTGCAGCAGGCCGTAGGGCTGGGTGTTGCCTTCGACGGGCATGGTGCCGACGACGCGGTCCGCGGAGGCCTCGACGATCTGCACCCCCATGCGAGCGCCCAGGTTTCCCGCGGAGAACAGCGCGGGGAGGTCCATGCCGAGCTCGGCGTACTCGTCGATGACCCCTTGCGGGAACTTCACGCTGGTCTGCTCGCCCATGAGGCCGGCTCCGTTCGTCGTACCGTCTGGTCCTGGTGGTTGTCCGCTTGTCCTGCCGCCTGAGCGAACGCTTAGACGGTGGGTGATTGTTCCAGACGCACGATCACGGACTTGCTGGCGGGGGTGTTGCTGGTGTCAGCGGTGGAGTCCAGCGGGACCAGCACATTGGTCTCCGGGTAGTAGGCGGCGGCGCAGCCACGGGCCGTGGGGTAGTGGACGACCCGGAAGCCGGGGGCGCGGCGCTCGACGCCGTCCTTCCACTCGCCGACGAGGTCGGTGCAGGAGCCGTCCGCCAGGCCCAGCTCGAGGGCGTCCTCGGGATTGACCAGGACGATCCTGCGACCGCCCTTGATGCCGCGGTAGCGGTCGTCGAGGCCGTAGATCGTGGTGTTGTACTGGTCGTGCGAGCGGAGCGTCTGCAGCAGCAGCCGGCCCTCGGGGATCTCCGGGTACTCGACGGGGGCGGCGGTGAAGTTGGCCTTGCCGGTGGCGGTGGGGAAGCGGCGCTCGTCGCGAGGCGCGTGCGGCAGGGTGAAGCCGCCGGGGCGGGCGATCCTCGCGTTGAAGTCCTCGAAGCCGGGCACCACACGCGCGATCCGGTCGCGGATCGTGCCGTAGTCCCTCTCGAACTCCTCCCAGGGCGTGGTGGACGCGGGACCGAGCACGGCGCGGGCCATCCGGGCCACGATCGCCGGCTCGGACAGCAGATGGGGGCTCGCGGGCGGGAGGTTGCCGCGGGAGGCGTGCACCATGCCCATCGAGTCCTCCACGGTGACCACCTGCCGGCCGCCGGCCTGGACGTCCTTGTCGGTGCGGCCCAGGGTGGGCAGGATGAGCGCCCGTCGGCCGGTGACGGCGTGCGAGCGGTTCAGCTTGGTGGACACGTGCACGGTCAGCCGGGCGCGGCGCATCGCGGCTTCGGTGACCGCGGTGTCGGGGCTCGCGGACACGAAGTTGCCGCCCATGGCGAAGAACACCTTCGCCTTCCCGTCGCGCAGTGCCTCGATGGACCGGACGACGTCCAGGCCGTGGTGGCGGGGCGGAGCGAAGCCGAACTCCTTCTCCAGGGCGTCGAGGAAGACGGGGGAGGGCCGCTCGAAGATGCCCATCGTGCGGTCGCCCTGGACGTTGGAGTGGCCGCGCACGGGGCACACGCCGGAGCCGGGGCGGCCGATGTCGCCGCGCAGCAGGAGGAAGTTGACCACTTCGCGGATGGTGGCGACGGAGTGCTTGTGCTGGGTGAGGCCCATCGCCCAGCAGACGACGGTCCGGCGCGAGGCGAGCACCATCCGCAGGGCCTGCTCGATCTCGTCCCGGCGCAGGCCGGTCGCGGCGAGCGTGCTGTCCCAGTCGGCGGCCCGGGCGGCTGCCGCGAACTCTTCGAAGCCGTGGGTGTGTTCGCGGACGAACTCCTCGTCGACGGCGCCTTCGGTCTCGAGGATCAGCTTGCCCAGCAGCCGGAACAGCGCCTGGTCACCGCCGATGCGGATCTGCAGGAAGAGGTCGGTCAGCGCGGTGCCCTTGAGTATGCCTCGGGCGGTCTGCGGGTTCTTGAACCGTTCGAGGCCCGCCTCGGGCAGCGGATTCACCGAGATGATCCGAGCGCCGGAAGTCTTGGCCTTCTCCAGGGCGCTGAGCATGCGGGGGTGGTTGGTGCCCGGGTTCTGACCGGCGACGATGATCAGGTCCGCCTGGTGCAGGTCCTCCAGCGAGACACTGCCCTTGCCGATTCCGATCGTCTCCGTGAGCGCGGAGCCGGAGGACTCGTGGCACATGTTGGAGCAGTCGGGAAGGTTGTTCGTGCCGAATTCGCGGGCGAACAACTGGAGCAGGAACGCCGCCTCGTTGCTGGTGCGGCCGGAGGTGTAGAACAGCGCTTCGTCGGGGGAGCCGAGCGCACCGAGCTCCTCGGCCAGGATCGCGAACGCCCTCTCCCAGCTCACCGGCTCGTACCGGTCGGAGCCCTCGGCGAGATACATCGGGCGGGTGAGCCGGCCCTGCTGGCCCAGCCAGTAGCCGCTGCGGCTCGCAAGGTCGGACAGCGGGTGCGCCGCGAAGAAGTCGGGTGTCACCCGGCGCAGGGTCGCCTCCTCGGCGACGGCCTTCGCGCCGTTCTCACAGAACTCCGCGACGTGGCGGTCGTCGCCCTCCGGCCAGGCACAGCCCGGACAGTCGAAGCCGTCCTTCTGGTTGACCTTCAGCAGCGTGCGGGCCGCGCGGCCCACGCCCATCTGCTGCTGGGCGACGCGCAGGGTGTGGCCGATGGCGGACAGGCCGACCGCCGCGTGCTGTGGGCCCGCGACCTGAGGGGCATCCTGGACCGGGTCCCCTGCGGGCGGTTTGCTGGCCATCGCGCTCTCCTTCGAGCCGTGCCTGTGCTCTTGCGTCCGATGCTGTGCCTCCGATCCTGTCACGCCCCGCTGACAGTCACGGCGGCCAGGTCGGTGCGGTCGGGAATGTCAGTGGTGCATGGCAGGATCGGGGGCGTGGCTGAGACGGCATCGAAGAAGACGGCAGACAACCGACCGCGCCTGCTCCTCATGGACGGGCACTCCCTGGCGTACCGGGCGTTCTTCGCGCTGCCCGCGGAGAATTTCACGACCGTGAGCGGCCAGACGACCAATGCCGTCTACGGCTTCGCGTCGATGCTGGCGAACACCCTGCGTGACGAGGCGCCCACGCATTTCGCGGTGGCCTTCGACGTCTCCCGCAAGACCTGGCGGTCGGCCGATTTCCCGGAGTACAAGGCGAACCGCTCCAAGGCCCCCGACGAGTTCAAGGGCCAGGTCGAGTTGATCGGCGAGCTGCTCGACACGATGAACGCACAGCGGTTCGCCGTCGAGGGCTTCGAGGCGGACGACATCATCGCCACCCTCGCCACCCAGGCGGAGGCGGCCGGTTTCGAGGTGCTGATCGTCACCGGCGACCGGGACTCCTTCCAGCTGGTCAGCGAGCACACCACGGTGCTGTACCCGACCAAGGGCGTCTCCGAGCTCACCCGCTTCACTCCGGCCAAGGTCGAGGAGAAGTACGGGCTCACCCCGCAGCAGTATCCGGACTTCGCCGCCCTCCGCGGCGACCCGTCGGACAACCTGCCCGGCATTCCCGGCGTGGGGGAGAAAACGGCGACGAAGTGGATCAACCAGTTCGGTTCGTTCGCGCAGCTCGTCGAGCGCGCGGAGGAGGTCAAGGGCAAGGTCGGCCAGGCGCTGCGCGACCACCTGGAGGCCGTCAAGCTCAACCGCCACCTGACCGAGCTGGTCCGCGACGTGGAGCTGCCCAAGGCCGTGGCGGACCTCGAGCGCGCACCGTACGACAGGACCGCGCTGAAGGGCTTCCTCGAGGTCCTGGAGATCCGGAACCCGAGCCTGCGTGAGCGGCTGCTCGCGGTCGACCCCGGAGCCGCGGCGGAGGAGGCCCCGGCGCCCGAGGCCGGTGTGGAGCTGGACGGCACCGTGCTGGGCGCGGGGGAGGTCGCGTACTGGCTGGACCAGCACGGCACGCAGCCGCTGGGCGTGGCCACCGTCTCGGCGTGGGCGCTGGGTGTGGGCAGTGTCAGCGAGGTGGCGCTGGCCGCCGCGGACGGCAAGGCGGCCTGGTTCGACACGACCCAGCTCGACGAGACCGACGAGCGGGCCTTCGCGGCCTGGATCTCCGACCCGTCCCGGCCGAAGGTCATGCACAATGCCAAGGACGCGCTGCGGGTCTTCCCCGAGCACGGCTGGGAGATCGCCGGCGTCACCATGGACACGGCGCTTGCGGCCTACCTGGTCAAGCCGGGGCGCCGGTCCTTCGCGCTGGACGCCCTGTCGGTGGAGTATCTGCATCGGGAGCTGGCCCCGGCCGCCGCGGACGGGCAGCTGGCCTTCGGCACAGACGAGCAGGCCGAGGCCGACGCGCTGATGGCCCAGGCCCGGGCGGTGCTCGACCTCGGTGAGGCGTTCGGCGACAAGCTGCAGGAGGTCGGTGCGGCCGAGCTGCTGCACGACGTGGAGCTGCCCACCTCGCTGCTCCTGGCCCGGATGGAGCGCAGCGGCATCGCCGCCGACCGCGCCCATCTGGAGGCGATGGAGCAGCAGTTCGCGGGAGCCGTGCAGCAGGCGGTGAAGGAGGCGCACGCCGCGGTGGGACACGAGTTCAACCTCGGGTCCCCCAAGCAACTGCAAGAGGTCTTCTTCGGCGAGCTGAACCTGCCGAAGACGAAGAAGACCAAGACCGGCTACACCACCGATGCGGACGCGCTCGCGTGGCTGGCGGCCCAGACGGAGCACGAGCTGCCGGTCATCATGCTGCGCCACCGCGAGCAGGCCCGGCTGCGCTCGACGGTCGAGGGCTTGATCAAGACGATCGCCGCCGACGGCCGGATCCACACCACGTTCAGCCAGACCGTCGCCGCGACGGGCCGCCTGTCGTCCACCGATCCGAACCTGCAGAACGTGCCGGTTCGGACGGACGAGGGCCGCGCGATCCGCCGCGGGTTCGTGGTCGGTGAGGGCTTCGAGTCCCTGATGACCGCGGACTACAGCCAGATCGAGCTGCGGGTGATGGCCCACCTGTCGGAGGACGCGGGCCTCATCGAGGCGTTCACCTCAGGGGAGGACCTGCACACGACCGTCGCCTCCCAGGTGTTCTCCGTGGAGCGCTCCGCCGTCGACGCGGAGATGCGGCGCAAGATCAAGGCCATGTCGTACGGGCTGGCCTACGGGCTCTCCGCGTTCGGCCTCTCCCAGCAGCTGAACATCGAACCGGCCGAGGCGCGCGTCCTGATGGACACGTACTTCGAGCGGTTCGGCGGCGTGCGGGACTATCTGCGCCGCGTCGTGGACGAGGCGCGGGCCACGGGCTACACGGCGACCATGCTCGGACGCCGGCGTTATCTGCCCGACCTCACCAGCGACAACCGCCAGCGCCGGGAGGCCGCCGAGCGGATGGCGCTCAACGCACCGATCCAGGGCACGGCGGCGGACATCGTCAAGGTCGCCATGCTGAACGTGGACCGGGCGTTGACGGAGGCGAAGCTGTCGTCCCGGCTGCTGCTCCAGGTCCACGACGAAATCGTGCTGGAGGTCTCGCCGGGGGAGCGCGAGGAGGTCGAGGCACTGGTGCGCCGCGAGATGTCGTCGGCGGTGTCGCTCCGAGCGCCGCTGGACGTGTCGGTGGGCGCGGGACCCGACTGGGAATCGGCGGCGCACTGAGCGCGCTGCACCCGGTGGGCCACGCCCCCTCAGGGCGTGGCCCGGATCCTGGCATTGTGCCCCTGCGGGCGTGCGCCACGCAGGGAGTGGGTTCGGGCCTCCGGAGGGAGGTGTCCGGAAGGGTGCTGCACCACCTGTGTGGCTCCGCCGCATGGTCGGCTCACTTCGCGCGAGTCGCGTCGCTCCACTTCCGGGCGCCCCTCCTACAGCCCAGCCCCTCAGGCCGCGGGCCCGAGGGCGCCGTTGGTCGGCCCGGGAACCGGCCGTTGTCCCCGCCCGCCCGGGAAGGCACAGGAGGCGGCGCGAAGCTGCCGCTACCGGGGGCGTCGGCGTCCACGTGTGCTCCCGGGTTCCGGGGCTGACAGCCCCAGGTCCGGGATGTGGAGGCCTCCCACAGCCGCCAGGCCCTATCGGGGAGGGTGGGTGGGGGCTTCTCCCCGCCTCACACCCCCGTGCGGTCCAGGTCGGCGGCATGCCGCACATCCGCGTCGGCCGGCGGACGGCTGCGCTCCCGCAGACGTACCGCCGTCGCGTACAGCACAAGGCCCGCCGCCAGGCCCGCACCCGCGCCGAAGCACGCCGTCGGGATGATGTCGAGCGGTGTCTTGATCCGGCCCCAGTACTGGTAATAGCGCAAGCAGCGGTGCACGATGCCCGCCATCACGCACACGGCGACCAGCCCGGCCGCCAACAGGCGGGCACCGCGGCCGAGCAGGGGAACGGGCGGGGCAGGCATGGCCGGCACGCGTCGCAGCGCGGTGGCCACGAACCACACCAGTGCGACGAGCGCCACTGCCGAACTGCCGTACTGCGCGTACGAGTAGACGGGAAAGCCCGCGACGGTCTCCCCGAGCACCGGTGCCATCCGCACCCCCCACCGGTCGAAGTGGGTGAACGCGTCCCACACCACGTGCGTACTCGCCCCGATCACCGCCGAGACGTAGAACCACAGTGCGGTTGCCAGCGGCGGCCGGTCGGCCGCGGACCGGCCCCGCAGCAGGCCGTACGCCCGCCCCCGCCAGGCCGCCGGCAGCAGCGCCACCAGCGGGTCACGCATCAGCAGCCAGAGCGCCAACAGTGCCGCGGTGATGACGACGTCGACCGTCAGCACACCGAGAGGCCCGTGCGTCACGGTCCCGAACCCCATCGCGCCGGGAAGGGCACTGGCCGCGAAGTACGTCATGTCCGGTGCCAACGAACCCAGCACGAGAGCGGAGGCGAACAGCGGTCCGCGCGCGGTCCCGTCCCTGCGGATGCCCGGCAGCACCGCCGCGGCGTGGCTGAGTGTGAACGGCATGGCGACGCCCCCTGCGACCGTTGCTGATCAGTGCCGACCAGTATGCGTGATGACCTTGCGGGAATGCGGGTCCGAAATCCGGGACGAGCAGGAGGTGGCGAAGTGGTGAAAACCGGTCAGCGCCCGGTGTTCCGATGTCTTACCGTGCACTAGGGTCACGTGGGTCCGCGCTGGGGAGAGCGCGAACAGCCGCTGACGGGGAGGGAACGACGTATGGCAGCGCAATTCGGACGCCGGCTGCGCAGGGGAGCGACGACGACGGCCGTGGCCGCCGCGGCAGTGGCCGCACTCTCCGCGTCACAGGCGCCCGGTGTCACGCCCGCCACCTCGGGTACCGGTCAGGAGGCGTCGGACGTCACCCCGCCACCCGGTACGCCGGTCACCGGCAACTCGCCGTACTACACGGACCTTCCGCCGCTGAACACACCGGACAAGCCCGGCACTTCGGTCGATCTGCCGGAGCTCGGCGCGGGGGAGGCGGGTATACCCGCATCGGTTCTCGCCGCGTACAAGCAGGCCGAGCAGACGATCGCTGCGTCCGACCCCGCCTGCCGGCTCCCCTGGCAACTGCTCGCCGCGATCGGCAAGGTCGAGTCCGGCCAGGCCCGCGGCGGCCGGGTGGACGCCAACGGCACGACGCTTTCCCCGATCCTCGGCCCCGTACTCAACGGCGTCGGCTTCGCGAACATCTCGGACACCGACGACGGCGCCTATGACGACGACCCGGTGTACGACCGGGCCGTCGGGCCGATGCAATTCATCCCGCAGACCTGGCAGACCTGGGGCCAGGACGCCAATGCCGACGGCCGCAAGGACCCCAACAACATCTACGACGCCGCTCTCGCCGCGGGACGCTATCTCTGCGCCGGCGGCCGGGACCTCGGCAACAAGGACGACCTCGACAGGGCGATCCTCGGCTACAACCACTCGCGCGAGTACCTGCGTACGGTGCTCTCCTGGTTCGAGTACTACAAGCGCGGCACGCACGAGGTTCCTGACGGCCAGGGTGTGCTGCCGGTGGGCGACGGCCCCGACAGCTCGGACCCGCTGCCGCCCCCCACGCCGACGCCGAGCCCCTCGAAACCCGCACAGAAGCCGACCCCGAGCCCCGAGCCGAAGCCGACCCCGGCGAAGCCCACGCCGGTTCCCACGCCGACCCCACCTCCGTCGACGGCACCCACGCCGACCCCGGCGCCCGTGTCGCGCATCGAGAACGCCGGCACCGGGCCGCTGACGGCCGTGGCCGGCCGGGAGTTCGCCGAGCGGGCCACGGTCCGCGCGGAGAACGCCAAGGGGCAGCCCGTCACCAAGGTCGCCATCCGGTTCATGATCGTCGGCGAGACCGACACCCGCTTCACCGGTGAGCGGACCAGTGTCGTGGTGGCCACCGGCGCCGACGGCACGGTCAGCGCCCCGGCGCTGATCGCCGGTGAGCAGACCGGCGACTTCACGGTGCGGGCCACGGTCGTCGAGCGCAACCTGCCCGGAGTCGAGTTCACGGCAACTGTCACCGAACGGGAAGCGGACAGCATCGTCCGGACCGACACCGAGGCGCTCGAGGCCACCACGGGTGGCGAGTTCGCCGACGTCATCCGCGTCAGGGCGGCGTGCGACGGTGTGGCCGCCTCAGGTGTCCGGGTCACCGCCACGATGATCGTCTCCAAGGAGAACGCGGCCGAGAACGGCAAGGGCCCGTACTTCCAGAGCGACGGCAAGGTCGTCCGCACGCTGACCGGGCTCAGGACCGGCGCCGACGGTGTCCTCGAACTGCCCAAGGTCTTCGCGGACGACACAGAGGGCACCTTCCTGCTCCGTCTCACCGCCCCCGGTGGCGGCAGCCTGGACATCGAGTTGAAGGTCACGGCGCCGGTGAGCCAGACTCCGGAGCCCGCCCCTTCCCCTTCGCCGACCGCCTGACCGAGAGAGCCACAGCGCCGCCCCGTCCCGCACCCCGGACGGGGCGGTGTCGCGTGTTCTCTTCTTCCAGCCGCGTTGCTACGGTGCCCCAGGCCTGACGCCCTATCAGTTCTGTGTTCCGGGAGGCCGAGCATGCGCTCCCTCGTCGCCGCCGCCGTCGGACTGGCCGCCGCCCTCGCACTCGTGCTCACCCTCACGGCGATCGGTGCGCCCGCCGGTCGGACCTCGCCCGAGCCGCTGCTGACCACCGTCCCCGGCCCGAAGAAGTAAGAGGAAGTAGGGGGAAACCGTGCGCCGCAGAGCAGGACTCGTCCTTGTCGCACTCGCCGTCTTCTTCGCCGCCCTCGCGCCCCTGCTGCGCTGGTATGCCTTCCCGCGGCTCGTCAAGGTCCCGGCCGGCCAGTACCAGGAGATGGTGCTCGAGGCGAAGCCCGCCACCCTCCTCGACTACGGCACCCTCAAGGCGAAGGAGGTCGACAACGTCACCATCGTGCAGACCCTCAAGGGCAATGTGGCGGAGTCGGAAAGGGTCGAGCAGGCCGCGGGACGCGACGTCGTGGTCTGGGACTCCCTCTCCTACGTCCAGGGACCCGACGGCAGGACGGTCTCCCAGATCCCCGAGCGCTACATCTTCGACGCGCACACCCAGGAGCCCGTGCATGCCACCGGCGAGTCGGTCGACGGCGAACCCGTGCGGCGCGAGGGCATCGAGTTCAAGTGGCCGTTCCTCACCGAGAAACGGGACTACGTGTACTTCGATGCGCAGGCCCGCACATCCGCCCCCATCCACTACAAGGGCACCCGGCAGTTTCGCGGACTGGAGGTCTACTACTTCGAGCAGACCATCCCCTGGACCAAGGTGCCCTATCCGAAGAAGATGCCCATCCCCGGCATCGACGCGACCACCCTGGAGAAGCGGACCGGCACCACCCGCTGGTACACCACGAGGCGGATGTTCTGGGTCGAACCCGTCACCGGAGCCCCCGTCAACGGCGAGGAGATCCACCAGGAGGAGCTGCGGGGCGGCTCCCTGCTCGGCGGCCGGGACAAGGTCACCGCCTTCGCCGGGCATGTGAAGATGCGGCCCGACTACATCGACTCCACCGTCGAACTCGTCACCTCCCAGCGCCGTCTGGTGCTTCTGCTGACCTCGTACCTGCCGTGGGGCTTCGTCGCCCTCGGAGGCAGTCTGCTCGGGCTCGCCCTGTGGCTCGAGGCACGCGCCCGACGCCCGGACACCCCGGCACAAGCGCCCGCCGCCGAGCCGGTCAGGATCTGAGCCGGGCCTTCGTGAACCGGGTGGGCTCCGCCGTGGCAGGGTCTTCGGGCCACGGGTGCTTCGGGTAGCGGCCCCGCAGCTCGGCCCGCACCGCCCGATACCCCTCCCGCCAGAACGACGCCAGGTCCGCCGTGACCGCCGCGGGCCGCCCGGCGGGCGAGAGCAGATGCACCAGCACCGGCACACCGGCGACCTCGGGCGTCTCACGCAGACCGAACAGCTCCTGCAACTTGACCGCTAGCACCGGCTGTTCGCCACCGTAGTCGACCCGTATCCGGGACCCGCTCGGCACCTCGATCCGCTCCGGTGCGAGCTCGTCCAGCCTTGCCGCCTCGCCGCCGGCCCACGGCAGCAGCCGCTGCAGCGCCTGACCCGCCCGGACACGGCCGAGATCGACCCGCCGCCGGGCCCGGGACAGCTCCGGCTCCAGCCATTCGCCGGCCGCATCGAGCAGCTCGGCGTCCGACACCCCCGGCCACGGCGGGCCGAGCACCCGGTGCAGGAACGCCAACCGCTCGCGCAGACCCCGCGCCTCGGGCGTCCAGTGCAGCAGACCGAGCCCCTCCCGGCGAAGCCCCTCCAGCATCGCCTCCCGCACGAGCGCCGGATCGGGGGAGCTCAGCGGCCGTACGGACAGCTCGACGGCACCGAGCCGTTCCACGCGGCGGGCGACGACGTCCCCGTCCTCCCAGTGCACTTCCTCGCCACCGGCCAGCAGATGCGAGGCGGCATCGCGGGCGCCGTCCTCGTCGAGAACGGCGGCAAGCCGAATGCGCGCGGATGCGGCGGTGGCGGGGCGGTCCGCGACGGCGACTGCCAGCCAGGGCGCGTCACGCAGCCCCGACCCGGCGTCGAGTTCGCCGCCGGTGCCGGAGACCATCAGATACGCCCCGTCCCCGCGCCGTCGGGCCACCCGCTCGGGGAAGGCAAGGGCGGTGACGAGCCCGGCGACGGCATCGTCGCCGTACGGCGTCTTGTCCTTGGCCGGCCCCTGCTCGGGTCCCACGCCGCGTAGTGACGACTCCAGCCGGCGCACCTCGGCGAGCCACCGAGCCCCGTAGGCGTCACCGCCGCGGCGGGCCGCGCGCCACGCTCCGGCCAGATCGTCCCCGTACTCCCGCGGCGGCTCCTCGCTCAGCAGTGCGACCACCTCGGCCGCACGCCGCGCACCCACCTGCCGGGCGCCGTCCAGCAGTGCGCGGGCCAGCCGGGGATGCACGCCCAGGCGCGACATCCGGATTCCCCGGTCGGTGGCGCGGCCCGCCTCGTCGACGGCGCCGATCGCGGTCAGTACGGAGCGCCCGGCGGCCATCGCGCCGGGCGGGGGAGCGTCCAGCAGCGCGAGACCGGTCGCCGAGGGGTCGCCCCAGCACGCGGTGTGGAGAGCGAACGACGTCAGGTCCGCGACCTTGATCTCCGGTGCGGGGAAACGCGCCAGCCGGACGTCCTCCGCCTCCGTCCAGCAGCGGTACACAGTCCCGGGCGCCTCGCGGCCGGCCCGGCCCGCCCGCTGCCGGCCGGCGGCTTGTGAGGCCCGTACCGTGGTCAGGGCGCTCAGGCCGCGAGCGTGGTCGGTGCGTGGCTCGCGCGCCAGACCCGAGTCCACGACGATCCGCACGCCCGGCACGGTCAGCGACGACTCCGCGACAGAGGTCGTCAGGATCACCCGGCGGGTGTCACCGCCGGCGAGCACGGCGTCCTGGACCGCCGAGGGCGCCCGGCCGTGCACCTGCAGGACCTCCGCGTCCACCCCGGACAACTGGCCCGCGACCCGGCCGATCTCGCCCACACCGGGCAGGAAGCAGAGCACATCACCCTCACCCTCCGCGAGCGCCCGGCGCACCAGCGACGCCACATGCGTCAGCAGCGCCGGGTCGACGCGCATCCCGTGCGGCGGCCTTATAGGACGGGCCGGCGGGGCCCAGACCACCTCGACCGGGTGTGCGACGCCCTCGGCCCGCACCACCGGCGCGTCCCCGAGCAGCCGCGCCCATCCCTCGGCGTCCGTCGTCGCCGATGCCGCCAGGAGCCGCAGCTCCGGCCGCAGGGTGGCCCGCACGTCCAGCAGGAAGGCGGCGACCGTGTCGGCGTCCAGATGACGTTCGTGGCACTCGTCGAGCATCACCACGTCGGCGCCCGCCAGCTCCTGATCGCGCTGCAGCCGCTGCAGCAGCACACCCGTGGTGACGACCTCCACGACGGTCTCGCGGCCGACGACGCGCTCACCGCGGACGGTGAAGCCGACGCGGCCGCCCACCTTTTCGCCCAGCAGCCACGCCATGCGTCGCGCCGCCGCGCGCGCCGCTATCCGCCGCGGTTCAGCGACCACGACCCGGGCGCTGGCCTCGGCCAGCACGAGCGGCACCAGCGTGGTCTTGCCGGTCCCGGGCGGTGCGCACAGCACCGCCGTGCCGCGTGCGTCGAGTGCGGTCAGCAGCTCGTCGACGGCGTGACGGACGGGAAGACGGTCGATTGCGTCGTTTCGGATCACGGGCTCAGTCTCGTACGTCCCGGCGAACGGCGGGCACGACTGTCCACAGGGCCGGTGGGCTCGTATGAACAGTCGTGCTCGCCCGACGTGTCGCCCTGACGCCCCTCACCGCCCCGTGGGTCGGTCCTTCCCTCGGCCTCGGGCCAAAGAAGTTTCGATCTCGCTCCGCTCGCAGACGAAGATCGCCGTGCCCGGGATCAGGTTGCCCCGTAGCGGGGACCAGCCGCCCCACTCCTGGCTGTTCCACGCGGGCCACTCCGGCTCGATCAGGTCGACCAGCCGGAAACCGCCGGCCACCACGTCCCGTACCCGGTCACCGATGGTCCTGTGGTGCTCCACGTAGACCGCGCGTCCCTCCTCGTCCTGCTCCACGTACGGCGTGCGGTCGAAGTACGAGGCGGCCACCGACAGCCCTTCGGGCCCGGGCTCGTCGGGGAAGGCCCAGCGGATCGGGTGCGTCACGGAGAAGACCCACCGGCCGCCGGGCCGCAGCACCCGCCTGACCTCCCGGAACACCTTGACCGGGTCCGCGACGAACGGGACCGCTCCGTAGGCCGAGCACGCCAGGTCGAAGGAACCGTCCCTGAACGGCAGCACGCCCGCGTCCGCCTCCACGAGCGGTACGTCCCCGCCGATCCGCCGCGCGTGCTGGAGCTGGCGGTGGGAGAGGTCCAGAGCCACGGGCCTGGCGCCCTGAGCCGCGAGCCAGCGCGAACACTGGGCGGCGCCCGCGCCGATCTCCAGGACGTCCAGTCCCTTCAGCGACCCGGCTGGGCCGAGCAGCGCAGCATCGGCCTCGTCGAGCCCCTCGGGCCCCCATACGAACCGGTCGTCGCCGAGGAACGCGCCGTGCTCGGTCTGGTATTCGTCGGCGTTCCCGTCCCACCAGCCGCGGCTGGCCCGGCTGCTCTCCGCATCACCTGCGTCACGGCGGGTCGCTTCCGGTTCGAAATCTTGGCTCATCGTCACCGTCGTTGTAGTTTGCGTCCCAGCGCGCCGACGCCGGGCTCCTGAATGGGCCATCCTGGCCTCGGCGAACAAGAGTTGTGCCGGAAATGTGGCCTTCCGCCCCCGGTGTGCGCCTTCGCGCATTGACCGTGTCCGGCTGCCCCCGTATGCTACAAGTTGCGCTGCGGGCCTGCGCGCCTCAGACCGAGCAGGCCGCGCTCGCATCTGTATGTGTCCCTCGGTTCTCGAGGCGCCTCCAGGATCCATCGGATCCCTTGGTCGGCGCTTCCAAGGCTGTCCGGCTTCTGCAGCTGCGATACAAGGCTCTCGGCGTAGCAGTACCTACGACTTCAATGTCCGTACCGGAGCCCTTTCCCACATGACGAGCAGCACCGAGACCACCGCCACCACCCCGCAGGTTGCGGTCAACGACATCGGTAACGAGGAAGCCTTCCTCGCCGCGATCGACGAGACGATCAAGTACTTCAACGACGGCGACATCGTCGACGGCGTCATCGTGAAGGTCGACCGGGACGAGGTCCTGCTCGACATCGGTTACAAGACCGAAGGTGTCATCCCGAGCCGCGAGCTCTCGATCAAGCACGACGTCGACCCGAACGAGGTCGTCAAGGTCGGCGACGAGATCGAGGCCCTGGTCCTTCAGAAGGAGGACAAGGAAGGCCGCCTGATCCTCTCGAAGAAGCGTGCCCAGTACGAGCGGGCCTGGGGCACCATCGAGAAGATCAAGGAAGAGGACGGGATCGTCACCGGCACCGTCATCGAGGTCGTCAAGGGTGGTCTCATCCTCGACATCGGCCTCCGTGGCTTCCTGCCGGCCTCCCTCGTCGAGATGCGCCGTGTCCGCGACCTCCAGCCCTACGTGGGCAAGGAGCTCGAGGCGAAGATCATCGAGCTGGACAAGAACCGCAACAACGTGGTCCTGTCCCGCCGCGCCTGGCTCGAGCAGACCCAGTCCGAGGTGCGTCAGACGTTCCTCACCACCCTGCAGAAGGGTCAGGTCCGCTCCGGCGTCGTCTCCTCGATCGTCAACTTCGGTGCGTTCGTGGACCTGGGCGGCGTCGACGGTCTTGTGCACGTCTCCGAGCTGTCCTGGAAGCACATCGACCACCCGTCCGAGGTCGTCGAGGTCGGCCAGGAGGTCACGGTCGAGGTTCTCGACGTCGACATGGACCGCGAGCGGGTCTCCCTGTCGCTGAAGGCGACGCAGGAGGACCCGTGGCAGCAGTTCGCCCGGACCCACCAGATCGGTCAGGTCGTCCCGGGTAAGGTCACCAAGCTCGTTCCGTTCGGTGCGTTCGTCCGCGTCGACGAGGGCATCGAGGGTCTGGTCCACATCTCCGAGCTGGCCGAGCGCCACGTGGAGATCCCGGAGCAGGTCGTCCAGGTCAACGACGAGATCTTCGTCAAGGTCATCGACATCGACCTCGAGCGCCGCCGCATCAGCCTCTCGCTGAAGCAGGCCAACGAGTCCTTCGGTGCCGACCCGGCCTCGGTCGAGTTCGACCCGACCCTGTACGGCATGGCCGCGTCCTACGACGACCAGGGCAACTACATCTACCCCGAGGGCTTCGACCCGGAGACCAACGACTGGCTGCCGGGCTTCGAGACCCAGCGCGAGGCGTGGGAGACCCAGTACGCCGAGGCGCAGCAGCGCTTCGAGCAGCACCAGGCCCAGGTCATCAAGTCCCGCGAGGCCGACGAGGCCGCCGCTGCCGAGGGTGGCGCCGCTGCTCCGGCCGGTGCCCCCGCGGGTGCGACCGGCGGTTCCTACTCCTCGGAGTCGGACGACAACTCCGGCGCCCTGGCGTCGGACGAGGCGCTCGCCGCCCTGCGCGAGAAGCTGGCCGGCGGCCAGAGCTGACGCTCTGCCCTGGTGGCTGAACAGCCGAAGTAAGGCCCGCTCCCCCTGGGGGGCGGGCCTTACCGCGTTCAGGGCGCCTCACCCGCCTTCTGGGCGGACAGCGACGCTCCCCGCCTCGCCCCAAGGGGCCGCTGCCGCCGTATCCGTGCGAACTCCCCGGGCGCACCCGGATGTTCGATGCGGAGGCGGCAGGGGCACAAGAGGGAACGGGAATGCACAGGCACCACCGCGCGTTCTTGTCTCCGAACACGAGGAGGAGCGGTAATCGTGCTTGATCCGCAGGGTTTGTACGAGTGGGATCCGAAGGGCCTCGCGGTCGTCGACACGGCGCTCGCGCAGGAGTCGGCCGGCCTGGTCATGCTGTACCACTTCGACGGCTACATCGATGCGGGAGAGACCGGCGAGCAGATCGTCGACAACCTGCTGGAGATGCTTCCCCACCAGGTGGTGGCGCGCTTCGACCACGACAGGCTCGTGGACTACCGCGCGCGTCGCCCGCTGCTGACCTTCCGGCGTGACCGCTGGGCCGGATACGACACCCCTTTGCTGGAGGTCCGGCTCGTCCAGGACGCCACCGGCGCACCCTTCCTGCTGCTCTGTGGGCCGGAGCCGGACGTCGAGTGGGAGCGCTTCTCGGCAGCCGTCCGCCAGATCGTCGAGCGGCTCGGCGTGCGACTCGCGGTGAACTTCCACGGGATCCCCATGGGGGTTCCGCACACCCGACCCGTCGGTCTCTCGCCCCATGGCAACCGCACGGACCTCGTACCGGCCCACCGCAGCCCCTTCGACGAGGCGCAGGTGCCGGGCAGCGCCGAGGCGCTCGTCGAGTACCGCCTGATGGAAGCCGGCCATGATGTGCTCGGCGTCGCCGCCCACGTGCCGCACTACGTGGCCCGCTCCTCCTACCCGGATGCGGCACTGACCACCTTGGAAGCCATCACCGCCGCCACGGGACTCGTGCTGCCGGGAGTGGCGCATTCGCTCCGTACGGAGGCGCACCGCACCCAGACCGAGATCGAACGGCAGATCGGCGAGGGTGACGAAGAGCTGGTGGCCCTCGTGAAGGGCCTGGAGCATCAGTACGACGCGATGGCGGGTGCGCAGAGCCGCGGCAGCCTCGTCGCAGAGGCCGTGGACCTGCCGTCGGCGGACGAGCTCGGCCGGGAGTTCGAGCGCTTCCTCGCGGAACGCGAAGGCGACGCCTAGAAGCGGACGGGCCGGGCCGATGGGCCCGGCGGGTGCTCGCGTAGGCTGCCGTCCATGCTGACAGTGGGCCTGACAGGCGGTATCGGTGCCGGCAAGAGCGAAGTGTCCCGGCTGCTCGTCTCCTACGGGGCGGTCCTCGTCGACGCCGACAGGATCGCCCGCGAGGTCGTCGAGCCCGGCACCCCGGGGCTCGCGGCTGTCGTCGACGCCTTCGGCCCGGGCATCCTGACCGCCGACGGCACCCTGGACCGACCGAAGCTGGGCTCGATCGTCTTCGCCGATCCCGAGCGTCTCGCGACCCTGAACGGCATCGTGCATCCCCTGGTCGGCCAACGGTCCCGCGAGCTGGAGCAGGCAGCGGGCCCGGACGACGTGGTCGTCCACGACGTACCACTGCTCACGGAGAACAACCTCCGGTCCCTCTACGACCTGGTGATCGTGGTGGACGCGTCGCCCGAGACCCAACTGGACCGGCTTGTGGGACTGCGCGGGATGACGGAGAGCGAGGCGCGCTCGCGGATGGCGGCACAGGCCACGCGTGAGCAGCGGCGGGCCGTCGCCGACATCGTCATCGACAACGACGGGCCTTTGGAGAAGCTGGAGCCACAGGTCCGCGACGTCTGGAACGAGCTGACCCGCCGCGCCTCCCGGGGCAAGTGAACGACGGAATAGCGCTGGGCAGTCCTGTGTTGGAACGGGGCAGTCAGGGGAAGGATGCGAGCGTGTCGAACAGCAATCCGGAGACCCACGTCATCGATTACCGCGCGGCCGAGCAACTGCTGGCCGCGCGGGATCCGCGCGGGGCCGTCAAGCTGCTGGACTCCGTGATCGCGGCCCACCCCGAGAACACGGCGGCCCGGCTGCTGCGCGCACGCGCATTCTTCGCGGCGGCCCAATTGCGTCCCGCAGAGCTCGAGTTCGAGCTGGTCCTCGAGCGTGAACCCGCCAATGCGTTCGCCCACTTCGCCCTTGCCCGTACCTTCGAGAGGGCAGGCAGGCCGGAACAGGCCAAGCGCCACTTCCGTCTGGCGGCGGCCCTGGACCCGAACCCGGAGTACTTGAAGGCCGCCCGTTTCGACTCGGAGTGACATCCCGCAAGGGAAGGCGCTCCGGATCAGCCGTTGTCGGGTGGTTCGTACGGTGGGACGTCCCGGCCCGGCTGAAAGTGCGGGCCCTGCCGGATGTGGCGCAGGACCATCACCAGATCCACGGCCACGACGAGGAAGAGCGCCCCGCAGACGAGTGCCCAGCCGAGCCGCTCGGCGAGTGCGAAGGCGATCGTGCCTGCCCCTGTCCAGGCAAGGCCCCACACGCCCAGCCAGAATCGCATCCGCAGGGGACTGCGCGCGGTGATCGGTTCACTCCCAGTACGCATGGCATCGCATCTCCTTCTCCAGGATGCACCCTGGAGCTGCCGGCCTGAAGCTGCGAACTGCTGCGGATCGCTTCGTCCGGGCACCGACGTCACGGGCATCGCCCCGTTCCCGGGGAGGGCCGCCGTGATGGGACGACGGTGCCCCTGCCGTGAGGGCCGGTCGAAGGGTGACTGTCGCCCAGAAGGGCATAACGGTCATACCGTGGTATCTGATGACCGCCCCGGACGTGAGGGGGTGCCCTGATGGTCGAAGAGCTGGCTGTGGTCGGCGTTGCGGTGGTGAGCGGCTGCGTGGCCTATGTGATGGCGGCTGCGAAAGTCGTCAAGCAGTACGAACGGGGGGTGGTCTTCCGGCTGGGGCGTCTGCGCGGAGACGCGCGGCGGCCGGGGTTCACGATGATCGTTCCGGGCATCGACCGGCTGCGCAAGGTCAACATGCAGATCGTGACCATGCCCGTACCGGCTCAGGAAGGCATCACCCGGGACAACGTCACGGTACGGGTCGACGCGGTCGTCTACTTCCGTGTGATCGACGCGGCCAATGCGGTCATCGAGGTCGAGGACTACCGCTTCGCCGTCAGCCAGATGGCCCAGACCTCACTGCGTTCCATCATCGGCAAGAGCGACCTGGACGATCTGCTCTCCAACCGCGAGAAGCTCAACCAGGGCCTTGAGCTGATGATCGACAGCCCGGCGGTCGGTTGGGGCGTCCAGATCGACCGGGTCGAGATCAAGGACGTGTCACTGCCGGAGGCCATGAAGCGCTCGATGGCCCGCCAGGCGGAGGCGGACCGGGAGCGGCGGGCGCGGGTCATCAACGCGGACGCGGAGCTCCAGGCGTCGAAGAAGCTGGCACAGGCGGCCGGTGTGATGTCCGAGCAGCCCGCGGCGTTGCAACTGCGGCTGCTGCAGACGGTGGTCGCGGTGGCGGCGGAGAAGAATTCGACGCTGGTGCTGCCGTTCCCCGTGGAGCTGCTGCGTTTCCTGGAACGGGCGGCACAGCAGCCGGCCGCGGCGGGCGAACCCGACCGGCAGGCCGGCTACGAACGGATGGTGGGCCCGGACCGGGAGGACGAGCTGAGCCGTCAGGACGGATCGGGCGGCCGGGAGGTCGAGGCGGCCGAGGTGGCCGACTCGGGCGCGTCGCCCGCGCTCGGCGGGGCGACGATGTCGGCGGCGGGGGCGTTGCCCCGAGAGGACGTTCCGCCCCTCGATGCGGGCCCGGGCGAGCCGCCGCCGGAGTGACGGGCTGCGCGGGGGGCTTTCCCTGACCCCGCCCCTTCCCGTAACCATGTCTGCGCCCCTGACCGGGAGCGCCCTTCGGGCGGGCTCGGGCTTGCGTACCGCGGGCGCCCCGGAGTACGGAAACGCTCTTCGGGGCTCGGGGCTTCGCCCCGGGCGCCGCACCGCGGGCGTCCCTTGAAACGCCCTTCGTGCCGGGTTCGGGCTCCACCGAGCTTTTGCGCGGTGTCCTTCGGACTCCCTCCACGCTCGGGCGGCCGCGGAAGGGTTACCGGGCAGGCTGATTTCGGGCAGCGAAATCCACTCCCTTCGGCATTGTGGCGGGTCCGGGGGCTGCCCCGTGAACGGTCCGGGCGGGGCCCGACGGGGAGGGGCGGGACGGGGAACGGCCACGCCCGGCGGAGTCCCGGTCCTCAGGGCGTGGCGGCGGTTCGCCACGGAGGGGGACCAGCGCGGCGGCGGTCGGCGTCCGTTGCGGTGCCCCTCGGCGGTCAGGCCACCCCGTGGGAGAAGGCCAGGTCACGGCTGTACCGCCGTCAGTGTCAGACCTCGCCCGTAAGGTCGTTCCTACGTAGTGCCACACCAGGCACGCACCCACTCGCGGGAGAGGAGATGACGCGATGACCTCGGACCCGGACACGACCGCCGTCCGTGCCGCCGCTGCCGTCTTCCTGCCCGCCGCTCTGCCGCGGGAGGGCCGGGTCGCGTTCTGGGGCCCGGAGGGGCGGCCGGTTGCCGGTGCGAGCGGCGAGATCACGGTCCTCCGCCCCTATGAGGACGCGGACGCGCCGGGCGTCCGCCATGTGACCGTTCCCGCCGTAGTCATGTCCGTCGTGGATGCGGCGCCGCTGCTGATCGCGGCCCGGCGGGACCCGGCTGCACATCCCGCCGCAGCGTGCTGGGGCGCGGCCGTGCTGCATGCGCTGCATCTCGTCGCCCGTGGAAGACTGCTGCCCGGACTGACCTCCTGCGACCACGACGCATGGCGCGCCGGACCGCTCGACGCCGATGACGTCGCGCAGTTGCGGGCCATCGCCGCCGCCATGCCGTACGAGGCGCATGCCGCCCCCGTTGACGGCACGCGGCTGCCGGAGCCCGAAGCCCTCGTGCGGGCGTTCTTCGACGCCGTGGCGGACAGCCTGCCGCGCACCCCTGCCGCCGCGTACGCCGCGGGCGCGCCGTTCGCGGCGGCCGAGCCGCAGCATCTTCCCGGAGCCCGTGGGTGGGCTGCCGAGGCCGCGGCCGGGATGGACGCGGGCGTACGGGTCTCCCTGCGCCTGGACCTGTCCGCGTACGACCTCTTCGACATCTCCGCGGACAGCGGCGCGGAGCGCAACGCGGGCGCCGCCGTCGTCCAGGTGCACAGCCTTGCCGACCCGACCCTTGTCATGGACGCCGCGCGGCTGTGGGCAGGGGCCGGCGACGAGCACTTCGGGCCGCGAGCCCGCATCGACGCCGTGCTCGCGCTGCGCCGTGCCGCCCGCGCCTGGCAGCCGCTCGCGCGGCTGCTGGAGCGAGACGTTCCGGACGTGCTGCCGTTGACGGAGGACGAACTGTACGAGCTGCTGGGACCGGGCACCGCCCGCCTGGACGCGGCCGGAGTGAGCGTGCACTGGCCGAAAGAGCTCGCGCGTACGCTGACGGCCGCTGCCGTCGTGCGCTCCGCGCCCGGGTCCGCCACCGACGGCACGCCCTTCTTCGACAGCGCAGAACTGCTCAGGTTCGACTGGCAGCTGGCGCTCGACGGCGATCCGCTGACGGAGCGCGAGATGGACGCGCTCGCCGAGTCGCACCGCCCCATCGTGCGGCTTCGTGACCGCTGGGTCGTCGTCGACCCAGACCTCGTGCGCAAGGCGCGCAAGAGGGAGCTGGGCCTGCTGGAGCCGGTCGACGCCCTGGCCGTGGCCCTGACCGGCACGGCGGAGATCGACGGCGAGAGCGTGGAGGCCGTGCCGACGGGCGCGCTGGCCGCCCTGCGCGACCGCCTCACCGCCGTCACCGCCCCCGCCGAGGCGCCCGAGGGCCTGCACGCCACGCTGCGGGACTATCAACTGCGGGGCCTGGCCTGGCTGGACCTCATGACGTCGCTCGGCCTCGGCGGCTGCCTGGCCGACGACATGGGCCTCGGCAAGACCGTCACCGTGATCGCTCTGCACCTGCGCCGGGCGCGTACCGCCCCGACGCTGGTCGTCTGCCCGGCGTCGCTGCTGGGCAACTGGCAGCGGGAGATCGCCCGGTTCGCCCCGGGCGTCCCCGTGCGGCGGTTCCACGGTGCGGGCCGCACCCTCGACACTCCGGACGGCGGCTTCGTGCTGACCACATACGGCACCATGCGCAGCAGCGCGGACGAACTGGCGGCGCACACCTGGGGGATGGTTGTCGCCGACGAGGCCCAGCATGTGAAGAACCCCTTCTCCGCCACCGCGAAGGCACTGCGCACCATCCCCACCACCGCCCGTGTGGCCCTCACCGGCACCCCGGTGGAGAACAACCTCTCCGAACTCTGGGCGCTGCTGGACTGGACGACTCCAGGGCTGCTCGGCCCGCTCAAGGCATTCCGCTCCCGCCACGCCCGCCTCGTGGAGAACGGCGAGGACGACGACGCCGTCGCGCGGCTCGCGCGGCTCGTCCGCCCTTTCCTGCTGCGCCGCAAGAAGTCCGATCCTGGCATCGTGCCCGAGCTGCCGCCGAAGACGGAGTCCGACCACCCCGTGCCACTCACGCGGGAGCAGGCGTCCCTCTACGAAGCCGTGGTGCGGGAGACCATGGCGGCGATCGAGGCCGCGGACGGCATCGCGCGCCGCGGCCTGGTGATGAAGCTGCTCACCTCCCTCAAACAGATCTGCAACCACCCCGCCCAGTTCCTCAAGGAGTACGGCGCGGCGCGCGGTACCGACCACGGGAGCGGCGCATCCGCCCGGCTGGCGGGTCGCTCGGGAAAGCTTGCGCTGCTCGACGAACTGCTCGAGACGATCCTCTCGGAGGACGGCTCCGTCCTCGTCTTCACCCAGTACGTCTCCATGGCTCGCCTGCTCTCCGCCCACCTGTCGTCCCGTGCGGTCCCCAGCCAGCTGCTGCACGGAGGGACGCCGGTGGCGGAGCGCGAACGGATGGTCGACCGCTTCCAGTCGGGCGAGGTGCCGGTGTTCATCCTCTCGCTCAAGGCGGCGGGCACCGGGCTCAACCTCACCAGGGCGGGCCATGTCGTCCACTACGACCGCTGGTGGAACCCTGCGGTCGAGGAGCAGGCGACCGACCGCGCCTACCGCATCGGCCAGACCCAGCCCGTGCAGGTCCACCGACTGGTCACCGAGGGCACGGTGGAGGACCGGATCGCCGAGATGCTCGCCTCCAAGCGCGCTCTGGCGGACGCGGTGCTGGGGTCCGGCGAGGCGGCGCTGACCGAGCTCACCGACCGGGAGCTGGCCGACCTCGTCTCTCTGCGGAGGCCCGCATGACCCCCCGCGTGTACCCCGGCTTCCGGCCCGGCCGGCCGAGCGGGCCACACCTCGACGACCAGCGCCGCACCTTCCCCGCGCTCGGGCCGCTCGCCGGAGACGAGACGGCCACGACCTGGTGGGGCAAGGCCTGGGTGGAGGCGCTCGAGGACACCGCCCTCGATCCGGCGCGCCTGGCGCGCGGCCGCGTCTACGCCGCCCAGGGCAATGTCGCCTCCATCACGGTGACGCCCGGCCGGGTCATGGCGTACGTGCAGGGCAGCCGCGCCCGTCCGTACCGCACGGAGATCCGCCTCCGCACCCTCAGCGACGACGACTGGGACGACTTCCTGGCCGCGGCGGCGGCCCGCCCCGACCACATCGCGGCCCTCCTCGACAAGGACGTCCCACAGGCGCTGGCCGACGCCGCCGAGTTGCTGCCGACACCGGGCGACCTGATCCCCGACTGCTCCTGCCCGGACGACGGTTACCCCTGCAAGCACGCTGCGGCGCTCAGTTACCAGACCGCCAGGCTGCTCGACGAGGACCCGTTCGTGCTGTTCCTGATGCGCGGCCGGGGCGAACGGGAGATCCTCTCCGCGCTCTCCCGACGTAACGCGACCCGTTCCGCGGCCGAGCACACCGCGGCCGCGTCCGCAGCTCCCCTGGCGACGGTGTCCGCGATCGAGGCCCTCGCCACGGACACCCCGTTGCCCCCGCTGCCGCCGCCTTTCCCCGCCCCGCAGCGACCGGGCCGCCCCCCGGCCTACCCGCATGTACCCGGCGCTCCCGACCCGCTCGCCCTGGACCTGCTGGCCGGTGAGGCCGCCGGCCGCGCTCATGTTCTGCTCAGCACGGGCCGTGACCCCGTCGCCTCCCTCACCCGCTGGCAGGACGCCGTCCGACTTGCCGCCGCCCACCCCGGCTCCGGCCTCACCGCAGCCACCCGCGCCCTGTATCGCGACCTCGCCGCCGGAGCCGACCGTACGCCAACCGATCTGGCCCGCGCCGTCGCCGCCTGGCGACAGGGCGGACCGGCGGCCCTGTCCGTGCTGGAGGAGCCGTGGGATCCGCCCGCCGGCCCTTTCGACCGGGCACGCCCGGCCCTGGCCGCCGCGGACTTCCCCGGTTTCCGTCCCTGGCGCAACCACCTCTCCTCCCGCTCGCTCCAGCTCCGGCTCGGCCGCGACGGCCTCTGGTACGGGTACGAGTCGGACCCCGACCGCGAGGACTGGTGGCCGCGCGGCACCCCCGACAGTGACCCGGTCGGGGCGCTGACAGCGCTTCTCGGGAGGTGAGCCGCAACGGGATGACGCCGGGGTGGGACGCCCCCGCAACGAGATGCCCCCGCGACGATATCCAGGACTACGACGCGTAGAACGGACCCTGGTTCGGGCAACAGGCGTGCGAAGACCGTCGAAACATGACACACCCGAAGGGGTGAATGCTTCGTTCGGCAGAACCGATGTGCCCCTGGGGCGTTAAGTCCGGTGCGGGCAAGTGTCCCGTGGAATTTCTTCTGAAGGCAGGCAACCCATGAGGCAGGTTCACCGAAAGGGCCTGGCGACCGTGATGCTCACGGGTGGCGCACTGGCGATGGCGACGGGTTACGCCCAGGCGGACTCCGGCGCCCACGGTTCGGCCGCCGGATCGCCCGGCGTGCTCTCCGGCAACGCCGTCCAGCTTCCCGTGCACGTTCCGGTGAACGTGTGCGGCAACACGGCCAACGTCGTCGGACTGCTCAATCCGGCGGTGGGCAACACCTGCGCCAACATGTCGCAGGGCAACGGCGGCAACGGTGCGGGCGGCGGTGCCCACGCGGACGGCAGTGCGGCCCATTCGCCCGGCGTGCTCTCCGGCAACGCCGTGCAACTCCCCGTCGACGTGCCGGTCAATGTGAGCGGCAACTCCGTGAATGTCGTCGGCATCGGCAACCCTGCCACCGGCAACACCTCGGTGCACGGGGGCAAGCCGCCCGTCGAGGAGGAGCCGGCCACCCCGCCGGAGGTCGGTGAGCCCGAGCAGCCGGCCGCGCAGGGCGAGGAGGCCCCGAAGGCCGCCGGGGGATCGCTGGCCCAAACGGGGTCCGACGAACTCGCCTTCGCTGTTCCCGCCGGGGTGACGATGATCCTGGGCGGCCTGGTGCTGTACCGCCGGTTCCGTCCTTCCCGGCAGGTCTAGGACGGGTCCACGGGCCGCCGCCAGGACGCCAGCACGGCATCGATCTGCTGCGAGACACGGGCGCGCGCCTGGTGGCGGGGCACGCCTGCCATCAACAGGGCGTCGTAGTCGGTGTCGAGGTGCCGTACGGACGCGCGGACCGCGGCGGTGACCGCTCCCTCCTCCAGTGAGCGGCCCGCCGCGGTGCGGCCCACGCGTCCGCTGCCGCGCACCGAGGCGTGCGCGGCCGTCCGGGCGGCACGCTCCTTGGGGCAGCCCGGGAACAGCCGCCGTATCACCGCGGTCAGTTCGGCGGTGAACCGGCTGTCCTCGGATGCCCGCCGCGCCGCGTCCCGCGCACGGCGGCGGGCCCGGGAGTCCGCGTCGGCGAGGCACGCCGACTCCGCGCGGGCGAGCGCCGGTTCCTCGACGAGCAGTCCTTGGCGCTCGTAGCGGCCGCGCCGGCGGTTGAGGCGGACCACCACCGCCCACAGGGCACTCGCCTCCCGCGCCCGCCGGGTGAGGGCGGCGTCCCCCCTCGGCAGGTACACCAGGTGACCGAGGTCCGCGCAGTCCAGGCAGACCGGTGCGCCGGACTCGAGGAGATGCATCGGGAGCGGGCCTCTGCGGCACTCCGAGCAGTGCCTTCCCTTGAGCGGTCGGATCACCACCAGGTCCATGCCGGGTAAGTACCCGGCGGGTACGCTCCGCTCCCATGACGCTCAACTGCGCCGTGCTCGACGACTATCAGGGCGCCGCCCGGTCCATGGCGGACTGGTCCCCGCTCGCGGATGTCGTCGAAGTACGGGGGCTGCGGGATCGTCTCGGTTCACCGGACGAGGTGGTCGCCGCGGTCGGTGACTGCGAGATCCTGGTGGTGATGCGCGAGCGGACGCCGTTTCCCGCGTCCCTTCTCGACCGGCTGCCACGGCTGCGGCTGCTCGTCACCTCGGGCATGCGCAACGCGTCGATCGACCTCGAGGCGGCCGCCCGTAACAACGTGACCGTCTGCGGCACCGCCAGCAACTCCGAGCCGCCTGCCGAGCTGACCTGGGCGCTGATCCTCGGCCTGGCACGCCACGTCGTCCAGGAAGCCGGCGCCCTGCGCGACGGCGGGCCGTGGCAGTCCACGATCGGAAGCGATCTGCACGGCCGCACGCTCGCACTCGTCGGGCTGGGGAGGATCGGCGCGAAGGTCGCCCGCGGTCGGCCGGGCCTTCGGCATGGACGTGATGGCGTGGAGCCGGAATCTCACGGATGAAAGTGCGGCCGAGCACGGCGTGGCGAGGGCCGGGTCGCTCGCGGAACTCCTCGAGGCCGGGGACTTCGTCTCGGTGCATCTGCAGCTCGGCGAGCGCACCCGGGGCCCGATCGGCGCCGGCGAACTGAAGCGGATGCGCCGCACGGCGTACCTCGTCAACACATCGCGGGCGGCGATCGTCGACCAGGAGGCACTGGTCCAGGCGCTGCGCGAAGGCTGGCTCGCCGGAGCGGGCGCCGATGTCTTCGAGCAGGAGCCGCTGCCGGCGGGCATCCGCTGCGCACGGCTCCCAACTTCCTCGGGCTGCCGCACCCCGGTCATGTCACCCGCCGCAACTACGAGGGGTACTTCGGCGAGGCGGTCGAGGACATCACGGCGTATCTGGCAGGCAGGCCGGTCCGTACCCTCGTGACGCCGGCCGAGCGCACCCCAGACACGCGCTGACGACGGCCCGGCCGCACCTCTATTGCCGGTAGCCGCCGAGGAAGCGGCCGATGCGGCTGATCGCTGCGTCGAGGTCGTCGGCGTGCGGCAGCGTGAGGATGCGGAAGTGGTCGGGGCGCGGCCAGTTGAACCCCGTCCCCTGCACCACCTGGATCTTCTCGCGCAGCAGCAGGTCCAGCACGAACTTCTCGTCGTCGTGGATCGGGTGCACCTTGGGATCGAGGCGGGGGAAGGCGTAGAGCGCACCCTTCGGCTTCACGCATGAGACGCCGGGGATCTCGTTCAGCTTCTCCCAGGCCCGCACGCGCTGCTCATGGAGCCTGCCGCCAGGTGCGACCAGCTCCCGGATGGACTGCCGGCCGCCGAGCGCGGCTTGGATCGCGTACTGGGCGGGGGCGTTGGGGCACAGCCGCATGGAGGCGAGCATGGTCAGGCCCTCCAGATAGTTGCGGGCGTGCTGCCTGGGGCCGCTGACGACGAGCCAGCCCGAGCGGAAGCCGGCGACGCGGTACGTCTTGGACAGGCCGCTGAAGGTGAGGACCACCAGGTCGGGGGCGAGTGCGGCGGCGGTGTGGTGGACGGCGTCGTCATACACGATCTGGTCGTAGATCTCGTCGGCGAACACCATCAGCTGGTGACGGCGGGCGAGGTCCAGGATGCCCTCGACGATCTCGCGCGGATAAACCGCACCCGTGGGGTTGTTGGGGTTGATGACGACGACCGCCCTGGTGCGGTCGGTGATCTTCGAGGCCATGTCGTCGAGGTCCGGGTACCAGTCGGACTCCTCGTCGCACAGATAGTGCACGGCCCTGCCGCCGGCGAGCGTGGTCACCGCGGTCCACAACGGGAAGTCCGGGGCGGGAATGAGCACTTCGTCGCCGTCCTCGAGCAGCGCCTGGACCGCCATGGAGACGAGCTCGGACACGCCGTTGCCCAGGAAGACGTCGTCGACGCCGACGTCGGAGAGGCCCAGGGCCTGGTAGCGCTGGGCCACGGCGCGGCGTGCCGAGAGGATGCCGCGCGAGTCGGTGTAGCCGTGGGCCTGCGGAAGCATCCGGATCATGTCCTGGACGATCTCCTCCGGCGCCTCGAACCCGAAGAGTGCGGGGTTGCCCGTGTTGAGGCGCAGGACGCTGTGCCCGGCCTCCTCCAGGGCGTTGGCGTGCTCGATCACCGGACCGCGGATCTCGTAGCAGACCTCGCTGAGCTTGCTCGACTGCCGGAACTCCATGCCGTGGCCCTCCCAGGACTGAATGTCTTACTTGGTTTTACCAAGTTGGAGCTTGGAAAGTCCAACAACACGTCTAGACTGCGTCGTATGCCACCTCGTCAGACCCGCCGTCGGAGCTATGACCAGTACTGCGCGGCCGCCCGTGCCCTGGACGCCGTCGGCGACCGGTGGACCCTGCTCGTCGTCCGGGAGCTGCTGGCCGGGCCGCGCCGTTACACCGATCTGCACGCCGATCTGCCCGGGGTGAGCACCGACGTCCTCGCCTCGCGGCTGAAGGACATGGAACGGGACGGACTCGCGACCCGCCGCCGGCTGCCGCCTCCGTCCGCGGCGTACGTCTACGAACTGACCGAGCAGGGCCGGCGGCTGCTGCCCGTGCTGGCCGCCCTGGCCGAATGGGGCGGCACCGCCCTGGCGGAGCGCCGGCCCACCGATGCCGTGCGGGCGCACTGGTTCGCCATCCCGCTGCGACGGGCGCTGTCGTCCCCGGGCCGCGCCGCCGTGGTCGAGGTCCGGCTGGACGAAGGCGTCTTTCATCTGCGGCTCGGCGACGACACCGCACTGCCGTACGGCGACGGCCCCGCTGAGGCTCCCGACGTCCGTCTCACGCTCGACGGGGAGACCTGTACCGCGCTGGCGGCCGGCGAGCTCGACCTCGCGGGCGGTGTGGACGCCGGGCGGATCAAGGCGGAGGGCGACGCCTCGCTTCTTGGAATCCGCGAACTCCCTTCGGCCGCGCCGGCAGAGCGATGATGGGCCCGTGCGACTCGAAGCGATCACCTGGGAGCGGCTGACCGAGCACCTGGCCGAGCAGGCCCTGCGGACCACCGCCGGTGACGGCGGCGGCCGGCTGCGCATCGGCGTCGACGGCGCTCCCGCTGCGCGGCCCGGGGAGCTCGCCGGCCGGGTCGCCGAAGCGCTGCGGGTGCGGGGCCGAGGCGTCGTCGTGGTGGGGACCGGTGGCTTTCTCCGCCCTGCCTCCCTGCGGTTCGAGTACGGGCGCGAGGACCCCGACACGTACTACAGCGACTGGTTCGACACCGGCGCCCTGTGGCGGGAGGTCTTCGGACCGCTGGAGGCGGGCGGAAGCGGAAGGGTCCTGCCCGATCTGTGGGACCCCGTGACCGACCGGGCCACCCGCAGCCCGCGCGTGGAACTCCCTCCCGGAGGCGTGCTGTTGCTGCACGGGCCGTTCCTGCTGGGGCACTGGTTCCCGTTCGATCTGACCGTCCACCTGCGGCTTTCGCCGGGCGCGCTGGAGCGCCGCACGGACGAGAGCGAACGCTGGACCCTCCCGGCGTACGCACGGTACGAGGAGGAGGTCGGGCCGGGCGACGCTGCGGACGTGCTGGTACGTGCGGACGACCCGCGGCACCCCGCCTGGTCCGGCATCGGCTGACGCTGCTCAGGGGCGGCCGCCGATGCGTGTCACCGCCTCGGCACCGGCCCGGCAGCCCTCCGCCGCCGCCGTACGGGCATCAGCACCCGCCAGCCGTGCCGCCAGGAACGCCCCGGTGAAGGCGTCGCCCGCACCCGTCGTGTCCAACGCATCGGCGGGGCACGGCGGCAGGCGGGCCGTGACCCTGCCGGCTTCGGCGACCACCGCGCCGCCAGCGCCCAGCGTCACCACCGTCAGCGGCACGAGGTGGCTGAGTTTCGCGGCGGCGTCGACAGGATCGGGCAGACCGGTCAGGAGACGTGCCTCGTCCGCGTTCGGCAGGAGTACGTCCACGTCGTCGAGGACCGACAGCATCCGCTCGACGCCCAGTTCCGCCATGAACCCCGCGGAGGCAGGGTCCACGCTCACCGTCACGCCCCTGCCGCGAGCCGCGGCCATCGCCCTCAGCGCGGCGGCCCGGCTGACGTCGGAGAAGAGTAGATAGCCGGACACGTGCAGATGGCCGACGCCGTCCAGCAGCGACGAAGCCCAGTCCGCCGGACACAGCCGCAGCACCGCGGCACCGTCGGTGAGGAACGTCCGCTCCGCGGTGGAGTCGACGAGCGCGACGACCGTCGCGGTCGGGACCTCGTCGTCGGGCACGAGCAGCGGCACCACACCAGCCGCACGCAGCCGCGTCGCGTGCCACTCCAGGTCGGCGACGCCCGCCCGGGCGAGCAGCCGCACATCGCGGCAGCCCCGATGCGCAGCCCAGCAGGCCACGTTGGCCCCTGCGCCGCCGGGGAGGATACGGATCCTCGCGGCGGTGTCCGTGCCATGGACGAGGGGTGTGCTGTGCCGGGCGACGACATCGGTGACGACGTCACCCACGACGAGGAGACCCGTCATGCGTACGCCGCTGCGATCAGCGCCGCCAGCCGCACATTGCCGCGCACCGCCGCCAGATTGGCCTCGAGGGACGCGCCGTCGGTGTACCGCATCAGCCGCTCGAGGAGGAACGGTGTGACGGCCTGCCCCGTGACGCCCTTCTCCCGCGCCTCCTCGAGGGACTTCGCCAGAACCCGGTCGTGCAGCTCGGGGTCCAGCTGCTCCTGCACCGGGACGGGATTGGCCACGATCAGTGCGGAGCACGGTCCGCCCACGGCGTCCTGGGCGCGCATCACGGCGGCGACCTCGTCGGGGGAACCGACGGTCCAGTCGACCGGTTCCCCGGAGGAGGTCAGATAGAAGCCGGGGAACCGTCCCGTGCCGTATCCGATCACCGTCACCCCGAGCGTCTCCAACCGCTGGAGCGTGGCCGGGACGTCCAGGATCGACTTGACGCCCGCGCAGACCACGGTCACGCCCACCTGGGCGAGGAGCCGCAGGTCCGCCGACTCGTCCTGTGTCTGCGCCCACCCCCGGTGAACACCGCCGAGCCCACCGGTCGCGAAGACCCGGATGCCGGCCTGGTCCGCGAGGAACGCCGTGGCGGAGACGGTCGTCGCGCCGCTCGCGCCCGTCGCGAGGGCCGGGGCGAGGTCACGGTGGCCCAGCTTGCGCATGTCCGGGTCACCGGCGACCCGCTCCAGATCGGCCTTGGTGAGGCCGACGTGGGCTCTTCCGTCGAGTACGGCGATGGTCGCGGGGACGGCGCCGCCCGAGCGGACGAGGGCCTCCAGTTCCTCCGCGACGGCCAGATTGCGCGGACGCGGCAGTCCGTGCGCGATGATCGTCGACTCCAGGGCCACCACGGGAGCGCCGGTGTCGAGCGCCTCCCGCACTTCTTCGGACACCATGACTGCGGTCTTCGGCATGTCCCATCCCTGGCGCGACGGAGTCGGCCGCAAACATCGGGGCAAGGGCGGACGGTCAGGTCCCGGCCGCTACTGCGCGGCGAGGGCCCGCCGCACGGCCAACCCCGCCATCGGCACCAGCAGCAGGGCGCCGACCACGTTCAGCCACCCGTAACCCGCCTGCGCCACCACCAGTCCGGCCGCCGCGCCGCCCACCCCGGCCGCCGCGTTCATCGTCAGGTCGGACAGGCCCTGCACCGCCGCCCTGGTGGGCTGCGGGACGGACTCGGTGAGCAGCGTGGAACCGGAGACCAGCCCCGCGGACCAGCCGAGCCCGAGCAGGAACAGCCCTGCCGCGGTCCGCCCGTGACTCGCGCCCGCCGTACCGGCCAGCAGCGCGGCCATGCAGAGCAGCCCCGCGGCGAGCCCGATCACCGCGAGCCGCCCGACGCGGTCCGTGAGCCTGCCCATCAGCGGCGAGAAGGCGTACATGCCCGCGATATGACCGCTGATCACCAAGCCGATCAGTTCGATCCCTGCGCCGTGGTGGCTGAGGGCGACCGGGGTCATCGACATGATCGACACCATTGCGGTGTGCGAGACGGCCACCGTCACCAGCGCAAGACGGGCCATGGGCGACTCTTGTACGGCGAGCAGTCCGGCCTTCAGCGACCGGCCTGCGGCAGAGCTGTCTGCCGGCGACATGGCCCTGGCGGTGAGCAGCGGATCGGGCCGCAGCAGGATGTGGACGAGCGCCGCGGAGACGAGGAACACTCCGGCCGCCCAGAGGAACGGGCCCGCGGCAGCCGGTACGCCGAGCCCGGACACGCTCCGACCGGCCGGGTAGGCGATGTTGGGGCCGAGCACCGCGCCGATGGTCGTCGCCCACACGACGGTGGAGATCGACCGCGCGCGCCGCTCGGGTTCCGCGAGGTCGGCAGCGGCGAACCGGGCCTGCAGATTCGCGGACGACGCAGCCCCGAAGCCCGCCATGCCGATCAGCAGCAGGGGGAAGTTGCCGATGACGGCGGCCACGACGACCACGCCCGCGCCCAGTGCCCCGATGAAGTAGGCGAGGACCAGACCGGGGCGGCGGCCCCGGGCGGTCATCAGCGCGGCCAGCGGCACGGACAGCAGCGCGGTCCCGGCCACGGTGGCGGTCGGGGCGAGCCCCGACAGCGCCTCTGTGCCGCTGACCTCCTGTGCGAGTACGGAGGCCAGGGCGATACCCGTGGCGACGCCGAGACCGCCGAGGACCTGGCTCGCGATCAGCACGGCGTTGATCCGCCGGCGTATCGCGGGCAGCTCGGCGGCCGCCACGGCGGCCTTGGGCGCGTCGGGTATGTCAGCAGCGTCGGGCATCGTGGTCACTGACGCAGTGTGCCAGAACGGACGCCCGGCAACAGGAGCCTCAGAACAGCGGCTGCGGCAGCACCCCCTCCAGCGCCAGGAGTTGCCGCTTGGTCTCCAGACCTCCCCCGAAGCCCCCGAGTCCGCCGTCCGTCTCGACCACCCGGTGGCACGGCACCACGACCGGCAGGGGATTGGATCCCATGGCGGCGCCCACCGCCTGCGCCGCGCCCGGCTGCCCGACGCGGGCCGCGAGATCCCCGTAGCCGACGACCGTCCCGTACTCCACGCAGGCCAGCAGTTCCCGCAGCACCTGGCGGTTGAAGCCGGCCGAGAGCGACCAGTCCAGCGGCAGGGCGAAGTCGTGCAGCGTGCCCGCGAAGTAGGCCTGGAGCTGGCGTATCGGCTCGGCGAGCCGGCTCGTCGCGTCCTCGACGGGCTCGGCTCCGAGACGGCCCGCCAGGAGTCCCACAGCCCGGTCCCGCACGGCCGGTGAGGCGTGGAAGACCACGCTGACCAGCCCCTCGCCGGTCGCTGCGAGGAACAACGGCCCGATGTCCGTGCCGATCACGGTCCACTCGAACGTCTTCATGCGGTCCACGGTACGGCGGGCCACCGACAGCCCGGCCCGACGCGGCTCAGCCCACCGCGTCCCGCACGACGTCCGGGTGGTTGGTGATGATCCCGTCCACGCCGAAGCCGGCCACCCGCCGGGCGGCCGCGGTGTCGTTCACGGTCCATGTGCTGACCCGCAGCGGCTTGCCGTGCGCGCCCTTGATCGAATGCACAGCGGCGACGTACTCGGCGGTGAGGGATGTGTGCGAGGGGTTGATCTGGTCGGTGAACGCCGCGTACAGCGGCAGGTCCGCCACCGCGGGCGTGCCGAGGAAGCCGGTGGTGACGTCGGGGCGCTGGTGGTGCACGGCCCTGACGGTGTCCGCGCCGAAGCTCTGGATGACGAGCCTGCTGCACACATGGCTCCGGTCGAGCCAGCCCTCCTCGCCCAGCACCCGCAGGGTGTCCTTCTCGATGCCCGGGTAGAGTTCCGGCTTCTTGATCTCCAGCAGCAGCTTCTGGTTGTTGTCGTCCACGCGGTTCAGGTACTGCTTCAGCGTCGGCACGCGCGCGCCGGCCCATTCCGAGCCGCGCCAGCTGCCCGCGTCCAGGGTGGCGATCTCCGCGGCGGTGAAGTCCTTCACCTTCCACGGCGCGCGGTCGGGGAACTTCTGCTCCACGTCGGTGGTCCGGGCGAGTGAGTCGTCGTGGACGACGACGAGCTCGCCGTCCCCGGTGCGCTGGACGTCGTTCTCCACCCAGGCGAAGCCCATCTCGTCGGCGAGGTCGACGGCGCCGAGGGTGTTCTCCGGCGCGTAGGCGGACGCGCCGCGGTGTGCGATCACCTGCGGCGCGTCCTCACGGCCTGCGGCGGTCTGTTCGATGCCTGCCGCGGAACCGGGCAGGACCAGCGCGGTGACTCCCACGGTTGTGGCGGCCAATGCAGCGACGGAGCGAACGTGCACGGGTTCTTCCTCACGTCGTCGGATCACGGACGGGCCGAGAGTGACAGCCTCCGGCCAACGAGGCACAGGCGAAGTATGGCCACAGCGTGAACGGACGTGCCCTCGGACCCCTCCGGGACGGGCCTGCTCGTGGCCGCTGGAACGGACACCACGCCCTCGGGTCGACAAATCTCCGCCGCGACATTTGCATACACTTCCGCGAGCCGTACCCTCGCCCAGAACCAGACGTTCCATCAGAGATCGTGGGGATCGCAGGGCGGCGGGGGACCGCACGGGACGAAGGGTGCAGCGGATGCAGGGCACGGTCGAGGGATTCGGCTACGGGCTGGTCACCCCGGTGGCGGCGTACTTGATGGCGTGCCTCGGTGGCGCCCTCGGGCTGCGCTGCACCACCAGGTCCCTGCGCGGCGCCGGCTCGTTCCGTCCGGGCTGGCTCGTGCTCGGCGCGACCGCCATCGGCTCGGGCATATGGAGCATGCACTTCATCGCCATGATGGGCTTCACCGTCGAGGAGACGCCCATCGGCTACGACAAGGCGACGACCTTCGCCAGCCTGGCCGTCGGAATCCTGATGGTCGGCATCGGGATCTTCATCGTCGGTCACCGCGGCGCCACCAGGATGTCCCTGGTCACCGGCGGGACGATCACCGGACTCGGAGTGGCGTCCATGCACTACCTCGGCATGGCCGGGATGCGGCTCCGGGGCAGCCTCGAGTACGAGACCCTCACCGTCGCCCTCTCCGTGGTGATCGCCGTGGTCGCGGCGACCACGGCCCTGTGGGCGGCGGTGTCGGTGCACGGATTCCTGGCGAGCCTGGGCGCCGGCCTCGTGATGGGCCTCGCGGTGAGCGGTATGCACTACACCGGGATGGCCGCCGTGCGGGTCCACGTCCATGACGTGGTCGACGTCGCGGTCGGCGGGGACCCGCCCACAGCCCTCCTCGCTCCCATGCTGGTCGGGCCCGCGGCGTTCCTGCTGCTCGCCGGTGTCGTGGTGATGTTCGACCCGCTCGTGCTGACGGGCGGAGAGCGGCACGGGCATGCGTATCGCGCCAGAGCTCCGCGGCGCGGCGGGCCGGTGGCGACGGCCGCCCGGGCCGCGGGCCGGAGCGCGCGCCGCAGTCACTTCGGGACGGACCGCTCCTGAGCCGGCCCGTCCGCAGCCGTTCGGGACCCGTCTGTCAGTGGTGGGTCGTACGGTTGTTGCATGCGGCCCGTTTCCAAGATCGAACGTACGGTGGCACCTTTCGAGGTCCTCAGCCAATTCCGGCCCAGCGGTGACCAGCCGACGGCCATCGCCGAGCTGGACCGACGAATCCGTGCAGGTGAGAGGGATGTCGTCCTGCTCGGCGCGACCGGTACGGGCAAGTCCGCGACCACTGCCTGGATGATCGAGAAGCTCCAGCGCCCCACCCTGGTCATGGCTCCCAACAAGACCCTGGCCGCCCAGCTGGCGAACGAGTTCCGCGAGCTCCTGCCGAACAACGCGGTGGAGTACTTCGTCTCGTACTACGACTACTACCAGCCCGAGGCGTACGTCCCGCAGTCGGACACCTACATCGAGAAGGACTCCTCGATCAACGAGGAGGTCGAGCGGCTGCGCCACTCCGCGACGAATTCGCTCCTCACCCGGCGCGACGTCGTCGTGGTCGCCTCCGTCTCCTGCATCTACGGCCTCGGCACCCCGCAGGAGTACGTGGACCGGATGGTCCAGCTCAAGATCGGTGACGAGATCGACCGCGACCAGTTGCTGCGCCGCTTCGTCGACATCCAGTACACCCGCAACGACGTGGCGTTCCAGCGCGGCACCTTCCGGGTCCGCGGTGACACCATCGAGATCTTCCCGGTCTACGAGGAGCTCGCCGTCCGCATCGAGATGTTCGGCGACGAGATCGAGGCCCTGTCCACTCTCCACCCGCTCACCGGCGAGATCCTCAGCGAGGACCAGTCGCTGTACGTGTTCCCCGCCAGCCACTACGTGGCGGGTCCAGAGCGCATGGAGAAGGCGGTCAACGGCATCGAGGCGGAGCTGGAACAGCGCCTCGCCGAGCTGGACAGGCAGGGCAAACTGCTGGAGTCGCAGCGCCTGCGCATGCGCACCACGTACGACATCGAGATGATGCGCCAGATCGGCTCCTGCTCCGGCATCGAGAACTACTCGATGCACTTCGACGACCGCGAGCCCGGTTCCCCGCCGAACACCCTCCTCGACTACTTCCCGGAGGACTTCCTGCTCGTCATCGACGAGTCGCACGTCACGGTCCCGCAGATCGGCGCGATGTACGAGGGCGACGCGTCCCGCAAGCGCACGCTCGTCGACCACGGCTTCCGCCTGCCGTCCGCCCTGGACAACCGCCCGCTGAAATGGGAGGAGTTCAAGGAGCGCATCGGCCAGACCGTCTATCTGTCGGCCACCCCGGGGACGTACGAACTCTCCCGCGGCGACGGCTTCGTGGAGCAGATCATCCGGCCCACCGGCCTCGTCGACCCGCAGGTCGTCGTCAAGCCCACCGAGGGCCAGATCGACGATCTGGTGCACGAGATCCGCGAGCGCACCGAGAAGGACGAGCGCGTCCTGGTCACGACGCTGACCAAGAAGATGGCAGAGGACCTGACGGAGTACTTCCTCGAGCTCGGCATCCAGGTCCGCTATCTGCACAGCGACGTCGACACCCTGCGCCGCGTCGAGCTGCTGCGGGAGCTGCGCGCCGGTGAGTACGACGTCCTGGTCGGCATCAACCTCCTGCGTGAGGGACTCGACCTGCCCGAGGTGTCGCTGGTCGCGATCCTCGACGCCGACAAGGAGGGCTTCCTGCGCTCCGGCACCTCTCTCATCCAGACCATCGGCCGAGCGGCGCGCAATGTGTCCGGCCAGGTCCATATGTACGCGGACAAGATCACGCCGGCGATGGAGAAGGCCATCGAGGAGACCAACCGCCGCCGGGAGAAGCAGATCGCGTACAACACGGAGAACGGCATCGACCCGCAGCCGCTCCGTAAGAAGATCAACGACATCGTGGCGACCATCGCGCGCGAGGAGGTCGACACCGAGCAGCTGCTCGGCACCGGCTACCGCCAGGCCAAAGCGGAGAAGCCCGGCAAGGGCGCCAAGGCGCCGGTCCCGTCGCTCGGCCCCGCTGCGGCAGCGGGCCGCAAGGGCGAGGTGCTCAGCGACCGTCCGGCGGCCGAACTGGCCGGAATCATCGAGGAGATGACCGACCGGATGCGTGCGGCCGCCGCGGAGCTCCAGTTCGAGGTGGCGGCCCGTCTGCGTGACGAGGTGAGCGAGTTGAAGAAGGAACTGCGTCAGATGAAGGAGGCAGGGCTCTCGTGAGGCGGTTGTGCGGGGCGTGACGGCCGCGCACATCGGGTGTGTTGCAAGACCGACACAAAAACGGGCGACCGCGCCGCGCTGTCGGTGCGACTGCGTAGGGTGCTGGAGAACCGCACACATGGGCGGTGGCAATTCGCGAGAAGGGGACAGCGCGTGACGGTCAACATGACCAAGGGCCAGGCCATCAGCCTGCAGAAGAGTGACGGGGGTACTCTCACGGCCGTGCGGATGGGCCTCGGCTGGCAAGCGGCGCCCCGCCGCGGTCTGTTCGGCTCGCGCACCCGTGAGGTCGACCTGGATGCCTCCGCGGTGCTGTTCGCCGACAAGCAGCCGGTGGACGTGGTCTTCTTCCGCCACCTCGTCAGCGACGACGGCTCGGTCAAGCACACCGGCGACAACCTGGTCGGCGGCGCCGGTTCCGGCGGCGACGACGAGGCGATCCTCGTCGACCTTCAGCGGGTGCCGGTCCACATCGACCAGATCGTCTTCACGGTGAACTCGTTCACCGGCCAGACGTTCCAGGAGGTGCAGAACGCCTTCTGCCGCATCGTCGACGAGACCAACGGCCAGGAGCTCGCCCGCTACACCCTCGACGGCGGTGGCCAGTACACCGCGCAGATCATGGCGAAGGTGCACCGCGCAGGCGGCGGCTGGCAGATGACCGCCCTCGGCAACCCGGCCAACGGCCGTACGTTCCAGGACCTGATGCCGGCCATCCTGCCGCACCTGTAGGCACGGCGGCAGACCCAGTCGCACCGCAGCTCCCGGAGGCACAGCCGCCGGGAGCTGCCCGCGTACCAACCGCACACAGCAGAGCACGAGGGGACAGAGCGATGACGGCCGAGCTGGTCCGGGGGCAGAACCACCCCCTGCCCGACACCCGACTCGAGATCCGGGTGTCGGCCGGTCATCCGGTCGTCGCCTGCGTCACTTGCTCCGGCGAGCAGGGAACCGTGCGCGAGGAGTGGGTGGCCCACCCCGGAGTGCCGGCCGTCCCCGGCGTCGAGGTGCCGGGGCGGGCCGAGCAGTCGCCCCGCTTCGCCGTCGACCTGGCCGCGGTGCCGGCGGAGGTGCAGCAGGTCAACGTGCTGCTCGCGCTACCGGAGGGAACCGGTGGCCCCGACCGCTTCGGGGCCACCGCGGCCCCGTTCCTCGCGGTCAGCGGCCAGGACGGTTCCGAGGTCGCCAGCTTCACCATCACCGGCCTGGACAGCGAGACCGCGCTCGTCGCGGTCGAGCTGTACCGCCGCCAGGGCGCATGGAAGGTGCGGGCGGTGGGGCAGGGCTATGCGGGAGGGCTCGCCCAGCTCCTGTCCGACCAGGGCATGGCAGGGGCCGCAGGGACGGCGGCGGTCATCCAACAGGCGGCCGTGCCGCGCACGCACCGCGCGGAGCCCGCCCGGCTGACCACTGCCGCCGATGCCGCGGGCGCGGCGTTCGGCCCGGATCAGCCGTCCCCGGCGGACTGTGCCCTCTCCGGCGGCCTCACCGGACCCGAGGCCGCCGCGACAGGCACTCCCGCGCAGCAGACGCCCACTCCCGACGAGGCCCCGCAGATGCCTGCCGGCCCCATCAACTACGCGCACCCGCGCAGGCAGTCGGCGCCGCCCCCGCCGGCTCCGGCCGCCGCACCGGCGGAGCCCGGCCGTCCGGCCGCCCCGGTTGCCGGCGACGCCAGCGGCTGGTCCATGGAGGAGCGCCTCTACAACCAGGTCTGGGGCATGTTCGAGGACCTTGCCCGGACCGTCGCCGCCTACCGCAGCGCCGTCGAGTTCGCCGAGTCCCGGATGGACAAGGAGCTGGACCACGTCCTGTCCGACCCGCGCAGCCGAATCGGCAGCACCGGGGACGCCGCCAGGGCCGCGGCACGCGCGAAGTGCGAGCAGCTGACCGACCAGGCACGCCAGGCCCTCGACCGTGATCTGGCCCAGCTGACCGCGGAGTCGGAGGTCGTCGAGCCGGCACTGCCGCCAGCCTTCGCCCGCTGGGACAACCCCTGCTGGCATGCCTACCGGGTCCCCATGGAGGTCCCCATGGCACTGCGCCTCGGTGACCTCCATCTCCCGGAGAGCCCCGAGCTGCGCATCCCGTGCCTGGTGCGGCTGCCGCTCGAGCGCGGTCTGTGGGTGGACAGCGGACGCTCCAGCTCGGATGCCGCGCTGGCGGTGGACGAGGCGCAGTTGCGCCGGCTCGCCACCGACTCGGCGGTCGCGCTCGCCGCCCGCCTTCTCGCGGTGTATCCACCCGGGGAGTTCAGCGTCCATGCGATCGACCCGGCGGGCACGGCCGCCGCTTCACTGGCGCCGCTGGTCGATTCAGGGGCCCTGACCGGCCCGCCGGCCGCCGGTGCGCAGGGCGTGAGCGCCGTGCTCGCCAAGCTCACCGAGCGGGTCGACCTGGTGACTATGGCGGTGCGCGGCGGCGCCGCCGACGCCCTCCCGTCCGACCTCGACACCGGCGAACAGCTGCTGATCGTCAACGACTTCCCGCACGGCTTCGACGACCGCGCGGTCAACCAGCTGCGCTACCTGGCGGACGAGGGCCCGGCCGTAGGCGTCCACCTGCTGATGGTGGCGGACCGTGAGGACGCCACCGCGTACGGCCCGGTGCTCGACCCGCTGTGGCGCTCTTTGCTGCGTGTCACACCGGTCCCCGACGACCACCTGGCCGACCCTTGGGTGCGTCATGCGTGGACGTACGAGCCGCTCGCGGTGCCGCCCGGCAGCGATGTGCTGCGCCAGGTGCTGACCCGGGTGACGGAAGCCCGACGGTCCTGGCGCCGCTGATCCCGGCATCACTTCCTTCGAACACGGTTGACCAGGTGATTTGAGCACCGCTTTACCTTTTCCTTTACCTTTACTTGGTCTTTCATGTACCGTTCTTTACGCGGAGGGGAGTACTCCCGATTCGCGGCGTGCCCGTCAGTACGGACAGACAGACAAGTCCCGGGGCGCCGGCCCGCGGTGGAGACCGCCCGGGTGGAGGAGACCTCCGGCAGCGACGACGCTGATCAGTAGCCGTACGACGCCGGAGGCGCAGTGGACGTTTCAATGACCCTCTGGGTGCTGACCATTCTCGGTCTCGGCGCCCTCATCGCGGTCGACTTCTTCATCGGGCGCAAGCCCCACGACGTGTCGATCAAGGAAGCCGGCATCTGGACCGTGGTCTGGATCGTGCTGGCGGCACTCTTCGGCCTCGGCCTGCTGTTCGCCGGCGAGAGCCAGGCGTCGGGCGAGTTCTTCGCGGGCTTCATCACGGAGAAGTCGCTGAGTGTCGACAACCTCTTCGTCTTCGTCCTGATCATGGCCAAGTTCGCGGTGCCGTCGCATCTCCAGCAGCGGGTGTTGCTCATCGGCGTGCTGATCGCTCTGGTGCTGCGTGCCATCTTCATCGCCGCCGGTGCGGCCATCATCGCCAGCTTCTCCTGGGTCTTCTACATCTTCGGCGCGTTCCTGATCTACACCGCCTGGAAGCTCATCCAGGAGGCGCGCTCCGACGAGGAGGAGGACGAGTTCGAGGAGAACAGGCTCCTCAAGTCGATCGAGCACCGCTTCGGCGTCGCCGACAAGTACCACGGCACCAAGCTCTTCATCCGCAACAACGGCAAGCGCGTCCTGACGCCGCTGATGGTGGTCATGCTCGCCATCGGCACCACCGATGTGCTCTTCGCGCTGGACTCCATCCCCGCGATCTTCGGCCTCACCCATGACCCGTACATCGTCTTCACCGCCAACGCGTTCGCCCTCATGGGGCTGCGGCAGCTGTACTTCCTCATCGGCGGACTGCTGAGGAAGCTGGTCCACCTGAGCTACGGCCTGTCGGTGATCCTCGGCTTCATCGGTGTGAAGCTGGTGCTGCACGCTCTGCACGAGAGCGGGGTGCACGTCCCCGAGATCTCCATCCCGGTCTCGCTGGCCGTCATCTGCGGTGTCCTCGTCATCACGACGATCACCAGCCTGATCGCCTCCAAGAAGCAGGCGGAGCGGGAAGCTGCGGACGCCGCGGAGAAGGACAGCGTCAAGGTCTGACGGGCCGGGCGGCCGGCGGCCGCGCGATGCGTGAACAGCACTCCACCGGCGGGTGCGGACGGCAGGACGTCCGCACCCGCCGGTACTTCATGCCACGGCGAGCACCGGTCCTCGACGGCACCGGCTTCGAATACCGTGGCGTACCACCATCGGCGGCAGCCGGACGTACGCCTGGAAAACCAGCAGCACCGGAAGCTCGAAGCACAAGCAGTACCCGAAGCCCGCATCCCGCAGACCCGAGGAAGTGATGGCCATCCTCATCCGCAGAGGCGTGAAGGACACCGACGCCACGACCGAGCCCGCGCTGCGCCTCGACCGGTTTGTGGCGCCGCCCAAGGCCGCCGTCCTGCTGCTGCACGGCGGCCGCGCCGACGCCCTGGAGCCGCCGCCGGCGCTGAACCTGCCCGGCGCACGGATGCGGCCCTTCGCCCGGTCCCTCTCCCGCGCCACCGCCGAGCAGGGAATCGCGCTCGGCAGGGTCCGCTATGCATACCGGGGGTGGAACGGCCCACGCGCCGACGCGGGCCGCGACGCGCTGCGGGCGCTCGACGAACTGGCCGCTGTCACCGGGCCCGTGCCCACCGTCCTGGTCGGCCACTCGATGGGCGGCCGCGCCGCACTGCATGCCGCCGGTCACTCCCTGGTGTCGGCCGTGGTCGGGCTAGCCCCCTGGTGCCCTGCCGGAGAGCCGGTGGAACATCTGACCGGCAAACGGATCGTGCTGTTGCACGGCGACCGCGACCGGGTCACCGATCCCCGTGAGAGCTGGGCCTTCGCCGCCCGCGCCCGCGCCGCAGGGGCGGAGGTCCGCGCGCTCTCGATGCCCGGCGGCGACCACGCGATGCTGCGTGGCGCCGCCGACTGGCACACGCTGACCACCGAGACGGTCATGGGCCTGCTGGGCCTGGGGGAGTTCCCGCCGCGCCGTGCGGGCACCTTCGTGCCCGTGGAGCGCTGAGGACCGCGGGGCGGAGCACCTACCAGCCGCGCTCGCGCCACTCCGCCAGGTGGGGCCGCTCCTCGCCCAGGGTGGTGTCCTTGCCGTGCCCCGGGTAGACCCATGTCTCGTCGGGAAGCGCGGCGAAGAGCTTCTCCTCCACGCCGTCCAGCAGGCTGGTGAACGCCTGCGGGTCCTTACGGGTGTTGCCCACACCGCCCGGGAACAGGCAGTCGCCGGTGAAGACGTGCGGGTGCCCGTGGGGGTCGTCGTAGACGAGAACGATCGATCCCGGGGTGTGGCCCACCAGATGACGGGCGGTCAGCTCCACGCGTCCCACCCGGATCGTGTCGCCGTCGTCGACCGGTACGTCGGTCGGGACGGGGATGCCCTCCGCGTCGTGACGGCCGGCGTAGGTGCGGGCACCGGTCGCCCTGACCACGTCGTCCAGCGCCTGCCAGTGGTCGCCGTGCCGGTGCGTCGTGACGACGGAGGCGATGGAGTCGTCGCCGATCAGCTGCAGCAGCGTGTCCGGCTCGGCCGCCGCGTCGATCAGCAGCTGCTCACCGGTGGCCCGGCAGCGCAGCAGGTAGGCGTTGTTGTCCATCGGCCCGACCGCGACCTTGGAGATCATCAGGTCGGCGAGCTCGTGCACGTCCGCCGGGCCGCCGACCTTCACAGCTCCGCTGTATGTCATGTGTCTCAGCCTATAGCGGCCTACAGCGCGGGCAGGACGGGAAGCGGGCCCCCGGCGCACTCCAGGGCCGACCCGTCGCGGCGGCCCGAGAGCCAGCCCAGTACATCGGCGGGGGAGCCGGAGACGGTGACGGGAGCGCCCTCCGTGCCGCCGGTCCGCCACTCGCCGTCGCCGGCGAGGACACGGGTCGGCGGGACGTCCGCGCGGCCGCTCCAGCGCTCCGCCAGGAACGCGGTCTCACGCTCGGTGAACTCCCGGGGCAGGTCCTCCAGCTCGTAGCCGACGCCGAGGTCGACGTGGTGCAGTTCGACCTCGACGAGGCGGCGGAAGGGCACGCGGGCCGCGCGGTCGGTCACACCGTTGCGCAGTTCGACGGTGCGCTCCCAGTCGCCCGGTGCGCCGCCCGCCTCCTGGAAGCGCGCCGCCGTGGCCCGCAGGTCGTCGAGCTGCTCCGAGAGCGGGCGCGGTGCATCACGCTCGATGTCGGCGTCGCGGGCCTCGCCTGTGACGTACATCGGGCGGCCCTCGAGAACATTTACGAGCGCGTCGGCGTTACGGGAGATGTGGGCAAGCACATGGCCGCGGGTCCAGGCCGGCAGCCGTGAGGGCTCGGCGACGGCAGCGTTGTCCCATCCGGCGGCTGCGGTGAGGAGCCGGTCCGTCGCTTCACGTACAGAGCGCAGGTCGCTCACGGGATCGATCATGTGGCGACCCTAGCGCCGCCCACTCGATCGGGTGAAGGTATCGGCACGCGTCCTGAAATCGAATGCGCGTGCTATACGCTCGGTGGAGGCATCCTTGAAAGTCAGGCATTCATCTTCTGGCCGCCCCCCAGGGCTGGGTCCCAGTCCGGGACGGGGGCTGTGCCTCCGCTTCTACTCAGAAAGGTGCGGACCGGCGTGGCCGACCGTCTCATCGTTCGTGGCGCTCGCGAGCACAACCTGAAAAACGTCTCGCTCGATCTCCCGCGTGACTCCCTCATCGTGTTCACCGGGCTCTCGGGGTCGGGCAAGTCGTCCCTCGCGTTCGACACGATCTTCGCCGAGGGGCAGCGCCGGTACGTCGAGTCGCTCTCCTCCTACGCCCGGCAGTTCCTCGGACAGATGGACAAGCCGGACGTCGACTTCATCGAGGGCCTCTCCCCGGCCGTCTCGATCGACCAGAAGTCGACCTCGCGCAACCCGCGCTCCACGGTCGGCACGATCACCGAGGTGTACGACTATCTGCGCCTGCTGTTCGCGCGGATCGGCAAGCCGCACTGTCCCGAGTGCCGCAGGCCCATCTCCCGGCAGTCGCCGCAGGCCATCGTCGACAAGGTGCTCGAGCTTCCCGAGGGCAGCCGGTTCCAGGTGCTCTCGCCGCTGGTGCGTGAGCGCAAGGGTGAATTCGTCGACCTCTTCTCCGACCTGCAGACCAAGGGCTACAGCCGGGCGCGGGTCGACGGGAGGACCATCCAGCTCGCCGAGCCGCCCACGCTGAAGAAGCAGGAGAAGCACACCATCGAGGTGGTCGTCGACCGCCTCACCGTGAAGGACTCCGCCAAGCGCCGGCTGACCGACTCCGTGGAGACCGCGCTCGGACTCTCCGGGGGCATGATCGTGCTCGACTTCGTCGACCTCCCGGAGGACGACCCCGAGCGCGAGCGGATGTACTCGGAGCATCTGTACTGCCCGTACGACGACCTGTCGTTCGAGGAGCTCGAGCCCCGCTCCTTCTCCTTCAACTCGCCCTTCGGTGCCTGCCACGACTGCACCGGCATCGGTACCCGCATGGAGGTCGACCCCGAGCTGATCGTCCCCGATGAGGAGAAGTCCCTCGACGAGGGTGCGATCCATCCCTGGTCGCACGGCCACACCAAGGAGTACTTCGGCCGCCTCATCGACGGGCTCGCCCAGGCCCTCGGCTTCTCGACGGACATGCCCTGGGCCGGGCTGCCCGCCCGCGCCAAGAAGGCCCTGCTCCACGGCCACAAGACCCAGCTCGAGGTCCGCTACCGCAACCGCTACGGACGCGAGCGCGCCTGGACCACTCCCGCTTTCGAAGGGGCCGTGCAGTTCGTCAAGCGGCGCCACTCCGAGGCCGAGAGCGACTCCAGCAGGGAGCGCTTCGAGGGCTATATGCGCGAGGTGCCCTGCCCCACCTGTGAGGGCACCCGGCTCAAGCCGATCGTCCTCGCGGTCACCGTGATGGAGAAGTCCATCGCCGAGGTCTCCGGGATGTCCATCAGCGAGTGCGCGGAGTTCCTCGGCCGCCTCAAGCTGAACGCCCGGGACAAGAGGATCGCCGAGCGGGTCCTCAAAGAGGTCAACGAGCGACTGCGCTTCCTCGTCGACGTCGGCCTGGACTACCTGTCGCTCAACCGGGCCGCCGGCACGCTCTCCGGCGGCGAGGCCCAGCGCATCCGGCTCGCCACCCAGATCGGCTCCGGACTGGTCGGCGTGCTCTACGTCCTCGACGAGCCGTCCATCGGCCTGCACCAGCGCGACAACCACCGGCTGATCGAGACCCTTGTCCGGCTCCGCGACATGGGCAACACCCTCATCGTCGTCGAGCACGACGAGGACACCATCAAGGTCGCCGACTGGGTCGTCGACATCGGCCCCGGAGCCGGCGAGCACGGCGGCAAGGTCGTGCACTCCGGCCCGTTGAAGCAACTGCTCGTCAACAAGGAGTCGATGACCGGGCAGTACCTGTCCGGGAAGCGGTCCATCGCGACACCGGAGCTGCGCCGCCCCGTGGACCCCACGCGCAGGCTGACCGTGCACGGCGCCCGGGAGAACAATCTCCAGGACATCGACGTCGCGTTCCCGCTCGGGGTCCTGACAGCGGTCACCGGGGTCTCCGGCTCCGGAAAGTCGACGCTGGTCAACGACATCCTCTACACCCACCTCGCCCGGGAGCTGAACGGCGCCAAGTCGGTGCCGGGCCGTCACACCCGGGTCGATGGCGACGACCTCGTCGACAAGGTGGTCCACGTCGACCAGTCGCCCATCGGCCGCACCCCGCGGTCCAACCCGGCGACGTACACCGGGGTCTTCGACCACGTCCGCAAGCTCTTCGCGGAGACGATGGAGGCCAAGGTCCGCGGCTATCTGCCCGGCCGGTTCTCCTTCAACGTCAAGGGCGGCCGCTGCGAGAACTGCTCCGGCGACGGCACGATCAAGATCGAGATGAACTTCCTGCCGGACGTGTACGTCCCGTGCGAGGTCTGCCACGGAGCGCGGTACAACCGCGAGACCCTGGAGGTCCACTACAAGGGCAAGTCCATCGCCGAAGTGCTGGACATGCCGATCGAGGAGGCGCTGCACTTCTTCGAGGCCGTCCCGTCCATCTCCCGCCATCTGCGCACCCTCAACGAGGTCGGCCTCGGGTACGTCAGGCTGGGCCAGCCCGCGCCGACGCTGTCGGGCGGTGAGGCCCAGCGCGTGAAGCTGGCGTCGGAGCTGCAGAAGCGCTCGACGGGCCGGACGGTCTACGTCCTGGACGAGCCGACCACCGGTCTGCACTTCGAGGACATCAGCAAGCTGATCAAGGTGCTGTCGGGACTGGTCGACAAGGGGAACTCGGTGATCGTCATCGAGCACAACCTCGACGTCGTCAAGACGGCGGACTGGGTCGTCGACATGGGCCCCGAGGGAGGCAGCGGCGGTGGTCTGGTGATCGCAGAGGGCACGCCGGAGCAGGTCGCGAGTGTGCCGGCCAGCCACACCGGCAAGTTCCTGCGGGACATCCTCGACGCGGACCGGATCAGCGATGCGGCAGCGGCCGCGGCTCCGGTGCCGGCGGCGCGGAAGCCGGCGAAGCCGGCCAAGAAGGCAGGGGTGGTGCGGTCGGCGCGGGCGCGGAAGGTGTGACGAGCGGCTCCGCGGGGTGGCCGGCGTGGCCGCTGCGCGGAGCCGTTTCCTCCTGCCCGTCCCTTTCCGCTGTCCCGATGTGCGGCTCCGGTGTGGCGGGCTCCGCCTCGGGCCTCGTTCCACGGGTCTCCCTGCCGCAAGCCCGAGGACCGGAGTCCGGGGCTTGCCCCGGTCCGGGAAGGGGCGGGTGGGGGACGGGCCCGCAGGCGCCGACGTCGCCCCGCGGACCCGCGCGGGGGCGGGGGGATCTCCGCCGGTATCGTCGCTTCTGTCAGTACAGGAGACACGCCGCACCCGCGACGACCCGAACCAGGGAGTTCCGATGGCCCCGACCGCCCGCCGTACCGTCCTGAAGGGCGCGGCCCTCGCCGGGGCAGCCGGGCTGGGGGTCGCCGCGTGTTCCACCGAGTCCAAGCTCGGCCATGCGGAGGTGCCGACCCCCACCGCACCCGTACACCTCGGCGCCGCGGACGCCGTGCCCGTCGGCGGGGCCAAGCTGTACCGGGAACAGCGCCTGGTCGTGCACTGTCCGGCGCAGGGCGAGTACAAGGCGTTCAGCGCCCAGTGCACCCACGCCGGCTGCGTCCTGGACAAGGTGGAGGGCACCGAGGGCAACTGCCCCTGCCACGGCAGCCGCTTCGATGTGACGACCGGCAAGGCGCTGCAGGGGCCGGCCACCGTGCCGCTGCCGGAGGTTCCGATCAAGGCCGAGGGCGGCAAGCTGGTGGCCGGTCCGCAGGCATAGGGCAAGCCGCTCGCGGCGTCAGCCCCAGTCCCATCCGATTCCCAGGACCCCCGGCCGCACCCGCTGCTCGACGATATGCACCGTGCGGTGCCGCCGGCTGAGCGTGAGCGCCGTGCGGGGACCCCGCGGCGCTCCCGTCGTCCCCTCGGAGAAGCTGTGGCAGCGCACCGGCAGCGGTGTCCCGTCGTCGAAGCGCACCTGCAGCGTGTACTGACCGCCGGCGAAGTCGAAGGCTTGGACGTACTCGGTGCTCGGGCCACCGGTCCCGTCCTCGAAGCCGTAGCCGAAGACGTAGGTCTCGCCTGCCCCGAGCCGTCTGTCGAAGAGCATCTCGGCGACGACGATGCCGCTCGCCCGGTCCCGTCGTACCCGCCCGGTGCGGCAGTCCTCCAGGGCGTTCACCTGCACGGCCGCCGGGTCGCAACCCGGGGCGCCGTGGTGGACGGCGAGGTAACGGTCGACGCCGTTGCCGTGGGCGCGTACGACATGATGCGAGTCACGTCCCAGCAACTGCCGTTGCGCCCCGACACGGACCCGTTCGTGGTGGCCGACGGTGTGCAGACCGCCGTCCGCCGGGTACCCGAGGCCGGCGACGAGCCGTTCCACCGCCCTGGACCGGTGCGCTCGTCCGGAGGAGCGCTCCCTCTGCGCGCAGCCGTCGCCCACGTCGTCCGTGCGAAGCAGCCGGACCAGCGAGTTCCCCGGCAGGCAGAGGACGTCCTCCAGGGCGCGGACCGCCCGCAGCGACTCGGGGCGCTGGGGGCGACGGGCGCCCTGCTGCCAGTAACTGAGGCTGGTGACTCCCACTTTGATCCCGCGGTGGGCGAGATGGTGCTGGACGCGCTGCAGCGGCAGGCCGCGTACGGCGAGGGCGGTGCGCAGCGCCAGGTGGAAGGGGCCGGTGTCCAGCACCTGTGCCAGGTCGGCCTCGGCGTGGCCCATGGATTCCTCCGGGGAACGAGGGGACGCCGGGACGGACGGAAGGAGTCCGTCAGGGGCCGTGCACAGCGCCGCGTGTCCCCGAATTGAAGCGGGTCGGCCTGCCCTCGACAAGGCTCGGACAGCCTCCGCGTCCCGCGCCGGCCCCGTACCGGGTCGAGTGGTCATGTACCTGGCGGGAAGTACTCGCGCTGTCACCGGCCGCCAGTAGGGTGGACGGCATGGCCGACCCCTCCAGCTACCGCCCCAAGCCGGGACAGATCCCCGACTCGCCGGGGGTCTACCGGTTCCGCGACGAGCACCGCCGGGTGATCTACGTCGGCAAGGCGAAGAGCCTGCGCCAGCGCCTCGCCAGCTACTTCCAGGACCTGGCGAACCTGCACCCGCGCACCCGGACCATGGTCACCACCGCGGCCTCCGTGGAGTGGACGGTCGTCTCGACCGAGGTGGAGGCGCTTCAGCTGGAGTACTCCTGGATCAAGGAGTTCGACCCCCGGTTCAACGTCAAGTACCGCGACGACAAGAGCTATCCCTATCTCGCGGTGACGCTCAACGAGGAGTTCCCGAGGGTCCAGGTCATGCGCGGCGCCAAGCGCAAGGGCGTGCGCTACTTCGGTCCGTACGGGCACGCCTGGGCCATTCGCGAGACCGTCGATCTGATGCTGCGGGTCTTCCCCGTGCGCACCTGCTCCGCCGGCGTCTTCCGCAACCATGTGCAGAAGGGCCGCCCCTGTCTGCTCGGTTACATCGGAAAGTGCTCCGCGCCCTGCGTGGGCCGGGTCACCCCGGAGGAGCACCGCGAACTGGCCGAGGAGTTCTGCGACTTCATGGCCGGCCGGACCGGCACCTACATCCGCCGCCTCGAGAAGCAGATGATGGCCGCCGCCGAGGAGATGGAGTACGAGAAGGCGGCCCGCCTCCGCGACGACATAGAGGCCCTGCGGCGCGCCCTCGAGAAGAACGCGGTGGTGCTGGCCGACGCGACCGACGCCGACCTGATCGCCGTGGCGCAGGACGAGCTGGAGGCCGCGGTGCAGATCTTCCACGTCCGCGGCGGCCGCGTCCGCGGTCAGCGCGGCTGGGTCACCGACAAGGTGGAGAACGTCGACACGGCCGGCCTGGTCGAGCACGCGCTCCAGCAGCTGTACGGAGAGGAGAGCGGCGACGCCGTTCCCAAGGAGGTCCTCGTCCCCGCCCTGCCGGAGGACACGGACGCGGTCACCCAGTGGCTGAGCAGCCGCCGCGGATCCGCCGTCTCCCTGCGGGTTCCGCAGCGGGGCGACAAGAAGGCGCTGATGGAGACGGTCGAGCGCAACGCGCTGCAGGCCCTCGGGCTGCACAAGACCAAGCGCGCCAGCGATCTGACCACCCGCTCCCGCGCCCTTGAGGAGATCGCGGAGGCCCTCGGGCTGGACTCGGCGCCGCTGCGCGTCGAGTGCTTCGACATCTCGCACCTGCAGGGCGAGGACGTGGTGGCCTCCATGGTCGTCTTCGAGGACGGACTCGCCCGCAAGAGCGAGTACCGCCGCTTCCAGATCAAGGGCTTCGAGGGGCAGGACGACGTCCGCTCCATGCATGAGGTGATCACCCGCCGCTTCAAGCGCTACCTCGCGGAGAAGGATCGTACGGGGGAGTGGATCGGCGGCGACGACCCCGGGCACGAGGCAAAGGACGAGGAAGGCCGCCCGAGGAAGTTCGCCTACCCGCCGCAGCTCGTCGTCGTCGACGGCGGGCAGCCCCAGGTAGCCGCGGCCAAGCGGGCCCTCGACGAACTCGGCATCGACGACGTCGCGGTCTGCGGCCTGGCCAAGCGCCTCGAGGAGGTCTGGCTGCCCCACGAGGACGACCCTGTGGTGCTGCCGCGTTCGAGCGAGGGCCTGTATCTCCTCCAGCGGGTGCGTGACACGGCTCACGACTTCGCCATCCGCTATCAGCGTTCCAAGCGTTCCAAGCGCATCAGGACCAGCCCACTGGACGCCGTCCCGGGTCTCGGCGAGACCAGAAAGCAGGCCCTGATCAAGCATTTCGGCTCGGTCAAGCGTCTGCGGCAGGCGACAATCGAGCAGATCTGCGAGGTTCCCGGGATGGGGCGCAAGACGGCCGAGTCCGTCGTCGTGGCCCTGGCGCGGACGGCGCCGTCCGCACCTGCCGTGAACACCGCGACAGGAGAGATCATTGAAGAGACCGACGGGGGCAGCACGGCATGACTGAGCACGACGGAGACGGAGCAGCAGACGTGAGTACGGGCAACGGCACCGAGCCCGGCGGCGAGGCCACGGGGGACGTGGCCACCCCCGAGCTGGTGATCATCTCCGGCATGTCCGGCGCCGGCCGCAGCACGGCGGCCAAGTGTCTGGAGGACCTCGGCTGGTTCGTGGTCGACAACCTGCCGCCCGCGCTGATCCCCACGATGGTTGAGCTCGGCGCCCGCTCGCAGGGCAACGTCGCGCGCATCGCCGTCGTCGTCGACGTGCGCGGCCGGCGCTTCTTCGACAACCTCCGCGAGTCCCTGGCAGACCTCGACGTCAAGCAGGTCACCCGCCGGATCGTGTTCCTCGAGTCGTCGGACGACGCGCTGGTGCGCCGCTTCGAGTCGGTCCGCCGCCCGCACCCGCTGCAGGGCGACGGCCGGATCGTCGACGGCATCGCCGCCGAGCGCGACCTGCTGCGCGAGCTGCGCGGCGACGCCGACCTGGTGATCGACACCTCCGGTCTCAACGTCCACGAGCTGCGCGCCAAGATGGACGCCCAGTTCGCGGGCGATGAGAAGCCGGAGCTGCGGGCCACGGTGATGTCGTTCGGCTTCAAGTACGGCCTGCCCGTCGACGCGGACCTCGTCGTCGACATGCGTTTCCTGCCGAACCCGCACTGGGTGCCGGAGCTGCGCCCCTTCACCGGTCTGAACGAAGAGGTGTCCAACTACGTCTTCAACCAGCCCGGTGCCAAGGAGTTCCTCGACCGCTACACCGAGCTGCTCCAACTGATCGCCGCCGGATACCGCCGCGAGGGCAAGCGGTACGTGACCGTCGCGGTGGGTTGCACCGGCGGAAAGCACCGTTCCGTCGCCACCTCCGAGAAGCTGGCCGCCCGTCTGACCTCCGCCGGTGTGGAGACCGTCGTCGTCCACCGGGACCTGGGGCGCGAGTGACCGGACGCAACCTCCGTCTGCGGCGGCTGCGCAGGTCCGCGCACTCACTGTCGCCGCGAAAACGCGGCGCACAGCCCAAGGTCGTCGCCCTCGGTGGCGGCATGGGTCTGTCGGCGTCGCTCGCGGCCCTGCGCCGTATCACCGGCGACCTCACCGCGGTCGTCACGGTCGCCGACGACGGCGGCTCCAGCGGCCGGCTCCGCGAGGAGCTCGGTGTCCTGCCGCCCGGTGACCTGCGCAAAGCCCTGGCGGCGCTGTGCGGCGACGACGACTGGGGCCAGACCTGGGCGCGCGTCATCCAGCACCGCTTCCAGTCCAAGGGCGACCTCCACGAACACGCGGTCGGGAATCTGCTGATCGTGGCGCTGTGGGAGCAGTTCGGCGATCACGTGCAGGCCCTGGACCTGGTGGGCAAGCTGCTCGGCGCGCACGGCCGGGTGCTGCCCATGTCGGCCGTCCCGCTCGAGCTCCAGGCGCTGGTACGAGGGCACGACCCGGCGCGCCCGGACGAGGTGGACACGGTGCGCGGTCAGGCGACTGTGGCGCTCACCCCCGGTGAGGTCCAGTCGGTGCATCTCGTACCGAACGACCCGCCGGCCGTCCCGGAGGCCGTGGCTGCCGTACTGGACGCCGACTGGGTGGTCCTGGGTCCCGGCTCCTGGTTCTCCTCCGTCATTCCGCACCTGCTGGTGCCCGAGTTGCTGGAAGCCCTGGTGGAGACCAAGGCGCGGCGGGTGCTCTCGCTCAACCTCGCGCCGCAGCCCGGTGAAACAGAAGGCTTCTCCCCGCAGCGTCATTTGGAGGTTTTGGGACGACACGCGCCTAAACTCACCCTGGACGTGGTGCTGGCCGACGAGGCCGCAGTGCCCGACCGCGAGTCCCTCGCCGACGCCGCCGAGCGGCTGGGGGCCGCGGTCGAGCTGGCTCCGGTGGCCTCTCCTGACAGCGTTTCGAAGCATGATCCGGAACTGTTGGCCGCCGCGTACGACCGTATTTTTCGGATGCATGGAAGGATCGGCCCATGGCGATGACGGCAGCGGTGAAGGACGAGATCTCCCGGCTTCCCGTCACCCGGACCTGCTGCAGAAAAGCGGAGGTCTCGGCCATCCTGCGGTTCGCGGGCGGTCTGCACCTGGTGAGCGGCCGCATCGTGATCGAGGCGGAGCTGGATACCGGCATCGCCGCGCGCCGGCTCAAGCGCGACATCCTGGAGATCTTCGGTCACAGCTCGGAGCTGATGGTCATGGCTCCCGGCGGACTGCGCCGTGGTTCCCGCTTCGTCGTACGGGTGGTGGCGGGCGGCGACCAGCTGGCGCGCCAGACGGGCCTCGTCGACGGCCGGGGCCGTCCGATCCGCGGCTTGCCGCCGCAGGTCGTCTCCGGCGCGACGTGCGACGCGGAGGCAGCCTGGCGGGGCGCGTTCCTGGCGCACGGTTCGCTGACCGAGCCGGGCCGGTCCTCCTCGCTGGAGGTGACCTGCCCGGGACCGGAGGCGGCCCTCGCCCTCGTCGGGGCGGCCCGTCGGCTCTCCATCGCGGCGAAGGCGCGCGAAGTGCGCGGCGTCGACCGGGTGGTCGTCCGTGACGGTGACGCGATCGGCGCGCTGTTGACCCGTCTCGGCGCGCACGAGTCGGTGCTGGCCTGGGAGGAGCGGCGGATGCGGCGCGAGGTGCGCGCCACCGCCAACCGGCTGGCCAACTTCGACGACGCCAATCTGCGCCGCTCCGCACGAGCCGCGGTGGCGGCCGGGGCGCGGGTGCAGCGGGCCCTGGAGATCCTCGGCGAGGAGGTGCCCGAGCACCTCGCCGCCGCGGGCAGGCTGCGCATGGAGCACAAGCAGGCCTCCCTTGAGGAGCTGGGCGCGCTCGCCGACCCGCCGCTGACCAAGGACGCGGTCGCCGGCCGTATCCGCCGGCTGCTGGCGATGGCGGACAAGCGTGCGCAGGACCTGGGCATCCCGGGTACGGAGTCGAACCTGACGGAGGAGATGGCCGACGGCCTGGTCGGCTGACCTGGGCCGACGACCCGATCGGCTGACACCACCTTCTGGCATGTAGCTCAACAGCTTTACTGCCGACGCCTCTTGAGGCGTCGGCAGTGTCGTTTCCCAGCCCGCTTGGGCCGATGTGGCCCTATTGACATGATCATGGAGAGTCATGAGCCTGTCGCATGCCCGTCTTCACGGCGGACACGAGCACTTTCCTGGCAGACAACGGCAAGGGGGGCTTATGAGACGCAGAGCGAGATCGATCCTCGCGGCGGCCTCACTCCTGATCGCAGGAGTGTCGGCAGCGCCGATCGCGCAGGCCGACTCCGGGGGCGGGAACGGCGAGGAACTCGCCGTATGGCACGCGGAGGTCGGCAGGGAACAGGTGCCGCTGATTCTCGCGGCGGGCACCGACGGACATGAGCTCGGCGAGCAGATCCCCGACAAGGGCACCGCCACGATCGAGCTCCACCTCACCCAGCGACAGGCCGCCGAACTGCGCGAGCAGGGCGTCGGCATCACCGAGTACACCGTCCCCGAACGGACCGAGCGGCGCGTGGCCGCCGCCGGGGACGGGGTCTTCCGCCCGTACAGCGGCGAAGGCGGCCTCAAGAGCGAGATCCTCGACACCGCGAAGGCCCATCCGGACCTCACCAAGGTCGTGAGCATCGGAAAGACCGTCAAGGGCCAGGACATCCTCGCCCTCAAGGTCTCCAAGGGCGCCGACCGGCACCGCGACGGCTCCAAGCCGGCCACCCTGTACCTGTCCAACCAGCACGCCCGCGAGTGGATCACCCCGGAGATGACCCGGCGGCTGATGCACCACTACCTGGACAACTACGGCAAGGACCCGCGGATCACCGAGGTCGTGGACGCCACCGAGCTGTGGTTCGTGCTCTCCGCCAACCCCGACGGTTACGACTACACCTTCACCGGCACCGCAGAGCGCCAGTGGCGCAAGAACCTCCGTGACAACAACGGCGACGGGAAGACCACCGCCGGTGACGGCGTCGACCTCAACCGCAACTTCGCGTACAAGTGGGGCTACGACAACGAAGGTTCCTCGCCCGACCCGTTCGACGAGACCTACCGCGGACCCGGTCCCGGCTCCGAACCGGAGACCCGGGCCCTCGACGGCTTCCAGAAGCGCATCGGCTTCCAGTACGGCATCAACTACCACTCCGCCGCCCAGCTGCTGCTCTACGGGGTGGGCTGGCAGGTGGCCACTCCGACGCCGGACGACGTGCTCTACGAGGCTCTGGCAGGCACGCCCGACCACTCCGCGATCCCCGGATACCGGCCGCAGATCTCGTCCGAGCTCTACACCACCAACGGCGAGGCCGACGGCCACGCGGCCAACGTCAACGGGATGATGATGTTCACCCCCGAGATGTCGACCTGCGGCACCGCCTCCCGCGTCGACCCCGACGACGAGTGGAACGCAGCGGACTGCGCGTCCATCTTCACCTTCCCCGACGACGAGGAACTCATCCAGCAGGAGTTCGCCAAGAACATCCCGTTCGCGCTGTCCGTGGCAGAGAGCGCCGCCCGCCCCGACCGGCCGTCGTCGTCGATCGGTCTGAAGGCCTCGGACTTCACCCCGGACACCTTCACCACCTCCTACGCCCGCGGCGGCGACCAGGAAGTTTCCGTCACCGCCCGCAGATCGGTGCGCGACAAGGAGCTCAACTACCGGATCAACGGGGGAGCTGCGCACGACGAGAAGCTGCGCGCCTGGAAGGGCGGCGAGCGCTACGGCGGCGAGGACAACCTCCACTTCGACGAGTACCGCGCAACGATCGAGGACGCCGATCCGGGCGACCGGGTCGAGGTGTGGTTCAGCGGACGCACCGAGGACGGCCGCACCTCCAGCGAGCACTTCACCTACACCGTCGCGGAGCGCCCGCGCGGTGACACGCTGGTGATCGCCGAGGAGGGCGGCACGGCTGCCGCCCGGCACACCGCCGCGTACACCCGCGCCCTCGCGGCGAACGGCAGGCGCAGCGCCGTCTGGGACGTCGCCACGCAGGGCACCCCGCACCCGCTCGGTGTGCTGAGCCACTTCGGCACCGTCCTGTGGTACTCGGGGGCGGCGGAACCCTCCTGGTCCACCACGCAGGCCGTGCGCGCCTACCTCAACGAGGGCGGAAAGCTCGTCACCACCGGCGAACGCGCCGGCGGCGACGCCGACCTCGGCGGGGCGCTGAGCGACGACTTCTCGCAGTACTACCTCGGGGCCTTCGGGCGTGCCTCACTCGCCGGGGTGAACGGCTTCCTCGGCACCGGACGCCTCTCGGGTGCCTCCGGCGCCCTCGGCGACGCCCCGGGCAACCCCCTGGACGCGGCCGGCGCGTACACGATCACCTCCGACACGCTGCCGTCCGGCGAGTTCCCGCAGTTCCGCAGCGCCGCCGCCGGAGACTACCCGGGCGCGCGGATGCCGTTCTCACCGTACGAGGGCGAGTGGTACGCGGCAGCCGCCCACCACAACTCGTCATGGATGCGGCTGTCCCGCACCGTCGACCTGACCGGCACGGCCGCAGACGACCGGCCCACGCTCGACATGCGGCTCAGCTTCAACACCGAGCCCGGCTACGACAACGCCGTGGTGGAGGTGCACACCGTCGGCCAGGACGACTGGACGACGCTCCCGGACGCGGGCGGCGGCACGTCCACCACCGTGCCCGCAGAGTGCGGCGGCGGCTTCTACATCGACCAGCACCCGTTCCTGCGGCACTACCTCACGCCCGGGCAGGACGGCTGCACGGCGAGTGGCACCACCGGCAGCTGGAACTCCTTCACCGGAGCCTCCGACGGCTGGCGGACGGCGTCCTTCGACCTGAGTGCCTACGCGGGCAGACAGATCGAGGTCTCCGTCTCCTACGTCACCGACCCGAGCGCCGGCGGCCGCGGAGTCTTCGTCGACCGGGCGGGCGTCGTCACCGGTGGGGCCGAGCAGTCCGTGGAGGGCTTCGAGTCGTCTCTGGGGCCCTGGCAGGCCACCGGGCCCCCGCAGGGCAGCCCGGCCCTGCGGGGGAACTGGGAGCGCAGTCAGGACCTGTTCCCGTCCGCGTCCGCGGTGACAGCCCGCAACAGTGTGCTGCTCGGTTTCGGCCTCGAGCACGTTCGGACCGCGTCCGCGCGTGAACGGATCGTCGCGGCGGCGCTGAGGGCTCTGCGGAGCTGACGACCGAGGTCTCCGGGGCGCGGGGCGGCGGCACGCTCGCTCCGCGCCCCGACAGGCGAAAACGGTGGCCGTTTTCCTACTGGCGAGTACGGGCCACCGTCTCGCGAACCGGGCATCTGGATGTCACTGCTGGGGCTTCAGAGGGGTAGGGTCGTAGGCGGTCGGGGACATCCCATAAAACTCGCCGGCGTCGAAAACCGGCGTACCAACGAGGAGATCGGTTTCGTGACGATCCGCGTAGGCATCAACGGCTTTGGCCGCATCGGTCGTAACTACTTCCGCGCGCTGCTGGAGCAGGGTGCAGACATCGAGATCGTGGCTGTCAACGACCTGGGTGACACTGCGACCACGGCCCACCTGCTGAAGTACGACACCATCCTCGGCCGTCTGAAGGCCGAGGTGAGCCACACCGCCGACACGATCACCGTCGACGGTCACACCATCAAGGTGCTCTCCGAGCGCAACCCCGCCGACATCCCGTGGGGCGAGCTGGGCGTCGACATCGTCATCGAGTCGACCGGCATCTTCACCAAGAAGGCGGACGCCGAGAAGCACATCGCCGGCGGCGCCAAGAAGGTCCTCATCTCGGCTCCGGCCAAGGGTGAGGACATCACCATCGTGATGGGCGTCAACCAGGACAAGTACGACGCCGCCAACCATCACGTCATCTCCAACGCCTCCTGCACCACCAACTGTGTGGCGCCGATGGCCAAGGTTCTGGACGAGAACTTCGGCATCGTCAAGGGTCTGATGACGACGGTCCACGCGTACACCAACGACCAGCGGATCCTGGACTTCCCGCACTCCGACCTGCGTCGTGCCCGCGCCGCCGCGGAGAACATCATCCCGACGACCACCGGTGCCGCCAAGGCCACCGCCCTGGTCCTGCCGAAGCTGAAGGGCAAGCTGGACGGCATCGCCATGCGCGTCCCGGTGCCGACCGGTTCGGCCACCGACCTGGTCGTGGAGCTGGAGCGCGAGGTGACGAAGGACGAGGTCAACGCCGCGTTCAAGAAGGCCGCCGACGACGGCGACCTCAAGGGCATCCTCTTCTACACCGAGGACCCGATCGTGTCCTCGGACATCGTCAGCGACCCGGCGTCCTGCACCTTCGACTCTTCGCTGACCATGGTCCAGGAGGGCAAGTCGGTGAAGATCCTCGGCTGGTACGACAATGAGTGGGGTTACTCCAACCGCCTCGTCGACCTCACGGTCTTCGTTGGTAACCAGCTCTGACCTGCACCGCCTGATCCACCACGAGAGCACCACGATGTGAGCGGCAGGGCTCGGGCAGCGCAATGCGGCGCTGTTCGGGCCCTGCCGTGCGTCCAGCCCTCCGAGGAGCCGCAAAATATGAAGACCATCGACCAGCTGCTGGCCGACGGGGTCGCCGGCAAGCGGGTATTCGTCCGCGCCGACCTCAATGTGCCGCTCGACGGCACCACCATCACCGACGACGGCCGCATCCGGGCGGTCCAGCCGACCATCGCCAAGCTCGCAGAGGCCGGGGCGCGTGTCGTCGTCGCCTCGCACCTGGGCCGCCCCAAGGGCGCCCCGGACCCGGCGTTCTCGCTGGCCCCCGCCGCCAAGCGGCTCGGTGAACTGCTCGGTGCCCACGTCGAGTTCGCGACCGACACGGTCGGCGAGTCCGCCACCGTCGCCGTCGCGAACCTCGAGGACGGCCAGGTCGCCGTCCTCGAGAACCTCCGCTTCAACGCCGGGGAGACCTCCAAGGACGACGCCGAGCGCGGCGTCTTCGCGGACCAGCTCGCCGCCCTCGCGGACGTCTACGTCGGTGACGGTTTCGGCGCCGTGCACCGCAAGCACGCCTCGGTGTACGACCTCCCGGCCAGGCTGCCGCACGCGGCCGGTTTCCTGATCGAGACCGAAGTCGGCGTCCTCAGGAAGCTCACCGACGACGTCCGGCGCCCTTACGCCGTCGTGCTCGGCGGCGCGAAGGTCTCCGACAAGCTCGGCGTGATCGACCACCTGCTGGAGAAGGCCGACCGCATCCTCATCGGCGGCGGCATGGCCTACACCTTCCTCAAGGCCCAGGGCCACGAGGTGGGCATGTCCCTCCTCCAGGAGGACCAGGTCCCGGCGGTGCTCGAGTACCTGGAGCGCGCCAAGGCCAAGGGCGTGGAGTTCGTGCTCCCCGTCGACGTGCTGGTCTCCCACGAGTTCCCGGACCTGAAGACCAAGGCCCCGGCCAACCCGACCGCCGTCGCCGCGGATGCGATCCCCGCCGACCAGGAGGGTCTGGACATCGGTCCCGAGACCCGCAAGCTGTACGCCTCGAAGCTCGCCGACGCGGCCACCGTCTTCTGGAACGGGCCGATGGGCGTCTTCGAGCACCCCGACTACGCCGAGGGCACCAAGGCCGTGGCCCAGGCGCTCGTCGATTCCCCGGCCTTCTCCGTCGTCGGCGGCGGGGACTCCGCCGCGGCCGTGCGGATCCTGGGCTTCGACGAGAAGGCATTCGGCCACATCTCGACCGGTGGCGGCGCGAGCCTCGAATACCTCGAGGACAAGACGCTCCCCGGCCTTGCCGCACTGGAGGACTGAACACCTTGACCACGCGTATTCCGCTGATGGCGGGCAACTGGAAGATGAACCTCAACCACCTCGAGGCCATCGCCCACGTCCAGAAGCTCGCCTTCGCGCTGGCCGACAAGGACTACGACGCCGTGGAGGTCGCCGTGCTGGCGCCCTTCACCGACCTGCGGTCCGTCCAGACCCTGGTCGACGGCGACAAGCTGAAGATCAAGTACGGCGCCCAGGACATCTCGGCGCACGACTCCGGCGCCTACACCGGTGAGATCTCGGGCCCCATGCTGGCCAAGCTGAAGTGCACCTACGTCGCCGTGGGCCACTCCGAGCGCCGCCAGTACCACGCCGAGACCGACGAGGTCTGCAACGCCAAGGTGAAGGCTGCCTACAAGCACGGCCTGACCCCGATCCTGTGCGTCGGCGAGGGCCTGGACATCCGCAAGGCCGGCAACCAGGTCGAGTACACGCTGGCCCAGCTCGACGGTGGTCTGAAGGACGTCCCGGCCGAACAGGCCGAGTCCGTCGTGATCGCCTACGAGCCGGTGTGGGCCATCGGCACCGGCGAGGTCGCCACGCCCGAGGACGCGCAGCAGGTCTGCGGTGCGATCCGCGGCCGCCTCGCCGAGCTGTACTCCCAGGAGCTGGCCGACAAGGTCCGCATCCAGTACGGCGGCTCGGTGAAGGCGGGCAACGTCGCCGCGATCATGGCGCAGCCCGACGTGGACGGCGCCCTGGTGGGCGGTGCGGCGCTGGACGCGGACGAGTTCGTCAAGATCGTCCGGTTCCGCGACCAGTGAGTAACCGGTGAGTATGCGCTAGCGCCGATCCGGCGTACCCTTGCGGGGGCCTGTGGCTCACAGACGGAGCCCGGGCCCCCGTCGTCCGTATTGAGTCCAAGAGAATTGCCAGGAAGTAGGGTCCAGCCGTGGTTATGGGATTCTCGATCGCCCTGATCATTTTCAGCGGGCTGCTGATGTTGCTCGTGCTGATGCACAAGGGGAAGGGCGGCGGTCTTTCCGACATGTTCGGTGGCGGAATGCAGTCCTCCGTCGGCGGCTCCTCGGTGGCCGAGCGCAACCTCGACCGCATCACCGTCGTCGTCGGGCTGCTGTGGTTCGCATGCATTGTCGTGCTCGGCCTGCTGATGAAGCTGGACAGCTGACCCACCGATTCCGCGTCCGGATCCGGTGTGTAACTCCAATCACTGGACGAGCGTTGGGCCTTACGTAGACTGGGGCACTCGCGGCGCAGCCGCTGTGAACGCTGTGCAGCACCATCACGCAGGGAGTTACGACCGTGGCAAGTGGCAACGCGATCCGGGGAAGCCGGGTCGGAGCGGGGCCGATGGGCGAGGCGGAGCGAGGCGAGTCCGCGCCGCGCCTCCGCATCTCCTTCTGGTGCTCGAACGGGCACGAGACGCAGCCGAGCTTCGCCAGTGACGCACAGGTCCCCGACACCTGGGACTGCCCGCGGTGCGGGTTCCCGGCCGGTCAGGACCGGGACAATCCGCCGGACCCGCCGCGCACCGAGCCGTACAAGACGCACCTCGCGTACGTACGAGAGCGGCGCAGCGACGCGGACGGCGAGGCGATTCTCGCTGAGGCGCTCGCCAAACTGCGGGGCGAGATCTAGTTCCTGGGTCCGGCCGGCACCATTCATCGGGTGCCGGCCGGACTTTCTCGTCCCTGGGCCGCTTCTCGTCTGCCGCCCTGCCGAGGTCCCGTCGACCGGTCTGATCAATTAGGTTGGAACCGCAGCGGGGCATGCAGGCAGGTACGAGAAGAAGTGGGCTGATGTCCGAGATGAACGCAGGCAAGACCAGGCTCAACCAGACGCCCGAATGGACCGCTCTCGGCAAGCACCGCGAGCAGTTGGGCCATACGCATCTGCGGGGGCTGTTTGCGGCGGATGCGGAGCGCGGCAACAGGTACACGCTCCAGGTCGGCGATCTGTATCTCGACTACTCCAAGCACCTGGTGACCGACGAGACACTTGCGCTGCTGCGGGAGCTGGCCGCCGCGACCGAGGTCGCCGGGCTGCGGGACGCAATGTTCCGCGGCGAGAAGATCAACACCACCGAGGACCGCGCCGTCCTGCACACGGCGCTGCGTGCCCCACGGGACGCCGTCATCGAGGTCGACGGTCAGAACGTGGTGCCGGGCGTCCACGCGGTGCTCGACAAGATGGCCGCCTTCTCCGAGAAGATCCGCTCCGGCGAGTGGACCGGCCACACCGGCAAGCGCATCAAGAACATCGTCAACGTCGGCATCGGCGGCTCCGACCTCGGGCCCGCGATGGCGTACGAGGTGCTCCGCTCCTACACCCAGCGGGACCTGACGGTCCGTTTCGTCTCCAACGTCGACGGGGCCGACCTGCACGAGGCCGTACGGGACCTCGACCCGGCGGAGACCCTGTTCATCATCGCCTCGAAGACCTTCACCACGATCGAGACCATCACCAACGCCACCTCGGCGCGCGACTGGCTGCTCAGCAACCTCCGGGTCGGGCCCGACGCCGTCGCCAAGCACTTCGTCGCCCTGTCGACAAATGCGGAGAAAGTCTCGGAATTCGGTATCGACACGGCCAACATGTTCGAGTTCTGGGACTGGGTCGGCGGCCGCTACTCGTACGACTCCGCGATCGGTCTCTCCCTGATGATCGCGATCGGACCGGACCGGTTCCGGGAGATGCTCGACGGTTTCCACCTCGTCGACGAGCACTTCCGCACCGCACCCGCCGAGGCCAACGCGCCGCTGCTGCTGGGCCTGCTGGGCGTCTGGTACGGGGCGTTCTTCGACGCCCAGTCGCATGCGGTGCTGCCGTACTCGCACTACCTGTCCAAGTTCACCGCCTACCTCCAGCAGCTCGACATGGAGTCCAACGGCAAGTCCGTGGACCGCGACGGCAATCCGGTCGACTGGCAGACCGGGCCGGTGGTATGGGGCACCCCCGGAACCAACGGGCAGCACGCCTACTACCAGCTGATCCACCAGGGCACCAAGGTCATCCCCGCCGACTTCATCGGCTTCGCCAAGCCGGTGCCCGACCTGCTCGCCGGTCTCGTCCCGCAGCACGACCTGCTGATGGCCAACTTCTTCGCACAGACGCAGGCCCTCGCCTTCGGCAAGACGCCGGAGGACGTGCGGGCCGAAGGTGTCGCGGAGGAGCTCGTGGCGCACAAGACGTTCAAGGGGAACCACCCGACGACGACGATCCTCGCCGAGGAGCTCACACCGTCCGTCCTGGGCCAGTTGATCGCCCTGTACGAGCACAAGGTCTTCGTCCAGGGCGCCGTCTGGAACATCGACTCCTTCGACCAGTGGGGGGTCGAGCTCGGCAAGGTCCTCGCGAAGAGGATCGAACCGGTGCTGACCGAGGGGAAGGGCAGCGAGCAGCTCGACAGCTCGACGGCGACCCTGGCCGGCAAGTACCGCACGCTGCGCGGCCGCTGACTCGCCGCGCCGTATGCGCGAGTGGCCGGTCCTGCCCCCGAGGCAGGTCCGGCCGCTCGCTGTTCTCCCGTGGAGGCGCGTCTCTCCCGTGGAGTTGTTCTTCTGTGGGGACGGTTACTTCACCGGTTCCGGTTCCGGCGCGCCCTCGGGCTGCGTCTCGGGCGCGGGGTCGGCCGGTGGGGTCTTGACCGAGTCGAGCAGCAGCTGGGCGACGTCGACGACCTGGAGGGACTCCTTGGCCTTGCCGTCGTTCTTCTTGCCGTTGACGGAGTCGGTGAGCATCACGAGGCAGAACGGGCAGGCGGTGGAGACGATGTCCGGGTTGAGGGAGAGGGCTTCGTCGACGCGCTCGGTGTTGATGCGTTTGCCGATCCGCTCCTCCATCCACATCCGGGCGCCGCCGGCGCCGCAGCAGAAGCCGCGTTCCTTGT
>NZ_BMWB01000004.1:0-313722 GCF_014651015.1 Streptomyces xantholiticus
CGGAACAACCGGTCGGAATAAGACCGGTCGTTCACAGCGTCCTCGCTGTGATTGCCACCCCGCAAGCAGGATGGACTTTTCAAAGGAACCTCGACCATCCAAAGATGGACGGGGTATCAACATATCTGGCGTTGATTTTTGGCACACTGTTGAGTTCTCAAGGAACGGACGCTTCCTTTGGGCCCTTCTCACAGGGTCCTCCGGGCGCTTCCCTTCGGTGTTTCAAACACTATCAGGCTTTCTCGGCCCTCCTGACCACCGCCCCCGCTTGCACCCCGAAGGGGGTGCGCACAGTGGTTTAGACCAGTTAGCATCTCGGCTTGATGAGCGCTGCCGGCCTCCGACTCACTGTCGCGTCGGGGCCAAGCAGGGCTACGACCCTACCGCCGGACCGGCAGACGACGCAAATCGTTTCCGGTGCCCACCTAGGTCCGTCAACTGGGAGATCTCAGACGGAACTAGGACTTCTCATGACCTACTCTTCAGAACGGTGCGTCGTCCCGGATCAGACAGTGGCGACGCCGTACGAATCTCCGCCCCTGGAGGCTCCATGACCACAGTGACGTCCCCTCTTGCCGGCCGGGCCATCGGACTCGCGGCAGTGCCCGATCCGGTGTTCTCCGGGGCGATGGTCGGGCCCGGGACCGCCATTGACCCCGTGCGGGAACCGTCGGAGGCCATCTCTCCCGTCGACGGCATCATCGTGTCCCTGCACCCCCATGCCTTCGTGGTCGTCGACGACGAAGGGCATGGCGTGCTCACGCATCTCGGTATCGACACCGTGCAGCTGAACGGCGAGGGCTTCGAGCTGCTCGTCAACAAGGGCGACACGGTGCGGCGCGGTCAGGCGGTGGTGCGCTGGGACCCGGCGGCGGTCGAGGCCGCCGGGAAGTCCGCCATCTGCCCGGTCGTGGCGCTCGAGGCCACGGCCGACGTCCTGTCGGACGTCCGCGAGGACGGCGACGTGAAGGCCGGCGAGAGCCTCTTCGGCTGGCAGTGACCCCGTCGGCGTCAGTGACGGCGAGTCCTAGATCCATCGCGGCGGCCGGGCCGCCGCCCAATCGGAGACGGTGAAATGGAGACAACGCTGCGAGGCGTCGGCGTGAGCCACGGGGTGGCGATCGGCGAGGTGCGGCACATGGGCACGGCGGTTCTCGAACCGCCGGTCAAGCAGAACCCCACGCAGGACGCGGAGCGCGAACAGGGGCGCGCCCGCAAGGCCGTGGAAGCCGTGGCCGCCGACCTGATTGCTCGGGGCAATCTGGCAGGTGGCGAGGCACAGGCCGTGCTTGAGGCACAGGCCATGATGGCCCAGGACCCGGAGCTCATGTCCGATGTCGAGCGCCGTATCGCTGTCGGCAGCACGGCCGAGCGCGCGGTGTACGACGCGTTCGCGGCGTACCGGGCTCTGCTGGCGGGCGCCGGAGAGTATCTGGCGGGACGGGTCGCGGACCTGGACGACGTACGCAACCGGATCGTGGCGCGGTTGCTGGGTGTGCCGATGCCGGGTGTGCCGGACAGCGACGAGCCGTATGTACTGATCGCTCGGGATCTGGCACCGGCCGACACGGCGCTGCTGGATCCCACCTTGGTGCTGGGCTTCGTCACGGAGGAGGGCGGGCCCACGAGCCACAGCGCGATTCTGGCACGGGCGCTCGGCGTTCCGGCTGTGGTCGCGCTGCCGGGTGCGGGTGAGCTCGCCGAGGGCACCCTGATCGCGGTCGACGGCAGCACGGGAGAGATCTTCGTGGAGCCGAGCGACGAGAAGCGGGCGCTGATGGAGCAGGCCGCGGCCGAGCGCAGGGCGGCGCTGGCGGCTTCGAGCGGACCGGGCGCCACGTCGGACGGGCACAAGGTGCCGTTGCTGGCGAACGTCGGAGGGCCCGCGGACGTGCCTGCCGCCGTGGCCGCCGGTGCCGAGGGTGTCGGTCTGTTCCGTACCGAGTTCCTGTTCCTCGACGACAGCGAGCAGGCTCCGTCGCAGGAGAAGCAGGTCGAGGCGTACCGGAAGGTGCTCGAGGCGTTTCCCGAGGGCCGGGTGGTCGTGCGGGTGCTGGATGCGGGTGCGGACAAGCCGCTCGACTTCCTGACGCCGGCCGACGAGCCGAACCCGGCGCTGGGTGTGCGCGGGTTGCGTTCGCTGCTGGACCACCCGGAGGTGCTGCGCACACAGCTGTCCGCGCTGTCGAAGGCTGCGCAGGGCCTGCCCGTCCACCTCGAGGTCATGGCGCCGATGGTGGCGGACCGCACGGATGCCAAGGCGTTCGCGGACGCCTGCCGGCAGGCGGGGCTGGAGGCGAAGTTCGGGGCGATGGTGGAGATCCCGTCCGCCGCGCTGCGGGCGCGTTCGATCCTGCAGGAGGTCGAGTTCCTCTCGCTGGGAACCAACGACCTCGCCCAGTACACCTTCGCCGCCGACCGTCAGGTGGGTGCGGTGTCCCGGCTCCAGGACCCGTGGCAGCCCGCGCTGCTCGACCTCGTGGCGCTGTCCGCGGAGGCCGCGAGGGCCGAGGGCAAGAGCTGTGGTGTCTGTGGTGAGGCTGCCTCCGATCCGCTGCTCGCCTGTGTGCTCACCGGTCTCGGAGTGACGTCGCTGTCGATGGGTGCCGCGTCGATCCCGTATGTGCGGGCGACGCTGGCGAAGTACACGCTCGCCCAGTGCGAGCGTGCTGCCGCGGCGGCACGTGCCGCGGACACCGCGGAGGAGGCCCGGGTGGCCGCGCAGGCGGTGCTGTCCGGCGAGTAGGCGCCTGCAGTCGCGGCCCGAGTGATCCGGTGAACCGGGAGAGAGGGGGCTTTCCGCCGAGGCGGAAAGCCCCCTCTCGTATCAGTGGTGGTTCTCCGGATCGTCGGTGGTCACGGGGAATCCCGCGCAGTACTCGACACCGGGTTCCGGGGAGAGAGGGTCGCCGGTGGCCGCGTCGGTGCAGTACGCGCTGAACACCTCTCCCGCGGTGAGCGGGTCGAGGCGGCCCTGGTGAAGACGCCATCCATGGAGGTGGTCGGGGGTGCCCGGGGTGCTGGTGCGCAGCACCACTCCCCCGGAGCCCCCGAGTGCGATGCCCGCGGCGAGGACGCTGACGAACTCGGCGCCTTCCCCGGCGTCGATCTGTGCGGAGGGGGCCGACGGCGGGCCGCCCTGGGCGTGCAACGTGGCGAGGAGCTGTTCGTCAGGGCCGGGAACGCTGCAGACGAGGTGGTGCTCGCCCGGCCCGGCGAGCTCGAGGAGGCGCATCAGGATGCGCGAGGCCCGGTCGAATGCGGCGCTGCCGATGTCCTGGCCGCAGTCGGCGCAGACGCCGAGGTCGGCGAGGAGCATGGTCGCGTACTCCCAGGTGGCCTGGCGGACGGTGCGGTTGATGAGCTCGGGGAGCAGAGTGCCCATGGGCTGGCCGGTGTAGGGAACGCTTGCGCCACGGCCCGCGAGCTGGGCGGTGAATCGGCTGCGGCCGGCCGGGGCGTCGGCGTCGATGCCGGCTTCGCCGCAGTATTCGGCGAACTCGTCGGGGTCGAAGAGGGCCACGGATGTGTGCAGTTGCTGTGCGGACAGGGTTTTCAGCAGTTGTTCCGACTGCCTCAGATAGGTCGGGTAGTCGTCGAAGGCGAAGGTGCGGTAGCGGCGCATCTGCGTGAAGTCCTGCTCGTCGGCGAGGATGCCGACGGTGCTCGGAACTTCGCGGCGCAGGGCGCGCCTCATCGCTGCGTGGCCGCCGGTCCGCCGGGACCGCTTGGGCTGCTTGGACTGGTTGATGTGCGCCATGCCGATTCCCCCGGTGTGCTGTCGATCATTCGTGACTCACGGTAGTGGGAGGCACTGACAACGGCGGGGCCGGCAGCCGGTCGCGTACGAGTCGGCTCTGCACCAGGCACACCGTGCAGAGGCCGGCGCCGAAGAGGGCCCAGCCGAGCGGGCCGGCAGCGATGGTGGCGGTCATGACGAGCGGTCCGAGGCTGCGTTGGGCCGAGTTGGCCAAGCCGTGGACGCCGAGGTAGGCGCCCTGGGCCTGCTCCGGCGCCAGGGCCACGGACAGTTCCCAGGACGCGGTGGCGTGCAGCATCTCGGCGAACGTCAGCGCCACGGCGGCGACGGTGAGGGCGATCGTCGCGCCCCACGCTCCGCCGAGGGTCGACAGGCTCAGGGCGACTGCCCCCATCCCGAATGCCGCGGCGAGGGGCCGGAGGAGTCGGCGGGCGGCGTGGCTGGTGGCGCCGTGACGCGCGAGCGGGATCTGGAGGCCGACCACCATCACGTTGTTGAGGACCATCAGCAGCGGAGCCAGGCCGTGCGGTGCGTCGGTGGCGTGCACGATCCACAGCGGCAGTCCGACCTTGAAGACCGCGTCGTCGAGCAGCAGGAGCGCCTCGGTCGCGGTGTACAGGAGGTAGGTGCCATCGCGCCAGGGGCCGCCGGCTGGTTCTCCGGGGCCGGTGGTGGCGTCGTCCGTGGTTGGCCTGACGGCCGGGACGGGTGCTTCGCCGCAGCGCACGATGAGCAGGGCCGCCGTGAGGGACGCGATGCCGTTGCCGACGACCAGGGCCTGGTAGGCGAGGGTGGTGCCGACACCGAGGGCGGCCGCGGCCGCAAGACCTCCGACGGCGAACCCGATGTTGGAGACGGTGCGGTTCACCGCCTGGTAGCGCACCCGGTCGGGGCCGGCGATACGGGCGGCGTACAGCTTGGTGAGGACGCTGGTGGCGCGGTCGCCGAAGCTGCCTGCCGCGGAGAAGGCGATCAGCAGCACGTACTGGTCGGTTGTGAGCAGGCAGAGTCCCGCCGCGGCGCGAAGCAGTTGCATCGCGAGCAGCAGGCGGTTGAGGGACATCCGGTCGGCCAGGCGTCCGGCGACGGGGGAACCGGCGACGCCGATGCCGGCGGAGACGGCGATGAGGATGCCGACCTCGGCGACGGTGAGGCCGGTGACGTAGGTGAAGTAGAGGGCCCCGGTGGCTGCCCAGAGGCCGTTGCCCGTCTTGTCGACGAGGGCCGTCCAGAGCATGCGGCGACCGTCGGGGCCGCCCGGTATGCGTTCTTCGAGTGTGCGCCGGCGCTGCTTGTGACTCACGGCTCCCCCACCTTGACGCGCGTTATGTATTGGTACATAATTTATTACGTGGCAGCACAATATTCGATCTCCGGCACGACCGCCAGCACGATTGCCGCCTCCGTCGAACGGGCAGTGACTGAAGGCGATTTGGGGCCGGGAGACGCACTCCCACCGGTGCGCAGGCTCGCCGATGACCTGTCGGTCAGCCCGGGCACGGTGGCGACCGCCTACAAGGAGCTGCGCGGTCGCGGGCTCGTCGTCACCCGCGGCCGGGGCGGCACGATCGTCGCGGCGGCACCTTCGGTGGCCTCACGTCGGCCACCCAAGGTGCCGCAGGGGCTGCGGGACCTGGCCGGCGGCCATCCCGACCCGGCCTTTCTGCCGGATCTGGTGCCGCCCGGCCGGCTGTCGGCCGGCGTGCGCTCGCACCGTGCGACGCCGCGGCTGCCGGAACTCGAGGAAACGGTCCGGGCCTGGATCGGCGGTGCGGGCGTGCCGGCCGAGCACGTCACGTTCGCCCACGGGGCTCTCGACTGTGTGGCACGACTGCTGGCCACCGATCTGAGGCCGGGCGACGCGGTCGCGATGGAGGACCCGGGATATCACCATCTGCTCGACCTGGTGCAGGCGTTGGGACTGCGGTCGGTGGCGGTGGCCGTGGACGACGAGGGGATGCGGCCCGAGGCACTCGAAGCGGCCGTGCGCGCCGGTGTGCGGGCCGTGGTGTGCAGCCCGCGAGCGCAGAATCCGTACGGTGGTGCGTTCTCGGCCGCGCGGCGGGACGCTCTTGTGGCAGTGCTGCAGCGCGCGCCGGACGTTCTGGTGATCGAGAACGACCACGCGGCGGACATCGCGGGTGCACCGCTCCACTCACTGGTGTCCGGCGGCCTTGCGCGATGGGCACACCTGCGGACCGTCACCAAGTTCCTGGGCACGGACCTCCGATGGGCCGCCGCCGCCTGCGACCCCACGACACTGGCGCGCCACGACGGGCGTCTGCTGTTGACATCGGGCTGGATCAGCCATCTGCTCCAGCGCACGGTGCTCGGGCTGATGACCGATACGGACACGACGGCTCTGGTGACCCGGGCCCGCTCCGCCTACGGCGAGCGGAGGAAGGCTCTGGTGACGGAACTGGCTTCCCATGGGGTCGCGGCACACGGCGTGAGCGGGATGAATGTGTGGGTGCCCGTCCGGGACGAGTCCGCGGTGGTGAACGGCCTGCGTTCGCGGGGCTGGTGGGTCGCGGCCGGGGCTCGGTTCCGGGTCTCGTCGGCCCCGGGAGTGCGCATCACGACGGCGGATCTGCTTCCCGCGGACGCGGTGCGGCTGGCCTCGGACTTCGCCGGTGTGCTGGGCGAGTCCGAGACCACGTACGGGGGTTAGCGACCCGGCCCACGGGAGCGTCCCGCGGGCGGCGGAGCGGCTATGTCCGGGTGCGGGCGATGTCCTCGTAGAAGCGGAGGAGTTCGAGGTCGTCGACGGAGCCGGGGTTGACCGCCTTGGCCAGCGCTGTGCCCTGCAGCAGGCGTTTGACCGGGACCTCGATGCGCTTGCCGGTGAGCGTGTGGGGTACGCCGGGGACCTCGATGATGTCGTCGGGCACATGGCGCGGCGAGAGGTTCTCGCGGATGGACTGCTTGATCCGTGTGCGGAGCCCGTTGTCGAGAACGGCGCCCTCCGCGAGGTGGACGAAGAGCGGCATCCAGTAGCCGCCGTCCGGCTCCTCGAGGCCGATGACGAGTGACTCACGGATCTCGGGAAGGCGTTCGACGACCTCGTAGATGTCGGCGGAGCCCATCCGGACACCCTGGCGGTTGAGCGTGGAGTCGGAGCGGCCGTGGATGATGACGGAGCCCCGGTCGGTGATGGTGATCCAGTCCCCGTGCCGCCATACGCCCGGGTACATCTCGAAGTAGCTCTCGCGGTAGCGGCTGCCGTCGGGGTCGTTCCAGAAGCGGACCGGCATCGAGGGCATCGGGTTGGTGACCACCAGCTCGCCGACCTCACCGATCACGGGCTTGCCCTGCGGATCCCAGGACTGGAGGTCGGTGCCGAGGCAGGCGGCCTGCAGTTCGCCGATCTCGACCGGGAGGGTGGGGACGGCGCCGGCGAAGCAGCTGCACACGTCCGTCCCGCCGCTGACGGAGGCGATCCACAGGTCGTCCGCCACCTCGTCGTGCAGCCAGCGGAAGCCGTCGGGCGGCAGTGGGGAGCCGGTGGTGGCGACGCACTTCACCCGGGACAGGTCGAAGTCCCGCCCGGGATGGACGTCTGCCTTGGCACAGGCCATGACGTAGGCGGCGGAGGTGCCGAAGAGGGTGGCCCCGGTGCGCTCGGCGACGCGCCACTGGGCGCCGGTGTCGGGGTGGCCGGGGCTGCCGTCGTAGAGGACGACGGTGGTGCCGGTGAGCAGACCGGAGACGAGGAAGTTCCACATCATCCAGCCGGTGGAGGTGTACCAGAAGAAGCGGTCGCCGGGGCCCAGGTCGCAGTGCAGGCCGATCTGCTTGAAGTGCTCGAGCAGGATGCCGCCCTGGGACTGGACGATGGCCTTGGGCAGGCCGGTGGTGCCGGAGGAGTAGAGGACCCACAGGGGGTGGTCGAAGGGGACCTGCTCGAAGACGGGACCCGTGTCCCCTGCGGTGACCGCGGACCAGTCGAGGGTGCCCTCGGGGGCATCGGTGCCGAGCAGCGGGATGTGGACGACCGCGCGCAGGGTGGGCAGTTCCCGGCGGAGTTCGGCGACGGTGGCGGTGCGGTCGTGCTCCTTGCCGCCGTAGCGGTAGCCGTCGACGGTGAACAGGACGACCGGTTCGACCTGCTGGAAGCGGTCGAGGACGCCGCGGGCGCCGAAGTCGGGGGCGCACGAGGTCCAGACGGCTCCGACGGCGGCCGTGGCGAGGAACGCGGTGACGGCCTGCGGGATGTTGGGGAGGTAGCCGCTGACGCGGTCCCCCGGGCGTACGCCGAGGGCGCGCAGTTCCGCGGCCAGGGCTCCGACCTGGCCGCGGAGCTCGGACCAGCTGATGGGTGATGGCTCATGTGTCTCGTCCACATGCAGCAAGGCCGGGTCATGTGCGCGTGCCGGGTCTTCGGCCGTGCGCAGGGCGTGCTCCGCATAGTTGAGGGTGGCGCCGGGGAACCACCGGGCGCCTGGCATCGAGCGGTCGGCGAGGACCCGTTCGTACGGGGCGGAGAAGCGGACCTCGAACCATTCGGCGACCGCCTGCCAGAACGTCTCGAGCTCGTCGACGGACCAGCGGTGCAGTGCCGGATATCCGCCCTCCGCGGGCGCACCGTGGCGTTCGGCCGCCCAGGCCTGGAAGCGGGTGATCCGGGCGGCGGCGACGCGGTCGGGATCGGGCTGCCAGAGAGGGGCAGGGTTCGCTGCTGAGGTCATGGGGCGGCTCCCGGGCTGGCTCTACGCGGTGTGTGCGTGCGCCGCGCACGGGCAGGGTGTGCGCGGACGCGGCTGACAGGACGATGCCATGTGATCGTCCTTCGCACCAGGGCGGATCCCCCATGGTCGGGTCGGCGAATATGTGCTCCCACCATGGGTGAACGGCAGTTGAACAGAGCTTCCGAGCCCGCATCCGGGTGGCAGGCTGAGCCGCATGGACGGTCGTGATCTGCTGCGCGCGGTGAGAACTTTCGGTACGGCACAGGGCCTGCGAGCGGCCCGCTCGGCGTGGCGCCGGCATCGGACCGACTCCGTGGGACTGCCGGCGCGCGGGGCCGAGCGGGCCAGGGTGCCGGGGCCTGCCGACGGTGCGGAGCCGCTGCCGGGCGGCGGGACCGTGCGGTTCGCGCGTTCCGAGCTGCGGATCGTGGTCACGGTCGGCGGGGCGGTGTTCCGTGGGTGGGACGGTGCACTGCCGGAGCCGTCGTACGCGCTGGCCGGTGCTCCTCCGGAACCGGATCCACGGGCCGGTCTCGAGCCGGACAAGGACGGCGGCTGGCGGGTGGTGTCCGAGCGGCTGACCGTCGCGGTCTCGCGACACGGCACGGTGGAGATCCGTACGCCGGGCGGTGTGGTGTTGCGCCGGGACCTGCCGCCGCGCTGGTGGGAGCCGGTGGGGGGCGGGCCGGCGCGGTGGGTCCAGCGGAGCGAGATCGCGGCGGACGCGCGGCTGTTCGGTCTCGGCGGCCGGGCCTCGGGCCCTCGGCTTCGGGACGGCTCGTACCGGCTGTGGAACACCGCTCCGCGGGTCGGGTTCGGTCCCGGGGACGGGCCCCTGCACATCACCATGCCGGTGCAGACGGTGGTGGCCGATGCGGGCACCCATCTCGCCTTCCACGACAACACCTGGGAGGGCCGGGTCACCGTGCGCGAGGGCGAGGAGGGTGCCGGTTCCGGCCACGACAGGCCCGGCACGGTCGAGGTGCGGATGGACGGCGGACCGCTGCGCAGCTGGGTGCTGGTGGGGACGCCGGCGCGGGTCCTGAGCGGCTGGGCGCAGCTGACCGGAGCGCCCGCGCTGCCCCCGTCCTGGGCGCTGGGCCCGCAGCACGTGCGGCGGACCGGGGGCGAGGAGGACGTGCGGCGGACCGTGGCGACCCACCGGGACCTGGGCCTTCCGCTCTCCGCCGTCCACGTCGGCAGCGCCCCCGACGAGGCGCTGCCCGGGCCGGCCGGGGATCTGGAGCGCTTCCCCGGTCTGCCCGCCCTCGCGAAGGACCTGCGCGAGGACGGCGTGCGGCTGGTGCGGGCGGTGGATCCGGCGGTGCCCGCCGTGCCGGAGGACGCGCGGTACGGGTACGGCTGCGCCGCGGGGCTGTTCGTACGGGACGGGCGGGGCGGCGAGGTGCTCGGTACGGCCGGCCCCAGGGACTGCGTCTTCCCCGACTTCACGGATCCGCGGGTGCGCGAGTGGTGGGAGGGGTTGTACGGGGAGACGACGGCGCAGGGCTTCTCGGGGGTGTGGCTGGATCGGAACGAGCCGGTGGCCTGCACCTCCTTCGACGGCCTGACGCTGCCCCGCTCGTCGCGGCATGCGCTGGACGGGCACGGCGGCGACCACCGGGAGGCCCACAACGTGTACGGGCTCGCCATGGCGAGGGCCGGCCATGAGGCGCTGCGCCGGCAACGGCCCGAGGAACGGCCGCATCTGATCTCCCGTTCCGGCTGGGCGGGCATGCAGCGGTACGGCGGTGCCTGGGCCGGGGACGTCACATCGGGGTGGCCTGGGCTGCGTGCCTCGCTGTCGCTGGCGCTGGGCCTGGGGCTCTGCGGCGTTCCGTACTCGGGCACGGACGTGGGCGGCGCCGCCGACGGGCTCTCGGCGGAGCTGTATCTGCGCCGGCTCCAGCTGGCGGCGTATCTGCCGCTGTCGCGTACGAAGGAGTCCGGGGTGCCCTGGGCGTACGGGCCGGCGGTGAGCGCGCACGCGCGGGCCGCCCTGGCGGAGCGGGAGCGGCTGGGTCCCTACTTCGTGACGCTTGCGCAACTGGCGCGGCTCACCGGGGCGCCCTACGTGCGCCCGCTGTGGTGGCGTCATCCGGCGGACCGCGCACTGAGGGACTGCGAGGACGCGTTCCTGCTGGGCGACGCGCTGCTGGTGGCGCCGGTCCTGGAGCCGGGCGCGGACCGACGTGCCGTACGGCTGCCCCGCGGCCGGTGGTACGACACGGTCTCGGGCCGGCCGTACGACGGTCCCGGTCAGGTGCTGGTGGACGCGCCGCTGTCACGGATCCCCGTACTGGCGAGGGCGGGGGCGGTGCTGCCGGTGCTCGCGGAGCGGAGCGGCGGCAGTGGGGCGGACGGCACGGGCGGCCGGGTCGGTCTCGAGGTGTGGGCGCCGGCGCCGGGCCGCAGGGGCGGCGGGCTGGTGGTGCGCGACACCGGCGACGGGTGGGACGAGCCGGAGATCGAGCGGTACACGACGCGGCTGACGGGCGGGCGTGTGGTGGTGGAACGGGCCACGGACGACGGGGCGGTCGCGGTCGAGGGCCCGGTGCGGGTACGCGGACAGGAGTGATGTGCCTGGCCGGCCCTCAGCGGCCGTAGGCGCCGCCGAACCAGTTGCGGGCCGCGATCGTGTGGAGGGGGAAGGCGAGGTCGGCGGGGGCGTGCAGCAGCCGCCAGCCATCGGTCTCGTCAGTGGGGACGGACGGCGGCAGTTCGGCGGCGAGGCGCGCAGGGAGTAGCCCGAAGACGAGCAGATGGCCGGCCGGCGAGCTGAGGACGTCGGCCAACCGTACTTCGTGCTGCGACGCCTCGATGCCGGTCTCCTCGCGCAGTTCGCGCACCACCGCGTGTCGCCAGTCCTCACCGTGGTCGATGAAACCGCCGGGGAGGGCGGTGCCGTCGCGGGCGGGTTCGACGGTGCGCGTGATGACGACGAGTCCGGTGCCGTGGGTGTCGCGGACGGGCAGCAGGGCGACGGCGACCGGCAGCGGGTTGCGGTAGGCGGTCTCGCCGCAGGCGGGACAGGTGCGGGGCCAGCCGGCGTCGGCGCCGAAGGGCGTTCCGCAATGGCCGCAGTGGGAGTCCTTGGGCACGGGCGGACTGTATCCGATCACTCTTTCCCGGCGGGGTGGTTGCTGATAAACCGTTGCTGCATGACTCGACTTGGTTCCGCTTTCCGTGTTCTGACCGCCGCGGCCGCGGCTCTGTTCTGCGTCACCTCCGCGGTACCCGTCGCGCAGGCTTTCCCGGAGCCCAAGGCGCCCCCGGAGTTCGTGGCGCTGCGCACCGTGGCACCCACGATCATCCAGGAGATGCGGTACACGACGGACCACAACTTCGTGGGCGAGCCGGTGGACGGCTACCGGCAACCGGTGTGCATCGTCACACGGCCGGCGGCGCAGGCACTGCGCCGGGCACAGTCGCGGCTGCTGTCGCAGGGGTACTCGCTGAAGGTCTACGACTGCTACCGCCCGCAGCGGGCCGTCGACCACTTCGTGCGCTGGGCGAAGGACCTCGAGGACGAGGCGATGAAGAAGGAGTTCTATCCCCAAGTCGACAAATCACGTCTGTTCGCGGACGGTTACATCGCGGAGAAGTCCGGGCACAGCCGCGGCAGCACCGTGGACCTGACGATCGTGAAGCTGCCCGCGCAACCGACCCGCCCGTACGTGCCCGGTGAGGCGCTCCTGCCGTGCTATGCGCCGCAGGCCGAGCGGTTCCCCGACAGCTCGGTCGACATGGGAACCGGATTCGACTGCTTCGACACGCTGTCGCACACCGACGACCCGCGGATCACCGGCGAGCAGCGGGCAAACCGGGACCTGCTGAGGGGCACCCTGGCAGCGGTGGGGTTCGTGAACCTTCCCGAGGAGTGGTGGCACTTCACGTACAAGCCGGAGCCGTTCCCCGACACGTACTTCGACTTCCCCGTCGCCGTGCGTTCCGTCGCGGGGCACCGGGCGGGCTGACGCGAGACGCCGGGGCGGCTACGGTGCCGGCATGGCGAAGCAGCAGATGTTCGAGTCGTACGAGGAGTTCTGGCCCTACTACGTCGCGATGCACTCACGGGCGGCGACCCGGTGGGTGCATCTGACAGGCACGCTGACCGGGCTCGCGGTCAGCGTGTACGGGCTGGCGCGGGGCCGGAAGCGGTATGCGGCGGCTCTGCCTCTGATCGGGTACGGGACCGCGTGGCCGGCCCACTTCCTCATCGAGAAGAACAATCCGGCGACGTTCGGCCATCCGGCCTGGTCGCTCCGCGGTGATGTGCAGATGATCCGGATGATGCTGGCCGGCAGGGACGCCGAGCTGGCGGAGATCGCCGCCAAGTGGCTGGCGGAGCACCGCTGAGGCCGGCCGTCCGTGCGCTCATGGCCCCATGGCCGGTGGCAGCACCTTGACACCGGCCCTCTCCCCGGCCGGCAGCCGCCGTGAACTGCGCGTGCAGGCCGCCTCCTTGACGCCCCGTCACGGTGGGTGAAAACTGCCCTCTCGTCAGCTGCGCCGCATTTCCCGGCGCGCACGCACATGGAGCACGAACCCTGCACGGAGGACCGGCTGCCCCGCGGCCGGGCCAGGGCCAAGGAGCAGCCATGAGCAACGCAGACATATTCCTCGGTGAGGTCATCGGCACCGCGATACTCATCCTCTTCGGCGCAGGCGTCTGCGCCGCGGTCACCCTGCACCACTCCAAGGCGAAGGCAGCCGGCTGGGTCGTCATCGCCTTCGGCTGGGGCTTCGGCGTGCTGGCCGGCGCGTACACCGCCGCGCCGCTGTCCGGCGGCCATCTCAACCCGGCCGTGACCGTGGGCCTGGCCGTCGACACCGGCGGGTGGAGCAAGGTGCCGCTCTACATCCTGGCGCAGATGGTGGGCGCGATCCTCGGCGCGGTACTCGCCTACCTGGTCTACTTCGCACAGTTCCAGGCCAATGCGGACATCAAGAACGCCCAGCCCACGCTGGGGATCTTCGCCACGGGCCCGGAGATCCGCAAGCCGTGGGCCAACGTCCTCACCGAGGTCGTGGCGACGGTCGGGCTGGTGCTCCCGCTCCTCGCGTTCGGCAGGAACGACGGCATCGGCATCGGCCGGATCCCCGGCGAGGAGGCCGGGATCTACGGCTCCGGCATCTCCATCCTGCTGGTGTCGCTCCTGGTCGTCGGCATCGGACTCTCGCTCGGTGGTCCGACCGGCTACGCCATCAATCCGGCCCGGGACCTCGGTCCGCGCATCGTGCACGCACTGCTGCCGATCCCCAACAAGGGGACCTCCGACTGGGGTTACGCCTGGGTGCCGGTGGCCGGGCCGATCATCGGCGGGCTGCTGGCCGGACTCGTCTTCAACGCAGCCTACTAGGGCCGTCGGGCCGCCCGGCCTGCCGCCGGCTTCACCCGACGCCGATGAGACAAGGGGACGTCATGACGGACAAGTTCGTCGCCGCCATCGATCAGGGCACCACGTCCAGCCGCTGCATCATCTTCGACCGACACGGAGCCGTCGTCGCCGTCGACCAGCGCGAGCACCGCCAGATCTTCCCCAGGCCAGGCTGGGTGGAACACGACGCCACAGAGATCTGGTCGAAGGTGCAGGCCGTCGTCGCCGGCGCCCTGGCCAAGGCCGGCCTGCGCGCCGACCGGCTCAGTGCACTGGGCATCACCAACCAGCGCGAGACGACGGTCCTGTGGGACCGGGCCACCGGAAGGCCCGTGCACAACGCGATCGTCTGGCAGGACACCCGTACGGCCGCCCTCTGCCACGAACTGGGCGGCGCGGACGGACAGGACCGCTTCCGCGACACCACGGGCCTGCCGCTCGCCAGTTACTTCTCCGGCCCCAAGGCGGCCTGGTTGCTGGACAACGTGCCCGGGCTGCGCGCGCGGGCGGAGCGGGGCGAGATCGCCTTCGGAACCGTCGACTCCTGGCTGATCTGGAACCTCACCGGCGGAACCGAGGGCGGCGTGCACGTCACCGACGTCACCAACGCCTCGCGCACCATGCTGATGGACCTCGGCACCCTGCAGTGGGACGGACGGATCCTCGCCGCGATGAATCTGCCGGAGGCGATGCTGCCCGAGATCCGGTCCTCGTCGCAGGTGTACGGGACGGCCGTCGGGCAGCTCGCCGGTGTGCCGGTGGCCGCGGCCCTCGGGGACCAGCAGGCCGCGGTCTTCGGCCAGGCCTGTTACGACACGGGAACCGCCAAGAACACCTATGGCACCGGCAGCTTTCTGCTCCTCAACACCGGCGACCGGCCCGTGCCGTCGAAGAGCGGGCTGATCACGACACTCGGGTACAAGATCGGCGACGAGGCGCCCGTCTACTGCCTGGAGGGCTCCATCGCGATCACCGGCGCCCTCGTCCAGTGGTTCCGCGACCAGCTCGGCATCATCCGCTCGGCCGACGAGATCGAGACCCTCGCCGCCGGGGTGGAGGACAACGGCGGAGCGTACATCGTGCCGGCCTTCTCCGGCCTCTACGCACCGTACTGGCGCTCCGACGCGCGGGGTGTCGTCACCGGCCTGACCAGATACGTGACCAAGGCGCACCTGGCGCGGGCGGTGCTGGAGGCGACGAGCTGGCAGACGCGCGAGGTCGTCGACGCGATGTACCAGGACTCCGGGGTGCGGATCACCACGCTGAAGGTCGACGGCGGAATGACCGCCAACCATCTGCTGATGCAGCATCAGGCGGACGTGCTGGCCGTGCCGGTCATCCGGCCGAAGGTCTCGGAGACGACTTGCCTCGGCGCGGCCTACGCCGCGGGGCTGGCCACCGGCGTCTGGTCGGACCTGGACGAGCTCAAGTCGCACTGGCAGCGCGATGTGGAGTGGTCGCCCCGGATGGAACCTGAGGTTCGCGAGCGGGAGTACCACAACTGGCGCAAGGCGGTGGAGAAGAGCTTCGGCTGGGAGGAGACCGGCCAGGGCTGAGACCGCCTGCCCGCGCGCCTGTCCGCGCCGCGAGGTCCTGGCTCCTTACGCGCCGTGAAGCCCACGGCCCGTACCCCGGTCGGTGGGGGTACGGGCCGTGTCACGGCGAAGCATTGCCTCCGGTGGTGACTCAGGTGGTGGCGGGTTCCCGTTGCCGGTCCGCGCGGGCGAGCGCATGCTCGACGACCGCGACGAGGATGTTCTTGACCGACTCCCTTTCCCGAGCGTCGCCGATCAGCAGCGGCACCTCCGGGTCGAGGTCGAGCGCGGCCCGTACCGTCTCGGCCGGGTACCGCTTCGCCCCCTCGAAGGAGTTGACCGCGACCGCGAAGGGAATGCCCCGGCGTTCGAAGTAGTCGATGCCGGCGAAGCTGTCGTCCAGGCGGCGGGTGTCCGCGAGGACGATCGCACCGAGTGCGCCCTGCGCCAACTCGTCCCACAGGAACCAGAAACGGTCCTGCCCGGGTGTACCGAACAGGTACAGGACGAGATCCTCGCGGAGCGTGATGCGCCCGAAGTCCATGGCCACCGTGGTGGTCGTCTTGCCCTCGACCCCGGCGATGTCGTCGACCGGCCGCCCGGCCTCGGTGAGCCTCTCCTCGGTGCGCAGCGGCTTGATCTCGCTGACCGCGCCCACCAGGGTGGTCTTGCCGACGCCGAAGCCGCCTGCCACCAGGATCTTCAAAGTCACCGGCTCGATCGGCGCCTTGCGGCGGCTAGAGCGCCCGAAGGCCATTGATCACCTCTCGGAGGATGCTCACGTCCGGCAGTTCGGCCGGCGGTACGGGACGGGTTACGTGCACGAGGGCGTCGTCGACGAGATCTCCGACGAGGACGCGGACCACACCGACGGGCAGGTCGAGCCCGGCGGCGAGTTCGGCGATGGACTGGGGTGCGTCGCCGCAGCGTTCGACGATCTCGACGTGTTCCGGCGAGAGCGTCTGGTCACGGCCGGGGTCGTCGGCTGCGGGCTCCGGCACGACCAGGGCGATCAGGTCGAGCCGGTGCCGGCCGGCGTGGCTGGTGCGGCCACGGGTCATCGCGTACGGGCGCACCACCGGGCCCGCGTCGGCGTCGATCCAGTGGTGCGATCTGCGACTGTGCCGGACTGAGTCACTCATGGGCCGCCTCACCCTCCGGCGGCCGGACCGGTCCGTGGCGCCGTGACGAGGTGTGCTCCGACACGCTTGACCATCAGCGTCATCTCGTACGCGACCTGGCCCACGTCGGAGTCGGCGTCCGCCAGGACTGCCAGGCAGCTGCCGTCACCGGCCGCCGTGACGAAGAGGAACGCCTCGTCGAGTTCCACGACGGTCTGCCGGACCTGCCCGGCGTCGAAGTGGCGGCCGACCCCCTTGGCGAGGCTGTGGAAGCCGGAGGCCACGGCGGCCAGATGCTCGCTGTCCTCACGGGTGAGTTCGCGTGAGGTGCCGGTGGCGAGGCCGTCACTGGAGAGGACCAGAGCCTTGCGGATGGTGGCGACGCGGTCCACCAGCTCGTCGAGGAGCCAGTTGAGCCCGCTCGAGCGCTGGGCCCCGAGCTGGGCTCCGGTGACGTCGGTTGCTGCGGCGTGCGGTGCGGTCATCGACCGTCCCCCTCAGATGTCGGTCCTGGTGCGGTCCGGCCGTCGCCGGTCTGGTCGGTGGCTTGCTCGGCGGCGGTTTCCGCGGCGTTGTGGCGACGGCCGCGCTGCCAGCCACGCTGCATGGAGGCCATGCGGTTGCGGACCTCCTCGGCGTCCCGTGCCGGCTCGCGGCCGGCGGCGGTCGCGGAGGGCTGTTCGGCGGGGTCCGGGGCCCTGAGCTGGGGTGCGAGGCTGGCCTGCCGTACGCGGCGGGGCAGTCCGTCGAGCGGCGGAGTCCCGCCCGGCGCGGGGCCGCCGTCGGGCTGCGGTGCCGGCCGCGTCCCGGCGTCGTGGGACGGCGGCACGGGCAGCGGCCCGGACCTCGACCGGTCCCGCCGCTCGGATGTGATCGGCGTAGGGGCGGCGGTGAGCGGCGGCCGAGCGAACGGCGTCGGCTCCGCCGGCCGCCCCGGCTCCGCGGCGGGGTGGCTGCGGCCGCCGGTGCCGCGCTCGTCGACCCGCCGGCCGTGGTCCGCGACGAGCGTGGGAGGCCTGCGCCTCGGCAACGGGACGGGGCCGGCGACACGGTGCTCTCCCGGCTGCGCCGCCTGCGGGTGGTGCTGGCCGACTCCGTCGCCGCGGCGGTCACGCCGGCGGGCCCGGAAGATGCCGCCCCGCTCGCTGTCGCCGTCGTCCAGGTCGGCGAGACGGTTCTGGCCGGCCTGGTGGTCCGGGTCGGCGTGGTGGTCCCGGTCGCAGGGCAGGGAGCCTTCGTGGCCCAGCAGCGAGCGGTCGCGCTCGTCGAGGCCGAACGCTCCGACGGGTGCTTCCAGTTCGACGGGGCCGTCGAGGAGAGCAGCGCCGTTCAGACCGGTGGGCACCTTCGACAGGGCCGCCTGCCTGCTGTCACGCCGTCCGGCGGCGCTGTCGCTCTTGCGGTCGAGCCGGAAACCGACACCCTGGGTCTCCGGCGCCTCCGTGAGCAGCGCCGCGGGGATGAAGACCACGGCGGTGGTGCCGCCGTACGGGGACTGCTGGAGCGACACCCGTACGTTCTGGCGCTGGGCGAGGCGGCTGACGACGAAGAGGCCGAGCCGGTCGGTGTCGGAGAGTTCGAACTCAGGGGTCTCCGCGAGTCGCAGATTGGCCTCGAGGAGGGCGTCGGCCGCCATGCCGAGGCCACGGTCGTGGATCTCCAGGGTGAAGCCGTTGGCGACCCGCTCGCCGAGGACCTGCACTCCGGTGTGCGGGGGCGAGAACACCGTGGCGTTCTCGAGCAATTCGGCTATGAGGTGGGTGAGGTCGGCCACCGCGGGGCCGCCGACGCCGATACGCGGCAGCCTGCGCACCTCGATCCGCTCGTAGTCCTCGACCTCGGCGACCGCGGCACGCACGACGTCCATCAGCTGGATGGGCTTGCGCCACTGCCGCGAAGGGGCGGCGCCCGAGAGGATCACCAGGCCCTCCGCGTGACGCCGCATGCGGGTGGTGAGGTGGTCGAGGCGGAACAGGTCGGCCAGTTCCTCCGTGTCCTCGGTGCGCCGTTCCATGGTGTCCAGGAGGGACAGTTGGCGATGGAGCAGGACCTGGTTGCGGCGGGCGAGGTTGACGAACACCTCCGAGACGCCGCGGCGCATGTCCGCCTGGCGCACGGCGGCCTCGACCGCCGCCCGCTGGAGGGTGTTGAGCGCCTGACCGGCCTGACCGATCTCGTCCTTGTCGTACTCGAGGCGCGGTGCCTCCGTCTCGACGTCGACGTGCTCTCCGGCGGCGAGGCGGCGCATCACGCTGGGCAGCCGTACGCCGGAGACCTCATGGGCCTCCTTGCGCAGCCGGGTCAGGTCGCGGACCAGGTCACGTCCGATCCGAACGGAGACGATGACGGAGACGAGCAGGGCGAGGAAGCCCAGGACGCCTGCCACGCCGGCCTTGACGAGGACACCGTACGCGGCGGGTTCGACGCGATCCTGGTAGCGGTCGCGGGCGTCGGCCGCCTCACGATCGAGGTTGTCGAGGACCGGTGTGGCCGCCTGCTGCCAGCGCTCGATCTCGGACACCGGGAGCGCGTCGGCCGGGCCGCCCGCGATCAGTCGCTCCTCGGTCTCCCGCAGCGGCGCGGTCTCCGGGCTGTCCCAGTACTCCTCGAACCGCTCCCGGTCCTTGGCCGGCAGTAACTCGAGGTTCGTCTCGTAGTAGACCTGCCGGTGTGCGGCGTGGTCGGAGAGTTCGCGGATCTCCCGCGCCGACACTTTCCGCGCCGTGAGCGAGGAGGCGATGAGGGCGTCCTCACGGGCGAGCATCTCGCGGGCACGGGAAAGGCCGACGAGAGCCCGGCCCTGGCGTTCCAGTTCGACGTCGTCGATGGCGTGCAGCGTCAGCAGAAAGCTGTGCGAGAGGTCGATGATCCGGTTGAAGATCTCCAGCACCTGCGGGCGGGTGACGGTGTTGGTGCCCACCGACCGGCGGAGTGCGCCGATACCGTCGAACGCGTCGACGAGCGCGGTGAGTTGCTCGAGCGACTCGGGGGTCATCTCGCTTCTGAGGGAGGACTTCCGGGCGTTGTTCCGGATGTCCGCCAGGGCTTCGTCGGTGGCCTCGCCACGGTGGCGCAGTGCAGGCAGCGCGTCGGCGGCACGGCGGTCGGCGAGATAGACGAGCGTCTGCCGGCGCTCCTCCTGGATGACGCCGACGGTGTCCTGGACCGGTATTCCGACCTGCTCGGCCACCGAGGCGGCGTCGAGCAGTTGGCTCGCCTCCCGACCGGTCAGTACGGTGGCGAAGCCCCACAGTGCCGTGAGGGAGACCAGCGGGACGAGCAGCAACGCCACGATCTTCCGGCGGATGGACTTCCCGCGAAAGCGCATGGCCTCCCCCTGCTCGACCCCGCACGGCGCGGGTGGTGTCCGGTCAGCAAACGGCGTGAGCCTACTACTGCCGCACAGCCAACTCGAAGACTCGTCCGGACGGTTTTCGGCCGCGATGGCGTCGTCTGATCACGGGATGTCCCGGTATCCGGGGAGATGGCGTTCCCGGCCGCACCGGGTGTCGGCGACGGCACACCATTTATCAGACCCGGGCAGATGGCCGGAATCGTTCGGTGCGCGGGAATCATCGCCCCTGGTCGTTCGTCCTTCAGGGCGGGGGCTCCTGGGGTTCGCAGGCGCCACGCGCATCGAATCCGGCCTTTGTCGCCGGGTGTTCCGGTCCGCGGGCCGTGCAAAGAGTGCTGCGATCGTGCCGCGAAAGCGCGGCCGCCGGAGTACGGCGGAAGAATCCGGGCACCCACCGTGGAGTCGGACAAAGGTGGGGAGTGACACGATCCATGGACACGGACGAGCGTCGTGACGCGGCGCCGACGGCGGACGACGCGCATGTGCCGCGGCAGCTCTGGGTGGAGGAGCCGGTGGCCAGACGGCGTATGGCCGACCCTGTCCGTGCAGCGGCGGTCCGTTCGGTCATCATCATTTCCCTGACGATCATTCAGGCGATGGCCGCGTTGCTCTTCACGCTCTCCGGGGCGTGGCTGGCGTTCCCGGTGGTGCTGAGCTCCGTGGCCAGCACGGTGATCGCCACATGGGCCGTGCTCGATGTGTGGATCACCCGCCAGGTGTGGAACCAGCGCAACGGCGTGGTGTCGATGCCGAGCAGCACCGCCCGCGGGCTGCGCCGCGAGCGCCGCCGGACCCGCCGGGCGGCCCGTGCCGCCGCCCGCGGGCCCTCACGGATACGGCGACGCGGCAGCGGCAGGCTCTCGCAGGCGTGACGCCAGGGCGGTTGTCGGCGCCTGGGCGCCCGTCACGCCTGCCGGTCCGGGGCGGCCCCGGTCGGCTGCGTCTCGGCAGCCGTCTCCACCGTGGGCTGCTCGGGCAGCGGGGCGCGCTTGAACATACGCGTCGCGGTGATCTCTCCGTGTACCGTCGCGCCCGTCGGGTCCAGCTGCGGCAGACCGGGGCGCAGATGTTCCTCGACGCTGATGTACTTCAGGCCCGCCCTCAGGTCCGCGTCATTGCGCAGCCGGATCACCAGCGGGAACTCCGCCAGGGCCGTCGTGTCGAAGAGCCCCGTGGTGTAGAGCAGTTGCACGCCCAGCGCGTCGGACACCGCACGCTGGAGCTCCAGCAGATACGTAGCGTTCGCCCGGCCGATGGGATTGTCGAGGAACAGCGTCCCCGCGTGCCGGTGCCTGTCCCGGCCGCGGTCGTTACTGCGCAGCGCGGCCATCGTGCAGTACAGCGCGATCGCCGCGGTCAGCAGCTGGCCGCCCGAGAACACGTCGCCCATCTGCCCGACCGGCACCCGCTCGGCCCGCAGCACCGCGTCCGGCTTGAGGATCTCCACGGCCACGCCCCGCGGTTCGAGGGCCGCCTGCACACCGCGCAACAGCAGCGACATGCCGTCCCTGCGCAGATCGGAGTTCTTCCGCACGGCTGCGCGGGTCGCCTCGTCGATGACCTCGCCGAGCCGCTCCGCGAGCGTGGCGTGGTCCGGTTCCTCGAAGCGGATGCGCAGGAACTCCTGCCCCGACCACTCCCCGAGTCCCTCCGGCAGACGTGACAGCCGCTGCGCGGAGCGGAGCGTCGCAAGCGCCGACTCCACGAGGCCGCGCAGCCGGTCGACGATGGTGTCCCGATTGCGCTCGAGCTGCTCCAGCTCGTCGGTGAGCACCCGCAGCCTGGGGGCGAACGCCTCCGCCCACTTCGCCGCGTGCTCGGGCAGCGCGGCCGCCGGCAGTTCGCGGATCTGCTGGCGGGCGGGGGTGCGCACCTGCTCGTAACGGGTGGAGTTGGCGTGCCGTACGAGCACGTCGCTCGCCTCCCGTACGGCGGACTCTGCGGCGGACAGGTCGGTGGCGCAGCCCCGCAGCGAGCGGCGTGCCTCCGCGGCTGAGTGGCGTGCCTCCTCGAGGCTGCCGGGATACGGCTCCGGGGGCTGCGGCGTCTCGTCTTCTTGATGGTGTTCGCGCAGCAGATCGCGAAGGAGTGCCGCCGTCTCGTCGAATCCGCCCGCCGCGTCCTCCGCGGCGCGGTGGGCCTGGAGCAGTCCGGCGTGTGCGGCGCGGGCCGCCTCCAAAGTATCCGTACAGGCGGCGAGTTCGCCGGTGGCCGTGCGCAGGAGCGCCTGGGCGTGCTCGGCGTCCTCGGGGACGAGTTCGTCGGGCAGGTCCGTGTGCGCCCCGCCGTCGGCGGGGGCGAGACGCTCGGCCTCGCCGCGCAGCCGGCCCAGCTTCTCGCTCGCCTCCGAGGCACGCGACTCCAGCATCTGCACGAGGGACTCGGCCCGGACCACCGCTGCCTGACGGGACGGCCCGTCGGCGCCGTCCGTACCCTCCAGCAGCTGGGCCGCGCGGGTGCGGACCTTGTTGGTGAGCCGGTCGAGTTCCGCGAGCGCGGCGCTCTCGTCGCTCTCCGCACGGGCCTGCTCGGCGCGCAGGTCGGCGCCGACGCCGACCTTCTCGTACAGCTGGGACGCCGCGCGGTACGCCTCACGCAGCGCGGGCAGCGAGGAACGGGCGGCGCCTTGGTCCTGCTCCGGCAGAGTCTCGGGTGCTCCGGCGATCTCGGCCCGCTCGGCCCGCAGCGCGCGAGCCGTACGGCGGGCGTCATCACCGGCGCGCTGGGCGGCACGGCGGTCCTCGTCGGCGGCCTTCGCACGCTCCAGACAGCTCGCGGCGCGCGCCTCCGACTCGGCGGCCTCTTCGGCCAGTTCGCGGAGTTTGACCTGCCAGCCGGCCCGCTCGCGCAGCCTGAAGGCGAGGCCCGCGAGGGCGTCCGCGGCCCGGCGGGCGCGCTGCGCGGCGTCCTGCCGCTCGTCACGGATGCGGGCGGCGTCGGCAGCCGCCTCCTCCGCCTCGGCGCGGGCGGTGCGGGCCTCTGCAAGCGCTTCCCGCACCTCCTCCGCCACCTCGCGGGCAGTGCGGGCGCCTTCGGCGAGTTCATCGAGCATGCCGGGCGGGCAGTCGGCACGCCATGCTCCGAGTCGGGCCCCGATGGCCCGGTCGGCGGCGAGACGAGCGGCGAGCGCACGGATGTCCTCGTCCCGCGCGGCCGCCCTGGCACGCAGCGCGTGGCGCTCCTCGTCGGCGGCGTGCTCGTCGTGCATCGCCGGGTTCGGCGGCACCAGGAACACATCCCCGTCGCCGTCACCGGTACCGGGCTGAGGAACGGGGGCGAGCAGGGCGGCGGCAGTCCCGACGGCCACGGCCGACCGCGGCAGCAGGGCCGCGCCCGCGAGCACCGCACGTGCCCGGGCGTGCGAGGCCGGGTCCGTGATCACCACGCCGTCGACCAGCTCCGGTCGCGCCGCCAGCACGGCGGCGTGGTCCGCGGGGTCGACGGACTGCGCGAGATAACGCCAGCCGGGCAGGGCGGGGATGCCGTGCTCGCCCAAGTACTCGACGGTGGCCAGGACATCGGGACCGGGGGGCAGCAGCCCGCCGTCGCCGAGGGCGCCGAGAATGCGGGCGTCGTCGGCGGCGGCGGTGCGCAGGTCGAAGAGCTGCCGCTCGGCGGAGGTGACGGACTGGTCGAGCAGCTCACGCAACTCGTCGGCGAAGCCGTCGAGTTCCTCGACGGTGAGGGGACCGTCGGCACCCCGGACCCGCCGGCCGCGGGGGCCGTCGTCGCCGGTGGGCGCGGTGACACCACTCGGCGCAGCGGCACCTGTGGAAGAAGTGCCGGGAGCACCGCCGCCCCGTGCCGCAGCGACGTCTGCAGAACCGGCATCGCCGGGCGACGGCTGCGGGGAGGTGGCGGGCGTACCGGTGGTGTGCTCCGCTGCCGATCCAGCGGCCCAACCAGCGACTCCGGTGCCGTCGACGGCGGGCCGCGGGGAGGTGCCGGCGGCACCCGCGGCGCCGCGGGGGGACGGGACCGCAGCGGGCGGGGCCGGCGGGGCAAGGCTCAGCAGGTCCCCGAGGCGGTCGTCCGCCGCGATGGACTCGGCGGCTCGGCGTTCCGCCTCGTACGCGTTCTCCGCGGCCTGCGCCGCGTCGGCCGCGCGGGCCGCGGCCAGTTCGGCGCGGCTCTCCGCCGCAGCCGCTTCCTTCGCGCGGTCCGCCGCGGAGCGGGCCGACTCGCGGGCCTCGTCCCACGCGGCCACCGCCGTCTTCTCCGCGTCGCTCGCCGCCAGTGCGGCGCGCGCCGGGTCGGCGTCGGGAGCGGTGTCGTCGAGCCATCCGGCCCGTACCGCCTCCGCGGTCTCCTGCTCGACCTCTGTCAGCCGCTGGCGCAGATGGCCGATCTCGCTGCGGGCGCGCTGCGCCTCTGTCGCGGCGGCGGTGGCGTCGCGGTGGGCGGCCTCCGCCGTCTCCTGCAGTGCCCGCGAACGCTCTTCCTGCTCGTTGGCGACGCGTTCGCCGTCCTCCGCCGCCGTGTGCAGGGCCCGCACCAGGTCGCCTGCCGCCTTGGCGCGGGCGGCGAGCGCGGGAGCGGCATCGAGCTCCGCCTCGCGGATCGCCGCGGCGACGCGGGCGGAACGGTCACTGGCCGCCCGGTGCCGGAGCACCGCCTCCGCTGCCAGCCAGGCGGAGTGCAGCGTGCGCGCGTCGATGAGCTCTCGGCGTTGCGCCGCCGCGCCCTTCTCCGCGGCCGCGAGTGCCAACGACGCGTGGCGAAAAGCCAGTTCGGCGGCGACCAGGGAGCTGCGGCTGCGGGCCTGTTCGGCGCCGGTGACCGTGTGGGCGGCGGCGGTGACCTGCTGGGCGAGGTCCGCGGCGCGGGACCGCTCCTGCGCGGCGCGGGCGAAGAGGCGACGCGCCAGGGTACGGGTGCGGCGCTCGGCGCCGACGTGGATGTCGCGTGCCCTGGTCCTGATCTCGGCCGCGTCGACGATACGGCCGAGCAGGTCGACGGACCCCGCCGTGAAGTCCCGTTCCGCGGTGAGCTCCGCACGGCGGCCCAGCTTGTTGCCGAATCCGCTGACGAGATCGGCGAGGCCGTCCGTGTCGCGGGTGTCGGTGACGGCGCGCAGCAGCAGATCGGTGAAGTCGGAGTCCTTCTTCACCGCGAAGAGACCGGCCGCCTCTCCCTCGTCGGCGTTCATCTCGCGCTGGTAGCGGAAGAGCTCGGGGTCGAGGCCGAGGTCACCGAGGTGCTCGTTCCAGCGGTCGTGGATCTCCTCCCAGTAGACCTCGAGGTGCGGATACGCCTTGCCCGCCTCGGTGACCGCGTCACGGAAGCCCTTCATGGTGCGGCGGCGTCCCTGGGCGCCCGAGGCGCCCTCGACGGGCGGGCGGACGGCGGTGGCCTCGGCCACGGGCAGGGAGTCGAGGCCGAGGCCGGGTCCGGGTCGGAACGAGTACCACGCCTCGGCGAACTTCCGCGGGTCGTTCGACACCTGGCGCCCGCGCCACTCGGAGACCTTGCCGACGACGACCAGTTCACCGGTGAGCGTGTGCTGCCATTCGAGGGCGACGTGCCCGCAGTCGTCGGCGAGGAGGAACTTGCGCAGGACGCCGGAGCTGGCCCCGCCGAGGGTGTTGCGGTGTCCGGGCAGCATCACGGAGAAGATCAGCTTCAGCAGGACGGACTTGCCTCCGCCGTTCTCCAGGAAGAGCACGCCCGCGGGCGCGGGGCGGCGCGGCGGGCCGACCGGCTCCTCCTCGAAGAACTCCGCCTGTGTGGGGGCGGGGTTGGGCACGGGCTCGCCGACTCCGCGCAGGTCGAGCACGGTGTCGGCGTAGCGCGCACCGGCAGGACCGATGGAGTAGAGGCGGACCCGGGACAACTCGTACATGGCGGCGGACTTTCGGTTTCGTCGATGCGGTTACGCGTCTGGGCGCTTACGCGTCCTGGTCGTTGCGTGTCGTGGCGGTTGCGCGTCGTGGCGGTTGCGCGTCGTGTCGGTCATGCGTGGAAGGGCAGGCCGGCGTCGGCGACCAGTTCGAGGTCGTCGCCGTCCGGCGGCGCCACCAGCGTCGCGGATCCGTCGCTGACCGGGACGACACCCAGCTCCAGCAGCTCGGCCATCGCGGCGCTGCCCGCCATGTCGCGGACCTGCAACTGGTAGCGGGCGGTGGTGCGGTACGCGCCGCCGGCGTCGTCGCCGGTCCGCTGCAGGAAGCCGGAGTCGGTGAGGAAGGCGACGGCCTTGCCGACGATGCCGGTGGTCGAGCCGGCAAGGCGGCGGGCGTCCTTGGTGGCACCGGTCGCGCTGCGGCGCGCGTACACCCGCCAGGCGGCCTCCAGGCCGGGAGCGTCACTGGCCGGATCGGTGTTCTCTCCCTGCTCGTCCGCCCGCTCCTCCAGGCGTCGGCACGCCTGGCGTACGAAGGCGTCGACGCCGTTGACGGTGATCCGGCCGACGTACCCGTCGTCGGCGAGGTCCTCGGGGCGGGGGAACGCCAGGGCGGCGACGGCGAGATGGGCGAGTCCGTGCAGGAAGCGGTCCGCGGAGTCGGCCGCGGCCCGGCGTGCGTAGTCGCCCATCCGTACCGCGAACACCGAGTCCTCTCCCGCGGTGACGGCCATGCCGGCGCGGGGCGACACCTCGAGCACGACCAGGCCGAGGCCGGTGGCGACGGCGTCGGCGAGGCGGGCGAAGGCGGTGTCCTCTCGGTAGCGGCGCAGCAGTTCGGCGTATTCGGCGTCGCGGGCCGGGAGCAGTTTGGGCTGCAGGCCGAAGGAGACCAAGCGCGCGGCGTCGGCGGCGTCGGCGGGCGTGACGGTGCCGCCTGGGGCGGTGGAGACGGGGCCGGCCGGTGGCCCCTGAGGGGCGACCGGCTCGCTCCACGCGGCGTCGGGCTCGGCGTGGTGGTCGCTCACGGCGGACTCCTTGGGGGCGGTGTGGTGGTACGGGGTCGGCTGGGTCGGTGGGACGGGCGGTGGGGGCGAGGGCGGAGAGACGGGGCTGCTGCACGGAGCCTGTCTCGCTACCCGCTCCTTTACGGATCCGTGGCACCGCCCCGGGCCCGGTTCACAGGGGCTCGGCCCCGCGCCTCGGACGGCGGCGGGGGGTGCGGCGGCGCGCCGGTCTGCCGCGCAGCGGCAGGTCCGGCCCGTCCGGGGGTGCTTCCCACGCCGGCCGTGGCGCAGGGGGGACGCAGGCGCGAGGGCTCGGGAGCGGAGCCCTGGAACACCGCGCGAAGCTTGGTGACGGACCGAAGCTCGGTGACGGACCGGGGCCGAGCCCGGTACGAGCCGCGGAGCGGGGCACGGGGGCCGGGGCCTGCCCCGAACGACGCCCGAGAGGGGTTCCCCCTCCCGGGCCGAGCCCGGCACGGGACCGGGGGCGCAGTTCCCATGAAGCCGGGGCCGGGGCGCAGCACGGAACGGCGCCCAGGCGCGGAGCCCCCGGTTCGGGAAGGGGCGGGCCGGGGAAGGTCACGGGACCTCCGACCGCGCCGCCGCCATGCCCGCCGCGTCCAGCAGCGCCGTGCCGACGATCAGGTCGGCGCCGCCGAATTCCGGGTCGTCCAGCTCGGTGCCGTCGTCGACGGCGAACAGCAGGCGCTGCTCGCCCTGCCGGTACGCGGTACCGACCGGCGGGCTCGCCGCGTGGACGGCGAGAAGCGCCACCAGGTACGGAAGGTCGGGGTCCCGGCGGCGCGCCTCCGCGAGCAGGCCCGAGAGGCGGCGCGGGGCATCGTGCTCCAGGTCCAGCAGTTCCATGGCGCTCGCGAACTGCCGCTCGCTGAAGCGGCTGTCGTCGGGTGTGGCGATCAGGTCCGGTTCCGGCATCTCCGCACCGAGGTGCTCGCGCTCCGCAGGCGGGGTCAGCAGCAGGTCGACCAGGTCCCCGACCCGGACGGAGGACGGCGTGCGCAGACCGGTGCCGCGTGCGAAGAACGCGTCCGTGACGCGGATCGCCGACTGCACGGGCAGCGGCAGCACGGGTGCCACCAGCTGGCCGTACAGGTCGAGACCGGTGCGCGCGGTGGGCCGGGCGAAGGCCTGGCGGTCCTGTTCTGCCCGGAACAGCGGCCCCGCCTCCAGCAGGCGGGACTGGAGCTGTGTGTGCCGCCGGATGCAGTCCTTGACGATGTCCACGAGCTCGGCGGCGCGCCGCTTGTGCTCCGCCGTCTTCGGGTCGGCCCCCGTCTCGGCCTCGTCGCGGGCCTTGCGGATGTTGGTGAGGATCGCGTTCTCGTGACGGTAGCGGTCGGCCACGTGGTCGAGTGCCTCGGCGATCATGTCGGGCACGGTGTGGAGCCAGTCCACCGCGCGGACATCGCGGCGGGTGGCCTCGAGCGTCCTGCGGAGGGTCTCCGCATACTGAACGGTCCGGTAGCGGGCCTGCTCGGCGGCGAGCTGCGCGTCGGCGAGGCGGCCCCGGTTGATGAGGACCTCCAGCTTCACCTCGGCCGCGATCTGCGCGCTGGTCACATCGGTGTCGAGCGCTCCTACGAGTACGTTGACCGCCTCGTCGGTGGTGCGCAGGTAGACCGTGCCGTCGTAGCCGGGCACTTCCTCGACGAGCTTGAAGTCGTAGTCGCGACGGGTGTAGACGCCGTCCGTGCCGAACGTGCCGTAGACCGCGCGGAAGCCGCGGTCCACGCTGCCGACGTTGATCAGGTTCTCCAGCACCCAGCGGGCGACGCGCTCGTGCTCGGCGGCGGGCCGACGGGGGGCCTGGGCGGCCACCCGCGGCAGCAGACGCGCGATTATCTGGTCGTGGTCGGCGCCGGTGTCGAAGTCCATGTTGAGCGTGACGAGGTCGATGGCCGCGAGGGCCACCTCCGCCATGGCGTAGACCGAGTACTCCCCCGCGAGATTCGCCTTGCGCACGTCGAGGTCGTGCAGGGGCGCGGTGCACGCGAGTGCGCGGAGCCGCCGCGCGAGCCCTTCGTCGGCGGCCGGGCCCTGCGCGGGGCGCGGCCCCGCGCTGAGCTGGGGCGGAGCGGTGTCCGTCGGGGCTGGCGAAGTCACGGTGCACAGATTAGGTCCTCGCACCGACAACGGTCGAAACGACGCAGAGCGGGCCGGTGCGGCCCGCCCGCTCCTTCGATCCCGCGACACCCGAGAGGAGAACGGCCCATGGGACGAGCACCGGCCGCAACGCTCCTGCCCCGGCGCTCCGGCGTCGGTACGGGGCGCCGGCATCGTCGCGTTCGCGCGGACCAATTGTGCGCGTGAGTCGTCGACGCAGGCGTCGAGGAGCGCCGGCACCTCCTTGCGTCGGCCGGTGCGCGGCAGGCTGATGCCCCCGCGAGGGAGCGTCGCGGTACCGCCCGGGGGTCGCGCGAGAGCATCTTGTGGGCGCTGCCGGCCTGCGTGGCGCGTGCCCGTGATCTTTGTGAAGGTGCCGCCTCGGCCGATCCGGAACTCCCAGGGCCCGGTCATTCCCCGGTACTTGCTCCGACCCGTCCGCCGGGAACGGCGGGCGACACGGCCGCGAGCGCGGCGGACAGGGCGAGCTCGGCACTTCGGTCGAGGCGCTCGCCGGTGCCGCGTGCCCAGTGGTGCACCTCGTCACCCGCGAGCCGCAGCAGCTGGGGCAGCAGGTCCGTGCAGCGCCGCGCCACCCAGCCGGTGCCCGCCGTGGCCAGCCACAGCAGCGCGGCGGCCCGGGTCGGGGGCGGCTGGTCGGGCTCGGCGCCCGGCGCGGGGCCGGCGGCGAGCCCGCGGGCGGCGAGCAGTTCGTGGAAGCGCCGCGCGAGCATGCGGTGGCCGCGCTCGGCCGGGTGCAGCCGATCGGCGCTCCACATGGCCCGGTCCGCGACCCAGGGGGCGTCGGCGGCGTGCAGATGGACGGTGTCGTAGCGGTCCGACAGCGCGTGCACGACGGCGTTGACGGCACGCTGCCGCCTGGCAAGCGGCCGGGCGAGCGGGGCGGGCAGCCCGAACATGGCGCCGGGGTCGGGGAGGCACGCCGTCAGCAGCACGGTCCCGCGGGCGGCGAACGCGGAACAGACGTCGTCGAAGCGCCGGGCGAGGTCCGCTATGTCGAAGGTGCGGCGCAGCGTGTCGTTGACACCCACGACCACGGAGGCGATGTCGGGCCCGAACGCGACCGCGGCGGGCGTCTGGTCCTCGGCCACGTCCTTGCTGAGGGCGCCGCTGACGGCGAGGTTACGGAACACGGCGGGCGCGTCCGCGCTGCCGACCCCGCCCGCGAGCAACGCCGCCCACCCCCGCCACCCTCCCTCCACCGGATCCCCGACCCCCGCGGTGAGCGAGTCCCCGAGCGCGGCGAACCGCAGCGGACGGCCGCCCTGCCGCGTCGTCATCAGCGTCTCCCTTTCGCGGCGGCCCGGCCGGCGACCGGCAGCGCTTCGTGGGCGGCGAGGAACGCCGTGACCGACCGGCGCCAGTCGAAGAGTTCGGCCCGCGCCCTGGCCGCCTCGCGGCGCCCGGCCTCCGGGCGGGTCAGCAGCTCCAGGACGGCCGCCGCGAAGTCCTCCCCCGTGTCGGCCGCGGCCACCCCCGCGTCGCCCACGACCTCCGGCAGCGCCGAAGACGCGCTGGCCACGACCGGAGTACCGCATGCCAGCGCCTCCAAGGCGGAGAGGCCGAAGGTCTCGGCCGGTCCGGGGGCCACGCACACGTCGGCCGCCGCCTGCAGATCGGCGACGGCCTCGCGGTCGGGGACGTGGCCGAGGAACTGGACCGGCAGCCGGTCCGTACGCGCCCGCCGCACGAGCGAGGCCTTCAGCGGCCCGTCCCCCGCGACGACCATCGAGACCCGCAGTCCCCGTTCGCGCAGTACGGCAAGGGCGTCCAGGGCCGTCCCCGGACGTTTCTCCACCGAGAGGCGCGAGCACAGCAGCAGGAGCACGTCGGCCCCGGCGGCGTGCCGGGCCCGCAGCACCGTGCTGCGCCGACCGGGCCGGCAGCGCCGCAGGTCGACGCCGAGCGGGGCACGCACGACGTTGAGCGCCCCGATGCGTACGAACTCCCGCTCCGCCCACTCCGTCGTGCAGACGATCCGCGAATACGCCCAGGCACTGCGGCGGTTGAGCCGGTCCGCCGCACGCGCGGCGACCGACTCGGAGAGCCCCCACGTGCGCAGCACGCCGTCCGCGGTCTCGTGGGAGACCATCACCGAGGGGATCCGCCTGCGCCGGGCCCATTCACCCGTCCACCGCAGGGTGGTGCGGTCGGAGACCTCCAGCCGGTCGGGCGCCAGTTCCTCGAGCACCTGCCGCAACCGGCGCCGTCCGGCCAGCACCCGGTACCCGCCGGTGCCGATGATCTCCGGCCCCGGCAGGGTGATGATGCGCCCCTGATCGGTGAGCCGGTCGCTCTCCGCGTCGCCGGGGACGACGAGCACCGGTTCATGGCCCGCGGCCAGGTAGCCGCGGCCCAGTTCGGCGAGCGCGGTGCGCAGCCCGCCGGACGAGGGGGTGACGAAGTTCGCCAGCCGTACGATGCGCAGTCCCCGCTCCCCGCTCACGCGGCCACCGCCGTACGGGCGCCGAGCACCTCGGCGTAGTGGTCCAGCAGCATGTCCCCGACCGCAGCCCAGGTCCGGCCCTCCACGGCGGCGAGCCCGGCCTGGCCGTACGCCCTGCGCATCACGGGGTCCGCCGCGAGTGCGGCGACGGCCGTGCGTACGGCGTCGGCGCTGTGCGGTTCCACGAGCAGCCCGGTGCGGCCGTGTGCGACGAGGTCGAGGGGCCCGCCGGCAGCCGGTGCGATGACCGGCAGACCGCTGGCCATCGCCTCCTGCACGGTCTGGCAGAACGTCTCGTACGGGCCGGTGTGGGCGAAGACGTCCAGTGAGGCGAAGATCCGGGCGAGGTCGTCGCCGGTCCGCCGGCCGAGGAAGACGGCGCCGGGCAGGGCCGCTCGCAGGGAGGTCTCGCTGGGCCCGTCCCCGACGACGACGACCCGGACACCGGGAAGTCCGCAGACCCCGGAGAGGAGTTCGATGTGCTTCTCCGGGGCAAGCCGGCCCACGTATCCGACGATCAGTTCACCGCCGGGGGCGAGGGTGCGGCGCAGCTCCTCGTCGCGCAGCTCCGGGCGAAAGCGTGTGGTCTCCACTCCGCGCGGCCACAGACGTACCCGCTCGACACCGTGCTCCTCGAGATCGCGCTGGGCGGCCGTGGAGGGAGCGAGAGTGCGGTCGGCGGCTCCGTGTACGGCCCGGATGCGCCGCCAGGCGGTGCCTTCGCCGGCGCCGACGTAGGTACGGGCGTAGCCGGCCAGGTCCGTCTGGTAGACGGCGACGGCCGGCAGTCCGAGCCGCGCGGCGGCGGCCATGCCCCGCACCCCGAGCACGAACGGGCTTGCGAGGTGCACGATGTCGGCCCGGTGCGCGGTGATGGCCGCCGCTACCCGGCGGCTGGGCAGTGCGACGCGAACCTGCGGATAGCCGGGCAGCGGGAGCGAGGGAACGCGCACGACGTGGCACGGGGCGGCGGCGTCGCAGCTCATCGCCCCGGCCGCGGCCGGGGCGATGACGAGCGGCTCGTGACCGCGGGCGGCGAGATGCCGTGCGGTCTGCTGGGCGCAGTGCGCCACACCGTTGATGTCTGGCGGAAAGGATTCGGTGACGATGACGACACGCATATCCGTGTTGTCGTCGGGCCCGGAGTGGCTGCGCCAACGTGGATCTTTCCGGATGCGGAACGTCCCGTGAGCGTTTGTGGCCGCACCGGGCGCGAAAGGTCGTCAACCGCCCCCAACCACCGCCGAACGCACCGAGCGGCGCCCGCGCTGCGGGCGCCGTCGGCGCCGGGAGCTCACACGGCCGGCCTGTCCCGACCGATCCGGCTCCGCACGGCGGTCTGCACCTCGGCCTCCTCCGCGGGATCGGCGGCGAGCCGGCGCAGCCGCTCGGCGACGCGTACGTCGCCCGTCTCCGCGTGCCGCGCGGCGAGTTCTCTGGTCGTCTCCTCGCAGTCCCACAGGCACTCGACCGCGAAGCCGGTGGCGAAGGAGGGGTCGGTGGCGGCGAGCGCCCGGGCGGCACGGCCCCGCAGATGGGAGGAGGCGGTCTCACGGTAGACGTGGCGCAGTACTGGTGCGGCGCAGCCGATGCCGAGGCGTCCGGCCCCGTCGACGAGGGTCCACAGCCGGGGTGCGTCGGGACCGTCCGCACGTACGGACTCGCGCAGCGCGCCGAGCACGAGCTGTGCGTCGCCGGCGCCGCCACGGCAGGCGAGCACGCCGGCCGCGGAAGCACCGAGTGCATCGGGCCGGTGGACCCAGCTCCGTGCCCGGTCGACGGCTTCCTCGCCGCACATCCGCTCGAACGCGGCGACGGCGGCTTCCGCGACTGTTGCGCTCCCCGCGGTGACGGCCGTCTCGATCAGGTCGAGGACGACGGCGTCGCGTGACTGGGCCAGGTAGTGGAGAGCGGCGCAGCGCGCGCCGTCTGAGCCGCTGCGGGCGGCCTCGACGATGGCGGGCCGGTCCTCCGGCCCCGCCACGGCGGTCAGGCAGCGGGCGGCCGGGACGTGCAGCGCGGTGCCGCGATCGTGGCCCTGGTCGGCCCATTCGAGGACCGCCTGGACGCTCCAGCCGGGCCGCGGCCCGGAGGGGCGCATCTGGCGCTGCCAGCGGTCGAAGGAGCCTGCTTCCTGCGCGGCCCTGACCCTGGCGCCGACGGCTTCCCGCGTGTCCTCCGCCCACAGCCGCCACGGCCGCGGTTCGAAGGAGTCCCGCACGGCGACGGCCAGTTCGGCCTCGCCCTCGGGGGTGGCGGGAAATCTGGCGAGGACGGGGGCGGCGAGCGCACGCAGACCTGCGTCGTCGTCACGCAGCGCGAGCTCGTCGAGCGCCCACGCCCAGTTGGCGCCGGTCGTCGCGTACCTCCGCAGCAGGGCGAGCGCGTCGCCCCGGCCGTAGGAGGCGAGGTGCCCGAGCACCGCGAGGGCGAGACCGGTCCGGCCCTCCTCGGTGTCGAGGTGGTCGTCGGTGTCGCACAGGTGCCGTTCGATCTCCTCGAGACTGCCGTGGAGATCCAGGTAGAGGCGTGCGTAGTAGAGGGAGCGGTTCTCGACCTGCCAGTCGTGGCGGGGGTCGTTGAGCACACAGTGGTTGAGGGCGGCGAGTGCCTCGGCCCGCGGGGCGGCGAGCGCGTGCAGCGTGCCGTCGCCGCGGCCCCTCTGCAGCAGACCGAGCAGGGTGCCGCTCGGCGCTATGACTGGATCGAACATGGAAGATGCCTCACATCAAGCTGTCGACGCAACCGGGGAGTGGAGTGCCTAGGCCGCGCAGCGGCATGTAGGGCCGCCCGTCGTGATGCGCGTCTTCCGCTTGGTGTTGACCATCTTCTCTCTGCCTCTCTTCGGTGGCCCCAGGGGAAACTCCCGGTTGATGTCGTCCGGGATGGGGCTGACGTCATGATGACCCACCCATTTCGCCACCGCGACCACATTTACGGCGCCCCCACGGCGGCCTTCCCAGCGCTGCCCGCGAGCCGCTCAGCGGCCTTCGAACAGCTCCAGGAGTTCTGTCTTCCCGAACATCCGAGCAGTATCCGCGGCGGACGGGGTGCCCGCCCGGGGGTCGGCGCCGCCTGCGAGGAGTGCCCGGATCACGGCGTCCTCCCCCTTGAACACCGCCCCGGCGAGAGGCGTCTGACCGCGGTCGTTGGCCCGGTTCGGCTCCGCGCCGCGGGCGAGCAGCGCCTCCACCGCGGCGGCGTGGCCGTGATAGGCGGCGAGCATGACGAGCGTGTCGCCCTTGTCGTTGGTGAGGTTGGCCGGTACGCCGGCATCGACGTAGGCGGCGAGCGCCTCGGTCTCTCCCTGGCGTGCCAGGTCGAAGACCTTGGTCGCCAGTTCGATCACCTCGGAGTCCGGGACCTCACTCATCGGACTTACCGCCTTTCACCGTCTGACCTGGGCGCACGGCAGGAGCAGCCGTACGAGTGAATCGACAGGGTACTGGCCCGGCGGCCGACATGACGCCGGGCGGCGGCGGCGAGGATCACGTCGCGGAGGGACTGTGCCGCGCCGTTCTGCCCTTTGCCCGCCGGGCAACGACCGACCGTCCGCCAGTGCAGTGAAATGCCGAGTATTTCACTCGTTTGCACCTTTTATCACATAGATACTTTCGGTAAGCCTGGAAGAACTCATGGTGACTGTCCCCTCACCCAGGAGAACCTCATGATTCTGTCCATGTCCGGCGTCGTGCTCCTCGGCATCATCGTCTTCCTCTTCTTCCGGAAGGACGGCCTGAAGGCCTCGCACGCATTCGTCTCCGCGCTGTTCGGCTTCTTCCTCGCGGGCACCGCGATCGCCCCCAGCATCCAGGCAGGCACGACGAGCCTGGCCGGTCTGCTGGGCGGGATCAAGTTCTGACCGGCTGTCCCTTCACCCCCAAGGAGACGATGTGGCCCGGCGTCCACTCCCCCGCATCCTGAGCAGCGGCGGCGCGCAGATCGCCCGCAGCCGCGAGATCGCGCGCACGGCCGCCGACAGCGCCACCGACGTCCTCCATCCGCTGATCACGGTCTCCCGTGGTCTGCGGAAGCTGGCCGCGACGGGCCGGCAGAGATGGGCCGCCACACCCAAGGAGCGGCGTGGTCCGACCCTCTTCCTCGTCGCCGCCGGCGTCCTGGTGGTCGCGCTCATCCCGTACGGGCCGCTGATCGCCCTGATCACGGTGATGGCCGCGGCCGCCTGGAAGGGGCGTGTACGGACACCGGTCAGGACCGGGCCCGACGAGGCGGAGGCCGGCCGCCTCAAGGCGCTGTACGAGGCTCTCGTCCCGTACTTCTCCGTCCCCGAGGACCCGGCTCCGCTGTACGCCCACGGCGGGGACTGGAGCAAGACCTTCAGCGAGTACGAGTTCGACGGCAACGGGCGGCTCACCCGGCTGCGCGTCAGGTACCCCGCCTACTTCACCGACGGCGAAGCCGCCGCCAGGATGCGGATCGAGCGGCTGCTGCACGCGAAGTCCGGACGCGGACGCGAATACCTCTTCACCTGGGACGAGGAGGTGAACGAACTCGTCATGAACGTGCTGCCCGCCCTGTCCACCGCCATCGCCGCCCAGCGCTTCGTCACCGTCCCCGGTGAGACGGTGCTCGGCTTCACCGACGCCGACGCCGTCCAGCGCACGGTGCCGGTGGTGATCGGCGACGAGATCGGTCAGGCGCCCCCGGTCGTGTGGCGCACCGGGCCCCGCTCCACCGAGCCGCACCTGCTCGCCGTCGGCGAACCCGGGAGCGGCACCACGACCCTCCTTCGCTCCATTGCCCTGCAGGCGCTGCAGCACGGGGACGTCCTCGTGGTGGAAGGCAGCGGAACCGGCGAGTACGCCTGCCTCACCGGGCGCGCCGGCGTCCTGACCGTCGAGTGCGGGCTGGCCGGCGCGCTGGCCGGTCTGGAATGGGCCGCCCATGAGACCGAGCGGCGCCTCATCGCCGCCAACCGCGCCCGGCAGGCGGGGCAGGCCGCGCCCGACGACACCAAGCGGCCGCTGTGGATCCTGGTGGACCGGCCCGGCGTCTTCGGCCACCTGGCCGCCGCGGACGGGCGCATGGACCCCCAGGAGCTGCTCTCCGTGCCGCTGAGGCACGGGCGGGCCGTCCAGGTCACCGTCGTCGTGGCCGAGCAGTTCGACAGCGTCGGCGCGCTCAGTGAGACGGTCCGGACCCACACCCGGGCCCGGGTCGTCCTCGGCGGGATCGGCTTCCCCGAGGTCGAGTCGGTGCTCGGCGTGACACCGCGGACCACGCCCACGACCGACGTACCCCCGGGGCGGGGGTACGCACGGCTGGGCAACGGGCCGGTCCTGCGGCTCCAGGTGCCGGCGACGCCCGACCCGTTCGACCACGCGACGACGGAGGCCCACCGGCAGGCGGTCCTCGCGCTGCTGCCTCCAGGGCCCGAGGACACGGCACCGGTCGCGCCGCCGCCGGGAATCCCGGCGAAGCCGCTCACCCCACCGACGGTCCCGGCGAAGCCCTGACGCGGCCGGCACACCGGGTCACGCTTCCAGGGCGTGGCCCGGTCTTTCCGTTCCCGCCCCTTCCCGCTGTATCGATGTGCGGCTCCCCTCGTCGCCGGCTCCGCCCTGACCCGTTTCCGGGCTCCGGACCGGAGCGGCGCCGGCACAACGACTACGCCACGAACGTGCGCGGAGCCTCCGTACCCGTCAATGCGCCCGTGGAGACGAGGCGCGCTGCCGCTGCGAGGCGTACCGCCGCCTCCTCGGCCACCGGACCGCCCACGGTGAACGGCAGGCGTACGTAGCCCTCGAACGCGCCGTCCACGCCGAAGCGCGGTCCCGACGGCACCCGGACACCCACGCGCTCGCCGACCTCTGCGAGGCGGGAGCCGGAGAGGCCGCCCGTGCGGACCCAGAGGGTGAGGCCGCCGGCGGGGACGTCGAACTCCCAGTCCGGCAGCTCCCGCCGCACCGCGGCGACGAGCGCGTCACGGTTCTCGCGCGCCTGGTCGCGGCGGACGGCGACCGCCTCGCTCCAACCACCCGTGTGCATCAGCCAGTTGATCGCCAGTTGTTCCAGCACGGGCGTGCCGAGGTCCGCGTAGGCGCGAGCCGCCACGAGGGAGCGGATCACGTCGGGGGCCGCGCGGACCCAGCCGATCCGCATGCCCGCCCAGAAGGCCTTGCTGGCGGAGCCGACGGTCAGGACCGTCGACCCGGCGGGGTCGAACGCGCAGACGGGACGCGGCATCTCGATGTCGGCGTCGAGGTGCAGTTCCGACATGGTCTCGTCGACGACGAGCACCGTGCCGGCCGAGCGGGCCGCCTCGACCAGGGCGCGCCGCTGGGCCTCGTCGGCGAGCGCGCCGGTGGGGTTGTGGAAGTCGGCGACGACGTACGCCAGGCGGGGCGCGGCGTCGCGCAGGACCTGGCGCCAGCGATTCAGGTCCCAGCCGGTCAGGCCCTCGGCCATGGCCACGGGCACGAGCCGTGCGCCTGCTTCGCGCATCAGCTGGAGGATGTTGGCATAGGAAGGGGATTCGACGGCGATGCGTTCGCCGCGTCCGGCGAACAGATGACAGATCGCGTCGATCGCACCCATCGCTCCGGTGGTGACCATGATCTGTTCGGGCATGGTCGGGATGCCGCGTTCCGTGTACCGGTCGGCGAGCATCTGGCGCAGGGCGGGCAGGCCGGCCGGGTAGTCGCCGTGGGTGTGGGCGTACGGCGGGAGTTCTTCGAGCGCGCCCTGGACGGACCGGGTGAGCCATGGCTCGGGCGCGGGCAGGGCGGCGCATCCGAGGTCGATCATGGAGCCGAGCGACTCGGGCGGCAGAGGCTCGAGGCCCCGGGCGGGCAGCGGGTTGCCCGCGGGTACGGCGGTCCAGCTGCCGGCGCCTCTGCGGGACTCCAGGAAGCCTTCGGTGCGCAGCGCCTCGTAGGCGGCGGCGACGGTGGTGCGGCTGACGGACAGGGCGAGGGCGAGTTCGCGCTCGGCGGGCAGCCGGGCCGCCACGGGGACACGGCCCTCCAGGACGAGCAGCCGGATGCCGTCGGCGAGCGCCCGGTAGGCGGGCGGCTTGCGGGTGCCTGGCCCGGCGGGGCGCGGCTGCTGGGAGGTGAGCTGCCGGGCGAGCTGGGCCGCACCCACCGCAGAGGTCCACTGCGTCATGGAATTCAGTCCACCTTCCTCGAATTGGCCATGGTTGCCGATTGTTCCGTAGCCACAGAGTGTCATGCATCAGTCCACGAACACCAGACAAGGGGGCGCCATCGTGTCCGCGCATCTCACCCGCAGGCTGCTCCAGTTGTACGTCGGCCTCGCGCTGTACGGAGTGAGTTCCGCGCTGCTGGTGCGCGCCGGGCTCGGCCTGGAGCCGTGGGGGGTGCTGCATCAGGGCCTGGCCGAGCTGACCGGGCTGACGATCGGCGTCGTGTCGATCATCGTGGGCGCCGTGGTGCTGCTGTGGATCCCGCTCCGCCAGCGGCCGGGCCTCGGGACGGTGTCGAACGTGTTCGTGATCGGCCTCGCGATGGACGCCACCCTGGCGCTCGTTCCGCGGGTGGACGGGCCGGGCGGTCAGATTCCGCTGATGGCCGGCGGCATCGTGCTCAACGGCGTGGCCACGGGCCTCTACATCGCCGCCCGTTTCGGACCGGGCCCGAGGGACGGCCTCATGACCGGCCTGCACCGGCTGACGGGCCGGTCGATACGGCTGGTGCGCACCGCGATCGAGGTGGCGGTCGTCGTGACCGGTTTCGCGCTCGGTGGTTCCGTCGGCGTCGGGACGGTGGCGTACGCGCTGGCCATCGGGCCGCTGGCGCAGCTGTTCCTGCGGGTCTTCGCCATCCCGGAGAGGGAGGGACGCAGCACGGTGGTCGCCGGGGGGTCACCCGCACGGGCCATACTGCAGAGGTGACCCACGTACCCCACCCCTATCTGGATCATGCCTCGACGCTCGCCTTCGCCCACCGCGGCGGGGCGGCGGACGGAATCGAGAACACCGCGGCGGCCTTCCGGCGGGCCGCCGATGCCGGCTACCGCTACTTCGAGACCGATGTGCACACCACGGCGGACGGCCGGCTGGTGGCCTTCCACGACGCGACGCTGGACCGGGTGACCGATGCCCGGGGACGTATCGCGGCCCTGCCGTGGAGCGAGGTGCGGAAGGCCAGGGTCGCGGGCCGCGAGCCGCTGGCGCTGTTCGAGGAGTTGCTCGAGGAGTTCCCCGAGGCCCGCTGGAACGTGGACCTGAAGGCGGAGTCCGCCCTGGTGCCGCTGGTGGACCTGATCCGCCGGACCGACGCCTTCGACAGGGTGTGCGTCGGCTCGTTCTCCGAAGGCCGGGTGACGCGGGCGATGCGCCTCGCGGGGCCGCGGCTGGCGACCTCGTACGGGGTGCGCGGTGTGCTCGGGCTGCGGCTCGGCTCGTACGGGATACCGAGCGCGGTCCGCAGCGGCGCGGTGTGCGCCCAGGTGCCGGAGACACAGGGCGGCATACGCGTGGTGGACCGCCGGTTCGTACGAGCGGCCCACGCGCGTGGTCTGCAGGTCCATGTGTGGACGGTGAACGACGCCGATCGGATGGCCGCCCTCCTGGACCTTGGCGTGGACGGAATCATGACCGATCATCTTGAGACGTTGCGCACCGTGCTGACCGACCGGGGCGTGTGGATCTGATCCGGCGCTTCTGCGACGGCACGAGCGAGGGGGCGCGGGTGACGGCGGACACCGCGGACCGCACCGGAGGCACCGGCGGGGACGAAGGCACCGCCGCGCGCAGACGCGAACAACAGGGCTGGTACTTCTACGACTTCGCGTGCTCGGTGTATTCGACGAGCGTCCTCACGGTGTTCCTCGGCCCCTATCTGACGTCGGTGGCGAAGGCGGCGGCGGACGCCGATGGCTTCGTGCACCCGCTGGGCATCCCGGTGCGGGCCGGTTCGGTCTTCCCTTACGCGGTGTCCGTCTCGGTGGTGCTCGCCGTGCTGATCATGCCGCTGGCGGGGGCGGCGGCGGACCGCAGCGGCCGTAAGAAGCCGCTGCTCGCCGTCGCGGCGTACGTGGGCGCCGCGGCGACGACGGGGATGTTCTTCCTCGACGGTGACCGTTATCTGCTGGGCGCGTTCCTGTTGATCGTGGCGAACGCGTCGCTGGCCGTGTCGATGGTCCTCTACAACGCCTACCTGCCGCAGATCGCGGCCCCCGACGAGCGTGACGCGGTGTCGTCGCGCGGCTGGGCCTTCGGATACACGTCGGGCGCGCTGGTGCTGGTCCTGAACCTGGTCGTCTACTCGGGCCACGACTCCTTCGGCCTCTCGGAGGCGGACTCGGTCCGTATCTGTCTTGCCTCTGCGGGCCTGTGGTGGGGCGCGTTCACGCTGATTCCGCTGCGGCGGCTGCGCGACCGCGGGATCGCACCGTCCGGGGAGGGCGCGGTCGGCTCCGGGTGGCGGCAGCTGGTCGCGACCCTGCGCGACATGCGGCGGCATCCATTGACTCTGTCGTTCCTGCTCGCCTACCTCGTTTACAACGACGGCGTGCAGACGGTCATCTCGCAGGCGTCCGTCTACGGCTCCGAGGAGCTGGGGCTCGACCAGACCACGCTGATCACGGCGGTGCTGCTGGTACAGGTGCTGGCCGTGGCCGGCGCGCTGGGGATGGGCCGGCTGGCCCGCACGTACGGGGCGAAGCGCACGATCCTCGGGTCGCTGGTTGTCTGGACGCTGATTCTGGCCGCCGGGTACTTCCTGCCTGCGGGCGAGCCGGTGTGGTTCTACTGCCTGGCAGCGGGGATCGGCCTCGTGCTGGGCGGCAGCCAGGCGCTGTCGCGGTCCCTCTTCTCGCATCTGGTGCCGCGGGGCAAGGAGGCGGAGTACTTCTCCGCGTACGAGATGAGCGACCGGGGCCTGAGCTGGCTCGGGCCGCTCGTATTCGGTTTGGCGTATCAGATGTCGGGCAGCTACCGGGACGCGATCATCTCTTTGGTGATCTTCTTCGGGCTGGGATCCGTGCTGCTCGCAAGGGTTCCGGTGAGGCGTGCGGTGGCCGCGGCGGGGAACCCGGTACCGGACCGGATTTAGACGCCTGAGTGAAAGGCCGGTAGTGTACGCCTTTGGCTTGCCAGGCGGACCGTTACTGCGTGCTGGAATAGTGAAATCAGTGGGTGACACTTTCTGTCAGATGTGACAAACCGGGCACTGGTGGGTACCCCAACCAATGGCAAAGCAGCGGCACGACGGGCGACGCATGACCCGGAACGGGAATCTTTACCGCCGACCGGACGTTGACCGGATGACGACGACAGCGACACCTGTCCTGTGGGCGACAAGCCCGGGAGGCACGATTCATGAGTGAGCGAGCTCTCCGCGGCACGCGACTTGTGGTTACCAGCTACGAGACGGACCGCGGCATCGACCTGGCCCCGCGCCAGGCGGTGGAGTACGCATGCCAGAACGGACATCGTTTTGAGATGCCGTTCTCGGTGGAGGCGGAGATTCCGCCGGAGTGGGAGTGCAAGGCGTGCGGCGCCCAGGCACTTCTCGTGGACGGGGACGGCCCCGAGGAGAAGAAGGGCAAGCCGGCGCGTACGCACTGGGACATGCTGATGGAGCGGCGCACCCGCGAGGAGCTGGAGGAGGTCCTGGCCGAAAGGCTGGCGGTCCTTCGCTCCGGCGCGATGAACATCGCGGTGCATCCGCGCGACAGCCGGAAGTCGGCGTAGCGCGCGCCAGCGCGCGAAGCGACACAAGACGGAGCCGCGGGCCGTGACCACACTGGTGTGGTCACGGCCCGCGGCTTTGCCACGCCCGGCCCGGGGAGCGCAGCGGGTGCGGGGGCACCCCGCCCCGTCCCAAAACCGGGGCAGGCCCCCGGGCCCGCACCCGTTTCCCGGGACGGACCGGACCCCGCCCGAACCCGTTCACGCTCCGCGCGGCTTGGTTCTCCGCCCCGGGCCCCGTACCGCGATTCGCACCCGCTGTCCTCGAGCGCCGGACGGGCCTGTTCGCGGCCTGCCGGGTTCGCCGTGCGGGAGCGATCCGACCGTGGGAGACCTCCCGCGCCCGCCAGCCCGCAGGAAGATTTTTTTGAAGGCGCGGGGATACGGGGCAAAGCCCGCGAACAAGGCCCGGGCGAAGCCCCGTGAACGAGACCCCGGGGCCGGGCCCGAAGACGGGGCCCGGGGGCGGAGCCCCGGTTACGGGCCAGGGGGCGGGCTTGGGACAGCGGCCGTCGCAGGCGCGCCCCACACCCCACCCGGTCCGGGAGGGGTGCCGGAACCGACCGGAACGGGCGACAGCGGCGCCGTCCGGCTCAGAACGGGGCACCCGCCGGTCACCGCTGTGGCCGGCACCGCCCGGTCCGGGCGGTCAGGGTGTGAGCGGAGGCCGTGGGGCGTCGTCGTCGCGGCGCGGGGCAGCGCCGTCGCGGATGACCTCGCCCTGGACGACCTTGCCGTCCGGACGGTGGATGCGGGCCTGCTGGAAGGCGTTGCCCAGGCCGTCGGGCATCGCTGCGTTCATCCTTCGCTCCAGCGAGCGTTCGGCAAGACGGCCGAGGCGGGTTCGGACCGGTGGGAGCAGAAGCAGTAGGCCCGCCGCGTCGGAGGCGACGCCCGGCAGCATCAGCAGCAGGCCGCCGAGCATCAGCAGGCCGTTGCCCTCGGCGCGGCCGGAGGGCATGGAGGTGGCCGGGTCGCCCTGCCCCGTCTGCTGCTGCAGCGTTCGTGTGAGGTTCGCGAAGGCCCGCCGCCCCGCCCGTTTGACCACCACGGCCCCGAGCACCCCCGCGCCGACCAGCAGGGCGAGGACGGCGAAGCCGCTCGCCGCGTCGGCGATGACGGTGAGCAGCCAGACCTCGAGGATCAGCCACGCGGCGACGGCGAGCGGGAGGAAGGTGCGGGCGCGCGAGCGCCTGCGGGCGGTCGGGGGCGGTGCGCCGGTCGTCATGCCCCCAGTGTGCCTGGGCGCCCGTCGAAGCGGTGTAAGGGGGTCGTCAGAAAGATCGTTTGCGGCCGAGGAGCCGGCGCGCCCGCTCCTCCACGCCCCATGCGGTGACGCGCCAGAGCGCCTCCACGACGATGTCCCTGCTCATTTTGGAGTCGCCGTGCTCGCGTTCGACGAAGGTGATCGGGACCTCGACCACATGGAAGCCCGCGGCCACGGCCCGCCTCGCGAGGTCGACCTGGAAGCAGTACCCCTGGGAGGCGACGTCGCCGAGGCCGAGGCCCTCGAGGGTCTCGGCGCGGAAGGCGCGGAAGCCTCCGGTGACGTCCCGCAGGGGCACACCGAGCAGCAGCCGTGAGTAGGTGCTGCCGCCGCGGGAGAGGAACTCGCGGTGCTTCGGCCAGTTGACGACGCGCCCTCCGGGCACCCAACGGGATCCCAGCACGAGGTCGGCGCCCTTCAGGGCGGTCAGCAGTCTGGGCAGTTCCTCGGGCTGGTGCGAGCCGTCGGCGTCCATCTCGACCAGGACGCCGTAGTCGTGTTCGATCCCCCAGCGGAAGCCGGCGAGGTAGGCCGCGCCGAGCCCTTCCTTGCCCTTGCGGTGCAGTACGTGCACATGCTCGTCCTGGGCGGCGACCTCATCGGCGAACTTGCCCGTGCCGTCGGGGCTGTTGTCATCGGCGACGAGCACGTCCGCGTCGGGCACCGCGGCACGCACCCGGGAGACGACGGCCCGGATGTTCTCGGCCTCGTTGTAGGTCGGGATGATCACCAGGGTCCTGCCGAGCGGGCCGTACCGCCTCCCCCGGGCTCCGCCATGGGGAACCGCACCACCGTCGTTCACTGCTGCCCCTTAAAGTCCGTACGCAGAGCCCAACCATAGCGAGCCCGCCTCACGCGCTCGCAGCGACACTGATCTTCAAGGAGCGGACGGAGAGGGCGGAACGGACCGGCCCGGACGCAGCGGATCGGGCCCGGCGTCCTTCGGGCCGACCTGGGGCCCGCTGGCTGCGGGTCCACCGAGAGCCGTTGTCTACTGAACGCCGGGCCCCACCCGGGTCGCACCTGCCGACCGGCTGACACCTACCCTCTGCCCCCGAGGCGCGGGCGCTGAACCTGGCTCCCAGCGGTGGTGCACCGGTGCGGCACACCACCCCATGACCCAGCGGCGTTCGACGACTTGCGTGGAGGTTGCCGGTCGGACGTTCTTCGGTGGACTGGGCCGAACCTACCCGCCGGTGGGCGCTCGCTGTCAACAGTCGCCTGATCAGCGACAATTAACGGAACTACCAGGTCAGGCGGGAAGATCCGCAGGTCGTGGCGGAACGCTGGGAGAATCCGCCACGGGTGCGAAATGTCCCTACGTCACCCGTTCGGGCCCGCGAAGACGGTTCGCCCCGAGACCACTGTCCGCAGACAGACGGGCAGTTCGGCGCCGGGGCCGAGGTCGGGCAGGCCGGGGGTTCCGGAGCGCGGGTCGGTGGACCAGCGGGCGACCCGGTCGTCGGGAGCCTGGACCACCAGCTCGCCGGTGCGCCAGACCGCGTAGTCGGCCGGAGCGCCGGGGACGAGGACTCCCGCATCGTCGCGGCCGACGGCACGCCAGCCGCCGCGGGTGTGCGCGGTGAAGGCGGCGCGGACGGAGATCCGGTGCTCGGGGGTCCGGTGGAAGGCGGCCGCACGCACCGTCCCCCAGGGGTCGAGCGGTGTCACCGGACTGTCGGAGCCGAAGGCGAGCGGCACTCCGGCGCGCAGCAGCGCGGCGTACGGGTTGAGGGTGCGGGCCCGCTCGGCACCCAGCCGCTGGGCGTACATGCCGTCGTCGCCTCCCCACGCCGCGTCGAAGGCCGGCTGGACGGAGGCGGTGAGCCCGAACTCCGCGAAGGCGGCGATGGTTTCGGGGGTGAGCATCTCGGCGTGCTCGATCCGGTGCCTCGCGGCGCGGACGCGGGCGATTCCGAGCCGGTCGGCGGCCGTGCGGACACCGTCGATCACAGCGCCCAGGGCGGCGTCGCCGATGGCGTGGAACCCCGCCTGCAGTCCGGCCTCGGTGCAGGCGGCCACATGTGCCGCGACCGCCGCCGCGTCGAGGTGGGCGCTGCCCGTGGTGGCAGGAGCGTCGGCGTACGGGTCGTGGAGGCACGCGGTGTGCGAGCCGAGGGAGCCGTCGACGAACAGGTCTCCGGCCGCTCCGGCGGCGCCGAGTTCCCGGATCCGCTCGGCGCCCTTCTCGTCGGTGACCTGCTCGGCCCAGTAGCCGACGACCCGGGGGCCCGGCTCCGTGCGGGCGAGCGCGAGGAGGGAGGTGAAGTCGTCCTCGTCGGAGATCTCGGGTCCCGCGCATTCATGGACGCTGCCGATGCCGAGGGACGCGGCACGGGCGAGCGCCGCGCTCTGCGCCTCGCGGCGCTGCGCGGGGGTGACGGCCGCGTGGGCGGCGGCTCGGACGGCGTGGTGGGCGGCGGCGGTCAGTGGGGCGTCGGGGTGGAAGCCCGCGAGGTCCGTGACGCCGGGGACGAGGTCGAGCAGGGCGGTGGTGACGACCGCGGAGTGGACGTCGACGCGCGGCAGGTACAGGGGCCGCCCGCCGGTTGCTTCGTCGAGCTCCGCACGGCTCGGCGGCCGCTGCTCGGGCCAGCGCGTCGCGTCCCAGCCGTGCCCGAGGAGCATCTGGCCGCCGGGGTGGGCCGCGCTGTGCTCCCGTACGAAGCGCAGGGCGTCGGCGAGGGAGCGCGCACCGGAGAGATCGAGGCCGGTGAGGGCGAGTCCGGTGGACGTGGTGTGGATGTGCGCGTCGGTGAACGCGGGCGTGACCAGGGCGCCTTCGAGGTCGACGACCTCGTCGACGCCGGTGGCGAAGGCATCTGCGGCGCCTTCCGACCCCACCCAGGCGATGTGTCCCTTTTCCACGACCATCGCGGTGGCGAAGGGGTCGGCGGGGCTGTGTACTTCTCCACCGCGCAGCAGCACGGTGCGGTGATCGCTCTGGGGGGCGGTGCTCTCGGTCATGGGACCAAGACTAGATACGTGGCGGGCGGGCCTCGTACGGGGTGGAGAGGACGACCGTCGTGCGGGTGGAGACGCCGGCCAGGGAGCGGATGCGGGTGAGGAGGTGCTCCAGCTCGAGGGGGGTGGCGACACGTACCTTGAGGATGTAGTTCTCGTCGCCCGCGACGCTGTGGCACGCCTCGATCTCGGGAACGCCGCCGAGCCGGTCCGCGATGTCGTCCGGGGCGCTGGGGTCGAACGGCTTCACCGAGATGAACGCGGTGAGCGGCAGCCCGACGGCCTCGGGGTCGACGACGGCGGCGTAGCCGCGGATGACACCTCGCTGTTCCAGGCGGCGGACGCGCTGATGCACCGCCGAGGTGGACAGGCCGGTGGCCCTGCCCAGGTCGGTGTAGCTCATCCGCCCGTCCTTGACGAGCAAATCCACGATCTGACGATCCAGCTCCTCCATGCGGATCAACCTATTGCCACAGGTCGCCTCCGGCACAGTCCAGGAGGGCCAGGAAGGACGCCCACGGCGGTCATGTGACGAACACCACAGACTTGCCGCCCGATGCGCCGTGACCTTACGGTTACCTGCCCCGCGCGGTGGGCATTGCTTGCTGTGGTCGAGGCCGCGAGTGCCTGATCGACCCATCCGAGGGGGAGATTCTCCATGCAGAGCATCAAGACTGTGGCGTCCAGGAGCGGCGGACGTACCGAACCGGAGCCTGTTGATCCGGCCGAGCCGGCGGACACGGACGTCCTGGACGAGTACGACACCTTCGAGATGTACCGGGTGATCTGCCCGGACTGCGCGCAGCCCATCGCGCTACTGGCGGACGAGGACGTCCTGCCCGAGCACGCACTGTGCCCCACCCCGTGGAACCCGTTCGGGCTGACGGTGTGCTCCGGGACCGGCCGGGACGCCTCCTCGTCCCGTCCCGCGGACGAGTCGCTGGAGCTCCAGGAGCAGGACACCGCGCTGCTGCTGACGCTGCCACAGGGACTGAACTGGCGTACCCAGCCGTTCTCCCACGTCGGCGGCCCTGGATCGCGGCCGCTGAGGACGACGCCGCTGCGGCGCGCCGCCTGAGGACGGAGCCTGCCGGGCCCGGAAGGCCGAGTGCCACGGGCCCCTGGCAGTGAGCGCCCCGGGCGAGCGCGAGCGCCTGCGGCGGGGGCTGCGGCCGCCGCACGGACCGGCCCGGCAAGACCACGGGTAGTCCCTGCACTGGCGCTCGAATAGCCCCGACGGTAACCGTCCGCGCGCGTGGCGCGTTGGCCCGGTATGAGCCCGCACTCCACGACCGCGCACGGCCGTCGGCGCCTCGTCGTGCCCGTCCGTGCCGCGTATGAAGAATCGGTTCCGCACCCGACCGACCCGCCCATCTACCGTGAGCTCCTCCAACTGTGGGCCAGCCGGGGCAGAACGCTGCCGGGGCGCCGCGACTCCGAATGGATCAGACTCGCGGCGCCTCTGTGCCGAACGCGCGGGTCAGCGCGTCTCAGGCCCGGCGAGGTGGCGGGCGATGACCATCCGCTGGATCTGGTTGGTGCCCTCGACGATCTGCAGCACCTTGGCCTCACGCATGAAGCGCTCGACCGGGAAGTCCTGTGTGTAGCCGTAGCCGCCGAGGACCTGGACCGCGTCGGTGGTCACGCTCATCGCCGCGTCGGTGCAGAACAGTTTGGCCATGGCGGCCTGCTGGGAGAACGGCCGGCCCGCGTCCCGCAGCCGGGCCGCGGAGAGGTACAGCGCCCGCCCCGCCTCGATTCGGGTGGCCATGTCCGCGAGCATGAAGCGCAGACCCTGGAAGTCGGCGATGGGACGGCCGAACTGCTTGCGTCCGGTGGCGTATTCGACCGCCTCGTCCAAGGCGGCCTGGGCGACGCCGACCGCGCAGGCGGCGATGCCGAGACGCCCGGAGTCGAGGGCGGACAGCGCGATGGCGAATCCCTGGCCCTCCTCACCGAGACGGCGGGAGTCCGGGATGCGGACGCCGTCCAAGTGGAGCTGGGCGGTGGGTGAGCCCTTCATGCCCATCTTCTTCTCGGGCACGGCGGCGTTCAGCCCGTGGGCGTCGCCCGGGACCAGGAACGCGGTGATGCCGCGCGGCCCCTCGAGACCCGTACGGGCCAGGACCGTGTAGAAGTCGGCCACACCGCCGTGGGTGATCCACGCCTTCGTCCCGGTGATCACCCAGTCGTCGCCGTCCCGCACCGCCTTGGTGCGCAGCGAGGCGGCATCGGAGCCGGAAGCGGGCTCCGAGAGACAGTAGGCGCCGAGCAGCCCGCCGCCGAGCATCGCGGGCAGGTGCTCGCCCTGCTGCTCCTTGGTGCCGTAACCGGCGAGCGCATGGCAGGCGAGGGAGTGGACGCTCACACCGAGGCCGACGGTGAGGCGGGCCGCCGCGAGCTCTTCGAGGACCTGGAGGTAGACCTCGTAGGGCTGGTCACCGCCGCCGAATTCGGAGTCGTACGGGAGGCCGAGCAGTCCTGAGTCGGACAGGAGCGAGAAGACCTCACGCGGGAAGTGCCCGGCCTCCTCCTCCTCGGCCGCGCGGGGGGCGATCTCCCGCTGGACGATGTCGCGGACCAGGGTGATCAGATCCCTGGCCTCCTCGGTGGGCAGCTGACGGTCCACCGGCTGCGGGGCGCGGTCGGGCATTGCGGCGCTCTCCTCCCTGTCGGGCGCTGCGGCGGTCGCACGCGATGGGTGTGGGTGCGCCGCCGGTTGTACTGCCAGGCCGATGTTGCCCTTCCGGATCACGAAAGCGGCAGGACAGCGGCTTGTGGCGCGTTGAGTATGCCCGATTCGGCTCCGCCCGTCACGGGCACGCCGGAGGCCTGGTACCTGATCGTCATACGGGGGCGGTGACAGGGACCGGCACGGCAGCCGGGTCGGGGGCCGGCGGCTCGGGACAAGCGGGCTCGAACTCCGCGATGGTACGGAGGGTGGCCTGCAGCAGCCGCACCAGCAGGGCGCACACCGCCTCACGGTCGGGCCGCTGCCCGGCCAGCCAGTCGAGGATGATCTGCTCGGCGCTGCTCAGCCAGCCCAGCAGGGCCAGCCTGGCCAGCAGCGGGATCTCACGCCGTCCGTAGGCGCCTTCCGCGATCGTCGCGATCAGTTCTTCGCGCACGGCGTCCCTGATCGACTGCACCTGGGTGTCGAAGCCGACGCCGCCCGTCACGATCGTGCGGAAGGCCGCCTGGTGGTGCTGTGCGTAGCACAGACAGCCGTCGATGGTGCGGTGCACACGCTCCGCGCGCGGCAGTTCCCGCTCACCGGCAGCCCGGTCGAAGAGCTCGGCCACCGAGTCCTCGATGACTGCCAGGTAGTAGCCGCGTTTGCTCTTGAAGTAGTAGTAGATCAGCCCTTTGGCGATGCCGGCCTGGTGGGCGATGTCGTCGACGGACAGGGCGTCGTACGAGGTGTCGGCGAACAACTCGCGGCCGAGAGCGATGAGTTCGGACCGCCGCGTCCGGGCGCGATCGGTCGCGCCGCGCTGGTGGCTGCTGCTCAAGATGATCCTTGGTCTCGAAGTGCCGGAGGATCGTGTCGGAGCTTCGCAGTATGTCAGAGCTGGATCATGCCGAAGGTGCCGTGGCCGACGGGCGGTCCTGGCTGTCGGGGGACGGGCCGGCCTGCCGCGCGCAGGCCTAGAGCAGGCCGACCTGGGTGATGAGCATGGCGAGGACGACGACGAGGGTCCAGCCGAGGATGTGCTCGAGGGGGTTGGACTCGTCGTCCGGACCGCCGGTGCGGGTCGTCGGCAGGGTGCGGTCGGCGGTGGCTGCGGTCGAAGTCATGTGCGTCTCGCTCGGTCGTCCGGCAGGTGGCTCCCCCATTGCCCCACCACAGTGCCAGCGATACCGGCTCCCGGGGTAGAGACATTGGTCACTGCCCCGGGAGCCGTGGCGTGCGTCAGTGGACGCCGACGGCCGCCAGCGCCCGGCTCTGGTCCGGCGTGGGGTGGGTCGGCCAGTACAGGTAGCAGACGCCTCCTGTGCCGGACACCACTTTGCCGGTCGCGTTGTAGCGCTTGGTGCGGAGCCAGATCTTCTCCCACTCCGCCCGGCGGTAGACGCGGCGGACGGCCTCGTTGCTCGTCGAGGCCGGGTCGTTCGCGATCACGTCGCCGTCGGCGGTGAAGCCGATCACCGTCATCAGATGGCCCGCGGTGCCGTAGCCGGCTCCTGTCAGCTCCTCCTTGAGGAACGACTGGGACGTGATGGCCGGGATGCCCGCGGCGATCAGCGTCTCCAGGTCGGTCAGCGAGGAGAGCCGGGTGACGACCGCGTTCATGTCGCGGTAGGTGGCGGCGTAGGCCGCGTTGAAGGGCCAGTTGCCGCAGCCCTCGTACTGGTGGTCGTAGGTGTGGCGGGCGGCATGACAGACCTGCGGGTCGTCGAAGTCGGGATTCACCCAGGCCAGATCGTCGGCGGAGGGCTTGCGCCCCCAGTATTCGATGATCATCTGCGAGGACGTGGGGCTGCACCACGCCTCGCCGCCGTTGTCGTACTCCGGATACCGGCCCACGTGCGTGTTCTGGGAGTAGCGCGGCACGATCAGCTCGCGGGCGAGACCCGGCTCCGACGCGGGGACCCCGAAGCGGTCCGGGACGTCGGAGGCCATGGCACCCAGTCGCCATACGGTGGGCGTGAGACCGCTGCCGGGCCGCCGGTAGAGGGTGAGCCGCAGCCGGTACGCGTCGAGACGCAGTCCGCTCGCGGCGTCGTCGACGGAGAAGGTGTCGGTCCAGATGCTCGCCCTGCCGTCACCCTGGCCGTCGACCGACGTACGCCGGATGTCCATGTCACCGGCGGCCCAGCGCCCCATCACGAACCACGGGGTCGCGCTGCCGTCCGAGTAGCGGCCGCCCAGCTCCACCTGCAGCCAGGTACCGGCAGGGGTGTCGGCGTTCCATGACGCGATGACCTCGGTGGCGGGAACGCTCGAGCGGTGCTCGGGCGAGGTCCAGGTGGCGTATTCCCAGCGCGCGGTCGTGCCGGTGTGCGGGTCGGTGTGGTCGGTGGTGCCGGCGGGCTCGGCGATCACCACGCCGGGGCGGTGGCCGGCGACGGCCTTCGTGCCGGCGCGGCCGCCGCACCGCCAGTCCGTGTAGGTGGACCAGAAACGGTTGTCCACGAGCGTCCTCGGTTGCCGGAGAGGCGCTCGGGGGACGGCGGTCGTGGCGGCGGCAGCCGCCGGTCCGGTGGAGGCGGACAGTGTTCCCGCGGTGGCGGCTGCCGCGATCGCGGCGCCCAGAACGTTTCTGCGCGAAGTCGGTCTGGCCATGGGACCCCCAAGTCAGGTGCGCGGCAGTGGGGCCACTATCGCGGGTCCCGCCGCGGTTCTGCCAGAGATTCGCCGCGTGCCGCGGCGCCAATATTGGTCTGGTCCACTGGCGTGACCTGCGGCGTCGTGTCCCTGCCCTGCCCCAGGGCCCCTGCGGCGCCGTCCGGTCGCCTCTTAGGGTGGCCTCATGGACGACCTCGACCGGCGGGCAGCCCGGCTGCGCGCGCTGCCCCCCTCCTGTGGCCCGGCGCGCCTGGTGGCCGTGGACGGTCACGCGGGCTCGGGCAAGAGCACCTTCGCCGGCCGGCTCGCCCTCGCGCTCGGCGAGGACGTGCCCGTGTTGCACCTCGACGACCTCGCCAGCCATGCGGAGTCGTTCGACTGGACCGGGCGGATGCTGCGCCAGGTGATCGAGCCGCTGACGCAGGGGCGGGACGCGGCGTACACCCCGTACGACTGGAATCTGCGGCGTTTCCTCGCTCCTCGTCCGCTGCCCGCGGCGGCCGTCGTCGTGGTCGAGGGTGTCGGGGCGGGACGGCGTGCGCTGCGGCCGTATCTGGCTGCGCTGCTGTGGATGGACAGGGGCGCCGAGGAGTCCTGGGCGCGGGGCCGGGCTCGGGACGGCGCAGCGCTCTCCGGGTTCTGGGACGGCTGGACGGCGGCGGAGACTCGCCATTTTTCGTCCGATCCTTCGCGGCCGTTCGCCGACGCGCTGATACGGGAGTGTTCCGAGGGATACGAGTGGCTCCCGGCGCCTGGCGAGACTGCGTGCGCACACCGATCATTCACGCACAGTGATGGCTTTCCCCCGGCATACTGAGCAGCCGGAATTCGGGCTGAAGAGTGGCTCAAGACTGGCTCAACACTGCTTGACCGACGGGGCGGACAGGTCTTACGTTCTCAATGTGCGGCTTTTCGAAGCCGCCGCAGACGCGAAGCCCCCGGTTGTTCCCCCGTGATCGGGGGCTTCGTTCTGCCCTTCCCCGCTTCCGCCGCCGCCCCCGAAGCCCCCGCCGCTCACCCTGGGTCACCCTTTCCGGCCCTTCCGAGGGCCGCCACGGCGCTCTTAATCGCCACCCCGTGCGCGGGTACGATGCACCCGGTGGTCGTCAATTCCCGCCCGTGGCCCGGCCGTTCCTGGCTACGACCCGCGGGTGTCCACCCGGCGCGACAACACTGGTGCACGGTTTGTGGGGGGAGTGGGGGGACCCTATGGACATCGGCACGCAGGGCGCCCGGACGCCGGCGGACGTCGCCTGGGTGCGTGGTGTGGACGCCTGCACCATGGGCGCGTACCCGCAGGCGGAGGAGGAGTTCCGCACGGCCGTCCGGCTCGACCCGGGCATGGCTGACGCCTGGCTGGGCCTGCACGCCCTGCGCGTCGACACCGCGACCGCCCTGCTGCACATGTACCGCAGCCGCGACCGCTTCGGAGAGCAGCGGACCCGGCACCGCCGCACGCTCAACTCCTGGTACTGGCTGGGCTGGTGGGTGCAGCCGGTACTGGAGAGCCCACGCGACCTGCTGCTCGCGCACGCCTCCCACTGGCTCGACGGCCGTCATGTGCCCGAACTGGACCGGGCGCTCGCCGCGCTGCCGCCGGTCGACACCGACCCCCAGGTCCGCTTCCTGCACGCCTGCCGTGCCTATCTGGTCAAGGACTGGGAACAGCTGGTGCGCCATACGGAGCCGCTGGTCGACGATCCGCTGCTGGGCATCGAGGCCGGGCTCTTCGGCGGCATGGCCCGGGTGCGCCTGGAGATGTACGGGCAGGCGGAGCCGCTGCTGTCCGCCGCCCTGATGCGCTGCCGCAGCGAGCAGCCGCAGCGCAAGGAGCTGCGGTACTGGCTGGCCCGGGCGCACGAGGGCACCGGCCGCAGCGCGGCGGCGCTGCCCCTGTACCGCGCGGTGCACCGCATCGATCCGGCGTTCATGGACACCTCCGCGCGTCTGGCGGCCATCGCGGAGTACGACGGGATCGACGTCTACGACGACTCGGTCGGCCTGGCCGCCGTGTCCCTCGCCGGGTACGGCGGTGACGTGGCGGACGGTCAGGCGGAGGGTGAGGAGCCACAGGGCCCGGAGCCCCGTTTCGGTACGGACCCCGGCGGGCAGCTGCCGGGGTCCGTACCTGTGGTGCCGGAGGAGATGCCGCGCCGCAAGGCAACCGTCTCGGCGAAGTCCGCTCCCCCGCAGTTCCCCGCAGGACCCACCGATCCTGTGCTGCTCGCCCAGGCGCTGGCCGAGCTGGAGCGGATGGTGGGGCTCGAGCCGGTGAAACGGCAGGTGAAGGCCTTGTCGGCACAGCTGGAGATGGCGCGGCTGCGTGCCGGGCAGGGGCTGCCCGTACAGCCGCCGAAGCGCCATTTGGTCTTCTCCGGTCCGTCGGGCACGGGCAAGACGACCGTCGCCCGCATTCTCGGGCGGGTGTTCTACGCCCTCGGGCTGCTCGGCGGTGATCATCTGGTGGAGGCCCAACGGGCCGATTTAGTCGGCGAGTTCCTCGGCCAGACGGCGGTGAAGGCCAATGAACTGATCGACTCGGCGCTCGGCGGTGTGCTTTTCGTGGACGAGGCGTACAGCCTGTCCAACTCGGGCTACACCAAGGGGGACGCGTACGGCGACGAGGCCCTGCAGGTGCTGCTCAAGCGTGCCGAGGACAACCGCGACCATCTGGTGGTCATCCTGGCCGGCTATCCGGAGGGCATGGACCGGCTGCTCGCGGCGAACCCGGGCCTGTCGTCCCGTTTCACCACCCGCGTCGACTTCCCCTCCTACCGGCCCCTGGAGCTCACCGCGATCGGTGGTGTGCTGGCCGCCGACAACGGCGACGTGTGGGACGAGGAGGCGCTCGACGAGCTGCGCTCGATCAGCGGCCATGTCGTCGACCAGGGCTGGATCGACGAGCTGGGCAACGGCCGCTTCCTGCGCACCCTGTACGAGAAGAGCTGCGCCTATCGCGATCTGCGGCTGTCGAGCTGTCCGGGCCCGCCGACCCGCGAGGATCTGTCGACGCTGCGGCTGCCGGACCTGATGCAGGCCTACGGAGAGGTCCTGTCGGGCCGCGGTCCGGCGGGCCGGCAGGACCCTCCCCTGGTCTGATTCCTACGGCACCCTCAGCCGCTCACGAGCTCCCCGGCGCTGTCCTGCGCACCGTCACCCTCGGGTCCCGAGGGGGCCGACGGAGCGGGGGCGGTACGCGCCGCCACACGGTGGGCCGGGTCGCGCACCTCACCGACGAGCATCTCGAGGACATCCTCCAGCGCGACCAGTCCCAGCACCCGGCCGGACGCGTCCGCGACCTGCGCAAGGTGGGTGGCCGCACGGCGCATCACGGTGAGCGCGTCGTCCAGCGGCAGCTCCGCGCGCAGCGTTGCCATCGGCCGCCAGACGTGCTGGGGCACGGCCCGCTCCCCGTCCTCCAGGTCGAGCACGTCCTTGACATGCAGGTATCCCATGAACGGGCCCTCGCCTTCCGCGCAGACGGGGAAGCGTGAGAAACCGGTACGGACGGTCAGCTCCTCCAGCTGCCGCGGTGTGACCGACGGCGCGACGGTGACCAGGTCGAAGCGGCGGATCAGGACGTCGGTGACCGGACGGCTGCCGAGTTCGAGAGCGTCCTCGAGCCGCTCCTGCTCTTCCGGCTCCAGCAGCCCCGCGTGGCCCGCGTCCTCGACCAGCCGGCCCAGCTGCACGCTGGTGAAAACGGCCTCGACCTCGTCCTTCGGCTCGACCCGGAAGGCCCGCAGCACCAGTCGTGAGCAGGCGCCGAGCCCGGTGGTGACGGGGCGGCAGAGCCGGGCGAAGCCGACCAGCCCCGGGCTGAGCCACAGCGCCGTCCGCTCGGGCGCCGCCATGGCCAGGTTCTTCGGCAGCATCTCGCCGACGACGAGGTGCAGGAAGACCACGACCGCCAGGGCGATCACATAGCCGAGGGGGTGGACGAGCCCTTCGGGCACATGGGCCGCGTGGAAGACCGGCTCCAGCAGATGGGCGACGGTCGGCTCCGCGACCGCGCCGAGGGTGAGTGAGCAGACCGTGATGCCGAACTGGGCGGCGGCCATCATCTGCGGCAGGTTCTCCAGACCGTGCAGCACCTGACGGGCCCGCGCGGAACCCGCCGCGGCGAGCGGCTCGATCTGGCTGCGGCGTACGGAGACGAGGGCGAACTCGGCGCCGACGAAGAAGCCGTTCGCGACCACCAGCAGCAGGGCGAACAGCAGTTGGAGGGCGCTCATCGGGCGGCCCCCGTCATCGCGCCGTCCGGCACGGCCGCCCCGGCGGTGCGCACCAGGCGGACCCGTTCGGCGCGGTAGCGGTCGACCTGGCGCACGGACAGTCGCCAGCCGGGCAGTTCCGCACGGTCACCGGGGGCGGGAATGCGTCCGAGCAGGTCCGCGACGAGGCCGGCGACGGTCTCGTAGGGGCCGTCCGGCACGTCGATGCCTATCCGGCGCAGCGTCAGAACACGGCAGCTGCCGTCGGCCTCCCACGCAGGCCGTCCGTCCTCAGCGGCGACCGGGGCCAGTTCGGGGCGGGCCTCGGTCTCGGCGTCGTGCTCGTCGCGGACCTCGCCGACGAGTTCTTCGACGATGTCCTCGAGCGTGACGACGCCGGCCGTGCCGCCGTACTCGTCGACGACGACGGCCATGGGCTGCTCGCTGCGCAGCTGTTCCAGCAACTGCCGGACCGGGAGAGTTTCGGGCACCAGCAGCGGGGCGACCGCGATCCGTTCCACGCCGACCCGCCTGCGTTCCTCCGCACGCACCGCGAGGGCGTCCTTGAGGTGCACCACGCCGACGATCTCGTCGATGCGCTCCCGGTAGACGGGGAAGCGGGAAAGTCCCGTGGCGCGGGTCAGGTTGAGGACGTCCGCAGCGGTGGCGTCCGACTGGAGGGTGCTCACCCTCACCCGTGGGGTCATCACGTGCTGGGCCGTGAGGTGGCCGAGGGACAGGGTGCGTACGAACAGGTCGGCGGTGTCCTGTTCCAGCGTGCCGGCCCGGGCCGAGTGGCGGGCCAGCGACATCAGTTCGCCGGGGGTACGGGCGGAGGCCAGTTCCTCGGCGGGCTCCACGCCCGCCAGCCGTACGAGCCGGTTGGCGGCGGCGTTGAGCAGGGTGATGACCGGGCGGAGGACGGCCGAGAAGGCGGTCTGCGGGCCGGCCACGAACCTGGCCACCTGCAGGGGCCTGGACACCGCCCAGTTCTTGGGGACCAGTTCGCCGATCACCATCTGGACGGCGGAGGCCAGCAGCATGCCGACGACCACCGCCAGGCCCGGCACGGCGCCCTGCGGCAGTCCGGTCGCTCTCAGCGGTCCGCCGAGCAGTTCGGCGAGCGCCGGTTGCGCGAGCATGCCGACGACCAGTGAGGTGATGGTGATGCCGAGCTGGGTGCCGGAGAGCTGGAAGGACAGCTCACGCAGCGCGGTGACGACGCGGCGGGCGCGGCGGTCGCCCTCGGCCGCGGCGCGCTCGGCGTCGGGGCGTTCCACCGTGACGAGCCCGAACTCGGCGGCCACGAAGAAGCCGTTGGCGAGGATGAGAAGGAACGCTGCGGCGAGCAGCAGAAGGGGGATGATCATGCCGCCGCCTCCTGGGAGGGGGCGGCGCAGGTACTACCGGACGATCCGTCCATTGCCGGAGGGAGTCACTCCTCGGGTCGCAGGGGCCCCACCGGCCGACGGCCGTTGCGATCGCGGGGCGGGGCGCCCTCGGCGCCGCCGCCCACCAGAGTAATCAAGCCGGCCCGGTGCGGGCAGGGGCGCTGCCGCTCAGTGTTCGGCCGGGCGGGTGCCGCCGGGTTCCTCCGGCCGGGTGCCGAGTGTCTCGACGAGAACCCGCAGGGCGCGGGCGTCCTCGATGGCCCTGGCTTTGGCGATGCCCGGCTGGATGCCGAGTACCGGCAGGCTGGTGCCGTCGCTGAGGTCGAGGAAGACCCAGGGGTCGCCGGCACGCAGATTCACCCGCAGGATCTCCGCCCACGCAAGTCGGCGCGTCCGGGTGAGGTTGACGACGGTGACACCGTCGTCGTCGGCGACCACCTTGGGCCGGCTCAGCAGAGCCGGCACGCCGAAGAAGAGCAGCGCCGTGAAGACGAAGCTGATCTTCTCGGGCGGGCTGAGCCGGTCCAGCAGCAGGGCGATGACGGTGACGACCGTGAACATGGCCACCCCCACGGTCAGCAGGACCAACCGGGTACGGGTCGGCCTGAACGTGACGGGGAGCGCGGGCGGCCGGTCCGCCGGAGCAGATGCGGGCATGGTGTGGCTTCGGGCCTTTCGTTCGATCAGGCCGGTTGCGGGAGCGGGGTCGTGCCGTGCACCCGGCATGATCCGAACGACGGCCCCACCCGGGTCCCTCAGAGGCGGCAGGCGTGGATGGCCGTGGTGAGGATGGCCCGCGCGCCGAGGGCGTACAGGTCGTCCATGATCCGCTGGGCCTCCTTGGCGGCGACCATGGAGCGGACGGCGACCCACCCCTCGTGGTGCAGCGGGGAGATCGTCGGGGACTCCAGGCCGGGGGTGAGGGCGACGGCCTGCTCCAGGTTCTCCACCCGGCAGTCGTAGTCCATCATCACGTAGCTGCGGGCGACGAGGACGCCCTGGAGGCGGCGCAGGAACTGCTGCACCTGGGCGTGCTCCGGATCGGCGCCGGTGCGCCGGATGACGACGGCCTCCGAGGTCATGATCGGCTCGCCGATGACCTCCAGGCCCGCGTTGCGCAGGCTGGTGCCGGTCTCGACGACGTCGGCGATGACCTGGGCGACACCCAGCTCGATCGCGGTCTCGACGGCGCCGTCGAGGTGGACCACGGAGGCGTCGATGCCGCTGTCGGCGAGGTGCTTGGCAACGATGCCCTCGTAGGAGGTCGCGACCGTCATGCCTCCGAAGTCCGCCACGCCGGTGGCGGTGCCGGGCTTGGTGGCGTAGCGGAAGGTGGAACGGGCGAAGCCGAGCTTGAGGATCTCCTCGGCGTTCGCCCCGGAGTCCAGCAGCAGGTCGCGGCCCGTGATGCCGATGTCGAGCTTGCCGGAGCTGACGTAGATCGCGATGTCGCGCGGACGCAGGTAGAAGAACTCGACCTCGTTCTCGGGGTCGACGAGGACGAGCTCCTTGGACTCCTTGCGCTGCTGGTACCCCGCCTCATGGAGCATCGCCGACGCAGGTCCGGACAGTGAACCCTTGTTGGGGACGGCGATGCGCAGCATGAGACGGGCTTCCTTTGTTCGTATGGCTGTTTGTGTGCAGAAACGGGATGGGCTCAGAGGTGGGCGTAGACGTCGTCGAGTGAGATCCCGCGGGCGACCATCATCACCTGGACGTGGTAAAGCAGCTGCGAGATCTCCTCGGCGGCGGCTTCCTTGCCCTCGTACTCGGCGGCCATCCACACCTCGGCGGCCTCCTCGACGACCTTCTTGCCGATGGCATGGACGCCCTTGCCGACCAGCTCGGCGGTGCGGGAGGTGGCGGGGTCGCCCTCGGCGGCCTTCTGCTGGAGCTCGGCGAAGAGCTCCTCGAACGTCTTATTCGGCATGGTGGTCCCAGACTACGCGGAAGCGGCCGCTGCTCAGCGCCAGGGTTCGGATACTGAACGCAGGATGGTCGCCGTGGCGACGGCGGCCGTGACCGCCTCATGGCCCTTGTCCTCGTTCGACCCCTCGAGCCCTGCCCGGTCGAGTGCCTGCTCCTCGGTGTCACAGGTCAGGACGCCGAAGCCGATGGGGACGCCGGTGTCGATGGACACCTGGGTGAGCCCCTGGGTGACGCCCTGGCACACGTACTCGAAGTGCGGAGTGCCGCCGCGGATGACGACGCCGAGGGCGACGATCGCGTCATAGCCGCGACCGGCGAGCACCTTGGCGACGACGGGCAGCTCGAAGCTGCCGGGGACGCGCAGCAGCGTCGGCTCGTCGATGCCGAGCTCGTGCAGTGCGCGCAGGGCGCCGTCGACGAGGCCGTCCATCACCTTCTCGTGCCACTGGGCCGCGATCACCGCCACCCGCAGGTCGCCGCAGTTGCGGACGGACAGTTCGGGCGCACCCTTGCCGCTCATGTTTCTCCCTAGCCGTTCTTCAGTGCTCTTTGCGCAGTACTACTGGTTGCCGCAGGTCGATGCGGGGACCGCGTCGAGCCAGGGCAGGTCGTGGCCCATCCGGTCGCGCTTGGTGCGCAGATAGGTCAGATTGTGCTCGCCGGCCTGGACGGCCATCGGTTCGCGTCCGAGGACGGAGATGCCGTACCTGACGAGGGCGGTGGACTTTTCCGGGTTGTTGGTCATCAGACGCACGCTGTGCACGCCGAGGTCGTCGAGGATCTGCGCGCCGGCGGCGTAGTCCCGCGCGTCGGCGGGCAGTCCGAGTTCGAGGTTGGCGTCGAGGGTGTCCCGGCCGCGTTCCTGCAGTTCGTACGCGCGCAGCTTGGACAGCAGTCCGATGCCGCGGCCCTCGTGCCCGCGCAGATAGACGACGACTCCCCGGCCGGCCTCGGTGATGCGCTCCATGGACGCCTGGAGCTGGGGGCCGCAGTCGCAGCGCAGCGAGTGGAAGATGTCGCCGGTGAGGCATTCGGAGTGGACACGCACCAGGACGTCCTCGCCGTCGCCGATGTCGCCGTGGACGAGGGCGACGTGCTCGACGCCGTCGACGGTCGAGCGGTAGCCGTACGCGGTGAACTCACCGGCGGCCGTGGGCAGATGGACCTCCGCCTCGCGCCTGACGGTCGGTTCCGCACTGCGGCGGTACGCGATCAGATCCTCGATGGAGATGATCGTCAGGCCGTGCTTGCGGGCGAACGGGATCAGCTCGGGCAGCCGCAGCATCACGCCGTCCTCGCCGGCGATCTCGACGATCGCGCCGGCGGGGCGCAGGCCCGCGAGGCGGGCGAGGTCGACGGCCGCCTCGGTGTGGCCGGGCCTCGTGAGGACACCGCCGGGCTTGGCGCGCAACGGGAAGATATGGCCGGGGCGCACGAAGTCGGCGGGGCCGGTCTTGCCCCCGGCCAGCAGCCGCAGGGTGGTGGCCCGGTCGGAAGCGGAGATGCCGGTGGTCACCCCGTAGGCGGGGCCGGCGTCCACGGAGACGGTGAAGGCGGTCTGCATCGACTCGGTGTTGCGCTGGACCATCTGGGGCAGTTCAAGCCGCTCCAGCTCGTCGCTCTCCATGGGGGCGCAGATCAGGCCGCGGCATTCGCTCATCATGAAGGCGACCACCTCCGGGGTGGCCTTCTCCGCGGCGATGACGAGGTCACCCTCGTTCTCGCGGTCCTCGTCGTCGACGACGACGACGGGGCGGCCGGCCGCGATGTCACGGATGGCCTGCTCGACGGGGTCGAGGGCGATGTTCTCGTCGTCCGGGTACCAGGCGGGCTGCGCGGTCATGCCGGAGCTCCTTCCAGAGAGGGCCGGCCGCTCCGGCGGGAGCGCAGCCACCAGTCGCGCATGCCCCACAGGACGAGCGCGCCGTAGATGACGTAGACGAAGCCGGAGAAGGCGAAGCCGTTGGCGAAGTTGAGCGGCACGCCGACGAGGTCGACGAGCAGCCAGGCGAACCAGAACTCGACCAAGCCGCGGGCCTGGGCGACCATCGCGACGAGGGTTCCGACGAAGATGTAGGCGTCGGGCCACGGGTCCCACGACAGCGACGGGTAGAGGGTGAAGAGCCCGCCGACGGCGAGGGTGCCGGCGACGGCGCCGCCGGCCAGGTAGCCGCGCTCGCGCCAGGTCGCGAACCTGACCGCGACGGAGCCGTCCTGCGCCTGCTGCCGGCCGCGGGTCCACTGCCAGTAGCCCCAGGCCGCCACGGCCATCACCACGACCTGCTTGCCGGCACTGCCGGTCAGATGGGACGTGGCGAAGGCGGCGAACAGGATGACGCCGGAGAGGAACTGGGCGGGCCACGTCCATATCGAGCGCCGCCAGCCGAAGGCGAGGGCGAGCAGACCGATGACGTTGCCGATCATGTCGGACCACTTGATGTGCTGCCCGAAGGCCGTGAAGGCCTCGCCGTTCAGCCAATCCAGGGCGCTCACTTGGCGCTCTCCTCTGCCTGCGCGCCGAGCAGCCGCTCGACGTACTTGGCGATGACGTCCACTTCGAGGTTGACCGGGTCGCCGGGCTGCTTGATGCCGAGCGTGGTCAGGGCCAGCGTGGTGGGGATGAGGCTGATCGTGAAGTGGTCCTTGCCCGCGTCGACCACCGTGAGGCTGACGCCGTCGACCGTGATCGAGCCCTTCTCGACGACGTAGCGGGCGAGATGGGCGGGCAGCGAGATCTTCACGATCTCCCAGTTCTCCGAGGGCGTGCGCTCGACGACGGTGCCCGTGCCGTCGACATGGCCCTGGACGATGTGGCCGCCGAGGCGTGCGCCGACCGCGGTGGGCCGCTCAAGGTTGACGCGGGAGCCCTTTTCGAGGGCGCCGAGGCCGGAGCGCTTCAGTGTCTCCGCCATGACGTCGGCGGTGAACTCGCCGTCACCGGTCTCGACGACGGTCAGGCAGACGCCGTTGACGGCGATGGAGTCGCCGTGCTTCGCGTCCTCGGTGACGATCGGGCCGCGCAGGCGGAAGCGGGACGCGTCGCCGAGGTTCTCGACGGCGGTGACCTCGCCCAGTTCTTCGACGATTCCGGTGAACACTTCAGGCTCCCTTGGGGACGGTCGCGGTGATGCGCAGGTCGGTGCCGATGCGCTCGGTCTCTGTGACGTCGAGCCGCAACGCTTCGGTGATGGTGGTGATTCCGGCGTCGGCGAGGGCGGCGGGGCCGGCGCCGAGGAGTACGGGGGCGAGGTAGCCGATGACGCGGTCGACGGCTTGGGCGGCGACGAAGGAGCCGGCGAGGGTCGGGCCGCCTTCGAGGAGTACGGAGCGGATGCCGGCCTGGTGGAGGGTGCTCAGCAGGTGTGGGATGTCGATGCCGCCGCCGGTCGCGCGCCGCAGGGTCCAGGTCTCCCCCGGCAGGAACTCCTCGACCGGGACGTCGTCGGCGACGACGACCACGGTGGGCGCCGCGTCGTCCAGGACCCTCGCGCCCGGGCGCACCGCGGCGGCGTTCGTGTCGATCACGACCCGCAGTGGCTGGGTCGCGCCCTCGAGGCCGCGTACGGCCAGGTGCGGGTCGTCGGCGCGCATGGTGCCGGAGCCGACCACGACCGCGTCGGACTCCGCGCGCAGCCGGTGGACGTCGGCGCGGGACTCCGGCGAGCTGATCCAGCGGCTGGTGCCGTCGGCTGCGGCGATGCGGCCGTCGAGGGTGGCGGCGTACTTCCAGGTCACGTACGGGCGCCCGAGGCGTACGGAGGTGAGCCAGGCGATGTTGCCCGCCTCGGCCTCCTCCTCCAGCAGTCCGTGCGCGACTTCGACGCCGGCGGCACGCAAGGTGTCGGCGCCTCCGGTGGCCTGCGGGTTCGGGTCGGCGACCGCATACACGACGCGGGCGATCCCGGCCTCGCTCAGGGCCTGGGCACAGGGGCCGGTTCGGCCGGTGTGGTTGCAGGGCTCGAGGGTGACGTACGCGGTGCCGCCGCGGGCGAGGACTCCGGCCGCGCGCAGGGCGTGGATCTCGGCGTGCGGTCCGCCGGCCCGCTGGTGGAAGCCCTCGCCGACCACGTGTCCCGAGGCGTCGGTGATGACGCACCCGACGACCGGGTTGGGGCTGGTGGAGCCGAGTCCGCGGGCGGCGAGCACGACGGCTCGGCGCATGGCGTCCATGTCGGCTGCGGTGGCCACCGGGTCCTCCTGCCTCTTCGGGCACGGACTCCGGGGCCTGTCGATGCGACAGAGAGCGGGAACGACACCAGGAGAACGCCGAGGCCGAGTCGCCGGTCGCCGGATCGTGAACGGCGATCGACAGACGGCCGACGCACCTGACGGTGACACCCGCCGCGCACTGCCTCCCATCCGGACTTTAACCGTCGGTCCAGGAATTTCACCTGGTCAACCGGCCGCTGGCTGCGGACGGGTCGCGGACTGTAACCGCCGGTTCGGAATTGCACCGACCCCGGAGTGCGCTGCTGCTGATACAGGGACAGTCTGCCACGCGCTGTACTGCGCCATGCGGGTGACGGCTGTGGACTGGCTCACACGCGCGCCCGTGAGGCGGTCGGCGCCATGCTCGATCAGCGTGGTCCAGACCTATTGACGCACTGGTCCGGTCCTCCTAGTGTCTGCGACACGTGCGCGGACCAGGCCCGCCGGTGCGCGCAGACCGGGCCGACCTCCTTTTTCCATCAGCCAGTTGCGCGCCGGCGAACACCCCTTTTCACGTCTGGCCGGTGAAACCGTGTGCCACAAATCGCGCCAATGGAAGTCCAAGTGGTGGACGAAGGGCGAGGGCCCGGGTACGACCGGTGAGTGGGGTGTCCGGCAGGGCCTCGGCGCCTGCTGACCCCCCGTCCCGTGACAGCCCGGCGGCGGTTCAACGGCCCTTGCCGTCGCCGGGCCCGGTCCTCCCGTCGCCCCTGCCCCCGTCCTCCCGGCGGACCGCCACTCCGGCAGGGTCGCCCGCCCCCTGTCCTGCGCCGTCATCCGCGGGTGGCACGGCTTTGCAGAAGGAGAAGGGCGATGTCGTCGGTGCGCGGTCGGCCGGTGGGCGCGTGGCGCACCAGGGAGTCGGCGAGCAGGTCGAGATCCTCGTCGTCGGACTGCTCGAGGTGCCGTGCGAGACGGTCGATGGACACGTCCAGGTCGACTCCGGGCTCCTCGACGAGGCCGTCGGTGTAGAACGCGAGCGTCAGGCCGTCCCTGAGAGGGATGTCGGTGACGGGATAGGTCGCGCCCGGCACGATGCCCAGCAGCGGCCCGGCAGGAACCGGAAGCGGCCGCGTGCGGCGACCCGGGTGGCGCAGCAGCGGCGGCGGGTGGCCGGCGTTGGCCAGTCGTACGCGAGCACGCCCCAGGTCGATGTGGGCGTAGAGGCAGCTGGTGAACAGCCCGGGGTCGAGGTCGGTGAGGAGCCGGTTGGTCCGGGACAGCACCTGGTCCGGGTGCGGACCGAGGCTGGCGTGTGCGTGGACGGCTGTACGGACCTGGCCCATGAGGGCGGCGGCCTCCACATTGTGGCCCTGGACGTCGCCGATGACGGCCGCGGCGGCCGTGTCACCGAGCGGGATCAGGTCGTAGAAGTCCCCGCCGATGTCCATGCCATGCGTGGCGGGCACATAGCGTGCTGCGACGTCCAGCCCGTCGATTCGGGGCATGCTGTGCGGCAGCAGGGCCTGTTGCAGACCGTGGGCGAGCTGTTGTTTGGCGTCGTACAGGCGGGCCCGGTCCAGAGCCTGCGCGATGAGCCCCGCGAGTGAGGTCATGACGGCGCGTTCCTCCGCGGAGAACGCATGGGGGCGGCCGTAGGTCAGCACACAGCAGCCGACGGGGCGGCCGGAAATGATCAACGGCAGGAAGGCCCAGGCCTGCTTTCCGCTGACGGGCGGGGCCTCGGGGTAGATCCGTGACATCTCGCTCGGCTCGGCGAAGAACGAGGGGATGCCGGTGGCGAGGGCCTGTCCGGCCGGGGTGAACGTGGTGTCGAGCGGCAGGCCGTCGAGCTGCTCGATGACCACGGCGGGGTAACCACGGTGGCCCATGATCTTCAGCCGGCCGGCCTCGGCGACGGACAGGACCAGGCTCTGGGCACCGAAGGCGGGCATGATCTGGTCGGCTATCAGGTCGACGACGTCCTGCACACCGACCGCTTCGGTCAGCGCGGCGGCGAGGTGCATCAGCTGATGGAGCTGCCCGGCCCGGGCCGGGGCGGCCGGTGCCGTCGGCCTACGGGGTGCCGGCGCGGGCGGCGGCTGCACCCCGGCGGGCACGATGCGCACACTGATGCCGCTCGCGTCCGGGTAGAGGTGGAACTCCATCCACCGGTTTGGCGGCCTGCAGGCCGTGAAGGAGACGGGCCGGCGGCTGATCACAGCGGCGCGGTAGCGGTCCTCGTACACAGGATCGTCGAGCCAGGGCAGCGACTGCCAGGGAAACGTGCCCAGCAGCCGGCCGGGGCTGCGGCCCAGCAGCTCGGCGCCGCCGGACGTGAGGAAGCTGAAGCGTCCCTCCAGGTCGAGGGCGCAGGAGCCGCCGGGCAGGCGCTCCGCGAAGTCCGCTGCGGCCAACGGCGGCCGGGTGTCCCGCTGCGCCGTCTCCAGCGCAAGCACGCGCGGCCGGTCCGCACACGCGCGTGGCGGGCCGGACTCCGCGGCGGCCAGGTCCAGCAGCCGGGCCAGGCGGCGGCAACTCATGGCGACATGGCCCTGCTCCCGCCGCGTCATGTGGGCCGGGTGGGTGGCCGGCCACATCAGCAGCAGCGCTCCCCAGCGCCGGTCACCGGTGACGGGGGCGGCGGCGAGCGCGAGCGGGTAGGGCAGTGCCATCGCGGTGCGCGGGTAGGCACGGGCCAGTTCCTCGTGGCTGGCCACCCACACCAGTCGCTCCTGGCGGACCGATTCGGCAATCGGGGCCGGGGCGGTGAGCGGGACCCTGCTCCACGGGGCGGCGATCCCGGCCGGAACACCGCACAGCACGTCCAGGCACAGCACCTGCTCGTCGGGCGCCAGCAGGTACAGGGCGCCGACTGCCGCGCCGGTCCGGCGCACCGTCTCCACCACCGCGGTGCCCACGGCGTCCGTGTCGGCGGGGTCACCCGGCCTCGTCACGCAACACCTCCGGCGTCAGAGGTTCTGGAAACCCTTCCGGGGCCGCTCTGCCGGGGCGATCGGAATCGCCCCGGGCCCGCTCCCCCGGGCCGCCCCTACAGGGACGTTACGCCCACCGGACGGCACCCGCCCGGCGCAGGCGGCGCCGGCCCGTGACCCTGAGTCCTGTGGCCGCCCGCGCCGGACGCCGCGGCCGCACCCGCCGGGCGGACGAAGCGGCCGGCGCGACACGCCCTCACGGGAAGATCTCCCGCTGGGCCCACTCGCGCGCCGTCAGCAGCGCCCCGCTCAGGACCGCAGCACCTCCCAGCTCCCCGGCCCTCACCTCCGTCCGCAGCGGGGAGAGTTCGGCGAGTCTCGCCTCCACCCGCGACGCCGGCGCGTCGCCGCCGGCATGCCCGACTTCGCCGCCGAGCACGACGCACCCGGGGTCCAGGACGGAGGCGACCGCCGCCGCGCCGAGGGCGAGGCGGCCGGCGAGGTCGTCCAGGAAGGCGCGTTCGTCCGCGGCCAGCGCGGCCGCGACGACCGCCGCGGCGGGCGGCGCGTGGCCCCCGGCCGCCGGGCCCCGCAGTCCGTACCGTTCGCCGAGCGCGCAGATCGCCGCGGACCCCGCGAGCGAGTGGAAGCCGCCCTCGCAGTCGACGGCGGAGGGCACTGCGGCCGTGCCCGGTACGGGCAGGAAGCCGATCTCGCCGGCGCCACCGGAGGCGCCGCGCCGCAGCCGGCCGTCGAGGACGATGCCGGCGCCGACACAGCGCGGCGACCAGCCTGCGGTGCCAGGCGGGCAGCCCAGTGGTCGCGCGCAGTTCGCCGCCGGCCGGATCGATGAGGCGGGCGCGCCGATGCAGACGCTGTGCAGGCGGGCGGCTCCGGCGTCTCGGGCCGTGCGCTCCACGAGGTTCGCGGCCCGCTCGACGGCGGGCCCAGTGCCTCCTTCACCGCCGGAGCGGATGAAGGAGGAGGAGCCGCTGCTGGACTCCGGCACCTCCTCGTACGACGTGGACGCGGACGCCGAGGCCCCGGGGACCGGCCGGAAACGCGCTGCGGAAACGTCCCTCTTTTCGGGGAAGCCGCGGCCCGTCACCGCGTCGGCGGCCCAGGGGCTGGGACCCTGCCCCCATGGCGCAGACGGAACACTTCGCGGTACGTGCGGTGCCCGGCCCGTACACGGTCGGCCCGTCCATGGACAAGCCGACCGCAGTCGGCGCGTCGACCCTCGGCTCGTCCACCGTCGGCTCTCCGGTCGACTCCGTGGTGGGGCGGATGCACGCCCTGCGCCATGCGCTGCCGGAGGCGGACGGGCTCGCGGTGTTCAACCGGATCTACCTCGCGGTCACGGAGGAGTTCGCCCGGCACCTCGACGGCGGTCACTTCCCCGACCGGCCGGCCGCCACGACGCTCGGCGTGCTCTTCGCCGACCGCTATCTGACGGCCGTGGACACCGCGGCAGCAGGCGGACGCCCACCCGCCTGCTGGCGTCCGCTGTTCCAGCACCGCCGCCATCCCGGCGTACGGCCCCTGCAATTCGCGCTCGCCGGGATCAACGCCCACATCGGGCACGACCTCGCGCTCGCGCTCGTGGACACCTGCCGTGCGCTCGGCTGCGAACCGGCCGACCTGGAGGGCGGGTTCGAACGCGTCGGCGACATCCTGGTGCTGCTGGAGGAACGCATCCGCGAGGATCTGATGCCCGGCCCCGACCTGCTCGAGATCGCCGACCCGCTGACCCATCTGGTGGGCTCCTGGAGCCTCGAGCGAGCCCGCGAAGGTGCCTGGTCGGCGGCGCGGCTGCTGTGGGGCCTGCGGGATCTGCCCGGCTTGGCACAGGAGTTCACCGAGCGTCTCGACGCGGGCGTCGGCCTGGTCGGGCGCTGTCTGCTCACGCCCTGCCGGTAAACCCCGGGCCCCGATCAGTCCTCGGGCAGCTCGACCGGCGCGATCTCGTCGTAGCGGTCGCCCGGCCCCGGGTTCGACGGGTCGGTCGCACCGCCGAAGTGGGTCATCACCCCCCACACGGCGTTGAGTGCGGTCTGCACCGCGCCCTCCGCCCAGCCGGCCGTCCAGGAGATGTCGTCGCCGGCGAGGAAGATGCCGCGCTTGTCCTCGGGCAGCCGGTCCTGCATGAAGTGGGTGAACAGCCGACGCTGGTAGCGGTAGTGGCCCGGCAGGTTGGCCTTGAACGCGCCCATGAAGTACGGCTCGTTCTCCCACGACACGGTGACCGGGTTGCCGATGATGTGGCTGCGGATGTCGACGTTCGGGTAGATCTCGCCGAGCGACTTCAGCATGACCTCCATCCGCTCGTTGGCGGACAGCGGCAGCCACTTCAGGCTGTCGTCGCACCAGGTGTACGACAGGCAGATCACGGCGGGCTTGTCCGGGCCGTTGTCCAGCAGATACGTGCCACGGGTCATCCGGTCGGTCAGCGTCATCGACATGACGTCCCGCCCGGTCGTCTCGTCCTTGTCCAGCCAGAAGGGCCGGTCCACCGGCACGAACAGCTTGGACGACTCCATGTAGTGGGTACGCTCCATCGCCGTCCAGTGGTCGATGGGGAACAGCGCGTCGTCGCAGGCGATCTTGGAGAGCAGCATCCACGACTGGGCCGTGAAGATCGCCGCCCGGTAGGTGCGGATGTCGCCGGACGCGTCGGTGACCGTGATCCGGTTGCCGGCCGTGCGGTCCAGGCGGGTCACCGCAGGGCGGGGGGTGCCGTCGTGCAGCGAGGACAGCGAGGTGCCGAGCGGCCAGTGGACGATCTTCTGCGGCTCCCGCTCCCACAGGCGCAGCGGCAGCTGCTGGCTGCCCTCGACGATGCCGCGGTGGTGGTCGTCGGCCTCCGAGTAGACGACCCGCAGGATCTCCAGGATGGAGTTGGGGAAGTCGGTGTCCCAGCCGCCGGTGCCGAAGCCGACCTGGCCGAAGATCTCCCGGTGCCGGAAGGACTTGAAGGCCTCGGAGTCGCAGAGGAAGCCGTAGAAGGTCTGATTGTCGAGCTTCTCCACCAGCCTGGCCCAGATCTCGCGGATACGGGGCACGTCCCGCTCGCGCATGGCCTGGTTCATGTCGGAGAAGTCGGCACCCTCCTCCAGGCAGGCGTTCCACGCGTCCATCACGTCGCGGTAGACCTGCGGCAGGTCGTCGATGGTCTCCGCGTAGTGCGACTCGCCCTTGAGGTCGACGACCGTCGACGGGGTGGAGGGGGCGAGCGGGTTGGGGAACGGCGCGGTGGTCAGGCCCACCAGATCGATGTAGTGCTGCAGCGCGGTCGACGAGGGCGGGAAGCGCATGGCGCCCATTTCCGCCGACAGCTCACCGTCACAGCCCTCGAAGCCGACCGTGCGCAGCCGGCCGCCGATCCGGTCGGCCTCGTAGACGACGGGCTTCAGACCCAGCTTCATCAGCTCGTACGCGGCGACGATGCCGGAGAGACCGCCGCCGATGACGGCGACCTCGGCACCGTGCTCGGTCGCCGGTATCTGGCCGAGGCCCGCAGGGTGGGCCAGGAAGTCGTCGTAGGCGTACGGGAAGTCCGGACCGAACATGGTGATCGGCGGCTGCGCGTCGCTGTGCTGGACGGCTGTGGTGGGCACCGTGGACGTCATGGGGTACGGACTCCTTGCACGGAACTGAGTGAAGCGGGAATGGCAGGGGCGGCGGCGTCAGCTCAGGGAGCCGTACAGCCCGGGGCGGCGGTCGCGCAGATACGGGTTGGTCTCACGGGAGGCAGCGAGCAGTACGGGGTCGACGTCACCGATCACCAGCTCCTCACCGCGCGCGGCACGGGTACGCACCGTGCCGTCGGGACTCGCGAGGCAGCTGAGGCCGGTGAACTCGAACTCGCCCTCGTGTCCGGTCCGGTTGGCGTATGCGATGTAGAGCTGGCTCTCGAACGCCCGGACCGGGACGAGGGACTCCGCCACGAAGGGGAAGGGGTGCATCAGCGCGGTGGGCACCAGCAGCAGGTCGGTGCCGGCCAGCGCGTGGGCCCGCACGTTCTCCGGGAATTCGACGTCGTAGCAGATCAGCATGCCGATGCGGATGCCGTCGAGCTCGGCCTGGACGACGGGCTCGTCGCCGGGGGTGAACCACTGCAGCTCGAAGCGGCCGAAGAGATGCGTCTTGCGGTAGTTGGCCAGGCGGGCGCCGGTGGGGTCGATCAACTGGGCGGAGTTGTGGATCGCCTCGCCTGCCCTCTCCGGGTAGCCGTAGTGCACGGCGATGCCGTGCCGTACGGCGATCTCGGCGACGGCGGCGGCGCCGGGGCCGTCCGCGGGCTCGGCAAGCGCCGGAACGTCGTCCCCGATCGCGTATCCGGTCAGGAACAGCTCGGGGCAGACCAGCAGCCGTGCTCCGGCCTCGGACGCCCGGCCCGCGGCGTCGTCCAGCACCTTCAGATTCTCGACGACCGAGCCCGGTCGGCCGGAACTCTGGAGCAGGGCGGTGCGCAGGGGCATGGGTGACCTCGGGCGGGGCGGTGGGGTCGATGGGAGACGTATATGACGGTACGGTCCGGGGATCGGCCGGGACAAGGCGCGAGTGTTGCGCGCGGATGGCGGATCCGTTGCGTCGTCGGGGTGAGGCCCGGCGATTCGTTGCGGGCCATTTTCCCCTCCGGCCCTTCTCCCACCCCGCCCCTCCCCGAACCGGGCTCCGCCGGGACCCGTTCACCGCACGCCAGACCTGTCCCGGGACTCCGCCCCCACTCGCTCCCGCCGGAAGGCCGGAAGGAGCGGGTTTCGCGAAGCGAAGGTTCTGCCGCACGGCGGCCCGGTTTGCGACTCGGCGGCGGATCACGCCCGCCCGGATGCCCTGTCGAGCGCGCAGAGCGCGGGCCGCGGCCGCCGCCGCCGTGGCAGCCCGCGTCCGCGCCACCGGGGTCCGGGGCGGAGCCCACGATGCCGCGCGAGACGCGGTACCCGGGGCCCGGGTTGATCCCGGAATCCCGATCGGGGCGCGGCACCAGGCCCGGGCGGAGTCCGGTACGGATCGGGCGGAGCAAGGCCGCGCACAGCGCGGACGGAGGAGAAAGGCCGGGCCGCGGGGAGCGCCGCGGCAGCAGGCCCGAGCAGAGCCCGTTACGGATCCGGCGGAGCAAGGCCGCGCACAGCGCACAACGCGCCCGGGGCGAAGCCCCTGGTGCCGCGCCCAGCGGCGCGGCACCAGGCCCGGGCGGAGCCCTGATTCGCACGCACCGCCCGGCGAGGCCCCTCGCGTTACGCCGGGGCCCCCGACGAGAACCGCCTCAGCAGCGGCGACAGCACGAGGACGGACTTCGTACGCTCCACGAACGGCTCCCCCGCGATCCGCTCGAGCACGCGCTCGAAGTGCCGCATGTCGGAGGCGAAGACCTGGACGATCGCGTCCGCCTCACCGGTGACCGTGGACGCTGACGCGATCTCCGGGTAGCGCTTGAGGCCTCGCTCGATCGCCTCCGGCGACGTGTTGCGGCTGCAGTAGATCTCGATGAAACCCTCGGTCGCCCAGCCGAGCGCCTTGGGATCGACACGTACGGTGAAACCGGTGATCGCGCCTTCCGCCCGCAGCCGGTCCACCCGCCGTTTCACCGCCGGGGCGGAGAGTCCCACGATCGCGCCGATGTCGGCGTAGGAGCGGCGGGCGTCCTCCGCCAGGGCGTGGACGATGCGCTCGTCGAGGTCGTTCAGCAACTTTCACACCATGCTCGGTCCGGGCCGGGGAGCAAGGGCTCCCCGGTCTGGACAGTATCCATCAGCGATACGGGGCACGTTGCCCTCACACGTCACCGCAGCGCGGACCTGCGCATGCCGTAGGCGAGGTAGACCGCGAGACCCACCGCCATCCACACCCCGAACACGATCCACGTGATGGTGTCGAGGCTGAACATCATCCACACGCAGAACCCGAAGCCGACCACCGGGAACAACGGCGACAGCGGCACCCGGAAGGTCCGCTTCATCTCCGGCCGTGTCCGGCGCAGCACGATGACGGCCACGTTGACCAGGGCGAACGCGAACAGCGTGCCGATGCTGGTGGCGTCGGCCAGCCGTCCGAGCGGAACGGCGGCGGCGAGTACACCGCAGAACAGCGAGACGATCACGGTGTTGGCCCGCGGCGCGCCCGTCTTCTTGTGCACTCGGGAGAAGACCTTGGGCACCAGGCCGTCGCGGGACATCGCGAACAGGATGCGGGTCTGCCCGTACAGCACGGTCAGCACGACACTGGCGATGGCGATGACGGCGCCCGCGGCGAGCAGCACGGCCCAGAAGCTCTGGCCGGTGACGTCCTCCATGATTCCGGCCAGCGCGGCCTCGGACTCGCCGAAGCCCTTCCAGGGGCGGGCCCCGACGGCGACGGCCGCGACCAGGACGTAGAGCGCGGTGACGATCAGCAGGGACAGCATGATGGCGCGCGGCAGGTCGCGCTGGGGGTTCTTCGCCTCCTCGCCGGCCGTGGAGGCGGCGTCGAAGCCGATGTACGAGAAGAACAGTGAGGCTCCGGCTGCGCTGACGCCGGCCATGCCGAGCGGCATGAAGTTCTCGTAGTTGCCGCTGCGGAAGCCCTGGACGCCGACGGCGCAGAAGAGGACCAGCGCGGCGATCTTGACCACGACCATCACGGTGTTCGCGCGGGCGCTCTCACGGGCCCCGCCGAGCAGGAAGACCATGGCGAGCAGCACCACGATCAGCGCGGGCAGATTGAAGAACCCGCCGTCGCCGGGCGGCGCGGACAGCGTGTCGGGGATGGTGACGCCGATGGTGCCGGCGAGCAGTTCGTTGAGGTACTCGCCCCAGCCCACCGCCACGGCGGCGACCGACACCCCGTACTCGAGGATCAGGCACCAGCCGCAGACCCAGGCGACGAGTTCGCCCATGGTGGCGTACGCGTACGAGTAGGAGGAGCCGGAGACCGGGATCGTGCCCGCCAGCTCCGCGTACGAGAGCGCCGAGAACAGCGCGGTCAGGCCCGCGATGACGAACGAGACGGTGACGGCGGGGCCCGCCTCGGGCACGGCTTCGCCGAGGACGACGAAGATGCCGGTGCCGAGTGTGGCGCCGATGCTGATCATCGTCAGTTGCCACATGGACAGCGAGCGGCGCAGCGCACCACCCTCGCCCTGTCCGCCCTCCGCGACGAGGCGTTCCACCGGCTTGCGCCGCATCAGGCGGGCAGCGGTTCCCTGGGGTTTCTCCGGCGACGGCTCGGTCGTGGGTGGCGCTGCGCCGTGGTCAAGCACGTCGGGGCTCCTTCATCGCTACGGGTCGACGGGGGGCGGCCCCGCGGCGGCCCGCGAGCAGGCAGAGGAAGCCCGCGCATGGGTGAGGGAACCGCCGAGCAGACGGTCACCGCCACTCCTGGTACGGGGGTCGAGCCTACGAGTCCGCTGCTCACAGCCGTAATGCATCGATGTTGCGCATCGGCGGACGATCGTTGCGCCCTGGCAGGAGCCACGGGGAAACATTGCGCCCCGGTGAACGGGAGCGGTCACAGCCGCTTCAGCCGGGCCGCGACCTCCCGCAGCAGTTCGGGATCCGCCGCGGCGCTCCGACGGGCCTGCGGGCGCACCTCGTAGGGCTGGTCAAGGTACGGGGTTTGGCATGTGCAGCGCAATGCTTCCACGGGTAAACAGATGCGGCCGGTTCGCGGGGTTGATACATCGGCGACTTCTGGGTAAGCGAGCCGTGATGAATGCACAGCCGCAGGTGGTGATCGAGGAATCGCCGCACGAGGAGAACAGGCACAGCGCGGGCGCCCGTACGGCCACCGCGGAGTTCCTGCTGCAGCACTGCCCCTGGGCCGACCCGGACGCGGTGCTACTCGTCGTCTCCGAACTCGTCACCAACGCCGTGCGCCACACTGCCGGCTGGTGGCGGCTGCGTCTGACGGCCGGACACGACACCCTGGTCGTACAGATGGACGACTCCAGCCCGCTGCCCCCGGTCGCCCGCGAGCCGGACTTCACGGGCGGCGGCGGATTCGGCTGGCACATGGTGCAGCGCCTCGCCGGCCGGGTCGAGGTCCGTCGGCTCCCCTACGGCAAGAGCATCCACGCCATCTGGGTGCGCCCGGTTCCGGCCCCCGCCGGCCGCTGAGAACGCACAACGGAGGGCTCCACGCGCTCCGGGGTCCGGCAGCCACAGGACCGCGGCTCCGCCGACGAAGCAGGTGACGCCCGCGCCCGGGACCGGGCCGGCCACCCGCCGAACCGCCCGGCGGACGCAGAAGCGGCGTCCTGACAAACGCAGGACGCCGCTTCTGCCCGTGGGGGCGTCGGTCCCTCGATGTGCTCGGGGCCTGGCGGGGCCGCCCCGTCACTCCACCGCGAGCAGCCCTTCACGCAGCCGCCCGGTGATCCGCGAGAGCAGCCGGGAGACATGCATCTGGGACACGCCGAGCTCCTCGCCGATCTCCGACTGCGTCATCTCCTCGCCGAACCGCATCTGCAGGATCCGCCGGTCGCGGTCGTCGAGCTCCTCAATCAGCGGCTTGAGTGCCTGCACGTTCTCGGCCGTCTCCAGTTCGGCATCCGGTGCGCCCAGGCGGTCGGACAGCGGTACTGCCGCATGGTCGGACGCGTCGTCCATGGGCATGTCGATGGAACCGGCCGTGTAGCCGTTGCTCGCGACCACGCCCTCGATGACCTCTTCCTCGTCCAAGCCGAGGTGCTCCGCGAGTTCCGCGGTGGTGGGTGTGTGGTCCAGCTTCTGGGACAGCTCGTCGACGGCCTTGGCGAGGTCGATCCGCAGCTCCTGGAGCCGACGCGGCACATGCACCGCCCAGCTGGTGTCACGGAAGAACCGCTTGATCTCACCGACGATGTACGGGACGGCGAACGTGGCGAACTCCACCTCGCGACTCAGCTCGAACCGGTCGATCGCCTTGATCAGGCCGATGGTGCCGACCTGGACGATGTCCTCCATCTGCTCCGCGCGGTTGCGGAAGCGGCCCGCGGCGTACTTCACCAGGGCCAGGTTGAGCTCGATCAGAGTGTTGCGCACGTACTGGTACTCGTGAGTGCCCTCCTCGAGGGAGGCCAGCCTCACGAAGAAGACCTTCGATATCTCACGTGCGTCCTTGGGTGCAACCTCCCCCGGGTTCTGCACGTCCGGAAGATCCAGCGCCACCACGTCCGGGCGCTGCACTCCGGGCTGCGTGAGTTCGGTCGGGACCGTGCTCGCCGTGGACACTTCGTCCTCCCCTTCTCCGATGTCAGTGCGAAGGGGCGCTTACCCCCGTTCCCCAGAGGCATGCGTACGAAGTGCAGTTGAACGAAAACGAGAAGGTCCGGCCCTCCACGTCCGTGGAGGGCCGGACGACATGACTGCGGGTCAGTTCCAGCTGGCGTGCAGCGGCTTGCCCTCCGCGTAACCGGCGGCGCTCTGGATGCCGACGATCGCGTTCTCGGCGAACTCCTCGAGCGAACCCGCTCCGGAGTACGTGCACGAGGAACGGACGCCCGCGATGATCGAGTCGATCAGGTCCTCCACGCCCGGCCGGGCCGGGTCGAGGAACATCCGCGAGTGCGAGATGCCTTCCTCGAACAGGCCCTTGCGGGCCCGGTCGTACGCGGACTCCTCGCTGGTGCGGTTGCGCACGGCTCGCGCGGAGGCCATGCCGAAGGACTCCTTGTACAGCCGGCCGTCGGCGGCCTGCTGGAGGTCGCCGGGGGACTCGTACGTCCCGGCGAACCACGATCCGATCATGACGTTGGACGCGCCGGCGGCCAACGCCATCGCCACGTCGCGCGGGTGGCGGACACCGCCGTCCGCCCAGACGTGTTTGCCGAACTTCCTGGCCTCCGCGGAGCATTCCAGGACGGCCGAGAACTGCGGGCGGCCGACGCCCGTCATCATGCGCGTGGTGCACATGGCGCCGGGACCGACCCCGACCTTCACGATGTCGGCGCCGGCCTCGATCAGGTCCCGCACACCCTCGGCGGCGACGATGTTCCCCGCGACGATCGGCACCTGGGGGTCGAGCGCCCGCACGGCCTTGACCGCGTTGATCATCGACTCCTGGTGGCCGTGGGCGGTGTCGACGACGAGCGTGTCGACACCGGCGTCGAGGAGCTGCTTGGCCTTGCCCGCCACATCGCCGTTGATGCCGACGGCGGCGGCGATGCGCAGCCTGCCCTTGGCGTCGACCGCGGGCGTGTAGAGGGTCGCGCGCAGCGCGCCCTTGCGGGTGAGCACACCGGCGAGCCTGCCCTCGCCGTCGACGGCGGGCGCATAGCGCCGGTTGGCACCGTCGAGGGTGTTGAACGCCTCGCGCGGGTCGATGTCCGCGTCGAGCAGCAGCAGGTCCTTCGACATGACCTCGGACAGCTGCGTGAAGCGGTCGACCCCGGCCAGGTCGTGGTCGGTGACGATGCCGACGGGACGCCGGTCCTCGTCCACGACCACACCGGCGCCGTGCGCCCGCTTGGGCAGCAGGGACAGCGCGTCGGCGACGGTCTGGTGGGGGACCAGGACGATCGGGGTGTCCAGCACGTGGTGGCGGGTCTTCACCCAGGAGATGACGTCGGTGACGACCTCGATCGGGATGTCCTGGGGAATGACGACGAGGCCGCCGCGCCGGGCGACGGTCTCGGCCATCCGGCGGCCGGCGATGGCCGTCATGTTGGCCACGACCAGCGGCACGGTGGTGCCGGTCCCGTCCGGGGAGGAGAGGTCCACGCCCTGCCGCGAGCCGACCGCCGAGCGGCTCGGCACCATGAACACATCGTCGTAGGTGAGGTCGTACGGCGGCTTGATGTCATTGAGGAAACGCACGTGCTTAACATCCCAGTCGATCGGAGTCGGCCCCCCGACGATGCGGCCGGAGGAAAACGCACGTACTTCATTCTCCCATGCCGACACCCCTGACCCGCGCGGGACAATCGTCCAGGTCAGAAGGGGTGGCTTGGTAGGATCACACGAGAGCGTCGGGCCAGGAGGGCCGGTCCGTCCCCTAACGGCCGGAGGCGATGCCCTGGTCGTCAGGGTCCGCCCGTTCCAGCGCCGGGCGCGGGTTGGGAGCCGCGTTGAGCAGCAGGTCGGCCGCCGCGGTGTCCGTCACCAGGCTGGTGACCAGGCCGGAGCGGAGCACCGCACCGATCGCCTCCGCCTTGCGGGGGCCGCCCGCGATGGCGACGACCTCGGGGATACGGCGCAGTCGGTCGGCCTCGACGGTGATGCACCGCTCGCCGAGGTCGCGGCCGACGCGGCGGCCCTGGGTGTCGAAGAGGTGCGCGGACATCTCGGCGGCCACGCCGAGCGAGGCGTAGTGGGCGCGTTCCTCGTCGGAGAGCATGTCGTGGACGGTGGAGATGCCGGGCTCCCACGAGCCGATCGACACACAGGCGACGGTGACCTTGTCGAAGTACTCGAAGGCCCGCGCGATGCCCGTCTGGTGGCGCAGCGCCGCAGCGGTCGCGGGGTCGGGCAGCAGCATCGGGGCGTAGATGGGGTGGGCCTCGCCGCCCGACACCTGGGCCGCTCTTCGTACCGCCTCGACCGAGCCGCGCTCGGCGGTGCCCGCGTCGTAGACGCCGGTGAGCTGGACGACGGTACATGGCGGCAGCCGGTCGAGGGCGGCGGCCATGTGGATGGTGGAGCGGCCCCAGGCCAGGCCCAGCACGTCGCCCTCGGCCACGAGCTCACCGAGCAGGTCCGCGGCGACCTCGCCCAGGTTCTCCGGGTCGGGCGACTCGTCCCCGCCCTCGGCAGGGGACTCGACGACGACAGCGTGCCGCAGGCCGTAGTGTGCGCGCAGCGCGTCGGAGCGCTCCGCGTCCAGTTCAGCGGGGACGCGGATCTCGATGCGGACGAGATCACGCTCGAGCGCGGTCTCCAGGACCCTCGCGACCTTGAAACGGCTGACGCCGAACTCCTCCGCGATCTGGATCTTGGACTTGCCCTCGAGGTAGAAGCGGCGGGCCATGGCCGCCGCCTGCACAAGCTCAGCGGGCCCCATCCGCAGGGCAGACCGTCCCGCCGACCTAGCAGACACCGCGATCTCCTCACTGCTGTTCATGCCGTACACACTTACCGCTGTACACACTCCGGATCCGCCATCCTGTCAGATCCGTCCCTTCTTGATCAGCCCCGCTGGGCCAACATCGGTTGAACAGGCACCGCCGTGCCTCAGTGGGCGCACGCCCAGGGCGCCGAGGCGGTCACCGCCGCCGCCCGGTCACGCAGCATCCGCACCGCCGCCGCCGGATCATCCGCGCCGTAGACCGCGGAACCCGCCACGAACACGTCGGCGCCCGCCTCCGCACACCGCTCGATGGTCGACGCCGACACCCCGCCGTCCACCTGCAGCCACAGCTGGAGGCCGTGCTTGGAGATGAGCTCACGGGTGCGGCGGATCTTCGGCAGCATGATGTCGAGGAACGCCTGGCCGCCGAAGCCCGGTTCCACGGTCATGACCAGAAGCATGTCGAGCTCGGGAAGCAGGTCCTCGTACGGCTCGATCGGGGTGGCCGGCTTGAGCGCCATGGAGGCCCGTGCGCCCTTCGCCCGGATCTCGCGCGCCAGGCGCACGGGCGCCGCGGCGGCCTCGACATGGAAGGTGACGGACCCCGCGCCCGCCTCGACGTACTGAGGGGCCCAGCGGTCGGGGTCCTCGATCATCAGATGGCAGTCCAGCGGGGTCTCCGTCGCCTTGGCGAGCGACTCCACGATCGGCACGCCCAGGGTGAGATTGGGCACGAAGTGGTTGTCCATGACGTCGACGTGGAGCCAGTCGGCGCCCTCGACGGCCTTGGCCTCTTCCGCCAGGCGGGAGAAGTCCGCGGAGAGAATGCTGGGATTGATCTGAACGGCCATGCGCCAAGACTGCCACGTCCTCGGCCACTTCCCCTCCCCGGGACGGCACTCGGTACGGACGAGGGAGCACCGGACCTACCCAGTCCGCCACAATCCCGGCGATTCGGTCCTCCCTGGGAGGCCGGCGCCTACGCGGTGCGGCGCAGCAGCGCCAGATACATCGCGTCCGTGCCGTGCAGATGCGGCCACAGCTGTACGTCGGGACCGTCTCCGAGCGCCGGAACGCCGGGCATCAGCGGACGCGCGTCCACCCACTCGGCCCGGGCGGCCGGGCCGCCGCGGCCACGGAGCACGTCGTCCACGACGATCCGAGTCTCGGCGAGGTGCGGCGAGCAGGTCGCGTAGCCGACCACGCCGCCGACCCGGACGGCCTTCAACGCCTCGCGCAGCAGCCCGCGTTGGAGTGGCGCGAAGCCCTCCAGGTCCTCGGGGCGGCGGCGCCAGCGGGCCTCGGGCCGGCGTCGGAGCGCGCCGAGGCCCGAGCACGGGACGTCGACGAGGACCCGGTCGAAGGCGCCCTCGCGCCATGGCGGGCGCGTGCCGTCGGCCGCGATCACCTGGTACGGGCCGGGGTTGCCGGCCAGCGCCCGCTCGACCAGCCGGGCGCGGTGCGGCTGCTTCTCCGAGGCCAGCAGGGAAGCGCCCCGCTCGGCCGCCAGGGCGCCGAGCAGTGCCGCCTTGCCGCCCGGTCCGGCGCAGCCGTCGAGCCACCGCTCGTCGCTGCCTGCCAGCGGCGCGTTCGCGAGGGCCACCGCCACGAGCTGGCTGCCCTCGTCCTGCACGCCGGCCCGCCCCTCCCGTACGGCCTCGATGGCCCCGGGCTCGCCGCCCTCGATGAGCCGGACCGCGTACGGGGACCAGCGGCCGGGCAGCGCGGAGTCCTCGCCGAGCACATCCAGCAGCTCGGCGGTGGTCGAACGTCCCGGCCGCGCGACGAGCGTCACCTCCGGGCGTTCGTTGTCGGCCTCCAGCAGGTCCTCCACGTCGGCGCGGCCTCCGCCGAGCGAGTCCCACAGCGCGGAGACGACCCACCGGGGATGCGAATGGACGACCGCGAGGTGGTCCTCCGCGTCCTCCTCGTAGGGCGGCGCGACCCGCTCCAGCCAGGCGTCCAGGTCGTGCTGCGAGATCTTGCGGAGCACGGCGTTCACGAATTTCGCGCGCCCGTCGCCGAGCACCACCCGCGCCAGCTCCACGCTCGCGGAGACCGCCGCGTGGGTCGGGATGCGCGTGCCCAGCAACTGGTGCGCACCGAGCGCGAGGACGTCCAGCACGGGCGGGTCGACCTCGCGCAGCGGGCGGTCGATGCAGGCCGCGATGATCGCGTCGTAGGTGCCCTGGCGGCGCAGCGTCCCGTACACCAGCTCCGTCGCCAGCGCCGCGTCCCGCCCGTCGAAGTCGTCCTTCTCGCGCGCCTTCTTCAGCAGCGGCGGCAGGACGAGGTTGGCGTACGCGTCCCTCTCGTCGACGGCCCGCAGCGCTTCGAAGGCGAGGATCCGCACGGGGTCCTTCTTGGGGCGGCGGTAAGGCTTGGCGGGACGGTGACGGGACTGCTCACTCAAAAGGTGCTCCGCGTTCTCAGAGTGCTGATCCCTCTCAGCCTACGGCCGGTGCGCCGACGTGCTCGCCATGGGCGATCCGCACGCCGCGCGCCCAGTCCGCCGCCCGCATCGGCTTCTTGCCCTGCGGCTGCACCCACAGCAGCTCGACGGCGTGGGAGCCGGTGCCGACGTGCACATAGTTCTTGCCCGAGTCGAGCTCACCGGCCTCCAGGTCCTTGCGGTCCGGCAGCAGCCCGACCTGGATGAGCTTGAGCCGCTCGCCACGGAAGGCCGTCCACGCGCCCGGAGCGGGCGTGCAGCCCCGGACGACCCGGTCGACCCGGAGCGCGGGCGCGGACCAGTCGACATGGGCGTCCTCGACGGTGATCTTCGGCGCGAGGGTGACGCCGTCCGCCGGCTGCGGCACGGCCTGCAGCGTGCCGTCCTCGATACCGTCCATCGTGGCCACCAGCAGCCCGGACCCGGCGAACGCCAGCCGGGTCAGCAGATCGCCGCTGGTGTCCGTCGGGCGAACAGGCTCGGTGATCACCCCGTACACCGGTCCGGAGTCGAGCCCCTCCTCGATCCGGAACGTCGACGCGCCGGTCATCTCGTCCCCGGCCAGGATCGAGTGCTGCACGGGAGCGGCGCCCCGCCAGGCCGGCAGCAGCGAGAAGTGCAGATTCACCCAGCCCCGCGCCGGCACGTCGAGAGCGACCTTGGGCAGCAGCGCCCCGTAGGCGACGACCGGGCAGCAGTCCGGCCCGATCTCGCGCAGCCGCGCCAGGAACTCCTCGTCCCGCGGCTTCGCCGGCTTCAGCACCTCGATCCCGGCGTCGGCGGCGCGCTGCGCGACGGGGCTGGCGACCAGCCTCCGGCCGCGGCCCGCGGGCGCGTCGGGCCGGGTGACGACAGCGGCGACCTCGTGCCGGTCGGAGGCGATCAGGGCGTCCAGGGCGGGGACGGCGACCTCGGGTGTACCTGCGAAGACGAGCTTCATCGGCGGCTGACTGCCTCTCAGACTGGTACGTGCGGTGACGAGCAGCACACCAGTCTATGAGCCCTGGCCACAGGGGGCGTACGGGAGGCCGTGCGCCCCGCGCATATACGCATACGCCCCGAAGCGTGACCAGACCGGCCGCCGACGCGTTGGTCAAGAGAGATTGACCCTTTTAATCGCCGGTTCGAGAGGCTTGTCCATGGCCGACAACGCAACCCACGACGCCCAAGCCCGGGCCAGTCTGCACCTGTTGGTGCGGGACATCGAGCGGGTCCGCCGGCAGGTGGACGCGTTGCGCACGCTCACCGCCCAGCTGGGGAACGTCTACCGCCCGCGCCGCTCCGGCCCCTCCACGGGCTTCGTCGTCTACGGCAGGGCGCCCGCCCCGACCGTCCGCCTCGCCCAGGAGCTGCGGGACAGCGTCGAGACACTCGTGACCGCGGCCGTGGACTTCGACCGCTCCCTGGGCTTCTCCTGGGACGCGGTCGGATCGGCGCTCGGGGTCACCAAGCAGGCGGTGCACCGCCGGTACGGGTCGCGTCGGCAGGCGTCCGCGGCTGCCACCCCGCCGGCCGAGGCCGAAGCCCCAGCGCCGACCCGCACACTCCCCGCGCCGGGTCTGGCCGCGGTCCCGATGGCCCGCTCGATGCCGCCCCAGTCGACGGACACGCGCCCCGGGGCGTTCCCTGGTCCGCGCAACGGCTGACGCGCCCTCGGGCGGGCGGCGGACCGGGTCACGTCTGCGGGCGTGGCCCGGCTTTCCCGGCCGTACCGACCATGGCTGACGCGCCGTCGCGGCTGGCGGACCGGGTCACGTCTGCGAGCGTGCCCCCGCTGCGGCGATGTGCGGCTCCGTCGCAGGGCAAGCCCCGGGACACGCCCGGGCCCTGGTGCCGGGCCGGGGTGTTTCGGGGGCTCCGCGCCGGACCCCGCGCCTGGAACCGTCGCCGCGCTGGGTGTGGGAGGCACCCCGACGGTGCTGGAGTCGGGGTGCGAAGGGGCTTGGGTCGTCCGCGCGGCGGCAGCTCAGCCTGTCCGCGGACGTACCGCCTCGGGGAGGTCGAGGCCCCCGCCCAAGGCGGTACCGGGACTGGGCGCAGCCCCGGTTCCGGTATGGGGGTACACCCACGCCGCCAGGCGCAGGGTTGGGGCGGCGTCGGGGAACAAGCCCGCGCAGCGGACCGGCACGGCGCGCACCGCCCTCCCGGAGCACCCCGGGACGCATCCGTCAGCCGATGTCAGGCGGGTCGACACGGAGGCGGATCTGCGCCGGGCCGCCCCGGGCCAGGCGGGTCGCCTGGATGGACTTCAGCGCGGCGGCCAGCGCCGCGCCTCTCCCCGGCGGCACCCGGACCAGTGCCCGCTCCCACTGCTCCCCCACCGGCGGCTCCCCCGGCCTGCGCGCCCGTCCGGGCCCCGCCGACGGCAGGGGCACCGGGCCCAGTACCTCCGCCTCTTCCGGAAGCTCGGCCCCCGCGAGGAACGCGGTCACGGTGGAGACGCGCCCCGCCACCTCCGCCATACGCGAGACCGGCGGGAACCCGAGCTCGGCCCTCTCCGCGAGTTCCCGCAGCGCGTGCCCGACCGGATCCCAGCGCACCAGTGCCTGGACGGGACGCAGCGTCGGTTCCGCGACGACGACCACCACGCCGCCTTCCGTCTGCGGCCGTACCAGCGCGCCCGCCGCTATCCAGCGGCGCAGCGCCTCCTCGCCGGCCCGCAGGTCGGGGCGGCCGAGCATGGCCCAGCCGTCGAGGAGGAGTGCGGCCGCGTATCCGCCGTCGGCGACGGGTTCGGCGCCGGGCGTGGAGACGACGAGCGCGGGCCGCGACGGCACCGAGTCGAGGATGTGGTCTCGCCCCGAGGTCCGTACCGGTACGGCCGGGAACGCACGGCCGAGTTCCTCGGCCGTGCGCCGGGCGCCCACGATCCGGGCCCTCAGCCGTACCGACCCGCAGGCGGCGCAGTGCCATGCGGCTTCGTCGCGTCCGCACCAGCCGCACCGCAGATCGCGTTCGTCGGGCGCTTCGAGGGGGCCGGCGCAGTGGCGGCAGCGGGCGGGCGTGCGGCAGCGCTCGCAGGCGAGCCTGGGTGCGTAGCCGCGCCGCGGCACCTGGACGAGCACCGGCCCGTGCGCCAGCCCCTCCCGGACGGCCTGCCAGGCGATGCTCGGCAGGCGGGCCGCTCTGGCGGCCTCGTCGCGGGCCAGGTCGTGGTCGCCGACGGTCCGCACCAGGGGTGCCAGGGCCCGGACCTGTGACCGGTCGGCGACGAGGGGCGCCGCCCAGCCGCTCTCCACGAGTTGGGCGGCCTCGACGGTGCAGCTCGTGCTGCCCAGCAGGAAGGCGCACGTGTCGTGGGTGGCCCGCAGCTCGAGGACTTCGCGGACGTGCGGGAAGGGGGCGTTGTCGTCGCTGTGGCTGGAGTCCCCGTCGTCCCAGACGGCAACGAGCCCAAGGTCCTGCACGGGCGCGAACATCGCCGCCCTGGTCCCCACGACCGCGCGGACGGACCCACGCCGCACGGCGAGCCACTGACGGTACCGCTTCTCCGGCCCGGACTCGGCGGTCAGCAGGGCGTGGTGTCCCTCGCCGAGCAGCGCGGTGAGCGCGGTGTCGACCCGGGCGGCGCGCCTCCCGTCGGGAACGACCACGAGCGCGCCCCGACCGGAGGCGAGGGTGGCTGCAACGGCGCGGGCCAGTTCGTCGGGCCAGTGCGGCCCGGGCAACGCGGTCCACACGGCACGTGGGGCACCGCCGGCCGCGAGGGACTCGATGAAGGCAGGGCCGCGTCCGTACCGCTCCCAGGTGCCGGCGGCGGGCGCGGGGGGCGGTGGCAGGGGCTCGGGCGAGGGTTTGGCCTCGGCGCGGCCGTTCCTGGGCGGTACGGCGAGCTGCAGCACGTCGGCGAGGCTTCCCGCGTAGCGGTCGGCGACCGCGCGGGCAAGGGCAAGGATCTCCGGGCTGAGCACCGGCTCGGGCGAGACGACGTAGGCGAGTGCGGCGAGCGCGCCCGAGTAGTCGGACTCGGCACGGCGCTCGACGAGGAAGCCGTCGATGAGTCCGCCGCCCTCGCGGCGCCCTTCGCGGACCCGGTGCGCTCCGGCGCCGAAGCGCACCCGCACCCGCACTCCCGGCCGGGCGTCGGCGTCGAGCTCCTCGGGGACGGCGTAGTCGAAGAACTGGTCGAGGTGGAGCACGCCCTTGTTGACCACGACCCGGGCGACGGGCAGCTCCTTTGCGAGAGCGGCCCCGCGCCAGGTGCGCGGCTTGGCCTTGGGCACCTTCGCCCTGCGGACGCTCTCCCGGATGAGCGCAAGCTGCTCGGGCCCGTCACCGGCGGGCTCCGAGGGCTGCTTGTCTTCGCTGCTCACAGAAAGATCCTGCCAGAGGCCACTGACAGCACGGCCTGCCGGACATCCGTACCGCCCGGCACACGCCGGGACCCCGGACCGATACCGGTCCGGGGCCCTGAGCGACGCGTGTGCGGTGAGTGGCTACAGGCCGGCCGCCGCGCGCAGTGCGTCCACGCGGTCCGTGCGCTCCCAGGTGAAGTCGGGCAGTTCGCGGCCGAAGTGTCCGTACGCCGCGGTCTGGCCGTAGATCGGGCGCAGCAGGTCGAGGTCGCGGATGATCGCGGCCGGGCGAAGGTCGAAGACCTGGGGGATGGCCTGCTCGATCTTCTCGACGTCGACGGTCGCGGTACCGAAGGTCTCGACGAACAGACCGACCGGCTCGGCCTTGCCGATGGCGTAGGCGACCTGGACCTCGCAGCGCGCGGCGAGGCCGGCGGCCACGACGTTCTTGGCGACCCAGCGCATGGCGTAGGCGGCGGAACGGTCGACCTTGGAGGGGTCCTTGCCGGAGAAGGCGCCGCCGCCGTGGCGGGCCATGCCGCCGTACGTGTCGATGATGATCTTGCGGCCGGTCAGGCCGGCGTCGCCCATCGGGCCGCCGATCTCGAAGCGGCCGGTCGGGTTGACCAGGAGGCGGTAGCCGTCGGTGTCCAGCTTGATGCCGTCCTCGACCAGCTGCTTCAGCACGTGCTCGACGACGAACTCACGGATGTCGGGCGCGAGCAGCGAGTCGAGGTCGATGTCAGAGGCGTGCTGCGAGGAGACCACCACGGTGTCGAGGCGGACGGCCTTGTCGCCGTCGTACTCGATGGTGACCTGCGTCTTGCCGTCGGGGCGCAGGTAGGGGATGGTCCCGTTCTTGCGGACCTCGGACAGGCGGCGCGAGAGCCGGTGCGCCAGGTTGATCGGCAGCGGCATCAGCTCGGGCGTCTCGTCGGACGCGTAGCCGAACATCAGGCCCTGGTCGCCGGCGCCCTGCTTGTCGAGCTCGTCCTCGTCACCCTCGACGCGCTTCTCGTAGGCGGTGTCGACGCCCTGCGCGATGTCCGGCGACTGGGCGCCGATGGAGACGGAGACGCCGCAGGAGGCGCCGTCGAAACCCTTCTTCGAGGAGTCGTAGCCGATCTCGAGGATCTTGTTCCGCACCAGCGTGGGGATGTCGGCGTACGCCTTGGTGGTCACTTCACCGGCGACGTGCACAAGGCCGGTGGTGATCAATGTCTCCACGGCTACCCGGGAAGTCGGGTCCTCCCGCAGGAGGGCGTCGAGAATGGTGTCGCTGATCTGATCGGCGATCTTGTCGGGGTGACCCTCGGTCACGGACTCCGAGGTGAAGAGACGGCGGGACACATCGCTCCCTGGGGTTGCAGCGGCTGCTGGCTGATCATTGGCGGATCGGCAGGGGACTGCGCCCCGCGACGTTCCGCGACCAGTTTATCGGTCGCGCTCCGGCACCGGACAACCCGTCTCGCAAGCTGGGAGTCCGCTGACCTGGAGCCACGGCCTGGTCGGTAAGACGATAGCGCCTAGGACTGAGCGATTTGCCACATTTCGCGGGTTTCCACGGTCGGCCCGTCGCCCGGCTGTCGCTTCCTGTTCACGGGAGCTTCTCAGAACAGCCGCGGCGTGACCAGGTCCCAGACCGTGTCGGCGAGGGCTTCCTTCGGGCCGTGCGGCACCGTGGTCTCGCCGCCGTCGGCGGACAGCACGACGGCTTCGTTCTCCTCGGAGCCGAAGGTCTTGCGCTCCCCCACCTCGTTGACGACCAGGAGGTCGCACCCCTTGCGGCGCAGCTTGTCGCGGCCGTTGGCGAGCACGTCGTCGGTCTCCGCGGCGAAGCCGACGATCACCTGGCCGGGGCGGGCCCGCTCCGCGGAGATCTCGGCGAGGATGTCGGGGTTGCGGACCAGGGTCAGCGCGGGGGCTTCCACACCGTCCTTCTTCTTGATCTTTCCCTCGGCGTACGTGGCGGGGCGGAAGTCGGCGACGGCGGCCGCCATGACCACGGCGTCGGCGTCCGCGGCTGCCTTCAGCACGGCTTCGCGCAGCTGCACCGCCGTACCGACGTGGACGACGTCGACGCCGGCGGGGTCCGGCAGGCCGGTGTTGGCCTCGAGGAGGGTGACCCGGGCGCCGCGGGCGGCCGCCGTGCGTGCCAGCGCGTAACCCTGCTTGCCGGAGGAGCGGTTGCCCAGGTAGCGGACCGGGTCGAGGGGTTCGCGCGTGCCGCCCGCACTGACGACCACATGGCGTCCGGCAAGGTCGGGGGCTCGGACCCCGCGGGCGAGGACCCTCCGGCAGATCTCGAAGATCTCGTCCGGGTCCGGCAGCCGGCCCTTGCCCGTGTCGACGCCGGTGAGCCGGCCGACGGCGGGCTCGATCACGACGGCCCCGCGGCGGCGCAGCGTGGCCACGTTCTCCTGTGTGGCGGGGTGCTCCCACATCTCGGTGTGCATCGCCGGAGCGAAGACGACCGGACAGCGGGCCGTGAGCAGTGTGTTGGTCAGCAGGTCGTCGGCGAGGCCGTGGGCGGCCTTGGCCAGCATGTCGGCGGTGGCCGGGGCGACCACGACGAGGTCGGCGTGCTGCCCGATCCGTACGTGCGGGACCTCGTGGACCTCGGACCAGACCTCCGCGGAGACGGGGTGGCCGGAGAGCGCCGACCAGGTCGCCGCACCGACGAAGTGGAGGGCCGACGCGGTCGGCACGACGCGGACGTCGTGGCCGGACTCGGTCAGCCTGCGCAGCAGTTCGCACGCCTTGTATGCGGCGATGCCACCGCTGACCCCGAGGACGACCTTCGGCCTGCCCGCTGCCCGGTCCACTGCCTGATCCACTGCGTCTCCCCGCACTCGGCTACCCCTCCATGACACACCACAGGCCCGGCAGCTGCTGCGCCGGGCCTGTGGTGAAGGATTCCTCGCGACTACTGGGCCGGGCCCTCGATGGCCTCGGACGTCAGCAGACCCGCGTTGATCTCGCGCAGGGCGATCGAGAGCGGCTTCTCGTGGACGTGGGTGTCCACCAGCGGCCCGACGTACTCGAGCAGGCCCTCACCGAGCTGCGAGTAGTACGCGTTGATCTGACGGGCGCGCTTGGCCGCGTAGATCACGAGGCTGTACTTCGAGTCGGTGGCCTCGAGCAGCTCGTCGATCGGAGGGTTGATGATGCCCTCGGGCGCGGTGATGGAAGAGGACACGCTATGCCTTCCGAAGAACTTGCAGAAAGATCGGACAAAAGATCAAACAACTGCCATCAAGGCTAGCAGCTCACGCGCCACGTCCTCGACGGAGGTGTTGACCAGGGTGGTGTCGAACTCCGGCTCGGCCGCCAGCTCCACCTTGGCGACCGCCAGACGGCGCTGGATGACCTCCGGGGACTCCGTGCCGCGGCCGGTGAGCCGGCGGACCAGTTCCTCCCAGCTCGGCGGCGCCAGGAAGACGAGCTGGGACTCCGGCATGGATTCCTTGACCTGCCGGGCGCCCTGGAGATCGATCTCGAGCAGCACGGGCTCGCCCGCCTCGATGCGGTCGAGGACCGCACGGCGGGGCGTGCCGTAGCGGTTGCCCGCGAACTCGGCCCACTCCAGCAGCTCGCCGTTGGCGACCAGCTTGTCGAACTCCTCGTCGGTGACGAAGAAGTACTGGACGCCGTGCTTCTCGCCGGGCCGCGGCTTCCTGGTGGTCGCCGACACCGAGAGCCAGACGTCGGGGTGGACCTTGCGCATATGGGCGACGACCGTGCTCTTGCCGACCCCGGAGGGGCCGGAGAGCACGGTCAGCCGCGGACGTACCTCTGCTGCCATGCAGCGATTATCCAGGTTCTCGGGAGTGCCCGGGAACGTCAGGCGGGGCCGCCGCCGAACTCGCGCTCCAGGGAGGCGATCTGGTTGGAGCCGAGACCACGCACCCGGCGGCTCTCGGAGATGCCGAGCCTCTCCATGATCTGCTTGGCGCGGACCTTGCCCACGCCCGGCAGGGACTCGAGGAGGGCGGAGACCTTCATCTTTCCGATGACGTCGTTCTCCTGACCCTGCTTGATGACCTCGTGGAGCGAGGCGCCGGAGTGCTTGAGTCGATTCTTGACCTCGGCCCGCTCCCGGCGAGCCGCGGCGGCCTTTTCGAGCGCGGCTGCGCGCTGTTCAGGGGTAAGGGGCGGAAGAGCCACGCCTACGTCACCTCGGATGTCGAACTGTCGGATACGGACCGGTGAGGAACCTAGTCGCCCCACACCAGGCGAGCAACGAGCAACGCAGTGCGTCTGCCCTGCACGTTCTCTCTTCGACGGAGACTAGCGGCCATGACCGCTCCAGTCAGCGAGAACAGACGAAAAGTCCTGGTCAGCATCGACCGAGCGGGACATTTCCGGCAAATCGACCTAGTTTTGCGTGAAGAAAATGTCAAGGCACCCTCCGCTCGGGCCCCTCCACCGGTCCGTCACCGGCCCCCGGCCGCTTCTACGCGTCCGCGACCGCCGCGCGCACCTCGTCGGCGAACCGCTCCGCCGCCGCCCGCAGCCCTGCCGCGTCCGGCCCCTCCTTGAGAACGCCACGGCTGACGCTCGGCACCACGTTGCGGACCGCTGCGCCGAAGACCCGCGGAAGGTCGGCCGGCGTCGCGCCCTGGGCGCCGATGCCGGGGGCGAGCAGGGGTCCGTTGATGTCGAGGTCCGCGCCGGCATCGCCCAGCGTCGCGCCCACGACCGCGCCGACCGACCCGAGGGGCTGGGCGCCGGCGTTCTCCGCGGCCATGTGGTCGAGCATCACCTGGGCCAGCGACCTGCCGCCGGCCGCGGTGGAGCGCTGGACCTCGGCGCCCTCCGGGTTGGAGGTGAGGGCCAGCACGAAGACACCGCAGCCGCTCAGCACGGCCTGGTCCAGCGCGGGCCGCAGCGAGCCGAAGCCCAGGTACGGGGAAACGGTGACCGCGTCGGAGAAGAGCGGGGAGTCCTTGCGCAGATACGTCTCCGCGTAGGCGCCCATGGTCGAGCCGATGTCACCCCGCTTGGCGTCCATCAGCACCAGGGCACCGGCCGCGCGCGCCTCCGCGACGGCCTTCTCCAGGACGGCGATGCCGCGCGAGCCGAAGCGCTCGAAGAACGCCGACTGCGGCTTGAGCACGGCGACCCGGTCGGCCAGCGCCTCGACGGTCGTGCGGGTGAACCGTTCCAGGCCGGCGACGTCGTCGTTCAGGCCCCAGGCGGTGAGCAGCGAGGCGTGCGGGTCGATGCCGACGCAGAGCGGGCCACGGGTGTCCATGGCGTGGCGCAGCCGTGCGCCGAAGGTCTCCTGAAGGGTCATGCGTGGGTGGCCTTTCGCGTCTCGGCGCCGACGGCCTCTGCGAGGGTGGCGTACGGGCTCCCGGCGAGGCGCGCGGCGAGGCCCTTGTGGATGGCGCGGGTGTAGAAGGGGCCCTCGTAGATGAAGGCGCTGTAGCCCTGGACGAGGGTGGCGCCGGCAAGGATGCGCTGCCAGGCGTCCTCGGCGTTCTCGATGCCTCCGACACCGATCAGGGTGATGCGGTCGCCGACGCGGGCGTACAGCCGGCGCAGCACCTCCAGCGAGCGCTCCTTGACCGGGGCGCCCGACAGTCCGCCCGTCTCGTTGACGAGCGAGGGCGCCGACCGCAGGCCGAGCCCCTCGCGGGCGATGGTGGTGTTGGTGGCGATGATGCCGTCAAGGCCCAGCTCGAGGGCCAGGTCGGCGACGGCGTCGACGTCCTCGTCCGCGAGGTCGGGCGCGATCTTGACGAGCAGCGGCACACGCCGGTCGGTGACCGTGCGGTCGGCGGCCTCGCGTACGGCGCTGAGCAGCGGGCGCAGCGACTCCGTGGCCTGGAGATTGCGCAGGCCGGGGGTGTTGGGCGAGGAGACGTTGACGACGAGGTAGTCGGCGTGGGCGGCGAGCCGCTCGGTGGACGTCACGTAGTCGGCGGCGGCCTCGGCCTCCGGAACGACCTTGGTCTTGCCGATGTTGACGCCGACGACCGTCCGGAAGATCTCCCGGCGGGCGGCGAGGCGGGCGGCGACGACGGCCGAGCCCTCGTTGTTGAAGCCCATGCGGTTGATCAGAGCGCGGTCCGGAACGAGCCGGAAGAGACGCTTCTTGGGGTTGCCCGGCTGCGGCTGGGCGGTGACCGTGCCGATCTCGACATGGTCGAAGCCCAGCATCGCCATGCCGTCGACGGCGACGGCGTTCTTGTCGAAGCCGGCCGCGAGCCCGAACGGGCCGTGCATGCGCAGCCCCAGTGCCTCGGTGCGCAGTTGCTTGTACCGGGGCGCGAGCGCGGCGGCGACGAAGGTGCGCAGCACGGGGACACGGACCGCAAGCCGGATCCAGCGGAAGGCGAGGTGATGCGCCTGCTCCGCGTCCATCCGCTTGAAGACCAGGTTGAAGAAGAGCTTGTACATGGGAAGTGGTGTCCTCATGAGGAGGGGGACACCGTTTCCGGTGTCCCCCTCATGGTTGCTAGTCGCGGGCCGCGGTCAGGTGTTCCGCGTGTTCCTGCAGTGAACGGACGCCGACGTCACCGCGGTTGAGCGCGTCGATGCCCTGGACGGCCGCGGCGAGCGCCTGGACCGTGGTCAGGCACGGGACGCCGCGGGCTACGGCCGCCGTGCGGATGTCGTAGCCGTCGAGGCGGCCGCCGGTGCCGTAGGGGGTGTTGACGATGAGGTCGACCTCACCGTCGTGGATCAGCTGCACCACGGTCTTCTCGCCGTTCGGGCCCTCGCCCTCGGACTGCTTGCGCACGACGGTCGCGTTGATGCCGTTGCGCTTGAGGACCTCGGCGGTGCCGGAGGTGGCCAGCAGCTCGAAGCCGTGGGCGACCAGCTCGCGGGCCGGGAAGATCATCGAGCGCTTGTCGCGGTTGGCGACGGAGACGAAGGCGCGGCCCTTCGTGGGCAGCGGGCCGTACGCGCCGGCCTGCGACTTGGCGTACGCCGTTCCGAAGACGGAGTCGATGCCCATGACCTCGCCGGTGGAGCGCATCTCCGGGCCGAGGATGGTGTCCACGCCGCGCCCGTGCACGTCGCGGAAGCGCGACCAGGGCATGACGGCCTCCTTGACGGAGATCGGCGCGTCCAGCGGCAGGGTGCCGCCGTCGCCGTTCCTGGGCAGCAGGCCCTCCTCGCGCAGGTCGGCGATGGTGGCGCCCAGCGAGATGCGGGCGGCGGCCTTCGCCAGCGGCACCGCGGTCGCCTTCGAGGTGAAGGGGACGGTGCGGGAGGCACGCGGGTTGGCCTCGAGGACGTAGAGGATGTCGCCGGCCATCGCGAACTGGATGTTGATCAGTCCGCGGACGCCGACACCCTTGGCGATGGCCTCGGTGGAGGCGCGCAGCCGCTTGATGTCGAAGCCGCCGAGCGTGATCGGGGGCAGGGCGCAGGCCGAGTCGCCGGAGTGGATGCCGGCCTCCTCGATGTGCTCCATGACGCCGCCGAGGTAGAGCTCGTGGCCGTCGTAGAGCGCGTCGACGTCGATCTCGATCGCGTCGTCGAGGAAGCGGTCGACGAGGACCGGGCGGGTCGGGGAGATCTCGGTGGACTCGGCGATGTACGCCTCCAGCCTCGCCTCGTCGTAGACGATCTCCATTCCCCGGCCGCCGAGCACGTACGACGGGCGGACCAGGACCGGGTAGCCGATCTCGTCGGCGATGGCCTTGGCGCCGGCGAAGGTGGTCGCGGTGCCGTGCTTGGGCGCGGGCAGCCCGGCCTCGGCGAGGACCTGACCGAAGGCGCCGCGGTCCTCGGCGGCGTGGATGGCCTCCGGGGGGGTGCCGACGACCGGGACGCCGTTGTCCTTGAGCGCCTGTGCGAGGCCGAGCGGGGTCTGGCCGCCGAGCTGGACGACGACACCGGCGATCGGTCCGGCCAGCGACTCGGCGTGCACGATCTCCAGAACGTCCTCGAGCGTCAGCGGCTCGAAGTACAGACGGTCGGAGGTGTCGTAGTCCGTGGAGACGGTCTCCGGGTTGCAGTTGACCATCACGGTCTCGTACCCGGCGTCGTGCAGCGCGAAGGAGGCGTGGACGCAGGAGTAGTCGAACTCGATGCCCTGGCCGATGCGGTTGGGGCCGGAGCCGAGGATGATCACGGCGGGCCGGGTGCGCGGCGCGACCTCGGACTCCTCGTCGTAGGACGAGTAGAAGTACGGGGTGCGGGCGGCGAACTCTGCGGCGCAGGTGTCGACCGTCTTGAAGACCGGGCGGATGCCGAGCGCGTGCCGGACCTCGCGGACGACGTCTTCGCGCAGGCCGCGGATCTCGGCGATCTGGACGTCGGAGAAGCCGTGGCGCTTGGCCGCGGCGAGCAGCTCGGGCTCCAGCTTCTCGGCGGCGGCCAGCTCGTCCGCGTACTCCTTGATCAGGAACAGCTGGTCGGTGAACCACGGGTCGATCTTGGTGGCCTCGAAGACCTCCTCGGGGCTCGCGCCCGCGCGGATGGCCTGCATGACCGTGTTGATCCGGCCGTCGGTGGGCCGCACGGCCTCCCGCAGCAGCTCCTCCTTGTCGCCCGGCTCGCCGGTGAAGGAGAACTGGCTGCCCTTCTTCTCCAGGGAGCGCAGGGCCTTCTGCAGCGCCTCGGTGAAGTTGCGGCCGATGGCCATGGCCTCGCCGACCGACTTCATGGTGGTGGTGAGGGTGGCGTCGGCGGACGGGAACTTCTCGAAGGCGAACCGGGGGGCCTTGACCACGACGTAGTCGAGGGTCGGCTCGAAGGAGGCCGGGGTCTTCTCGGTGATGTCGTTCGGGATCTCGTCCAGCGTGTAGCCGACGGCGAGCTTCGCGGCGATCTTGGCGATCGGGAAGCCGGTGGCCTTGGACGCGAGCGCGGAGGACCGGGAGACGCGCGGGTTCATCTCGATGACGATGATCCGGCCGTCGTCGGGGTTGACGGCGAACTGGATGTTGCAGCCGCCGGTGTCGACGCCGACCTCGCGGATGATCGCGATGCCGATGTCGCGCAGCCGCTGGTACTCGCGGTCGGTGAGCGTCATCGCCGGGGCGACGGTGATGGAGTCGCCGGTGTGGACGCCCATCGGGTCGAAGTTCTCGATGGAGCAGACGACCACGACGTTGTCGTGCTTGTCGCGCATCAGCTCCAGCTCGTACTCCTTCCAGCCGAGGATGGACTCCTCGAGCAGCACCTCGGTGGTCGGGGAGAGCGTGAGGCCCTGACCGGCGATGCGGCGCAGCTCGTCCTCGTCGTGGGCGAAGCCGGAGCCGGCGCCGCCCATGGTGAAGGACGGGCGGACGACGACGGGGTAGCCGCCGAGGGTCTCGACGCCCTTGATGACGTCGTCCATCGAGTGGCAGATGACCGAGCGGGCGGACTCGCCGTGGCCGATCTTGGCGCGGACGGCCTCCACGACGTCCTTGAACAGGTCGCGGTCCTCGCCCTTGTTGATCGCCTCGACGTTGGCGCCGATCAGCTCGACGCCGTACTTCTCCAGCACACCCTGCTCGTGCATGGAGATGGCGGTGTTGAGCGCGGTCTGGCCGCCGAGCGTCGGCAGCAGCGCGTCGGGGCGCTCCTTGGCGATGATCTTCTCGACGAATTCCGGGGTGATCGGCTCGACGTACGTGGCGTCGGCGATCTCCGGGTCGGTCATGATCGTGGCCGGGTTGGAGTTGACCAGGATGACACGCAGGCCCTCGGACTTGAGGACGCGGCAGGCCTGGGTGCCCGAGTAGTCGAACTCGGCGGCCTGGCCGATGACGATCGGGCCGGAGCCGATGACCAGGACGGACTGGATATCGGTGCGCTTAGGCACGATCGGCCTCCATCAGGGATACGAAGCGGTCGAACAGGTACGCGGCGTCGTGCGGGCCGGCGGCCGCCTCGGGGTGGTACTGGACGCTGAAGGCCGGCTGGTCGAGCAGCTGGAGGCCCTCCACCACGTTGTCGTTGAGGCAGACGTGGGAGACCTCTGCGCGGCCGTAGGGGGTGTCGGAGACCTTGTCGAGGGGCGCCTCGACGGCGAATCCGTGGTTGTGCGCGGTGACCTCGACCTTGCCGGTCGTACGGTCCTGCACGGGCTGGTTGATGCCGCGGTGGCCGTACTTCAGCTTGTACGTGCCGAAGCCGAGCGCGCGGCCGAGCAACTGGTTGCCGAAGCAGATGCCGAACAGCGGCGTCCTGCGCTCCAGCACCGCCTTGATGACGGTCAGATCGGCGGTGGCGGGGTCACCGGGGCCGTTGGAGAGGAACACACCGTCGGGGCTCACCGCGTAGACGTCGTCGGCAGTCGCGGTCGCGGGCAGGACGTGGACCTCTATGCCGCGCTCGGCCATCCGGTGCGGGGTCATGCCCTTGATGCCGAGGTCGAGCGCGGCGACGGTGAACTTCTTCTCACCGATCGCCGGGACGACGTACGCCTCGCCGGTCGCGACCTGGGCGGACAGGTCGGCGCCCTTCATCTCGGGGGCCTGCTGGACGCGGGCGAGCAGCGTGGCGTCGTCGGCGAGCGCGTCACCGGAGAAGATGCCGACGCGCATGGCGCCGCGCTCGCGCAGGTGGCGGGTGAGGGCGCGGGTGTCGATGCCGCTGATACCGACGACGCCCTGGGACTCCAGTTCGTCGTCGAGGGTGCGGCGGGAGCGCCAGTTCGAGGGGATACGGGCGGGGTCGCGGACGACGTAGCCGGCGACCCAGATCCTCTTCGACTCGTCGTCCTCGTCGTTGACGCCGGTGTTGCCGACGTGCGGCGCGGTCATCACGACCACCTGGCGGTGGTACGAGGGGTCGGTCAGGGTCTCCTGGTAGCCGGTCATGCCGGTGTTGAACACCGCCTCACCGAAGGTCTCCCCCACGGCCCCGTAGGCACGGCCGCGGAAGGTGCGGCCGTCCTCCAGGACGAGTACGGCGGGAGCTTGAGCCGCTCCCCGGGTGGAGATCGTCATCGTGCGGTGCCTTCCGTCGTCTTGATCATGTCGTTCAGGGTGTCGACCCAGGTGCTCTGCTCGGCGGCGTGGTCCGAGCGGAAGCCGGAGTCGATCAGCTTGTCGCCGTGCGCCCAAGTGACGATCAGCAGACCGCCCTCGGCGAGGACCTTGCCCGCGATGCCCTTGTCGAGCCGGGCCTCGCGCAGCGCCGCCATCGGTACGAAGAAGTCCTGCGCACCGGGCCGTACGACCGCGAGCCCCGCGTCGGTGAGAGTGAGTTCGACCCGGCTGCGGATGCCGAGCCCGTGGGCGACGATCCGGTCGAGCCACTGCCCGGCGGTGGTGGAGCCGTGGTACCGGCCGGTCGACGTCAGTTTCGCCTCGCCCAGCTCATCGGGCGCGGTGGGCAGCTCTTGCAGGTCGGACTGCAGGGAGCCCCGCCACTTCCAGCCCTGGCGCATCAGCCAGTAGACGAGGGCGATGAAGAGCAGCAGACCGACGACCCATCCGAGGCGGGCGGCCCAGTCGGTCACCTCCGCCGACTTCTGTTCCGCGGCCCCGGCTGCCACAGCGGCCTCGACGGCCGGATTCATCACTGCAGGTGTCACGCCAGCTTCCCGTCCACGAGCGTCGCCCGGCCCCGCAGGAACGTATGGGTGACGCGTCCCGGCAGCTCACGGCCCTCGTAGGGGGTGTTGCGGCTGCGGGAGGCGAAGCCCGCGGGGTCCACCTCACCACGGTATGCCGGATCGACGAGAGTGAGGTTCGCGGGCTCACCAGCCGAGACGGGGCGGCCGTGGCCCTTGGCCTGTCCGATCTGCGCGGGCTTGAACGACATCCGGTCGGCGACGCCCGCCCAGTCGAGCAGTCCCGTCTCGACCATCGTCTGCTGGACGACGGAGAGCGCGGTCTCCAGGCCCACCATTCCCATGGCGGCCGCGGCCCACTCGCAGTCCTTGTCCTCGTGGGGGTGCGGGGCGTGGTCGGTGGCGACGATGTCGATCGTGCCGTCGGCGAGCGCCTCGCGCAGGGCCATGACGTCGCGCTCGGTGCGCAGCGGCGGGTTGACCTTGTAGACCGGGTTGTAGGAGCGGACCAGCTCGTCGGTGAGCAGCAGGTGGTGCGGGGTGACCTCGGCGGTGACGTCGATACCGCGGGACTTAGCCCAGCGGACGATCTCGACGGAGCCGGCGGTGGAGAGGTGGCAGATGTGGACGCGGGAGCCGACGTGCTCGGCGAGGAGCACGTCGCGGGCGATGATCGACTCCTCGGCAACGGCCGGCCAGCCGCCGAGACCGAGTTCCGCGGAGACGACGCCCTCGTTCATCTGGGCGCCCTCGGTGAGGCGCGGCTCCTGGGCGTGCTGGGCCACGACGCCGCCGAAGGCCTTCACGTACTCCAGCGCCCGGCGCATCATCACCGCGTCGTCGACGCACTTGCCGTCGTCGGAGAAGACGGTCACGCCGGCCGCGGACTCGTGCATGGCGCCGAGCTCGGCGAGCTTCTTGCCCTCGAGGCCGACGGTGACGGCGCCGATGGGCTGCACGTCGCAGTAGCCGGACTCCTTGCCGAGCCGGTAGACCTGCTCGACGACGCCGGCGGTGTCGGCGACGGGGAAGGTGTTGGCCATGGCGAACACGGCCGTGTAGCCGCCGCTCGCGGCGGCCCGGGTGCCGGTGAGGACGGTCTCCGAGTCCTCGCGGCCGGGCTCGCGCAGGTGGGTGTGCAGATCGACGAGGCCCGGCAGCAGGATCTGCCCCTCGGCCTCGATCACCTGGGCGCCCTCGTCGGACAGCCCGGTGCCCGTCTGCGCGATGGTGTCGCCGTCGATCAGTACGTCCTGGGCCTCGCCGCCGAGTACCTTCGCACCGCGGATCAGGGTCTTGCTCATGGTCTTACTTCTCCTCGGTACGGGTGGTGGGGGCGTCGGACTCGTTGCCGCCGAGCAGCAGGTAGAGGACGGCCATGCGGATGGAGACGCCGTTGGCGACCTGCTCGATCACCGTGCAGCGGTCGGAGTCGGCGACCTCGGCGGTGATCTCCATGCCGCGGACCATCGGGCCGGGGTGCATGACGATCGCGTGCTCCGGCATCTTGGCCATCCGCTCGCCGTCCAGGCCGTAGCGCCGCGAGTACTCGCGCTCGGTCGGGAAGAACGCGGCGTTCATCCGCTCGCGCTGGACGCGCAGCATCATCACTGCGTCGGACTTGGTCAGGGTGGAGTCGAGGTCGTACGAGACCTCGCACGGCCAGGTCTCCACGCCGACCGGCACCAGGGTCGGCGGGGCGACGAGGGTGACCTCGGCGCCGAGGGTGTGCAGCAGGTCGACGTTGGAGCGCGCGACCCGGCTGTGCAGCACGTCTCCGACGATCGTGATGCGTCGGCCGGCCAGGTCCTGGCCGATCCCGGCGTCCCTGCCGACGAGGCGGCGGCGCATGGTGAAGGCGTCGAGAAGGGCCTGGGTGGGGTGCTGGTGGGTGCCGTCGCCGGCGTTGATGACGGGAGCGTCGATCCAGCCGGAGTTGGCGAGACGGTAGGGGGCGCCGGACGCACCGTGCCGGATGACGACGGCGTCGACACCCATCGCCTCGAGGGTCTGCGCGGTGTCCTTCAGCGACTCGCCCTTCGAGACGCTCGAGCCCTTGGCCGCGAAGTTGATGACGTCCGCGGAAAGCCGCTTCTCCGCGGCTTCGAAGGAGATGCGGGTACGGGTGGAGTCCTCGAAGAAGAGGTTGCAGACCGTGCGGCCGCGCAGGGCCGGAAGCTTCTTGATCGGCCGGTCGGCGACCCGGGCCATCTCCTCCGCGGTGTCGAGGATGAGGACGGCTTCGTCGCGGGTGAGGTCTGCGGCCGAGATGAGGTGGCGCATCATCGGGGGGTTTTTCTCCAGGTCTGTGGAGGTTTTCGAGGCATGCGGGCGCGCGGTCGGGCACGCCGTACGAAGGGGCGGGCCGTACGGGGGTGCTACCGCTCGCCGGCCGGAGCGGTCTCTCTCACGCCGAGCAGCACGGTGTCGCGACCGTCCTCCTCGTCGAGCAGGACCTTGACCGTCTCGCGAAGCGACGTGGGGAGGTTCTTGCCGACGTAGTCGGCGCGGATGGGCAGCTCGCGGTGGCCGCGGTCGACCAGGACGGCGAGCTGCACGGCCCGTGGGCGGCCGAGGTCGCCGAGGGCGTCGAGGGCGGCGCGGATGGTGCGGCCGGAGAAGAGCACGTCGTCGACGAGGACGACGAGACGGCCGTCGATGCCGTCGCCGGGGATGTCGGTGCGGGCCAGCGCCCGGGCGGGCTTGAGCCGCAGGTCGTCCCGGTACATCGTGATGTCGAGGGAGCCGACCGGGATCTTCCGGCCGGTGATGCCCTGGAGTTTTTCGGCCAGCCGGCGGGCGAGGCAGACACCGCGGGTCGGGATGCCGAGGAGAACCACGTCGTCGGCGCCCTTGGCGCGCTCGACGATCTCGTGGGCGATGCGGGTCAGTACCCGCGCGATGTCGGGGCCTTCGAGAACGGGCCTGGCGGCATCGGAACTGCTGGAAGCGTCCATACGAAACGGACCTCCTTCTCCGCCTCACGGGACGGACCTTAAAGGACGTCGGAATTGCGCCGTCCACGTTACCAGGGCTTGATGGATGTACTGATCCGCGTCCACCGGCCGATGGCCGAAACCGGTCCGGATCATTCGGCTTGACTCATCCAAGTCACGCTGCGTAACCTCACAGTGAGTTACCAGTCGCGCGGCGGAGCCGCACGTTGTCACAGCGTCCGGGGAGCTATATGTCCAGCGAATACGCAAAGCAGCTCGGGGCCAAGCTCCGCGCCATCCGCACCCAGCAGGGGCTGTCCCTCCATGGCGTGGAAGAGAAGTCCCAGGGCCGCTGGAAGGCCGTCGTCGTCGGCTCGTACGAGCGCGGCGACCGTGCCGTCACCGTGCAGCGCCTCGCAGAGCTTGCGGACTTCTACGGCGTCCCGGTTCAGGAGCTGCTCCCGGGCACGACGCCGGGCGGGGCCGCCGAGCCGCCGCCGAAGCTCGTCCTCGACCTGGAGCGCCTGGCCCACGTCCCGCAGGAGAAGGCCGGCCCGCTCCAGCGGTACGCGGCGACGATCCAGTCGCAGCGCGGTGACTACAACGGCAAGGTGCTGTCGATCCGCCAGGACGACCTGCGCACGCTGGCCGTCATTTACGACCAGTCGCCTTCGGTCCTGACAGAGCAGCTGATCAGCTGGGGCGTGCTGGACGCGGACGCCCGTCGTGCGGTGGCCCACGAGGACAGCTGACCCCTGTCCCGCAGCTGAAAAAACGTCACGTCGCGGAGGGCGGGACCGGTCCGGACCGGTCCCGCCCTCCGCCGTCACCGTTGCCGTCGCCGTCGCAGCGCCGTCGAACCCGCTGACGGGCAGGACAGACATCAGGCCCGGGGCGCAAGACTCATGTCTTGCGCCCCGGGCCTGATGCAACCGGTACCCACTCGCGTCAGTCGCGGCGCAGGCTCGGCTTGAGGTCCTTGAAACGGCCCAGCAGGCCGTTCACGAACGCCGGCGATTCCTCGGTGGAGAACTCCTTGGCGAGCTGCACCGCCTCGTCGATCACCACCGCGTCCGGGGTCTCGTCCTTCCAGACCAGCTCGTAGGTGCCGAGCCGGAGGATGTTGCGGTCGACGACCGGCATCCGGTCGATCGTCCAGCCCACGGCGTACGTGGCGATGAGCTCGTCGATCCGGTCCGCGTGCTCCGCGTACCCTTCGACGAGGTCCATCGTGTACTCGGCGACCGGCGGCTGCCGCTCGTCGGTACGGGCGTGCCGGACCCAGTCCGCGAGGACGCTCTGCACGGACGCCCCGCGCTGGTCGGCCTCGAAGAGGATCTGGAAGGCTCGCTTGCGGGCCTTGTTACGGGCAGCCACGGTTAGCTGTTCACCCGGCCGAGGTAGTCGCCGGAACGCGTGTCGACCTTGATCTTCTCGCCCGTGGTGATGAAGAGCGGGACCTGGATCTCGTAACCGGTCTCCAGGGTGGCGGGCTTGGAGCCACCGGTGGAACGGTCGCCCTGCACGCCCGGCTCGGTGTGCTGGATGGTCAGCTCGACGGTGGCCGGCAGCTCGACATAGAGCACCTCGCCCTCGTGCTGCGCCACGCTGGCCTCGAAGCCCTCGATGAGGAAGTTGGCGGCGTCTCCGACCGTCTTGCGGTCGATCATCAGCTGGTCGTACGTCTGCATGTCCATGAAGACGAAGTACTCGCCGTCCATGTACGAGAACTGCATGTCGCGCCGGTCGACGGTGGCCGTTTCGACCTTCACGCCTGCGTTGAAGGTCTTGTCGACGACCTTGCCGGAGAGCACGTTCTTGAGCTTGGTGCGCACGAAGGCCGGGCCCTTGCCGGGCTTGACGTGCTGGAACTCGACGACGGACCAGAGCTGGCCTCCGTCGAGCTTGAGCACCATGCCGTTCTTGAGGTCGTTCGTGGAAGCCACGGTTGCGGAATCTCCTGGACTGACGCTGGGTGGACGACCAAGGCTTTCGCACCGCACCGCAGCTCGGCTACAGCGCGAGCAGCTCCTTGGTCGTGATGGTGAGTAGCTCGGGTCCGCCGTCCGCCTCCTGGCGCACGACGAGCGTGTCATCGATCCGGACCCCGCCCCGGCCCGGGAGGTGGACCCCCGGTTCGACGGTGACCGGCACACAAGCGTCCAGTTTACCCATGGCCGCAGGGGCGAGCTGCGGGTCCTCGTCGATTTCGAGTCCGACGCCGTGCCCCGTCCGGGGCGCGAGCTCCTCCGTGTGGCCCGCCACGTCCAGGATGTGGCGGGCCGCGTGATCGACCTCGCGGTACGCGGTCCCGGGCACCAGGGCCTCGCGGCCGGCCCGCTGAGCGGCGAAGACGAGCTCGTACAGCTCGATCTGCCAGTCGGCCGGGGACGTACCGATCACAAAGGTGCGGCCGATCTCGCAGCGGTAGCCGCGGTAGTTCGCGCCGAGGCAGACGGAAAGGAAATCCCCCTCCTCGACCCGGCGGTCACCCGGGCGGTGACCGGCGCGGCCCGAATTGGGGCCGGTGGCCACAGAGGTCGGGAACGCCGGGCCGTCGGCGCCGTGGTCGACGAGCCGGCGCTCCAGCTCGAGGGCGAGGTGCCGCTCGGTGCGGCCCACCAGGATGGACTCGAGCAGCTCGCCGAGGGCCTGGTCGGTGATCTCGGCCGCGATACGCAGACAGGCGATCTCGTCCTCGTCCTTGACGATCCGCTGCTGCTCGACGGCGAGCCCGAGATCCGCGAGGCGCAGCCGGGGGGCGACGGAGCCGAGCGCGCGGTGCCTGGTGACCGTCAGATGGTGTTCCTCGACCGCGAGCGATTCGACGCCGTCCGTACGGGCCAGCTCGGCGGCCGCGACCGCCGCGTCGCCGGCGGACGTCGGCAGCACGACCAGCCGCAGCCCGTCGTCCGGGCGTCCGTCGGCGGGGTCGCCGGCGGCCGGCGTGCGCGGACAGAGAAGCACGTCGTCCGTGGGACCGAGGAGCAGTACGGCGCCGGGCGGGGCACCTCCCGCGAGATAGCGGACGTTGGCAGGCCGGGAGATCAGGGCCGCCGCGCTGCCGGTCGCGGCGCACCGGTCCCGGAGTCGGCCGCGGCGGACGCCATACACCTCAGACATTCTCCGAGCCTACGAGGGCCAGGGGCCGGGGGCCCGGTGACGCGGCCGAGCGGGGTGGGCCGGTGGCGCATGCGGGTGCGGGTGGCGCCTGCGGCGGGCCCTGCCCCCCGTCTCCGGCCCTTCCCGGAACCGGACTCCGGGCTCCTCCCCCTACGCCCGGCGGCGTGGGAACACCAGGACCCGTATCCGCGCGGTGTCCTCGGTCTGCCGAACGGGCTCCTCCGAACCCCGCAGGCCATCGAGGCATGGGTCCGGTCTGCCGGTTCGGGATCTGGCAGGGGGAAATGACCCCGCGCAGCGGAGCGGGGCTACCAGCTCGGGGGGCTCGCGATGGCGCGCGCGAGCACGTCGTCCAGCACCCGCGCCGTCGTCTCCACGTCGTACTTCGAGTTGTCGATGATCGGCAGGCCCGACCCGTACCACCCGGCCATCCGCCCGTGGATCCCGGCGACCTCCTCGTCCGACAGGCGCCGGTTCCCGCTGCGCTCCGCGTTGCGCTCGAGGACGATCTCGAGGCCCGGCAGGAGCACCACGGGCAGCAGGCCGGGGCCGACGTGGCGCTTCCAGCCGCCGAGGCCGACGACGGGGCGGTCGGGGAAGACGGCGTCGTCGAGGATGCAGGAGATCCCGTTCGCCAGGAAGTTGCGGGCGGCGAAGCCGCAGGTGCGCCGCGCGAGGCGGTACTGGGCCTCGGAGTTGTCGTTCCAGCCCGACTGGGGGTCGGCGAAACCGGAGCACACCCATTCGCGGACGTCGTCGAGGCTGATGTGTGCCGTGGGCACCCGGCGGTTGTTGGCCCAGTGGCGTGCCACCGTGGTCTTGCCGGCGCCGGCGGGACCTATGAGCAGCACGGCCAGCATGGCCGCGCCGGTGCCGCTGTCCGCCGGGGGCGGCGCCGGTATGGGAACGGGCCCGCCGGGCGGGAGCTGGATGTGACCCGTCGTCTCACGCGCGGGCTGCGACGGCGCCGGACCTGCCCAGCCGTGCGGCGGCGGTGGGGGCCCCGCGGGCAGCCCCGGGCCGGGGCCCGGGTGCTGTGCGCTGTTTGTCCATCCGGCCGGTCCCTGCCCCGGTCCGTGGGGCGGCGGCAGCGGAGCCCCCACTGCGTGCTGCATCCGGTGCCACTCCGTCTCGTGCGACTGACGCTTGGTGGGACGGCCGGTGGCCGTCGTGCTACCGAACGGTACCTTCCTGGCACGGCTCGGATGTGCCGCCCGGCCCGGCCGCCTTGGCGTCAACGGCCGGGAACGGCTCGAAGTGCCCGTCTCGAAGTGCCCGGCACGGCTGCTCAGCCACCGAGTTCCTCCGCCAGCGCACGCAGCGCGAGCCGGTAGGAGCCGATGCCGAAGCCGGCGATCGTACCGCTGGCCACGGCCGCGACGACCGACGTGTGGCGGAATGCCTCGCGGGTGTACGGGTTGGAGATGTGCACCTCGATGAGCGGTGCCGTGCGCTGGGCGGCGGCGTCGCGCATCCCGTACGAATAGTGCGTGAAGGCACCGGGGTTGAGAACGACCGGGATCGAACCGTCAGCGGCCTCGTGCAGCCAGCGGATCATCTCCCCCTCGTCGTTCGTCTCCCGTACGTCCACGTCGAGGCCGAGCTCCTTGCCCAGGGCCTGGCAGGTGTCCACCAGACCCGCGTAGGAGGTCGCGCCGTAGACGTCGGGCTCGCGGGAGCCGAGGCGGCCGAGGTTCGGCCCGTTGAGCACCAGCACCCGGCGGCTCACGCGGAGACCTCGCCGTATGCCGCGAGCAGCACCGCGGGGTCGGGGCCCTCCAGAACGGTCGGCTTGCCGAGGCCGTCGAGAACGATGAAGCGCAGCAGGTTGCCGCGGGACTTCTTGTCGACCTTCATGGTTTCCAGCAGCTTGGGCCACTGGTCCCCGCGGTAGGTCAGCGGCAGTCCGACGGATTCCAGGACGGTGCGGTGGCGGTCGGCGGTGGCGTCGTCCAACCGCCCGGCCAGGCGGCCGAGCTCGGCGGCGAAGACCATGCCGACGGAGACGGCCGCGCCGTGCCGCCACTTGTAGCGCTCGTTCTTCTCGATGGCGTGCGCGAGGGTGTGCCCGTAGTTGAGGATCTCGCGGAGGCCGGCCTCCTTGAGGTCGCTGGAGACGACGTCGGCCTTGACCTGGATGGAACGCACGATCAGCTCGGCGGTGTGCGGTCCGGCGGGCGTGCGGGCACCCTGCGGGTCGGCCTCGACGAGGTCGAGGATGACCGGGTCGGCGATGAAGCCGGCCTTGATGATCTCCGCCATGCCGCTGACGTAGTCGTTGACGGGCAGCGAGTCCAGCGCGGCCAGGTCGCAGAGCACACCGGCCGGCGGGTGGAACGCGCCGACGAGGTTCTTGCCCTCCGCGGTGTTGATGCCGGTCTTGCCGCCGACGGCCGCGTCGACCATGGCGAGCACTGTGGTGGGCACGGCGATCCACCGCACGCCGCGCAGCCAGCTCGCCGCGACGAACCCGGCGAGGTCGGTCGTGGCGCCGCCGCCGACGCCGACGATGACGTCGGTGCGGGTGAAGCCGGTCTGGCCGAGCGCCTTCCAGCAGTAGGCCGCGACCTCGGCGGTCTTGGCCTCCTCCGCGTTCGGCACCTGGATGGCGACGGCCTCGTATCCCTGCCCCGCGAGGTCGGCGCGCAGCGCCTCACCGGTCTCGGCGAGCGCCTCGGGGTGGACGACGGCCACTCGCTGGGCCTTCTCCCCGATCAGTCCCGGCAGCTCGCCGAGGAGTTGCCGGCCGACCAGCACCTCGTACGGGTCGGAGCCGGCCGTGCCGCCGACCTGGATACGGGTCACTGCCTGGTCAGTCATACGTCTTTCAGCTCCAGTGCGTCGAGGACCGCCTGCGCGACCTCTTCGGGCGTGCGGTCGTCGGTGGCCACGACGACGCGGGCCACTTCCGTGTAGAGATGGCGGCGGGCCTCCATCAGCTCGCGCCACTGACGGCGCGGGTTGACGGCGAGCAGCGGCCTGGCCGTGTTGAGGCCGACGCGCTTCACCGCCTCCTCCACGTCCATCGAGAGGTAGGCGACGGGCAGGCCCGCGAGCAGCTCGCGGGTCCCGTCGTCGAGAATGGCGCCGCCGCCGAGGGCGAGCACGCCCGTGTGCTCGGCGACGGCCGTCCGCACCGCCGCGCGCTCGAGGGCGCGGAAGTGCTCCTCGCCGTCCTCGACGAAGATGTCGGAGATCTCGCGGCCCTCCGTGGCGACGATGTCGGCGTCGGTGTCCCGGAAGGCCACGCCCAGCTGCGCGGCGAGCAGCTCGCCCACCGTGGACTTGCCCGAGCCCATCGGCCCGACCAGGACGATCTGCGGCGCGCTCACCGGATGTGGAGGTTGTCGAGGTACGCACGGACGTTGCGGCGGGTCTCTGTGACGCTGTCGCCGCCGAACTTCTCCGCGACGGCGTCCGCGACGACCAGCGCCACCATCGCCTCCGCCACGATCCCGGCGGCGGGCACGGCGCACACGTCGGAACGCTGGTGGTGGGCGGCCGCGGGCTCACCGGTCTCGACGTCGATGGTCCTCAGGGCCCGCGGCACGGTCGCGATCGGCTTCATCGCGGCGCGCACGCGCAGCAGCTCACCGGTGGAAATGCCGCCCTCCGTGCCACCGGAGCGGCCCGACGTGCGGCGGATGCCGTCGTCCGTGGCCACGATCTCGTCGTGTGCCTTGGAGCCGGGCACGCGGGCCAGCTCGAAGCCGTCACCGACCTCGACGCCCTTGATGGCCTGGATGCCCATCAGAGCGGCCGCGAGCCGCGCGTCGAGCCGGCGGTCCCAGTGGACGTGCGACCCGAGGCCGACCGGCACGTTGTACGCCAGGACCTCGACCACGCCGCCGAGGGTGTCGCCGTCCTTGTGGGCCTGGTCGATCTCCGCCACCATCGCCTTGCTCGCGTCGGCGTCGAGGCAGCGCACCGGGTCGGCGTCGAGGCGTTCCTCGTCGGCGGGGACCGGGACCACTCCGTACGGGGCCTTGGCCGAGGCCAGCTCCACCACGTGGGAGACGATCTCGATACCCGTCGTCTCCTTCAGGTACGACCGGGCCACCGCGCCGAGCGCGACCCGGGCCGCGGTCTCCCGGGCGCTCGCGCGCTCCAGGATGGGGCGCGCCTCGTCGAGCGCGTACTTCTGCATGCCGGCGAGATCCGCGTGGCCGGGCCGGGGCCGGGTCAGCGGCGCGTTACGGGCCAGCTGGGCGAGCTCGTCGGGGTCCACGGGATCGGCCGCCATGACCTTCTCCCACTTCGGCCACTCGGTGTTGCCGACCATCACGGCGACCGGCGAACCCATGGTCAGACCGTGCCGTACGCCGCCGATGAACGTGACCTCGTCGCGCTCGAACTTCATCCGGGCCCCGCGGCCGTAACCGAGGCGCCGCCGGGCGAGGTGGTCCGCCACCATGTCGGTGGTGATGGGCACACCGGCGGGAAGACCCTCCAGCGTCGCCACCAGTGCCGGTCCGTGCGACTCGCCCGCGGTCAGCCAACGCAACCTGCTCAACGGTGCTCCTCATACTCGCGCCTCGAACTGCGACGGCGCGACCGGGTGCGCGGCCCTGGCCCGCCTACCCCGATCCTCCCACGTCCGGATCCCCCGACCGTCGCCGGTCCAGCAGGCGGACGGTCCGCGGACGATCCTCAGTCGCCGTCCCGGCGCTGCTGCGGGGCGTACGCGCCGAGGAAGTCCGCACCGCTCGGCGTGTGCGGCGCGGGCCGGTGGGCGGCGGGGGCGTACTGCCCGAGGTGGTCGGCGCCCCGGCCCTGGCTGCCCGCAGGCGGGAGCATGGGCTGCGGGGCCCTGGCGGCACGCCGCCGGGTGATCTTCCCCCTGATCGACTGCACCCACCCGAACAGGATGAACGCGATCAGCAGGCACAGGAGCGGAATCTCCAGCCAGTCCGGCAGGAACTGGATCAGTCCCTCGAAGACGCTCTTCAGGATCGATGCCTGCGGCTGACCGGTGTCCATGACTGCTCTCCCCGCTGCTCTGTCGGAACGGGGAGATCTTAGCGAGAACCGAGCGCGCGTTCGCCTGCTTCACGCATGTCCTGGAGCGGCGCGGGCGAGCGCCCCGTCATCTGCTCGACCTGGAACACCGCCTGGTGGACGAGTAGGTCCAGTCCGCCCACCACCGCGCCGCCGTTCCTCGACCAGGCCTCGGCCACAGCCGTCGGCCACGGCTCGTACAGCACGTCGAAGAGGGTGCCGGGAGTGGCCGGCACCTCGGCGGCGAGGGCGTCCGTCGTGCCGGCCGGTGTGGTGGCGATCACCAGGGGGGCACTCAGCGCCCCGGCCGCGTCCGACCAGTCGGCGGCGCGTACGTCCACTCCGAGGCGCTCGCCCCAGCCGCGCATCTCGACGGCCCGGGCCTCGCTGCGTACGTACGCGGTGACGGGACCGGTGCAGACGCGGGCGAGGGCTGCCAGCGCGGAGGAGGCGGTGGCGCCGGCGCCGAGGACGGCGGCGGAGTCCACCTTGTCGACGCCCCGTTCCCGCAGCGCGGCGATCATGCCGGGGATGTCGGTGTTGTCGCCGAGGCGGCGGCCGTCCTCGGTGAACACCACCGTGTTGACGGCCTCGACGGAGGCCGCGGTGTCGCTGACCCCGTCGAGCAGCGGGATGATCGCCCGCTTCAGCGGCATGGTCAGCGACAGCCCTGCCCAGGAGGCGTCGAGCCCCGCGACGAACCCGGGCAGCGCCGCCTCGTCGACCTCGAACCGGTCGTAGGACCAGTCGGTCAGGCCGAGCGCGGCATAGGCGGCGCGGTGCAGCACCGGGGAGAGTGAGTGCGCGATGGGCGAGCCGAGCACCGCGGCGCGGTTACGGGCCGGGGACGGCGACGGGGACATCAGTTGCCCCTCGAGTCGTTGAACTTGTCCACCAACCTCTGGTGCTCGGCGAACGTCTTGGCGAACTCGGTCTTCTTCATGCCGTCGGTTGCCACGAAGTACAGCCAGCCGTCGTCCGTCGGGTTGAGGGCGGCGGCCAGAGCCTCGTTGCCCGGGTTGCTGATCGGCCCCGGCGTCAGCCCCTTCTGGGTGTACGTGTTGTACGGGTCCTGGTTGCTGTTGATCTCGTCCTCGGAGATGTCGATCTTGCTCTGGCCCTTGAGGTAGTTGAACGCCGAGTCGAACTGGAGCAACTGGTTCGTCTCCGTGTTGGTGGGCTCGAGACGGTTGTAGACGACCTCGGACATCTTGCGGAAGTCGTCGTGCGTCTTGCCCTCGACCTGTACCAGGCTGGCGAGCGTGAGCAGTTCCCAGGGGCCTTCAAGACCGAGAGCCTCCGCCTTCGACTCCAGGCCGGCCTTCTCGTACTCCGCGTTGGCTCGGGCGACCATCTTCTTGAGTATCGCCTCGGGCTTGTCGCCCTTGGAGACCGGATAGGCGGCCGGGAAGAGGAAGCCCTCCAACGGGTCCTTGACGTCCTCGTGGTTCTTCGCCCAGCCGGGCAGACCGAGACTGTCCGCCTTCTGCTCCGCCACCTTCTCGGTGGTGCCGGCCTTCAGGTCGAGCCGCTTGTCGATCTGCTCGTACACGAGGACGTTTCGCCTGCCCTCGGCGATGACCAGGTTGTTGTGGCTCGCCGGGTCGAGCATCGACTCGACGGCGCTCTCGGCCGACTGCTCCTTCTTCAGGATGTAGACGCCGTCCTGGATCAAGCCCCCCTCGGGGTTCTTGCTCTGGGCGGCGATGAACGCGTCGACGCTCTTGACGACGCCGTTGCTCTTGAGGATGTTGCCGATCTCGCTGCCGGTGGCATTCTTCGGGATCGTCACCTCGACGGTCGTGGCGATGCCGGTGCCCTCGAAGTCCTCGGGCTCGCCGAACTGGTCCTGCCAGAACTGGTACCCGAAGTATCCGACGGCGCCGAGGCCGCCCGTGAGAACCGCGGCGACCAGCAGGCAGGCCAGGCCGTTGCGGCCGCCCTTCTTCTTCGTCTTCCCCTTGCCACGGCGGTCCCGGCCGTCGCCGCCCCGGCGCGGGTCGCGCGGATCGTCGTCACGACCGTCGTCATCGTCGTCGCGGCCCGTGAAGAAGGGGTGGGTCTCCTCCTGCTGGGCCTCGGCATCCCAGTCGGTGGCCGATTCCCGCTCCGCGGCCTGGCGCCGATCCGGGGGCTGCGGCGGCGGGTAGGAGGCCTCGGCCGTGCCGTAGTAGTCCCCCTGCTGATCGGCGGTACCGCCCGGGCGACCGCCGTAGGTGGCCGACGGGTCGGCGCCGTGCGGCACCGCGGCCTGCCGGCCCGTCTCCCAGCCACCGTCGTGGTGCTGCTGCTGGTACGGGTCCTGGTACTGCTGCCCGCCCTGCTGCTGGTACGGGTCCTGGTACGCGCCCTGCTGGGCGCCGTACCGCTGGTCCCCGTACTGCTGGTCTCCGTACTGCTGACTGCCGTACTGCTGACTGCCGTACTGCTGACTGCCGTACTGCTCCTGGGCGTAAGGCTCCTGCTGCGGGTACTGCTGCTGCGCCTGGTTCCCGTACTGAGCGTGACCGGCCGCGGCCTGCTCCCCTCCCCACCGCTGGTCCTCGTGCAGGGGGTCCTCGGGATGCCACGGTTCGGAGCCGGGGCCCCGGCCATACTCAGTCATCGATCCCCTAGGGCCGCGAGACGGCGCGGAACGATCCGCCTCTTTTCTGTGCGGCGGCTGTTCGAACACCGCCGCATCGCGCGGAACGTTACCGTATCGCGATCAGACAATCAGTTCGATGCCCTCCCCTGGAGCAACGCCTGACGCCCGTTCGGACTCCAGAGCGTTCTGAAGGATCACCACAGCGGCAGCCTGGTCGATGACGGACCTGCCCTTTTTGGACTTCACGCCCGAAGCCCGCAGCCCCTGAGTGGCTGTCACTGTGGTCATCCTCTCGTCGACGAGGCGGACCGGCACCGGTTTGACGCCCTGGGCAAGCGTCCGGGCGAAGCCACGGATCTTCTTCGCCGCCGGGCCTTCCCGCCCGCTGAGCGAACGGGGCAGGCCGACCACGATCTCGATCGGCTCGTACTCGTCGACAAGTTGACGCAGCCGCCGGTGGGCGGCCGGGACGTCGCGTCCCGGTACGGTCTCCACCGGCGTGGCGAGGAGCCCGTCGGGGTCGCACGAGGCGACCCCGATCCGGGCGTCCCCGACGTCGATCGCCAGCCGACGTCCTCTGCGCATGGCCATCACGCGGTCTCGGCGACGAGACGCTCGACGGCGGCGACGGCGTCGCCGATGGCGTCCGGGTTCTGGCCGCCGCCCTGGGCGACGTCCGGCTTGCCGCCTCCGCCGCCGCCGAGCGTCTTGGCCGCGGTACGGACCAGGTCACCGGCCTTGAGGCCGCGCTCGCGGGCGGCCTCGTTGGTGGCGATGACGGTGAGCGGACGCCCGCCCGCGGTGGTGAACACGGCGACGACGGCCGGGCGGTCACCGGGGATGCGGCCGCGGACGTCGAGGACCAGCTTGCGCAGGTCGTCGGCGGACGTGCCGTCCGGAACCGTGCCGGTCACCAGGGCGACGCCACGGACGTCCTTGGCGCCCTCGGCGAGCCCGGCGGCGGCGCCCAGCACCTTCTCCGCCCGGAACTTCTCGATCTCCTTCTCGGCGTCCTTCAGCTTGCCGAGCATGGCGGCGATCTTCTCCGGCAGCTCCTCGGAGCGGCCCTTGAGAAGTTCCTGGAGCTGGGCGACGACCGTGTGCTCCTTGGCGAGGAAGTTGTACGCGTCCACGCCGACGAGGGCCTCGACACGGCGGACACCCGAGCCGATGGAGGACTCGCCGAGCAGTTTCACCAGACCGAGCTGGGCGGTGTTGTGGACGTGCGTGCCGCCACACAGCTCCTTGGAGAAGTCGCCGATGGTCACGACGCGCACCCGCTCGCCGTACTTCTCGCCGAACTCGGCGATGGCGCCCTGCTTCTTGGCGTCGTCGATGCTCATGACCTCGGCGTGCACATCCAGTTCACGGGCGAGGACCTCGTTGATCTTCTGCTCGACGTCGGTGAGGACCGTGCCGGGTACGGCGTTCGGCGAGCCGAAGTCGAAGCGGAAGCGGCCCGGCGAGTTCTCCGAGCCGGCCTGGGCGGCCGTCGGGCCGAGGGCGTCGCGCAGGGCCTGGTGGGTCAGGTGGGTGGCGCTGTGGGCGCGGGCGATGGCGCGGCGGCGGCGTACGTCGATGGCGGCGTAGGCCGAGGCGCCGACGGTGACCTCGCCGACCTGGACGACACCCTTGTGAACGCTGATGCCCGGCACGGGCTGCTGGACGTCGCGGACCTGGATCACGGCGCCCGAGTGCAGCTTGATCCGGCCCTGGTCGGCGAGCTGGCCACCGCCCTCGGCGTAGAAGGGCGTCCGGTCGAGGACGACCTCGACCTCGTCCCCCTCGGAGGCGGCCGGGGAGGAGACACCGTCGACCAGCAGGCCGACGACGGTCGACTCGCCCTCGGTGGAGCCGTAGCCGGTGAACTCGGTGCTGCCCGAGGTGTCGGCGACCTCGCGATAGACGGAGAGGTTGGCGTGACCGGTCTTCTTGGCCTTGGCATCGGCCTTGGCCTTGTCCCGCTGCTGCTTCATCAGGCGGCGGAAGCCGTCCTCGTCCACGCTCAGGCCCTGTTCGGCGGCCATCTCGAGGGTGAGGTCGATCGGGAAGCCCCACGTGTCGTGGAGCAGGAAGGCCTTGTCACCCGGGAGGACGGTGCCGCCGGCGGCCTTGGTCTCCGTGACGGCGGTGTCGAGGATGTTGGTGCCGCTCTTGAGGGCCTTGAGGAAGGCGGCCTCCTCGGCGACGGCGACGGACTCGATGCGCTTGCGGTCGGTGATCAGCTCCGGGTACTGCTGCCCCATGGTGTCGATCACGACGTCGACCAGGTCCTTGACGACCGGACCGGTGGCGCCCATCAGCCGCATGTTGCGGATGGCGCGGCGCATGATGCGGCGCAGCACATAACCGCGGCCCTCGTTGCCGGGGGTGACGCCGTCGCCGATGAGCATCGTGGAGGTGCGGATGTGATCCGCGACGACGCGCAGGGAGACGTCGGAGCCGTGGTCGGCGCCGTAGCGCACGCCGGTCAGCTCGGTGGCCCTGTCCATGACGACGCGCAGGGTGTCGGTCTCGTACATGTTCTGCACGCCCTGAAGGATCATCGCGAGGCGTTCGAGTCCGAGACCGGTGTCGATGTTCTTGCTCGGCAGGTCACCGAGGATCGGGAAGTCCTCCTTGCCCTCGCCGGCGCCGCGCTCGTACTGCATGAAGACCAGGTTCCAGATCTCCACGTAGCGCTCGTCGTTGACGGCCGGGCCGCCCTCCTCCCCGAACTCCGGACCGCGGTCGTAGTTGATCTCGGAGCACGGTCCGCAGGGGCCGGGGACGCCCATGGACCAGAAGTTGTCCTTCTTGCCAAGGCGCTGGATGCGTTCGGCCGGCACACCGACGACGTCGCGCCAGATCTGCTCGGCCTCGTCGTCGTCGAGGTAGACGGTGATCCACAGGCGCTCGGGGTCGAGGCCGTAACCGCCCTTGTCCTGGGGGCTGGTGAGCAGCTCCCAGGCGAGCTTGATGGCGCCTTCCTTGAAGTAGTCGCCGAAGGAGAAGTTGCCGCACATCTGGAAGAAGGTGCCGTGCCGGGTGGTCTTGCCGACCTCTTCGATGTCCGGCGTACGCACACACTTCTGCACGCTGGTCACACGTGGGGCGGGCGGCTTGACCTCACCCAGGAAGTAGGGCTTGAAGGGGACCATTCCGGCGGGGACCAGGAGCAGAGTCGGGTCGTCCGCGATGAGCGACGCCGAAGGGACGACGGTGTGCCCGCGCTCCTCGAAGAAGCTCAGCCAGCGGCGGCGGATTTCAGCCGACTCCATCAGTGGTCCTCATTCCGGTTGGACGAGTGCTCGCCGTACGGCTCTTCGCCGTGCGAGGGCTCGGTGTTCGAACGCCTGTCGTGCTTCGCAGGCTTGTGGTGTGACGTCTTGCCGTGCAGGTAGGTGATCTGCGCGGGCTCACCCCTCACGACCGCCGCCCTCCCCCGCTGCGCGGGGAGTTCGGGGTCCGCCGAGGCTCGCAGCCCCAGCACCTCGGCGAGTTCGCCTTCGCGCTGGACCATTCCCGACCTGACGTCGAGCGCGAAATCCTTGAGCCGGTGGCCGGCGTCGACCGCCTTGTTCGCCGCCTGCGCGGCAAGGCTCTCAGGAGTGAGCTGCTTGAGCTTGCGGTTGACCTTGGTGGTGGCCCACACGCCGGCTGCTGCGCCGGCGGTGAACCAGAACGTGCGGCGGAACATGCTGCCTCAGCCCTTCCGGTCCTTGCGCCGGGCACCCGGCACGGTGCGGCCCACGACGACGGCGCGACGCGACGGTGCGGCCGGCTTGTCGTCGCCCTTGCGGCTCATGGCACGGCGGACGCCGTAGCCGAACGCCGCGACCTTGACGAGCGGGCCGCCGAAGGTGGAGGCGACCGTCGTGGAGAGCGCGGAGGCGTTGGAGGTGACCTCCTGGACGTCCGTCGCGATGGCGTCGACCCGGTCGAGCTGGGTCTGTGCGGAGCGCACCGTCGCGGAGGCGTCGGCCAGCAGGGGCACCGCCTGTTCGGTCACGTCCGCCACGAGTTTGGTGGTCGCCCTGAGCGTCTGGGCCAGCCTCACCAGTACCACGGCGAGGAAGGAGACCAAGATCGCCCAGAAGACGGCCACCAGAATCCCGGCAACCTCTCCACCGGTCACTGCGCACCGCTCTCTGCTCGTCTTCGGGTACTCGAGAAATGGTCCTCCGAGCCTATCGCGCCCCAGACGGCGGGCCGTACCGCATTACCCGCGCGCAGCGGGCCGTTGCCGCGGGCCGATTGTACGCGGTGCTCATGCATGATTCCGCTGTGTGTTCCCATGCGAAAGGCCTGGTCGCCCGGTCCGGGGTCCGTCGCGAGGAGTCCGGGCCGGCCGAGCCGCCGGGCTGCGGACGCGGTCCGCGCCTACGGGGCCGAGTGGCTCGAGGCGATCGGCGGCGCCGAGCGGCTGCGCAGACTCCCCGCGACGGGCACCTGGAACTCGCCACCTGGTGCCAGCTCGAAGGTTCGGCCCGCGCCAGGCCGAGGAGGCAGCACGCTCACCGGTCTGCGGGCGCCGCTGGAGCTGTGCCAGTGCGACCTTCGGCAAGCGCACCTGGGACGGCATCCGGCGGGTGCCCTGTCGCTCCACCGGGTCGCCTGTGCGGCCGACTTGGCGGAAGGCCGGCCAGCCGGCTGGAACGGTGCCCGACCGGGCCGCACGGGCCGGTCACGAGAACTCGACCGGTGGGGCCGCGGCGTGTGCGACCCACAAAAGCGGCAGCCCGCCGGCTCCCCCACCGGGAATGGCGGGCAAGCGGCGGGCTGAAGCGCTCTGAGCGGCTATTCCCCCGGCGCTATCGCCGGGAGGTGCCCCAGATCAGCGGGCGTAGTACTCGACGACCAGCTGCTCGTCGCAGATGACCGGAACTTCCTTGCGCTGCGGGTCGCGGTCCAGGCGGAACGCCAGGGCCTTGAGGTTGACCTGCAGGTAGCGCGGCGTCTCACCGTCGGCGGCGAAGCCACCCTCACGAGCGACGTGGAACAGGGCCTTCTCGCGGGAGCGCTCGCGGACCATCACGACGTCGTCGGGACGGACGCGGAACGACGGCTTGTCGACCTTGCCACCGTTGACCTCGATGTGGCCGTGGACGACCATCTGACGGGCCTGGTAGATGGTGCGGGCGATACCCGAACGCAGGACCAGGGCGTCGAGACGACGCTCGAGCTCGATGACCAGGGCCTCGCCCGTCTTGCCCTCGGCCTTGCGGGCGCGGTCGTAGGCGCGGGCCATCTGCTTCTCGCTGATGTCGTACTGCGCGCGCAGACGCTGCTTCTCGAGCAGACGGACCTTGTAGTCCGAGTTCTGCTTGCGGCCACGGCCGTGCTCGCCCGGCGGGTAGGGGCGGGCTTCGAAGTACTTGACAGCCTTCGGCGTCAGGGCGATACCGAGGGCACGCGACTTCTTGACCTTGGGACGCGACTGGTTAGGCACGTTCTCCAGACCTCCGTTGTAGGTTAGGTTAGGCTCACCTTACTCAAGGAGATCGCATGTCTCGCCCTGGGAACACCAAGCGCATCACGGACAGCACAAAGAACGCCGATGCTTCTGCGAGCATCGAGGTGACGGAGGTCCGATCAGCTCATGGTCAGCCGCGTCCCAGCGGGCTTGAAATCACTCGGATGCCGTCAGCAGCCGAGCGCACACGAACTCTCGTACAGAGTACATGCTCAGCCATGGTGCTCGTGCCCGGGCTGGAAGGCGCCCGCCCGGAGCAGCTGAGCCCGCAGGCCAGGGCCGTCGGGGCCGACGGCGAGGTCTTCCTGCTGTTCCCGGCCGACTCGCCCGCCGTCCGGGCCGCAACCCACGCGCAGGACGACGAACTGTCCGCCGTGCTCGAGCTCACCGACGTCGCGCCGGTCGCCGTCCCGAACCGTATCCGGGGGCGCGCCTGGATCTCCGGCTGGCTGACCCGCATGCCCGGCCTGGCGGCCGAGCCCGGGTACATGATGCTGCGCCTGGAGGTCGGCGAGGCGAGCGTGGACGACCTGTGGGGCGCCTCGCACGTGGAGCCGGAGGCGTTCGCGAGCGCGTCCGCCGATCCCATCGTGGCCCACGAGACCGAACTCCTGCAGCATCTGGCCTCGGCGCACAGCGATCAGGTGCAGGCGCTCGGCTCGCTGCTCGGCGACAGGGCAGGCAGCCGGTCCACGACCGGCCGGCGTGCGGTACCGCTCGCGCTGGACCGGTTCGGGCTGCGAGTGCGGTTCACCGGCGAGCGCTGCTTCGACGCGCGCTTCGACTTCCCCGTCCCGGTGGCTGACGTCCCGGAACTGCGTCGCGCCATGCGCACCCTCTTCGAGGCGGCGTCCGGCTGACCCCCGGTCAGCCCTCCTCGCCGCGCAGGCGCTCGCGCACCCTCTCCACCACGTCCGCGTACCGAGCCTCCGCGCCGTAGCGCGTCGGCTCGTAGTACCGCCGGCCGTGGACCGCGTCCGGAGCGTACTGCTGGGCGGCGATGGCGCCCGGGACGTCGTGCGGATACACATAGCCCTGGGCGTGGCCGAGCTTGGCCGCGCCCTTGTAGTGGCCGTCGCGCAGATGCGGCGGGACCGGACCGGCCAGGCCGTTGCGCACGTCCTGCTGGGCGGCCGAGATCGCCGTCGTCGCCGCGTTCGACTTGGGGGCGAGCGCGAGGGCGATGGTGGCATGGCTGAGGGTCAGCGCGGCCTCGGGGAAGCCGATCATGGCGACCGCCTGGGCTGCCGCCACGGCGGTCGGAAGGGCGGTCGGGTCGGCCAGCCCGATGTCCTCGCTCGCCGAGATCATCAGCCGCCGGGCGATGAACCGCGGGTCCTCCCCCGCCTCGATCATCCGCGCAAGATAGTGCAGCGCCGCGTCCACGTCGGAGCCGCGGATCGACTTGATGAGCGCGCTGGCGACGTCGTAGTGCTGATCGCCGTCCCGGTCGTACTTCACGGCCGCCCGGTCGACGGTCTCCTCCACGGTCAGCAGACTTATGGCGTCCTCGCCCTTGTCGAGGGCCGCACCGGCCGCGGCCTCCAGCGCGGTCAGCGCCCGGCGGGCGTCACCGCCCGCGATGCGCAGCAGATGCGCCTCCGCGTCCTCGGGCAGCGACACGGCGCCGCCGAGCCCCCGGTCCTCGGCGAGCGCACGGCGCAGCAGACCGCGGACGTCGTCGTCGGTCAGGGACTCCAGCGTCAGCAGCAGCGAACGGGAGAGCAGCGGCGAGATCACCGAGAAGTAGGGGTTCTCCGTGGTGGCGGCGATCAGGGTGACCCAGCGGTTCTCCACGGCGGGCAGCAGCGAGTCCTGCTGCGCCTTGGAGAAGCGGTGGATCTCGTCCAGGAAGAGGACCGTCTCCTTGCCGAAGCCGCCGGCGGCGCGCTTCGCGCCCTCGATGACCGCCCGGACCTCCTTGACGCCCGCCGTGATCGCGGAGAGCTCGACGAAGCGCTTGTTGGTCGCCCTGGAGACGACATGGGCGAGCGTGGTCTTGCCGGTGCCGGGCGGGCCCCAAAGGATCACCGACGAGACCCCGGCCGGCCCTCCACCGCCCTCGCCGACCAGACGGCGCAGCGGTGATCCGGGCTTGAGCAGATGCTGCTGGCCGACGACCTCGTCCAGGGTGCGCGGACGCATCCGGACCGCCAGCGGGCTGCTGGTCGGATCCTTCTCCTGGCGTTCTTCGGCTGCGGCGGTAAAGAGGTCGGGCTCCACGCTGTGAAGCCTATGTCAGCCCACTGACAGCGCCGGCTCCCGTCGGCCGGACCCGGTCAGCCGGTCCAGAAGTCCCACCAGCGGGTCAGGATCAGCATCCCGATCACACCGATGTGCAGGACCGGGAGAACCCAGGTGAACTCGTCGAGGAAGCCCCGCACCCAGGTGGGGGCGGGCAGCAGCCCTTGGCGGACGTTGTGCGAGGTCACGTACCAGAACATGAAGATCGTGGCGACCCAGGCCAGGCAGCACCACAGGCACAGCGCGTTGATCTCGTACAGCGACTGCTGCGTCAGCCAGGCGCAGAAGCCGACACCGAAGAGCGTGCCCGCGTTGAAGGTCAGCCAGTACCAGCGGGAGAACCGGGCACCGGCCAGCAGGCTCACACCGACGCAGACCACGATGCCGTAGGTGACGAGCCCGAGCATCGGGTTGGGGAAACCGAAGACCGCGGCCTGGTCGCTCTCCATGACGCTCCCGCAGGAGACCACCGGGTTGAGGCTGCAGCCGGGCGTGAAGGTGGTCCCGGCGATCTTCGCCTCGAGGATCTTGAACTTGTCGATGGTGATGACCCACGCGGCCAGTACACCGGCCGCGCCCGTGACGACCAGCAGCCAGGCGAGGGCACGACTGCCGCCGACGTGACGGGCACCGGACACGCCGTGGTCGGAAGACACCCCGTCAACTGCTGCAGTCGTCATATCGCCGTTCCGTCGCTCGCTGGTCTGCCGGGCAGGGTCATTGTGCCGTACCGGACCGGGTTCGCTCCGTTCGATCCGGATAAGGAACACCCGAAGGAGGCCGCCGCTCTCAGGCACAACGCGCCGAGAGCCCGGGGCAGTTGTCCGCCCCGGGCCCCCGCACCGCACTTCGTCAGCCGAGCCTGGCCCGCACCTGTGCGACCAGATCGGCGAGCGCCACCGGCTCCTGCTCGCCGGACTCCATGTCCTTGAGCTGGACCACGCCCTCGGCGAGATCGCGCTCACCGCCGATGATCGCGTACCGGGCGCCGCTGCGGTTGGCGTTCTTCATCGCGCTCTTGAGGCCCCTCCCGCCGTACGAGAAGTCGGCGGCGACGCCCGCCTTGCGCAGCTCGGTCACGACGCCGAACAGGAGGCGCCGCGCCTCCTCGCCGAGCGGGACCGCATACACGCTGGTGGCGGCCGGGATCTCCAGCTCGACACCCTCCGCCTCCAGCGCCAGCACGGTGCGGTCCACGCCCAGCGCCCAGCCGACGGACGGCAGCGCGGGGCCGCCGATCATCTCGGACAGACCGTCGTAGCGGCCGCCGCCGCCCACCGCGGACTGCGAGCCGAGACCGTCGTGGACGAACTCGAACGTGGTGCGCGTGTAGTAGTCGAGGCCGCGCACCAGCTTCTCGTCGTCCTCGAAGGAGACGCCGGCCGCCTGCAGCAGCGCCCGCACCTCCTCGTGGTACGCCTTGCACGCGTCACACAGGTAGTCGCGCAGCATCGGCGCGCCCACCAGCTGCTTCTGCACGGCGTCCCGCTTGTCGTCGAGGACCCGCAGCGGGTTGATCTCGATACGGCGGCGGGTGTCCTCGTCGAGGTCGAGGTCGCGCAGGAAGGTCTGCAGCGCCTCGCGGTAGACGGGGCGGCACTCCTTGTCGCCGAGCGAGTTGAGCAGGATGCGGAAGTTGCGCAGCCCCAGCGATCGGTACGCCTGGTCGGCCAGGATGATCAGCTCTGCGTCCAGCGCCGGGTCCTCCGCGCCGATCGCCTCGGCGCCGACCTGGGAGAAGTGCCTGTACCGGCCCTTCTGCGGGCGCTCGTAGCGGTAGTACGAGCCCGAGTACCAGAGCTTCACCGGAAGATTCCCGGCCTTGTGCAGGTTGCCCTCCAGCGCCGCGCGCAGCACGGACGCCGTGCCCTCCGGGCGCAGCGCGAGCTCGGTGCCGCCCCTGGTGGTGAGCGTGTACATCTCCTTGGTGACGATGTCGGTGGACTCGCCGACGCCGCGCGAGAAGAGGGAGACGTCCTCGAAGCCGGGCGTCTCGATGTATCCGTAACCGGAGGTCTTCAGCGGCGCGGCGATGGCCTCGCGCACCGCCAGATACGTCGCGGACGACGGCGGAAGCAGGTCGAAGGTGCCCTTGGGGGCCTTGAAGGTGCTCACGGAATCTCTCGTCACATTCCTCGTCGGGGAGCTTCCAGGCTCCCGTGGCCGGCGGCCACCTCACGCAGGTACGGATTGGTGGCGCGCTCACGGCCGATGGTCGTCTGGGGGCCGTGGCCGGACAGCACCACGGTCGAGTCGTCGAGCGGCAGGCACACCCGGGCCAGCGACTCGAGCATCTCGTCCATGTCGCCGCCGGGCAGGTCCGTGCGTCCGATGGAGCCGGCGAACAGCAGGTCGCCCGAGAAGAACACGGACGGAACGTCCGCGGACTCGGGCATCCGGAAGGTCACCGACCCCTTGGTATGACCGGGCGCATGGGCGACGGAGAAATCGAGGCCGGCGAGGCTGAGCGCGGCACCGTGCGTGAGCTCCTTGACGTCGTCGGGCTCGCCCACGGTGAGCTCGCCCATCAGTGGCATCCCGATGGAGCGCCCCAGAGCCTTCTCCGGGTCACTCATCATGTAGCGGTCCTCGGGGTGGATCCAGGCCGGTACGTCGTGGGCACCGCACACCGGGACGACGGAGGCGACGTGGTCGATGTGACCGTGGGTGAGGACGACGGCGACGGGCTTGAGCCGATGCTTCTTCAGCGCTTCCTCGACACCCTCGGTGGCCTGGTGGCCCGGGTCGATGATCACGCACTCCTCGCCTGCGGCGGGGGCGACCAGGTAGCAGTTGGTCCCCCAGGCCCCGGCGGGGAACCCGGCAATAAGCACGATCGTCCTCAGTTCGGTTGTCGTCGGACAGCTGATGCGATGGATTGCAGCAGATCAGAGCCTACCGGCGCTGCTCATCCCACAGCCAACCCGTATACGGTACGGGGCAGGCTCGGCGGTTATCACTACGCGACGTACCAGACCTACAAGGAGAAGACCCGGTGGTCAGCAGCGATCAGCGGCGGCGGCAGCTCGCCAGGGAGAAGTTCGAGCGCCAGCAGCAGCGTCGGGAGCAGGCGCGGAGGAAGGCCAAGATGCGCAACTCGGCCATCGCGGCGGCGGTCGCCGTTGTGCTCTGCGCGGGCGGTGCCGTCTACGCCATGGGCCTCACCGGCGACAAGAAGGACGACGCCGCGCCGCTCGACCTTCCGCCGAGTTCCTCACCCTCGAAGAGCAGCAATCCCGAGCCGGCGATGGCGATCGACAAGAAGGCCAAGTACTCGTTCGCGATCAAGACGAACCAGGGCGACATCGCGATCGCCATGGACGCCGCGAAGACGCCGCACACGGTGAACTCGTTCAAGTCGCTGGCGGACAAGGGCTACTTCGACGGTACGAAGTGTCACCGTCTGACCACGCAGAACATCTTCGTCCTGCAGTGCGGAGACCCGAAGGGCGACGGCACCGGCGGTCCCGGCTACACGATCCCCGACGAGAACCTGGGGGGCCTCGGCAAGCCGGCGGCCGACGGCACGGTGACGTTCCCGGCGGGGACGGTCGCGATGGCGAACACCAGCCAGCCGAACTCGGGCGGCAGCCAGTTCTTCCTCGTCTACAAGGACACCAAACTGCCCCCCGCCTACACCCCGTTCGGGACGATCGACGACAAGGGTCTGAAAGTCGTGAACGACGTGGCGAAGGCCGGAGTCGAGGGCGGCGGCACGGACGGCCCCCCGAAGAAGGCGGTCGCCGTCGAGAAGGCCACGGTCACGAAGGTGTGAGCGGCACAATTTCGGTCGCGCTGAGTGCGGACAGCCGGGCGGCCGGTCGCCTAGATTGGGCGTTGTGCAGCGTGTGCTGACGCGCGCTGTGGAGGGCGGGCGAGGCCCGTCCGGGAAACTGTGGACGATGCCCGGGGGGACGACCCCTCGTCGGCATCAGGTTGAGGAGGCGCTGTGAGCAGCGACCCGTGGGGCCGCGTCGACGAGACGGGCACCGTGTACGTGCGTACTGCCGAGGGCGAGCAGGTCGTCGGATCGTGGCAGGCCGGGACTCCAGAGGAGGCTCTGGCCTACTTCGAGCGCAAGTACGAGGGCCTGGTGGTCGAGATCGGCCTCCTCGAACGGCGGGTGAAGACGACCGACCTGTCGGCCAAGGACGCGCAGACCGCCATCGACCATCTGCGTCAGCAGGTGGACGAGCACCACGCGGTGGGCGACCTCCAGGCACTTCGGGTGCGCCTCGACGCGCTGGTGGAGACGGTCGACAAGCGCCGCGAGGAGCGCAAGGCCCAGAGGGCGAAGCAGACCGACGAGGCGCGCCGGGCCAAGGAGGCACTGGTCACCGAGGCCGAGGAGCTGGCGCAGAGCGAGCAGTGGCGGTCGGCCGGTGAGCGGCTGCGTGCGCTGGTGGACACCTGGAAGGGCCTGCCCAGGCTCGACCGGAAGTCCGACGACGAGCTGTGGCACCGCTTCTCGCACGCCCGTTCCGCGTTCTCCAAGCGCCGCAAGGCGCACTTCGCGTCACTGGACGCGCAGCGCGAGGAGGCGCGCCGGACCAAGGAGCGGCTGGTCGCGGAGGCCGAGGCGCTCTCCGGTTCCACCGACTGGGGCGTCACCGCGGCCCGTTACCGGGACCTGATGGCGCAGTGGAAAGCCGCGGGCCGTGCACAGCGCGAGGCGGAGGATGACCTGTGGAACCGTTTCCGCGGTGCCCAGGACGTCTTCTTCGCGGCGCGCAGCGGTGTTTTCGCAGAGCGTGACGCGGAGCAGGCGGAGAACCTCAAGCTGAAGGAGGAGCTCGCTGCCGAGGCGGAGAAGCTGGTGCCGGTGACCGATCTGAAGGCCGCCCGTGCCGCCTTCCGTTCGATCAACGAGCGCTGGGAGGCCATCGGCCATGTGCCGCGTGACGCCCGTCCCAAGGTCGAGGGCCGGATGCACGCGGTGGAGCGGGCCCTGCAGGAGTCCGAGGAGAACGAGTGGCGCCGGACGAACCCGGAGGCGCGTGCGCGTGCCGAGGGTCTGACCGGCCAGCTGCAGGCGGCCGTCGACAAGCTGCGTGGACAGATCGACGCGGCCCGCGCCTCCGGCAACAACGCCAGGGCGGACAAGCTCGCCAAGGAACTCGAGGGCCGGCAGGCGCTGCTGGACCAGGCGCTGAAGGGCCTGCAGGAGTTCGGGGGCTGAGCAAGCACGTGGAAGGGGCCCGTACGGATGCGTACCGGGCCCCTTCCCGCGTGCCGCTAGGGCCGCCGGGCCGACGTCACGCGGTAGACGTCGTACACGCCCTCCACGCCCCTGACGGCCTTGAGGACGTGGCCGAGGTGCTTGGGGTCGCCCATCTCGAAGGTGAAGCGTGAGGTGGCCACCCGGTCGCGGGAGGTCTGCACGGCCGCCGAGAGGATGTTGACGTGCTGATCGGACAGGACCCGGGTCACGTCGGACAGCAGCCGGGAGCGGTCCAGCGCCTCGACCTGGATGGCGACGAGGAAGACCGACGACTGCGTCGGGGCCCATTCGACGTCGAGGATCCGTTCGGGCTGTTGCGAGAGCGAGTCGACGTTGACGCAGTCCGCGCGGTGCACTGAGACGCCGCTGCCACGCGTGACGAAGCCGATGATCGGGTCGCCCGGTACCGGCGTACAGCAGCGGGCGAGCTTGACCCACACGTCCTCGACACCCTTGACCACGACACCGGGGTCGGCGCTCTTGCGGCGCTTGCCGCGGCCGTGGGACGGCGGAGTGGACTCGGCGATGTCCTCGTTGGCGGCCTCTTCACCGCCGAGGGCCTGCACCAGTTTCTGCACGACGCCCTGGGCGGCCACGTGGCCTTCGCCGATGGCCGCGTACAGCGAGGAGATGTCCGGGTAGCGCATCTCGTGCGCGAGGGTGACCAGGGAGTCGCCGGTGAGGATCCGCTGGATCGGCAGGTTCTGCTTGCGCATGGCCCGCGCGATGGCGTCCTTGCCCTGCTCGATGGCCTCGTCCCGGCGCTCCTTGGAGAACCAGGCGCGGATCTTGTTGCGGGCGCGTGGCGACTTGACGAAGCCGAGCCAGTCGCGGGAGGGTCCGGCGCCCTCGGCCTTGGAGGTGAAGACCTCCACCAGGTCGCCGTTGTCGAGGGTCGACTCGAGCGGTACGAGCCGCCCGTTGACGCGGGCGCCTATGGTCCGGTGGCCCACTTCTGTGTGCACTGCGTAGGCGAAGTCGACGGGGGTGGCGCCCGCGGGGAGCGCTATGACGTCGCCCTTGGGCGTGAAGACGAAGACCTCGTTGCGGGAGAGGTCGAAGCGCAGCGACTCCAGGAACTCGCCGGGGTCCTCGGTCTCCTTCTGCCAGTCCAGCAGCTGCCGCAGCCAGGCCATGTCGTTGACGGTGTCCTGGCCGGCGGTTCCCTTGCCGGCCTTGGGGACGTCGGTGCGGATCTTGGATGCGCCGGCGACGGTCTCCTGCTTGTACTTCCAGTGCGCGGCGATGCCGTACTCGGCGCGGCGGTGCATGTCGAAGGTGCGGATCTGCAGCTCGACGGGCTTGCCGTTGGGGCCGATGACCGTGGTGTGCAGCGACTGATACATGTTGAACTTGGGCATCGCGATGTAGTCCTTGAACCGGCCGGGGACCGGGTTCCATCGCGCGTGCACGGTGCCGAGGGCCGCGTAGCAGTCGCGGACCGTGTCGACGAGGACACGGATGCCCACCAGGTCGTAGATCTCCGCGAAGTCACGGCCGCGGACGATCATCTTCTGGTAGACGCTGTAGTAGTGCTTGGGCCTGCCGGTGACGGTCGCCTTGATGCGAGCGGCGCGCAGGTCCGACTGGACCTCGTCGGTCACTATGGCGAGGTACTCGTCGCGCTTGGGCGCGCGCTCGGCGACGAGGCGCACGATCTCGTCGTACATCTTGGGGTAGAGGATCGCGAAGGCGAGGTCCTCGAGCTCCCACTTGATGGTGTTCATGCCCAGCCGGTGGGCCAGGGGCGCGTAGATCTCAAGGGTCTCGCGGGCCTTCTTCTCCTGCTTCTCCCGCTTGAGATAGCGCATGGTGCGCATGTTGTGGAGCCGGTCGGCGAGCTTGATGACCAGGACGCGCGGGTCCTTGGCCATGGCGACGACCATCTTGCGCACGGTCTCGGCCTGGGCGGCCTCACCGAACTTCACCTTGTCGAGCTTGGTGACACCGTCGACGAGGAGCGCGACCGAGTCGCCGAAGTCACGGCGCAGCTGGTCGAGCCCGTACTCGGTGTCCTCGACCGTGTCGTGCAGCAGCCCGGCCATCAGGGTCGCCGGATCCATGCCGAGCTCGGCGAGGATGGTGGTCACGGCGAGCGGATGAGTGATGTACGGGTCGCCGCTCTTGCGCTTCTGGCCGCGGTGCCAGCGCTCCGCGACCTGGTACGCCTTCTCCACCTGGCGCAGGGTGGACGTCTCGATCTTGGGGTCGTTGCTGCGCACGATCCGCAGCAGCGGCTCGAGAACCGGGTTGTACGGCGAGGAGCGCTGCACGCCCAGGCGTGCGAGACGGGCGCGCACGCGGTTCGAGGAACCGCCGGTGCGGGCGGGGCCGGCCGGGAGCGGCTTCGGGGCGGTGACGGGGACCTGGCTCACTCGCTCGGGCGCGGCCGGGCCCGGCCTCTCCGTCCGCTTCGGCTCGGGCGTGACAGGGGATGCCGCGGCCTTGTCGGCCTTCTGGTCGGGCTGCGCGGCGGCGGGCTGGGCCTCGTCTGGCAAGAGCGCTCCTCGTGCGGTTCCGGGTCCCCCGGACAGGCCCGGAAAGCCCATGGTATCGACCTCGGCGGTCCCGATCGCGCGGGGACAGGAGCCTCTCACAACGCGAGACGGGCACCCGGGTGTTTCCCAGGTGCCCGTCTCGGCGGATCGATGTGCGAGCCCAACGGTGAATCCGCAGCTCACACGCGCGTCACAAGGTGATCAGGGCCTCCAGCGGCGCACCGGCCAGCGATGGCTCGAGCCGGGGCCGGCCGCCCAGGAATCCCAGTTCCATCAGTACGACGACGCCGGCGACGTCCGCTCCCGCGCGGCGGACCAGTTCCAGGGACGCCTCCGCGGTGCCGCCGGTGGCGAGGACGTCGTCGATGACCACGACGCGGTCGCCCGCTCTGAGGTCCTCGGCGTGCACCTCGATCTCGGCGGTGCCGTACTCCAGCTCGTACGCCTGGGAGAGCGTCGCCCCGGGGAGCTTGCCCGCCTTGCGCACCGGGATGAACCCGAGGCCGGCACGGACGGCGACCGGGGCGGCGAGGATGAAGCCGCGGGCCTCGAGGCCCACGATCTTCGTCGCCCCGTTGCGCACGCAGAACTCGCTCAGTGCGTCGGTCAGCGCCGTGAACGCGGCCGGGTCGGCGAGCAGCGGCGTGATGTCCTTGAACATCACGCCCGGCTTCGGATAGTCCGCGACGTCCCGGATGCGGCTGAGCAGCAGCTCCTGGGTGTTCACCGTCATCGACGCCTGCCCGAGGGGCGGTTGCGGCCGCGGCCGCGCGGTCCGACGACCGCTCCGGCGGTCGCGGCCTCGCCGGGTGCGTCGTCCACCGGCACGGCCTGCTCGTCCGCCCGGTCCCCGGACTCGCCCTTCGACTCGGCGGCCGCCCGCTTGGCGAGCACCCGCTTTCTCAGGGCCTTCATCTGCGGGTCGCGTTCCTTGAGGTCGGCGACGAGCGGGGTGGCAATGAAGATCGAGGAGTAGGCACCGGCCGCGAGACCGACGAACAGCGACAGCGAGATGTCGTTGAGCATGCCCGCGCCGAGGACGCCGCCACCGATGAAGAGGAGGCCGGCGACCGGCAGCAGCGCGACGACCGTGGTGTTGATGGAGCGCACCAGGGTGCCGTTGATGCTGCGGTTGGCGATCTCGCTGTAGGTGAAGCGGGTCTGCTTGGTGATGTCCTTCGAGCTCTCCTTGAGGCTGTCGAAGACGACCACCGTGTCGTACAGCGAGTAACCGAGGATCGTCAGCAGACCGATGACCGTACCGACGGTGACCTCGAACCCGACGAGGGCGTAGATGCCGACCGTGATGGTGATGTCGTGGATCAGTGCGACCAGGGCCGCGACGGCCATGCGCCACTCGAAGGCAATGGCCAGGTAGACCACGACGAGGAGCATGAAGACGCCGAGGCCGGTCCAGGCCTTGTTGGCGATCTGCTCGCCCCAGCTGGGGCCGACGAGGTCGGCATTGATCTTGTCCGCCGGGATGCCCAGCTCCTGGCCGAGCGCCTTCTGGACACGGTCGGCCTCGGCCGTGTCCACACCGCTGATCTGGATGCGCAGACCGCCGGTGCCGAGCTCCTGGACGATCGGGATGTGGTCGGAGATCTCCTCCGCCGCCTCCGTGGCCTGGGTGACGCTGACGTCCGCCTTCGGCGTGGTGAAGACGGCGCCGCCCTTGAACTCGATGCCCATGTTCAGGCCCTGCACGGCCAGCGCGACGATCGCGGTGATCGTGATCAGGATGGAGACGCCGTACCAGACCTTGCGCTTGCCGACGAAGTCGTAGCCGACCTCGCCCTGGTAGAGCCTGGCGCCGAGATTGCCGAGTCGGGACATCTCACGCCTCCTTCGGTTCGGTCGACGGGGCGGTGGTACGGCGCGAACGGCGCAGCGGCGGCTTTGCGCCGAGCCGCTTCGGGTCGAGTCCGGACCACGGGTGGCCGCTGGCGAAGAACTTCCGGCGGGCCATGAGCGTCATCACCGGCTTGGTGAAGAAGAACACCACGACCACGTCGAGCAGCGTGGTCAGGCCCAGCGTGAACGCGAAGCCCTGGACCTTTCCGACGGTGACCACGAACAGCACCGCGGCGGCGAGGAACGACACGAAGTCGGAGACCAGGACGGTGCGGCGGGCACGCGGCCAGGCGCGCTCGACCGCGGGGCGCAGGGTGCGGCCTTCGCGGATCTCGTCGCGGATGCGTTCGAAGTAGACGATGAACGAGTCGGCGGTGATACCGATGGCGACGATGGCGCCGCACACGGCCGGCAGGTTGAGCGCGAAGCCGATGGCCGGGCCGAGCAGGGTCATGAGCGTGTACGTCAGGATCGCGGAGACGCCGAGGCTCAGCAGGGCGATCAGCGACAGACCCCGGTAGTACAGGACCAGGTAGATGACGACGAGGGCGAGACCGATCGCACCGGCGACCAGACCTGCCTGGAGCTGTTCGCCACCGAGGGCGGCCGTGACGGTCGTGACGCTGTCCTCCTCGAACGACAGCGGCAGCGCGCCGTAGGAGAGGATGTTGCCCAGGTTCTGTGCGGAATCCTGGTCGAAGTCACCGGTGATCTCGGCGCTGGCGCTCAGGGTCTGGTTCACCTGCGGGGCCGAGACCACTTCACCGTCGAGGACGATGGCGAACTGGTTCATCGGGGGCTGCTGCTGGGACAGCCGGCTGGTGATCTTCTGGAACTTCTTGGCACCGGCTTCGGTGAAGTCCATGGTGACGATCCACATACCGCGCTGCTGGTCGAGCTGGCCCTTGGCGTCGTCGACGTCCCTGCCGTCCACCTCGGCGGGACCGAGGATGTACTTCTCCCACTGGTCGGCGCCGTTCTTGCCGCAGGCGAGGGCCGTGTCCGACGGCTTGACGTTGTCGCCGAGCTTGCCGCGGGCCTTGGGGTCGGTGCAGTCCAGAGCGGTGAACTGCTTCTCGAGCGCACCGGCGGCGGGATCGGCGGACGGCGTCGGCGCGGGGCTCTCGCCGGGCTTCGGGCTCTCGGAGGCCTTCGGCTCGTCGGAGCCGGAGGGGCTCGGGCTCGCCGCGGGCGCCTTGAGGCCGTCGGTGACCGCGCGGCCCTGGGTGGTCGCACCGGCCGAGGGGGTGGAGGACGGGGAGCCCGACGGCGGGGTGGCCGTCTCCTTCTCCTTGTCCTCCTTCGCCTTGTCGCCGGACGAGGCGCTCGGCTTGACCTCGGGGGCCGCGGGGCCGCCCGGGGCGACCGTCAGAACGGGCCGGAAGAACAGCTGGGCGGTGGTGCCGACCTGCTCACGCGCCTGCTCGGAGTTGGTGCCCCTGGGGATGTTCACAATGATGTGACTCTCGCCCTGGGTCTGAACCTCGGCTTCGGAGACACCGAGACCGTTGACACGGCGCTCGATGATGCCGACCGCCGTGTTCATGTTGGTCTCGTTGACCGCGTTCTTCTGGCCGGGCAGGCTCTTGGCCTGGAGCGTGATGGACGTACCGCCCGCCAGGTCGATGCCCAGACGGGGCGTGAACTGCCCCGCCACGAACATCCCGCCCGTGAGCGCGACCATGGCGATCAGGATCAGAGCCAGGGCGCGCCCCGGCTTGCCCTGAGCCCCCGCGGGCCTTCGGCCCCTGTTCGGTGCTGCCACCTTCTCGTTTCTCCCTGTCCAACCGCCCACGGCGCCGCGTGTGCGCCCGTGGCGGCCACGAAGTGTTGTGGGGACCTGCCCCCGCGATCAGTCGGCACGCCCCGGGGACCGCCCGGGGCGCCTGCCCGGCGCCACCGCGGTCCCCGATCGTGGCTACTTCGCGTCGGCCTCGCCGTCGGCCTTGCCGTCCTTGGGCTCGGCACCGTCCTCGGCCGCGTCCGCCTTCTCGACCGTGTCGCTCTCGTCGGCCTTCTCGGTCTTCTTGCCGAGGTCGAGCTTGGCGTCGGCGTCGTCGGCGTCATCGGCGCCGGTCAACGAGGAGGCGTCGTCCGGGACGACGTGGGTGTCCGATGCGTCGTCGCCGTGAACGATGCGGTTGTACTCGTCGTCGGTCAGCACGGCACCGATGGCGTTCTTCGCGAACACCAGGTGGACGCCGGGAGCGGCCTCGAGGAGGACCGTGTCGTCGTTGACCTCCTTGACAGTGGCGTACAGGCCACCGATGGTCCGCACGCCGGTGCCGGGCTGCATCTGGTCGCGCATCTGCGCGGCCGCCTGCTGCTTCTTCTTGGCGGAGCGGGTCATCAGGAACATGGCCCCGATGAGCACGATGAAGGGGAGGAGGGTCAAGATATCCACGGGGGAATTCCTTCGCATGACCGCGCTGAGCGAGCGGCCGATCTACGGGGATGGGCACGCCGACCTGTAAGGGCGGCATCGGCGGAGTCTAAGCGAGTCCGCATCGATGGAACAACGCTCAGCATCCCACCGTGGTTCCTGGTCGGGCGAGTCTCCTCGCCGTCACGTCCCGAACAGACCCTGTTGTCCGCTTGCGCCCTGCGCCTGCTGGGGCGGCGTGAGGCCCAGGTGCGCCCAGGCGGCGGGGGTGGCGACCCGGCCGCGAGGCGTACGGGCGAGCAGGCCCTCCCGTACCAGGAACGGCTCCGCGACCTCCTCGACGGTCTCCCGCTCCTCCCCCACGGCGACGGCCAGCGTCGACAGGCCGACGGGCCCGCCGCCGAACAGTTTGAGCAGCGCCCGGAGCACGGCACGGTCGAGCCGGTCAAGGCCGCGCGTGTCGACCTCGTACACCTGCAACGCCGCGGCGGCCACCTCGCGGTCGATCCGCCCGTCGGCCTCCACCTGCGCGTAGTCGCGGACCCGGCGCAGCAGACGGTTGGCGATACGGGGCGTGCCGCGGGAGCGGCCGGCGATCTCGGCGGCACCGTCGGCGTCGATCACAACGTCGAGCAGCTGGGCGGAACGGTGCACGACGCGCTCGAGCTCGGCCGGCTCGTAGAACTCCATGTGCGCGGTGAAGCCGAAGCGGTCGCGCAGCGGTGGCGGCAGCAGGCCTGCCCTGGTGGTGGCGCCGACCAGGGTGAAGGGCGGCAGCTCCAACGGAATGGCGGTGGCGCCGGGCCCCTTGCCGACGATGACATCGACGCGGAAGTCCTCCATCGCCATGTACAACATCTCCTCGGCGGGCCGGGACATCCGGTGGATCTCGTCGAGGAAGAGGACCTCTCCCTCCTGGAGCGAGGAGAGGATCGCCGCGAGATCGCCGGCGTGCTGGATGGCCGGGCCGGAGGTGATCCGGATCGGCGCGTTCATCTCCGAGGCGATGATCATGGACAGGGTCGTCTTGCCGAGACCCGGTGCCCCTGACAGCAGGACGTGATCGGCCGTGGCGCCGCGCTGACGGGCCGCCCTGAGGACGAGGTCGAGCTGCTGGCGGACCCTTTCCTGACCGACGAACTCGTCGAGACTCTTGGGGCGCAGGGCCGCCTCGACAGCGCTGTCCTCACCGTCGGCGGCGGGCGCGACCAGGCGCGCGTCAGCGGCGGTGGAGGTCGTCGTCTCGTCGTCCCAGTTCACGTGGTGTCTGCCTTTGTGGTGGTGGTCTGTGCGGTTGTCCTGCGGGCGGGACGGGGGCCTACGGCCTGGCGGCCGTGGGCGATTCGCCCGGACGGGCCGCCTTCGCGGCCGCCGTGAAGCGGGGTCCGGGGCGGAGCTCCGGTTTCGGGGAGTGGCGGGGGGCAAGCGACCTCCCCAGCGGGAACGTCACCGGGCGCGGTTCAGCGACTGGAGCGCCGCCCGTAGCAGCGGGCCCACCTCCGGGGTCGCCCCCATCATCTCCGCCTGTGGAGCCACCGCCGTGACCGCCTCCTCGGCCTCCCGCGTCGCATAGCCGAGGCCGATCAGCGCCGCATGGAGCTGGTCGCGCCACGACTGGCTGACCGGGAAGCCGACGGCGGGGGCGGAGCGCAGCGGTTCCCCGAGCCGGTCCTTCAACTCGAGCAGCAGCTTCTGCGCGCCCTTCTTCCCGATGCCGGGCACCGCGGTCAGCGCCTTCTCGTCGCCGCCGGCGACGGCGACCCGCAGCGCGTCGGGGCTGTGCACGGCGAGCATCGCCTGCGCGAGCCTCGGTCCGACGCCGCTCGCCGTCTGGAGCAGCTCGAACACCTGACGCTCGTCGTCGTCGGCGAAGCCGTACAGAGTGAGCGAGTCCTCGCGGACGACGAGCGACGTCGCGAGCTTCGCGGTCTGGCCGATCCGCAGCGTGGACAGCGTGTCGGGGGTGCACTGGACGGCCATGCCGATGCCGCCGACCTCGATCACGGCGGTGGTCGGTGCGAGCGCGGCGACAGGGCCGTTCACGAAGGCGATCATGCGGTACGGCCTTTCGATGCGTACGCCGTGCGGTGTGCGGCGACGGCTTGCTGGAGGCGGTTCTGGGCGGGCGCGCGCCAGATGTGGCAGATGGCGAGGGCGAGTGCGTCCGCGGCGTCGGCCGGCTTCGGCGGTGCGTCGAGCCGCAGCAGCCTCGTCACCATCGCACCGATCTGCGCCTTGTCGGCGCGCCCGCTGCCGGTGACGGCTGCTTTGACCTCGCTGGGGGTGTGCAGGGCAACGGGGATGCCGCGCCTGGCCGCGCAGAGCATGGCGACGGCGCTGGCCTGGGCGGTGCCCATCACCGTCCGCACATTGTGCTGGCTGAAGACCCGCTCCACGGCGACGAATTCGGGCCGGTGCTCGTCGAGCCACTGCTCGATGCCCTGCTCGATGGCGACCAGCCGGCTGCCCAAGTCGGCATCGGCCGGCGTCCGGACGACTCCGACGCCGCGCATCGTCAGCGGACGGCCGGCGACACCCTCCACGACGCCGACACCGCACCGGGTGAGCCCCGGGTCCACCCCCAGCACGCGCACGCCCCCACCTCCTTCGCTCAACTGTTTGTGCAGGCTATCGGTCGGCACCGACAAAGCACGGACGGGCCGACGGGAGCGTGTCCCGTCGGCCCGTCCGCGTACGCGGCCATGAGGGTGCGTCAGGCGTCGACCTTCTCCATGACATCGTCGGACACGTCGAAGTTGGCGAAGACGTTCTGCACGTCGTCGCTGTCCTCGAGCGCGTCGATGAGCTTGAAGATCTTGCGCGCGCCCTCCTCGTCCAGTTCGACCTGCATGGTCGGGACGAAGTTGGCCTCGGCCGAGTCGTAGTCGATGCCGCTGTCCTGCAGTGCCGTGCGGACCGCGACGAGGTCGGTGGCCTCGCTCAGCACCTCGAAGGACTCACCGAGGTCGTTGACCTCCTCGGCACCCGCGTCGAGCACCGCACCCAGGACGTCGTCCTCGGTCAACTCGCCCTTGGGGACGATCACGACGCCCTTGCGGTTGAAGAGGTACGACACGGAGCCCGGGTCGGCCATGGAACCGCCGTTGCGGGTCATGGCGACGCGGACGTCGGAGGCGGCGCGGTTGCGGTTGTCGGTCAGGCACTCGATGAGCACCGCGACACCGTTCGGGCCGTAGCCCTCGTACATGATCGTCTCGTAATCGACGCCGCCGGCCTCGAGGCCACCGCCGCGCTTGATCGCCGAGTCGATGTTCTTGTTCGGGACCGAGCTCTTCTTGGCCTTCTGCACGGCGTCGAAGAGGGTGGGGTTACCGTCCAGGTCGGCGCCGCCGGTACGGGCTGCGACCTCGATGTTCTTGATCAGCTTCGCGAAGAGCTTGCCGCGCTTGGCGTCGATCACGGCCTTCTTGTGCTTCGTCGTAGCCCATTTAGAGTGGCCGGACATCTGCCTGTCTCCTTCGCGTAACCCTTTACTGAACGAACCCGAGAGATCCTACCGGGATCGCGTCACATGCCCGCGCGCACCATGTCCACGAACAGGCCGTGAACCCGGTGGTCGCCCGTCAGTTCCGGGTGGAACGAGGTGGCCAGGGCGTTGCCCTGACGGACGGCGACGATGTGGCCGTCGTGCTCCGCGAGCACCTCCACCTCCGCGCCGACGGACTCCACCCACGGCGCACGGATGAAGACGCCCTCGACCGGATCGCCGTCGACGCCCTTGATGTCGACCGCCGCCTCGAACGACTCGTTCTGCCGCCCGAAGGCGTTACGACGGACGATCATGTCGATGCCGCCGAACGTCTCCTGTCCCGACCTCGGGTCGAGGATCTTGTCGGCGAGCATGATCAGACCGGCGCAGGTGCCGTAGACCGGCATGCCTGCGCGCAGCCGCTCGCGCAGGGGTTCCATCAGGCCGAACAGGACGGCCAGCTTGGAGATGGTCGTGGACTCGCCGCCCGGGATCACCAGGGCGTCGACCTCCGCCAGTTCCTCGGGGCGCCGGACCGGCCTGGCCACGGCATCGGCCGCGGCCAGGGCGATCAGGTGCTCCCGTACGTCGCCCTGCAGCGCCAGAACCCCGATGACAGGGACGTCGGGAGTGGTCATTACCAGCCTCGGTTCGCGTAGCGCTCGGCCTCGGGCAGGGTGTCGCAGTTGATGCCGACCATGGCCTCGCCCAGGTTGCGGGACGCGTCCGCGATGATCTTCGGGTCGTCGTAGAAGGTGGTGGCCTTCACGATGGCCGCGGCACGCTTGGCGGGGTCGCCCGACTTGAAGATGCCCGAGCCGACGAACACGCCCTCGGCACCGAGCTGGCGCATCAGCGCGGCGTCGGCGGGAGTGGCCACACCACCGGCGGAGAACAGCACGACCGGCAGCTTGCCGAGCTCGGAGACCTCCTTGACCAGGTCGTACGGGGCGCGGAGCTCCTTGGCGGCGGCGTACAGCTCGTTGTTGTCGAAGCCGCGCAGCTTGGCGATCTCGTTCTTGATCTGGCGCAGGTGACGGACGGCCTCGACGACGTTGCCGGTGCCGGCCTCGCCCTTCGAGCGGATCATGGCCGCGCCCTCGGCGATACGGCGCAGCGCCTCGCCCAGGTTGGTGGCGCCACAGACGAAGGGGGTCGTGAAGGCCCACTTGTCGGAGTGGTTGACCTCGTCGGCCGGGGTGAGGACCTCGGACTCGTCGATGTAGTCGACGCCGAGGGACTGCAGCACCTGGGCCTCGACGAAGTGGCCGATGCGCGACTTGGCCATCACCGGGATGGAGACCGCGTCGATGATCTCCTCGATCATGTTCGGGTCGGACATCCGGGCCACGCCGCCGTCCTTGCGGATGTCGGCGGGCACGCGCTCCAGCGCCATGACGGCGACTGCGCCGGCGTCCTCCGCGATCTTTGCCTGCTCGGCGTTGACCACGTCCATGATCACGCCGCCCTTGAGCTGCTCGGCCATGCCGCGCTTCACGCGGGCGGTGCCGGTCTCGGGGGTCTGCGGGATGGGGGTGATGGACACGGGTACCTCACTCGATGACGACGTTGTGATGCGTCACCGATGGAACATGCGCCGTCCAGTCCACTGCAAGTGCCAATGAACAGCCGGTGGATCGTTTTCGGCGGTCAGGCGACGATCATGTGGGCCTGTCCGCGAGTGCAGCGGGCGGCTCGTCGTCCATTTCGAAGGCCAACGGGAACGGGGCGTGGCCCGCGAGCCGGAACCAGCGGACCTTGCGGTGCCGCCGCAGCGCGCGTGCCGCGCGCACGGCGTCGTTGTGGAACCGGCGCGCCATGGGCACCCTGCGCACCGCCTGCGCGAGCTCGCCCGCCGTGTCATCGCCGCCCGGCACCTCACGCACCGCCTCGACCTGCTCGGCCGCCCCGAACACGGCCCGCAGCGCCGCGCTCAGCTCGCTCTCCGCGACCTCGCGGTGCTCCTCCTCCGCCTGACGGGCCGCATGCGCGGCCTCGTAGAGAACGATCGACGCGGCGGGATCGAGCACGCCGGAGGTCGCCAGCTCCTGCGCGACGGAGGCGCGCCGCAGCAACTGCGCGTCGAGCGCGGCACGGGCCGCGTCGATCCGGGCGTGCAGCCGGTCGAGACGTCCGGCGGTCCAGCTGAGGTACATGCCGATGGCGACGAGCGCGACGACGATCCAGATCAGGGTGCTCACGGGCGGCAAGGCTACCGGTGAGCACTACGCGCTCGTCTCGTCCGGGGGTCCGTAGGGCCCCGCTGCGCGAGGCTCGCAGCCCGTCGCAGGCGCGACCGACGTGGGGCCCTCAGTCCCGCCCGGCCAACCCGAACCGCGCCCGCAACCCCACACGCTCGTCCGCCGCCACCGACGCCGCCCCGTCCGTCACGGTCTCGTAGACGGCCAGGATGTCCGCCCCCACCGTGGACCAGTCGAAGCGCCGCACATGCGCGCTGCCCCGCGCCCGCAGTTCGGTCCGCCGCTCCGGGTCCCGCAGCAGCCGTACCGCCGCAGTCGCCAGCGCGTCCGCGTCCTCGACCGCGAACAGTTCGCCCGCCGCCCCCTGGTCCAGGACCTGGGCGAACGCGTCCAGGTCGGAGGCGAGCACCGGCGCCCCCGCCGACATCGCCTCGACGAGGATGATGCCGAAGCTCTCGCCGCCCGTGTTGGGCGCCACATACACGTCGACGCTGCGCAGCAGCCGCGCCTTGTCCTCGTCGCTGATCATGCCGAGGAATTCGACCTGCGAACGCATCTCCCGAGGCAGGGAGGCGACGGCCTCCTCCTCGTCGCCGCGGCCGGCGATGAGCAGCCGGGTGGCGGGGCACGCGGCGAGGATCGCCGGGAGTGCCTTCATCAGGACGGGCAGTCCCTTGCGGGGTTCGTCGATCCGGCCGATGAAGCCGATCGTGTTCCCCTGCCATTCCTTCTTCGGCTCGGCCTTCTCGAAGAAGCCGACGTCGACGCCGTTGGGGATGACGACGGCGTCACCGCCGAGGTGCTCCACAAGCGTCCGCCGCGCGTACTCGCTCACCGCGATCCGCGCGCTGATCTTCTCCAGCGCCGGCTGCAGGATCGGGTACGCGGCGATCATCGCCCGCGAGCGCGGGTTCGACGTGTGGAAGGTGGCCACGATCGGCCCCTGCGCCGCCCAGCACGACAGGAGCCCGAGGGACGGCGAGGCCGGCTCATGGATGTGGATCACGTCGAAGGTGCCCTCGTGCAGCCACCGCCGCACCCGGGCCGCCGACAGGAAGCCGAAGTTGAGCCGGGCGACCGAGCCGTTGTACGGCACGGGCACGGCCCGTCCGGCGGAGACGACGTACGGCGGCAGCGGGGTCTCGTCGTCCGCCGGGGCGAGCACCGAGACGTGGTGACCGAGACGGATCAGATGGTCGGCGAGGTCCCGGATGTGGAACTGCACACCGCCGGGCACGTCCCACGAGTACGGGCACACGATGCCGATCTTCACGTCCGGCGCTCCTCGAGGTCCGCGAGCCACAGCCGCTGCAACATGTGCCAGTCCTCCGGGTGTTCGGCGATCCCTGTGGCGAAGGCATCGGCCAGCGCCTGTGTCATGGAGGACGTCTTCTCGGCCCGTGTACCTGTCTCCGGCACCTCGACGGGCGGATGGACGCGCCCCTTCATCACGGACGTCTCGTCGTACCAGAGGGTCACCGGCAGCAGCAGAGCACCCGTCTGCTGGGCAAGGAGCGCGGGCCCGGCGGGCATCCGTGCCGTGTCTCCGAAGAACGCGACCTCCACACCGGCCTCCGACAGATCACGGTCCGCCACCAGGCAGACCAGCCCGCCGTCACGCAGCCGCCTGGCCAGCGTGGCGAAGGCCGCACCGCCGGTGTGCGGAAGGACCTCCATACCGAGGCTCTCCCGGTAGGCGACGAACCGGTCGTACAAGGACTCCGGCTTGAGCCGCTCGGCGACCGTGGTGAACGGCACGCCCAGCGCCCGCGTCACCCACACCCCCGCCACGTCCCAGTTGGCGAGGTGCGGCAGCGCCAGCACGACGCCCCGGCCGGAGGCGAGCGCGTCCGTCAGGAGGTGGATGTCCTTGGCTTCGAAGCTGCGCCTGGCCCGGTCCTGGCTCCACGTGGGCAGCCGGAACGACTCCATCCAGTAGCGCATGTACGAGCGCATGCCGGCCTTGGACAGCTCCGCGAGCCGCTCTGCACTCGCGTCGGGCACCACCCGGGCGAGGTTCGCCTCGAGCCGCAGCACACCCTTGCCGCGCCGCTTCCACGCCGTGTCCGCGATCGTGCGGCCCAGCCGTGCCGCCGCCGGCTCCGGCAACTTCTTGACGACGCCCCAGCCCAGTCCGTACAGCGCGTCGGTCAGCCTGTCCCGCATCACGACGCCTCCGCCCCGCGCTCGTCTGCCGCGGCCGCATCGGCCTCCGCCGACTCGCGCCGCACAGTCACCACTCGCTGCCCCAGCGTCACCGTGCTGCCCACGGCGACGATCCACAGCGCGATCGGCAGCAGGACGTCGACGCCCGGGACACCGAACCGGTGCAGTCCTGCCAAGCCCGCGGCCACCAGCGAGATCACCAGGCGTTCCGCGCGCTCCACGAGGCCGTTGACCGCCACCGGCAGGCCGATCGATTCGCCGCGCGCCTTGGTGTACGACACCACCTGCCCGCTGGCCAGGCAGAAGATGGCCACCGCGCACAGCACGTTGTCGTCCCCCCTGCCCGCGTACCACAGCGCGAAGCCGCCGAAGATCGCCCCGTCGGCGACCCGGTCCAGCGTCGAGTCCAGGAAGGCGCCCCATCGGCTCGAAATACCCGCCTGGCGCGCCATGTTGCCGTCCACCAGGTCGGAGAAGACGAACAGGGTGATGACGATCGTGCCCCAGAAGAACTCCCCGCGCGGGAAGAAGACCAGCGCCCCCGCCATCACCCCGACCGTGCCGATGAGAGTGACCGCGTCGGGGCTCACCCCGCGGCGGAGCAAGAACGCGGCGAACGGTGTGAGGACACGCGTGAAAAATGCACGCGCGTACTTGTTCAGCATGGCCTTCCCGAGGGTCCGGTGGGCCGTGTGGCCCCTACGGCCACCGGCTGGCCCATCGTAGCCAGGACCGCCCTGCGCCATTGCCGCGCACCCGTCCCCGGAGGCGGCGTCCGACGTATGGACGCACAGTGACGGGAGTGGAAAGCTCGAAAGACAACCGCGGGCCTCGCCGGAGCTGCTCCGGACGCCCTTCGGGACGCCTCATCGGCTCCCCCGCCGCCCGCGGCCTCCTTCCTCGCCGTGCAATCGAGCCGTGAATCGATCGGGAGGCAAGATCATGGGCGACAAGGCGCACGCGCAGCACCCCGGAGCCGCCGGCAGAGCAGTAACGGCCGACCACCCCGCATCCGTACGGAATGTGGTGCTGGTCGGCCACAGCGGATCCGGCAAGACGACCCTGGCCGAGGCACTCGCACTGACCGCCGGTGCGGTCAACCGGGCAGGCCGGGTCGAGGACGGCGCGACGATCTCCGACTACGACGAGATCGAGCACCGTCAGCAACGTTCCGTACAGCTCTCGCTCGTCCCCCTCGAATGGGGCGGCTGCAAGATCAACCTGCTGGACACCCCCGGATACGCCGACTTCGTCGGCGAACTGCGGGCCGGCCTGCGCGCCGCGGACGCGGCCCTCTTCGTCGTCTCGGCCGCGCAGGAGGCGGACGCCGTCGACGGCGCGACCCGGATGGTCTGGGAGGAGTGCGCGGCTGTCGGCATGCCCCGCGCGATCGTGGTGACCCACCTGGAGACCGCGCGCACCGGCTTCGACGAGCTCACCGGAGTCTGCGCCCGCATCTTCGGCGGCGACGACCCCGACGCCGTACTGCCGCTGTACCTGCCGCAGTACGGGCCCCAGCAGGCCGACGGACACGCACCCGTCACAGGGCTCGTCGGCCTGCTCACCCAGAAGATCTTCGACTACTCCTCCGGGGAACGGAAGGAGACACCGCCGGACGACACCCAGACACCGATGCTCGAAGAGGCCCGCAGCCGCCTCATCGAAGGGATCATCGCGGAGAGCGAGGACGAGACCCTCATGGACCGCTACCTCGGCGGTGAGGAGATCGACCTCAAGACAGTGATCGACGACCTCGAGAAGGCGGTCGCCCGCGGCACCTTCCACCCCGTGCTCGCCGCCGCGCCGGCCACCAACGGCGCCAAGGCGGGCCTCGGCACCGTCGAACTCCTCGAGCTCATCACCGGCGGCTTCCCCACCCCCCTCGAAGGCGACCCACCCACCGTCACCACCCCCGACGGCCGGCCCGGCCCGCAGATCGGCTGCGATCCGGACGGCCCGCTCGTCGCTGAAGTCGTCAAGACGGCCTCCGACCCCTACGTCGGCCGGATCTCGCTCGTCCGCGTCTTCTCGGGGACCCTCCGGCCCGACGACACCGTCCACGTGTCCGGGCACGGGCTCGCCGACCGCGGACACGAGGACCACGACGTCGACGAACGCGTCGGCGCCCTGTCCGCACCCTTCGGCAAGCAGCAGCGCCCCCTTCCCCACGCCATCGCCGGCGACCTGGCCTGCGTTGCGAAACTCTCCCGCGCGGAGACCGGGGACACCCTCTCCGCCAAGGACGAACCGCTCCTCATGGAGCCCTGGGCCATGCCCGACCCGCTGCTGCCGCTCGCCATCCATGCCCACAGCAAGGCCGACGAGGACAAACTCTCCCAGGGCCTCGCCCGCCTCGTCGCCGAGGACCCGACCATGCGCCTCGAGCAGAACCAGGACACCCACCAGGTCGTGCTGTGGTGCCTGGGCGAGGCACACGCGGATGTCGCCCTCGAACGGCTCCGCAAGCGCTACGGCGTCCAGGTCGACGTCGTCCCGCACAAGGTGTCGCTCCGCGAGACGTTCGGCGGCAGCTCCGCCGGCCGCGGCCGCCACGTCAAACAGTCGGGGGGACACGGCCAGTACGCGATCTGCGAGATCGACGTCGATCCGCTGCCGCCCGGCTCCGGCATCGAGTTCGTCGACAAGGTCGTCGGCGGCGCGGTACCACGCCAGTTCATCCCGTCCGTGGAGAAGGGCGTACGCGCCCAGGCCGCCCGCGGCGTCGCCGCCGGCTACCCCCTCGTCGACGTACGCATCACACTCCGCGACGGCAAGGCCCACTCCGTGGACTCCTCCGACGCCGCCTTCCAGACGGCCGGCGCCCTCGCCCTGCGCGAAGCCGCCGCCGACACCCGCATCAACCTGCTCGAACCCGTCGCGGAAGTGCAGGTCCTCGTCTCCGACGAATACGTCGGCCCGGTGATGAGCGACCTGTCGGGACGCCGCGGCAGAGTCGTCGGCACCGAACAGACCGCCGGATCACGCACCCTGGTACGGGCCGAGGTGCCCGAACTGGAAATCGGCAGATACGCCGTGGACCTGCGCTCCATCTCCCACGGCACCGGCCGGTTCAGCCGCTCCTACGCACGCCACGAGGCGATGCCGCAGCAGGTCGCCGACAGAATGCGCGAACAGGGCGCCGACAACGCCTGACCGCCGACCCGCCCAGGCCGTCCGCCCACCGCCCGCCCGGCGCGGGCGTGGGCGGGCGGCCGACCTGAACGCCCCCTGACGCCACGGCCGCACCCTCGATAGGCTGGGAACACCGAATGGGCTGCCCAGCTCAGAAGGTGTGCGGGGCCCGGCAGTTGGGAACAGGCCGCAGTGCGGAAACACGCGGCGATGGGGGCGGCAGTGGCGAACGACGTATTCGATTTCACGCCCGGGGCACAGGTCCCACTCATGGGCGCGGCCGGCCAGACCGCGGCGACACACGCCCTCGCATCGGCCGCCTACCGGGACACCGAACTCAAGGAGATCCTCAAAGCCAACAGCGAGTGGCACAAGTCGGAGGTCAAGCCGGGAAAGATCTCCCTCTTCGAACCCAACCTCGGAGAGGCCTTCGCCCGGGCCGTACAGGTCCGCATGCTCGGCGGCGCCCGCGCACCACTCATCCAGTCCTTCGGCACCGAACCACAGTCCGTCGTCGAGCACTGCCTCGCCGCCACTCGCCTGCGCCGCGAACGCGACGGCAGGCTCACCGCCGTGATGGCCGTGTGCGGGCTGCTCTTCCTGCCCGGACTCCTCCTGTGGCTCGGTGTCTTCCAACTGCGCCGCACCCTCGCCGGCTCACAGAAGAAGAGCGCCGGAGCCCTCGGCGGCCTCCTGCTGGTGGCCATCGGCATTCTCGCCGTGATCTTCCTTGTCCGGCTCCCCTTCGGCGGCCTCTGGGCGTATTACATCCGCGCCATGCTCGTCGCCCCGGTCATCGGCTGGTTCCTCGCCAAACGCATCTGCGAATCCTCCGCCAAGGACATGCGCGCCCGCTGGGACGCACTGCTCTCCGGCGGCGGCCTCGGCGCGAAGGTGCCCGAAGCCGTACCGGGCAACCCGGGCGACGCCGCCCGCGAACAGCTCCGCCAAGGTCTTGAGAAACTCACCGCCGAACAGCAGTCCAACGTCGTCTTCTACGCCGGTCCCAAAGGCATACTCGGCATGGGAACCCGCTGGGGCAGCTGGCAGATGGCCGAAGAGCTCGTCTCCAAGGACGCCGGCAAGGAGATCAACCAGTTCCGCAGCTGGGACGTCATAAGGGCCGTCCACGACAAGCTCAAGCTCCTGGAGCGCGGCCCCCTCAACTCCGGCGGCTTCCCCGCCCCCTCGGTCAAGCACTGGATCGTGTCCCCCATCGGGGAGAACGCCGCTGCCGTCGCCCGGCCCGAAGGCCAGGAGGTCGACACCTTCCAGATCAAGGGCCACGAAATACAGCGCATCTGCAACCACCAGCAGTTCGGCAGCGGCAACCGCCACTACCTGGGCGTGCAGTTCACGCTCTGGGACGGCCAGTTGGTCATCACCATGATGATCACCGTCACCGTGCTCCACGAGACCCTGCGCGTCGAGGTCACCGGCCACGCCCTCGGCCCGGTCCACTCCCTGTTCACGACGAAGCCTGAGCCCAAGATCCAAACCGTCAGCAAGACGATCCGCTTCTGGGAAACCGTCGACCGGGTACTGCCGCTGGTCGACGCCAAGGAAGTGGTGCGCCTCGCCGTGCGGGCACCCTTCACCTGGCACCCGCCGCTGCTCGACTTCCTCGGCGGCAAACTGGTGCTCCCCGAGCCCTTCGGCCTCCGCCACGCCTGGGCGGAGAAGCCGTGGCGCCACCGGTTCATGGCCGACGACGCCATGCGCGCCGCCACACCCGTGCTGCGCGTGGCACACGCCGCCGCGCTCAAGGTCCTTCAGGACAACGGCGTCGACACCGAGCACTTCGGCAACCGCGCGTCGGTCGTCAGCGGCTTCGTCCAGGACCCGACGCCCGGCAAGGCGGACGTCTACGAGGCGTGAGCGTCAGCCCTTCGGCCAGTGCTCGGCGAGCATCCTGCGGGTGTCGCCGAGCAGCTGGGGCAGCACCTTGGTGTTGCCGATCACCGGCATGAAGTTGGTGTCGCCGCCCCACCGGGGCACTATGTGCTGATGCAGGTGGGCGGCGATGCCCGCGCCGGCGGCCGATCCCTGGTTCAGTCCGATGTTGAATCCGTGCGCACCCGATGCGCCGCGCAGCGCGGTCATGGCGCGCTTGGTGAAGTCGGCGAGCTCCACCGTCTCGGCGTCGGTGAGGTCCGTGTAATCGGCGACGTGCCGGAACGGGACGATCATGCAGTGCCCGCCGTTGTACGGGTAGAGGTTGAGGACCGCGTAGACGCGCTCGCCGCGGGCGATGATCAGACCGTCCTCGTCCGACTTGGCCGGGATCGAGCAGAACGGGCAGCCGTCCCCGGAGCCTGGACCGGTCGGCTTGTTCTCGCCCTGGATGTACGCCATCCGATGGGGCGTCCACAGGCGCTGGAACGCGTCAGGCGTCCCGACCCCGATCTGCTGCTCAGGCTCAGTCGTCATGCGAGCCAGCATATTCGCCGCTGGTCGCGGCATGCGGCGAGGGGCGGCCCTGGGAAGGGGCCGCCCCTCGTGGGCAGTCTCAGACCTGGACGCGGCGTTCCACGACGTCGGCGAGCTTCGCCAGCGCTTCCTCGCGCGGGATGCCGTTCTCCTGGGAGCCGTCGCGGTAGCGGAAGGAGACCGTGCCGGCGTTCATGTCCTCGTCGCCGACGATGATCATGAACGGCACCTTCAGCTTCTGGTGGTTGCGGATCTTCTTCTGCATCCGGTCCGAGGAGGCGTCCACCTCGACCCGCAGGCCCTTCTTCTTCGCGTCCGCCGCGAAGGCCTGCAGATATTCGACGTGCGCGTCACCGATCGGGATGCCGGCCGCCTGCACCGGCGCCAGCCACGGCGGCATCGCACCCGCGTAGTGCTCCAGCAGCACCGCGAAGAACCGCTCGATGCTGCCGAACAGCGCGCGGTGGATCATGACCGGTCGCTGCTTGGTGCCGTCGGGACCGGTGTACTCCAGGTCGAAGCGCTCGGGCAGGTTGAAGTCGAGCTGCACGGTCGACATCTGCCAGGTCCGGCCGATGGCGTCCTTCGCCTGCACGGAGATCTTCGGCCCGTAGAACGCGGCGCCGCCCGGGTCCGGGACCAGCGGGAGGCCCTGCTTCTCTGCCACCTGCCGCAGCGTCTCGGTGGCTTCCTCCCAGACCTCGTCCGAACCGACGAACTTCTCCGGGTCCTTGGTGGACAGCTCCAGGTAGAAGTCGGTCAGCCCGTAGTCACGCAGCAGGTTCAGCACGAAGGTCAGCGTCGAGTCGAGCTCGTCCGCCATCTGCTCCTTGGTGCAGTAGATGTGCGCGTCGTCCTGGGTGAAGCCGCGGGCACGGGTCAGGCCGTGCACGACGCCCGACTTCTCGTACCGGTACACGGTCCCGAACTCGAAAAGCCGCAGGGGCAGTTCACGGTAGGAACGCCCGCGCGCGTCGAAGATCAGGTTGTGCATCGGGCAGTTCATGGGCTTGAGGTAATAGTCCACGCCCTCGTCGAGTTGCATGGGCGGGTACATGCCCTCGGCGTACCAGTCCAGGTGACCCGAGACCTCGAACAGCTTGCCCTTGGTCGCATGGGGGCTGTAGACGAACTCGTAGCCCTCCTCCTCGTGCCGCTTGCGGCTGTAGTCCTCCATGACCCGGCGGATGATGCCGCCCTTGGGGTGGAAGACCGCGAGGCCGGAGCCGATCTGCTCCGGGATGGAGAACAGGTCGAGCTCGTTGCCCAGCTTGCGGTGGTCGCGCTTCTCGGCCTCCGCGAGGAAGTCGAGGTGGGCCTTCAGCTCCTCCTTCGAGGGCCAGGCGGTGCCGTAGATGCGCTGGAGCATCGGGTTCTTCTCGCTGCCACGCCAGTACGCGGCGGCGTTGCGCATCAGCTTGAACGCCGGGATGTTCCGGGTGGTCGGCAGGTGCGGACCGCGGCAGAGGTCCTTCCAGCACAGCTCGCCCGTCTTGGCGTCCAGGTTGTCGTAGATGGTCAGCTCGCCGGAGCCGACCTCCACGTCCGCCCCGTCCTCGGAGGACGCGGAGCCCTTGAGACCGATGAGCTCCAGCTTGTACGGCTCGTCGGCGAGCTCCTCACGCGCGGCCTCGTCGGTGACGACACGGCGTGAGAAGCGCTGGCCGCGCTTCTGGATCTCCTGCATCTTCTTCTCGATGGCCTTGAGGTCATCGGGGTGGAAGGGCTTCTCGACGTCGAAGTCGTAGTAGAAGCCGTCCTTGACCGGCGGGCCGATGCCGAGCTTGGCCTCGGGGAAGAGCTCCTGCACGGCCTGGGCCATGACGTGCGCGGTGGAGTGGCGCAGGATGTTGAGACCGTCCTCAGAGGAGATCTCGACGGGCTCGACCTCCTCGCCGTCCCCCAGCTCGTACGCGAGGTCCTTCAGCTCGCCGCCCACGCGGGCCGCGACGACGGTGCGCTCGGGGAAGAGGTCGGCGGCCGTAGTGCCCGTCGTCACCACGCGCTCTTCCCGCTCGGAATCGCGTTGGATGATCACACGGACGTCTGACACCGGTCTCTCCTGACTGAAGACGGATGCATACGCGATTCGTCATGCGTACGCACTCGGAATCGTACCGAGCCGGAGGGACCGCTCGCGAAACGGTCAACAGGGGTGCTGTTCGTCAGGCTCCTGCTCGCCCGCTTCCTCGAAGAAGTCCAGGTTCTCCTGGAGCGACTTCATCAGCCGGTCCCTTTCCGCCTCGTCCACCGGTACCGGTACGAGTCCGGAGGCGTCCGTGAGCCGGCGGAAGCCGCCCCTGCTCTCCAGCCGTCCCGCCACCCGGATCGGAAGTCCCACCAGGTGGGCGTGGCCGGCGGTGCGGTACGCGTGCTCGTCGAGCGCCACGCGTACATGGGGGACGTCGGCGCCTGCCAGGACCCGCAGCCGTACGGTGCCGGCGCCGCGCGGGCCGGAGCGCCGCATGCGCACGACGGTGCCCGTGATCCGTACGGGCACGGACGGCTCGTCCTGGAGGTAGCGGGCGCCCGCGGCCCGTAGCGCCGGAAGGTCGCCGGGTGAGAACTCGACCGGTTCCATGCGGGCGGCGCAGCCCTGCGGTACGTCGGCGGCCGGTGACCATTCGAGCGCGATGCGGGCTCCTTCCGAGCCACGTACGAGCGCGATGACGGCCTCGGTCAGTTCACGGCTGACGCCGGCCCGGACCGCCGCGTCGAAGGCTTCCGTGCCACCGGTCGCCCGCTGGTAGTCGATGGCCTCCCTGGTGGCCTGCAGGGCGTGACTCAGCCGTACCGCGAGCGCGCGGCCGGTCTCCACGGCCACGAACGCGGTGAGGGAGCGGCCGCCCGGCGCGGGTCCGACGAGGACGCCTTCGAGGAGGGCCTGTGCCGCTCTCCGGTGGCGCGCGCCGTAGTAGCCGGCGCGTTCGCGTGCGGCAAGCGCTCCGGCGAGCAGCATCTGGCGGGCGGCCGAGCGGAGCTGTTCCTGGACAGTCCAGGAGGCGGTGCCCGAGGGCCCGCCCAGGGGGATGTCGCGCCACCAGCGGATCTCGTCGCTGGGGACGGTGAGTCCGACGAGCACGTCCTTGGCGGAGGGCGCGGCGCTGCGGACGAGGGCGGTGATGGCCTCGCCGAGGAGGTCCTCGCAGTCGGGGAAGGCCCGGCTTTCCGGCACGAGCAGACTGGTGCCGCCGGTGGCGGGTCCGGGCGGGGTCCAGCGGGTGTAGCGGCCGGCGGCGCCACCGCGGCGGCGCCAGCCGTGCCGGTCGAGAAGTGCACCGAGGACGACGGGGTCGACGTCGGCGGGGTCCGGTTCGGTGGCGCCGAGCCAGGGGCCGGAGGGTCGGGAGGGTTCGGAGGCGCTCGGATGGGGGCGCACATGGTCGTCGAAGGGCCGGTGCATCAGGGTCTCCCTCCCGCCCCGACGCGCGTCATGATCTCGCAGAGTGCCCGGTCGTCGAAGATCCGCGAGGTCGGGATGCGCACGGTGGTCCTGCGCCTGCCGGTCACGCCTTGGCCGGCCAGGTTGGTCCAGTAGCAGCAGTGCCGCAGGTCGAGCCGGTCGTGGCCGGCCCGCAGCCATTCGTCCTGGGTCCTGGGGACGAGCATCACGACCAGGATCTTGTGCACGCAGACGGGGGTGCGGGCGAGCTTCACCAGGTGCTCGTTGTCGAGGATGAAGGAGAACCAGGGCCCCGGCGGGTGCGGTGGGATCTGGTACGTGCACTTGAGCTGCACCTTGATGGTCACTTCGTCGTCGACCGTGTGTCCGGCCGAGCTGTGGCTGACGTGCCAGTCGATGCCGTTGTCGGGGAACGGCTGGGAGAGCGAGCAGCCGGCGGCGGCGGCGACGGCATGCAGATAACCCACCTGCAGCGTCTCCATGCAGGCGGTGGTGGCGAGTGCTCCGCGCAGCGGGGGCGTCCGCTGGGGCAGCAGCCCTCCCTGCTCGGGCTGGGCAAGCGCCATGGCAATTCCCTTCCCCGTCACTTGTGTTGTCACCGGCCTGCGTACGGTGCAAACAGCCCGGGTATCACCGTTTCGGGCAGGGGATCACGCCATCTGCCGGTGACGTGCGAGGAGTTCGGGGATGACGGACTGGTTCGACGGCCCCCTGGCCGCATTTGACACAGAGACAACCGGAGTGGACGTCGAGGAGGACCGGATCGTATCGGCGGCCGTCGTGGTCCAGGACTCGCCCGGTGGGCGGCCGAGGATCAGGCGCTGGCTGGTGAATCCGGGGGTGCCGGTGCCGCCGGGCGCAGTCGAGGTGCACGGCCTGACGGAGGATCACCTCCAGCGCAACGGCCGTTGGCCGGCCCCGGTGATGGAGGAGATAGCGAGGGCGCTGGCGGAGCAGTGCGCGGCCGCCCGGCCGCTGGTGGTGATGAACGCGCCGTTCGATCTGACGCTGTTGGACCGTGAGCTCCGGCGCCATCGGGCGTCGTCGCTGAGCCGCTACCTGGACCGGTCGCCGCTGTGCGTGCTCGATCCGCGGGTGCTGGACAAGCATCTGGACCGCTATCGCAAGGGCCGGCGGACGCTGACGGATCTGTGCGCGCAGTACGAGGTGGTGCTGGACGGTGCCCATGACGCGGCGGCGGACGCGCTGGCGGCGCTGGAGGTCGTACGGGCGGTGGGGCGGCGTTTCAACGCCCGGCTGGAGCGGTTGTCGCCGGCGGAGCTGCACACGTTGCAGGCGGTGTGGCATGCGGCGCAGGCTCGGGGGTTGCAGGCGTGGTTCGCGCGCAGTGGTGCGCCGGAGGTGGTCGATCCTGCGTGGCCGCTGCGGCCAGAGCTGCCTGCCGCGGCCTGATCGGTGGGCGGCAATGAGCAAAGCCGGTCCGTCTTCGACGGACCGGCCTCTCCCGGTGGGCGATACTGGGTTCGAACCAGTGACCTCTTCGGTGTGAACGAAGCGCTCTCCCACTGAGCTAATCGCCCGGGAACGGACTGAACCATACAGGGCTACGCGGGCTTGGTTCAAACTCCTGCCAGGTACGTCTCCAGCCCTCGCCGACCGCCGCGCATCATCAACGCGTGGTTGGCGCGGAAGAGGGGACGGCAGGGGATCGCGAGTCGTCTCATCAGGGGGCTGCGCACCACGACCTCCTGTTCGTACAGCACCCGGGTGCCTCTGCCGCCGGGCCGAAGGGTCCATCGCGACCAGCCTTCGAGGTCCCCTGTCATCCGTATCTCCAGCACACCGTCCGCCGGGTCGCGGCGCTGTGCGCTGACGGTGACGCGCAGGTCGTACGGGAGGAGCGAACGGAAGCGGGCGGTGCCGGACGCGTCGTCGACGGATGTCACCTCGCGTACCTGCGGCCACCAGTGGGGGTAGTCCTCGGCCCGGGACAGCACGTCGTAGACCTTGTCCGGCACGGCGGGCAGGTCCCAGGTGCTGCGGAAGCGGTAGCGGCACCAGTCCATGCGCCCAGTCTGCCCTCTGCCGGACCGGTACTCAGCGGGAATTGAGTACCCGCACCCATGCCGGCGGCTGTGGCGGGGGCCACACTGCGGCCATGGGAAACGTGCCGTCACCGGCCGAGGAGCTGGCGATACTCGACCGTGAGCTGAGCCAACTGGACGCGCGACGCGCGCAGTTGCTGGTCCGTAGGACCTGGCTGCTCGCCGCGCTGCGGCCTGTCGCGCCGGGCGTGCCCGTCGCGCCGCCGGCCGGCCGGCCTTTCGCGGCGCCTGCCGCGGCCGAGGCTTCGCCGCCCGGTGTCCAGAATCTGTTGCTGACGCTGGGTGGCCTGCTGTTGGCGATCGCGGCGATCGCGTTCACGCTCGTCAGCTGGGGCGAGATGGGCATCGGCGGGCGCGCCGCGGTTCTGGGGGTGGTGACGGTCGCGGCTCTCGGCACGCCGGTCGTCCTGCTGCGCCGCGGTCTGCTCGCCACGGCGGAGTCCGTGGCCGTGCTGGGTCTGGTGCTGACGGTGCTCGACGCGTACGCCCTGCACCGGACGGTGCTGGCGGGCACGGACGGGCTCGGCTACTCGGCCTTCGCGTCGGCGGCGCTCGCGGCGCTGTGGTCGGCGTACGGCCACCTGCTGCCGCGGCTGCGTTCGCCGTTGCCGGTCGCCGTGGCGGCCGCGCAGCTTCCGCTGCCGCTGTGGGCGCTGACCGCCGGCGCCGCCGCGCCGCCGATGGAGTGGGCGCTGCTGCTGGCCGCTGCGCTGGATGTCGCCGTCGTGCTGTGGACGCGACCGGTGGGTGTTCGTGCGGTCGCCTGGACGGCGGCTGCGGCGACGGGTGGCGGGGCGCTGCTGATCGGGACGGTCCGGTCGCTGGCGGCGGACGGCGCGGCGGCGGCCGCCGGACCGGCGGCGCTGTTGGTGGCCGCGGCGGCCGTCTCGCTCTTCACCGCGTGGCGGGCCCCTGCGGCGGGCCGGGTATCGGCGGTGTCGGGCCTTGCGGTGGTGGCGGGCCTCGGCGGCGTGGTCCGCGCGGTGGTGCCGGACGCCTGGGCGGTTCCGGGTTATCTGCTGTGCGCGGTGGCCGTGCTGGGCGTCGCGCGTGCGGTGGTGCCGATGCGGCTGCTGCCGGGTCTGGCAGGGGCGGCCGGGGCGGTGCACGTGGCGGCGGTCGCAACGACGCTGCCGGTCACGGTGGCGGCTCTTACGGGCCCGGCGACGACGCTGACGGACATCTGGTCCGGCCCGTCCTCCCTGCCGGACGTGGACGCCACGACGACGGCCCTGCTCCCGACCCCCCTGGTACTCCTGATCACGGCGACGGTCCTGGCCTCGGCGGCCCGCCACCGAGCCACGGCTGCCACCCCTGCGTCAGCGCCGGGCACCCCGGTGTCTTCCCGGGCCCCGCACGCAGCCGGCGGGACAGATCCGGCCGCGGGCCGGGCTGCGGCGGGCAGCCAGGACGCGGCGACGACGCCGGCGGCGGACGCCGGCACGCCCCCGGGAGCCCCCGGCCCCGGCGCCGCGTCGAGCGGCGGTGTCGGGCCGGACGCGCGGGCGTGGACCTGGCCGCCCTCCGTGCCCGGGGTGCGGTCGTCCGGGACGCCCGGCGCACGGCAGAAGCGAGCGGCCGGGCTGCGGGACGCTGCCCGTTGCGGCGCGCTCGTGGCGGCGTGGGCGGCGCTCGTGGTCGTGCCGACCGTCTTCGGTTTCGCCCATTCCGCCGCCGTGGCGTGGCAGCTGGCGCTGACCGTGGCCGTGCTCGCCCTCGGGGTGCGCCGGTCCGGCGGCACGGCGACGACCGCGCTGGTCTGCGCTCTGGGCGGGTCGGTGAGCCTCTCGCTGCTGTCGCTCGCGACGCGGCCGGCGACCTTCACCGCCCTCGGCTCTCTGGTCGCGGCGCTCGCGCTCGCCGCCCTGCGGACCCGCGGCCCCGTGCAGGCGCTCATCGCCTGCACGGCGACGCTCTACGCGGCAGCCTTCACCGGAGCCACGGCCGCGGCCTGGGACCTCCCGCCCCACCGCGCCGCGTTGCTGCTTCTTGTCGTTCCGGCGACGACCGGGCTGCTCGGTGCCGTACTGCGGCGCCGTCCGGCCGCCCTGCCCATGGAGGTCACCGGTGCTGCCGCGGGCCTCGTCTCGGTGCCGCTCGCGGCGGGCCACGCGCCGACGTCGGCTCTGGTCCTCGCCCTCGGGGGCGTGATCGCCGCGGGCACGGCCGCCCGCCCGGAACGACGCCCTCTCGCCGGACATCTGGCGGCGGTCCTCTTCGTCGCGGCGACGTGGGTGCGGCTGGCGGCCTCGGACGTCGCGTCCCCCGAGGCGTACACACTGCCCGTCACCGCCGCCGCGCTGGCGGTCGGTGTGCTGCGGCGCCGTCGCGATCCGCAGGCCTCGTCGTGGACGGCGTACGGGCCGGGACTGGCCGCGACTCTCCTGCCGAGCCTTGTCACCGCCTGGGGCGACGAGCACTGGCTGCGGCCGCTGCTGCTGGGGCTCGCGGCGCTGGCGGTCACCCTCGCCGGTGCCCGGCTGCGGCTCCAGGCGCTGCTGGTGCTGGGCGGCGCGGTGCTGGCGCTGGACGCGCTGCACGAGCTGGCACCGTACGTGGTGCAGGTCGTCGGTGCGCTGCCCCGCTGGCTGCCGCCGGCGTTCGCCGGTCTGCTGCTGCTCGGCGTGGGGGCGACGTACGAGCAGCGTCTGCGGGACGCCCGCAGCCTGCGGGACCGCCTGAGCCGGATGCTGTGACGGGACGGAATGTCGAATGCCCCGGAGACTCGGTGGTCTCCGGGGCATTCGGTCGGGTGGGCGATACTGGGTTCGAACCAGTGACCTCTTCGGTGTGAACGAAGCGCTCTCCCACTGAGCTAATCGCCCGGCGCACCGCAAACATTACCGCATGTCAGCGGGTGCCCAGGACCACTTTTCGGTCACTGGTCGATCTTCCACGGCATGACGAGGCCGAACTTCCAGAGGTAGACGCCGCAAAGCACCGCGATGATGACGAGACCGATCGTGGTGAGGATGATGTTGCGCCGTCGGACCTTGGGGTCGAGCGCCCGCTGAGCCGCCTCGGTGACCTTGCGCTTGGTCCAGCGCAGCACCAGCTGGGCCCAGACGAACTCGGTCGCCCAGATCGCCATGCCGCCGAAGATGACGACCCAGCCGGGCCCGGGCAGCACCAGCATGGAGACGCCGGCGGCGACGACGGCGAGGCCGACGACGAAGACGCCGACCTGCCAGCTCACATGCAGTGGTCTGGATCGTTTGATGAAGTGCGGCGCCCTGGAGCCGAGCGCCGGTTCCTCCTTCGCGGCCTCCAGGACCGGCTGCGCCGCTCCCTCCGTCACGTCCCCCGTAGTGGGGCGGGCCGCCGTCGCCGCGGCGACCTCGTCCCGCTCGTCACTCTGCGCGTTCATGACTCCAAACCTACCGGACGGGACTCCGTCACCGGAATGGCCGAATAACGCAAAGTAATGCACCGCCGTACGAGCGACCTGAAGGATCCCAAAACGGTCAGAGGGGTTTACAACGGCACCCCAGGTGGCATGTCGATTTCGCCGACGTGCGAATCCCCGAGCGCACACTGAGCGAAAGGCCCTGGCGCTTATGAACACCACGGTCAGCTGCGAGCTGCACCTGCGCCTCGTTGTATCGAGCGAGTCATCACTGCCTGTACCCGCGGGCCTGCGGTATGACACGGCCGATCCTTATGCCGTGCACGCCACCTTCCACACCGGAGCCGAAGAGACGGTCGAATGGGTATTCGCCCGCGACCTTCTCGCCGAGGGCCTGCACAGGCCCACCGGAACGGGCGACGTACGCGTCTGGCCGTCACGCAGCCATGGCCAGGGCGTCGTCTGCATCGCACTGAGCTCCCCGGAAGGCGAAGCCCTGCTCGAGGCCCCGGCGCGGGCCCTGGAATCGTTCCTCAAGCGGACGGACGCCGCGGTGCCGCCGGGCACCGAGCATCGGCACTTCGATCTCGACACGGAGCTGTCGCACATTCTGGCCGAGAACTGAGCCCAGTCCGGCCGGCGAAAAGCCGCACGGCGCCGTCCATCTCGGGGAGACGGCGCCGCGCGGACAACCACATACGGCGAACAACGGCGCCGTCGTCGCGGAATCCACCGCGGCGACGGCGCCGGTGCGCCTCGGCACGAACCGCTAGAGTCAGCGCAATTCGGCGGGCACCGGCCCGCATCCGGCCAGGGAGCGAATTTCGTGCTGATCCCCCACGACACCCGTAGCGCCCTCGACACCGTCGTCGACCTGATGAACACCGCACCGGAGAGCGGCCAGGACGACAAACTGACGGACGTCGAAGCGCTCTACGACTTCGTACGGATGCACATGGTCAGTGGCGTGGGGGAACTGACTCAGCGGGATCTCAAGGCGGTGCACGGCATCCGCACGCTGTTCGCGGAGGTGTTCGCGGCGTCCGACAGCAGGACCGCCGCGGAGACGATCAACCGACTGGTGGCGGCGGCAGGCACGACCCCGCAGCTCACCGACCACGACGGGCACGACTGGCATGTGCACTACTTCGCACCGGGCGCCTCGGTGGCGGACCATCTCGCGGCGGACTGCGGAATGGCGCTGGCGTTCATCGTCGTCGCGGGCGAGCAGGAGCGGCTGCGGCGCTGTGAGGCGCCGGACTGCGGGCGCGCGTTCGTGGACCTGTCGCGCAACCGGTCACGCCGCTACTGCGACAGCCGCACATGCGGCAATCGTCTCCATGTGGCCGCGTACCGGGCCCGCCGCAGGGAGGCCGCGGGCTGAGGGCCGCTCCGGCTCGGCCGAGGCCGCGGGCTCGGAGCGGGCAGCGCGCCATCGCGGTCCTCACAGCCAGAAGAGGTCGTGCACGGCCGCCATGAGTAACAGGACGCCGATCACCCCGAGGAAGATCATCAGGGGCGGCTGGGAGAGCGCGAAGAGGCATCCGCGCGGCTCCTGGGTCGGTGCGGGGGGACGTCCCCGCGAGGTATCGAGCATCTCGGGGTGATGATGACGCAGGCCGGCCGTTGATGATCGACCAACACGCCTCGTGGGCTGGGTTGTTCATCACATCCCGTGGCGCGGCCCGCTCGGGGCAGGAGCGGGGGGGCGTCAGATGCCGTGCTTCTTGAGGATCGCCTCGATGTCGCTGAAGTCGTCGGCCGGGGACGCCTTCGGCCGGGCGGCCTCGGGTGCTTCGGACGCCGGGGCGGAACGGCCCAGCGAGGGCCGGGACGCGGCAGGTTCGACGGTGTCGCGGCCGGCGGCCGCAGCGGCGGCCTTGCGTTCTTTGCGGGTGCCGCCCGCTCGGCGGCGTTCGACGGCCCTGGTCGTCATGAACAGCAGCCATGCGCCGCCGAGGAGGCCGAAGCCGACCCAGGCGGTCGGGCTGAAGGCCGTGCCGACGGCCCACTCGACGGCTCCGGTCATCACCAGGCCGACGGGTACCAGTGAGTAGGCAGCGATGCGCGCCGCGGCGAGGAAGCGCCGGCGGTACGCCGTGATCGCGGCGATGCCCAGGCCCGCCGCGGACACCGCGGAACAAATGGTCTCGGCAAGCATCCGGTCCTCCAGGCGTAGGGCGGCTCGAGCGGTTGCGTCCCTTCCATCCTGCACCGCCGAGTGTGTCCTGGGCCACGGTCGGAGGCGGGCGTGGTCACATCTGGGTGAGATCTCCGGGGTGGCCTCCTACCCAGGTCCCGGTTGGGGCGGCGGGCACCGGACTGGGAGACTGGCGCCATGAGCGACTCCTCGACCGGCTCCCCCGTCGTCCTCGACGTCTGGTGCGAGCTCCAGTGCACCGACTGCCGCAGCGCCCTGGAGGACCTGCGGGCCCTTCGTGCCCACTACGGCGACCGGCTGGAACTGCGGCTGCGGCACTTCCCCCTCGACAAGCACAAGCATGCGTTCGCCGCCGCGCAGGCTGCGGAGGAGGCCGCGGCGCAGGGCCAGGCATGGCCGTATGCGGAGGCGGTGCTGGCGCGCACCGAGGAACTGGCCGCGCGGGGCGAGCCCTTCCTGCTGGAGGTCGCGCGCGAACTGGGCCTGGACGCCGAGGAGTTCGACACCGCTCTGATCGACGGCCGGCACATCCTGATCGTCGATGCCGACCAGGCCGAGGGGAAGGCGATCGGCGTGACCGGCACGCCGACGTATGTCATCGGCGGGGAGCGTCTCGACGGCGGCAGGAGCCAGGAAGGCCTGCGGGCGCGCATCGAGGAGATCGCCGACCGGCTGCTGGGCGGGGAGTGACCCGGGTAGGGCAGGTCACAGGAGCCGCTTGACGAAGTTGCGGTGGGTGGTGCGGTAGCCGAGGGACTCGTAGAGGGTGCGGGCCGGGTCGTTGCCCTCGAAGACGTGCAGCGCGATCAGCCCTTGACCGGCCTCTGCCGCGATCCGCTCGGCGAGCACCATCAGAGCCCGTCCGTGGCCCCGGCGCCGGTGGGCCTCGGCAACTTCGACGTCCAACACGTACGCCCCCTCCTCGCCGGGGCGCACCTCACGCTCGGAGACCCAGACGTGGCCGACCGCGGTGCCGCCGGCGAGCAAGCTGTGGATGTGGGCGCCCCGGGTCGCGCGGCCGTCCGGGAGGAGGCGGGCATGGACGGCCCCCGAGCGGGCGAGGGCTTCGTCCTCGGGCATTTGGCGGGAGATCCAGTCGCCTGCGAAGTGCCGCACCGCGTGGGAACGCCAGCGGTCGAACTCCGCCTCGGTCATGGGGCGGCCCTCGACCCCCGCGGGCAGTGAAGGCGGCGGCATGGCCACCTCCTTGATCATGTTGCGGCCTCGTTCGGTGTAGCCGAGGGCGGTCGCCATGCGCAGCGCGGGCCCGTCGTCGGCGGGGACGGCCGCGCGCACCTCGGTGCAGTTCCAGCCCCGCAGCACTTCCTCGGCCGCGAGGGCGGCGACGGTGCCGCGGCCCCGTCGGCGGTCGGCTTCGTCGATGCGCAGCGACCGTATGTAGCCGACGGGCAGGCCGGCGCCGGGGTCGGTGGCGAGCTCGACGGCGCCGACGGGTCGTCCGTTCACGCAGACGTCGTAGGTTCGGGAGGTGGCGCCCGACTCGTCGCGCTGGATCGGCCCGGTGGGCCGCAGAGTTGTGGTCATCGAGGTGTTCCTACCTGGCCCGCGGCCGTCCGACACCCGGTTTTCCTCCCGATCCCCGGTGTGTCAGAGGGACTTCGGGTCCGGGTCGGCCGCAGCGCGCTCCTCGAAGGCGCGCATCGACTTCGTGGTCACCGGACCCGGCGCCTCGCCGATGCCGCGGCCGTCGATGCGTACGACGGCCTGGACGTCGCGGAGCGTGGAGGTCAGGAAGATCTCCTCGGCGCGGTCGAGGACGTCGAAGGGCAGGTCCGTCTCCTTGGCGCCCGTCCATTCGACGGTCAGTGCGCGGGTGACGCCCGCGAGGCAGCCGGAGGCCAGGGGCGGGGTGTGCAGTTCGCCGTCGAGGACGACGAAGACGTTCGAGCCGGTGCCTTCGCAGAGCTGTCCGACGGTGTTGGCGAACAGGGCCTCGGAGGCGCCCTCCCGGTGTGCCCTGGCGAGCGCGACGACGTTCTCCGCGTAGGAGGTGGTCTTCAGGCCGGTCAGCGCGCCGCGTTCGTTGCGGGTCCAGGGAACCGTGACGACCGACGTGCTGTCGGGGCGGCGGACGGTCTCCCCGACGGCGACGACCAGGGTCGGACCGTCGGTTCCCCGGTCGGAGCCGAGGGGCGAGAGCCCTCCGGTGTAGGTGATGCGCAGCCGGCCGAGCGGCATCGGGTTCGCGGCCAGCACGGCGGCGCAGGCGTGGCGGACTTCGTCGAGGTCGGGTTCGGGCAGCCCGAGACCGTCGGCGGAACGGACGAGGCGTTCCAGATGGCGGGTGAGGGCGAAGGGCCGGCCGTGGACCGCCTTCACGGTCTCGAAGATGCCGTCGCCCACGGTCATGCCGTGGTCGAACACGGACACCCGGGCGTCCTCGACCTCCGAGAGCGCGCCGTTTACCCAAACCTTCATCGAGCTGTCCTTCCGATTGCCGCGTACGCGCCCGACGCTACCGCCAGCAGCCGGGATGCCTTCAGTTCTGTCTCGGCCCATTCGCGCTCCGGATCGGAGCCCCAGGTGATGCCCGCACCGGTGCCGAATCGCAGCACGTTCTCCGAGCGGTCGATCCAGAAGGTACGTATGCCGACGGCGAGCTCGGCCGTGCCCCGGTCGGCGTCCACCCAGCCGATGCCGCCGCAGTACGGTCCACGCGGTGTGGTCTCCAGCGCCGCGATGATCTTCAGCGCGCTGGACTTGGGGGCGCCGGTGACCGAACCGGGCGGGAAGGTGGCCGTGAGCAGTTCGCCCCAGCCCGCTTCCGGCGCCAGCTCGCCACGGACCGTCGAGACCAGGTGCACGAGTCCTGGGTGGGGCTCGACCGCGCAGAGGGCGGGCACGGTGACGCTGCCGGTGGCGCAGACCCGCCCCAGGTCGTTGCGGACCAGGTCCACGATCATGACGTTCTCCGCGTGGTCCTTCTCCAGGAGATCGTCGGCGGTGCGGCCCGTCCCCTTGATGGGGCCGGACTCGACGGTGCGTCCGGCGCGCCGCAGATACAGCTCGGGCGAGGCGGTCGCGATCTCCACACCGTGCGCGGGCAGCCGGACCGTTCCCGCGTACGGAGCCGGGTTGCCGAGCGCCAGCCGAGCGGTCAGCTCGTCGACGTCCGCCGAGTCGGGTTCGGGCAACGGGGCGGACAGCACCCGGCACAGGTTGGCCTGATAGACGTCGCCGGCGGCAATGTGTTCCCGGACACGCCGCACTCCGGCGGTGTAGGCGGCACGGTCCAGTGACGAGGTCCACTCCTCGGCCGCGGGTCCCCGCCAACGTCCCGGGACGGGCTCGGGAACCGGCTCGCTGCGGACGTCGCCGAAGCGGCCGCAGGTCAGACGGCCTTCGAAGTCGGCCACCACGGCCCAGAAGCCGGTGGAGTCGAGGGCCGCGGGGTCGCTGGTGACGTCCCTGAGGTCGGTGGCGACGAGGGAGCCGAAGCGGGCCAGAGGAGCGAGGTCGTGCACGTCTGCGAGTGTATGACCGGCACGGATGCGGTGCGGAAGGGTGGCCGGTGAGGCGCCGGTGAGCTGCCGCGACGTGAACACACGGCGGCAAGCTGCACAAACGCGTTTTTGTACTGGCCCAGGAATCCGCTAGAGTTCAACACGTCGCCGGGCCGCGCAAGCGGAACGGAAACGACAAGCGGACGTGGCTCAGTTGGTAGAGCATCACCTTGCCAAGGTGAGGGTCGCGAGTTCGAATCTCGTCGTCCGCTCGAGAAAGTGGGGGATCTTCCCGACCCCCGCACTCCGGGTGGAGTGGCCGAGAGGCGAGGCAACGGCCTGCAAAGCCGTCTACACGGGTTCAAATCCCGTCTCCACCTCCAAGGACGATTAGCTCAGCGGGAGAGCGCTTCCCTGACACGGAAGAGGTCACTGGTTCAATCCCAGTATCGTCCACTGGGTCCGCGAGGATCCGAGCGCGATTAGCTCAGCGGGAGAGCGCTTCCCTGACACGGAAGAGGTCACTGGTTCAATCCCAGTATCGCGCACGCAGTACGCAGTAACAGGCAGTAACGCAGGTCGCTCGTCGTCCTGCCGGCTCTGCGCGATTAGCTCAGCGGGAGAGCGCTTCCCTGACACGGAAGAGGTCACTGGTTCAATCCCAGTATCGCGCACCAGCCGAAGCCCCCGGCCGTCGAGACGGCCGGGGGCTTCGTCATGCTCCCCTGCTCAGGAGGAGAAGAGCATCCGGCCGAAGCTGCGCTGACGGTGGTGCCCGTGGTGGCCGCCGTGGTGCGGCGCGCCCCAGGCCGGCGCCGCCGGAGCGGGAGCAGCGGGGTAGGCCTGCGGCGCGGGCGGAGCCTGCTGGGCCCACTGCGACTCCAGGCGGGTCAGCGCCTCCAGCTCGCCGTAGTCGAGGAATATGCCCCGGCAGCCGCTGCACTGCTCGATCTGGACGCTGTTGCGGTTGTACGTGTGCATCGCCGCATGGCACTTGGGACACTGCATCGTCTACTCAGCTCCTCGCCGTTCGCTCGACGTCGCCCGGATGCATGCCCGGCGACGGGACCTTCACCCTATGACGGAGTCTCGAACTCCAACTCGGGTGGCTGTGTCCCGATTCGGGTACAGGCTTCGAGCACCGCCCGTTCGACCTCGTCCGGTTGACGCCCCTCCGCGGCCGACTTCGCCAGGGCGAGCGCCGCCGTCTGGACGGTCAGCGCCTTGGCGGGCACGTCGAGTTGGGGCCAGGGGTCGTCGGCGCGGGTCACCGCGGGGCCGTTGGCGGCCGTGTACGCGCCGAGGAACCGCTGCCAGATCTCCGGCGGCAGCAGGCCCGCCGCGAACCAGGCCGCGGGGCGGGCGAGATCCCATGCCGGATCGCCCAGACCGAGGTCGTCGACGTCTATCAGCAGCCAGGGGCCGTCGGGCGTGGGATGGCGCACGAGCTGGCCGAGATGGAGATCGCCGTGGCAGAGGGCGCTTCGGCGCACACGGCCATGGGCCGGGGGTGGTGACTGGCCGCGGGCCCAGGCGGGCAGACGTGCCCAGGCGCGACGGACGTCGGGGGCGGCCGGATGGTCCGCGGCGGCCGCCTCCAGGCGGGCCATGGCGGCAGCGGCCTTCGCCGGGCCGCGCATCGGCGGGAGCGGGCCGGGAAGGCCGGTGAGCCCTGCGGGCGCAATGCGATGCAGGCGGGCCAGGAGCACGGCCGCGTCCTCCCAGGGCGCTGCGTCCGGGTCTCCGGGGTCGACGGGGGCGCCGTAGGGCCAGGCGGAGACCGGGCGGGCCTGCGCGGGGCCGTCCGGCGGGTGCGGGAGCGGCGGCAGGAGGACGCCCGCCAGCGCCGGGTGCGCGGCCACGGCGAGACGGGTTCGGTGGGCGACCGGGTCGGTCCCGGGGGCGTGAGCCTTGGCGACGGCGGAGCCGTGGCGTACCACGGTGCCGTCCGGGCGGTTTGCGAGCGTCTCCCCGTCCCGGGCACTGAGGGCGCCGCAGGCCTGGCAGGGGCCGCCGCCGGGGGTGGACAGGTGGGCGGCGTCGCGGGCGACGGCGGCGAGTGCGCGGACGACTGAGGCGGTCACGTCGTGGAGCGTATCCGGGGGCGTGGCGCGGCTTGCGGCAAGGGCGTGAACCCGGTCCGCCGCCCGTCCGAGGGCAAACGCGCGATGGCCGGTCAGCTCCCCAGCTGACCGGCCAAACGCTGCCGTCCGCCGCACCCCCGTCCCCACGGGGCTGTTGGCCGGATGTCCCCGACCCGGACCGCTCTTCCGGGCCCGGGGCGCCGTTCAGCGCCCCAGCATCACGCCCACGGACGACGCCTGTGTGACCACTGCCTCCCAGCCGCCGAAGACGACCACGAGCAGTGCCGCGAGGGGAAGGACCATGGCCGTCGCCACCAGCGGGTGGCGCGTGCCGGACCGGCGGCCGCCGAACGCGGCGGATGCCTTGCGCCCCTGCGTGCGGATCATCGTCCGCGATGCCGTGTCCGCCATGGTCCTTCTCCTGTCATAGTTGGCAGCGGCGGGTGTCTGACCTCGGGGGACGAGTGCTGCACCCGCCGCTTGACATCAACACTAGGGAAACGGCGGGGCCCCGACGTCATGCCCTCGTACCGATTGCCTGGCCTCCCGGAGGATGAGCCGTCACCCCCCGACGTACTCCCCTGGGTGGAGACGCCGCTCCGGTTCCCGGGGTCTTCCCGGAGGGGGCCCGTTCAGTCGGTGGTGTCGTCGCGCGGGACGGGCTGCTCGACCAGGGCCAACACCCGGGTCGCCATGAAACGGGCCGTGCGGACGACAGAGCCGGAGCGAGTGACTTCGCTCACTTCGACCACTCCTCTGCGCACCGCGGTCTCGACCCTGCGGCCCGCCCGGCTTGCCACCACCTCGTATGTGCGAGTCGTGTCTCCCGCGTCAACGACTATTTCCACGCGGTCACCCTTCATCGATCCAATCCCCCTTCTGCGACTGACCGTTGAGATCTCGCACGGGTCAAAGGAGAGGGATCCGCCCTCCGCTGACCACTCCTCAAGTGTCCCAGCAGGCACTGACAATCGATCCGGCCGGGAGGGCGCGGCCTATGAGCACACCGGCGCGGGGGTACGTAAGCTGTGCCACGTCACAAGCGACGACCGGGCAGCGGGGTGGGGCCTCCCCACCGTAGGTAGGGGACGGACATGGCGATGATGCGGCTCCGGCGCGAGGACCCGCGTGTCGTCGGCTCGTTCAGGCTTCACCGGCGGCTCGGCGCGGGCGGCATGGGTGTCGTGTATCTGGGGTCCGACCGGCGGGGGCAGCGGGTCGCGCTGAAGGTGATCCGGCCGGATCTGGCGGAGGACCAGGAGTTCCGGTCCAGGTTCGCCCGCGAGGTGTCTGCGGCGCGGCGTATCCGTGGCGGCTGCACTGCCCGGCTGGTGGCCGCGGACCTGGAGGCGGACCGCCCGTGGTTCGCGACCCAGTACGTACCGGGGCCGTCGCTGCACGACAAGGTGGTGGAGGACGGTCCGCTGCGGGCCGCCGACGTGGCCGCGGTCGGTGCCGCGCTGTCGGAGGGGCTGGTGGCCGTTCACGAGGCGGGCGTTGTGCACCGTGATCTGAAGCCGTCGAACATCCTGCTGTCCCCCAAGGGCCCGCGGATCATCGACTTCGGCATCGCCTGGGCGACCGGCGCGAGCACGCTCACGCATGTGGGCACGGCCGTGGGTTCGCCCGGTTTCCTCGCGCCGGAGCAGGTGCGTGGCGCGGTGGTGACGCCCGCGACCGATGTGTTCTCGCTGGGCGCGACGCTGGCGTACGCGGCGATGGGCGACTCGCCGTTCGGGCACGGCAGTTCCGAGGTGATGCTGTACCGGGTGGTGCACGAGGAGCCGCAGCTGCACGGCGTGCACGACGCGCTGGCGCCACTGGTGTCGGCGTGCCTGGCCAAGGACCCGGAGGAGCGGCCCAGCACGCTGCAACTGTCCATGCGGCTCAAGGAGATCGCGGCAAGGGAGGCGCAGGGCGTCCATGACGCCCGGCCGCCGGCGCAGCGGGAACACGAGCGCGAGCGGGTCGAGCTGAACCGGCCGACCGCGCGCTACCCGGAGCGTACGGCCCGGACGGACCGCACCGAGCGCATGGAGCGGCGTACGGGCGGCTCGTCACGGCCGCAGGCGCCCGCGCGTACCGGGGGTGGGTCCCGGCCGTCACAGCCGCGCCGTACGAACGGGCGGCAGGGCGGCACCCGGCCCGGTGTGCGAACGACGTCGACCGGTCGGCGGCCGGCCAATCCGCGGCTGCTGCGTCAGCGGATCACCGTGTTCTTCGTGGTGACGCTGATCGTGGCACTGGGAATCGCGGCGGCGCAGAAGCTGTAGCGGCTATTCGGGCCGGCCGGTGGCGACCGCGTAGAAGGCGACGGCGGCCGCGGCACCCACATTGAGCGAGTCGACGCCGTGCGCCATCGGGATGCGCACCCATTCGTCGGCGGCCATGAGCGCCTTGGTGGACAGCCCGTCGCCCTCCGCCCCGAGCATGAGTGCCACGCGGTCCAGGCGGTGCGGGGCGGCCTCGTCGATCGAGGAGGCCTTCTCGTCGGGAGTGAGGGCGAGGAGCCTGAAGCCGGCTTCGCGGACCGTTTCCAGGCCCTTCGGCCAGGTGTCGAGGCGTGCGTAAGGGACGGAGAACACCGCCCCCATGGAGACCTTGACGGAGCGGCGGTAGAGAGGGTCGGCGCAGTCCGGGGAGAGCAGGACGGCGTCCATGCCGAGGGCCGCGGCGCTGCGGAAGATGGCGCCGATGTTGGTGTGATCGTTGACCGACTCCATGACGACGACCCGGCGTGCCGTGCCGAGCAGGTCGCCGGCGTCCGGCAGTGGCTCGCGCTGCATGGAGGCGAGGGCCCCGCGGTGGACGTGGTAGCCGGTGACGCGTTCGGCGAGGGCCGGGTCGACCGCGTACACGGGCGCCGGGACCTCGTCGATGACGTCGCGCATGACGTCGACCCACTTGGCGGAGAGCAGCATGGAGCGCATCTCGTAACCGGCCTGCCGGGCACGGCGGATGACTTTCTCGCCCTCGGCGATGAACAGGCCCTCCGCCGGTTCGCGGCGGCGGCGCAGTTCCACGTCGGTCAGGCCCGTGTAGTCGTGCAGACGCGGGTCGTCGGGGTCCTCGATGGTGATGAGATCGGCCACAGGGGTGATACTGCCTTCTTGGATGTGCCGTGCCAACGGTTCCCGCAAGACGGGGTTACCGGTGGTTACTTGTGCGGGCCGACGGTGACGACGTCGCCGATGACGATGACGGCCGGCGGGCGTACGTCCTGTGCTTTCACGGTCTCCGCGACGGTCGCAAGGGTGGCGTCCACCCTGCGCTGCGCAGCGGTCGTTCCCTCCTGGACGAGGGCGAGCGGGGTGTCGGGCGCCTTGCCGTGCGCGACGAGGGCCTGTGCGATGGCGCCGATCTTGTCGACGCCCATCAGGATCACCAGCGTGCCGCGCAGACGGGCGAGGGACTTCCAGTCCACCAGCGAACGCGGGTCGTCGGGGGCCACATGGCCGCTGACCACGGTGAACTCGTGCGCGACACCACGGTGGGTGACCGGGATGCCGGCCGCGGACGGGACCGAGATGGAGCTGGAGATGCCGGGCACGACGGTGCACGGGATGCCTGCCTCGGCGAGCGCCTGGGCCTCCTCCATGCCACGGCCGAAGACGTACGGGTCGCCGCCCTTCAGCCGGACGACGGCCTTGCCGGCCTTGGCGTGCTCGATGAGCGCGTTGTTGATGGCCTCCTGCGCCATGAACCGCCCGTAGGGGATCTTCGCGGCGTCGATGACCTCGACGTGCGGCGGGAGTTCGTCCAGGAGGTCGCGCGGGCCGAGCCGGTCGGCGATGACGACGTCCGCCTCCGCGAGCAGTCGGCGGCCGCGGACGGTGATCAGGTCGGGGTCGCCGGGGCCGCCGCCGACGAGGGCGACGAACGGTGCGCGGCTGCGGTGGTGGGGCGCGGCGAGGGTGCCGTCGCGCAGGCCCTCGACGATCGCGTCGCGCACGGCCGCGGAGCGGCGGGGGTCGCGCCCGGTCAGGACGGCGACGGTCACCCCGTCGCTGCGGCCGGTGGCCGGGGTCCAGGCGGTGGCGGCGTCGGCGTCGTCGCTGCGTACGCACCAGGTCTTGGTGCGCTCGGCCTCCTCGGAGGCGCGGTTGTTGGCGTCGGGGTCACTGGTGGCGACGAGGGCGTACCAGGCGTCGGCGATGTCGCCGTCCTGGTAGCGGCGGCGGGTCCAGGTGATCTCGCCGGACTCGGCCATGGCCTCGACGGAGGGCGTTGCGGACGGGGAGATCAGAGTGACGTCGGCACCGGCCGCGACGAGGGCGGGCAGCCGGCGCTGGGCGACCTGCCCGCCGCCGATGACGACGACGCGGCGCCCGGCGAGTCGGAGGCCGACGGGGTAGGCGGGGTGCTCGGCGGGCGGGACGTGCTCGGCCATGGCAGTGCGGCTCCTCGGGCGGGTGGTGCGGGAGGCGGGGCCGCTGCGGCGGTGAAGCGGCTGGTGGGGACGGGTGAGGGGGTCCTGGCGACCACGATACGGCCCCGCCGTGGGAACCGTCGGTGGCCGTTGCGGAACGGTTGCTTCCGGGGCCTGTGCCCCGCGCCCCCGGTACGGAGCCGACCGGGGGCGCGGGGCGGGCTACTTCTCGGTGACGCCGGCCGAGTCGAACGTCGCCACCTCGTGCATGGCCCGGGCCGCGCTCTGGACCAGCGGGAGCGCCAGCAGGGCGCCTGTGCCTTCGCCGAGGCGGAGGTCCAGGTCGACCAGGGGGCGCAGGCCCAGCTTGTTCAGCGCCGCGACATGGCCGGGTTCGGCACTGCGGTGACCCGCGATGCAGGCGGCCAGCGCCTCGGGGGCGATGGCGCGGGCGACCAGGGCCGCGGCACCTGTGCTGACACCGTCGAGGATGACCGGTGTCCGCAGGGAAGCGCCGCCGAGGATCAGGCCGACCAGCGCACAGTGCTCCAGGCCGCCGACGGCCGACAGCGCGCCGATCGGGTCCGCCGGGTCGGGCTGGTGGAGCTCGAGGGCCCGGCGGACGACGTCGACCTTCCGGGCGTGCATCTCATCGTTGATGCCGGTGCCGCGGCCGGTGATCTCCGACGGGTCGGCACCGGTGTAGACGGCGATAAGGGCGGCGGAGGTGGTGGTGTTGGCGATGCCCATCTCACCGGTCAGAAGCGCCTTGTTGCCTGCGGCCACCAGGTCGCGGGCGGTCTCGATGCCGACCTCGATCGCCGAGAGGACCTCCTCGCGGGTCAGGGCCGGCCCCGTGGTGAAGTCGGCCGTACCCGGGCGGACCTTGCGCGGCAGCAGACCCGGGGTGGCGGGCAGGTCGGAGGCCACACCGACGTCGATGACGCACACCTCGGCGCCGACCTGGTTGGCGAAGGCGTTGCAGACCGCTCCCCCGCCGAGGAAGTTGGCGACCATCTGGCCGGTGACCTCCTGGGGCCAGGCCGTGACGCCCTGGGCGTGCACTCCGTGGTCGCCCGCGAAGATCGCGACGGCCGCGGGCTCCGGGATCGGCGGCGGGCACATCCGCGACAGCCCGCTCAGCTGCGCGGAGATGATCTCCAGCATGCCGAGCGCGCCGGAGGGCTTGGTCATCCGCTTCTGGCGTTCCCACGCCTCGCCGAGCGCCTTCGCGTCGAGCGGACGGATGTTGGTGACGGTCTCCTGCAGCAGGTCGTGCGGCTGCTCGCCGGGCAGGGCCCTGCGGCCGTAGGTCTCCTCATGGACCACCCAGGACAGTGGGCGGCGCTTGGACCAGCCCGCCTGCATCAGCTCGGGCTCCTCCGGGAACTCGTCGACGTACCCGACGCAGAGGTACGCGACGACCTCGAGGTGCTCCGGCAGGCCGAGCGTACGGACCATCTCGCGCTCGTCGAAGAAGGAGACCCAGCCGACGCCGAGGCCTTCGGCGCGGGCGGCGAGCCACAGGTTCTCGACGGCCAGGGCCGAGGAGTAGGGCGCCATCTGCGGCTGGGTGTGCCGGCCGAGGGTGTGGCGGCCGCCGCGGGTGGGATCGGCGGTGACGACGATGTTCACCGGGGTGTCGAGGATGGCCTCGATCTTCAGTTCCTTGAACTGCTTGGCCCGGGCCTTGGGGAGCGACTTGGCGTACGCCTCGCGCTGGCGCTGGGCCAGTTCGTGCATCGTGCGCCGGGTCTCCGCTGAGCGGATGACGACGAAGTCCCACGGCTGGGAGTGGCCGACGCTGGGCGCGTGGTGCGCCGCTTCGAGGACACGGAGCAGGACCTCGTGCGGGATGGGGTCGCTGCGGAAGCCGTTGCGGATGTCGCGTCGTTCGCGCATGACCCGCAGGACGGCCTCACGCTCGGCGTCGCCGTAGCCGGGCGCGGGGGCCGCCGGGGCGGCGGCGGGGTGGGTCTCGGGCGACTCGGCCTCGCCGGGGCCGCCCGTGGCGGGGGCCGTCTGCGCGTCGGCGGCGCCGGGCCGGGAGGCGTCCGTGGGGCCGCCGGGCTCTGCGGCACCGGCCTCCTCATCGCCGGGAGCAGTGCCGAGCTGCGTCACTTCGGCCCCCCGGACATCCAGGGGCTGCGCGTCGGCCGGCGCGGGGTCGGCCGTTCCGGCGGCCTCCGGTTCTGGCGCCGGGGCCGAGGAAGCCCGGCCCTCGGGCGACTGCACGTCGACGGGGGCGGTGGAGACCGGCCCGTCCGCCGACGCACCGGGATCTGTGGCCTCGGCCGACTCGCCGGCGGAGGGCTGCACCTCGGGCGAGCCCGAATCTGCCTCGCCGGCAGCGGCCGGCTCAGCCGTCGGCCGGGCCTCGGGTGACTGCTCGTCCACCGGAGCAGCGGTGGGCGCCTGTTCGTCCACCGGACCGGCCGTGGACGCGATGACGGGCTCGGCGGCCTCCGCCGCCGGAACGGCCGCAGGCTGCGCCTCGGGCGAAGCCACGTCCACCGCGCCGGCGGCGCCGGGCTCTGCCGTCGGCCGGGCTTCGGGCGACGGCACCTCGACAGGCCCGGCGGCGGACTGCACGTCGACCGAAACCACGTCTCCCGGGCCCGCGGCGACGGGCTCTGCCGTCGGCCGGGCTTCGGGCGACTGCGCGTCGACAGAACCCGCGGCGGGCCCGGCCTGAACGACCGGGGACGCAGGTGCCTCGGCTGCCGCGGGCACGACGGCCGGCTCCGCGGCGTGCGCCTCGGGGGCTGCCGGCGTCAACGCCGGGCCCTCCGCCTGGTGGTTCGCGGTGTCGCCCTCCAGGGCGGTGGCGCCTTCGGTGGGCGCACCGGGGACGACCTGAGCGGCCGCCACCTCCGTGGCGCCCCCGTCCGGCGCCTGGCCCGTCTCGGGCGCCACGGCCGCCGGAGCGGGTGCGGTCCCGGGGGCGGTCGCCTCCGGCTCTCCAGCGGCAGCCGGAGCGGGCGGATGCTGCTCCGTGCCGCCGTCCCGTGGTGCGGGCACGGTGGCCTCGGTGTTCGCCGGGACGGTCGGGACGACCGTTTCTGCCGGGGCCGCGGGCTGCTCCTGGGGCGGCTGGGGGTCCCAGGGTGCGCCGGCCTGCGGCGGGATCTCGCCCAGCTGCGGCCCCGGCAGTTCGGGGGCCGGCTCCTCACGGGGCACGTCGAGGTACTCGACGCCGGTCGTGGTGGCCGGCTGCGCCGGAGTCGTACGGACGACCATCGGGTGCGGCGGCGTACCGGCCGGCCCGCGGTCGGCGAGTGAGCGGACCACGCCGCTCGAGGTGTCGGGCACGGGCGGACCCATGTGGAGCGGGCGGCGCGAGGGCGGCGGCGTCGGCATGGCGGACGTCGCGGCGGCCGATGTGCGTACGGCTCCGAGGTCGACGGCCCCTGAGTCGCGGCCGCCCGCCTCGTGGGCTCCGGGCTCATGGACCCCGGGCTCGGCGACGGCGGCCTGCGCGCCTTCCGGCGCCACGCCCGGAACGACCGACATGGTCCCCTGCACCTGCGCCAACGGCTCCTGAGCCGCCACCTCCTGTGCCTGGACCTCGTGGAACTGCGGCTCCGGGACGGCCACCGGGGTGACCTCGACGAACTCGGGCGCAGCCGGCGCGACGAACCCGGCCGGCGGCTGCTCGGCACCGTGGACGACCGGGGCGGCCTGGTAGTCCTGCGCCGGGTAGCCGGCCGTGCCGTAGTCCGGCTGGTACTCGCCGCTCTGGTGCTGCGGCGCCTGAACGGACGCAGGCGCGGCCGCGTACTGCTCAGTCACGGGCGCCGCCTGCTGGGGCTCGCTCCACGCCCCCTGGGCGCCCGGCATCAGCAGGAGGTCGTCCTCTTCGGAGCTGTTCTCGGAGGTGTCGAGGTAGGTGTACGCGCCAGGAGCGGGGACGCCCGGCTGCTCCACCATGCCTGCGTTCTCCGGCAGCCCCTCGCCCGGGATCTGGCCGGTGTCAGTCATGCGCGTACCCCTCGCCCATCGGTTGCTCCTTCGCCCTTCGCCCGGGACGTCCGACAGCGGCACACCTGACGCCCGTGAACAAGAACGAGCGTGTGCGCCGCGCGGCACGATTGACCCACGGACCAAAGCATTGTCGCGGTCGTTCGCCACCACGGCAGCAAGATCCGCCGTGGTCCGCTGTGGGCTGCGCCACGTCGCGCGACCCCCCGGGTACCGACGTACCACATACGGGAACCAAAGCGGCTCCCTTTTCCGGACATTGACGAACGAAGCGACGAACGCCCGACTGCGGTACGACGATCGGCCAGCCTACCCCGGACCGTCCGTCGCGGGTGGCCGGGGGCGCGGGTCGGGCTGCCGACCGCAGAGCAGGAAGACCACTGAGCGCTCCCGCTCCGACCAGTCGGAGGTGTCCAATTCGACGGACTGGAGGAGGGCGCATTCGACGGTGTACCCGCCGGCCGCGAGGGCCGCGCCGATGGCCTCCGCCTCGTCGCGTGTGGAGGCATGGGTGACGATGCGCTGGGGCCGGCGGTCGGCGACGGCCGTGACGACTTGCACTCCCCCGCCGCCGATGCGTACGACGTCGGGTTCGGGCAGCCGTTCGAGGACGTGCGGCGCGCGCCCGTGCACCACTTGGAGCTGGACGCCGAGGCGCCGCGCCGCCGCCTCGCTGCGGCGGCAGGCGTCGGGGTCGTTGTCCACGGCGATGACGGCGGCGCCGAAGCTTCCCGCCTCCGCGGCCAGTGCGCCGCTGCCGCAGCCGATGTCCCAGACGAGGTCGCCGGTGCGGGGACCGAGCCGGGCCAGTTGGGCGGCCCGCAGCCCGGCGAACTCCCCCTCACCGCGTGCCGGTGCGTCGGCGGGCGGCAGCGCCCAGCCGCGCTCGGCCGGGGGGTAGCCCGGATCCCGGCCGGCGATCCAGCCGCCGGTCCCGGTGAGGGAGGCCGTGCCGCCGGTGCCGCCGATGACGATGACGACATTGGGGTCGCGCCACATGTGGTCGGCGACCTTGTCGGAGGTGAGGACGGTGACCTGCTCGCGGGCGGTGCCCAACTCCTCGCAGATGACGAAGGTGCGATGGATGCCGTCGAGCAGCAGCGCCAGTTCGGCAGGGCCGGCGCCCGGCGAGGTGAGAACCGCGACCTTGGTATGGGCCCGGCACACATTGACGGCGCGGCGCAGGGTACGGCGGTGTGCGACGACGATCTGGGCGTCGTCCCAGGGCATGCCCGCCCTGGCGAAGGCGGTGGCCACGGAGGAGACGGCGGGCACGACCTCCACCTCGAGGCCGTACTCGGGCGCCCGCAGGGTGCGCACGACGCCGAAGAGGCCCGGGTCGCCGTCGGCGAGGACGACGGCGCTGCCGCGGTGCTGGGCGATCCGCCTGGCGGCGAGGCCGACGCTGCCGAGCCGGATGCGTTCGGCGCGCGGCGGGACCTCGGGCAGTGCCAGGTGGTGGGCGGCGCCGGCCACCAGAGTGGCGGCGGAGAGGGCGGACCTGGCCGCGTGCGTGAGCGGCGAACCGTCCCAGCCGATCACCGTCACCCGGTCGGCCATCGTCGTCAGTCTCCGTCGGTTGTCGCAGGTCGGGGCAGTTCCGCGGGTACGCGTCGCACCGTGAGCGTACCTGGCCGCCGGGCCCGTCGGCGGAGGGGAGGGGCGCCGCGCCGCTGAAAGGGATCAGTTCCAGTCGGTGAAGGAGCGGTAGCCGGCTTCCGCCATGCGGTCCATCTCCATGTCCTCGGGCAGCAGGCTCCAGACAATGAGGTCGGTGCGGATGTCCGTCCAGCCGCCGTCCTGTGTCTGGGTGCGTGCTATCCAGGCGTTTCGCAGGACGCCTTCACTGATGCAGCCGATCTTCTGCGCCACCTGTTGGGACGCCGTGTTGTCGGCGGCGGTGCGCATTTCCAACCGTTCGAACTTCTGATTGCGGAAGAGCCACTGGGCGACGGCGAGGACGGACTCGGTCGCGTATCCCTCGCCGCGCGCCCAGGGGGCCGTGACGTAGGAGACCTCGGTGGACAACGTCCGCCAGTTGGTGTTCTGCAGGTGGACGATGCCGACAAGCCGCTGGGTGAGGAACTCGGTGACGGCGAGGACGATGCCGCGGCCCTCCGTCCGTTCAGCAGGAGCGATCCTGCGCACCCACTCCTCGGAGTCCGCCGCCGTGTAGGGGTGAGGTACGGAGGTCCAGGCAGTGACCATTTCGTCGTTCATCATCTCGGTGTGGGCCGCGATGTCGGCGTCCTCGTAGGGGCGCAGCACCAACCGCTCCGTGCTGATGGACACGTCCGGGAAGGTGGTAGTCATGCGCAGCTCCATGCCGAAGACTGTCGATAAATGGTCAAAGCCGTTGGGTTGTCGTAGCCGTGAAGGCACAGCATGCAACATCGGGTGCGGGCTGCACATGGCAGGGTGCGGTACGACACGGCCCCGCGCACCTTCGTAGGTGCGCGGGGCCTGCGTCAAGTGAGGCCGCCCGGGCCCTACTTGGCAGCGCCGAAGGCGGGGACGACGGAACCTGTGTACTTGTCCTCGATGAACTTCTTCACCTCGGGCGATCCCAGAAGCTTCGCCAGCTTCTGCACGCGGGCGTCGTCCTCGTTGCCCTCCTTGACGGCGAGGAAGTTGGCGTACGGGTTGCCTTCTGCCTTCTCCAGGACCAGGGAGTCCGCGGCGGGCTTGAGGTCGGCCTCGATGGCGTAGTTGCCGTTGATGACGGCGGCGTCGACGTCGTTCAGGGCGCGGGGCAGCGTCGCGGCCTCGAGCTCCTTGAACTTCAGGCCCTTGGCGTCGGCGATGTCGGAGAGCTTGGCGTCGGCGCCGACACCGTCCTTGAGGGTGATCAGGCCGTTGTCGGCGAGCAGTTGGAGCGCGCGGCCTTCGTTGGTGGTGTCGTTGGGGACGGCGACGGTCTGGCCGGCCTTGATGTCCTTGATCTCCTTGGCCTTCTTGGAGTAGAGGCCGAGGGGCTCGAGGTGCACATTGACGACCGGGACGATGGTCGTCCCGTTCTTCTTGTTGAAGTCGTCGAGGTACGGCTTGTGCTGGAAGAAGTTGGCGTCGACCTGGCCCTGCTGGGTGGCGGTGTTCGGCAGGACGTAGTCGGTGAACTCCTTGACCTCCAGCTCGAGGCCGGCGTTCTTCGCCAGGTGGTCCTTGACGTAGTTCAGGATGTCGGCGTGCGGCGTCGGCGAGGCGGCGACGACGAGGGCCTTGGACTCGTCGGCCTTGGAGCCGGAGTCGGCCCGGGCTCCCGGGTCGGAGGCCGTGCCGCAGGCGGTGAGGCCGAGGGCGAGGGCGGCGGTGGCGGCAGCAGCCGCGGTGAGCTTGATGTTCCTACGCACGAAGAGTGCCTCTTTCTGGTGGTGGTACGTCGCCCGGACAAGGAGTGCGGGCCGTGTGGGGAGGAGGTTCGGGGTTCAGCCCGCGGCGCGTCCGCGGCGGGCGAGGAGCCTTACGACGCCGTCGCCCAGGAGCTGCACGATCGTCACGAGGGCGATCAGGATCACGACCGTGACGAGCATGAACTGGGTCTCGAAGCGCTGGAATCCGTAGGTGACGGCCTTGGATCCGAGGCCTTCGCCGCCGACGGCTCCGGCCATCGCCGAGTAGCCGACGAGCACGATCACGGTGGTGGTGACGGCGGCGACGAGCGACGGCAGGGCCTGCGGGAGCAGCACCTTGCGCACGATGGTGGGGACGGAGCCGCCCATCGACTGGACCGCTTCGACGAGTCCGTGGTCGACCTCGCGGATCGCGGTCTCGACGAGACGGGCGAAGAAGGGGATGGCGCCGACGGCGAGGGGCACGATCATCGCGGTCGGGCCGATGAAGGTGCCGACGACCAGGGTGGTGAACGGGATCAGCGCGATCAGCAGGATGATGAACGGCAGCGAGCGGCCGATGTTCACGATCACGCCGACGACCTTGTTCACCGGCGTGTTCTGCAGCAGTCCTCCCTTGTCGGTGAGGACGAGCAGCACACCGAGCGGCAGTCCGCCGGCGACGGTGACGAGGGTGGACCACAGCACCATGTACAGGGTGTCGAGGGTGCCCTGGCTCAGCAGGGGCTGCATCTCGGACCAGGTCACTTCGCGACCTCCTCGACCGGCGCGGGGCCGTTCTGCGCCGGGACGGACGCGACTGCGGTGCCGATGACGTCGACCTGGAGTCCCTGTTCGCGCAGGAAGCCGACCGGGACGACGTTCTCCTCGTAACGGCCGGGGAGTTCGATCCGCATCCGGCCGATCTGGCGACCGCCGATGGTGTCCATGGCGGCGCCGAGGATCGATATGTCGATGTTGTATGTGCGCGACAGCTGGGAGATGACCGGCTGCGTGGCGGCCTCGCCGTGGAAGGTGACGTCGATGACGGTCCGGTCGGCCCCCGAGGCGTCGCCGCTCACCGGGAACAGCTCGTGGGCGAGCTCGGAGCCGGGGGTCGCGAGCAGTTCGCTCACCGTTCCGGATTCGATGATCTTCCCCTTCCTCATCAGGGCGGCTGAGTCGCAGATCGTCTTGACGACGTCCATCTCGTGCGTGATCAGCAGGACCGTGAGGCCCAGTTGGCGGTTGAGGTCGCGCAGCAGCTGGAGGATCGACCGGGTGGTCTCGGGATCGAGGGCGCTGGTCGCCTCGTCGGACAGCAGCACCTTCGGGTCGCCGGCGAGCGCACGGGCGATGCCGACGCGCTGCTTCTGGCCGCCGGAGAGCTGCCCGGGGTAGGACTTGGCCTTGTCGGCCAGGCCGACGAGGTCGAGGAGTTCCAGGGCCTTGCGGGAGCGCTGGGCACCCGGAACACCGAGGATCTCCAAGGGCAGTTCGACGTTGTCCTTGACGGTGCGCGAGGACAGCAGGTTGAAGTGCTGGAAGACCATGCCGATGCGGCTGCGTGCCTCCCGCAGTTCCCTGGAGGCGCGGCGGCCGCGGCCGGCCAGCGCGGTGAGATCCTCGCCGGCGACGGTCACGGCGCCGGAGGTGGGGCGCTCGAGGAGGTTGACGCAGCGGATCAGCGAGGACTTGCCCGCGCCGCTCTGGCCGATGACTCCGAAGACCTCGCCTTCACGGACGTGCAGATCGACGCCGTCCAGAGCGGTGACCTCTCGGCCGCCTCGCGACTGGTAGACCTTGGTAAGGCCCGTAGTGGTGATCACAGGGGTTTCCGTCACTGTCGAGTGCACGGCGAGGTGTCCGCCGGGCACGGGGCATTTCGGTTCCGACGCGGCACGGCTTGATTCGGCTGGTGGCCGGGGCGACGCGTGCGCGGGGCAGGCTCGGTCCGAGGCGTTCCTGATTTCAGGGGACGGTCGGACACGGCGCGGCTGTCGGTCTCGCTTCGGGGCGCGAGGCAGGCAGGGACCCTCAGAAGGCGCACATTCGACACATACAACGAGCACCGGGCGTCATGGTCGCCTCGGTCGCAAGGGTGCGGCTGCTCGTCGTGGTCATGGCTGCAAGTAAAACAGACAGGCCCTTGACCGGACCGGGCCTGTCCGCATAGCGGACAATCGAGTTGTGCTATGTGGACGGATCACTCTGCCGCGGTGATCTCGATGCCCTCGGCCGTGACCTGGACGGACACCGCGCCGAGGTCGGGAACCACGACGTCGGCGGCGAGTTCGGACCGGCCGTGGGTTGTGGTCAATGCCACGGTGCGCATTCCGGCGGCGCGTCCGGCCGCGAGCCCTGCGGGGGCGTCCTCGAAGACGACGCAGCGGGTAGGGTCGACGCCGAGCCGGCGCGCCGCGAGCAGAAACGGCTCGGGGTCGGGCTTGCCCCGGGTGATGTCGTCGGCGGCCACCATCATCTTGGGCCGTACGCCGACCTCGCCGAGCCGGGCCTCCGCCAGCCGCCGGGTGGCGGAGGTGACCACGGCCCACCGCTCGGGCGGCAGCTGCGCCAGCAGACGGAGCGTGCCGGGAAGCGCCACCACTCCCCCGGCCACGTCCTCCACCTCGAGGTGCTCGATGCGGGCTACGGCCTCGGGAACGACGTGCGCGGGCAGCAGGTCGGCGGCTATCTCCGCGGCAGGGCGGCCGTGCAACTCGACGCGGCCGAAGTCGTCGGCGGTGATGCCGTACTCACCGGCCCATCTGGTCCAGCAGCGGTTCACCGACTCCAGGGAGGAGACGAGGGTTCCGTCGTTGTCGAACAGCAGGGCTTCGGCGTGCAGCTTCATGGTCCCGACCCTAGGCATTCGGTCCTGCTCGCCTTGCGCCGGGGCCGCGCGCATCGCGGCCTTTGGCCCGTAATACCCTCGGGCCCATGCTTGACGCCCTGACGGTCGCGGTCGGTGTGGCCGCGCTCGCCCTCGCCGCATGGTGCGGCCTCGCCGCCTTTCGGGACCAGCCCACGAAGGACTGGCACTTCATCGGCATGGCCGTGGTGACGCTTCTGGCGGCGGCGCAGATGGTCGTCGGCATCGTGCAGCTGGTGCGCGGCGAGGAGGCCGAGCAGGGCACCGCGATCTTCCTGTCGTATCTGATCGGCTCGGCCCTCGCGGTGCCGGCGGCCGGGTTCCTGTCGCTGGCGGAGCGGACCCGCTGGGGGTCCGCGACGGTCGCGGCCGGCGCGATCGTGCTGGCCGTCCTCGAGGTACGGCTCCATGACATCTGGGGAGGCTGACGATGGCCGAGACCGCTGCGGGGACGAAGCGGACGAAGCTCGTCAAGGGCCCGGGGCTGCTGCTGGTCTGGCTCTACGGCGTGATGTCCGTCGGCGCCGTTTCCCGGTCCGTCTACCAGATCCTCACCGACTTCGGCAGCGCACCGCTCGCGCATGTGCTCTCGGCCGTCGCGGCCGTCGTGTACGCGTTCATCACCTACACGCTGGTGCGGGGCGGGGAGACGGCCCGCAAGGCGGCGCTGGTGTGCTGCGCCGCCGAGCTTGCGGGCGTCGTGATCGTCGGGACATGGACGGTGCTGGAGCCTTCGGCGTTCCCGGACTCGACGGTGTGGTCCGCGTACGGGAAGGGCTACATCTTCATCCCGGTGCTGCTGCCGGTAACCGGCATGCTCTGGCTGCGGCGCTCGCGGTCGTCCTGATTCCCGGGTCTCGCGGTCGTCCTGATTCCCGGGTGCGGGAACAACGGTCGCTCAGGCGCTGGCGACGTACGAGCCGGCGGCGGACTCCTTCTCCAGCGTGACCAGCGTCAGACGGGGGCCCACCTCCTCGCGGGAGACGGGGACATAGCCGCGGCTGCGGTACAGCCGCAGATTGCTCTCGCTGCGGTGACCGGTGAAGAGCTGGAACCGCTTGGCGGCCGGGTCGCCTTCGAAGCGCTGCTCGATCGCGTCGAGCAGCCGGCCGCCCAGGCCGTGCCGCTGCATCCGTGGATGGACGATCAGCTTGGCGATACGGGCCGTCCCGGTGTCGTCCACCCTGGCCCGCACGGAGGCGACGACCTCGTCTCCGAGCCTGGCCACGAGCGCGGGGCCCTGGGTGAGTTCGGCCTGGAGGTCGGCCAGCGACTGGGTAAGCGGCTCGATCCCGTAGTCGCCGTAGAGCTCGGCCTCGGTCTGATAGCACAGATACTGCAGCTTGAGGATGTGCTCCGCGTCGGTCTCCGCCGCCGCCGAGATGGTCACGCTCATGCCCATGTGCGCACGCCTCCCGCTCACCTGCCACCGCCGGTTGTCTACCGCTCCTTTCCCCGATGTTCAGGAGCTGCAACCTCTGCCGCCAGCATTCTGCGCAGACATCCCAGGCAACGGGAACGCATCGGCCCCAGACTTCCTTGTGAGATACCCAACGTCCCTGCGATTTCCCGGTAGGTGGGATCGTGTGGCGACAACATCTCAGTCAGCAGACGGGGGCAGTTCCCAGGAGTGCGGGCGACGGCTGCCCGCAGGGCGCGGCGGCGCTCGTTCCTGAGCGCGGCGCGTTCCGGGCCGCCGGTGGTGTCCGCGGAGGGGTCGTGGCGATACCGGAGTTCGCGGGAGGCGGTCCGGCGGGCGCGGCGTGCCTCCGCCCGCACGGCGGTCCTGACCCAGCGCGCGGCGTCGGGTGGCGGCCCGTCGCCGCCGAGCTGTTCCAGGAGCCGTACCCACACCGCCTGTTCGAGGTCGCCGGCTTCGATCGCGGCGGCGGGCGCTTCCGCCGTCGCCTCCGCACTCACCAGTGCCTGGAGAGCGCCGACGACGTGGCCGGAGGTGGCTGTTTCTCGGTATGGGGTCATGCCGGGCGGGACGGCCCCTGACCTGCTTCCGGTTGCCCGGCCCGGGCGCCATCACCCGTACGGGGTTCGCGTACAGGCCACGCACCGGTGCCCGCGGCGGGACAGGGCGTCAACCCGGCGTGTCGACCGGAGTTGACGCCCTGCGGCGGCTGTCAGGCGATGAAGTCGGACGCCGCCAGCAGGCCGGTGTCCGGGTTGTCGGTGAAGATGCCGTCGATGCCCGTCGCGAAGTACGCCCTGTACGCGGCGAAGACGTCGCCGTAGGCGTTCGGGTCGGTGCCGCGCCGGAAGTCGGCGGGAAGGAAGGAGTTCTCGTTGCGCATCGTGTAGGGGTGCAGGACCAGGCCCCGCGCGTGGGCGTCCCGTACCAGCGTCGTGGGCCGCGTGAGCCGGCCGTCCGCGTCCTTCGGTATGACCAGGTCCAGGGTGGGGCCGAGCCCCTGGGCGAAGGAGGCGATCCAGTCGAGCCCCTCGGGCCGGACCAGATCGGCGACCGTGCGCGGGTCACCGGCCTCGACGAAGTCCCAGGGCCGGGAGCTCGCACCGGACAGCAGGACGACCCGCGGAGAGGAGACCAGCTTCGCCATCCGCTGCATGCTGCTCGGCTCGAACGACTGCAGGAAGACGGGGGAATCGCGGCGGTCGCGCCCGTAGCGGCGCAGCAGCCGCGCCAGCGGCTCCTCGAGGCCGAGGCCGATGGACCGGAAGTAGCTGGGGTGCTTCGTTTCGACGTGCAGCCACACCGGGCGGCCGCGGCGCCGGCCCTCCGCCTCCGCCCACCGCAGCACCTCCTCGAAGGTGGGCACGGACCAGCGGCCGTCGTAGAGGGTGTTCTCCTGGCGGGTACCGGGGATCCGCTCCTTCGCGCGCAGGGTCTTCAGCTCGGCGAGCGTGAAGTCCTCGGTGAACCAGCCCGTGAGGCTGGTCCCGTCGACGGACTTGGTGGTCCTGCGGGAGGCGAACTCGGGGTGTGCGGCGACGTCCGTTGTGCCGGTGATGTCGTTCTCGTGACGGCATACGAGATGACCGTCCTTCGTGGGCACCAGGTCCTGCTCGATCACGTGGGCGCCCATGTCGAGAGCGAGCTGGTACGAGCCGAGGGTGTGCTCGGGACGGTAGCCGCTGGCACCGCGGTGCGCGATCACGGTGGGTACGGGCAGCTCCCACCTGTCCCTGCCGGACGGGCGGCCGCCCCCCTGACTCTCGTCCGCCTGCGCCGTCGCCGCGCCGGCGCCGACCCCGAGGGCGGCGGTGGTCAGGACCGCGGCTCCGAGAACGCTGCGGCGCGCCGGACTGCTGCTCGTACCCTGTGTCATGAAACGTTCCTCCATGTGATGTACGACGGCGATGACCGTGTGATGTGCCGCACCTGCCAAACGACGCCCGATGGTAGGCAGTTGCGCCTTACTTGCGGCAGACCCTGCACGAACGCCGCCCGAACGGGCGTCAACGCCGCGTATCCGCTGGGTGAACCCGACGTGCGATCCGGGATGACCCGCGAGTATCGTCCTCACCTGCAAAGATTTCACCGTTCACAACCGCCCGTCCCATGACACCGGAGGACCCGTTGTCCCGCTTGACGCTCATCAAGGCAGTGCTGGGGCCGATCCTGCGCCTGATGTTCCGCCCGCGTGTGGAAGGCGCAGAGAACATCCCGGGGGACGGGGCGGTGATTCTCGCCGGGAACCACCTCACCTTCATCGACTCGATGATCCTCCCGCTGGTCTGCGACCGGCCGGTGTACTTCATCGGCAAGGACGAGTACGTCACCGGCAAGGGCATCAAGGGCCGGGCGATGGCCTGGTTCTTCACCGGGTGCGGCATGATCCCGGTCGACCGTGACGGTGCCAACGGCGGGGTGGCCGCGCTGATGACGGGCCGCCGGGTGCTGGAGGAGGGCAAGATCTTCGGCATCTACCCGGAGGGAACCCGCTCGCCCGACGGCCGGCTCTACCGCGGCCGCACCGGCATCGCGCGCCTCACCCTGATGACCGGCGCGCCGGTCGTCCCGTTCGCCGTGATCGGCACGGACAAACTCCAGCCGGGCGGCGCGGGCCTGCCGCGGCCGGGCCGGGTCACGCTCCGTTTCGGCGAGCCGATGGAGTTCTCGCGGTACGAGGGGATGGACCGGGACCGGTATGTGCTGCGGGCGGTGACGGATTCCGTGATGGCAGAGGTCATGCGGCTGTCGGGGCAGGAGTACGTGGACATGTACGCGACGAAAGCCAAGGCCGCGTAGCGGTTTCGCTGCGCGGAACGTGTCCCCGCGCCGCCCATCCCCAGCGCCTGGCGGCGTGGGTGGTACCCCGAACCGGGAGCTCCGCCCCCCTACCCCGCGCCTCGGACCGGGCGAGGCCGACTCGGTCAGTGCCCCGGACCCCGGACACCGCGTGAAGCGCGGTACCGGGGTCCGGCGCAGTGCCCCTTCACGCGGCGGAGCCGCAATGCGGTACAGCGGCAAGGGTCGGGGACGGAAACGGCCCCGCGCAGCGGCCGGTGGCGCCCGTCAGTGTTCGACCGTGTCCGCCAGCCTCTGGCCCCGCAGCAGGAACCATGCCGCCACCGCCGTGACGAGCAGCACCACCGCCCCGGCCCCGGCCGCGAGCCGGAGCCCGTCGACGAACGCCTCCTGCGCCGCTGCGACCAGGGCGTCGGCGTGGGCCGGCGGCAGTGCGGCCGAGGCCTCCACCGCGCCGCCGAGGGACTCGTGCGCCGCGGACGCCACGCCCGCCGGGGTGCCGCCCGGTGCGCTGAAGTCGCGGTAGGCGCCGGTCACGATCGAGCCCAGCAGGGCGATGCCGAGCGCCGCGCCCAGCTCGTACGCGGTCTCCGACACCGCCGAGGCGGCACCCGCCTGTTCCTTGGGGACGCTGGAGAGGATGACGTCCGCGGTGATGGTGAACGAGAATCCCGCGCCCGCGCCGACGACCAGCAGGGCAGCGCCGAGCAGCGGGTAGCCGGTCGTCCTGCCGAGCAGCGTCAGCACCGCGAGCGAGAGTCCGACGGCCACGAGGCCGCCCGCGACCACGGACCGTACGGAGAAGCGGCGGGCGACCTTGCCGGCCACCAGCCCGGTCGCCACCGCGCCGATCGCCGCCGGAAGTTCGGCCAGCCCCGCCTCGAACGGCTCCCGGCCCTGGACCAACTGCAGGAACTGGGACAGGAAGAAGACGAGCCCCGACAGGCCGAGGATGGTCAGCAGATCGGCGAGCACAGCGCCCGAGAAGCCCCGGTGCCGGAACAGCCGCATGTCGAGCAGCGGTGCGCTCAGCGTCAGCTGGCGGCGGACGAATCCGTACAGTCCGGCGATACCGATGAGTGCCGCCGCACCCGCCTCCCAGCCCACCCCGTGGCCGGCCGCCTCCTTGACCGCGTAGACGACGGCGACCATGCCGGCGAGCGAGAGGGCGACGCTGACCAGGTCCCAGGGGCCGGCGACGGGGTTCTTCGACTCGGGCAGCAGCTTGACGCCGACGACGACCAGCACGGCCATCACGGGGAGGTTGATCAGGAAGACCGAACCCCACCAGAAGTGCTCCAGCAGGAATCCGCCGACGACGGGCCCGACGGCCGCGCCGGCCGAGGCCATGGCGCCCCAGATGCCGATCGCCAGACTGCGTTCTTTGGGGTCGTGGAAGATGTTGCGGATCAGCGCCAGGGTGGACGGCATCAGGGTCGCGCCGGCGACGCCGAGCAGCGCCCGGGCGAGGATCATCGTCTCGGGGGTGGTGGCATACGCGTTGAGCACCGAGACCGCGCCGAAGGCGACGGCGCCGGTCAGCAGCAGCTTCTTGCGGCCGATGCGGTCGCCGAGGCTGCCCATCGAGACGAGCAGGCCGGCAATGACGAACGAGTAGACGTCACCGATCCACAGCAGCTGTGTCCCGGTCGGCTCCAGATCCTCGCTGAGGAACGGGGTCGCGAGACCGAGGACGGTGGCGTCGACGGCCACCAGCAGGACGGCGAGGACCAGGACCGCGAGCGCCAGCCAGCGCCCGGGGCGGTACACGGTCTCGTCCTTTCCGCTCGTGAGCTGGACGGTGCTGCTCATTTCTCCACTCTCCGTGCGCCGCCGAGCAGCAGCTCGGCGGTCATGTGCTGGAAGTCCTTCTTGGCGACGCGGCCGTCCATCACGGCCCAGGCGCACGAGCCGACGAGGGCGTAGAGCGCCTCGGTCAGCCAGGCCGGTGTGAGGTCGATCCGGAACTCGCCCTGTTGTTGGCCGCGGCGGAACAGGTCGCACACGCGGGCGTCGAGGCGCGCCCAGCCTTCGTTGATCTGGTCACCCTCGAACAGCTGGTTCTCCGTGTAGAGGAAGGCCAGCAGATCGGCGGCCGGATCCATCTCGGTGATCAGCCGCCGCAGCGCGTCGCTCGCGGCGTCGTCGTCCAGGCGCGCCTTGTCGAGTGCGGCCTCGAACTCCTGGATGCCGAGCTGTTCCAGTGCCCTGATCAGCGCGTCCCGGCCGGCGAAGTGCCGGTGCAGGGTGGCTCGACCGATGCCGGCGGCCCGGGCGACCTCGTCCATGGTGGCGGTCGACTTACGGGCGAGCAGGGCGGCTGCGGTACGGAGCACGCGTTCTCGGTCCATGGTCATGAGACAACCATAAACCATATGAGACATCAACGTCTCATTCAGAACGCAGACGTCTCCTTTCCGCAGGTCATAAGGCGGCACCCGCTGGCCGCATGGGGCAGCGGCGGACCGTTCCAGCCGGCGCAGGTGGCGCGGAACTCGAGCGCCGGATCGCCCCTCCCCCAAGCCGATCCGATCGTCACGGCGCTCACGGCGCACGACGCACACCTGCTCGGCCGCCCCGAAGACGCCGAGATTCGCCGCCGATCGGCAATACGGCTGGAGAGCATGAACGACCGGCTGGGCAGCTGGGGACCGGTTCGGCTTCGCAGCCCTTGAGGCGCAACCCGGTCCAGTTCGTGAACAGTTGGGCCGAGGCCACTCAGCCGCGAGGGTCGCCGCTCGACGAGGCAACCGCGTTCGAAGCGAGCTCCGGCCAGGGCCGGAGCGACCGGGTGGGCAGCGTTCACGGCCCGACAGCGGGCTAGGGTGGATTCGACCAGCTCCGACGGCACCCGGGATCCGTAGCCGGCCGGTCGATCCAGGGGTACCTGCGTACGCGGCGCGGCGCGGCTTTCCGAGGAGGTTGTCCGCCCCGGCGGACGACAAAGGGCAAGGAGAAAACCTACTCCTTGCCACTCTCAACTTATAGCGCACCGGGGGGCTTGCGGCAAGGCCCGGGCCGTGCCGCAGAATTGCCCGTCCGAAGCCAGGACCTGTGGAAACGGGAGTCGCGAAGTGCGTGTGTTGTTGTCGACCTATGGGTCACGCGGGGACGTCGAACCGCTGGTGGGACTCGCGGTGCAGTTGCGGGCACTCGGCGCGGAGGTGCGGGTGTGCGCGCCGCCGGACGAGGATTTCGCGCACCGGTTGGGCGATGTCGGCGTGCCGATGGTGCCGGTCGGCCAGTCGGCGCGCGCGCTGACGACAGCGGCGCCGCCGCCGTCATCCCTGCCCCGGCGCGCGGCCGAGTTGATCGCCGGCCAGTTCGACGCGGTCACCACGGCGGCAGAGGGATGCGATGCGTTGGTGGCGACCGGCGCGATGCCCGCGGCGGCCGGCGCGCGGTCGGTGGCCGAGAAACTGGGCATCCTCTCCGTGTCCGTGACCTTCCAGCAGCTCACCCTGCCCTCCCCGCACCACTCACCGCTGGCGTATCCGGGCCGGCCGTTCCCGCCGGACGTGACCGACAACCGGGTGCTGTGGGACCTGGACGCTCAGAGCATCAATGCGCTGTTCGGTGAGGCGCTCAACACGAACCGGGCGTCGATCGGCCTCCCGCCGGTGGACAACGTCCGCGACTACGTCATCGGCGACCGGCCGTGGCTGGCGACGGACCCGGTCCTGGACCCGTGGCAGGAGCGGGCGGACCTCGACGTCGTGCAGACCGGCGCGTGGACTCTGCCGGACGAACGCCCGCTCCCCGCCCCGTTGGAGGCGTTCCTGGACGCCGGCACGCCACCGGTGTACGTGGGCTTCGGCAGCATGGCCATGCACGCCTCGAAGGACATCGCACGGGTGGCAGTCGAGGTCGTCCGCGCACAGGGCCTCCGCGCACTCGTCTCCCAGGGCTGGGCCGACCTGGCCCTGATCGACGACCGCGACGACTGCTTCGCCGTCGGCGAGGCCAACCACCAGGCACTGTTCGGCCGGGTGGCCGCCGTCGTGCACCACGGCGGCGCGGGCACGACGACGGCGGCCGCCCGGGCCGGTGCGCCCCAGGTGGTGGTACCCCAGCTGGCGGACCAGCCCTACTGGGCCGGCCGGGTGGCCGACCTGGGCATCGGCGCGGCACACGAGGGCCCGACTCCCACCTTCGAGTCCCTGTCGGCCGCGCTGAGAACGGCCCTGACCCCCGGGACCCGTGCACGAGCGACCGCCGTGGCCGGCGCGATCCGCACCGACGGAGCGACGGTGGGCGCGAAGCTGTTGCTCGACATGGTCGGCCGAGAGAGGCAGCCCGTGCCGGCGTGACCCACGCGGGACCGTCAAGCCGGGACCCGGAACACGAGTACCCGCACACCCGGGCGACCTGAACCGACAACAACCACGCGGCCCATGTCCGGCGGAGCATTGCTCGTCATGGCCACCGTGTTCGTCACACCGGTCCGGACGCCTTGCCGCGCGCAATGGTCGCAAGCGGCCTCACATCGGAGCTGAAGACGTGAACCCCCTGACCACCAGCCCGTTCGACCTTCCCGACCGCCTCTCCCCCAAGGCCGAACCGACGCTGATCGCCGGCGATGAGGAGCACTTCGCGGCCATCTCGGAGTGCCTCGAGCAGTCGATCGCCGATCTGTCCGACCGCCTCGAGGCGGAGCGCAAGGCGCCCGGCGGCATTGGCCGTCAGGCGATGGACCGGGACACGGAGATCCACCGCCTGACCACTCGCCTGCGCGCACTGCGTCGCTTCGGCCTGGACCTGTGCCTCGGACACATGGTCGGCGCGGACGACCCCGAGCCCGTGTACGTCGGACGATTCGGCCTCAAGGACAGCACGGGTCGTCGGCTGCTGCTCGACTGGCGCTCCCCCGCGGCTGAACCGTTCTTCGGAGCCACGCACGCCAACCCGATGGGTCTGGCAAGCCGCCGCAGGTACCGCTGGACCCGTGGCCGGATCAGCGACTACTGGGACGAGGTGTTCACCTCGGACGGGTTTGCCGGGCACGCCGCGCTCGACGACCAGTCCGCCTTCATCGCCAGCCTGGGCAGCAACCGGTCGCCACGGATGCGAGACGTGCTCGGCACCATCCAGGCCGACCAGGACGCAATCATCCGCGCGGGATCCCGCGGTGCTCTCGTCGTCGATGGCGGCCCGGGTACGGGCAAGACCGTCGTCGCTCTGCACCGCTCCGCCTACCTCCTCTACTCCGACCCTCGCCTCGGTCACCGCCGGGGCGGCGTGCTCTTCGTCGGTCCGCACCAGCCCTACCTGGGCTACGTCGCCGACGTCCTTCCCGGCCTCGGAGAGGAGGGCGTGCAGACCTGCACCCTGCGGGACCTCGTCGCCGAGGGAGCCGCAGCAGCGATCGAGACCGACCCGGACGTGGCCCTGCTGAAGTCGTCCGCGAACATGGTGAAGGCGATCGAGACGGCCGTCAGGTTCTACGAGGAGCCGCCCACCAAGGGGATGACCGTTACGACCCACTGGTCCGACATCCGGCTGAGCGCCCACGACTGGGCCGTGGCGTTCGAAGCAGCAGAACCCGGTACTCCGCACAATGAGGCGCGCGAGCAGGTCTGGGAGGAACTGCTCACGATCCTGGTGGACAAGCACGAAGGCGACGCCTCGCCGGCCATGCTCCGCAGGTCGCTGCTGCAGAACAGGGAGTTGCTCGCGGCATTCAACCGCGCGTGGCCGCTGCTCGAAGCGGCTGACCTCGTCGGAGATCTGTGGTCGGTACCCGCCTACCTGCGGTTGTGCGCTCCCTGGTTCGGCCCCGGTGACGTCTCCAAGCTCCAGCGCGAGGACGCCCAGGCCTGGACGGTGTCCGACCTGCCGCTCCTGGACGCGGCACGGCAGCGGCTCGGCGACCCGGAGGCCTCGCGACGCAAGCGTCGGCACAACGCCTCTGTCGCCGCCGAACGCGAGCACATGGCCAAGGTCGTCGACGCCCTGCTCGAGGCCGATGCCGACGGTGAAGGTGTGATGACGATGCTGCGCGGACAGGACCTGCGGGACAGCCTGGTCGACGAGACGGCGCTGGCCAGCAGCGAACCGGACCTGCTCGCCGGCCCGTTCGCGCACATCGTCGTGGACGAGGCCCAGGAACTGACCGACGCGCAGTGGCAGATGCTGCTGCTCCGGTGCCCGTCCCGGAGCTTCACCATCGTCGGGGACCGTGCCCAGGCCAGGCACGGGTTCACGGAGTCGTGGCAGGAACGGCTCGAGCGGATCGGGCTCGACCGCATCGACCTGGCCTCCCTGAGCATCAACTACCGGACGCCGGAAGAAATCATGGCGGAAGCCGAGCCCGTCATCCGGGCCGTGCTCCCGGACGCCAATGTGCCGACCTCCATCCGCAGCAGCGACGTCCCCGTCGTCCACGGATCCACTTCGGATCTGAGCTCGATCCTCGACAACTGGCTTGCCGCACATGCCGACGGGATCGCCTGCGTCATCGGCGCTGGTGACATCGGAGTTGGCGCATTCCGGGCGACGTCCCGCGTCCGGTCGCTGACCCCGGAGCTGTCGAAGGGGCTCGAGTTCGACCTGGTCGTCCTCGTCGACCCGGAGGCGTTCGGCAGGGGCGTCGAAGGAGCGGTCGACCGCTATGTCGCGATGACCCGAGCGACCCGGCAACTCGTCGTCCTCACGAGCTCCTGACACCGGCAGGACGAACGCCCGCTCGGGCCCGCGAGCTGCCGTTCGTCGACTGGCCGCAGACGTAGGGCGGGCGCCGCCCGCCACGTTCCGCAAGGCGCATTGCATCCTCCCGTACGCGCCCGGGCGCCCGTCGCGGACCAGGACCACCTCGCCGCCGCCCTGCTGCTGCGCGTCGACGAACGGACGGGCCCGACCCGGCCGGACTCGACGCGCTCGCGGACCGGGCGGCGGCCGCCGTGGTGCCGTCGGCTACCGCTTGGCCGTGGCCCAGGCGTGCTGTATCACCAGGTCGGCCTTGACCTCGTTGAGTTGGGTCTGGACGGCCGAGGGGGCCGTGCCGCCGCGCCCGCTGCGGGAGGCGAGGGCGCCCGGGACGTCAAGGACGGTACGGACCTCCGGGGTGAGGTGCTCGGAGATCTTCGCGAACTGGTCGTCCGTGAGCTGGTCCAGCTCGATGCCGTGTTGCTCGCACTCCTTGACGCACTCACCCGCCACCTCGTGCGCGACGCGGAACGGGACGCCCTGCTTGACCAGCCACTCGGCGATGTCCGTGGCAAGCGAGAAGCCGGCCGGGGCCAGCTCCTCCATCCGCTCGCGGTGGACGGTGAGCGTGGCCATCATGCCGGTGAACGCCGGGAGCAGGACCTCGAGCTGGTCGCACGAGTCGAAGACCGGCTCCTTGTCCTCCTGCAGGTCGCGGTTGTAGGCGAGGGGCAGCGCCTTGAGCGTGGCGAGCAGCCCCGTCAGGTTGCCGATGAGGCGGCCGGACTTGCCGCGGGCGAGCTCCGCGATGTCCGGGTTCTTCTTCTGCGGCATGATCGAGGAGCCGGTGGAGAAGGCGTCGTGGAGGGTGACGAAGGAGAACTCCTTCGTGTTCCAGATGATGACCTCCTCCGCGATTCGCGACAGGTCGACCCCGATCATCGCGGTGATGAACGCGAACTCGGCGACGAAGTCCCGCGAGGCCGTGCCGTCGATGGAGTTGCCGGCCGAGCCGCGCTCGAAGCCCAGGTCGGCGGCGACCGCCTCCGGATCGAGACCGAGCGAGGAGCCTGCGAGCGCTCCGGAGCCGTACGGGGAGACGGCGGTGCGGGTGTCCCACTGCCGCAGCCGCTCCGCGTCCCGCGACAGCGACTGCACATGCGCGAGGACGTGGTGGGCGAAGAGCACGGGCTGCGCGTGCTGGAGGTGCGTACGGCCCGGCATGGCGAGGTCCGGGTGGGCCTCGGCGAGGCCGACGAGGGCATCCTGGAGATCGGCGATCAGGCCGCCGATGATGCGGGCGTGGTCACGCAGATACATCCGGAAGAGCGTGGCGACCTGGTCGTTGCGGGACCGGCCGGCGCGGAGCTTGCCGCCGAGATCGGGGCCGAGTCGCTCCAGCAGGCCCCGTTCGAGAGCGGTGTGCACGTCCTCGTCGGCGATGGTGCCGGTGAAGGAGCCGTCGGCGACGTCGGCCTCGAGCTGGTCGAGACCGGCGAGCATACGGGTCAGCTCGTCGTCGGTGAGCAGGCCTGCCTTGTTGAGGACCCGGGCGTGGGCACGGGAGCCGGCGATGTCGTACGGCGCGAGACGCCAGTCGAAGTGCACCGACGCGGACAGCTTGGCCAGCGCCTCCGCGGGACCGTCGGCGAAACGGCCGCCCCAGAGCCGGACGTCACCGTTGTTGCTGCTCACAGTTCAAGCTCCTGGAAAGGGTACGGATGTGCCACCGCCTCCCCTGCCGGAACGGTCCGGGAAGGCGGTCTGTACAACGCGTGCGGGTTACGCGAGGTCCCGTCGGGCTACGCCCGCAGATCACGCCGCGCAGCGATCTTCTGCGACAGGCCGAAGATCTCGATGAAGCCCTGTGCCTTGGACTGGTCGAACGTGTCGCCCGAGTCGTAGGTGGCGAGGTTGAAGTCGTACAGCGACACGTCGGACTTCCGGCCGGTGACGACGGCCCGGCCGCCGTGCAGGGTCATCCGGATGTCGCCGGTGACGTGCTGGTTGGCCTCGTCGATGAAGCCGTCCAGGGCCCGCTTGAGCGGGGAGAACCACAGGCCGTCGTAGACCAGTTCGCCCCAGCGCTGCTCGACCTGCCGCTTGTACCGGGCGAGCTCGCGCTCGACGGTGACGTTCTCCAGCTCCTGGTGGGCGGTGATCAGGGCGATCGCGCCGGGAGCCTCGTACACCTCACGGGACTTGATGCCGACGAGCCGGTCCTCGACCATGTCGATCCGGCCGATGCCCTGGGCGCCGGCCCGCTCGTTGAGCTGCTGGACGGCCTGGAGGACGGTGACGGGCTTGCCGTCGATGGCGACCGGGACACCGGCCTTGAAGGAGATGACGACCTCGTCGGCCTCACGCTGCTCGGCCGGGTTCGAGGTGTACTCGTAGATGTCCTCGATCGGCGCGTTCCAGATGTCCTCCAGGAAGCCCGTCTCGACGGCCCGTCCGAAGACGTTCTGGTCGATGGAGTACGGCGACTTCTTGGATGTGGCGATCGGAAGCTGCTTCTCCTCGCAGAAGGCGATCGCCTTGTCCCGGGTCATCGCGTAGTCACGGACCGGGGCGATGCACTTCAGCTCGGGCGCGAGGGCCACGATGCCGGCCTCGAACCGCACCTGGTCGTTGCCCTTGCCGGTGCAGCCGTGGGCGACGGTGCTCGCACCGTGCTTCTTGGCGGCGGCGACGAGGTGCTTGACGATGGTGGGCCGGGAGAGCGCGGAGACCAGCGGGTACCGGTCCATGTAGAGAGCGTTGGCCTTGATCGCGGGGAGGCAGTACTCGTCGGCGAATTCGTCCCTGGCGTCGGCGACCTCGGCCTCCACGGCCCCGCAGGCGAGCGCACGCTTGCGGATGACGTCCAGGTCCTCGCCTCCCTGGCCGACGTCCACGGCAACGGCGATGACCTCGGCGCCCGTCTCCTCGGCGATCCAGCCGATGGCGACGGAGGTGTCCAGGCCGCCCGAGTAGGCGAGTACGACGCGCTCGGTCACGGGGTTCTCCTTACGGTGCATGCACTGATGGGCATAACTATGCAGTGTTCCGTATGGTTTGTCAATCGCCGTGGAAAAGCGCTGGTCGCGGCGGTGCGCCGCTCATACAGTGGCCGCCAGAACGGCACGGAGGGGGCGTGGGGAATGGGCAGGCGCTGGGACGACACGGCGGGCCGGGAGGCCGTCGGGCATCTGCTGGACGGGCTCGCCCCGAGCCACGTACTGAGCTTCGACGACCCGGCCTGCTGGACATCTCTGGACGAGGCGGTCCGAAACCTCGAGGTGTACCGGTGGGACGGTCACGACCCTCAGATCTCCGCCCGTCTGCGGGCGCGGCAGGAGACCGCCCTGTGCCACCGGGACGGGCGTGTGCGCGAGGGCGCGCTGGCGGCAGGGCCCGGCACACCCGCCTTCTGGTATCTCGTTGTGGTGCGGTGTGCGGACTGGGTGCGGCCGGTGCGTGTGCGGGCGCGCCGGATGCTCGCGGAACGCCTGCAGGAGGAGCCGGAGTGGACTCTGCGCGCCCTCACGCCGCTCGTGCTGCGCGTGGGGCGGCGCGAGCAGGGCGCCTGGGCGCGTGACCTGTTCGACGAAGCGCTGAGCGCCGCCCCGGCTCTCGCGCTCGACCGCCTCCACGACACGAGGGACACGGCGACGCGCCGCCTCGCCGCACGCGTCGTCCTCGACGCCGGACTGCTGGACGTCCGAGGACTGGCGCGGTCCGCCGCCGAGACGCCGGACCCCGTCCTGTGGCGGTGGTGGTCGGACGCGGCGCTCGCCGCGATGGCGGCCGACGGACCGGACGACGAGGCCGTCGACACCCTGCTCGGGGCGCGGGCACCGCTCGTACGGTCTGCCGGGGTGACCGCGCTCCGGCGGGCCGGCCGCGCCCGGGAGGCGGCCCGGTATCTCACCGACCGCTCGTCCCTGGTGCGTGCCTGCGCCCGCTGGGTCGTGAGCCAGGACGGCGGCGACCCGCACAGCCGCTGTCTCGCACTGTGCACCGACCCTGCCATGGTGCGGCCGCTCGCTGTAGTGGGGCTCGCGGAGTGCGGCAGGCGCGCGGACGCCGAACTGCTCCGCCTGCTGATGAGCCACCCGGTCGCCGCCGTGCGGGCGCAGGCCGTCGCGGGGTTGCGCCTGCTCGAATCGGTGCCCGTGGAGGACACGCTGCTGCTGGTGGACGACCCGTCGGCAGCGGTGGCGCGCGAAGCGGCCCGGGCACTGCTGCCGTACGCGCGCCGATTGCCCGCGGACCGGCTCACGGAGCGGCTCTCGCCGCGGTGGCCCACCCCCACGCGCAGGGCGGCGTTCCGGCTGCTGCGGGCACGCGGGGGCCTCATCCAACTACGGGCGGCGGTCGCTCTGTTGGGCGACGCCGACCCCGCGCTGCGCCGGAACGCGGAGTCCGCCGTGCAATTGCAGGCATGGATGGCCGATGTGCCGCCGGGCGACGCGGAGGTGGACCGGCTGCTCAGGCAGTGCACGCATCTGTTCAGCGCCTACGCCATAGGGGTACTGCGCACGCGTGCCGGTCTCGGCCGATGAGGCGATGAGGTGATGAGGCGAACACGCGATGACACGACGACGCGACGACCCTGCGACGGATAATCGGGCCCATGGGTAGAACGCACGAATGCATAGAGGGCCGCCTCCGCGAATTCATCGAGGCGCAGCCGGTGTTCTTCACGGCGACCGCGCCGCTGGCCGGTGACGGACACGTCAACCTGTCGCCCAAGGGACGCAGCGGCACCCTGGTCGTCCTCGACGGGATGACGCTCGCCTACCTCGACTTCGGCGGCAGCGGCGCCGAAACCATCGCGCACGTCCGCGAGGAGGGGAACGGGCGGATCACGCTGATGTGGTGCGCGTTCTCGGGGCCGCCGAAGGTGGTGCGGGTGCACGGCCGGGGCGAGGCGGTCTTCCGGGACGATCCGCGCTGGGGCGAACTCATCGGCCGCTTCGAGGAGGTGGACGGGCCGGGCGCCCGCGCGATCATCGTCGTCCACGCCCGCCGCATCAGTGAGGTCTGCGGCTTCGCGGTGCCGTTCATGGACTACCGGGAGGAGCGCACGCAGCACGCGGAGCACTTCGGGCGGAAGTCGGACCAGGAGTTCGCGGCGTACTGCGAGAAGAAGGAGCATGTGGGGGTGAGCCTGGACGGGTTGCCGGGCCTGCCGCTGCCGCTGCCGCCGCGCCCGGAGTGACAACGGGCCGCTGCGCCTGCGGCGGCTTGCGCCCCCACCCCGCCCGTCCCCCTTCCCGAACCGGCTCCGCCCGCACGCCTGACGGCGTGGGGGTGCCAGACGCTGTACTGCCGTCCGGCGCCCCGGACACCACCCGAAGCGGTGCGGAGTCCGGGGCTTGCCCGCCACGCGGCGGAGCCGCAACAGGTACGGCGGAAACGGGCGGGGCAGGGAGCGCGCCCGACGCAGCGGTCCCCGCCGCCCCCTACCGGTCGTTCTGGGCGAGCCGCAACAAATGGTCGGCCAGCGCCTGCCCGCCCGCCGGATCGCGGCTGATCAGCATCAGCGTGTCGTCACCCGCGATCGTCCCCAGGATGTCGTGCAGTTCCGCCTGGTCGATGGCCGACGCCAGGAACTGCGCCGCCCCCGGCGGCGTGCGCAGGACGACCAGGTTGGCCGAGGCCTCCGCCGAGATCAGCAGTTCGCCGGAGAGGCGCCGCATGCGCTCCTCCTTCGCGGACTCGCCGAGCGGTGCCTGCGGAGTACGGAAGCCGCCCTCGCTGGGGACCGCGTAGATCAGCTCACCGCCGGTGTTGCGGATCTTCACCGCGCCCAGCTCGTCGAGGTCGCGGGAGAGCGTCGCCTGCGTGACGTGCAGTCCGTTGTCCCCGAGGAGCTTCGCCAACTGGCTCTGGGAGCGCACCGGTTGCCGGTTGAGGATGTCCACGATCCGGCGGTGGCGGGCCGTGCGGGTCTGCGGCACGGCGGGCCCGGCCTGCTCGCCGCCGGCGTTGCCCTGCGCGTCGGTCATCGTCGTCTCATTCCCCGGTTCGTCCTTCCCCGTTGCTCGCCTCGAGGACACCGGGCAGCGCCCGGAGGAACGCGTCCACCTCAGCGTCGCCGATGGTCAGTGCGGGCATGAGCCGTACGACATCGGGCGCGGGGGCGTTCACCAGGAAGCCGGCGTCCTGAGCCGCCTGCTGCACCTTGGGCGCGAGGGGCTCGGTGAGCACGATACCCAGCAGCAGGCCACTGCCGCGGACGTGCGAGACCAGCGGGTGGCCGAGGCCCTCGATTCCGTCGCGCAGCTTCTCCCCGAGCCGCTTGACCGAGTCGAGGACACCCTCGCCCGCGAGCGTGTCGAGGACGGCGAGCCCGGCGGCGCAGGCGACCGGGTTGCCGCCGAAGGTCGTGCCGTGCTGACCGGGCTTCAGCAGGTCGGCGGCGTCGCCGAAGACGACGGTCGCGCCGATCGGCAGGCCGCCGCCGAGGCCCTTGGCGAGGGTGACGATGTCGGGCTCGACGCCCTGGTGGGCCTGGTGCTCGAACCACTGCCCGGTTCGTCCGACGCCCGTCTGGACCTCGTCGAGGACGAGCAGCGTGCCCGTCGCCCGGGTGATCTCGCGGGCGGCCCGCAGATAGCCCTCGGGCGGTACGACGACGCCGTTCTCGCCCTGGATCGGCTCGATGATGACGAACGCGGTGTTCTGGGTGACCGCGGCCTTGAGCGCCTCGGCGTCACCGTAGGGGACGTGTGTGACGTCGGAGGGCAGCGGCAGGAAGGGGGCCTGCTTGGCGGGCTGGCCGGTGAGCGCGAGGGCGCCCATCGTGCGGCCGTGGAAACCGCCCGTGGTGGCGACCATGTGCGTACGGCCCGTCAGCCGGCCGATCTTGAAGGCGGCTTCATTGGCCTCGGCGCCGGAGTTGGCGAAGTAGACCCTGCCGGGCCGGCCGAAGAGCTGGAGCAGCCGCTCGGCGAGCGCGACCGGCGGCTCGGCGACGTACAGGTTGGAGACGTGGCCGAGCGACGCGATCTGGCGGGTGACGGCCTCGACGACGGCGGGGTGGGCGTGGCCGAGCGCGTTGACGGCGATGCCGCCGACGAAGTCGGTGTACTCGGTGCCGTCAGCGTCCCAGACCTTGGCGCCCTCGCCGCGGACCAACGACAGTTTCGGCGTGCCGTAGTTGTCGGTCATGACGCCCTGCCACCGCTGGACGAGCTGCTGGTTGCCGTTGCCGCTCATGCTTCCCCCTGTCCGTCGGGCACGACCATGGTGCCGATACCTTCGTCGGTGAAGATCTCCAGCAGGATCGAGTGCTGGACCCGGCCGTCGATCACGCGGGCCGTGTTGACCCCGTTGCGTACGGCGTGCAGACAGCCCTCCATCTTCGGGACCATGCCGCTGGACAGCTCCGGCAGCAGCTTCTCGAGCTGGGTGGCGGTCAGCCGGCTGATCACCTCGTCGCTGTTCGGCCAGTCTTCGTAGAGGCCCTCGACGTCGGTGAGGACCATCAGGGTCTCGGCGCCCAGCGCCGCGGCGAGGGCCGCGGCCGCCGTATCGGCATTGACGTTGTAGACGTGTCCGTCGTCCTGGGAGCGCGCGATCGAGGAGATGACCGGGATACGTCCGTCGGCGAGCAGCGCCGCGATGGCGCCCGTGTCGATGTCGGTGATCTCGCCCACGCGGCCGATGTCGACGAGCTCGCCGTCGATCTGCGGCTGGTGCTTGGTGGCGGTGATGGTGTGGGCGTCCTCGCCGGTCATGCCGACGGCGAGCGGGCCGTGCTGGTTGAGCAGGCCGACCAGTTCGCGCTGCACCTGACCGGCGAGCACCATCCGTACGACGTCCATCGCTTCGGGGGTGGTGACCCGCAGCCCCGCCTTGAACTCGCTGACCAGGCCGTGCCGGTCGAGTGCGGCGGAGATCTGCGGCCCGCCGCCGTGCACGACGACCGGCTTCAGGCCTGCGTGGCGCAGGAAGACGACGTCCTGCGCGAAAGCGGCCTTGAGGTCCTCGTCGATCATGGCGTTGCCGCCGAACTTGATGACGACGGTCTTGCCGTTGTGACGGGTGAGCCAGGGCAGAGCCTCGATGAGCGTCTGCGCCTTGGGCAGTGCGGTGTGCTTCCGCGTCGGACTCTGGGAAGTGCTCATGAGCTGTACGCGCTGTTCTCGTGGACGTAGTCGGCGGTGAGGTCATTGGCCCAGATGACGGCGGACTCGGACCCGGCGGCGAGGTCTGCGGTGATCCTCACCTCGCGGTAGCGCATGTCGACGAGGTCGCGGTCCTCACCGACGGAGCCGTTCTTGCAGACCCAGATGCCGTTGATGGCGACATTGAGCTGGTCGGGCTCGAAGGCGGCCCGGGTGGTGCCGATGGCGGAGAGCACCCGGCCCCAGTTGGGGTCCTCGCCGTGGATGGCGCACTTGAGCAGGTTGTTGCGGGCGATGGACCGGCCGACCTCGACGGCGTCGTCCTCGGTCGCGGCGCCCACCACCTCGATGCGGATGTCCTTGCTGGCGCCCTCGGCGTCGCCGATCAGCTGCCGCGCGAGGTCGTCGCAGACGGCCCGTACGGCCTCGGCGAACTCGGCCTGGCCGGGGGTGATCCCGCTCGCGCCGGAGGCCAGCAGTAGAACGGTGTCGTTGGTGGACATGCAGCCGTCGGAGTCGACCCGGTCGAAGGTCTGCCGGGTGGCGTCGCGCAGTGCCGTGTCGAGGGCGGCGGACTCCAGGTCCGCGTCGGTGGTGAGGACGACGAGCATCGTGGCGAGGCCGGGGGCGAGCATGCCCGCGCCCTTGGCCATGCCGCCGACGGCCCAGCCGTCCTTCTGCACGACCGCGGTCTTGTGGACGGTGTCGGTCGTCTTGATGGCGATCGCGGCCTTCTCGCCGCCGTGCTCGGAGAGCTGGGCGGCGGCCTGCTCGATGCCGGGGAGCAGCTTGTCCATGGGGAGCAGCACGCCGATCAGGCCGGTCGACGCGACGGCGACCTCACCGGCGCTGTGGCCGAGCACGTCGGCGACCTTTTCCGCGGTGGCGTGGGTGTCCTGGAAGCCCTTGGGGCCGGTGCAAGCGTTGGCGCCGCCGGAGTTGAGCACCACGGCGCTGACCTCACCGCCCCTGAGGACCTGCTCGGACCACAGGACGGGGGCGGCCTTGACGCGGTTGGAGGTGAAGACACCCGCGGCGGCGCGGCGGGGCCCGGTGTTGACCACGAGGGCCAGGTCCGGGTTGCCGTTCTCCTTGATCCCGGCGGCGATGCCCGCTGCCGTGAATCCCTTCGCTGCGGTCACGCTCACGGCGCAACTCCAATCGTGGAAAGACCGGTGCTCTCGGGAAGTCCGAGGGCGATGTTCATGCTCTGCACCGCACCGCCGGCGGTGCCCTTGGTGAGGTTGTCGATGGCGCTGACGGCAATGACGCGCCTGGCGTTCTCGTCGTACGCGACCTGGATCTGGACGGCGTTCGAGCCGTACACGGAGGCGGTGGCGGGCCACTGCCCCTCCGGCAGCAGGTGGACGAACGCCTCGCCGGCCAGCGCCTTGTCGTACGCGGCCCTCACGTCCTGCGCGGTGACGCCGGGCTTCGCCTTGGCGGAGCAGGTGGCGAGGATGCCGCGGGGCATGGGCGCGAGGGTGGGCGTGAAGGAGACGGTGACCCGCTCCCCCGCGACCGCGCTCAGGTTCTGGATCATCTCGGGGGTGTGGCGGTGACCGCCGCCGACGCCGTACGGGCTCATGGAGCCCATGACCTCGGAGCCGAGCAGATGGGGCTTGAGCGCCTTGCCCGCGCCGGAGGTCCCGCTGGCGGCGGTGATCACGGCCTCGGGCTCGGCGAGACCCGCCTGGTAGGCCGGGAACAGGGCGAGGGAGACGGCGGTCGGGTAGCAGCCGGGCACCGCGACACGCTTGGACCCCTCCAGCGCGGCGCGGGCACCCGGCAGTTCGGGCAGGCCGTAGGGCCAGGTGCCGGCGTGTTCGGAGCCGTAGAATGCCTGCCAGTCGGCGGCGTCCTTCAGCCGGAAGTCGGCGCCCATGTCGATGACGAGGACGTCGTCACCGAGTTGCTCGGCGACGGCGGCGGACTGCCCGTGCGGCAGCGCGAGGAACACGACCTCGTGCCCGGCGAGCACCTCGGGGGTGGTCGGCAGGAGCACCCGGTCGGCCAGTGGCAGCAGGTGCGGCTGGAGGCCGCCGAGTGTCCGGCCGGCGTTGGAGCTGCCGGTCAGGGCGCCGATCTCGACCTCCGGGTGGGCCAGGAGCAGTCGGAGCAGTTCCCCGCCCGCGTATCCGCTCGCCCCTGCGACTGCTGCTCGTACCGTCATCGAATCCTCCTCATCGATGGCATGACTATACGCAGCAATGCAGGTTTATGCAACGAGCGCAATGACAGGCCTCGCCCCCGATGCGACCGAGAGTTTCAGTCGGCGGACGAGCACGCCAGTTGGCGGATCTTGGTCCCGTAACGCTGTGTTGCGGTCAGTTCCGAAGATTGGCCCCCGCTGCCGGTCGGGTGGTGCTGCTGTGGGTGTGCGGGGGAGGCAGCGAGCGCGAAGTGACCACCCGGGGTCATGGCGCATGAGCACACAAGGCCCCTGTGTCGGGGTGTCGTCAAGGCCCGCGTCAGGCCGGGGCGAGGACGCAGAACTCGTGGCGCTTCGGTCGGCCAGGCACGTCCACGGGACGTCGCCCTGGCCGAGGTCGAGGTCGGTGGCGCCGAGGGCCATCAGCCGGGCCACCTCCGTGGCTTCGGCAAGCCCCGCGCGGCGAGGTCGCCCTCCGCCGATGCGGGGCCGGTACGGTCCGTCAGTGCCCGTTGTGCGGCTGACCGCCCCGCGCCGCGTGCTTCTCCTTGATGCGCACGGCTTCCTTGCGGACCTCGGCCTGCGTGGCGCGCTCCGCCCGCAGCCACTCGGGAAGCTCCCGCTTCAAATCGTCGATCTGCTCCGTGGTGAGCGGTTCCGTGACCCCGCCGCGCGCGAGGCCCGCGATGGAGACGCCCAGCTTCGCCGCGACGACCGGACGGGGGTGCGGGCCGTTGCGCCGCAGCTCCTGCAGCCACTGGGGAGGATCGGTCTGCAGCGCGCCGAGCTCGCTGCGCGTGACGACGCCCTCCTGGAACTCGGTGGGAGTGGCCGGGAGGTACACACCCAGCTTCTTGGCCGCGGTCGCGGGCTTCATCGTCTGGGCGGTCTGGTGCGAGGTCATGATGTCAAGGATATCGAGCATGTGCGGCACCTCCGGCCACGGCCGCTGCGGCCACGACCGGTAACCTGGCGGGGTGACAGGCTCGGAAGTACCCCCTTCGTTCCGGCTCGCCTACGTCCCGGGTGTGACGCCGGCCAAGTGGGTGCGGATCTGGCACGAGCGGCTGCCCGACGTGCCCCTGACCCTCCTCTCGGTGCCCGCGGCCGACGCGCCCGACGTGCTCCGGCGCGGCGACGCCGACGCCGGTCTCGTCCGGTCGCCGATCGACCGGACGGAGCTCAGCGCGATCCCCCTCTACTCCGAGACGACGGTCGTGGTGGTCCCGAAGGACCATGTCGTGGCCGCGGTCGACGAGGTGACCTTCGAGGACCTTGCCGAGGACATCGTGCTGCATCCGCTCGACGACACCCTCGAATGGGAGCGCCTGCCGGGGCGGCCCGCGATCGAACGCCCCGCCACGACGGCGGACGCCGTCGAGCTGGTGGCGGCGGGAGTGGGGGTCCTCGTCGTCCCGCAGTCGCTGGCCCGTCTGCACCACCGCAGGGACCTCACCTACCGGCCGGTCGCCGACGCCCCCGTCTCGCGCGTCGCGCTGTCGTGGCCGGAGGGCGACACCCCCGATCTGGTGGAGCAGTTCATCGGGATCGTCCGCGGGCGGACCGTCAACAGCACACGGGGCCGCACTTCTGCCCCGGCGCAGCCGAAGGCAAAGCGCCCCGCGGCAGGTACTGCCCGGCGGGGGCACGCGGCGGCCGGCGACCCGGCCGCGAAGCGCGCCCGCGGCGGCTCGGCCGGGGCCAGAGGCGGCCAGGGAAACAAGCGCGGCAAGCCCCGCCGCCGGTCGTAGCGGTGCCGCCGGCGGCATCGAGCGTTCTGGAAGAACAACTCGCGGAAACAGCGTCCTTCGGCTGTCGATCCGGCGGAGCCCCGTTCGTGTAGAGGGTGAGACCACCAAACGGTGAGGCCACGGCGGGGGCGCCGCGGCTCCATGGAGGAGGTAACGCCATGACGCAGTATCTGCTCAGCATCTACCAGCCCGACGGACCCGTGCCGCCGCCCGAGGTCCTGGACCCGATCATGCGGGACGTGGAAGCCGTCAACGCCGAGCTCAGGGCGGCCGGCGCCTGGGTGTTCGCCGGCGGACTGCACGCGCCGAGCACCGCCACCGTCGTCCGGTGCAAGGACGAGGAGATGCTCATGACCGACGGCCCCTACCTCGAGGGCAAGGAGCACATCGGCGGTTTCACGGTCGTCGAGGCCCCCGATCTCGACGCCGCCCTCGAGTGGGGCCGCAAGCTGGCCAAGGCCATCACCCTGCCGATCGAGGTGAGGCCCTTGCAGTACGGCAGTCGCGGATGAAGGCCCGCATTCCCGCCGTGGCCGCGGGCGTCGTGGAGCGGGTGTTCCGCGAGGAGTACGGGCGCGCGGTCGCCGTCCTGGTCCGCCGCTTCGGCGACTTCGACATCGCGGAGGAGGCGGTCCAGGAGGCGTTCGCCACGGCGGTACGGCGCTGGCCGGACGACGGGCTCCCGCCCCGTCCGGCCGGCTGGATCATCACGACCGCGCGCAATGCCGCGGTCGACCGCCTCCGCAGGGAGGCCGCCCGCGCGGACCGGCACGCTCAGGCGGCGCTGCTGCGGGCGCCGATCGAACCGGCTGAGGAGGGGCCCGTGCACGACGACCGGCTCCGCCTGATCTTCACCTGCTGTCACCCCGCTCTCGCCCCCGCAGCCCGGGTCGCGCTGACCCTGCGGCTCCTCTGCGGGCTCACCACGGCGGAGATCGCCCGGGCGTTCCTGGTGACGGAGCCGACGATGGCGCAGCGGCTGGTACGGGCCAAGGGCAAGATCCGGGACGCCCGGATTCCGTACCGGGTCCCGGCCGAACACGAACTGCCCGACCGGCTGCCGGCCGTGCTGTCAGTCGTCTATCTCGTCTTCAACGAGGGCTACGCCGCCGGATCGGGCGCACGGCTGGTGCGGGAGGACCTGTGCGCGGAGGCGGTCCGCCTGGGCCGTCTGCTGGCCGCACTGATGCCCGACGAGCCCGAGGTGCTCGGCCTGCTGGCGCTGATGCTGCTGACCGAGTCGCGACGCCCGGCGCGGACCGGCCCGGAAGGCGAGCTGGTGCCCCTGCCGGAACAGGACCGGCGGCTGTGGGACGCGGATCTCGTCGCGGAGGGGCAGGCGCTCGTCCGCCGCTGTCTGCGGCGGGGCCGGCCCGGCCCGTACCAGATCCAGGCGGCGATCAGCGCCGTGCACAGCGACGCGGCGGACGCGGCGTCGACCGACTGGGGGCAGGTCCTGCGGCTGTACGACCAGCTGACGGCGCTCGCCCCGAGTCCGGTCGTGGCGCTCAACCGGGCGGTCGCGGTGGCCGAGGTGGAGGGTCCGGAGGCGGCCCTGCGTCTGGTCTCGGAACTCGAGACGGGTCTCGGCACGTTCCATGTCCTGCACGCGGTCCGGGCCGACCTGCTGCGACGTCTCGGGCGTCGCAGCGAGGCGATCGCCGCCTACGAGGCGGCGATCACGGGGGCCGGGAACGCAGCCGAGGCGGCCTTCCTGCGGCGCAGGCTCGGGGAGCTCGGGAACGGCTGAGCGCGCACCTTCAGGCCGCCGCTTCGAGGCACAGGCTCCAGCGGCCGGGCACACCGGTCAGGGTCACCGTCGACAGCGGCCGGACGTCGACGTTCCAGTACATCGACGGATGCGCCCGCAGCGCGTACACGAACGCCGCCCGTACGACGGCGGGCTCGGCCACCGCGACGATCGAGCCCCCGGCGTCCGCGGGGCGGGTGTCCAGCCAGCTCCCTATCCGGGAGATGAACGCGAGCAGCGGCTCCCCGCCGTGCGGGGCGCTGCGCGGATCAGCCAGCCACGCGTCGACGGCGGCGGGTTCCCTGGCCGTGACCTCGGCGAGCGTGAAGCCGCGCCAGCGGCCCATGTCGCAGTCCCGCAGGGCGGGCTGGGCCAGGGGCGCGAAGCCGAGGGCGTCACCGGTCGCCCGGCTGCGCGGGGTGGGTGAGCAGTAGCGCAGCTCGGCGGCGCTGAGCGGTACGAGAGCGTGGGCGGCGAGCTGCACTTCGTACCAGCCCGCCCGGTCGAGCGGCCGGTCGTCGTCGAATCGCTCGGTGAGCAGCGAGGAGGTACGCGCGGCGGCGACCAATGTGACCCGGACACTCATGGCGTGATGGTGCTGTGCGGCGCCTCCCAGGTCAAGGGGTTGCCGACGGCGGGGACTGGAGTGGCAGCACCAGCCAGTCCCCCGGGTTCGCCGGCGCCTTGAAGCCGACTCCCTCGTAGACGCCGTGGGCGTCGTCGGTGGTGAGCAGGATCCTGCGCACCCCGAGCGGAGTGAGGTGGTCGCGGACCGCGGTGACGAGCGCGGTGCCGAGGCCGGTGCCGCGGGCGGACCGGTCGACGTAGACGTCGCAGAGGTAGGCGAAGACGGCGTGGTCGGTGACGACCCGCGCGTAGCCGGCGATCTCACCGGTGGACGTCACATAGGCACCGAAGTTGAGCGATTCGGCAACAGCCCGGTCGTGGGCCTGGCGGCTGCGGCCGATGGCCCAGTACGCGTCGGTGGAGAGCCAGTGGTGGATGCGGTCCAGATCCAGGCGCCCCGGGTCGGTGGAGATCGTGTAGGCGCCGTGCGTCGAGTCGCTCATGGCTGGGAGGCTCGCATGTCGGTGCGGGTTTGTCAGGGCGTTTTCCGGCGGGACGAACGGCTCAGCGCAGGGCTTCGCCGCAGGCCGCGCGCAGCCTGCGGACGCCTTCCGCGATCTCGGCCGGGCCCGCCACCCCCGCGAAGCTCATCCGGATGTGCCCTGCCGTGGGCTCGGCGCAGAAGTAGGGGCGCCCGGGTGCCACGGCGACGCCCGCCCGCAGGGCGGCACCGACGAGGGCGGTCTCGTCGGTGCCGTCCGGCAGCCGCAGCCACAGGTGGTAGCCGCCGGAGGGGATGTGGGGAAGGGCCAGTTCGGGCAGCTCGAGCCGGAGGGCGGCGGTCATGGTGTCACGGCGGGACTTGAGTTCCGCAGCCACGGCGCGCAGATGCCGGCTCCATGCAGGAGCACCGACCAGCTCCAGGGCGGCTTCCTGCAGCGGGCGCGGGACGAAGAAGGTGTCGACGACGTGGATGGCGCGCAGGCGTTCGTGGACCGGCCCACGGGCCGCGAGCATGCCCACCCGCAGGCTGGGCGAAGTGGCCTTGGTGAGCGAGCTGACGTGCACGACGACGCCGTCGTGGTCGTCCGCCGCGAGGGGCCAAGGCAGCGGACCGGCGTCGTCGTGGACGAGCCGGCGGGCGAAGTCGTCCTCGACGACGAAGGCCCCGGCCTCGCGGGCGATCCTCAGGACGTCGGCGCGCCGCGAAGGCGCGAGAACCGCGCCCGTCGGGTTCTGGAAGAGCGGCTGGCAGACGAAAACCCGCGCGCCGGTGGCCCGGAAGGCGGCCGCCAGCAGTTCCGGCCGTACACCTTCGGCGTCGACGGGCACCGGTACGGGCCGCAGACCGGCGGCTCGGGCGATGGCGAGCAGGCCCGGGTAGGTGGGTGACTCGACCAGGATCGGCGCACCGGGCGGCGCCAGCGCCCGCAGCGCGGTGGTCAGGGCCGACTGCCCGCCCGCGGTGACCAGGACGTCCGCTGCGGTGACAGTGCCGCCGAGCCCGCGGGCGAACCATTCGCGCAGCTCGGGGAGCCCGTCGACGGGCGGCCGCCCCCACGCTCCCGGACGGCGTCCGGCGCGGGCGAGCGCGGCGGACATGGCGCGTTCGGGCTGGAGGGAGGGGTGCAGATAGCCGCCGTTGAACTCGACGACGCCCGGGGACGGCGCGGCGAGGGTGACGAGGACCCCGGCGGCGTCGACCGCCCGCGGCACGATCTCCGCCGCGGCGTCGGCGCTGAGGGTGACCTCCTGCCAGGAGGTGTCGCCTGCCGCGGGCGCGCCGGTGCGCGGCTGCGCCCGGAAGGCACCGGCACCGGGCCGGGTGACGACGAGGCCCTCGGCGGCGAGCTGGGCGAGTGCACGGGACACGGTCACCGGGGACACCCGGAAACGCTCGACCAGGGCCCGGCTCGACGGCAGCTTCCCACCTGCCGGATAGCGGTCCAGCTCTCTTTTCAGCGAGGACGCCAGCTCCGCCACACTGCTACGCTCTTGCATGACAGCACAGGATAGCGCTACTCCCACTACTCCGATAGCGGTCGGCAGCGGCACCCCTCTCGCCGCCCTGGGCGTCGTCGCCTTCTCCCTGACCTTTCCGTCCACGACTTGGGGGCTCGAGAGCTTCGGCCCCTGGTCCCTCACGGCCGTGCGCAGCGTTCTCGCCGCGGTTGTCGCAGGCGCCTTCCTGCTGGCGCTGCGGGTACCGGTGCCGGAGCGTCGCCACTGGGCCGGCCTGGCGACGGTCGCCGCGGGCGTGGTCGTGGGGTTTCCGCTGCTGACCACACTGGCGTTGCAGACCTCCAGCACCTCGCACGCCGCTGTGGTCGTGGGGCTGCTGCCGCTGACGACCGCGGCGTTCGCCGCCCTGCGTACCGGCCGCAGGCCGTCCCGTACGTTCTGGGCCGCGGCTCTCGCGGGCGCGGCCGTCGTGATCGCGTTCACCGTTCAGCAGAGCGGTGGGGCGCTGCACCCCGGCGACCTGTATCTGTTCGGGGCGCTGGTGGTCTGCGCCGCGGGCTACACCGAGGGCGGCCGGCTCGCGCAGCAGATGCCGGGCTGGCAGGTGATCGGCTGGGCCCTGATGCTCTGCCTGCCGCTCGCCCTCGCCGGCTCGGTCGTGGCGCTGTCGTACGAGCCGGTCCACCTCGGCGCTCGCGGTGTGATCGGGCTGCTGTGGGTGGCCGCCGGATCCACGTTCTTCGGTCTGTACGTCTGGTACCGGGGCATGGCCCAGATCGGCATCGCCAAGGCCAGCCAGCTCCAACTCGCCCAGCCGCTGCTCACGCTGGTCTGGTCGGTGCTGCTGCTCGACGAGAACCTGTCGCCCGCGGCTCCCCTGGCAGCCGGCGCCGTGCTGGTGTGCATCGCGATCACCCAGCGGTCGCGCAGCTGAGGGTGCAGCAGGCTCCCCCGGCCGTAGACTCGGATAAGAAAAGGGACCATTCGACACATCGAGCCGCTTCGAGGAGGTCACTCCCGATGCAAGCGAACGTGGGCGACACGCTGCTGGTGCACGGCAGGACCGTGGGACAGCACGACAAGATCGCCGAAGTCGTCGAGGTGCTGGGTCACGAGGGAAATCCGCCGTTCCGCGTCCGCTTCGAGGACGGGCACGAAGCGCTGATGTCCCCCGGACCCGACACCGTCGTCAGGCACCACGAGAAGACCTGACCTCCCCGTTCCCCCGGGGCGGCGTCAGGCGGGCGGCCGGGCCCTGGTCGGGTAGTGGTCGGCCACGACCCTGGTCATCGCCCCGATCGGGTCGGCCACCACCTCCTTCGCCGAGAAGTAGCAGTGACCGGCGACCTCCGGGTACCTCTTGGCGTACGTGAGGTGCCGGGAGAGTTCGGCCGGGTCGTGCCAGGCCTGGGGCTGGCCTGCCGCGCCGACCTTGTACAGCGCCTCGCCGATGATCAGGTCGACGCCGGTGCCTCTCGCCACCTCTGCCCACCAGGGGACGAGCGTCGCGTAGTCCGCGGGCTGGAATCCCATGTGCCAGTAGACCTGGGGCACGATGTAGTCGATCCAGCCCTCTTTGACCCAGCGGCGGGTGTCCGCGTGCAGATCGTCGTAGGCCTGCACGCCGGCCCGGGTGCGCGAGCCGAGCGGGTCCGTCGCGGCGTTGCGCCATACGCCGAAGGGGCTGATGCCGAAGCGGACGTGCTTCTTCGCCGCCCTGATCCGCGCGGCCATCTCCCGCACCAGCCGGTTGATGTTGTCGCGGCGCCATGCTGCCTTGTCGCTGAAGCCGCCGCCGTAGCGCGCGAAGGTCGCGTCGTCGGCGAATGCCTGGCCGGCGACCGGATACGGATAGAAGTAGTCGTCGAAGTGGACCGCGTCGACGTCGTAGCGGACGACGGCGTCCATCATCGCGTCCTGGACGAAGCGCCGGACCTCGGGGACACCCGGGTCGTAGTGGAGCTTTCCGCCGTACGCGACGGTCCACTCCGGGTGCAGTCTGGCCGGATGGCTCTCCACCAGGCGGCCGGGGTCGGTGTGCATGGCCACGCGGTACGGGTTGAACCAGGCGTGCAGTTCCAGGCCGCGCCTGTGGGCCTCGCGGACCGCTGTGCCGAGCGGGTCCCAGCCCGGGTCCCTGCCCTGGACGCCGGTCAGGTACTGGCTCCACGGCTCGTGCGGCGACGGCCACAGGGCGTCCGCGGTGGGCCGGACCTGGAGGACCACGGCGTTCAGCCGGCGCCCCACCGCCGTGTCGAGGTGGGCCAGCAGCTCTGCCCGCTGGCGGTCGGCCGTGAGGCCCGGCCCGGAGGGCCAGTCGCGGTTGCCGACGGTGGCGAGCCACATCCCGCGGAACTCGCGTTTCGTCCGCCGTCTCCGGCCGGCACCCCTGGCCGGTTCCTCAAAAGCCGTGCGGGCCGCCGCCGCGTCCCCGGCGGTCGCGAAGGCGGCAAGTGCGCCAGCCGCCGTCATCACGAGCCCTCTTCTGCCGATACGCACCATACGTCCACCTCTGTCGGGCTCGGTGTCCACCGTTTTATCCGCAGAGCATGCCCGCCCCGGGCACCGGGGCATCCACGCATCCGGAGTAACGTCGGGGGGTCGGGCGGGCGCCGGAACCATACGGGGGACCTGCCGACCGAAGGATCAGCGAAAGGCACGAGGTGACGGACTCAATGGCCGACATTGCACGCGTCGGAGTGGTGGGTTGCGGCCAGATGGGCGCGGGCATCGCGGAGGTGTGCGCCCGCAGCGGCCTCGAGGTGAAGGTGGCGGAGACCACGGGCGAGGCCCTGGAGATCGGCCGCACCCGGCTGTACAACTCCCTCTCCAAGGCCGCCGAACGCGGCAAGATCACCGAGGAGGAGCGGGACGCCACCCTGGAGCGGCTGAGCTTCACGACCGACCTCGGGGAGTTCGCCGACCGCGACCTCGTCATCGAGGCCGTTGTGGAGAACGAGCAGGTCAAGACCGAAATCTTCCAGGTGCTGGACCAGGTGGTGACCCGCCACGACGCGATCCTCGCCTCCAACACCTCCTCCATCCCGCTGGTGAAACTGGCCGTCGCGACCTCGCGTCCCGACCAGGTCATCGGCATCCACTTCTTCAACCCGGCCCCGGTGCAGAAGCTCGTCGAGCTGATCCCGGCGCTGACCACGTCCGAGGAGACCGTCAAACGCTCCGAGGCCGTGGTGCAGCAGGTGCTGGACAAGCACCCGATCCGCGCCCAGGACCGCTCCGGCTTCGTGGTCAACGCACTGCTCATCCCGTACCTCCTCTCCGCGATCCGGATGTTCGAGTCGGGCATCGCCTCGCGCGAGGACATCGACAACGGCATGGAGATGGGCTGCGCACACCCCATGGGACCGCTGAAGCTCTCTGACCTGATCGGCCTCGACACCGTGGCCTCGGTCGCCGACAGCATGTACGCGGAGTTCAAGGAGCCGCTGTACGCCGCTCCCCCGCTGCTGCAGCGGATGGTGGACGCGGGCCGGCTCGGCCGCAAGACGGGCTCCGGGTTCTACCCGTACTCCTGAACGCCGCGGCTCCCGGCGGAGCCGACCGGCCGTCAGCCGAGCCTCAGATGGTGCAGCATCAGCAGCCCGGCCGCCATGCCCGCGGCCGGGACCTCGCCGCGGGCGATCATGTCGGGGACCAGCTTGAGCGGCACCCACTCACGACGCGAGGACTCGAAGTCGTCCACGGGGTGACCGGTGTACGTGGCGCCCTCGGCCCAGTAGAGGTGATGGCGTGCGTCGGTGAGGCCGTTGGACGGCTCCACGGTGAGCAGATGGTGGAGGCGGCCGGGCCGCCAGCCGGTCTCCTCCTCCATCTCCCTGGCCGCCGCGGCCGGGACGTCCTCGCCTTCCTCGACGACACCGGCGGCGAGCTCCCACCCCCAGCTGTCGGTGATGAACCGGTGCCGCCAGAGCATCAGCACCTCGTTGTCCTCGTTGACCGCGGTCGCGACGGCGACCGGGCGGAGGCGGATGAGGAAGTGGTCCAGGTGCCGGCCGTCGGGCAGCTCGACTTCCGCGAGGTTGACGCTGAACCACCGGTTCTCATACATGGTTTGTTCGCTTAAGTTCGTCCACTGCACGTTTCTGCCACCTTCCGTCGAGTAGATGGCAACATGGCAGCAGGACCCGGGTCAGAGGGGAACGCGCAGCGCCCCTTCGATGAGTCCGGCCGTCTCCTTTGCGCCGGCACAGCCACTCGCTGCCAGATGCTCGCGGACCGCCCGAAGCCGGTCCCTCAGCCGCTGCGACTCCATCCCCCTGGCCCGCTCCAGCATCTCCGCCGCCGTCCGCGCCGCGCGGTCCGCCTCGCCCTGCAGCAGTTCGATCTCGCTCAGCATGGCGAGCCGGTGCACCCGGCCCCGGTCGTGCGCCGGTGCGCCGACGGCCGCGGCAGCGTGTTCCCTGGCCGCCGCCAGGTCCCCCAGACCGAGCAGCGCCTCCGCTACCTGGACGTTGACCAGGCCCGGCTGGACATAGCCGGTCTCGTCCGGCTCCTGACCGGGGCGGATACGCTCGGCCTCCGACTCCGCACGCCGGATGCAGGTCAGGGCACCGCTGGCGTCGCCGAGATGCGCGTACGCCTTGGCCTGCATCGCGTACAGGTCGGCGGCGAGGGCCGGGGTGATCTCGCGGCGGGCCGCCCGCAGCGCCGCCTCCACGAAGGCGACCGCCTGCCGGTGCTCCGACATGAACAGCGACTGATTGACGAGCAGCGCGATCACATAGGCGCCGAGCCCCCGGTCGCCGCTCGCCTTCGCCAGTCGCAGCGCCTGATGGAAGTAGCGCTGGGCGAGGCCGTGCGCGTCCGAGTCGTACGCGCAGATGCCCGCCACCGCCACCAACCCGCCCGCTGCGCGGTGCAGTCGGCGACCCAGGGCGTCGCTGTACGAGCCGCGCAGCAGCGGCGCCGTCTCCGCGTCGAGGAAGCCGGCGATACGCGAGCGGGTCGCGACACCGCCCGTCCGCCGGTACATCAGCTCGTAGTGCGCGCGGGCGGCCCGCAACATCTCTATGTCGCCGGTGCCGACTCGGGTGCGCCCGTCGCGTGAGACGTCCGCGTCCTCCGGAGGGTTCTCCCATTCCCATACGGGCATCACGGCGGGGGTTCCGGTGACGGCGGGCGCGGCCGGTGATCGCCTGTGCTGCCGGGCCTCGTACCGCCACTGTGCGGTGGCCCGCTCCACGAAACCGGACAGCGGCGAGCTGTGCGGCACGGCCCGGTCCGGCTGCGGTACGCCGAGTCCGATGTCGTCGAGGGTGATCACACGGCGCAGCCGGCCGGCGAGCACCTCGCAGATCAGGTCGGGCACCTGGCCGCGGGGCCGCTGTCCCTTCAACCAACGTCCCACCGCGGTGTGTTCGTAGCGCAGCGCCAGTCCCCTGGCCGAGCCCGCCTGGTTGACGCGGGCGGCGAGGCCCGCGTTGGAGAAACCCGCCTCTTCGAGCAGGGCGTCGAGCAGGGTGTTGGGCTGCATGGCCCCTCCGGTGGCTGACGTCCGCTCAGGGTAGTGGAGACCGATTCGCACGGGGTGTGAAAGTAGTGCGCTTTTCTGCGGCTTGCGTGCTCTGCCGCCGCCCGGGCGGGGGCGGTTGACTGAACTGCCTCTCCAGGAGGCGGCCGGGCCGCCGGCTCCCCCTCGTACAGTGCGGCGGCCCTGATCGCGCCGTCCGTCCTGCTGATCTGCCCGACACTCCGCGGCAGGACGGACGGCGCGCGTGCCGCGTCTGCGGCTGTCTCCGGGCGGGTGCCGCCCGGATCCGGCAAGGGCGGGTGTGGGAACAGGCAGCGCGCAGCGGCCGCTGCCCGCACGCGAAGGGGCCCGGCCCGGCGCGTGCGCGCCGAGGCCGGGCCCCTGTCACCGGTTGGGCTCACGCGCCCCGCAACACCGCTCCGGTCCGCTCCGACGCCAGCGCCACCGCCGCGTCCCGCGCGGCCGACGCCTCGTCGACGGTCAGTGTGCGGTCCGCCGCGCGGAAACGCAGCGCGTACGCCAGCGACTTCCGGCCGGTCCCGATCTGCTCGCCGGTGAACACGTCGAACAGGCGGATGGACTCCAGCAGTTCACCCGAGCCCTCACGCAGCGCGGACTCGACGTCGGCCGCCGGCACGTCGTCGGCGACGACGAGCGCGACGTCCTGCGTCGCGACGGGGAAGGTGGAGATCCGCGGCGCCTGGACCGCGCCGGTCGCCGCCCGCTCCAGCACGTCGAGCTCGAGCTCCATCGCGCAGGTTCGGTCCGGCAGGTGCAGCGCCTTGACGACGCGCGGGTGCAGCTCGCCCGCGTGGCCGACGAGGGTCTCCTCGCCGTCCACCGTGGTGTACAGCGCGGCGCAGCGACCCGGGTGCCACGGCGCGTGCTGGTCGGCCCGGACGGTCAGCTCGACGCCCGCCTCGCGGGCGACCAGCCGGCCGGCCTCGATCGCGTCGGCCCAGTCGGCCGGGCGGCCCTTGCCCCACCAGCCGTCCTGCTCGCGGGCGCCCGCGAGTACGACGGCTGCGCGGCGCGGCTGCCTCGGCAGCGCGGCGTCGAGCTCGGCGATCTCCTCGCCGGTGGGGCGGCGGTCGACCGGCAGTCGTACGGCGCGCCGCTCCTCGCCGGTGGGGCGGAAGACGAGACCGGTCTCGAAGAGCGCCAGGTCGTGGCTGCCGCGGCCGTCGTTGCGGCGCAGTGCGCCGAGGAGACCGGGCAGCAGCGTGGTGCGCAGCGCGGGCTCCTCGTCGGAGAGCGGGTTGACGAGCCTTACCACCCGGCGGCGGGCGTCGTCGGCCTGCAGGCCGAGCTGGTCGAGAACCGGCTCGCCGATGAAGGGGTAGTTCGGCGCCTCCACGTATCCCGCTCCGGCCAGGGCCCGGCCGACGCGGCGGTGCAGCCGCTGGCGGGCGGTGAGCCCGCGGCCGGACGGCGGGGTGGGCAGCGTGGAGGGCAGGTTCTCGTAGCCCTCGAGCCGGATGACCTCTTCCGCGAGGTCGTTGACCTCGGCAAGGTCGGGCCGCCACGAGGGGACGGTGACGACGAGCTCGTCCTGCCCGTACACGTCGCAGCCGACCTCCTGGAGGCGGCGCACCACGGTCTCGCGGCCGTAGTCGACACCTGCGACGCGGTCGGGGTGGTTCGCGGGCATCGCGATCGTACGCGGCGCGCTGGGCGCGACGACCTGCGTGACGCCGCCCTCGGCCGTGCCGCCGGCGAGCAGCACCAGCAGGTCGACCGTGCGCTGCGCGGCGGCAGCCGCGGCCTGCGGGTCGACGCCGCGCTCGAAGCGCTTGGACGCCTCGGACGACAGCTTGTGGCGGCGCGCGGTGCGGGCGATGGCGACCGGATCGAAGTGCGCGGCCTCGATGACGACCTCGGTGGTCCCGCTGATCCGGCCGGTCTCCGGGTCGGGAGCGGCGTCCGCGATCTCGGTGTGGGCGCCGCCCATGACGCCCGCGAGGCCGATGGGCCCGCGGTTGTCGGTGATGACCAGGTCCTCGGCATCGAGCACGCGCTTGGTGCCGTCGAGGGTGGTGAGCTTCTCACCGGGCTCGGCGCGGCGCACCCCGATCGGCCCGTCGAGGCGGGAGCGGTCGTAGGCGTGCAACGGCTGGCCGAGCTCGAGCATCACATAGTTGGTGATGTCGACGGCGAGCGAGATCGGGCGCATCCCGGCCTTCTGCAGGCGGCGCTGCAGCCAGATCGGGGAGCGCGCCTCGGGCTCGAGGCCGACGACGGTGCGCGCGGTGAAGACGTCGCAGCCGATCGGGTCGGCGACCTTGACGCCGTAGCCGTACGAGTTGGGTCCGGGCACGTCCAGCAGGGCCGGGTCGCGCAGCGGCAGCCCGTAGGCGGTGGCGGCCTCGCGTGCCACACCGCGCAGGGAGAGGGCGTAGCCGCGGTCGGGGGTGACGGCGATGTCGAGGACCTCGTCGACGAGCTCGAGGAGCTCGATCGCGTCGGTGCCGACCTCGTGCTCGGGCGGCAGCACGATGATGCCGCCGCTGCCGTCGTCGCCCATGCCGAGCTCGTCGCCCGAGCAGATCATGCCGTGGGACGTCCTGCCGTACGTCTGGCGCGCGGCGATCGCGAAGTCGCCGGGCAGCACGGCGCCCGGCAGGACGACGACGACCTTGTCGCCGACGGAGAAGTTGCGTGCGCCGCAGACGATCTCCTGCGGTTCGCCGGTGCCGTTGGCCCGGCCGACGTCGACGGTGCAGAAGCGGATCGGCTTCTTGAACTCCGTCAGCTCCTCGATGGTCAGCACCTGGCCGACGACGAGCGGGCCCTTCAGCCCGGCGCCGAGCTGCTCGACGGTCTCGACCTCGAGCCCGGCGGCGATGAGCTTGGCCTGGACGTCACGGCCGGTCTCCGTCGCCGGCAGGTCGACGTACTCCCGCAGCCAAGAAAGCGGGACCCGCATCAGATCTCCATCCCGAACGGCCGGGTGAACCGGACGTCACCCTCGACCATGTCTCGCATGTCTTCGACGTTGTGGCGGAACATCAGCATCCGTTCGATGCCGAACCCGAAGGCGAATCCGCTGTACTTGCTGGGGTCGACGCCGCAGGCGGTGAGCACCTTCGGGTTGACCATGCCGCAGCCCCCGAGCTCGATCCAGCCCTCGCTGGAGCAGGTGCGGCAGGGCCGGTCCGGGTTGCCGATGGAGTCGCCGCGGCAGACGTAGCAGACCATGTCCATCTCGGCGGACGGCTCGGTGAAGGGGAAGAAGTTGGGGCGCAGCCGGGTCTTCATGCCCTCGCCGAACAGCGCCTGGACCATGTGGTCGAGCGTGCCCTTGAGGTCGGCCATGGTCAGGCCCTCGTCGACGGCGAGCAGCTCGACCTGGTGGAAGACGGGGGTGTGTGTGGCGTCCAGCTCGTCGGTGCGGTAGACCCGGCCGGGGCAGATCACATAGACCGGCGGCTCGCGGTCGATGAGCGAGCGGATCTGCACGGGCGAGGTGTGCGTGCGCAGCACGACGCCGGAGTCGGAGCCTCCGTCCGCGTCCTGGACGAAGAAGGTGTCGTGCTCGCCTCGGGCCGGGTGGTCCGGGCCGATGTTGAGCGCGTCGAAGTTGAACCACTCGGCCTCGGCCTGCGGGCCCTCCGCGACCTCGTAGCCCATGGCGACGAAGACGTCCTCGATGCGCTCGGAGAGCGTGGTCAGCGGGTGCCGGGCGCCTGCGGGGACGCGGTCGTGGGGCAGCGTGACGTCGACGGCCTCCTCGACGAGCACCCGGGCGTCGCGCTCGGCCTCGAGCTCGACCTGGCGGGCGGCGAGCGCCCTGCCGACCTCGGCCCGGGCCTGGCCCACTCGCTTGCCGGCCTCGGCCTTGGCCTGTGGCGGCAGGGCGCCGATCTCGCGGTTGGCCAGGGACAGCGGCGAGGTGCCGGAGGTGTGCGCGGACTTCGCGTGGGCGAGCGCCTCGAGGGAGTCTGCGGCGGCGAAGGCGGCGAGCGCCTCGTCCCGCATGCGCTCGATCTCTTCCGGTTTCAGTGCCTCGACCTCAACAGGGTCGTACGACTTATTGGGTGCGGACATCTCTTCCCGTACTTCCGATGGTCTGGCTGGGGACCCCGCACGTCAGGGACGACCGAGGACGCAAAGGTGCCAAAGGTCGAGTCTAACGGGGTGCGGGAGGACGAATGAGCCCGTGGGCCGCCCGGCAGGCTTCTAGAGAAGGTGGGCCGGGGTGCCGACGGGCAACGTAAATCGGAACTCGGCGCCGCCGCCGGGTCCCCGGCCGACGGTGATCGTCCCGCCGTGCGCCTCGACGATGCCCTTGACGATGTAGAGCCCGAGGCCGGTGCCACCGCGCTTGCTCCCCCGCCAGAAGCGGGTGAAGACTCGGCCCATCGACTCCTCCGGGATTCCGGGGCCCTCGTCGGTGACGGTGACGACGGTGCCGCTACCGCTCTGCTCGCCTGCGGACGGCGAGGGCGCTATGTCGATGGTGACAGTTCCCTCTCCGTGCCGCACCGCGTTTTCCAGAAGGTTGCCCAGCACCTGGTCGATCTTGTCGGGGTCGGCCCACAGGTCGGGCAGCGGCCCGGTGACATTGACACGGAACCGGTCCGGGGCCTGCCCGGCGGCCACGTGCGCATCGACGTGGCGGCGTACGGCGGCGCCGAGGTCGACGGGCTGGCGGCGCACCTCGAGGCGCCCGGAGTCGATGCGGGAGATGTCGAGGAGCTCCGCGATGAGGCGGGTGACGCGGCCCGCGTCGGCGTCGACGGTCTCCAGCATCAGCCGCTTCTGGTCGTCGGTGAACCGTTCCCACTTGGCGAGGAGCGTCGCCGTGAAGCCCTTGACGGAGGTCAGCGGGGAGCGCAGTTCGTGGGCGACGGTGGCGATCAGCTCGGCGTTGCTGCGCTCGCTGCGGCGGCGCGCCTCGGTGCCGCGCAGGCTCACGACGAGGCTCCGCAGCGGGCCGGTGGGGACGTCGCGCACGTAGCGGGCCGAGACGAGGACTTCACGGCCGCCGGGCAGCAGGAGATTGCGCTCGGGCTGGCCGACGCGGGTGGCGAGCCCCTCGTAGGGGTCGGTCAGCGTCCACCAGCGGCGGCCCTTGAGGTCCTCGAGCGGCAGTACGCGCTCCAGGGGCCGGCCGATCGCGTCGGCCCTGGCCACGGCGGTGATGCGGACGGCGGCGGCGTTGAAGCAGACGACGAGGCCCTGCTCGTCGGCGACGACAAGACCGTCGGGGAGGTCGTCGGGGTCGACCCAGGACGTCTCGGGGCCCCACAGGGACGCGCCCTGTGGCTGTGCCGGCCTGCTGGTCCCGACCATCATGTCCCCGTACCCCACCTCTCCGCCGGCGCAGTGGGCCCCCGAGTGCGTCACCCTACTAGCTGAAAGTGACGTCGCCGACCCCCTGAGCGAGTGGTGCTCAGCCTGCGGGGGCGCCCTTCGCCCCGGCGCGCTGGGCGCGCGCCGACGCGTAGAGACATACGGCCGCGGCGGTCGCCAGGTTCAGGCTCTCGGCCTTTCCGTGGATCGGGACGCGCACGACCGCGTCAGCGAGCGCACGGGTCTCCTCCGGCAGCCCCCAGGCCTCGTTGCCGAAGATCCACGCGGTGGGTCCGCCCATGGTGCCGGCGTCGAGCTCGTCGTCGAGGTCGTCCTCGCCCGCCCCGTCGGCGGCGAGCACCCGCACGCCCGCCTCACGCAGCCCCTGGACGGCCCGTTCGACGGGGACGCCCACGGCGACCGGCAGGTGGAAGTGCGAACCGACCGACGCCCTTACGGACTTGGGGTTGTAGAGGTCGACCGATGCGTCCGTGAGGACCACGGCGTCCGCGCCGGCGGCGTCCGCGCAACGCAGTACGGTGCCGGCGTTCCCGGGGTCGCGGACGTTGGCGAGCACGGCGACGAGCCTGGGCCGGGCGGCCAGGATGTCCTCGAAGGGCGAGTCGAGGAACCGGCAGACACCGACGAGCCCCTGCGGGGTGACGGTCTGGGAGACCTCGGCGAGCACGCTGTCCGCGGCGTGGTGGACGCGGGCTCCGGCGGCGCGGGCGGCGTCGACGATGTCGGCGTAGCGCTCCGCGGCCTCGACGGTGGTGAACAGCTCGACCAGCGTCGCCTCGCCGCCCGGTCCACGGTGGGCGACGGCCTCCCGGACGGCCTGCGGCCCCTCGGCGATGAACAGGCGGTCCTTCCCCCGGAAGTTGCGCTTGGCCAGCCGCCGTGCGGCGGTGACGCGGGGGGAGCGGGGGGAGATCAGCTCGGGGGTCGGCATGCGGCTCGACGGCTCTCTCTCACGGGTCCGGTCGGGGAGGATGCGGAACGCGGCGGTCGCCCGCCGGCCTCGGCCTGCGGGTCCGGTGTGCCGGAACACGCCGGACCCGCAGGCCGAGGCCTGCGGGTCCGGTCGGCTCCGTGCGGGCGTCAGGCAGCCTTGGGGGCGTTGACGTCGCTCGGCAGTGCCTTCTGCGCGACCTCGACGAGCGCGGCGAACGCATTGGCGTCGTTCACGGCGAGCTCGGCCAGGATCTTGCGGTCCACCTCGATGTTGGCGGCCTTCAGACCCTGGATGAGGCGGTTGTACGTCATGCCGTTCTGGCGGGCAGCGGCGTTGATGCGCTGGATCCACAGCTGACGGAAGTCGCCCTTGCGCTTCTTGCGGTCGTTGTAGTTGTAGACCAGGGAGTGGGTGACCTGCTCCTTGGCCTTGCGGTACAGGCGCGAACGCTGACCGCGGTAACCGCTGGCCTGCTCGAGGATCGCCCGGCGCTTCTTGTGGGCGTTGACTGCCCGCTTGACGCGTGCCACTTGTTAACTCCTTGTAGCGGGGCCGTGGTTGTCCTCACACGACCCGGAAACGAATCGGTCCCGGTCTCGGCGTCCCGTCCCCGTCACCGGGGACACGGACGTCACTTGCCGAGAAGCTTCTTGATCTTCTTGGCGTCGGCCGGAGCCATCTCCGCGTTGCCCGTGAGGCGACGCGTCAGCGTGGACGGCTTGTGCTCGAGCAGGTGGCGCTTGCCGGCACGCTCGCGGAGCACCTTGCCGGAGCCGGTGATCTTGAAGCGCTTCTTGGCACCGCTGTGCGTCTTGTTCTTCGGCATCGCGCCGTTATCTCCTCATCAGTGGCGCTCCCCCGGTGCAAGCACCGGACAGCGGGAGCGTCAGAACTTGGTTGTGGTTCCGGGCGGGTCCGGGGCTGCCACGGGGCAGCCCCTGGGTCACGCCTCGGAGGTTGTGTCGGCCGGGGCGTCCGTGCCCTCGTCCTCCTGAGAGCCCTGGCGCTCCGCCTTGCGTGCGGCCTGGGCCTCACGGGCCTCGGCCATGGCCTCGGTCTTCTTCTTGTGGGGGCCAAGAACCATGATCATGTTCCGGCCGTCCTGCTTCGGGTTCGACTCGATGAAGCCGAGGTCCTCGACGTCCGCCGCGAGACGCTGCAGCAGACGGAAGCCAAGCTCAGGGCGGGACTGCTCACGACCACGGAACATGATCGTGATCTTGACCTTGTCACCCTGCTTGAGGAACCGGACGACGTGACCCTTCTTGGTGTCGTAGTCGTGCGGGTCGATCTTCGGCCGGAGCTTCATCTCCTTGATGACCGTGTGCGCCTGGTTCTTGCGCGCCTCACGGGCCTTCATGGCCGACTCGTACTTGAACTTCCCGTAGTCCATGAGCTTGCACACGGGCGGGCGGGCGTTCGCCGCCACCTCGACGAGGTCGAGGTCGTACTCCTGAGCAAGCTCAAGGGCCTTGGCAAGCGGAACAATCCCGACCTGCTCGCCGCTGGGACCGACAAGTCGCACTTCGGGAACGCGAATCCGGTCGTTGATGCGGGGCTCGGCGCTGATGGATCCTCCTAAGTAGCACCACACGGATGCCTGGCAGACAGCCGCGCATACGTCTGTTTCATCGGACCAACCGAACGGAGACGTCAAAAACGCCCCGGACGGGACACAGGCGGCAGCTCCTCGAATACCGGAGCACCGCCGCGGTCAACCGCGGGGCGCACATCGGGCGACTCCATCGTCCGTACGGAACGATGGCGGCCGCCTGACCGGTGACCCGCCGTCCCGGAGGACGGTCAGGTGGGAGATCGGAGCCTCCACTTGTGGGCCGGGCACTCAGGTGTCCAGCCGGTCGTCACACAAGGTTAGCAGCTCCCGGGGGATGCGGCTAACCGGCGGTCGGACCAGGGGCGCGGGCGACGGGGCATATCGTGTGCCTCATGAGTGACGCGACCTCCCCCAATGAAACGCCGGGATCACCCGAATCGCCCGACTTCGACGCCATGACGCGTGACATCGCCGAGGTCCCGGCCGTCGAGGTGATCGTCACGGTCGCGGTGAACCTGATGAGCGCGGCAGCGGTGAAACTCGGCCTGACCGAGGACGCCGAGGACCACAAGGACCTCGACGAGGCCCGCAAGCTGGTCCACGCCCTCGCCGGTCTGCTGGACGCCAGTACGACGGAGATCAGCTCCTTCCACGCGGCACCGCTGCGGGACGGGCTGAAGTCCCTGCAGCTCGCCTTCCGTGAGGCGTCGCTGGTGCCGGACGAGCCGGGTCAGGGCCCCGGGGAGAAGTACACCGGTCCGGTCTACGGCTGACCCTTCGGTTACCCCTGTTCCTTTACGTAGAAGGGCTCGCCCGGAGCGGTGGCCCCGGCCGGCAGCAGCGCCAGGTCGATTCCCCGCACCAGGCGGGCCCTCAGTACGTCGTCGGCCGCCAGCGCCTGCGCCACGCGCCGGCCGGCCTCCGCGGGCGCCGTGTCCGCCGCGACCACGAGCGCGAGCGTCCCGTCGGCGTCCCGGCCGGGGCCGAGGTGTGCGCGCAGCACCGCGGGCTCCGCGGCGAGCACCTTCCGCAGCACCTCGGTGACCGCGGGATCGGCGAGCGGGGCGGAGCTCGTGCGGCCCTCGGCGAGGGCGAGCAGGGCAGGACCGGTCAGCTGGTACGGCACGGGCCCGGCCAGGTCCAGCACGAGGGTGTCCGCCTTCTCGTGGGCGGCGGCCTGCAGCGCCTGGTGCAGCGGCACGGCGACGGGGCGGGCCTCGGGGTTCCAGCGGGCGAGCGACGCGATCGAGGTGAACGCCGGGAGCGCGCGGCGGGAGCCGGCCGTGAGCGTCGGCACGGCCATGTCGCTGGTCTTCTCACGGCGCAGCCCGGTCTCCGCGTCCTCCTCGACCTCGCCGAGCACGGCGACGACGGGAACCAGGAGCCGGGCGCCCCGAAGCGCCTCGAGGACCGGCTGTTCGGCGGTGCGGTCCTCGGACCAGGCGGCGAGAGCCGCCTCCAGGGCCGGGTCGGCAGTGCCGTCGTCGTCGGAGAAACCGGGATCGGGAATGTTCTTGAGCGCCACCCGACGAGCCTAACGTCCTGGCGGCGGGCGCCCGCGCACGGTCAGGGGCGGTGGGTGCGGCCACCCCGCCACAGGGCGACGGCCGTGGCCAGCAGCAGGGCACCGACACCGCCGGCGGCCGCGGCCGGCCAGCCGACGGAGCCACCGTCCTCGTCGGCGGGCTCCGGGCCGGGCCCGAAGTACTCCTTGCCGTAGCCCGCGTGAGCCGTCTTCAAGTCGGCGGGGCGCAGCTTCGCGCCCTCGGCGATCGCCGCGGCCGGGTCGACCATGCCGTAGCCCTTGGCGTCGTCACGGCCGCCCTCGGGAGCGTCGCGTGCGGTGTCGATGAGGAGCTTTTTGATCTGGGCGGGCCTCAGGTCGGGATGCGCGGATCGCACGAGGGCGACCGCGCCGGACACGAAGGCCGCCGCCGCGCTGGTGCCCCAGCCCTCGTAGTAGCGGCGGTCGGGGTCGGCGATGACGATGTTGACGCCCGGGGCGCTGACGGTGGCGTACCAGCGCCGCGTCGAGAACGACGCGTGGGTGCCCCAGCGGTCGACGGCGGTCACCGCGATGACCCCCGGGTAGGCGGCGGGGTACGAGATGTGGTCGCCCTTCTCACCGCCGTTGCCCGCGGAGGCGACGACGACCGAGCCCTTCGACAGGGCGTACTGGACGGCCGCGTCCTCGCCGGCCTCGGGGTGGGCCGACTCGCTGTCGTCGCCGAGGGAGAGGTTGATGACGTCGGCGCCGTGGTCGGCCGCCCAGCGGATGCCCTGGGCGAGGGCGGTGCCGCGGGTCTTGCGGGCCCTGTCTCGGGCCTTGTCGCTGCCCTCGAGGATGACCCGGACCGGCAGGATCTTCGACTCGGGGGCGATGCCGAGCACGCCGGACTCCTGGCCCGGGCCGTGGCCGTGACCGGCGACGATGCCGGCCATCGCGGTGCCGTGCCGGGCCCAGGACCGGTCGCCGCGTCCGGCGCCGAACCCGATGAAGTCCTTGCCGGGCAGCACGGAACCGGCCAGGTCGGGGTGCTGGTCGTCTACTCCCGTGTCGAGCACGGCGACGGTCACGCCCTCGCCCTTGGAGGTCTGCCACGCCTGCTCGGTGTGCATGGCCTCGAGGCTCCACTGCTGGCCCCGGATGGCATCGGCGTGCGCGGGCGCCGCGGGCAGCACGACGAAGGCGGTGGCGGCGAGCGCTGCGAGGAGGCGGCGGCCGTGGTGGCGTCTTCTCATCGGACCGTCCCCAGTACATCGTCCGTGGTCCGGCCCGCGGCCCGGTCCCTGCTCCGCGCCTGGCCCCCGTCGCTGCCGTCGTCCTTGCTCCGGCCCACGGCGCTGCGCAGTCCCTGCTCGATGCGCTGTGCGACACCGGCGGCCTCGTGGCCGAGCCCGGCCTGCGCGGGAGCGCTCGTGGCGCCCTTGGCCTGGGCCTCGTCGGCCGGCTGGGGGTCGCTCACGGCACGGCCGTCGGCGAAGCCGGAGACCGCGTAGACGACGACCGGCGCCTCGGTCACGACCTTGATCGTCCAGCTGGCGCGCTGGGCGCTGCCGAAGCCGGCGGCGACGGTGCCCTTTGCCGGGAGGGTGAGGGGCATGAGGTCGGTGCGCTCCCCCAGCGACTCGGTCGTGAACCGGTTGTGCAGGGCGAGCATCCCCTTCTCGTCCGCCTCCGTGAAGACGAGCCCGACGGTGGTGACGCTGCTGGCGGTCGCGTCCGTGTACGTGGCGCGCAGTACGCGGGCACAGCCGACGGGCTCGAGCGCCTTGGTGAGCAGCGGGTCGAGCGCGGCCGCGCAGCCGCTGTCGGGCGCGACCGCGATCCGGGTCCACTCCCGGTCGGCACCGCCCGGGCCGACGTTGTCGCCGGTGAGGGTGCGCGGGAAGAGGGTGTCCACCGGAACGCTGTGCCAGGCGGAGCGCACATGGGCGTAGGTGGCGCGCTCGGGGGTGTCGGCGCTCGAGTCCCCGGTCAGCCAGGTGCCGGTGACGGCACCGCCGATCAGCCCCAGCCCGAGCACGACGGAGGCGATGGCCCCGACGGTCCGCGCGGGACGGCGCGTGCGGACCGGGCGCAGCCGGGTGGTCATCTCGGCCGGGGTCTCCGGCGGGATCCACGTCTGCACCGGCGGCCGCGGCGCACCGGGCCGCGGCGTCATGTCGACGCTCCCGACGGGCCGCGTCGACCGCGCGGGGCGCGGCGGGGGCACCGGCCCGTCGGCGATCGGCCGGAGCCGGGTGGTGGTCTCGACGTCGGGGATCGCCCCGTCGCCGGCGGCGGCCGGACCGGCGCCGGGTGCCGGGCCCGCCGGCCGCTCGGGCGCGCCTGCACCCGGGCCGGGCCGAGAGGCCCGTGGGTCTTTGCCGCGCGACGACTCGACGTCGGGACCGGGGGCCGGGGTACCGGCAGTCGGCGCAGCAGCGCCCGCGCCGGGGTGTGCCGATCCACGTGCGGCGGCGGGCGGCCCCGGCGGCGACACGGCCGTGCCTTCGGCCCGCGAGGGCGGCACGGAAGTGTGGCGCGGCGGCGCTGCCGGACGGGCGGGCACGGCCGGATCCGCAGTCGCGGCGGCGCTTCCCGTCCGGGACGGCGGCACGGTGGGCGGCTGCGGGAGCGAGGCCGGCCGGGCGGGCGGAAGGGACAGGGGGCTCTCGGCGCGGGCGGCCGTGCCGGGCACCTCCGCCGACGGCGCCACGGGACCCGCGGGAGGCCTCGAGCCGGCCGAGCGGGCGGGCACGGCGACGCCCGGAACGGGCCGCGCCGCCGTCGAGTGGGCAGAGGGCGGCGCGATTGCATCCACCTCGGGGCGCCGCATCGCCTCCTCTGCGCCGAGGGACCGGGACGCCGGACTTCCGGGGTGGGCCGAGCCCGGCGGGACGGCCGGCGCGTCCGCGGAGGTAGCCGGCTCCACCGGGTCTCCCGCCCGGGAGGCCGGCACCTGGTGCGGGGGCACCGGACCCGCGGGGTGGCCCGGGGCCGTGCGCGACTGCGGGCCGGCTGGACGCTCCGAGCCGGCCGAGCGGGCGGGCGTGGCGACGGGCGAAGGACCGGTCGGTCCCGCGTACCCGGCACGGGGCGGCGGCGCAGAGGTGCGCGGAGGCGACGTCGGCGGGCCGGGTCGTGCCGGGGCCGCGGGTGGCGGCACCGTGACGGCCGCAGGCGCCACGTCCGCCGGCCGCGCCGGCGCGCCGGGGACGGCCGGGTTCGTGGACGGCTGCGCCGGGGCGTCGTCGGGGGGCAGGAGGGCGTCGGCGATGCGGGAGCGGGGCGGGGGCTGAGGGCCGGAAGGGCGCTGCGCCTCCGTGCTCATGCCACCCCCCGTTGCTCAACCAGCTCCCGCCGACGGATCACCGTGCGGGGCAGGCGCGTTCATCACCTCGTGCCCGTCACTCTAACGGCCACCACCGGTGGCGTAGGCCACGTGCCTGTGGTCCGTGGGGATCTGCCCAGAACATCCCCTACCCCGGGGTAATCATGTCTGGCAGGCTCAGGCCATGACTCCCCGCGCCGCTGACCGGGCCCGCTACGACAGGGCCACCGCGCATCTCGACGCGCCGCTCGCGATCGTCGATCTCGAGGCGTTCGACGCCAATGCCGGAGATCTGGTGCGGCGGGCCGGAGGCAAGCCGATCCGGGTCGCCAGCAAGTCGCTGCGCTGCCGGGCGCTGCTGGAGCGGGTGCTGGCCATGGACGGGTTCGCGGGGATCATGTCGTTCACGCTGGACGAGTCGATCTGGCTGGCCCGGGCCGGTTTCCAGGACGTACTGCTCGCCTACCCGTCCGCGGACCGCGCCGGTTTCGCCGAGCTCGCGGGCGACCCCAAGCTCGCCGCCGCCGTGACGGTGATGGTCGACGACCCGGCGCAACTGGAACTCGTCGACCGGGCTCGTTCGGGCGGCGCGGAGGAGATCCGGATCTGTCTCGAACTGGACACTGCTCTGCATCTGTTGGGCGGCCGCGTCCGGGTCGGAGCGCGGCGTTCTCCGCTGCGTGAGCCCGCTCAGCTGGCCGAGTTGGCCCGTTCGGTCGCGCGCCGGCCGGGTTTTCGTCTGGTGGGGCTGATGGCGTACGAGGGCCATGTCGCCGGGGTGGGTGACTCGGTGGCCGGTTCGCCCGTGCGTTCGCGTGCCGTACGGCTGATGCAGCGCGCGGCCCGTAAGGAGCTCGCCTCACGCCGGGCCACTGTGGTGCGGACGGTGCGGGCCGTGGCGCCGGAGCTGGAGTTCGTCAACGGCGGCGGCACCGGCAGTGTGCAGCACACGGCCGCGGAGGACGCCGTCACCGAGATCGCCGCCGGGTCCGGCCTCTACGTACCGCGGTTGTTCGACAACTACACGTCGTTCACCGGCCGTCCGGCCGCGCTGTTCGCCCAGCCGGTGGTGCGCCGCCCGGGCGTGGGCGCGGTGACCGTACTCGGTGGCGGCTATCCCGCTTCCGGCGCGGCCGGCCGGGACCGGCTGCCCGTCCCGTATCTGCCGGAGGGCCTGCGCTACGACCCCAGGGAGGGGGCCGGGGAGGTGCAGACCCCGCTGCTGGGGCCGCAGGCCGACGATCTGCTGATCGGCGACAAGGTGTGGTTCCGGCACGCCAAGGCCGGTGAGCTGTGCGAGCGTTTCGACAGTCTGCATCTCGTCGAGGGCGACCGGGTGACCGGCACCGTGCCGACGTACCGGGGCGAGGGACGCACCTTCCTCTGAGCTCCGGGAGAGCCGGGTTCAGTGGGCGACGGTGAACCGCGTGCGGCGGTGCTTCGGCAGCTCGGCCTCGTCGAGCAGCGCGACCGCGAAGTCCTCCATCGATATGGCGGAGGTGCCCCGGGCGTCGACGAGCAGTTCGTCGGTGCCGAGCCGGTAGGTGCCCGTCCGCTCGCCGGGCTCCAGGAGGGCGGGCGGGCTGAGGTAGACCCAGTCCGCCGAGGTGTCGGCACGGCAGAGGTCGAGCTGGGCGGCGCAAGCGGCGGCGATGGGTCGCAAGTCGGCCGGGAAGCCCGGGTCGTCGACCACGGTGGAGCCGGACCCGCCCGGCAGGGTGAGGGTCGCCGCGCCGCCGACGACGAGTAGCCGTACGCCGGCGCGGGCCGTTCCGGCCAGCAGCGCCGCGGCGGAGCTCCTGCTCCCGCCCCGGCGCCGGTCGGGTGGCGCCGATCACGAGCTGCCGGCCGGTGCTCAGGGCGGCGACGGACTCGGCGTCCGCGGCGTCGCCGATCCGTCGGCGTGCGGCGGCGGGCAGACCGGCCGCGCGTGCCGGTGGCGTACGACGGCGGTGACGTCATGGCCTCGGGACAGGGCTTCCGCCACCGTCCGGCGTCCGACGTTCCCCGCTGCTCCGAACACGGTGATGCGCATGGTCCGACTTCTCCTTGTGACGACGGGTGTTGGTGGTCTGCGCGGCGACGAGGGCACCGAGGACGACGAGTCCGCCGACGGCCTGCAGAAGGTTCAGCTGCTGACCGAGAACCGCCATGCCGAGGAGCGTGGCGACCACGGGGCTGAGCAGCCCGAGGAACGAGACGGCCGTGGGCGGCAGCGCCCGGATGCCGCGGAACCAGAGCGCGTAGGCGACGGCGGCGCCGATGATCGAGAGGTAGGCGTAGCCCGCGAGGTTCGCCCCGGTGAGGGCGGCCGGCGGCGGGCCTTCCACGGCGAGCGCGACGGGGAGCAGCAGCAGGCCGCCGGCGACGAGCTGCCAGCCGGTGGTCGCGAGCAGCGGTGCGGGCGATGTCCAGCGCTTGGCGAGGACGACCCCGACCGCCATGACGAGCGCTCCGCCGAGGGCGGCGGCGACACCGACGGGATCCAGCCGTGCGTCGGCGCGCAGCACGAGCAGGCTGACCCCGCCGACGCCGGCCAACCCGGCGAGGACGGTGCGCGGCGACAGCCGCTCGCCGAGGAGACCCGCGGACAGTCCGGCGGCGAGCAGCGGCTGTACGGCTCCGACTGTCGCGGCGACGCCCCCCGGCAGCCGGTACGCGGCGACGAAGAGCAGTGCGAGGAACAGCCCTATGTTCAACGCGCCGAGCACGAACGCGCGCCACCACCACCCGCCGCGCGGCAGCTGCCGGGTGACGGCCAAGAGCAGGAGTCCTGCAGGCAGGGCCCGTACGAGGGCGGCGAGCAACGGTCGGTCAGGGGGCAGCAGTTCGGTGGTGACGAGGTAGGTGGTGCCCCAGATGGCGGGTGCGAGTGCGGTGACGAGGACGATTCTCGCCCGGTTGCTTAGCACTAAGGCAATGTACCTCATCGCTAAGCAAAGGCCTAGACTGGCCCCATGGCAGACCATGTCGATCTCGTCCTGAGGCAGTGGGGTGCACAGCGGCCCGATCTCGATGTGTCACCGATGGCCGTGATCGGCCGGCTCTCCCGGGCCGGGCGACTGATCGGCACGGAGCTCGCCCGCACCTTCGCCGAACACGGCCTCGACCGCGCCTCCTTCGACGTCCTGGCGACCCTGCGGCGCAGCGGGCCCGCGCACCGGCTCTCGCCCGCCGGGCTGATGCGGTCCGCGATGGTCACGTCGGGCGCCATCACCCAGCGTCTGGACCGTCTCGAGGCGCGCGGGCTGGTCACACGGACCCCCAGCGAGTCGGACCGCCGGGTGGTGCACGTCGAACTCACCGAAGAGGGGAGGTCGCTCGTCGACCGGACGCTGCCCGACCATCTGGCGACCGAGAACCGGGTGCTGGCCGCACTGACCGATGCCGAACGCCGGACCCTGGCAGGCACGCTGCGCGGTCTGCTGGAGTCCCTGGGGGACACGGTCGCCGAGGAGATTCTCAGTTATGAGAACGAATTTTGCGAAACTGCCGCGACCGAGCCCCGGACGCTGAATCGGCCGATCCGCATCGAGTACGGCGGTGAGAGCGATGCCACGGAGGGCCGGCCGGAGCTGGATCGTGCCCTGGCGATCGCCCGCGACATCGGGCGGACCGCACCGGAGCGGCCCGTCGTCCTGACCGTGAGGGAACTCGGACTCCTCGCGCGGACCTCCGCCGGGCTCGCGGCCGTCGCCGTCGAACTGCGCGAGCACGGCATCGGGCTGGAGATCCTCACGGGCCCGCTGCGCGGGGTGCACGATCCTCATGAGACGGGCGCCGGCCTCTTCGGGGTCCTGGCCGAGGCCGCCGAACTGGACCGCGGATCCAGGCTCCAGGCGCGGAAGCGGTCGCCTCGCGGAGGTGGCCGGCCCAAGGTGATCGACGACGACATGCTGGCCCGGGCGCGCTCACTGCGGGACCAGGGGGTGCCGGTGTCCGAGATCGCCCAGCGGCTGACCATCGCAGCCGGCAGGAACGCGGGACAACACCCCTCGACCGCCTCGCTCTACCGGGCCCTGGCCAAGGACCGGCGGCGGGACGGCGAGCGTTAGGGACGGCCGCCGCGGGCCGTCAGCCCGGGCCGATGCTGCTGCCGACGCCGCCGCCGGTGGTGTCGCCGACGGGTCGGATGCTCGCCGCGATCTCGTCCATCACGTCGAGCCCGGGCGCTGACGGGCCGGCGTCGAAGGCGAAGCGGACGACCATCAGCGCCCCGGTGCCCACGGGCGAGGGGAAGGCGATGGTCTGGACGTAGCCGCCGGGCCCCGCACCGGTGACGACCTGCCAGCGCACCAGGTAGCCGGCCTTGCCCGCGACCGCGAAGTTCTGCGACTTGAGGACCTTGTGGGACGTGATGCCGCCGTGGGGGCGGTTGCGGAGCCTGTCCTCCCCGTACACGGCGTCCGCGGCCCGCTCGACGTCCTGTTCGGCCAGGGTCTTGGCCGTGGCGTCGGGTGACGGGCTGTTCGCCGCCAGCGACGACACCCGGGCGTGCCGGCAGAGGGAGGACCCGCCTGCGGGGCAGTCGTAGGTCTCGTCCGTGTAGATCGTCGCGCCCTCCTCGAGGGAGCTGTCCGCGCGTACCCAGCCGTCCGGGATGGCAAGGGTGATGCCGTTGAGCTGGTCCTCGAGGACCGTGGCGTCCGCCGCATCGGTGGGCGACGGACTCGCGCTGTTCTTCGGGTCCGCCGTGGCAGGGGCCGTCTCGGCTGCGGTGCTCGGCGCGGCCTCGGGAGTGGACCCGCCGTCGTCCCTGCCGAGGAGCACGGCGCCGCCGGCGACCGCGGCGACGAGTACCAGGCCGACGGCGGCCAGTGCGATCAGCCGCCTGTTGCCGCCGGCACCGTCCGCGGCGCCCGCCTGCTGCATCGGAACGGTGTGCGGCTGCGGTGGCCCGTACGACTGGCCCGGCCCGTACGACTGGATCTGGGCCAGGCCCTCCGCACCGCCGGCGGCCTGGGCCGCACGGGAATGCGCGGTCCAGGCCGTGCCGTCCCACCAGCGTTCGGTGTGGGGCGCCTGGGGGTCCGGGTACCAGCCGGGCGGCGTCGTCATGCTCATCACACCACCCTATGGGCGGCGGGGGGTCTGCCTAAACAGGGGTCACATAAGCCCCGGAGATGCCGCCGTCGACCAGGAAGTCCGTCGCATTGACGAACGACGAGTCGTCACTGGCGAGGAAGGCGACGGCGGCTGCGATCTCGTCCGCCTCCGCGAAACGTCCGGCCGGGATGTGCACCAGCCGGCGTGCGGCGCGCTCAGGGTCCTTGGCGAACAGTTCCTGCAGCAGCGGGGTGTTGACGGGCCCCGGGCACAGCGCGTTGACCCGGATGCCCTCGCGGGCGAACTGGACGCCGAGCTCGCGTGACATCGCGAGCACACCGCCCTTGGAGGCCGTGTAGGAGATCTGGGAGGTGGCGGCGCCCATGATCGCCACGAAGGAGGCGGTGTTGATGATGGAGCCCCGGCCCTGGCGCTGCATGTAGGGGATGGCGGCCTTGCAGCAGAGGTAGACGGAGGTGAGGTTGACCTCCTGGACCCGCCGCCACGCCTCGATGCCGGTGGTGAGGATCGAGTCGTCGTCGGGCGGCGAGATGCCCGCGTTGTTGAAGGCGACGTCGACGCTGCCGTAGATGTCGTACGCCGTCTTGAACAGGGCCTCCACCTGCTCGGAGTCGGTGACGTCGACGCGTACGAAGGTGCCGCCGACCTCGTCGGCAGCCGCCTTGCCCGCCGTCTCGTCGATGTCGCCGCAGACGACGTTCGCGCCCTCTGCGGCGAGCCGGCGCGCGGCCGCCAGGCCGATGCCGCTTCCGGCGCCGGTGATCACTGCGGTGCGGCCTGCGAGGCGGCGGCAGAGCGGGGTCTCGGTCATGGTGTCTCAGGCCTCCGTGCTGATGAAGACGTTCTTGGTCTCGGTGAAAGCGGTGAGCGCGTCGGGGCCCAGTTCACGGCCGAGGCCGGACTGCTTGTAGCCGCCGAACGGGGTCCAGTAGCGGACGCTGGAGTGGGAGTTGACGGAGAGGTTGCCCGCCCGGACGGAGCGGGAGACCCGCAGGGCACGGCCCACGTCGCGGGTCCAGACCGACCCGGACAAGCCGTACTCGGTGGCGTTCGCGAGCCGTACGGCGTCCTCCTCGTCCTCGAAGGGGAGCACGACGGCCACTGGCCCGAAGACCTCTTCGCAGGCGGCAGGCGCGTCGGGGGCGATGTCGGTGAGCACGGTGGGCGGGAACCAGAAGCCGGGCCCGTCGGGCGCGCTGCCCCGGATCGCCTTGGCGTCGTCCGGGACGTAACCGCGCACACGGTCCAGTTGGCTGCGGGAGATCAACGGGCCCATCTGGGTTCTCTCGTCGGACGGGTCGCCGACGACGACCGACTCCACGGCGGGGGCGAGCAGGCCGAGGAAGCGGTCGTACACGGACGCCTGAACGAGGATGCGGGTGCGCGCGCAGCAGTCCTGGCCGCTGTTGTCGAGGAACGACATGGGGGTGGCGGTCGCGGCGGCGTCCAGGTCGGAGTCGGCGAAGACGATGTTGGGGCTCTTGCCGCCGAGTTCGAGCGTCACCCGTTTCACGCGGTCGGCGCACTTGGCCATGATGCTCTTCCCGACCCTGGTGGAGCCGGTGAAGACGATCTTCGCCACACCAGGATGCTCGACGAGCGCGTTCCCGGCCACGTCCCCGGCTCCGGGCAGCACTTGGAAGAGGTGCTCGGGCAGGCCTGCTGTCAGGGCGAGTTCCGCGAGGCGCAGGGCGGTGAGCGGTGTGGTCTCCGCGGGTTTCAGCAGCACGGCGTTCCCGGCGGCGAGGGCGGGTGCGGTGCCCCAGGCGGCGATCGGCATGGGGAAGTTCCACGGTGCGATCACGCCGACGACACCGAGCGGTTCGAGCACAGTGATGTTCATCCCGCCGGGTACGGGGATCTGACGGCCATTCAGCCGTTCCACTCCACCCGCCGCGTAGTCGAGCAGGTCGCGGACGTTGCCCGCCTCCCATCGGGCGTTGCCGATGGTGTGGCCCGCCTCGCGGACCTCAAGGCGGGCCAGTTCCTCGATGTGGTCGTCGACGACGGCGGCGAAGCGGCGCAGCAGCCGGGCCCGGTCCGCCGGGGCGGCGGCCGCCCAGTGCTGCTGGGCCTTCGCGGCGCGGGCGACGGCGGCGTCCACCTCGGCCGGTGTGGTCGCGGGGACGGTGCGTACGACTTCTTCCGTGGCGGGGTCGAGTACGTCGTGGTGCGCCAAGGATGTCGTGGTTGGCAAGGGGAGCCTCACATGCGTTCGAAGGAGCGACGGAGCTCCCAGTCGGTCACCGCGGAGTCGAAGGCGTCGAGTTCGACGCGCGCCATGTTGCGGTAGTGGGCGACGACCTCGTCGCCGAAGGCGGCCTTGGCGATCGGGCTGGTCTCCCAGAGCTCGGCGGCCTCGCGCAGGGTGGTGGGGACGTGTTCGTAGTCGGCGGAGTAGGCGTTCCCGGCGCACGCCTCGGGCAGTTCGAGCTGCTGCTCGATGCCGTGCAGACCGGCGGCGACGAGAGCGGCGACGGCCAGGTGCGGGTTGACGTCGCCGCCCGGCAGCCGGTTCTCGAAGCGCAGGGAGCGTCCGTGGCCGACGACCCTCAGGGCGCAGGTGCGGTTGTCGTATCCCCAGGCGACGGCGGTGGGGGCGAAGGACCCGGGCCGGAAACGCTTGTAGGAGTTGACCGTCGGCGCGTACAGCAGCGAGAAGTCGCGCAGCGCCGCCAGCTGGCCCGCGAGGAAGTGGCGCATGACGGACGACATCCCGCCGGGACCGTCACCGGCCATGACGTTTGCGCCGTCGGCGTTCTGCAGGGACAGGTGGATGTGGCAGGAGTTGCCCTCGCGCTCGTTGTACTTGGCCATGAAGGTGAGCGAGACGCCCTCCTGGGCGGCGATCTCCTTCGCGCCGGTCTTGTAGACGGCGTGCTGGTCGCAGGTGACGAGGGCCTCGTCGTAGCGGAAGACGATCTCGTGCTGGCCGGGGTTGCACTCGCCCTTGGCGGACTCGACGGTCAGGCCGGCGCCGGTCATCTCGTTGCGGATGCGGCGCAGCAGGGGTTCGATGCGGCCGGTGCCGAGGACCGAGTAGTCGATGTTGTACTGATTGGCCGGTGTGAGTCCGTGGTACCCGCTGTCCCAGGCCTGTTCGTAGGTGTCCTTGAAGACGATGAACTCGAGCTCCGTGCCGACGTGCGCCGTCCAGCCGTGCTCCGCGAGGCGGTCCAGCTGGCGGCGGAGGATCTGACGGGGGGCGGCGACCACCGGCGAGCCGTCGTGCCAGGCCAGGTCGGCGACGACGAGTGCGGTGCCCTCGTTCCAGGGCACCCGGCGCAGCGTGGTGAGATCGGGGTGCATGGCGAAGTCGCCGTAACCGCGGTCCCAGGACGACATCTCGTATCCGTCGACCGTGTTCATGTCGGTGTCGACGGCGAGGAGGTAGTTGCAGCCCTCGGTGCCGTGCTCGACCACCTCGTCGAGGAAGAAGGGCGCGGCGAACCGCTTGCCCTGGAGACGTCCCTGCATGTCGGGGAAGGCCAGGACGACGGTGTCGATCTCGCCGCTCGCGACGAGGGCACGCAGCTCGTCGAGGGCGAGCGGTGGTTGTCGGTCTGCCACGGGATTGTTCCTCCTTGGGTCAGCCGGGAGTCATAAGGTATTGCTGGAGACCATTGCTTGGGAAGGGGAAACGGCGAGGTGGCGAAGACGGGTATGACGGGCGGGCCGACGGACCGGCTGACACCGGTGCTGCGCCCGGTACGCGCGGGCAACGGCTTCGAGGAGGCGCTCGAACAGATCCTCCAGCTGCTGCGCCTCGGACTGGTCCCCGGCGGGGAGCGACTGCCGGCCGAGCGGGAACTGGCCGAGCGGATGGGCATCAGCCGGGTCACCCTGCGCGAAGTGCTCAAGGTGCTCACCGACCAGGGCCTGGTGGAAAGCAGGCGCGGCCGCTACGGAGGAACATTCGTGCTCCACCGCCCCGACAGCCCCGGCGAGGAGGAGCTGCGGCGACGGGTCGCGGGCGTGGACGTCGAGGACACCCTGCGCTTCCGCGAGGTGCTGGAGGTGGGCGCGGCCGGCCTGTGCGCCGCCCACGGCCTGACGGACGACGGCGCGCGGCGATTGCGTACGGCGCTGACGGCGACGCACGACGCGCCCTTGCCCGAGTACCGCAGACAGGACACCCTGCTGCATCTGACGCTGGCCGAACTGTCCGGCTCGGCCTCGCTCGCCGCGCAGTACGCGGCCGTGCGGGCCACACTGAACGATCTACTCGACTGCATACCGCTGCTGGTGCGCAACCTGGAGCACTCGCAGCATCAGCACACCGCCCTGGTCGAGGCGGTGCTGGACGGCGATCCGGACGCGGCGCGCGAAGTGATGAGGGAGCACTGCGAGGGGACGGCTGCGCTGCTGCGGGGCTTCCTGCCGTGAGGGGCGGGGTGGGGTGCGGCCCGGGGGTCCGTAACAGCGGCTTTACGCACAGGGCTTGCGTCGGCGCGCCAGTGCCGCAAAGGTGTCCGCACAAACCTTTGACCTGAGCCAGGAGCGACCATGGCTGAAGGCACCACATCGCGCACCCCCTCCACTGCTCCCCCGTCGTCCGAACCCGAAGGGGACGCCTATCTGAACCGGCGCACCCTGCGCCGCGGCAGCGCCGGCTGGCTGCTGCTCACCGGCCTCGGCGTCGCCTACGTCGTCTCCGGCGACTTCTCCGGCTGGAACATCGGACTGTCGAAGGGCGGCTTCGGCGGCCTCGCCGTCGCCACCCTGCTGATGGGCGCGATGTACGCCTGTCTCGTCTTCGCACTCGCCGAACTCTCCGCGATCCTGCCCACCGCGGGCGGCGGCTACGGCTTCGCCCGCCGCGCACTCGGCACCTGGGGCGGCTTCCTCACCGGCACCGCCATCCTCATCGAGTACATCCTCGCCCCCGCCGCGATCTCCATCTTCATCGGCGACTACGTCGAATCGCTGGGACTCTTCGGCCTCGAGTCCGGCTGGCCGGTCTATCTCGCGTGCTTCGCGATCTTCATCGGCATCCACCTCTGGGGGGTCGGCGAGGCACTGCGTTTCAGCCTGGTGGTGACCGCTGTCGCGGTCGCGGCACTGCTGATCTTCGCGGTGGGCGCGTTCACCGAGTTCACCGTCGGCGGCCTCGACGACATTCCCGTCGACGACGACGCGTACGGCGCGAACTCCTGGCTGCCGTTCGGCCTGCTGGGCATCTGGGCCGCGTTCCCCTTCGGCATGTGGTTCTTCCTCGGCGTCGAGGGCGTGCCGCTCGCGGCGGAGGAGGCGAAGGACCCGGTGCGCTCCATGCCGAAGGCGCTGGCGATCTCCATGGGCATCCTGGTGTTGCTCGCGCTGCTGACCTTCTTCGCGGCGAGCGGCGCCCGCGGCTCCGCCGCCATCCAGGAGGCGGGCAACCCTCTGGTCGTCGCACTCCAGGGCGACGGTGATCCCACCGCGCTGAGCCGCTTCGTCAACTACGCGGGCCTCGCCGGTCTCGTCGCCTCCTTCTTCTCACTCATCTACGCGGGCTCCCGGCAGCTCTTCGCCCTCTCCCGCGCCGGATACCTGCCCCGCTTCCTTTCCCTGACCAGCCGCCGCAAGTCCCCCTACCTCGGGCTGCTGATCCCCGGCGCGCTCGGCTTCGCGCTCGCGGCGGGCACCGGGAACGGTGCGCGGATGCTGAACATCGCCGTCTTCGGCGCGACGATCAGCTACGCGCTGATGGCGCTCTCGCACATCGTGCTGCGCCGCCGCGAGCCGGAGCTGCCCCGCCCGTACCGGACGCCAGGTGGCGTCGCCACCTCCTCGGTCGCCTTCGTGCTCGCGCTGTCGGCGTTGGTGGCCACGTTCCTGGTGGACAAGGACGCGGCGTTCATGGCACTCGGTGTGTACGCCGTTGCGCTGGCCTATTTCGCGCTCTACAGCCGCCACCATCTGGTGGCACGGGCACCGGAGGAGGAGTTTGCGGCGCTTGCGGCCGCGGAGGCCGAACTGGAACGGAAGTGAACGGAGTCGATGCCATGGGCGCGCCGTCGGACCGGCCGCTGATCGGGGTCAGTACGTACTGGGAGGCGGCCGCGCGGTGGGGCGTCTGGGAGTTGCCCGCCGCGCTGCTGCCGGCCGGTTATCCGCGCCTCGTCCAGGCGGCGGGCGGCCTCGCGGCGATGCTCCCGCCGGACGAGCCGTCCCTCGCCGAGTCCGCCGTCGCCCGCCTCGACGGCCTCGTCGTCGCCGGCGGCCCGGACGTGGCACCGGAGCGGTACGGCGCCGAGCGCGAGCCCCGCACCGGCCCGCAGGCACCCGAACGCGACGCCTGGGAGCTGGCCCTGATCCGTGCCGCCCTCGCGTCCGGGACGCCACTGCTCGGCATCTGCCGCGGTATGCAACTGCTGAACGTCGCTCTCGGCGGGACGCTGGTGCAGCACCTCGACGGTCACACCGAGACCGTCGGCGTCTTCGGCGAGCACCCCGTGAAACCGGTGCCGGGCACGCTGTACGGGTCGCTGGTCCCGGAGGTCTCGTCGGTTCCGGCGTACCACCACCAGTCGGTGGACCGGCTGGGGAAGGGTCTCGTGCCGAGCGCGTACGCGGAGGACGGGACGGTGGAGGCGGTCGAGCTGCCGGGTGGGTCGTGGGTGCTGGGGGTTCAGTGGCACCCCGAGATGGGGACGGACGGGCGGGTGATGTCGGGGCTGGTGGGGGCGGCGCGTGGGTAGGGCCGTGGCGAACGGGTAGGCCTGCTCCATGCGAGTGGCCCGCGGCGCGGGGCGTTTCCCCACCCGCCCTCCCTACGCCCGGCGACACGCACCACGCACCAACGACTAACCCCGCGTCAGCCCCAGCAGGTCCCGCGCCGGGCCCACCGGCCGCTGGGCGTGCGGCCAGACCGCGCGCAGGTCGCGTTCGAGGGCGACGCCCTCGACCGGGACCCGCGTCAGGCGGCGCGAGGAGAGTTCCTCCGTCACCGCGAGCTCGCTCAGGACCGCAGGCCCCGCCCCGCTGACCGCCGCCGCCTTCACCGCCGTGGTGGAGGCGAGCTCCATCAGCGGGGCGGAGAGCCCGCCGTACCGGGAGAGCGCCGAGTCGAGCACCTGCCGCGTGCCCGAGCCCCGTTCGCGCAGCACCAACGGGGTTCGGGCGAGCTCCTCCGGCGTCACGGGGGCGCGGCGCCGCCGGGCCCATGCGTGGCCGGGGGCCGCGACCACGAACAGCCGGTCGTGCCCGATGACCGTGCCGTCCAGGCCGTCCGGAACGGCGAGGCCCTCGACGAAGCCGAGGTCGGCCTCGCCGGCCAGCAGCCGGTCCGCCACCGCCGAAGAGTTGCCCGCGATCAGCGAGACCGCCGTGTCGGGGCGCTGCGCCCGCAGCGTGATCAGCCAGCCGGGCAGGAGGTACTCGGCAATGGTCATGCTCGCCGCGACCCGCAGCCGCGAGTCGCGGCGGCCCCGCAGCGCCTGGGCACCGGCGTCGAACGCCTCCGCCGCCTCCACGATGCGCCGGGCCCAGTCGGTGACCAGCGATCCCGCCTCGGTCAGCCGGGAGCCGCGCGGGGAGCGGTCGACGAGGGCGACGCCCAGTTGGCGTTCCATCGAGCGGACGCGGCTGCTCGCCGCGGGCTGGGTGATGCCGAGTTCACGGGCCGCACGCCCGAGGCTTCCGTGGCGGGCCACCGCGAGCAGCAGTTCCAGCGCCCCGAGGTCGGGCACCCGGTGGGTCAGCGGCACTCGTGGCTCTTCGCTCATAAGACCAGCTTATGAGGCGATAGGGGCAAGCTCGCTGGTGGGGGGCGGTCGTCTGGGCGAGCGTGGTGCCATGGTCACCGCCGTGCAGCCTCTCCCCCGCCCTCCAGCGCCTGTCCGCGTCGCCGTCGCGCCCCGGATGCCGTCACTCCGGCATCTCGGTCCGAACTGGTACGCCACCGTCATGGGCACGGCGATCGTCGGGAGTGCCGGGATCGCGCTCCCCCTGGACGTCCCCGGGATGCGGGCGGCGTGCACCGTCGTCTGGGCACTGTCGGCCGTGCTGCTGGCCGTGGTGCTGACGGCCCGCGCGGCGCACTGGGTCCACCACCGGGACCAGGCCCGCGCCCATCTCCTCGATCCGGCCGTGGCACCCTTCTACGGCTGTCCGGCGATGGCGCTGCTGGCAGTCGGCGTCGGCACCCTCACCGTCGGCAAGGACGTGGTGGGGGAGGGACCGGCGACCACGGCCGCGTTCGCCCTGTTCGGCGTGGGGACGCTGATCGGGCTGGCCGCCGCCGTCGTCGTGCCGTATCTGATGGTCGTGAGCCACAGGATCACGCCGGGCAGCGCGTCCCCGGTGTGGCTGCTGCCCGTGGTAGCGCCGATGGTCTCCGCGTCCTTCGGGCCGCTCCTGGTGCCGTATCTGCCGCCCGGTCAGTGGCGGGAGACGATACTGCTCGCGAGCTACGCCATGTTCGGCCTGAGCCTGCTGGCCACGCTTCTGATCCTGCCGGTGGTCTTCGCCCGTCTGGTGCACCACGGCCCGCTGCCACTCGCCCTGACCCCGGCGCTGTTCCTGGTGCTCGGCCCGCTCGGCCAGTCGACGACCGCCGTGAACAAACTGGCGGACGTCGCGCCGGGCGCCGTCGACACCCCTTACGCGGCGGGGCTCGGGGCACTGGCCGTCGTCCACGGCGTGCCGGTGATGGGGTTCGCCCTGCTGTGGCTGGCGCTCGCGGCGGCGATGGTGCTGCGGGCGGCCCGGCGCGGCATGCCGTTCACCCTGGGCTGGTGGGCGTTCACCTTTCCCGTCGGCACGTGTGTGACCGGCGCGGAGACCCTCGCGGAGCATACGGGTCTGGTGGCCTACGAGTGGCTGGCCGTCGCGCTCTATGTGTTCCTCGTCGCGGCCTGGTCAGTCGCCGGGACTCTCACCCTGCGCGGCCTGCTGCGCCGAGAACTGCCCGCAGCGCCGTGCTGAGCGCCTGCGGAGCCTTGACGAGGGACGGTCCGTACCAGGTCAGGTACCGCCCGTCGACGAGCGCCGCAGGCAGGCCGGGGAAGGCCTCCGGGCCGTCGTCCGCGGTGAAGCGGTACGGCTCGTCGGGCAGCACGACGGCCTGGGCGCCGCTCGCCCGCAGTTCGTCGAGCGGGATGCGCGGATAGCGCTGGGCGTGCCCGGCGTACACGTTCACGACGCCGAGCCGGTGGAGCAGGTCCCCGGCGAACGTGTCGCGGCCGAGGACCATCCACGGTCGGCGCCACACGGGCACCACGGCCCGCAGCCGCGCCAGCGGTTCGACAGCCGCCCATGCCTCCTCGGCCTCGTCCAGCCAGCGCGGGCGGGCAAGACAGCACCCGGTCACCAGCACCCGCTCCAGTTCGCGGAAGGCCTGGCCGAGCCCGCGGACCTCGGTGACCAGGACCTGGGCGCCCGCTTCGCGCAGCGCGGTCAGGTCGGCCTCGCGGTTCTCCTCCTCGTTGGCGATGACCAGGTCGGGCCGCAGCCCCAGCACCGCCGCCACGTCCGGGTTCTTGGTGCCGCCGATCCGCCGGGCGTCAAGCGCGGGCGGACGGCTGCACCAGTCGGTGACGCCGACCAGCAGTCCGGGCGCGGTGACCGCGATCGCCTCGGTCAGCGAGGGCACCAGGGAGACGACGCGCACCGGGCCGCCTCAGCCGTGCGGGTCGCTGGTCGTGGCGATGTGCTCGGAGACCGCGACGACGAGGATGCGCGTGTCGGGGGTGGTGGCCCGCCAGCGGTGGCGTACGCCGCCGGACAGGAAGAGCGAGTCGCCGGGGCCCAGCCGGTAGGCCCGGCCCTCCGCCTCCACCTCGACGGAGCCGTCCGCGACGTACAGCAGTTCGTCGTTGCGGTGCTCGAACTCGCGGCCGGTCTCCTGCTCCCCGGTGAACTCCAGGGCGTTCAGCTGGTGCCGTCCGCGCACCAGGGCACGGATGCCGTCGTCGGGCCCTGAGGAGCGGGCGTCGTCACCGGCGCGTACGAGGTCGACGGTGCGTCCCGCGTCGGAGGCGGCGAGCAGCCGCTGGGCGGTGGTGTCGAGGGCGTCGGCGACCCGCTGGAGGGAGCGCATGCTGGGCCGGGCGCGCTCGTTCTCGATCTGGCTGAGGAAGGGCACGGAGAGGCCGCTGCGAGCGGAGACGGCGGCCAGCGTGAGGCCGAGGTTCCTCCGGCGTTTGCGCACGGCAGCACCCACCCGGAGAGGCTCTTCCCTCTCCTTGGTGTCCTTCGCGTCCTTCGCGTCCATGGGCCGGGCTCCCCTCCCCTGGGTCCTGTCTCACCATACGCACCATCTGCCCACCCGTACTCGACAAGCCCATGAGCAAGGGCCCGGGAGGGGGTGGGCGGGCCGGAAAAGGACACCGGATAGGGGGGTGGGTCCCGCCTTCTCGACGGCGCAATCGTTGAAACCGGAACCGGATTCGCTCCGGGCCCGCATCTCCTTTGACCCGAAAGGATCAAACCGAAGTGTGACCCGGTTCGCCTTCCGGCCTCCGCCGGGGCGGCGGACACCGGCGCGGGCCGGCTGTCGGTGGGGTGCGGCATCATCGTGCCTGTGACCCGACGCCTGATGCTCCTCGACACCGCTTCCCTGTACTTCCGGGCCTATTACGGGGTCCCCGACTCGGTCCGGGCGCCCGACGGCACACCGGTCAACGCGGTGCGAGGACTCCTCGACTTCATCGCGCGGCTGGTCCAGGACCACCGGCCGGACGATCTCGTCGCCTGTTGGGACAACGACTGGCGGCCCCGGTGGCGCGTCGACCTCATCCCCTCGTACAAGGCCCACCGCGTCGCGGAGGAGCACGCACTCGGACCGGACGAGGAAGAGGTCCCCGACACGCTCACCCCGCAGGTCCCGGTGATCGAGGCGGTGCTGGCGGCCGTCGGCATCGCCCGCGTCGGCGCCGACGGCTACGAGGCGGACGACATCATCGGTACGCTCACCACGCGGGCGACCGGGCCCGTGGACATCGTCACCGGCGACCGCGATCTCTTTCAGTTGGTCGACGACGCCCGGCAGCGGCGTGTGCTGTATCCGCTCAAGGGCGTCGGGACACTGCAGACCACGGACGAGGCGTGGCTGCGCGAGCGGTACGGGGTGGACGGGCCGGGCTACGTCGACCTGGCGCTGCTCCGGGGCGACCCGAGCGACGGACTGCCCGGCGTGCCGGGAATCGGCGAGAAGACCGCGGCCAAGCTGCTCGCAGCGTACGGCGACCTGGACGGGATCATGGCAGCCGTCGGCGACCGCACCTCGAAGCTGACTCCCGCGCAGCGCCGACGGCTGGACGAGGCACGGGCGTATGTCGCCGTCGCACCGAAGGTGGTGCGGGTCGCCTCCGACGTGGCCCTGCCGGACTTCGACGCCACGCTGCCCGCCGCACCGCGCGACCCCGTCGCCCTCCAGGAGCTCGCGCAGCGGTGGGGGCTGGGCGGCGCCGTGGTGCGGCTGCTGAACGCGCTGGGGCGCTGAGGCGCCGACCTGCTGGACGAAGGTGTTAACTTAGGCAAGCCTAAGCAACCGTCATCGTCCAGGGGAGCAGCACCGTGGCAGACCGAGCGGAACGACCGCCCCGCAAGTCACCGAAGGTCCACGAGGCGAAGGTGGTGCGCACCGAACGGCTCACCCCGCACATGGTGCGGGTGGTGCTCGGAGGTGAGGGCCTCGCCGCGTTCGAGCTCGCCGGGTTCACCGACCACTACGTCAAGCTGATCTTCCCACCCCAGGGCGTCACGTACCCCGAGCCGTTCGACATGGACCGGATCCGCGAGGAGCTGCCGCGCGACCAGTGGCCCGCGAACCGTACGTACACGGTGCGGAGCTGGGACGCCGCCCACCGCGAGCTGACGATCGACTTCGTCGTCCACGGCGACGAGGGCCTGGCCGGCCCGTGGGCGGCCCTCGCCCGCGTCGGCGACACGATGCGGCTCCTCGGCCCCGGCGGTGGTTACGCCCCGGCCCCCGAGGCGGACTGGCACCTGCTGGCCGGCGACGAGAGCGCACTGCCGGCGATCGCTGCGGCGATGGAGCGCATGCCGGCGGGAGCGGTCGTCCACGCCTTCGTGGAGGTCGCCGGCCCCGATGACGAACAGAAGACCGCCACCCCGGACGGCACGGAGATCACCTGGCTCCACCGAGGCGAGCGCCCGGTGGGTGAGGCGCTCGTCGAGGCCGTGACGGCGCTGGATTTCCCGGAGGGCCGGGTCTGCGCGTTCGTGCATGGCGAGGCGGCCTGCGTGAGGGAACTGCGCCGCCTGCTGCGGATGGAGCGTCAGGTCCCCAAGGACCAGCTGTCGATCTCGGGCTACTGGCGGCTGGGCCAGACGGACGAGGCGTGGCGCGCGGTGAAGCGGGAGTGGAACGAGCAGGTGGAACGGGAGCAGGAAGGCGCGGCGTGACGCCCTGACCTTGGGCGGGGTGCGTTGGCGCCTACGGCGGGCCTGTTCCCCTCCCGCCCCTTGTCTCCGCCGTACCGCATGTGCGGCTCCACCGCGTGGCGGGGCGGGCCCGGACCCGTCCACGGCACTCTGCGCGGTGTCTCTGGGGGCTCTCCTGGGGCCTGTCGTTCGGATCATGTCCGGCCCGCGTGGCCGGGGGCACGACCTCCCCCGCGGCCTTCGACGCGGGAGCTACCCCCACGCTGCGTCGTCATCAGTCGCCGACTCCCCCGTAGCCCTCCGGGCGGGGGAGGTGCCCCAGCGCGTGGACTCCTTCCTCCGCATTGCAACTGCACGCAGCAGCGGGGCTTGGTCCGCGGAGCGGAAACCGGCCCGTGCGGCCCCGGGCCCGGCGCGAAGCGCCGTACGGGGTGCGGGGCCTGCCCGGTTCGGGAAGGGCGAGGCAGGACGGGGCGGACGAGAGGTGGCCGGGCGGTCGTGACACGATGCGGCGCACCCGGACCAATCCGCCGGGCGTTCGGCTCCGAACGCACGGTGGAAAGCCGTTCGACGCGTCCGCACCGTGGAGGAACGCCGCGTGAAAGAAGCCGTGCACATCGGCGGCCCCGCCTCGGCGGGGCCAGATCTCCAGGAACTGCTCGGCCTGGTGGCCAGAGGTGACCAGGACGCCTTCTCCCAGGTGTACGACACGGTCGGTGGCGCCGTCCTCGGCCTGGTGCGCACCGTGCTGCGCGACCCGGCCCAGTCGGAGGAGGTGGCGCAGGAGGTGCTGCTCGAGGTCTGGAAGTCCGCCGCCCGCTACCGGCCGTCCCGCGGCTCGGCGATGACGTGGATCCTCACACTCGCCCACCGGCGGGCCGTCGACCGGGTGCGGTCGGCGCAGGCAGCCACCCACCGGGAGCGCCGGGCCGCGCTGTTGGAGCGCACGCCCGCGTACGACGAGGTGACCGAGCAGGTGGAGGCCCGCCTGGAGCGGGAGCAGGTGCGGCGCTGTCTGCGCGGGCTGACGGAGCTTCAGCGCCAGTCGGTGACCCTGGCGTACTACCGGGGGCTGGCCTACCGGGAGGTCGCGGAACTGCTTTCCGTGCCGCTGGGCACCGTCAAGACACGGCTGCGCGACGGGCTCATCCGGCTGCGCGACTGCCTGGGGGTGAGCGTATGAACACGGGTGATCTGCACCTGCTGACGGGTGCTTATGTGCTGCACGCGCTGTCGCCGGAGGAGCACGCCGAGTTCGAGCGCCATCTGCCGGGCTGCCCGTCGTGTTCCCAGGAGGTACGTGAACTGGCTGCGACGGCGGGTAGGTTGGCCTCCGCCGTGGCCGTAACGCCGCCTGCGGCGCTCAAGCTCCAGGTGATGGCGCGGATCTCTGCGGAGCGCCAGGAACCGCCGCAGATCCCCCGTCAGAGCCGGCGCGGCGGGTCCCGGGCAGGACGCGCCCTGTCGCGGTTCGCGCTCGCCGCGAGCGTCGCGGCGGCCGCCGCGTTCGGCGGGGTGGCCCTCTGGCAGCACCAGGAGGCGCGGGACGCCCGCGATGTGGCCGAGCGCGCGCAGACGCGGGCGGAGGAGCTGGCCGGGGTACTCGCGGCGCCCGACGCCACGGTGACGTCGGGCAGGCTGACGGACGGCGCGACCGGCACGGTGGTCGTGTCGCGCGGCCGGGACGAGGCGGCGTTCCTCGTCTCCGGATTGCCGGAGCCGCCGGCGGGCAAGGTGTACCAGCTGTGGTTCGCCGACGGGGACGTGATGAGGCCGGCCGGGCTGATGGACCCGTCCGACTCCACGAGTGCGATGCTGATGGACGGGCCGGTGGACGGCGCGTCAGGCATGGGCATCACCGTCGAACCGGCGGGCGGTTCCGCGCAGCCGACGTCGGAGCCGCTGGCCTTGATGAAGCTCCCCGTCTGACCGCCTGATCCATCGCCATCCCGGCCCACCGGTGGCCCCCGACGTCTGGCGGCGGCCGTTTCCCGTGGGCCGCGGGCCGGACCGACCCGGTCCCCGGCGCCCGAATGGCGCTTCAGGGCCTCGGCCGGTCCTTCTGCGGCGGCAGCGGGAAGAAACCACTCGTACGGGCGGCGTACTCCGCATACCCCGGCCGCTGGGCCAAGTGCCGTTCGAGAAGCGCCTTGCCGCTTCCGCCGATCAGCAGATACGTCATGACCAGCGGGCCGACGACGGTGGCTGCCGCCACGCCGACGTGTCCGCAGGCGAGCAGGAACAGCCCCCACCACACCAGGAAGTCGCCGAAGTAGTTGGGGTGCCGGGTCCATGCCCACAGACCGCGATCCATGATCCGTCCCCGGTTGCCCGGGTCCGCCTTGAACCGGGCGAGCTGCCGGTCCCCGACCGCCTCGAAGCAGAACCCGACGAGCCACACACCGAAGCCGGCCCAGCCGATCGCCCCGACCGGCCCCGGGACGTACTGCGCGCCCTGCACCGGGAGCGAGACGAGCCAGACCAGCGCGCCCTGAAGCAGATACACCACCCGCAGCGCATACAGGTTCCGGTTGCCCGGGGCCTTGGCGAGCAGGTTCTCGTACCGGGGATCCTCGTCGTGCCCGCGTCCGCGCAGGCCGATGTGCCCGGCCAGCCGCAGACCCCACACCGCGGTCAGCACGGTGACCAGGAGCCGCCGCCCGCCGTCGCCCGCCCCGGCCGACAGCGCGTAGGTCACCAGAGCGACGGCGGTGAAACCGATGCCCCACGCCACGTCGACGACCCGGTGCACACGCTTGCGCACGGCGACGACGAAGGTGACCAGCACGACGGCGAAGGCGGCGCCCGCGGCGGGGCCGAGGCCCAGCGCGAACGCCTCCCAGGAGAACCCGTTCATCGCGCGTACCCGTCCCGCGAGGTCCCCTGCATACCGGACCGGCCGGTGTCCGAAGGCCGTACCGCCAGGATCTGGTCGACGCCCATCCGGCCTTCCTCGAACGCCAGCGCGCCGCCCGCCAGATACAGCCGCCAGACCCGTGCCGTCTCCTGGCCCACGAGTGCGGCAAACCGGTCCCAGCGGTCCTCCAGCGTCCGGTGCCAGGCACCGACGGTGCGCGTGTAGTGCTCGCGCATCGACTCCACGGCCCGTACCTCGAGGCCTGCCCTCTCCAGCAGCGACACCGTCTCGCCGAGGGGGCGCATGTGCATGTCCGGCGCGATGTACGACTCGATGAAGGCGCCGCCGCCGGGCGCGTTCGCGCCGCGGGACATCTGCTGGACCAGCAGCCGGCCCTGCGGGCGCAGCATCCGGTGCAGTGTGGCGGCGAACGCGGGGTACTCGGCGTCGCCGACGTGCTCGCCCATCTCGATCGTGGAGACCGCCTCGTACGATCCGCCCTCGATGTCGCGGTAGTCGCACAGCTGCACGTCGACCAGGTGGCCCAGGCGGCGAACGCGGACCTGCTCCCGTACGTACTCGGCCTGCTCCCCGGCCAGGGTCACGGCGGTGACCTGCGCCTTGTGGTGCTGCGCCGCATGCAGGGTGAGCGATCCCCAGCCGCAGCCGATGTCCAGCAGCCGGGCCCCGGGGCGCAGGCCGAGCTTGCGGCAGATCAGCTCCAGCTTGTCGCGCTGGGCGTCGGCGAGGCCGTACCCGGGGCCCTCCTCGCGGGTCCAGTAGGCGCAGGAGTACGCCATGGTCCCGTCGAGCAGCAGGGCGTAGAACTCGTTGGAGAGGTCGTAGTGGTGGCTGATGGCGGCCCGGTCACGGGACCTGCTGTGCAGGGTGCCGGTCAGCCGGGCCTGGGGGGCGGGTGCGGGCGGGCGCGGGCCCACCGCACCGAGGCGCAGCGCCGCGCCCGCCGCCCTGGCCCGGTCGGCGAGCGTGAGGCGGGGCGGGGCGAGCGCCCGTTCGCGTACCGCTGCCCACATGATGCGCAGAGCCTCGGCGAGGTCGCCCTCGATGTCGAGTTCACCGGTGATGTACGACTGGGCCAGGCCGAGTTCGTCGGGCTGCCACAGCAGTCGGCGCAGCGCCCGGCGGGAGCGGAGCACGACGACGGGCCCGTCCTCGGGACCGCTTCCGGCGGTGGAGCCGTCCCAGGCGCGCAGCTTCAGCGGCAGCCTGCCGCCCAGCAGTTCCTCGATCAGCGGCACGAGGTGCCGGGCGGCCGTGCCCGTGGCCGTGCGGCTGCCGGTGCCGAGTGCGGTGGTGGGCCTCACGCCGTGGGTCCCTTCGTGAGCTGGAACTGCTGTACGTCGAGGTATCCGGACCGGAAACCGGCCTCCGAGTAGGCGAGGTAGAGGTTCCACATCCGGCGGAACGTCTCGTCGAAGCCGAGGGCGTCCACCTCTGCGGCGCATGCGACGAAGCGTTCACGCCACAGCCGCAGGGTCTCCGCGTAGTGCGGCCCGAAGGTGTCCCATGCGGTGATGCTCAGCCCGGTGAAGCGGTCGGTGACGTGCTGCACGGCCTCCCTCGACGGGAGCAGCCCGCCGGGGAAGACGTACTTCTGGATCCAGGTGTAGGTGGCGCGGGACGCGAGCATCCTCTCGTGCGGCATGGTGATGGCCTGCAGTGCCACGCGTCCGCCGGGTGCGAGCAGCCGGTCGAGGGTCAGGAAGTACTCGGGCCAGAACTCGGCGCCGACCGCTTCGATCATCTCCACGCTGACGATGGCGTCGTACCGGCCGAGCACCTTGCGGTAGTCGCGCAGCAGGACGGTCACCCGGTCACCCACTCCTGCAGCGCGCGCCCGTTGCACGGCGAGCGCCTGCTGCTTCGCGGACAGCGTCACCGTGAGGACCCGGGCACCGCGCGCGGCGGCCCGGATCGCCAGTTCGCCCCAGCCGGTGCCGATCTCCAGCAGCTGGGTGCCGGGACCGACGTGTGCCAGGTCCAGCAACCGGTCGATCTTTCGGTGCTGGGCGGCGGACAGCAGCTGGTGGTCGGCGGGAAAGCCGCGGAAGATCGCGGACGAGTAGGTGAGGGTGTCGTCGAGGAAGAGGGAGAACAGCTCGTTCGACAGGTCGTAGTGGTGGCTGATGTTGGCCCGGGCCGCCTCCGCGGTGTTGTGGTGCCGGTCAGGCTGCTTGGGCGCCCACAGACTTCGCAGCCGCTGCATCGGCTCGGGGACCAGGGTGGCGGTGTGCTCGGCGAGCACGGTGAGGGTGCCGACGAGGTCGGGGGCGTCCCACTCCCCCGCCATGTAGGACTCGCCGAAGCCGATGAGCCCCTCCGCGCCGATGCGGCGGAAGAAGGCGTGCGGGTCGCGGACGTCCATCAGCGGTCCGCCGCGGCCGATCGGTTCCGCGGTGCCCGCGAGCCGCACCCGCAGTGGCAGTCCGCCGATCGCGTGCCTCACGAGCCGCTCCGCCGCCGCGGTGCGCAGCCGGGACGACTTGGGCAGGCGGGCGACGTCCGGCCAGCGGCGCGCGTCGACGGACGCGGCCCGCGGGGCCTGGGGGATGACGGGCACGCTCACTTGACACCCTCCTGGGTGAGATGACGGGGACGGGGCTGCACCGGCAGGCCGCGCAGGAACAGCCGGATGCCGTGGAAGCGGATGCCGGCCGACACGGCCAGCGTGGACAGCGGGTTCCGCAGCGCGGCGCGCAGCACGCCGGGGGTGGTGGCGGGGCGGCGCTCGCCCCGCAGGGTGGCGGTGAAGGGCCGGCCGCCGGCGCGCTCCAGCCGGACCGTGAGGTCGAGTCGTTCGCCGGGCTCCGGGAGCCGCATCCGGTACCGGCCGTCGACGGGGAAGAACGGGGAGACGTAGAACTCCTTGTCCACCGACGCCCGGTGGCGTTCGTCGAGCTCCAGCAGATAGCAGTGGCGTTCGCCGTAGGTGTTGTGGACCTCGGCGACCACACATGCGGGACTGCCGTCGCGGTACCGGCACCAGTAGAGCGTCAGCGGGTTGAAGACGTGGCCCAGCACCCGGGCGTGCGCGAGCATGACGACCGGTCCGCCCCCGAGGTCCACCCCACGCTCGGCGAGGAACGCCTCGAGACCGGCTCGGACGGTCGGCCCCGAGCCGCCGAAGTGGTCGCGTGCGTCGAACCGGGCCAGGGGCCGCAGCGGGCGGGGCAGGCTCGGCGGTGCGTCGGGGTCGATGAGCCACATGTAGGTGCGGTGGCGCAGGGCGTACCGGCGGGGTGCGGTCCGGACGTGGGCGACCGTGCAGGTGTAGAGGGCCGGCCGGCCGTTCACCAGGTCACTCCCAACGCGCGGGCCGCCTCGATGCCGGAGCGGCAGCCGTCCTCGTGGAAGCCCCAGCCGTGGTAGGCACCGGCGTACGCGGTGACCGGGCCGCTCAGCTCGGGCAACCGGCGCTGGGCGGCGACCGACTCGGGGGTGAACACGGGGTGTTCGTACTCCATGCGCGCGAGCACCCGGCCGGCGTCCACCTCGCCGGAGCCGTTGAGCGTGACCACGTACCGCTCGGGGGCGTCGAGCCGCTGGAGCCGGTTCATGTCGTAACTGACGCGGACCCGCTCGGTGCCCGCGTCGCACGCGGGCATCGAGAAGTTCCAACTGGCGCGGGCCCCGGGGGCCTTCGGGAGGACGGAGGCGTCGGAGTGCAGGAGCGTGGTGTTGCGGGAGTAGGTGAACGCGCCGAGGAGTTGTCGTTCCCGGTCGGTCGCGTCGGCGAGCAGACGCAGCGCCTGGTCGGGGTGGGTGGCTATGACCACGCTGTCGTAACGCTGGACGTCGCCGTCGTCCGCGGTGAGCTCGACGCCGTCGGCCCGGCGGCGCACGGCGCGCACCGGCGTGCCGGTGCGAACGGCGGTGAGCTGCTTGGCGACGCGCTCCACATACTCGCGCGAGCCGCCGGTGACGGTCCGCCACACCGGTGATCCGGTGATCGCCAGCATGCCGTGGTGGTCGAGGAATCGGAACAGATGGCGGGCGGGGTAGCGCAGCGCTGTGGCCGCGTCGCACGACCAGACGCAGGAGACGACCGGCTTCATGAAGTGGGCCGTGAAGTACGGGGAGAAGCCTGCGTCGGCGATGAACCGGCCGAGTGTCAGGTCCTCGTTCCCCGGTTCGTCGAGCAGCCGGCGGGCCAGCCGGTGGAAGCGAAGCACCTCCGTGAGCATGCGCAGATAGCGGCCGCGCAGGGCGTTGCCCGGCCGGGCCAGCAGACCGGCGGGGCCACGGGCGCCCGCATACTCGAGGCCGCAGCCCTCGCACCGTACGGACATGCTCATCTCCGACTCCTGGGTGGCCACGCCCAGTTCCCCGAAGAGCCGCAGAAGATGCGGGTAGGTCCGCTCGTTGTGGACGATGAAGCCGGAGTCGACGCCGTGCAGGCGCCCGTCGGCCGAGGGGACGTCGTGCGTGTGGGCGTGGCCCCCGAGGCGGGAGTCCGCCTCGTACAGCGTCACGTCGTGTGCCCGCTGCAGCACATACGCCGCCGTCAGTCCCGCCACACCGCTGCCCACCACGGCCGTGCGCCGTCGCTGCGCTGTCATTCCCGCTCCCTCCGGCCGGCCTCGCGCCGTCCTTCGGGGCGTATTCGTGGCCGGCGGCCCTGCGGATTGGTGAGCGTCGGATCTTTCGCCGATGTGAGTCAGTCGCTCGAGTGGGAGACCGAACAACCCGGCCCTTCCAAGCCGTTCGGCGCGGTGAAGCAGGCTGTCCCGGTCGGCAGCGTCGACAGGGCGGAGAACATCGCCGAGTTCGCGCCGACCGACGAAGCCTTCGCCAGGATCCCGACGGCCGACCTCGACACCGTACTGATGCCACGTTGAATTTCGCGGCCTAGGGTGACGGGATGACAGAGCCCCGTACCTCGCCCACGAGCCACGCCCGCGCGATCGGGGCCGTCGTGGGCTCTGCCGTCGGAGACGCACTGGGCGCGCCCTTCGAATTCGGTGAACCAGGTGTCTACCACGCCCGGTTCACTGGCGGAGCGGGCGAGATGTGCGGCGGCGGTGGCTGGGATCCCGGCGAGGCGACGGACGACACACAGATGGCAGTTCTGGTCGCCGAGTCGCTGCTGGAGCACGGCGGACTGGAACCGGCAGACATCTTCCGCCGGTTCCAGCGCTGGGCGGCCGGCCAGCCCAAGGACATCGGGCTCCAGACGGAGGCCGTTCTCACCGGCGGAGATCCGTGGGACATGGCGGCGGCGCTTCACTTCGCCATGACGGGCCGGGCAGCGGGGAACGGCTCGCTGATGCGGGCGGCCACCTCCGCGGTCCGCTACGCGAGGGCCGGCCGCTCGGCGACCATGGAGGCAGCCCGCCGTATCGCCGCGCTCACCCACGGCGACCGGGCCGCCTGGGAGGGCACGGCGATCCTGCACGACTTGATCCGCATCGCCCTGCACGGCGGTGACCCGCTCGAAGCCCTGCCCGAAACGCTGCCGCATGTCCACGTGGACCACCGCGCACGCTGGACCACCGTTCTGTCGCCCGCCTGGCATCCCGACGACGCGACCGAGTTCAACGGCGCCGTGTGGCCCTGCCTGGGCTCCGCGCTGTGGGCGCTGCGCACGACGACGTCGTTCGAGGACTCCCTGGCGGCGGCGATCGACCTCGGCGGCGACACCGACTCGGTGGCCGCCGTGACGGGCGCACTGGCGGGGGCGGTGTACGGGATCGACGCGGTTCCCGAGCGGTGGACGACACCGCTGCATGTGCCGCTGCCGGGTTTCGGCGACCGGGTTCTGCGGCTTCCCGAGCTCACCGAACTGGCCGTCGCGCTGGCCGTGGACAGTGGATCCACCCCGGCGGATGATTGACAGAAAGCGGGAAATCACGGACGAAAGGTGTGGATCACCATGTCCGAACACCCTGACTGCGCCCTGGTCCGGCGAGGTTACACAGCGTTCGTCGCCGGCGACATGGACACGCTCAGTGAACTGTTCACTGCCGATGCCGTCTTCCACGTCCCCGGAAACCACATTCTCTCCGGGCATCACAAGGGTCGGGAAGCCATCATGGGCCACTTCCGCCGCATCGGTGAGGAGACCGCCGGCACGATGCAGATCCAGATCGAGGCGGTGCTCGGTGACGGCCGCGGGCATGTCATGTCGTTCCACACGGCGCGGGCGGACCGTGGCGACCGCGGTATCGAGATACGCGAAGGCCTGTTCTTCACCATCGTGGGCGGGAAGGTCACCGACATCGACGAGTGCGTCGAGGACATCGACGAGATGAACGCGTTCTGGCGCTGACGGACCGCCGCCGACGACCGGTGCGGACCGCTGACATTGCCGACGCACCGCCGACGACCGGTGCTGACCGCGGAGACCGCAGACGCACGGGGCCCCGGCCGCGCGGGCCGGGGCCGGAGGCCGATCAGCCGACCGAGCTGTACGCCACCACACCCCGCAGCAGTGCATCGACGGCCTTGCGGGCGTTCTTCGCGACGGTGCTGTCCTCCCCGGGGGCGGCCGCCGCGATCTGGCCGAGCACGTCGATGACCTGCTTGCACCAGCGCACGAAGTCGCCCGCGGGCATCTCCGCCTCGCGCAGCACCTCGTCGAGCCCCTTGCCGGAGGCCCACTGATACGCGGCCCAGGCGAAACCGAGATCCGGCTCGCGCTGCCCCACGCCCTCCGCCTGGTTGATCCTGAACTCCTCCTCCAGGGCGTCCAGCCGGCCCCAGATGCGCACCATCTCGCCCAGCGCCGCACTCGCCTTCCCGCCCGGCACCTTGGGCGGCAGCGCGTCGTCCGACTGCCGTGCCTCGTAGACCAACGCCGAGACGCATGCGGCCAGTTCCGCCGGGTTCAGTCCCTCCCAGACCCGCTCGCGCAGACATTCGCTGGCCAGCAGGTCCAGTTCGCCGTAGAGCCGGGCGAGGCGCCTGCCGTGCTCGGTCACCTCGTCGGAGCGGAGGTAGTCCATCTCCGTCAGCAGGGCGACGATCCGGTCGAAGGTCCGCGCGATGGTGTTCGTACGGCCCTCGATGCGCCGCTCCAGCTGCCGGGTGTCGCGCTGGAGACGGTGGTAGCGCTCCGCCCAGCGGGCGTGGTCCTCACGCTCGTCGCAACCGTGGCAGGGGTGGGCCCGCAGCTCGGCGCGCAGCCGGGCGATCTCACGGTCGTCCGCGGCGGGCGACCGGCCCTTGCGGTGCCGCTCGGGCACGATGTGCCCCGCCTTGGAGCGCAGCGCCGAGGCGAGGTCCCGACGCGACTGCGGGGAGCGGGGGTTGAAGGACTTCGGGATGCGCATCCGCTCCAGCGCCTCGACCGGCACCGGGAAGTCGATCGACGCCAGCCGCTTGACCTGACGCTCCGAGGTGAGGACCAGCGGCCGCGGGCCGTCGTGGTACTCGAAGCCGCGGTGGCCGCCGGTCCTGCCCGCCGGCAGGCCCGGGTCGAGGACCAGCGCCAAGCCGGCGAACTTGCCCGTCGGCACATGGATCACGTCACCCGGCTTGAGCCGCTCCAGCGAGGTGGCGGCTGCGGCCCGGCGCTGGGCCGCGCCCTGCTTGGCGAGTTCGGTCTCGCGCTCCTTCAGGTTGCGGCGCAGCCGCGCGTACTCCTCGAAGTCGCCGAGGTGGCAGGTCATCCCCTCGCGGTAGCCCTGGAGGCCTTCCTCGTTGCGCTGGACCTGGCGGGAGATGCCGACGACCGACTTGTCGGCCTGGAACTGCGCGAACGACGTCTCCAGCAGCTCGCGGGAGCGGTGCCGCCCGAACTGGTGCACAAGGTTGACCGCCATGTTGTACGACGGCTTGAAGCTGGAGCGCAGGGGGTAGGTGCGCGTGCCGGCGAGTCCGGCGAGTGCGCCGGGGTCCATGGCCCGCTGCCACAGGACCACCGCGTGGCCCTCGATGTCGATGCCGCGGCGTCCGGCGCGGCCGGTCAACTGGGTGTACTCGCCGGGGGTGATGTCGGCGTGCTGCTCGCCGTTCCACTTGACGAGTTTCTCCAGCACCACGGACCGGGCGGGCATGTTGATGCCGAGCGCCAGCGTCTCCGTCGCGAACACGGCCTTCACCAGGCCGCGTACGAACAGCTCCTCGACGACCTCCTTGAAGGTCGGCAGCATGCCGGCGTGGTGCGCGGCGATCCCCCGCTCCAGACCTTCCAGCCACTCGTAGTAGCCGAGGACATGGAGGTCCTCGCCGGGGATGGAGGCGGTCCGCTCCTCGACGATCTCACGCACCTTTCTGCGCGCTTCCTCGTCGTTGAGCCGCAGGCCGGCGTAGAGGCACTGCTGCACGGCGGCCTCGCAGCCCGCGCGGCTGAAGATGAACGTGATGGCGGGCAGCAGCCCTTCGGCGTCGAGCCGGTCGATCACCTCGGGCCGGCCGGGCGTCCAGATACGGCTGCGCTGACGCCGCTCACGCTCCCGGTCCGCCTCGCGCACCATCTTGCCGCGGCGACGGTCACTCGGGTTGTACGTACGGCTGTTCTCCATACGGGCCAGTCGTACGAGGTCGGGGTTGACCTCGCGGCGGCCGACACCGCGGCCGCCGTGGTCCGTCTCCTCCTCGAAGAGGTCGTACATCCGCCGTCCGGCCATGACGTGTTGCCACAGCGGGACCGGACGGTTCTCGGAGACGATGACCTCGGTGTCACCGCGGACGGTGTCGAGCCAGTCGCCGAACTCCTCCGCGTTCGACACGGTCGCCGAGAGTGACACCAGGGTCACCGACTCGGGGAGGTGGATGATCACTTCCTCCCAGACCGCGCCCCGGAACCGGTCGGAGAGGTAGTGCACCTCGTCCATGACGACATGGCCGAGGCCCGTCAGCGACTGCGAGCCCGCGTACAGCATGTTGCGCAGCACCTCGGTCGTCATGACGACCACCGGTGCCCCGGAGTTGATGCTGTTGTCGCCGGTCAGCAGGCCGACCTTCTCTGAGCCGTACCGCTTGACCAGGTCGGCGTACTTCTGGTTCGACAGCGCCTTGATGGGCGTCGTGTAAAAGCATTTGCGGCCCTGCGTGAGGGCGAGATGGACGGCGAACTCGCCGACGATGGTCTTGCCCGAGCCGGTGGGCGCGGCGACGAGCACACCCTTGCCCGCCTCCAGGGCCTGGCATGCCTCGATCTGGAAGGGATCGAGATCGAAGTCGTACATCGCGCGGAAGGGGGCCAGCGCGGTGGCCTCCTCTGCGGCGCGGACGCGGGCGGCGGCATAGCGCTCTGCGGGAGAGAAATCCTCGGTCATCTTGTTCACGAGCCTACCCGCCGCCTCTGACAGTGAGCCGATCTTTAATCGGACGAGAGCATCTACCGCGGGGAGTACCCGCAGCGACAGCGGCGATGCATACGCGAGCGGGCACACCGCACCGGGCGTGCCCGCTGTTCGGCCCGTCGGCCGGGCGTCAGGTGATGTCGTCGTAGCCGTTCAGCCGGTGCGAGCGGCCGCCGTCGGCCTCTCCGGTGGCCTGCTCGGGCAGGGCCCGGGCCGTCGTGGAGACCGACTCCACTTCACCGATCGCGGCGGGGGTGAGGTCGAGGTCGGAGGCCTCGTCCTCGTCGAGCTCCGCGTCGGGGTTCCGGCGGCGCCGACGCAGGTCGTTGAGGACGGAGAAACCGACCGCCATGAAGTAGAGGATCGCCAGCGGACCAGCCAGCAGCAGCATGGAGAGGGGCTCGCCGCCGGGCGTTGCGATCGCGGCGAAGCCGGTCAACCCGAGAACCATCCCGCGCCACCACGAGAGCATCCGCGTGCCACTCAGCACACCGGTGAGGTTGAGGAAGATAAGGAGCAGCGGGAGCTCGAAGGCCGCCCCGAAGACGAGGATCATCCGCGTGATGAGATCAAGATAATCGTCGAGCGGCAGCAGGTTCTGTGCATTGTCCGGCGTGAAACTCAGCATGATCTGCGCGGTCTGCGGCAGGATCGAGTAGGCCAGGTACGCGCCCCCGGCGAAAAGAGGGACGCCGGCCGCCACGAAAGAGAGCGAATGACGCTTCTCGTGTCGGTGCAGTCCAGGAGCCACGAAGGCCCACAACTGATAGAGCCAGACCGGCGTGGCGAACAGGACGCCAGCCATCAAGGAGACCTTCAGGGTGATGGTGAACGGCGAGAGCAGGCCGTTCGTCGTCATCACCGCGCAAGGGCGGCCGTCCTTGGTCTCCGTCGCACCATCGACGCAGCCGACCGACTCCAGGATCGGCTTCATCAGGAACTCGAAGATGTCCTTCTGGTAGAAGGCGGCCACGACCACCGCGACAACGATGGCAAGAACCGACTTGAGCAAGCGATTGCGCAGCTCGCGCAGGTGCTCCCCGAGCGGCATCCGCCCCTCGGCGTCCTTCTCCTGCTTGCGGGCAGAGTTGAGCAACCCACGTTCCTCGTTTCGTGCGGCGGCACCGGCGGGGGGACTGTGTCAGCTCTGGGTCGTGCGGTTCGGCTCGTTCACGGGACGAGCCGTGGACACATCACCCGGAGCGGCCTGAATCGTACGCGGTGCCGTCTGCTCGCCGGACTGCGGGTCCGCGGTGGGCTTCGAGGCCGTCGTCGCTTCGTCGTCCTTCTTCATCGCCTTGGCTTCGCTCTTGAGAATGCGTGCCGACTTACCGAGAGAACGGGCCATCTCAGGAAGCTTCTTGGCGCCGAACAACAGCAGGATGACAGCGATGATCAGAACGATCTCGAGGGGCTTCAGATTGCCGATCATGTGCGACTTCCTTCTCACCGAGGCGGCTTGAACGGGCTGCCCGGCGTCGGACACATGTCCGGCCACCGTGCTTATGGGGCGATCGTAACCCGCAGGGGTAAACAGGATGCAATGACTGTGCGTACTCCACGGAGCGACCCGTGAGGCAGTCGGTGCCGCCACCAGCAGCGTACCGCCAGGGACAGCGGCGCAGGAGGGGGCGTCGGATCTCCGGTGCTGGGCGGACGGCTCGCTCAGCGCAGGGTTTCGCCGGCCCGGGCGAGGCCGGTGGCTGCCCGCTCCAGGTCCTCGGAGGCGCGGTTGATGCGTTCCGTGGTGCGGGCCACCTCACGGCCCAGGCGCTGCGCCTCGATGAAGACCTTGATGGCGAGGACCGTGAGGACCGAGATCCCGAGGAAGCCGAGTGCGATGGCGAGCATGGGCCAGAACATGCGCAGAGCCTAGACCGTTCCCGTAGCGGTTCTTGAACAGGACGTCACACGGTGGAGTGCAGGCGCAGCGTCCTGACCCCGCCGCCGGTGAGCAGTTCCACGATGCGTTCGCCGGCCGGCTTGCGGACCGCGGAGCCGCACTCCGGGCAGGTGAAGGAGTAGAACGTGGTGCGGCGGCTGCCTCCGATCGCGAGGCGCAGCGCGCCCGCGGACAGCTCGAACCGGGACCGGCAGTCCGGGCAGGCCGCCTTGAAGAGCACGGGCCCGACGCGGGCCGGGACCGGAGACATCGCGGGGATCCGGGGCGTCACGGTCATCGGGCGCCGACTCCCTGGGGATCGTGTTGCTGCGCGTCGTAGGCGGCCAGCGCGTCCCGGGCCGCGGTGCGGGCGCTGTCCGCGAGGTCCTGCGGCGACACGATCCGTCCGTCCCCGCCCAGCCGCAGCGCCAGCCGGCGCAGCGAGGCGGGCGCAGGCGTACGCAGCGTGATGCGCAGACCACCGTCGGGCAGTTCCTCCGCCCGGTCGTGCGGGTAGTACTCGGCGACCCAGCGCCCGCCGGGGGCGACCTCGACGACGACCTCCGGGTCGTCGGCCGACGGCTGCACCAGGCCCTCGGAGAGGTCCCGCAGTTCGATCTCGGGCGGCGCTGCCGGGGCGTCGAGCAGCCGGATCTCCGCGACCCGGTCGAGCCGGAAGGTGCGGCGCGCCTCGGAGAGGCGGCACCAGGCCTCCATGTACGTGTGGCCGACGGCGAAGAGCCGGATCGGGTCCACCTCGCGCTCGGTGAGTTCGTCGCGCGCCGGCGAGTAGTACCGCAGCCAGAGCCGCCGCCGCTCCGAGATCGCCCGGTCGACGTCGGCGAAGACCCCGCCCTCCGATTCGAAGGTCACCGAGAGCCGGGAGCTTGCGCCCGCCGCTTCACCGGCCGCCCCTTCTATCTTGGCGGTGGCCCGCAGCAGCGCCTCGCGGTCGCCCTCCCGCAGCCCGGGGAGCGTCGCGACGGCGCGGGCCGCCACCAGCAGCGCGGTCGCCTCGTCGGCCGCCAGCCGCAGCGGCTCCGCAGTGGACTCGCCGGACGCGTCCGGGTTGCGCCACCAGATCCGCTCGCCGTCGGTGTCGATGTCCAGCAGATCGCCGCCGCGGAAACTGGTCCCGCACATGGGCAGTACGTCGAGGTCGGAGATCAGCTCGTCCTCGGTGATGCCGAAGGCACGGGCGACGTCCGCGATGCGCGCGCCGGGGCGCTCCCGCAGATAGGTCACCAGCGACAGCATCCGCCGGGTCTGATCGATGGCATTGGCCGCCATGGTCCGCGACTCCCCCTCAGCCCTTGGCCACGGCACGCAGCCGGTCGACCACGTCGGCCCGCAGGTCCGCGGGCTCCAGCACGACGACGTCCGGGCCGAACTCGACGAGCCAGGCGTCCAGACCGTGTCCGTACGGAATCTCCAACTCGTCCCACCCGTCGCCGAGTTCCCGTACGGCGGTGGCCCTCGAACGCAACGGGTAGCCGCAGCCGGCCCGGAGCCGGATCAGCGCCGAGCGGGTCGCCGTCTCCCCGGCCCAGCTCTCGACCGTCTCGCGGACGGTGACGACGTCGGGCACGGGCACGGTGAACGTCCCTGAGCGGGACGAGCGGACCTTCCCGGTGATGCGGGACAGGCGGAACACGCGCTCGGCGCCCCGGCCGCGGTCGAAACCCGCCAGATACCAGTGGCCCCGCCAGCACTCGAGCGTCCACGGCTCGACGTGACGCTGCTCGGGACGGGCCGAGTTCGCCTTGCGGTAGTCGAAGAGCACGGGCCGGCGGTCCCGGCAGGCGAGCATCAGCGGTTCGAAGGCCGCCTCGTGGACGGGGATGCGCGGTTCGAGGGCACTGTGCCGGTCCTCGTAGGCGTCCTCGGTCTCCGGCATACCGGCCGCGCGCAGCTTCTGCAGGGCGCCGCTGGCCGCCCCCGCGAGCCGTGCCTGCTGCCACACCTTGGCGGCCAGGCCCAGTGCGGCGGCCTCCTCGGCGTCCAGGGTGATGGGCGGCAGCCGGTTGCTGTCGCGGCGCGCGAGATAGCCGATGTCGCCGTCGAGGGACTCAACCGTCTCGATCACCAGGCCGAGTTCGCGCAGATCGTCCTTGTCGCGCTCGAACATCCGGTTGAACGAGTCGTCGGAACCCGCTTCCAGGTAGGCCTCGATGGACCCGCGCAGCTCCCGCTTGCTGAGCGGACGTCTGGTCCCGAGCAGACACAGCGCCAGATTCATCAGCCGCTCGGCCTTGGCAATGGCCATCGACGCCCTTCACCTCTTTTATGAAGTCCCTTAGCCCGTCGACCGTACCGCCCCGGGGTGTCCGGACAAAAGCGAGGGCCCGCGCCGCAAGGCGCGGGCCCTCGCCTCGTCACCGGGAGATCCGGGAGATCCGGGAGATCCGGGGGATCAGTCTCAGACGGCGACCAGGTCGCAGACGAAGATCAGCGTCTCGCCGGGGGCGATACGACCGCCGCCGGCGCCGCGGTCGCCGTAGGCCAGGTGCGCGGGGATGGTCAGCTGGCGGCGGCCGCCGACCTTCATGCCCTGCACGCCCTGGTCCCAACCGGAGATCACCTGGCCGACGCCCAGCTGGAACTGCAGCGGGGTGCCGCGGTTCCACGAGGCGTCGAACTCCTCACCGGTGGAGAAGGCCACGCCCACGTAGTGGACGGAGACGGTGTCGCCCGCCTTCGCCACCGGGCCGTCGCCCTCCCAGATGTCCTTGATCTCCAGATCGGCCGGCGGCTCGCCGCCCGGGAAGTCGATCTCGGGCTTCTCGATGCTCACGGATGTTGCTCCTTGCGTTCTCTGTGCGATCAACCGGGACAGTCTTGCAGAATGCCCCGGCCCGCCTACTGAACCGCCAGGATGTCGACCGTGAAGACGAGGGTGGACTTGGCCGGGATGCCCTGCTGCTCCTGGTCGCCGTAGCCCATGTCCGGCGGGACGACGAGCAGCACGCGGCTGCCGACCTTCTTGCCCTCCAGGCCCTTCTGCCAGCCCGGGATGACCTGCGCGAGCGGGAAGCTCACCGGGGCGTTGCCCCTGGCGTAGCTGCTGTCGAACTCCTTGCCGTCCTTCCACAGGACGCCCTGGTACTTCACGGACAGCGTGTCCGTGGCCTTGACCGCGGGGCCGGTGCCCTCGATCACGTAGTTCGACACCAGCTTGGCCGGCGCGTCCTTCTTGGGCACCGTCAGGGACGGCTTCTCACCGTCGGTGTTCGTACCGACCTTGGGCAGGTCGATGTTGTCCTGGGCGACCTCGGTGCCCTTGGCGGACGTCGGGAGTGTGGTGCCCTTGACGATGTCCATGACGAACACAAGCGTGGAGTTGGCCGGGATGCTGCCCTGCTCCTGCGCGCCGTACCCCAGCTCCGGCGGGATCGACACCTCGAGGCGGCTGCCGACCTTCTGGCCGTCGAGAGCCTGCTGCCAGCCCTCGATGACGCCGCCGCCGCCGAGCGTCACGGTGAACGGCTCGCCGCGGTCGAAGCTGTTGTCGAACGGCTCCTCTCCGTCCCACACCTGGCCCAGGTAGTCGACCTGGGCGACGTCGCCCTTCTTGAGGGTCTGGCCCTTGCCCTCGCTGACGACGTTGACCTTCAGGTCCTTGGGGGGCTCGCCCTCACCCTTGGCAAGGGTCGGCTTCTCTCCGAACTTCGCGCCCTCGGTGATCGTGGGCAGCCCGTTCGTCATCGAGGTGGAAGCGGAATCGGAGCCCTTGTCGTCGCCGCATGCCGCTGTCGTCAACAGCAGCAGGGGTACGACGAGCAGGCCGGCAAGTCGGCGCACGTGGTCCTCAGATCTCTAACGGCTCGGTAGGTGCGGGACACTCTAGGCCGTGCCGAGGGCCCCGCACGAGAAACGTACGGGGCCCGGGTGACGTTCCGACACACGTGCGACAGGCCGAGAGATTCAGCGGCCGCAGGCCGGATCACATGCCGGCGATGAGCTTCTCCACCCTGTCGTCGACCGACCGGAACGGGTCCTTGCACAGCACGGTGCGCTGCGCCTGGTCGTTGAGCTTGAGGTGCACCCAGTCGACCGTGAAGTCCCGCCGCTGCTCCTGCGCGCGGCGGATGAAGTCGCCGCGCAGCCGCGCCCTGGTGGTCTGCGGGGGCACCGACTTGCCCTCGAAGATCTTCATGTCGTTGCAGATCCGGGCGGCCTGGCCCTTCTTCTCCAGGAGGTAGTACAGCCCGCGCCTGCGGTGGATGTCGTGGTACGCGAGGTCTATCTGCGCGACCCGGGGGTGCGACATCGACATGTTGTGCTTGGCGCGGTACCGCTCCAGCAGCTTGTACTTCATGACCCAGTCGATCTCGGTGTCGATCCGGTCGAGGTCCTCCTGCTCGATCGCGTCGAGCGTGCGGCCCCACAGCTCCAGGACCTGCTCGACCGTGCCGGTGCGGATGCCGCGCCGGTCCACGAAGTCCACCGCCTTCTCGTAGTACTCGCGCTGGACCTCGAGCGCGGAGGCCTCCCGGCCGCTGGCCAGGCGCACCTTGCGCTGGCCGGTGATGTCGTGGCTGACCTCGCGGATGGCCCGGATCGGGTTCTCCAGGGTGAGGTCGCGCATGACGGTACCCGCCTCGATCATGCGCAGCACCAGGTCGGTCGCCCCGACCTTCAGCAGCATCGTCGTCTCCGACATGTTGGAGTCGCCGACGATGACGTGGAGCCTGCGGTACCGCTCGGCGTCCGCGTGCGGTTCGTCACGGGTGTTGATGATGGGGCGCGAGCGGGTGGTGGCGGAGCTGACGCCCTCCCAGATGTGCTCCGCGCGCTGGCTGACGCAGTAGACCGCTCCGCGGGGCGTCTGCAGCACCTTTCCCGCGCCGCACAGCAGCTGCCTGGTGACCAGGAACGGAATGAGGATGTCGGCCAGCCGCGAGAACTCGCCGTGGCGTGCGACGAGATAGTTCTCGTGGCAGCCGTAGGAGTTTCCCGCCGAGTCGGTGTTGTTCTTGAAGAGATAGACGTCGCCGGCGATTCCTTCCTCGTGCAGGCGGCGTTCGGCGTCGACGAGAAGGCCTTCGAGAATGCGCTCGCCGGCCTTGTCGTGGGTGACCAGCTCGGTCACATTGTCGCACTCGGGTGTTGCGTATTCCGGGTGCGAACCCACGTCGAGGTAGAGGCGGGCGCCGTTCCGCAGAAAGACATTGCTGCTGCGGCCCCATGACACGACACGGCGGAAGAGGTAGCGCGCCACTTCGTCAGGTGACAGTCGGCGCTGTCCCCTGAACGTGCACGTGACGCCGTACTCGTTCTCCAGCCCGAAAATGCGGCGGTCCATGTCTGAACATTACGCCTCAGGGCCTGAGCTGAAACCGGGTTGGGCAGCACCGTTTCGATCATTTTCCGATGAGTGGGTACCCGTGCGCGGGCCGGACCCCGTGATGTCCTGAGTACGGCCGGGAACTGCGAGTACCCGCTGAGTGGCCGTCAGAACCACCAGCGCGGCGATTCCTCCGGCCCCGGCGACGGCGAAACTCCATGCCGTACCGCCTGTCTCGACCGCCGGCCCAGCGGCGGCCGTGCCGACGGCGGCGCCGACGCCGAAGGTGGTCACCAGCCAGGAGAACGCCTCGGTGACCGTGCCGCGCGGCGCGTGCCGGTCGACGACGATGAACGCGCAGGCGATCGCCGGTGCCAGGAACACGCCGGCGAGCGCCGACAGCGCCGTCATGGCCACCACACCGGGCGTGAGGATCAGCGGCAGGTAGCCGGCGGCCAGCAGCGCCACGATGATCCGCAGCCGCCGCTCCGGCGCCCCGGCCCACTGGCGGGCCCCGTACGCGGTGCCTCCGAGGAGCGCGCCGAGGCCCAGCGCGGCCATCAGCCAGCCGTACACGGACTCCCGGCCGTGGTCGTCGGCATAGGCCACACCCGCGACCGTGATCGACCCGAGTGCGAGACCGACGAAGAAGAACGCGCTGAGGAGCGCCAGCAGGCCCGGTGAGCGCAGCGCGCCCAGCCAGTGCGCCTCGCGCGGGGCGGAGCGCCAGGCGCGGGAGGGCTCCGACATCACGACCGACAGGGCGCCCACCACGCCTGTCGCGTTGATCACCAGCAGCGCGGCGCCGGGTGACCAGAGCGAGACGAGCAGGGTCACGAGCAGCGGCCCGACGGTGAACATGACCTCCTGGGCCACAGCGTCCATGGCGTAGGCCCGGTGCACGCGTTCCTCACGGCCCAGCACGCTCGGCCACAGGGCACGCAGGCCGCCTTCGAGCGGCGGTGTGAACAGACCCGCGACCGTCACGGCGGTGTACGCGAGGAGCAGCGATCCGGTGCCGACGGCGGCCAGCAGGAACATGCCGAGCGCGGAGACGACGGCGGCCGGCAGCTGCACCCGCGGCTGTCCGTACAGGTCGACGGCGCGGCCCAGCAGCGGCTGGCCGACGGCGGTGGCCAGGCCGTACACGGCGGCGAGCGCGCCCGCGAGGGTGTAGCTGCCGCCCTCGGCACGGGTGAAGAGCACGATGGCGATATGGGCCGTCGCATTGGGCAGCCGCCCGACGAGGGTGCCGGTGAGCAGCCGTGCGGCGTGCGGCGCCTTGAGGATGTCTGCGTACCCGGCTGCCATGCCGTCCCCTCTCCCCCGCCTGCCGACTCCCGGCATCAACGAGGTTTTACGTATAACTTGACCGCCCATACGTACCATGTCGACTGTCCGCGGGTCCACAGCGCCGCCGCCCCGGACCCCATGACACCACCGACGGACGGCCGAGGACGGAAGACGATGGCACACCGGTCCCAGCAGGACCGTCCCACTGCCGGAGCGGACACCACCCGCCCCACCAGCAGGGACGTGGCCCGCGCAGCCGGCGTCTCCCAGGCCACCGTCTCCCTCGTGCTCGGCGACAAATGGCGCGGCCGGGTCTCCGAACGGACCGCTGCCGTGGTCCGCGCAGCCGCCCAGGAGCTCGGCTACCGGCCCAACCTGGCCGCCCGCAGCCTCCGCCTCGGCCGCACCAGGACCGCACTCCTCGTCGTCCCCGCGCTCACCAACGAGTTCTTCGCCCGCGTCTACACCGGGGCGGCCGCCGTCGCCGCACAGCACGGCTTCGGCGTCGTCCTCTACCCTTCGCCCGAAGGAGTCGGTCCCGCCAGGGACCCCTTCGCCTCTGCGCGGGATGCCCTCGACGGCGTCATCGCCTCCTCGATGGCCGCCCAGGCGCTCACCGCCATCCGCGGCACCGACCTGCCCCTGGTCATGCTGGACAGCGATCCCAGGGACACCGGCGCCGCCGCCCACGTCAACCTCGACATCGCTGACGGTATGCGCCAGGTCATCGACCTTCTGCTCACGCTGGGTCACCGACGGATCGTGCACCTCGCCTCCGCCGTCGCCTCCTGGACCTTCGACGTCCGCGCCCTGGCGCTCAGCACCGCCCTGGACGGCACCGGCGCGCAGGTGCGCACCGTCTCCGCGCCCCTCGATGTGGACAGCGGCCGGGAAGCCGCCGTGCGGGCGCTCACCGCCCCTGGACCCCGGCCCACGGCCATCGTCTGCGACGACGACATCCTCGCCGCCGGCGCCTGCAAGGCCGTCCGCCGGCTCGGCCTGCGCGTGCCGGAGGACGTCACCGTCACCGGCTTCGACGACCTGGCCCTCGCCACCGCCGTCGAACCCGAACTCACCACCGTCCGCCTGCCCGCCGAACAGGTCGGAGAGCGCGGCATGACCGCGCTGCTCGCCGTCCTCGACGGCCGGCGCCCCGAGGACGGCAGCCTCCCCGTCGACCTCGTCGTACGGGGCTCCTCCGCCCCGCCGCTTGCCTGAGAGGCAACGGCCGCGGACATGACTGCGCCCCGGGCCGCACGGGCGGTCCGGGGCGCAGCCGTCGATCAGCCGGGCCTACTCCGGCGCCTCCGGCGTGCTGGTCCCAGGAGTGCCGGTCCCCGGGGACCCGGTCCCCGGGGTGCCCCCGGTCTCGTCCGTCTCCTCGTCGGACGGCGCGTCCGTCGGCGTGGAAGCGGCGCCGTCGGCCTCCAGGAGCCGGGCCAGTTGCCGGCCCACGATCCGCTTGAACTTCCGCTGCTGCGGCCGCGTACGGTCCAGCACCGCGACCTCCAGTCGGTCCGCCGGGATCTCACGGTCGCTGCCGTTCGACTGGCTGGAAAGCGCCTGTACGGCCAGCTTCAGCGCCTCCGCGAGCGACATGCCGTCGCGGTGCCGCTGGTCCAGGAAACCGCTGATCTGCTCCGCGTTCCCGCCGACCGCGACCGAGCCGTGCTCGTCCACGATCGAGCCGTCGTGCGGCAGCCGGTAGATCTGGTCGCCCTCGGGCGAGGCGCCCACCTCTGCGACGACCAGTTCCACCTCGTACGGCTTCTCACCGGCGCTGGAGAAGATCGTGCCCAAGGTCTGGGCGTAGACGTTCGCCAGGCCACGGGCCGTCACGTCGTCGCGGTCGTAGGTGTAGCCGCGCAGGTCCGCGTAGCGCACGCCGCCGATGCGCAGATTCTCGTACTCGTTGTACTTGCCGGCCGCGGCGAAGCCGATCCGGTCGTAGATCTCGCTGAACTTGTGCAGCGCACGGGACGGGTTCTCGCCGACGAACACGATGCCGTCGGCGTACTGCAGCACGACCAGGCTGCGGCCACGGGCGATGCCCTTGCGGGCGTACTCCGCCCGGTCGGCCATGGCCTGCTGGGGTGAGACATAGAACGGCGTCGACACCGGCTATCCGTCCCTTTCTGTCAGAGGCGAGTGCATCGGGGCCGTCACAGGAGCGCGGCGCGCGGACCGTCGGGCTGGGTGAGGCGGCCCTCGAGGATCGAACGCGCGATCTCGGAGGTCTCCGCCTCGGTGAGACGGCGGTAACCCTCGTCCGTGATGACGGTGACGATCGGATAGATGCGCCGGGCCACGTCGGGCCCGCCGGTCGCCGAGTCGTCGTCCGCCGCGTCGTACAGCGCCTGGATCACCAGGGTGGTTGCCTGCTGCTCGGTCAGGTCCTCGCGGTAGAGCTTCTTCATCGCTCCTCGGGCGAAGATCGAACCCGAGCCGGTGGCGGCATACCCGTGCTCCTCGGAGCGGCCGCCCGTCACGTCGTAGGAGAAGATGCGGCCCTTCTCGCGGTCGATGTCGTAACCGGCGAAGAGCGGGACGACGGCGAGGCCCTGCATGGCCATGCCGAGGTTGCTGCGGATCATCGTGGAGAGGCGGTTCGCCTTGCCCTCCAGGGAGAGCTGGACGCCCTCGACCTTCTCGAAGTGCTCCAGCTCGAGCTGGAACAGCTTGACCATCTCCACCGCGAGACCCGCTGTGCCCGCGATGCCCACCGCCGAATACTCGTCGGCCGGGAAGACCTTCTCGATGTCGCGCTGGGCGATCATGTTCCCCATCGTCGCCCGCCGGTCACCGGCGAGCACCACACCACCGGGGAACGTGGTGGCCACGATCGTCGTCCCGTGCGGCGCCTCGACGGCCCCCTGCAGGGGCGGCAGGACACGCTTGCCGGGCAGCAGATCGGGCGAGTGGTCGCCCAGGAAGTCCATGAATGACGAGGACCCGGGCGTCAGGAAGGCTGCCGGCAGACGCCCGGTGCTACGAGGGTTGGCTTCCACGCGTTTCCTTCCGGATAGGCGGCGGCCCGCCGCATCGCGCGCGGGCCGATCTTTCGAGCTGTGCACGGACCTTACCCGCGCCGCCGCCGGTCATCCGCCCCGGTGCCCTCGGCTTTCGCCGACGGCACCGGGGGGACGACCAGGGCTACTGACCGCCCTTTTGCACGAAGGAGCGCACGAAGTCCTCGGCGTTCTCCTCCAAGACGTCGTCGATCTCGTCGAGGACCGAGTCGACATCGTCCGAGAGCTTCTCCTGCCGCTCCTTGAGGTCTTCGGCAGCCTGCGCTTCCTGCGCCTGCTCCTCGACCTCCTCGGTGGAGCGCGTCGCCTTCTGCTGTCCGCCGCCGGTGTCCTTGGTCGCCATGCACCTCACCCCGCTCGGGTTCGACGTTCTTGATCAGACCCTACTCCCGGGGTCCGACATCGGCCCCGCACTTTCTCCAACGTCCGGGGCCCACCTTCATGATTCCCGGGCGGTGGCCTTTTCAGCCCCCGGAGAGCACCCGGACCAGGTCTTCCGCATTACGGCAGCGGTCCAGCAGCTCCTTGACGTGGTTACGGGTCCCCCGCAGGGGCTCCAGCGTGGGAACCCGTTGCAGAGAGTCACGACCGGGCAGGTCGAAGATGACCGAGTCCCAGGAGGCCGCGGCCACGTCGTCCGCGTACTGCTCGAGGCACCGGCCGCGGAAGTAGGCCCTGGTGTCCTCCGGCGGCTTGGCCTGCGCCCGATGGACCGCGCTCTCGTCCAGCAGGCGCTTCATCTTGCCGCGGGCCGCCAGACGGTTGTACAGGCCCTTGTCGGGGCGTACGTCCGCGTACTGGAGGTCGACCAGGTGCAGCCGGGCCGCGTCCCAGTCCAGGTCGTCGCGTCGGCGGTAGCCCTCCATGAGCTCGCGCTTGGCGATCCAGTCCAGCTCTCCGGAGAGGCTCATCGGGTCGCTCTCGAGCCTGCCCAGTGTGTCCTCCCAGCGCGTCAGGACGTCCTTGGTCTGCTCGTCCGCGTCGGCGCCGAACCGCTCCTCCACGTACTTGCGCGCGAGCTCGAAGTACTCCATCTGCAGTTGTACGGCGGTCAGTGTGCGACCGCTGCGGAGGGTGACCAGATGCTTGAGGCTCGGGTCGTGCGAGACCTGGTGCAGCGTCCGCACGGGCTGCTCGACGGCGAGGTCGACCGCGATGAAGCCGTCCTCGATCATCGACAAAACCAGGGCGGTGGTGCCCAGCTTGAGGTACGTCGAGATCTCGGAGAGGTTCGCGTCGCCGATGATCACATGGAGGCGGCGGTACTTCTCCGCGTCGGAGTGGGGCTCGTCGCGGGTGTTGATGATGGGGCGCTTGAGGGTGGTCTCGAGCCCGACCTCGACCTCGAAATAGTCCGCGCGCTGGCTGATCTGGAACCCGTGCTCGTGTCCGTCCTGGCCGATTCCGACCCGACCGGCGCCGGTGAAGACCTGGCGGGAGACGAAGAACGGGGTGAGGTGGCGCACGATGTCCGAGAAGGGGGTCTCCCGCTTCATCAGGTAGTTCTCGTGCGTGCCGTAGGAGGCGCCCTTGTTGTCGGTGTTGTTCTTGTAGAGGTGGATCGGCTGGGCGCCGGGGAGCTGCGCCGCCCGCTCGGCAGCCTCGGCCATGATCCGCTCTCCCGCCTTGTCCCAGAGGACGGCGTCGCGCGGGTTGGTCACCTCGGGCGAGCTGTACTCGGGGTGGGCGTGGTCGACGTAGAGCCTGGCTCCGTTGGTGAGGATGACATTGGCCAGGCCGATGTCCTCGTCCGTGAGCTGGCTGGAGTCGGCGGCCTCGCGGGCGAGGTCGAAGCCGCGGGCGTCCCGCAGCGGATTCTCCTCCTCGAAGTCCCAGCGGGCGCGGCGCGCCCGGTGCATCGCCGCCGCGTAGGCGTTGACGATCTGGGACGAGGTGAGCATGGCATTGGCGTTCGGGTGGCCGGGGACGGAGATCCCGTACTCCGTCTCGATGCCCATTACTCGCCGTACGGTCATGCGGCCCTCCTTGCCCGGCGGCGTTCCCCTCCGGGAACGGCGCTCAAGTACCGCGGGTGCTCCGGTGCGTGCGCGGTGCCCGTCCCCGCACTGCGCGACCCGGCGGTACGAAAGAGCCTAGAACGCCGCTGCGTGGGTGGGGAGATCAAATTCGTCATTGCTCCGGTGTGGCCGGACCTGTCCGGAAAGCAGCCGGCTGCGGATGCCCGCCCCCTTCCCTTCGGCGGGGGGCCGGCGGCATCCGCAGCCGGTGTGCCTTTACAGGTACTGACCGGTGTTCGCCACCGTGTCGATGGACCGGCCGGTGTCCGCGCCCTGCTTTCCGGTGACGAGGGTGCGGATGAAGACGATCCGCTCGCCCTTCTTGCCGGAGATGCGGGCCCAGTCGTCCGGGTTGGTGGTGTTGGGCAGGTCCTCGTTCTCCTTGAACTCGTCCACGCAGGCCTGGAGGAGGTGGGAGACGCGAAGGCCCTTCTGGTTGTGGTCGAGGAATGCCTTGATGGCCATCTTCTTGGCCCGGTCGACGATGTTCTGGATCATCGCGCCGGAGTTGAAGTCCTTGAAGTAGAGGACTTCCTTGTCGCCGTTGGCGTACGTGACCTCGAGGAAGCGGTTCTCCTCGGATTCCGCGTACATCTGTTCCACGACCGACTGGATCATGGCGTGGGCCGCGGCTTCCTTCGATCCGCTGTGCTCGCCGAGGTCGTCGGCGTGCAGCGGGAGCGAGGGGGTCAGGTACTTGGCGAAGATGTCCTTGGCGGCCTCCGCGTCCGGGCGCTCGATCTTGATCTTGACGTCGAGCCGGCCGGGCCGCAGGATCGCGGGGTCGATCATGTCCTCGCGGTTGGAGGCGCCGATGACGATCACGTTCTCCAGGCCCTCGACACCGTCGATCTCGGCGAGGAGCTGCGGGACGATGGTGTTCTCCACGTCCGAGCTGACACCGGATCCGCGGGTGCGGAAGAGGGACTCCATCTCGTCGAAGAAGACGATGACGGGGGTACCCTCGCTCGCCTTCTCGCGGGCGCGCTGGAAGACCAGGCGGATGTGCCGCTCGGTCTCACCGACGTACTTGTTGAGGAGCTCGGGACCCTTGATGTTGAGGAAGTAGCTCTTCCCCGCGGGCTGGCCGGTCACCTCGGCGACCTTCTTGGCAAGGGAGTTGGCGACGGCCTTGGCGATCAACGTCTTGCCGCATCCGGGCGGGCCGTAGAGCAGGATGCCCTTCGGCGGCCGCAGTTCGTGCTCCTTGAAGAGGTCGGGGTGCAGATACGGGAGCTCGACGGCGTCGCGGATCATCTCGATCTGGCCGCCGAGGCCACCGATCTTGTCGTAGTCGACGTCGGGGACCTCCTCGAGGACGAGCTCCTCGACCTCGCTCTTGGGGATCACCTCGTACACGTACCCGGATCGGGGGTCGAGCAGGAGGGCGTCCCCGGGGCGGATGCTCATCGCGAGCAGCGGCTCGGCGAGCCGCACCACCCGCTCCTCGTCGGTGTGACCGATCACCAGGGCGCGCTCGCCGTCCTCGAGGATCTCCTTGAGGGTGACGATGTCCCCGGCACGCTCGAACTCCATGGCCTCGACCACGTTGAGCGCTTCGTTGAGCATGACCTCCTGGCCGCGCCGGAGCTCTTCGAGCTCGACGCTGGGGCTGACGTTCACCCGGAGCTTGCGGCCGCCGGTGAAGATGTCGCAGGTGCCGTCCTCGTTGGCCTGCAGGAAGACACCGAAGCCGGCCGGCGGCTGGGCGAGCCGGTCGACCTCCTCCTTGAGGGCCACGATCTGGTCGCGGGCCTCACGGAGCGTGTTGGCGAGCCGCTCGTTCTGAGCGGACACGCCGGCCAGATTGGTCTGCAGCTCGACGATCCGCTCTTCGAGAATCCTCGTGTGTCGCGGAGAGTCGGCGAGCTTGCGGCGCAGGACGGCGATTTCCTGCTCGAGATAGGCGACCTGGCCGGCTGGGTCTTCAGACCCCCGCCCCGGCCGGATGCCGCGGTTGATGTCGTCGTCGTGGGCTGCCACGGTCCTCACCTCCTCCAAGGGGAGCTGGACGCTTCCTGACCCTACCTGTGTGGGTGGTGATTGAAACCCCTAGATCACAAAGACGGAAGGGGTGTGTCCGATCTTCACCCTTGCGCTCTTCCTCATGCGAGGGGATTACCCACCGGATACCCACCCAGCAACATCGGGAAGCGGGCGGTTGTATCGTCGAAGCGTTCAACACCCGTCAGGGGTGGCGCGACTTGCTTCACAGAGCTACACCCGGCGAAGGAAACGGCAGGAGATATGACCGTGCAGCACGAGGTTCCCACCGAAGGTGCCGCCGAGGCCCTCGAGGTCTGGATCGACCAGGACCTCTGCACCGGGGACGGGATCTGCGCGCAGTACGCACCCGAGGTCTTCGAGCTCGACATCGACGGGCTGGCGTACGTGAAGTCCGGCGAGGACGAACTGCTCCAGGACCCGGGCGCCACAACGCCGGTGCCGCTGCCGCTGCTGAGTGACGTCGTGGACTCCGCGAAGGAGTGCCCGGGCGACTGCATCCACGTCCGTCGGGTTTCGGACAAGGTGGAGGTCTACGGCCCGGACGCGGGGTGACGGATCACTCACGCATCACGTACCGCGTTCAGATACCGCCTGCCTCGGTCTGGGCGGCACGGACGAACTTGCCGCCCTGCCACTGCCACTTGACCCCCTCCTGCTCGTCCGGGCAGCAGCTGGGTACGGCGGCCGAGGAGTAGCCGAGCAGGGTCGCCGTGATCGTGGCGTCACGCACGGCGAGCGCGCCGACGCTCTGCTTCTGTGCGGGCTCGACGAGGGTGGCGACCACCCGGGGGCCTGCGTCACGGGCGTTCGCGAGCACGTAGAGGCCGCTGGGCGGCGTGCCCGAGCCCGCGTCGCAGCGCGCGGCCACCACCGTCTCCGGGTTTCCGTCGCCGTCCAGGTCGCCCGTGGCCTTCTTGACGACCACGTTGCCGAGGCCGCCGCATTCGATGGGCAGCTGCACGGCCGCCGGGTCCGGTGCGGAGGCGGGTGCCGCTGCCGTCGTGGTCCCGGGGCCGCCGGCGGGCTGGGAGGCCGTCGCCGCGTCGGGCTGCACCAGTCCGGCGCCCGCCACCACCGCGGCCATCGCCGCCGCCGTGGCCAGCCAGTGCACCGGGTGGGCATGGGTGTGCGCGAGGTCCGGGGCGGCGACGGAGTTCTGCACGCGAGTGGTCTCCTGAGGGGCTGTGCCGGTGAGGGTGGCCAGCATCGTGCCATACGTCACACGCCACCGGAACAGCGGGGTCCGTAAGACTCGGGTAAAGAGGCGAACGGGCCGCCGCCCAACACGAGGACGCCGCCGCCGAGTTCCGTGCTGGGCACGGTAACTCGGCGGCGGCGTCAATGCGTTGGGCGGGTGAGCCGGCCGGACCGGTCAGCCCTTGTTGGGGCCCTCGTAGTCCTCGCCGTAGGCGCCCTTGGCGGGCCGCCGGCGGCGCATCGGGGGCTCGACGCCGTCGGCGAGGCGGCGGGCGGTGACCAGGAAGCCGGTGTGCCCGATCATCCGATGGTCGGGGCGCACGGCCAGGCCCTCGACGTGCCAGTTGCGGATCATCGACTCCCAGGGCTGCGGCTCGGCGAAGCAGCCGATCTCGCGGATGGACTCGACGGTGCGCGCGAGCTGGGTGGTGGTGGCGACGTAGCAGCACAGGATGCCGCCGGGGACGAGCGCCTTGGAGACGGCCTCGAGGCACTCCCAGGGGGCGAGCATGTCGAGGATGACCCGGTCGACGTCGGCGTCGGTCAGGTTGTCCTGGAGGTCGCCGACGGTGAGCTGCCACGCGGGGTGCGGGCCGCCGAAGTAGCGCTCGACGTTCGCCTGCGCGATCTCGGCGAAGTCCGCGCGGCGCTCGTAGGAGTGCAGCATGCCGTGGTCGCCGATGGCGCGCAGGAGGAAGCTGCTGAGCGAGCCCGAGCCGACCCCGGCCTCCACGACGCGGGCGCCGGGGAAGATGTCGGCGAAGGCCAGGATCTGCCCCGCGTCCTTGGGGTAGACCACGGCGGCGCCGCGGGGCATGGACAGGACGTAGTCGGGGAGCAGGGGGCGCAGCGCGAGGTAGGCGACGTTTCCCGTGGTTCGGACAACACTGCCCTCGGGAGCGCCGATCAGCTCGTCGTGCGGGAAGGAACCCTTGTGGGTGTGGAAGTTCTTCCCGGCCTCGAGCGTGAACGTGTAGTGGCGTCCCTTGGGGTCGGTGAGCTGGACCTGGTCCCCGACCTTGAAGGGCCCGCGACGGCGGGCGGCACCGGTCGGTTCGGACATGTGACCAGTGTATGGGGTTCAGGAACCGGGCCGTGCCATGGCTGCGACGAAGGCCCGCTCGACGTCCGCGGCGGACAGGACGCCGTAGATCTCGCCTGTCTCCTCCACGACGAGGTACTCGGTGGCGGGGGTGGCCCGCAGGGTGTCGAGCAGGGCTTCGCCGGCGAGTTCCGCGGGCACCTTCATCCCCTCGGTGAGGTCCTGTGCCAAGCCGCTGACCGCGACCCAGGGGCGGCGGTGTTCGGGAACGCCGACGATGGCCGCTTCGCGGACGAGACCGGTGGGGTCGCCGTGGCCGTCCACCACGACGAGGGCACGGGCTCCGGCCTCGTTGGCGCGGCGGAGCGCCTCCGACAGTGGGGTGCCGGACTCGACGGGCACGGCACGCCGGGTCAGAGCACGGGCGGCGAGTTCGGGCAGGTGCTCGCGCAGACGGGCCATCCGCAGGCTGTTGCCGGCGCCGGTCCAGATGATCGCGGCGAGGATGGCGGCGAGCAGGGCGTCGGTGACGGTCTCCATGCCGCCGATGTCCTCGGTGGAGTTCCCGAGGGCCCCGGTGTGGGTGAGCAGCGGCAGTCCGATGAGGACGGCGACGGCGAGCGCCCGGCCGACCCAGGCGGCGGCGACGGTGCCGGCCATGGGCCTGCCGGTGATCTTCCAGACGACGGCCCGCAGCATCCGGCCGCCGTCGAGGGGCAGACCGGGCAGCAGGTTGAAGGCGGCCACGATGAGGTTGGAGATCATCAGACCGGCGAGGAGCACCCCGGGCACGGTGCCCGGCTCCACCGCGTACAGACCGAGGTAGAAGACGCCTGCCAGGGCGAGCGAGAGGAGCGGTCCGACGAAGGCGAGCCAGAACTCACGGCCCGGGGTCTCCGTCTCCTTCTCGATCTCGGAGACGCCGCCGAAGAACTGCAGCTGGATGCGGCGCACCGGCAGTTTGAACCGGAGGGCCGCGACGGTGTGGGCCAGTTCGTGGACGAGGACCGAGGCGTAGAAGGCGACGGCGAAGAACAGGGACACGAGATAGCGCGCGTTGCCGAGCTCCGGCAGTACGCGGTCGAGCTGTCCGCCGAAGACCCAGGTGATCAGCGCGGCGACGACGAACCAGCTGGGGGCGACGTAGACGGGCACGCCGAAAGGGCGGCCCATGAGGAGGCCGCCGCCGGGTTCGGCGGGGCGTCGCGGTCTGCCGCCGCCGGACGGCTTGTCCGGCCCGGTCCCCGCCTGCTCGCGCTCACCGCTCGTGTCGTCCTCGTTCACGTGTTCCCTTCGTTCCGATGGTCACGTCGTGCGTCGCCCGCTCGGCATGATGCAGTGTTCGGGGTCTGTCGTCGATGGTATGCCGCTCGCTGTCAGTGGCGGGCCGTAGGGTCTGCGTCATGAGTACGAGCCAGCAGCCCGCGGAACCGGTCACGCCCGAGGCGGTGGACGGGTCCGCCCGGCGGACGCAGCCCACGTCGCTGTCGCCGTCACGCGCGAGCGACTTCATGCAGTGCCCGCTGCTCTACCGATTCCGGGTGATCGACCGGCTGCCCGAGAAGCCGAGCGAGGCGGCGACCCGCGGGACGCTGGTGCACGCGGTGCTGGAGCGGCTCTTCGACGACCCGGCGGCCGAGCGAACGGCGCCGCGCGCGAAGGCGATGATTCCCGGCCAGTGGAGCCGGCTGCTCGAGTCCCGGCCGGAGCTGGGCGAGCTGTTCGCGCAGGACGCGGACGGCGAGCGGCTGTCGCGCTGGCTGGGCGAGGCGGAGCAACTGGTGGAGCGGTGGTTCACGCTGGAGGACCCGACGCGGCTCGAGCCGGCCGAGCGCGAGATGTTCGTGGAGACGGAGCTGGAGTCGGGGCTGCGGCTGCGCGGGGTGATCGACCGGGTGGACATCGCACCGAGCGGCGAGGTGCGGATCGTCGACTACAAGACGGGCAAGGCCCCGCGTCCGGAGTACAGCGAGGGCGCGCTGTTCCAGATGAAGTTCTACGCGCTGGTGATCCGGCGTCTGAAGCAGGTGATGCCGCGTCGGCTGCAACTGGTCTATCTGGGCAGCGGTGATGTGCTGACGTACGACCCGGTGCCGGACGATCTGGAGCGCATGGAGCGCAAGTTGCTGGCGCTGTGGGAAGCGATCCGCCTGGCCACGGAGACAGGTGACTGGCGGCCGCGGCCGACGAAGCTGTGCGGCTGGTGCGACCACCAGTCGGTGTGTCCGGAATTCGGCGGCACTCCCCCGGTTTATCCGCTGCGTGTTTCCCCGCGCGCGTCGGCCGAGGATGGTCAGGGCAGAATGGGCCCGGTCTAAAGAAGGAGTACCCGTGGCTATCCGCGTCCTACTGGTCGACGACCAACCGCTGCTGCGCACCGGTTTCCGGATGATCCTCGAGGCCGAGCAGGACATCGCGGTGGTCGGTGAGGCCGGCGACGGTCTCCAGGCTCTCGACCAGGTGCGGGCGCTCCAGCCCGACGTGGTGCTGATGGACATCCGGATGCCGCGGATGGACGGCGTGGAGGCGACCCGGCAGATCACCGGACCGGGACGGGACGGCCCGGCGAAGGTCCTGGTGCTGACGACCTTCGACCTCGACGAGTACGTCGTGGAGGCGTTGCGGGCGGGCGCGAGCGGCTTTCTGCTGAAGGACGCGCCCGCGGGCGAGCTGGTCCAGGCGATCCGGGTGGTCGCGGCCGGCGAGGCCATGCTGGCGCCGAGCATCACCCGGCGTCTGCTCGACAAGTACGCCGACCATCTGCCGTCCGGCGAGGACCCGGTTCCGAACACGCTGCACACGCTGACCGACCGCGAGGTGGAGGTGCTCAAGCTGGTCGCGCGCGGGCTGTCCAACGCGGAGATCGCGGCGGACCTCTTCGTCAGCGAGACGACCGTCAAGACGCACGTCGGCCATGTGCTGACCAAGCTGAGTCTGCGCGACCGGGTCCAGGCGGCGGTGTACGCGTACGAGAGCGGTCTGGTGCGCCCCGGCGCCCAGTAGCCGGGGCCTGCCCGGGGCCGAACCGGCTCGGCCCCGGGCAGGTGCTCGAAGCAGCTGCCCGGGGCCGGTCGTCGATGTCGGCCGGGCCGCCCGGATCAGGCGGTGCCGCCCTTGGAGAGCTCCCACAGCTGGAGGTCGGAGCTCGAGTTCAGCACCCACTCGACGCCGGTGACGTCGTCGCGTGCCGCGACGAACTGCTTGCCCTGCCACAGCGGCAGCACGGGCACGTCGGCGGCGACTATTTCCTGCATCTGCTTGAAGGCCGGGGCAGCCGCCGTGCGGTCGACCTCACGCCGGGACTCGACGATGAGCGCACGGGCCTTCTCGCTCACATAGGGCGAGTTGAGGAAGTTGCCCTCACCGAGGAACGGCGCGGTGTAGTTGTCCGGGTCCGGGAAGTCGGGGAACCAGCCGAGCCCGTAGACGGCGTAGTCGCCGCGCTTCTGGGCGGGCCGGAACTTGGACCACTCGGTGCCCTCGATCCTGACGTCGAACAGCTTGCTCGCGTTCAGCTGGTCGCGGAGCGCCTCGAACTCCTTGGCCGTGCCCTCGCCGTAGTGGTCGGTGGTGTAGTGCAGCGTCAGCTTGACCGGGGTGTCGACACCGGCCCCGTTCAGCAGCGCGGCGGCCTTCTTCCGACTGGGCTCGCCGTACTTGTTGTAGAACGAGTTGGTGTGCGCGGAGATGCTCTTCGGGATGAGCGAGTAGAGCGGCTCCGCGGTGGCGCCGTACACCTCTTCGGCGATCTGACCGCGGTCGACGAGCGACGCGACGGCCTGCCGGACGGCCTTGTCCTTCACCGTCGGGTCGCTGGTGTCGAAGGCGAGGTAGCGGATCTCCAGGCCGGGCACCTCGGTGAGCTCGATGCCGTCCTTGGGGTTCTCCACCATGTCCTTGATCTGCTCCGGCGACATGGCGCGGGTCATCATGTCGATGTCGCCGGACTCGAGCGCTTTGCCCATCGCGTCGGCGTCGGGGAACGAGCGCAGGACCACCTTGTCGTTCTTGAGCTTAAGATCGCCCTTGTACTGCGGGTTCTTGGTGAAGACGACCTGGGAGATCTTGTCGCCGTCGGTCTCGGTCTTCATGGTGTACGGGCCGGAGCCGTCGACCTGGAACCCCTCGCGCAGCTTCTTCCCGTCGTACTTCTCCTTGCTGACGATGCCGGCGGCCGGCGTCGAGAGCTTGTACGGGAAGGTGGCGTCCGGTATGGCGAGATGGAAGATGATCTCGTCGTCGCCCTTGGTCTCGATGGTGTCGATGTTCGAGAGCAGGGCGGCGGTGCCGTTGTCGGCGTCGATGTCCAGGACACGCTGGACGGAGAACTTGACGTCCTCTGCGGTCACCGGGGTGCCGTCGGCGAACTGGAGGCCGCTGCGCAGCTTGCAGCGGTAGCTCTCGCTCACCGTGTCGGTGAAGATGCAGGACTCCGCCGCATCCGGCACGGGCTCGCCGCCGCCGCGCGGCGTGCGCATCAGGGTCTGCAGGGTCTGCCGCAGGACGTTCCAGGCACCGGTGTCGTAGGCGTAGGCCGGGTCCAGGGGTGCCGGGGCGTCCTCGCCGGCGACGAACTGGTCCGTGGTGCCCACGACTATGGCATCACCGCCGCCGGACCCGCCGTCCGTGCTGCCGCAGGCGACGAGCACGGGCGCGAGCAGGCTGACCACGGCCGGCAGCACCAAAGTCTTACGGTTCATCCTGGACGTTCTCCCTCATCCATCCGGCACTGTGATACAGCGATGTGTGCAAGACACTCCGCCGCATCCGCCTGGTCTGGGCGGTGCGATCGGGCCGGGGATACAGACGATCGGTCCGGTGTTTCCGGCAGCTGGGTGGCCGTCCGGGACACCGCGGGTGGTGCAGCGAAGCTCTCGGCGACGAGATTAGTCGGAACGCCAGGAAACCGTGAACGGGCCCGAGTTGGGCCGTGATCGCTGAGTGATCAGCGATGCCTGTGAGTAGATGGCTTCACCACGGAAGATTCGTGAACCTGGGCACCAATCAGGACACATCCTCCTGCCGGGCCCCCCTCGAACCAGGTGTCATAGACAAATCACCCGGGCCGGCACAGCACGCACAGTGACGAAGGTCACGCCGTACGAACACATCAGCGACCGGCTCGGCAATCTGCCGGCCGGTCGCGGAAAAGCATGTCGGGACTGCCCCGAGTCTTTCCGTTTCACAGAAACACGGGACAGGGCACGTATCACTGCCTGGCGCTGATCAGGGTGCGCAGAAACACCACGTCGACTTCCTCGAGGGAGGAGACGACGACCCGTCCGTCGGCCGGCCGGATCGGCGCCACCGAGGGGACGGCGACCACCCTGCAGCCTGCCGCCTCCGCGGCCGCCACGCCGGTGGCCGTGTCCTCCACGACGGCGCATCTCGCCGGCTCCGCGCCGAGGCCCTGGGCCGCGAGCAGATACGGGTCGGGGTGCGGCTTGGTACGCGGCACCTCGTCCCCGGCGACCGAGAGCGCGAAGTGCTGGGGGCCGAGTGAGGCGAGGATGCGGTCGATGATGCGCCGGTGCGAGGCGGATACCAAGGCGGTGGGCACATTGTGCGCGGCCAGTTCGGTGAGCAGCCGGGCAGCGCCCGGCATCAGGGGCACGCCCCGGCCGATCCGCTCCTCGAACTTGTCGTTGAGCAGCACGGTCAGTTCCGCAAGGGTGATGTCGGCGCCGGTTGCCTCGATGAGGTAGCCGGCGCTACGGGTCATCGGCCCGCCGACCACCACGTCCCGCCATGCCTCGTCCAGGCGGTGACCGAGGTCGGCGAAGACCTCCACCTCCGCGTCCCACCAGAAGCCCTCGGTGTCGACGAGGGTGCCGTCCATGTCGAGAAAGACGGCCTGCAGAGCGGCCGCTTCCGCCGAACGGGTGAGCGACGCGGGGACCGTGCTGGTCATAGGCACACCTCCGGGAGGGACGAGAAGGCCGGCCACCTGTCCCAGCGGCTGTTCCCGCGGGGACAGGCGACCGGCCTGCACTGGACCGACCAGTGTACGACGCGCCCGATCAGCGTGCGTTGAAATACTTCGCCTCGGGGTGGTGGATCACGATCGCGTCGGTGGACTGCTCGGGGTGGAGCTGGAACTCCTCCGACAGCTTCACCCCGATACGCTCCGGCTCGAGCAGCTCCGCGATCTTGGCGCGGTCCTCGAGGTCGGGGCACGCTCCGTAGCCGAGCGAGAACCGGGCGCCACGGTACTTCAGCGCGAACATGTCCTCGACCGCGGCCGGGTCCTCCCCGGCGAAGCCGAGTTCGGCGCGCACCCGGGCGTGCCAGTACTCGGCGAGGGCCTCGGCGAGCTGGACGGACAGACCGTGCAGTTCGAGGTACTCGCGGTAGGCGTTGGCCTCGAAGAGCTTGGCGGTCTCCTCACCGATCCGCGAGCCGACCGTGACCACCTGCAGACCGACCACGTCGGTCTCACCGGACTCCTCGGCCCGGAAGAAGTCGGCCAGGCACAGCCGGCGGCCGCGGCGCTGGCGCGGGAAGGTGAAGCGGGTCCGCTCCGAGCCGTCCTCGCCGAGGATGATCAGGTCGTCGCCCTTGGACACGCACGGGAAGTAGCCGTGGACGACGGCGGCTTCGAGGAGGTTGTCGGTCTGCAGACGGTCCAGAAGGCCGCGCAGCCGGGGCCGGCCCTCGGTCTCCACCAGTTCCTCGTACGAGGGGCCGTCGCCCGCCCGGGACTGCTTGAGTCCCCACTGGCCCTTGAACAGGGCGCCTTCGTCGAGCCAGGAGGCGTAGTCCTTGAGCGGAATGCCCTTGGCGACGCGGGTGCCCCAGAAGGGCGGGGTGGGCACCGGGTTGTCGGTGGCGACGTCGGAGCGGGCCGCGCCCTCCTCCGGGCGCTCCTCGACGACCGTCGTGGTGGCCCTGACCCTGCGCTGCTTGAGCTCGGGCAGGGCCGCGCCGGGTACACCGCGCTTGACGCCGATGAGGGCGTCCATCAGACGCAGGCCCTCGAACGCGTCGCGGGCGTAGCGGACTTCGCCCTCGTAGAGTTCGTGGAGGTCCTGCTCGACATAGGCGCGAGTGAGGGCCGCGCCGCCGAGGATGACCGGGTAGTCGGCGGCCATCTTGCGCTGGTTGAGCTCCTCCAGGTTCTCCTTCATGATCACCGTGGACTTGACCAGCAGGCCGGACATGCCGATGACGTCGGCCCTGTGCTCCCGGGCGGCGTCGAGGATCGCGGAGACGGGCTGCTTGATGCCGAGGTTGACGACGTTGTAGCCGTTGTTCGACAGGATGATGTCCACGAGGTTCTTGCCGATGTCGTGGACGTCGCCGCGAACGGTGGCCAGGACGATGGTGCCCTTGCCCTCCGCGTCCGACTTCTCCATGTGCGGCTCCAGGTGGGCGACCGCGAGCTTCATGACCTCGGCCGACTGCAGCACGAACGGCAGCTGCATCTGGCCGGAGCCGAAGAGCTCGCCGACGACCTTCATGCCCTCCAGCAGCGTGTCGTTGACGATGTCGAGCGCCGCACGCTCCGTGAGCGCCTCGTCCAGGTCCTTCTCGAGACCGTTCTTCTCGCCGTCGATGATGCGCCGCTGCAGCCGCTCGTCGAGCGGAAGCGCGGCCAATTCCTCGGCCTTGCCCGCCTTCAGCGACGTGGTGGTGGCGCCCTCGAACAGCTGCATCAGCTTCTGCAGCGGGTCGTACCCCTCGCTGCGGCGGTCGTAGATCAGGTCGAGGGCAGTGGTGACCTGCTCCTCGTCGAACCGCGCGATCGGCAGGATCTTCGAGGCGTGCACGATCGCCGAGTCAAGACCGGCCTTCACGCACTCGTCGAGGAAGACGGAGTTGAGCAGGATACGGGCGGCCGGGTTGAGGCCGAAGGAGATGTTCGACAGGCCCAGCGTGGTCTGCACGTCCGGGTGACGACGCTTCAGCTCACGGATGGCCTCGATGGTGTTGAGGCCGTCCTTGCGGGACTCCTCCTGACCGGTGCAGATGGTGAAGGTGAGCGTGTCCATGAGGATGTCCGACTCGTGGATCCCCCAGTTGCCGGTCAGGTCCTCGATGATGCGCTCGGCGATCGCGACCTTGTGCTCGGCCGTGCGGGCCTGGCCCTCCTCGTCGATCGTCAGCGCGATCAGCGCCGCACCGTGCTCCTTCGCCAGCCGCGTCACCTTGGCGAACCGGGACTCGGGCCCGTCGCCGTCCTCGTAGTTCACCGAGTTGATGACCGCACGGCCGCCCAGCTTCTCCAGACCCGCCCGGATCACGTCGACCTCGGTCGAGTCCAGCACGATCGGCAGCGTCGAGGCGGTCGCGAAGCGGCCGGCCAGCTCCTCCATGTCGGCCACACCGTCCCGGCCGACGTAGTCGACGCACAGGTCGAGCATGTGGGCGCCCTCGCGGATCTGGTCGCGAGCCATCTCCACGCAGTCGTCCCACCGGCCCGCCAGCATGGCCTCACGGAACTTCTTCGACCCGTTGGCGTTCGTCCGCTCCCCGATCGCCATGTACGCGGTGTCCTGACGGAAGGGCACCGTCTGGTACAGCGACGCCGCACCCGGCTCCGGACGCGGGTTCCGCGCGGACGGCTGCGTACCCCGCACCCGCTCCACCAGCTGACGCAGGTGCTCCGGCGTCGTGCCGCAGCAGCCACCCACCAGCGAGAGGCCGTAGTCGGTCACGAACTGCTCCTGGGCGTCTGCCAGTCCCTCCGGGCCGAGCGGGAAGTGCGCGCCGTCCTTGGTGAGCACCGGCAGACCCGCATTGGGCATGCACAGCAGCGGGATACGGGAGTGGCGCGTGAGGTAGCGCAGGTGCTCGCTCATCTCGGCGGGGCCGGTGGAGCAGTTCAGGCCGATCATGTCGACACCCAGGGGCTCCAGCGCGGTCAGCGCCGCGCCGATCTCGGAGCCGAGCAGCATCGTGCCGGTCGTCTCGAAGGCGAGCGAACACAGCAGCGGAAGGTCGGCGCCCGTCGCCTCCATGGCGCGGCGCGCGCCCAGGATCGCGGCCTTGGTCTGGAGCAGGTCCTGCGTCGTCTCCACCAGCAGCGCGTCCGCGCCACCGGCGATCAGGCCCTCCGCGTTCTGCTGGAAGCCGTCCCTGAGCACCGTGTAGGGGGCGTGCCCGAGGGTCGGCAGCTTGGTGCCGGGACCCATCGAGCCGAGCACCCAGCGCTGCTCTCCGGTGGAGGCGGTGTACTCGTCGGCCACCTCGCGGGCGATCCGCGCGCCGGACTCGGAGAGCTCGTACACCCGCTCCGCGATGTCGTACTCGCCCATGGCGGAGTGGTTGGCGCCGAAGGTGTTCGTCTCCACGCAGTCGACGCCGACCTCGAGGTAGGCGGCATGCACGGAGCGGACGATGTCGGGGCGGGTGACGTTGAGCACCTCGTTGCAGCCCTCGAGGTTCTGGAAGTCCTCGAGCGTCGGATCCTGCGCCTGGAGCATGGTGCCCATCGCGCCGTCTGCAACCACCACCCGGGTGGCGAGTGCTTCGCGCAGTGCGTCGATACGGGTCCGGCTGTCAGCGGAGGGGGTCGGCAACGAGGCCATGGATGCAGCTCCCTGGGATGCGACGGCTGTCGGCTTTGCGTCTTCCGGTGGAAGGCGCACCCAGCCAGAGTAGCCGGGCGGGCCGCCGACGCGTGGAGGTGTCCCACGGGGCGGACGGCGGCATGTCTCCGCCGTTTTCCGCAGGCCTTCAGCGCGAGATACTCGGTCCGCTATGACCGAGGTCGGCATCGACCGATAGTGTTCAGCATTGTCGAACCGTGTTTGCAGAAGGGCCGATCCGATGGCGAAGAACATCCAGTCACTTGAGCGGGCGGCCGCGATGCTGCGACTGCTCGCGGGCGGCGAACGCCGGCTGGGCCTGTCGGACATCGCCTCGTCGCTCGCCCTGGCCAAGGGTACGGCCCACGGCATCCTGCGGACCCTGCAGGCGGAGGGATTCGTCGAACAGGACGCCGCCTCCGGCCGCTACCAGCTGGGCGCCGAGCTGCTGCGGCTCGGCAACAGCTACCTGGACGTGCACGAGCTGCGGGCCCGCGCCCTGGTCTGGACGGACGACCTGGCCCGCTCCAGCGGGGAGAGCGTCCACCTCGGCGTACTGCACCAGCACGGTGTGCTGATCGTGCACCACGTCTTCCGGCCCGACGACAGCCGGCAGGTGCTCGAGGTGGGGGCCATGCAGCCGCTGCACTCCACCGCCCTCGGCAAGGTCCTCTCCGCCTTCGACCCGGTGGCACACACGGAAGCGCTGGAGGTCGACCGCAAGGCGTTCACCCCGCGGACCGTCACGGACATAGATGCCTTCGAGTCGGTACTCGACCACGCCCGGGCGCGCGGCTGGGCCGCCGATGTCGAGGAGACCTGGGAGGGCGTCGCCGCCGTCGCCGCGCCCATCCACGACCGCCGGCGGATGCCCGTGGGCGCCGTCGCCATCACGGGCGCCGTGGAGCGGGTCTGTGACGACGGGGAGCTCCGTTCCGAGCTGGTCGCGGCGGTGCGGGACTGCGCCCGCGCCGTTTCGAGGGATCTGGGCGCCGGGCGGTTCTGACCGGCCCGGCACACCGTCGGGTAACGATCCGGTTTTGGGCCGTACAACCCTTGACGTCGTGTTTACCGGGGGGCAAAACTGCCGTTCACCGGTCGGCATTGTCGAACACCTAACGGCAATACGCGCTAGAGTGTGACAACGCCAGGCCGGAAACGCCCTCACTGAGGGCGCGGACCACCGGAGGGACCCGGGGTTCGCCTTCCCCCTGGACGAAGGACAAAGGAGTCGCGGGTGTCCAACTCCGACATCTTCATCGGCGAGATCATCGGTACCGCCGTTCTCATCCTGCTCGGTGGCGGCGTTGTCGCTGCCGTCGTACTCAAGCGCTCAAAGGCGCAGAACGCCGGCTGGCTGGCCATCACCTTCGGGTGGGGCTTCGCGGTCATGACCGCGGTCTACATGACGGGCACCCTGTCCGGCGCCCACCTCAACCCGGCCGTAACGCTCGGCATCGCGATCAAGGACAACGACTGGGGCAACGTCCCGGTCTACATCGCAGGCCAGCTGCTCGGCGCCATGATCGGTGCGGCCCTGGTCTGGATCGCCTACTACGGACAGTTCCACGCGCACCTCACCGACCCCGAGATCGTGGGCGACCCGGCCGAGAAGGCCATCGAGGGTCCGCACGACGGAGGCGCGGCCAATGCGGGTCCCGTCCTCGGTGTCTTCTCCACCGGCCCGGAGATCCGCAACGTCTGGCAGAACCTCGCGACCGAGATCATCGGCACGGTCGTGCTGGTCCTGGCAGTGCTCACCCAGGGCCTCAACGAAAGCGGCAAGGGCCTCGGCCCGCTCGGCGCACTGATCGTCGCCTTCGTCGTCGTCGGTATCGGTCTCTCGCTCGGCGGCCCCACCGGCTACGCCATCAACCCCGCCCGCGACCTGGGCCCGCGCATCGTGCACGCCCTGCTCCCGCTGCCGAACAAGGGCGGCTCCGACTGGAGCTACGCCTGGATCCCCGTCGCCGGTCCGCTGATCGGTGCGGCTGTCGGAGCGGGTATCTACAACATCGCGTTCGCCTGAGCCGTACCAGCAGCACGAGCCGTACACCAAGAGACCTGAGCAGGAGCAGACCGTGACCGACGCACACACCACCGGGCCGTTCATCGCGGCCATCGACCAGGGCACCACCTCCAGCCGCTGCATCGTCTTCGACACGGACGGCCGGATCGTCGCCGTCGACCAGAAGGAGCACGAGCAGATCTTCCCGAAGCCGGGCTGGGTGGAGCACGACGCCGCCGAGATCTGGACCAACGTCCAGGAAGTCGTGGCGGGCGCCATCGACAAGGCCGGCATCACCGCCGCCGACGTCAAGGCGATCGGCATCACCAACCAGCGCGAGACGACGCTGCTGTGGGACAAGAACACCGGCGAGCCGGTCCACAACGCCATCGTCTGGCAGGACACCCGCACCGACGCCCTCTGCAAGGACCTCGGGCGCAACGTCGGCCAGGACCGCTTCCGCCGCGAGACCGGCCTTCCGCTGGCCTCGTACTTCGCCGGACCGAAGGCCCGCTGGCTGCTCGACAACGTCGAGGGGCTGCGCGAGCGCGCCGAGCGCGGCGAGATCCTCTTCGGCACCATGGACTCCTGGGTCATCTGGAACCTGACCGGCGGAGTCGACGGCGGCGTGCACGTCACCGACGTCACCAACGCCTCCCGCACCATGCTGATGAACCTGCACACCATGGAGTGGGACGACAAGATCCTGCAGTCCATGGAGGTCCCGGCGGCCATCCTCCCGGAGATCCGTTCCTCCGCCGAGGTCTACGGCCTCGCCAAGGGCGGCGTCCTGGACGGCGTCCCGGTCGCCTCCGCGCTGGGCGACCAGCAGGCGGCCCTGTTCGGCCAGACCTGTTTCTCGAAGGGCGAGGCCAAGTCCACCTACGGCACCGGCACCTTCATGCTGATGAACACCGGTGACGAGCCTGTCAACTCCTACAACGGCCTGCTGACCACCGTCGGCTACCGCATCGGCGACCAGAAGGCGGTGTACGCCCTCGAGGGCTCCATCGCCGTCACCGGTTCGCTAGTGCAGTGGATGCGCGACCAGATGGGCCTGATCAACTCCGCCGCCGAGATCGAGACCCTTGCCTCCTCCGTGGAGGACAACGGCGGCGCCTACTTCGTGCCGGCCTTCTCCGGTCTGTTCGCCCCGTACTGGCGCTCCGACGCCCGCGGTGTGATCGCCGGCCTGACCCGGTACGTCACCAAGGCGCACATCGCGCGCGCCGTTCTCGAGGCCACCGCCTGGCAGACCCGTGAGATCACCGACGCCATGACGAAGGACTCCGGCGTCGAGCTCACCGCGCTCAAGGTCGACGGCGGCATGACCTCCAACAACCTGCTGATGCAGACCCTCTCGGACTTCCTGGACGCCCCTGTGGTGCGCCCGATGGTCGCCGAGACGACCTGCCTCGGCGCTGCCTACGCCGCCGGCCTGGCCGTCGGCTTCTGGCCGGACACCGACGCGCTGCGCGCCAACTGGCGCAGGGCCGCCGAGTGGACCCCCCGCATGGACGCTGACAAGCGTGAGCGCGAGTACAAGAGCTGGCTCAAGGCCGTGGAGCGGACCATGGGCTGGCTCGACGAGGAAAACTGACGAGGAGCAAGAATGACCACCCTGCAGAGCGTCCCCTCCCCTGGGACGCACCCGGCCTCCGGCTCGGCTGTGTCTTCTCTCAAAGCAGCAAGCCGCGCCGAAACTCGGGAGCAGCTCTCCAAGGCGACGTACGACCTCCTGGTGATCGGCGGCGGCATCCTGGGCATCTCCACCGCCTGGCATGCGGCGCAGTCCGGGCTGCGGGTGGCCCTGGTGGACGCCGGCGACTTCGCCGGCGCCACCTCCTCCGCCTCGTCCAAGCTGCTGCACGGCGGACTGCGCTACCTGCAGACCGGTGCGGTGAAGCTGGTGGCGGAGAACCACTTCGAGCGGCGCGCGGTCTCCCGCCAGGTGGCCCCCCACCTGTCCAACCCGCTCACCTTCTACCTGCCCGTCTACAAGGGCGGTCCGCACGGTGCGGCCAAGCTCGGCGCGGGCGTCTTCGCCTACTCGGCGCTCTCCGCCTTCGGTGACGGCGTCGGCCACGTCATATCGGCAGCGAAGGCACAGCGGGACGTGCCGGAGCTGCGCACAGAGAACCTCAAGGCGGTCGCCGTCTACGGCGACGACCAGATGAACGACTCCCGAATGGCGCTGATGACGGTCCGCGCGGCCGCCGAGGCGGGTGCCACGGTCCTCAACCACGCCGAGGTCACCGGGTTGCGGTTCATCAAGGGCCGGGTCACCGGCGCCGAGCTCAAGGACCGCACCGACGGCACCGAGTTCGGCGTCACCGCCCGCCTCGTACTGAACGCCACCGGACCGTGGGTCGACCACCTGCGCCGGATGGAGGACCCGGACGCGGCCCCCTCCATCCGCCTCTCCAAGGGCGCGCACCTGGTGCTCAAGCGCACCTCGCCGTGGCGGGCGGCGCTCGCGACGCCGATCGACAAGTACCGCATCACGTTCGCCCTGCCGTGGGAGGACATGCTGCTGCTCGGTACGACCGACGAGGAGTACGAGGGCGACCCGGCGGACGTCGCGGTCAACGACAAGGACGTCACGCAGATCCTGGACGAGGCCGCGTTCTCGATCCGCGACCAGCAGCTCTCACGCGATCTGATCACGTACTCGTTCGCCGGTCTGCGGGTGCTGCCCGGCGGCCCCGGCGACACCTCGAAGGCCAAGCGCGAGACGGTCGTCACCGAGGGGCGCGGTGGGATGCTGTCGGTGGCCGGCGGCAAGTGGACCACCTTCCGCCACATCGGCCGTACGGTGATGAACAAGCTGGCGACCCTGCCGGGCCGCCCGCTCGCCGAGGACATGGAGCCGATCGAGCACCTGCCGAAGAAGCTGCCGCTTCCCGGCATCGCCAACCCGAACGCGGTCGCGCACCGGCTGCTCGTCGACGGCGGCACGCCCGGCCCGCGGATTGCCGCCGACACGGCCCGGCACCTCGCCACCCACTACGGCTCGCTGTCGTTCGACATCGCCCGCCTGGCGAACGAGGACCCGGCGCTGGCCGAGCGCATCCACCCGGACGCGCCGGAGATCTGGGCGCAGGTGGTCTACGCCCGCGACAACGAGTGGGCCGAGACGGCGGACGACGTGCTGCGCCGCCGTACGACGCTGACGATCCGGGGGCTCGCGACGGACGAGATCCGCAGCCGTGTGGAGGACGTGCTGAGGTCGCGGTGACGGCGTGACCTGATCGACGCTGTGAGGGCGGCTCCCCCCGGGGGCCGCCCTCACGGCCGTGCGGGGGCGACGTCGGGTCGTGACGGAACTCGACGCGCTGGGCGTGCGATTGGCGCGTCGCGAGGCGCTGACGCCTGCGGCGGACTCCTGCCGGCCCCGGCGCTGGGCCTTCCCGCGCACGGCGCCGTGGGCGCCTCCTCCCTGCGGTTCGCCGGTTCACCCGGCCGTGCACGGGGGCTGCGGCTGCAGACGGGGAAAGCCGTAAGGTTGGGACGTACGAAAGGGAACTTCGGAAGGAGGCACTGGGTGATCGAGCTCGAGGGAATGCCCGAGCTGATCGACCCGGTCATGGTGGCCGCGTTCGAGGGCTGGAACGACGCCGGCGACGCCGCCTCCACCGCGGTCGCTCACCTGGACCGGGAATGGAAGGGCGAGGTGTTCGCGGCGCTCGACGCCGAGGACTACTACGACTTCCAGGTCAACCGGCCCACGGTGTGGCTGGACGGCGGGGTACGGAAGATCACCTGGCCGACCACCCGGCTCTCGGTGGTCCGCGTCGGCGGCGACAAGCCCCGCGACCTCGTCCTGGTCCGCGGTATCGAACCGTCCATGCGCTGGCGTTCGTTCTGCAACGAGATCCTGGGCTTCGCCCATGAACTGGGTGTGGAGATGGTGGTGATCCTGGGCGCGCTGCTCGGCGACACCCCGCACACCCGTCCGGTGCCCGTCAGCGGGATCACGTCCGACCCGGACCTGGCGAGAACGATGGACCTCGAGGAGACCCGGTACGAGGGGCCGACCGGCATCGTCGGCATCCTCCAGGAGGCGTGCACCCATGCCGGCGTGCCTGCGGTGAGCCTGTGGGCGGCGGTGCCGCACTACGTGTCGCAACCGCCCAACCCCAAGGCGACGCTCGCCCTGCTCAACCGGCTGGAGGACCTCATCGGCCTCCGTATCCCGCTGGGCGAACTGGCTGAGGACGCACGGGCATGGCAACTCGGCGTCGACCAACTGGCCGCGGAGGACAGCGAGGTCGCCGAGTACGTCCAGACGCTGGAGGAGGCGCGCGACACCGCGGAGCTGCCGGAGGCCTCCGGTGAGGCCATCGCCCGCGAATTCGAGCGGTATCTGCGCCGACGCGACGGCGGAGGGCCGGGCGGTCACGCGACGGAAGGCGGCGACGGCAGTTCCTATCTGCGCGACCCGTCCGGGGGCCGCACCAAGCCGCCGATGCCGCCACGACCGGAGCCGGAGGCCCGCCCCGACGGCGAGGGCGACGGAGAGGGCGACGGAGACAGTGACACCGGCGGCCCGAAGGGCTAGCCCGAGGACTGAACACACGATGGGGTGGTGCCGGCCGGCACCACCCCATCGGTCGTCAGCAGCGCATCCGCTGCCGGTAGTTGCTCCTAGAGCGCCACTCCGAGCAGCGCGTCGACCGCGCGGGACACGAGCCCCGGTGCGCCCTCGTCCGAGCCGCCTGCCGACTGCTGGAGCGCGGCCCAGCGGTCGACCGCCGCGAGTGCCGACGGCGCGTCGAGGTCGTCGGCGAGGGCCTCGCGGATCTCCTCGAGCAGAGCGTCGGCGGACGGCCCGTCGGGCCGGGACACGGCCGCGCGCCAGCGCCCGAGGCGCTCCACCGCGTCCCTCAGAACGTCGTCGGTCCACTCCCAGTCGGCCCGGTAGTGGTGCGACAGCAGCGCGAGCCGTATCGCGGCGGGGTCCACGCCGTCGCGGCGCAGCTTGGAGACGAAGACGAGGTTGCCCTTGGACTTGGACATCTTCTCGCCGTCGAGGGCGACCATGCCCGCGTGAACATAGGCCTTGGCGAAGGGGTGTTCGCCGGTGATGGCCTGGGCGTGCGAGGCGCCCATCTCGTGGTGCGGGAAGGCGAGGTCGGAGCCGCCGCCCTGGACGTCGAAGCCCATGCCGAGGTGGTCGAGCGCGATGGCGACGCACTCGATGTGCCAGCCGGGCCGGCCGCGGCCGAGCGAAGCGCCGTCCCAGCTCGGCTCGCCCTCGCGAGCGGCCATCCACAGCATCGGGTCGAGCGGGTTCTTCTTGCCGGGGCGCTCGGGGTCGCCGCCCCGTTCGGCGGACAGCAGCCGCATCGCCTCCGCATCGAGCCGGGACACCTCGCCGAAGTGCGGGTCTGACTCGACGGAGAAATAGACGTCGCCCTCCAGCTCGTACGCGGCGCCGGCGTCACGGAGCCGCTCCACCAGTGGGACGATGCCGGGTATCGCCTCGACCGCGCCGATGTAGTGGCGCGGCGGCAGCATCCGCAGTGCGGTCATGTCCTCGCGGAACAGGGCGGTCTCGCGCTCGGCGAGCTCGGTCCAGTCGTGCCCGTCGCGGATCGCCCGCTCGAGCAGTGGGTCGTCCACGTCCGTGACGTTCTGGACGTAGTGAACCTGCCGCTTGGTGTCGAGCCACACGCGCTGGACGAGGTCGAACGCGTTGTAGGTCGCCGCGTGACCCATGTGGGTCGCGTCGTACGGTGTGATGCCGCAGACGTAGATACGGGCGACGGGACCGGGGTCGAGGGTCACCAGACCGTCGGTCGCGGTGTCGTGGATCCGGAGGTCGCGGCCCTTGCCGGGCAGGGCGGGGACCTCAGAAGCGGGCCAGGCATGCATGCCATGAGCCTAACCGGACGCCGCTTCCGCATACGAACCGGATCAGTACTCATGGCCGGTTGGGCACTCTTGCGCTCCGGCCCTCGATGTGCCGCCCGGCGCCCGGGCCCTGATCCACGGGAGGGGGTCTACACGGGCGGCCAGGGAATCGCGGGCCAGTCCCCCGAGGGGACTGGGTGCACACCCGACGCGAGCAGCGCGGCGACCCTGGCCCCGACGGCGGCCACCTCCGCGGCGGTGAGCAGTTCCGCCAGTCGGGTGGCGAGCGGTCCGCCGTCGGCCAGGGCGGCGGCCAAGGCCGTCAGCGTCTCCTTGGCCTCCGGCGCCAGCGGCTCCCCCGCCCAGCCCCACAGCAGGGTGCGCAGCTTGTCGTGGACGTTGAAGGTGACACCGTGGTCGATCGCGTAGAGGCTGCCGTCCGCGGTGGGCAGCAGATGGCCCCCCTTGCGGTCACCGTTGTTGATCACCGCGTCGAGGACGGCGAGCCTGCGCAGCCGCACGTCGTCCGCGTGGACGAGCAGCGCCGTACGGCCCTCGCCCACCTCGGCGAAACCGACCGCCTTCCAACCCTCGCCCGGCTCCTCGTCCTCGACGAGCGCCAGCAGATCGGCCTCCGGGTCCGCCTCTATCCACAGCTGGACCATGCCCTCGCCGTACGGGCCGTCGCGCAGGACGGTGGGCGGGACCAGGCCCCAGCCGGTCGCCTCGGAGAGTTCGTAGGCCGCGACCTCGCGCTGTGCGAGGGTGCCGTCGGGAAAGTCCCACAGCGGGCGCTCCCCGGCGACGGGCTTGTAGACGCAGTGGACTTCCTCGTCCTCGAGCGAAACCGTGCAGTAGAGCACCGCGTTGGACGCCTCGCGCAACCTGCCGCGCACGGTCAGTTCGCCCTTGGCCAGCAGTGTGAGCACATCGGTCGTGCTCACTCGCCGCGTCGGTATCCGTTCTGGCGCGGGCATACGTGTCCTTCCGGATCCAGGGGCAGGCTGCACAGCGGGCACGGCGGCCGGCCGGCGTTCACCACGTCCAGTGCGCGCTTGGCGAACGCCCTGGCCTGTGCGCCGGTGAGCCGGACCCGCAGCATCGGCGGGCCGTTCTCCTCGTCCTGCAGCAGCCGCTCCTCGGCCTCCGCGAGGTCCTCCTCGGAGTCGGCCTCGAGCTCGACGAGCGCCTGCGCCTCGACGATCATGCGCTGTTCCTCGCCGTCCCATGCCAGCGCCATGGTGCCGACGCGGAACTCCTCCTCGACCGGGTTGTCGAGCGGCGCGGTGTCGGCCACGTCGGCCGGGGCGACGGCGGGCACCGGGGCGTTGCCGCCGGTGCGGCGCACCACCTCGTCCAGCAGTTCGTCGATCCGCTCTGCGAGGGCGGCCACCTGCGTCTTCTCCAGGGCCACGCTGGTGACGCGCCCTGCGGCGGAAGCCTGCAGGAAGAACGTACGGCGGCCAGGCAGCCCGACCGTACCGGCCACGAAGCGGTCCGGCGGGTCGTAGAGGAACACCTGACGGGACACGTTCTGTCTCCCTTTGGATCGTCGGGTCGGTCGGTTTCCGAGTCGGTTTCTGCAGGGCCCCGGGTCGGGCGGAATTCAGCTTTTCGGCGCGTCCACCCTACTGCGCGGAGCGATCACGGTGCGCCCGCGCCGCCCCCGACGACCGCATCGCCACTGCCGCCGTTGTCCTGCGGGCCTTCCACGGGCGGCACCAAGGCGCCCAACTCCCCGGTGTCCCCGAGCCGCAGCAGGAACGGCCGGCTGCGGGTGTAGCGGATGGCGGTGACCGAGCACGGCTCGACGTGGATGCGCTGGAAGAGGTCGAGATGGAGGCCGAGGGCGTCCGCCACCAGTGACTTGATGATGTCGCCGTGGGAGCACAGCAGATAGGCGGCGCCCTCGCCGTGCTCCTGGTCGACGCGCGCGTTCCAGTCGCGGACGGCGTCGACGGCCCGTGCCTGCATGGCCCGCATCGACTCGCCGCCGGGGAAGACCACCGCGGACGGGTGCTGCTGGACGACCCCCATCATCGGCTCCTCCGCGAGCTCCCGCAGCTTGCGGCCCGACCAGTCGCCGTAGTGGCACTCCCCGATGCGTTCGTCGGTCTCCACGGTGAGCCCGGGCCGGGCCTCCAGCAGAGGCGCGAGGGTCTCGCGGCAGCGCTCCAGGGGGCTGGAGACGACCGCCGCGATCGGCACGGAGGCCAGTCTCGCGGGGAGCGCGGCCGCCTGTGCGGCGCCACGCTCGTCGAGGTGGACCCCCGGTGTCCAGCCGGCGAGCACCCCCTCGGTGTTGGCGGTGGAGCGTCCGTGGCGTACGAGGATCAGCGTGGCCATGGGGGCCAGCCTACGGTCACCGCATGTCCGGCGGGCCAAGGGTGTGCCGGGGCGGCGGTCAGGGAAGAATGCGCGCCGTGATCGTGGACTGCGCCATCTACCGCGACGGACGCCGCACCGAAGGCCCGTCGGACTTCTCCGATGCCCTTGACGAGGCACGGGCCGCCGGTGACGCGTTCCTTTGGATCGGGCTGCACGAGCCCACGGAGGACGAGTTCGAGCACGTCTCCGAGGAGTTCGCGCTGCACCCGCTGGCCGTGGAGGACGCGCTCAAGGCGCACCAGCGGCCCAAACTCGAGGTGTACGACGACTCACTGTTCGTCGTCCTCAAACCCGTGGTGTACGAGCCGAAGAGCGATTCGGTGACCACCGGCGAACTGATGGTCTTCATAGGCGACTCGTTCGTGGTGACGGTCCGGCACGGCGAGGGAGCACCGCTGCGTGCCGTCCGCGAGCGGCTGGAGGCCGAGCCTGCGGTCCTGCGCCACGGCCCCACGGCGGTGCTGTACGCGATCAGCGACGCCGTCGTCGACCACTACATCGAGGTCGCGGCCGAGCTCCAGGTGGACCTCGAGGAGATGGAGACGACGGTTTTCGAACCGGCCCGAAGGGATGCGAAGAACACGGCGGCGAGGATCTACACCTTCAAACGGCAGGTGCTCGAGTTCCGCCGGGCCGCCGGGCCGCTGGCGGCGCCGATGTCCCGGCTGGCGGGCGCGGGCGTGCCGTTCGTCCATGAGCAGGCACAGCCGTTCTTCCGCGACGTCAGCGACCATCTGACCAGGGCGAACGAGCAGGTGGAGGGTCTGGACCGGCTGCTGTCCGACATCCTCTCGGCCCACCTCGCACAGATGGGCGTGCGGCAGAACGACGACATGCGCAAGATCTCGGCATGGGCGGCCATGGCGGCCGTGCCGACGATGGTCGCGGGTGTCTACGGCATGAACTTCGAGCACATGCCGGAGCTGAGACAGGTGTGGGCGTATCCGGCGACCCTGCTGCTGATGGCGGGCGCGGTGTACGGGCTCTTCCGGCTCTTCAAGCGGCGCGGCTGGCTCTGAGCCCGCCGGGCAGCCGCTGGATCAGGGGCGCACCGCGGGGCCCGGGTGGAGACGGAGAACGAGAGGGGCCGGCGCCCGGGAAGGGCCGTGGGCCGCCGGCCGCGGGCGGGCGCCGGGAGCCGGTTCCCCCGTCACCACGTAGGCCACCGACGGCCCGGCCGCGAGCGGGCCCGGGTGATGCTGCCGTCGTGCCCGCCCGCCTGGCGCGAGGCGCTGCCGGTCCGGAAGGCGATGCGTGGCTTGGCCGGGCCATAGGGGGCGTCGCCCGACCCGGGCCGGGGGCCTGGTCACATCACAAGGCGGGTTCGGCGGTGACCGGACCGTCGAGGGCGCCGCGGCGTTCCGGAAGCTTCAGGTCGACCATGTGACGCCAGGCCCCGAGCCGTTCGTACCCGTACAGCGCGTGGATACCGGCGGCGAGAGCCGCGGACTTGGCCCTGGGCCAGTGCAGCAGCCGGCCCATGTGGGCCATGACGGCGAGGCTGACGTCCCGGTAGACCTGGATCTCGGCCAGCGCGCTCTCGCGCAGCACGCGCTGGATGGTGCGACCGTGTCCGGCGGCGGCGAGGCGGAGCAGTTCCTCGTGGCAGTAGGCCAGGTGGTTGGCCTCGTCGTCGCAGATCATCCGGACCGCCCTGCCGATCTCCGCGTGGTCGCCGAAGTACTTCACGAGCATGTCCATCTGGCCGGCCGCGCGCTCCTCGGTGACTCGGCTGTGCGAGAGGTAGACGACGATGTCGTGCTCCGTGAGCCGCTCGTCGCGGCGCAGCTTCTCATGGGTGAGACCGATGCCCCGGCGCTCCAGCAGCATGGTGTAGTCGGTCTCCGGCGGCACCGGGACCGGATCCAGATGCCGCTTCTTGAGGAGCGCGTCGAACAGGCGGCCGTGCTTCTCCTCGTCGGCACCGTGCCGGGTGATCTTCGGGGCGAGATCGCGCATGGACTCGGGGACGAGGGCGGCGATGCGGCCGTTCTCCCAGCCCCCCTGGGCCTCGCCGCTGGCGGCGATGGAGCAGAACAGCTGAAAGGAGTCGTCGTTGTCGATGATCTCCTGGAAGAGACTCCGGGCCGAGAGCATGTCTGCCACCTCCGTCGGATCTTCGGGACATCCGCAAAGAAAGAGTCAAATGCGACACAGTCACCCAGGCAACAGGTAAGTGGGACAAATCGACCGAATGGACGACACGGCGGTGACACAAGGCAGTAACCGCCACGGCCGTCGCGCGTTGTACCGCGTGACGGCCGTGGCGGGGAAGACCCCCGAGCCCCCACCACGGCCGCAGGCTTGCCCCAGGACAGGACTACGCGAGACCCGCGCGCTCCAGCGCCTCGGTGCCGGCGCGCAGCGCGGTGATCCGCTCGTCGAGCGTGAAGCCCGCGGGTGAGAGCGTCAGCGTGGTGACACCGGCCGCCGCGTAGGCCTGCATCCGGTCGGCGATCCGCTCCACCGGCCCGAGGAGCGCGGTCTGGTCGATGAGCTCGTGCGGCACCGCGGCCGCGGCCCCCGCCTTGTCGCCGCCGAGGTACTTGTCCTGGATCTCGGCGGCTTCCTTCTCGTAGCCCATGCGCTGCGCGAGCTGGTTGTAGAAGTTCTGCTTGCGGCTGCCCATGCCGCCGACGTACAGCGCGGTGTACGGCCGGAACATGTCGGCCAGACCGGCCACGTCGTCGCCGATCGCGAGCGGCAGGGTGGGGCAGACGTCAAAGCCTTCCATCGTCTTTCCGGCCTTCTCGCGGCCCGCACGGATGTGCTGCAGCGCGGTGTCCTCGATGTGGTCGGCGGACGGGAAGATCAGCAGGGCGCCGTCGGCGATCTCACCGGTCTGCTCGAGGTTCTTGGGGCCGATCGCCGCGATGTAGAGCGGGATGTGCTCTCGCTGCGGGTGGACCGTGAGCTTGATCGGCTTGCCCGGGCCGTCGGGCAGCGGCAGCGTCCAGTGCTCGCCCTCGTACGACAGGCGCTCGCGGGACATCGCCTTACGGACGATCTCGACGTACTCGCGGGTGCGGGCCAGGGGCTTGTCGAACTTGACGCCGTACCAGCCCTCGGAGACCTGCGGCCCGGAGACGCCGAGGCCGAGACGGAACCGGCCGCCGGAGAGCGAGTCCAGCGTGGCCGCGGTCATCGCCGTCATGGCGGGCTGGCGGGCCGGGATCTGCAGGATCGCGGAGCCGACGTCGATCCGCTCGGTCTGGGCGGCGACCCAGCTGAGCACGGTGGGGGCGTCGGAGCCGTACGCCTCCGCCGCCCAGCAGACGTCGTAGCCGAGCCTGTCGGCCTCCTGCGCGACGGCGAGGTTGTCGCCGTCCATGCCCGCGCCCCAGTAGCCGAGGTTGATGCCGAGCCGCATAAGCGCTCCCTCTTACTGATCAGTAAGTGCCTGTCCCGGGACTCTAGCGCGGGCGGGGGTGATCCGGCAGGGGCACGTTGTCCACAGGCTCTCTCAGGGTGGGCCCCTGGCCAGTAATCTCAGCGCCCATGGAGCAGAGGCATCTCGGCCGTACCGGCCTGCGCGTGTCCCGGATCGGACTCGGCACCCTCACATGGGGCCGGGACACCGACGAGCACGACGCCGCCGACCAGTTGAAGGTCTTCTGGGAAGCCGGCGGCACGCTGGTCGACACCGCCGACGTGTACGGCGGCGGGGAGGCCGAGTATCTGCTGGGACAGCTGGTCGAGCGGCTGGTGCCCCGCGCGGACCTGGTGATAGCCACGAAGGCCGGCAGCGTGCCGGACCCGGACCGTCGCTTCGACGGGTCGCGCGGCCATCTGCTCGCCGCGCTCGACGCCTCGCTGGCGCGGCTGGGCACGGACCACGTGGACCTGTGGCAGGTCCACGCCTTCGACCCCGACACACCGCTGGACGAGACGCTCCAGGCCCTGGACCTCGCGGTCAGCAGCGGACGGGCGCGGTACGCGGGCGTGTCGAACTTCTGCGGCTGGCAGTTGGCGAAGGCGGCGACCTGGCAGCTGGCTGCGCCAGGGGTGCGCACCCGGCTGGCGAGCACGCAGATGGAGTACTCGCTGCTGCAGCGGGGTGTGGAGCGGGAGGTACTGCCGGCGGCGCTCGACCTGGGGGTGGGGCTGCTGCCTTCGTCCCCGCTGGGGCGCGGGGTGCTCACGGGCAAGTACCGGAACGCCACTCCGTCCGACTCCCGGGGCGCTTCGGAACAGATGGCGCCGTTCGTGGAGCCGTACCTGGACGAAGCGGCGAGCAGCATCGTGGACGCGGTCGCGACAGCGGCGGACGGGCTGGCTGCGACATCGCTCGAAGTGGCGCTGGCGTGGGTCCGTGACCGGCCGGGCGTGGTGGCGCCGATCGTCGGCGCGCGCAATGCGCAGCAGCTCAGGGCGGCGTTGTCGGTGGAGGCGCTTAGTCTTCCTGACGAGATCCGCCGGGCGCTCGACGACGTGTCGGCGCCCGTGCACCGCTATCCCGACCAGGACTGGAGCACGCTGTGACTGCCCGTTCCCGGGGAACCTCCCCCGGCTCCCCCGACCCTTCCCCCTCCGCCGAAGGCGTCGCGGGCGCGGCCGACCACGGGTCGGCGGAGCCCGGCCACGCGGCGGGCACCGACGGGGCGGCGGGCGAGGAGGCGGGCACAGGCGCGGACCGTGCCGACGACGCTCCCGAGACTGCGGGCCACGCCGACGCGGCGGACGCCGACACCGGCGGCGACGACCGCACCCACCGGGAGGACGACGCACCGGAGCCGGCGGACCACCGCCACGGGGCGGACGCCGAGGACGTACCGGCAGGAGCCCACGATGCCCTCGAGCCGGCAGGCCGCCCCCATGCGGCGGGCGGGGCCGGCGAAGAGCGGCGCACCGACGCGGCGGGCACAGGCGCGGACCGTGCCGACGACGCTCCCGAGACTGCGGGCCACGCCGACGCGGCGGACGCCGACAGCGACGACCCCGCACGCGAGGGCGAGGGCGCCGGCGTCGACGCGGCCGCGGATTTGAGTGACGCGGAGGTGGAGATCGCCGCGCAGCAGGAGTTGCGGGCGCGGATCGAGCGGCGGAAGGCGGAGCGGGAGCAGCCCATCGACAGCGGGGCCAAGCTCAGCGGGAAGGCCGCCGATCTGCTCGCCGCCGTGCGGGCGGTGGAGAGCGGCGAGAAGGCGGGCGCCGCCTATTTCGGGTCGCCCGCACCCGAGCCGCGGCGCGCCGCTCCCGCCGCCCCGACCGGACGGCCGGTCCGGCGGCAGCCGGACGAGCCGGCTGCCGCCACCGTGGCCGCCGTGCGGAACCTGCTCGTGAAGGGCGGGGCACCCGAGGGCCTTGCGGGGCGGGCCGCCGAGGTCCTGGGCGAGGCGGCGGGCGACGTTCTCGCCGAGGATCCCTGGCGGCTGCTCGCCGTGCCGGGAGTCCGCCCGGAGCAGGCGGACGGGTTCGCCCGCGCGCTGCTCGGCGCCGACGCCGGGCCCGGCGACGAACGGCGGACGTCGGCGCTCGTCACCTGGCTGCTGGAGCGCGCCGCACTCCAGGGGCACACGGCGCTCGAGGCGCCGGCCGTCCGGGCCGCGCTCGCCGAGCGGTCGGTGCCCGATCCGGACGAGGCCGTCCAGCAGGCCGTCGCCGACGGCACCGTCCTGGTCTTCCAGGACGGTGTGGAGGAGGGCGACGACGACAGCGCCGTACCCGTCCTGCTCGGGCTCGACCGGTACGCGATGGCGGAGGAGAGCCTCGCGGACGGGCTGGCCAGGCTGGTGAGGACCGGCCCGGCCGACGCCTGGGAGGGGCCCGAACTCGTGCGGGTCGCTGGAGCGCACGGGCTGGTCGTGCACACCGGTGGCGAGGCCGCCCGGGCCGAGCCCGTCGCCCTCGCGAAGACCGCCCGCCGCCTCGGTCTGCGGGCCGTCGTGGCGGTGCACGCGGAGAACGGCGTGCGCCGGCTCGGGCCGGACGCGGGCGCGGTGACCGTCACCGCCCTGCTGGAAGGGACCGCGGGTCCCGGCCGCGACGAGGACGGCGCGTTCGCGCTGGACCTGCTGGTCGTGCTGGACGCACCGCAGCTGGACGTGGAGACCGCGGCGGCGCTGGTGGAGTCCATGCCTGACGGCGGCCGGCTGGTACTCGGCGGCGACCCAGGTGTCCTCGGCGGTGCGGGCGCGGGTCAGGTGTTCCAGGACGTCCTGATGGCCCGGGTGTGCCCGCAGATCGCGTCGCGTACGCCCGATCCCGGGCCGCTCGGCGAGCTGGTGTCGGGCGTCGGCGTCGGGGAGCTGAACCAGGTCGCCGCGCCGGGCAAGGAGGTCGTGATCGTCCCGGTCCGGGACGCCGGTGAGGCCGTGCACCGTACGGTCCAGCTGGTCGTCGACTCGATCCCGCGGGCCATCGGAGTGCCTCCCGAGCAGACCCAGGTGATCACAGTGGGCCACGGCGGCTCCGCCGGCACCCGCGAGCTCAACGCGGCGCTCAAGCAGCGCCTCAACCCCGGCGCCGGCCGCTTCGCCGGTTTCGACCCCGGCGACCGGGTCGCCCATGCCCAGGCCCCCGGCCGGACGGTCACGGGCACGGTCGTCTCCGCGGACGCGACCGGACTGCATCTGGACTGCGACGGTGTGAGGGCGGTCGTGCCGCGGGAGCGGGTCGAGTCGGTGCTGCGCCACGGCTGGGCCATGACCGCGCACCAGGCCGCGGGCATGCGGTGGCCGGCGGTGGTCGTCGTGCTCCCCGGAGACGCCTCGCAGGTCCTGAGCAGGCCGTGGGTGTACACGGCGTTCGGCCGCGCCGAGCGGCATCTGTCGGTGGTGCACGGAGTGGACGAGGCGCTGCCGCGGGCGGTGGCAGAGGTCCCCGGCCTCCGGCGCACCACACGGCTGCGTGCCCTGCTGGAAGCTCTGCTGGTCGAGTCCGCACCGCAGCCGCAAACGCAGGCACAGGCACGGCCCGAGCAGTCGCAGGCCCAGCAGTCGCAGTGAAAGGCCCGGCCGTGGACGACCGCGCAGGTCGTCCCGGGCCGGGTCCGGGACGGCACATGGGACCGGTCAGGACTCGTCGTCGAGGTCCGCCCGCTCCTCGCGCAGCTCGTCCTCGTCGAACACCGAGCTGACGTCGAACCGGCAGACGACCCGCTCCGGATCGGCCTGGTCGAAGGGGACGCTGAGCCACTCACCTGGCTCGGGCAGCTCGTCCGCGGCGGACACCCACAGCGTGGAGTCGCCCTCCTCAAGACCGAACTCCTTGTGGCGGGACGCGATTTCGTCCGGTTCGTATTCCCCGAAGAGGACGCCCAGCGCCGCGTGCACGCTCGCACCGACGACCGGCACGTTCGCCGCGCGCTCGTCCTCGTCGTCGTCCCGGTCGACGTCCGCGATGCGCTGCGCCTGGGCCAGCAGCCGCTGCGGCTCCACGACCGCATAGTCCCGGCGGATCAGCACGCTCAGCGCGTTCGGCTCCTCGGGACCCGCGTACGGCGGCAGCGAATCGTCCGCGCCGGGGATCTCGAAGGGGGTGACCTCGTCGTAACGGTCGTAGAGCCGCTCGTCGTACGCCTCCGCCGCCGCTGCGAGCGCGTTGAAGGCTTCGTAGACGGCCGGGTCGTCGTCTCCCGAGCGGTTCTCGACCGCCTCGAGGTGGCGGTCCAGTGCGGCTTTGACCGCCTCGGCGGCGGCACGTACCTCGGCAGCGGTGGGCTGCGCAGCATCAGACATAGTGCAGACGCTATCCGTACCGGGGCGCTGCCCGCACAATAGATGCGATGCCGGAATACGAATTTGTCGACGTGTACGTGCCGCGCGGGGTCTCCCGCAAGGAGGCGACCCGTCTGCTCACGGACCATGCAGAGTACGGACACTGGGAGTTGGACCGACTGACCTTGCACCGCGACGGCAGCCGCAGGGTGCGGCTGCGTCGGCGCATCATTCGCCAGGTGCGCGCCACCTGGTGATCAACACTGGTGATCAGGCTGATGATCAGGAGCAGGAACGAACGAAGGAGCGGGCCCCGCAGCTGCGGGACCCGCTCCTCGGCGTACGTCGGAGTCCGAGCCCGGCCCGGGCTGGAGCCCGGGCCGGGTCCGGCGCGCCCCTACAGGGCCGCGCGCGACCTCCGGTAGAGCACCGCTCCGGCGAGCAGCAGGCCCACCGCCGCCGGCGCCGCCACGTCGAGCGCGCCCATGCCGGTCTCGGCGAGCTGAGCGCCGCCAGCGGGCGTCACGATCCGCGTCCCGGGCGTGTTCGGCACGCTCGAGGTGCCGGGGGTTTCCGGCGTGGCCGGGGTCTCCGGCGTTGTCGGGGTCTCCGGCGTGGCCGGGGTTTCCGGCGTTGTCGGGGTCTCCGGCGTCTCCGGCGTACCGGGCTCCTCCGGCGTATTGGGCTCCTCCGGCGTATTGGGCTCCTCCGGCGTGTTGGGCTCCTCCGGCGTGTTGGGCTCCTCGCCGCCGGGCGGAGTGACGGCCGAGCCGGTCCCGCACTCGTTGCCGGTTGAGGGGTTGAGCAGCCCGACGACGTCGACGCTGTTGCCACAGACGTTGACCGGTACATCGATCGGCGCCTGGACGTTGTTGCCGGAGACGGCACCGGGTGAGTTGCTCGTGGTGCCCTCCGCGCTGGAGCCGCCGCTCGCCGCGCCCGATCCGGAGGCGATGGCGCAGCCGTTGCCGAACGTCGGGTTGAGCAGCCCGACGACGTCCACGGTGTTGCCGCAGACGTTCACCGGCATGTGCACCGGAGCCTGGACCGAGTTGCCGGACAGAATGCCCGGCGAGTTCGACGCTGCTCCGTTCGCCCCGGCGTCCGCCTGCGCGTAACCGCCGCCGAGGGCGAGTACGCCGCCCGCGGCTGCCACGGTGATCAGGCCTTTTCGCGTGACCTGTCTCATGTCTTGATGCCCTGCCTTCCAGCTTCACGAATACCCCTGGGCACATGCCGAGGGTTTGGAAGAAGCGGGCGGCTCCGGAGCGCATGGCGCGCACTCCGGAGCCGCCGGATTCACTGCCGGCCCGCTGCGGGCCTGGCCACAACGTCAGGCGTTGACGCAGGTGTTGCCGAAGGCGGGGTTCAGCAGGCCGATGATGTCGACCGTGCTGCCGCAGACGTTCGCGGGCACGTTCACCGGCGCCTGGACCAGGTTGCCCGACAGAACGCCGGGGGACTGCATGGCAGCACCCTGGGCGCCCGCGTCGGCCATGGCCATGCCCGCACCGGCGAGCAGCAGACCACCGGTGGCAGCTGCAGTCGCGACGACCTTCTGGATCATTGTTCCTCCTGTTGGCAAATGCGGTCCCAGCCGCGGACCGCATCACCTGTAACGAGGAGCAGCCACCGGGGCTACGAGCCGTCACCCCCATTCACTCTTTCAAGTCATGTACGCACGCGTTCGCGATTATCGGCGCGCCGTCCAAGCAACCCCGGGCCGGCCTCGGCGGCCCGTCTCAGCACTGGTCGATGAACCGGTCGAGGACCCGCACGCCGAACTTCAGGCCGTCCACCGGCACCCGCTCGTCCACTCCGTGGAACATCCCGGCGAAGTCCAGCTCCGGCGGCAGCTTGAGCGGTGCGAAGCCGAAGCAGCGGATGCCGAGATCGTCGAAGGACTTGGCGTCGGTGCCGCCGGAGAGCATGTACGGCACGGCCCTCGCGATGGGGTCCTCCGCCTTCAGCGCCACCTGCATCGCATCCACCAGCGCTCCGTCGAAGCTGGTCTCCAGCGCCTTGTCGCCGTGCACGTCCTCCCGCTTGACCCGAGGGCCGAGCAACCGGTCCAGCTCGGCGAGGAACTCCTCCTCGTACCCCGGCAGGAAACGCCCGTCCACGTGGGCGGTCGCCTGGCCGGGGATGACGTTCACCTTGTAGCCGGCGCCGAGCATCGTCGGGGCCGCCGAGTTGCGCAGGGTGGCGCCGACCATCTTGGCGATGCCGCCGAGCTTGGCGAGGGTCGCGTCCATGTCCTCGGGGTCGAGCGGCGTGCCGAGCGCGTCGGACAGCTCGTCGAGGAAGGACCGTACGGTCTTGGTGACCCTGACCGGCCAGGTGTGGCGGCCGAGGCGGCCGACGGCCTCGCAGAGCTCGGTGATGGCGTTGTCGTTGTTGGTCATCGAGCCGTGGCCCGCGGTGCCGTCCACGGTCAGGCGCATCCAGTGCATGCCCTTCTGGGCCGTCTCGACGAGGTAGAGGCGCAGGTTCTCGTTGACGGTGAAGGAGAAGCCGCCGACCTCGCCGACCGCCTCCGTGACGCCCTCGAACAGTCCGGGGTGCTTGTCGACCAGGTAGCGGGCGCCGTAGGTGCCGCCGGCCTCCTCGTCTGCGAGGAAGGCGAGGACGATGTCACGCGGGGGCTTGCGGCCGCTGCGCAGCCTGTCCCGTACGACCGCGAGGGTCATCGCGTCCATGTCCTTCATGTCGACCGCGCCGCGGCCCCAGACGCAGTCCTCCGCGATCTCACCGGAGAACGGGTGATGGTTCCAGTCGTCCGCGTTCGCGGGCACCACGTCGAGGTGGCCGTGGATGAGCAGCGCGGGCCGGGACGGGTCCTCGCCCTCCATACGGGCCACGGTGGAGGCGCGTCCCTTGTGGGACTCGAGGATCTGCGGCTCCAGGCCGACCTCGGCGAGCTTTTCCGCGACGTACTCGGCCGCGGCGCGCTCGCCCGGTCCGGAGTGGTCGCCGTAGTTGCTGGTGTCGATCCTGATCAGCTCACGGCAGAGATCGACGACCTCGTCCTCGCCCGTGACCGCCCGGGCCGTGTTCGACTCGCTCACGCTGATTCCTCCCGCTGTCGCTGCTGGGTCCGGCCTCATCCTCTCGCCATCGTGCCTCGCGTCCCAAGGGCGGCCGCAGGCCTTTGTCCGGCGGCCGGTGCATGCGGGGGTGTGATCGAGGGGGGTCGAATGTTTGCTATGGTTTTCCACGTCGGAACGGCCCAGGGCCGCACGACAGACACCTTGTCCGGGTGGCGGAATGGCAGACGCGCTAGCTTGAGGTGCTAGTGCCCTTTATCGGGCGTGGGGGTTCAAGTCCCCCCTCGGACACCAGCGAGATCCCCACGGAGCTTTCCGTGGGGATCTTCTGCATTCCTCGCTGGGGAGTCCGCGGATCAGCGCTGCCCCGGCCAGGGCCCCGGGCAGCGGGAGGTAGCAGACGCCCTGCCCCCAGGCCGAGGCAAACGCCGAGCCGGTGACCGCGCGGCGGATGCCGAGGCCGAGGCCCATCAGGAATCACGAACGACGGCATGCCGAGCAGGTCCTCGAACAGCCTCGGGAGCCAGACGGGCCGGTCGTGTCGCCGTCGCAAGGGCGGCGCGGGTGGCGAGGCGGGGCTGCGCGTGCACGACCGCGGGGATCACCAGGTCCTTCCCCCGACAGATCCGGAGGTTCTACCCTGCATTCGACCGTCCAGACGGTCGGTCGATGGATCAGTGCGACAGACGGGCGGGACAGTGCGCGATCGACTCCTCGACGCCGTGGAACGACTGCTGGCCAAGGGCGGTGCGGACGCGGTCCGGCTGGATGCCGTCGCCGCGGAGGCCGGCGTGAGCAAGGGGGGCCTGTTGCATCACTTCCCGAGCAAGCGCGCCTTGGTCGAGGGCGTGGTCCAGCGACTGATGGACCGGTTCGAGGCCGCACTGCCCGGCCCGGACGCCCCGGCCGGCGCGTACACCAAGGCCTACCTCGACGCCTCCATCCCACCCGTGGCTTCCGAGCCGGGCGGCGGGGACGGCCGCGACGAGGTGCCCGTAGCGCTGCTCGCCGCGGCCGGCGGGCCCGAGATCCTCGATGTCCTGCAGCGCCACTACCGGACCTGGCAGGAACGCCTGGAGGCGGACGGACTGCCGCCCGGCGTGAGCACCCTGGTGCGCATGGCGGTCGACGGCTGGTGGACGGCGCGCCTGCTCGGCCTCGCCCCGCCGCACGGTGTGGCACACGTCGAACTGCGCCGTCTCGTTGCGGACCTCGCCGCCACCGGGACCACCGGCACGGACCGCGCCGACGCGGACGCCACCGGCACGGATGTCACCGGCACCGGCACGGACGTCGCCGGCACGGAAACCGGCACCGGCACCGGCACCGACGGGGGATCGCGCTGATGGGCGCTCTGCTGGTCGCGGGAGCGATCGTCTCCGAAGTGATCGCGACCCTCTCGCTGCGCGCGTCGCACGGCCTGACCCGCCTCGGCCCCACCGCCTTGGTGGTCATCGGTTACGGCGCCGCCTTCCTGATGCTGGCGCAGGCGCTCAAGACGCTCGACGTCGGACCGGTGTACGCGATCTGGTCGGGCGTCGGCACGGTGGGCGCCTTCCTCGGTGGCGTCGTGCTCTTCGACGAACCGGTCAAGCCGGCGACGCTGATCGGGATCGCACTCGTCATCATCGGCGTCGTCGTGATGTATGCCGGCGGCGGGATGGAGCACTGATGGACCGGCAGCGGGGCTTTCGCCCCGGCCACGGCGGCGATGTTCGTGAGGGACCCGGCCTCCTCGCCCACCGGACGGCGTCGCTGCCGGTCCTCGTCCCCGCCCGGCACGCCTGCAAGGACTACGACGACCCGGTGACGAATGACTGGAACCACTCGTTCCTGCCCCTGGACGTGACCGCCGGTGCGACCGGGCTCGCCGCGCCGTTCCTGCTGCGCTGCGGTGCACCGGGCGTTTCGCGCGCCGTCGGGTCCCTCGGGCGTGCTGCTGATGCGGCAGGAGGCGGGGCGGCCGCCCCGGGCAGGGGTGGCGCCGTCCGGGCGGCTGCCGAGCCCGGCATACAGTCTCCACGGTGAGACGCAGAAACAGGGCTGCCCTGCCCGCCCCGCTCCCCCAGCGCGACGGCATCGACCCGGTGCGGCTGCGACTGCCCGAGGACCCGGACGGCCGCTGGCCCACCGTGCGGGACCATCTGCTGCACCGTTACGGCAGCGCGATCGGCGAGGCAGGGGTCGATGCGATGCTCCGCGAGGGGCGCTTCGTCGGCAGGGACGGGGCGGTGACCTGGGACGAGGCGTACACGGCGGGGCGCGATCTGTGGTTCCACCGCGACTTCCCGGCGGAGGAACGGGTGCCGTTCGAGATCGGGATCGTGCATCGCGACGACCACGTGGTGATCGCCGACAAACCGCACTTCCTCGCCACCATGCCGCGCGGCAGCCATGTGAAGGAGACGGCGCTCGCCCGGCTGCGCCGCGATCTGGAGCTGCCCGCGCTGCAGCCGGCCCACCGGCTGGACCGGCTCACGGCCGGTCTGGTCCTGTTCGTCGTGCGCCCCGGGGACCGGGGCGCGTACCAGACGATGTTCCGTGACCGGCGGGTGCGCAAGGAGTACGAGGCCCTGGCTCCGTACGACCCGGCGGTGGCCCTGCCGCGGACCGTGCGCAGCCGGATCGTGAAGGAGCGCGGGGTGCTCGCGGCCAGGGAGGAGCCGGGTGAGCCCAACAGCGAGAGCCGGATCGAACTCCTGGAGCAGCGGGGCGGGGTCGGCCGGTACCGGCTGCTGCCGGCCACCGGCCGCACCCATCAGCTGCGGGTCCACATGAACAGCCTGGGACTGCCGATCCTGGGTGACCCGCTGTTCCCTCTCGTGCTGCCCGAGGCGCCGGAGGACTTCTCGAAGCCGCTGCAACTCCTCGCGAACATCCTGGAGTTCAGTGATCCCGTCACCGGGCGGCCATGCCGGTTCGAGAGCCGGTTGCGGCTGGCTCAGTGGCCCCGGTCCACCCATTCCTGAAGGTGCGGCGCCTCGGTGCCGACGGTGGTGGTGTCGCCGTGGCCGGTTCGGACCACGGTCTCGGGCGGCAGGGTGAGCAGCCGGTCGCGGATCGAGTCGATGATCGTCGGGAAGTGGGAGAACGACCGGCCGGTGGCCCCCGGTCCGCCCTGGAAGAGCGTGTCTCCGGTGAAGACGGTGCCGAGCTCGGGCGCGTGGAGGCACACGGCACCCGGAGCGTGACCCGGCGTGTGGAGCACGGTCAGGGACGTGCCGGCGACGGTGATCGTGTCCCCGTCGGCGAGTTCGCCGTCGGGGGCGCGCTCCGGGTGGGTCTGCTTCCACAGCGGCAGGTCGTCCGGGTGCAGCAGGATCGGCGCGCCGGTGGCCGCGGCGAGCGCCGGGGCCGCGTCGATGTGGTCGTTGTGCGCGTGCGTACAGACGACGGCGCGCAGGCTGCGGCCGGCGAGCGCGGCGAGGATCGCGTCCGCGTCGTGGGAGGCGTCGATGACGATTGCCTCCCGGTCGTCACCGACGATCCATACGTTGTTGTCCACGTCCCAGGTGCCGCCGTCGAGCGAGAACGTGCCGGAGGTGACCAGGTGGTCGACACGAGCCGCCATCACAGCATCACGACCGAACGCAGGACGTCACCCTCGTGCATGCGGGCGAACGCCTTCTCCACGTCGCCGAGGCCGATGGTCTCGGTGACGAACGCCCCGAGGTCGATCCGGCCCTGCTGGTGCAGGTCGATCAGCATCGGGAAGTCGCGGGAGGGCAGACAGTCGCCGTACCAGGACGACTTGAGCGCCCCGCCTCTCCCGAAGACGTCCAGGAGGGGCAGCTCGAGCTTCATGTCGGGGGTGGGCACGCCGACGAGGACGACGGTGCCGGCCAGGTCACGGGCGTAGAAGGCCTGTTCGTACGTCTCGGGGCGGCCGACCGCCTCGATGACGACATCGGCGCCGAAGCCGCCTGTGAACTCGCGGATCGTCTCGACGGGGTCCGAGGTACGGGAGTTGACGGTGTGGGTGGCGCCCATCTTCCTCGCCGTCTCGAGTTTGCGGTCGTCGATGTCGACGGCGATGATCCTCGCCGCTCCCGCGAGGTGGGCGCCGACGACGGCCGCGTTTCCGACTCCGCCGCAGCCGATGACGGCCACCGAGTCGCCGCGGCCGACCTGGCCGGTGTTGATCGCGGCGCCGATGCCGGCCATCACCCCGCAGCCGAGCAGGCCCGCCACGGCCGGGGAGACGGCCGGATCGACCTTGGTGCACTGGCCCGCGGCGACCAGGGTCTTCTCGGCGAAGGCGCCGATGCCGAGAGCGGGTGACAGTGCGGTGCCCGAGTCCGCGAGCGTCATCTTCTGCCGGGCGTTGTGGGTGTCGAAGCAGTACCAGGGCCGGCCGCGCAGACACGCCCGGCACCGACCGCACACGGCACGCCAGTTGAGGATCACGAAATCCCCTGGTTCGACGTCGGTGACGCCGTTGCCGACCGCCTCGACGACGCCCGCGGCCTCATGCCCCAGGAGGAACGGGAAGTCGTCGTTGATGCCGCCCTGCTTGTAGTGCAGATCGGTGTGGCAGACCCCGCAGGCCTGCACCTCGACGACGGCCTCCCCCGGGCCCGGGTCCGGGATCGTGATCGTCTCCACCCGTACCGGCTCGTTCTTTCCCGGTGCGATCACACCCTGCACCTGCTGCGGCATCGCAGTACCTGCCCTTCCTCGCGCAGTGGACGTCGCCCCCCACTATGGCCCGTGGGTGCCGGGCACGGCGAAGCCCCCGCGGGGGCTTCGCCGAGAAGGTGTCAGAGCTCCTTGGGTGCGGCGGCCGTCGCGGCCACCCGCTTGCGGACGAGGAACCAGCCGCCGACGAGCGCGGCGGCGATCAGCGGCAGGCAGTTGACGGTGGTACGGGAAATGCCTTCGTCCAGCCACATCAGAACGATGACGGAGGCGAGGAAGGCCAGCGTGACGAGCTGTGTGTACGGGGCCCAGGGCAGCTGGTACGCCGGGCGCGTGACGCGGCCGTCCTTGGAGCGGTGCCAGAACAGCAGCGAACACACCATGATCATCGCCCAGGTGCCGATGATGCCGATGGAGGCGAAGTTGAGCACCAGCTCGAAGGCGTCGCCCGGCATGACGTAGTTGAGGAGGACCCCGAGGACACCGAAGGCGGCGGTGAGGAGGATGCCGCCGTAGGGCACGCCGCCCTTGTTCATCACGCCGGTGAACTTGGGCGCGGAGCCGGACATGGACATCGAGCGCAGGATGCGGCCGGTCGAGTAGAGGCCGGAGTTGAGGCTGGAGAGGGCGGCGGTGAGGACGACGAGGTTCATCACGCCGGCCGCGCCCGGGATGCCGAGCCTGTCGAAGACGGTGACGAAGGGGCTCTGGTCGCCGGAGTACGCGGTGTACGGGAGCAGCAGCGCCAGCAGGACGACGGAGCCGACGTAGAACAGACCCACGCGCCACATGATCGAGTTGATCGCGCGCGGCATGATCTTCTCGGGGTTCTCGGTCTCACCGGCGGCGACACCGCACAGCTCGACGGAGGCGTAGGCGAAGACGACGCCCTGGATGAGCAGCAGCATCGGCATGAAGCCGGCCGGGAAGATGCCACCGTTGTCGCCGATGGTGGCGAGGCCCGGGGTGTGGCCGCCGATGTCGTGGGAGGTGACGACCAGGAAGACACCGATGAGCATGAAGACGACGAGCGCCGCGACCTTGATGATCGCGAACCAGAACTCCATCTCGCCGAAGTACTTCACCGAGATGAGGTTGGCGGTGAGGACCACGGCGAGCGCTATGAGGGCGAGCACCCACTGGGGGATGTCGCTGAACATGGCCCAGAAGTGCGCGTACGTCGCGGCCGCGGTGATGTCGGCGATGGCGGTCGTCGACCAGTTGAGGAAGTACAGCCAGCCCGCCGTGTAGGCGCCCTTCTCGCCCATGAACTCACGGGCGTACGAGACGAAGGCGCCGGAGGAGGGCCGGTAGAGCACGAGCTCGCCGAGCGCACGCACGACGAAGAAGGCGAAGACGCCGCAGACGGCGTAGGCGATGAAGAGGGACGGACCGGCGCCCGCCATGCGGCCACCGGCGCCCAGGAACAGGCCGGTGCCGATGGCGCCGCCGATGGCGATCATGTTGATGTGCCGCGACTTGAGGTCCTTGCGGTACCCGGCGTCTCCGGCGTCCACGTGGGGGGAACCCGTCGCGTTGGCGACAGGCGTTTCGGCCGCAGCCATGGTGCGGTCACTCATTGAGGTTGTTCGCCTTCGTGAGGGGGTGTGCGGTACCCGGCCTGCGCCGGTGCCTTCCCAGGGGTGAAGGGAAGGGGACGCCTTGACCTGGCTTCGGGGCCTGGATGCCCTGGGGCTCATGGAGGGCCCGAGGGTTTATGGTCAGGGCAACCCTGGGATTTTGGCAGTGGCGCACCTCACTCAGGTACATATCTGAGGTATTTCAGAGGTTTCGACAAGGCGATGCAAGGGTGTCATGCATTTCAAGGAGCCAGGATGTCGAGCCCCTGGAGAGCACCGAAGACAATTTCCCGGGTGAGCCGCTCCGCCCGGGCGGCGTCGCCTTCGCGAACGGCCTCGGCAACCTGCACCTGCAGCGTCACCGCCGCCGGGTCGGGGTCGTCCAATGGGTTTCAGTAGCGCGACGGACCGATGTCGAAGGTCGAGGAAGACAGCGAGGCATGTCATGAGCACCCCCCACGTCGTCGTGGTGATGGGCGTCGCAGGGACCGGCAAGACCACGATCGGCCCCCTGCTCGCCGCCGCCCTGGACGTCCCCTACGCCGAGGGCGACGACTTCCATCCCCCGGCGAACATCGCCAAGATGTCGGCCGGCACCCCGCTGGACGACGCGGACCGCAGGCCGTGGCTCGACGCCATCGGCAGGTGGGCCCACGGCAGGGCGGGGCTCGGCGGAGTGGTCTCCAGCTCCGCGCTCAAGCGTGAGTACCGCGACCGGCTGCGTTCTGCAGCGCCCGACGTCGTGTTCCTCCACCTCACCGGCAGCCGCGAGCTCATCGAGCAGCGGATGACGGAACGCAAGGGGCACTTCATGCCCACCGCGCTGCTGGACTCCCAGTTCGCCACCCTCCAGCCGCTGGAGGACGACGAGGCGGGCGTCGCCGTCGATGTCTCCGGCACTCCCGAAGAGATCACCGAACGGGCTCTCGCCCCGCTGCGCGGGCTCGACCAGTAAGGAATCACCGTGACCAGTCTCGGCGTCGAGATGCTGGCAGCGGACACCGTCGAACCGAACACCTCGGCGGGCAACGCACAGCCGGGCATCGCCGTCCTCTCATCGTCGGCGCCGACGGCGGCTTCAAGCAGACACTGATCGACATCGGTGTCGGCCGGATGATCCTGGACTTCTCCAAGAACTGCACCGTCCCGACGCTGCTGCTCGTCTGGCTGATCGCCGTCGCGATCCGGCCGGCGACCGGCTCCGCCACCGTCGCCACGATCTCCGCCGCCGGACTGGTCGCCCCGCTCGCGGCCGACATGTCGACCACCCACGCCGCACTTGTGGTCCTCGCCGGCAGGTCCCTCGCAGGCCGGCCTCACTCGTCCGCCGGCCACCTCGGGTGGTGGTCACGCGACCACTGGCGCTCGACCCATCCGGTGCGCATGCCACGGCGTGCCTCCGGGTCGGCGAGCGCCATCGCGATGTGCCCGGCTACGACGATCCCGACCCCGAGCGACAGCCAGTCGTGGACGAACGTCGCGCTCGTGCGCCACACGAGGGGCGTGAGCCCGGTGAACCACATCAGCAGCCCGGTGCCGAGCATGACCAGCGTCGCGCCGGCGATCCAGGCGGCGTAGATCTTCTGGCCGGCGTTGAACTTGCCCGCCGGGCGCGCCTGCGGGCCGTGTTCGCGGCGGCGTACGGCCCGCAGCCACCGGCTGTCGTACGGCGCGAAGCGGTTCAGTCGGCGCAGGTCCGCGCGGAACGCACGGGAGGCCAGGCCGAGCAGGAACGGCACGGGCAGCAGCAGGCCCGACCACTGGTGGACGGTGACCACGAGGTGGCGGCGGCCGACGAGCTCGGCGAGCTGGGGCACGTAGAGCGCGGCGGCAGTCGCGATGCAGAGCAGCATCAGCGCGGCGGTGGTGCGGTGCACCCAGCGCTCGGCGCGGCTGAATCTCCGTACGCGCATGGGCTCTTCAGACCGTGGGGGTGTCGGTGCGGCCGTTGGACCGGCCGACCCAGGCGTCGACGTCATAGCCCCGCTCCTCCCAGTAGCCGGGCCGGACGGCTTCGGTGACCGTGATCCCCGAGAGCCATTTCGCCGACTTGTAGAAGTACATCGGCGCGACGTAGAGGCGGACCGGGCCGCCGTGCGAGTGGCTGACCGGCTTGTCCTGCATCCGCAGCGCGACGAGGACGTCGTCACGGCGGGCCTGGGTGAGGGTCAGGCTCTCGCTGTACGTGCCGTCGAAGCAGGTGAACCGGATGGCGCGCGCCTGTGGCCGAACGCCGGCGGCGTCCAGCAGATGCGAGAGCTTCACCCCCTCGAAGGGCGTGTCCGGTACCCGCCACCCGGTGACGCACTGCACGTCCCGCACGACGCGGGTCTGCGGGAGCGAGCGGAGGTCGGCCAGGGTGTATGCGGCCGGGTGCCGGACCAGGCCGTCGACGGTCAGGCGGTAGTTCTCGGCGGTCCTGCGGGGCACGGAGGAGGCGACGGAGTAGTAACGGAAGCCGCCACCGTTGGGAAGCAGGCCCGTGAGCCCGGTCGGGTCCTTGTCCGCGGCCGACCCGAGGAAGCTCTCCAGGCCGCGCTGCAGATACGGCGCAAAGGCGACGCCGGCGGCGCCGAGGCCGAGCATGCCGAGGACGAGGCGGCGGCCCACGGGCGCGCCCTCTCCCTCGGTGCCGGGATGTTGTGTGGTCACGCTTCGATTCGAGCACCTGGCCGCCGGAGGGGCCAGAGCCCGGCGCGGTCCGTCAGACTTCCGTCACACTCCGGCGAGCTGAAAGACGCGCCAACCCTTCGACCCGGCCCGTCGTCAAGGCGCGCCGGCTCCAGGTGATCTCCTCCGAGCCGCTGGAGCAGTGGAGTGGGCGGATACGCCGCCGGGGCGGCGTACCGAGGAGGAGTTCACCGTTCGGCCCGCGAGGCCGACGTCCTCGAGGTGCGGCTGGACCGGCCCACCCCGGACGAGTCGACGACGCCGACGGGCACATGGCGGGCGGCGGGCAGCGGGCGAGCACACGCTGCCCGTCCGCGCCGTGCGTGACGGCACGCCGTACGAAGCGGCCACCTCCACATTCCGTGTGGCGCCCGACGCCCGGGTCGAATGGCAGGTCGTGAAGCGCAACGCGCAGGTGGGCGCCGCCGCGTGGCGCTCCCCGACCCGGCTCGCCGACCGGCCGTTCCCGCTGGACACGGGGGCGTACGGGTCCGATCACCGGACGATCGTCCTCCGGCTGCTGGAACAGGAGGTGGAGGGACTCCGTACGGGCGACTCCGTACGGGCCGCTTTCCGCCGACCCGGCTCGCGCCGGACGGGCCGGTGTCCCGCCGGGGATGCCGGCCCGTCCGGCGTTCGCGCGGGTCGGCGGCTACGAGACGGCGGCCGCCGCCGCCCTCCCCGCCGACCGGCCCGAGAAGAGGCAGCCCCCGAGGAACGTGCCCTCCAGCGAACGGTAGCCGTGGACGCCCCCGCCGCCGAAGCCCGCCGCCTCGCCCGCCGCGTACAGACCTTCCAGCGGCGTACCCGACTTCCCCAGCACCCGCGACGACAGGTCCGTCTCCAGGCCGCCGAGCGACTTGCGGGTCAGGATGTTCAGCCGTACGGCGATCAGCGGGCCCGCCTTCGGGTCCAGCAGGCGGTGCGGGGCGGCGGTGCGGATCAGCTTGTCGCCGAGGTACTTACGGGCACCGCGGATCGCCGTGACCTGGAGGTCCTTGGTGAACGGGTTCGCGATCTCCCGGTCCCGGCCCGTGATCTCGCGCCGCAGCTCCGCCTCGTCGATCAGATCGTCGCCGGTGAGTGCGTTCATGCCGCGCACCAGCGCGCCCAGGTCCTTCTCCACGACGAAGTCGACGCCGTTGTCCATGAACGCCTTCACCGGCGCCGGTACCTCCGCCCTCGCCCGCACGAGGACGTCACGGACGGACTTCCCCGTGAGGTCCGGGTTCTGCTCGGAGCCCGACAGGGCGAACTCCTTGCCGATGATCTTCTGGTCGAGCACGAACCAGGTGTAGCCGTGGCCGGTCCGCATGATGTGGTCGAGCGTGCCGAGGGTGTCGAAGCCGGGGAACAGCGGTACCGGCAGCCGTCTGCCCCGCGCGTCCAGCCAGAGGGAGGACGGGCCGGGCAGGATCCGGATGCCGTGCTTGGCCCAGATCGGATTCCAGTTCTCGATGCCCTCGGTGTAGTGCCACATCCGGTCGCGGTTGATGTGGCTCGCGCCGGCGCGCTCCGCGATGCCCAGCATCAGCCCGTCGACATGCGCGGGCACGCCGGAGAGCATCTTCTCGGGCGGGGTGCCGAGCCGCTTCGGCCACTGGGCGCGTACGAGGTCGTGGTTGCCGCCGATGCCGCCCGAGGTGACGACGACCGCCTGCGCCCGGTACTCGAAGGCACCGGTCACCTCGCGGCTGCTCGCCACGCCCCGCTCCACGTCGGACGGCCGGAGGATCTCGCCGGTGACGGTGTCCAGACTGCCCGCACTTCGGCCCAGTCCGGTGACCCGGTGCCGGAACCTGAGCTGCACCAGCCCCTTCGCGACGCCTTCTCGTACCCGCCGCTCGAAGGGGGCGACCAGCCCGGGGCCGGTGCCCCAGGTGATGTGGAAACGCGGCACGGAGTTGCCGTGGCCGTTCGCGTCGTAGCCGCCGCGCTCCGCCCAGCCGACGACGGGGAAGAACCGCACGCCCTGCCGGTGCAGCCAGGCCCGTTTCTCGCCCGCCGCGAAGTCGACGTACGCCTCGGCCCATGTGCGCGGCCAGTGGTCCTCGTCGCGGTCGAAGCCGGCGGTGCCCAGCCAGTCCTGGAGTGCGAGGGCGTGGCTGTCCTTGATGCGCAACCGGCGCTGCTCGGGCGAGTCGACGAAGAAGAGGCCGCCGAAGGACCAGTGCGCCTGACCACCGATGGACTGCTCGGGCTCCTGGTCGAGGAGGATGACCTTGCGACCGGCGTCGACGAGTTCGGCGGTGGCCACGAGTCCGGCGAGTCCCGCCCCGATCACGATCACGTCAGCGTCGTACGCCATGGTCTTCCGTTCGTCCGTCGGGCACCGTGGCACCCGATCCTCCTTACGGGTGAGTAACTCGTCAATGGCGGCGGAGGGCGGTGCTTGGATGGGTGCATGACGTCGCCCGGACCCGCGGAAGAGATCCTCGACATCGTCGACGAGCACGACGAGGTGGTCGGACAGGCCCCGCGCGGCGAGGCGTACGCCCTCGGGCTGCGTCACCGGTGTGCGTTCATCCTGGTCAGGGATGCCGCGGGACGCGTCTTCGTGCACCGGCGCACCGCCACGAAACTGGTCTTCCCCTCGCTCCACGACATGTTCGTCGGCGGCGTCGTGGGCGCCGGGGAGAGCTACGACGAGGCCGCGCTGCGCGAGGCGGAGGAGGAGCTGGGGGTGCGCGGGCTGCCCCGGCCCGTCCCTCTGTTCAAGTTCCTGTATGAGGGCGAGAGCGACGGCGGCCCCGGACCGAGCTGGTGGTCGTACGTCTACGAGGTCCGCTGCGAGCTCCCCGTGGACCCGCAGAAGGAGGAGGTCGCCTGGCACGGCTTCCTTACGGAGGCCGAGCTGGAGGCTGGGCTTCGCGAGTGGGAATGGGTGCCGGACGGGCTGGCCGCCTACGAGCGCCTCAAGGCCCACCGGGCCGTCCGGCGGCCGGCGCCGGGCCGCCCGCAGCACCGCAGGTAGGGTGCGCTGCGTGAGCGACTTCGTACAGAGCCTGCGGCTGTGGTTCGCACCGGCCCGGATCAGGGGCGAGGGCGAGACCCCCGACTACCGGTTCTCGCTCGCCAACGAGCGGACGTTTCTCGCCTGGGTCCGTACGGCGCTCGCCCTCATCGGCGGCGGTTTCGCGGTCGACCAGTTCCTGCCGGAGCTGCACCGGGGCGTACGGGCGGGGCTGGCGCTCGCACTGATCGGGGCCGGGGCGGCGTGTGCCGTGCGGGCCGTGAACCACTGGGTACGGTGCGAGCGGGCCATGCGCCGCGGCGAGGACCTGCCGGTTTCCCGGTTCCCGGCACTGCTGGCGGTCGTGGTCGCGGTCGTGTCGGTCACCATGGTGGTGGTCGTGGCGTGGGGCGACGTGTGAGCGGCCCTGCCCGCGATCCGGGGCTGCAACCGGAGCGGACCCGGCTGGCATGGCGCCGGACCACGCTGACCTGCACGGTGGTGGCGGTCCTCGCCGCCAGGCAGACGGCACAGGACACGGTCCTCGCCGCGGCGATGAGTGTGCTCGCCTGGCTCGGGTTCCTGGCGGTCGCGCACCGGCGCGTCGGGGCGATGGACGCGCCCCGGCCGCGGCCCATGCCGGTGGGCGGCGCGATCGCGGCGGTGCTGTGTGTGCTGGCGCTGGCGCTGGCGGCGTTCGCCATGGCGATCGCGACCTGACGTGAGGAGGGCGGTGCGGCGCAAGCCGCGTCGCCCGGGCATCCGTTCCCTCGCGACGTGACGCGCGGCGCGGGCCCGGCCCGTCGGCGGAGACTAGCCTGGGAAACAGACATAACGTCATGAATCACACCAGAGGTGAGCGCCATGACCGTTGCCCACCAGGAGCACCCCACGCACGAACACGCCCACGGTCCGGCCTGCGGCCACAGCGAGATCCCGCACGGCGACCACGTCGACTACGCGCATGACGGGCATCTCCACCGGGAGCACTCCGGTCACTGGGACGAGTGCGAGCCCGGCGAGCACGTGTCGCACAGCGGGCACGCACACGAGCACGGCGCAGGGTGCGGCCATCCCGCCGTGGTGCACGGCGATCACGTCGACTACGTCCACGACGGGCACCGGCACGCGGAGCACGAAGGACACTGGGACGATCACTGAGGCGACGGCCGGAACGATCGCCGGCACGACCGCCGGGACACGTCTCCCGTGGTTTCCCGCTCGGGGATCAACTGGCAGGCTTCGAGGGCCGATTCAATCGACCGTACCCCGGGGGAGCCGCATGCCCGCCACCGAGCCCTACACCGTCGAACTGACGCCGCATGTCCACGCCTATGTACAGCCCGACGGCGGCTGGTGCCTGAACAACGCGGGATTCGTCAGCGACGGGGAGTCCACGCTTCTCGTCGACACCGCGGCCACCGAGCGGCGGGCCCGGGCGCTGCGTGACGCGCTGCTGGCGACCGGCGCCCCGCTCCCCCGCACCGTCGTCAACACCCACCACCACGGCGATCACACCTACGGCAACGGGCTCTTCCTGCCGGAGGCCGTGGTGGTGGGGCACGAGTCGTGCCGGAGCGAGCTCCTCGCCGCAGGCCGCCAACTCGATCTGATCTGGCCGCAGACCGACTTCGGCGACATCCGGATCACCGCACCGGCCGTCACGTACGACGACCGCCTGACGGTCCACGTCGGGGACATCGAGGTGCGGCTCATCCATCCCGGCGGGGTCGCCCACACGACCGGTGACACGGTCGTGCACCTGCCCCGGCAGGGGATCGTCTTCACCGGCGACCTGATCTTCCAGGGCGGTACACCGTTCGTCCCGATGGGCTCGCTCAGCGGGTCGCTGCGGGCCCTCGGGGTGCTGCGCTCGCTCGACGCAGAGACGGTGGTGCCGGGACACGGGCCGATCACCGATCCCTCGGCGTACGACGCGACCGAGCGCTATCTGCGGTACGTCGCCGAACTGGCCGAGGAGGGGCACGCCAAGGGGCGCACACCGCTGGAGACGGCGCAGGCCGCGGACCTGGGGGCCTTCGCGGAACTGAGGGAGAGCGAACGTCTGGTGGCCAACCTGCACCGGGCCTACGCGGAACTGGACGGACTGCCCGAGGGTTCGCCGCTGGACCCCGTCGCGGTGTTCGCCGACATGGCGGCGATGAACGGCGGGGTGCCGGTGGCCTGCCACGCCTGACGCGGCGCGTTCCCCGCGGGTGCGGCGGCCCGACCCCACCGCACCCTGCTCCGATGTGATCCCGACATCGCTTCGACCAGCCCACTGGACGACATACCGACTGGTCGGTCATCATGAACGCGTTCCCAGGACCGCCCCCGGAGGTGCGCACCATGAGCTCAGTCCCCCCAGGCCTCGATCCCGAGCAGCTGCGCGGTCATCTGGACCGTGAGCGGCCAGGACTGGTGCGCGGACCGCTCAGCGCCCGGCTGATCCAGGGCGGCCGTTCCAACCTCACCTACACGGTCACCGACGGCACCTCCCGCTGGGTCGTCCGCCGGCCCCCGCTCGGTCACGTCCTCGCGACCGCGCACGACATGAAGCGCGAGCACCGGGTGATCAGCGCGCTGGCACCGACCGCGGTCCCCGTGGCGCAGCCCGTGCTGTTCTGCGAGGACGAGTCGGTCATCGGGTCGCCGTTCTACGTCATGGAGTTCGTCGACGGCACCCCGTACCGCACCGCGGAGCAGCTCGCTCCGCTCGGTACGGAGCGCACCCGCAACGCGGTGCTGTCCCTCGTCGACACCCTCGTCGACCTGCACGCCGTCGACCCCGAGGCGGTCGGCCTCGGCGACTTCGGCCGGCCCGAGGGCTTCCTCGACCGGCAGCTGCGGCGCTGGGGCAAGCAGCTGGCGGCCTCACGGGGCCGCGAACTGGCCGGCATCGACGAGCTGCACGCCGCTCTGGGGCGCGCGCTTCCCACCTCGCCCACGGCCGCCGTCGTCCACGGCGACTACCGTCTCGACAACGTCCTGATCGGCGACGACGACCGGATCAAGGCGGTCCTGGACTGGGAGATGTCGACCCTCGGCGACCCGCTGACCGACCTCGGCCTGCTGGTCATGTACAGCAGGCGGCTGGAGCTGCCCGACTCCCCCGTCAGCACCACGGCGGGCGCCGCAGGCCACCCGGCCCCTGCCGAGCTGATCGAGCGGTACGCGGAGCGCTCGGGCCGGGACACCTCGGCGATCTCCTGGTACGAGGCGTTCGCCTGGTTCAAGCTCGCCGTGATCCTCGAGGGCATCCACTACCGCTACACGCTCGGGCAGACCGTGGGCGCCGGCTTCGACCGGATCGGCGGTCTCGTCCCCGTCTTCATCGAGCACGGCCTCACCACCCTCCAGGAAGGCTGAGTACCTCATGGACTTCGCATTCGACGCCCGTACCGAAGAACTCCGTGCCAGGCTGCTCGCCTTCATGGACGAGCACGTCTACCCCGCCGAGCAGATCGAGCACGAACAGCGCGCACAGCTGGCCTCGCCGTGGGACACCCCGGCGATCATCGAGGAGCTCAAGGCGGAGGCCCGCAAGCAGGGCCTGTGGAACCTCTTCCTTCCCGACTCCGAGCACGGCGCCGGCCTGACGAACCTCCAGTACGCGCCGCTCGCGGAGATCACCGGCCGCAGCCCGAACCTGGCCCCCACCGCGCTGAACTGCGCGGCCCCGGACACGGGCAACATGGAGGTGCTGGCGCAGTTCGCCGACGACGAGCAGAAGAAGCAGTGGTTGGAGCCGCTGCTCGCGGGCGAGATCCGCTCCGCGTTCGCCATGACGGAGCCGGAGGTCGCCTCCTCCGACGCGACGAACATCCGGACCCGGATCGAGCGCGACGGTGACGACTACGTCATCAACGGCCGCAAGTGGTACATCTCCGGTGCGATGAACCCGAACTGCCGGATCTTCATCGTCATGGGCAAGACCGACCCCGACGGCGAGGACGTCCGCCGCCAGCAGTCGATGATCCTCGTCCCGCGCGACACGCCCGGCGTCGAGGTCCGGCGTGCCATGCAGGTGTACGGCTACGAGGACCACTCCCACGGCGGCCACGCGGAGGTCGTCTTCCACGACGTGCGGGTGCCGGCGTCGAACCTGATCGACGAGGAGGGCAGCGGCTTCGCCATCGCCCAGGCGCGGCTCGGGCCGGGCCGTATCCACCATTGCATGCGGCTGATCGGCATGGCCGAGCGCGCGATCGAGCTGATGTGCCGCAGGGCCGTGTCCCGCGAGGCCTTCGGCAAAGCGATCGCCCAGCAGGGCGTCGTCCAGAACTGGATCGCGGACGCGCGGGTCACGGTGGAGCAGCTGCGGCTGCTGGTGCTGAAGACGGCGTGGCTGATGGACACGGTCGGCAACCGCGGAGCACACACCGAGATCCAGGCGATCAAGATCGCGACACCGCGAGCGGTCGTGGACATCCTCGACAAGGCGGTCCAGGTCCACGGGGCGGGCGGCGTCAGCCAGGACTTCCCGCTGGCGGAGCTGTGGGCGGCGGCGCGGACGCTGAAGCTGGCGGACGGTCCGGACGAGGTGCATCAGCGGTCGCTGGCGCGGCGGGAGCTGAAGCGGTACGTGTGACGTCGGGGGACGGGGGCCCGTCGCGGGGTTGCGGTACGGGGGCGCCTGCGGCGAGCACTGTCCCGAACCGCCCCTTCCCGAACCCGGGGCAGGCCCCGAACCTCGTACCGCGCTTCGCGCGGTGGACGGGCCTCGGGGCCGCGGTGCGCCGGCTCACGGCGCACCGCG
>NZ_BMWB01000004.1:313741-426634 GCF_014651015.1 Streptomyces xantholiticus
CCCCCCCGCGGCCCCTGCCGGCGCATCACCCGCGGCGTCACACCGATCAGGCTGCTGGTGGACCTGGTGAGGGCCGGGATCGGCGTCGGGATCGCGCCACGCCGGATCGGCGAGGACGCCGGGCTGCCGTGTGTGACGATCCGGCAGCCGGAACAGGGCAGGCAGGTGGTAGAGCATCACCGCGCCTGCGGAAGCCCGCGGCCGCGGAGCTGCTCGACCACCTGACGGGTGCTACGGCCGCAGCGCCCTGAGCAGCATGTCGGCGAGGTGGTCGGCGACCTGCTGCTTGGTGAGCGGGCCGTCGGGGCGGTACCAGGTGGACAGGTGGTGGATCGAGCCGAAGTGGTAGTCGACGACGAGGTCGGCGGGTGTGGCGGAGGAGAAGACGCCGCTCTGCTGTCCCTCCTCCACCAGCGCGCGGAAGCGCTCGTGGTAGCGGCGGCGTTCGGCGCGCACCTGCTTGTGCTTCTCGGGGCTCAGGTGGTGCATGGAGCGGAAGAAGATGTCGGCGTCGTCGAGGTTGTCGATGGTGGTGACGACGACGTCCGCCGCCGCGCCGCGCAGCCGCGTCGCGACGGGTTCTTCGGCGTCCGCGTAGGCGTCGAGCCGCTGCTGCTGGACCCGCAGCACGCGGGCGTAGACCTCGTGGAGGAGGTCCTCCTTGGAGCCGAAGTAGTGGTACAGCGCGCCCTTGGTGACGCCGGCCGCCTCCACGATCTCCTGCACCGAGGTGCGGTCGTAGCCGCGCTCGGCGAAGAGCCGGGTGGCAGCGGCCAGCAGCCTCTGCGGCACGGGGGTGCCGTCCCCGTCCGTCGTCCTGGCCATTGCCGCAACCGCCTTTCTTTCTGTTCTTCGTTGCCGTTGCCCGATGCCTGTTACGCCGGGGAACGCAGTTCCCGCCTGAGGATCTTCCCACTTGTCGTCTTCGGGAGCTCCGGCAGTACCTCGACTTCACGGGGGTACTTGTAGGCGGCCAGCCGCTCGGCGCAGTACGTGGAGATCTCCGCGGGGTCGACGAGGGCCCCGGGACGCAGGCTGACGAAGGCCTTCACGCTCTCGCCGCGGTAGGAGTCCGGGATGCCGACGACGGCCGCCTCGCGGACGGCGGGGTGGGTGTAGAGCACGTCCTCGACCTCGCGCGGCCAGACCTTGAACCCGGAGGCGTTGATCATGTCCTTCTTGCGGTCGACGACGTAGAGCCATCCGTCGGCGTCCATGAAGCCGATGTCACCGGTGCGCAGTTCACCGTCGGGGAAGGCTTGAGCGGTGGCCTCGGGCAGCCGCCAGTAGCCGGGCACCACATGCGGGCCGCGGATCGCGATCTCGCCCTGTTCACCGAAGGGCACGTCCTGACCGTCCTCGTCGACGATCCGGACGATCGTGTCCGGGCCGGGTATCCCGACGGAGAGGGTGCCGGAGGCCGGGTCGACGGGGGCCTCCTTCTCCGGGGGCACGGAGGCGCAGGGTGCGGTGCATTCGGTGAGGCCGTAGCCATTGCGGATGTACGGCCCGAAGCCGGCCCGGAACTTCTCGACCAGTGCCGGCGGCACCGGCGCGCCGCCGGAGGAGATCACAGCGAAGGAGCTGAAGTGCTCCCGGGTGGCGGCAGGGTGGGCGGCGAGCGCCATGAAGGCCGTGGAGGGGCCGACGGTGTACGCGGGGCGGTGTTCCAGGAACGCGTCGAGGACGACACCGGCATCGAAGCGGTACGCGAGCGCCAGGGTGCCCGCGTTGGCAAGGCAGACGGCGAGCTGGCAGACCATGCCGGTGATGTGGAACAGCGGCGCGAGCACGAAGTAGCAGGCGCCTTCGGGCACCGGGTGGCCGGTGCGCTGGCGTTCGGCGTTGTAGGTGATGCCGCCGTGCAGGTTCATGGCGCCCTTGGGGGTGCCGCTGGTACCGGACGTGTAGCTGATCAACGCCACGTCGCCCGCGGCGGGTTCGCGTCCGGTCGGGGCGGGCAGGCCGCGGCGGGCGACGGCGAGCAGGTCGTCGGCGTCGGCGGCGGGCGCGCTGCGCTCGAAGCCGAGGACCCTCTCGTCGCCCCGGGTCTGCAGGTCGAGTTCGCAGGCGGTGAGGGCGATCCGTACGGGCGAGGCGGCGGCGCAGTCGCGCAGGTACGCCTCCCATGCCCGGTCGGAGCAGATCAGCGCGGTCACCTCGGCATCCGCGAGGACGTGCGCGACCTCGCCCGACTTGTACATCGGGTTGAGCGGGACGACGGTGGCCCCGGCCTTCCACGCTCCGAGGAGGGCGATCACGAAGTGCGGGGTGTTCTGCAGCATGATCGCGACGCGGTCGCCGCGCGAGACACCGCGGGCGGCGAGGTGGCCGGCCACCGCGTCGGACAGTTCGTCGGTCTCGCGGTAGCTCAGCCGGCCGTCGAAGTAGGCGAGAGCGGTGTGTTCGGGGGCGCGGGCGACGGCGGCACGGAAGGAGTGCACGACGGTCGGGTGCGGGTCGATCGGCGCCCGCTGCGCTTCGCTGAGCTGGGAGAGCCAGGGTTTGGCCGCGTAGATCGAGCTCATCGGCCGGTCTCCTCCCACTTCTGCTGGATGTGGTTCATGCCGGCCAGCCAGCGCTCGTTCTGCGTCGCGCGGGCCGCGTAGTACTCGGCGACCTCGGGATGCGGAAGGACGAGGAAGCGGTCCTCCGTCATGGCCTCGAAGAGGGAGGCGGCCACGTCCTCAGGCTCGATCGCGGTGGGTGTGAGGACCAGTTCGCCCGCCGTGCCGCTCGCGGTCAGCATGTCGGTGCGCACGCCCTGGGGGCAGATGGCGTGGACCTTGAGGCCGCGGTGCCGGTAGGTGAGGGAGAGCCACTCGGCGTAGGCGAGCGCGCCGTGCTTGGTGACGCTGTAGGGCGCGGCGCCGATCATGGTGAGGAGGCCGGCGGCGGAGACGGTGGAGACGAAGCGGCCGCTGCCGCGCTCGAGCCAGTCGGGCAGCAGCGCCCGGCTCGCCCGCACGTGCGCCATGACGTTGACGTCCCAGGCGGCGGCCCATACGTCCTCGTCGGCGAAGGCGTCGCCGCCGGAGCTCAGTCCGGCGTTGGCGCAGTAGACGTCGACGACGCCGTCGAGGGCGTCGCGGGCCTCGTCCACGATCTGCGAGGCGTCGCCCGGTACGGCGGTGGCGCCGATCTCGTCGGCGACGGTCTTGGCCTTGCCCGCGTCGATGTCGTTGACGACCACCCGGGCGCCTTCGGCGGCGAACCGTCGGGCCAGCGCGGCTCCGATACCGCCGCCCGCGCCCGTGACGACGACTCCAGCGCCCTGCACCGTACTCATCGGCTCAGCCTCTTCCTGGCTCTCGTACACCGGTCCCCGGCAGACTAACCAGTCGGTATGTCGCTGCGGAAGAGGAGAGACACAACCACGTGCCGGGATCGTTCCCCGGGGCCGACATGAGCGCTAGCGTGCAGTGGTCATGACACACGGTGTTCACGGAGGTAGCTCTATGAGCCTGTCCAGACGGGGTTTGCTGGTCGTGGGCGGCGCGCTGGGGGCGCTGGCCGCCACCGGCTCGCCCGCCGCGGCCCACTCGGGCCACGGCCGGGTCCGCACCGGATTCGAACGCCTGGCCGCCGACGGGTACGCAGCACTGTCCGGGCAGCGGGTCGGAGTGGTCACCAACCCGACGGGCATCACCCGTGAGGTCCGCCACATCGTGGACGTGATGCACGCCGACGACCGCGTGGACCTCGTCGCGGTCTTCGGCCCCGAGCACGGTTTCCGCGGCACCGCACAGGCCGGCGGCTCCGAGGGCCGCTACGACGACCCGGCGACCGGACTGCCCGTCTACGACACGTATCTCAAGAGCGGGCAGCCGCTCGCCGACATCTTCACGGCCTCCGGCGTCGACACGGTCGTCTTCGACATCCAGGACGCGGGCGCCCGCTTCTACACGTACATCTGGACGCTGTTCGACTGCATGCAGTCGGCGGCCCTCGCCGGCAAGCGCTTCGTCGTCCTCGACCGGCCGAACCCGGTGACCGGCAGAACCGCCCTCGGACCGGTGCTCGACAAGGCGTTCTCCACCTTCGTGGGCCGTGAGCCCATCTCACAGGCGCACGGAATGACGGTCGCCGAGCTGGCGCTGCTGTTCAACGGCGAGTTCCTCACCCGCCCCGTCGAACTCGAGATCGTGCGGATGAAGGGCTGGCGGCGGAGCGACTTCTTCGACGAGACGGGCCTGCCCTGGGTGCCACCGAGCCCCAACATGCCCACGCCGGAGACCGCGCTGGTCTACTTGGGCACCTGTCTGTTCGAGGGCACGAACCTCTCCGAGGGCCGCGGCACCACCCGCCCCTTCGAACTGCTGGGTGCCGAGGGCGTCGGCCCGGCCTGGGCGGAGGCCGCGAACACGCTCGGCCTGCCCGGCATCCGCTTCCGTGAGGCGTATTTCACGCCCACGTTCTCCAAGTTCCAGGGGAAGACGGTCGGCGGCGTCCAGCTGCACGTCCACGACCGCGCGTCCTGCGACCCGGTCCGCACGGGCATCGGCCTCCTGGTGACGGCGAAACGCACCTGGAGCGGCTTCGCCTGGCGCTCCGACAACTGGATCGACAAGCTGACGGGCTCCACCAAGGTGCGCACCCTGATCGACGCGGGCGCGGACACCGACGAGGTCGTCGGCGCCTGGCACGACGAACTGGCCGCGTTCAGCACCGTACGGAAGCAGTACCTCCGCTACTGACGCGGGGCACGCCGGGCGCGGTGCACGGTACGAGGTATGGCCGTTTCTCCTCTTGCGCAGGATGCTGGGTCGGCAGCGCAACGCAAGGGGAGGGGCGGGCCATGGCGGGGACGGGCATGCGGCCGTACCGGGAGATCTGCTTCGACGCGGACGGCGATCCGGGCGGCGGTCCCTACAACCTGCTCGCCGGTCTCGACGTCACGGACCTCGTCGTGTTCGCACATGGCTGGAACAACTCCCCCGCCACCGGCCGCCGGCTGCACTCGGCGTTCTTCGCGCCCTTCCCGAAGCTGCTGGCGGGCGCACCCGGCACGCGCGCCGCCTACGCCGGCGTGCTGTGGCCCTCGATGCGGTTCCCCGACGAGCCGTTCCCCGGCGCCGAGCGGGCCGAGGACGCCTCGGCGCCGACGGGCCGGGGGCTGGACAAGACGACGCGGGACCTGCTCTCCTGCCTCTTCCCCGGGCACGGGGCGACGGTGGACAAGCTGGCGTGGCTCCTCGACGAACAGCCCGGCTCCCGGGCGGCGTTCGCCGAGTTCGGGTTGCTGGCCCGGCAGCTGACGGCGGTGCCGCCGGGCGGGCTGGAAGCGGCGTTCGCGGAGGATCTGCCGCGGGACGAACAGAGCCCGCCGGCCGTCCTGTACGAGGACCCGCTCACGCTCTGCGGACGGCTGGCGGCGGCCCTCGGCGCAAAGGCGCCGGACGGCGGGCCGGGCACGGCCTGGCGGGGTGCGAGGGAACTGCTGCGGCAGACGACGTACTACGCGATGAAGCGGCGGGCCGGCACCGTCGGCGAGCTGGGCCTCGGCCCGCTGCTGGGTCGGCTGTCGCGGTCCGCACCCCACGTACGCGTCCATCTCGTCGGTCACAGCCACGGCGCGCGGCTGGTGGCGTTCGCGCTGCGAGGGCTGCCGGAGGGCGCGCGGAACGTGAAGTCGGTGACGCTGCTCCAAGCGGCCTTCTCGCACTACGCGTTCGCCACCGGTCTCCCTCACGCCCCGCACCGCTGCGGGGCGCTCGGCGCCCTGCAGCACCGGGTCGAGGGGCCCGTGGTGGCCTGCCATTCGCGGCACGACACCGCGCTCGGGGTGTTCTACCCGCTGGCGTCGAGTCTCGCCGGCGACACGGCCGCCGCCGCCGGGGCCGACCAGCGGTGGTGGGCGATGGGGCATGACGGGATCCGGGCCGTCGCGGACACGCCACGCCTGACGCTGGATGAGGCACTGCGCAGTGGGCTGCCCGCAGCCGGCTGCGTCAATGTCGACGTCTCCGCCGTGGTGCGCCACGGGTGGCCGCCGACGGGTGCGCACGGCGACATCTGCCATGAGGAACTGGCCCGGGTGGTGCTGACGGCGGGCCGTTTCACGGACGCCGCGACAGGGTCGTGATCCGGCCGAAGCGACACCGATCCCTTTTCGATGGAGCCGAAACGGGCACTCCTACGTCCATTCCTCAACGCCGATGTACCAGCGACGGAGGTGTCGTTACGATGGCAGGTTTCCGGAGTCTCGCGAGACAGGTGCGCGACCCGCGGTGTGATCTGGCGCTGCGGCGCTATTCCCTGCGCAAGTGCCTGGAACGGTTCGCCCCTTATGGGCACCGAGCCACCTGGGACCACCTGTGCGTCAGGCACCGTATCGATCCGGAGGACAGGGCTCCCGATCCGGCGCGGCTGGTGGCCGCGCTCGAGGAGCTGGAAGACGCGCGGGCCGTCTGGCTCGCCTACGAGGACAACTTCGCGGACCGTCGCAAACGGGAGAAGCACCACGGGCTGCGGCGGCCCGGACACATCGACGACTGGCACCGCAGGACCTGGGGCGGCAACGGCGTGGCCCGCTGTGACACACCGGCGGAGCACCCGTCCGCGCCGCTCGGCGAGGTGCTGCGCAGGCTGATCGGCGCGCTCGAGGCGGAGCCGGGGGCAGCGTGCCCGGTGTGCGGCCAGACGCACATCGTGTGGCGCCAGGACCTGGGGCACGAGCCGTGGTCCGGTCCGGTCTGCACCGGCTGCGGCATCGTCGTGCCGCAGCCGGTTCTGGCTCCGGAAGCCATCACGGCCGCGCGGCGGGCGGCACAGCGCGAGCTCGCGTCGGTGGCGTGATACGGGGCCCGGCCGTCGGCCGGGCCCGGTTCCGGCCCTGGAGGCCGGAACCCGGAGGGTCACGCGGGCGCGCGGGACCAGGTCTCCTCGGTGAAGCGCTGCTCGTGAGGGAGCGCCAGCAGGCCGACCTTGAACAGCAGCACCGGGTCGGCGTCCCGGGCACGGAGCCGGGCCGGTGCGTGTTCGAGGATCCACGCCTGCAGTTCGGGCAGCGGCTCGTCGCGCGTGTGGTCGCACCACCAGGGGACGACGTTCGTGCTGTCGTCGAGGAGTTCGTCGATCCACCACTCGACGAACAGCTCGAGACAGGCGTCCGCCCTGCCGCCGACCGGCTGCTCGGCCCATCGGGCGAGATACGGCGTGACGGTGCTGCTCGCGGTCACACAGGCCTGGAACACGGTCATCGCGTCCCACGGTTCGTCCTGCGTGTTGAGGGTGTGGGTCCACCAGGCGTGCAGGAAGTCCGCCACGGCGCCGGCCTGTTCGGCGGGCCAGCTCTGCCAGCCGGAGCGTCCGAGTCCGGTCAGGTCGTAGGCGTCGAGGTCGGCGAACCTGCCGTCGGCGAGTTGCTCGGCGAGCTGCGGCAGGATCCGGCGCATGGCGGCCTGGTGGTCGTCGAAGTGGCTCGGCACTTCGTGGGCGAACATCCGCAGGACGTCGTCGGGCAGTTGCGCTCCAGGCGTGCTCAACAGCGCCGTTTCCTCCGGCAGATGGCACATTCCGCAGCCCGTCTCCCCGGGGCTGGTCATACCGGCGAAGACCGTCCGGATGTGCTCGACCGCCGCGTCGAGTGCTGGTGAGGCCATGTGCGCCACGTCCCGTCGCCTACTCCGGTCGCGGCTCCCGCCCGCCGAAGAGCGCGACGCTACCAGTAGCGAAAACCGGTGGGCCAGCGGGATCCGCAGTGCGACAGTTGGCGGCGATGCGAACCACCACCGAGGAGCCCTGACATGTCGACGCTGCGCGTCACCGCCGAAGTACTGACCGTGCACCAGCACCCGAACGCCGATGCGCTGGAGCTGGCCCAGGTGGGCCTGTACCGGGCCGTCGTCGCCAAGGGCGTCTACCGCACCGGCGATGCCGCGCTCTACATCCCCGAGCAGGCCGTGCTCCCGGCGGCGCTCGTCGAGGAGCTGGGGTTGACCGGCCGGCTCGCGGGCGGTGACGCCAACCGGGTCAAGGCCGTTCGGCTGCGGGGGGAACTGTCGCAGGGGATCGTGTGCCGCCCGCGGGCGCTCGCGGACGTGGACCTGGTGCGCGCGGCGGCGGACGGCACGGACTTCGCGGACCGGCTCTCGATCACCAAGTGGGCGCCGCCGATCCCGCCGCGGATGAACGGCGAGGTCGAGGCGGCGCCGGACCTGCTGCCGTGGGTGGACATCGAGAACCTGCAGCGGTACCCGGACATCTTCGAGCCCGGCGAGCCGGTCGTACTCACCGAGAAGCTGCACGGCACCGCGTGCCTCATGACCTACAGCACGGCGGACGGCGGACGGGTGCAGGTCTCGTCCAAGGGATTCGGAGCCAAGGGGCTGGCCATCAAGGAGGATCCGGCGAACCTCTACTGGCGCGCGGTGCTCGGGCACGGTGTGCCCAAGATCGTGGCGCGCCTCGCCGAGCGGCTCGGTGCGAGCCGGGTGGGCGTGTTCGCCGAGGTGTACGGCGCCGGCGTCCAGGACCTCGGCTACGGCAAGAACGCGCGGGCGGAGAACGGGCTGGGCTATGCCGTCTTCGACATCTCGGCGGAGATCGACGGCCAGGTCCGCTGGCTGGACCCGGCGGCCGTGCTCCACGGGGAACTGCCGGTGGTGCCCCGCCTGTTCGCGGGTCCTTACGATGCGGACCAGGTGCTGGAGCTGGCGAGCGGCCGCGAGACCGTTTCGGGCCGGCGGCTGCATCTGCGGGAGGGCGTGGTCGTCCGTCCGGCGGTGGAGCGGTACAGCCCCGTCACCGGGGGCAGGGCGATCGCCAAGGTGGTCAGCCCGGCGTATCTGACCCGCAAGGGCGGTACGGAGTTCGAGTAGCGCGAGCAACGAGGCGGGCCCGTCACGGGGGTGCGGGCCCGCCTTCGGCCGTGTGAGGCCCGTCGTCCTTGGCGCGCCGCCGCTCCGCCTCAGGCCCCGTCGTCCTTGGCGCGCCGCCGCTCCGGCAGCAGGCGGGAGCCGGTCAGCCGGTCGCCGAAGACGTCGTCCGGGTTGGACAGCACACAGGTCTCCAAGGAGAGGCAGCCGCAGCCGATGCAGTCCGTCAGATGGTCGCGGAGCCGGCCGAGCTGCTTGATGCGCTCGTCGAGCTCACCGCGCCAGGCCTCGGAGAGCCGGGCCCAGTCGCCCCGGTCGGGCGTCCGTTCCTCCGGGAGCTCCGCGAGGGCCTGCCTGATGGTGGCGAGGGGGATCCCGACGCGTTGGGCGGCGCGGACGAAGGCGACCCGGCGCAGCGCGTCCCTGCCGTAGCGACGCTGGTTACCGCTGGTGCGGCGGCTGCTGATGAGGCCCTTGGACTCGTAGAAGTGCAGGGCCGACACGGCGGCGCCGCTGCGGGCGGAGAGCTGGCCGACCGTGAGCTCGTGGATCTTCTCTGGAATCTGTGGCACTCCTCGGAGCCTACTGGTCCGTCGTTGACAGGACGAAGCTCGCCCACCATGCTGAGCAAGCGCTTAGAAAGCATGACGAACGCTTGAGAGGCAGGGACCAGGGACATGGCTGAGCCGAGGATCTTCACCTCCCCCGAGGAGCTGCGCGCCGGTGTCGGCGAGCAACTGGGACACAGCGACTGGCTGGAGGTCGACCAGAAGCGGATCGACCTCTTCGCGGACGCCACGGGCGACCACCAGTGGATCCATGTGGACCCCGAGCGTGCCGCGAGCGGCCCCTTCGGCACGACGATCGCCCACGGCTATCTGACGCTGTCCCTGCTGCCCGCCCTGGTACCCCAGGTGCTGCGGGTCGAGGGCATGAAGATGGGCATCAACTACGGCAGCAACAAGGTCCGATTCCCCGCCCCCGTGCCCGTGGGATCGCGGCTGCGCGCCACGGCGGTGGTGCAGGACGTGACGGAGGCGGGCGGCGGCGTGCAGGTGACCGCCCTCGTCACGATCGAGCGCGAGGGCGGCGACAAGCCGGTGTGCGTGGCGGAGTCGGTGTCCCGCTACTTCTTCTGAGCACTCACCATGCGCAGGACGAGGTCGGCGTAGAGAGCGCCGACCTCGTCGGGCGTCCGGCGGCCCTGCGTGTTGAACCAGCGCGCCACGTCGATGCAGAGCGACAGCACGGCGACCGTGGTGCCGGGCACGTCCGGCACGTCGAACTCGCCCGCCTCCACGCCTTCGTTGAGGATGCGGCGCACCACGGCGTCGCTCTGTCTGCGCAATCCGAGGATCTCGGTGCGATGGGTGTCGCTCAGCGCGTCGAGTTCGTACTGGACGACGCGGGCGGTGGTGTACCGGCCGGCGTGCCAGCGGACGAAGGAGCGCACGGCGTCGGCGAGCCGCTCGGTGGGTGTGCCCACGCCGTCGTAGGCGGCGTTGAGGATCTCGAGGGCCTTGTCGTGGCCGATCCGGCTGATCCGGTGGAGCAGCTCTTCCTTCGTCTTGTAGTGGATGTAGAGCGCGGCCGGGCTCATGCCGGCGCGGCCGGCGATGTCGCGGGTGGTGGTGGCGTGATAGCCGCGCTCGGCGAAGGCCTCCACGGCGGCGACGAGCAGTTTCTTGGCCGCTTCAGGGGTGACCTCGTCCCACGGCTGCTCATCGCCGGCCGCCCGCTCCGCCGTCTCGTCCGCCGCGCTCATCGCTCGTTCGCCCCTTTCGTGGCCAGGCGAACACCATACCCCGAAGGTGAGCAAGCGCTTAGAGCTTGATCAGAGCTTCTGGAACGGATCATGCTCCGCGAGCAGCTTCTCCAGTCTGGCCTGATCCACTCGGCTCACGATCTGACCGGCCTCCTGCCGGTCCCTGACCACCTTGGCCAGGGTGAAGGCGGAGGTCGTGAGATAGAGGACCGCGATGCCGAGGAAGGCGCGCACCCAGGCGTCTGTCTCCATGTTGAAGATCCCGACGGCGACGGCCCCGAGAGCGATTCCGAAGGATGCGACGGCCTGACCGTAGTACGCCGCCGTGTTCTGCTGCTTGACCGGTGTCTCACTCATGCGGTCAGCTTCGCGGCGTGTCGCCGGGCCCACATGGGCGCTGGTACTCAGAACGGCTACTCAGCCTGCCCGGGCGGCGCGCCTCAGAACGCGGAGACCCCGGTCAGCGCCCGGCCGATGATCAGCTTCTGGATCTGGCTGGTGCCCTCGTAGAGGGTCATCACACGGGCGTCGCGCAGCAGCTTGCCGACGGGGTACTCGTCGATGTAGCCGTAGCCGCCGAAGACCTGGAGGGCGTTGTTGGCGGCGCGTACGGCGGCCTCGGAGGCGAACAGCTTCGCCTTGGAGGCGGCGGTGGCGAAGTCCTGGCCGCGGTCGATCAGATCGGCGACCCGCCAGGTCAGCAACCGGGCGGCGTCCACGTCGACGGCGATGTCGCTGAGCAGCTCCTGGACCAGCTGGTAGTGGGCGATGGACCTGCCGAACTGCTCGCGCTCCTTCGCGTAGCCCACCGCGGCATCGAGGGCCGCCTGCGCGATGCCGACGCAGCCCGCCGCGACCGACATCCGGCCCTTGGCGAGGGCGGACATGGCGATGGAGAAGCCCTTGCCCTCGGGGCCGAGCAGGGCGGACTCCGGCACCCGGACGTCCTCGAGCACCAGCTCGGCCGTGGCCTGGCCGCGCAGGCCGAGCTTGCCGTGGATGGTCCGGCGGGTCAGACCGGGAGTGTCGGTGGGGACGAGGAAGGCGGAGACGCCCTTGTGTCCGGGGGCGTCGTCGGTCCTGGCGAACAGCAGCACCACATCGGCCCAAGTGCCGTTGGTGATGAACATCTTGGAGCCGTTGATCACCCAGTCGCCGCCGTCGCGGACGGCCCGGGTGGTGAGACTGCCCGCGTCGGATCCGGTGCCGGGCTCGGTGAGGCCGAAACAGCCGAGCGCCTCCCCCGCGGTGAGCCGGGGCAGCCAGTGGAGCTTCTGGTCCTCGGTGCCGTACGCGGCGATCGTCTTGCTGACCAGTCCCAGCGACACCGAGACGATGCCGCGGACCGAGGAGTCGCCACGGCCCAGCTCCTCGGTGACGAGGCAGTACGAGAGGTGGTCACCGCCGCAGCCGCCGTACTCCTCCTCAATGGTGAGCCCGAGGAATCCGAGCGCGCCGAGCTTTTGGACGATGCCCCGGTCGACGTCCTCGGCGCGGTCCCACTCGACCACGTGCGGGGAGATCTCGCGGTCGACGAAGTCCTTCGCCAGCTGCCGGACGGCAGTCCGCTCCTCACCAAGCTCCAGATTCATGCGCGGTCACCCCACATTTAACTATCACTGCTAGTTTCTTTTGTGCAGGCCCTACTATGTGCCGCATGGCCCGACCGCGCAAGCCCCTCCTCAGCAGAGACCGCATCATCGAGACGGCGAGCGCACTCGTGGACGCCGAGGGGCTCGACGCGGTCTCCACGCGCCGGCTCGCCGCCGAACTCGGCGTCAGCGGCCCGTCGCTCTACAACCACTTCCGCAACAAGGACGAGATCCTCGACGCCGTCGCCGACGCGGTCAGCGCCCGTGTCGACCTGTCGATGTTCGACGAGGACGACGGCCGCGACTGGCGTACCGCGCTGCACGACTGGGCCGTCTCCTACCGCGCCGCCCTGAGCGCCCACCCCCACACCGTCCCGGTCCTCGCCCGCGGCCCGGGCCGCCGCCCGGCCGGCCTCAAGGTCGCCGACGCCGTCTTCGGCGCGATGGTCCGCGCCGGCTGGCCGCCCGCGCAGGCAACGTCCATCGGCGCGCTGATGCGCTACTTCATCACCGGCTCGGCGCTCGGCTCGTTCGCCCGCGGCTTCGTCGACGACGCATCGGCGTACGACCCGGCCGACTACCCTCACCTGGGCCAGGCCCATCTGCTCGCCGACCGGCAGGAGCAGGTCGACGAGGGCGCGTTCGAGACGGGGCTGCGGGCGCTGCTGGACGGGCTGGCGATGCAGTACGAGACCGTCGCGCAGGACGCGGCCGCGCAGGGCACCCTTCGGCGCCCACCGAAGAGTGCCTGACGCATCCTGGGAGGCATGACCTCCTCCCGGGACCTCGCCGCCTTCGCCGCACTGCTCGCCGACGAGACCCGTGCCGCCTTCGCCCTGGCGCTGCTCGACGGGCGGGCGTGGACCGCCGGGGAGCTGGCACGCCACGGCCGGGTCGCCCCGTCCACCGCGAGCGAGCACCTCGGCAAGCTCGTCGCGGGCGGGCTCCTCGCCGAGGAGCGGCAGGGGCGGCACCGTTATGTGCGGCTCGCCGACGACCGGGTGGCACATCTGGTCGAGGAGCTCGCCGCGTACGCCGCGCCGTGCCCCCTCCCGTCCCCGCGGAGCCTGCGCGAGTCCACCGCCGCGAACGCCATGGCACGCGGACGCACCTGCTACGACCATCTCGCCGGCCGGCTCGGCATCACGATCACCCGGGCCATGACCGACCGGGGACTGATCAGCCAGACGTCCGGGTTCGCCCTCACCGAGCGGGGCAGGGCCTGGTTCGGCGAACTGGCGATTCCGCTGGAGCACGCCGGCCGCCGGCCGCTGGCGCGCGGCTGCCTCGACTGGACCGAGCGCCTGCCCCATCTCGCCGGTGTCGCCGGCGCCCGGCTGTGCGGACACGCGTTGGAGGCGGGGTGGTGCGTGCGGATCGGCTCCGAACGGGCCGTGAAGGTCACCTTGGAGGGTGAGCGCGCGCTGAGCACCCTCCTCGGCATCGAGCCCGGGACATTGCGGTGAGCGCCGAAGCCTCCCGGCCGTACGGTCACCCCATGACGAACTCCAGCCGCCACGCGCGATGGCCCGCCCTCGTGGCCGCCGCCGTCACCGTCGTCCTGTGGGCCTCCGCCTTCGTGTCCATCCGCAGCGCCGGTGACGTCTACTCCCCCGGCGCGCTCGCCCTCGGCCGGCTGCTCGCCGGGGCGCTGGCCCTCGGCTGCGTCCTGCTGGTACGGCGCGAAGGTCTGCCGCCGCGCGCCGCCTGGCCCGGGATCGCCGTGTCGGGGCTGCTCTGGTTCGGCCTCTACATGGTGGTGCTCAACTGGGGCGAGCAGCAGGTCGACGCGGGCACGGCGGCCATGGTCGTGAACATCGGACCGGTGCTGATCGCCCTGCTCGGCGCGCGGCTGCTGGGCGAGGGCCTGCCGCCCCGGCTGGTGGCAGGCATGGCGGTCTCCTTCGCGGGCGCGGTGGTCGTGGGCCTGTCCATGTCGGGCGACGGCGGATCGTCCGCGCTGGGAGTGCTGTTGTGCCTGCTGGCGGCGGTGGGGTACGCAGGCGGGGTGGTCGCGCAGAAGCCGGCGCTGGTCCATGCGAGCGCGCTCCAGGTGACCACCTTCGGCTGCCTGGTGGGCGCGGTCGTGTGCCTGCCGTTCGCCGGGCAACTGGTGACCGAGGCCTTTGACGCCCCGCTCTCGGCGACGCTGAACATGGTGTACCTGGGGGTGTTCCCGACCGCGCTCGCGTTCACGACGTGGGCGTACGCGCTGGCGCGTACGACGGCCGGCCGCATGGGCGCGACCACGTACGCCGTCCCGGCGCTGGTGGTCCTGATGTCCTGGCTGGCCCTGGACGAGGTTCCCGGCCGGCTCACCCTCGCGGGCGGCGCCTTGTGCCTGGCGGGCGTGGCGGTGTCGCGGTCGCGCTCCCGTGCGGCCTCTGCGGCCGGTGCCGGGCAAGCGCCGACGCCGGCCGGTGCGGAACGCCGGTCACCTTCGCACTGAGTGCCCGCGGCCGGCCGAGTGCCGACCCGCAGCGGGCGTCGGCAGGTGCGCTTCCCGGCCGCGACGGGGCGCCGCGGCCGGGAAGCCCGCCTCACTCGGCGGAGGCCGCCGCGGGGACGGCCCCCGGTGCGGGGGCGTTCCGTGCGGCGCGGGTGGCCAGAATCCTGATCGACACCAGGGCGATCACGGCGAGCCCGATGATGTAGGCGGACACGGCCATCGACGTGCCGGTGGCCTCCAGCAGCAGGACCATCATGAACGGCGCGAGGCCACCACCGAAGACGGCCGCGATCTGATAGCCGAGGGACGCGCCGGTGTAGCGCATCTCCGCGGTGAACAGCTCGGCGAACAGCGCGGCCTGCGGCCCGTACATGATGCTCAGGAAGCAGCTGGTGACGAAGGTACCGACGCCGAGCCAGAGCAGCGAGGCGGTGTCGATCAGCAGGAACATCGGCACCGCCCAGACCAGCAGGCCGATCGCGCCCGCGGCGTAGATCCGCAGCCGCCCGATGCGGTCGGACAGGGCCGCCGCGGCGGGTATGAGCACGAGCTGGGTGAGGCTCACGCACAGGGACACCGCCAGCACGGCACTGCGCTTCATGTCCAGCTCACGGGTCGCGTAGTCCAGCACCCCGGTGATGATGATGTAGAAGGTGGCCGTGTTGACGGCGAACGAACCGCCCGCGAGGAACACGGTGCCGAGGTGGTTGCGCAGGATCGTGCGCAGCGGGGAACGGGCCGCGCTCTCGCCCTTCTCCTGCTCGGCGAGCGCGCGTTCGGCCTCGCGGAACGCGGGCGTCTCCTCGACCTTGGTGTGGATGTACCAGGCGAGACCGAGAACGAGGAATCCGACGAAGAACGGGACGCGCCAGCCCCAGGCGGCGAAGGTGCTCTCGCTGGTGACGGAACCGGCGACGAGGAAGACGGTGTTGGCCGTCACCACGCCGATGGGGACGCCGAGCTGGACGAGGCTGCCGTACAGGCCGCGCTTGCCCTCGGGGGCGTACTCCGTGGCCATGAGCATCGCCCCGCCCCACTGGGCGCCGACGGCGATGCCCTGCACGACGCGGAGCAGTACGAGAAGGATCGGCGCGGCGATGCCGATGGTCTCGTACGTGGGCAGTAGCCCGATCCCGGCCGTCGCGACGCCCATCAGCGTCAGCGCGAGGACCAGCATCGGCTTGCGGCCGCGCTTGTCGCCGAGCTGCCCGGCGATGACGCCGCCGACGGGGCGGGCGAGGAAGCCGACGGCGAAGGTGGCGAAGGCGGCCAGTACGCCGGCGGAGGAGCTGCCGGCGGGGAAGTACAGGTCGCCGAGGACGAGGGCGGCTGCGATGCCGAAGACGAAGTAGTCGTACCACTCGACGGCAGAGGCGAGCGCGGCAGCTGTGGCGACGCGGCGCCGATGGGGATCGGCCGGAGCGGTGGTCGGGACGGGGTTGGGAACGGGGGTGTCCATGCGTGCACACTCCACTGGGTGCGGGGACGAGGAGTGCGGGGAACATACCGACCGGTGGGTATGGAGTCAACCGGATGCACGGTGACGATTTCCGTGACCCGGCGCAGGCGTCCCCCGGCCCGCGGGCAGCACGAGAAACCCCGGCGGCGGCGCGTGCCGGGGCTCCGTGACCGGGGGCGTCAGAACACGATGAGCGCCCGCGCGCCCTTCCCCGCCAGCATGTTGTCGAACGCCGCCGGAATGCCGTCCAGCGCGATCTGTTCCGTGACGAGCGCGCTCAGGTCCAGCCGGCCCGCGCGGATGTGGTCCGCGAGGAGCGGGAGGTCCGCGGCCGGGTCGGAGTTGCCGTAGACGCAGCCGGAGAGCGTGCGGCCCCAGTGGAAGAGTTCCAGCGCGTTGAAGGTGACCTGCTGGTCCTTGCCGCCGATGCCGACGACCACCGTGCGGCCGCCGCGGCGGGTGGAGTCCCACGCGGTGCGGATGGTCGCGGCGCGGCCGACGCACTCGATGGCCACATCCGCGCCCCGCTTGCCGGTGAGCGCCCGGATCTCCCTCGCCGTGGTGTCGGAGGCGACGACGTACTCGGTGGCGCCCGCCCGGCGGGCGAGTTCCTCCTTCTCCGGGGAGACGTCGACGGCGATGACGGGCCCCGCGCCCGCGATCCGGGCCGACTGGAGGGTCGCGAGGCCGACCCCTCCGACGCCGAGGACCACGACGGACTCGCCCTCCCGCACGCGCGCCGCGTTGTGGACGGCGCCGTAACCGGTGAGGACGGCGCAGCCGAGCAGCGCGGCGTCGGTGAGCGGGACACCGTCGGGCACGGGCAGGACGCAGTTCGCGGCGACGACCGTCTCCTCGGCGAACGCGGCGACGTTCAGTCCGGGATGGAGCTCGGTGCCGTCCGCCGCGACGGCGTGCACGCGGCCCGCACCGGTCAGCGCGTCGGCGCACAGCCACACCTCGCCGATCGTGCAGGCGTGGCAGGCCCCGCAGGAGGGCGCCCAGTTGAGGACGACTCCGTCGCCGGGGGCGACATGGGTGACGCCCTCGCCGACGGAGACGACCGTGCCGGCGCCCTCGTGACCGAGCACGGCGGGAACGGGCACCCGCATGGTGCCGTTGGACAGGGACAGGTCGGAGTGGCACACCCCGGCGGCGGCGAGCCTGACACGGACCTGGCCGGGGCCGGGCTCCGGCAGGGAGATCTCCGTGATCTCCAGGGGAGATCCGACGGCGGGCAGGACGGCTGCACGGACCACGATGGTTTCCTTACCGCTCAGAGCTGTCGGAGCTGTCAGAACTGGAGGGACTTGGTCTGGAGATACTCGGCGAGGCCGTGCGGCCCGAGCTCGCGGCCGACGCCGGACTGCTTGTAACCGCCGAACGGCGCCAGCGGGTTGAACCGCCCGCCGTTGATGTCGACCTGGCCGGTGTCCATCCGGCGGGCGAAGGCCACGGCTTCGGCGTCGTCGCCCGCCCACACCGCGCCGGCGAGCCCGTAGACGGTGCCGTTGGCGATGGCGAGGGCATCGTCCTCGTCCTCGTACCTCAGGATGGAGAGGACCGGGCCGAAGATCTCCTCCTGGGCGATGGTCATGCCGGGGGTGACGTCGGCGAAGACGGTCGGGCTGACGTAGTAGCCCGTCTCCAGCGGCGCTTCGGGGCCGCCGGCAACGAGCCGGGCTCCCTCGGCGACGCCCTTCGCGATGTAGCCCCGGACTCGTTCCCGCTGCTTGGCGTTGACGAGCGGGCCCACCCGGTCGCCGGGTACGTACTTGGCGACGGCGGCCGCGGCGAGTGCGACGGCCTCGTCGTACCGGTCGCGGTGCACGAGCATCCGGGTCCATGCGCTGCAGGTCTGGCCCGAGTTGGACATCACGTTGGCGACACCGGCGTTCACCGCCTTCGCGAGGTCGGCGCTCGGCAGGATCACACTGGCGGACTTGCCGCCGAGTTCGAGCGCCACCCGCTTGATCGCGCCTCCCGCGGTGGCGCCGATCTGCCTGCCGACGGCGGTGGAGCCGGTGAAGGACACCAGGTCGACGCCTTCGTGCTCGGCGAGCGCCTGGCCGGCGACCGTCCCGAGGCCGGTGACGAGATTGAACACGCCCGCCGGGACGCCCGCGGCATGGACCGCCTCGGCGAAGAGCTGCGCGGTCAGCGGGGTGTCCTCCGCTGGCTTGAGCACGACGGTGCAGCCGGCTGCCAGCGCGGGTGCGACCTTGGCGACGATCTGGTGCAGGGGGTAGTTCCACGGGGTGATCGCGCCGACGACGCCGACGGGCTCCATCAGTACGGTGGAGTTGCCGAGCTTCTCCTCGAAGGAGTAGGAGCCGGCGAGCTCCGCGTAGGAGCCGGCGACCTTGACGGGCAGACTCGCGTGGACCGCCAGAGCCAGGGCGGGTGGTGCTCCGAGCTCGGCGGTGACCGTCTCGGCGATCTCCTCCGTCCGCCGTCCGAGCTCGTCGCGGAGTGCCGCGAGCCGCTGGGCCCGCTCGGCGGGCGGCGTCGCCGCCCAGGCGGGGAACGCGGCGCGGGCCGCGTGCACGGCGGCGTCGACGTCCTCCGCCGTGCCGGCCGGGACATGGCCGATGACCTGCTCGTCCGCAGGGTTGACGACCGCGATCGTGTCCGGTGCCGCGGCCGGCTGCCACTGGCCGCCGATGTACATGCCGTCGTGGGCCTTCATCGCTCTCCTCCACGCCTGGGGTAGGGTCCGCGCCCCAAACTAGCGCCGTTAGTTTTACGGCGCCAGAGGCATCCGGCGTGCCGACGGCCACTGTTTCAGCACGCACCGGGCGCTGACCACCGGGCCGCCCTCGCCGCGGTATCAGGCGTCGAGCCCCGGCAGGTCCATGGGGGCGGGGCAGATCCGGCGGCCCTGGTGGTCGAAGACGTAGAGGTGGGCGAGGTCGACGAGGAGCGGCACCTGGGCACCGGTGCGCAAGCTGAGGTCGGGGCCGGTGCGGACGACGAGGTCGCTCGGGTCGGCCGTCTGCCGCTCGCGGACGGGGGCGGGGTCCGGCTCGTCGAGCACCGCCACCGGCCCGGCGACCTGGGCGATCGCGCGGTCCTTCAGCCGGGTCAGCACCCCGGGGCCGGTACTCCTTCGCCGCCGCAGCGTCGCCTGCGGACGGGGGGATTCCAGATCGGCGACCACGGCAGGCCTGGAGCCGGTGTTGAAGTGGACCAGCGTCTCGTGCCCCTGGTACTCCGTGTGTTCGACGATCCCGGTCAGCGCGACCTCGCCCGGGCGGGCCTGGCTGGGCGGCGCGACCCGGGCGGCCTCCGAGCGCAGGCCCACGATGATCTGCCGTCCCTGCTGGATGCGGAGGAGTTGGTGGTCGGGGCTGAGGGGCTCCGGCAACGGCAGCCGTTGCCCGCCCAGGTCGATGGACATCCTGCCGTCGAGCGGCGCATGGACGACGGCCTGCAGCAGATTGATCCGGGGGGTGCCGATGAACGCGGCGACGAAGACGTTCGCCGGCAGGGCGTAGGTCTCGCGCGGGGTGCTGACCTGCTGCAGCACGCCGCCCCGCATCACGGCGACCCGGTCGCCGAGCGACATCGCCTCCGCCTGGTCGTGCGTGACATAGATCGTGGTGACGCCCAACTCGGCGGTCAGCCGGGCGATTTCGGCGCGCAGATGGTTGCGCAGCTTGGCATCGAGATTGGAGAGCGGCTCGTCCATCAGGAAGACGGAGGGCCGCCTCGAGATGGCCCGCCCCATCGCCACGCGCTGGCGTTCGCCGCCGGAGAGCTGTGCGGGGAAACGATCGAGGAGGTCCTCGATGCCGAGCATTCTGGCGGTGGCCTCGACGCGGGGATTGCGGTCGGCCCTCGGGTTCTCCAGCTTCAGCGGGAAGCCGATGTTCTCCCGGTTGGTCATGGTGGGGTAGAGCGCGAAGTTCTGGAAGACCATGGCCATGTCGCGCTCACGCGGCGGGAGGTCGTTGGCGTACTCGCCGTCCAGCAGCAGTTCGCCCTCCGTGATGTCCTCGAGACCGGCGATCATCCGCAGCACCGTCGACTTGCCGCAGCCGGAGGGCCCCAGCAGCACAAGGAACTCCCCCGGTGCGACACCGAGGGAGAAGCGGTCGACGGCGCGGGGAGCACGGCCGTATCTCTTGCTGACATTGTGCAGAGCGATGGCGCGAGTCATAGGGTCCCGCCCGGGATGAGAAGGGGCAGCTGCGTCGCCAGAAGCTAACCCACCGTGTCCCGTCAGGGAATGGATTGCGCACGGCGGAAAGTGCGCTTGTTACGCATGTGTCCACCATTCGAGACGGGTTCCGGCGAGCGGCCGGAAAGAGACGGTGCCGCACGCCTCACGGCCCGGCGCTCCGCCACTGTGCTCCCACCGCCCGGCGTCCGGCCGCGGGGCCGCCGCGCCGTACCGGCCGGCCCCGCGTGCCACGCGGTGGTCACACCTGTCGGACGTCCGTGAGATGCGCGAAGACGACGACATTGGCGGCGTATCCGGTCTTCTTGTCGAAGCTGCCGCCGCAGGTCAGCAGGCGCAGTTCGGGCCGGCCGGTGTGGCCGTACACCTCGGCGTCGGGGAAGTCCTCCTTCTTGTAGGTGCGCACCTTGTCGACGGTGAACACGGCCGTCCGCCGGTCCGCGCGTACGACGTCGACCTTGTCGCCCGGTTTCAGTGCGTTGAGGTTGAGGAAGATGGCGGGGCCGGTCCTGGTGTCGCGGTGACCGACCACCAGAGCGGTGCCCCGCTCACCGGGGGCCGGACCGTTGCGGTACCAGCCGACGATGCGCGGGTTGTTCACAGGAGGCGCGGTGAGCCGGCCGTGGCCGTCGAGACCGAGTCCCATCACCGGCGACTCGACGGTGATGGCCGGGATCGCCAGCTTCTTCGCCGGCGAGGGCGGCAGGGCGAGCACCGCCCCGCGCTGCGCCCCGGCCTGCTGCGCCGCCGGTGCCGGCTCGGAAGCCGGCGTCCCGGTCGCCGGCGTGGGCGCCGGGGCCGCGGAGCGGACGGTGAGCGGCGGCAGGTCGATGACGTTCGACCCGCGGGGGCCTGCCGCGCTGCCCTCTGCCGCCCTCCCGGCCTTGGCGTCGTCCGCCGCCGCATCGGCCGCGACGGTGGCCGGCGACGCGTCCGGGGACGGGTCCTCGCACCCCCGGACGAGGCCGGTGACCAGCATGGCCGTCACGCTGAGCGTGACGGTCAGTCGGCAGGCGCGGCTTGGTCCGCGCCGGCGGCGACGGCTGCGGATGTTACGCGGCGCCATGGGCGCGGCGGCGGGCCCGTCGGACGAGGACCAGCCCGGCCACTCCGGCGGCGCCCGTGACGACCGCGGTGGTCAGGCCTGTGGAGGAGCCCTTCTCCGCGCCGCTCCCACCGCCGCCGCCTGCCATACCGCCACCGCCTGCGGGCACGGCGCCGTGCGGCGAGTCCTCGGACCAGTCCGTGCCGTTGTCCTGGGGCTTGCCCTCCGGCCCCTTGGCTCCCTGCTTGTTGCCGTACTTGTCGCAGTCGACGGTGAAGACCTTCTGCTTGGGCTCGGTGTTGCCCGGGACCTCCCACGTGAGCAGGTAGTCGCCGTCGGGGAGCGCGTACTCCTCGGTGTGGCCGCGGCCGGCGATGAGCGCGATGGTGTCGTTCAGTGTGGGCCCGGAGGCCGACGGCGGCTGCGGAGTGATGGTCCACTCGAGCAGCTCCAGGCTTTCGAAGTTGAACGCGCTGAGGCTGAACTTGCAGACACCCTTGAGGTCGTCCCGCGTGTCCCAGTGCGGGACACCGGCGTTGTGGATCTTGAGGTCGCCACTGTCACCGGGCTGGGCGAACGCCGCCGGCGCGCCCGCCAGCGTCACTCCGGCACAGGCCAGAGCGGCGAGAGCGGCAGCCCCCGTGCGGACACGGCGGGGACGGAGAGTTGCGGTCCTGCTCATGCGAGGCTCCTTCAAGCCGATGCGATTGTCATACTGATCACGCGATCGCCTGACTAAATGTCACGGATTCGGCAGGAAACAGAGCTGAAACGCTGAGAAGCCGTCAGAAATGCCCCTACCAGGGGACACGACGTGTATGCCGACCGGGCGACTCCGCCCCGTTCGCACGCTGCGGTCCGCCGTCCTCCGCGGTCCCACCCGGGCGTCCGCCACCTGCGGGTTCATGTCCGGGTCTGCCCGTACGCGCGGCAATCGCACCCGAAGCGAACAGCAACGCGCCCAGCATCACGAACGGCGCCGCCGTACCGGCGACGCCGGCAATCAGTCCGGCACAGGCCGGTGCGGCCACCTGGCCGAGGCGGTTGCCGGTCAGCCGAAGGGCGAGCGCCGTCGACCGCGCCTGTACCGGGGCCGCCTGCACCACCGTCGTCATGGACAGCGGCTGCCCGACGCCCAGGCAGAAGCCGAGCGCCGCCAGCATCGGCGCGAGCGCCCACAGCGGCACCGGCAGGGCGATGCCCGCGCACAGCACACCTCCGAGCAGGCACGTCACGGTGAGAAGCACCGTACGGCCGAGCAGACGGATCAGCGGCGTCATCACCAGCCGGCACGCGATGGTGGCGGCGGCCCGCAGGCTCAGCAGAGCCCCCACGACGACGGGTTCGATACCGCGGTGCTCGCCGACCACCGGCAGGTACGCGGTGAGGATGTCGGTGGCCGAGAGCACGGCGAGGCTGATGCAGATCCCCGCCGGTACGCCTCGGGTGCGCAGGATGCGGTGCACGGGCACCTTCGCCGCCCGCTCGCCCTCCTGTGCACCGACTCCATCCACCGGGCGCTCGATACGCCACGACGAGGTCAGGGAGACCGCCGCGACACCGGCAGAGACGACGAGCGCCAGCGCGCTCGTACGGGCCATGTCGTCACCGATCAGCGCACCCGCGGCCACCGGCCCGGCCAGCTGACCGAGCGAGGCACCGATGGTGAAGTGCCCGAAGTTCCGGTCCTGTTCGGCCGGGGCGGACTGCCGGGCCACGATCGACTGTGCGCCTATGACGAAGCACAGATGGCCGAGACCCATCACGCCGCTCCACGCCGCCATCGCGGCGAGCGAGCCCGCCAGTCCGCAAAACGCACAACCGCCGGCGATCAGTACGACGCCGACCGGCAGCAGTGGCGCGCACCGGCCGCGGTCGGTCCTGCGGCCCAGCGGTACGGCGGCGAACAGCGGGAGCAGCGCGTACACACCGGCGATCACACCGATCGCCCACTCGTCCGCACCGAGCGAGAGCGCCCGGTACGAGACGGCCGGACGCGCCATCGACACCGCCCCCTGCGCGAAGCCGAAGGCGATGACGAGACGCAGCAGCCACAGTCGGCCCATGTCAGATGATGCCGAAGAGGATCCCGGCGCCGAGGACCACGAGGCAGGTGAGGGCGGCCCACTTGACGGTGAACCGGGTGTGGTCGCCGAATTCGACCTTGGCCATGCCCACGAGGACGTAGACCGCGGGGACGAGCGGGCTGGACATGTGCAGGGGCTGGCCGACGAGCGAGGCGCGGGCGATCTCCAGCGGTGAGACTCCGTGCGCGGCGCCGGCTTCGGCGAGGACGGGCAGGACACCGAAGTAGAAGCCGTCGTTCGACATGAAGTAGGTGAGCGGGAGGCTCAGCAGGCCCGTGACGATCGCCATGTGCGGGCCCATGGCCTCGGGGATGGCGCCGACGAGCCAGTCGGCCATGTGCTCGACCATGCCGGTGCCGGTGAGGACGCCGGTGAAGACGGCGGCGGCGAAGACCATGCCGGAGACGTTCAGGACGTTGTCGGCGTGGGCCGCGATACGGGCCTTCTGATCGGCCATCTTCGGGAAGTTGACGGTCAGGGCGAGGGCCGCGCCGAGCAGGAAGAGCACCGGGATCGGCAGCAGTTCCATGATCATGGCGGTGAGCAGGGTGAGCGTGAGACCGGCGTTGAACCAGTACAGCTTGGGGCGCAGGGTCTCACGCCGGGGGTCCAGGCCCTGGAAGGCGCCGTCATGGTGCGGGGCTTCGGCATCCGCGCCGGTGCCGGTGCCCGCACCGCCGGTCGCCGCGCCCGCACCGCCGGTCGCCGCGCCCTCGCCGCCGGCCTTGACGAGCACCGTCTCGGTCTGCGGCTGAAGCGCCTCGTGAAGGGTGAGGTGGCCGAGGCGGGTGCGCTCGCGCCGCCCCAGCACATAGGCGAGGACGAGGACGAACAGGAGCCCGACGCCCAGCGCGGGGATCATCGGAACGAAGATGTCGCCGGCGTCCAGCTTGAGCGCGGTGGCCGCACGGGCGGTGGGGCCACCCCACGGCAGGGTGTTCATGATGCCGTTCGCCGTGGCCGCGATGCCGGTCAGCACGACCAGGCTCATCTTCAGGCGCTTGTAGAGCGGATACATCGCCGAGACGGTGATCATGAAGGTGGTGGAGCCGTCGCCGTCGAGCGAGACGATCGCGGCGAGCAGCGCCGTACCGACCACGATGCGCAGCGGATCGGCCTTGCAGAAGCGCAGGATGCCCCGCACGATCGGGTCGAAGAGACCGACGTCGATCATCACGCCGAAGTAGACGATGGCGAACATCAGCATCGCCGCGGTGGGCGCGAGATTGCCCACGCCCTCGATGACGTAGTCCCCCAGCTGCGCGCCCTGCCCGACGGCGACACAGAAGAGTGCGGGGATGAGAACCAGCGCCGCGATCGGCGACATCTTCTTCATCATGATCAGGACCAGGAAGGTCGCGATCATGGCGAAGCCGAGGATTGTCAGCATGGGGACACCTAACGTTCATCCTTGAACGGCCACCGGCAGAAGCGGCCACCGGGTTGTGGTCCGGACGACGTTAGGTGTCCCCATCTGCTGTTAACAAGGTGTTGACGCATGAGCAATACGAGCAAAAGCCCAGGTCAAAGACTTGGCGTCACCTCAACCGGGATGGCGTTGAGCACCGCCGTACCGGACAGCGGGTCCAGCCGGGAGCCGTCCAGCAACTGGTTGACGTTGACCCCGGGGCGCTCGGCGGCCACCGACAGACGGGTGCCGGGGCGGTTGTGGCCCCAGCCGTGCGGCAGGCTCACCACACCGGGGCGTACGGCGTCCGTGATCTCCACGGGTGCCTCGACGCGCCCGCCGTCGGCGGCGACGCTCGCCGTGGCGCCGTCCTCGAGTCCCAGCCGGGTCGCGTCGTCCGGGTGGACATGGAGGGTGCAGCGGTTCGAACCGCCGTTCAGCGCCGGCACATTGTGGAGCCAGCTGTTGTTGGACCGCAGATGGCGGCGGCCGACCAGGACGAGGCCGGCGGGCCGCTCGGCAAGCGCCGCGCGGAGCCGGGGCAGATCGTCGGCGATCGGGCCGGGCAGCAGTTCGACGCGTCCGCTGCGGGTCCTGAGGATCTGCGGGACACGGGGCCGGAGGGGGCCGAGGTCTACTCCGTGCGGCGTCTGCAGCAGGTCCTCGAGGATGAGGTCGTACGGGCCGAGGCGGAGCATCATGTCCAGCCGCCGCTCCGGTCCGCTGCGGCCGCCCAGCAGGCGGGCCTGCTCCTCTGCGTCGGCCCCGAACAGCGGCGAGTGCGGGTCCGCGACCGCCTTGGCCAGCGTGTCGCGGATGACCATGTCGTCGACGGCGGACGGCTCGGCGCCGTGCATCCCGGACACGGCCAGGACCAGTCGCGCGTGGATCTCGCACTCGTCCATCAGCCCGGCCTCCAGCGGTACGGCGGCGGGGCTGTAACGGGCCTGGTTGGCGACGGCCAGCGCATTGAAGGCGAAGTCGAAGTGGGGGCTCTGGGCGGGCGGCGGCGGGGGCAGCACCACGTCCGCGTGGCGTGAGGTCTCATTGAGATACGGGTCGATGCTGACCATCAGCTCCAGCCCGGCCAGGGCCCGGTCGAGGCGGTCGCCGTCGGGTGCGGACAGCACCGGGTTGGCGGCGATCGCGATCACGGCGCGGATCTGTCCGTCTCCCGGTGTCTCGATCTCCTCCGCGAGAGCGGCGATCGGCAGTTCGCCCTTGGCCTCGGGGTGGCCGCTGACCCGGCTGCGCCAGCGGCCGAGCGCGAACCCCTTGCCGGGTGCCGCAGGACGGGGGGCGCGCTCGGTGGCCGCGAGCGGGAAGAGGGCGCCGCCCGGCCGGTCGAGATTGCCGGTCAGGATGTTGAGGACGTCGACGAGCCAGCTGGCGAGGGTGCCGTGCTCGACGGTGGAGCTGCCGATGCGCCCGTAGACGGCGGCGGTGGGTGCGCCGGCGAGCTCGCGGGCGATCGTACGGATCTCCTCGGGATCCATGTCGCAGGCCGCCGCGACGGCCTCCGGTGTGAAGTCCTTGACGGCCGCCTCGACCTCGGCGACGCCCTCGACGTGATCGGCCAGCCCGCCGAGGTCGGTGAGGCCCTCCTCGAACAGCACCTGGGCGAGCGCGGCGAGCAGCAACGCGTCCGTACCCGGGCGGATCGCGACGTGCCGGTCGGCGAGCTGTGCGGTACGGGTGCGGCGCGGGTCGACGACGGTGAGGGTGCCACCGCGGCGGCGGAGCGCCTTGAGCTTTCCGGGGAAGTCGGGCGCGGTGCACAGGCTGCCGTTGGACTCCAGCGGGTTGGCCCCGAGCATCAGCAGATGGTCGGTGCGGTCCAGGTCGGGCACCGGGATCGCGACGGCGCTGCCGAAGAGCAGTCCGCTGGAGACGTGCTTGGGCATCTGGTCGAGGGTGGAGGCGGAGAAGACGTTGCGGGTGCGCAGCGCGGAGAGGAGGACGGGTGGATAGAGGCCGCCGGCCATGGTGTGGACGTTGGGGTTGCCGAGCACGACCCCCACGCTGTTCGGCCCGTGCTCCTCGATCAGCGGCCCGATACGGGCGGCGATCAGCCCGAAGGCCTCTTCCCAGGTGGCGTCGCGCAGCTCGCCGTTCTCACGGATGAGGGGGGTGCGCAGCCGGTCGGGGTCGGCGTCGAGTTCACCGAAGGAGGCCCCCTTGGGGCAGATGAAACCCTGGCTGAAGACGTCGTCGCGGTCGCCCCTGGCGCGGGTGACGCGGGTGCCCTCGATGGTGAGGGTGAGCCCGCAGGTGGCTTCGCACAGGGGACAGACGCGCAGCGCGGTACGTGTCTCGCGGGCGTCGCGGGCGCCGGGTGCGCCCGGCGGGGACGTCGTCGTACGGGCGGCGGGTGCGGTGCGGGACATGAGCCCTCCCGGGGCGGCGGCAGCGGCGGCGGCAATGTGCCGGCCCGGCCGAGCATACCGACCGGTATGCATGCACGGAAGACCGTTCGCCGTACCCGCGGACCGTCCGCCCTCAGTCGAGGATCCGCGCCAGATAGGCGCGCAGCAGCTCACGCGTCTCGCTCACGATCGCCTCGTCCCCCGACGGCACCACCCGGAAGGCCAACTGGAGCAGCGCGTCCGCCGCCTCCACCGACACGAGGACCGCACGGCGAAGCTCCGCGTCCGCCGCCCGCCCCAGCTGCGCCGCGAGCAGTTCCGTCAGCCGCCCGGCCACTTCATGGTTGGCGCCGGCGGCAGGAGCGCCCACCGGGACCTGCGACCCGAAGTCGACCAGGGCGAACCCGGGCACGCTGCGCTTCATGGCCAGGTACTCGTCGAGCACGACGTCGACCGCACCGCGCCAGTCGTCGGCCCGTACGCCGGGCAGGCGTGCCGCGATCCGCTCGGCGTATCCATCCAGGTTGCGGCGCGCGAGCGCGTCGACCAGTGCACGCTTGTTGCCGAAGAAGCGGTAGACGGATCCGATCGGCACCCCTGCCCGCGCCGCGACCGTACGGGTGGACAGCTCCTCGTAGCCCTTCTCGTCGAGGACCTCCGCACAGGCGTCCAGGATCCGGGCGAGCCGGTCGGCGCTGCGCTGCTGGACGGGCGCGCGGCGCAGATGTGCCACGGAACGAAGCGGAGGACCGGCCTGGGACACGCGGTCCATCATGCCGCTCCGTTGCCGTTGACGGGGAGAACCTGTAATCCTACGGTTGTCCATAGGAATGGATTGCACAAATCCTTCAGCACCAGGAGCGGGCGATGAGCGGCACCGAGCAGGCGCGGAAGATTGTCGAGGGGCTGACCGATCAGTGGTTCTCCCCCGGCTTCGGCAACGAGCACAGTTCGGAGGCGGAGCCCGGCGCCCTTCCTCAAGGGCGCAACTCCCCCCAGCGCGCCCCCCACGGTCTCTATGCGGAGCAGCTCAGCGGCTCGGCCTTCACCGAGCCCCGCGCGCACAATCACCGCTCGTGGCTGTACCGGATCCGCCCCTCGGCCGCCCACCCCCCGTTCGTCCGCGTCGACAACGGCCATGTTCGCAGCGCCCCCTTCACCGAGACCGTGCCCGACCCCAACCGGCTGCGCTGGAACCCGCTGCCCGAGCCCGCGCCCGGCACCGACTGGCTGGCCGGTCTGTGGACCCTCGGCGGCAACGGCGACGCCACCCGGCGCACCGGTATGGCCGTGCACCTCTACCACGCCAATACGTCGATGACCGACCGGGTGTTCAGCGACGCCGACGGCGAACTGCTGATCGTTCCCGAGCGCGGCGGGCTGCTGCTGGTGACCGAACTCGGCCTGCTGCCGGCCCGCCCCGGCGAGGTCGCACTGATCCCCCGCGGTGTCCGCTTCCGCGTCGAGCTCCTGGACGAGACCGCCCGAGGCTACGTCTGCGAGAACTACGGCCGGCCCTTCCAGCTCCCCGACCTCGGCCCGATCGGTGCCAACGGACTGGCGAACGCCCGTGACTTCCTGGCCCCCGTCGCCGCGTACGAGGACGTCGAGCGCCCGGTGGAGGTGGTCAACAAGTTCTGCGGCAACCTGTGGGCGGCGACGTACGACCACTCCCCGCTGGACGTGGTCGCCTGGCACGGAAGCCATGTCCCGTACGTCTACGACCTGCGCCGATTCAATGTGCTCGGTTCGATCTCGTACGACCACCCCGACCCCTCGATCTTCACCGTGCTGACCTCGCCGTCCGACACCCCCGGCCTCGCGGGTGTCGACTTCGTCGTCTTCGCGCCGCGGTGGCTCGTCGGCGAGGACACCTTCCGCCCGCCGTACTTCCACCGCAATGTGATGAGCGAGTACATGGGCCTGATCGAGGGCGCGTACGACGCCAAGGCCGAAGGTTTCGTACCGGGCGGCGGCTCGCTGCACAACATGATGTCCGCGCACGGCCCCGACCGGGAGACGTTCGACAGAGCGAGCGCCGCCGAGCTGAAGCCGCAGAAGATCGACGACGGCCTTGCCTTCATGTTCGAGACCCGCTGGCCGGTGACCGCGACCGGGCAGGCGGCGAACGCCGACCACCTGCAGAAGGGGTACGACGACGTGTGGCAGGGTCTTGAGCGCCACTTCAGGCCGTAGTGGAGAGATGCCGTGTACGGAGATGCCGTGACCTCCTTCGCCCCCGACTCGCTGGTCCTGAACCGCAAGCTGCCGCTGTGGTATCAGGTCTCGCAGTCGCTGCGCGCCTCGATACTGGGCCGGACCCCCGAGGCGTCGCTGCGGCTGCCCACCGAGGAGCAGCTGGCCCAGCACTACGGCGTGAGCGTCCTGACCATGCGCCAGGCACTCAAGGAGCTGGAGGAGGAGGGCCTGATCAGCCGGCACCGACGGCGCGGCACCTTCATCGAACCGGGAGCACGGCGAGGAGCGCCCCGTCGGCTCCTCGGCTCCATCGACGCGATCGTCGCCCAGCAGTCCGGTGAGCACACCACCATCCTCGACCACGGCCCGGAGCCGGTGCCCGGCGAACTCACGGAGTACTTCCCGGGCGCCGCCGAGGTCGTGATGTACCGGCGGCTGCGCTGCGACGGCGACAGCGGCGAACCCACCAATTGGGCCGAGAACGCCCTGCATCCGGACGTCGCCGCCGGCCTGGACCTCGCGGATCTGGAACGCTGGCCGATGACCAAGGTGCTGCGGGACGCGCTCGGCGTCCGGATCAGCCGCATCACGGACACCGTGGAGGCCCGGCTCGCCGACCCGCGGACCGCGGAGCTGCTGCGGGTTCCGCTGCTGAGCCCGATCCTCCACTACACCGGGGTGACGTACGACGAGTCCGGTCGGGTCGTGGACGTGGCCCGCATCCGCTACCGCGGGGACCGGTTCTCCTTCTCCGTCACCTTGGACGCCGCGGAGTAGCCGGGCTGACTAGCATGCGACGGTGACTGCTCTCTCCGAGGACGTGCCGCTGCTCGACGACCTCATGCCGTGGTCCGTCGCGCCGCTTCGGCTGGGCCGGAGCTGGGTGATGGCACCGGATGCGGCGTCGCTGCGGGCCCGTTGGGACGCTCTGGTACGGGCGGAGGGCAGTGAGCGCGAGGCACTGTTCCGCCCGACCAGGCTGCGCGGACCGCAGAGCGCGGTGGCGCAACTTCCGGATCAGCCGACCGGTACGGGGCGCCTCGCGCGCGAGACCGGGCGCTGCCCCGAGCCCGTGAGGGTGCTGCACGGTGCGTTCGACGAGCAATGGCTGATCCCGGACCACCGGCTGATCGACGTGGCACGGCCCGAGCTGTGGCGGGTCCGGGACGAGCGGCAACTGTTCGTCGTCGAGACGGGGCCGGCCGTGGTGGTGTCCGGGCTGCTGCCGGACGGGCGTTCGCCCGCGGGCCGGCCCGGCCGTGTCCGGCCGCTGTACCGGCGGCCGGGCGGCCGCGACCCCAACCTGGCACCGGGCCTGACCGAGCTGCTGGGCGAGCGGTACGGACACGAGGTGGGCGCGGAAGATGTCGCCGCGTGGGTGGTGGCGGCCGCGGAACCGTCGGCCGCGGGATGCGTGGTGCCGCTCACCGCGGACGCCGACGTCTGGGCCCGTGGGGTCGCCCTGGGGCGCGAGCTGATCCGGGTCATGCTGCGCGGCGCGCGGGGCGGCGAACGCCCGAGACTGCCGGGCGGCCGCCGCCCGTACGTCCGTGCGGCCCTGCCGGCCCGGCCCGCTTCGATCGACTACGTCCCCGACGACGAGACGCTCGTCGTCGGGGACACCGGCCGCCTGTCCCCGGTGCCGGCGGGGGCGTGGGATTTCGAGGTCGGCGGGGTGCGGGTGCTGGAGCTCTGGTTCGGAGCGCGGGCGGGGGTGGCGCAGCCGGGGACGCTGGAGGAGGTGCGGCCCGCGGTCTGGCCGCAGCAGTGGACGTCCGAGCTGCTGGAGCTGGTCACCGTACTCGCGATGCTGGCGGAACTGGCGCCGCGGCGGGCGGCGTTGGCGGCGGCCGGCCATCGGCTGCCCGCCGCCGCGCTCCGCTCGGCGGGCATCCTTCCACCACCGGGCCGGTCGCGCCGGCCGGCGTCGGTCCTGGATCACGTGGAGGAGGGTCCGGAGGGCCAGTTCGCACTGCTGTGACGGTGGTACGCGCGGGGCGCGGGCCCCTGCGGCGGGCTTGTTCCGCCACCCGCCCCTGACCGGAACCGCGCTCCGCCCGGACCCGTTCAGGGGGGCTCCGCCCCGTGCAGTTTCCTAAGTGTCGGTTACCGGGCACCCTGCCGACACCCCTTTCACCAGCGAAAACACGATGACCGCCGCATCCGTCGCTACTCACGTCCTCACCGGACGTGAGTACCTGCGGGTGTCCCAGGACAACTCTGGCCATCAGCGGTCCGTCACAGAGCAACACGACGACAACGCGAGAACGGCCGAGCGCCACAACATCACGATCACTGGCACGCCGTACGTCGACAACGACCGGTCGGCCAGCCGGTACGCGAGCAACGCGCGCGACGACTGGGCGCGCCTGGTGGCTGATCTTGAGTCCGGCGCGTTCATCGAGGACGTACTGATCCTTTGGGAGTACTCCCCGGAACAGCCGTAAGACGTCTGAGCGGCTGCACCTGATGGAGCTGTGCGAGGCACGCGGAAAGAAGATCTTCATCACGAGTGACGGTCCTCTGTACGACCTGGCGCACTGGAAGGACCGGCGCAACCTGCGCGAGGACGCCTGGGACTTCGAGACGGAGTCCGACGAGGTGAGCATGCGCAACCGGCGCACGTCTGCCGCCCAGGCCGAGCAGGGGCGCCCGAACGCCAGAAGCCTGTGGCTGAAATCGAGGTGCAGTGATGGACGTGGGTAGTGAGGAAATGGCCAATGCGGTGCGAGGGGCAGGCGTATTCCCTCCGGAATGGGGCGTGCCTGCCGGACGTCAATTCAGTGAGGAGCGGGCGCGCTGGGTGCGTGACAGAGTCCGGGAACACATGGGACTGAAGAACGTTCAGCATCGAGCGGCAGCCCAGGCCGCTATCAGGGTCGAGCATCTGCGCCGCCGCATGCATCTGCACATGCTCCGATGCGAGCCGTTCTGATAGAAACTGGCCCCGTATCCCCTCGCGTATGCGGGGCGGATACCGGGGGCCATTTCGGCGTGCGGCTTTTGCCGCTGCCTGAGCCCTGGTGTAGTCAGCCGTGCTCCATGTTTTTCATGGTAACGTTGCCCGACGCAAAGTTGAGGACACGGCCTGGCCGGTCGCCCGTCCGTTCGCCGGCGCGGTGTGCTGCCGGTTGGTGCTGCCGGCGGTGCTGGGTGCCGCTTTCTGTGCTTTGATCCACCCGGTCCCGACCCCGCCCGCCACCCCCGGGTGGTGACAAAGGTGGCACGTACACGATATGCACGGCTGTCATGAGCCGACAGCCACAGCCACTGCCCCTCGACGGCATCACCGTCGTCGCCGTCGAGCAGGCGGTCTCCGCCCCGTTCGCCACGCGCCAGCTGGCCGACCTCGGGGCACGTGTGATCAAGGTGGAGCGCCCCGACGGCGGGGACTTCGCCCGCGGCTACGACACCGCCGCCCGTGGTCTCGCCTCGCACTTCGTGTGGTGCAACCGCGGCAAGGAGTCGATCGCGGTGGACCTGAAGGACCCCCGCGGCCTCGACATCGTGCACCGGCTCGTCTCGGACGCCGACGTGTTCGTCCAGAACCTGGCCCAGGGCGCGGCCGCCCGGCTCGGCCTGGACGCCGCGGCCCTGTGCTCCCGGCATCCGCGGCTGGTCGCCGTCGACATCTCCGGGTACGGATCGGCGGGCCCATACGCGCACAAGCGGGCCTACGACATGCTCGTGCAGTGCGAGGCCGGCCTGGTCTCCGTGACCGGCACGCCCGAGCAGCCGGTGAAGGCCGGCATCCCGGCGGCCGACATCGCCGCCGCGATGTATGCCTTCTCCGGCGTCTTGGCGGCCCTGCTGCGCCGCGGTGTCACGGGGCGCGGCGGGCCGGTGGAGATCTCCATGCTGGAGTCGCTCGCCGAGTGGATGGGGCATCCGCTGCACCACGGGATGCATGGAGGTGAACCCCCGGCGCGCACCGGTCTCGCGCACGCCGTCATCGCTCCCTACGACGCGTACGCCACATCCGACGGCGGCCAGGTGCTGCTGTCGGTGCAGAACGACCGCGAGTGGCGGCGGCTCGCCGAACAGGTGCTGGACCGGCCGGAGTTGGCACTGGATCCGGCGTTCGCCACCAACACGGCCCGCACGGCGAACCGTGAGCGGACGGATGCGGCGGTGGCCAAGGCGCTGGCCGGGCTGGACACCGAGGAGGCGGTCGCACGTCTGGAGGCGGCGGGCATCGCCTGCGCACGGCTCAACAGCATGACCGATGTGGCCGCTCATCCTCAGCTCGAGGCGCGTGACCGGTGGCGCGAGGTGGGGTCACCGGTCGGACCGCTGCGGGCGATGCTGCCCCCGATCACCCTGCCGGGCGGGGAGCCGGCTCGGATGGGGGCGGTTCCCGGCCTGGGCGAGCACACCGACGCGCTGCTGCGGGCCCTGGGGATGACGGATGAAGCTGCAGCGGTACTGCGCCGGGACGGTGTGGTCGCCTGAGCGGGGTGGACGCGGTCGTCCCGACGCCGGGGAGCCGGTGGGTTGCGAAAGCCGGGCCGGGTCAGCCGCGGCTGCCGAACAGTGAGCGGCGCAGCCGTCGCAGCGGCGCGAAGAGCGAGACCCGCGCGCTCTTGCTCCTGCGGCTGTGCGTCACATCACGTGAGGTCAGTTCGCGCATCAGCAGCGTCGCTTCGGCCGCCTCGCCCTGCGGGACGGCTGGGCCGCCGAGCACCGAGAGGTGGCGGTCGAGACGCGAGCTGGTCGCACCGCTCCCGCAGGTGATGGCAGGCACTCGCGCCCTGCTCCGCACTGTTATCTGTTCCATGTCACTCCCCACCCGTACGAGGCACCCGGCCCGGGCAGGTTAACCCTATCGCCCCGCCGGGACACCCGTGTATCCCGCCCGCATGATTCACCACACTCGTACGCGGGTTGACGACTACTCTCCGAATACGTCTGATTTGAGGGCGAGTTGGACAACGTACATGCGATTTCCGGTCTCCATCGTACTGATGACCCATCAAGCTCGCGTCACCGGCGCTGAGTTGAGTTAGCTTGGAGGGGTTTCCGCCGTGTTGCGGCTCTGGTTGCGGACAGGGGGATCGCCATGAGCGAAGTGCCGGGAACGCCGGGCACCGTACGGCTGGTCGCGGGCCGCTACCGACTGCTGAGCCCGCTGGCCGAGGACGGCGCGGGCACCCTGTGGCTGGCCCGCGACGACGTCCTGGGGCGCGAGGTCGCCGTCAGGGAAGTCAGGGCACCGGCCTCGCTCACGGCCGGGGACGTCCGCCGGCTGTACGAGCACCTGGAGGACGCCGCCCGCGCCGCCGGCCGCGTCTCGCACCGCAATGTCGTCGCGGTCCACGACGTGGCCACCGAGGACGACCGGCCCTGGATCGTGATGGAACTGGTGCGCGGGCTCACCCTCGCGGACGTCCTCGCCGCCGAGGGGCCGCTGGCGCCGCGCCGCGCCGCCCATGTCGGGGCGGAGGTGCTGGCCGCGCTGCGGGCCGCGCACGCCGCGGGTGTGCTGCACCGGGACCTGAAGCCGGCGAACGTGCTGATCGCGGGCGACGGCCGGGTGATGGTCACCGACTTCGGGACGGTGACGGCCCACGACTCCCCCGAGTTCGGCGCGCCGGAGACGGTGGCGGGTCGCGACCCGGGCCCCGAGTCGGACCTGTGGTCGCTCGGTGCGCTGCTGCACGCGGCGGTGGAGGGACACTCGGCGTTCGGCGCCGGTCCCGGCGCGGACGCGCAGGAGCCGTCGGCGCCGGGCAGGCCCGACGCCCTCGGTCCGGTGATCACCGGTCTGCTGCACCGCAACCCGGCGGACCGGCTCGATGCCGCGGAGGCCGAGCACCGGCTGCGTCTGGTGAGCGCCGGCGGCGGTGGCGTACGGACGGACACCCCGGCGACCGCGTCCGCGCCGCGGATCCCGCCGGACCCGGCGGGCGAGCCGGAACCCGCTCCAGGGGCGGCCGCGGCCGTGACCACGCCGACGGCCCCACATCCCGACGACTCCCGGCGCGCGACGACGGTCCTGGCCGTTGGGGTGGCACTGCTGCTGCTCTGCGTCGTGGCCCTGGTCTGGGCGGTGGTGGGCAGCGCCTGAAAGACGGACCGTGACCGGCCCGCGGCCACGGCCGCGGGCCGGTCACGGCTGTGCGCTCACGCGGTGGCGTCGAACATCGGCAGATAGCCGCCGGACTGGCCGGCCGCCGTCGGGTGGTAAGAGTCCCCGATGTTGAGCCAGTTGACGCTGTGCAGCCAGGACGCACCGGAGCAGATCTCATGACCGGTGAACGTTCCGACGACGCTCGCGAAGGCGTAGCCGTGATCGGCCGCGCGCTTGGCGGTCGCCGCGTTGAGATGGTCCGCGGCGCCGTTGATGGCGCGCCGCTCGTTCTCGCTCAGGCCGGCGACGCAGGTGCCGTTGAGCTTGTAGAAACGGGGATAGCCGAGGACGACGACCCTGGCCGCGGGTGCCTTGGCGCTGATCGCCGAGTACACCTGGTCGAGCTTTCCGGGCAGGGTCGAGTCGACGTACGCCTTCGCCTGTTCGATCCGGTTGAGACACGTGGACTCGGACTGCAGTACGCAGGTGGTCATGACGTCGGCGAAGCCGGCGTCGTTGCCGCCGACCGTGATGGAGACGAGGTCGGTGGCGGACGTGAGCGGGGCGAGCTGACTCGCCGTGACATCACCCGTACGGGCGCCGGAGCAAGCGGTGAACGCGAACGAGGAGGGTGAATTGGCGTTGGCCCAGAGCCTCGGGTAGGCCCGGGTGCTGCGCTTGCAGTTACCGCTCGCGCTGTCGTAACTGCCGGCTCCTACGCCTGAGGAGTAGGAGTCGCCGAGCGCCACGTAGTCCAGGGACTGGGGGGTGGCGTCGGCCTGCGCCGGGCCCGCTCCCGTGAGAGCGAGGACGGCGCCGAGAAGGAGTGAGGATGAGAATGCCGCGACTCGGGACAGTTTCATGGAACCTCCCTTTAGCAGGATCTCTGCCTCAACTTTCGTAGCAGCGGACAGACTTCACCGGAAGTGTCCATGCCAAGAATTGTTACCGACGAGTCAGTGGGGCGATTGGGGCGGTACCGCACAGGGACGCTGATCAACCGTCAAAAGCCTGAAAACAGGACTCTCTGAGGGGCGGCGCGGTGCCAGGGTCCGTACGCGCTGCGGCGGCTGACGGTGCGGCGCAGCACTGGACCGGCCGAGTTCGAACGGCTCGTCGAAGGGCGCGCCCCCATCGCGAACTTCGCCAAGGACCGGGCCCTCACCAAGGGCTGCGCCGTGGCGCGCCGTGCCCGACGGGCCGCCGCACCCGTCCGCCGCTGAACCGTCCACGGCCGCCGCACCGGGCAAAAGACGGTGCGGCGGCCCGGGCCGTGCCGGATCATGGGCGGCATGTCTGCCAACCCCAAGGACGCACTGCCGATCCGGCTCAACGTCGACGACAGCGACTCGCCGTCCGACGTCATCGACGCGCTGTTCCTCGGCCGTTTCGCGACGGGCGAGCAGCCGTACTCGCACAGCTCCTCGATCGACCGCGTCAGGCCCGGTGCGACGATACTGCCGGCCGGGGCCTCGGTCCTGCGTTCGGCGCGCGACGACGACCGCAGCGCCACGCTCGCCGAGGGCGACGGATGGACGCTGCTGGTCTCGCGCTGGAACCGCGGCGCGGACGTCACCGTCACGGCGGTCAGCTCCGAACTCGCCGAGAAGACCCTCAAGGAGGCGACGGACGGCGCGGCGGACGAACCGGAGCCGGAGCCCTCGAACGTGACCATGGGCTTCTGGTACGTCTCACCGCGCCGTGGCCCGCACCGCACCACACGGCAGATCGCGGCCGGTACGTGGGAGGAGGTCCGGGCCAACTACACCGCGCCGGTCGCCGACGCGATGGACCGCCTGATGAAGGTCACGCCGAACGACATCGCGGGCCGGCTGCTGCTGCTCCACGGTCCGCCCGGCACGGGCAAGACGTCCGCCCTGCGGACGCTGGCCCGCTCGTGGCGCGACTGGTGTCAGGTGGACTGCGTCCTGGACCCGGAGCGGCTGTTCAACGACGTCGGCTACCTGATGGACATCGCCATCGGCGAGGACGAGGGCACGGCCAAGGGCCGCTGGCGGCTGCTCCTGCTGGAGGACTGCGACGAGCTGATCCGCGGCGAGGCGAAGCACACGGCGGGGCAGGCGCTGTCCCGCCTGCTCAACCTGACGGACGGTCTGCTGGGCCAGGGCCGCAACGTCCTGGTCGGCGTCACCACCAACGAGGACCTCGAACGCCTCCACCCGGCGGTCGTCCGCCCCGGCCGCTGCCTCGCCCGCATCGAGGTCGGCCCGCTGACCCGGCCTGAGGCGGTGTCGTGGCTCGGCACGGAGCAGGGCGTGGGTCGCGAGGGCGCGACGCTGGCGGAGCTCTACGCCCTGCGCCGCGGCACGCCTCCGGCGTCGGTCCCGCCGCAGACGGGGGGCGGCACGGACGCGGGCCTGTACCTCTGACGCGGGCCGGGGCGGACTTGAGGCGCGGGGGTACGGGGCAGCGCCGCCAAGACCCTGCGCGGAGTGCCGTACGGGGCCCGCGGGTTGCCCCGCCACGCGGCGGAGCCGCACATCGGTACTCCGCACATCGGTGCAGCGGGAAGGGGCGACGTGCGGAACAGGCCGGCCGAGGCCGACCCGCGTGCTACGCGCCCCCGTAGACCGCCCGCACCGCCGCCTCCGCCGCCTCCCGCGCCTCCTCGCGGGAGAGGCCGAGGCGACGGGCCTGCGTCGCGAACTCCGCCGCCGCCTCCGCAGCACGCCGGGCCGCCGCGTCACCCGCCGCCGCCACGAACGTCCCGTTGCGCCCCCGCGTCTCGATCACCCCGTCGCTCTCGAGCGCCCGGTACGCCTTGGCCACGGTGTTCGCCGCCAGCCCCAGTCCCTGCGCGAGGCCCCGCACGGTCGGCAGCCGGTAGCCCACCGGCAGCGCGCCCGAGCGGGCCTGCTCGGAGATCTGAGAGCGCAGTTGCTCGTACGGTGCGTCGGAGGCGTCGGCGTCGATCGCGATGTTCAAGGTCACATCGGGAATTCTCCCCCATCGGCCGGTTAATTCGGAGGCGAAGGCCCCTGCGCACCCGTAGCGTGCGTGCTCATGACTGTGATCGTCCGTGATTTCCGTCCCGAGGACGCCGAGGCCGTGACCCGGGTACGGCGCGCCTGTATGCCTTTCGAGGTGACGACACCCGCGTCCCTCCTCTTCGGGGTCGAGACCGCCCACCCCGCCAAGAAGTACCGGCTGCTGGTCGCCGAGAAGGACGGGGAGCTGATCGGCACGGCCCACGCCGGTATCGCGTACGACTCCTCCGAGCCGGGCCAGTCGTTCGTCACTCCCCATGTGCACCCCGACCACCGCGGTCACGGCGCGGGCGGTCTTCTGCTGCGCGTCGCCGAGGAGCATCTCGCGGCGGAGGGCGCGACGAACGTGTACGCATGGGTGCTGGAAGACCCCGAGAACCTCGCGTTCGCACAGCAGCGCGGCTACCGCCCCACCCGCCCCGCGCACTTCCAGCGCCTCGACCTGGCGAACGGCCCGCTCCCCGAGGTGCCGGCCCTGCCCGCGGGCGTCGAACTGCGCACCGCCGCCGACTTCGAGGCCGACCCGCGGCCCATGTTCGAGGCGGACGCCGAGGCGACCTCGGACGAGCCGGGTGACATCAGCACCGACTTCGACGACTACGAGGACTGGATCAACCACACCTGGAACGACCCGCTGCTCGACCGGCGCCTCTCCACCGTCGTCGTGATCGACGGCAAGGTCGCGGCCTACACCGCCGCCCTGACCGACGGCGCCACCCGCTATCTGAGCGGCATGACCGGCACCATGCGCGCCCACCGGGGCAAGGGACTGGCCAAGCTCGCCAAGACCGACTCGCTGCACCGGGCCCGCGCGGCGGGCCTCACGGACGCGTTCACGAGCAACGACGCCGACAACGGCCCGATGCTCGCGATCAACAGGTGGTTCGGGTACCAGATCTGCGCGACGGAGGTCCGTCATGTCCGCGCCCTCGATTGACGTACGGCTGGTCAAGGCCGGTGCGACGAAGATCCGCTATCCCGCGGAGCTGCTCACCGACGACGGCACTCATCTCGCGGTCCGCGCCCTGTGGGCGGCGCCGGGCGTGCGCGACTTCGGCTTCGTACGCTTCGAGCCGGGGGACGTGTTCACCGAGCACTACTGGCGGGACCGCTGGTACTCGGTCAAGGAGGTCCGCAGCGGCGACGGCACGCTCAAGGGCTGGTACTGCGACATCACCCGGCCCGCCGTCCTGGCTCAGGGCGGCGGCGAGCTGAGCGTCGAGGACCTGGACCTCGACCTGTGGGTGTCCGCGGACGGCCGGGAGATCCTCCGGCTGGACGAGGACGAGTTCGAGGAGAGCGGCCTGGCCGGCCGCGACCCCAAGGCGGCGGAGCAGGCCGTCCTGGCCCTCGACGAGCTGGAACGGCGCGCCCGCACGGGCCGCTTCACCGAGTTGCTGAGGTCGTGAACGGGTGAGGGGCGGGACACCACGGTGACCCGCCCCTCATGTCCTGCCCGTCGTCGCGGATCAGGCGGCCGGCCGGCCGCGCACGACGAGCCTCTTCAGGCACGGCCAGGCGAGCAGCACCACGATCACCGCGTACACGGTCACCGAGAAGGGCGTGTTGACGAGTCCGACGGCGCTGCCGTCACTGATCTGGAGCGCGCGCCGCAGCTGCTGCTCCGCCGCCGGACCGAGGATGACACCGATGACGGCGGGCAGCACGGGCAGCCCGTAGCGCCGCATGCCGAAGCCGATCAGACCGATGATCAGCAGGATCACCAGGTCGATGGCCTCACCGCCCACCGCGTACGCGCCGACCGCCGCGAAGAACAGGATGCCGGCGTACAGGTACGGCCGCGGGATGCGCAGCAGCTTCGCCCAGAGCGGTGCGAGCGGCAGGTTGAGCGCGAGCAGCAGCACCATGCCGACGAACAGCGAGGCGATCAGGCCCCAGACCAGGTCCGCCTCGCGCTCGAAGAGCAGCGGGCCCGGCTGGATGCCGTACTGCTGGAACGCGGCCAGCATGACCGCGGCGACGGCCGTCGTGGGCAGGCCGAGGGTGAGCATCGAGACGAGCGTGCCCGCCGCGGACGCGGAGGCGGCCGACTCGGGGCCGGCCACGCCCTCGATGGCGCCCTTGCCGAACTCGTTCTTGTGCTGGGAGAGCCGCTTCTCCGTGACGTACGACAGGAAGGTGGGGATCTCCGCGCCGCCGGCCGGGATCGCACCGAACGGGAAGCCGATGACGGGACCGCGCAGCCATGGCTTCCAGGTGCGCTTCACATCGGACTTCGCCAGCCACGGCCGGCCGACCGGGATCGCGTCGCCGCTGGTGCGCCGCAGATGGGCGGCGACCCACAGGGCCTCGCCGATGGCGAAGAGTCCGACCGCGACGATGACGACGTCGATGCCGTCGGCGAGCTGGAGCGACCCGAAGGTCAGGCGCTGCTGGCCGGTCATCTGGTCGAGGCCGACGAGACCGAGGGTGAGGCCGATCAGAAGGGAGGCGAGCCCGCGGATGCGTGAGGAGCCCAGCACCGAGGTGACGGCGACGAACGCCAGCACCATGATCGCGAAGTAGTCGGGAGCGCCGATGCCGACGGCCAGTTCGGCCACCCTCGGTGCGAGCACGACCAGCAGGATCGTGCCGATCATGCCACCCGCGAAGTGGCCCCCCGCGGCGGCCGCCAGCGCCTGCGCGCCGCGCCCCGCCTTCGCCATCGGATTGCCCTCGATCGCGGCGACCACCGCCGCGCTCTCACCGGGCGTGTTGAGCAGGATCGAGGTGGTGGAGCCGCCGAACATGGCCCCGTAGTAGATGCCGGCGAACATGATGAACGCGCCGGTCGGCTCCAGGCCGTACGTCACGGGAAGCAGCAGCGCGACAGCCATGGCCGGCCCGATGCCGGGCAGAACGCCGATCGCCGTGCCGAGCAGGACGCCGATCGCCGCCCAGAGCAGGTTGATCGGGGTGAGCGCCGTGCCGAAGCCGTCGAGGAGGGAGTTCAGGGAATCCATCAGAGCACTCCCATCAGTGGGCCGCCGGGCAGCGGGACGCCGAGCAGGTTGTCGAAGACGTAGAAGGTGACGAGAGAGAGGACGGCCGCTATCAGCGGGTCACGGTCGATACGCCGACTGCCGAGCGCGTAGGCGGAGCCCCAGAAGAGCAGCGCTCCGGAGATCGGGAAGCCGAGCGGTCCGATGAGGACGGCGCCTGCGAGGAACACCCCGGCGAGCAGGAGCACCGTCCGCCAGTCGCCCGGCTCGGAGAGGTCGATGTCCTCGCCGCCCTCCGCCTCGCCCCGGCCGCCTCTGAGCACGTCGATCGTCAGGAGGACGGCGACGACCAGCAGACCGATGCCGATGGCGATCGGGACGGTCCTGGGGCCGACGGGCCCGCGCTGGGCGATGTCGACGTCCATGGTGAGCGCGTCGGTGAGGACGAGGACACCGATGACGAGCAGCAGCAGTCCGACGCCGAGCTCGGAGTGTTCACGCAGCCAGGAGCGCCGGCCCTGGGTCTCGGTCGTGCTCACAGCCCCAGCTCCTTCAGCACCTGGTCGACGCTCTCGTCCTGCGCTTCGAGGAAGTCGCCGAATCTGTCGCCGGTGAGGAAGGCGTCGTCCCAGCCGTTCTTCTTCATGGAGTCCCGCCATTCCTGCGAGTCGTGCAGCTTCGTGACAAGCCCGATGAGCTTGTCGCGCTCGCCGTCGGACAGGCCGGGCGGTGCGACGATGCCGCGCCAGTTGGTGAACTCGGCGTCCAGGCCCGCCTCGCGCAGGGTGGGCGCGTCGAGGCCGGGGACCCGCTTCGGCCCGGTGACCGCCAGCAGCCGCAGCTCGCCGGACCTGATCTGGTCGAGGTACTCGCCGACGCCGGAGACGCCGAAGGCGACCTTGTTGCCGAGGATCGAGGCGAGCAGTTCGCCGCCGCCGTCGAAGGGGATGTAGTTGACGGACTTGGGGGCGATCCCCGCGGCCCGCGCCATCAGCATCGGCGCGAGGTGGTCGGGCCCGCCGGGCGACGAGCCGCCGCCGACCGGCAGTTTGCCGGGGTCCTTCTTCCACGCCGCGATCAGCTGGTCGATGGTCTTGTACGGGGAGTCCTTGGACACGACGACGATGTCCTGCTCCTCCGTGAGCCGGGCGATCGGGGTGGTGTCGGCGAGCGTCTTGGGCGCCTTGTTGGTGTGCACGGCTCCGACGACGCCGAGCCCCATGGACATGGCCAGCTTGCCGTTGCCGTGTTCGCCGACGAGCCGGGCCAGACCGACGGTGCCGCCGGCGCCGGGGAGGTTGAAGACCTCGATGTTGTGGGTGAGCCCTGCGTCCTCGGCGTTCTTCGCGGCGGTGCGCGCGGTGATGTCGTAGCCGCCGCCGGGGGTGTTGGGAACCATGAACCGCAGACCGGGGATCCGGGTCCCGGTTTCGGCACCGCTGCCCGTGGTGAGCAGCGGCGGCCCCACGAGCACCAGCAGCGCCGCCCCGAGCAGGGCAATGGGGGTGCGCAATCGCACGGGATCGCCTCTCGTCGTGGATGTGTGAAGTGGCCCACATGTTGCCCGTGCGTCAAGAAGCTGTCTCTCTTCCGGAATCAACGGAGGTTGTGGTCCTTGTGGTCGCGGCTTAGCGTGTCGGCGTGACCAAGGTGCTGGTGGTGGACGACGACTTCATGGTCGCCAAGCTGCACAGCCGATATGTGTCCGCGACGGACGGGTTCACGGTCGTAGGGGTGGCCCACAGTGGCGCGGAGGCGCTGCGCGCCGCCGAGCGGCTGCGGCCCGACCTCGTGCTGCTGGACATCTATCTGCCCGACATGGACGGGATCGCCGTGCTGCGCGAATTGCGGGCGGCGGAGCAGCGTGACGCGGCGCGACCGACCGCGGACGCCCTGTTCATCACGGCCGCTCGCGATGCGTCCGTCGTCCGCTCCGCACTGCGTGCGGGCGCTCTGCACTATCTGATCAAGCCCTTCAACCAGGCCGCACTGCAGGAGCAGCTCCGGCACGTGGCGGCGCTGCGTTCACGCCTCGACAGGCTGGACGAGGCCCGTCAGGAGGACGTCGACCAGATCTTCGGCCCCCGCCCGCCCGGCTCCCGCGAACTCCCCAAGGGCCTCGCACCCCACACTGCGGAGCTGGTGGAGCGCATCCTGCGCGAGCACCCGGGCGACCTGTCCGCCTCCGAGTGCGCGGAGGCGGGCTCGCTGTCCCGGGTGAGCGCCCGCCGGTATCTGGAGTACTTCGCGGAGACGGGACGCGCCGAGGTGACCCTGCGGTACGGCGGCGCGGGCCGCCCGGAGCGGCGCTACCGTCGGATCGGCTGACCCGCACTCGCCTGCCGTGGAGCGCACTCCGGCTCCAGCGGTTCGGGCGACGGAGCCGCTTCGAACGCGGCCACCTCCCGGAAGGTCCTGAGAGCCACGCGCAGCTGCGGGTGCATCGTCAGGGCCGGCAGCAGCACTCACCGCCGCCGCAACCAAGGGCGAGCACACGCTCGTTGCCGCGTGGGAGACCGCGTTCCAGCAACTGGGGTACCGCCTCGTCATCGATGGGCGACTTCATCGGGTGATCGGCATGGGCGAGCCCGGAGGGCCGTTCTCGATTCACCGGCGCACCCTGACAGCAGCAGGCGTCACACGCACCTCGATTTCATCCTTGCGGAATACCCCTGGGGGTAAGGAGGTTGGGGACGGAGACCCAGTGATCTCCTGGGCGGCGGTCGGCGCCGAGTCATCGCGTCGCCGCTCCCGGGTCCCGAGACCGGAGCAGACATGATCCCCGACACGGCGCGTGGCAGGGACCGTTCCTTCCTCTTCGTCCTCGGCAGCTCCCGCCCTGCCGGCAACACCGAGATCCTGGCGCGGGCAGCCGCCGAGCATCTGCCCCCCGGGGTCCCGCAACGCTGGATCGACCTGGCCCGACTGCCGTTGCCCGACTTCCAGGACGGACGTCATGAGACCGACACGTGGCCGGTCAGGGAGAACGAGAAGGTGCTTCGGCAGGCCACTGTGGGGGCCACCGACATCGTCATCGCCTCACCCCTGTACTGGTACACCCTCTCCGCGCAGACCAAGCGTTACCTGGACTACTGGTCGGGCTGGCTGACGACGCCCGGCTCGGACTTCAAGGAGCGGATGGCGGGCCGCACCCTGTGGGGCGTGACCGTCATGGCGGACGACGACGAGGCCGTGGCCGACGGGCTGGTGACCAGCCTCAACCACACGGCGGCTTACCTGCGGATGCGCTTCGGCGGACTGTTGTTCGGCAACGGCTCCCGGCCCGGCCAGGTACGCCAGGACGAGCGGGCGCTCATCCGTGCCAAGACCTTCTTCGGGCGTGAGGCCCCGCTCGCCCGGTTCCCCCACGAGGAAGCGGCGGCCGGAAGGCGTTAGGACGTTGTCCCGGCCCCCGGGGACGGGACCCGCCCCGTATGGCCCCGATGGCCGACCTGCGGAAGTCAGGGCCATCGGGAGCCTGCGGCGATCGCCGATCACCATGGTCAGCGCCGTATGGGCCATGCCGGGCATCATCCCGGCCGTTCGGGGGATGCCCTGGCCGTCTCCGGCAGGCCGCCGGCCCCGGGGGCATCCATGGTGAAACGGAAGGGAGACGCGATGCCGCTCTATCTGTCGAGGTTCAGCTATACGCCGGAGACCTGGGCGAGGCTGATCGGCCATCCGGAGGACCGCGCAAAAGCCGCTCAGGCATACATCGAATCCGTCGGCGGGAAGCTCCATGGCTTCTGGTACGGCTTCGGCGCACACGACGGCTACAACCTGTGGGAGGCTCCCGACAATGTGTCCATGGCTGCGGTTGCGCTGGCGATCAGCGGAGGCGGCGCGCTGAGTTCGTTCGAGACAACCGTTCTCCTGACGGTCGATGAAACGATGGCCGCCCTGCGCCAAGCCGAGGGAATCCGCTACCGGGCTCCTGGCGCGTAGCGGTCGGGATCATTGGACGAAGACCGGTCAGGGCTTCGGCTGTGGTGCGGCGAAGAACAGCGACCGTGGGACCACCGAAGCACGTCACAGGCCACATGAGCGCGCACTTCCTGAGGCCCTCCTTACCGCTGCCTTAAAGGGGCCATAAGGATCGCCGTCACCCCGCCCCAGCAGGCGATTTCACGGGTGCGAGCGGCTAGCTTGCTGAGCGCCGGGGCCGGTTCGGGCAGTCGGTGCCGAAGTCCGCGGGGGGCTGTGCCGCCCGCTCGAGCCGGGTCCTTCGTCCCCCCATAGCCGCTTGAAGGAGAACGTCCCCATGACCGCTCGCCGCAAGGTCACCATGGTCGCCGCACTCGGTCTCGCGCCGCTCGCGCTCGCCGGTCTGAGCGCCGCGCCGGCGTCCGCGCACGGTTCGATGACGGACCCGGTCAGCCGGATATCCGCGTGTTTCGCGGAGGGGCCGGAGAGCCCGGATTCGGCGGCGTGCAAGGCGCTGGTCGCGGCGGGCGGGACGCAGCCGCTGTACGACTGGAACGAGGTCAACATCGCCGACGCGGCGGGGAACCACGAGCAGTTGATCCCGGACGGCAAGCTGTGCAGCGCAGGCCGTGACAAGTACAAGGGGCTGGACCTGCCGCGCGCGGACTGGCCGTCGTCGCCGATGGCGTCCGGGAACCACACCTTCCGTTACAAGGCGACCGCACCGCACAAGGGCTCCTTCGAGCTGTATCTGACCAAGGACGGGTACGACCCCACCCAGCCGCTGAAGTGGTCGGACCTGGAGGAGAAGCCGTTCGCCTCGGTCACGAACCCCAAGTTGGAAAACGGTACTTACGTCTTCGACGGCATCGTGCCGAACAAGTCGGGCAGGCACCTGATCTACTCGATCTGGCAGCGTTCCGACTCCCCCGAGGCCTTCTACACCTGCTCCGACGTGGTCTTCGGCAAGGACAACGGAGGCAGCGCGGCTGCCCCGGAGGCGAGTGCGCCCTCGGAGGAGGACATCAAGGACGGGGCGGAGAAGTCGACCGTCGACCACGGCGGTCATGGTGGTGACGACCACGGCGGGCAGGCGGCCGTGCAGGACGAGCAGCCGGCGAGGAACGCGCCGGAGGCGAAGGGGGCCGAGGAGCCCGCGGCCGTACCGCCGGCCCCGGAGACGTCCGGGGAGAACCTCGCGGAGACGGGCGGCGACAGCGGCACCACCTCCATGGCGATCGGCGGCGCGGCCGCCCTGGCGATCGGCGCGGCGGCGCTGTTCGGGCTCGGTCGGCGCCGTACCTCGACGGCGGGTGGGCGCCACAGCCGCTGAGCGACGACACGTGAAGGCCGGTCTCCGCTCGCAGAGAGCGGAGACCGGCCTGGTGCGTGCGGTCAGTCGAAGACCGACGCGCAGGTGGTGGGTTCCGCGTGCGCCGGGTCGAGCGCGTTGACGACCTCGTGGTACGCGATCAGGTCGAAGACGCCGATCGCGACGTGCTCGGAGAAGTCGATGGGGCAGAGGTCCTGGAGAAGTACGTTGCGGACGTTCGGCCCGCTGAGGTACTGCGACTGCCAGGGGGTGACCACCTCGTCGTAACGGGTGGCGATCACGGTGTACTTCACGCCGGGGACGGTGTCTCCGCCCTCGTTGAGCCTGGTGATGAAGTCGGATCCGATGACCTGGTCGGCGAGGCCGGGGGTGTGCTCGCCGAGCAGGGCCGCCGCGCCCGGGAAGTACGGCAGCAGCTCGGTGAATCCGTTCAGGGTGGTGCCGTGGTTGTTCGGTGCGATTCCGACGAGGGCGTTGACCTTCTCCGCTCCCCCCAGGAACTTGAGGTAGTAGCGCGGCATCATGCCGCCCTGGGAGTGGCCGACGATGTCTGCCTCCAACGCACCGGTGGCGGTGAGGACCCGGTCGACGTACCCGGAGAGTTGCTCTGCCGATTTGTCGATGGGGCCGAGGCCGTGGAAGAAGGGCACGTTCGGGAGCTGCCCGTAGTCCAGGGAGAAGACGCAGTAGCCGCGCTTCACCAGGTACGGCGCGAGGGCGAGCCAGTTGTCGACGGAGTTCCCGAGGGTGCCGTGGACGAGGACGACGGGGCGGGGGTGGGCGGCGGAGGGCTTGCAGTCGTAGTTGTTCCAGCCACTGCTGGGGGCGGCGGTGGTGGATGCGGCGGCGGCGGTGGCGGCAGGGGTCAGGGCGAGTGCCACTGCGAGCATGAGGGCTGACAGCGGTCTGAGCGCACGTTTCCAAGGCAGCATCGGTGGGGTCTCCTTGCGGCTCAAGGGAGTTCGATGGCTGGGATGTGCTGTTCTGCTCACGACAACTTACGGGTGAGTAACCACCACTGGGAAGTTACGCGTCGGTAAATACTGACTTTCTTTCAAGACTTACGAGACGCCCTGTAGCGCAGCTCAGAGGGGCGGCCGGTGCGGCTCAGGCCGCCAGCGACCCCGGCACGACGGCCCGCGGACCGAACTTCGCCCGGGCCCGGTCCGCCACCTCCTCGATCCGGCGCGCCCGGTCGTCGGCCGCATCGAAGGTCAGCTGCCGTGCGGCCCGTTCGGCGGACCTCAGGCCCTCGGCCCGCAGCATCAGACCCCGCACCCTGGCCCGTTGGAGCCCCAGTGCCGCGTGGAGCGCGTACGCGGTGCCGGCGAGTGCCGCCGAGTGGGCGGTCGGCTCGCGCAGGGTGCGGGTACGGGTGGTGGTGGACCGGTCGGCGTAGCGCACGGAGAGCGTCAGCGACCCGCACACCTGGCGCTCGCCACGCATCCGCGCGCCCAGTTCCCCGGCGAGCGAGAGCAGTGCCCTCCGGTGCTCCGCCTGTTCCAGCTCATCGATCCCGAAGGTTCGTTCGGCGGCCATCGACCGCGAGAGGGCGTTCGGCACGACCACCGTACGGTCGATGCCGCGCGCCCGTTCCCATGCCTCGCGCCCGGCCCGCGCACCCAGGATCCGCTGGACCACGGCGAGCGGCGCTCCGGCGAGCCGGCCGACGGAGTCGAGTCCGTATGCGCGCAGGGTGCGGGCGGTCACCGGGCCCACCCCGTCGAGCACGGCGACCGGCTTGGCAGCCAGGAAGGCCGCGGACTCCTCTTCCGACACCACCAGGGTCCGACCGGGCACGGCCTCCCGAGCCGCCATCCTGGCGAGCATGGGTACGGGGCCGGCGCCGATCACGCAGTCCACGCCGCAGTGCGCGAGCGCCCGCACCCGCAGCAGCGCGGCGAGCTGGGCCGCGTCCCGTCCGAAGTACCGCTCCGCGCCCCGGACGTCGACGAGCGCCCCGTCCGGCGGCAGGGCCTGGACGACCGGGCTGATGTCCTCGGCCAGGGCGAGCAGCGCGGGCAGCGCCGCCTCGGCCCCTGCCGTTTCGGGCGTCGGGGCGAGCAGGAAACGCACGTAGAGGATCATCCGGCGCTCCCAGGGCTCTGGTGCCACAACTTCCTTCCGCCTGCGGCCCCTTCGCCGGCAGGCTTGAGGTCGGCCCACGGGTTGAGTTCATAGCCGGTCGGCAGCTGGATACGGCGGCCGTTGTCGGCCCCGGACCCGTCCGCCTCCGGCACGGGCGCCGCCAGCCGGGCGGCGACCGCGTCGAGACCGCCGGTGCGCCGCAGTTCCACCAGCTCGGCGAGGTTCCAGGCGGCCGCGCCCACCACGCTGATGCTGCGCGGTCCGCGCCGCTGCACCACTCCGCGCACCAGCAGCAGCCACGAGTGGAAGACGGTGTGGGCGCAGGCGGCGTGGCTGTCGTCGAAGAAGGCGAGGTCGACCAGGCCGGTGCCGTCGTCGAGCGTGGTGAAGATGACCCTCCTGCCGGAGCGGATCGGCGGTGTCTGGGTGGCCGCCTTGGCGCCCGCGACGAGCACCGTCGCCCCGTGCGGCGCGCCGCGCAGCCGCTGCGCGGAGAGCACACCCAGCTCGGCCAGGAAGGCGTGGTGATCCGCCATCAGATGGCGGGAGGCGTCCATGCCGAGCACACCCAGCTCAGCGCTGAGGCGTTCGGCGTCGCCGAGATCGGGCAGACCGACGGGGGCGGTCTTCCGCCCCTCGGCGAGCGGGAGCTGACTGCCGTAGGAGGCGGCGCCGCGCTGGGTGCGGTGCAGTTCGGCAAGGTGCAGCAGCAGATCGCGGCGGTTGGCGCCGAAGGCGTCGAGCGCGCCGACCTGGGCGAGCCGCTCGGCGACCGGCCGCCCGGGGCGGGCCCGTTGCCAGAAGTCCAGCAGCGAGGAGTACGGCTGTCCGGCCTCGATACGGGCCGCCTCCGCCTTGCTGATGCCGTGGACGTCCGAGAGCGCGAGCCGCAGCCCCCACCTCCCGGAACCCGCACCACCGGACACCAGTTCGATTCGATGGGCGACCGCCGAACGGTTCACGTCCAACGGCAGCACCGGCACGCCGCGCCGCCGTGCGTCCGCCAGCAGCAGCCGCTTCGGATACATGCCCGGGTCATGGGTGAGCAGCCCGGCGTAGAAGGCGGCCGGGTGGTGCGCCTTGAGCCAGGCCGACTGATACGTCGGCACGGCGAACGCGACCGCGTGCGCCTTGCAGAAGCCGTACGACCCGAAGGCCTCGACGATCTCCCAGGTGCGGCCGATCACCTCGGGCGCGTATCCCTTCGCCCCGGCGTTCTGCACGAACCAGGCCTTGATCCTCCCCTGCGACTCGGGGTCGGACAGACCGCGCCGCACCCGGTCGGCCTCGTCCCGGCCGCAGCCGGTCATGATGTCCAGGATCTCGATGATCTGCTCGTGGAAGACCACCACCCCGTACGTCTCCCTCAGCGGCCCCTCCAGGTCGGGATGCGGATAGCGGGCGGGCGCACGGCCGTGCCGGGCCTCGATGAACGGCCGCACCATGTCGGCCGCGACGGGGCCGGGCCGGAACAGCGAGATGTCGACGACCAGATCGCCGAAGGTCTCCGGCTGCAGCCGCCCCACCAGATCGCGCTGGCCCGGCGACTCGATCTGGAAGCAGCCCAGCGTCTCGGTCGACTTGATGAGCCGGTAGGTGTCCGGGTCGCCCGGCGGTACGGCGTCGATGTCGACCTCCTCGCCGCTCGCCCTGCGTACCTCGGCGACCGCGTGCGCCATCGCCGACTGCATCCGCACACCGAGGACGTCCAGCTTGAGCAGCCCGAGCTCCTCCACGTCGTCCTTGTCGAACTGCGACATGGGGAACCCCTCGCCGCTGGTCGGCATCACCGGCGTACGGGTGAGCAGCGAGGCGTCGGAGAGCAGCACGCCGCACGGGTGCATGGCGATCCCCCGGGGCAGCGCGTCCAGTGCCTCGACCAGCTCCCAGAGCCTGCCGTGCTCCTCCCCCGCCACGTCGCGCAGTTCGGGCAGCTCCTCCAGGGCGGCGCGGGCGTCGCGCGCCCGGATGTGCGGGAAGGACTTGGCCAGCCTGTCGATCTCGGCCGGGTCCATGGACAGGGCGGCGCCCACGTCCCGTACCGCGTGGCGCACCCGATAGGTCTCGGGCATGGCGACGGTCGCGACCCGTTCCTCGCCGAAGCGGCCGATGATCGCCCGGTAGACCTCGAGGCGGCGGGCGGACTCCACGTCGATGTCGATGTCGGGCAGGACGCGACGGCGCTTGGACAGGAAGCGCTCCATCAGCAGTCCGTGCTCGACCGGATCGGCGTGTGCGATGCCGAGGAGGTGGTTGACCAGGGAGCCGGCCCCGGAGCCGCGGGCCGCGACCCGGATGCCCATTCCCTTCACGTCCTCCACCACCTGGGCGACCGTCAGGAAGTAGGAGGCGAAGCCGTGGTGGGCGATGATGTCCAGCTCGTGGTGCATCCGCTCCCAGTACTCGCGCCGGCCCTCGTAACCGCGCAGCACCATCCCGGCGGCCGCCCGGGAGGCCAGCACCCGCTGCGCCGTGCGGTACTCGGCGCCGACCAGGCCCGGCTCGGGGAAGTGGACGCTGCCGATCCCGAGGTCGTCCTCGGGGTCGACCAGGCACTCGGCGGCCGCCTCCTCCGTCATGGCGAGCAGCCGGTGCGCGGTGTCGCGTCGGAAGCCGGCGGCCTCGGCGACCCGCTCCGCGAGGTGGGCCATCGCCGCCGGGTCCTTGAGCCAGCGCTCGCCGCTGTCGAGGCCTTTGCGCGGGTCGATCGGCACCAGGCGGCGGGCCGCGTCGAGGACGTCGGCGACCGGGCCCTGACCGGGGTCGGCGTAACGGACGGCATTGGTCAGCACGGCCCGTACGCCCTGTTCGGCGGCGAGGCCGAGCGTACGGGCGGCGTGCCGCAGCGAGCCCGCGCCGGTGCCGGTGCGGCCGTGGTGCACGACCTCCAGACACAGCCGGTCGCCGTACCGCTCCCGCCAGGGGACGAGCAGTTCGGCGGCGTGGTCCGGGCGGCCGGCGGCCAGTGCGCCGCCCACCTCGGAGGACGGGCCGAGCAGCACGGTCAGCCCGTCGCCGTGGTTGTCGTCCCACGGCAGCAGCGGGCTGCGCGGGTCGATCGCATGGGCAGCGGTGATCATCCGGCACAGCACGGCCCAGCCGCGGCGGTCACGGGCGAGGAAGACGGTACGGGGCGCGGACTCGTCGACGAACGCTCCGCCGCGCACCGGTGTGCGGCGCCGCTCCGCGGGCCCGTGCTGCCGCTCCCGCTCCCCCACGGCGAGGTCCACCCCGAACAGCGGCCGCACACCCTCCTTGGCACAGGCCGAGGCGAAGCGGACCGCCCCGGCGAGGGTGTCGCGGTCGGTCAGCGCGAGGGCGTCCATGCCGCGTTCGGCGGCACGGACGGCCAGCCGCTCCGGGTGGGACGCCCCGTATCTCAGGGAGAACCCGGAAACGGTGTGCAGATGCGTGAAGCCTGACACCTGCACCTCCTGGATCAGCCGTTCTCACCTCCCCCACCTCCCACCATAGACCAGTTTCGAACATGCGTACGACACATTGTCCGCTGTCCGTCCGCCGGCCTATACGGTGGCCCGCGGCCGCGGCGAGGCGGTACCGGTACGGCCCGGCAGCGCGGCCGTCAGGAGCACGCCGACCGCTGCCACGGCAGCGAGGACCGTCAGCGTGGGCGCCGTCGCGGAGCCGGGCACTTCGGCAGCCCCGGCGAGGGCCGTCAGCGTGGTCGCCGCGGCCACTCCCAGCGTCGGGCCGATGTTCATGGCGGTCTGCTGGAGTCCGCCCGCCACCCCGGCGTGCTCCGCGGGCGCATGACGCACGACGACCGCCGTCGCGGTGACCATCACGGCCCCGAAACCGGCACCCACCAGGAAGAAGCCGGTACCGATAGCCACCGCGCCCGACGCCCGGTCGAGGCCGGAGAGCTCGAGGGCACCCACGGCGAGGAGGCCCATCGCCACCGCGGCCGTCCGGCGCGGAGCGCAACGACGCAGCAGTACGGCGCAGACCGGCGCGCCCAGGACCATCGCCACGGCACCGGGCAGCGCCCGCAGAGCGCTGCGGAAGGGGTCGAGACCGAGGACGTCCTGCAGGAAGTAGGTGCCGGTGAACAGGGCACCGAACAGCACCGCCGACCCGGCCACCAGAATGCCGAGGGCCGAGGCGACGGCCGCCGACCCGAGCACCTCCGGCGGCACCAGGGGGCACCGGGTGCGCCGTTCGTGCCGTACGAACGCGACACCGGCGATCACGGTCGCGGCGAATCCCACCGCGGTCGCCGCCGCCCGGCCGGCTTCCGGCATGCCGACGAGCGTGTGCACCAGGCAGACCAGGGTCACCGCGAGCAGGCAGGCCCCGGCCAGGTCGAGCCGGGCGCCGGACGCCGCGGCGGGCTCGGGGTCGGTGGACACAGGGTCGGCGGACTCCGAGTCCACAGGCTCCCGTACGGCAAGGACGAGCAGTCCGATCGTCAGCGCCGGTACGACGTTGAGGAGGAAGACCGCCCGCCAGCCGAACTGCGCCGCGAGCGCCCCGCCGGCCAGCGGCCCTGCGGCGGCCGCCACGCCGATGACGCTGGTGCGCAGCGCGATGGGCATCCCCAGTCGGTCGGGCGGGAAGGCCGCCCGCAGCATCCCGAGAGTGGCCGGCTGCAGCAGCGCTCCGAAGACGCCCTGGGCGACGCGCAGCGCGATCACCCAGCCGATGTCCGACGCCAGGCCGATTCCCGCAGAGGCCGCGCCGAAGCCGAGGATCCCGGCGACGAACACCTGCCGGTGGCCGTACCGGTCACCGAGGCGGCCGGCGAAGACGAGCAGGCTCGCCACCGCGATCAGATAGCCGGTGCTGGTCCACTGGACCTGCTCGAAGGAGGCGTGCAGATCCCGTTGCATCGTGGGCTGCACGATGGTCAGCACCGTTCCGTCGAGAGCGACGATCCCGGCGCCCACGACACTGCCTGCCAGCGTGATCCGGCGGTGGGACACGCTCACCGGGCCACCGGACCGAGGTGGGCGTCCAGCACGGCTCGCAACAGCGGCTCGACGTCGTCGGTGCCGGTCGCGAGCTGGAGGCTGCCCCAGCCCCACAACTGGGCCACGCCGTGCAGATTCGCCCACAACGCGGTCGCGACGACCTGCGGCGGGGCCTCTCCGGGACGCGGCCGCACCTGGGCCACGGCGTCCACGAACCTGCCGAAGAGCGGCAGGCTGGTCTCCCGCAGACCGAGCTGGCCGCTTTTCAGCAGGTCATGGCGGAACATCAGCTCGAACATGCCGCCGTCGGTCCGTGCGAAGTCCAGATACACGCGGCACAACTCGGCGACCCGGGCGCGCGGATCCTGCTCGTGGGCCTCGCCGACCTCGGCGGCCCTGCGCGCCAGGTCGGCGAAACCCTCCCGGGCGATGGCGGACAGCAGGGACAGATGGGTCGGGAAGTAGCGGCGGGGAGCACCGTGCGAGACGCCCGCGCTGCGGGCGATCTCCCGGAGGGACAGCGCCTCCACTCCCCTACTGGTCACCAGCTCGACCCCCGCAGCCACCAGCCGGGCCCGCAGGCCCTCGTCCTGTTCAGTCATAGACACTGTCTACCGCAGTCGGTAGACAGTGTCTACCCTCCAGGGGGGGCCATGCCTGCTTGGTCCATTCGGCCCCGCACCGCCTGCGGCGGCCATGGACGCCGGCGACCGTCTGGGCCATGGCCCAGACGGTCGCCGGCCCGCGGCACTGCGACGCCGCGGTCCGGCGCCTGCCCCGCCCGGCTGACGACCGCCGCAGGCGCCACCCACCCGCGCACACCTGGTGCCCCGCCCACGGCGAAGGGCCGGCCCCGCCACGTTCGACGTGACGGGGCCGGCCCCCTCGAAAGCAAACGCCGTCAGCCGATTTCAGCGCCGAAGACCGACAACGCCTCCGTCACCGGCTGGAAGAACGTCTCGCCGCCCGACGTACAGTCCCCGCTGCCGCCCGACGTGAGGCCGATCGCGGTGTCGCCGGAGAAGAGCGAGCCGCCGCTGTCGCCCGGTTCGGCGCAGACGTTCGTCTGGATGAGGCCTTCGACGATGTCGCCGTTGCCGTAGTTGACGGTCGCGTCGAGACCCGTCACCTCACCGTCGTGGACCTGGGTGGTGGAGCCGCTGCGCGTCACCTGCATGCCGACGGTCGCGTCGCCCGCCCGGGTGATCGCCTGCGAGCCGCCGTCGTAGAGGTTGACCTCACTCGGGTGCTCCGTCGCGCCGTCGTACTTCACCAGCGCGAAGTCGTTGCCCGGGAACTGCGAGTCGACCATCGTGCCGATCGCCGCGCCGCCCGCGGAGTCGGACCACTCGCTGCCGGACTGCCCGCAGTGCCCGGCGGTGATGAAGTGCGGCTCACCGTCCTTGACCACGTTGAAGCCGAGCGAGCAGCGTCCGCCGCCGGAGTGGATGGCGTCGCCGCCGGCGATGAAGGGCTTGAACTCGCCTGCGGTCTTCTTGAGCTCCGCCTTTGCGCCGAGGCTCTTGACGACCTCCTGCAGCTTGGTCCAGTCGGTCCCCTCGACCGTGCGGTCCGCGGTGACGACCACCTTGTTGGTGACCGGGTCGGTGGCCCAGGAGGTGCCCGGTATGGTCGCCTTGTCGGAGAGCGTCTGCCGTGCGCTCTTCAGCTCGACGAGGGTGTTCTCGACGATTCTGGCCTTGCCGCCCGCCTCGCGCACCGTCTGCGCCGCGTCCTCGCTCAGCACGTTCACGATGAGCGCCTTGGCCTTGGCGTCGTAGTACGCCCCGGCCTCCGCGGCACCCAGGTCCGCCTTCAGCGTGAGCGCGAGGTCACCGGCCGCCGGGGCCGTGAGGGCCTTCACGTCGAACTGCTCGGTGCTGTCGCTGGCGTTCGCGCTCTGGAGTGTGACGCCCGCGGCGACGACGGCGACGATCACGCCGCCTGCCACTGCCGCTTTCCGTTTGGGTATGCGTCGGTGCTTCAACTTCGACCTCCTGTGGGGGCCGCGCCCGAACAAGTGGGGTGCCCGGACGCGGAGGATGAGCCGCCCACTATTCCGAGGCGCCGCACTCGCACACAAGGTCGACCACCGGACGGACACACGACAACACGGGTGCGTTCACAGCCTCTTCACAGGGGTCCGGGAGGCCGGGAGCGGAATCAGGCGGCGTGCCCCTCTCCTGATGGGTAATCATCGGACGTGCGGGGAAGCTCATGATGTCCGCACGGGACATCTGCACGGGTGCACGGTGAAGGGGGCGTTCGGGTGCGACGTCGGGTGCGCGTGGCGGACGGGCGGCATCTGATGGTGGAGCGACTGGGCGATCCGCGCGGCAGACCGGTCTTCCTGCTGCACGGCACGCCGGGCAGCAGGCTCGGCCCCGCGCCGCGCGGCATGGTGCTCTACCAGCGCGGCACACAGCTCATCGTCTACGACCGCCCGGGGTACGGCGGTTCCGACCGGCTCGCGGGCCGCAGCGTCGCCGATGTCGCCCAGGACGTACGGGCGATCGCCGACGAGTTGGGACTGGAGCGGTTCGCCGTGGTGGGCCGTTCCGGCGGCGCGCCGCACGCACTCGCCTGCGCGGCCCTGATGCCCGACCGGGTCACCCGTGCCGCCGCACTGGTGACACTCGCACCCAGGGACGCGGACGGTCTGGACTGGTTCGAGGGCATGGCCGCGTCGAACGTCACCGAGTACACCAGTGCCTCCGCAGACCCGGCCGGTCTCGTGGAGCGGTTCACGCTGCGCTCCGCCGAGATCAGGAAGGACCCGGTGCGGCTGCTGAACGACCTGCGCAGGGAGCTCACCGACTCCGACCGCATGGTCGTCTCCGACGCCGGCCTCAGATCCATGCTGCTGCGCAACTACCAGGAGGCGCTGCGCACTTCGGCGTACGGATGGATCGACGACGCGCTGGCCTTCTGCAGCCCGTGGGGTTTCGACCCGGCGGACATCCAGGGACCGGTGATGCTGTGGCACGGGGAGAAGGACGTCTTCTCCCCGGTGGGCCACTCCCGCTGGCTTGCCCAGCGCATTCCGGGAGCGACGGCCGTCCTGGAGCCGGCCGCCGCACACTTCGACGCCTTTCACGCGCTGCCCCGCATCCTCACCTGGCTGCTCGAGGACTGAGCTCCCCGCGCACCCGCCCGGCAGGGCCGGGCGGGAAGGGCGACCGCCCGGCCCCGACGCAGGGGCCGGCACCGGGACGGTGACAAGCGGCCCCCGCCGCCCCGGCTCACACCGCGAGCGGCTCCAGGTCGCGGTAGACACGGCGTTCGTCCTTCGCGATCCGGGTGAGCGCGTGCTCCTCGCCCATCAGCCGCTGCAACTCCTCCACGGTCTCCGCCCGCGTCTGCGCCGCCTCGTCCTTGCGCCCGAGCAGACCGAGCGTGACGGACATGTTGGAGGCGATGCCGAGCACCTCGGGGTGGTGCGCTCCGAGCACGTCGCGCAGCCGGGCCACGGTCCGCTGCTCGATCTCCAGGGCTTCGTCGCAGATGCCCAGGTCCGCGAGGGCGTTGGCGAGGTTGATCGTGCTGTAGAGGGCGTGCGGATGGTTCTCCCCCAGCACCTCCCGCATCGTCGCGACGACGTTCTGCAGCAGCCGCTCCGCGGTCTCCGGCGTCCCGCAGCCCCACTCGTAGATCCCGAGGTTGTTGATCGCGGCCAGGGTGTACGGGTGCCGTTCGCCCGGCACCTGCCGGTACTGGTCGACGACCTCCTGCGCCAGGTCCCGTGCCGCCACCGGCTCTCCTGCGGCGAACAGGTCGGCCGCCAGGTTCAGGTCGCAGGCCAGCGAGTCCGGGTTGGCGGAGGTGTACTTGGCACGGTAGCGGTTGCGGGTCGCGGTCGTCAGCCTGCGTGCGTCCTCCAGTCGGCCGGCCCTGCGCAGCGACACCGCGAGGCTCTTGGCCGCGGCCAGGGTGCCGGGGAACGCCCGGCCCAACTGCTCCTTGTAGACGTCGTAGGTGCGGCTGAGCACGGCCACGGAGTCCTCGTACCGTCCGACCTCCCTGAGGTCGCGGGCGAGGTTCATCGCGGAGGAGAGGGTGTACGGGTGCTCCGGGCCGAGCACCTCGGTGCGGCGGTCGAAGACCTCCTGGTCGATCTCGCGGGCCCGGGCGTACTGCCCGACCATGCGCAGGTTCAGCGCCAGGTTGTTGGCGGCGGCGAGCGTACGCGGGTGGGACTCGTGGAAGATCTGGCTGAATCCCTCGTGCGCCTCGGTCGCCAGCTCCATCGCCTTGCCGTAGTCGCCGAGCGTGCCGAGGTCCATCGCCAGGCCGCTGGTGGTCATGTACGTGTGCGGGTGGGTGGGGCCGAGGACGGCGCGCTGCCGATCGAGGGTCACCTCGTCGAGCTCCTTGGCCTCCACGTAACGGCCCTGGGAGCGGAGGATGTTGGAGAGATGGAAACGCAGGTACAGATACTGCCGGTCATCGTTGCCGAGCATGTCCTTCCACGCCTCGCGCAGATCGCTGGCGAGGGAGTAGGCGGTCTTCCAGTCACCGCGCTTCCACAGGTATCGCACCCGGTCGATCAGCAGCCTGCGGGTCTCCGGCTCCTTGCAGAACCTGGCCTCCGAGGGGCCGAGGTGCGGCCAAATGGTGTTGAACCGCGGCCAGGTCTCCGGGTTGTCGATCGGCTCGTCGTCGTCGGGCCTGGCACCGGCGAGAATGCGGTGGACGGCGTGCCGCGCGTCCATCTGCTCCTCCTCGCTCAGCTGCGCCCTGATGACGGCCTGCACGAGCCGGTGCACCTGGATGGAGTTGGACACCTGGTCGACCTTGGCGAGGGCGAACCGGCCGATCTCCCGGATGACCCGGCCGAGGACCAGCTTCTCCTCCAGGGAGGCGTCGTACGGCTTGAGGGCGTCGATCATCTCCTTGCTGTAGAGGAGGTTCGCGGAGATCGGCTCGGGTGCGAAGAAGGCACACAGCTGGAGAAGCCGGACCGCCGCGGGCGAGCGCTCCTCCAGCCGCTCGATGGACACGTTCCAGGTCGCGGCGACCGGCTCCGGGTAGCCGACGGGCTGGTTGAGCGCGAGGACGCTCGCGGCCTGTTCGCGCAGCTGCTCGAGGTAGGCGGAGACCGGTGTGGCGGTCTCCGCGATCCAGGCCGCGGCCTGTTCGACGGCGAGGGGCAGGTCTCCCACGGCGGTCGCCACCTGGTCGGCGTCCTCCGCGCTCAGACCCCGGGCACGCCGCTGGATGTGCTCGATGGACTCCTCGCGCAGGAAGACGTCGACGGGGAGCGCGTCGCCGTACTGCGACCAGGTCTGGTTCCTGGAGGTGACCAGCACGTGCCCGGGCCCGCCGGCGGGGAAGAACCGCTTCAGCTGCTCGGGGTCGTCCGCGTTGTCGAAGACCAGCAGCCAGCGCTTCGACGGCACTCCGCGCCGCAGCAGGTCTATGGCCTCCTGGGAGGCGGCGGCCATGTCCTCGCCGCCCTGCGCACCGAGCCGGACGGCCAGTTCGGCGAGTCCGGCGACCACGTCGTCGGGCTGCTCGGCCGAGATCCACCACACCAGGTCGTAGTCGGCCATGAAGCGGTGGACGTACTCGAGCGCGACCTGGGTCTTGCCGACGCCGCCGAGGCCGTAGAGGGTCTGCGGCTGCGGCAGCACCGCGGCCACGGCCATGCCACCGCCGAGCTGGTCCCGCATCCGCTCCAGGACCACCGAGCGGCCGGTGAATCCGGGGTTGCGGGGCGGCGCGTTCCAGATCTTGGGCACCGTTCCGGGGAACCGCGGACCGGGCGAGGACGGCTCCGGGAGCTGCACCGGGCGGTCGAGGGCGCGCAGCAGCGAACCGGTGGCGTGCACCTCGTCGAGCCGGAACAGGTCGACGGGGTTGCGGTCGATGTAGGGGGTGGTCAGCCTGACGTCGCCGACCCGGATCGGCAGCAGATGCCGCCGGCCACCGCTCGGGTCCTCGGAAGCGGCCCGCTGGAAGACCTCGACGGCCCGTGCGGACTTGAGGTACGCGCTGGACAGCAGCACGACCGTGCGTGCGGCGTTCTCCGCGGCGGCCGCGTCGATCTCCACCGGATCGCGTTCCGCCGACACGTCGCGCGGCACGACCCGGAAACCGGCCCGGCTGAGCACGTACTCGACCCAGTCGGCCCACATGCGGTTCTCTGCGACGTAGCTGAGGAAGAGGTCGGCGGGCAGGGCGGGGCGGCGGCGGGTGAAGGCGTCCCTGATGCGCAGCCGGACGTCCTCGTTGACCGGCGGCATCGAGGTGATCTGCCCGTCTGTGACGACGGAGGTGAGCCGCTCGAAGGCGGAGAGCAGTGAACTGGTGAGTCCGGCCTCGTCGCCGAAGGTCGCGAGCGTCTCCTCGTAGGCGTAGTAGGGCCGGTAGGGGATCTCCACCGCACCCCAGTAGGCGGTGGCCTCCTCGGCGGTGAGACCGCTGGGGAAACGGTCGAACTTGAGGCGCGCGAGGGCCCGTCCGGCGTCGGCCTTCTCCTTCTCTCCCTCGTCGATGCGCATCGGCACGGGGAGGATCTTGATGCCCCGGCCGCCGTACCGCTCGTCGATCTGCCGGGCGACGGAGGCGGCACCGTCGATCGACTGGTCGCTGAGCGTGAAGCAGTCGACGAGGACGTCGGGCAGATGGACGGTGCAGATGTCGGCGATGTCGCTGAGTCCGGTGCGGCTGTCGATGAGCACGTAGTCGTAGTTGGCCTTCATGTCGTCGCGCAGCGCGTCGAAGAAGTGCCCGCCGCCGAGGCGGTCGTAGAAGTTGTCCCAGTCGAAGGTGGACACGGTGGCGGAGTATTCGCGGTTCTGCTTGCCCGCGGAGACGAAGTCGAGCGTGCCGCCCTCGGGGAATTCCCAGCCGAGGCTCTCGGGGGTGAGGGAGACGGCGTGCGGCTGAATGCGCGCGTAGTCCAGGTGCCAGTCGGGGCGGCGCGGCTCGGGATTGGTCGCGGCCCAGGCGAACTCGGTGATCAGGTCGATCACACCGGTGGTGGCGCCGAGGGTGGACGGGTCGAGGAACGGGTGGAAGAAACGGTGCAGGCCGGGCGCTTCCAGGTCCCAGTCGACCGCCAGGACCCGCTTGCCGTTCGCGGCGAGGATCCAGGCGACGTTGGCCATGGCCATCGTGCGCCCCGTGCCTCCCTTGTACGAGTAGAAGGTGACGATGCGCCCGTCACGACTGGCTGTCATCCGTGTCCTCCGCATCAGGGGCGATGTCACGCACATTCGGGACGTAGTGGGTGGCGCCGTAGTCGGCCATCGGGCCGCGCAGACGCGGGCGTTCGCTGTGGCTGCCGCCGCCCGGTGGGGCGGGCGGGAAGACCTCCGCGTGGCGCAGGTACTCCTGGGCGGCCGCCTCCGCCACCTGGGGCAGCAGTTGCCCGAAGGCCTCCATCGTGTACACGCCCTTGGCCGCCGCCTGGCAGGCCGCCCGGCCGTGGCTCATGTGGTGCGGCATGGTGCGCTCCAGCTTCTCGATCAGCGCGGCCTCCGATTCGCGGCTGCTGTCCGGGTCGTCGCGGTTCCAGGGGACGACCACGCTCACCCAGGGGCGCGGCACCGCGTCGAAGGCGGCGAGTTTGCGCCGCCGGTCCTCGTTCTCCAGGGCCCAGCGGTCGACGAGCAGGATCTCGGGGCGGGTCGGCGGCTGGCCGGCGGCTGCCAGGGACTCGTGGTCGAACGAGGAGACGGTGGGCTGGTAGTTGAGCGAGCGCACCAGGTCCTGCGCGATGGACGCCAGCGGGCGCGCCGAGTCGGGGTGGTACGGATTCCAGTCCTGGGGTTGCTTGCCGTAGAAGTCGGCCGCCCGGCCGGGTGGCAGATCGTGGCTCGTGGGCGCGGCAACGGTGATGTGCATGGGCCGCGGACCGACGCTGGGCCTGCCGAAGGCGCTGGGTGCCTGACGGAATTCGACGGGACTGCCGGGCGCGAGCCGGGTGGTGTCGGCGACGCTCACAATCCGTTTCGCCAGCTCGTAGACGGCCGCCTCGTACTCCTCGGCGAATATCCGGAGCTTGATCAGCCCGTAGAGCCCGTCGGTCACATAGCGGTCGCCGAAGGCGCGGTGGTTGAACTGCAACCGCTCGGCGGGACCCGGGAGTTGTTCGGGAGGCATCGGCACCCATAACGCGGGGACGATCGCCTCCGCAGGGCGGTTGCTCTTCGCGTGATGGTAGATGGCCCGCTGGGCGAAGGCGTACCACTCCTTGCCGCACATCTCGCTGGCGAAGTAGCGGGGGGAGAAGAGCGGGACGAACACCCGGCAACTGGCGAGAACTTCACCCAGCCGTTCCGACCAGCCCTCTCCGGAGCGTATCTCCCGGTCCATGAAGCCGGCGGGAGCACCGGCCGGCAGATCGGTCATGGCCATCACATGGCCGACCAGGTCGCGGAAGAGCCGTTCGACCCACATGTCGGGGTCCGGGCCTCCCGCCCCGTACCGCGGTGTGTGCGCGTAGCTCAAGAAGAAGTACGGCCGATGGTCCGCCGCCCGCTGCGCTGAATCCGACACACGACCCCCGTCCTGCGTGAACGCCCGGCCCGACAGACACGATCGGCGAAGAACGGACGCGAATTAATCATTCCGGAGCGGACCGCGCTCCATCCCCCCGCCGTTCGGTCAATCATCACCGCTTTTCGGTCATCCAACCCTTCGCGTGGTCTACCGCGTCCCTGAGCGAGAACAGTCTCGCGGTTCTTCGACCAAGTTGTCCGCTTCGTTCCACCCCCCAGGAGAAGGCCGCACCGACCGCCTCGAAATCACTGTCGTCCAGCACGACGTCGGTGTACTCGGTCCACTCGGAGCCGCCCTCCGGCCCCCTCACCACACAACGGTAGGTGCGCAGCGCGGATTTGACCCGGTATTCGGCAAGATGGAATGCGCTGCACTTGGCGAAACCCACATTGATCATGAGCACCTGCGCCCCGGCCCGGTAGAGCGCACCCAGCGGTGAACGCTCGCCGAGATGGCAGTCCAGAGGGTGCTCGGCGAGCAGCTCGGCGGCCTGCTGGCCGAGCGCCGCGAACGACGTCTGCGGATGCGCGCTGCGCAGGGCCCCCGCCGCGGTCCGTACGGACTCGGCCAACCGGCCCATCCCCTGACTGGGCGTGGTGGCCGGGTCGAAGGCCGGCATGTCCGCCCGGAAGGCCGCCGCCTGCACGGGTGTCATGCCGCGCACTCGCGCCAGATACGCGGAGGAGGTGTCCGAGTTCTCCTCGGTGAAGGCGGGCACCACCAGCGTGCCGTCGGGGCCCAGGACCTCGAGCAGCGCGTCGCGCACGGTGCGGGCATCGAGCCCGGTGGTGTGCAGGGAGGCGTGGACGAGAAGGGTCGCGCCCCTGCGCACGCCCAGGGCGCGCAGTGCGCGGACCGGGTCCCGGGTTCCTGACGGGTCATCCACCGGCTGCCTCCGCGTGCAGAGCGGCGATCAGGCGCTTGCCGCTGACGGTCGGTTCCGGTGCGTCGCGCAGGGTCTTCAGGGCAAGGACGGCGTGGGCGGCGGACGCCGGGTCGAGGGCCGCGAGTACGACGCGTTCGTACGCCCCGGCCAACAGTGCGGAGGCGGGCAGCGGCTCGTCCTGCCAGGGAGCGGGATGCAGCCAGGCGCCGTCCTCCGCCAGAAGGTCCGTGACTTCGCCGACGGCACGGAGTTTCGCCCGGGCGAAGCCCCGCAGCAGGGCGACCGCCAGGTCGGCGGGCGGGCCGTGAAGGCCGAGGCCGAGGGCGCCGTAGGCATGCCTCCCGACCGAGGGCCCGGCGCCCTTAAGAGGCGTCAGGGTGGTGATGGACGCCGCGAGTTCGGCCGCTCGCCCGGGCGCGCTGTCCCGCAGCAGGGCCCAGGCCGCGGCGAGGGACTCGGTGTCCCCCGCGGGGCGTACCGGTTCGCCGTAGCAGTCCCGGTAGGGATCGAGGTCGTCGAGCACCAGCTGCGGCCAGCCGTCGAGTCCGGGCCGGTGCAGGGGCCGCCAGCCGGCCCGGCGCTTCTCCGGGTGCACGCGTAACGTCTCGCGTCCTGCCACCCGGACGACCAGCTCGTCCAAGGTGCCGCCGACTTCGGCCTCACAGGGTTCGCCGTCGGCCGACAGCCGCAGCTCGCCCAGGGTGGGCAGCATGAGAGTGCCGGTGGGGCAGCCGACCCGCACGGACAGGCCGAGTCCGCTGCGTACGACCGCGGCGGCCACACGGGACTCCAGGCGGAGGGCGAGTGCGACGGCGTCGGGCCGCTGCCGGCGCAGGGCTTCCAGGCAGTCGTGGAGCCAGGTGCGGGTGTAGGGATGGGCGTAGATCTCGTCGAGACCGAGCGAGGACTCGTCGATCGTGGACGCGAGCTCCCAGGCGGCCGACCATCGTTCGCCCCCGCGGCCGTCGAGCTCCTCGTTGAGCCGGGCGAGGGTGTAGCGGGTCAGATCCTGCTGGAGGATGAGCAGGGCCTCCGGGTCGGTCACGGCCGGGGACGCGGTGACGGGTGCCGTGCGCTCCTCGATGCCGAGGATCAGCGCCTTGAGGTCGTTGCAGTACACCGAGGTGTTGTCGAAGCCGGAGCCGGTCGCGTACCGGTGTGTGTAGAGCCCGCCGCCGCAGGAGCGGACGACCGGGCACTGACGGCACGTCGGGCTCACGCCCTCCAGCCCCAGTTGTCGGGCCCTGACCCCGGGGTGGCGAGCCACCTCGTCGAAGTGGTGCCGGAAGACGTCGAACCCGGTGGCGGCCGCGCCCTCGTAGGCGCTCTTCAGCGAATCGACCTGCTCCAGGCTGCCGTCGGTCTCGACGACGACGAGATCGGAAGGGGCCAGTCCGAGAGACTCGGTGAGGCTCGGGCCGCCGGCCAGTGTGGAGAGAACCGACTCGAAGAGCCGCACCGGCACGGGCCTGCCGCGGGCGTCCCAGCGGTCGAAGATCTTGAGGATCCAGTCGGCGTAGGCGGTGGGTGATCCGTCCGGGCGGGCCGGCGGGTCGTCCCAGGTGGCGTGGGGCAGCAGGAAGTCGATCCGCGGGGGCTCGAGCTCGGCGAGGGCGTCGTACACGGTGACCGGGTCGTTGGCCACGTCGATGGTGCACAGCAGGCCGAGGTAGAGGTGCCGGTAGGGCTCCTGGCGGAGGAGGTCGACGGCCCGCAGTACGAGCGGATGGCTGGTGCGGCCGTCCGCGTAGCGTCGGTGGCGGTCGTTGGCGCTGCGGTCTCCGTCGAGGGAGATGCCGACCCGGACGTCGAATTCGTCGAACAGGTCGAGATAGCGGCTGCTCAGCTGGATTCCGTTGGTGTGGATCCGCAGGTCCAGCTCGGCGACGTCGTCGAGGGCCGCGGTGAGCTCCTCGCAGACGCGGCGCAGACGGGCGGTGCCCGCCAGCAGAGGCTCCCCTCCGTGCAGGATCACTGACACGGAGGGCAGGGCATGACTCTTGGCATGCTCGGCCAGTCGCAGAGCTGTCCAGGAAATCGCTTCGTCAGAGATTGCCTTCGGGCGGGTTCGCCAGCTCTGATCAGCGTGTTCGTAGATGTAGCAATGATCGCAGGCAAGATCGCACCTGCTGTGCACCTTCACAACAATCTGCTGGAAGGGGACCAGTTCGGGCCCTGTCATTGCACCAGTCTAGGGTCGGTCCAAAGCCCTCCGGGGTGCTTTCAGAGCGCAGAGTTGAACGTGGCGGCACGCATGATGCGCTCTTCGGAAGCGGGCAGGACACGGGCGAGCTTGCGTGCAGCATCGGCACCACGCACGTCGATCTGCGCCAGTGGAACTCGATTCTTCTTCGCAACGGCGAAGGAGGCGGAGGTGTGAAGGGTCATTGGAGGCCGTCCTTGATGTTGTGTCCAGCTCAATGCTGTGCCCAGCGGGGATACCACGCACCGTTGCGATGCCGGCGGCACGACTTTACTCTCATGGCCACTCTCAGCAACTCAGCACGGGGATAAGCAACAAAAGAGTTGCACCGCATTCTCGCAGGACCGCAAGGAACAAGCGATTCCGCCTAAAGAGTGACGACAAAACCGCAGACGGGGGTGCGTATGAGCGAGCTTTCGAGCCCTTTGCAGAGCATGGTCCTCCGCAACGGCGATCTACCGGTTCTCTACCACCGCACGGACACCATCGCCGTCGCCCGCCAGCGCGAGGCGGTCGCCGGGACCCGGCACCGGCTGCTCCTCCTGGTCGCCGGCGCCGCCCTGGCGGCCCTGCCCACCTCGCTGAGGCTGGGTGGGTCCTTCCAACTCGCCTCGTTCCTCAGCGCCTTGGCCTATGCCGGAGTACTGGTGCTGGGGTACCGCGCCACCCGCCGCAGAGCAAAGTCGCAATGGCAACTGAACCGCTCTGCCGCTGAGTTCATCAAGTCCATGTGCTGGCGGTACGCGGTCCACGGCGCACCCTTCGACTCACGTCTTACGGAGGTCGAAGCCGATGATCTGTTCACCGCCCGTATGGAGGACGGGTTACGGGAGTTGGCCAAGGTCGGCTGGGAGGATCCGCGTACGGCGGGCGGCGACGCCGCGGCGAGTGACCTCATCACCACCCCCATGCGCCGGCTGCGGGCCAAACCCTTCAGCGTCCGCAAGGAGACCTACGTCAGGGACCGGCTGATCGAGCAGCGCAACTGGTACCACCGGCGTACCGAGATGTCCCGGCGCGCGACCGCGCTCTGGTCCGCGTCGATCGCGCTGCTCACCCTCATCGCCCTGTTCTTCGCGGCGCTGCGCACGTTCTCCGTGGCGGACTCCTTCCATGCGCAGGGCGTACTGTCGGCCGCGGCCGCCGCGTGCCTCGCGTGGAGCGAGACCCGCCGCCACCAGCCGCTGATCGCCGCGCACTCGCTCGTGGAGGAGGACCTGGCCGCCATGCACACCGCGATGGAAACCACGGTCACCGATGCACAGTGGCCCTCCGCGGTCTACGAAACCGAGCGCATCGTCTCCCCCCAGCACACGGACTGGCTGGTGAGACACCGCAGCTGACGTGGCGACAGGGTCAGTCGCGCAGCAGACCCTCCCGCCAGATGACCGTCACGGGCCTCCCGAGGTCGCGGGCGTAGCGCACGATGTCGCCGGTGCCGCCGTGGCCGCGGGCCGGGAGGCCGTCCCAGACGGCGAGCAGCCGGTCGCAGTGGTCGGCGATGTAGGCACCGGCCGCGTAGTAGGCCTCGTCGGTCGAAAAGGGGAAGGCCAGTCTCACCTCCCGGGTGGCCAGCCTCTTGAGCCGCAGGTAGTCGGCGAGCTCGCCGGGGGCGGTGAAGCCCTGTTCGTAGTCGCCACTGGGGATGACGGCGGTCAGTTCGGCGCCGCAGTCCAAAGCGATGTCCGCGAAGAGCTGGTCGGCCCCCACGGCAAGGCTGGACAGGGCTTCCAACGAGCCCTGGTGGCTGCAGAGCGCGGCCCGCAGCCCGGCGCGGACATGGGCCAGCGCCTCCGGCGGAATACCCCGGTGGCCGGTCACTCCGATGCGTTTCACTTCGCGCTGCAACCCCCGTCACTTCGGCCGCCCCCCGGCCGTCCTGACATCCTCCGAAAAACGGGACGGAACGTCGAGCCCCCGTCCTGGTGGTGAAGGACGGGGGCTCCGTTGCCGTCGGCCGTCTGCGGCCGATCGCGTCAGTAGACGCTCACTCCGTACCGGTTGAGCGCCTCGACCACCGGCTGGAAGAACGTCGTACCGCCGGTGCTGCAGTTTCCGCTGCCGCCGGAGGTCAGGCCGATGGCCCGGCTGCCGGAGTAGAGCGGGCCGCCGCTGTCGCCGGGCTCCGCGCAGACGTTGGTGCGGATCATGCCGTAGACGATGTCACCGCCGCCGTAGTTCACGGTGGCATTGAGACCGGTGACCGTGCCGCTGTGGGTTCCTGTGGTGGAGCCCCGGCGGGTGACGGACATGCCGACGGTGGCGTTGGCCGCGCTGGTGATGTCCTGGCTCCCGACCGTACCGGGGTGGGACAGCGAGGTGTTGGAGTAGCGGACGATACCGTAGTCGTTGCCCGGGAAGCTGGAACCGGCCGTGGGGCCGATGACCGTGGAGCGGGAGGAGTTGGTGTACCAGGTGCCCGCGCCGTCGGTGCAGTGGCCGGCGGTGAGCAGGTAGTAGGTGGTGCCGCTGCGGACGTTGAAGCCGAGCGAGCAGCGCCAGCTGGACGCGTAGATCGCGTCGCCGCCGGAGATCAGTTTGGAGAAGGTGCCCGGGGTGCGTTCGATGCGCAGGGCGTCGGCGTTGGTCCCGGCCTGGCGCTTGATCTTGGCTATCTCGGCCTTCGAGACGGTGCTGTCGGCCGTGACGACGAGCGTGCCGGTGTCCTGGTCGACGTGCCAGGCGGTACCTGCCACGTCCGCCTCGAGGACGGCGTCGCCGGCGGCGGTGAGCTGCTGGGCGCTGAAGGTCTGTGCCTCGTCGGCGTCGGCGGTGGGGACGGCCAGAGCTGCGGCAGCTGTCAGGCCGGTGGCGACCGCGATCAGACGGGTGCGTCTGTGGGCGCCGGTGCGGGGGATGGTGCGCCTGATCCTCACTTGTCGTTCCTCCCGAGGGGTGGACGGCCCGTCCGTGGGGGGGGCCTGTGAGGCGCAGCCAGGAGCAGTTTCGACGTCCGGACCACCCGGATATCGGACAAACTGTGCTCCTGGCAAGCGCTGTTCGGGAGTATTCGCGGCGTCAACCAACCACGCAAGGGTGTCTTTCGGCCGCGGTGCACATGCACGGCGCATGGCCCCGGCTGCTGTACTGCCCGCCGGGGCTGTGCTTGCTTCGGGACGCTCCTGTCTTGCTCTGGACGTGTCACGCCGTCAGAAGGTTCCCGTGCAGCCGCCGGAACCAGGAAAGACAGGGTCTTGCCGGGCGGCGGGAAGGGCAGATGAGGCGTCGGCGAAGGCGAACGGCGGCAGCAGGGCGCGGTTGTGGTCGATGCCCACGGTGCCGTCGGCCGCGGGTGGCTTCCGGCGCAGGAACCGGAAGCGGTAACTCCTGTATGCCCTGGTCGTGTCGGCGACGACCGCCCGCGGTGAGCCGTCCTCCCCTACGACGACGCGCAGGGTGTGCTGCTGTCCGTCGACCTCGAAGGCGACCTCCCCGCCGAGGCCCAGCCCTCGCTCCGGCCCGTCCGCGTTCTCCGCCCGGACCCCGCGGTCCGCCTCGTCGGGCCGGAAGCGGCCGGGAAGCACCCGGCGGGGGTCGTACGGCGTGACCTCGATGCCCCTGAACGCCTCCGTGCCGGGGCCGTCGGGCCGAAGTCCCGGACCGCCCAGAGCTCTTCCCCGCGCAGCAGGACGAGCCGGCGTCCGCCGTGCGCCACATGAGCACGGCGATCGGGCCGTGGTCGACGGTGAGGCGATGTGGCCGGTGAAGGGCTTGTCGTCGAGATGGAGGCCGTCCTCGGCGATGGCGCCGAGCACAACCTCGTCGCCGTACGCCACCCACTCCTCCGGAACGGCCGGAATTCGCCCCTGCGGGTGGGCGGAGAGCCAGTGCGTGCCCATGAGGGAGAGCGGCCCGTACGGCCCCGAGACGGCGGCGAGCCGCCGCTCCTGCCGGCGCTGCCATGTCGGCTCCGCCGGGCGTCATGCCGCCCACCTCGCACACCGCCCCGGCTGCGCCGCGGCCCGCGGCGCGCGTCCTGCGCTGCGTCAGCAGTCGCAACCGCAGCCGTCACAGCAGCAACCGTCGGAACAACCGCTGCAGCAGTTGCAACATTCGCCGCAACCGGAGCAGTCCATCCTGCTGCACAGGCCCTCACGGTGCTCACCGCTCCAGGGGTCCTCATGGGTGCCGCAACACATCTGGCAGGTACAGGCCAGTCCTGCCCAGACCAGGCAGCCGGCGATCAGACCCCTGCGGTCGCGACGAGGCGGCTCCGGCGGAAGCGGCCCCCCGGGGCCGCCGGGACCGGGTGCGTATGGATTGCCCGGAGCCGGCGGACCGTAAGGACCTGGCTGGTGCGCGCACGTCGCCGTACCGAAGGCACGGTCCACCGAGGTGCGCAGCTCGTGGGCGAGGAGCACATGCACCAGCTTGTCGTCGGTGAAGTGCACGTCCCGCAGCGCCAGGCGGATCCCGTGGAGCGCGTCGTCGGCGAGGCGGCGGGCCTCGGTGAGCGGAGTGCCGGTCGCGGTGAGCGGGTTCCACGCACCGGACACCTCGTCAGCTTCCTGGTCCTCCACGGCGTCCAGCAGATGCGCCAGCCTGCCGAACAGCCGTCCGGCCTCGGCGAGCGGTGCCACGTTCTCCGGCCGGCCGGCGAGCACAGCGGTGTGCGCGAAGGCCGCGGCCGTTGCGGTCTCGGTGGGTTCCGTGACGGTCAGGACGGAGGTGCCCGGTCCGGCCAGCGCCTCGATCCCGGTCTGCCGGTCGACCGCGTCGAGCAGCACCGCCGTGTCGAAACCGAGGGCGGCGCCGGCGCGTGCGCCCGCGCGGTCCCAGCCGGCGGCCACGCGGCGGGCCGCGGCGGCCATCGGCCTGCGCGCCAACACGCCGTCGCCGTCGGCGACGTGGTCGCGCACCTTGGCCGACGCGAGCACCAGGGACACCGCGGCGGCCAGGCGCGCGCCCTCACCGCGGGCGACGGGCGCGGTGCGCATGGCGCGCAGCGGGCAGGGTCCGGCGGTGCGCCGCTGCGCCGGGGTGCGTTCGGTCTGAGCCTCCGTCAGGACCGAGACGATCAGGCCGTCGTAGTTGGTGACGACGCGTGCGAACTGTCCGTGGTCGGCGCGAAGTGCCAGACACAGTCCGCACAGATGGGCTATCCACTCGGTCTTCAGCCCGTCCGTGAGCCGATGTGAGCATGGTCTGACGATTCCGAACACGACGGTCCCCCGCGAGTCACTGAGATGGGCGGTGGGCATCGTATCCAGCCGGTCGTTCACCCGTACGTGCCCAAGGTCACCCGTCCGGCGCGACTTTTATATTTTCATCCCGTCACGGGCCCTGTGGCGGCCGGACCTTGACGAATCGCCACATCTTCTGCACCAGTACCGTCACGAATCCCCTGCGCGGCGACTATCCACTTGGCGCCCGATCCGCATCATGGACGACGATAGGGGATATGCGGAACCACAAGTGACCGCGATGAAAGGAGGCGTCCATGGGATCGGTGCGTAAGGCGAGCGCCTGGCTGGGACTCGTCGAGGACGACGGGCGTTACTACGACGACGAGTACGCCGAGGGTGCCGAGACGGGTGACGCGTGGGTCACCGACCCTCGGGTTCGTGTCGCCTCCGAGTCCGCCCGACAGGAGGGCCGCCGGATCGCGACGGTGTCCCCGGACGGTTTCCGGGACGCCCGCGGAATCGGTGAGCTCTTCCGTTCGGGCGTCCCGGTCATCGTGAACCTCACGTCGATGGAGCCCGGCGACGCGAAGCGGGTCGTCGACTTCGCCGCGGGTCTCGCCTTCGGACTGCGCGGTTCGATCGAGCGCGTCGCTACGCGCGTGTTCCTGCTGACCCCCGCCGACACCGAGATCGTCAGCGGGGACCCGGCAGGCCGTTCCCCGGACGGCTTCTTCAACCAGAGCTGAGCAAGGCACTTGCCCGCCGCGGCGGGGCGCTCCTAGCGGAACGCGTCGAGGCCGGTGAGCGCCTTGCCCAGCACGAGCTGGTGCATCTCGACGGTGCCCTCGTACGTGAGCACCGACTCGAGGTTCGTCGCGTGCCGCATCACGGGGTACTCGAGCGAGATCCCGTTCGCGCCGAGAATGGTGCGTGAGGTGCGGCAGATCTCGATCGCCTCCCGCACGTTGTTGAGCTTTCCGAAGCTGACCTGCTCCGGCCGCAGCTTCCCGGCATCCATCCTCATGCCGAGGTGGTGGGCGAGCAGGATCCCCTTGTGCAGTTCGAGGGCCATGTCCGCCAGTTTGGCCTGGGTGAGCTGGAAGCCGCCGATCGGCCGACCGAACTGCTCGCGGGTGCGCGCGTACGACACCGCCGCCTCGAAGCTGGAGCGAGCCGCACCCATCGAGCCCCACACGATCCCGTAGCGGGCGTGGCTCAGACAGCTGAGCGGGCCGCGCAGGCCGGTGACCTCCGGCAGTACCGCGTCACCGGGCAGCCGGACCTCGTCCATGACGAGCTCGCTGGTCACCGAGGCCCGCAGCGACCACTTGTGCTTGATCTCGGGCGCGGAGAAGCCCGGGGTGTCGGTGGGCACGACGAAACCGCGGATGCCGTCGTCGGTCTGCGCCCAGACCACTGCCACGCCGGCGACGGAGCCGTTGGTGATCCACATCTTGCGGCCGGTGAGCACCCAGTCACCGCCGTCGCGCTTGGCGTGGGTGCGCATGGCGGCCGGGTCGGAGCCGTGGTCGGGCTCGGTCAGGCCGAAGCAGCCGATGATCTCGCCGGCGGCCATACCGGGCAGCCAGCGCTGCTTCTGCTCCTCGGAGCCGTAGCGGTGGATCGCGTACATGGCGAGGGAGCCCTGTACGGAGACGAGGGAGCGGATGCCGGAGTCGGCGGCCTCGAGCTCGAGGCAGGCCAGTCCGTACTGGACGGCGGTGGCGCCGGCGCAGCCGTAGCCGTCGAGCGACATCCCGAGCGCGCCGATGGAGCCGAGTTCACGGGCCAGCTCGCGGATGCCGGGGAGCTCTCCGCGCTCGTACCAGTCGGCGATGTGCGGCAGGACGCGGTCGGCGGCCCAGCTGCGGACGGTGTCGCGGACGGCGAGGTCCTCGGCGTCGAGCAGGTCGTCGATGCCGAGCGGGTCGCCGGGATCGAAGGGCGGAAGCTTCGAGGCTCTGGACATGAGGTGACCTCCGGCGGCTCTCACACTGGCACTCCCCCGGCCGGTGGGCCGCAGGAAGGGAACGGACGACGCGGCCTGAAAACTAGCACTGCTAGTCAGACGCCTCGCCAGACGTTACGGCTCAGTGTGCCGTGCGTCCAGACCCCGCCGCCTCGGCGGCCGCGGGCATGCCGTGGACGGACGGCCTGCGGCCGGCCGGCACACCTGCCCCGTGTCGCTGGTCCGGGGCGCCGGACCGCCGGGCACCGGAGGCGTCGCTCTCGCGGCTCGCCGGGATCTTCGCCGGATCGGCCTGTCGTGGCTGGGGGCACATGTCCGGCGTGCCGCACTCCATGATCCGCGGCAGCCGCAGCGCGGCGGCCGCGCCCAGGAGCAGCAGCCCCGCACTGACGAGCAACGTGATGTGCAGACCATGGACAAAGGAGTGACGGGCCGTGGACCGCAGCAGTTCCCCCGCCGGGCCGTCGAGCCGCTCGGCGACCTGGTACGCCTCGCCCAGGGAGTGGGCGGCGGCCTCGCTCGCGGACCGCGGAACTCCGCCCAGGGACGACAGGGCAGGGGCGTACGCGGCGTTCATCACGCTGCCGAGCAGGGCGATGCCCATGCCGGCGCCGAGCTGGTAGGAGGTCTCACCGATCGCGGCGGCCCCGCCCGCCTGGTCGGCCTGGGCTTCGCTGAGCATCGACTCGTAAGCGCCGAACAGGGTCGTCTGCAGCCCGAAACCGAGCAGGACGAAGGCGGCGGTCAGCAGCCACGGGCGGTCGTGCTGGCCCATCGCGGTCAGCACCAGTACGGCGGCGGCGGTCAGCACGAAACCCCAGCCGACCATCCGGCGTGGACCGAGACGGCTCAGGGTGTACGAGCCGGTGGCGCCCGCGGCCATGGCGGCGAAGGTCAGCGGCAGCAGCCGCAGGCCGGTCTCCAGCGGGCTGAGCCCGAGGACCAGCTGCAGGTACTGGACGGCGATCAGCTCGAGGCCGACGAGCGCCAGCATGGCGAGGACTATGCAGCCCACGGAGGTGGAGAAGGCGGCTCTGGCGAACATCCGCATGTCGATGAGGGGATGCCGGCGGCGTTTCTGCCGCCCCACGAACAGCACCAGCAGCGCGGCGCCGAGGATCAGCGGGCCGAGCACTCCCCGCTCGAACAGACCGGAGCCCGCGCCCAGCCGCTTCACACCGAAAACCACGCCGAGCACTCCTCCCGCGGCCATCAGCGCGCCGAGGACGTCCCAGGGGCCGTCGGCACCGCCCCGGGACTCGGGCAGCAGCCAGCGGCCGGCCGGGACGATCAGCGCCATCAGCGGAATGTTGATCAGGAAGACGGAGCCCCACCAGAAGTTCTCGACGAGGAAGCCGCCGAGTACGGGTCCGGTGGCGGCGCCCACGGCGGCCACCGCCGTCCATATGCCGATCGCGGTCGCGCGTTCACGCCGGTCCGGGAAGACGGCCCGCAGGATCGAGAGCGTCGCGGGCATGATCATCGCGCCGCCGACGCCGAGCAGGGCGCGGGCGCAGATCAGCACCTCGGGGGTGGGCGCAAAGGCGGCGACCGCGGAGGCGGCGCCGAATATGCCGTAGCCGAGCAGCAGCACACGGCGCCTGCCGACCCGGTCTCCGAGCGTGCCGAACAGGATCAGCAGCGCGGCGCAGACCAGGGGGTAGGCGTCCACGACCCACAGCAGTTCGACACCGCTCGGGCGCAGGTCCTCCGTGACTGCGGGGACCGCGACATGCAGCACGGTCGCATCGAGGGCCACCAGCAGGAGGCTCACGCAGAGGACGAAGAGGACGACCCAGCGGTTGGCACCGCCGCCGACGGAGCGCAGGCGTGCGCCGGCCGTGGGCGTCACGGACATGTACGTACCTCCCGGTGAATCCCTCGCACTCGGCGGACCGGCCTGGACGGTGGTGCGGGGATGTCCCGACTGGGCGGCCCGGCATCGACGGGCGAGTGAGTCGCCAGCGTACGCGAGTTCGCGAGCGGTGCACGTGGTCGATCTCTCACCGGTCGGGCGGCCCGGTGTGGCGTACGCCACTCGCCGGCGCCCCTTGAACGATCCCGGCGGGTCCTGAACATCCCGGAAATTCCGCACGGGATCCCGGTGAACCATTCACGGTCCGCAGAAGGAAGCCTTCCGTGAGGACCGTCGGACAAATGCGGGAACAAGGCCGCCCGCTTTTCCTGACGGCCCGTGAATGAAACTGGACCTGAGACAAACTCCACATCACATAGGCATCACGAAGAGAGTGGATCGACCTGACCGCACACTCACTCGCTGTAACGTCGATTAGGTGCGTACCGACTTCTTTGCCCGGCTGGACCGGGAGCCGGAACCGCCGAAGATTGAGATCCCGCGGATGAGCCGCACGCGTCTCGCCCTCTTCGGCGGGACGTCGGCGTTCTATCTGGCCATCGTCGTCGCCGTGCTGGCGTCGACGTGGCTCGTAGCCCTCGACTGGAAGCTGATGCTCTTCCGGCCCTACGAGCAGTGGCCCGAGCAGCACGCCTTTCTCGACTACTTCGTGGTGCTCGGCCAGCGCGGGCCGACGGCCGTCATGGTCGCGGCATGGCTGGGCTGGCGCTCCTGGCGCCAGCACACCCTGCGCCCCCTTCTCGCGCTCGGCGCGGCCCTGCTGCTGCTGAACGCCACGGTGGGCGCGGTCAAGATCGGACTCGGCCGCCTCGGCCCCCACTACGCGACGCAGATCGGCTCCGCCGAGCTCTTCGCCGGCGGCGATATATTTCCTTCCGGACACACCGCCAACGCCGTGGTGACCTGGGGAATCCTGGCGTATCTGGCCACCACCCCGAGAGCCAGGCGCTATCTGTCGGCCCTCTCCGCCGTAGTGTCACTGGGCGTCGGCCTGACCACCGTGTATCTCGGTACGCACTGGCTGAGCGATGTACTGCTCGGCTGGGCGGCGGGACTGCTGATCCTGCTGGCTCTGCCCTGGTGCGAGCCGCTGATCGGCCGCGCGGAGGCCTGGATCCTCGGCATGCGCGACCAGTGGAGCGCCCGCCGCACGTCGGCGCCCTCGCTGCCCGTCGCGTCGGGCGGGCCGCGTCCCGCGGTGTTCCCGCAACGCGGCACCGACGCCTCCCCGGCGGACGACCCGGCGCGCGAGCCGGTGGCGACCGTCGGAACCACCACCCGGCCGGCGCCGGGTTCCGCGACCGGCCCGGCGGCAAGCACCAGGACGACCACGCACGACCGGTCCCGGGCGCACCCGCGCTCGGAGCGGACTCCGGTGACCCCCTCGGGCACCAGACGGCCTCCCCATTCGCGGCCGCTGACGGGCGGCTGAGCGCAGGCGGGCGACCGGCCCGCGTGCGACACGACGCACGAAGGCCCCGGTACTCGTCGAGTACCGGGGCCTTCGTGCGTCGTCCGGTCGGCTCAGCCCTTCCAGCAGCGGATGACAGAGCCGTCCTTCACCTCGAAGTTCAGCCGGCCGACCATGTACTCCATGGTGATGATCGAGCCGGGCGGCAGCGCCCTGACGGTCGACCAGCCGCGCTCACGGGCCTGCCGCTCGGCTTCTGCGGCGTCGAGGCCGACGTACGACTCCGGGCTGTCGTCGGGCTGTGGGGGAGGGGTCGGTATGGGTGCCATGGACCCACCGTAGGCGGCAGCGGACGGTGACGGAAGCGGAACGGGCGACGCTCCCAGCAGCCCCGTATACCCCACCGGTCACGCTTCTGTCACAGGACATCGACACATGTTCTGTTCGAACCCGTTCACCCGAACGGGCTCTCCGGCGGCGTTCGTACGCCATTCGGAGCACCGCGGTCGATCATGAAGAATTGCATTTCATCTGCCTTTTCCAATTCACGTCGGACGCCGCTCCCGAAGCAATTCACACGACCTGAGGAATTCACCGTTCTTTCACAGAACCCACTCGACTCATGGGCTTTCCGCCAGAGCACGGGACAGCCGGTCCCGGGCGGCCCTGATGTGCTCGCTCAGCTCCGGCGGCTCGACGACCTCGAAGTCGACCCCCATGAGCATCACGTGGATGACGAGCACGTCCAGGCTCGCGGCCCCGGTTCGCAGCAGGCACTGCGTGTCGTCGACCGCCTCCAATACCCCGTCGGACGGCCCGACGACGTCGGCCGCACGCTCGGCGGAGGTGTGCAGCCTGATGACCGCCTGAGCCGTGTACGCGCGGGTGGAGACGCCCTGGGAGACGTAGCCCGCGAGATCGTCGGCGGGCGGCGTACGCGGTGCGAAACGGGGGCCGTGCGGGGGCTTCGGGACGATCCGGTCGGCCCGGAAAGTGCGCCAGTCGTCGCGCTCGACGTCCCAGGCCACGAGGTACCAGCGGCGCTCCGTGCACACCAACCGGTGCGGTTCGACGGTGCGCCGCGTGGCCGAGCCTCCGTGGTCGCGGTAGTCGAAACGCAGCCGCTCGCTGTCCCGGCATGCGTTCGCCAACTCGGTGAGCACACCGGCGTCCACGGTCGAACGCTGCTGTCCGCGCAGCATCGGGACGGTGAAGGAGTTCAGCGCGCTCACCCGCCGCCGCAACCGGTTCGGCAGCACCTGCTCCAGCTTGGCCAGGGCGCGTACGGAGGTCTCGCCGATGCCCTCGATGCCCTGGCCGGCCGCCGTGCGCAGACCGACGGCCACCGCAACGGCCTCCTCGTCGTCCAGGAGCAGCGGCGGCAGTTCGGCGCCCGCGCCCAGTTGGTAGCCGCCCCCGGTGCCCGGGCTCGCGTTGACGGGGTAGCCGAGCTCGCGCAGCCGGTCCACGTCCCTGCGGACCGTGCGCGGGGTGACACCGAGCCGGTCGGCCAGGTCGGCGCCGGACCATTCACGGTGCGCCTGCAGAAGGGACAGCAGACGCAGCAGTCGTGCCGAGGTTTCCAACATGCGAGGGAGTCTGCCAGCGGTCGAGGACAGTCTCTGTCCTCGATCCGCGCCGCCAGGTGCTCCGCCGCGGCTGTCAGGGAACCGTGGTGATACGGACGCAGAGGCTGTTGTCGCCGGTGTAGCAGGGTGCGGCGGTGCCACCTGCGGTGCGCTGCTCCGGGTAGACGAAGATCGACTTCTTGTCCCAGACGTCATCCAGGATGCGGGAGATCCGCACCTCGGCGACGTCCGGGGCGGGACGCAGCCACAGCTCCCACAGCTGCTCCTCAGCCGCTCCCTCGGCCAGCGGCCCGAACGGCAGGGTGAAGCCGAAAGCACGACCGTCGCCGGTCACCGGCACCTCGTGCACCCGCTCGCCCGACCGCAGCCGTGCGCGGGCCACCGCGCCCTCGCCGAGCTCCGCCCCGTACAGGACTCCCTCGACCGTCATGGCGACCTGGTCGGGGGCGAGCTCGATCGCACCGGCCTCTGCGTGCGGTGCCCGCACCCAGCAGCGCACGGCGAGGCGGCCGTCGGCCGTCGGGTAGGGGACGCGTACGGCGACCGGCCCGCGGACCGGGTCCTGGTCGACGATGGCGCGCAGATCGCGGATACCCGACTCCAGCACCTCGCCGGACTCCGCGCAGACGTCCCAGCGGCCCTCCGCGAGCTCGGCCGAGGGGGCCAGCACGGCTCGTGCGGCTCCGTCACCGGAGCCGGTGAGCGGCAGTCGCAGCTCGTCGGCCGTGCCTTTGCCGCCGCGCCGCTTCAGGAGGAGCGCCGTGCCGGTGGCAGCGCCACCGGCGACGTCGAAGGTGATGGTGCCGTCGGCGTGGGCGAGGCAGTCTGCGCGCGGTATCGGACGGCCCGTGGATGTCATGGGCATGCTCATGCGCTCTTCTTCCCTCTTCGGATCACGTCCGCGGCAAGATAACGCAGCGAGTACGCCTTGTCGTACAGCGCGCTCCGGCCGCGGTGCAGCACCTCGCGCAGCGCACCGCGTGAACGCGCGCCCTCCCCGCGCGCGACGAGTTCGGTGAACAGCGCCTCGTGGCGCTCCGCGATGGGAGCCGGGTCGAACCGGGCCGAAGCGGCCAGTGCCGCACGGCCGGCGCGCTGCCGCAGTTCGTCGTCGCCTATCAGCGCGAGCAGCGCGTCGGCGATGGCGTCCACGTCCCCGACCGGGACCAGCCGGCCGTCCACACCGTCCTCGATGATCTCCGCGGGCCCGTGTGGGCAGTCGGTGGAGACGACCGGCAGGCCGCAGCGCATCGCCTCGACGATGGTCATGCCGAACGACTCCAGGCGGGAGGTCACGGCCGCGATCGAGCCCTTGACCCACTCGGCCTCCAGCGGGTTCGCGGGCCCCATGAGGAAGACGTGGTTGTGCAGCCCGCGCTCGTCGATGAGGGCGCGCAGCGCCTGCTTCTCGTTGCCGCTGGCATCGCCGCTGCCGTAGATCCGCAGCCGCCAGTCGGGGCGGGCGGCGACCACCTTGGAGAAGGCCTCGACGAGCAGGTCGTACCGCTTGACGCGGGTGAGACGGCCCGCCGCGACGACCCACTTGGACGTGCAGTCCGCGGGAGCCACGGCGGGGGCCGGCACGCTGTTGGGCACCGCCTCGATACGCACGCCGGGCAGCTTCAGCCGCTCGCGGTAGGAGCGGGCGTCCGCCTCCGTGACGGTGGTGACCGCGTCGAGCATGGTGTAGCGGTGGGCGATCTCGCGGCGCAGCCGGTAGCCGTGGCTGTCCAGCGTCAGATGCTCCTGGCCGACCCGCACCACGCCCCGTCGGGTCTGGCGGGCGATGGTGACGTTGAGGCCCGGGCGGGTGCCCACGACCATGTCGGCGTCAAGGGACGACAGATGGGCGGCGATCCTGACGTCGGTGAGCCGGCTGTACTGCTTGTGCCGGCCGTCGCCTCGCGGGAAGACCTTCGCCGGCAGCTTGGCGAGCGGGTCGTTGCCGTCGTAGCCGGGGCTCTTCTTCCGCAGGTCGACCAGATGCTTCATGGTGACACCGGCCGGGGCGCCCATGGCCGGCTCGTCACGGTGGCGGAAGACGGAGACGATCTCGACGTCGTGCCGTTCGGCGAGGGCGTGGGCGAGGTTGAACGTCGTCCTGATGGTGCCGCCGATGCCATAGGCGTTGTGGAGCAGAAATGAAATGCGCATGCGTCGCCGCGTCCCCCCGTGGTCCTGCGGATCCTCCTGGTCGGGAGGTCTACGCCACGACTTTACTCGGCTGCTGCGGGCGGTACGGAATCTGCGGTACGCCGAAGCAGTTGCGCTTCCTGTGACCGCACTGGGCACCCGGCCGCGGCCGTCCTCCGATCGCCAACGGACTGACGAGGGCGTCGAGTCGAGGGGGCCTTCTCCAGGTGTTCGGACGAGACGGGCAGCAGCGGTCCACCTGCGGTGCACGGCTGCGGGTGGTGCGGACAGCGCTCGGCACAGGCCCCGGCGAGGCGGGCGGAGCAGGACTTGGCCGCGTCGGTGCAGCACATGACCGCCGCCCGGCCCCCGATGCGAGGGGGCCAACTCCTCACCTGGCACAGCCTGCCGGAACGCGCACGCCTGCGGTCGCCGACCGCACGTACGAACTGCTGCGCGGGCTCGTCGCCGCGGTCGTCGCCGAACAGCGGCTTCCCGACTCCCTGGCGCCGCGGCCGCGGCGCGCCGGTCCTCGTGCACGAACTGCGCCGCGGCTCGGTCCTGTTCAGTGGCGAGCCGGCCGAACCAGCCGGCCCCGTGCCCGGTGCCCCTCCCCGGCAAGCGTGCCACGGCCGGGGGGGCGGCGCGGAGCGACGCCGTCCGCTTCATTCGTTGCCGTTCCGGGCGTGACCCGCACCACGGATCGCCCGTTGAACCGTTGAGCCGGGACCCGCCCGGCCCACCCGATCAAGTCCGAGGAGCCACCCGTGCCGCGCATGCTCGACGTCAGCGAGGACGTACGCGCCGAGATCGGCGACGAAGAAGCCGACCGACTGCTCGCCGGCCTGAACGCCCCGGGCAGCTACGACTGCACCTCCTGCCGCACTCCGGGCGACTCCGAGCAGGAGCGCACCAGCACCGTGCTGTTCGTCGGCGACGAAACGGCCGTGCTCGCCTTCGCCCACGCCACCTGCATCCCGTCCCAGGTCGTACAGGTGGCGGAGGACCAGCTCCAGGGCGCTGTCCGCTCCATCACCGGTGAGGAGCCGCGGATCCCGGGTGCCGCCCCCCGGCAGGCCGTGCTCGGCGTGACCAGCGGTCTGATCCTCATCGACGCCGATGTGTACCCCGCCCTCGTCGTGGAACCGACCGCGCCGATCGCCCGCCCGGGCACGACGGGCAGCGGCGGCGACGACTTCCTGCCGCTCCTGATCGAGCAGGGCTTCCTGCCGGTCACCGATGTGAACCAGCGCCCGTCCCAGCTGCCCGGCTGGTCGGTGCTGGTCGCCATGGGGCAGTTGCACGCCGTGCTCCAGCCCGGTACGGGCGGCGGCAGCCCGGTCGCCTGGTGGCAGGCGCACCAGCCGCTCCAGGTCACCGAGGGCTGGCGGACCGCCGTCAACAAGACGCAGACGGTCCTGGTGTTCGCCGCCCCCGTCGGCTCGATCGGCCAGCAGCCCCGCGAGGACCTGTTGCGCGACGCGTTGGAGAAGGCGGCGGCCAACGGCCGCCTGGTCGCCGCGGCGATGCCGCTCGCAGGGACCTGAGCCACGCGCAGGCCACGCGGCCCGATCCGCCGGACGTCCTGGACCGACGCCCCTGGATCACGGGGATGCCGGCCGACCGGCCCGGCAGTCACAGGACGTTCGCCGGGGCGGCCCTCCCGCCCCGGCGAACCGGTGTGCCCGCCCGAGCCCGCGTTCCCGTACCGTCCCCCGGAAGAATGCAGCCGGCCGCAGCCCGCATCCGGGAGACGGCGGCGTCGTTGCAGGTACGTGCACTCATACGACCCCTCCCCCCAGCCGTTCCAGAGTCAGATCCCCTCCATGCGCCCCTCGCGCGACGGATCGCCCGGCCGTTCGGCCACGCCGATCTACGACGCGCTGTACTCCGAGTACCTCAGGGCGTTCCGGACGCTGCCGGGTGACCGCAGCGGCGAGGAGGACATGGACTTCAAGGGGTTCGGTACGAGCCTGCACAGCGGCCGCGGCAACTTCTTCGGCTACGGAAGCCATACGGGCCACACCGGGCACACGAGCGGCCACGACGGCCACACCGACTATCCGGGTGAGCAGGCGAACTCCGGCGGACGCGGTTGGCACCCGCACCAGACCGGCCGGCACGCCGCCCACCAGCCCGCGGCGCTTCCGCCGGCCCCCCGCAAGGGGCTCTGACCGACGTCCTCTACGCCGCTGCCCCGGTACCTGCGATCGCGGGTACCGGGGCAGCGGCGTCGAGAACTACTTCTTGCGGCCGCGCTTCTCCCGCACCCGGACCGAGATGTGGATCGGGGTGCCCTCGAAGCCGAACTCCTCGCGCAGCCGGCGCTCGACGAAGCGGCGGTAGCCGTGCTCGAGGAAGCCGGACGCGAACAGCACGAACCGCGGCGGCTTGGTGCCGGCCTGCGTGCCGAACAGGATGCGCGGCTGCTTGCCGCCCCGGATCGGGTGCGGATGCGCGGCGACGATCTCGCCGAGGAACGCGTTCAGCCGGCCGGTCGGGACACGCGTCTCCCAGCCTGCCAGCGCCGTCTCGATAGCCGGGACCAGCTTCTCCATGTGGCGGCCGGTGAGCGCGGAGACGTTCACCCGGGGCGCCCAGGCGACCTGCTGCATCTCGGTCTCGATCTCACGCTCGAGGTAGTAGCGGCGCTCCTCGTCGAGGTCGTCCCACTTGTTGTAGGCGACGACGATCGCGCGGCCGGCCTCGACCGCCATCGTGATGATGCGCTGGTCCTGGACGCTGATGTTCTCCGTCGCGTCGATCAGGATGACCGCGACCTCCGCCTTCTCGACGGCGGCGGCCGTGCGCAGCGAGGCGTAGTAGTCGGCGCCCTGCTGGAGGTGGACGCGCTTGCGGATACCGGCGGTGTCGACGAACTTCCAGGTCACGCCGCCGAGTTCGATGAGCTCGTCGACGGGGTCGCGGGTGGTGCCCGCGAGCTCGTTGACGACGACGCGCTCCTCACGGGCGACCTTGTTGAGCAGCGACGACTTGCCGACGTTCGGACGGCCGATGAGGGCGATCCGGCGGGGACCGCCGACGGCGGTGCCGAAGGTCTGGGCCGGCGCCTCCGGCAGGGCCTCGAGGACGGCGTCGAGCATGTCGCCGGTGCCGCGGCCGTGCAGCGAGGAGACCGGGTGCGGCTGGCCGAGGCCGAGCGACCACAGCGCCGTGGCGTCGGCCTCGCCGCTGGGTCCGTCGACCTTGTTGGCGCAGAGCACCACGGGCTTGCCGGCCCGGCGGAGCAGCTTGACGACCGCCTCGTCGGTGTCGGTCGCGCCGACCGTCGAGTCGACGACGAAGACCACGGCGTCGGCGGCCTCGATGGCGTACTCGGCCTGAGCGGCGACGGAGGCGTCGATGCCGAGGACGTCCTGCTCCCAGCCGCCGGTGTCGACGACCTTGAAACGTCGGCCGGCCCACTCCGCCTCGTAGGTCACACGGTCGCGGGTGACGCCCGGCTTGTCCTCGACGACCGCCTCGCGGCGGCCGATGATGCGGTTCACCAGAGTCGATTTGCCGACATTCGGGCGGCCGACGACGGCGAGGACGGGAAGCGGGCCGTGCCCGGCCTCCCCGATCGCGCCTTCGACATCCTCGATGTCGAAGCCCTCTTCCGCGGCGAGCTCCATGAACTCCGCGTACTCGGCATCGCCGAGCGCTCCGTGGTCGTGCTGGTCGTTCATGAAGTCCGTTCCTCGTCCGTCACTGGGCCGCGTCCGGCGGCCCATTACTCAAGTCTGGCTCAGCGCCCGGTCAGGCGCTTCGCGTTTTCCAAGTGGGCGGTCAGCCGCTCCTGGATGCGCACCGTCGCTTCGTCGAGCGCCTTGCGCGTACGGCGCCCGCTCCGGTCACCGGCCTCGAAGGCGTCCCCGAAGACCACGTCCACGCGGCTGCGCAGCGGAGGCAGCGCCCGTATCAACCGTCCGCGCCGCTCGGTGCTTCCCAGCACCGCGACCGGCACGATCGGGGCGCCGCTGCGCACCGCGAAGTACGCCAGTCCGCCACGCAGCGACGCGAAGTCGCCCTCGCCGCGGGTGCCCTCGGGGAAGATCCCGAGGACTCCGTCCTTCTCCAGGACACCGAGCGCCGCCGTTATGGCGGTGCGGTCGGCGATCGTACGGTCCACCTTGAGCTGTCCGATCCCTGTCAGGAACGGATCGAGGGGGCCGACGAACGCCTCCTTCTTGATCAGGAAGTGCACGGGCCTGGGCGCGGTGCCCATCAGCATCGGCCCGTCGATGTTGTGCGAGTGGTTCACCGCGAGGATGACCGGCCCAGCGGCCGGGACCCGCCACGCGCCGAGGACGCGCGGCCTCCACAGCCCGTACATCAGCCCGATCCCGATGCCCCGCCCGACGGCCGCGCCCTTGGGCGAGGGTACGGTCACTTGGCGGCCCGCTTCTCCTCGACGAGAGTCACGACGCATTCGATGACCTGCGGCAGCGTGAGGTCCGTGGTGTCGACCTCGACCGCGTCGTCCGCCTTGGCGAGCGGAGAGGTCTTACGGCTGGAGTCGGCCGCGTCCCTCTTGATCAGGGCCTCGCGGGTGGTCGTGAGGTCGGAGCCCTTGATCTCGCCGCTGCGGCGGGCGGCCCTGGCCTCGGGCGATGCGGTGAGGAAGATCTTCAGGTCGGCGTCGGGCAGCACGGTCGTACCGATGTCACGGCCCTCGACGACGATGCCCTTCTCGGCCGCCTTGGCGATGGAACGCTGCAGCTCCGTGATGCGGGTGCGCACCTCGGGCACCGCGCTGACCGCGCTGACCTTGGAGGTGACGTCCTGCTCACGGATCGGGCCGGAGGCGTCGAGACCGTCGACGGTGATGGTCGGCGCCGACGGGTCGGTGCCGGACTCGATCACCGGCTTGCCGGAGGCGCTCGCGATCGCGTCCGGGTCCGCCACGTCGATGCCGTTGGTGATCATCCACCAGGTGATCGCACGGTACTGCGCGCCGGTGTCGAGATAGCTCAGCCCCAGTGCGGAGGCGACGGCCTTGGAGGTGCTCGACTTGCCCGTGCCGGAGGGGCCATCGATGGCGACGATCACGGATTCCACGGTGTCGGACACCTTCCTGGTTCGCGGTAATGGGCATGGCAGGGTGCCGGGTCGCCCACCACAAGGTTACCGAGTGCCGGAGACCGCTTCTGCACCCGTACGCCCCGGCTGCGGCAGGCTCCGGGACCGGCCCGTGCCGCGAACCGCTACTGGCGGATCGACCAGCCCCTCTCCCGCAGCGCCGCGGTGAGGAGCGGCGCCGCCGCCGGGTCGACCATCAGCTGGACCAGGCCGGCCTGCTGGCCCGTCGCGTGCTCGATGCGGACGTCCTCGATGTTCACACCGGCCCGGCCGGCATCGGCGAAGATACGGGCCAGCTCGCCCGGCCGGTCGCTGATCAGTACGGCGACGATCTCGTAGGCGGTGGGCGCCGTGCCGTGCTTGCCCGGCACCCGGACCCGGCCGGCGTTGCCGCGCCGCAGGACGTCCTCGATTCCCTCGGCGCCGTCCTGACGCTTGGACTCGTCGGAGGACTGCAGGGCGCGCAGCGCGCGGACCGTCTCGTCCAGGTCCGCCGCCACCCCGGCGAGCACATCCGCCACCGGACCGGGGTTCGCGGAGAGGATCTCCACCCACATCCGGGGGTCGGACGCCGCGATACGGGTCACATCGCGGATGCCCTGCCCGCAGAGCCGTACAGCGGTGTCGTCGGCGTCCTCCAGCCGCGCCGCGACCATCGACGAGATCAGCTGCGGCGTGTGCGAGACGAGGGCGACCGCCTTGTCGTGGGCGTCCGCGTCCATCACCACGGGCACGGCCTTGCAGAGGGCGACCAGCTCCAGAGCGAGGTTGAGGACCTCGGTGTCGGTGTCCCGGGTCGGCGTCAGAACCCATGGGCGGCCCTCGAAGAGGTCCGCGGTGGCCGCGAGCGGGCCGGAACGCTCCTTGCCGGCCATGGGGTGCGTGCCGATGTAGGCGGTCAGGTCGACGCCGAGTGCTTCGAGGTCGCGTCGCGGACTGCCCTTGACGCTGGCCACGTCGAGGTAGGCGCGGGCGACGCCGGCGCGCATGGCATCGGCGAGCGTGGTGGCGACGTGCGCAGGGGGCACGGCGACGACGGCGAGGTCGACGCGGCCCTCCGGCTGCTCGTCGGTACCGGCCCCGAGGGCGGCGGCGGTGCGGGCCCGTTCGGCGTCGTGGTCGACCAGATGTACGCCGACGCCGCGTCCGGCGAGGGCCAGCGCGGCGGACGTGCCGATCAGCCCGGTTCCGATGACGAGCGCGGTCCTCACTGGGCGATGTCCTTGCGGAGGGCGGCCGCGGCCCCGAGGTAGACGTGGGCGATCTCCGCCTTGGGCAGGTCGGACTCGACGTGCGCGAGTATCCGCACCACACGCGGCATGGCACCGGCGATGTCGAGTTCCTGGGCGCAGATCAGCGGCACGTCGACGATGCCGAGCTTGCGCGCGGCGGCCGCCGGGAAGTCGCTGTGCAGGTCGGGGGTGGCCGTGAACCAGACGCTGATCAGATCGTCGGCGACCAGGCCGTTGCGCTCCAGGACGGCGGTGAGCAGCTCGCTGACCTGCTCGTCCATGTGTACCGCGTCGTCCCGTTCCAGCTGGACGGCTCCACGGACCGCTCGTACCGCCACGTCGTGCTCCTTAGGGTCCGGCCGCGCGGTTCCTGCGCGGGTGCTTGCGTTTCAGCGTAGTCAGCACACGGCGCCGAAGCCGCGTCGACCGCTCTGCGAGACAACGAGACATATCGCGGCGGCTCGGGGCGCCTCACTGCGCTACAACTGGACGCATGATCTTCCACGCCGTGCCCGCCGCCGAATGGACCGCGGATACCGAGCGGCCCTACACCCCCGCCTCCCTTGCCGCCGAGGGCTTTGTGCACTGCTCCGCGGACGAGCCCACCGCCTTCGCCGTCGCCGACGCCCGCTTCCGCGACGTGCCGGACCTGCAGGTGCTGGTGATCGACGAGGCACGGCTCGGTGCGGAGGTCCGCCGGGAGGGCCCCGGTGGGCGGTTTCCGCATGTGTACGGGCCGGTGGAGCGTTCCGCCGTTGCGGCCGTGCGGGCTGTCCACCGGGACGCGGACGGCCACCCGCGTCGGCTCACGCCGCGGGACCGGCCGCCTGCCACAGGTTCCGGGGGCACACTGGGCTGACGGGCGGACATTCGCTGCCCGGTTGCTTCTTCTCCGCCCGTTCAAGGGTCACGATGCTCATGGCCCCGAGCCGGTCGGGGTCACGAGCCGAGGAGAGTGCCATGGACACGGGCCGACGGACGGTCCTGGCGGCAGGCGCGGCCGGAGCGGCAGCCCTGGTGGTGGGCTGCGGAGGCGGAGGCGGGGAGGATCCGGCGACGCAGCCGCCGACCGGCCCCGCCACGAGGGACTCGGAGGAGGACGGCGCCACGCCCTCCCCCGCCGGCGAGGAGCTGGCGAAGACCGGGGACATCCCGGTCGGCGGCGGCAAGGTCTTCGCCGACAAGAAGATCGTGGTGACACAGCCGGAGAGCGGGGACTTCAAGGCGTTCTCCGCCGTCTGCACCCATCAGGGCTGCACCGTGGCGAACGTCTCCGACGGGACCATCAACTGCCTTTGCCACGCCAGCAAGTTCACGATCACGGACGCCGCCGTGGCCAGTGGCCCGGCGACCAAGCCGCTGCCGCCGGAACGGATCAGCGTCTCCGGGGACTCGATCCGCCTCGACTGACACGGCGGGGCCTCCGTAACCTCTCGCGCATGACGCCCGAGAAGCTGGTCCGCGAACACACGGTCTACTCCTGCGTCATGGGGTCGCGGGCCTTCGGCCTGGCCACCGACGACAGCGACACCGACCGGCGTGGGGTGTTCGTTGCGCCCGCACCGCTGTTCTGGGGTTTCGAGAAGCCGCCCACACACATCGACGGGCCCGCGCAGGAGCAGTTCTCCTGGGAGCTGGAACGCTTCCTGGAGCTGGCACTGCGCTCCAACCCGAACGTCCTGGAGTGCCTGCACTCCCCCCTCGTCGAGCACATCGACGACACCGGTCGCGAACTGCTCACCCTGCGCGACGCATTCCTGTCGCGCCGGGCGCACGAGACGTTCGTGCGGTACGCGACCGGGCAGCGCAGAAGGCTGGAGGCGGACGTACGACAGCACGGGAAGCCTCGTTGGAAGCACGCCATGCACCTGCTCAGGCTGCTGGCCGGCTGCCGCGACCTGCTGCGCACGGGTGAGCTGGTGATCGACGTGGGCGCGGGCCGCGAGCGGCTGCTGGAGGTCAAGCGGGGCGAGGTGCCCTGGGAGCGGGTGGAGACCTGGATGACGCGCCTCGCCGAGGAGGCCGACGCGGCAGCGGCCGGCTCCCCGCTCCCTTCCGACCCGGACCGGGCCCGCGTGGAGGACTTCCTGGTGCGCACCCGCCGCGAGTCGGCCCGGTGAGACCCGGCTGAGCGCGGGGCATCGCTGCCGTCGCGTCAGGCGTCCCAGAGCGCCCCCAGCGTCACCAGCTCCCCCCGGTACTCGATCCGGTCCGCCCATGCGCTGGGCCAGGCCCGCGACCCGAGGTGCGCGCCCGCGAAGGCGCCGGCCAGGCAGGCGATCGAGTCGGAGTCGCCCTTGGTGCAGGCGGCCCGGCGGAGGGCCGTCAGGGGCTCCTCGGGGAACATCAGGAAGCACAGCAGGCCCGTGGCGAGCGCCTCCTCCGCGATCCAGCCGTCACCGGTGGCCAGGCACGGGTCGAGCTCCGGCTCGGGCGAGCGCAGTGCCGTGGCGAGACGTTCGAGGACCTGCAGGCACTCGTCCCAGCCGCGGGCGATGAATGCCTCGGGCGTCGGGTCGTGTGCGTACGTCCAGAGGTTGCCCAGCCAGCGGTGCAGATAGCGGCCGCGGTTCTCGTAGGCGTACGAGCGCAGTTGGCCCACCAGCCCGGTCGGCTCAGCGCCTTGGGCCAGCAGGTGCACCGCGCGGGCCGTGAGGTCGCTCGCCGCGAGGGCGGTCGGGTGGCCGTGGGTGAGCGCGGCCTGCAGCTGCGCCGCGCCCGACCGCTGTTCCTCACTCAGTCCCGGTACGAGACCCACGGGCGCCACGCGCATATTGGCCCCGCAGCCCTTGGAGTCGATCTGGCTGGCCTCCTGCCAGGGCCGGTCGCTGTCGAGCTTCTGGCAGGCGACCAGACAGGTGCGGCCGGGGGCCCGGTCGTTCTCCGGGGAGTGGTACCAGTCGACGAACTCCTCGCGCACCGGCCGGACCAGCCTGGAGCCGACGAGCAGGCCGCGGGACATCGCCGTGCGGATGCCGCGCGCCAGTGCGAGCGTCATCTGGGTGTCGTCGGTGACGATCGCCGGCGTGGGCAGTTCCATCTGCCGCCACGGCCCGCACTTGGCGAGGATGGACGGCACGTCGTTGAACTCGGTGGGGAAGCCGAGGGCGTCGCCGAGCGCGAGCCCGGTCAGCGCCCCGGTGGCGGCCTGCTTGGTGATCGTCCTGGTGCTCCTCGTGGTGGTCATGTCTGTTGCCGTCCCTCCGGTCGCAGAAGTGGTGGGTACAGGGCGGAGGCGGCTCCCGCCCGGTAGAGCGCGGCCGGTTTGCCACGGCCGCCGGTGCGGCGCGGTTCGCCCTCGACGGCCTCGACGAAGCCGGGGGTCGCGAGCACCTTGCGCCGGAAGTTGGGACGGTCGAGCTCGACGCCCCAGACGGTCTCGTACACCTGCTGCAGCTCCCCGAGCGTGAATTCGCGCGGGCAGAAGGCGGTGGCGAGACAGGTGTACTCGAGCTTGGCGCCGATGCGCTCGTGCGCGTCGGCGAGGATCCGGTCGTGATCGAAGGCGAGAGAAGCGAGAGGGGGGTCGCCTCGGCCGAAGGCCGGCAAAGGCGCCGCCGTCGGCAGCGGCATCCATCGGGCGTGCGCCGCGTCGCCGCCGCCGCGCGGCTCCGGCAGGTCCGGTACGAGCGCGGTGTACGCGACGGAGACGACGCGCATCCGCGGGTCGCGGTCCGGTTCGCTGTAGGTGCGCAGCTGTTCCAGATGGAGGTCGGCCGCGGTCCGTTCCGTCAGTCCGGTCTCCTCCGCCAGCTCGCGGCGCGCGGCCGTCTCCGCGGACTCCCGGGGCAGCAGGAAGCCACCGGGCAGCGCCCACGCTCCCCGGTAGGGCTCCTGCCCGCGTTCGACGAGCAGGACGTGCAGCCGGCTCTCCCTGACCGTGAAGACGGCCAGGTCGACGGTGACGGCGAACGGTTCGAAGGCGTACGGGTCGTAGCCCTCGGGGCGGGTGGCGCTCATCGTTTCTCCGGAAGAGGATCCGCAAGGTCCCAGCCCTCGCCGATCAGTGCGTCCACGGCGGCGACCGCGGTGGCGAGCCGCTGCTCGTGCGGTCCGGTGAGCTCCACCGTGCGGCGGCCGGTGCGGGCCAGCTCCTCACGGAAGCGGCCAGTCATCCAGGGCCGCAGGTGCTCCCCGTCGCGCAGGCCGTCGTCCTCGAAGGCGACACCCTCGTGGTCGGTCAGCAGCCACAGGTGCTGTCGACAGGGCTCGGGGGCCACCGGGTAGCGGGCGCCCAGATAGCGCTCGTGCCAGACGGTGGTGGCGAAGGCGTCGGTGTCGCAGAAGACGACGGGAGACCCGGCACGCGCCGCCGCCTCCTCCAACTCGGCCTGCCGGCGTGCGATCAGCGGGAACTCGTCGGACGTGAACTCGACCTCGTCCCAGCCGGCGCCCGGCCGCAGTCGCCGCAGCGCGGCCAGCTTGTGCTCACTGAACTCCCGCCCGTACTCGGCGACATACCGGGTCCGCGTCCACACGCCGCCGCGCCGCCGGTAGTGCTCGGCAAGCGCCCAGGCCATCGTGGTGGTGCCGGTGGACTCGGCACCGAGCACGACCACCCGGCGGGCCAGCGCCGCGCGCACCGGCGGCTCGAGAAAGTCCCAGCAGCCCACGGGGTCCTTGCGCACCGCCGTCCCGGACACCGGGAAGACGCCCCGGTCGGGGTCGACGCAGACGGGCTCCGCGCCGAAGCGGCGGCCGAGTTCCTCCCCGTACGCCTCCGAGCTGAAGACGGCGTCGACGCGCTCGGGGACGGCGGTGCGGAAGACGGCCATGTGCGCCTCCCAGACCTCGGGGTCCTTCACGTCCACCGGGATGTCGTCCACGGCGCCCACGACGCGTACGCCGGGGTGCACTTCGCGCATCCAGGCGACCCGGTCGGCGAGTCGGATCGACTCGACGCTCGCGGCGCACACGAGGACGGTGAGCCGCTCGCAGCGGTCGGCCGCGGTGCGTACGAGATGGTGGTGGCCGGCGTGCGGCGGATAGAACTTGCCGAGGACCAGGCCGTGTCCGTATCGCCTCATACGGCGACCACCTGACGCCGGGCGTCGAGGTCGCGCGACCAGTTCAGCAGGCCGGCGACGCACAGCGCCATGAAGCCGGTGCAGAGCAGGGAGGTCAGATAGAGCTCCTTGTACGCGTACAGCGGCACGTACACCACGTCGGCGGCGATCCACAGCCACCACGACTCCAGGCGCTTGCGGCACTGCCCGTACGTCGCCATCAGCGACAGCGCGGTCGTAGCAGCGTCCCAGAAGGGAACGGTGGAGTCGGTGGCGCGGTCGAGCAGGAGGGTGAGCGCGACGGTCCCCATCACCCCCGCCGCGAGCAGCCAGGTCCACTCGGTGCGGGTGGTGCGCCGCACCGGCAGGACGGAAGAGCCTGGTCCACCCCCGTGGGTCCAGGTCCACCAGCCGTACACGGCGAGGGTGATGAAGACGACCTGCAGGCCGGCGTCGGCGTACAGGCCCGCCTGGGTGAAGAGCAGAACGAAGAGGACGTTGTTGGCGATGCCGATCGGCCAGTTGGCGATGTGCTGGCGGGCGACGAGCCACACACAGAGCGCGCCGCTGCCGAAGCCGAGGAACTCAGCCCGGCTCACCGGGGTGTCGAGCACGGTGAACAGCGGCTGCTGCAGCGGCTCGAGGATGCCCGTGAGACTCACACCCGCCTCCTTAATGGTCATTTTGACTATAAAGCGAGGGCGGCGGTCGCCACAAGGCCGCAAGACGGAGAAGAGCCCGTGACCTGAGCAGGTCACGGGCTCTTTCGATGCGTTTGTACGGCTACAGACCGACTTCCTTCATCAGCATGCCGACCTCCGTGTTGGTCAGCCGGCGCAGCCAGCCGGACTTCTGGTCGCCGAGCGTGATCGGCCCGAACGCGGTCCGCACGAGCTTGTCGACCGGGAAGCCGGCCTCCGCGAGCATGCGGCGCACGATGTGCTTGCGGCCCTCGTGGAGGGTGACCTCGACGAGGTAGTTCTTGCCGGTGTTCTCCACGACACGGAAGTGGTCCGCGCGGGCGTAGCCGTCCTCCAGCGCAATGCCCTCCTTGAGGCGCTTGCCGAGTTCACGCGGCAGCGGCCCCTGGATGGCGGCGAGGTAGGTCTTCTTCACGCCGTACTTGGGGTGGGTGAGGCGGTGGGCCAGCTCACCGTGGTTGGTGAGCAGGATGATGCCCTCGGTCTCCGTGTCGAGCCGGCCGACGTGGAAGAGCCGGGTCTCGCGGTTGGTGACGTAGTCGCCGAGGCACTGGCGGCCGTCGGGGTCCTCCATGGTGGAGACGACACCCGCGGGCTTGTTCAGCGCGAAGAACAGGTGGGACTGAGTGGCGACGGTCAGACCGTCCACCTTGATCTCGTCCTTCTCGGGGTCGACGCGGACCCCCTGCTCGATCACGATCCTGCCGTTGACCTCGACACGGCCGGCGTCGATCAGCTCCTCGCACGCCCGGCGCGAGCCCATGCCGGCGCGGGCGAGCACCTTCTGGAGCCGCTCGCCCTCCTGGTCGCCGAAGGTCTTCGGGGTCTTGATCACCGGCTTGTCCGCGTAGCGCTCGCGGTTGCGCTCCTCGGAGCGGGCGTCGTACTCGCGCGAACGCGCGGGCGCGGTGCGGCCGCCGCCGCGCTGCGGGGACTGCCTGGGGCCCCCCTTGGCGCCACCACGGGCCGCGTCGCCACGCCCCTTCCTCGGCGCGTCGGAGGAACCGCCCACGTCGTAGCGGCGCTCCTCCGGACGGGGCTTGCCCGCGCGCTTCTGCTTGTCGTCGCGGTCGTTGCCGGCACCGCGGTGGTTACCGCGCCCACCGCCGCTGCCGCGCCGCCCTCCGCTGTTGCCGCTGCTGTTCCTGCCGCTGCTTCGCATCAAAGTTCCGTCGTCGTCTTGTCGTCATCGTCTGTGTCCGGAGCGTCCGGATCGAACGACGGAACGCCTTCCTGCGTCTCGGCCTCGATCGCGTCCGCCTCGGGAAGGAAGGGCGCGAGCTCCGGAAGCTCGTCCAGGCCACGCAGGCCCATCCGCTCCAGAAAGTAGTTCGTCGTCCTGTACAGGATCGCACCTGATTCGGGTTCCGTGCCCGCCTCCTCGACCAGACCCCTCTGGAGGAGGGTGCGCATGACGCCGTCGCAGTTCACCCCGCGCACCGCGGAGACGCGTGAACGGCTCACCGGCTGCCGGTACGCGACGACCGCAAGGGTCTCCAACGCGGCCTGGGTGAGCCGCGCGTGCTGCCCGTCCAGCACGAAGCGCTCGACGGCGTCGGCGTGCTCGGGACGGCTGTAGAACCGCCAGCCGCCGGCCACGAGCCGCAGCTCGAAGCCACGGCCCTGGACCGTGTACTCGTCCGCGAGCTCGCGCAGCGCGTCCGCGACGGCCCTGCGGGGTTGCTCCAGCACCTTCGCGAGGTGTTCCTCCGTCGCCGGCTCGTCCACGATCATGAGGACGGCCTCGAGGGCGGGCTTGAGATCGCTCACTGCTTCTCCTCCACCACTTGGTCGAACTCGTCCGTCACGGTCACCGCCTCGGCCCGCTCCGCCGCCCAGACCACCGTCAGCTCGCCGAGGGCGTCCTCCTGGTCGAGCGCGACCGCCTTCTCCCGGTACAGCTCCAGCAGAGCGAGGAAGCGGGCGACGACGGTCAGCGTGTCCTCCACGCCCTCGGTCAGCTCACGGAACGAGGCCCGGCCACGTGCCTTGAGCATGGCGACCACCACCTCGGCCTGCTCCCGGACACTGACCAGCGGCGCGTGGATGTGGTCCACGTACACCTGCGGCTTCGGCCTCGGCTGCATGGCCTTCACCGCGAGCTTGGCGAAGCCCTCGGCGCCGATGCTGATGACGACGTCCGGCAGCAGCTCGGCGAGGTGCGCCTCCAGCCCGACGGTACGGGGGAACCTCCGGGCCTCGTCGTCCAGCCTCCGGTCGAAGATGTCGGCGATCTGCTTGTACGCGCGGTACTGCAGGAGCCGCGCGAAGAGCAGGTCCCGCGCTTCGAGCAGCGCGAGGTCGGCCTCGTCCTCCACCTCGGCGGCGGGCAGCAGTCGCGCGGCCTTGAGATCGAGCAGCGTCGCCGCGACGACGAGGAACTCCGTGGTCTGGTCGAGATCCCAGTCGGGCCCCATGGCCCGGATGTACGCCATGAACTCGTCCGTGACCTTGGAGAGGGCGACCTCCGTCACGTCCAGCTTGTGCTTGGAGATCAACTGCAACAACAGGTCGAACGGCCCCTCGAAGTTCACCAGCTTGACCCTGAACCCCGCGCCGCCGGAGCCCGCGTCGGGTGTCTGGGGCTCGCCCCCCGCGCCGCCGCGCGGCGCAGCTGCGCAGGGCCCCATGGTTTCGCCCCCGGCGACGCCGGAGACACCCACCTCGGCCGCCCGGCCGCCCTCGAGACCACGCGGCGCAACCCCGCCGGACACCGGCATCCCGCCCTCGGCGGCGACGTCGACCGCCACCGGGCCGCTCCCTGCGCCACGCGGCGCAGCCGCATCGGGGGCGGGGGGCTCGCCACCGGTTTCGGAAAGGGGCGTGGCGGGTGGATCCTCCCCCCGCGCAGCCACCGCGGCGGCCGGGGGCTCGCCCCCGACAGAGCCGGTGTCGGCCTCTTCGGGGGCCGGGGGCTCGCCGCCGGTTTCCGGAAGGGGCGGGGTGGGCGAAACGCCTCCCGCCGGACGCGACGCGCCCGGCCCCCGCCCCAGGGCGCGGCGGCGGGTCGGGCTCGGCGGGTCGTCGTTCGGGGGCATGTGGGTCCAGGGAGCGGGAGGTACGGGGCGCGCCCGCAGGCTACCCGGTCAGCGGCCCCGCAGGCGTCTCACGAGGATGCTCGCGTCGCCCCGCTGCTCGAGGTCCGCGAGGACCACCGCCACCGCTTCGCGGACGATCCTGCCGCGGTCGACGGCCAGGCCGTGCTCGCCACGCAGCACCAGCCGCGCGTGTTCGAGGTCCATGAGCTCCTCGGCGGAGACGTAGACCGTGATCTTCTCGTCGTGTCGTTCCCGCCCACTGGGCCGGCGGTTCGCGCCGCGTCCCCGTCGACGCGGCGGGGCGCCGGCCGCTGCGTCCTGCGCGGCGGGGCGGGCATCGGCCGCTCCGCCCCGGCCGGACGGCGCCGCGGCGTCCGTGGCCCGGCTGCGCCCCTCCCCGGGGGCGTCCGCGTCCGCCGCGGAGTGCTCCTCGGACGAGGAGGGCTGCGGCGCCGACCCCTCGCCAGGCTGCTCACCCTGCGCCGGCACGCGCGGCTCGCCGCCGCCCGCCCCCGGGTTCCCCTGCTTGCGCGGGGACGACGCCTGCAGCGGCATGCCCCCGGTCGTACGGAACAGCTCGTCGGCCCCGGGCAGACTCACTCGGCGTGACACCGGGCGAGCACCTCCCTGGCGAGCTGGCGGTACGCGGCGGCGCCCACGGAGTTCGAGGCGTACGTCGTGATGGGCTCGCCGGCGACCGTGGTCTCCGGGAAGCGGACCGTCCGCCCGATGACCGTGTGGTAGACGTGGTCGTCGAACGCCTCGACGACCCGCGCCAGCACCTCGCGGCTGTGCACGGTCCGCGAGTCGTACATCGTCGCGAGGATGCCGTCCAGTTCGAGGTCGGGGTTGAGCCGTTCCTGGACCTTCTCGATCGTCTCGGTCAGCAGCGCGACACCGCGCAGCGCGAAGAACTCGCACTCGAGCGGCACTATCACCTTGTGCGCCGCGGTCAGCGCGTTGACCGTGAGCAGGCCGAGCGACGGCTGACAGTCGATCACGATGTAGTCGTAGTCGGACATCAGCGGCTTCAGCGCACGCTGCAGCGTGGACTCGCGCGCGACCTCGCTCACCAGCTGCACTTCCGCGGCCGACAGGTCGATGTTGCTGGGCAGCAGGTCCATGTTGGGCACGGCGGTCTTCAGGAGCACCTCGTCCGCCGACATGCCCCGCTCCATGAGCAGGTTGTACACGGTGAGGTCGAGTTCCATCGGGTTGACGCCGAGGCCCACGGACAGCGCGCCCTGCGGGTCGAAGTCGACGAGCAGCACCCGCCGTCCGTATTCGGCGAGCGCGGCGCCCAGGTTGATGGTCGACGTGGTCTTGCCGACGCCGCCCTTCTGGTTGCACATCGCGATGATCTTCGCGGGGCCGTGGTCGGTCAGCGGGCCCGGGATCGGGAAGTACGGCAGCGGACGCCCGGTGGGGCCGATCCGCTCGCGGCGCTGGCGGGCAGCGTCGGGCGCGAGGGTGGCCGCGTACTCGGGATCGGGCTCGTACTCTGCGTCGGGGTCGTAGAAGTGCCCCTCGGGGACTTCCTCGTAGGCGGCGAAGTGGGTGGACTCTCGGCCACTCTCGTTGCCGGCCATGGCGTTCACGTGTTGGCCGTCCATCGTCTTCATCGTGTGGGCTGTCGTCATGTGCGTCGTGTGCCGGCGCTGGTGCGTGGCGAAGGGGCGGACAGCGACGGAGCCGACAGCCTCGAGACCGGACGACGGGTCCTGGCCCGCCGTACCCGTTCCTGGTTGACCACCCCCGGGAGTAAATGTCGACTCATTCACAAGTCGTCTTACCTCCTTGGACGGTGACCAGGAAACTTATCGATAGGTCAGCGTGGCACCATGCCGACGGTTGGCGACTCTATGGCGTGTCACCGGTCCGCAGCAACACAATCCGCCGGACCCGGCCCGATGTGTCGGCAATCGAACGCCCCCCTGTCAAGGGCGCACGCACCGTTCCGTGCGCCTCGGCCGACACGTTTCGGGGGTGCGCGAAACGGTTAAAGGGATACGTTCGAGGCGAGTTGAGCGACCACCACAAAGCGGACACCGACGAGTCCGGCCGGACCTTGCTCGGCAAGGTCCGGCCGGACTCGTGAGGTTGACGACGCGGGTTGACCGCTCAGGCGAGCAGCGCGCTCAGCTCGATGCTCTCGAGGCCGTGCGCCTCGGCGACCTCACGGTAAACCACCTTGCCGTCATGGGTGTTGAGGCCCATGGCGAGCGCGGGGTCACGGCGCAGCGCCTCGACCCAGCCGTTGTTGGCCAGGGACACGATGTAGGGCAGCGTGGCGTTGGTCAGGGCGTAGGTGGACGTGTTCGGCACCGCGCCCGGCATGTTGGCGACGCAGTAGAAGACCGAGTTGTGGACGTTGAACGTCGGCTCGGCGTGGGTGGTCGGACGCGAGTCCTCGAAGCAACCACCCTGGTCGATTGCAATGTCGACAAGTACACTTCCGGGCTTCATCTTGGCGACGAGCTCGTTGGTGACCAGCTTCGGCGCCTTGGCACCGGGGATGAGCACGGCACCGATGACGAGGTCGGCCTCGACGACGGCCTTCTCCAGCTCGAAGGCATTGGAGACGATCGTCTGCACCTTGGTGCCGAAGACCTTGTCCGCCTCCCGCAGCTTGTTGATGTCCCTGTCGAGCAGGGTCACGTGGAAGCCCATGCCGACGGCGATCTGGGTGGCGTTCCAGCCGGAGACACCGCCGCCGATCACCACGGCCCTGCCGGGCTGGGTGCCGGGGACACCGCCCGGCAGCACGCCACGGCCACCGGCCGAACGCATCAGGTGGTACGCGCCGACCTGCGGGGCGAGGCGCCCCGCGACCTCGGACATCGGGGCGAGCAGCGGCAGCGCGCGGTTCACCTCGACCGTCTCGTAGGCGATCGCCGTGGTGCCGGACTCCAGCAGAGCGTCGGTGCACTCGCGGGAGGCGGCGAGGTGCAGGTAGGTGAAGAGCGTCTGGTCCTTGCGGAGACGGTGGTACTCCTCCGCGATGGGCTCCTTGACCTTCAGCAGCAGGTCGGCGGTGGCCCAGACCTCGTCCGCGGTGCGCAGGATCTTCGCACCCGCGGCGACGTACTCGTCATCCGTGATCGAGGAGCCGACACCGGCGTTCTGCTCGACGAGGACCTCGTGCCCGTAGCGCACGAGCTCGTGCACGCCGGCGGGGGTGATGGCCACCCGGAACTCGTTGTTCTTGACCTCGCGGGGGATGCCGACCTTCACGTCGATCACGGTCCTTGACTCAGGGGATATATCGGTCGATGACACGCGTACCCAGCTACGCACGGGCATACCGGGACACGCCACGAGAAGCCGTGGCGTTGCCAGTCTAATGAAGGATTTCCAGCTGTCTAGCCTTGCAAAGCATTAATCTTTGAGTGCACTGCCACGGATTTCGTAGGTTGAATCCTCTGTTCCAAGCATTCTTTCCGCAGCGCTGCGGTGCAGCCGGGCCGCTGCGGGGTCGCCGAGCCGGTCGAGGGTGTCGGCAAGCCTGAGCTGCAGCGCCGCATGCAGCCGTACCTCGCCCGCCCGGCGCGCCAGCTCCATCGCCTCCTGGCAGGTACGCAGGCACTCCTCCGGCCGGCCCGCGTACTCCTGGACCCGGGCGGCCTCACTCAACGCCCGTGCCTGGGACGGGAGATCACCGACCCTGCGGTATCCGGCGACCGCCGCCCGCCAGCTGCGCAGCGCCTCCCCGTACCGGCCCGAGTGGGTGTACGCGGCACCCAGCCGCCCGTACAGCCGCGCCTCGTCGGCGTGCTCGCCGCGCGCCTGACGCTGGGCGAGGGCCCTGCCGTACCAGTCGGCCGCCCGCTGCCAGTCGCCCATCTCCTGGTGTGCACCGCCTACGGATTCCATCGCGCGGCCCGTCGCGTACGGGTCGTTCGCGGCGCGGCCCGCGTCAAGCGCCGCCCGGTAGCGGGCCAGCGCGTCAGCGGTGCGTCCGGTCTGCGCGTCGAGATCGGCGAGATTCAGCAGCGCGGCTGCCTGCTCCCGGTGCAGTCCGCGGCGCTCGGCCACGTCCAGCACCAGCTGGTGCAGCCCGTACAGCTCCGGAGCCGCCGCCTCGGTGCCCCAGTGCGCCGCGAGCGCCCTGACCAGGGCCGCGACCAGTCTGCGGGCCAGCGTGTCCAGCTCCCCGTCGTCGACGACGAGCCGCGCGGACGCCAGCAGCTCGGACCGGCTCGCGCGCAGCCATTCGGCGGCCGCCCCCGGGGAGGAGAAGCGCAGGGCGCGCGGCAGGGCGGCCACTTTCCTGCGGGCCGGGGAGCCTTCGGGCTCGGTGACCGCCCGGCAGGCCTGGAGCCGCCGTACGGTCCGCTCCAGCATCCTCGCGCGGGCCAGTTGCACCTCGGCGGGGCGGTCCGTGGACTCCATCAGCGTCCGCAGCAGCGGCGCGAGCGCGCCCGGCACTTCGAAGGAGCTCCCCGCAGGACGCACCAGCCCCAGTGCGGCGAAGCGCTCGAGCATCTCCTGTGCGGCCGGGACGGAACCTCCGGACAGCGCCGACGCGGCGTGCGCGTCCGCACGTCCGGCGGGCGCGAGCGCCAGCAGCCGCAGCGTGCGGGCGGCGGACTGCGGAAGCGACTCGTAGACCAGGCGGAAGGCTCTCGCCAGGGGCCTGGCGCCGGTGGGGTGCTCCTCGTCCGGCGGCAGTCCGCGCAGCCGCTTGGCTGCGTCGGCGACGGAGGCCCCCGGGCGGGCGGCCAACCAGCCGCCGACCAGCACCAGCGCGGCGGGCTCACCACCGCACTCCTCGGCGATCGCCTCGGCGGCCTGCGGGTCGACCGTGATCCGCACGGAGCCGGTGAAGGTGGTGAGCAGCTCGATCGCGGACTTCGCGTCCAGGCCGCCGAGCGTGCACGGCCGTACGTCGGGGATGCCGGTGAGGGGGCCGCGGGAGACGGCCACCACCAGGCAGTCCGGGTTCTGCGGCAGCAGCAGGTCGACCTGTTCGGCTTCCGTGACGTCGTCGACCAGAAGCAGCACCCGGCGCACGGCCAGCGCCTCGCGCACCATCTCGGTCAGTTCGTCGTCGCCCGCGCCGGGCGGGGAGGTGATCCGCAGCCGGTCCAGCAGCCCGCGGGCCGCCTCCTCCATGGGAACCGGCCGGCCGCCCGGCTCGGCAAGCCTGACCCGCAGGATGCCGTCCGGGTAGCGATCGGCGAGCGTGCGGGCGAGTTGCTCCGCCAGCGCGGTGCGCCCCGTGCCGGGCCGCCCGGCGATCAGCAGCACCCGCGCGCGGGGCGCCTTGCGCCCGGCGAGCGTATCGAGCCCGGCCTGCTCGATGTCTGCGGCCAGCGCCTTGAGCTCCCGCTGCCGCCCGAAGAACACGGGCTCCTTACACCCCGGCCCGCCCTGTGCCCCTCCCACGTGGCGGTCGTCGGATCCCGGCTCCGCCCCCGGCACGTGGTCGGCGTCGGATGCTGCCCCGGGCCGGGTGCCCGACGCAGGGTTGGCCTCGCCCGCATCCCGCGAGGCGTCGGCGCCGCCCGCCACATCTGCCACCTCGACCGCGTCAGGCCCGCCACTCCCGGTGCCCGACGCCGGGTCCGGCACGCCCGCACCGCACGAGCCGTCGGCACATGGCGCCGTAGTCGGTGTCGCGGATGCGACCCGTTCGTCGGGCACGGGCGAGAGACCCGGGGCCATGTCTCCGGTGGCCGAGTCGTGCCCGTTGTCGGCCCCGCTCGCGGTCGCCGGGACGGCAGCGTCCGTCCCCTCCACCGCGAGACCCTCCGACCGGCCATCGGCAGCGGCCTCCCGTTCGCCCGCGCCGCCGACGGGACCGGCTCCGGCCGTCGGGGCGCCCTCGGGCGGTCCCTCCGTCGTCACTACGTGGGCAGTGGCATCGCCGGGCGTGCCGGTCTTGGGCCCGGCCGAATCCGCCGCACCCGCCCCCGATGCCGGATCGGCCCCCCGCGTCGCGAGTGGGACGCCGGTGCCGTCGCCGTCGGCGTTCGTCGCCGGGACGGAGACGGATGGTTGTTCCGGCCCGGAAGACGGGGACCCGTCGGCTGACCCCGGCCGGCCGGTTGCGTCGTCGGAGGCACCGGTACGGGAAGGCCCGGCCGGCCGGCGGTCGGAGTGGGAGCGGGCTCGGGCGACGGCCGGCCGGGGCGTTGCTTCCGCGGCGGACGACCGGTCGGGACCGTCCAAGTCCAGCGCCTGATCCGTCACGGGCCACGCTCCAGTCCGCCGTGCGAGCCGAGCCCGGCGGGGCTCCGCGCGGGCGGTTCGAGCGTAGTTCACGCTCTGCGACGATCCGTGCGGAGCACGGCAGCGTACGGCGGAGTCATCACCCGATCGGATCAGCAGATTGTCACGTCAGATGCGCGACAGGGGTATTCACGCCTCGAACGGCCGCGCCGGCCACGGCGCCTCCGCGGGGCGCAGTGCGTCGAAACCGTCGCCGCCGCGCGCCGCGACCGCGGACAGGACGCCGACGACCAGGCACGTGTTGTGGAGTTCACCGGCGAGCACCCCCCGCACCAGTTCCTCCAGCGGAACCCGCGCCAGCTCCATGTCGGCCTCCTCCTCCGAGACCTCGAAGCGTTCGCCGTCCGCCTCCGACAGCTCGCGGGCGAGGAAGACCCTCACGGCCTCGTCGCAGCCGCCGGGCGTGGTGTAGACGTCGGTGAGCACCCGCCAGTCCTCGGCCTTGACGTGCGCCTCCTCGTACAGCTCGCGCTGTGCGGCGTGCAGCGGGTTCTCACCGGGTACGTCGAGCAGCCCGGCCGGGATCTCCCACAGCCGCTGGCGCACCGGGTGGCGGTACTGGCGGAGCACCAGGACCCGGCCCTCGGCGTCGAGGGCGAGCACGGCGACCGAGCCGGGGTGGACCTGGTAGTCGCGCTTGACGACCGTGCCGTCGGGCATGACGACGTCATCGGTGCGGACGCTGGTCTTGTTGCCCCGGAACGGCGTCGCGGTCGCGGTGACCTGCCAGTGCTCGGGCGTGTCCTTGATGGCCATCGAAAAGCGTCCTTCCAACCGCACAACGGAAACCGGGGTACGAACCCGTCGCAGGCCCGTACCCCGGTCAACCGTATCGCTTGTGTCCTACCGGCCCGACTTGCGCTCCACGGCCGCCTTCACCAGACCGGCGAACAGGGGGTGCGGACGGGTCGGACGGGAACGCAGCTCCGGGTGCGCCTGGGTGGCGACCAGGTACGGGTGCACTTCGCGCGGGTACTCGACGTACTCGACGAGCTTGTTGTCGGGGGACGTGCCCGAGAAGAGGATGCCCGCCTTCTTCTCCAGCTCCGCGCGGTAGGCGTTGTTCACCTCGTAGCGGTGGCGGTGGCGCTCCTCGACGTACGGCTGGTCGCCGTAGACCTCGCGCACGATCGAACCCTCGGCGAGCTTCGCCGGGTACAGGCCGAGCCGCATGGTGCCGCCGAGGTCGCCCGCACCCTCCACGTACGCCAGCTGCTCCTCCATCGTGGAGATCACCGGGTGCGCGGTGGCCGCGTCGAACTCGGTGGAGTTGGCGTCCGGGATCTCCGCCAGGTTGCGCGCCGCCTCGACGACGATGCACTGCAGACCGAGGCACAGGCCCAGCAGCGGGATCCTGTTCTCGCGGGCGTACTGGATGGCGCCGACCTTGCCGTTGACGCCGCGCTCGCCGAATCCGCCGGGGATGACGATCGCGTCGACGTCGCCGAGCTGCTTGGCGGCGCCGGCCGGGGTCTTGCAGTCGTCGGAGGTGACCCACTTGACGTGGACGCGGGCCTTGTTGGCGAAGCCGCCGGCCCGCATGGCCTCGGTGACGGACAGGTAGGCGTCGGGCAGGTCGATGTACTTGCCGACGAGCGCGACGGTGACCTCGTGGTCGGGGTTGTGGACCCGGTCCAGCAGGTCCTCCCACACCGTCCAGTCGACGTCCCGGAACGGCAGGTCCAGCTTGCGTACGACGTACGCGTCCAGGCCCTCCGTGTGCAGCACCTTGGGGATGTCGTAGATCGACTTGGCGTCGATGGCGGCGACGACCGCGGCCTCGTCGACGTCGCACATCAGGGAGATCTTGCGCTTGATCGCGGTCGGCACGTCACGGTCCGCGCGCAGCACGATCGCGTCCGGCTGGATGCCGATGTTGCGCAGCGCGGCGACCGAGTGCTGGGTCGGCTTGGTCTTGAGCTCGCCGGAGGGGCCGATGTAGGGCAGCAGCGAGATGTGCACGACGAAGACGTTGTCCCGGCCGACCTCGTGGCGGACCTGGCGGACGGTCTCCAGGAACGGCAGCGACTCGATGTCGCCGACCGTGCCGCCGACCTCGGTGATCACGACGTCGACGTCGTCCGTCGCCATCCGGCGGATCCGGGACTTGATCTCGTTGGTGATGTGCGGGATGACCTGCACCGTGTCGCCCAAGTACTCGCCACGCCGCTCCTTGGCGATGACCTGCGAGTACACCTGGCCGGTGGTGACGTTGGCCGAGCCGTCGAGGTCGACGTCGAGGAAGCGCTCGTAGTGGCCGATGTCCAGGTCGGTCTCCGCGCCGTCGTTGGTGACGAACACCTCACCGTGCTGGAACGGGTTCATCGTGCCGGGGTCGACGTTGAGGTACGGGTCGAGCTTCTGCATGGTGACCCGCAGGCCCCGTGCCTTGAGCAGCGCGCCCAGGCTGGAGGCCGTGAGGCCCTTGCCGAGGGAGGAGGCGACACCCCCGGTGACGAAGATGTGCTTGGTCGTCATGGATTTGGGCGGCATCGCCAAGAGGGGGCTCCCGTGGTTCGCGAGGTGAGGTGCGTGCCGGCCGCCGACCCGGATCGGGGGGTGCCGTCGCTGCGGTTTCGGTGCCTTGCGGCCACCGGTCCACGGGGTACCAGGGTATCAGCGACGGGGGTGGGCCGCCTCCGGCCACGCCTGCGCACGCGCCTGCCGGGCGTCCGCGGGGGTACCGTGACGACGACGCATGGGAACCGCTCAGCGGGGGTCACCTACCGCTCACCCGTTCGGCGCCCCCATGTTGCCGGGACACTCGTACAGATCACCTACATGCGTCGTATCCTGCTCGGACACTCGCTGCCGAGCCGGACGTGTGAACGGCCTCCATCCCCAGGCCGTACCAACCGGAGAACGGCACCCCCCACCAGGCAAGTGGCAACGCCTCCCGCGTGGTGTTTTTGGGGTAGCCGCGACTCGTCAACGACCCTTGACCGCAAGGAACCGCAGAAACCGCAGTAAGCGCCCCGTGGGGCGGACGTGGCCGTTCGACTGGAGATGCACGTGGCCGGGCGCATCGAGGATTACGCACTCATCGGAGACATGCAGACCGCAGCACTGGTCTGCCGGGACGGCACGGTGGACTGGCTGTGCCTGCCGCGCTTCGATTCGCAGGCCATCTTCGCCGGGCTGCTCGGCACCGAGGAGCACGGCTTCTGGCGACTCGGGCCCGCCTACGGCTCGCACGCCCAGGCGCCGGTCGCGACCCGCCGCAACTACCGCGGCGACTCCCTGATCCTCGAATCCGAGTGGGACACCCCGCGCGGCACCGTCCGTGTGACCGATTTCATGCCGCCCCGTGACGGCGCGCCGCAGCTGATCCGGATCGTCGAGGGCGTCTCCGGGCGGGTGCCGATGCGCTCCGCCCTGCGGATGCGTTTCAGCTACGGACGGATCGTGCCGTGGGTCCACAAGGTCGACAACCGCACGGTCGGCGTCGCAGGCCCCGACTCGGTGTGGCTCGACTCCGACGCGGACACGTACGGCAAGGACCTCACGACCTACTCGGACTTCACCGTCGCCCCCGGCGACCGGATCACCTTCACCCTCAGCTGGCAGCCCTCGCACAAGGAACCGCCGGCCCTCCCGGACCCCGACGGCTCTCTGGAGGCCACCGCCGAGTTCTGGCGCGAGTGGGTCGACCACTGCACGTACCACGGCCCGTACCGCGAGGCGGTGGTCCGCTCGCTGATCACGCTGAAGGCCCTGACCTACGCGCCGACCGGCGGCATCGTCGCCGCGCCGACCACGTCCCTCCCGGAGGAGATCGGCGGCGTCCGCAACTGGGACTACCGCTACACCTGGCTGCGGGACGCGGCGATCACCCTCTCCTCGCTGCTGCGCACCGGCTACCGGGAAGAGGCTCGTGCCTGGCGCGAATGGCTGCTGCGCGCGGTCGCCGGCGACCCGGAGAACCTGCAGATCATGTACGGCATCGCCGGCGAGCGCGAGCTCGGCGAGGCGGAACTCGACTGGCTGCCCGGCTACGAGAACTCGGGCCCGGTGCGCGTCGGCAACGGCGCCGCCCACCAGCTCCAGCTCGACGTGTACGGCGAGGTCACCGAGGCCCTGCACCTCGCGCACATGACGGGCCTGGCCCGCAACGACTACGCATCACTGCTCCAGCTGAAACTGATCCGCTATCTGGAGAAGCACTGGAACCAGCCCGACGAGGGCATCTGGGAGGTCCGCGGGCCGCGCCGGCACTTCGTGCACTCCAAGGTGATGGCGTGGGTCGCGGTCGACCGGACGATCAAGCTGATCGAGTCCGGCGACGCGGACGGACCGCTGGACCGCTGGCGCGAACTGCGCGACGAGATCCACCGTGACGTCTGTGAGAAGGGCTACGACCCGGAGCGCAACACGTTCACCCAGTCGTACGGCTCGAAGGAGCTGGACGCGTCCTTGCTGCTGATTCCGCAGATGGGCTTCCTGCCGCCGGACGACAAGCGGGTCATCGGCACGATCGAGGCGATCCAGCGCGAGCTGTCCACCGACGACGGTTTCATCCTGCGGTACCCGACGGAGGGGGCCGATGAGGGTGTGGACGGTCTTCCGGGCGACGAGGGCGCGTTCCTGGCGTGCTCGTTCTGGATGGCGGACGACCTGGCGATGATCGGGCGGGTGGACGAGGCGCGTCGGCTGTTCGAGAAGCTGCTGTTGCTGCGCAACGACCTCGGTCTGCTGGCGGAGGAGTGGGACCCGAGGCTGCAGCGCCAAGTGGGCAACTTCCCGCAGGCGTTCAGCCACGTCCCGCTGATCGACACGGCGCTCCGCCTGACCGCGTCCGGGGCGTACGGCGGTTGAGGCGTCGCGAGATCCCCGTCCGGTTCGTCAACCGGACGGGGATCTCTTCTTCTTCGATCGTTGCGCGTTCGATCGTGGCGCACCGCGTCGCAGACGCGGCGTACGAATGGGCGGCGAGACCCTACAGGCGCGAGGCTGCTGTTGTCCTTGGAACTGCCGCCCCGGTAGCGTCCTGAGGCATGGAAACGCAGGGCGGCATCACCGTGCGTCGGGCACTCGAGCTGCCCGGCCTCCGCAGCGGTCTCCCAGAGGTACTCGCCGGGGCGGACCGGCTGGAGCGCACAGTGCGCTGGGTGCACGCCGGCGAGGTGCCGAACATCGCCTCGCTGCTCAAGGGCGGCGAGCTGCTGCTGACGACCGGTCTGGGTCTCGGCACCCGCCCGGCGGAGCAGCGTGGCTTCGTGCACCGGCTCGCCGAACGCGGCATCGCGGCGCTCGTCGTCGAGCTGGGGCCGCGTTTCTCCCGGCTGCCGGCATCGATCGTGGAGGCCGCGCGGGCCGCCGGGCTGCCGCTGGTGCAACTGCACCGCGAGGTGCCGTTCGTGACCGTGACGGAAGAGATCCACACCGAGATCGTCAACGGCCACTACGCGCTGCTACAGCAGGCGGAGGAGGTGCACCGCCGCTGCACCGAGGCCCTGCTCGGCGGGGGCGGCGTGCCCCAGGTGCTCGGGATCCTCGCGTCGTTCACCGGCGACCCGGTGTTCCTCGAGACACCCGACGGACAGCTGCTGTACGCCGCCGACCTGCCGGGCGGCGAGACCGCGCCCGCCGACCCTCTCCAGGTGTGGGAGGGCCTGCGCGGCGGCCGGCACGACGGCCCGCCGGCGAACGCCGTCCTCGTCGACGTGCCCGGCGGCGGGCTCGGGGCAGGCGCGGTCCGTGCCCGGCTGGTGCTGCTTGCCGTCTCCTCCCCGCTGCTGCCCGTGCACCGGATGGCCGCGGAGCGGGCGGCGGGCATCCTCGCCGTGGTCCTGATGCAGGCCCGCCAGGAGGAGGAGCTCGCCGCCCGCGGACGGGGCGACTTCCTCACCGACCTGGCGGAGGGCCGCATCGCCCCGGAGGCCGCGCCCGCCCAGGCGCGGGTCCTCGGCTTCAAGCCTGGTACGGGGCCGCTGCTGCCCGTGGTGATGCGGCTCGCTGCCGAGCTGACGCCTACCGGCAACTGGGCGGTGCTCGCCCGCGCCGTCTCCGAGGAACTGTCGTCCCTCGGGGTGCCGGTGCTGCTCGGTGTGCGACCGGTCGAGGGCAGGGTCCCGCTCCTGGTCGGCCTGCGGACCGAGACCGACCGGGCAGCCGTCGCCGACCGGGTCGCGGAGGCGCTGCGTGCCGGGGTGGCGCGGGCCGGACTGGAACGCGCGGGCGCGCACCCGCCGGTCGTCGTGGTCGCCGCCGCGGGCGGCTGGGCCGTGGCGAGCGCGGCCCTGCGGCACGCGGCGGAGACGGCGACCGCGGCGCAGGGCCTGGGCGACCGGCCCTGGTACGACGCCCGCCGCCTCGACATCGACCTGCTGCTGTGGCGGCTGCGTGAACATCCGGATCTGGCGGCGTTCGTCGACCGGGCGATCGGGCCGCTGCGGGCCCATGACGCGGCGTCACGGCCGCCGCTGCTGCCGACGCTCGAGACGTATCTGGCGCACGCGGGCCGCAAGGCGGAGACCGCGCGGGAGCTGCATCTGAACCGTCAGACGCTGTACAACCGGCTGGCACGGATCGGGGAGCTGCTCGGCACGGACCTGGAGGACCCGGAGACGGTCCTGGCGTTGAGCGTGGCGCTGCGGGCGCGCCGCCACACCCGCTGACGCCCGGCCAGGCCGCTGCGCGGGCTTGTTCCCCTCCCCCTTACCGAACCGGTGCGAGCCCCGAAGGCGTTACGGCTGGCCCGGGGGCGTGGGGGCCGGCACTCGTCCTCGGCACGGCAGGGCTGCCCGCAGCGGTCAGAGCCGCGCCGTCAGCTCGTCGTACATGCTCAGGACCTGTGCCACCGTCTCGTCCTCCGTCGGCCATGTCCCGGCCTGCGCCCGCCCCGCCGCCGACAGCCGATCCCGCCGCGCCGGGTCGGACAGCAGCCGCGTCACCGACGACGACAGCGCGACACAGTCGCCGTACGGCACCAACTCCGCTGCCTCGCCGACAAGTTCGGGGACGCCGCCGACCGCCGTGGCGACCAGGGGCACGCCGAGCCGCAGCGCCTCCTGTGCGAGCAAGGGGCGGGCCTCCCAGCGGGAGGGGAGGACGGCCACGTCCGCCGCGGCCAGCAGTTCGGGAATGTCCGCGCGGCGGCCCAGCAGATGCACCTGGAGGTCCTCGTCGGCGATGCGGCGTCGGAGCGCCTCCCGGGCCGGGCCCTCGCCCGCGATCATCAGCAGCGGCGCCGGGTCCTGTCCGCTCCACGACCGGGCGGCGTCGAGCAGCGTGCCGTAGCCGCGGTGCCGCTCGAGCGCGCCGACGGCCAGCAGCAACGGGCGCTCCACGACGCCCAGCTCGGCCCGGAGCTTGCCGCCTGCGGCGGCCCGGGCGCACGATGCCGGCTGTGTCGCCACCGGAGCGAGCCTGGCGTCGCGCGCACCGCAGGCCCGGGCCCGGTCGACCAGTTCGGAGCATGTACCGAGGACGACCGTGGCCGCCCGCACGGCCCTGCGCTCCAGCAGTCGCAGGACCGCTTCCCGCGCCCCGTGGGCGCGGGTGTGCCAGGTGACGACGAGCGGGACGCGGGCGCGCTGCCCGCCGAGGGCGAGCGCGGCGCGCACGGCGGCGTGCAGCCCGTGCGCGTGCACCACGTCCGCCCCGGCGCACGCCGCCCGCAGCACGGCGACCGTCGACGGGTCGCTCCGGCGCGCGACGGCCGCGAACTGCGCGCCGGCGCCCCGGAAGTCGTGGACGTGGTCGATATCGGCGGGGGCGCACACCGTCACCCGCACGCCCCGTGCCGCCAGCCCCGCGGCCAGCGACCTGACGTGCGCGCTGCTGCCCGCACTGCCGCCGCCCAGCACTTGGACCGTACGCAGCTGTGTCACGCGCCAAGGATGCCAGCCCGTACGGACGTTCCGGCACCGTCCGTGTGTCGTGCCTGTGTACGGAAGCTGGTCAGGCTGACCGGGATCACTCACATGGGTGATCCCGGTCCGCGCCGGACGAGATGGGCCTACCCGTCCGCCCGTGCCGTCGCCAGCAACTCCTCCGCGTGGGCGCGGGCGGTCTCGGAGTTCTCCTGGCCGGCCAGCATGCGGGACAGCTCCCGCACCCGGTCCTCGCCCTCCAGGGCGGTCACGCCGCTCCTGGTGACCGTGCCGTCATTGGTCTTCTCCACCAGCAGCTGGCGGTCCGCGAACGCCGCGACCTGCGGAAGGTGTGTCACCACGACGACCTGCGCCGACTTCGCCAGCTTGGCGAGCCGGCGCCCGATCTCGACGGCCGCCTTGCCGCCGACGCCCGCGTCGACCTCGTCGAAGAGGTACGTCGGCACGGGATCGCTCCCCGCGAAGACGACCTCGACCGCGAGCATCACCCGGGACAGCTCGCCGCCCGACGCGCCCTTGGCGATCGGCCGCGGCGGGGCCCCGGGGTGCGGAGCGAGGAGCAACTCGACCTCGTCGACGCCGTGGGGCCCGTACGCCACCGGCCGGCCGCCGACCTCGACGCCGTGCGGATCCTCCGTCTGCCGGATCGCGAACGACACCCGGGCGTGCGGCATCGCCAGCGAGGCCAGCTCCTCCGTCACGGCCTCGGCGAAACGTGCCGCGGCCTCCGTGCGTGCATCCGTCAACGCCTGGGCCAGACCGGACAGTTCGTCGCGCAGTGCGTCCCGCTCGACCGTCAGCTCGCCGATGCGGTCGTCGTCCCCGTCCAGTTCGGTGAGCCGGGCCGCGCCCTGCTCCGCCCACGCGAGGACGGCGGCGATGTTCTCGCCGTACTTGCGGGTCAGCTGGGTCAGCGCGGCCCGCCGCTCCTCGACGGCGGCGAGCCGCAGCGGGTCGGCGTCCAGATTGTCGGCGTACCCGGCGAGCTCGCCGGCCACGTCCCCGAGCAGGATGGAGATCTCGCCGATCCGGTCGGCGAGCGCCGCCAGCGCCGGATCGTGGGAGCGTACGGCGTCCAGCGCCCGCCCGGCGCCGGCGACGAGTGTCGTGGCGTCGACGACCTCCGGGTCCTCCGGGTTGCCCGCCAGGGCGGCGTGCGCGACGGACGCGGCGGACGCGAGTGCCTCCGCGTGGCCGAGCCGCTCCGCCTCCGCGGCGAGCTCGACGTCCTCCCCGGCACGCGGCTCCACGGCGGTGACCTCGTCGAGGCCGAAGCGCAGCAGGTCAGCCTCCTGGGCGCGCTCGCGTGCGCGCGTCGTCAGCTCGTCGAGCTCCGCACTGACGGCACGCAGCCGCCGATAGGCGGCAGCGTACTTGGCGTGCGGTCCGGAGACGGCGTCACCCGCGTACCGGTCGAGGGCCTCCCGCTGCCGAGCGGGACGCAGCAGGCCCTGCTGGTCGGTCTGGCCGTGCACGGCGACGAGTTCGTCGGCGAGCTCGGACAGCATGCCCACCGGCACGGAGCGCCCTCCGAGATGGGCCCGGGAGCGCCCCTCGGCAGAAACGGTCCGGCTGATCAGCAGGGTGCCTTCGTCGAGCTCGGCCCCTGCCTCCTCCGCGCGCAGCGCGGCCGGGGCGCCCGGGGACACGCTGATCCGCCCCTCCACCACGGCCGACTTCGCGCCGATCCGCACCAGCGCGGGGTCGGCGCGCCCGCCGAGCAGCAGCCCCAGGCTGGTGACGACCATCGTCTTGCCGGCGCCCGTCTCGCCGGTCACCGCCGTGAATCCGGGCGACAGCTCGACAACCGCGTCGTCGATGACCCCGAGTGACCGTATCCGCATCTCCTCCAACACGGACACGACCATACGAGGTCCGGCCCCTCGTGTGCGACGGACCCCGGTGTCCGATTCACTCTCCCGGGACGGAACGGTTCAGTGCGGGGCCCCGCGCCAGCCGGAGACCGGGAGGGCGAACTTGGCCACCAGCCGGTCCGTGAACGACGCGTGGTGCAGCCGGGCGAGGCGTACGGGTACGGCGCCCCGACGGACTTCCACACGCGCCGCGTGCGGCAGTTCGACGGTCCGGCGCCCGTCGCACCACAGGACCCCGTGCGGGGTGTGCGGCTGGATCTCCACCGCCAGCACCGACGTGGGCGAGGTCACCAGCGGCTTGGCGAACAGCGCGTGCGCGCTGATCGGCACCATCAGCAGCGCCTCCACCTCGGGCCAGACCACCGGCCCGCCGGCCGAGAAGGCGTACGCCGTCGAGCCGGTCGGGGTGGCGCAGACGATGCCGTCGCAGCCGAAACCGGTCGCCGGCCGCCCGTCGATCTCGAGGACGACCTCGAGCATCCGCTCGGGCGAGACCTTCTGCACGGCCGCCTCGTTCAGCGCCCAGTCCCGGTGCACGATGTCGCCGTTGCTACGCACCACGACATCGATGGTCATGCGCTCCTCGACCTCGTAGGCGCGGGTGACGACCCGGTCGACGACCTTGTCGAGGTCGTCCCGCTCGGCCTCCGCGAGGAAGCCGACCCGCCCCAGGTTGACGCCGAGCATCGGCACCCCTGACGCACGGGCGAACTCGGCACCGCGCAGCAGCGTCCCGTCGCCGCCGAGGACGATCAGCAGCTCGCAGCCGTCGAGTACCTCAGGGGTCGCGTCGGCCACCGTCTCGACCGAGGCCGGCAGCGGCAGGTCGGCCGCCTCCGCGGCCAGCACGCGTACGCCGATGCCGCTGCGCAGCAGCCCCTGGACGACGAGCTCGGCGCTGCGGATGGCCGCAGGCCGGCCGGTGTGCGCGAGCAGGAAGACAGTACGTCTCGAGGTGGTGCCCTGTGTTGCATCTGTTGTCGTGGTCAACGAGGTCCCTCCGCCACTGCGCGGTCGACGTCCGCCGGATCGAGCTCGGGCGCACCGGCCCTGAGCCACAGAAAGTATTCGACGTTGCCGGAGGGACCCGGTAGTGGACTTGCGGTCACTCCGCGCACCCCGAGCCCGAGCTCCGCCGCCCTCTGCGCGACGGCCCGGACGGCTTCGGCCCGCAGCTCCGGGCTGCGCACCACTCCCCCGCTGCCGAGGCGCTCCTTGCCGACCTCGAACTGCGGCTTGACCATGAGCACAAGGTCCGCGTCGGGAGCGCTGCAGCGCACCATGGCGGGCAGCACGAGCCCGAGCGGAATGAAGGACAGATCCCCCACCACAAGGTCCACCGGCACTCCGTCGATCGTCTCCAACGTCATTTCACGAACGTTGGTACGGTCCTTGACCGTGACGCGTTCATCGCTCTGCAGGGACCAGGCGAGCTGCCCGTAGCCGACGTCCACGGCGACGACGTGCCCGGCGCCGGCGCGCAGCAGCACATCGGTGAAGCCTCCGGTCGACGCGCCGGCGTCCAGCGCCCGCCGACCCTCCACCTTCAATCCCAGCGGCGTGAACGCGGCGAGCGCGCCTGCCAGCTTGTGCCCGCCGCGCGACACGTAGTCGGGGTCGCTGTCGTCGGCCGCGACGACGATCGCGGCGCTGGTCTCGACCTGGGTGGCGGGTTTGGTCGCCGTGTTGCGGCCGACGGTCACCCGGCCCGCGGCGATCAGCTGGCTCGCGTGCTCGCGCGAACGCGCGAGTTTCCGGCGTACCAGCTCTGCGTCGAGACGGCGGCGGGCCACTCCTGCCACGTGCGGTTCAGCTCCTGTGGTTGTGCGGTACCGGCTGGGGCCCCGGACGGGTGTCCAGCGCGGTCAGCGCGTCCCTGAGCCCCCGGTGTACATCCTCGTACACCTCGAGGTGTCCGTCGGCAGCGAGGTGGTCGACATCGGCCAGCCGCTCGAGCAGCACGTCGACGCCGGTGTCGCCGGTGGGCACACGCGATACGCCGAGAGGCGCGGGGTGCGCGGGGTCCTGCGCCGGCGCCGGTTCGGGCATCGAGTCGCTCATGTCGCTCATGCCCAGACGCTACCGCGAAGCCCTGCGGTACCGTCGCTGCCGATGGCCACCACGCAGGAGTGCCGCGGCGCGCTCGACAGACTCTCGGACAACCTGGCGAAAGCGGACGGCGACGTACGGAGCGCTGCCGCGCTCGACCGTTCCCTCAGCTGCCACATCACGGACCTGGACGTCACGTTCACCGGCCGTATGGACAACGGCCGGATCGAGGTGACGGACACCACACAGGGGCCGCCGCGGGAGAAGGCCCAGATCCGGCTGGCGATGGCCGGGGACGACCTGGTGGCGATGGTGGACGGCTCGCTGAACTTCGCGAAGGCGTGGGCGTCGGGGCGGGTCCGCCTGGAGGCGGGCTTCCGCGACCTGCTCCGCCTCCGCACCCTCCTCTAGTGTCCTGCGCCGGAGATCCGTCGGCAGAAGCGGGCGAGGGATTCGAGGATTTCTTCGGCGGT
>NZ_BMWB01000005.1 GCF_014651015.1 Streptomyces xantholiticus
GGATCTCGAAGTCCATCGCACCCCTTGAACTGGGGTGTTGCGACGACCACTAGAACCTAAGGGACGGAGAGCCGGCCCCTTCCGGTCGTGACGGCCCGGACGGGACGTTCACAGGACGCGGGCGAGGACCTTCGCGTTGCGCCGCGGATCCAGCGACCGTGCCCAGCTCTCCGGGGCCAGGCGCGGAGCGACCGGGGCGAAGCCGTAGCGCAGGAAGAGACGGCCGCTTCCGGTCGTCGCCGTGAAGAGCGCGTCCAGGGACCGTGACCGCCCCTGCGTCAGCGCGGCGCCCAGGAGCCGTGCGCCCAGGCCGCTGCCCTGCCGGTGCCGCGCGACGCAGAAGTTGTACACGACTCCGGTCGCCCATCCCTCACTCGTCGGTTCGGGCTGCACACGCAGTGCCAGGCAGCCCTCCAGGGCGCCGTCAGGCCCCTCCGCCACCAGGAAGTCGGTGGCGTGCCAGGCGTAGACGTGAAACGGACGGGCGCGCAGCGCGCCGGAGCGGACGAACGGCCGTGAGAGAGCGGCGAGTCCGGCGGCGTCCCGGGGCCCGGCGGACCGTACAGAGAAGGTCGGAGCAGGAGGCAGAAAAGGCGGGTGGGGCGCGCGGGGCAGCAGCGTGGCAGGGCGCGGCGTGGCCGTGATCAAGGCGTTCCTTCCTCGGTTCCACCGTGCGGGACGGCCTTGTGGTCCGCCGTGTTCACCCCGATGAAACAGTCAAGCCAAGGTTAGCCTTACCTAAGACGGTCGCCAAGTCCCGTTCGTGCGGACGGCGCAGGCCGCGGCGTAGCCGGGCGGGCAGGCCACGTCGGTCAGGGTCCAGGCGCCAGGAGATCGGGGTGTCGGCCCCGTACCGACGTACGTCACCGACGGGTCCTCACCCAGGCCGATACCGACACCCTTCAGATACGCCTCCGTGCGGGCCCAGCACCGGTTCACCGCCGACGGGCGGGCCGGTAGCGGCAGGCCGGCGATCTCCGCCCGCTCGGCGGGATGCAGCATGGCCGCGATCTCTGCCGCCACCTCGGCGGACGGTTCCTCCTCGACGTCGACGCCGACCGGCGCGTCGGCGAAGGCGAGCAGGACGGCGTCTGCGGCGTGGGAGAGCGAGAAGTGCAGTGGTGCGCCGTGCACGGCGGGACGGCCGTGGGGCGCGCCGCAACCGGGGCAGGGCTCCTGGACGAAGCGCACCGCGGCCGGATCCCGTTGCAGATAGGCCCCGAGGAGCCGACGCAGCGCCACATGGGCGACGCGGTAGCGGTCCCGGTCGGTAGGACGCGCGAAGCCCCGGCACCGCGCCCGTTCATCGGGGTCGAGCAGGTGTTCGTGAGCTGAGGCGTACGGCGCGTACTCGCCTACGCGCACCGCCCACAGGTGGGGCTGCGCCGCGCCGGGCTCCCATGCATCGGGCAGCGGGTCCGCAGCAAGGAGCGCCGGAGCCGCCGTCAGCCGCACGGTCGTCTGCGGTACTCGTCGGTCCCCTGGACCGTGGCCTCAAGCGTTCTGCGCAGGACGTCGTCGAGATCGAGGGCGTCAACAAGAGCAGGCAGGTCGGGGCCGCGGTCGAGGAGCGGGGATTCCTCGCTCGTGGCCGGGACGACCCGGCGCGCCCCCGTCGCCCGGTGCGCCCGGAGACGGGCGTACCGCTGGGGAGCGTTGGCCGGCGCGCTCACAGTTTCTTCCCCTCGGTCGCCTCGCGTCCGTCCACGAAGGTCGCCACGATCTCGATGTCACCGATCCTCGAGGTGACGACGCGACGCGGGTCGTCCCCGAGGACCACGAGGTCGGCGCGCTTCCCCGGGGTGAGGGTGCCGGCCCTGTCGTCCCAGTGGGAGGCGTACGCCCCGGCGACCGTGTAGGCACGCAGCGCCTCGTCGACGGTGATCGCCTCCTCGGGTCCGATGGCCTGCCCCGAGAGGGAGGCCCGTTCCACCATGAACTGGACGGCGCGCAGCGGCGATCCGTCCGTGACGGGGCGGTCGGAGCTGCCGACCAGCGTGACGCCGTGGTCGAGGAAGGCCCGCCCGCGGTACATCCAGGGCGCCCGCTCCTCCCCCATGACGGCGGCGTAGTCGTCGCCGAAATAGCGCAGGAAGTTCGGCTGGACGACGGCGCTGACGTCGAGTCGGGCGAAGCGCGGGAGTTGGTCGGGGCGGATCAGGCCGGCGTGCTCGATGCGGTGACGAGCGTCGGGGCGGGGTCGCAGCCGCTGGGCACGCTCCAGGGCGTCCAGCGCCAGATCGGCGGCGCGGTCGCCGATGGCGTGGACGGCGAGCTGCCAGCCGGCGAGGTGCCCGTCCACGATGAGGTCGGTCAGAACATCGGGATCGTCCTGGAGTTGACCGGTGTGGGTCATGCCCTCGTACGGCGCCGTGAGCGCGGCCGTGCGGGCCATCATGCCGCCGTCGGTGTAGATCTTGAGGGCGCCGACCGAGAGCCAGTCGTCGCCGAAGCCGGTGCGCATCCCGAGGTCCAGGCCCCGTGGTATGCCGTCCTCCTGGTGAGCGGCGAGCGGCCGCAGGGTGTCACCGGCGGCCATGAGCTGCACGCGCAGGGGCAGACGGCCCTGGTCCCGGAGCAGTTGGTAGGCGCCGAGCTCGACGGGGCTGTGCCCCAGGAGACCGCCGCCGATGCCGGCCTCCGCGCACGCGGTGACGCCTTCGGCGAGGCAGAGGCGTCCGGCGTGCTCGATGGCGTCGCCGAGTTCGGCCTGTGAGTACGGCAGGCGAAGGCGCCGTGCGGCGGTCATCGCACTCTCGGCGAGGAAGCCGTCCTGGTGCGGAACGTCCGCCGGCAGCAGCTCCAGGACGGCGCTGTTCACGACGCAGGCGTGTCCGGAGTCGTGCATCAGGAACACTTTGCGGCCGTGACTGACCCGGTCCAGCTCGGCCGCGGTCAGATGGCGGCCGAGGGCCCGCTGGTCGTAGCCGCTGATGTCCACCCAGGCGCCGGCCGAGCGCTTGAGGGCGGCAGCCTCCTCGACGGCCGCGAGGACGTCCTCCACGCGCTCGCAGGGGGCGACGCTCGGCGTGCTCGCCTTGAGGCCCGTCCATGCCAGGTGGACGTGGCTGTCGATGAACCCGGGCAGGACGGTGGCCCCTTGGAGGTCGATGACCTCGCGGGCGGGCAGTGAGGTCACAGCCCCGTCCAGGCCCACGATGTGTCCCCGCCAGATGCCCAGGTCGTGGGCGACGGGGTGGTCCGGGTCCATGGTGATGATGTGTGCGTTGGTGAGCCTCGTGCAGAGCATGGGCGGTCCGTCCCTGGGTCAGGAGGTCTCGGCGGCCATCGCGGTGGCGGGCGACGCGCCCGCGCGGGCCGGAGTGCCGGCCGGCTCGTGCCGCTGGGGAGCGGCCGGAATCATCAGCGGGGTGCCGGTCTCGGGGTCGTCGATGATCCGGCACGGCAGTCCGAACACGTCCTGGACCAGTTCGGCGGTCATGACGGTGGACGGGTCGCCCTCAGCCGCGACCGTACCGCCGGGCTTCATGACGATGAGGTGGGTGGCGTAGCGGCACGCCTGGTTGAGGTCGTGGAGGACGGCCACGACCGTGTGCCCCTTGCGGGCGTGCAGTTTTGCGCACAGGTCGAGCACTTCCACCTGGTGCGCGATGTCCAGGTAGGTGGTCGGTTCGTCGAGGAGGAGGATGGAAGTCTGCTGTGCCAGCACCATGGACAGCCAGACGCGCTGTCGCTGGCCGCCTGAGAGGTCGTCGACGGGCCGGTCGGCGAGCTCCAGGACGCCGGTCTGCCGCATCGCCTCGGTCACGGCCGTCTCGTCCTCGGCGGACCACTGCTTGAGCAGCCGCTGGTGGGGGTATCGGCCGCGGGCCACGAGGTCGCCGACGGTGATCCCGCCGGGTGCCGTCGACGACTGCGGAAGCAGTCCCAGCCTGCGGGCGACCTCGCGGGAGCGGTACGACGCGATGGCCGCGCCGTCGAGGTAGACCTTTCCCGAGCGTGGCTTCAGCATCCGTGCCAGCGCCTTGAGGAGGGTGGACTTGCCGCAGGCGTTGGGGCCGATGATCACGGTGAACGAGTGGTCCGGGATGTCGACGCCGAGCCCCTCGGCCACCGTGCGCTGGTCGTAGGAGAGTGTCAGGTCCTCCGCCCGCAGGCGGGGGCCGCCCCGACGTCCGGCGTCGGTTCCGGACGTCCCGGTCGTCTGTGTCGTTCCAGTCATGCGCGGCTCTTTCGGGACTCGGTGACCAACAGCCAGATGAGGTACAGCCCGCCGATGGTGCCGGTGGCCGTGCCGACCGGCAGGAGCGCGGGGGCGAAGACGCGCTGCACGACGAGGTCGCTCAGGGAGAGCAGCGCGGCGCCCATGAGGGCGGAGGACAGCAGGGCAGGACCGGACGTGCCGGCCAGCCTGCGCGCCAGTTGGGGCGCGGCCAGCGCGACGAACCAGATCGGCCCGGTCACCGCGGTGGCGAACGCGGCCAGGGCGACACTGACCACCAGCAGCGCGGCGCGGGTTCGGCCCACGTTCACCCCGAGTGCCATGGCAGTGGTCTCGCCCATCTCGACCATGGAGAGCCGGCGGGCGAGGAGGAGGGCGAGCGGGAGCAGCACGGCGACGGCCAGGCCGATGGCGTTGGCATGGTCCCAGAGCCGGTTCCCGAGGCTGCCGAGGAGCCACGCCTGGGCCTCCAGCGCCTCCTGCCAGCTCGCCCGGGTGATCAGGTAGGAGTTGACGGCGAGGAGCAGCGCGCTGACGCCGATGCCGATGACCACGAGGCGGAAACCCTGGAGGCCCCCGCCCAGCATGAGCAGGTACACAACGGCGGCGGTCGCGAGGCCGCCGACGAGGGCGCCCAGCGCGATCTGGGTCATGCTGCCGTGCAGGACGACGATGACGAGCAGCGCTCCGGTGGCGGAGCCGTTGGTGAACCCGATGATGTCGGGACTGCCGAGCGAGTTGCCGGTCAGGCTCTGCAGGATCGCACCGCTGACGGCGAGGGCCGCGCCGACGCACAGCGCGGTCACCAGCCGGGGCATGCGGAGGGTGTTGACGATGAAGTCGGCTGCTCCCGATCCGCTGCCGACCAAGGCGTCGAGCACTTCGCCCAGGGAGAGCTCGAAGTCACCGGTGGTGAGCGTGACGCCCATGACGACCGTGACCACGGCGGCCAGGAGCGCCGAGACGGCGAGGGCACGGCCCTGCAGACGCAGGGAGATGCCCCCGGAACGGGTGCGCAGGACACGGCCGGTGACCACACGGGGCCGCGCGCCCGCCGGGCACGGTTCGGTCATCGGCGGCTTCGACTGCCGTACGGCTTTCACAGCATGACCAGCTTTCGACGGCGGCACAGCGCGATGAACAGGGGCGCGCCGATGAACGCGGTCACGATGCCGACCTGGACCTCGCCCGGCGCTCCGAGCACACGCCCCAGCACGTCGGCGCCCATGAGCAGGACGGGCGCCAGCAGCATCGAGTAGGCGAGGACCCAGCGTTGGTCGGTTCCGACCACGAAGCGGGCCACATGCGGCACGACCAGCCCGACGAACCCGATCGGCCCGGCGGCCGCCGTCGCGGCGCCGCAGAGCAGCATGACGCCGACGGCACCGAGGAGGCGCGTCCTGTTGACGTTGACGCCCAGAGCACGGCCCATCTGGTCGCCCATGGCAAGGGCGTTGAGGGCGGGGGCCAGCAGGAGTGCGAGGAGGAGTCCCGCGACGACGAAGGGCAGGATGACGAGGACCATGTCCATGCGGCGGCCCGCGAGCGCGCCGACCGTCCAGAACCGGAACTGGTCGAAGGCGCGCGGGTCGAGGAGCAGTACCGCCGAGTTGAAGGCGTACAGGACGGCGGTCACCGCCGCTCCCGCGACGACGAGCCGGTCGGGCGTGGCGACTTTGCGGCCGGACGAGCCGAGGACGTACACGAGGACGGAGGCGGCGGCCGCGCCGGCGAAGGCGAACCAGACGTAGCCGAGGGCCGTTCCGACGCCGAAGAAGGCGATGGCGACGACGACGCCGCTGGAGGCGCCGAGGCTGACGCCCAGGAGCCCCGGGTCGGCGAGCGGATTGCGTGTCAGTGACTGCATCAGGGCGCCGGAGAGGCCGAGCGCGATCCCGACGAGGAGCCCGAGGAGGGTGCGGGGTATCCGGTACTCGTGGATGATGACGGACGTCTCGGAGCCGTCCGGGGACCAGAGCAGGCTCCACGTCGCGGTGAAGGGGATCCCCCGGGTGCCGAGCCAGATGCTGAGGAGTCCGACGAGGACCAGGGCCCCGAGGGTGACCAGGAGGCCGATGCTCCGGAGAGCGGACGCTGTGCGGCGTGGTCCGGACACGGCCGGAGCCGGGTCCTTGGTTCCCGTTGCCGCCTGGGTTCCGACCGACAAAGACAACCCCCTGGCCCCTGGCGGCACGACGTGTGATGCGAACGATGTGAAGGCACGGACGACAGCCCGCTACTTAGGTGAGGCTAACCGAACGTCAGCAGCAGGTCAACGCGCTCACGGAGACCCGTCCCCCGGTTCCCGGACCGCCGTACGGGCACGGAGGAGGACCCGCTCATTAGAGTAGCCTTACCTAACCATCTCAACTCGTCGCGGAGGTACCGCATGCCCGATGGAGGGCTGACGGGGGCCCATGTCCTCCGGAGAACACTCAGAGGCCAACGCCGCCGTGTCGCCGCGGCATCCCTTCTCGGCATGACGCACCAGGGCTGTGAGGCCCTTGTTCCGGTCGTCATCGGGCTGGTCATCGACGAGGCGGTCGCGACCGGCTCCGCCTCCGCACTGCTGCGGTGGCTGCTGGTCCTCGGTGTCCTCTTCCTCGTGCTCTCCACCTGCTACCGCATCGCCGCCCGGGTCACGGACGGTGCCGGTGAGCACGCCGCCCACCGGCTCCGGCTCGATCTCGGCGCACGGGTGCTCGACCCGCGGGGCGGAGCCGACCGGGGCAGGCTGCCCGGTGCGCTGACCGCGGTCGCCACCGGTGACGCCGCCCGCGCGGGCGCGGTCGCCGCGGCCCTCTCGTACGCGGTGGCGGCGCTCGCCGGGCTCGCCATCAGCGCCGTGGCACTGCTGCGCATTTCGGTGCCGCTCGGCCTGCTGATCCTGCTGGGTGTGCCGCCCCTGCTGTGGCTGGGGCACCTGATCAGCCGGCCGCTGGAGCGGCGCAGCGAGGTCGAGCAGGAGCGGGCCGCCCAGGCCTCCGGGGTCGCCGCCGACCTCGTCTCAGGCTTGCGTGTACTGAAGGGCATCGGGGCCGAGGCCGCGGCGGAGAGCCGCTACCGGCACACCAGCGGTGAATCACTCCACGCCGCTCTCCGCGCGGCCCGCAGCAGGGCCTGGCACGACGGGGCGATCCTCGCGCTGACCGGCATCTTCATCGCCGTGATCGGGCTCGTGGGCGCGCACCTGGCGATCCGCGGCTCCATCAGTGTCGGTGAGTTCGTGGCCGCGGTCGGCCTGGCGCAGTACCTCCTGGGACCGTTCCAGATGCTCACGTACGTCAACGGCGAGTTCGCCCTGGGCCGGGCTTCGGCGGACCGCATCGCCGAAGTCCTCGCCTCACCGCCCGCCGTCGAGAACGGGAGGGGCCGGCTCCCCGAACCGCTCCCCGGCGGCCTGCGCCTTGTTGGCCTCACCCACGGGGCCCTGCGGGGGTGCGATGCCGACATCGCACCCGGCAGCCTCGTCGGCGTGGTCAGCAAGGACCCCGCCGCCGCGCACGACCTCCTGCTGTGTCTGGGCCGTGAAGTCGACCCGGCGCAGGGGGCCGTCGAGCTCGACGGCGTACCGCTCAGCGAACTCGACCCCGGCACGGCGCGTCGTGCCGTACTCGTCGCGCACCACGACGCCGCGCTGTTCGAGAGCAGCCTCCTCGACAACGTACGGGCGGGACTTGAGCACACGGACGAACACCTGGCCCGCGCGTTGAACGCCTCGACGGCGGACGACGTCGCCCGCAACCTCCCCGAGGGGGCCGACACCGTGCTCGCCGAGCGCGGTCGCTCTCTGTCGGGTGGACAGCGTCAGCGGGTCGCGCTCGCGCGGGCACTCGCCGCCGACCCTCCCGTCCTCGTCGTGCACGATCCGACGACCGCCGTCGACACGGTCACCGAATCACTGATCGCCGTCCGCCTGCGCGAACTCCGGCAGGGCCGCACCACTTTGATCGTCACGACGAGCCCCGCCCTGCTGGCCGAGACGGACCGCGTCCTGGTACTCGGCGACGGCGCGGTGGCGGCGGACGGCAGGCACCCGGACCTGATCGTCTCCGACGAGGCGTACCGGGCGGTGGTGCTCGCGTGACCACGGAGACGGCCATGACGACCGCACCGCTCACCGACGGCGCCCCCGCAGAAGGAACTCCCATGAGCGAAAGCACCGCGGACCAGCGGGCGCTGCTGCCCACCGCCTCCGCAGCGCAGACCCTCGCCGCACTGCGCGGGCTGCTGCGACCCCACCGGCTGCTCGCACTGTCAGCGGTCGCGGTTCTCGTCGTCGGAACGGCCGTCGGTCTGCTGACCGCCCCTCTGCTCGGCCGGATCGTGGACCTGGTGGTGGAGCGGCGCGGGCCCGACGCGCTCGTGGTGCCGATGGTGCTCCTCGTCGTCGTGGCCGTGGCGCGCGGCATCGCCACCGCGATCGGCAGCGCACTGGTCGCACGCCTGGGTGAAACGGTTCTCGCGAGCCTGCGGGAGCGGTTCGTCGCACGTGCCCTCCGGCTACCGCTCGAGCGGGTCGAGCAGGCAGGGTCGGGGGACCTGACGTCACGGGTGACGGGCGACGTGACCATCATCGGGAAGGCAGTACGGCAGGCTTTGCCCGAGTTCGCGGGAGCGCTGCTCACCATCATCCTCACGCTGGCCGGACTGGCCGTCCTGGACTGGCGTTTCCTGTGCGCCGTCCTTCTGGCCGTTCCCGTCCACATCCTGACCGTCCGCTGGTACATCCCGCGGGCCACCCGGGTCTACTCCGCGCACCGGGTGGCGACCGGTGCCCTCCAGCACCAGCTCCTGGACAGCATCGGGGGCGTGCGTACGGTGCGGGCCTTCCGCCTGGGAGAGCGCCACGGGAAGCTCCTGGAGCAGCGCTCCCAGAGCGCCGTGGACCTGGCTCTGAGCGGCATCCGCCTCGTGTCCGGGTTCTTCTCCCGGCTGAACGCCGCCGAGTTCATCGGCCTGGCGGCCGTCCTCGGCACGGGCTTCTTCCTGGTCGACCGAGGAGCCGTCAACATCGGTACGGCGACCGCGGCGGCGCTCTACTTCCACGGCCTCTTCAACCCGATCAACGCGGCGCTGTTCCTCATCGACGACGCCCAGTCGGCAGGCGCCAGCCTGGCCAGGCTGGTGGGCGTGTCGGAACTCCCCGTGGAGACCGAGCCGGCGAGCGACGCCCCCACACCCGTGGACGGATCGGTCAAGGTGTCGGCCCTGAGCCATGCCTACGTCGACGGCCACCTGGTGCTGTCCGACGTGGATCTGGAGGTCCGCTGTGGGGAGCGCGTGGCCCTGGTCGGGGCGAGCGGCGCGGGAAAGACGACTCTCGCCAAGCTCGTCGCGGGCATCCACCTGCCTGCGAGCGGATCGGTGTGGCTGGGCGGCGTCGACGCACGCGAGCTCGGCCGGGCGGGCGTACGACGCGCTGTGACCCTCATCAGCCAGGAGGTCCATGTGTTCGCCGGGCCGCTCGCGGAGGACCTGCGGCTCGCGAGGCCGGGCGCCACGGACGAGGAGCTGCGCTCGGCGCTGGAGACGGTGGGGGCGCTGGAGTGGGTGGAGAGTCTGCCCGACGGCCTTGGCACGGTCGTGGGTGAAGGCGGTCACCGGCTGACCGTCACCCAGACCCAGCACCTCGCCCTCGCACGGCTCGTGCTCGCCGACCCGCCCATCGCCATCCTCGACGAGGCCACCGCGGACGCCGGCAGCGCGGGCGCCCGCGTCCTGGAGACCGCCGCGCTCCGAGCGCTGCGGGGCCGCACCGGCCTCCTGGTAGCCCACCGGCTCCCTCAGGCCGCCACGGCGGACCGGGTCGTGGTCCTCGACCGGGGCCGTGTGGTCGAGACCGGCACACACGACGAACTCGTCGCGGCGGGCGGGCGGTACGCGGCGCTGTGGGCGGCCTGGTCGGCCAGCCGGAACGACACGTGATCACGCGCCTGCAGCGACTCCCGCGTACCGCAAGGGGCCCGGACCCCCACGGACGCCGTTTGTGAATCCGGGGCCCGAGTGACGACGGCCTGTACGACCCAACTGGGTTGTGCAGGCCGTCGTCGTGTTTCAGGGGTTGGCCATGTCGTTGCACGGGGCGGAATCGGCAAAGATCCCGGAGGAAAACGCGCGAGTGGCGCGTGTCGTGTTCCCGAAGGCCTGTTGGGCGATGCGGTTGCGGGAGGTACTGGAACCGGTCTTCGACGCTGCCGGCTTCTCCCCACTGTTCCCGGAGCGGGGGCGTCCGGCCGTCTCGCCGGCCCGACTGGCGCCGGTGCCGGGTGGCGCAGTTCGCGCCCCTGCCCCGGATCGCTCCAGCGGCGGCCCTCCGCGACACCCTGCCGGGCACGCCGAAAGGCCGCCGCCTCCCGAAGCGTCAGGCTCCAAAGGCGGCGGCCTCGTGGCGCAGGCGTCAGCCCTGCCGCGCGATCAGGCTCGCCGGGCGCAGGTCCGTCCAGTGCTCCTCGACGTACGCGACGCACGCCTCACGGGTGTCCTCGCCGAAGACGGCCCGCCACCCGGCGGGGACCTCGGCGAAGGAGGGCCACAGCGAGTGCTGGTTCTCGTCGTTGACGAGGACCAGGAAGCGGCCCTGCGGGTCCTCGAACGGGTTGGTGCTCATGCGTTGTCACTCCTCAGGGACTTTACGGTGAACAGCTCCGACAGTGGCTGTTCGGGGTCGGCTGCCACGGTCCGCAGCAGGTTCTGGAGCTCGTCGGCCAGACGCCGTGCCTTGTCGGTGCCGAGCAGGTCGGTGGCGTGGATCAGCTCGCAGTGCACGGCACCCTCGCCGCGCGGCTCGTAGAAGCTGAGGATCAGCTCCGCACGCGCCGTGCCCGTGGGGACGGCGTCGAAGGAGCCGATGCCGCCCTCCAGTTGTTCGAGGTCGGCCTGCTCGTGGTGGATCACCATGACCTGCGGGCCCTTAGCCGGCAGCCCCGTGGCCCTGACCACCTCGTCGAACGGGACGTCCTGTCGGTCCAGGGCGCCGAGTGTGGTCTCCCGGACCCGGGCCAGCAACTCCGCGAACGTCGGGTCGCCCCCGGTGTCGGTCCGGAGCACGACCGTGTTGAGGAAGCAGCCGACCAGGTCGGCGAGCTGGTCGTCGGTCCGGCCGGCGACCATCGTACCGATGGGCAGGTCGGTGCCCGAGCCGTGGGCGGTGAGCAGCGCGGCGAGCGCCGAGTGGAGCACCATGAACATGCTGGTGCCGGTGGTGCGGGCGAGCCGGTCCACAGCCGCGTGGAGCTCTTCGTCCAGGACGAAGCCCACGTAGTCACCGGGGCGTCCGCCCGACGCGGTCGGGGTCGCGGCGTCACGGGGCGCGTCGGCCGGCAAAGCGAGGCGTGCCGGGACGTCCCTCAGCGTCTGCCGCCAGTAGGCGAGTTGCTGTGCGCCCCGGCTGTCCGGGTCGGACAGGTCGCCCAGGACCTCATGCGCCCACCGCGTGTAGTCCGCGTAGGTGACCGGCAGCGGCTCCCACTCCGGTGCACGGCCCTCGGCGCGGGCCGCGTAGGCAGCGGTGAGGTCGCGGAACAGGGGCACCACGGACCATTCGTCCACCGCCAGATAGTGCATGGTCAGCAGGAGCGCCTGGCCGCCGTCCCCGTCCGTGAGCAGGTGGGCCCGCAGCGGCGCCTCCCGGTCGGGGCGAGGTGCCCGGGCGGCGACCTCCACCAGGCGCGCGTCGAGGTCGGCGCACCGCTCCACGGTGAGCGCGGGGGCCGGTACCGGCTCCTGGAACACGGCGCCGTCCCGCTCGGTGAACGCGGTGCGCAGCGGTTCGTGCCGCGCCACCACGTCGGCGAGCGCCGCAGCGACGGTGTCCCCGTCGAGGCCGCCCGGGGAGCGCAGCACCAGCGCGTGGTCGAAGCCGGGGCTGCGGCGGTACGACTCCCACTGCCAGCGCTGTACAGGCGCGACGGCCAGTGGCTCCTCGCGCTCCTCGGCGGGACGCAGCGCGGGACGGGCGGCCACTGCACCTTCGAGCTTGGCGGCGATCCCGGCGACCGTGAGCGCGTCGAAGACGTCACGGATGCTCAGTTCGACGCCGAGTTCGGCGCGGACACGGCCCAGGAGCCGCATCGAGGCCATGGAGTGGCCGCCGAGCGCGAAGAAGTTGTCGTGGATACCGACGTTGTCCAGCTTGAGGATCTCGCAGAACAGCTCAGCGAGCCTGGCCTGCGTCTTTGTGGCGGGGTGTGCGTCACCGGTCATAGCGGACCAGTCGGGGGCGGGCAGCGCCTTGCGGTCCAGCTTGCCGTTGGGCGTCAGCGGCAGCGGGCCGTCCAGCGGCACGACGAGGGACGGGACCATGTACTCGGGCAGCAGCCCGGCGACATGGCCACGGAGCTCCTGCGCGTCCAGCTCCGGTCGCATGCCGTCCCCGGCCTCGCGGACCGCGTAGCCGACCAGGCGGACGATGTCCCCGTCGCGGTCGGGCACCACGGCGGCCTGCGCGACCGACGGGTGTCCGGCGAGGGCCGCCTCGATCTCGCCCAGCTCGATGCGGAAGCCGCGGATCTTCACCTGGGTGTCGACCCGGCCGAGGAAGTCGATGTTGCCGTCCGCGCGCCAGCGTGCGCGGTCGCCCGTGCGGTACATACGGCTACCCGGGGCCCCGAACGGATCGGCGACGAACCGTTCGCAGGTGAGCGCCGCCTTGCCGAGGTAGCCGCGGGCGAGGCCGCGCCCGGCGACGTACAGCTCTCCCACGACGCCCGGCGGGACGGGACGCAGGTGCTCGTCGAGCACGTAGCAGCGGGTGTTGGGGTCGGGGCGGCCGATGGGGACCCGGCCGCCGGGGCGGCCGCCGTACTCCCGCGCCGGCCACAGCGTGGAGTTGACCGTCGCCTCGGTGAGCCCGTAGGCGCAGATCAGGTTCGCCGTGGCACCGAACCGCTCGAACAGGTCCGGCGGCACCGTCTCCGTGCCGACCAGGACGGTCGACCCCTCGGGCAGTTCGCAGCCGGGCGGCAGGGCGGACACCAGGGACGGCGGCAGGATCATGTGGGTGATCCGCTGGTCGGCGAGGAAGTCGGTGAGCGCCGGACCGGCCACGCGGGCCTCGTCGGTGATGAGGACGAGCCTTCCGCCGTGGCACAGCGCCATCGCCAGTTCGAAGACGAAGACGTCGAAGCCGATCGACGCGAACTGCAGCACGCGGCTGTCGCGTTCCAGGCCCATGCGGTCGACGGCGGTCGCTACGAGGCTGGCGATGCCCTCGTGCGGGACGACGACGCCCTTGGGGCGGCCGGTCGAACCGGAGGTGTAGATCACGTACGACGCCTGGTCGAGGGCGAGTGGACGGGCGTCCACCGGGCCGCCGGGGAACCGGTCCAGTTCACCGGCGGTCTCGGGCCCGTCGAGCAGCACGACCGGCACGCCCGGCACGTCGGGGATCTTCCCGGCGACGGGCTCGGTGCCGACCACCAGGGCGGCGCCGGAGTCCTCGATCATGTACGTGAGGCGGTCCGCCGGGTGCACGAGGTCCAGCGGGAGGAACGCGGCGCCCAGCTTCTGCGCGGCGACGACGGTGGCGACCATGTCGACCGAGCGGGGCACCGCCACGCCGACCACGCTCTCGGCGCCGACGCCGTGCGCGGCGAGGAGCCGGGCGATGCGGTTGGCACGGGCGTCGAGCTGGGCGTACGTCAGGGAGCGGGAGCGCTCGACGACGGCGACCGCGTCGGGCCGTTCGGTGACCTGCCGGGCGAACAGCGCCGGCAGGGTGGCCTCTTCGACCGTGCGCGGCGCGCCGTTGAAGCCGTCCAGCACCAGCCCCCGTTCCTCACCGGACAGGATCTCGGCCTGCGACAGCGGTGCTTCCGGGGCGGCGACGACCGCGGCGACCAGGGCGCGGAGGCGGTCGCCGATGCGCTCGGCCGTCTCCTGGTCGAAGAGCTCGGTGGCGAACTCCAGGCGGCAGCCCAGGGAGTCGGCGTCGCCGTCGGTGGAGGTGTGCTCGGTGAAGCTGAAGACCAGGTCGAACTTGGCGGAGCTGATCCGGAACGGCACGTACTCGACGCCCAGTCCGGGCAGCTCCAGCTCGTCGCCGGTGCGGGCGTGGTAGCCCACCATCACCTGGAACAGCGGGTTGCGGGAGAGGGACCGGGTGGGGTTGAGCTTCTCCACGACGGACTCGAACGGCACATCCGCGTGGGAGAACGCGGCCAGGTCGGTCTCGCGGACGCGGCCCAGCAGTTCGGTGAAGCCGGGGTCGGCGCTCAGGTCGGTGCGGAGCACGAGGGTGTTGACGAAGAAGCCGACGAGGTCGTCCAGCGCCTCGTCGCCGCGCCCGGCGATGGGCGATCCGAGGGGGATGTCCGTGCCGGCGCCCATGCGGTGCAGCAGGGCGGCGACGGCGGCATGCACCACCATGAACATGCTGGCACCGGTGTCCCGGGCGAGCCGCCGAAGCCCCTCGTGGACCTCGGGGTCGAAGTCGATGTCCAGCTCGGCGCCGGAGAACGCCGGGCGCGCGGGCCGCGGCCGGTCCGTGGGCAGCTCCAGCTCCTCGGGAGCGCCTTCCAGCGTCGTACACCAGTACTCCAGCTGCCGGGCGGCGAGGCTGTCCGGGTCGGCGGGGTCGCCGAGCAGGCGCTGCTGCCACAGGGCGTAGTCGGCGTACTGGACGGGCAGCGGCTCCCAGCCGGGCGCCTCGCCGGTGGTCAGGCGTGCCTCGTAGGCGGTGGCCAGGTCCCGCAGGAACGGGCGGTCCGACCACTCGTCGGTGGTGATGTGGTGCAGGAGGAGGACGACGACGTGGTCCTCCGGCGTCACCTCGATGACGGTCGCCCGCAGCGGCAACTCGGCGGCCAGGGCGAAGGGGCGGTTGATGGCCGCGTCCACGAGGCCGGGCACCTCGTCATCCGACGCCCGCAGGTGCTCCACCACGGGCCAGGCCTCTTCGGCGGGCAGCACGCGCTGGAACGCCTGGCCGTCGCGCTCGGCGAAGACCGTGCGCAGCGCCTCGTGCCGGGCGGTCACGTCCGCGAGGGCGGCGGCCCACGCGTCGCGGTCGAGGGCGCCGCGCAGCCGCATCACGAGCGGGAAGTTGTACGCGGCCGACGTGCACTCGATCTGCTGGACGACCCACAGCCGCTGCTGGGCGTGGGACAGGGGCATCTCGTCGGGCCGGTCGCCGACGGTCAGCGCCGGGCGGGCGGGGCCGTTGCCGGCGATGGCCCGCTCGACGAGTTCGGCGACGGTGGGGGCCTCGAACAGGTCGCGGATGGCGAGTTCGGCGTCGAGGGCGGTGCGGGCGCGGCTCACGAGGCGGGTGGCCAGCAGGGAGTGGCCGCCCAGCTCGAAGAAGTCGCTGTCGATGCCGACGCTGCCCTCGGGCAGGCCCAGCACCTCGGCGTAGAGGGCGCACAGCGTCTCCTCGCGCGGGGTGCGCGGGGCGCGGCTCGGCCCGGTGCCGCCGAAGTCGGGGGTGGGCAGGGCCCGTACGTCCAGCTTGCCGTTGACCGTCAGCGGGAGCGTCTCCACGGTCATCAGGGCCGCCGGGACCATGTAGTCGGGCAGGCCGGCCTTGAGGTGGTCTCGCAGGCGCTGTACGAGGGCATCGCCGGTCTCCGTGCCGGCCTCGGGCACGACGTAGCCGACCAGGCGCTTCGTACCGGCGGTCTCGTTGACGACGACGGCGGCGTGGGCGACGTCCGGGTGCGCGGACAGGGCGGTGGAGATCTCGCCCAGTTCGATGCGGTAGCCGCGGATCTTGACCTGGTCGTCGGTGCGGCCGAGGAAGTCCAGCAGACCGTCAGGGCGCTGCCGTACGAGGTCGCCGGTGCGGTACATCCGCTCGCCGGGCCCGCCGAACGGGTCGGCCACGAACCGTTCGGCGGTCAGGCCGGGCCGGTCGTGGTAGCCGCGGGCCAGGCCGGTGCCGGCGATGTACAGCTCGCCGGGGCTGCCCGGCGGAACGGGCCGCAGCATCGTGTCGAGCACGTAGGCGCGGGTGTTGCGGATGGGCATGCCGACCGTGGGGGTGGCGCTGTCCGTCGTGGATCCGCCGAGGGTGTTGATCGTGTACTCGGTCGGGCCGTACAGGTTGTAGCCGTAGGTGCCCTCCGTGCGGCTCAGCCGGGTCCACACCGTGTCGGACACGGCCTCGCCTCCGAGCAGGACCAGCGCGGGCCGGTGCTTGCCGACGACGGGGTCGTCGTCCTGGTCGAGCAGGCCCTCCTCGATGAGCAGTTGGGCGTAGGTGGGCGTCACGTTGACGACGTCGACGCGGTGGCGGTCGCAGTAGGCGACCAGGGCCTCGGCGTCGCGGCGCAGGTCCTCGTCGCAGACGTGCACCTCGTGGCCCTCGACGAGCCAGAGCAGCTCCTCCCAGGACATGTCGAAGGCGAAGGACACGGTGTGCGCGATGCGCAGGCGCCGTCCGCCGGCCGAGGCGATGGCCGGGTCGAAGATCTCCTTCTGGTGGTTGAGCTGCATGTTCGTCAGGCCCCGGTATGGGGTGACGACGCCCTTCGGGCGGCCGGTCGAGCCGGAGGTGTAGATGACGTAGGCCGGGTGCTCCAGCCGGTCCGGCACGCCGTGGGCGAAGGCGGGCCGTTCGGCGTCCGCGATGTCGCCGCCCGGCAGGGCTGCCAGCTCGGCTGCCACCGCCTCGTCGTCGAGGAGGAGTTCGGGCGCGACGGGCCCGGTGTCGCCACGCAGGGTCGGGGCGACGGCCGTCGTGGACACCAGGCACAGGGGGCCGGTGTCCTCGACCATGAGCCGCAGCCGGTCGGCTGGGTGGTCGAGGTCGAGCGGCAGGTAGGCCGCGCCGGTGCGCAGGACCGCGAACAGTGCGGCCACCATGTCGATGGAGCGGGGCAGCGCCAGTGCGACAACCTTCTCGGGGCCGGCGCCACGGGCGAGCAGCAGCCGGGCGATCCGGTTGATGTGCGCGTCCAGTTCGGCGTACGTGAGGGCGCGTTCGCCGAAGACCAGCGCCACCGCGTCCGGGGTACGGGCGACCTGGGCGGTCAGCATGTCGGCGATGGTCTCGTCGGGGAGGGGCTCGCGGCTGCCGGCCCAGTCGGCCGTCAGGCCGTCCCGCTCGCCGGGCAGCAGCAGGTCCAGGGCGCCGACCGGCGTGGTCAGGTCGCCGATGAGCCGCTCCACGACGGCGCCGAAGCGGTCCAGGGTGGCCGCGGCCCGCTCGTCGTCGACGAGGTCGGGGCGGTACTCCAGCTTGGCCTGCACGGTTTCGGCCGGGTTGACGATGAGCGTCATCGGGTAGTGGGTGGCGTCCACGCTGCCCACGCCGATGATGCCGTGCCGGTCGGTCAACCGCTTGAACGCGCCCTCGTCGGCGAAGTTCTGCAGGACGTACAGCGTGTCGAACAGGGTGGCGTGGCCGCCCGCGCGCTGGAGTTCGGCAAGACCCAGGTAGTCGTGGTCCATCACGGTGACCCGCTCCGCCTGGATGCGGCGCAGCAGGTCGCCGACCTGCTCGGCGGGGTCGAGGGTGATCCGCTGGGGCACGGTGTTGAGGAACATGCCGATGGTCGTGTCGACGTCCTGCACGTCCGCCGGGCGCCCGGCGACGGTGGCGCCGAACACCACGTCGTCGCGGCCGACCGTGGAGGACAGGACCAGCGCCCACGCGGCCGAGAGCACCGCGTTGATGGTCAGCCCGTGCTCGCGGGCCGACGAGCGGAGCCGCTCGCTCAGTGTGCGGCCGAGGCTGAGGGTGCGGCGACGCGGGATGGTCGGTTCGTCACCGCGTTCGCGGGCGACGAGGGTCGGCTCGTCCAGTCCGCCCAGGGCGCGTCGCCAGGTCTCGCGGGCCGCGTCGAAGTCCTGGCCGGCGAGCCAGCTCAGGTAGTCCCGGTAGCTACCCGGAGCGGCCAGGGCGCTGTCGTCGCCCGCCGCCGCGTACAGCTCCAGCAGTTCGTCCAGGAAGAGGGACTGCGACCAGCCGTCCCAGGCGACCAGGTGGTGGCTGAGCATGAGCCGGTCGGTGGTGTCGGTGAGCCGGATCAGAGTGAGCCGGAACAGCGGGGGCGCGGCCAGGTTGAACCGCCGGCGCCGGTCGGTGTCGGATATCTCCGCCAGCCGGTGCTGCCGCTCGGCCTCGGTCAGTCCGGTGAGGTCGATCTCGGTGAGCGGCAGCGGCAGTTCGCCGGCCGGGCACACCAACTGGACCGGCTCGGGCAGGCCGTCACTGGTGATACCGGCGCAGAGGCTGGGGTGGCGGCGCAGCAGGGTGGCGCAGGCGGCGCGGAGCCGGTCGGCGTCGAGCCGGTGGTCGAAGTCGAAGGTGTCCTGCGCGGTGTAGACGTCGAGGGCCGAGGTGTCGTAGCTGGCGTGGAAGTAGATGCCTTCCTGAAGCGGAGACAGCGGCCAGATGTCCGCCACGGGTGCGGGGCTGACCCTCTCGACCAGGTCGATGTCCGCCTGGGTGAGGGCGACCAGGGGGACGTCCGACGGGGTGAGCGACGGGGCGGCGCCGCGGGTGCCGGTGCGGGCGACGAGCTCGCGCAGGGCGTCGGCCCAGGCGCGGCCGAGGGCCTCGACGTCGGCGGCGGTGAGGGCGCCGCCGTCCGGCCAGGTCCAGGTGGCGCGCAGTTCGGGGCCCTGCGGGGTCTCCGCGCAGACGGCGTTGACCTGGAGCGGGTACGGCATGGCGAGGTCGGCGTCGGGCTCGACGCGCAGCGCGTCGGTCTCGACGGCCGGCGCCCAGTCGCGGGTCTGTTCGGCGGGGAGCCGTCCGAAGTAGTTGAACAGCACCTGGGCGGTGGACAGTTGGGCGAACACGGGAGCGAGCTGCGGGTTGAGGTAGCGCAGCATGCCGTATCCGGCTCCGCTGTCGGGGGCGGACCGCACGGACTCCTTGACCTGCTTGAGCGCGTCGAGCGGGTCTCCCGTGGCAGCCAGGCGCACGGGGTGGAGGCTGGTGAACCAGCCCACGGTGCGCGACAGGTCGGCGTCGGTGCCGTCGCGGCCGTGCCGCTCCAGGTCGACCAGCAGGTCGGCGTCGTCGGCGGTCCCGCCGCGCCAGCTGGACACTGCGGTGCGCAGAGCGGCGAGCAGGACCTCGGTGACGTCGGCTCCGGCCGCCGCGGGCACCGCGGTGAGCAGCGCCTTGGTCTCCTCGGCGGGCAGGGTCACGAGGTACTCCCGGGCCGCGCCCGAGGTGCCGGTACGGGTGGCGGCGGGCACCAGCTCGGCGCCCGGGGCCAGGGTCTTGGCCCAGTACGGCAGTTCTGCCTGTCGCTGCGGCGAGGTGGCCTGCTCGGCGACCTCGCGGGCGAAACGGCGCAGGGAGGTGGGCACCGGCTCCAGGGCGGGCGGCTCGTCCCGTACGACGGCGTCCCAGGCGGCGGCCAGGTCGCTGAGGAGGACGCGCCAGGACACGCCGTCGACGACCAGGTGGTGCATGACGAGAAGCAGTCGTCCGGGCCTTGCGGCACCGGCGTCGAACCACACGGCCTGCACCATCATGCCGGTGTCGGGGTCGAGGCGGTCGGCGGCGGCGTGGGACTGCGCACCGACGGCTGCCCGGAAGGCGTCGTCGTCGAGGTCCCGCACGTCCACGCGGCGCAGCAGCGCGGCGGCGTCCACCGAGCCCGGCTCCGTGGTCCGTGCGGACCAGAGAGCGGGGATGGCGGGGCCGAGGTCCATGCGGGTGAGGGTGAGCCGCAGCCCGTCGTGGTGGTCGAGGACCGACTGGAGGACCCGGGCCAGCTTCTCGGTGTCCGCACCGGCGGGCGCCTGGAGCAACATCGACAGGTTGAAGCGGCTGATCGTGCCGCCGTCCTCGCGGAGTTGGTGGACGATCGGCAGGAGCGTCACGTCTCCCACGCCGTCGGAGTCGGCGGCCACTGAGGGTGCCGCTGCCGGTGTGCCGGTGACGGTGACGGCCAGCGCGGCGGGGGTCCGGTGCTCGAAGACGTCCCGCGGGCTGATCGGCAGCCCGGCCTTGCGGGCCCGGCTGGAGACCGCCATGGAAAGGATGCTGTCGCCGCCGAGGACGAAGAAGTCCTCGTCCGCGTCGACCGCTTCGATGCCGAGTACCTCGGCGAAGATCGCGCACAGCTGGTGCTCGTGGCCTTCGCGTGTGTCTCGGCCGTGCCGCCTGCGGACCTCGGGTGCGGGCAGTGCCTTGTGGTCCACCTTTCCTCCGGGGGTGAGGGGCAGCGCCTCCAGCCGCACGAAGTGGCTGGGCACCATGGGCGCGGGCACCGTGCCGCTCAACGCCTCCCGTACCGTCTCCACGTCAAGGGCGGTCCCGGCGGCCGGTACGAGGTAGGCCACCAGCTGCTTGGCTCCCCGCTCGTCGTCACGGGCCACGACCGTGACGTCGCCGACGGCCGGCAGATCGCGCAGCCGCGCTTCGATTTCCCCGAGCTCCACCCGGTTACCCCTGATCTTGACCTGGTGGTCGGTGCGCCCGAGGTAGGTGAGCACACCGTCTCCACTGAACTGAACCATGTCTCCGGTGCGGTACATCCGCTCTCCCGGACCGCCGAACGGATCGGCGACGAAGCGCTCCGCGGTCAGCGCGGTGCGTCCGTGATAGCCGCGGGCCAGCTGTCCGCCCGCGATGTAGAGCTCGCCCGGCTCGCCCTCCGCGACGGGGCGGAGGTGGCGGTCGAGGACGTAGAGGCGGGTGTTCCACACCGGGCACCCGATGGGCACCGTGCCGCTCTCCTCCGGAGCGCTGCCCGCCTCCCAGCTGGTGACCTGGATGACGGCCTCGGTGGGGCCGTACACGTTGTACAGCGGCACACCGGTGCGCTCACGCCAGCGCCTGGCCAGCGGCACGGGCAGTGCCTCGCCGCCGCTGAAGGCGCGGCGCACGGTGGCCCACCACTCCCCTTCTCCTGCCTCGTCCTCGGCAAGCAGGGCGCCGTAGATCGAGGGCACGAGGTCGACGCCGGTGACGCGTTCGCGACGGATCAGCTCGATGAGGTACGCGGGGTCCCGGTGCCCGTCCGGCCGGGCGATCACGACGGTACCCCCGCTCAGCAGCGGGGCGAAGATCTCCAGTACGGACGGGTCGAAGCTGGTCGAGTACTGGTGCAGAACGCGCTCGTCGGGGCCGTACCCGAAGCGGTCCGCGGTCCAGGCGAGTTGGGCGACGACGCCCCGGTGCGGTACGACCACACCCTTGGGGCGGCCGGTGGAGCCGGAGGTGTACATCACGTACGCGGCGCTGTCCGGGTGGACCGGCACGGCGACGGGCGCCTGCGGAGTCCGGGCGGCCCTCTCCTCGTCGGTCACGTCGAGCACGACGTGCGTCACGCCGTCGAGTTCGGGCAGCCGGGTCCGGGACGCGGCGGTGACGACGACGGTCCGCGCCCCGGAGTCGGTGAGCATGTACCGCACCCGGTCGGCCGGGTAGTCGGTGTCGACCGGCAGGTAGGCCGCGCCCGACTTGAGCACGCCGAGCAGGGCGACCAGGGTTTCGGCGGAGCGGGGAACGGCGACGGCGACGACGGATTCGGGCGTCACGCCGTGCGCCACGAGCCGGTGGGCCAGTGCTTCGGCCCGGGCGTCCAGTTCGGCGTACGTCGTCCTTCCGGCTTCGTGGACCAGCGCGGTCGCGTCCGGCGTGCGGCGGGCCTGCCGCGTGAAGGCCGCGTGCACCGTGTCGTCGGGCAGGGCCCGTACCGCTCCGGCCAGTCGGTCGAGGGTGGTGCGCCGCTCGTCGTCGGTGAGCGTGGCGAGCCGGGCGACCGGGCGGAGCGGGTCGGTGACGATCTGCTCGAGGACGGCCGTCAGGCGGTCCGCGAACCGGCGCGCCGCCGCGGTGTCGAGGCGTGCCGGATCGTGGTCGAGGCGCAGCCGGAGCCGCACGCCGGGCAGCACGGTGAGGGCCAGCGGGTAGTGCACGGCGTCGCTGATGTGCGAGCCGGTGACGCGGACCTGTCCCGTCGGATCGGCCGGCTCGCCCGCGTCGGGAAGGTTCTCCACGACGACGAGTGCCTCGAACAGCTCTCCGCGTCCCACCGTCCGCTGGATCTCCGCGAGCCCCACGTGCTGGTGGTCCAGCAGGTCCGCCTGCTCGTCCTGGAAGCGGGCCAGGACGTCCACGAGCGACTGCTCGGGCTGCCACCGCAGCCGCGCCGGCAGGGTGTTGATGAGCAGGCCGACCAGGGTCTCCACGCCCTCGACGGGGGCCTGGCGGCCGGAGACGGTGCTGCCGAACACCACGTCACGGGAGCCTGTGACATCGCCCAGGAGGAGGCCGAAGCCGCCCTGGACGACGCTGCCGAGCGTCAGGCCGAGCTGCCGGGTCCGCGCGGCGAGCGTCGCCGTGTCGGCCTCGGACAGTTCGACGGTGACCGTGCCGGAGCGCTGCGCGGCGGTGCCCGCTGCCCGTACGGGGAGCCGTGCGGGACCGTCGAAGCCGGAGAGCGCGTCGCTCCAGGCGCCCAGCGCGGCATCCCGGTCACGGGCGGCGAGCCAGCCCGCGTACGCCCGGTACGCCGGGTCGGACTCGGGCCGGGACGCCTCGGCGCCCGGCCGGTAGCCGTCCAGCAGCTGCCGCATCAGGAGCGACACCGACCAGCCGTCCACGACGATGTGGTGCAGCGTCAGCACGAGCTGCGACCGATCGGCGCCGTAACGGATCAGCGCGGCCCGCAGGAGCGGCGGCGCCGCGAGGTCGAAGCCGACGGCCTGCTCCTGTTCCATCAAGTCGTCGGCGGCAGCGGCCTGTTGTTCGGCATCCAGCGCGGCGAGGTCGGCGTACCGCCACGGCAGCTCGGCCCGCTCGCCGATGAGCTGGACGATCCTGCCGTCCGCGAGCTGGTGGAAGGCGGCGCGCAGCAGCGGGTGGCGGTCCAGCAGGCCCTGTACGGCGGCCCGCAGCACCTCGGCGTCGACGTCACCGGCGAGTTCGACGGTGTCCTGTACGGCGTAGCCGTCCGCACCGCCCTCGTCGACGGAGGCGTGGAAGTAGAAGCCCTCCTGGAGCGGTGTGGCGGGCAGGACGTCGACCAAGCCGGGGACCGCCGCGGCGCACTCGGCACGCTCGGCCTCGCCGAGGCTGACGAGCGAGAACGGAGCGGGCAGCTCCTGCGGCCCGGCCGTCGAGCCGGGCGGCACCGCGCCCCCGGCGAGGCGGGCCAGCGCGGCGACCGTGCGCTGGCGGAACACATCGCGCGGGGTGACCTTCAGACCGGCCTCACGGGCGCGGTTGACGAGCTGGATGGCGACGATGCTGTCGCCGCCGAGCTCGAAGAAGCTGTCGTGGACGCCCACCGACGGCAGGCCGAGCACATCGGCGAACAGCGTCGCGAGCGCGGTCTCGGCGGGCGTGGTGGGGGCGTCGTCGCCGGCCATCGCGGTCCACCGGGGGGCGGGCAGGGCGCGCCTGTCCAGCTTCCCGTTGGGGGTGAGCGGCAGCTGGCCGTCAAGGCGTACGACGGCGGACGGAACCATGTAGTCCGGCAGGGCCTCGGCGATGCTCGTCCGCGCCGCCGACACCGCCGCGTCGGCGTCCTGGCCCGGTTCGGCCACGAGATACGCGACGAGGCGCTTGACGTCGCGGTGGTCCTCGCGGACGAGGACGGCTGCCTGCGCGATGCCGGGGCAGGCCATGAAGGCGCTCTCGATCTCACCGGGCTCGATGCGGTGGCCGCGGATCTTGATCTGGCCGTCGGCGCGGCCGAGGAACTCCAGGTTTCCGTCGGTGGTCCAGCGGACACGGTCGCCGGTGCGGTACATCCGCGCGCCGGCCTCACCGTCGAACGGGTCCGCGACGAAGCGTTCGGCGGTCAGCCCCGGCCTGCCCAGGTAGCCGCGTGCGAGGCCGCGCCCGCCGACGTACAGCTCTCCCTCGGCGCCCGCAGGCACCGGGCGCAGGGCCGCGTCGAGGACGTATGCGCGGGTATTGGGGTCCGGCACACCGATGGGCGCCGGTCCCGGCCGGTCGGGGTCGGCGATCCACAGCGTGGAGTTGACGGTGGCCTCGGTGAGGCCGTAGGCGACGACGACCCGGACCCGCCCGGCCCAGCGGGCGATCAGCTCGCTGGGCACCGCCTCCGTGCCCACGATCAGGACAGAGCCGTCGGGCAGCTCGCAGTCCTGCGGCAGCGCCGAGACGAGCGACGGCGGCAGGATCATGTGGGTGGCGCGGTGGCGCGCGATGTAGTCGGTGAGGGCGGGGCCGGCGACACGGCGCTCGGTCGGGACGACGATGATCCGGCCGCCGACGCACAGCGACATGATCAGGTCCCAGACCGTCACGTCGAAGCCCACGGAGGCGAACTGCACGACGCGGCTGTCGGAGGTGATGCCGATGCGGTCGGTGGCCGTGGCGACGAGGCTGCCGACGCCGTCGTGGGAGACCACCACACCCTTGGGGCGGCCGGTGGAGCCCGAGGTGTAGATGACGTAGGCGGCCTGCTCCAGCGCGACGGACACCTCCGGGTCTCCGGCGTCGAACGCGGCCAGTTCGGTGACGAGGGCCGCGTCGTCCAGCACCAGGCGCTCGACGCCACTCGCGTCCGGCAGTTCGGCCGACAGCGCGCGCGTCGTCACGATCGTCCGGGCGCCCGAGTCGTCCAGCATGTAGGCGATGCGGTCCTGGGGGTGGTCGGCGTCCAGCGGCAGGTACGCGGCCCCGGCCTTCATCACGGCGAGCAGGGCGACGACAAGCTCCGGGGAGCGGGGCAGCGCGACACCGACGACGTGCTCGGCGCCCACTTTGCGGGAGAGGAGGAGCCGTGCCAGGCGGTTCGCGGCGCCGTTGAGTTCCGCGTACGTCAGCTCCCGGTCCTCGCAGACGAGCGCCACGGCGTCCGGGGTGCGCCACACCTGCTGCTCGAAGGCGGCGGGCCAGGAGAGTTCGGCGACCTCGCGGGGCGAGACGCCGAGTTCTTCGACGAGCAGCGACCGTTCGGCGCCCGTGGTGAGCTCCAGGCGGGCCACCGGGCTGTTCAGGTCCTCGGCGAGGGTGCGCAGCAGCAGGAGGAAGCGCCGCTGGTGCTCCTCCAGGGTGGGCTGGTCACAGACGTCGGCGTCCGCGTCGAAGTCGATACGGAGACCCTGACCCCCAGACGTGAACGCCATGGTGATCGCCAGGTCGCTGACGGGCCCGAGCCACCGCGGCAGGAAGTCGGCGTCCAGGTCGCCGAAGCGCAGGTCGTCGGTGCCCGGCAGGATGTTGACCGTGGGTCCGACGAGTTCTTGCACGCCGTCGGTCAGTCCGAGCTCCCTGGCCAGGTCCTCGGCACGGTAGCGGCTGTGCGTGACGGTTTCGTGGACGGCCTGTTCGACGATGGCGAGCAGTCGGCGGCCGGTCATGCCGGGGCGCACCTGGACGCGGAGCGGAAGGACGTTGGAGACCATTCCGGGGGTACGCCGGGTCTGCGGGTCCCGCCGGGCGGTGACGGGCAGTCCGAGGACGAGGTCCTGGCGTCCTGTCACACGGTGCAGGTAGGCGGCGACGGCGGCCACGAGGAGGCGTGAGGGCTTTGCCCCGGCTCGCACCGCGGTGGAGTGGAGCCTGGCGACCAGGGCCGGTGCGAGCTCCGTCGTCCGGCGCAGACGCCGCGACATCGGGGCCGACGAGCGGGGGACGAGCCGCACCGGCTCGGGGCGGTCGGCCATCCGGGTGAGCCAGTAGGCGCGGTCCTCTTCGTGCTGCGGTGACTCCCGGTAGGCGATGTCCGCGTCGACCAGGCGCGACAGGGACCAGTCGGGGGCGGTGGTCGGCTCCGTGCCGCTGTAGAGGTCGCCGGCGCGCCGGATGATCTCCGCGATTCCGGTGCCGTCGACAACGATGTGGTGGTAGCGCTGGTACCAGAGGACGCGGTCGTCGGCCAGGACGAACAGCTTCTGTGCGAAGAGGGGGGCGTCGAGGAGATCGATGGGCCTGTCGCGGTCCGCCTCCATCAGCGCCTCCGCGGCCCCGCGCGGATTCGTCTCACCGGCCACGTCGATGACGGGGAGGTCGACCGGGCAGCGCGTGGGCACCTGGCGCGGCACACCGTTGTCCGCGACGACGCGGACGTGCAGCGACTCGGCTTCCTCGGTCGCCTGCCGGACGGCGGACGCCAGCCGGCCGAGATCGGCCACGCCACTGAGCTCAAGGACGAACGAGACGTTGAAGGCCGAGCCGTCGGGCTCGATCTGCTGGGCAAGCCAGATTCCGGATTGCCCGCCGGTGACGGGTGTCCCGGCGATGCAAGTCCGGTCCGACTCGGCGTCAAACATCGTTCGTGTGGCCTTTCCCTGGTGTTGCGTCGGTGGTGGTGTTACTCGGCGTCGGCCGTGAGCAGCGGCACGATCTCGTCGATGGCGTACGGGATCGACAGCACGGTGTGGAAGGAGAACGCGGCGCCGATGTCCGGGTCCTGGTACGGCACGAAGAGGTCGCGCTTCTCCGTGTGCACCTTGGGTGCGGGGCTCCGGCGAGGGGCACGGGGGTGCCTTCGTACGAAGTGGGGCGACGGTGCGTGGTGCAGGCGCGCCCGCCCGGTGGGGACGGCCACCGGACGGGCGGTTGCTGGGTGGTGGCCGGTGCCGGTACGGCCTGGCCGGGGGCCCTACTTGATGGCCTCCAGCATCGGCACAACCTGGTCGACGGCGTACGGGATCGACAGGACGGTGTTGAAGGAGAGCGCCGCGCCGATGTCCGGGCTGTCGTACGGAAGGAACAGGTCGCGCTTCTCCTGATGGACCTTGGTCTTCTTGTACAGCGGGTCGGCCTTCATGGCCTTCTCCGTGTCGGGGGTGCCGAGCCACACGGTGCGGTCGGCCTCCATCACGTCGAGGCGCTCGACGCTGAGGTCGGCGATGTTCTCCTTGCCGAGGGCGTCGCGGTACTTCTGAGTGGTCGTGAAGCCCATCTCGGTCAGGAAGACGACCTTCGGGTCGTTGGGGGAGAAGGCGGAGAACTTGCCCGGCTCGTAGGGCTCGCCGACGGTGACGGTCTTGCCCTTCCACTCCGGGTGCTTGTCGCGGACGGCCTTGAAGCGGGCGTCGATGCCGGCGATCAGCTTCTCGGTCTCTTCGGCCTTGCCCAGCGCCTTGCCGACCTGCCGGGTCATGACCTGCCACGGCGCCTGGTAGTCCTCATGGCCCTTGGGCTGGGCGACGACCTTGGTGAACTTGGAGAGCGTGTCGTACTGCTCCTTCTTCATCCCCGAGTACTGGGCGATCACCAGGTCCGGCTTCAGAGCGGCGATCTTCTCGATGTTGTACTCGTCGCGCTCACCGACGACCTGCGGCTTCTTTGAACCCCACTTGTCCTTCGCCCACGGCCACTTGCCGTACGGCTGCTCCTTGAACCAGTCCACGGCACCGACCGGCTTGATACCGAGCGCGAGAACCGCGTCCTGGTCCGACAGGCCCAGCGTGACGACCTTCTTGGGCTCCTTGTCGATCGTGGTGCTGCCGTACTTGTGATCGACGGTCACCGGGAAGGAGGTGCCCTTGGTGTTCGCGCCCGCCTCACCCGACGGCTTCGACTCGGACTTCTCGGTGCCGCCCCCACAGGCGGTCAGAGCGAGCGCGGCGACGGCGGCGACGGCGGCGACGGCGATGCGAGGGACGTTTCTGACGAGCCGCGTCAGCGCGGGGCGTGTACCTGTGGACACGGAGGTTCCTTTCACGGGGGTTTCACTTTCGCGTGCCAGACCCGCCGGGTACGACGGCGCTACCGGCGGGCAGGCATGTGGGGGGCTTGGCCGAGGAGGCAGTGGTCCCTGGATTCAGGGCGGGGAGGGTCAGCGGGCGGCGCTGCCGATACCGTCGGCGACCGGCTGCACCGCGTCGTCGGCGACCCTGAGGCCACCGTCGACGATCGAGTCCAGGATCTCGCCGACACGCATCGCGGTGTTGGACAGCAGCGACGACGTGATGCCGTGGGTGTGCTCGGTGCCACCCTGGAGGTAGATGCCGCAGCGCAGGCTCGGATCGGTCGCGACGCGGTAGTCGCGCTCGACGCGGAGACGCCCCTCGTCGTCGCGGTGGCAGTGCTGGGCCACTTCGCCGAGCAGGCCGAGCGGATCGGCCTGGCTGTAGCCGGTGGCGTAGACCACGACATCGGCGTCCAGGGTCGATGTCTCGCCGGTGACCAGGGACTTCACGCTGGCGCGGACCGTGTCGCCGGTCTCCTCGACGCCCGTCAGCCGGGACACGTTGATGAAGCGGAGGCGCTCGGTGCCGAGGACCTTCTCCTGGTACGCCTGGCGGTAGAGGTCGTCGATCAGGTCGATGTCCACCACGGAGTAGTTGGTGTTGCCGTGGTAGTCCATCAGCTTGCGCTTGACGTCCTCCGGGGCCGTGAAGTATTCGTCGACCGCGGCGGGATCGAAGATGCGGTTGGCGAAGCTGCTGTCGTCGGCGGGGCTGTAGCCGTAGCGGGAGAAGACCGCGCAGACCTCGGCCTTCGGGAAGCGGCGGTGCAGGTAGGCCACGTTCTCGGCGGCGCTCTGCCCGGCGCCGACGACGATGAACCGGCGGGGGTCGGTGCCCTCCAGGCCGTCGACCTTCGCGAGCAACTCGGAGTTGTGCCACACGCGGTCGCTGCGCTCCACGCCCTCGGGCATGAGCGGCCGCAGTCCCGTGCCGATGACCAAATTGCGGGCCCGGTGGACGACGACCTCCGTGCCGGAGCGGGCCGTCACCTCCAGGTACTCCACCACGCCGTCCCGTACGACCGGCTCGACGGCGACGACCTCGTGCCCGTAGGACACCATGTCGTCGACCTTCGCGGCGGCCCACTCGAAGTAGTCGTGGAACTCGACCCGCAGCGGGAAGAGGTTCTTGTGGTTGACGAAGTCGATGAGCCGGCCCTTGCTCTGGAGGTAGCACAGGAAGCTGTACTCACTGGCCGGGTTCCGCAGCGTCACCAGGTCCTTCAGGAAGGACACCTGCATGGTCGCGTCGTCGATGAGCATGCCGCGGTGCCAGCCGAAGCTCGGCTGCCGCTCGAAGAAGTGCGCGGTGACCGCGTCCTGCCTGTCCACCCGGGCGTTGTGCTCGCTGAGCGCTATCGCCATGGCCACGTTGGACGGCCCGAAGCCGATACCTATGAGGTCGTGGACCAGAGGGGCGTCGCCAGGAAGAACCTGAGACATGTCACTCCCATCGTGCGGGACAGCGCCGGTGAGGCGAGGCGAGAACAAGACATCGGCACGCCGGAACCGGCGACCGAGCGGAACTTAGGTAAAGCTAACCTGATCCGGCCGACCTGTCGACGTGGGCAAACCGGACAATTCACTGAACGCGCCGCCAAACACCCTGCAAATCATGGCGTGTTGCACCCTTAGGTAAGGCTTGCTTTACTTGGCGCCGGTCATTCGCTCTTTCGAGGAGGAACCCCATGCGGGTCGTCATGTTCGGTTATCAGACGTGGGGGCACCGCACCCTGCAAGCGCTCCTGGAATCCGAGCACGACGTGGTGATGGTCGTGACGCATCCCAAGAGCGAGCACGCCTACGAGAAGATCTGGAGCGACTCCGTCGCCGACCTGGCCGAAACGCACGGCGTCCCCGTCGTCATCCGGAACCGGCCTGACGACGAGGAGCTGTTCGAGCGGCTCAAGGAGGCCGACCCGGACATCATCGTGGCCAACAATTGGCGCACGTGGATTCCGCCCCGCATCTACACCCTCCCCCGCCACGGCACGCTGAACGTCCACGACTCGCTGCTGCCCAAGTACGCCGGGTTCTCCCCCATCATCTGGGCCCTCATCAACGGCGAGTCCGAAGTCGGCGTGACGGCGCACATGATGGACGAGGTCCTCGACGCGGGTGACATCGTCATGCAGCAGGCGGTCCCCGTCGAGCCGAAGGACACCGCGACCGACCTGTTCCACAAGACGGTCGACCTCATCGCTCCGGTCACCATCGGCGCGCTCGACCTCATCGCGTCCGGCCGGACCGAGTTCACCAAGCAGGACCGCTCCCAGGCCAGCTTCTTCCACAAGCGGTCCGAGGAGGACATCCGCATCAACTGGGAGTGGCCCGCCGACGTTCTGGAGCGCCTGGTCCGCGCCCAGTCCGCCCCGTATCCGGCCGCGTTCACCTTCCACAAGGGCAAGCGCCTCGAGATCCTCTCCTCCTTCGTGTCCGAGGGGCGCTACGGCGGTACTCCCGGCCGTATCTTCTACCGCGAGGGCGACGGCGTGGTCATCGTCGTCGGCGCCGACGCACGCACGGGCCGCAACCACGGTCTGGCCATCACGCGCGTCCGGACCGAGGACGGCCGTGACATGCCCGCGAGCGAGTACTTCACCTCCATGGGCGGTTACCTCACCAGCCGGCCCTGACGACCGGGACTCCCTCGGTGGGCAGCGCACGGCCGAGGCACTGCCTCATGCGCGGCGCTGCCCCTTCGACGTGGTCTGCTCCTCCGACGTGGTCTGCTCCTTCGACGTGGTCCGCTCCTTCAACGTGGTCCGCTCCTTCAACGTGGTCTGATCCCTCGACCCGTGGACAGGCCCGGCGAAGCCGGTCGACTCCCCGCCGGTGATCCCCCGGTGCGAAGCTGCGGCGCGACGGATGTCTCGGCCCCGGGCACACCGTCGGCCTCATCGCCGCCCGGTACTCCAGCGTGGCCTCCACAGCCAACGGCGCCGGAGGATGCGGCGGGCCGTCAACGGCACCCCGTCCGACCGCCCGTCGCTGCCGCAATCCGGCGCGACCTACGCCGAGGCGGGTGGACGGGTGGGGCCCGGGTCTGCGCTGCGCGGGAAGACGCGGCCGGTGCCGTGGACGCGCAGGCCGACCTGGTCGCCGACCGCGGGCGGGACCGCGGCCGGGTCGAAGATCCGGGCGGCCACCGGAGTGCCGTCGCCCAGGCGCAGGGCGAGCACCGCGTCGTGGCCGTAGAAGTCGCGTCGCGCGACGGTCGCGCTGACCGTGCCCGGAGCGCCGGGCGGGGCGAGCGCGATCTGCTCGGGCCGTAGCAGCACGCGCGTCGGACCGCTCGGCAGGCTGCCGTCGCCCGGCGTGAGCCGCACGGCGCCGAGCGGGGTGCGGGCGAGGTCGCCGTCGATCGCAGCGGGCAGCCATACGGCCTCGCCGACGAACCCGGCCACCCATGGATCGGCCGGTGAGGCGTAGAGGAGTTCGGGCGGTCCGCTCTGAACGATCCGGCCGTCCCGCATGACCGCGACCTCGTCGGCCATCGACAGAGCCTCCGCCTGGTCGTGGGTGACGAGGACGGCCGTGGCACGGTCGGCACGCAGCGCCTGCCATACGTCCCGACGCACCTCCGCCCGCAGTGCGGCGTCGAGTGCGTTGAACGGCTCGTCGAGCAGCACGACCGGGGGGCGCGGCGCGAGTGCGCGGGCGACGGCGACGCGCTGCTGCTGGCCGCCGGAGAGGTGGTACGGCATCCGGTCCTGGAAGCCGGCCAGGCCCACCAGATCCAGCACGGCGGCCACCCGGCCGGCTCGCCGGGCGGCGCGATCGAGTCCGTAGGCCACATTGCCGAGGACCGACAAGTGCGGGAAGAGCGCGCCTTCCTGGGGGACCACAGCGATCCGTCGCCGCTCGGGCGGCACCGCAGCACCGCGGGTGGCTACCCGGTGGCCGTCGACCCGGATCTCGCCGGCGTCCAGCGCCTCGAAGCCGGCGATGCAGCGCAACAGCGTGGTCTTGCCGGAGCCTGAAGGGCCGAGCACGGCCACCAGCGCGCCGGAGCGGACGATGAGGTTCACACCATCAAGCGCCTGGACACGCCCATAGGCTTTGCGGACGTCCGCGAGGCTCAGTTCCGCCATGTCAGCCGCCTCCCCGGGTGGGGACCCCGGTGCGCGCCGACAGCCACCAGGTGGGCAAGGCGGCGATGAGTACCAGCAGGGCCGCGTAGGGTGCGGCGGCGGCGTACGCGGCGACCGACGTCTGTGTCCACAGTTCGGTGGCGAGCGTGTCCAGTCGGGTCGGGCGCAGCAGCAAGGTGGCGGGGAGCTCCTTCATGCAGGTGAGGAAGACCAGTGCGGCCCCGGCGCCGATGCCCGGTGCGGCCAGGGGCACGGTCACCGTGCGCAGTACGTACGACCGTCGGCGCCCGAGCGAGCGGGCGACCTCTTCCAGGCCGGGTGGCGCCTGGGCCACGGCGGAGCCGACGGCGGCCACGGCCAGGGGCAGGAAGAGCGCCGCGTACGCCAGCGCGAGCAGCCACACGGACTGGTAGAGCGGGTAGGCGACGTTGATCCCGAAGAACACCAGCGAAAGGCCGATGACCAGGCCGGGCAGGGCGTGCGAGAGGTAGGTCAGGCGGTCCAGGGCAACGGCGAGCCGACCGGGCACACGGGTGGTGAGCAGCCCCACCGGCAGGGCGAGCAGCACGGTCAGAGCTGTGCCGAGCAGGGCGACCCCCAGTGAGTTTCGTGCCGCGGTGGCCAGCTCGGCGATCGAACCGGGCCGTGAGACCCCCTCGAGGGACCGACGGAGCAGGCTGGCCGCCGGAACACCGAGAGCCGTAGCGATCACCCCTGTGAACGCGAGCGCGGCCGGCCACCGCAGCGCGCCCAGGCGCAGCCGGGTCGGCGGTCGGGGCGCCCCGCCGCCGACACGGGCATAGCGGGCACCGCGCCTTCGGGTGAGCTGTTCGGCCAGGAGGACGACAGCGGTGAGGGCGACGAGCACCGTGGCGAGCACCAGCGCACCGGTACGGTCGAAGCCGAGGTTGATCGAGGTGAAGACGGCCCGGGTGAGGACGTCGACGCGCACGATGGAGACGGCACCGAAGTCGGAGAGCACATAGAGGGCGACGAGCAGCGCCCCCGCCGCCACAGCGGGCCGTACCTGACGCAGGGTCACGCCGCCGGCCGTGCGCCACGGCCCCCGCCCCAGCGACCGCGACACCTCCTCCTGCGCCGGGTCCACGCCGGTCAGCGCAGCCGTGACCGGCAGGTAGACATACGGGTAGGAGACCAGCGTGAGCACGAGTGCGGCCGCCCAGAATCCCTCGAAGCCGTCCACGGTGGACACCCACACGAAAGCGGCGACGTAGCTGGGGACGGCGAGTGGCAGTGCGGCGAGCACCCCGAACAGCCGCCGTGCCGGTACGTCGGTGCGGGTGACCAGGAAGGCCAGAACCACGCCGAGTACGGTGCACGCCGCGGTGACGACTGCCGCCAGCGCCACGCTCCGGACGACCAGCGCCCCGGTGCGCGCCGTGATCAGCTCATCGGTGATCCGGGCCCAGCCCGCCTCGCCGACCCGCACGCCCAGGTAGGCCAGCGGAATGAGCGCGATGCCCACGGAGAACGTCGCGGCAGCGGCCAGCGTCGGGCGCGGAAGGAAGCGCCGCACCCGACGGAGGGCAAGGGCGGGCGGCGTACTCAGGCGAGCCCCGAATCCTTGATCATCTTGACCGTGGCCTCCAGATCGTCCAGGTCGTCGAGGTCGATGTCCGGCGCGTTCAGCGACGACAGCTTCGGCAGACCGGGGGCCGATGCGACACCGGCCACCAGCGGGTACTCGTACGTCTCGTCGGCGAAATAGGTCTGCGCCTGCTTGCCCAGCAGGTGGTCGACGAACGCACGCACGTCGGGATCGTCGTCGGCCCTCTTCAGCACGCCGACCCCGGAGACGTTCACCAGGCTGCCGATGTCCCCGTCCGGGAAGAAGTGGTTCTTCGCCTTGAGGGCGTCGACGGTGGTGCCCTCCTCCTTGGCCAGTTCGTACACGTAGTAGTGGTTCACCAGCCCGGCGGCGATCCTGCCGTTGTTCACGTCGGCGACGATGGGCGCGTTCCCCTCCCGAATCTGCGCATCGTTCGCCTTCAACCCCTCGAGGAACTTCTTCGTCTTCTCCTCGCCTTCCTGCACCCGCATCGCCGTGATGAACGCCTGGAACGAGCCGTTGGTCGGTGCGATGCCGACCTTGCCCTTCCACTGAGGCTCGGTCAGCTCGAACACGGACTTCGGCAGGTCCGCGCCGGGGACCTGGTCCGCGTTGTAGACCATCGTGCGTACGCGGCCGGTCACCCCGACCCACTCACCGTCGTCGTCCCGGTAGGCACCCGGCACCTTGTCCAGCACTGCGTCGGGCAGCTTGGCGAAGAGATCCTTCTTGGCCATCGACCCCAGAGCCCCGGCGTCCTGTGCGAGAAAGACGTCGGCCGGACTCCGGTCCCCCTCCTCCTGGAGCTGTGCGGCCATCGCGGCGGTGTCGCCGTAGCGCACGTCGACGGTGATGCCGCTGGCTTCCCGGAATTCGTCGAGCACGGGCTTGACGAGGGACTCGCTCCGGCCGCTGTACACGGTGATCTTCTTGTCGGACTCGGGCCCGCTCTGCCCGCTCTCGTCCGAGCCGCAGGCCGTGGCGCCAAGGGCCAACAAAGCACTGAGGGCCGACGCCGGCACGAACCTCGTCCAGGGCGTACCCACAATCCCGCTCCTTCGCTGCCGGTCAGCCGGGCAACAGATGGACTGAATGCCCCCTGTCAGGACATATAGCACTTATTAGGTCAGGCTAACCTTAGGCATCGGGGATGGCGAGGGTAAATGCGGCGTCAGGGTGAACCTCGCCCACGCATGAAGCGCACGGTGCGCCGAGGGGCGAATCGAAAGGGTTCCCAGTACCGGGCGGCGGTTGGCCGGTCAGCTCTCGGGCTGCTCGAGTACCTGCGCGAGATAGAGCGGCTCGCCCAGCTTCTCGATGAGATCCAGCTGCGTGTCGAGGTAGTCGATGTGATGCTCCTCGTCGGCGAGGATCGACTCGAAGAGGTTCGCCGAGGTGATGTCGCCCTTGGAACGCATGACCTGGATCCCCCGCTTGAGCCGGTCGATCGCCTCGACCTCGACCTCGCGATCCACCTGGAACATCTCCGTGACCGTCTGCCCCACCCGCACATGGAACAGCCGCTGATAGTTGGGCAGCCCACCGAGGAGGAGGATGCGGTCGGTCAGGACCTCCGCGTGATTCATCTCCTCGAACGACTCATGCCGCGTGTGTGCCGCGAGCTTCGTCCAACCGAAGCTCTCCTGCATCTTGGAGTGCAGAAAATACTGGTTGATCGCGGTCAGCTCCGCGGTCAGTTGCTCGTTCAGAAACTCGAGCACCTCGGGATCGTTCTGCATGACACGCCGTCCTTCCGGAGAGACCGACGCCTCGCCGCGCCTCCTCCCGTCGCGGCTGCCACGCTTGGCCGAAGAGTCCGATCCGGCCAAGACGCCGTCGTGTACGTCCCCTCTTCGACGATAGCGCGCAGCAGAGATCAAGGTGCCCCTCGTCAGACCCGCAGGCTCCCGGCGCAGGGCGAACAGCACGCACAACGCTTGCAACGCTCCGTAGACGTCCAGCGGCTGCGCGCCGGCCGGCGCAGAGCCGTCCGATTCCGTTCTCCGCTACGGGAGCGAGCTCAGTGGTCGGGCGGCCGCCGCGGGGTCACCAGGAACGACTACGCCCCTCCGATCGACGGAGTTCCGAGACGAGTTCGAGGAGACCGACCTGCTGGGCGAGGGCGGGATACGTAGCCGTTGCCGGCGTGGTCAGCCTTCACCCTCCAACCTGCACAGACGTTCCCCGTCACAGACCCTGGGGCACGTCGAGCACGCCTGGGCGGCCTCGAGGGTGTAGTACATGCAGCAGCCGAGCCGGGTCCGGGTCGGGTGTCTCCGCCCGTCCCGGCCCGCCAACCGACGGAAGTCGGCACCACCGGGAAACGGCCGGATCCCCCTTGGGAGCAACTCGGTCGCGGCCCGGACGGCTCGGTCCTCCTGGTCGAGCACGCGGCCGAGGTACCAGATCCCTGAAACCAGGTCGTCCGCGGCCATCCCCCACAAGGCCCTCGGCCTCCGGCGCGCGTGGGGGCCGATCGCCGCCAGCAGGGGCCGTACGTGGTCGGCGACGGCAGCCCGCAGCTCGGCGCGCAGCCCCTCCTCGTCAGCCACCACCCGGGCGCCGGGCGCTGTCGCCCCCGGGTCGTCCGGCAGGCAGGCGAAGTCCTGAGCGGGGACGACCTCGAACGCACCCTCCGTGAGGCCCACCCGGACGTCCTCCGGTGCGATGCGCGGCACCCGCCGTTCCAGGTACCACGCGCCGCTCATCAGCAGACTGACGGACCAGAGGTAGTCATGAAGCGCCCGGGAGGCGGCGACATCCCTGCGGGGAGCGTGCCCGTGGCGTTCGCGGATCCGGGTGGCCTCGGCGTCGATGAAGGCGTCCAGCGCTTCCGCACTACCGGTCAGGGCGGCTCCGCCGAGTTGCCTTTCGGCCCCCATGGCGCCTGTGACCCCTGTGCCCCCTGCGGTAACGACCCGCACGTTCAGCGCCTCGCATGTGGCTACGAGGCGCAGATAGGTTCGGGTGAGCGCGGAGGCCGCGGTCACGACCGGACGGCCCGCTGCACCCGCCGGGGCGAGTGTCATCGGCGCTCCATTCACGTGCGGCACGGCAGCTCCGGAAAAGAGAGGGGAAGGTAAGGCTTGGCTTACCTTAGCCACACTCCCGGGGTCACGATCAAGGCGCCACCCGCCTGAAGCTGACGGCGAGTTGAAAGCTTAGGCAAGCCTAACTTAGGCTGCCGCCGTCGATGTTGGGCGAAAGTCGTCGTTGCCGAACCGCCGGCGAGCACCCACGCCGCCCATCACACTTCCTCAACTCGGAAGGGGCGCCGCCCATGCGGTTGTACCTGCTCGCTCTCAACCCCACCGACTCGGTCACCGAAGGCTTCCTTCCCGCCGCAGCACGACTCGGCCTCGATGTCACCGTTCTGACCGACCAGCCCGACGCGCACCACCGCACCTCTGCGGACATCGAGATCCTGGAGTGCGATGTACGGGACTTCCGCGCGGTCATCACCCGGATATCGACCCACCATCCACCCGATGCGGTCTTCACCAACAGCGACCATCTGCAGACCCAGGCCGCCTTGGCCGCCGACTACTTCAGCCGTCCCGCCAAGCCCTGGCAAGCCGCACTGCGCGCCAAGGACAAGGCGCACATGCGTCGCCACCTCGCCGTGACGGGAGCCGACACGGTGTGGTCGGCGGAACTGGCACCGGGTGAGGACCCGGCCGCACTCGTCCGTCTCGACGTGCCGTACCCCTGTGTCGTCAAGCCCCGCGAGGGTGTGGCCAGTGAAGACGTGGTGCTGGTCGACGGGCCCGCCGACCTCGCCCTGCGCTGCAAGGAGATTCAGGGGCGGCGCCCCGAAGCCGCCCTGGTCGTCGAGGAGTACCTCGCCGGTGAGCTGTACACGCTGGAAACCCTCGGCGACGGCCGCGTCCGCCACGTCCTTGGAGGCTTCCACACCGAGTTGTCCCCACCGCCGTACTTCATCGAGGAGCGGCTGACGTTCGTCCCGGCCCACCGCGAGCCGGTCGTCGCACAGATCCTCGCGCAGCTCGACGCCCTCGGCGTCGGCTTCGGCGTGTGCCACACCGAATTCGTGGTGCAGGAGGGTCGGGCCCGCATCATCGAAGTCAACTACCGTGCCGTCGGCGACCACTGCGACCTTCTCCTCGCTCAGTTGCTGGACATCCCGCTCTTCGAGCACATCCTCCGTACGCACCTCGGCGAGCCGCTCCCCGCCGAGCTCAGCGGCCGTACCGACGGCGCGGCCCGGCTCGAGTACCCGTGCGCCGACAGAGCGGGCACGCTGACGAAGGCCCCGGCAGCCGCCGATCTGGCTGTGGACGGCGTGGAGCTGACGTACCGGCCGCTGCGCGACATCGGCGAGCACCACGAGCTCCACCACACGAATCGCGACTACCTCGGCATCGTCCGGGCCACCGGAACCGACCAGGCGACCGTCGAGCGGGTCGTGGCCGACTTCCTTTCCGCGCAGCGCTGGGAGATCACCCCGTGACACGCTCCACGACCCCGACGACCAGGACGGACGCGGATCTGCTGCTGCGCGTACTCGGCGCGCTGCTGCGGGAGGACGTCGCCGGCCTGCGCACGGGATCGGCGCCTGTGGAGCGGGAGGACGGCCTGTGGCTGCGGCTCGCCGCACCCGACGGAGACGCGTTGCTGCTGCCGGTCGTGGAGGACGGGTTCCAGAGCGTGTACGCGGCCCGGCTACCGCTGCTCGTCCGGGAGTCGGACGACCGCGAAGTGACCACGCACGAAGAGATCCTCGACGCCCTCGGCACACTGGCCGACCCCGCCGATCGGAGCGGCTTCGCCGCGTTGGCCGAAGAGTGCCGCCAGACCCTGGCGACCATGCGGCTGCACACCGGCACGCATCACGAGATCGCCGAGAGCCTCACCGCACGATACGGCGGCGACCCCGCCGACTGGACGGGTCTCGGCGGCGGCCTGGCCCACGACACCCTCGCCGCCCGCCACGACCACCCGGTGTACCCCACCGCGCGAGGACGCTCCGGTCTCGACGAGGACCAACTGCGTGCCTACGCTCCCGAGTTCCACCCGCGCTTCGCACTGCGCTGGCTCGCCGTGCCGCGGGAGGCCCTCATCGTGCCGGGAGGCGCCGCACGACTCCCCGGCCGCTGGCCCACGCCGGCGACCCTCGGTCTCCCGGGTCTCTGCCACAGCCATCTCGCCCTCCCCGTCCACCCGCTGACGGCCGGCCCGTCGCTGTGTGAGGCCCTGCGCACCACCGGCCTCGAGGACCGGGCCGTCCTCGCCGAGCATCCCCACCTGGAGGCCGTACCGACCCTGTCCATGCGCACGGTCGCGCTCTTCGCCGACCCCACGCTGCACCTCAAACTGCCGCTGCCCACGGCAACTCTCGGCCTGCGCAACCGTCGGACCATCAAGCCCGGCACCCTCGTCGACGGAGCCGCCGGCCAGCGCCTGCTGGAAGCCGTGATCGCCCGCGAGCAGCGCTTCCGCGACACGGTCCTGCTCGCCGACGAGACGGTCTACGCCCACGCCGGGCACGAACTCCTCGCCGTGCTGTGCCGCCGCTACCCGGCCGGCCTGGACGACGCCGTCGTCACCCCCATGGCTGCGCTGCTCGGCGAAGCCCCCGGCGGCCGGCTGGTGATCGATCACCTCGCCGACCGCTTCTACGACGGTGACGCGACGGCCCTGCTCGATGCCTGCCTCACGCTGCTCTTCGACTGGCAGACCACGCTCTTCGGTTACGGCATCGCGCTGGAGTCGCACCAGCAGAACGTCTCCCTCGTACTGGACCGGCCGGACGGTCGCACGCGCCTTCGGCTGCTGCTCAAAGACAACGACGGCCCACGCGTCAACACCGCACGCCTGCGCGAGACGCTGGGCTCCGACGCCCCGGACCCGTCGGAGTTCGACGACGCCCGGATCTTCTGCGAGGACGACAAGCCGGTCACCGACCTGCTCACCACGATCACCGTCCACCTGTGCGCCGGCGCGTACGCCTTCGGGCTGGCCCGGCACGGCCGCGCACCGCTGGCACGGCTGCTGGGCCTCGTGCGCGACCGGCTCGCCGAGGCCGTCGAGCGGCTCGACAGCGGCCCGGGAGAGCCCGGTGCCGTCCTGTCCGCCCATGTCCTGGACGCTCCGGAGCTGCCGGTCAAGGCCATGGTCACCGCCGGAACGCTGCTCACCAAGGCCCGTTCGGGCGCGGCCGACATCAACAAGCACTACACCACCGGCCCCAATTACCTGCGTCTGACGGCGGGCCCGCGATGAGCGCCACCGCACCGGCGTCGCTGCGGGCGGGTGCGGCAAACGCCGCGGTCCCCGGGCCGGCCCCCGGGCGCCGGCACTTGCACGCCGTGGCCGGCTGCTGCTTGGTGGCTTCCTTCACCGCCCTCGGTCTGCCGCCCTGCGTCACGGGGCCACCGTGCTGGCGATCGCCCTTCCCACTCAGGCCTTCCCCACTCTTCGCACCCGCAGGAGCCGTTCATGTCGCTGACCGAGTCGCTCGGTACCGCCTCTCTCCCCGCTGTCGCCACCGGCCTGCCCTCCGCCGACGAGGCTGTGACCCACACGCTCCTCAACTGCCTGTTGCGGGAGGTGTCCGGCCCGGAGCACCAGACCGCCGTCGCCCACGGCCACCTGCTGCTGCGCCTCCCCCGCCGCGGCGTAGAGCTGCGCGTCGCCCTGCGCCGAACGTCGCTGCTGGGTGCGCATCGGTTCACCGGGCCGGCGATGGAGCAGCAGCACGACCGTGGCTGGGAGGAGATCGACTGGCAGTGCCTCGCCCGGTACATCCAGGACGAGCTGTCCCTGCGCACCGGTGTTCGCAACGACGAGTTCCTGGACCAGGTCGCCTCCAGCCACCGGGCCACCTCCGCGGCGCTCGTCCAACGCTCCAGGATGACGGCAGCCGCGGACGGTGACGGGCTCGCCACAAGCCTGGCCACGTACCTGGCCTCCGAGCAGTCCCTGCTGTTCGGCCACCGGTTCCACCCCACCCCCAAGGCGCGCACCGGCGATACCGCGTCCTGGCTGTCCTACGCCCCGGAGACCGGGGCCTCCTTCCCCCTGCGACACCTGGCCGTCCGCGGACACCTGATCGCCGAGGAATCCGCCGAGGACGGCGCTGTCCAGGCGATCGACCGGCTGAGGCCCGACGTGCCGGACGGCTACCGGCTGCTGCCCGCGCATCCATGGCAGTACGAGATGCTGTGCGAGCACCCGGGGCTGAAAAGGGCTGTCGCCCAGGGCGACGTCCTCGACCTGGGCACGGCCGTGAAGCCCTTCGCAGCCACCGCGTCCGTGCGCACCCTCTACGACGGCGAGACGTTCCTGAAGTTCAGCCTGAACGTCCGCATCACCAACTGCCTTCGGAAGAACGCCCGTTACGAGCTGGCCGGAGCCGTCGCCCTGACCCGCCTGCTGGAGCCCGTCCTGGCGGACCTGGCCATCCGCTTCCCAGGCTGTGCCGTGCTCCGCGAGCCCGCCTACCGCAGCCTCGCCCTGCCCGGCCCGGACGGCACCCCTGACCGCGCCCTGCTCGAGGGCTTCGGCGTGATCGTCCGCGAGGGCCTCACCGCACACCTCATGCCCGGCACGACCCCGCTGCTCGCGGCCGCCGTGGCCGACGAGTACCCGACAGGCCCCGGCCACATCTCCCGTCTCCTGGACGGGGCGGGCCCGCGGACCGCACGCGACTGGTGGGCGGCGTACCTCAAGCTGCTTCTGCCGCCCGTCCTGGCCGCGTACTTCGACCACGGCCTCGTGCTGGAGCCGCACCTGCAGAACGTGGTCGTCTGCGTCGACGAGGACGGCATGCCCGCACAGATCCTCTTCCGTGACCTGGAGGGCACCAAGCTCCTCCCCGAGCACCACGCCGCCACGCTCGCCGCGCTGCCCGCCGACGTCGCCGGCCCCCTGACGTACGACGCCCGGCGCGGCTGGGACCGCGTCGTCTACTGCCTGCTCGTCAACCATGTCGCCGAGGTGCTCGCCGCCCTGGCCGACCTCCACCCGCGAAGCGAGCACGCCCTGTGGGCCCAGGTCCGTGCCACCCTCCAGGCGTACGCCGACCGGCACGGCTGCCCGCCACAGCTCGGCACGCTGCTCGCGGGAGCACCCCTGCCCGCGAAGGCCAACCTGCTCACCCGCTGGGAGCGCAAGGCTGACCGCGAGGCCGGTTACGTCCGCCTGCCTTCCCCGTTCGCCGGGGACGTACTCGACACCTGGAGCGATGCCCGATGACCGTGCCCACCCCCGCGGTGCGCGACCGCGCCCTGTCCCTGCCCTCCGCCGAACTGCCCGCCTACATCTACGATCTGGCGGCGCTGCGCGAGCACGCCGCCGCCGTGCGGGCCGCCCTGCCGGGGCGGGTGGAGCTCTACTACGCCACCAAAGCCAACCCGGAGCCTGAGCTCCTGGCCGCCCTCGGCCCGTATGTCGACGGCTACGAGGTCTCCTCGGGCGGTGAACTCGCGCACGTCGGGAAGGCGGTGCCGGGCCGCCCGCTGGCCTTCGGCGGCCCGGGCAAGACCCCGGCGGAGATATCGGCGGCGCTGGAAAACGGAGTGTCGCGTTTCCATGTCGAGAGCGTGCACGAACTCCATGTACTGGCGGAACTCGCCCGGGAAGCTGCGCCGGACACCCGTGTGTCGGTCCTCCCGCGCTTCAACCTCCCCGTGTCCGGCGACTCGCTGGCGGACAGCTCCCTGGCGATGGGCGGCCGCCCGGCGCCGTTCGGTCTCGACCCGTCCGACGCCGACACGGTCGTCCGCATGCTCACCGACGGCGCCTACCCCCAGTTGACGCTGCTGGGCATCCACGCGCACCTGGCGAGCGGCCTGCGCGCCCCCGAGCAGCTGGCGGTCGCCGAGTCCATCGTGACCTGGGCCGTCGACCTGACCGCACGCCACCGCGTCCGCCTGGCCGAGGTGAACGTCGGCGGCGGCATGACCGTCGACTACGCCGATCCCGACCGGCGCTTCGACTGGTCCGCGTACGGCACGGGCCTCGCCCGCCTCACCGCCGCCCACCCCGACCTGACGTTGCGCATCGAGCCGGGCCGTGCGCTGACCGCGTACTGCGGCTGGTACGCCACCGAAGTACTGGACGTGAAGCACAGCCACGGCGAGGAGTTCGCCGTCGTCCGCGGTGGCACGCATCATCTGCGCACCCCGGCGACCAAGGGCCACGACCAGCCCTGCTCCGTCCTGCCCGTGGAGCCGTGGCCGCACGCCTGGCCACGCCCGGCCGCACGGCAGGACCTGGTCACCCTCACGGGCCAGCTCTGCACTCCCAAGGACATCCTGGCGCGGCGCGTCCCGGCGCCCGGGCTGAGGGCCGGCGACCGCGTGGCTTTCGGCCTCGCGGGTGCCTACGCCTGGAACATCTCGCACCACGATTTCCTGATGCACCCCCGGCCCGGCTTCCACTTCCTCAATTGAGCACGTGTCGGCAGCTCCTCGCTCCCCAAGACAGACCCGGACCAGTTCGGACTCCTCCGAATCCTGGGCGTGGTGGCCGTCACCATGCTGGCGGGGCCGTCGCCGTCATCGGGCCCGTCGTCTCGGCGTCGCGCACCTGCCGGGCGCGGGGCCGCCGAGCCGTCGGCGGTACCACCGCGACGCCCTCCGCACCGAGGTTGCGGCCGCGGCGCGCGGCCAACGCGTCGAGTGCGACCTGGTTTCCCAATCGCGCCCGAACGGTCCAACTCGGACACCGCCTTCCGCGGCCCCGTCAAGCACCTCGCAGCGGATTCGGCGGCGCCCCCATGGTGGCAGCGCGCACTCGGGCACCCAGAACTATGGTGTCCCACCACATACGCCGCTGACCTGCCCCTTCCTACGGTGTGGCGACACACAAACGTCCCCGCCAACTGTCCGGAAGTGGTGTACATGGCCGCCCCAGAAACCGCTCCACCAGCGCCGAACTCGCTGAAGCGCATCGTCGCCGCCAGCCTCATCGGCACGACCATCGAGTGGTACGACTTCTTCCTCTACGGCTCGGCCGCCGCGCTCGTCTTCAACAAGCTGTTCTTCCCCGACTCCGACCCGCTGGTCGGCACCCTGCTGTCGTTCCTCACCTACGCCGTCGGGTTCGCCGCGCGGCCGCTCGGTGCGCTCGTGTTCGGGCACTACGGGGACCGGCTCGGGCGCAAGAAGCTGCTGGTGCTCAGTCTGCTGCTGATGGGCGGGGCGACCTTCGCGATCGGTCTGCTGCCGACGCACGCGACCATCGGTTCCGCCGCACCGGTCCTGCTGACCGTGCTGCGGCTCGTGCAGGGCTTCGCGCTCGGCGGTGAGTGGGGTGGCGCGGTGCTGCTGGTGTCCGAGCACGGGGACGCCAAGCGGCGTGGTTTCTGGGCCTCCTGGCCGCAGACCGGCGCGCCGGCCGGGCAACTGCTCGCCACCGGCGTGCTGTCCGCGCTCACCGCGCTGCTCTCGGACGCCGCCTTCACCTCATGGGGCTGGCGCATACCCTTCCTGCTCTCCGGTGTCCTCGTGATCGTCGGCCTGTGGATTCGTCTCTCTGTCGATGAATCGCCGGTCTTCAAGGCAGCGCTGGCACAGGCGGAACAGCGCAAGGCCGAGGTCGGCACGGTCGAGAAGATGCCGCTCGTCGCAGTGCTGCGGCACCACTGGCGCGATGTGCTGATCGCCATGGGAGCGCGGATGGCGGAGAACATCAGCTACTACGTGATCACCGCGTTCATCCTGGTCTACGCGACGACCGCGGTGGAGATGAGCAAGCAGACGGCGCTCAACGCGGTCCTCATCGCCTCCGCCGTTCACTTCGCGGTGATCCCGCTGTGGGGCGCGCTGTCCGACCGGATCGGACGCCGGCCGGTGTATCTGATCGGCGCCATCGGCGTGGGTGCCTGGATGTTCCCGTTCTTCATGCTCATCGACACCGCCGGCTTCGGCGCCCTGCTGCTCGCCGTCACGGTGGGTCTGGTGCTGCACGGTGCGATGTACGCACCGCAGGCGGCGTTCTTCTCCGAGATGTTCGCGACGCGTATGCGCTACTCGGGCGCGTCCATCGGTGCCCAGTTCTCGTCCGTCGCGGCCGGGGCGCCGGCGCCGCTGATCGCGACGGCCCTGCTGGCCGACTACGACTCGTCGACGCCGATCGCCCTGTACGTCATCGCCGCGGCGCTGCTGACCGTGGTGGCCATCGCCTGTGCCCGGGAGACCAGGGACCGTGACCTGACGGCGGTGGACGCCCAGGAGGAAGAGGCCGGGGCCGCGCCCGCCGCCACTACGGCGGACGCACGGACGGCCTGAGGCGACGCCCTCCACCGGTCGTACCCGGTGACGCAGAACCGCGCGGACTTCCAGGAGTCCGCGCGGTTCTGCGTCTGCGGGGCAAGGCCCGTCGGTCAGGAGGCGGCCGACGACGACATGGCGTGGAGCCGCAACGCCAGCCGGATCTCGAGCGACCTGTCCGGCGACTGCCAGTCGGGGCCGAGCAACCGCCCGATCCGCTCGAGCCGTTGGGCCACCGTGTTCACATGGACGTGCAGGTCGTCCTTGGTACGGGCCGGGCTCATACCGCTCGCGAAGTAGGCGTCCAGGGTGCCGACGAGGTCGGTGCCGCGCCGCCGGTCGTAGTCGACGATCTCCCCGATGGTGCGGTGCACGAAGCCGTCGATGTCGCCTGGATCGGCGAGCAGCAGCCCGAGGAAGCCGAGGTCCTGCGCCGCCGCGCCCTCCCCGGAACGTCCGAGGAGCCGCAGGGCGTCGAGGCAGCGGCGTGCCTGGGCGTACGCCTCGGCCACCGGTGCGGGGTCCCCGGCCGGGGAGGCGACCGGAGAGGAGGCGCCGACGGTCACCGGTTCGCGCAGCGTACCGCCCAGTTGACGGGCCGTCTGGCGCGCCAGGTCAGCAGCGGTGTCGCCGGGGCCGAGGGGCAGCAGCAGGACCGTGCCGCCGTCGCGGGCGGCGGCGAGGCCGGACCGCGTGGCGGCCAGGTGCGAGGCGGCGGACCAGAGACGCCGGCGGTCCGCGGTCTCACGCGCGGACGCGTCACGGCGCGCGGGGGTGTCGCGGGAGGCGGGGGTGTCGCGGCCGGACGGCCTGCGACGGGCGGCAGGGTCAAGGCCGCCGAACACCTCCGAGCGGGCGACGGTGTCGCCCGGGCCGTCGGTACGGGCAGCGAGCACCACATGGGGCGCGTCGAGGTCCGCCCGCAGCCGTGCGGCCCGCTCCCGCAGCATGCTCGGGTCGCGGTCCGGAGCGTCGAGCAGATCGTCGAGCAGCTCGCCCCGCACCCGTTGTTCCGCGTCGTGGGCGGAGCGCCTGGCGAGCAGCAGCAGGGAGGTGACCATCGCGGCGCGCTCGAGGGTGCGGCGGTCGACGGGGTCGAGGTCGGGGTGCCCGTGCAGTACGAGGGAGCCGAAGACCTCGCCGCCGGCGGCGACCGCGGCGACCCAGTCGTCGCCGTGCCGTGTCGCGTGGCCGCCCGCACCGGTGGTTTCCGGGCCGCTCTCGGTGAACTCGACCGTCCTGTCGAGGACTTCGGAGAGCGCATCGGCCACGTCGTGGACTCCCCCGCCGCGCAGGACCAGTTCGGTCAGGCGGTCGTGGACGTCGGAGGCGCGCTCGAGGACGCCGCTGTGGTCCTGGATGATCGCGTTGGCCCGCTCGAGGTCGGCCAGCGCGGAGCGGGTCTCTGCGAGCAGGTTCGCGGTGTCGATGGCCACCGCGGCGTGGGCGGCGAAGGAGGCGAGCAGCGCGACCTGCTCCCGTTCGAAGACTCTGGCGCGCCGATCGGCGGCGAACAGTACGCCGATGACCTGGCTGCCGAGCATGAGCGGCACACCGAGGATGGCGACGAGTCCTTCGTCCCTGACGGCGGCGTCGATGGTGCCGGTGTGCTCGAAGCGGGCGTCGTCGAAGTAGCTGTCGGTGACGTACGGCCGTGCGGTCTGGGCGACGAGTCCGCCGAGCCCTTCCCCCATGCCGAGCCTGAGCTGCTGGAAGCGTGCCGACACGGATCCTTCGGTGACCCGCATGTAAGTGTCGCCGGCTGCCGGGTCGTTCAGGCTGAGGTAGGCGACCTCGGTGCCCAGCAGTGAGCGGGCGCGCTGCACGATCGCCCGGAGCACCGCGTCGAGGTCGCGCAGACCGGCAAGGTCGTGCGCGGTCTCGAAGAGCGCGGACAGCTCAGCCTCCCTGCGCCGCCGCCCCTCCAGCTCTGCGCGCACCCGCAGAGCCAGCTGCTTCGCGTGCTCGAGCGAGGCCAGCTCCTGGGGCCCGGCGCCGTCCGCGCGGGCGAGGAGCAACGGCCTGTCGTAGGCCTCCGCGGCGGCGCCTCGGGCGAGGAGCTCCAGGTAGAGGGCTTGATCGTGGGACATGGACACAGGATTACCTGTCGTACGGGTGGTCGCACCAGCCCTGTGGACAACGAAGCGGCCCGGCGGCGTCAGTGAGCGGTCCATCCGCCGTCGAGGGTCAGCGAGGTGCCGGTGATGAACGATGCCTGGGGCGAGCACAGGTACAGGGCGGCGTCCGCCACCTCCTCCGGCTCGACGAGCCGCTTGATCGCACAGTCCTTGAGGAGGATCTCGGCGAGGACGCGGCCCGCTGGAAGGGAGTGCGCGGCGGCCTGGTCGGCGATCTGCTTCTCGACGAGCGGCGTGCGGACATAGCCGGGGTTGACGCAGACGGATGTCACCCCGTGCGGCGCGCCCTCGAGCGCGGCCGTCTTCGAGAGACCCTCGAGACCGTGTTTGGCGGCCACATAGGCGGACTTGTAGGGGGAGGCTCGCAGCCCGTGCACCGAAGAGATGTTGACGATACGGCCCCATCCCTGGGCGTACATGTGTGGCAGCGCGCCCCTGATCAGCCGGAACGGCGCCTCCAGCATCACAGTGAGGACCGTGTGGAAGACGTCCGGCGGGAAGTCCTCGATGGGACGCACGAGTTGCAGGCCGGCGTTGTTGACGAGGATGTCCGTCCCGGCGGCCGCCGCCTCCGCGGCGTCCAGGTCGGTCAGGTCGAGCAGCAGCGGCTCCACGGCCCCTGCGAGGCCGTCGCTGTGATCGGCGAGCGACGCCAGCCCTTCTGCGTCCCGGTCGACGGCTCTGACCTTTGCCCCGGCGGCTGCGAGACGCAGCGCGCAGGCGCGGCCGATGCCGCCCGCGGCCCCGGTGACGAGGGCGGTTCGGCCGCCGAGATCGACGGTGACGGAAGAGGCCGCGGCTGCGGGACCTGGCGTGCCGGGAGGTGTGGTGGGCGCGGTCATGTTCGGCACCCTAGGCAGCGATCATCCGGCGACCGATATGGTCCGGGCCCATACTTCAGGGCCTCATGGTGGGTTGGAACCATGCTGGTCCCTCGGCGAGCGCATGCTTGATCCGGAAGATCGCGAAGTCCTTGAGTTCCGGCAGCGCGTCGACGGGGAACCAGCCCACCTCGAGGGACTCGTCGTCGTTGACCCGCGCCTCGGTGGCACCGGGCACGGCCCGGCAGCGCATGGTGATGTCCATGTACTGGCACACGTCGCCGTTGGGGTAGGTCACGGGCCTCGGCAGCGCCTGCACCAGGACGACCCGCTCGGCGACGCAGCGTACGGCGGTCTCCTCGTACACCTCCCGCTCCGCGGTCGACGCCGGCTCCTCTCCCGGCTCCGGAATGCCGCCGATGATCGACCAGCCGCCGGTGTCGGCACGCATGCCCAGCAGCACCCGCCCCAGGTCGTCGAAGACGACGGCGCTGACGCCGGGCAGGAACAGCAGTTGGTGGCCGGCGGTGGCCCGGATGGCGCGGATGAACTCGGGAGTTGCCATGCTCCGGACCTTAACCGGCGCCGGCCGGGCCGGCCGAACCGCCCGGCAGCGATTCCCTCCCGTGAGCGCACACGAGGCGCACCGAGCCCGGCCGACCTGCCCGACGCGGCCTTACGCGGGGTCGCCGACCGCGTCGTCCGCCCGGCGCCGCCGCTCCCGTACGGCGCCGACGGCGACCGCGGCCAGGCCGCCGGCCGCGAGCAGCAGCAGCGCCGACTCGGGTACGGCACCGAGCCGGGTCGCGGGCGTGAGCGACGAGCGCAGTGGAACCTCGGCGACCAGGGCGTCCGGCGTGAACATCGCCGTCCGCTCGACGATCTCCCCGTCGGGCATGATGACGGCGCTGACGCCGCTGGTGACGGGGACGACGACCGAGCGGCTGTGCTCCACGGCCCGCACCCGGGACATCGCCAGCTGCTGGTAGGTCATCTCGCTACGGCCGAAGGTGGCGTTGTTGCTCGGCACCGAGATGAGCTGGGCACCGTGGGTGACGGTGTCGCGGGCCGCGTCGTCGAAGGCGGCCTCGAAGCAGGTGACGAGCCCGACCCGGGTACCGGCCAGGTCGAAGACGCCGACCTCGTGACCCGGCCCGAAGTCGCGGCGGACGCGGTCGACGTCGTCGTTGAAGATCCGTACGACGGACCGCATCGGGATGTACTCGCCGAACGGCTGGACATGGCGCTTGTCGTAGGTGTCGACCGGCCCGCGCTGCGGGTCCCACTCGATGAGGGTGTTGCGGAGCTTGCCGGTCTCCGGGGTGACCACGGCGCCCACGACGGTCGGCACGCCGATGGCCTCGACCGCATCGTCGATGACCTGCCGGGCATCCGTGTTGCGGTACGGGTCGAGGTCGGAGGAGTTCTCCGGCCACAGCACGAAGTCGGGCCGGGGCTCCTTGCCCGCCTTCACGTCCGAGGCGAGCTGCTCGGTCCGCCGGGCGTGGTTGTCGAGGACGGCCCGGCGCTGGGCGTTGAAGTCGAGACCGAGGCGGGGAACGTTGCCCTGGATCGCGGCGACCGTCGCGGTGCCGTCCTCGGCGGAGGCGTCGACGAGTGGCCGGGAGGCGAGGGCGGCGGCGACGGGCACGAGCAGGGAGAGCAGCGCGGCGGCAGCGGCCGTGCGCGGTGCGACCGCGCCACGGCGGAGGGCCGGCGACAGACGTGCGGTCTCGTAGAGGCCGAAGCCGCAGAGAACGACCGCGAAGCTGAGGACCGGCGTGCCGCCGAGGGCAGCGAGCGGCAGGAAGAACCCGTCCGCCTGCCCGAACGCGATCTTGCCCCAGGGGAAGCCGCCGAACGGCACGCGGGCGCGGGCCGCCTCTCCGGCGATCCAGACGGCGGCACCCCACAGCGGCCAGGCGGGCAGGCGCGATACGGCAGCGATCCCTGTGCAGGCGAGCGCCACGAACAGGGCCTCCGCCGCCACCAGGGCCAGCCACGGCACGGGGCCGACCTCCTCGCCCGTCCAAACCAGCAACGGGAGAAGGAACCCGAGCCCTGCGAGGTAGCCCAGCCCGAAGGCGGTGCGCAGGCGGCGGCCCCGCAGGGTCCAGCCGAGCAGGGCGAACGCCGGGAAGGCCAGCCACCACAGCGGGCGCGGCGGAAAGCTCGCGAAGAGCAGCACGCCACTGAGCGCGGCGGCGGCGGGACGTACGAGCAGGCGCAGGAGCGGGCTGCCTGCGGTGGCCGCGGGTCCGGGGGTGTCGACGGAGGTCATGGTGGCGCTCACCTGGCGGAGTCTACGGCGGAGGGCTGTGAACGGCGCAGTCGCGTCGGCCCGTCGAGCAGCAACGTTTCTTCTCGATTCCGCCGCCCTTCCGGGCTCGCCCGTAGACGTGTGTGCCAGTTCTGCGCGCCCGAAGCCGTTTCAGCTCGGCCCCGAGCCGCGGCGTCGCGGCCGCCGGTTCGGTCCGGCCCGTTCCGTCCGTGCGCGGGGCCCGTCACAGTCGGGCACGACGGGATGGATCCAGCGGGCGTGCGCGCCATGGGCCGGGAACGCGGGAGGCGGACCGACGTCATGGGCACCGTCGTCCTGACCGGCTGCGCCGTGTGGTCTCTGGTCGGCGCGGCAGGCCGGGACGGCAGACCGGAAGGCGTGCTGCTCGCCGGGTTCGCCGTCACCGCGGGCTATGCGTGCGGGTGGATCTCCCGGTCGCTGCTCCCGGCGGCACGTTCACGCTCGCCGCCCTGGGCGCTCTCACGGTTGCGGTCGCGTCCCGGGACGGCTTACCGGGAGCCACCGGGGCGCGCGCCGGAACGACCGGGGCACGTGGGCGGCCGGCACGGTGCGTGAGCCATCCGTCAGGCCTGCGTGGCCCCGCCCGCCTGGGAGGCGTCCCGATCCCTCTGACCGAGCCTGGCACGGATCACCCGCACGGCGGTCCCCGCGTCGTCGACGGTCACCGTGAACATGCCGCCGTCGCCCAGGGTGACCACCAGCCCCTCTCCGCGCCGTACGACCACCGCGGTGCCCTGCTCCGGCCGCCAGCGGCAGCCCCAGCCGCCCCACTGCCGGGGTGTCACCTTGGGAACGAACTCGGCGCTCACCACATGGGAGAGAGGGATGTGCCGACGCGGCACACCGATGTGGCCGCAGCGCACGTCCACCGCGTACTTGTCGATCTTGACCGCCACGTGCACGAAGGCCAGCGTGCCGTAAAGGATCATGATGCCGGCCGCGAGGCAGCCGACGACCGCCATCGCCAACGCGGCGACGCCCGTGGTCCAGGTGGCTCCGACGGCCAGTTTGACACCGAGGGCCAGGCAGCCCACCCCAGCCACCGCGAGCAGCCACTGCATACGGTTGGTCGCCCGGCCGATCCAGACCTCTGGAAGGGGCTCGGAGCCGCGCCCCTCGTGGCGGAAGTGGTGCCTCATGACTAGGACAGTACCCAGCAACAGGACAACAAGCACTGCTGCGACAAAGCGGTCGAAAAGGTCGGACCGATGGTGTCCGCCGTCAGTGCGCAGGGGTGACCGCGGGCAGCAGCCGGCCTTCCGCGTAGTTCAGCGCCTCGGCCGGAAGGGTGGATTCCGTCCCACTCAGCAGGACCGTGAGCCGGCTGCTCGGCGCCGCGTCGGGCACGGGCCGCACTCCCATCCGGCGCAGGGCCTGTGCCGCAACTGCGCCCGCCGAGCCGTGCAGCACGAGGGGCGGCAGGTCCGGCTGCTGGACGGCGGCCCGGATGCGCTCGGAGACCAGTTCGTAATGGGTGCAACCCAAGACGACGGCCCTTACGTCGTGGGGCGTGAGCGCGGCCGCGGCGGCCACGGCCCGGTCGATGGCGTCATCGTCCGCCTGCTCCACCGCGTCGGCGAGACCGGGGCAGGGGACCTCGGTCACGTCGGCCGACCCGCCGAACTCCTCGATGAGACCTCGCTGGTACGGACTGCCGGTGGTTGCCGGGGTGGCCCAGATCGCGACCCGGCCGCCGCCCGCCGCGGCGGGCTTGATCGCCGGAACCGTACCGATGACGGGAAGTGCCGGCTCCAGCGCCGCCCTGATCGCGGGCAGGGCGTGCACGGAGGCGGTGTTGCAGGCGACGATCAGCGCGTCGGGACGGTGGGCCGCTGCGGCCCGTGCCACGGTCAGCGCGCGCTCCGCGAGGTCGTCCGGTGTGCGCGGTCCCCAGGGCATGCCGTCGGGGTCGCAGGACAGCACCAGATCCGCGTCGGGGCGCAGTGTGCGCACAGCGGCCGCTGCCGGGAGCAGGCCGATACCGGAGTCCATGAGCGCGATCTTCACCCGGTCACCATAGTCGACCGCCGCCACGCCCAGGCTTTCGTGGGGCAGACTGCGGCGAATGAGCGCCCTTGCCTGGATCGCCGTGGGATCGCTGACCGCCTGGGGGTGGCTGCTGCTCGGCCAGGGCTTCTTCTGGCGGACCGACCAGCGGCTGCCACACCGCGAGAGCCCGGCCGACTGGCCGGATGTGGCCGTCGTCGTACCGGCGCGGGACGAGGCCGAGGTGCTGCCGCTGAGTCTGCCGACGCTGCTCGCCCAGGAGTACCCGGGGCGGGCCGAGGTCGTCCTCGTCGACGACAACAGCAGTGACGGGACCGGGGAGCTCGCCCGGTCACTCGCCGCACGCCACGGGGGTCTGCCGCTGCGGCTGGTGACACCCGGCGAGCCGGAGCCCGGCTGGACCGGGAAGCTGTGGGCCCTGCGGCACGGGATCGCCGCGGCGCGGGAGCGTGCCCCCGAGTTCCTGCTGCTGACCGACGCGGACATCGCGCATGCGCCGGACAGCCTGCGGGAGTTGGTCGCGGCTGCGCGTACCGGAGGCCTTGATCTCGTGTCCCAGATGGCGCGGCTTCGAGTGGCGAGCGGCTGGGAGCGGTTGGTCGTACCGGCCTTCGTCTACTTCTTCTCGCAGCTCTACCCGTTCCGCCGTATCAACAGGGACGGGTCGAGGACCGCGGCGGCGGCAGGCGGCTGTGTGCTGCTGCGTGCGCAGGCCGCGGTCAGGGCCGGGGTGCCGGACTCGATCCGGCAGGCGTTGATCGACGACGTCTCGCTGGCGCGTGCCGTGCGCGACGCGGGAGGCAGGATCTGGCTCGGGCTCGCCGAGCGGGTCGACAGCGTGCGCCCGTATCCGCGACTGGCCGACCTGTGGCGGATGGTGTCGCGCAGTGCCTACGCGCAGTTGCGCCACAGCCCGCCGGTGCTCGTGGCAACCGTCGCGGGGCTGGCACTGGTGTATCTCGTTCCGCCGGCGGCCCTCGCGGCGGGACTGTTCACCCGCGACGCGGTGGCCGCCTCGGCCGGGGCGGCGGCGTGGGCCGTGATGACCGGCACGTATCTGCCGATGCTGCGCTACTACCGGCAGCCGCCGCTGCTGGCGCTCACGCTGCCGTTCACGGCGGCGCTGTATCTGCTGATGACGGTCGACTCCGCGGTGCAGCACCTACGGGGGCGCGGCGCTGCGTGGAAGGGCCGGACGTATGCACGGCGGGAGGTCGCGGGCGGCGCCTGAGGACGGCGGTGGGGGCCGCGCCCGCCGGGTGCGCACGGCGGGGCGCAGGAGGTCACTTGCGGCCGGGGGTCCAGTTCATGCCCCAGCCGTAGGCGTGGTCGACGGTGCGCTGCGGGCTCACGCCGCGCTGCGGGACCAGGAAGCGGGCCTCGCGCTGGACGACGAGATCGGAGCCGGTGTTGGTGATCAGCGCGAGGGCGCAGACCGTGGAGGGGACGGTGCACTCGCCGAGGGAGAACTCGATCGCCGCGCCGTGCTGCGGCTGCAGGGTCACGGTCGCCTCGAGATCGGCGAAGCTGCGGGCGCCTTCGTAAACCGTCACGAAGATGACGATGCGGCGGATGTGGCGCCGGTGGTCGAGGTTGACGGTGAGGTTCTCGCCCGGTGTGCCTCCCGTGCGGTCGTCCCCGTCGAGGTGTACGAACGGCGGCCGGTCCAGCGCCCCGAAGGCGTTGCCGAGGGCCTGCACCACGCCTTTGCGTCCGTCGGAGAGTTCGTACAGCGCGCACAGGTCGAGGTCGAGGTCGCCGTGCATGGCGACCGCGCGGCCGAGCTTGGCGCCCCAGCCCTTGAACTGCTTGCGCACCTGCCAGTTGAGGTTGACCCGCATCGTGCCGGACGTGCCGCCCTGCTTGGTGAGGGAGACGGTGGGCGCCTCCTTGGTCAGCGTCACCTTGGTGAGGCGTACGGGCGCGGGCGGCGCGACGGGCGGCGCTGCCGGCGGAGGCGGCACCGCAGCCGGTGCCACTGGCGTCGGCGCGGCGGGCGCGGCGGGCGCGTGCTGGGGTTCGTCGACCGTGATGCCGAAGTCCGTGGCGAGGCCCTCGAGTCCGGTCCGGTAGCCCTGTCCGACGGCGCGGAACTTCCAGGTACCCTGCCGCCGGTAGAGCTCGCCGAGCACGAAGGCCGTCTCGACCGTGGCGTCCTGGCTGTCGTACCGGGCGAGCTCGTCGCCGGAAGTGGCGTCGAGCACCCTGATGTGCAGGCCGGGCACCTGCCCGAAGCTGCCTCCGTCGGCGGAGGCGGCCAGCACGACCCGTTCGACAGCGCTCTCGACCCGCTCGAGATCGACGGCGACGACGTCGGTCACGGCACCGCCGGCCGTCCGCCTGCCTTCGTGGCGCACCGCTCCGGAGGCGTGCGACGGCTGGTTGTAGAAGACGAAGTCGCTGTCGGAGCGGACTTTCCCGGACGACAGCAGAAGGGCCGACGCGTCGACGTCGGGCACCCCCGGACCGGCGTGCCAGCCGAGCTCCACGCGCACGCTCCGCGCCTGCACCGCGGTGTTCGCTCCCTTAAGCATGGACATGCTCGCCCCCATCGCGATTCTGTGCGCCCGGAAGTTCATTCATCGTCAACCTATTCCGCATACGTCCCCCGCCGAGGGGCCGACCCGTCGGTAACCCTCTCTCAGCTTGCCCTTTACACGATCACGAGACTCAAGGAGGCCCGATTTTCCCAAGTTCGCTCCCATTAGTGAACCCCGGTCACTCGTAGCTGCCGAAACAACCCTCTTATCGGGCTCCCCAACCAGCACATCGTGGGCTTAACTTATGTGCCATGACCTCCCCCCGCGCCACCTACGGCGGCGGTTACTACTCCGCGCCGGCGTTTCCCGACACCCCGATCTACGACTCCCTGGTCGCGGAGCGGGGCACCCCTCAGATCGCCCCGATCCGAGTGCCTGCCGCATACGACACCGGCAACAGCTACCTGCCGGCGCTCCCCGCGGCCCTGCCCGCCCTCCCGGCGGCTCCTTCCCCGTCCGCCCCCTCCTACGGCTACCCGCAGCCGATGCAGCAGCCCGTGCCGCTGCAGCATGCGCCCGCGCCGTACATCCCGCAGCAGGTGGCCGCACCCCGCGGCTACCCGGGTGCGCAGTACCAGCCCCAGCCGCAGCGTCCGGCACCCACCGGGTACGAGGCCATGCGGCCTGCGGCGGCCCGCCCCGCTCCGGCGCCCACGCCCTACGAGGATCCGTACTACCGCCAGTACCAGAGCCGGGGGTACTGAGCCGCAGCGACGACCGGCATACGGCGGCCCGCCCGGAGAGTGCTCCGGCGCGGAGGTAGGGACGGGCCGCCGCCCGACCTCTTACGGCAACCACCCCCCGGTCCCCGCGTGCGACCCACCGACATGTGCCCCCGTCACGAAGTTCCCGGCGCCCGGGAACCCATCGTGGTGGCAAGCTCGTTGGAGAGTTCGCGGAGACGGCTCGCGGGGGGTGACGTTCCTCATCCCTTCGCACCATTCGTGCTTGTGCCGTCCCGTACCGGGCATGCACGGACACGGGAAGGGGTGGGGACACGTGCGGGCAGCCGTCGGCATCTGGCGCTGGCGCCGCAATCCCCTGCGGCGTGCCACCGATCTGGTCGAGGCGTGGCTCGCTCTCGTCGCCGCCCTGCTCATCGTCGTGACCGCCCCTGCCGCGGGCTGGATCACCGGCGCGCTGGCCGAGGAGTCGCTGCGCCAGTCGGTCCGGGTCCAGCGGCTGCAGCGCCATGCCACGACGGCCACGGTGCTCGCCCCGGTCACGCCACCGCGTTCCGCCGCCTTCGATCCAGAGACCGCCACGGCGAGCGAGCGGCGATGGGCGGTCAGGGCGAAGTGGACCGCACCTGACGGCAGTCGGCACACCGGCACCCTCCCGACGACGCTGTCCGCGGCACGCCCCGGCGACACGTTCCGCGTATGGACGGACAGGTCCGGCCGTATCGTGCCCCGCCCGATGGACCCCGCCACCACAGAGGTGCATGCCGCACTGGCCGGGGTGGGCGCCGCACTGGCCTGGGGCCTGCTCGTCGAATGCGCGAGAAGGCTGGTCCTGTGGCGGCTCGTGCGCCGCAGACACGCGGACCTGGACCGGGCCTGGGCCGCGGTGGGGCCGGACTGGGGTCGGGCCGGTGCGGGAAGCTGAGCTGCCACATCCCGTCAACTCCCGCCCGCCTCGCGCGCTACGGTGGTGCGACCCCTTCGGGCAGGTCCCAGGGGTTCGGGAAGCGTCCCCCTCAGTGGCGCGGCAGTGAACGGACCACGAGGTGGGGGCAGAGCAGCACGATGGCACAGGGCACGGTCCAGGTGACGCACACCGGCACCTCGCGGTGGCGGCGCCGCACAGGCGAGTACCCCTCTCTCGCCGCTGCCCTGGAGGCCGCCGGCGACGGTGACGTCCTCACCGTGGCCCCCGGCACCTACCGCGAGAATCTGGTCGTCCGGCGCGCAGTCACCCTGCGGGGTCCCGAGGGCGCGGTCGGGTCGGTGCGCATCGCGCCCGCCGACGGCGTGCCCCTGACCGTGCGCGCATCGGCCACCGTGCGGGACCTCCATGTGGAGGGCCAGGACTCGTCCGCCCCCGCACTGCTCGTCGAGGACGGCACCCCGGAGCTGACGGACCTGCGGATCGTCACCCGGTCCGCGGTGGGTCTCGAGGTGCGCGGTGCCGCCCGGCCCACGGTTCGCCGTTGCACGGTCGACAATCCGGCGGGCGTCGGGATCGGCGTACTGGACGGCGCGGGCGGCGTGTTCGAGGAGTGCGAGGTGGTCTCCGCCGGCCAGTCCGGCGTGTCGGTGCACGCAGGGGCGCATCCGCGGCTCGAGCGCTGCCGGGTGCATCACGCCTCCGGCGCGGGCCTGAGCGTCACCGGCGAGGGCAGCGGCCTCGAGGCCATCGGCTGCGAGGTGTACGAGATCAAGGGCACTGGCGTCCAGATCGCGTCCCGCGGCGCCGCACATCTGACCGACTCCTCGGTGCACCGCACGTCGGCCGACGGCGTCACCCTCGACACCGACGCGATCCTCACGCTCTCCGACTGCGACATCCACGACATCCCGGAGAACGCGATCGACCTGCGCTCCCGTTCCGTCCTGACACTCACCCGGTCCACGGTGCGCCGCTTCGGGCGCAACGGCCTGTCGGTGTGGGACCCGGGGACCCGGGTGGACGCCAACCAGTGCGAGATCCACGACAGTACGGGCGACTACCCGGCGGTCTGGGTCAGTGACGGCGCGACGGCCGTGCTCGACTCGTGCCGGGTCCACGACGTACCCGACGCCCTCTTCGTCCTCGACCGGGGATCGCGCGTCGATGTCGTCGACAGTGACCTCTCCCAGGTCCGCAACACCGCGGTCTCGGTGAGCGACGGAGCCACGGCGCAGCTCGACGACTGCCGTATCCGCGAGGTCTCCACCGGTGCCTGGTTCCGTGACCACGGCAGCGGCGGCACACTGAACGGCTGCACCGTCGACGCCGCGCAGACCGGTGTGATCGTCACCAAGGGCGCCGACCCGCTGATCGAGCGCTGTACGGTCACCTCGCCCGCCGAGGCCGGTTTCTATGTGTCGGCCGAGGGCCGGGGCACCTTCCGCGGCTGCCGGGTCACGGGCAGCGGCGGCTACGGCTTCCATGTGATGGACGGCTGCCGTACGACACTGAGCCGATGCCGCACGGAACGGTGCGCCCGCGGCGGTTACGAGTTGGGCGACGAGGAGGGCGCGGTCGTCGAGGACTGCACCAGCGACGAGAGCGGGATTGCGCGCCCGGGCACGGAGCCTGGCACGGCCACCGTGACCGCGACCAGGACCACGCCCGGACTGCTGTCCGCCGTCCCGGCGCAGAGCACGCAGACCCCGGCCGCACCCGCCCCGGAGGACACGTCGGCGCGCGACTCGGGGGCGGTCCTCGGTGAACTGGACGCTCTGGTGGGCCTGGACAGTGTCAAACGCGAGGTCCGCACCCTCACCAACATGATCGAAGTCGGCCGGCGCCGCCAGGAGGCGGGGCTCAAAGCGGCCTCGGTGCGCCGCCATCTGGTCTTCACGGGCTCCCCCGGCACCGGCAAGACGACGGTCGCCCGGCTGTACGGCGAGATCCTCGCCTCGCTCGGTGTGCTGGAGCGCGGCCATCTCGTCGAGGTGTCCCGGGTCGACCTGGTCGGCGAGCACATCGGCTCCACCGCGATCCGCACCCAGGAGGCGTTCGACCGGGCACGCGGCGGCGTGCTCTTCATCGACGAGGCGTACGCCCTGTCCCCCGAGGACTCGGGGCGGGACTTCGGCAAGGAGGCCATCGACACCCTGGTGAAGCTGATGGAGGACCATCGCGACGCCGTCGTGGTCATCGTCGCCGGGTACACGGCGGAGATGGAGCGCTTCCTCGCCGTCAACCCCGGGGTGGCATCCCGTTTCTCACGAACCATCACCTTCAGCGACTACGAGCCGGAGGAGCTGCTGCGGATCGTCGAGCAGCAGGCGGAGGAGCACGAGTACCGGCTCGCCCGGGGCACGGGCGAGGCGCTCCTCAAGTACTTCACGGCCCTGCCGAAGGGTCCCGCCTTCGGCAACGGCCGCACCGCGCGGCAGACGTTCGAGTCGATGGTGGAGCGGCACGCGGTGCGGGTCGCCGAGCTCGCGGAGACGAGCACCGACGACCTCACCCTGCTCTACGCGGACGATCTGCCCGAACTGCCCTGAGCCTGCCGGGGCACGGCGGGGGTGAGCCGGTCGAGCAGTGCCGCCCGCTCCTTCGCGAACACCGGGTCGGCCTGGTATTCGGAGTGCCCGAGGATCGGCTCGGGCAGCGGATGCCGCTCGGAACGCCCGTAGACCACGGGGTCCTGGAGCGCCCCCCGGTCGACGTCCGTCGGGTCCTCGCAGCCGTCGCCGGCATGGCCCTGCCGGCCGGCGATCAGCATCGGCCCGCCGATCGGGTCGGTGCGCCGCCACAGATTGCGCCAGCAGTCGACTTCGCTGCTGAGTTCGAGCAGCGCCTTGGGCCCGAAGTACGCGGGGAACCAGCGCCCGTACAGCCGCTCCAGCGGCGATCCGTACGTCAGGAGCGCCACCCTCCTGCGGGTGGCCGGGGGCAGTTGCCACACGGCCGCCGCGGCCAGCACGCTGCCCTGCGAGTGGCCGGAGATCACCAGTCGGCCGCCGGTCCGAGCCGTCCAGGTGCACACCCGCCAGGTCAGGTCGGGTACGGCCCGCTCGGCATAGCAGGGCGGCGCGAAGGGGTGCGCCGCCCGCGGCCAGAAGGTACCCACGTCCCACAGGATGCCGATGGTGCGCCGGGCGGAGGCGTCGCGGTAGGCGCGGCGGCCCATGGTGACGAACAGTATGAAACCGAAGCCGACGAGCCAGGAGCCGAGCGCCTGCGCGGTCTCGGCGGCCGACTCGGCGAGGCCCCGTTCGCCGAAGGAGCGGCCCGGCACCTCACCGCTCAGCCAGGAACCGCCGACGGCCCCGGCACCGAGCAACAGGGTCGCGCCGGAGACGACGCCCACCATCAGAGGTGCCACGTCGGTGAGGGCGGCGCGGGCGCGGGTGCCCGCGATCCGCCGGGTGCGGACCGAATCGCGGCGGCCCTCACCGGGTGGAGCCCCCTCGAAGTACTCCGCCTCGACCTGCGGCGCGAGGCGGCGGGCCACCAGCCAGGTCCGTACGACGAGCAGCAGCGCGGGGATCAGCAGCACCGCCAGCAGTACGGGGATGACGGACGCCTGCCAGCTCAGCAGCACCGGCGGCCCGGGAATGGTGCCCTCGCCGTCCATGCCCGGAGTTCCCGGCCCGTCGATCCAGTCCGCGACCCGCTGCGCCACCCCGCCGGTCATCACTCCGCCGAGCGCGCAGGCGAGCATGGCGACGGCCGGACCGCCTAGTCCGTGCAGCACGGTCCGTGGATGGCGCGCGCGGCGGTGCAGGAGCCGGGCGGCCACGGCCAGCGCGACGACGAGGGCACCTTGGGCGAGGACGATGACACGAAAGGTGACCTCGCCGGGCAGGGTGGCGCCCGATGCCCAGCCGGGCCGCGACCAGGAGGCGTAGAGGAGCGACAGGGCGAGCAGCGCCAGGGCGGCCCCCGGCAGGCAGCGGACGGCGGCGCGGTCGAGGCCGGCGTCGATACGCCGCTCACTGCGGCCCCTGCGGCACACCACCCACAGCACGGCGGTCCCGACGACCACGAGCGCACCTTCCAGCAGCACGCCGCAAATCTTCAACGGGACGTCCTGGGCGGCCCGGTCGTGCCGTGCGGCGGCTCCGGCGACCGCGGCGGCGACGGTGAGGAACCCGGCGGCGGTGTGGGCGGCGCGCAGGCGGGCGACGAGCCGGCGGCCGTACCAGAATCCGGGTCTGCCCAGCGCCGGCCTCACGAGCGGCGCGGGCTGTGCGACGTCGTCGGCGGCGCCGCAGTCCGCCTCCCCCGGGACTGCGCGGCCGTCGTCCTCCGCTTCCTCGGCATCCTCCTCCTCGCCCTGGTCGTCTGCGGCGTCCCCGACCGGCGGGCGTTGCGACTCGTACGCGCTCCAGGTCCGGTTGGACAGGTACCAGAGCAGTGTCACCAGCGCGGCGGGCACCACCGACGCGAGCGCGAGGCGCCGCCCCGGCTGCGACCACCAGCCGCCCTGCGCAGCGGACATGAAGCCCAGCCAGGACCGGTCGCCGCTGCACTCGGCGGACCCGGCGCACTGCCAGGCCAGCAGGTCGAGGGCGACCTCGCAGGCGGCGGCCGTCAGCAGCACGGTCAGGCTCAGGGCGACCAGGCGCACCAGCGCCCCGTAGAGCCGGGTGGTCCGGCGCATCCCTCGGACCCTGGGCCGCATCCAGTGCCCGAGGTTGACGACCATGAACGGCAGCAGCAGCAGCCACAGTGCGCGGGCGCCGTTGCCCGAGGTCAGGTTGGACCAGCAGTACGCCTCGGGGATGGGCCGGTCGCGGTGGACGCCAGGGCTGTCCTCCGCCTCCGCGTCGTCGGTGCGGCGGTACACGGCGGCCTTCTCGTCGCCCGATATCCGCACCGTACGGGGGTCGCCGAGCATGTCCTGGGGGGTGGCTCCGCCGACACCGTGGACGAGCAGCTCGAGTGCGGGCCCGCCGCTGTGCGGCGCCCGGGTCGCAGGGGTCACTGCGGTGACTTCCTTCCTCGGCAACGATGGCGACAGAATCAAGGATCATGGCAGCTCGCCGCACCGCTCTCACGGAATCTCCCCGAGCCCGGCCGGCAATACGCGTGCGAGGATGAGAAGCCTCGGCCACGCCTCGCGCAGGCGGCATGGCCGTCATACGACGAACGGGAAGGACCGGCCCCGGCTGTGAGCGACAACCAGAACCTCCTCGCGGAGCAGCGGCGTGCTCTGATCCTCGACGAGGTGCGCAGGCGCGGCGGGGTGCGGGTCAATGAACTCACCCGCAGGCTCAAAGTCTCCGACATGACGGTCCGCCGCGACCTGGATGCCCTGGCGCGGCAGGGTGCCGTCGCGAAGGTGCACGGCGGTGCGGTGCCGGTGGCCGAGGCGAGCACGCACGAGCCGGGGTTCGAGGCCAAGTCGGCGCTCGAGCTGAGCGCGAAGGAGGACATCGCACGGGCCGCGGCCCGGCTGGTGGCGCCCGGCAGCGCGATCGCCCTGTCGGGCGGCACCACGACGTACGCGCTGGCGCACCATCTGCTGGAGGTGCCGGACCTGACGGTCGTCACCAACTCGGTGCGCGTCGCCGACGTGTTCCACACGGCTCAGCAGCCGGGCGCGGCGGGCGGCCGGCGGCCGGGGGCCGCGACCGTGGTGCTCACGGGAGGCGTGCGTACGCCGTCGGACTCGCTGGTTGGGCCGGTGGCGGACCAGGCGATCCGCTCGCTCCACTTCGATGTGCTCTTCCTCGGTGTGCACGGCATCTCTGTGGAGGCGGGCCTCTCCACGCCGAATCTGGCGGAGGCGGAAACGAATCGCCGGCTTGTGCGGGCCGCGCGCCGGGTGGTGGTGGTCGCCGACCACACCAAGTGGGGAACGGTCGGCCTGAGTTCGTTCGCCGAACTCGCGGAGGTGGACACCCTGGTGACAGACGCCGGTCTGCCGACCGCGGCCCGGGAGGAGATCGCGGAGCACCTACCGGGACTCGTGGTGGCGGGCGAGGCGGACACGGCCGGCGAGCCGCGGCAGGCGGGGATTCACGACGGTCAGGACGGCTGAGTCCGGCGTGGGCACCTTCCGCCTCGGCCGGACGACCGGGTTGCCCGTCCATGAGTGCTGGCTGCGGGTCACCGACTGGCCGGCCCATGCGGCGCAGGTGCCACTGACGGCCGTCTCGATGGCAAGCCCGCCGCCCACCGGTGCGGGCACGGTGTTCGTCGTGCGCAGTGCGTTCGGCCGTTTGGGTTTCGACGACCCGATGGAGGTCGTCGCCTGGGAGCCGCCGTCGGCCGGCCGGCCGGGCCGCTGCCGGCTGGAGAAGCGCGGCAGGGTGATCACCGGCTGGGCCGAGATCGAGGTGCACGAGAAGGGCCCGGGTTCGGTGGTGCTGTGGGTGGAGGAGCTGCGATTCCCGTGGCTGCCGGCGGCTTTGGACCCCCTTGTCGCACGGGTGGGCCGACGGGTGTTCGGACGCGCGCTCGACGGGATCCTTGGGGCGGGAGGCGGGGCGAGCGGTGCGAGCGAGGGCTGAGGGGCGGACATCGGCCTGTGCCGCGGCTATGGTGTACGGTCCCGTCCTTCGGCGCTGGAGGTAGCCGACATGGCACGTCAACTCCGTTCGGTGGGGCTGGAGTTCGTGGAGAGCGCTCCGCTGCGCCTGGTCTTCTCCGCGCAGGTCTCGGCGTCGCCCCAGGCGCTGTACGCGGCGCTCGCCGACGATGTCGCCGGCTGGCCGGGCTGGTTCACCGCGGTGACCGCCGCCAGGCCCGTGGACGACGGCGCCGGCCGTGAGATCCGGCTCAAGGGTGGCACGGTGTTCACCGAGACGGTCCTCGCGAGGGAGCGGGACACCCGCTACGCCTACCGCGTCGACCAGACCAACGCCCCCGGTCTGCGGGCCCTGCTGGAGGAGTGGCGGATCACCCCGGCGGCGAGCGGCGCACGCGTGCGGTGGACGTTCGCGGCCGACGGTCCGGCGCCGCTGCGGCTCGCGCTGCGGCTCGGCCGCCCGGGGCTCGGCCGTGCCTTCCGCGACGCCGTGCGCAATCTGGACCGTCGCCTCGCCCGTTCCCCCGGCATCTGAACGGCCGGCCGCGCCCGCCGTCAGCAGCGCCAGACGCCCTGCGAGAGGAACCGCTCGATCACCGCCGTGTACGGCCGGATGTCCAGCCCCTGCTCGGCGAGCCAGGTGTCGGAGTAGTACTTGTCGAGATAGCGGTCGCCCGAATCGCAGATCAGCGTGACGACGCTGCCCTTCTCCCCTGCCGCCACCATCTCGGAGACGATCTTCAGCGCGCTCCACAGCCCGGTGCCGGTGGAGCCGCCCGCCTTGCGCCCGATGGCGCCCTCCAGGGCCCGCAGGGCGGCGAGGCTGGCGGCGTCGGGCACCTTCATCATCCGGTCGATGGCGCCGGGAACGAAGCTCGGCTCCATACGGGGCCGGCCGATGCCCTCGATCCGCGATCCGCAGTCGCTGCTCGCGTCCGGGTCGCCGTGCGTCCAGCCGTCGAAGAAGCAGGAGTTCTCGGGGTCGGGGACGCAGACCCGGGTGTCGTGCTGCATGTAGTGCACATAGCGGGCGATGGTCGCCGAGGTGCCTCCGGTGCCGGCGGTCGCGACGATCCAGGCCGGTTCCGGGTACCGCTCGAGCCGCAGTTGCTGGTAGATGGACTCGGCGATGTTGTTGTTTCCGCGCCAGTCGGTCGCCCGTTCCGCGTAGGTGAACTGGTCCATGTAGTGGCCGCCGGTCCGCTCGGCGAGGGCGGCCGACTCCTCGTACATCTTCCGGGGGTCGTCGACGAAGTGGCACCGCCCGCCGTGGAACTCGATCAGCCGGATCTTCTCGGCGCTCGTGGTGCGCGGCATGACGGCGACGAAGGGCACTTTGATCAACTTGGCGAAGTACGCCTCCGAGACGGCGGTCGAGCCGCTGGACGCCTCGATGACCGGCTTGCCGGGTCTGATCCAGCCGTTGCAGAGCCCGTACAGGAACAGGGAGCGGGCGAGGCGGTGTTTGAGGCTGCCGGTGGGGTGCGTGGACTCGTCCTTGAGGTAGAGGTCGATGCCCCACTCATCGGGCAGCGGGAAGCGCAGCAGATGGGTGTCGGCCGAGCGGTTGGCGTCCGCCTGGACCTTGCGTACGGCATCTTTGAGCCATCCCCGGTAGTGCGCGTCGCTGCGGTCGACGTCGACGGTCACGGCCGCCCCGTCCGGTGCCGGCTGCTGCGCCGTGCTGTTCATGGCGTCGCCCTTCGTCTGCGGTCATCTGCTGCGACCGTCTGGTACCACTGGCAACAGTAAGCGGCTCACCTGCGTAAACGTTCACTTTGGGTGTCCATAGGAGTCGCTTGTGGCCGGTCGGCACCGGGCGTACTGGTGTACGCGGCCCCAGTTGTGCACACTTCCAGGAGAGTCGTTGCGAAGGGGGCGGACAGATGGCCGTGGCAGAGCCGGAATTCAGCGCCACAGGTGTGCGTATCGAGCGCTGGCCCCGCTCGCTCACCCGGGCCGGGCAGGTGCTGATCAAGGACGGCAGGCTGGCGCTGATGACCAGTTACGGCAAGGTGATCGAGAGCGCCCCGGTGCGCGCGGTGACCGCCGCACGGCCGTGGTTCGCCGGCGAGGACAGCACCGTGGCGACACTGAACGGCAAGCGGTACCGCCTGACCATGGGGCAGCGCAGCCGGCGGCGGGACGGCCGCGCCATGGCGGGGCGTTTCCTTGAGGCGGTGCGCGGGGCGGGCGGCTCGCAGCACTGAGCGCGCGGGCCCGCCCGGTTGCGGGCCTGTGAGCGATGGTTCACGCTGATACCACATCACTCAGGGTGCACCGGCGGTCACGCTGTGATCCAGCCCCGTCGGTACGATCAGCAGGTCGGCCGACTGCTGGATCGCAATTCTCGTCTTCTTCCGGACTATTTCGGGGAGTCGCAGCCGTGACCAGCCAGCCCAGCAGGCACTGCACGGTGGAGCTCCAGGCCCTGCCGTCGCGGATCGGTCAGGTCCGCAGAATCATCTCGGCGCAACTGCGCTACTGGCATCTCGATCCTCTGATCGACCATGCCGCGCTCGGCGTCACCGAGTTGCTGACCAACGTCCACCGGCATGCCGAGCCGGACAAGATGTGCACCGTGGATGTCGAGTTGCTGCTCGACCGGCTCACGGTCTCCGTCCACGACCACGACCCGCGTCTGCCTGCCGTGCGGGATCCCGGCATGGCCGCCACCTCCGGTCGCGGCCTCGCCCTGGTGGCGGCCGTCAGCGAGAGCTGGGGCGCGAGGCCGCAGGGCGACGCCGGCAAGGTCGTGTGGTTCACCCTTCCGGCCTCCTCCCCCGCGGTGGCCCTGCCGGAGTACCCGGCGGTGTACGGGGCGACGACCATCGGCCCGTTCGCCGGGGCACCTGAGACGGAGCCCGTGCCGGCGGTACCGGCGACCGGGACGGCGGCCGCCCGGCCGGCCGTTGCCGGCTGACCGGTCGGAGCGTCCGCCCGGGGTGTCACCGCTGCCGTAGTCTCACGGCTTCGACGACCCGCGGACGGTGGCTTCCCGTTCCCGTGGGAGGTCATGCCGCACGGTCCTGGGGGACGCCTCCGAACTGCTCGTCCAGGACGGACAGCCGCCGCCAGTACTCCTCCTCGTCGATCTCGCCGGCGGCGAAGCGGCGGCCGAGGACGGCGATCGGCGAGCTCTCTGCGATGGTCGGACGGCCGCGCTGCCACGGGGCGGGGCGGCCGCGCCAGATCCCGGTGCGGCGCAGCACGGTGACGGTGCCGAGGACGACGGCCGCCCAGATCAGCGGGAAGAACAGGATCCACGGACCGGGCCCGTCGTAGGCGAGTGTGTTCATCTCGGTTCAGCTCCTCGATGGCGTTGGTGCTGCCGTTCTTGCTGCTTTTGAGGCTCCCGCCCGCAGGGGGTGCGAGTCGTCGTACGGCCGGCGGCAGTGCGGCTACCTCCACGGGAGTACGCGGAACGGTCACGACCGCCTTCCGCCGCGGTGGCTTCTGTACCTACTAGTATGTACAGTGCGGTCATGAGCACTCCGGAGCGACTGGTCGAGGCCACGCGTGAGCTTCTGTGGGAGCGCGGTTACGTGGGGACGAGCCCCAGGGCGATCCAGCAGCGCGCGGGAGCGGGCCAAGGCAGCATGTACCACCACTTCACCGGCAAGCCCGACCTCGCGCTGGCCGCTGTCCGGCGCACGGCCGAGGAACTGCGGGCGGCGGCCGGAACGTCGCTCGACCGGCCGGGCACGGCGTACGAACGGATCGCCGGCTTTCTGCTGCGGGAGCGGGACGTGCTGCGCGGGTGCCCCGTCGGCCGGCTGACCATGGATCCGGACGTCATCGCCGACGACCGGCTGCGCGCCCCGGTCGACGAGACGCTCGACTGGCTGCGCGGCCGGCTCGCGGAGATCGTCGAGCAGGGCCAGTCGCAGGGCGAGTTGAACGGGGCGCTCGTGCCCGCCGACATCGCCGCGACCATCGTCGCGACCCTCCAGGGCGGCTATGTGCTGGCCCGCGCGTCCGGCTCCACGGGCGCCTTCGACGCAGCGGTCCGGGGTGTGCTCTCCCTGCTCGATGCGTTCGCCGCACCCAGGAGTCGATGACCGCATGCACGCGATGCAGTACGAGATCACACTGCCCGCCGACTACGACATGGGCGTCATCCGCGACCGGGTGGCGGCCCGCGGACATCTGCTCGACGACTTCCCCGGTCTCGGGCTCAAGGCCTATCTGATGCGTGAGCGCGGCGCGGGCTCGCCGGTCAACCAGTACGCGCCGCTGTATCTGTGGTCGGCGCCCGCGGGCATGAACACCTTCCTGTGGGGGCCGGGGTTCGAGGGGATCGTCGACGACTTCGGGCGGCCGCAGGTGCAGCACTGGACCGGGCTCGCGTACCACGAGGGCCCGTCGGCCTCCGCCCCCGCGCGCACCGCCGTCCGGCGCAGGCAGCGCATCCCCTCAGGGGTTCTGCCGGGCCCGGTCGTCGAGGAGGCACTGGCCAAGACCCGGCGGCTCGCGGCACTCGACGGCGTGGTCTGCGCGGCGCTCGCCGTCGACCCGCGCCACTGGGAGCTGCTGTACGCCACGCTGTGGGAGCACGATTTTCCGAAGGCCGTCGGCGACCGTTACCAGGTGCTCCACCTGTCGCAGCCGGAACGCGCCGCGCTGCGTCAGGGCAGGCACTGGTGAGCGAGGACCCGGCACCCCGGACGCCCGCGGCCATCAGTGGGTGTGCACCTCCAGAGCGGCACGCACGGCGGAGTCCAGCGCTCCCTCGATCCATGCCGGTTTCAGCAAGGTGTGGCACCCGGCGAAGTGCAGCGGCCCTCCGCAGTGCCCATGTTCCGCAGTGCCCATGTCCGGAAGGAGTTCGGTGTGCTGCCCGGGGAGCAGGACTGAAAATGCACCTGGAACTGGATCTTGGGCCGGCGGCAGCGGGCCTCCGGCGGGGTTCACCCGGACGGCCTGTTTCACACCCCGGAGGGCGGCTCCTCCTCATGTGTCAGCCGCCGCCCGGTCCATACCTCGTGGGCGACGCGCCCCGCGATGCCACCGCCGTAGACGACCACTCCGACCCCGACGAGCCAGGACTGAACCACCAGCACCGTGCCGAACGGGCCGTACGTCACCGCGCTCGAGGCGATCAGTGGGGAGAAGACCAGCTGCGAGAAGACCCGTAGCCCGGCCATGGCGACGGCGGTTGCCACCGCCCCCGGCAGCAGGGCCCGCCAGCGGACCCGTCCGCAGAGCAGCAGCCGCTGGGACACCCAGAAGAACAGCACCGTCCCCGCCAGGTCGCCGATCGCCCCCACGAAGGCCGACAGCGCCGAATCGCCGGGCAGCGGCGTGCTCACGAAGGCCAGGAGGTAGACGATGAGCATCGCCAGCCAGACGACATGGCGCCACATGGTGTGCCAGCGGGCGGCCGGCAGGTCCCAGACCTTCTCGTAGGTGGTCTGCACCGCGGAACCGAAGGTGAGCCCGAAGACGACGAGCGCGGCGATACCGAAGGCGGTGGTGCGCTGCAGGGCCTGCCCCGGCATGCCGAACAGCCGCTCGACCTCGTCCTGGGACGATTCCGCGACTCCCAGCGCCTGGCTCAGCCAGCGGGCGAACCCCTGACCGCTGGCCGGGTCGGTGGCCGCAACGACGATGAGCAGCGGTACGAGCGTGAGGAACCCGAGGGCGGCGAAGCCCATGGCCCGGTGCATCAGTTCCAGGTCACGGCCACGGTTCCAGCCCACCCCGAGCGGCGACCTGGCCAGCGCGCGCCAAAGGCGCAGGAGACGGTGCGGGCGGACGGACTCGTTGCTCACATGTCGTGGCCTACCCGGAAGCGTCCCGGGGGCCGCCCTGGATGCCTCCGGACGGGTGGCACTCGTGAGGCAGCCGGATCGGGGCCTGAGGCCAACGGAGGTCAGACGAGTGCGCCGAGGGGGTCGTCGAGGACAGGCTGCCAGGCCAGTTCGGCCGCACCCACGAGGCTGTTGTGGTCGAGGGTGCACGACAGGATGGGGACCCCGCCGCTGCGGCCCCACAGGCTGCGGTCGGTGACCACGGCCCGCAATCGGTCCGGGTCGGCCTCGAGCAGTTCGCGGTGGAGCCCGCCCAGGATGATGCGGTCCGGGTTGAGGATGTTGACCAGCCCGGCCAGCCCCAGCCCGAGCCGGTCGACGAGTTCCTCCGCCGCACTCCGCACGGCGGGGTCGTCGTACTCCTCACGGAGCAGGTCCCTCGCGCGCTGCAGCAGCGAGACCTCGGGGCCGGGGGCGCGGCCCGCGGCCGTCAGGAAGGCGAGCGGGTCGGTCTCGACGTCGAGGCAGCCGCGGCTGCCGCAGTGGCAGGGGCGGCCCTCGGGATTCACGGTGAGGTGGCCGACCTCCAGCGCCAGCCCGGAACTGCCGCTGTGCAGGCGCCCGTCGAGGACGAGCGCGCCGCCGACGCCCCGGTGGCCGGTGGCGACGCACAGCAGATGCTGGGCGCCGCGGCCGGCGCCGTGGCGGTGCTCGGCGAGCGCGGCAAGGTTGACGTCGTTGCCGGCGAAGGCGGGCCCGGTGATGCCCGCGGCACCGACCTGCTCGGCGAAGATGTCCCGCACGGGCGCCCCGGCCGGCCAGGCCAGGTGCAGCGGGTTGAGTGCGGTGCCCTCGGGCTCGGCGACCGCGGAGGGAACAGCGAGACCGGCGCCCACGCAGCGGCGGCCACTGCGGCGCAGTAGTTCGGCGCCCGCGTCGACGACCTCGCCGAGCACCTGGGCCGGGTCGGCCTGGACGGTGACGCAGCCCGGTGCGGTGGCGACGATCCGGCCGCCGAGGCCGACGAGCGCGGCGCGGAATCCGTCGGCGTGGACCTGGGCGGCGAGGACGACGGGGCCGCTGTCGTCGACGGAGAGCCGGTGCGAGGGGCGGCCCTGCGAGCCGGCGGCCGCGCCGGGGCGGGAGTCGACGCGGATCAGGCCGAGGGCTTCCAGTTCGGCAGCCACGGCACCGGCCGTGGCGCGGGTGACGCCGAGTTCGGCGGTGAGCACGGCACGCGTGGGCGCACGTCCGGTGTGAACCAGTTCCAGGGCGGGGCCGAGCGCACTGCGGCCTCTCTCCAGTCTCGTCCGGGTGGTTGTCGCCTTGCCGTTCATGAAGGCGAGTCTCCCATGATCCCGGAGGCGCGAGCGCTTTCATGCAGGTGATCCGGCCGCCTTGAACATGGCCGACCCGAACCCCTATCCTGACTTTGTGCCGCTACTAAACAAACTCACGACGGCCATACCGGGGGTCCCGGGCGGAGATCCCGCCTCCGCCTCCCTGTCCCGCCTCCGAATCGCCCTCACCGTCTTCTTCGCCCTCGACGGCTTCCTCTTCGCCGGCTGGGTCGTCCGCATCCCGGCCATCAAGCAGCAGACCGGCTCCTCGGCGAGCGACCTCGGCCTCGCCCTGCTCGGGGTGTCGGCCGGGGCCGTCGTCACGATGACTCTCACCGGACAGCTCTGCCGCCGCTTCGGCAGCCACCCGGTGACCGTCGCCAGTGCCGTACTGCTCGCGCTGAGCATGGCGCTGCCGCCGCTCACCCACTCCTCCCTCGCCCTCGGACTGGTCCTGCTCGTCTTCGGCGCCGCGTACGGCGGGATCAACGTCGCGATGAACAGCGCCGCCGTCGAGCTGGTGGGCGCGATGCGACGGCCCGTCATGCCCTCGTTCCACGCGGCCTTCAGCCTCGGCGGGATGCTCGGCGCGGGCCTCGGCGGCCTGGTCGCGGGCGGCCTCTCCCCCTCCGTTCACCTGCTGGCGCTCACCGGCATCGGCCTTCTGGTCACCGCCGCGGCCGGCCCCGTACTGCTGCGCCACCACGCGCCGGCGGCACGGACCGACACCACCCCTTCGGCGCCTCGCCGTCTCGAGGGCCGCACCCGCAGGCTCGTGCTGCTCTTCGGCGTGATCGCACTGTGCACCGCGTACGGCGAGGGCGCCATGGCCGACTGGAGCGCGCTGCATCTCGAGCAGGACCTGCACGCCCACCCGGGACTCGCCGCGGCCGGCTACTCACTGTTCGCGCTCACCATGACGGCCGGCCGGCTCAGCGGAACGGTCCTGCTGGAGCGGCTCGGCCAGACCCGCGCCCTCGTCCTCGGCGGGGCCACCGCGGCGGCGGGCATGCTGCTCGGTGCGCTCGCCCCCTCCGTGTGGGCCGCGCTGGCCGGCTTCGCCGTCGCGGGACTGGGCCTGGCCAACATCTTCCCCGTGGCGGTCGGACGGGCGGGCGAACTCGCCGGCCCGGGCGGTGTCGCCGCCGCGTCGACCCTTGGCTACGGCGGCATGCTGCTCGGCCCGCCGGCGATCGGTTTCCTCGCCGACTGGTTCTCGCTGCCCGTGGCCCTGACGACGGTGGCGGCACTGGCCGCCGGCGCCGCGGTGATCGCGTACGGCGCACGGGCGGCCGCCGCCAGGGCGGTTGAGTAGCCGTACTCAGGCGCCCGCGCGCCGGGCGCCGCAGCATGGAACCACCACGACCACGCGCTTCATGGCCTTCGGCGCGTTCGCCGGGGATTCGTTCGCACAGTCCGCCGCGTTCCTGTATCCGGCACTCGTTCTGTCGGTGCTGCTCCAGGCCCTCGCGCTCGGACTCTTCACCCGGCTGCTGACCCGCCAGGGGCGCGCCGCCCGTCCGCACGGGGCCTGAGTCCTCTCGAGAGCAGGGCGGCCGACTGGCACAATCGAAGCCATGGAGACCTCTGCCTTCATCAAGTCCCTCGTCCAGGACGGGCAGTTACTGGCCTCCGCCGCCGAGGAAGCCGGTCCCGACGCGGCCGTGCCGACGTGTCCGGCGTGGCAGGTGCGGCACCTGCTGCGCCACACCGGCATGGTGCACCGCTGGGCAACGGGCTTCGTCGCGGAGGGTCACACCGAGTACCGGGCCGGCGCGGGTGCACCCGATCTGGACGGGGACGAGTTGCTGGAGTGGTTCCAGGAGGGGCACGGACTGCTGGTGGGTGCGCTGAGCGAGGCCCCGCCGGACCTGTCCTGCTGGTCGTTCCTGCCCGCCCCGTCGCCGCTGCACTTCTGGGCACGGCGGCAGGCCCATGAGACGGCTGTGCACCGGGCGGACGCCCAGTCGGCGGCCGGTGGCGGTCCGGGACACGTCGCGGCGCCGTTCGCGGTGGACGGCGCCGCGAACTGCTGTCGGCCTTCCACGCCCGGCCGAAGAGCCGGGTCCGTACCGAAACCCCCCGCGTGCTGCGGGTCAGGGCGACGGACACGGGCGACGTGTGGACCGTCCGGCTGTCGGCGCAGCCGCCGCGCACCGTACGCACGGACGACGGTCCCCCCGACTGCGAGCTGGCAGGGACCGCGGAACGGCTGTATCTGACGCTCTGGAACCGGCTGCCTCTGGACGCCGTGACCGTCACCGGGGACACCGGGCTCGCGCGGCTGTGGCGGGAGCAGTCGGGCATCACCTGGTCGCAGTGAGCGCGGCCGGGGCCGCGCCACGGCTCAGGTCCGGTCGCCGGGCAGCATCCGGGACAGCACCTCACGCTGGACGGGCTTCACCACCGCGTGGCGCGCGCGGCCCTCGTCAGTGAGCGCGACGCGCACGCCCCGCCGGTCCTCCGCACACATACCGCGGGTGACCAGGCCGTCCTTCTCCAGCCGGGCGATCAGACGCGAGAGCGCGCTCTGGCTGAGATGGACCCGGCCCGCGAGTTCCTGGACACGGCACGAGCGGTCCCCGGGGCCTGCGTCCTCCGCCCGCATCTCGGCGAGCACGTCGAGCACCTCGAAGTCGCTGGCACCGAGCCCGTGCCGGTGCAGCTCGCGGTCGAGCTCGCACATGGTGCGGGCGTGCAACGCAAGAACTTCGCGCCACTCCTCCACGAGCGCTTGCTCGGACTTAGCAGCAGCCATGACCGCACGTTAGCAGAGAAGTCGCACATTGTTGCATCGGAATTAAATGCACTTGCAGTCAATGCATGTGCATGTAGTGTCCTGCGTATGACCTCTCCGCCCAACGTCCCCCAAGCACAGGACCGCTGGAGCCCACGACTGTGGGGCACCCTTCTCGTACTCTGCGCCGCGATGTTCCTCGACGCCCTCGACGTGTCGATGGTCGGCGTCGCCCTGCCCTCCATAGCCGGCGATCTGGGGCTGTCCACCGCGACCCTCCAGTGGATCGTCAGCGGCTACATCCTGGGTTACGGCGGCCTCCTGCTGCTCGGCGGCCGCGCGGCCGACCTGCTGGGGCGCCGGCGGGTCTTCCTCATCGCCCTCGCCGTCTTCGCCCTCGCCTCCCTGCTCGGCGGGCTCGTCGACTCCGGTCCACTGCTGATCGCCAGCCGGTTCGTCAAGGGCCTGAGCGCGGCCTTCACCGCCCCCGCGGGCCTGTCGATCATCACCACGACCTTCAAGGAAGGCCCCCAGCGCAACCGCGCGCTGTCCATCTACACCACCTGCGCCGCCACCGGCTTCTCGATGGGCCTCGTGCTCTCCGGCCTGCTCACCGAGGTCAGTTGGCGTCTGACGATGCTGCTGCCCGCGCCCATCGCACTGGTCGCGCTCCTGGCCGGTATCCGGCTGATCCCTCGCAGCCGCCGCGAGGACTCCGGCATGGGCTACGACCTCCCCGGCGCCGTCACCGGCACCGCCTCCATGCTGCTGCTCGTCTTCACCGTCGTACAGGCACCGGAGGTCGGCTGGGCCTCCGCGCAGACGCTGCTCTCCTTCGCCGCGGCCGCCGTCCTGCTGTTCGTCTTCGTCACCATCGAGCGGCGCAGCTCCCATCCGCTGATCAGGCTCGGGGTACTGCGCTCCGGCAGTCAGATCCGGGCGAACGTCGGTGCCGCGTTCTTCTTCGGCTCGTACGTCGGGTTCCAGTTCCTCGTCACTCAGTACATGCAGTCGCTGCTCGGCTGGTCCGCGCTCGAGACCGCACTCGCCTTCCTGCCCGCGGGTGCGCTGGTGGCGCTCTCGGCGACGAAGATCGGCTCCGTCGTGGACCGGTTCGGCACCCCACGGGTGATCGCCACCGGCTTCGCCCTGCTGGTCGTGGCGTACGCGCTGTTCCTGCGGATCGACCTCGACCCGACCTACGCCGCGGCGATCCTGCCGTCGATGCTGCTGCTGGGAGCGGCCTGCGCCCTGGTGTTCCCGTCGCTCAACATCCAGGCGACCAACGGCGTCGAGGACCACGAGCAGGGCATGGTCTCCGGCCTGCTGAACACCTCGATCCAGGTCGGTGGAGCGATCTTCCTCGCGGTCGTCACGGCGGTGATCACGGCGGGCGGTGAGACGGGCGGCTCGCCGCAGGAGGTGCTCGACCGCTTCCGGCCCGGCCTGGTCGTGGTCACCGTGATCGCGGCCGCCGGACTGCTCATCACACTGACCGGGCTGCGCACGCCCCGCGAACGCCCGGGCATCGTGGTCGCCAGGTCCGTGCCGGACAAGGAGCCGCAGCGGGTGGCGGCGGGCGACTGACCCTCACCGGCGGCCGCGGCCGGCGGGCATGTTGCCCGGCGGCCGCGGCATTGTGACACTTCGTCCATGGAGCGACGCACACAGGCCGACCGGGACGCCGTGACGATCGAGATCGGCTATGCGCTGCTCAGCGCAGCAGTGGCCGGAGCGCTGGTCTTCGGGGCGGTCGCCGGACCGAAGCTGATGTTCGCCCTGCCGTACGCGTTCGAGCGCGGTCTGCTGGTCGCGGGGGCCTCGGCGGGCGCGGTCGTGTTCGTCCTGCGGGTCGTGGCCGTGCTGTGGCGATTCGGGGGCGGGGCGGATCAGCCCAGCCAGCCGGGGCGCACCAGGCCCGACTCGTAGGCCAGAACCACCAGTTGGGCCCGGTCGCGGGCGCCGAGCTTCACCATGGTGCGGCTCACGTGCGTCTTGGCCGTGAGCGGACTGACGACCAGCCGGCGAGCGATCTCCTCGTTGGACAGGCCGATGCCGACCAGCGCCATCACCTCCCGCTCCCGTTCCGTGAGTTCCCCGAGGCCCTCGGCCTCGGCAGGTTCCTTGGAGCGGGCCGCGAACTCGGCGATCAAACGGCGTGTCACACCCGGCGACAGCAGCGCGTCACCGACGACCGCCGCCCGTACCGCGCGCAGTAGTTCGTCCGGTTCCGTGTCCTTCACCAGGAAACCCGAGGCGCCGGACCGGATGGCCTCGAAGACGTACTCGTCGAGCTCGAAGGTGGTGAGTATGACCACCTTCACGTCCGCCAGGCGCTCGTCCCCGGTGATGCGCCGGGTGGCGGCCAGCCCGTCGAGCAGCGGCATCCTGATGTCCATCAGCACCACGTCCGGGCGCAGTTCACCCACCAGGCGCACCGCCTCCTCGCCGTCCGACGCCTCGCCCGCGACCTCGATGTCGTGCTGGGCGGCCAGCAGTGCCCGGAAGCCGGCCCTGACCAGCATCTGATCGTCGGCGAGTACCACACGGATCACATCGTCTCCTCGGTCCGCACGGGGAGTTCGGCCCGGACGCGGAAACCGCCGTCCGGGCGGGGGCCCGCCTCGACGGTGCCACCCAGTGCACCGGCACGCTCCCGCAGGCCGACCAGTCCGCTGCCGCTGCCGCCGGCGTCAGAGCCGGTCGCCGGCCCCTCGTCGTCGATCTGGAGGCCGAGACTGCCGGGCGAGTGGACGATACGTACCCGTGCGGAGCGCGAGCGCGAATGCCGTACGACGTTGGTCAGGGCCTCCTGGACGATACGGAACGCGGCCAGGTCGGTGCCGGGCGCGAGCGCCACCTCCTCGCCGACGCTTTCCACGTCGACGGTGAGACCGGTGCTCGCGGCCTGTTCGACCAGTTCCGGCAGGCGGTCCAGCCCGGGCGCCGGGGCGCGTGGCGCGTCACCGGGGGTGCGAAGGGTGTCCAGGACCTGCCGCACCTCGCCCAGTGCCTCCTTGCTCGCCACCTTGATGGTGGTCAGGGCCGTGCGTGCCTGTTCGGGGTCCGCGTCGAGCAGGGCCAGGCCGACGCCCGCCTGGACGTTGATGACGGAGATCGAGTGTGCAAGCACGTCGTGGAGTTCGCGCGCGATCCGCAGCCGTTCTTCGTCCGCGCGCCGCTGCTCGGCCGCGGCACGCTCGGCACGCTCGCGTGCCCAGACCTCGCGGCGCACTCGTACCAGCTCGGACGCCGCGACGACCGCGATCACCCAGGCGGTGATGAACACCTCCTGGCCCCACGGCGCGGCCTCGTCACCGGTCGGCGGCAGATACGCGTACAGCCAGTGCGCGATCAGCAGATGCGCCGCCCAGAGCAGCCCGACGGCCCACCATGCGGCGCGCCGGTGGCCCGCGACGATGGCGGCGAAGACGGCGACGGCGATGGTGAGGAAGACGGGTCCGTAGGGATAACCGGCGGCGAAGTACACCAGCGCGACGGCGCAGACGCCGAAGACGGTGACGACCGGGTACTTCTTGCGCAGCAGGAGGAGCGCCGGTCCCACGAGCAGCAGGACACGGGCGAGGACGTCGAGGGGTTCGCGGGTGTCCTGCTGGCTCTCGGCGGCGAAACCCGTGCCCACCATGACGAAGACGGCGACAGCCACGGTCGAGAGCCAGGGGATGCGTGCGCCGTCGGCCTGGTCCACGAAGGCCCGCAGCCACGACGGCCCGCCCCGTGACCACGACGGCCCGCCCCGTGACCACGGCGGTCCGCCCCGTGACCAGGGCGGACCTCCGCAGGTGCCGGGCCGCTGTTCCATACGGCCACGCTAGACCGGCGCGGGGCCCACGGGCGTCATCCGTGCGTGGCGATCACCCGTACTCCCTGGGGAGTACGGGCGCGGGGGCGGCGGCCTCCGAGATCCCGGCCTGGGCGTGCAGGCGGCGCAGCGGGCGCGGGGCCCACCAGTTGGCGCGCCCTGCGAGCCGCATGGCGACGGGCAGCAGGACGACCCTGATCAGGGTGGCGTCGACCAGGATCGCCAGGGCCGTGCCGATCCCGAGTTTCCTTGAGGAAGACGACGCCGCCGGTCGCGTAGGAGGCGAAGGTGAGCGACAGGATGCCGGCGGCGGCCGTGACGAGGGGCGCACTGCGCCGGATGCCTTCGGACACGGCGCGTTCGGTGTCGCCGGTGCGTTCGTGCTCCTCCTTGATGCGGGCCAGCAGGAAGACCTCGTAGTCCATGGACAGGCCGTAGGCGACGCAGAACATCAGGACGGGCATGCTCGGTTCGACGGACCCGGTGGGGGTGAAGCCGAGCAGCGAGGAGAAGTGGCCCTCCTGGAAGACGAAGACCAGGCAGCCGAACATCACCGAGAGGCTGAGCAGATTGAGCACGGTCGCCTTGGCGGGCAGCAACAGGCTCCCGGTCATCAGGAAGAGGATGACGAAGGTCGCGGAGAGGATGAGCGCGACGACGACCGGCAGCCGGTCGAGCAGGGTGCTGCGGAAGTCGGTGGTCTCCGCCGGATAGCCGCCGACCAGGACGCCCTCGGGGGCGGTGGGTACGGCGCGGATCCGCTCGACGAAGGCCGGCACGTCGCCGCGCATCGCCTCCTGGGTGGGCAGGAGGGCGAGCCGTGTGCCGTAACCGGTGGTGTGGGGCGGGTCGATCCGGAACACACCCGGGATCCGGGCCAGATCGTCGGTGTAGCGTGCGACGGCGCGCGCCCCGGCGGAGGCGGGACCACGACCTGGACGGCGTCGGTCGGTTCGGCGGCGAACTCACGGCGCACGGTCTCAGAGACCGTGCGCGACGACGTGCCCTCGGGCAGTGTGCGCTCGTCCGGCAGGCCGAAGCGCAAACCCAGCAGCGGTGATCCGGCGAGCAGCAGCAGGCCCAGCACGGCACCGCCACTGAGCACGGGCCGGCGCTCGCCCGCAGCGCGACACGGTGCCACAGCCCGCTGGGCGCCGGCTCGGTGCCGCGCTCCATGCGGTGGCCCCAGCGGGCCAGGGCTGCGGGCAGCACGACGACGGCGCGGAGTCTGCCGATGGTCACCGACGTCGACGCGTACTGGGACGCCGACAGTCCCGCCCTTCGCAGCGACGACGGCCGCCGGGCCCTGATTCTTGCCCGTCTCGAAGGCAGCGCAACCGAGACCCGGGAGGAACTCGCCACGCTGTCACCCAAACTGACTCGGACGACCGACGCGCTGACCGTCCGCGTCGGCGGCCAGGAGGAGATCTCGCGGCAGGTCGGCGAACAGGCCCGCGAGGACTTCCTGACCGCGGAGATCCTTGTGCTGCCGGCGGTGCTCCTGCTGCTGGTCCTGGTGTACCGGCGGACCGCCGCCGCCCTGATCACGGTCGGCGTCGGACTCATCAGCGTCGTCGGTACGCTCGCCGGCCTGCGCGCGGTCGCCCAGCTCACCGAGGTGTCCACCTTCGCCGCCAACATCGCGCTCGTACTGGGCCTCGGACTGGGCATCGACTACAGCCTGTTCGTCATCAGCCGCTACCGGGAGGAGCGAAGTGCGGGCCACGACCAGAGCGGCGCCGCCGTGCGTGCCACCGCGGCGGCGGGTCGTACGGTGATCTTCAGCGGGACCACCGTCGCCGTCTCGCTGTCCGCGCTGCTCGTCTTCCCGTTCTTCTTCCTCAGTTCCTTCGCCTACGCGGGCATTCTGGTCGTCGCCGGCGCACCTCGTCGGCCAGGGCGCGGCCGGCCCGCACCGCCTCCGGCGCGTCGACGTCGCCCGTGCCCGGGGTGACGAGAAGGGCGAGACTGGGATTGCCGGTGGCGAACTCCTCACGAAGGACCCCGGCGGCCTCCACGGACTCGGTGCCCGGCGCGTCCCAGCGGGAGAGGTCGAGATCGTCCTGGGCCCCGGCGCCGTAGGCGGCCAGCCCGAGGAAGAGCAGCAGCGTGGTGATCAGCACGGCCGCGCTGCGTCTGGCGGCGAACCGTCCGAGACGCGTCAAGGGACCGGACATCTGGGGTCGTTCGTCTGTCATGCCGCCACGGTGACGGGTGCCGCTGACCTTGCGCCTACTCTCCGCTGGAAGGCCCGCTGGAAGGCCCGCTGGAAGATCCACCGGAGGCCGGCCGCCGGGTTGGTCTCAAGCGCATGGGTGGGAGGATGCGGTTCGAACTGCTCGGTCCACTGCGGGCGTGGTACCGCGGGCGGGAGGTGGACCTCGGCCCGCCGAAGCAGCGGGCGGTGCTCGCGGTCCTGCTGCTCCAGGAGGGCCGCGCCCTGTCGTACGACGCGCTGGTGGACGCCGTGTGGGGCACCGAACCGCCCGTGCACGTACGCAACCTGGTCCAGAAGTACGTCTCCGGGTTGCGGCGCGCCCTGGCGGCCGGCCCGGGCGGGCCGAAGCCGGTGTGGACGGGCAGCGGTTACCGGCTCACGGGTGCGGCGATCGACGACCTGCGGGAACGGCACGCGCTGATGCGTACGGCCCTTGCGGCGCAGGAGGCCGGGGATCTGCGACGGGCCGCCGAAGTGGCCGCCGAGGGCGAGGCTTTGTGGCGCGGAGAGTTCGCCGAGGGGCTCACGGGCCCCTGCCTGGAGGCGGAGCGGCGCCGCTGGGCGGAGAAGCGGATGCTGGTGCTGGAGTCACGCCTCGCGTGCCTGATCGAGCTGGGGCGCCACGACGAGTGCGTCCACGAACTGGTGCGCCTGGTGGCTCTCCAGCCGCTGCGGGAACGGCTGGTGGAGCTGCTGATGCTGGCCCTCTACCGCAGCGGGCGCTCGGCCGACGCCCTGCTGGCCTACGAGGAGGCACGGCGCCGGATCTCGGAGGCCATGGGAGCGGATCCGGGTCCGGTGCTGCGGGCGCTGCACGGGCGGATCCTGCGTCAGGACCCGGCGCTGCTGCCGGCTGACGCACCGGCGGCCTGAGGGCGCAGTCCCACCTCGTGGGCGAGCCGGGTCGCTGTGTGCTCGAAGAAGGCGTCCCGGTCCGCGACCACGTTGTTGAAGTGGCCGAAGAGCTCGAAGGAGATCGTCCCGAAGAGCTGCGACCAGGCGGCGACCATCGCGGTGACCACAGCCGGCGGCAGGTCGGGGGCGATGTCGGCGGCCATGCGGTCCGCTTCGGGACGCACTCCCAGGGACAGCGGCGGGAGCGCGAGACCGTTGGTGCGGTGGGCGTCCCGGATGACGGAGACGAGCGCGAGCGCGACGCGGGAGGCCGGGGCGACGGTGTCCTTGGGTGCGGTGTAGCCGGGGACGGGTGAGCCGTAGATCAGGGCGTACTGGTGCGGGTGGTCGAGGGCCCAGGCGCGTACGGCGGAACAGGCTGCGGTCCAGCGGGCGCAGTGGTCGGCGGCGGGCGGCGCTGCGGCGAGGGCTGCCTCGGCGGCGGCGCCCACGGCGTCGTAGGCGTCGACGATGAGGGCGGTCAGCAGGTCGTCGCGGCTGGGGAAGTAGCGGTAGAGGGCGGAAGAGGCCATGCCCAGCTCACGGGCGACGGCGCGGAGGGAGAGTTTCGCGGCCCCCTCGGCGGCGAGTTGGGCGCGTGCCTCGTCCTTGATGGCCGCGGTGATCTCGGTACGGGCGCGTTCCCTGGCCCCTCGGATGGTGCTCATGGTGGAACACTCTGTCACGTTTCGGAGCAGCGGACAATAACGAGAGCATTGCTCTTGCTTGGAGGCGCCCATTCGGGGACACTGTTCTCAAGCGAGAGCAGTGATCTCAAAGTTAAGCGCCGGTCACCGGTCAGAGCACTGAACGAACCGGTCCAGCCCAGGGGAGAAGCCATGTCGAAGGCGCACTACATCAAGCCCAACCGGTTCGACACGATCATTAACGCCACGGTCGGCTGGCTCGCACGCCGCGGCATCAGCCTCATGGGCACCGCGGAACTCTCGGTGCGCGGCCGCACCAGCGGCGAGTGGCGCCGGATCCCCGTCAACCCGCTCCCCTACGACGGCGGCCCGTACCTGATCTCAGCCAGGGGCCATTCCCAGTGGGTCCGCAACCTCCGTGCCGCAGGCGGCGGGCAGCTCCAGGTCGGCCGCAGAACGCAGCAGTTCACGGCCGTCGAGCTGCCGGACGAGCAGAAGCCCGAGCTGCTGCGCACCTACCTCGAGCGCTGGGGCTGGGAGGTCGGCCGCTTCTTCGGGGACGTCAACGCCGGATCCACGGACGAGGAGCTGCGGGCCGCGGCCCACAGGCACCCCGTCTTCAAGATCACCGTGACCGGATGACCGGGCCACAGGCCCAGGACACCAGGCGCGAATGCGCGAGCCGGGCGGGAGCGCGGGCCGGCCCCGGCTGCGGAACGGGCCGGCCGGGCGCCCAGCGGCCGGCGCGCTGCGCGCCGGCCGCGCCCAGCGAGCGGCGCGTAACCTGCGGCCCGGGGCCCGGCCCGGTCGGCCCGCACTGCGGACGTCGGGGAGCCGGGCGCACGGCGGCGCCCCACCCGACCGGCCGGCCCGTCACGGCGCAGGCTGCGACGCCCGCTTGTCCAGGACGTCCAGCGCACGCCGCGCCAGCGAGTGCGTACGCACCAGACCGGCCAGCGTCGTCGCACCGCGCGTGATGTCCGCGAAGGTCTTCCAGGCCGGCCGGACTCCGGTCATCACCGCGTGCAGCAGCGCCGGCCGCCGCTCGAAGACGGCCAGCATCCGCCGCCCGACCGCCATCTCGACGCCGAGCCCCGACTTGACGGCGAACGCGTAGTTCAGCGCCTGCCTGCGCGCATCGACGGCGTCGTGCGCCTCCGCGATCCGCACCGCCCACTCCCCCGCGAGCCGGCCCGAGCGCAGCGCGAAGGAGATGCCCTCCCGGGTCCACGGCTCGAGCAGCCCCGCCGCGTCGCCGCACACCAGGACCCGGCCGCGCGACAGCGGCGAGTCGTCGCTGCGGCAGCGCGTGAGGTGGCCGGAGGAGATGGCGGGCTCGAAGCCGGCGAGACCCAGCCGGGCGATGAAGTCCTCCAGGTACCGCTTGGTCGCGGCGCCCTCGCCGCGCGCCGAGATCACACCGACCGTGAGCGTCCGCCCCTTGGGGAACACCCAGCCGTAACTGCCGGGCATCGGGCCCCAGTCGATGAGCACCCGGCCCGCCCAGTCCTCCGCGACCGTGGCGGGGACCGGGATCTCCGCCTCCAGCCCGAGATCGACCTGATCGAGCTTCACCCCGACGTGGGCGCCTATCCGGCCGGCGCTGCCGTCCGCGCCGACGACCGCGCGCGTCAGGACCGTCTCACCGTCCGACAGGACCACGGCGACCGTGCGCCGGTCGGGCACGGCCGGCCCGTGCTGATCGACACGGGACACGGCCGCGCCGGTGCGCAGCACCGCCCCGGCCTTCTGCGCCTGCTGGACGAGACCGGCGTCGAACTCCGGGCGGTTGATGAGCCCGAAGAGCATCCGCTTGGAGCGGCGGGTGCGGGCCAGCTTGCCGTTGAGTGAGAAGGTCACGGCGTGCACCCGGTCCTGCAGCGGGAGTTCGAAGCCCGGCGGCAGGCTGTCGCGGGACGGTCCGATGATCCCCCCGCCGCAGGTCTTGTAGCGGGGCAGTTCGGCCTTCTCCAGCAGCAGCACCCTGCGGCCGGTCACCGCCGCCGCGTACGCCGCCGACGCCCCCGCGGGCCCCGCGCCGACCACGACGACGTCCCACACGGGGTCGTCAAGCTCATTTGCCGCCTCTGCTCCGGTGGCATCGTTCTCGCTGCTCACGATGTACTTCTGCTCCCGATCCGACCTGTGGCCCAAGCTCTCGACGGCATCCTACGGCGCGGTCGCCTGCTACCCGCTGTGGGAGGATCGACCACACATTTGAACGTACACACATCGCACAACGTCGTGCCCTCGAGGAGCGTGCCCATGACCGCCGTACCGATCGCAGAGACCGTCGCGTCGCTGATGTCCCGCGCCGAGGCGGAGCTCAGGGAGTTCGTGGCGTTCCAGTCGGTGGCGGACCCTGCCCAGTTCCCGAAGAGCGAGTGCGAGGCGGCGGCCGCATGGGTCGCGGGCGCGCTGGGCGCTGAGGGCTTCACGGACGTGGCCGTCCTGGACACTCCCGACGGCACCCAGTCCGTCTACGGCTTCCTGCCCGGCCCGGCCGGCGCCCCGACAGTGCTCCTGTACGCGCACTACGACGTGCAGCCGCCGCTGGATCCGGCGGCCTGGGTGTCGCCACCGTTCGAGCTGACCGAGCGCGACGGCCGCTGGTACGGACGCGGGGCCGCGGACTGCAAGGGCGGCTTCATCATGCACCTGCTCGCGCTGCGCGCCCTCAAGGCCAACGGCGGTGTGCCGGTGAACGTCAAGGTGATCGTGGAGGGTTCCGAGGAGCAGGGCACCGGGGGCCTGGAGCAGTACGCGGAGGCCCACCCCGAGTTGCTGGCCGCGGACGCCGTCGTCATCGGCGACACGGGCAACTTCCGGGCCGGCCTGCCGACGGTCACGGCCAGCCTGCGCGGCATGACCCTGCTGCGGGTGCAGGTCGACACCCTCGAGGGGAATCTGCACTCGGGACAGTTCGGCGGGGCGGCCCCCGACGCGCTGGCCGCGCTCATCCGCGTACTGGACTCGCTGCGCGCAAAGGACGGTTCGACGACCGTCGAAGGGCTCGCGGCGGACGCCACCTGGGAGGGCCTCGCTTACCCGGAGGAGGACTTCCGCAAGGACGCGAAGGTCCTCGATGGTGTGGGGCTCATCGGGGAGGGCACGGTCGCTGACCGTATCTGGGCTCGTCCGGCCGTCACGGTCCTGGGCATCGACTGCCCGCCGGTGGTCGGCGCCACCCCGTCCGTGCAGGCGTCCGCACGTGCGCTCGTCAGCCTGCGGGTCCCGCCGGGCCAGGACGCGGCCGAGGCGAACAAGCTGCTCGCCGCGCATCTGGAGGCACACACCCCGTGGGGCGCGCGGGTCGCGGTGGAGCAGGTCGGCCAGGGCCAGGCGTTCCAGGCGGATGTGACGAGCCCGGCGTACACGTCGATGGCCGAGGCCATGCGGATGGCGTACCCGGGCCAGGAGATGCAGTCCTCCGGTATGGGCGGCTCGATCCCGCTGTGCAACACGCTCGCCGCGCTCTACCCGCAGGCCGAGATCCTGCTCATCGGCCTGAGCGACCCCGAGGCGCAGATCCACGCCGTGAACGAGAGCGTGTCGCCCGAGGAACTGGAACGCATGTCGGTGGCCGAGGCGCTGTTCCTGGTCAACTACGCCGCGTCACGGCGTATTTGAGATCGCCCCCGTCTGCCGGGAGCAGAGATCCGTGCGGCAGTGCTGCGGGTGTGCCTGGGTTCGCCGCATGGAACTCATCCGGGTGACGCCTCAGTTGCACATGTTCCGCTTCCCGATCGGCCGGGCGTATGTGTGGCGTGACGGCAGCGATCTGACCCTCGTCGACGCCGGACACGCCGGCGCCGCGCCGCTGATCGAGCAGGGCTGAGGGACGCCGGGCTCGACCCGGCCCGTATCCGCCGGCTCGTGCTGACCCACTGCCATCGTGACCATGTCGGGGCGGCCGGGAGTTGGCCGGGCGGTACGGCGCCGAGGTACTGGCGCACCGTCTGGACGCCCCGGTGATCAGGGGCGAGCGGCCGGTCCCCGAGCCCGTACTGCTGGACTGGGAGGTCCCGTTGTACGAGCACGGCCTGACCGTGCCGCCCGCGCCGGCCACCCCGGTGGACCGTGAGCTGGAGGACGGCGAGGTCCTGGACTTCGGCGGCGGTGCGCTGGTGGTGCACTCGCCGGGGCACACCGACGGGTCGATCGGCCTTCATCTGCCGGATCGCGGTGTGCTGTTCACCGGTGACTGCGTCGCCGGTGTCGGACGGGTGATGCTCGGGGTGTTCAACGTCGACCGGGCGGCGGCACAGGTTTCGATGCGCCGCCTCGCCTCGCTCGCGCCGTCCACGGTCTGCTTCGGACACGGTGACCCGATCACCGAGAACGCCGCCGCTGCCCTGGCCGCCGCGACGCTCCGGGCCCCGTCCGGCGAATCAGGGCCGGAAAGAGCCTAAGTGCCGACCGGGATTCCGGCCTCCATGTTGAGGACCGTCCCGCGCTCGCGCGCCCGCAGGGCCCAGCGGAGCCGTTCGTAGCGGGCGGGCGGAAGCAGTTCCGCCGCCTCCTCCTCGTCGGCGAACTTCCAGCCGCGCAGTTCGGAGCCCGGCAGCAGTACGCGTCCGGCGTCGCCGACCGGGAGCCGGCCGCCGTCGAAGAGCAGCCGCAGTCCGCCGAAGCCGGGTGGCTTCGGCGGCTCCCAGTCGACGACCAGCAGCCGGGGTATGTCGGCCAGTTCTATGCCCAGCTCCTCCGTGACCTCCCGCATGCCGGCCCGGGCAGGTGCCTCCCCGCTCTCCACGACACCGCCGGGGAACTCCCACCCCGGCTTGTAGGTCGGGTCGACGAGCAGGACCCGGTCCTCGGCGTCGAAGAGCAGTACTCCGGCGGCGACGGTCTCCGCGGTCGGCTCGGGGGTCTGGACGATGTCGCTGACGGGGGCCTCGCCGGTCCGTACGGCGTCGGCGACGGCCTGCGCCGCGGCGCGGGTGTCGAGGCGGCTGTTGTCGATCACGTGCGCGTCGCCGGTGAGCCAGCCGAGGGCGGCCCGGTAGCGCTCGATGTTGCCGAATGCCCACTGGCGGGCGCGCTCGCTCTCCTCGGGGTCGCCGGGGAACACGTCACGGGCCGCTATCCGTTGGCGCAAAATCGTTTCATCAGGTGCCAGGAGCACATGCCGCACCGCTATCCGGCGGGCGGCGAGACCGCCGAAGATCTCGTCGCGGTAGTCCTGGCGCAGGACGGTCATGGGTGCCACCAGCACACCGCCGAGCTCGGCGAGCAGCGCCGCCGCGGTGTCCACGACGAGCCGCCGCCAGATCGGCAGGTCCTGGTAGTCGCCGACCTCGGCCAGCCGTTTGGCCGGCAGCAGATGGCGCATGCCCGCGCCGATCACCTCGGGGTCGAAGAGCGTGCTGCTCGGGATCAGATCGATCAGTTCGCGTGCGGTACTGCTCTTGCCCGCTCCGAACGCACCGTTGATCCAGACGATCACGGGTCCCCCTCCTCCGTAGCCCACAGTGGATTGCCCGCAACACCCTGCCACGCAAACCCGGTACCGGAACCGGTTGGCCGACGGCTACGTCAACTGTGGCCGGGCCGTGACACCCGCGGGGGATCGTCGTTGGAGCGGAAGAGACGAGGGAGTGGGGCATGCGCCGCACGGTGTTGGAGAAGTTCCCCGCGGGTGACCCGCGCGGAAGTCGGCAGGCGGAGGAGTACGCCCGCCACCGCAGGGACGAGGGCCTGGCGGCGGAGGTCGTGATGGACCTGGAGTCGGACGCGTTCCTGGTAGTGGTGCCGCAGCAGCAGAGTTCGGAGCGCGGTTGGTGAGCGGCGCGCCGTGATCCGCCGGCCGGGCCGGGGCCGCCGCCCTCTGCACTTGCAGGGCCCGGGGGACGCACGCCCCGGTCGTCAGCCCCGTCCCGCCGGGACCGGCGTCTCGCCGTGACCGAGCGACGCAGCGGCCGCGGCACCCACCAGGCCGGCGTCCGTGCCGGTCACCGCGGGGGCCACGATCAGCCGCTGGGCGAAGGAGAGCGTGGCGTAGTCACGCAGGGCACGGCGCAGCGGGGCGAACAAGACCTCGCCCGCCCCGGCCACTCCCCCGCCGATGACGGCGATCTCGATCTCGACGAGCGCCGCCGTGGCGGCGATCCCCGCGGCGAGCGCCTGGGCCGCACGGTCGTACGAGGCGGTCGCGACCGGGTCCCCGGCGCGCGCCGCCTTGGCGACGGCCGCGGCGGAGGCGTCCCCGGACGGGCCGGGCAGCCACCCGTTCTCCAGTGCCCGGCGGGCGATGTTCGGCCCGCTGGCGATGCGCTCCACACAGCCGCGGCCGCCGCACGGGCAGGGGTCGCCGTCCAGGTCCACGCTGATGTGTCCGATGTGGCCGGCGTTGCCCGTCGGTCCGGCGTACGGCTTGCCGCCCAGCACGAGGCCACCGCCGACGCCGGTGGAGACGACCATGCACAGCGCGTTGTCGTGGCCGCGGGCAGCGCCCTGCCAGTGTTCCGCGGCGGTCATGGCGACGCCGTCGCCGACGAGGGTGACCGGCAGACCGCCGACGGCCCGCGACACCCGGTCGACGAGGGGAAAGCCGCGCCAGGCGGGCACGTTGACCGGGCTGACCGTACCGGCACAGGCGTCGACGGGGCCCGCGCTGCCGATGCCGAGGGCGGTGGCCCGCCCCCACAGCGGGGAGGCCGTCAGCCCGGCGAGGACGGTCTCGACCGCTTGCATCACCGTGTCGCCGTCCGCACGTGCCGGCGTGGGGCGCTGGGCGCGATGAAGAATCGCGCCGTTGCCGTCCACCAGCGCGCCGGCGATCTTGGTACCGCCGATGTCGAGAGCGGCGACGAGGCTGGTATGCATCGGTACGGGATCCCCCGGGAGGTGTCGGACCTGCGGCTTCCCCAACAGTCTCCATTGCCCTGACAACGTTGTCCAGGGCCTATGCTCGACGCCACGCGTTACATATACGAAGAACGCGACCGCCGAGACCATGACAGGACAGCGCACCGTGGCCGATTCGCCCCGTCCCCCGACGCCTCCCGGCGGCCCCCGCGGCCCCGAGCCCCGCTACGGGAACCGGCCCACGATGAAGGACGTCGCAGCACGTGCGGGCGTCGGGCTGAAGACGGTGTCGCGCGTGGTCAACGGCGAACCGGGCGTCACGCCCGACACCGAGCGCCGGGTGCAGGAGGCGATCGAGTCCCTCGGCTTCCGGCGCAACGACAGCGCCCGGGTGCTGCGCAAGGGCCGCACCGCCTCCATCGGTCTCGTACTGGAGGATCTCGCCGACCCGTTCTACGGACCGTTGAGCCGCGCCGTCGAGGAGGTCGCCCGGGCCCACGGGGCACTGCTCATCAACGGTTCCAGCGCCGAGGACCCGGACCGCGAGCAGGAGTTGGCACTCGCCCTGTGTGCCCGCCGGGTCGACGGCCTGATCGTGATCCCGGCCGGGCACGACCACCGCTATCTGGAACCGGAGATCAAGGCGGGCATCGCCACCGTCTTCGTCGACCGCCCGCCCGGCCGGATCGACGCGGACGTGGTGCTCTCCGACAGCTTCGGCGGCGCACGGGCGGGCGTGGCGCATCTGATCGCGCACGGCCACCGCCGTATCGCGTTCATCGGCGACCAGCCTCGCATCCACACCGCCGTGGAGCGGCTGCGCGGCTACCGGGTGGCCATGGAGGACGCCGGTCTCGAGATCGACGACTCGTGGGTCGCCCTCGGCTCGACGGCCCCCGAGCGGGTGCAGAAGGCCGTGACGGCGGTCCTGTCGGGGCCGGAACCGGTCACCGCGATCTTCGCGGGCAACAACCGCGTGACGGTGACGGCGGTACGGGTCCTCGCCGGCCAGGACCGGCGCGTCGCGCTCGTCGGCTTCGACGACATCGAGCTCGCGGACCTGCTCGGCATCACCGTCATAGCCCAGGACGCCGCGACGCTGGGGCGCACGGCGGCGGAGCGGCTGTTCCGCAGGCTCGACGGTGCGAACGACGAGCCGACGCAGGTGGCGCTGGAGACGGTGCTGATCCCGCGCGGCTCGGGCGAGATCCCGCCCTCGGACTGACCGGCCGACGACAGGGCCGGGCCGGGCCGGACAGATGCTCGGGCCGTCACACAGTTGCCGTCACACCGTTCGCGCCGGGCCGATCCTGCCGCACCGCCGGCGCCCCCGGCGCGAAGCCCTGCGACGGGTAGGGCGCATCGTCGAGCACCGCAGGCACGGGGTCGCCCGCTCCATGGGCACGGCCACCGGCGGTCAGAGCGGCTCCGCCGAGGGGCGGCAGGAGGGCCGATGCCCGCTGTCAGCCGGCTGCCGCGGTCACCCGGCCGTGGCGGTCAGGTCGCCGCGCCGGGGCCGGGCGAAGCCGTCGAGGTCGGCGCGGGTGAGGCCGCTGAGGCGGGCGACCTCCGCCGGGTCGAGGGCGCCGCAGTCGATGCCTCGCAGCAGGTAGGAGCCGAGCGCCTTGGCGGTGGCGGGCTCGTCCATGACGTCGCCGCCGACGTGGCCCGCATAGGCGGCGAGACGGGCCGCGGCCTGCTCGAAGCCCTCGCGGTAGAAGGCGAATACGGCGGCGTAGCGGGTCGGCAGGTGGCCAGGGTGCATGTCCCAGCCCTGGTAGTAGGCGCGGGCCAGGGCGCGGCGGGTGAGGCCGTAGTGGAGCCGCCAGGCGTCGTGGACCTTCTCCGTGGTGCCGACGGGCAGGACGTTGGTGGAGCCGTCGGAGAGCCGTACGCCGGTCCCGGCGGCGGCGACCTGCATGACGGCCTTGGCGTGGTCGGCGGCGGGGTGGTCGCCGGCCTGGTAGGCGGCGCTGACGCCCAGGCAGGCGCTGTAGTCGAAGGTGCCGTAGTGGAGTCCGGTGGCGCGCCCCTCGGCCGCGTCGATCATGCGGGCGACGGTGGCGGTGCCGTCGGCCCCGAGGATGGACTGGCTGGTCTCGATCTGGATCTCGAAGCCGATGCGGCCGGGCTCCAGACCGCGGGCCTTCTCGAACTCCTCGAGCAGTCGCACCATGGCGGTGACCTGCTCCGGGTAGGTGACCTTGGGCAGCGTCAGGACCAGTGCCGAGGGCAGACCGCCGTGCTCCATCAGGCCGGTGAGGAAGATGTCGAGGGTGCGGATGCCCCGGTCGCGTACGGCGGCCTCCATGCACTTCATGCGGATGCCCATGTACGGGGCGGCGGTGCCCCGTTCGTACGCCTCGGACACCAGCCGCGCGGCGCGGGCCGCGTCGGCATCCTCGTCGGAGCCGCTGTAGCCGTCCTCGAAGTCGATCCGCAGGTCCTCGATCGGCTCGCGCTCCAGCTTGGCCCGCACCCGCGTGTACACCGGCTCGGCGAGCTCGTCGGCCAGGCCGAGGACGCGCGCGAGGGTGGCGGCGTCGGGCGCGTGCTCGTCGAGCGCGGAGAGGGCCTGCTCGCCCCAGGATCGGACGGTGTCCGCGGCGAAGGCGTCGCCGGGTACGTAGAGGGTGTGGACGGGCTGGCGGGTGCCGGGGTCTCCCGGGTACCGGCGGGCGAGCTCGGCGTCCACCGGGGCGAGGGAGGCGCTGATGCCCTCACTGACCGCCCCGGCGAGGCTCGTCGCCACCTTCTCCTGCTGACCCATGTCCGACACCCTCCGTCACTTCTCGACGTTGCCGCTTTCCGACCAGCGGAATCAACATTCTGTTGAATGAAATTAACGGCCCGTACCGAGTCGCGTCAATGGTCCCCCGAAACGGGCCGGGGCCGCGCGGTGATGATCACCGCGCGGCCCCGGGCCGTGAAGAACCTGCAGATCAGCCCTTGCGGGACTTGACCTCTTCGGTCAGCTGCGGGACGACCTCGAACAGGTCGCCGACCACGCCGTAGTCGACGAGGTCGAAGATCGGGGCCTCGGCGTCCTTGTTGATGGCCACGATCGTCTTCGAGGTCTGCATGCCGGCGCGGTGCTGGATCGCGCCGGAGATGCCGGAGGCGATGTACAGCTGCGGAGAGACCGACTTGCCGGTCTGGCCGACCTGGTTGGTGTGCGGGTACCAGCCGGCGTCGACCGCGGCGCGCGAGGCGCCGACGGCCGCACCGAGGGAGTCGGCGAGCCCCTCGATGATCGCGAAGTTCTCGGCACCGTTGACACCACGGCCGCCGGAGACCACGATCGCGGCCTCGGTCAGCTCGGGACGGCCGGTCGACTCACGCGGGGTGCGCGAGACGACCTTGGTGCCGGTCGCGTTCTCGGAGAACGACACCGACAGGGCCTCGACGGCGCCGGCGGCCGGCGCGGCCTCCACGGGGGCCGAGTTCGGCTTGACCGTGATGACCGGGGTGCCCTTGGAGACACGGGACTTGGTGGTGAAGGAGGCGGCGAACGCGGACTGCGTCGCGACCGGGCCCTCGTCGCCGGCCTCGAGGTCGACGGCGTCGGTGATGATGCCGGAGCCGATACGGACCGCGAGACGGGCCGCGATCTCCTTGCCCTCCGCGGACGACGGGACGAGCACGGCGGCCGGGGAGACGGCGTCGTACGCGGCCTGCAGCGCGTCCACCTTCGGCACGACCAGGTAGTCGGCGAACTCGGGCGCATCGGCGGTCAGGACCTTCACCGCGCCGTGCTCGGCGAGCGCGGCCGCGGTGTTCTCGGCGCCGGAGCCGAGGGCGACGGCGACGGGCTCGCCGATGCGGCGGGCCAGCGTCAGCAGTTCCAGGGTGGGCTTGCGGACGGCACCGTCCACGTGGTCGACGTAGACGAGAACTTCAGCCATGGGACTTCTTCTCTCCTGCTTGCGAAGTATGAAGGGGGCGGTTGGTGGCCGAAGCCTTAGATGAACTTCTGGCCGGCCAGGAACTCGGCCAGCTGCTTGCCGCCCTCGCCCTCGTCCTTGACGATCGTGCCGGCGGTGCGGGCCGGGCGCTCCGCAGCCGAGTCGACCTTGGTCCAGGCGCCCTCGAGGCCGACCTCTTCGGCGTCGATCTCGAGGTCGTCGAGGTCCAGGGACTCCACCGGCTTCTTCTTGGCGGCCATGATGCCCTTGAAGGACGGGTAGCGGGCCTCACCCGACTGGTCCGTCACGGACACGACGGCCGGCAGGGACGCCTCCAGCTGCTCGGACGCGGTGTCGCCGTCACGGCGGCCCTTGACGGTGCCGTCCTCGACGGAGACCTCGGAGAGCAGCGTGACCTGCGGGACGCCCAGACGCTCGGCAAGGATCGCCGGCAGCACACCCATGGTGCCGTCGGTGGAGGCCATACCGGCGATGACCAGGTCGTATCCGGTCTTCTCGATCGCCTTGGCCAGCACCAGCGAGGTACCCATCACGTCGGTGCCGTGAAGGTCGTCGTCCTCGACGTGGACGGCCTTGTCCGCACCCATCGACAGCGCCTTGCGCAGCGCGTCCTTGGCATCCTCGGGGCCGACGGTCAGCACGGTGACCTCGGCGTCGTCCGCCTCGTCCGCGATCTGAAGCGCCTGCTCGACCGCGTACTCATCCAGTTCCGACAGCAGGCCGTCGACGTCGTCGCGGTCGACGGTCAGGTCATCGGCGAAGTGCCGGTCGCCGGTGGCGTCGGGCACGTACTTCACACAGACAACGATCCTCAGGCTCACGCCGGCTCTCCTACTGCATCGTCTCTACTGGACTGCCTTGTGAACGCAGCATAGGCGTCCGATGGGGCGGATCCCGGTCGGGGCGGGCACGCGCTCCGACCGAAATATTACTCGTCAGTACACCCAGTGTGTTCCCGCTAAGCAAGCGCTTTGGACTGTGACCTTGACAACGGCATGGCCGCTGCCCCCGCACAGCTCAGTCGGCCAGCGCCGTGAAACGTCCCTGGTGGTACAGCAGCGGGCGGCCGCCGCCCACCGGATCACCGACGACCGCCTCGGCGATCACGATGCGATGATCCCCCGCAGGCACCCTCGCCACGACACGGCACACCATCCACGCCAGCACGCCGTCGAGCACCGGGACTCCCTCTGGACCCGTGTGCCAACCGGTGGGCGGCGCGAACCGGTCGGCGCCGCTGCGCGCAAAGGTGGCCGCCAACTCCTGCTGATGCTCCCCGAGTATGTGGACACCGATGTGTTCGGCCTCCGCGACGACCGGCCAGCTGGAGGAGCCGGTCCCCACCCCGAAGGAGATCAGCGGCGGCTCCGCGGCGACGGACGTGAGCGAGGTGGCGGTGAATCCGACCGGGCGCCGGCCCCTCGCGGTGATCACCGCGACGCCGGCGGCGTGCTGCCGGAAGACGGAGCGCAGGAGGTCGGGAGAGGCGAGCCGGGTGGTGGCGAGCTCGGGGGATGCCGTCATCGAGAATTCCTTCTGGGTGTGCGAACTAGGCGGCTGCGACTGCGTGTACAGCCGGACAGCGCGCGCTCGCGTTACGGCCGAGGTCGACATGGACCCGCCCGTGGAGAAGGAGGACTGGAGGCACGGGGCTCAGCCTCTCGATACTTGCCGTGCACAGTCAAGTGCGCACCGGCAGGTGCGACCAGGGTCACTGGCGTCACACCGCGCGCCCCAGCGCGGCGATCACATCGGCCTTGCGGGGCGCGCCGGCCGCTCTGGTGACGATCCGTCCAGCGGCGTCGAGCACCAGCACGGTGGGTGTCCTGACGATGCCGAACCGGCGCACCAGGGCGAGGCGCTCCTCGGCGTCGAGCTCGACGTGGACGACTCCATCGACCATGGCGGCGACATCGGCGAGGGTGCGCCGGGTGGCCCGGCAGGGCTGACAGAAGGCGGTGGAGAACTGGACGAGGGTGGCCCGCTCGCCGAGCGCCGCGCCCAGGTCCGATTCGCCGAGCCGCGACTGTCCGTCGTGAGCGCGCACCGTGGTGTCCCCTTCTCGTCCCGTCCTGCGGTTCAGCTTCGTGAAATGCAGCGTTCACGGCTCGACAAGGATTCCCGCCGGAGCCACCGGCCGCCGGGTTCCCGGCACCGACGTGACGAGAATCTCGCGCCCGCGGGCCGCCAGGGCTGGTCAGCACGGCGCACATGGGGCACGATCGCCCCAAAGCCGAAAACCTACGGCTGCGTAACTTTCGCCGGGAGGAACCCTCCCCGGGCACGAGGAAAGGGTCCTCCCTCCATGGCAGAGCTCGTCTATCGGCCGGTCATCGGCGCCGCTCTCACTATGTTCAAGGCGCTCGACCTGAAGATCGACACTCAGGGGTCGGAGAACATTCCGCGCACCGGCGGAGCGGTGCTGGTCAGTAACCACATCAGCTACCTGGACTTCATCTTCACCGGCCTCGGCGCGCTGCCGCAGAAGCGCCTGGTGCGCTTCATGGCGAAGGAGTCGGTCTTCCGGCACAAGATCTCAGGCCCGCTGATGCGGGGCATGAAGCACATCCCGGTGGACCGCAGGCAGGGCGAGGCGGCGTATGCGCACGCCCTGGACTCGCTGCGCTCGGGCGAGATCGTCGGCGTCTTCCCGGAGGCGACGATCTCCCAGTCGTTCACGCTGAAGTCGTTCAAGTCGGGTGCGGCGCGGCTTGCGCAGGAGGCGGGCGTGCCGCTGATCCCGATGGCGCTCTGGGGTACGCAGCGGCTGTGGACCAAAGGAAGGCCGCGCAACTTCAAGCGCTCCCACATCCCGGTGACGATCCGGGTCGGCGAGCCCGTCGAGGCGCCCGCCGACCAGTACGCCGGCGCGATCACCCGGCGGCTGCGCGAACGGGTGCAGGAGCTGCTCGAGGCGGCGCAGCGGGCCTATCCGGTGCGCCCCCGGGACGCGTCCGACACCTGGTGGGTGCCCGCCCACCTCGGCGGCACGGCGCCGACACCGGCCGAGGTGCGCGAGGCAAGCTGACGGCTACTGCGGGGCGTGGACGGTGATCCGCGCCCCGGGGCTCGACTTCTCCAGGGCTTCGGCGAGTTCGGCGGCTGCCGTCTCGAGCTCGCCGCCCGCCGTCGGGCCCATGCCCTCGAGAAGGAACAGGGCGTTCACCGAGTCCTCCGTCAGACGGGTGCGTACACCCTGGCGCCAGTTCCAGCGCCGGCAGGTGACGCCTTCGTCGTCGCACCAGACGACCTCACCCGCCTCCGGGTGCTCCACGACCTTCTCGCCGCCCGCCACGGTGGCGAACGGCTCCTCGCCCGTGGACCTCATCAGCCGCATGCCGCCCTTGATGCGGTCGAGGTCCTCGCCGCCGACGGGGATCAGATGCGCCACGCTGATGGCGTTGTACAGGTCGACCAGGACGTTGATCCGGGGCAGTCCGCCGCCGGCGAGCGCCCGCCTGGCCAGCGCCTCCGCCGAGTTGCGACTACGGGAGGGCTTGGCACCGAAGGCCGTGTACGCCTCGCGCCAGGCGGCCATGTGAGGGTCCTCGTGCGGCGCGCGTCCGCCGAGGCGGGTCGCGAGCCGACGGGCGGCGTCGTCGAGGAGCGCCGAACTGTCGTGGCTGCTGGGGCCGCCTGCGATCCCGTGCGCCTCGACGGCCACATGTGTGAAGCCGGGCGCGAGGGCACGTACGTCGTCGGACACGGTGAGCTGGAGAGTCATCGCCTGGATCCCTCGGGCTGTTCAGAGTGCGGTCGGGAGCGTCTTCCACAGGTGCGCGCGGTCGGGGGCCTGCTGAAGGGCTCGCAGAACCACAGGATGCGGTGCATCGTAGAGTACCGGATAGTCCATCTCATTGGACTCGAGATCCGGCATCCAGGCCAGTCGTTCGCCGTCGAGGGAGAACTGGGCGTCGACACCGGGCTTGTTGCCCCGCGGGTCCTGCCGATGCCAGGCACCACGGAGGCGCACGGCGACCAGACCGTGCACCACGCCGTCCAGCCGCTGATAGCAGAGCGCGGTCGGGATGTCCTCCGCGCGCAGCAGGGCAGCAAGCGCGTGGGACTTGGCGTAGCAGATCCCGGTGCGGTGTTCGATCACATCGGAGGCCCGCCACGTCACCCGCATCTCTCCCGCGTCATGCGAGTGCGGGATGGCGTCGCGGACGAATTCATAGGCGGCCTGGGCGTATACATATGAATCCGAGGACCGTCGGGCCAGGCGCTGCGCAATCGCGCGCACCAGCGGGTGATGGTGATCGACGGCTTCATCGGCCGCCAAGTAAGCGGACAGATCGGGGTTCTGCTGGATGAGCTCCATGGAGAGCGAGCATAGGAATGCGACCGACCGACAGTCAATGATTTTTCGATCGACCGCATACCTATGCAGCAGTTGACGACGCTAGCGCGCCAGCTCCTCCTTGAGCGCCTGGACGAAGGAGTCCACGTCCTCCTCCGTGGTGTCGAACGAGCACATCCAGCGCACATCGCCGGCGGCCTCGTCCCAGAAGTAGAACCGGAACCGCTTCTGCAGCCGCTCGCTCACGTCGTGCGGCAACCGGGCGAAGACCGCGTTGGCCTGCACCGGGTGAAGGATCTCCACCCCGTCGACCGAGCTCACGCCGTCCGCCAGCCGCTGCGCCATGGCGTTGGAGTGGCGGGCGTTGCGCAGCCACAGGTCCTTGGCGAGCAGCGCCTCCAACTGCACGGAGACGAACCGCATCTTGGACGCGAGCTGCATCGACAGCTTGCGCAGATGCTTCATATGGCTGACCGCGTCCGGGTTGAGGACGACGACCGCTTCGCCGAAGAGCATGCCGTTCTTCGTGCCCCCGAAGGTGATCACATCGACGCCGACGGCGTTGGTGAAGGCCCGCATCGGGACGTTCAGCGACGCCGCGGCGTTGGCTATCCGCGCTCCGTCGAGATGGACCTTCATACCGTGGGCGTGCGCGTGCTCGGTGATGGCACGGACCTCGTCCACGGTGTAGACCGTGCCCAGTTCGGTGTTCTGGGTGATCGAAACGACCTGGGGCATGGCCCGGTGCTCGTCGTCCCAGCCCCATGCCTGCCGGTCGATGAGTTCGGGCGTGAGCTTGCCGTCCGGTGTCGGTACGGTCAGCAGCTTCAGGCCGCCCATCCGCTCCGGCGCACCGCCCTCGTCGACGTTGATGTGCGCCGTCTCGGCACAGATCACGGCGCCCCAGCGGTCGGTCAGCGCCTGCAGCGCGGTGACGTTGGCGCCGGTGCCGTTGAAGACCGGGAAGGCCTCGGCCGTCGGGCCGAAGTGGCTGTGCATGACCCGCTGGAGGTGGTCGGTGTACTCGTCCTCGCCGTAGGCGACCTGGTGGCCGCCGTTGGCGAGGGCGAGCGCGGCGAGGACCTCCGGATGGGCTCCCGCGTAGTTGTCGCTGGCGAACCCGCGCAGGGCCGGGTCATGGTGGCGCCGTGCGTCGGTCCTCACGGCTTGGGGGTCAGCCACAGACGCTGTCCATTCACTTCCCGGGCGGGCCGGTCCCAGACTCCGGCGATGGCATCGGCCAGTTCCGTCACGTCGGTGAAGCCCGCGAACTTCGCATTCGGGCGCTCGGCGCGCATCGCGTCGTGCACCAGTGCCTTGACGACCAGGATGGCAGCCGCGCTCGTCGGGCCCTCCTCGCCCCCCGCCTTGCGGAAGGCGTCGGCGAGCGCGAGAGTCCATGCCTCCGCGGCGGCCTTGGAGGCGGCGTACGCGGCGTTGCCCGCGGTCGGCCTGCTGGCACCCGCGGCGCTGATCAGCAGATAGCGGCCCTTGTCGCTGCGCTGCAGACCGTCGTGGAAGGCCAGCGAGGTGTGCTGGACGGTACGGATCAGCAGCTTCTCCAGCAGTTCCCAGTCGGCGGGGTTGGTCTCGGCGAACGACGCGCTGCCGCGCCAGCCGCCCACCAGGTGGACCAGCCCGTCGATCCGGCCGAACTCCTTCTCCGTCTTGTCGGCCCACTCCCGGGCCGCTGCCAGGTCGAGGAGGTCGACGGTGTCACCGGTGACCGTGGCTCCGCCGTGGGCGTAACGGGCGGCGTCCACGGCCTCGGCGAGCCGCTGCGGGTCGGCGTCGGAGGCGACGACGACGGCGCCGGCCTCCGCCAGCCTGAGCAGGGTGGCCCGTCCGGCCGGGCCGGCCGCGCCGGCCACCGCGATGACTGCGCCCTCCAGGGCCCCGCTGCCGTTGCTGTTCATGGTCGTCGCCTCCTGGGTGCGAGAGCTCACGCGGCAGCTCCCGGAGCGGAAGCGGCGGTGATCCCCTTGGCGGAGGCGATCACGTTCTTCAGCTTCTTGGAGAGCGCCTCATAGAACATGCTCAGCGGAAACTCGTCAGGAAGCACATCGTCCACGAGTTTGCGCGGCGGCTGGGTCAGGTCGAGAGCGTCGGGACCCTTGGCCCAGCGCGACCCGGGGTGCGGGGCGAGGTAGGTGGAGACCAGTTCGTAGGCGGCGAACCAGTGGACCAGCTTGGGGCGGTCGATGCCGTCGCGGTAGAGCTGCTCGATCTCGCCGCAGAGCTGGTTGGTGACCTGCGGGGCACGGTCCCAGTCGATCTTCAGCGTGTTGTCGGTCCACCGGACGACGTCGTGCTTGTGGAGGTAGGCGAAGAGCAGCTGGCCGCCGAGGCCGTCGTAGTTGCGGACCCGGTCGCCGGAGACGGGGAAGCGGAACATCCGGTCGAAGAGCACGGCGTACTGCACGTCACGGCCGTGGCGGTTGCCCTCGGCGTCCAGCTTCACGGCCTCCTTGAAGGCGGTGAGGTCGCACCGCAGCTCCTCCAGGCCGTACATCCAGAACGGCTGGCGCTGCTTGATCATGAACGGGTCGAACGGCAGGTCGCCGTGGCTGTGGGTGCGGTCGTGGACCATGTCCCAGAGCACGAAGGCCTGCTCGCAGCGCTGCTGGTCGGCGACCATCTCACGGATGTCGTCGGGCAGTTCGAGGCCGAGGACGCGCACGGCCTCCTCGGTGACGGCGCGGAAGCGGGCGGCCTCGCGGTCGCAGAAGATACCGCCCCAGGTGAAGCGCTCGGGGGCCTCGCGTACGGCGATGGTCTCGGGGAAGAGCACCGCGGAGTTGGTGTCGTAGCCGGCGGTGAAGTCCTCGAAGGTGATGCCGCAGAAGAGCGGGTTGTCGTAGCGGGTGCGCTCCAGCTCGGAGAGCCACTCGGGCCACACCATCTTGAGGACGACCGCCTCGAGGTTGCGGTCCGGGTTCCCGTTCTGCGTGTACATCGGGAAGACGACCAGGTGCTGCAGTCCGTCCTCGCGGTCGGCGGCCGGGTGGAAGGCGAGCAGCGAGTCCAGGAAGTCCGGCACTTCGAAGCCGCCGGCGGCCCACTTGCGCAGGTCGGCCACGAGGGTCTGATGGTAGGCCTTGTCGTGCGGGAGCAGCGGGGAGAGGTCCTCCACCGCGGTGATCACCCGGTCCACGGCGGCCTCGGCCGCCGCGCGGTCGGGTGCGTTCTCCGCCTCGAAGTCGATCGAGCCGTCCTTGGACTGCCAGGGGCGGATCTCTTCAACGGCGTTCTTGAGCAACGGCCAACTGGGGTGGTCGACCACCCGGTCGGCGCAGGATATGCCCCCTACGGCCACGTCCTGCACAAGAATTTCCGTCATGTCACTTCCTCCACGGGAGAACCTCTCGTCACGACACCGTATCCATGCCCGGTTCTCCGCCACAAGTGACGGCTTGGGAAATTATCCTGCGAGACCCCCGTGATCGCCGGAGTTTTTGCGGCGAGAGAGTAGCGTCACGGCCGCATCGGTGCTTCTGCCGTGGCGACCAGCCGTCCACGTCAAGCCGCGCGGGGCCACGCCCACCCGCGGGTGATGTGACCGGCTGCCGGGCGGCCCGTACGGCGGGGACCAGGCCGGTGTGCGGCTTCCGGACACCCCGCGCGCGAGCGGTTCCGTCTGCGGGAGAGGCCGTTAGGCTGCGTCGTTACCGCCGGGTGCCGTGCCGCGCCCGCGGGAGCCGCCGTCGACGGAAGCGAGAGAATCTTGACTTTCCTCACCATCGGTCATCGCGGGGTCATGGGCGTCGAGCCGGAGAACACCCTGCGCTCCTTCGTCCGCGCCGAACAGGCCGGCATGGACGCCATCGAACTCGATCTGCATCTCAGCAAGGACGGCGCGCTCGCCGTCATGCACGACGCCGACGTGGACCGCACGACCGACGGCAAGGGCCCGATCGCCGAGATGACGCTCGACGAACTGCGTCAGCTCGACGCGGGCGGCGGCGAGCGGGTGCCGGTGTTCGAGGAGGTCCTGGACGCCGTGCGGTCCCCGCTGCAGGCGGAGATCAAGGACGTCGCCGCTGCGCGCGCACTCGCCGAGGTGATGCGCAGGCGCGATCTTGTGCCGCGCGTCGAGGTGTCCTCGTTCCACGACGACGCGATCGCCGAGATCTCGGCGCTGGTACCGGGCGTGCGCACGGTGCTGATCGCCAGCCGCTGGGGCGCCGACATCGTGGACCGCGCCAAGACGGTGGGCGCCCGCTGCCTGGCGCTGAACATCCGCAGGCTGACGCTGGAGACCGTCGAGCACGCGCATGCGGAGGGTCTGCGGGTGATCGGCTGGGTGGTCAACACACAGGATCATCTGCGGCTGGTGCGCGCCCTCGAGCTCGACGGCGCGACCACCGACTACCCCGAGATCCGGCGCACCGGCCGCTTCACGGCCTGACGACCGGCAAGATCATCGGACGAGGTCCTTCACCAGCAGTTCGAAGGCGAGATCCTCGCGCTGCGGTATGCCGAAGCGCTCGTCGCCGTACGGGAACGGACTCGTCCGGCCCGTACGGCGATATCCGCGGCGCTCGTACCAGGCGATCAGCTCCTCGCGCACGGAGATCACCGTCATGTGCATCTGCGTCACGCCCCACGTCTCATGGGCGCTGCGCTCGGCCTCCGCGATGATCCGGCGGCCGAGGCCCGCACCCTGGAGCTCGGGGCGCACCGCGAACATGCCGAAGTAGGCCGCCTCGCCCCGGTGCTCCAGCTGGCAGCAGGCGATCACCACGCCGTCCCGCTCGACGATCATCAGACGGCTGCCGGGTGTGGTGATGACCTCGAGCACGCCCTGCGGATCGGTGCGCTGTCCATCGAGGATGTCCGCCTCAGTGGTCCAGCCCCCGCGGCTCGAGTCACCGCGGTACGCCGACTCGATCAGCGCGACGAGCACGTCGACGTCGGCCTCCGCCGCGTCTCGGTAGGTGAGGGTGATCTCGCCGGAGTCCTGGGGCGGGGCGGTGTCCATCGAGCCGTTCTCCGTTCCACTGGGTGCCGTCGCCCCGAGACTAACGCGGCCCGCCGGGACGCTCCGTGCGGGATCGGGCCCTGCCACTCGCGCCTCCTCGCGCTCCCCCTGTACTCCCGTGCGCTCGCGTACGGGAGCGGCCGGTGGGCATCGACTCCTCGACCGACGCTCGACCCCGGCACGAGGGGGAGGTACGCCGTGCACGGAGCCGCGCTGCCCGGCTGGCTGCTGATGATGCTGTGCGCCGCGACCGGGGCGTACTGCCTGGTGCGGATGCGCAGTTGCCCGGGGCCGGCCGGAGCGGCTGCCGGCGGGGAGGCGCTGATGGGTTTCGGCATGGCTGCGATGGCCGTGCCCGCCGCGGTGTTCACCCTGCCGCGATGGCACTGGGTGGCGTACACGGCGGTCTTCGGCGCGGCCGCCGTGCGCGCGGTGTGGCCGCTCCGCCACGGCGGCCGCCATGTGCACCATCTCGTCGGCTGCCTCGCGATGGTCTACATGGCGCTGGCGACGGCGTCGGGAGGAGGCCACGGGGCACACACCGCCGGTGGCGGCATCCCGCTGCTCACCGGCGCGCTGCTCCTCTACTTCACCGTGTACGTGCTCCGCTCCGGGCCCCGGCTGATACCGATGGCCGCCGGCGGCGGGACGGCCGGGGTGCGGGCATCGCCCGGTCCACCGTCCGGGCGGCCGGAGCTGGTGCCGGCCTGCAGAGTCTCGATGGCAATCGCTATGCTGACGATGCTGCTCACGCTCTGAACCGGCCGGAACCGGCCGCTGCGGGGCCTGATTCGAACCGTGGTATGCGTCACTTGACGCGTCCGGGCATACCCGCAGGTAGCTCCGCGCTCATAGGCTGCTGTCCATGATGGTCTCGCTCGCGCTGCTGTTGCTCGGCGCACTGGCTGCCGTCGTCGCCCCGCGCCTCGTGTCGCGTGCCGACTGGCCGGACCGCGAGCCCGTCGTCGCCCTGTGGGTGTGGCAGTGCGTGGTCGCCGCCGTACTGCTGTCGTTCGCCCTGTCCATGACGTTCAGTGCCGCCGCCGCTTGGCAATTCGTACGCGGGCACGTCTTCGCGTCGGCGCCCCACGGCGTCATGGAGGCGTACGCGCTGGGTCCGAACGGGCCGTGGTCCGCGGTGCTGGCGGTGATCCTGGCGTGCGGCGGCCTGTGGACCGGGGCCATGCTGGCGACGGAAGTCCACCGGGCGCACGTCCGGCGCAAGCGGCAGCGTGCCGAGTTGCTCGTGCGCTCACCCCTGATGCCGGGCGAGGTGCCGGGCATCGGGTCTCTGGTCGTCCTGGAGGCCGAGCGGCCCGATGCCTGGTGGATGCCGGGTGCTGCCCCCCGACTTGTCGTCACCACCGCCGCGTTGCGGCGTCTGAAAGGTCGTCAGCTCGAGGCGGTGCTGGCCCATGAGCAGGGTCATGCGCGGGCCAGGCACGACTGGCTGCTGCACTGCTCCGCGGCCCTGGCCAACGGGTTTCCGCAGATCCCGGTGTTCGCGGCGTTCCGCGACGAGATGCACCGGCTGGTCGAACTGGCCGCGGACGACGTGGCCTCGCGGCGCTTCGGCCGGCTGACGATCGCGCTGGCCCTGGTCGAACTGAACGAGGAGCGCGGGGTGTTCGGCCCGTGCCCGACGCCCGGGGCGGAGCTGCCACGGCGCGTCGACCGGCTGCTGACGCCGGTCCCCCGGCTCACCGCGGGGCGCCGGCTGCGCCTCACGGCCGCCGCCGCCCTGGTGCCGGTGGTTCCGCTACTGGTGGCGTTCGTGCCGGGACTGCGCGCGCTGGGATAGCGGTAGGGCCACGGAAGGGGACAGGATCGGTTCATGTCTTCCCCCCACTCCGCGCACCCCGACGCCAACCGGACGAAGGACACCCCGCCCGGTTCCGCGCCCGACGGCCGGTCCTCACGCACGGCGGCCGCCACCCCCGTGCGTACCTGCACCGTGTTCGCCGGTCTGAGCGCTCTGCTGCTGGTGACGGTCGCCCTGGGCTGGTCCCCGCTGATGTCCCTCGACCGGGCGGTCGTGAACGCGCTCCACGACTCCGCAGTGGCCGAACCGACGTTCACGCAGGTCAACCGGGTACTGACGGACTGGGTGTGGGACCCGGTGACGATGCGGCTGCTGGCCGCGGCGGCCTCAGTGTGGCTGTGGCTGCGCCGCGAGCGCGTGCTCGCACTGTGGGTGGCGGTGACCACTGCCGTCGGCACCGCCCTCCAGCAGGGCGTGAAGGCACTTGTGGGGCGCGAGCGGCCCCAGTGGCCCGACCCGGTCGACTCGGCTCACTACGCGGCCTTCCCCTCCGGCCACGCGATGACGGCCGTGGTCACCTGCGGGCTGCTGCTGTGGCTCTGCAGGCAGCGCGGCGCGACCGGGCGGACCTGGGCGTGGTGCCTGGCGGCCGCGGGCGTCTCCGTCGCCGGCGTCGGCTTCACCCGGCTCTATCTCGGGGTGCACTGGCCCTCCGACGTGGTCGGCGGCTGGCTTCTCGGGGTGTGTGTCGTCGCTCTCGCCGTGACCTCCTACCGGCGGGTGGCCTTGTCCCGCGGTCATTGACCGGCCGAAGATCGACGCCATGGCGATCAAGACGGTTCTCTTCGACTTCTCCGGGACGCTCTTCCGCGTCGAGTCCACCCACGACTGGCTTCGTGCGGTGCTTCGGGAGCGCGCCCTGTCCCTGTCCGAGGGCGAACTCGCCGAGTGCGCCGGGCGGCTGGCGGCGGCCGGGGCGCTGCCGGGCGGCCCCGCACCCCTGCGAATACCGGACCATCTGTCGGAGGTGTGGGCGGTACGCGACACGGACATGGACCGGCACCGGGCCGCGTACACGGGTCTCGCGCGCGAGGTGCCGCTGCCGGAGGACGGCCTGTACGACGCGCTCTACGACCGCCACATGGCGCCCGTGGCCTGGAGCCCGTATCCGGACGCGGCTCAGGTGCTGCGCGGCCTGCGCGAGCGGGGCGTCGACGTCGGCGTGGTCAGCAACATCGGCTGGGACCTGCGACCGGTGTTCCGTGTCCACGGCTTCGACGAGCTGGTCGATACGTACACGCTGTCGTTCGAGCACGGCGTGCAGAAGCCGGATGTGCGGCTGTTCCGCTCGGCGTGCGAAGGGCTGGGGCGCGATCCGCGGGAGGTACTGATGGTGGGCGACAACCGCCGCGCCGACGGCGGGGCCGCGGAACTGGGCTGCGCCGTCCACTTCGTGGATCATCTGCCGGTGCACAAGCGGCCCGCGGGGCTCCTCCCGGTGCTCGGGCTCGTCGACCGTGAGCCTGCTCCGTAGCAGACTGAAAGCAGAGAAAAGCCACCCGAACCGGACGATCCCCCGCGTCGCCCGGTTCAGGCAGCACCATCCGCCGCCCCCGGCCCCGAGGGCCGCAGGACGGACGCGCTGAGTATATTGGCTGGGAGCCAGTCAACGCAGGAGTCAAGCATGTCCCCGCGAAGCGCATCGGTCAATGAAGAGCTTCGTCGGCGTTCTCGCCAGCGGCTTCTGCAGGCGACGGTGGAGCTGGTCGACGAGCGCGGCTACGAGGCGACGACACTCGGCGACATCGCCGACCGGGCGGGTTCCGCCCGTGGCCTGGTCTCGTACTACTTCCCCGGCAAGCGGCAGCTGCTGCAGTCGGCCGTGCACCGGCTGATGCATCTGACGCTCGAGGCGGCGCTGGTGCGCGAGCCGCGCACCGACGACGGCCGGGAGCTGCTGGCCCGGGCCATCGACGCGGTTCTCGGCCTGGCGGCCGACCACCCGATGCTGCTGCGCACCCACATGGCCGGGATCCTGCAGGCCGACGGTTTCGTGCAGTGCCCGGAACAGCAGCGGCTCGCCGCCCTGCTGCGGGACACGTTGGAGCGCTACGGGTCGCGGGACGTGGACACCGACTACCCGCTGCTGCGGGCGCTGCTGATGGGGGCGGTCTTCGCCGTGCTGCTGCCCGGCGTGCCGATGCCTCACGCACGGCTGCGGGCGGAGCTGTTCCAGCGGTACGGCCTGGACTGGGAGCTCGGCGTCCCGCCGGGCGGTCTCCCGCCCGGCGGAGCACCTGGTCACATGCCGGATCAGTCGTCGAAGCGGCCGTGACGGTCGAAGTAGTCGGGCTGCGTCTGCACATTGAGCTCGTGCATCCGCACCCGCTCGCCGGCGTCGGTCCGGCGGTCGTTGATCTTCAGGACGTCGAAGCCCTTGGCCATGTCGTTCGAGTAGATGTAGCCGTTGTAGTAGTACGCGGACCAGGAACCACCGGTGGAGATGGTGGTGTCGCTCAGCGGGCCGCGCTCGAAGTGGGCGATCTCCTTCGGGTGGGCGGAGTCGGTGAAGTCCCAGACCGAGACTCCGCCCTGGTACCAGGCCTGGACCATGATGTCGCGGCCCCTGACCGGGATCAGCGAGCCGTTGTGGGCCACGCAGTTCTCGGTGTTCGCCTGGTGGCGCGGAATCTTGTAGTAGCTGCGGAAGACCAGCTTGCTCTTCCTCCCCTTGCCGACGATGTCGTAGATGCCGTCGGCGCCGCGGTTCGGACCGATCTCGGCGTTGCAGGTGGCCGCACCGCCACCGCCGAGCTCGTCGGTGAAGACGACCTTGTTCGCCTTCTGGTTGAAGGTGGCCGAGTGCCAGAACGCGAAGTTGACGTTGTCCTGGACGCGGTCGATGACCCTCGGCTGCTCCGGGTTCTCGATGTCGAGGAGGATGCCGTCGCCCATGCAGGCACCCGCGGCCAGGTCCTCGGAGGGCAGCACGGTGATGTCGTGGCAGCCGGTGGTCTTGGAGACGCCCGGATTGGTGGGCGAGCCCGGGTTGCCACCGCCGTCGGGCCCCTCGCCGGGGAACAGCACCGGGAAGTTCACGATCGCCGACTCCTCGGGCGACTCGCGCGGCACCTTGATGACGGAGATCCCGTCGTGCGGCGGCCGGCAGTCGGGGAAGGCGGCGTTGGGCGAGTACGAGGAGACGTACACGTAGACGTTCCGCCGCTCCGGCACCAGCGTGTGCGTGTGCGAGCCGCAGGCCGTCTCGACCGCCGCGACGTACTTCGGGTTGCGCTTGTCGCTGATGTCGAAGATCTTCATGCCCTCCCAGGACGACTTCTCCGTCGCCGGCTGGGTGGTGCTGTTGCAGGAGTTGTCGCTCCGTGAGGAGTCGGTGGACAGGAAGAGCAGATCACCGGAGACGCTGATGTCGTTCTGCGATCCCGGGCACAGGACCTGCGAAACGGTCCTGGGCTGCTTCGGGTTGCCGATGTCGAAGATGCGGAAGCCGTCGTAGTTGCCGGCGAAGGCGTACCGGCCCTGGAATGCCAGGTCGGAGTTGGTGCCGGGCAGCGCATCCTTCGGGATGTTGGCCAGGTGCTCGATGTTGTCGCTGTGGACCACCTGGTCCACAGCGGGTATCTCGCCGTTCCGGATCGCCGACCGGGTCTGGGCGGCCTGGTCCGCGGATACCTTCTCCCGGGCGGGGGCGTCACCCGGATCGGGTGTGGCGACCGCCGGGCCCGCCGCCAGCATCGTGGCGAGCAGTCCGGCCGCGGCGGCGGCGACACCCAGTCGTCTGCGCCGCACTCGGGTGGTGTGCAACAGGATCACTGCGTCCTCCCCTGGTAGCCGTTCGTGGTTGAACGGTTCACGGACCCCGGCAGTATGTTGCCTAGCATGCACATTTCAACAGATGGCAACCCGGACGAAATCGAGGTTTCTGATCAGTGACACATGCGCAGTAAGTGAGAACAGCCGTCCGAGAGGCGCGAGTTCACCAGGAGGTCCCCTTGTCGAACCGTCCATGGACCGCGCGACTTGGCAGCTCCGCCGCTGTCACGGCGGCCGCCGCGGCCGTACTGGCCCTGGGCGCCTGCGAGTCGGGGTCCGACGGCCCCGACAAGGCGGACGGTGCGGCCCGGCCGCCTTCCGTAGTGGCACCGGGGAAACCGGGCGAGCCGGCCAGGACACTGTCCCCGGAGGAGGCGGCCAGGGCTGCACCCGACGACAGCCCCAACTCGGCGGACTTCGGCTACGCGCAGATGATGATCGAACACCATGAGCAGGCGCTGGTGATGACCTCCCTCGTCCCCGACCGCGCGGCGTCGGCCCGGGTGAAGCGGCTCGCGGCGCGGATCGCCGCCGCACAGCAGCCGGAGGTCGACGCGATGCGCGGCTGGTTGAAGAACAACGGCGGGGAGAAGCGGACGGGCGGCCCCGGGCACGACCACGGTGCGATGCCCGGGATGGCAACCGAAGCCCAGCTGGAGCAGCTGCGCGAGGCGGACGGCGGCGCCTTCGACGAGCTCTTCCTGAAACTCATGATCACGCATCACCAGGGGGCCGTCACCATGGCCGCCGATGTGCTCTTCGAGGGGAACAACGTCCAGGTCGAGGAGATGGCCAACGACGTGATCGCCCAGCAGACCGCGGAGATCGGCCGGATGCGGGAGATGTGACGGACAGCGGGCGCGAAGCGGAGACACGCGCAGGACACCCGGGCGGGAGGCTCCCCAGCCGGGCACTGCGGTGCGATGCTGGAATTCCCCCCGCGGGAAGGAGCGCGCCCGTGCTTCGCATCGCCGTCGTCGGATCGGGCCCCAGCGGCGTCTACGCCGCCCAGGCCCTCGTCGAGCAGTCCGCCGTGCCCGACGTCCGGGTCCACATCCTGGACCGTCTCCCCTGCCCGTACGGCCTGGTGCGCTACGGGGTGGCTCCCGACCACGAGAAGATCAAGTCGCTGCAGAACAATCTGCGCACGGTACTCGAGGACGACCGGATCGAGTTCCTGGGGAACGTCGAGGTGGGCGCGCGGGGCCTCGGTCCGCAGAGGCTGCTGGAGCTCTACCACGCGGTGGTCTACTGCGTGGGGGCCGCCAGGGACCGCAGGCTCGGCATCCCCGGCGAGGACCTGCCCGGCAGCCACTCGGCCACCGACTTCGTCTCCTGGTACAGCGCCCACCCCGATGCCGCGCCGGAGCCCTTCACCCTCGGCGCGCGCACGGCCGTCGTCATCGGCGTCGGCAATGTGGCGGTCGACGTCGCACGCATCCTCGCGCGCGGCGCGGACGAGCTGCGCGGCACGGACGTACCGGAGGATGCGCTGGGGGCGCTTGCGGCCAGCCGGGTGCGCGATGTGCACATGGTGGGCAGACGGGGACCGTCGGGAGCCAAGTTCACCACCAAGGAGCTGCGCGAGCTGGGCGCCCTGCCTTCGGCGGACGTCCTGGTGGACCCGGCCGACCTCGCCCTGGAGACCGCGTACGCCGATCCGGCCGCCGTGCCCGCGATCGTGCGGCGCAATCTGACGGTCGTACGGGAGTGGGCCGCCCGGCCGCCGCAGGGCCGGCCGCGCCGTGTCCATGTGCGCTTCTTCCTCCGGCCGGTGGAGCTCCTGGAGCGTGACGGACGGGTGGGCGGGGTCTGCTTCGAGCGGACGGCGCCGGACGGCAGCGGCGGCGTACGCGGCACCGGACGGTACGAGGTGATCGAGGCGCAGCTGGTGCTGCGGGCAGTGGGGTACCGGGGCGTGCCGACGGAGGGGCTGCCGTTCGACGCCGATCGCGGGGTGGTGCCGAATGCGGCAGGACGGGTGCTGCGTGAAGGGTCCTGTTCACCCGGCGAGTACGTGGCGGGGTGGATCAAGCGCGGTCCGACCGGAGTGATCGGTACCAACCGGCCGTGCGCCAAGGAAACCGTGAACTCACTGCTCGAGGACGCGGCGGCGCTCGGGCAGCGGCAGGTCGCCGCGGATCCGGAGGCCGCGTTGTGGGCGGCGGGGCACCGGCCGGTCAGGTGGCCGGGCTGGCTCGCGATCGAGGAAGCCGAGACGGCGCTGGGGCGCACGCTGGGCAGGCCGCGCGTCAAGATCCCGGACTGGACGGGGCTGCTGGACGCGGCACAGGCAGCCGCTTCGGACCGCCCGGACGCAACCCGCTGACCTGCTCGCGCCGGTCCCCGTTGCCCGGCCGGGGTGTCAGCGGCCGGCCAGCCGGCGCTCCTGGCTCTGTGCCGCTTCGAGCACCCGGTCGAGCAGGCCGGGGAACAGCGCGTCGAGGTCGTCCCGGCGCAGACCGTTCATCTTCGCCGTGCCCCGGTAGGTCTGGCGGATCACGCCGTTCTCGCGCAGCACGCGGAAGTGGTGGGTGGTCGTCGACTTCGTGACGGGCAGCTCGACGTCGGAACAGCTCAGATCGGCGTCGACGGCCGCCAGTTCGCGGACGACTCGCAGCCGCATGGGGTCGGCGAGGGCGTGGAGCACGTCCTCCAGGCGGATCTCGTCACGAGCCGGGTGGGCGAGCACTCGGGGGCTGGTCACGGTGGTCACGTCGGCTCCGCTTCGTCCGGGGGAACCCATGGTACGAGACTCCTCGTAGTTCGGCGATCGACGTAGTTAGACGCCCCTCGTAGTTTGACATGTCCCGTACTACGATGACTATCGCACGAGCACGCAAGCCGGCCCCGTACCGAATGGAGCCCCTCGTGAGCGCCTTGTTCGAGCCCTGCACCCTGCGATCGCTGACCATCCCCAACCGTGTCTGGATGGCGCCGATGTGCCAGTACAGCGCCGAGGCCTTCGGCCCCGACGCGGGGGTGCCGGGCGACTGGCACTTCACCCACTGCGCCGCGCGCGCCGCAGGCGGCACCGGACTGATCCTCGTCGAGGCGACCGCGGTGAGCCCCGAGGGGCGCATCTCCCCGGCCGACCTCGGCATCTGGAACGACACCCAGGCCCAAGGCTTCCGGCGTATCACCGCGTTCCTCGAGAGCCAGGGCACCGTGCCGGGCATCCAGCTCGCCCACGCCGGCCGCAAGGCGTCCACCGACCGCCCCTGGAACGGCGGCGCGCCGGTGGGGCCCGAGGACCACGGCTGGCGGCCGCTCGGGCCCAGCCCGATCCCCTTCGACGAGCGGTACGCCGTGCCCGACGAGCTGACGGGGGAACAGATCACCGAGCGGGCATTTCGCGGACGCCGCCCGCCGCGCACTGGACGCCGGCTTCCGGGTGGCGGAGATCCACGGCGCCCACGGCTATCTGATCGGTGAGTTCCTGTCGCCGCACAGCAACCACCGCACCGACGTCTACGGAGGCTCCTTCGAGAACCGGGTGCGCTTCGCGCTGGAGGTCGTGGACGCGGTGCGCGCGGTGTGGCCCGACGAACTGCCGTTGTTCTCCCGCATCTCCGCCACCGACTGGCTGGAGGAGGGCGGCTGGACACCGGAGGACACCGTCCGCTTCGCGCCCCTGCTCAAGGCACACGGAGTGGACCTCCTCGACGTCTCCACCGGCGGCAACGCCGCAGGCGTACGGATCCCGGCCGGTCCCGGCTACCAGGTCCCGTTCGCCGCGCGGGTCAAGGCCCGGACCGGCCTGCCGGTCGCCGCGGTCGGCCTGATCACCGAGCCGGAGCAGGCGGAGAAGATCCTCTCGAACGGCGAGGCCGACGCCGTGCTGCTCGGCCGAGAACTGCTCCGCGACCCCTCGTGGGCGCGCCGCGCCGCACGCGCGCTGGGCGACGAGGTGCGGGTGCCGCAGCAGTACCACCGCTCGCTCTGAGCACCGCGTCCGCACCGCCGACAAGTCGCGTCCGCGCCGCCCGCGTCCGCGCCGCCCCGAAGTCGCGTCTGCGCCACCGATGAGTTCCGGCCCCGCGGGAGGTCTGTACTTCCATTGCCGGGCCGGACCGGGCGCAGAGCGTCCTGCCGGGCCACTGTCGGTGGCCGGGTGCAGACTGGCCCAACCGGGACAAAGGCGTCTGGAAGGAGCGGGCCATGACCGATGTTCTTCTCACCGTGGGCACACGCAAAGGGCTCTTCATCGGCCGCAGGAGCGGCGGTGGCTGGGAGTTCACCGGCCCGCATTTCAATGCGCAGGCCGTCTACTCGATCGGTATCGACCGTCGCCGCGCCGTCCCGCGGCTGCTGGTCGGCGGCGACAGCGCCCACTGGGGCCCGTCCGTCTTCCACTCCGACGATCTGGGGAGGACCTGGGTCGAGCCGGAGAGGCCGGCGGTCAAGTTCCCCAAGGACACCGGTGCCTCGCTGGAGCGGGTCTGGCAGCTGCACCCGGCCACCGAGGCGGAGCCCGACGTGGTCTACGCGGGCACAGAGCCCGCGGCGCTCTTCCGCTCGGAGGACGGTGGCGAGAGCTTCGAGCTGGTCAGACCGTTGTGGGACCATCCGACGCGCTCGCAGTGGGTGCCCGGGGGCGGCGGTGAGGCCGTCCACACGGTGGTCACCGACCCGCGGGACCCGCGGGCCGTGACGGTGGCCGTGTCCACCGCCGGGGTGTTCCGCTCCCGTGACGGCGGCGAGAGCTGGGCACCGTCCAACCAAGGGGTGTCGGCGGTCTTCCTGCCCGACCCGAATCCGGAATTCGGCCAGTGCGTCCACAAGATCGCTCAGGACGCTGTCGATCCGGACCGCCTCTATCTGCAGAACCACTGGGGCGTGTTCCGCAGCGACGACGCCGGGGCGAAGTGGACCGACATCGGGGCCGGACTGCCGTCCGACTTCGGCTTCGCGGTGGCCGCCCACCCGCACCGCGCGAACACCGCCTATGTCTTCCCGATCACCGCCGACTCCGACCGTGTCCCCGCCGGGCGCCGCTGCCGGGTCTACCGCACCGAGGACGCGGGCGAGAGCTGGCAGGCCCTTTCGGCCGGCCTTCCCGAGGGCGAGCACTTCGGCACGGTGCTCAGGGACGCCCTGTGCACCGACGATGCGGATCCTGCCGGGATCTACTTCGGCAACCGCAACGGCGAGGTGTACGCGAGCGCGGACGACGGCGACAGCTGGGAGCTGCTGGCGTCGCACCTGCCCGATGTGCTGTGCGTGAGGGCGGCCGTCATGAAGTGACGCCCGAGCGCCCTCCAGGCGACGGGCCGGGCGTCGCCGGCGACGGGCCGGAACCGTTTCGTGCGCGCGGTGTCGGGCCCGCCCCATAGGATGCTGCCGCCGTACAGGTGACCCGGCAACGGCCGGCGCCTGCTGGATTGACGACCAGCTCCTGGAGACAACCGCCCGTGACTGCACGACCGTTGAAGGAAATCGTCGAGGCGGGGTGGGCCGATGCGCTCGCCCCCGTGGCCGAACGCATCGCCGCCATGGGCGACTTCCTGCGTGCGGAGATCGCCGCCGGGCGCACCTATCTGCCGGCCGGGCAGCATGTGCTGCGGGCCTTCCAGCAGCCGTTCGACGAGGTGCGGGTCCTGATCGTGGGCCAGGACCCCTACCCCACGCCGGGCCATGCCGTCGGCCTCAGCTTCTCCGTGGCGCCCGAGATCCAGCCCTGGCCCCCGAGCCTGGACAACATCTTCCGCGAGATGCACGCCGACCTGGGACACCCCCGGCCCGCCAGCGGGGACCTCACCCCCTGGACCGCTCAAGGGGTGCTGCTGCTGAACAGGGCGCTCACCACCGCGCCCCGCAAGCCCGGGGCGCACCGTGGCAAGGGCTGGGAAGAGGTCACCGAGCAGGCGATCCGGGCGCTCGCCGCGCGGGGCAAGCCGCTGGTCTCCGTGCTGTGGGGGCGCGACGCGCGCAATCTGCGCCCGCTGCTCGGCGACCTGCCCGCCATCGAGTCGTCGCACCCCTCGCCCATGTCGGCGGACCGCGGCTTCTTCGGCTCGCGGCCCTTCAGCCGCGTGAACGACCTGCTGCTGCGCCAGGGCGCTCAGCCGGTCGACTGGCGGTTGCCGTGAGCTGGGTCCTCGGCGTCGACTCCGGCGGCTCCGGAGTACGGGCGGCGCTGGCCGAAGCCGGGGACCTTGCGGGCCCGCGGGCGGACGCCGGCCCGCCGGTGCGGGAGTACGCCGCGACCGCCAACTCGCGCGAACCCGTGCGGACGGGCGACGCCGGGATCGACGTCGCGCACATGCTGGAGCAGCTGGTACCCATGGCGCGGGACCTGTTGGAGCGGGCAGGTGCCGGCCCGCTGTCCGCCGTGGTGATCGGTGCGGCGGGCATGGGCACGCTGGGCGGACGGCTGCGCGCCGAGCTGCCTGCCGCGCTGGAGAGTGCGCTCGGCGTGCGGCGGCTCGGCCTGGCCGCCGACGCGGTCACGGCCTATGCGGGGGCGCTGGGCTGCCGGCCCGGGGCGGTCGCGGCCGCCGGCACCGGAATGATCGCCCTGGGCACCGACCTCGCCGTCTGGCGCCGGGCCGACGGATGGGGTCACCTGCTGGGCGACTGCGGAAGCGGCGCGTGGATCGGGAGAGCGGGCCTCGAGGCCGCGCTGCGCGCCCACGACGGCCGGCGAGGGGGCTCCACGGTACTGCTGGAGCGTATGGAGTCGGTACTCGGCGCCGCCCCGGAGCTGCCGGGAATCGTGTACCCCCGCTCCGACCGGCCGGCGGTGCTCGCCGCCTTCGCACCTGAAGTCGCACGGTGCGCGGATCACGATCCGGTGGCAGCCGGCATCCTCGCGCGGGCCGCGGGCCACATCGCCGAGGCGGCCGCAGCGGTGTGCCCGTCGGCGGACGAAGCACCCGACGGCTGCGAAGTCGCCCTGACCGGCGGACTCCTCAAACTCGGCGAGCCGCTCCTTCGACCGCTGCGGGCCGAGCTGGCCGAGCAACTGCCCCATGCCCGTCAGGTGCCCGCGGACGGCGACCCGCTCTTCGGGGCGCTGCGCCTCGCCGCAGCCCTGGCCGCCGGTGACCTGCGCCTGCCGGTCCATCCGACACTGCTGCACGTACCGGACGGAACACGGCAAACCCACCGCAAGATCCAACCGGATAAAAAGGGACAGACGGCACTCCACCGCCCCCTCCCCGAACAGCCGTGACGACAAAACCAGTAGCATGCGGCGCCATGAGCTCCCCCACTGGGCCCGCACCCGGCCTGCCTGTACGAATGCCGCGACCCCGCCAGTCCGGGCGACACCGCCGCCCGGAACCCGTGGCGGCTCCCGAGGGCGCACCCGCTCTCGTGCTCGCCGTGCCCGGCGCCACCGCGCCGACGACGCGCGGCTTGGCCGAAGAGGTCATAAGCATCGCCCGGTCCGAGCTGCCCGGCCTCGAGGTCGGCATCGGCTACCTCGACGGTGACGACGCCGAGTACCCCACGCTGGAGACCGTGCTCGCGCACACCGCCGCCCGGCGCACCGAGCGGTACGAGATCGCCAAGGCGGCGGGCCGTGAGGTGGCCGAGCCCGAGGGTCCCGCGGCGGTCGTGGTCCCGCTGCTGGCCGGCCCCGACAACGCGCTGATGCGGCGCATCCGGCAGGCCGTCGTGGACAGCCGCGCCGCCGCCGAGCTGACCGACGTCCTCGGCCCGCACCCGCTGCTCGCCGAGGCCGTGCACGTCCGCCTCTCCGAGGCCGGCCTGGCACGCGCCGACCGCGCCCGGCTGTTCACCGTGGCCACGGCGGCCGACGGCATCATCCTGGCGACCGTCGGCGGCGAAGAGGCCGTCCAGGCCGCGGGAATCACCGGCATGCTGCTCGCCGCGCGCCTGGCCGTGCCGGTGATGGCCGCCGCGATCGACCAAGAGGGCTCGATCGCCGCGATCGCCGAGCAGCTGCGCGCCTCCGGCTCCGCGCAGCTGGCGCTCGCCCCGTACCTGGTGGGACCCGAGCTGCCCGCGGGCCTGCTCGACGCCGCCGCCAAGGAGGCCGGCTGCGCGGCGGCGGAGGCGCTGGGGGCGTACCCGGCGATCGGCAAGCTGGTGCTGTCGCAGTACACGACCACGCTGGGGATTGCCCCGCAGGGGCAGGGTGCGCAGCCGCGCTGACGCGGCCGGCGAGGAGCATCCACGCGTGGGGCCCGTGACGGGCGGCTTGTCCGCCCGTCACGGGCCCTTTGCGGTCCGGGGGCGGGAGCGGCCGCTGCGCGGAGCCCGTCCCCTACGCCCTCCCCTACGCCTGGCGGCGTGGTACCCCCATCCCGGAACCGGGGCTCCGCTCCGGACCAGGTACCGCGCCGTCGTCAGGCGAAGGTCACGCAGGACGGCGCCGGGACCGTCAGCCTGCTCGTAGGGGACGGGACGCCGGTCTCCGGGGCGATCGTGTGGCAGGTCACGGCGCCGGAGCGCTCGTTCGCCACGTACAGCCGGCGTCCCGTCGGGTCAAGGGCCAGGTCACGCGGCCAGCGACCGCCGCTCGGGACCGTGGCGGCGAGCGCCGCCCGCTCGCCCGTGCCGTCGAGCGTCAGCACGGCGATGCTGTCGTGGCCGCGCACCGCGACCCACAGGTGGCGACCGTCGTGCGCGACGACCGGCGCCGACGGGTGGGCGCTGCCTGCGGTGCCGGTCGGCACCACCGCGGTCTCGGCGACCGGTTCGAGCAGACCCGCCGACGCGTCCCACCGGCACACGGTGACCGTGGGCTCCAGTTCGCCCAGCACGTACGCATGCCGCCCGTCGGGATGGAAGGCGAGATGACGCGGCCCGGTGCCGGGCCGCAGCGCCGTCTCGCGGTGGGGGGCCAGCGCGCCCGCCGCGGTGTCGAGTGCGCAGATCCGTACGGAATCGGTGCCGAGGTCGACGCTGAGCACCCAGCGGCCGGTCGGGTCAGGCAGCACCTGGTGGGCGTGCGGTCCGGCCTGCCGGTCCGCGACCGGGCCGGCGCCCTCGTGCTGCATGACGCCCGCGACCGGGTCGGGTGTGCCGTCGGTGCCCACGGGCAGGACGCTGACGCTGCCGGAGGCGTAGTTGGCCGTCAGGAGATGGCCCTGCGATACGGCGATGTGCGTGGGGTGGTCGCCGCCCACCGGCACGCGCCGGCCGATCGGGCGCGGCGCCGGACCGGTGGCGTCGAAGGCGGCCACCGCACCGTCCGCGGTCTCGGAGACCGCGTAGAGGACGGTCCCTGCGGGTGTCGTCACGGCGGCGAGGTATGACGGGTCGGCGACGGCGTCGCTCGCCCCCGTCACCGTCAGTGCTCCGGTCTGCGGGTCCACGGCCGCGGCGACGACGCCCCGCCCACCCGCCGAGGTGTACGAGCCGATGAAGACCCGCCCCGCGCTGCTGTCCGCCACTGTGCCGTCCCCTCGCCGGATCCGCGGACGGCCGGTCCGGGACCACGATCACGCCTGTCCGGCGAGACCTTAGCAGTTGGTTCAGACCAATCCGCGGATCAGGCAGGCTCGGTCCGGTTCAGGCCTGGACAAGTGGGGCGCGAGGAGACGTACGCACAGGAGCGGCCAGTTCCGCGAGCGCCCGCTCCAGGCCGTGCAGATGCCGGAGCGCGGCCTCGGCCCCCGGGTGGTGGTGCGGCGCCGGCGCGAGCGACATGGCCACCGTGTCCGACGGCGGCGCGACGAGGGCGTGGACCGCGGCCTCCACCCGTCGGCACGCCGCCGCCAGGCGGGCGTCGTGCGAGGCCTGTGGGTCCGCCGCGACGGCGGCCAGGCCCCGGGCCTCACGGGCGCACTCGTCCAGGAGGTCGAGTACGTGGCGGGCGCGGGCCTTGCGGGCGCGCAGGGGTGAGAGCGGGTGCATCAGCGGCGCGAGCGACAGCCGGACCCTTCCGAGCAGGGCTTCCAACTCCGTGATGTGCACGGCCGGCTCGGCGTCCGCCGCACCGGCCAAGCGGGCCGCGGCCTCAGCGGTGCAGCGGTGCACGCAGCGCACGGCCTGCTCGATCCAGGCGTGGGTGGTGGCGTGCGTGGTGACGGGCAGGACGAGCAGCACGGCGAGCATCGCGCCCAGCGCACCGACGGCGGTCTCCGCGAGCCGGAGCACCAGCAGGCCCGGCTCGAGGAAGCCGAGCAGGCCGTACAGCAGACTGACGAGGACCGTCACGGCGAACATCATCCAGCTGTAGGACACGGCCGCGGTGTAGAAGATGCCGAAGACGCACACGGCGACGAGGGCCGCCGTGGGCGCGGCCGCGCCGTGCAGCGGGACCGCGACCAGGACGCCGACGCCGATCCCGAGCAGCGTGCCGAGCACCCGGCGGAAGCCACGGACCAGTGTTTCGCCGCGCGAGGCGGTGTTGACGAACACCCACCAGGCGGCGCCGACGGCCCAGTACCAGCGGTCGCCGGAGACGACCTGGCCGGCGACGAGTGCGAACGCCCCGCCGGCGACCGCCTGGACGGCCTGTCGCGTGGTGATCCGGGCCAGTCCCGACCCACCCGGCAGGGCGGGGACGGCCGGTGCCGGCAGCCGCCGCTCGTAGCACCACACGCCGAAGCGGACCGCCGAGGAGGCCAGGACGGCCAGGATCACGGCGGCGTACACCTCGGGCAGCTGTCGGGGCGCGGTGTGCAGGAACTGCGCCACGAAGAACGTCATGAACGCGAAGGTGCCGAGCGCATGGCCGCGCGGCCCCCACCGCCGGACGTACACCCCGGCCCCGGCGACGGCGAGGAACGCCAGGTCCCGCGCCACGGCGTGGTCGTGGAGCCCGGCCGCGAGTGCCAGGACGGGGAAGCCGACGGCCGGGAGCAGGGCGGTGGTGGCCGCCTGGCCGCGGACCGTGCGGTCGGTGACGGTGAAGAGGGCGAGGAGCGCCGCGAGCCCGCCGGTGACGACCGCGGGCAGCGCGAGACCTGCGAGAGCGCACACGGTGACCGCCAGGCAGACGGCGAGCACCGCCCGCAGGGCGCTGCGCAGACGCAGACGCCCCGGATCCGCGGCGACGAACATCCTCTTCAGCACTGCTTACCGCCCCCGTTTCGTTCCGGCATGAAAAAGGCGCCGCGGATTCCGCAGCGCCATCGACCCCACCATGACACCATCCTTGACCCCGATGGCTCAACTCATCACCGGTCGACTGGGCCATTGGCCCATTCCCTCTTCCCGCTCCTTTCCAACGGCCCGGCCATTGGCCCATGGTCGAGCCGTCGCTCGCTCGAGGGACCCCGCAGCGCCCCGGCGGCCGGACCGGTGGTTCTGGCCGTCCATGGGTACCCGCCGTCTTCCGGAGGCCGGCGGCCCGAGGGCGGCCGCCGCACCGGAGTCGAGAACGGAGGTGCGGTCCCATGGCAACGGCAACGCAGACGGTCTCCGTCGACGCCGGCGACGTCACCCTGGTGGGAGACCTGGTACTGCCCGACGCGGCGCGGGGCATGGTGTGCTTCGCCCACGGCAGCGGAAGCTCGCGGCACAGTCCGCGCAACCGGGAGGTGGCCGGGGTGCTGCAGCGGGCCGGACTGGGCACGCTGCTCATCGATCTCCTCGGTGCGGAAGAGGAGCGTGTGGACCGGGTCACCGCGGAGCTGCGCTTCGACATCCCCCTGCTCGGCCGGCGCGTGACGGCGGCGGTCGACCGGCTCGGCGAGCGGGCGGACACCGCGGCGCTCCCCCTCGGGCTGTTCGGTGCGAGCACCGGCGCCGCGGCCGCCCTGGTGGCGGCTGCGGCGAGGCCGGACCGGGTGCGCGCGGTGGTGTCCCGGGGCGGTCGGCCGGATCTGGCGGGCGAGGCGCTCCCCGGGGTGCGCTCCCCGGTACTGCTGATCGTCGGCGGCGAGGACCGGCAGGTGCTGGAGCTGAACGAGCAGGCGGCCGAGCGGCTGACCGTCGAGCACCGGGTGCTCGTGGTTCCGGGAGCCACCCATCTCTTCGAGGAACCGGGGACCCTCGAGCGAGCGGCGGAGGCGGCGCGGGACTGGTTCCTGGACATGGAAGCGGAGGGCGGACGATGAACCGGGCACCCGCAACCACACACGGGCCGGGCGTGCGGACAGGGGAGCAACCCGACACCGAAACGTCACAAAGTGTTAGAAAAGAGACATGACGGGCCGGTCACCTGGTCCCCTGTGCGGCAGGCCACCCGTCGCCGACGCGCCCGCCCGGCGCCGGCGCCCTGATCCGGGAAGTGGAGCGCTATGAACGGGCACGGGCCCGACACGTCGCGCCGCCCGCTGCGGAGAACCCGCCCGCTGTGGGGAAAGCGGGAGTCCCTGCTGGGCGCGCGCACCGTCGCCGGTCAGGTACTGCTTCTGCAGGTCGCGGTCGCGGTGCTGCTGATCGCCGCAGTGGTGGCCGTTCTGGTGCTGCAGGCTCGGCACGACAGTGAACAGAACGCACAGAACCGGTCGCTCGCGACCGCCGCCGCCTTCGCCCGTGCCCCAGGCACCGCGGCGGCGCTCCGGTCGCCGGATCCCACCACCGCGCTCCAGCCGTTGATGCAGAAAACCGGGCAGGCCTCGGGGGTCGACTTCATCACCGTGATGGCCCCGGACGGGACCCGGTACGCCGACAGCGACCCCAGTCTGATCGGCGAGCGGAGTACGGGCGTCGAGCGGGCTGCGGCCGGGGAGGCGATCACCGAGATCTTCGAGGGGGCTCCCAACGACGCCGCCCGGGCGGTCGTACCCGTCGTCGGTCCTGACGGCAGGGTCATCGGCCTGGTCCAGGCCGGTGTCGGGATCGAGAACGTGGGCAACGCCGTGGACCGGCAGCTGCCGATGCTCCTGAGCTGCGCCGCGGCGGCACTCGCACTGGCCACCGCCAGCGCCGCCCTGGTGAGCCGACGGCTGCGCCGCCAGACCCGGGGCATCGGTCCCACCGAGATGACCCGGATGTACGAGCACCACGACGCGGTCCTGCACGCCGTACGCGAGGGGGTACTGATCGTCGGCGGTGACGGACGGCTGATGCTGGCCAACGACGAGGCACGCCGCCTGCTCGAACTGCCGCCGGACGCGGACGGGCGCCAGGTCGCGGAACTGGGGCTCGACGCCGGCGTCACGGCACTGCTGCGATCGAACCGCGCGGTGACGGACGAGGTCCATCTGGCGGGAGACCGGCTACTCGCCGTGAGCATCAGACCCACGGCACCGTACGGCGGTCACTTCGGCACCGTCGCGACACTGCGGGACACCACGGAACTGCGTGCCCTGTCCGGCACGGCCGAGACCGCCCGGCAGCGCCTGAAGATTCTTTATGACGCCGGGACGCGGATCGGCACGACGCTGGACGTGGTGCGGACCGCGGAGGAGCTGTCGAGTGTGGCGGTTCCACGGTTCGCGGACTTCGTCACGGTCGAGCTGCTGAACCCGGTGCTGCACGGCGACGAGCCCGCCGGTGTGCCGACGGAGATGCGGCGGGCCGCGCTGACCGGCATCCGCTCGGACCACCCCTTCCAGCCGGTGGGTGACGTGATCCGCTTCCTCGCTCCCGCCACACCGATGGCCGAGGCCCTGGCCGGCGGACATGCCGTGCTCGAGGCGGATCTGAGGGGCGCGGACGGCTGGCGGACCCAGGACCCCGAGGGCGCCGACCATGCCCTCGCCTACGGCGTCCACTCGCTGCTCTCGGCCCCCTTGCAGGCCCGCGGTGTGGTGCTGGGCATGGTCAATTTCTGGCGTTCGCAGCGGTTGGAGCGCTTCGGGGAGGAGGATCTGTCCTTCGCGGAGGAGCTGGCGGCGCGAGCCGCCGTGGCCATCGACAACGCCCGCCGTTTCACCCGCGAGCACACCATGGCGGAGACCCTCCAGCGCAGTCTGCTGCCGCACGTGCTGCCCAGTCAGGGCGCCGTGGACATCGCCTACCGCTATCTACCGGCCCAGGCCCGGGTGGGCGGGGACTGGTTCGACGTCATCCCGCTGCCCGGCGCTCGGGTCGCCCTCGTCGTCGGGGACGTCGTCGGCCACGGACTGCACGCCGCCGCGACGATGGGCCGGCTGCGCACCGCGGTGCACAACTTCTCCACCCTCGATCTGCCGCCGGACGAACTCCTCTCCCGGCTCGATGAGTTGGTGAGCCGCATCGACCTCGACGACCCCGGCGGGGGCGGAGAGGGAATCACCGGCGCCACCTGTCTGTACGCGATCTACGATCCGGTGCCCGGCCTGTGCACCTTCGCGACGGCCGGCCATCTGCCGCCGGCCCTGGTGCATCCCGACGGAAGCGTGGAATTCCTCGAGGTACCCGTGTCCCCTCCGCTGGGGCTGGGCGGCTTCCCGTTCGAGTCGGCCGAGGCGCGGCTGCCGGAGGGCAGCCGCCTCGTCCTGTACACCGACGGGCTCGTCGAACACCGCGACCTCGACCTGGACGCCGGTCTGGAGGCACTGCGCGCGGTCCTGGGGGGCCACCTTGACCGGACGCCCGAGGAGACCTGCGAGGCGGTGTTCGACGCCATGCTGCCCTCTTCCCGCCGGGACGACATCGCGCTGCTCGTCGCCCGCACCCGACTGCTCGACGAGGACCGGATCGCCTCCTGGGACGTCCCGCAGGACCCGGCCGCGGTCGCGCCGGTCCGTAGCGCGTGCAGCCGTCAGTTGGACGCTTGGGGGCTGGAGGAGGCGGCGTTCACCACCGAACTTGTGCTGAGCGAACTGATCACCAACGCGATCCGCTACGGCAACGAGCCGATCCGCGTACGGCTGCTCTACGAGCGCACCTTGATCTGCGAAGTGTCCGACGGCAGCAGCACCTCCCCGCATCTGCGGCGGGCCGGCACCACCGACGAGGGCGGGCGCGGCCTGTTCCTCGTGGCCCAGCTGGCCGCGCGGTGGGGCACCAGGTACACCCCGACCGGGAAGGTGATCTGGACCGAGCAGTCGCTGACGGACGGGCAGGGGTCGGCGGAGCTGCTGGTGCCGACCGATGCCGAATGGTGACCCGACGCGTCATTGGCCGGCGCCCGGCGGGCCGGAGTGGGCCATTGGTACGGTGGAAGTCCGTGAAGCGCGCCGCGAAAGGGCCCGACGGACCATGGCGGTGGACGAACTCGACACCCGCATCCTGAGGCTGCTGATCGAGCAGCCGCGCACCAGCGTGCGCGAGTACGCGCGCATCCTCGGCATCGCGCGCGGCACCCTGCAGGCCAGGATCGACCGGCTCGAACGCGACGGCGTGATCACCGGCACGGGCCCCTTCCTCTCCCCCGGCGCGCTGGGGCACCCGGTGCTCGCCTTCGTCCACATCGAGGTGACGCAGGGGCACCTGGACGAGGTGGGTGACGCGCTGGCCGCCGTGCCGGAGATCATCGAGGCGTTCTCGATCACCGGGGGCGGAGACCTGCTGACCCGGGTCGCGGCGCGGGACAACGAACATCTCGAGGACGTGATCCAGCGGCTGATCAACCTGCCCGGTGTGGTGCGCACCCGCACCGAGATGGCTCTGCGCGAACGGGTTCCCTACCGGCTGCTGCCGCTGGTCGAGTCCGTCGGCCGGTCGGCCGGGACACAGCGCTGAACGTAGGCCGGGCGGCCGGAACACAGCGCTGAACGCGGCACTTGGCATGCTGGGGGCATGAGCACCGGGCGCACCCCTTCGGTCATCTTCGATCTCGACGGCACACTCGTGGACAGTGAGCCGAACTACTTCGAGGCCGGGCGCCGTGTCCTGGCCGCGCACGGCGTGCTCGGCTTCGGCTGGGAGGAGCACACGCGCTTCATCGGCATCGGCACCCGCGAGACGCTGGAGATCCTGCGCGCCCGCTATGCCATCGACGCCCCGCTCGACGAGCTGCTGGCCGCGAAGAACAGCGCCTATCTGGAGCTGGCGAGCACCTCGACCGAAGTGTTCCCCCAGATGCGTGCGTTCGTTCAGCGCCTGTCCGAGGAGGGCGTCCCGATGGCGGTGGCCTCCGGCTCATCCCGGGCCGCCATCGAGGCCGTGCTGGCCGGCACCGGTCTCGCCCCGTACATGTCCGTGACCGTCTCCGCCGAGGAGGTCGGCCGCGGCAAGCCCGAGCCGGACGTGTTCCTGGAGGCGGCCCGCCGGCTGGACGCCGCGCCCGGCGACTGCGTGGTTCTGGAGGACGCGCCGCCGGGAGCGGCGGCCGCCCGGGCGGCCGGCATGCGGTGCATCGCCGTGCCGTACGTCGAGGACACGGCCGGCGACACCGCGTTCCTGGCTGCCGACCTGCTGTTCCCGGGCGGACAGCGCGAGTTCACGGCGGCGGCCGCGTACGGGTGGCTCACGGGCGCGGTGTGACGCCGACCGACTCCCTCGGCCGCCCCTCGCGGTCCGCGGTGTCGCTCAGTTCGCCGCGCAGCCGGCGGGCACGCAGCACAAGGAGCATCTCGAAGCGGCGGTCCGCGTCTTCGAGCACGTCGCCCCAGAGTTCGCGGATCTGCCGCAACCGGTAGCGGGCCGTCTGGGGGTGGATGCCCAGGCGTTGCGCCACCTCCGGGGCGCCGCCCGCGGTCTCCATCCAGGCGAGCAGGGTCTCGGCCAGCCGCCGGGACTGGGTGGGGGCGAGGCCCTCCAGAGGGGCGAGACAACGCCGGGCCGCCGCGTCGATCAGCTCCCCGGACGGCAGGAGCACGAGTTCCTCGGTGCGCTCGGTGCAGTTCAGCACCTCACCGTCGGGCAGCAGTCCGCACGCGACGAGCCGGACCGCCGTCTCCGCCCAGCGCAGCGACGTCGCGGCGGCCGCGAGCGGCACCGGCGGGCCGACCGCGCCCGACCAGCCGGCCGTGGCGCGGCGCAGGGTCTCGGCGCGGCCCGCGGTGCACGGCTCGGGGATGACGACGCGCGGCTGTTCGCTCTCCATGTCGAGGAGGATGCCCTGTTCCACGGCCGGGGCGACGGCTTCCCTGGCAGGGCGCACAAGGACGCCGACGGCCACCGTCGTGGGCAGTTCCCAGCTGATGCGGGCCGCCCGTTCCGCGAGCGCGCCGGGCGGGTCGCCGCGGTGCTCGACGAGCAGCAGGTCGATCAACTGGCGTTGCAGGCGCAGCCGTTCGCCCGCCCGGCGGGCCGCGGCCTCGGCGTAGCCGCGTACCGACTGTTCCACGAGGCCGTCCAGATACTCGAAACCGGATTCGGCGAGCTCGTACATGGCGGGTGCTGCGATGTCGACCTGCTGCCCGATCTCGGCGAACCTCCGCCACGCCAGCCTCACGCCGAGCCGGTAGGTGGCCTGGAGCGAGTCGAGGCTGCGGCCGTCGCGCCCCTCCCCCCGGCCGAACTCCTGGAAGACCTCCGGCGGTACGCGGGGGTGCCCGGCGCCGGAGGCGAGATTGTGTACGAAGCCCTCGATGGCGCGGCGGATTCCGACGAGCGCCATCGGCTCGCCGGACTCGTCCTCGACGAGCTTCAGATGGGGGTACTCGCGCCGTATCTCACCGAGGATCTCCTCTGCGAGCTCCTGTGCCCCGCCCAGGGCGACGGCGGCGAACCGGTCGACCTGCGCCTTGGGCACCTCGCTCCACGCCGGGCGTGTCATCGACCGGGCCGGGCGGTGTCGTAGCTGATCAACGGGGTGTTCGGTTGCTCCGGTGTGGTGTTCAGCACGGTCACCACACCCAGGGCGGTGCCCACGGCGAGCGCCGCGGCCAGCGCCGCGGTCACGGCGGCGGCTAAGAGTCTGCGCATGTCGGGTCAGCTCCTTGCTGGAGACGATCCCCACCCCGTCGGCCGGCCCCCACCGGCTGTCCCACAGTGTTGACAGTACATTGACATTCCGTCAAGGGGCCGCCTACTGTCGTGAGCCCTCGAGGGCTGACCGGCCCGGGGTCCGTGCATCTCCCTGTGAATCCATTCGATCCAGGAGTGTCCGGATGCGCCGTACCGCTTCACCGACCTCGCTCCTCCTGTTCGGAGCAGGTGTCTTCCTGCTCGTACTGGCTCCCCTTCTGGCCTGGTACGTGGCACCGCACGCCAAACGCACACCGATCGACGTCGACACCACGACCGTGTTCACCGGCACCGGAAGCTACTTCGACACCTCCGAGGTGAAGACGGTGCACGGGACGAGAATCACCGTGACCCGGCAGGTCCGGGGTGATGTGGCCGACAGCGAGAAGAGCGGCAACGCCGTGTGGGACGTGTCCACTTCCATCGACACCGACGCCACCCTGCCGGCCGCCGACACCCGGGACTCCCTCCAGTGGACGCTCGAACGCTGGGTGACGGACCGGGCCACCAATGAGCCCGTGCACTGCTGCGACGAGTCCCCCGTCTTCGACGGCGAGGCCTACCTGAAGTTCCCCTTCGACGTCGAGAAGCGCTCCTACCGCTGGTGGGACGCCACGCTCGGCGGTGTCGTCCAGCTCCGCTACAGCGGCCTGAAGAAGGTCCAGGGCTACCAGGGACTGCGGTTCACCGGCAGTGTCCCGGCGACCATGACCGGTGTGCGCCAGGTGCCGGGCCGGCTGGTCGGAATGGACAGGACTCCGCAGGTACTCGCAGAGGAGTGGTACGCCAACAGCGCGATCGAGCTGGTCGTCGACCGCCGCACCGGCCGGATCATGCTCGCGGCCATCGGGCCGCGCAAGACGCTGCGCGCACCGGGCTCGGGCAAGGACGCCGTCGTCCTGCTGGAGAGCGCACGGCTCGCCTTCACCCCCGAGACGCAGCGGCAGCAGGTCGAACTCGCGTCGGGCGACAGCCGCAGACTCGCCGTCCTCGGCTCCACCGCCCCGGTCGGCGCCGCGGCCCTGGGGGCCGTGCTCGCACTCGTCGGTGCCGCGCTGGTGGCACGCGGTCGCCGCCCGACCCCGGATCGTACGAATGCTCACTTGATGACGAGTCCGTCCGTCTGACAGCGGAAGAAGTTGTCATACCGGTGAGTAGCCGTGTGCCGACGGCATGTCGAAAACTGGCTGTCCCCACCGAAGCACGGCCCCCCGGTCGCTCTCTCCCCCACATCCCCCACCCTGGCATCGCCTCCCTTTCATCCCCTCCGCACCCCGAAACGAGTTGGAGCACCCATGCCCCAGCACGTCCATCCCCCCCTGCTCGACGCGCTGCAGCACCCGCCGGCTCAGCTGCGCCACCGGCCGCCCGTCCCGACGGAGAGCCTCGAGCCCGCTCGGCACATCGTCTTCCTCGCCCATCGCGACCTGGCAAACGCCGCCGCCGGCGGCTCCGAGCTGCTGATCGACCAGCTCGCGCAGGGCCTCACCACGCTCGGCCACCAGGTCACCCTGCTCTGCGGCGGTCCCGCGGTGCACCGGCCCTACCGTGTCGTGTCGGCCGGCGGCAGGCTCGGCCACTACCTCGGCGCGCGTGCCGCCTTCGCCCGGCAGGTCGGCGAGTGCGACCTACTGGTCGAGGTGTGCAACGGAATGCCGTACCTGGCCCCGTTGTGGCACCGCGGCCCCACGATCTGCCTGGTGAACCATGTGCACACCGAGCTCTGGGACATGCGCTTCCCGCCCCCGGTGGCCCGCGCCGGTCGGCTGCTCGAGCACTGGGCGCTGGCCCGCGCGCACCGCGGCAATCTGATGGTTGCCGTCTCCCCGTCGACGGCCGGCGCGCTGCGGGCGATCGGGGTTGCGGACCGGCAGATCCGGGTGGTCCACAACGGCGTCGACGAACCGGCCGCGCGCAGTCCCCGCTCGCGTACACCGCTGTTCCTGGCGCTCGGGCGGCTGGTCGACTACAAGCGCATCGATCTGCTGCTGCGGCTGTGGGAACGGGTGCGGCCGGTCACCGGCGGCAGACTCGTCGTCGTCGGTGACGGGCCGGAACGCGGCCGCCTGGAGCAACTCGCTGGTGAGGACGTCGAGTTCACCGGCCATGTGTCGGAGGAGGAGAAACACCGGCTGCTCTGCGAGGCGTGGCTGCTGCTGCATCCGGCGGCGGTCGAGGGCTGGGGGCTGGTCGTGACGGAGGCCGGGGCTCGTGGCACCCCCACCCTCGGCTTCGACGTGCCCGGGCTGCGCGACTCGGTCGACGACGGGGTCACGGGCTTACTGGCCCGGGGCGAGTCGTCGTTCGCCGCGTCCTGGTGCACGCTGGCGCTGGACTCCGACCGCCGCGAGGGGATGGGGAAGGCCGCCGCCGAGCGGGCCGCCGCATACCGCTGGAGCAGCACCGTTCGGCAGTTCGGCGCCGTGGCCTCGGAAGCGGTGCACCGCGCACGTGCCCCGCTGAGCGGCGCGCGGCCCGCGGCGAACGGCGCGCGCACGTGAAGGATCCGTCGCTGCGCCGCTCGCTCGCGCTCTTCCGGGCCTTCATGCGGGAACAGGCGGACCCTGCCGCCGCCTACGAACTGCTCGCCCGGGACGCGGCCGACCAGGTCGAGCGGTACATGAAGCTCGACGGCCGGATCGTCGTCGACGTCGGTGGCGGCAGCGGGTACTTCACCCGCGAGTTCAGACGACGCGGCGCCCGCGGCTACCTCTTCGAACCGGACCTCGCCGAACTGGCCGCGAAACCGGGCGAGGGAACGGTCCTCGCCGACGGGTACCTGCTGCCGCTCGCCACGGGCGCGGCCGACGTCTGCTTCTCGTCCAATGTGCTGGAACACGTCGCCGACCCGAGGACCTTCCTCAGCGAGATGGTCCGGGTCACCCGGCCGGGCGGACTGATCTACGTCTCGTTCACCAACTGGCTGTCGCCCTGGGGCGGTCACGAATGGGCGCCGTGGCACTATCTGGGCGCCGAGCGGGCCCGTGCCCGGTTCGAGCGCCGCACCGGGCGGGCCGCCAAGCACCGGCTCGGCGAGAACCTCTTCACGATCGGGGTCGGACCGACACTGCGTCACGTCAGGGCGCGCGGCGACGTGGACGTCCTCTCCGCACGCTCGCGGTACTGGCCGGTGCTTCCCGAGATCGTCCCGCGCGTGCCCGGGCTGCGCGAGTTCGCCACCTGGAACCTCCTCCTCATTCTCCGGCGGTGTCCATGACCAGCACTGTCCGCACCCGGCCGCCCGCCCGCCCGGACTCCGGGGGCCCGCCCGACGAGGAGTCGCCCGGCCCCCGGTCACGGCGCTGGCTGCTGGGGTTCTGGGCTGCGGTGTTCGTCGCCTTCCTCGCGCCGTCGCCGGGCCGTATGACCTTCGAGACGAAGCTGGGCGTGGTCGTCGACCCCTGGCAGTTCCTCAGCGATCTCGGCCGGTTGTGGCACGACCGGGCCGGCTTCGGCGGGCTCGCCGACCAGTACGTCGGCTATGTGATCCCGATGCTGCCGTTCCACGCCACGGCGGACCTGCTGCACCTGCCGGTGTGGCTCGCGGAACGGCTGTGGCTCTCGATCGTGGTCACCACGGCCTTCTGGGGGGCGCTGCGGCTGGGCGAGCGGCTGGGTGCCGGGTCGGCGAGGAGCAGGCTGCTCGGAGCGGCCGTCTACGCCCTGTGGCCCACGTACACGATCGTGGTCGGTTCGACCTCCGCAGCCGCGCTGCCCGGCGCGATGCTCCCCTGGGTACTGCTGCCGCTGACGAACCCGCACAGCACCCCGAGGACCGCCGCCGTCCGTTCGGCGTTGTTGATCCCCCTGATGGGCGGGGTGAACGCGGCGTCGACGCTGGCCTCGCTGCTGCCCGTCGGTCTCTATCTGCTGTGCCGGACCGGTGGCGCGCGCAGGCGCGCCCTCATCTCCTGGTGGACACCCTCGGTCGTCCTCGCGACCGCCTGGTGGATCGTGCCACTGCTGCTGCTGGGCACCTACGGCGAGAACTTCATGCCGTACGTTGAGTCCTCGCAGACCACCACCGCGACCATGTCCGCGACCGAGGTGCTGCGCGGCGCGGGCAACTGGGTCGGCTATCTGCACTTCGGCGAGGCCTGGCTGCCGGCCGGCTGGACCGTGGTCGCCTCGGCCGTGGCCGTCCTGTGCTCGGCGCTCGCCGCCGCCCTCGGTCTCGCGGGCCTCGCCCGGCGGGACGTGCCGGAGCGCCGCTGGCTGGTGGTGACCGCGCTGACGACCGGCCTGGTCACACTCGCGGGATACGGCGGGGAGCTGGGCGGCCCGTTCCACGCCACCGTCCAGGACTGGCTGAACGGACCGCTGGTGCCGTTCCGCAACGTCTACAAGTTCCAGACGGGGCTCGCGCTGGTCCTGGCGCTCGGGCTGATGCACATCACCGCCGTGCTCGCACTCCGCCCGCGCGCGGTGCGCGGGCGGCGCCTCGTCCCGGCCGCGGCCGCCGTTCTCGTGCTGCCGGGCCTGTGCCTGCCGTACCTCAACGGCTCAGTGCTGCAACCCGGTTCCTTCCAGCGACTGCCCGCGTACTGGGAGACCACGGCGGACTGGCTGGCGGAGAACGCCGCCGACGACCGCGCCCTCGTCGTGCCCGCGACCGCGCACGGCATCTACACCTGGGGCTCGCCGATCGACCAGCCGCTGGACGTCCTCGCGCGCTCGCCCTGGGCGCAGCGGGACTACGTGCCCTTCGGCACTCCGGGCAACCGCCGTGCGATGGACGCCGTCGAGCAGGCACTCACCTCCGGCGGCGAGGTGCCCGGACTGGGCGCCTTCCTGGGCCGCGCAGGACTCCACCACGTCGTCGTGCGCAACGACCTGGACCCGCGGCAACTGGGCCATGTCCCCACCACCACGGTGAAACGCACGCTGGAGGCCTCGGGGTACAAACGGGTAGCGGGCTTCGGGCCGGTGCTGACCGGCGGCCGGATCGCCGACGACACACCGGTTCAGGTGGAGGGCCTGTTCCCGCGTCAGCGCGCCGTGGAGATCTACGAACCGCCCGCCGGCACCGCACGCCCCGGCAAGGCGCGTCTCACGCCCGTGTCGTCGGCGGCGGTGGTGAGCGGAGGCCCCGAGTCCCTGCTGCCGCTGTCCGCGGGCGGAGCGCTCGACGGCAGGCCGGCCGTACTCGCCGGCGACGAACTCCCGGGCGTGGACCGGCCGTCGCTGTATGCGGCGGGTGACGGGATGCGCCGGGCCGACACCCGCTTCGGGCTGGTCAATTCGGGCACGTCGCACACCTACACCCGCGACGAACACAACTCGCCGGAGGCGGTGCAGGACCCCGGCGCCGAGCCTCGCCAGATCCTGCCGGTGACGGGGCAGGAGCACCAGACCACGGCCGTGCTGCGCGGTGCGCAGTCCGTCAGCGCGTCCTCCGTGGGCAACTGGCTCTTCCACCTGCCGCAGTACGACCCGGTCAACGCGTTCGACGGCAACCCCCGGACGGGATGGGCGGAAGGTTCGCCCGGGTCACCGAAGGGCGAATGGATCAAGATCGTCTTCAATGGGCCGGTGACCGTGCCGGCCACGCTCGGGCTGACCCCGCTGCCCAGCGGCAACGTCCGTGCCGCACCGACGGCCGTCCGGGTCGAGACCGATCTCGGCAGCCGCACCGGCCCTCTGAAGCCGAACGGAGCGGCGCAGCAGGTCGCCGCACCCGAAGGGCCCGCGAAGTGGCTGAAGGTGACGATCCTCGACTCCCAGCAGGGCAGGCCCGGACTGACCGGCGCAGGCTTCGCCGACATCACCGTCCCCGGCGTCCAGCTCACACGGATGCTGGAGCTCCCCCAGGACGCGCCGAAGGAGGCCACGGGCTCCGTCGCCTACTCGCTGCGGCGCGGCAGCGACCCGGGCGGTCTCTCGGCGGTGCCCTCCGAGGTGGGGCTGCACCGGCAGTTCACCGCGGCGAGGTCCGGCGAGTACACCGTCCGTGCCGAGGCCCTGCCCGTGCCGGGCGACGCCCTCGACAAGCTGCTGTTCGAACTCACCGGGCGGCGCGAGCAGATCGTCGTGAGTGCCGACTCGACCGCGAGTCTGGGAACGAACCTCAGCCCGCGCAACCTCACCGACGGCGACCTCACCACGGCCTGGATCGCCGGTGAGCGTCCCGTTCTCCATCTGTCCTGGCCGAGGAGGACCTCGGTCGGCGAGATCGTCTTCGCGGCGGCCGGCGGACTGTCCGCCCGGCCGGAACAGGTGCAGATCAGCTCGCCGGACGGGACGGCGGTGGCCGCGGTCGACGAGAACGGCATGGCCCGCTTCTCGCCGATCACCACCGACCGGATGGACATCACGATCTCCCGTACCGCGCCGCTGACCCTGCACAACCCCGTCGCCGACGACCGGTTGCAGCTGCCGGTCGGACTGAGCGAGGTCCACATCCCTGCCCTCAAGGCGTTCCGCGCGCCGCAGCCCGACCCGGACAAGAAGTTCACACTGCCGTGCGGCAAGGGGCCCGTGCTCTCCGTCGACGGGCAGTTCCTCGAGACCCGTGCACAAGGACGCGTAGGAGACCTGACCGGGCGCCGGCCCGTCGAGGTCGCACTGTGCACGGGCGAAAGCCGCGTCCGGCTCGATGAGCGGACGCACACGGTGGAGGCCGGTGACACGGGGCCGCTGGCCGTCACCGGCGTCATGCTCACCTCCGGCGACCCGAAGGCCGCGCCCGCCGAGCCACGGGACATGCAGGTTCGGGAGAGCGCGGACGAGGGCGACCGGCGCTCGGTACGGGTCGGGGCCGGGGACGCCTCGTACCTGCAGATCCACGAGAACCACAACCCGGGCTGGAAGGCCACGCTGAACGGCGAGGAGCTCACGCCGCTGCGGATCGACGGCTGGCAGCAGGCCTGGCTGGTACCGGCGGGCCAGGGCGGCACGGTGACGCTCGAGTACACGCCGTCGCAGGTCTACCGGACCGGTCTGATCGGCGCCGGGGTGCTGCTCCTCGTGCTGGCGGGCCTCGCACTCGTCGGGCGGCGCGGTCGGGCGGACGGGGACGATCCGCCTGCGCCGCCGCCCCCTCCCGGACTGGTGCTCGGCACGGTGGCGCTGACTGCGGTGGCCGTGGTGATCGCCGGGCCGGTGGCCCTGGTGGTGCCCGTGCTGGCCGTGGTGGCGTGGCTGCGTCCGGCCTGGCTCGTACCGCTGGCGTTCACGGCGATGGCGGGGGCCGGCGCGGTGGCCGTGCTGGGCGGCGGCGAGGGCTACTCGCCGGGCAGCGGCGCATACGGTCCCACGGCCCAGGCCATGGCGCTGACAGCCCTGTTCACGGCTCTCGTGACCACGACCCGCGTCCGGGGCACGCACCGGTCCGGTCACCCGCCGGCGCCGCCCCGAAGGACGTCCGACGACGGGGATCCCGACCCCGACCGCGGCGGCGGGCTGCCGCCGCGACACCCCCGAGGAGGTGCCTGATGGCGACGGTCGAGCGGCCGACGCACCGTGACACCGCGCCGGGACGGCAGCTGCCGTGTGTGCCGTTCCCCGTCGTCGACGAGGTCGCGCGGCACTGCGCGCAGGACACCGAACCCAATACGGTGCACATCGAGATCCATCTGCCCGGGCGCGTCGAACCGGCCCGGCTGCGGGCCGCGTTCGGCCAGGCACTCGCCCGGTACCCGCGCGCCCTGATGCGCGAGCGTCCGCGCGGCCCGTTGGCGCGGCGCTACGAGTGGGAGCTGACCGGCGTGCCCGACACGCAGGTGGTGACGTTCCCGCCGCGTGCGGCCGGTGCCCTGGCCGCGGCACGCGAACGGGCGCTCGCCGTGGCCCCGCCGCTGGCCTCGTCGCCACCGCTGCGGCTCGAGGTCGTCGAGGAGCCGCGGTCACCCGGCTGCGTCCTGCTGTTCACGCTCAACCACACCGCTCTCGACGGCCCGGCGTGCCTGCGACTGGCGGCGACGGCGGCGGAGATCTACAGCGGCACGCCCGCGCCCGCCGTGCCGCCACCGGCCCGTCCCGCGCCCGCCGCAGCACCGCACCGGCCCGCCCGCCCCGCCCTGCCGGCCAGACCCGCGCGGGTCGCGGCGGGTGCGCCGGGCCCGGTGCCGGGAAACGCGATGCTCGTCACGGAACTCCCCGTCCCCCGCAGGGGTTCGGGTGCGCCCTTCACCGTCAACGACCAGCTGATGGTGGCGACCGCTCTGACCGTCGCCGACTGGAACCGCGCCCACGGCGCGCAGGACCGGCCGCTGCGCATCACCATGCCCGTGGACGACCGCACCCGCGGTCCCGAAATGCCGATCGGCAACGGCACCAGGCTGGTCGAGGTCGGCTTCACGGCCGCGGAGACCGACGGCTCGGACGTCCCCGCCCTGCTGCGCCGCACCGCGGAACGGACCCGGACGCTGAAGGCGCAGCCCCGCCCCCAACTGGGCCACGCAGCACGATTGTTGACATTTCCGGCGCTGCCGGTCGCGGTACGGGCAGGGCTGACCCGGGGCCTTCGGCGGCTGGCCGCACCGTGGACCTCGACGACGCTTCTCAGCAACATCGGCCGGGTGCCCCATCCGCTGGACTTCGGCGACGCCGGGCAGGCCACGGCCGTCTGGTTCTCCGCGCCGGCCAGGATGCCACGCGGACTGACCGTCACCACCGCGTCGACGGGAGGCCGGCTCCATCTGGTACTGCGCTGGTCGCGCTCCTTGCTGGGCGACGACGACGGCGTACGGCTGCGTGAGCTGTTCGCCCATCATCTGAAGGCGACGGAGGTCCAGTGACCGGCACCGCCTCACCGGGTCTGCGGGACTTCTACGAAGATCCCGCCGTCCCCGTCGCCTCCGGCGACGCCCGCAGCAGCCGCCAGGCACGGCTGCTGGCCGCCGCCCTCGGCACCTCGCCCGGGCAGCTGGTCCTCGACGTCGGCTGCGGCGACGGCAGTGCCGCCTCTGTGGCGGCTCCGTTCCTCGCGGGCCACCGGCTGGTCGGCGTCGACTGGTCGCACGACGCGCTGCGCCGGGCCCGGACCCGGCTGGGCGCCGTGGTGCGCGGCGAGCTCGACCACGGGCTGCCGTTTGCCGACGGCTGTGCGGACGCAGTGCTGTTCAGCGAGGTCGTCGAGCATCTCGTCGACCCGGACCACGCCCTGGACGAACTGCGGCGTGTGCTGCGGCCGGGTGGCCATCTGATGCTCTCCACCCCGAACCTCGCGGCCTGGTACAACAGGGCGCTGCTGCTGGCCGGGGTGCAGCCGGTGTTCTCCGAGGTGAGCCTGCGCGGCATCCACGGCCGGCCCGGCTCGCAGGTGGTGGGTCATCTGCGGCTGTACACGGCCCGTGCCCTGCGCTCCTTCCTCACCGCGTCGGGATTCCGGGACGTGACCATCACGGGCGCGCCGTTCCACGGGGTGCCGCGCGGGCTGCGGCTGCTGGACCGGGCCGCCTGTGCGGTGCCGGGCGCGGCGTCCATCCTGCTCGCGCACGCACGACGGGGGTAGCGGCGTGTGGTGGGGTGTGGGCGCCGCGCTGATGGCCAATCTGCTGTACAGCGTGGGTTTCGTGCTGGAGAAGCGGGCCCTGGGCCGACTGCCGGCGCTCTCCACGCGCAGGCCGGTGCACGTCGTGCTGGTACTGCTGACGAGCCCCGCGTGGATCGCCGGATCGCTGGCGCTGGCGGCCGGCTTCGCGGCCCAGCTGGTCGTCTACCGTGCGCTGCCGATCGCCGCCGCCCAGGGCATCTTCGTCTCCGGTCTCGTGCTGCTCCTGCTGCTGTCCTCGGCGGTGCTCGGCGAACAGCCGTCGGGGCGCGAGCGCTACGCGCTGGGCGGCGTACTCGTCGCCCTCCTGATGGTGGTCGCCTCGGTCAGGGAGGGCGAGGACGTGGTGAGCAGCGGAGCGCCCTGGACGCTGGTGCTCCTGGTGTGCGTCCCGACACTCGCCGCCGGCGTATGGCTGTACGGCCGGGTCGAGCAGCGCTCGCGCAAGCGCCACCGGGTCCCGACCACCGGCATCGGCTACGGCGTGGCCGTGGGACTGCTGTACGGGGTGAGCTCTCTGGCGATCAAGGGCGCGTCGAGCCGGCTGACCACGGCCGACGTCGGTGACGCGGCCCGCTCTCTGTTCACCTCGCCCTATCCGTATCTGCTGCTGTTCACGGCGGCGGCCGGTCTGGTCATGTCGCAGGCGGCGCTGCAGCGCTGCCGTGCCTCCCTCATCGTGCCGGTCTGCACGACCGTGACGTGCCTGTTCACAGCCGTGCTCGGGACGCTCACCTTCGGCGAGCGGCTGCCGGACGATCCGCTGCTGCTGACGCTGCGCGTGGCGGGCACCGCGCTGGCGCTGTCGGTGCTCCTCGCCCTCCCCCGCCACGACCCGGCGCCCTGACCCCGCCGACCGGAGCCAACGACCCACACGCGGAATCCGAACCGAAAGGAAGGTGCCATGGAAGCCGACGACCCGCTGCTCCGTATCCTCGCGTGCCCGCTCGACAAGGGCCCGCTGACGCTCCTTCCGGAGCAGAACATCCTCTACAACCCGCGCCTGCAGCTGAGTTACCCCATCGTGGACGGCATCCCCCAACTGCTTCCGTCCTCCGGGAGCAGGGTCACGGAGGACGACCACGCCAAGTACCTGCGGACGGCCACCCAGTGACCACCTTCGCGGCAGCGGTCGCCTCCCACCTGCCCACCCGGTGGGTCGGTTCCGCGGCGTGCGCGCTCTATCCCCGCTTCGAGCCGGAGCTGGGCCGGCTGGCCGACTTCTGCCCGCCGGGAGGCACCGCACTCGACATCGGCGGCTGGTACGGCCCCTGGTCACGCCGGCTCGCCGCGCGGTGCGCCCATGTCGTCACCGTGGAGCCCGTACCTCATCTGGCCCGGCACCTGAAGGCGACACTGCCGGGCAACGTCCGCGTCGTACAGGCCGCGGCGAGCGACCGAGGCGGCACGGCGCGGCTGTGGCTGCCGGCGGGCGACCGGGGCGACCGGGGCATCTCCTCGCTCGCCCGCCGGGACATCCACGCCCACAGCGTGCAGGTGCCCTCCCTCACGGTCGACAGCCTCGGCCTCCACGACGTGCGCTTCGCGAAGGTGGACGTCGACGGCGAGGAACTCCCGGTGCTGATCGGCGCCTCGGGTCTGCTGCAACGGGACCGCCCGGCGCTCCTCGTCGAACTGGAGACCCGGATCCGCCCCATCGCCCCCGTCGTGGCCCTGCTGAGCGGCCAAGGCTACCGGGGCTGGGTGCTGGCCGAGGGGGCCTGGACGCCGCTGGCCGGCTTCGACCTTGCGGCACACCAGTCGAGGACCGAGCATCTGGTGCACCGGGGGCTGCTGCGCCGCGCTCTGGTGCCGCGGCGCGACCGTTACATCAACTCGGTGCTGTTCCTGCCACGGGACCGGGCCCCCGGCGCCAACGCCACTTCCTGACCCCCAGGTCCCCCTGGGCTGCGGCCCCGGGCGCTGTGCCATACTCAGCGCGCTCGTTGCCGTTCCGAAGCGTGGGGATCACCGTTGAAGCCCGAGTTCGCCGTCCCCGGCGCCCTGCCCGTCGCCGCTGCCGTCGTCGTCACCAGGGCCCCTGCGCCGGAAAAGACCCCTGCCCGGGCCACGCCCCGCGTCCACCCGGGCAGCGGCGCGTGAGCGGTATAGAACTCAGCACCCCCTTTCTGGACACGGACGCGGACCAGCTCTCCTTCACACTGGGGCGGCCCGCGCGCGAGGCACTCGCCGTACGTGACCTCCACGTCGGCGGGCTCGAGGTCCAGCTCAGACTCCTCGGCGCCTCCCATCAGGTCTTCGCGGGTCCCGTCCGGGAGACCGTGGCCTGCCTGCCCGGCGTGGCCGGAGGCCTGCCGGACTCGGCGGTGCAGGAGTTCGACGACTGGAACTATCACTTCAGCGCCTGCGTCGAGCACTTCACCGCGGCCCGGTTCAGCGAACAGGTGGCGCTGATCCGCAGGCGGTCCGACGAATCCCCCGAGGCGCTGTACGGGATGTTCCCCGGCTCCGCGGAGGCCGTCACCGCGCTGACCGTCGAGCGCCACAGCACCGGACTGGGCTGGCGCACTTGGCACACCTACCCGCAGAGCCGCCAGATCGTGGCGACGCACACCCGGCTGGAGGCCCGATGAAGACCGCCCGACTCATCAGCGTGACACTGCTCGCCCTGGTCGCGCTCACCGCATGCGGCGACGATCCGGAGGACGCCAACGGCGTGCCGTCCAGCTGGATCCGCCAGCAGTACACCGGCAGCGGCGTCGGCTACGTCGACAACAGCGACTCGACGTCCAAGGTCGCCAAGGAGATCGACGACCACACCGCGGCCCGCGACCGGATCGACGACGACGGGAAGGTCTTCCTGCGCTACCGGGACGACATCGTGGCCGTCACCCCGCTCAAGAAGGGCAGCCGGATCGAGATCGACGACTACCGCACCGGCTACTACCGCTGGCAGTCCAACATCCGGTCGGTGTGGCCGGACCCGGACAGCAACGCATTCCGCGGCGGCGGCCCCGGTTCCGGCAAGTAACCGCCTCCGGTCCCCCACCCACCCGAACTCCTCGACGACGTCCCCGAAAGGCACCCCCGTGGCAGAGATCTTCGAGTCGGCAGGCATCGCCCTGCTCTACGGTCTGGTCGGCTTCATCGTGATGGCGGTCGGCTTCATAGCCCTCGACCTCGTGACCCCCGGCAAGCTCGTCCATGTGGTGTGGACCGAGCGCAACCGCGGCGCCGCCGTCCTCCTCGCCGGCCAGACGATCGCCATCGGTCTCGTCATCGACCAGTCGATCCGGGCCAGCGAGTCCGAGCAGGGGCTCGGTCTGGGACTGCTCAGCACCCTGCTCTACGGTCTGTCCGGCGTCGTCGTCATGACGCTGATCGCCTGCGTCGTCGGTCTGCTGACTCCCGGCCGCCTCGGTCATGCCGTGCTCGACGACAACGGTGACCGTCCGCACCCTGCCGCCTGGGTCCAGGCCGCGATGTACATCGGGACGGCCTTCATGGTCGGCGCCGCGGTCTCCTGACCCCGCCATGAGCACCACCACCACGGACCGTACCGCTCCACCCTCCGCGCAACCTCCGTCCACCGCCCATTCGCGGGGCGCGCGGTTCCTCCTGCTGTTCGCGGTGTTCCTCTGCGCGGCCTGCGGTCTGGTGTACGAACTGGCACTGACGGCGCTGGGCAGTTACCTCATCGGCAACTCCGTGATGCAGACCTCAGTCGTCATCTCCGTGATGGTCTTCGCCATGGGCATCGGCTCGCTGGCGGCCAAGCCGCTGCAACGGCGCGCAGTCGGTGCCTTCGCGCTGGTGGAGGGGCTGCTCGCGCTCGTCGGCGGCCTGTCGGTGCTCGTTCTGTACGTGTCGTTCGCCTGGCTGCGGATCTACATGCCGTCGATGGTGGTCATCACCTTCCTCGTCGGCCTGCTCATCGGGGCCGAGATCCCGCTGCTGATGACCCTGCTGCAGCGGATCAGGCGGCAGGAGGCGGGCAGCGCCGTCGCGGACATGTTCGCCGTCGACTACATCGGGGCGCTGGTCGGCGGACTGTGCTTCCCGCTGCTGCTGCTTCCCGCCTTCGGGCAGCTCAAGGGTGCGCTGGTGGTGGGGGCCGTCAACGCGGTGGCCGGGGTCGTCGTCGTGCTGTGGATCTTCCGCCGGCAGACCCGCCGCGTCGTGCGGATGTCACTGCTGACCGGCATGGCCGGAGTCCTCGCCGTGCTCACCACCGTGTACGCGCTGGCCGACGACATCGAGGTGACGGCGCGCCAGCAGCTGTACCGCGACCCGATAGTCCACGCGGAGACCACGCCGTACCAGGACATCGTCGTCACCCGGTCCACCGCCTTCACCGGGGAACCCGACATGCGGCTCTTCCTCAACGGCGATCTGCAGTTCTCCTCCGTCGACGAGTACCGCTACCACGAGGCGCTGGTCCACCCCGCCATGTCGGGGAAGCACTCCTCCGTGCTGATCATGGGCGGCGGCGACGCGCTGGCCCTGCGCGAGGTCCTGCGCTACGACGATGTCGAGGACGTCACGCTCGTCGACCTCGATCCGGCGATGACGAGGCTCGCCCGCAGCTTCGAACCGCTGCGGGAACTGAACCGCGCAGCCCTCGCCGATCCCCGGGTCACCGCCGTCAACGCCGATGCCTTCAACTGGCTCCGGGACGCCGGCCGGCGCTTCGACACGGTCGTCATCGACTTCCCGGACCCGGACAGCGCCGCGCTGGCCAAGCTCTACTCGGTCGAGTTCTACCACCTGCTGGGACATGTGCTGAAGCCGGAGAGCCAGGTCGTGGTGCAGGCCGGCTCCCCGTTCTTCGCACCCAAGTCGTACTGGTCCATCGCCACGACCATCGGCGAGGCCGGCTACCGCACCACCGAGTACCAGGTGGACGTCCCCAGTTTCGGCAACTGGGGCTTCGTCCTCGCCACGCCCGGCGCCGACGGCCCTGCGCCGGACCTGCGTCTGTCGAAGGACGCTCCGCCGCTGCGGTTCCTGGACGACGCCGTCCTCGAGGCGTCCACCGTCTTCCCGCTGGACCGCCGTCCTCAGGAGGTACGGGCCAGCACGCTGATGGACCCGGTGGTGCTGGAGTACACGCTCCACGAGTGGCAGAACTACTGAGCTCGCCGGCCCGGGTCCGGAAAGGTCGACCGAAGGTCCCGCCCCGTACCCTGCCCGACGTGTGCAGCGACGGGATCCGCCGCATCACAGGCCGCCTCGGATCGAGCTACCAGCAACTGATCAGGTGACGTTCGCACATCCACCGGCTCCGCGAACAGCTCGGCGAGGCGATCGGTCAGATCGCCCCGCGCGATGTCCACGAGCGGGTCGGCCCCGTCGGCGCATCGGCCTGAACGAAGCGGTCGGCGAGTACCAGCCGGTCGATGGGTGCGCCGTGGAACGCGCGCGTCTCGAGCAGTCTGTCGGCGACCTGCCGTCCCAGGAAGCCGAAGCCACCCGTGATGACGTAGTCGTGCAGCCGGCCGAGACCCTCGCTCGTGCCGGCGCAGGGGCGGTCCCGCGGTACCCGCCGCTAGCCGAGAAACGACAGACGCACCTGACGCTCCGGGTTGTCCTTGTTCGTGTCGACGAGGCACACGGACTGCCAGGTGCCGAGTTCCAGCCGGCCGCCGATCACGGGCAGCGTGGCGTGCGGCGGGACGAGAGCCGGCAGCACATGGTCGCGGCCGTGGCCCGCGCTGCCGTGGCGGTGCTGCCAGCGGTCGTCGGCGGGAAGCAGCGTGTGCAGCGCGGCGAGCAGATCGTCGTCGCTGCCGGCACCGGTCTCGATGACCGCGATGCCTGCCGTGGCGTGCGGGACGAAGATGTTGAGGAGTCCGTCGGCGCCGTCGGCGTTCTCCCTGAGGAAGCGCTCGCAGGCACCGGTCAGGTCGGTGACCGTCTCGCTCGAGCCGGTGCCGACGGTCACGGTCGTGGTGGTGAAGGTTCCGGGCATGGCCCCATCCTCTCGTCCATGCGCCCGGACGGCTCCGTGACGCAGCGGCTCTGCGGGAAGATCCGCGCCGCCCGCCCTGTTGGTGGAAGCGTGAACGACTTCGTGGCTCGGGAAGTGGACGTGGTGGTCGTCGGCGCGGGGCAGGCGGGCCTGTCCGCCGCGTACCACCTGAGGCGGGTCGGCCTGGTGCCGGACCGGGACTTCGTGGTGCTGGACCACTCCCCGCGGCCCGGCGGCGCATGGCAGTTCCGCTGGCCCTCTCTGACATACGGCAAGGTCCACGGGATGCACGCGCTGCCGGGCATGGAACTGACCGGCGCCGACGACACACGGCCCTCGTCGGAGGTGATCGGCGCCTACTTCGGCACCTACGAGGAGCGTTTCGACCTGCGGGTGCACCGGCCGGTCCGGGTCGCCGCGGTCCGTGAGGGGGACGGCGGACGGCTGGCGGTGGAGACCTCGGAGGGGGTCTGGTCCACCCGGGCCCTGATCAATGCGACGGGGACCTGGGACCGCCCGTTCTGGCCGCGCTACCTTGGCCAGGAGACCTTCCGCGGGCGCCAGTTGCACACCGCCGACTACCCCGGCCCGGCGGAGTTCGCGGGCAAGCGGGTGGTCGTCGTCGGCGGCGGGGCGTCCGGGACGCAGCATCTGATGGAGATCGCCAAGGTAGCGGCCGGGACGACCTGGGTGACGCGGCGGCCCCCGGTGTTCCGCGAAGGGCCGTTCGACGAGGACGCGGGCCGGGCGGCGGTCGCGCTGGTGGAGGAGCGGGTGCGGCGCGGGCTGCCGCCGCGGAGCGTCGTCTCCGTGACGGGCCTGCCGCTGACCGACGCGATCCGGCGGGCGCGGGAGTCCGGCGTGCTGGACCGGCTGCCGATGTTCGACCGCATCACACCGACAGGAGTCGCCTGGAGCGACGGGCGGACCGTGGACGCCGATGTGATCCTCTGGGCGACCGGCTTCCGGCCGGTGATCGACCATCTCGCTCCGCTGCGCCTGCGCGAGCCGGGCGGCGGCATCCAGGTGGAGGGGACCCGGGCCGTGCGCGACGCCCGGGTGCATCTCGTCGGCTACGGGCCCTCGGCCTCGACGATAGGCGCCAACCGTGCCGGGCGGGCCGCAGTACGGGAGATCCGCCGGCTTCTGGAGCGCCAACCGGCTCCGGCCTGACGGCCGGCCCGCCGCTCGTGGGGGGCGTCAGCCCATGGCGCGGGCCTCGGCGCGGCGTTGACCTCGGCGACATTGCACCGGTGTTCCTCGTAGCTGCTGGGAAGCGGGGGTCGCCCGGTCGCACCGTCACGAAGTACAGCCGGTCGCCGGCCGGTGGGGGCGACGGCCGCGTGCACCGCCTCATCCCCCGGGTTGTCGAGGGGCGTCGCGGCAGCCCTTGGCGCTCGTAGGTGTTGCACGGGCTCTGTGGTCGGGTGGCGGAGGCCATGGCGTCCAAGGTGCTTTGGCCCAGCGCGTAGTGGATGGTCGAGTCCCTCCGCAACGGCACGCCGAACCGGGCTCAGCACGAACGGACGAGCGCTCGCGCGGTTGTTCGCCGGACCCGGTGGTCGTACCGCTTCCAGGAGGTGTCGCCGCTCCCCGCCCCATGCGAGCGGCGATGCCGTCGGGTGCGGCCCGGCGGTCGAAGCGTGCCGCTCAGGGGGCGGCAGGGGTCAACTGCGCGTCCCTGCGCACCAGGGCGGCATAGCGGCCGTCCTGTTCCAGGAGCTGCTGATGGGTGCCGCGCTCGGCCGTGCGGCCGGCGTCGAGCACGACGATTTGGTCCGCGTCCCTGACGGTCGAGAGCCGGTGGGCGATGGTGATCGTGGTCCGGCCCCGGGAGAGCGACTCGATGGCCTGCTGCACCGCCGCCTCCGTACGCGTGTCGAGGGCGCTGGTCGCCTCGTCGAGGATGAGGACCGGCGGATCGCGCAGGATGGTGCGGGCGATGGCGAGCCGCTGTTTCTCCCCGCCGGAGAAGCGGTAGCCCCGCTCGCCGACCAGGGTGTCGTATCCGTCCGGCAGGGAGACGATGTGCTCGTGGATCTGCGCGGCGCGGGCCGCGGCCTCGATCTCCTCGGCCGTGGCGTCCGGCTTGGCGAAGCGCAGGTTGTCGGCGACCGAGGCATGGAAGAGATACGTCTCCTGGGAGACGACCCCCACGGCCCGCGCGAGCGTCTCGAAGTCCAGGTCCCTCACGTCCACGCCGTCGATGGTGACCCGGCCGCCGGTGACGTCGTACAGCCGGGGAACCAGATAGCTGAGGGTGGACTTGCCGGAGCCGGTCGGTCCGACCACCGCGAGCGAGCCGCCGGCGGGGACGGTGATGTCGATGCCGTCGAGAGTCGGCCGCTGCTGCGCCGGGTCGTAGGCGAAGTCGACCTTCTCGAAGCGCACTTCACCCCGGATCCGGTCGAGCGCCACGGGCTCCGCGGGCTCGGTGATCTCCACCGGCAGATCGAGATACTCGAAGATCCGCTGGAAGAGGGCCAGCGACGTCTGCACCTGCACCCCGGTGGAGAGCAGGCTCACCGCGGGCCTGAAGAGGCCCTGCTGGAGCGAGACGAAGGCGACGAGCGTGCCGATGGAGATCGCGGGTCCGCCGGTCCGGAGCGCGAAGCCGGCGGCCCAGTAGATCAGTGCGGGCATGGCGGCCATGACGATCCCTATCGTCGACATCCGCCAGCGGCCCGCCATGCTGGAACGCACCTCGAGGTCGACCAGGCGCTCCGACTCCTCGGCGAAGGACTTGGTCAGGGAGTCGGCCCGGCCCATCGTGCGGCCGAGGAGGATCCCGCTCACGGACAGGGACTCGGTGACGGTGGCTGCCATGGCGGCCATCTGCTTCTGGCGCTGCGTGGTGATCTTCTTCCGCTCACGGCCGACCCGCCGGCTGATCCAGACGAACAGTGGCAGCAGGGCAAGCGAGACCGCGGTGAGTCTCCAGTCCAGCGCGAGCATGGCGACGACGGTGGCGACGACCGCAGTGAGGTTGGAGACCAGTGAGGTGGCCGTCGACGTCACGGTGGCCTGCATGCCGCCGATGTCGTTGGCGATGCGCGACTGGACCTCGCCCGTACGGGTCCGGGTGAAGAAGGCGAGCGGCATGCGCTGCAGCTGGGCGTAGACCGCGGTGCGCAGGTCGTGCATGACGCGCTGGCCCACGGTGGTGGAGATCAGTGTCTGGAGCACACCGAAGACACTGGTCGTCACAGCCGTGGCGATCATGCCGAGGGCGAGCAGGCTGAGCAGGCCGGTCCGGCCCTGCGGGATCGCGGTGTCGAGGATCTCGCGCAGCAGGAACGGCGAGGCGACGGAGACCAGCGACGAGGCGCCGACGAGCAGACCCACGACGGCGAGCCGGCCACGATAGGGCCGGAAGAGCCGCACGATCCGCCGCACCTCGGCGGGCGGCTGGTCGGGATCCTTGGGCGGTGGGGTCCAGGTGGTGTGTTCGGGCCGCAATGGTCTCCTCGGAGCAGGGGCGTGGTGCGAGCATCGAGAGCTTAGCTCATTGTTACCTGTCCTCACAATGAACAAGGTCCTGATATTGTTCCCGCATGAGCACCCCCGACGCCGACGGCATGCTGGCCGAGCAGTTGCTCCGACTGACTCGCCGGCTCCACCGCAGCCAGAAGCAGCAGCTCGAATCGGTCGACATAGCGATCACTCCCGCCCAGTCGCGCCTGCTGCGCACCGTCGCGCACTTCGAGGAACCGCCGCGCATGGCGGATCTGGCGGACCGCCTCGAGGTGGTGCCTCGGGCGGTGACGAGCCTGGTCGACGGCCTGGAGGCGGGAGGCCGGGTCCGCCGGGTGCCGGATCCGACCAACCGCAGAGTGACCCGTATCGAGTTGACCGACACCGGCCGCGCCACCCTGCGCGCTCTGCGGGACGCCCGCCGGGCAGCGGCGGAGGACGTGCTGGCCCCGCTCACCGCCGAGCAGCGCGAAGTGCTCGCCGGCCTGCTCTCCTCCCTGGTCGACAGTCCGGGGCCGCGCTGCTGACGGAGCACCTCTCGTCCGGATCATGCCGGGCTCGCCGGACCGGTCCGAACGAAGGACCCGACGGCCGGGAGCCGGCCGGAACGCCCATAAATCGTTTGCTGCCGCCGGTGTCGCAGCGGGAGGCTTGCAGATCTGTGCCACCTCCGAACGATCTGGGACATCATGCAGATTCGCGACCTTCCGTATGTCGATCCCGGTCTGCCGGACGTCCGTTCGGGGCCGAGGTTCCTCCTGTGGCTCGGACGCCGACAGCGAGGCGGCCAACTCCGCGCGCTGTCCTGGGGGTTGCTCCACTTCGTCTCGGTCATGGTGCTGCCCTACGGGGTCGGCCGGGCGGTCCAGGCCGTCGTGGACAGGTCCGGCAGCTCGCTCGCACTGGCCGGCGCAATGCTTGCCGTCGCCGCCGTCTGCATCGCGCTCGGCGACACGATGCTGCACCGGACGGCCGTCACCAACTGGATCACCGCAGCCGCGCGGGTCCAGCAGCTGCTCATCCGCAAGACGTCGGAGCTGGGCTCCCTGCTCACCCGGCGGGTCGCCGCCGGTGAGGTGGTCGCGGTGTCGACCGGCGACGTGGAGAAGATCGGCTGGTTCGTCGAAGCGGTCTCCCGTTTCCTCGCCGCCGCTCTCACCCTCGTGGTCGTCTGCGTCGGTCTTGTGATCTACCAGCCCGCGCTCGGTGTGGTCGTCGCCGTCGGCGTACCGTTGCTGGCCCTCGGTGTGCTGCCGCTGCTCCCACGGGCGACCGAACTGGCCGACGTCCAGCGGGAGAAGGCGGGCCGCGCCACCGAGCTGGCGTCCGACACGGTCGCCGGTCTGCGGGTGCTGCGCGGCATCGGCGGCGAGGAGCTCTTCCTGAAGCGCTACCGCCGCGCCTCGCAGGAGGTGCGCACGGCCGCCGTCCGCAGCGCACGCATGTGGTCGGCCATCACCGCGGTGCAGGTGCTGCTGCCGGGTCTGCTGCTGATCTCGGTGGTCTGGTACGGGCTCGGCCTGGTCGCCGACGGCCGGATCGCGGTCGGTGAACTGGTCACCGTGTACAGCGCGGTGATGGTGCTGAGCTACCCGCTCCGGCACTTCGAGGAGATCGCCATGGCGTACTCCTTCTCACGCCCGTCGGCCCGGCGGGCCGCCCGGGTGCTCTCGCTCGAACGGATCGCCGCCACGAAGACCACCGGTGCGGGCGACGGCACGCTCACCGGCGATCTGTACGACCCGGCCACCGGCCTTCTCGCCCCGGCGGGTGCGCTCACCGCCGTGGTCTGCGGCGATCCCGACGCGGCGGGAAGGCTCGCCGAACGGCTCGGCGGCCACCCGGCGGAGCCGGAGGGCCTGCCGTCCGCGCTCCTCGGCGGCGTCGCCCTGGACGAACAGCCTCTCGAGGCGGCCCGCACAGCGGTACTCGTCCAGGACAAGGACCCGGTGCTGCTCTCGGGCACCCTCGCCGAGCTGCTCGACGTACCGGCCTCCGGCTCGGTCGCCGCCGACCGGGCACTGGCCGCGGCGGAGAGCGGTGACGTGCTCGACGCGCTGGCGCAGGCTTCACTCGACAACGATCCCATGGCCGCGCCGATCACCGAGCGTGGCCGCTCCCTGTCCGGTGGTCAGCGGCAGCGGCTCGCCCTGGCCCGCTCGCTGGTCACCGACCCGGAAGTGCTGGTCCTCGACGAGCCGACGTCTGCGGTCGACTCGCACACGGAGGCGAGGATCGCCGACGGCCTGCGCAACCTGCGCTCGGGCCGGACCACGGTCGTGTTCACATCCTCGCCGTTGCTGCTCGACCGGGCCGAGCAGGTCGTCCTGGTCCACGAGGGCAAGGTCGCGGCCGTCGGCGTGCACCGTCAACTGCTGAGCAGCGAGCCCCGGTACCGCGCGGTCGTGACCCGCGAGACCGACGCGGAGCAGCAGCTCGTCGGCGCCCAGCGCGGTGCCCCGGAAGCCGTTTTCACCAAGGCCGACACCGATGACATCGAGGAGACAGCATGATCGGCCTGGCGCCGCCGGACTACGATCCGGCCGCCCTGCGCACGGCGACGACCCTGCCCGTGGGCACGCCGGCGACCGTCCGGGCGTACGTGGGCGAACTGCTGCGCCGGCACCGCAGGGCATTCGTGATCCTGATCGCCGTGAACACGGTCGCCGTCGTCGCCTCGATGGCCGGCCCCTGGCTGCTCGGCTCGCTCGTGGAGAAGGCGGCGGACGGCGCCCGCGACCTCCATCTGGAGCGCACCGCCGCGCTGTTCGCGGGGGCGCTCGTCGTCCAGGCGTTCTTCGTCCGGCTGGTGCGGCTCCGCGGGGCGATGCTGGGCGAGCGGATGCTCGCGGACCTGCGGGAGGACTTCCTGGTCCGCTCGGTCGGGCTGCCTCCGGGCGTGCTCGAACGGGCCGGTACGGGCGATCTGCTCTCCCGTATCACCACGGACGTCGACCGCCTCGCCAACGCGATGCGCGAGGCCGTCCCGCAGCTGACGATCGGCGTCTTCTGGATCGTGCTGCTCCTCGGCGGCCTCACCGTGAGCGCGCCGCAGCTGGCTCCCGCCGTGCTGGTGGCGGTGCCGCTGCTGGTCGCCGGCTGCCGCTGGTACTTCAAGCGGGCGCCGTCGGCGTACCGCTCGGAGGCCGCCGGATACGCGGCCGTGGCGGCGGTTCTCGCGGAGAGCGTCGACGCGGGCCGCACCGTCGAGTCGCACCGGCTCGGAGGGCGCCGGGTGGCGCTGTCCGACCGGCGTATCAAGGAATGGACGGCGTGGGAGCGGTACACGCTCTACCTGCGCTCGGTCCTGTTCCCCGTCATCAACCTCACCCATGCGACCGTGCTCACGTCCGTGCTGATGATCGGCGGCGTGTTCGTGCTGCAGGGCTGGATCGGCATCGGCCAGCTGACCACGGGCGCGCTGATCGCCCAGATGATGGTCGACCCGGTGAACCTGATCCTGCGCTGGTACGACGAGCTGCAGGTGGCCCAGGTGTCCCTGGCGCGGCTGGTGGGTGTACGGGAGATCGAACCGGAGGCGGGCGACGACCGGGTGCGGCCCGACGGACGCGATGTCCGCGCCGACGAGGTGCACTTCGGGTACCGCGAGGGCGTCGATGTGCTGCACCGCGTCACCATGGACGTGCCGCCCGGCACCCGGCTGGCCCTCGTCGGCCCGTCCGGCGCCGGCAAGTCCACCCTCGGCAGGCTCCTCGCGGGCATCTACGCGCCGCGTACGGGCCATGTGACGCTCGGCGCCGCGGAGTTGTCCCGTATGCCGGCGGAACGGGTCCGGGAGCACGTGGCGCTCGTCAACCAGGAGCACCACGTGTTCGTCGGTTCGCTCCGCGACAATCTGCTGCTCGCGCGTTCCTCCGCAAAGGACGCGGAGCTGTGGGCGGCGCTCGGGGCGGTGGACGCGGACGGGTGGGCGCGGGCGCTCGAGGACGGACTGGACGCGGAGGTCGGTTCCGGCGGCCTCGCCCTGTCGCCGGCCCAGGCCCAGCAGATCGCGCTGGCCCGGCTTGTCCTCGCGGACCCGCACACGCTGGTCCTGGACGAGGCGACGTCCCTCCTGGACCCGCGGGCGGCCCGCCACCTGGAGCGTTCACTGTCGCGCGTCCTGGACGGCCGCACGGTCGTGGCGATCGCGCACCGCCTGCACACGGCGCACGACGCGGACGTGATCGCAGTGGTCGAGAACGGCCGGATCAGCGAGCTCGGCAGCCATGACGAGCTGGTGGCGGCGGCGGGCGCGTACGCGGCGCTGTGGCGCTCCTGGCACGGCTAGGGGCTTTGGGGAGTTGACCCTCCCCACCCCGTCTCCCCCTGTCGTTCCGGCGGCCGATGCCGCTGCTCAAGCGGCTGTCGGCCGGTTGATCCGGTGCGGCGGCAGCGGGCCCCCAGCTGTCGTCGGGCTGGTGGGAGCCCGCCGACCGCCGGCACGGTGCGCCGGACCGGATCGAACGGCGAACCACGCTCCTCCTCCGGTTCCAGGCGCGCCGAACCCTCACCCGCAATCAGTCCTGCTCCACGCGGCCCTCGCCGTCCACCGCGCAATGGCACCCTGACCCGCGACACAGGGAACGCAAGGCCGCGCCCGCCTCCTACGACGTGTGCGGGCCGACTGCCCGGCCGAGGCCGGCGTAATGGCGGGCGGCCCGGACGCGGTTGCCGCACCTGTCCGAGCACCACCGCCGGGATGCGTGGGTGCGAATGAACAGCCGGGTGCAGCCCCGTGCGCCGCAGGCGGAAAGTCTGGCGCCCTCCGGTCCCGTCAGCAGTTCCGCGCCCGCCTCGGCCAGCCGGGCGAGGGCCACATCGAGACCGGCACCGGCCCGATGACGGACCGCCAGCGTCGGTCCCTCGTCGGTCCACACGAGCTCGTGTACGCCCGGCGCCGCCGCCAGCGCGCTGTTGAACTGCACCAATGCATCCTCGGACGGGCCCGCGCCCTCGATGTGCGCGCTGAAGACCGCCCGCAAGGTGTCACGCAGCGCCCGCAGTCGTAGGATCCCGTCCCCGTCCAGACGGGTCCCGGCGGCCATCAGTCCGCGCTTCCGCAGCCACTCATGCGCGGCATCGGCGTCAGGCAGTCCGTCGTAGGGGCCGCTCGGCAGCGCGAACTCCGTGTTGACCAGGGCCAGCGAGAGGTAGCGCTCCTCGCCGGGGGCAGGTCCCTGCGCCGAGGGAAGTCGTTCCACAGAACCCATGTGACTAACGGTATCACTTGAACTTTCCCGTGATTCTGCGTACGGTCGCGCCATAACGGAAAACCGATGTCTATTCCGTTAGGGGGCGAGTCCCCGCGAGGACATCAACCAGGGAAGGGTTCATGACAACCACGGACAAGCGGCTCAACCTCCGGTTCGTCGCGCTCGCCATCGGCATGTTCGCCATCGGCACGGACAGCTTCGTAGTGGCCGGCATCCTGCCCAGCATTGCCAAGGACCTCGACACCGATGTCCCGACCGCTGCCGAGCTCATCACCGCCTACGCCCTCGCCTACGCGATCCTGTCGCCGGTCGTGGCCACGGTCGCCGCCCAGGTGTCCCGGAAGGTGCTGCTGATCGGCGGACTGCTCGTCTTCGTCATCGGGAACATCGGTACGGGACTGGCGCCCAACTTCGAGGTGGCGATGACCTTCAGGGTCGTCGCGGCACTCGGCGGCGCGATGTTCACCCCGACATCCGCCGGCGCGGTCGTCGCGCTCGCGGGTCCAGAGAAGCGCGCGACCGCCTTGTCCATCCTCTTCGGAGGCCTGAGCGCGGCCACCGCGCTCGGCTCCCCGATCGGCACCGCCATCAGCGGCATCACCGACTGGCGCGGAACCATGATGTTCGTCGCCGCGGTCGGCGCGCTCGCCATGGTGGCCGTTCTGATCGGACTGCCCGCCGTCCAGCGCCCGCCTGCCGTGAGCTTCAGGCAGCGGATCTCCCCCCTTGCCGACCCGCGGATCACGCTGACCCTCCTCCTGCTCCTGGTGGCCTACACCGGCCTGTTCACGCTGTACACGTACATCAGCCAGGTCTTCGCCCCTGCCACCAACGGCAAGGGGACAACACTGGCGTGGCTGCTCTTCGCCTGGGGCGCGGCCGCTGTGGTGGGCAACATGTTCGCCGGCAGGCTCACCGACAAGTTCGGGAACCGGGTCGTGATCAACACGGCCGGCGTCATCGCCGTGATCGTCTTCGCGACGGCCTTCTGGACCAGCCGGCACCAGGTGGCGGCCTTCATCGCGGTGATGATCTGGGGCGCGTGCGGCTGGGCGATGCTCGTCCCGATCCAGCACCGGCTCGTCGGGGCGAATCCGGCGGCGTCCCAGCTCTCGATCTCACTGAGTTCCTCCGCCAATTACATCGGCGTCTCGCTCGCGCCGGTCGTCGGCGGCTTCCTCCTCGACGACGTGGTCTCACTGAACCACCTCGGCTTCCCCGCAGCCGGCATCATCGTGCTCGGCCTTCTGATCGGCGAGTTGAGCCATCTGTTGATCCGCCGCAGCCAGGCAGAACCCGCGGACGGCAAGGAGGGCGCCTCCGCCTCGACGCCCTCCCTGGCCGAGCGTCGTTGAGCCGCCACGAGGCGCGCGAGACGTCTCGTACCGCCGAAGGGCCGGCGGTACGGGACGTCTTCGGGAGGTACGGTCGCGGCCTATGCGCCCTTGGCGGCGATGTAGCGCTCCGGGGCGGGAGCCCCGACCAGACGACCCATGTCGACGGCCGCGGACTTGACGACGTCGATGTACCGGTCGAGCGGTGCGGGAATCACCTCCGCGGGCTTCAGCACCACCACCGCCCCGAGAACGGCACTGTCCCAGAAGACCGGCGCGGCAACGGAGTTCCAGCCCGGCGCGCATTCCTGGAGGCCGACGGCGTACCCGTTCGCCCTGATCTCGGCCAGCGAGGCCATGAGCTCCTCCCGGTCCCGGTACACCCCTGGGCCGGCGCCCCTCGGCACCGGTTCCGCGATGACCTTGCGCTGCACAGGCTCGGGAAGATGGGCGAGGATCGCCCGGCCCGTGGCACCCACCCGCAAGGAGCTGTTGACCATGAGCACGTCCCTGGTGCTGGCGCCGAGTTCGGACAGATCGGAGGTACCCACCGACATCTCGATGCACTGGCGCTGCGCGCGGCCGAAGTGGCTCAGCCCGAAGAGGAAGGCCAGACCGCCATCGGTGTCCCGACGCATCCGGTCGAGGCACGCGGCAAGCTCCTCGGTGTCCGTGGAGTCCATCGAGTTGACGAGAGCCCTGGTGGCGAGCCGGGCGGTCGAAGGGCCGAGCCGGTAGCGCCCGCGCCCCACTCGCAGAAAGGCCCCGCAGGTGACGCCTGAGCGAAGTATTCGGTAAACCGCCGAATCATCCACTCCGGAGGCCCTCGCCAACTCGGCCAGACCGTGCACCTCGCCCCCGAGTTGGGTGAACGCATGCTGGACGCGGAAGACACGCTCGGCGTGGCTCGTCCCTCCCGACCCGGCCATCGAAGCGGTTCTGTCTCCGGCTCGGCGGCTCGCGGATCCGGTGGGCATGGGCCGTGCGGCCTGGGTGGGTATGGACATCTTTTACCTCCGCGAGAACAGGTGGGGGGAGCCGTGTTCCTTGGCTCACAGGTACCGCAGAGGACGAAGTAAGGGTCGTCGGCGCCACCACGGCGTGGCAGCCGCGTTCCCCCGAGTTGGGCCTGGGGCTGCACTCAGCACGTTTCCCCCTCCCCGTGCGGTCAGTAGGTCGAAAGCGCCGAAACATCGGAGTGAGCGGCTACTTCTTCCCCTACAGGCCCACCCTAACGGCATCGACACCCTCAAGACGTTATACCGGACGTTTTACCGGAAGCCGCACTGCCACTGTGGCGACCCTCACACGCAAGCGGCGGGCCACGGCGGCGCCGACAGGCTCCGTCCACGCCCCGCCGCTCAAGCGCACCCGTTCGGCTCCGGAGGTCAGGCCTCGCGGAGTCGGAGCTGCGCCACAAGGTGCTGCTGCATGGGCTGCCCCATCGCCTCCAGTTCCTGAATGATCGTCAGCTCTCCGTCGTGAACGGTGTACCGCCGCCTGGAGCCGGTCACCTCCTTCGCCAGGGGAGTCCGCGCCACGCCCTCGGTCGCCATCTCGATCTCCGCGCCGGACACCTGGCCGACGTAGGTCTCGACGATTCCGGTGGGGTGGGCGATGAGAGCCTCCAGGTAGCCCTCAGCCGTGACCCGCCACCACCCGACCTCCCGCCCCGAGGGACGCACGACCGCCCCCGACTCGTCGACCAGCCAGGCGCGCGCCTCGTAATGCAGGAAGGGCCTACCGTCGTGGCCGAAAGTAATCTCCTGCTCGTAACGGAAATCCTCTGCCAGGGTCGGGTATCCGCCACGCCCCCGGCCGTGCCAGGACCCCAAGAGGGGCAGAGCCGGCTTCAGCCACGGGTGCAGTTCGGGCCCCTCCCCGAGGACGTAGCTGTCCGGATATGGATTCTCCCGCACGGGTTCAAGCACTGAGAAACTCCTGTCGGTTTATTCGTCGGGCGTTTGCAGAGTAGCCGGACAGGAAGGCTGCACGCCGCCCAACACCAGGCCGGAAGACCGTTTCTCGGCAGGCGAGAAACGCTTCCTTCTCACCTGTCGAGAAAGAGCCAATTTCCCGTTGCCCAAGAACCCAAGCCTTTCTCTCTGGGCGAGAAAGCAAAGCTCCGTGGGCGGTTAAATATTGTTTGACAGGGGGTTCCTTCCACTTGTTAGGCTGCGACCGCCGGATTTGATCCTGGCGAATGCCTTTCATGTTCATGGTCAACGGGGGACCTTCATGTATGACGCCATTGTTGTCGGCGCACGTATTTCAGGTTCATCTGTGGCGCTGCTTCTGGCTCGCCTTGGACATCGCGTGCTGCTGGTAGACCGGGCCCGCTTTCCCAGCCCCACGTCCTCGTCCACCAACCTGATCCACCCGCCAGGCGTGCACCGGCTTCGGGCGTGGGGAGTTCTGGACCGGCTGAGCGGACACGCGATCCCACGCATCACCAGCTACCGGCTGCAGAGCGGCCCCGTCGGCATGGAAGCGCCGCTGCCCTCGGTCGAAGACGTCAACTACGCGCTGTCACCCCCACGGCTCGCCCTCGACGAGGCACTCGTACGGTGCGCGGTCGAGGCCGGCGTGGAACTGCGCGAGGAGACATCGGTACAGGAGTTGCTTCGCGACGACGACGGAACCGTCGTCGGAGTCTCGGGCACCACCAAACGATCGGGACGCTTCTCGGAGCGTGCCTCGGTCGTCATCGGCGCCGACGGCAAGAACTCCAAGGTGGCCCAGCTCGTGGCTGCTGCCAAGTACCGCGACCGCCCGGTGCTGAGCAAGAGCCTATGGACGTACTGGGAGGGGCTGCCGCAGCCCGCACTCGTCCGCACCTACCGCAAGAACCGTCGGCACCCGTTCACCTGGCCCACGCACGACGGCCTCACCATCGTGGGAGTCGCCTGGCCGACCAACGACTTCCCCTCTCCGGGCTCCGACGAGGCCACGGACAGGACCGTCATCGACGCCTTGGCCGATGTCGACCCGGAGTTCGCCGGGCAGGTACGGGACACCGAGCGCGCGGACCGCTGGCTCACCGGGGCCGTGCCCAACTTCCTGCGCACGCCGACCGGCCCCGGATGGGCCCTGGTAGGCGATGCCTCGGCGACCCGGGACCCCATCACGGCATCCGGCATCACCTACGCGGTGCTCGGTGCCGAACTCCTCGCAGACGCCGTGAGCAAGGGCCTGTCCGGCCAGGTCCGGATGGACAGCGCGCTCGCCGCCTACGCCGGGGAGCGGGACCGTCTGGTCGTCGACCACTACGACTACACCCACGACTACGCACGCATCGCCGACCACACCCCGGAGGAGCGCGCGCTCATCGAGGCGATGGGCCGCAGCCCCTGGCACGCACGGGACATGATCGGCCTCTTCGCCACGGTGGTGCCGCCCGCCGATTTCTACTCGCGCGCCAACTTCCGTGCCCTCTTCGACTACCTCAACGACGAGAACGGGCTGCCGCCCAAGGTCCGGCTCCTTCGCTGGCTGGTGCACGGCCTGCCCGGCCGGCCCTCGGCCCCCGCGGGGCTGGCCGACCGTCTCGTCGCGGCCGGTCTCGGCCCGATGGGCGACTTGCTGCTGCGCAGCGCCCGGCCCTGAGCTGCGCCACTTCCGCGCGCTTCGAGCCGCCCACCAGCATCCACCGCCGACGGTGTTCCACGGCTGCCCCGAGGGAGCAGCTCACGCAACGCCTCATTCTGAGGAGAACTCACAGATGCCCAGCACTCAGCCCGCCTCCGGGCCCGTACTTCTCTTTCCCGGGCAAGGCGGCTTCGACGGTGTCGCCTTCAACCGAGCCGTCGGTGAACATCCGCAACTGCGTGCGGTGTTCGAGCTCATCGACCCGGTGGCGCGGGAGATCTGCGGTCGGGGCCTGACGGACGTCCTGTTCCGTGAACCGCCCGTGGAACTCGCCCAACTGCTCAAGGACGAGCCGTGGGTCTCGCAGCTCGCCATCTACGGCACCGGCCTGTCCGCGCACCGCATCCTGACCGACAACGGCGTCCGGCCTTCGGTGCTCATGGGCCACAGCCTCGGGGAGATCACCGCGCTGGTCGCCGCCGGTGCGTACTCGGTGGAGGACGGCGCGCGGATCGTGCTCCGCCGCACGAGCGCGATCGCCGGGCGGGACGCCGGGAACGGCGCGATGATCGCGCTGGCCGCGTCCCCGGCCCGCAGCAGGCACCTGGTCGCTCTCCTGGAGAACGAGTCGCTGGCCGTGGCCACGGAGAACCATGACGCCCAGACGGTACTGAGCGGCCCGCGCGAGACGATCGCCCAGGTCAAGGCGATCGCCGAACAGCTTGGTATCGGGTTCGCCGCCCTGGACGCCTCATTCGCCTTCCACAACCCCGCGCTCGCGGGAGCGGCGCCCGGATTCGCCGCGTATGTGAGGGACCTGCCTCAACTCCCGATGTCCGTACCGGTCTACTCGCCGATCATGCAGCGGTTCTACGAGGACGACGAGAGCATCGGCGACCGCCTGGCGGACCACTTCACCCAGCCGGTGCGGTTCTCCACTGCCGTACGGTTCCTCCACGGGCGCGGAGACCGCACCTTCGTGGAGGCCGGCGGACGGGCCACCCTCACCTCGCTCGTGCCCAAGGCATTGCTCGGCCTCGCGACCGACGACGTCACCGTGCTGTCGACCTTGTCCGTCGGGCGGGGCAACGCGCTCCGACTGCCCGACACGCTTGCCGCGCTGCGCGAGGCGGGGTTCGCCACCTCGGACGGTCTGGACGCGGTACGACGGCAACTGGCGCCCAGCCTGTCCCGGGACGAGTTCAGCGTCTTCTGGGCGCAGGCGGGACGTGAGGTCACGGCCCTGGTGAACCAGCGGCTGTCCGCGTTCCGGGACCGGGCGGTCGACTCCGCGGTGGCCCTCTCGGCAGAGCCGGCCGCGGACTCGGAGGCGGTTGCGGTTGCGGCCGGGGCACCGGGCCTCCCGGGGCGCGAGGAAGTCTTCGCGACGGTGCGCACCCTGTACGCCGAGGCACTGGAGTACCCGGAAGAGGTCTTCACCCCCGAAGCACTCCTCGAAGCCGAACTCGGCGTGGACTCCGTGAAGCAGGTCGAACTCCTGTCACGAGCATCGACCCACTACGGACTGCCCGCCCGCTCCACGGACTTCCGGCTCGGCGACTACGAAACGCTCGACAAGATCGCAGCCCTGATCGAGGAGGAGCTGCGGTCACCGACGGGCTCGACCGATCCGGTGCGCGAGCCGGAGCCGGCCGCGGACTCGGAGGCGGTTGCGGTTGCGGCCGGGGCACCGGGCCTCCCGGGGCGCGAAGAGGTCTTCGCGACGGTGCGCACCCTGTACGCCGAGGCACTGGAGTACCCGGAAGAGGTCTTCACCCCCGAAGCACTCCTCGAAGCCGAACTCGGCGTGGACTCCGTGAAGCAGGTCGAACTCCTGTCACGAGCATCGACCCACTACGGACTGCCCGCCCGCTCCACGGACTTCCGGCTCGGCGACTACGAAACGCTCGACAAGATCGCAGCCCTGATCGAGGGCGAACTCGGCCGTCTACGGCTCGGGAGCGCCGCGGCCTGAGCCGGCGTAACGGAGGAGAGACCCCCATGAAGGACCTGAACGGCAAGATCGCCCTCGTCACCGGCGGTGCCCGGAACGTCGGCAAGGCCATCGCGACCAAGCTGGCCGAGCGCGGGGCCCACGTACTGATCAACTACTTCCACTCCCACGAGCAGGCCAAGCAGACGCAGGAAGAACTGCGGGCGCTCGGCGCCGAGGTCGATCTGCTGCGTGCGTCCGTGGCGCGGCCCGAACAGGTCGCCAAGATGTTCGCCGAGATCGAGCGGCGCTTCGGACGGCTCGACATCCTCGTCAACAACGCCGCCGACGGCGCGCTGGTGCCCGGCCCCGAGGTCACCGACAGCCATCTCGACAAGGCCCTCGACACCAACCTCAAGGGCGGTCTGCGTTGCGCCCGCGCCGCCGCACCGCTGATGGCACGCGCGGGCGGGGGTTCCGTCGTCAACGTGTCCGCGCTCGGCGGCTCCCAGATGGTCATGGCGAACTACCTCGCCTGTGCCCCGGCGAAGGCCGCCCTCGAGGCGGCCGCCCGCTATCTGGCGGTGGAGTTCGCGCCCTTGAACATCCGGGTGAACACCGCCTCGGCGGCGATGCTCACCAGCGAAGTCGCTGATGCGTTCCCGCACGCCGAGGACATGCAGGCGGCGATCGTGGCGGGCACCCCGCTGGGACGCCTCGGCACACCGCAGGAGTTCGCGGAGGTCGTGGCCTTCCTGGCCTCGGACCGGGCGTCGTGGATCACCGGCCAGGTCGTTCTGGCCGACGGCGGCCTCACACTGGGGGCCCCGCTGCTGTCGCCGTCCCCGAAGGCCTCCGACACCACGGCAACGGCCACGACGGCAACGACCACGACGGTGTCGACTGTGAAGTCTGTCGAGGAGCTTCGCGGACCGGAGGGGACCGCCGCGGGGACGACGGCGCCCGAACCGGCCGGGTCCGCCGACTCGTACGACGACAACGACATCGCCGTCGTCGGTATGGGCCTCGCCGTCAGCGGGGCCAACTCCCCGGACGAGTTCTGGCAACTGCGCACCTCGGGCCGCGAACTGTTCATCGAGGTTCCCGAAGACCGCTGGGAGCGGGCGAACTTCTCCTCCCCCACGCGCACCGACGAGGACAAGTCCTACCAGGACACCTGTGTGTTCATCACCGACTTCCACCCGGAACAGGCCGCACTCGAGGGACTGTCCGGCACACCCGACGAGACCGAGCTCACCACCCTCTGGCTGCGGCACTCCCTGGTCCAGGCGCTGGACGGGGTCCGGCACGGTCCGTCCGACCGGTTCTCGTTCCACGTCGGCTATACGGCGGACGGCAGCCAGCACCTCGAAGAGGCAGGCGTTCTGGCCGCGGCGCGTCATCTGACGGCCGGCCTCGCTGCGGACATGGGCCTTCCCGATGAGTCACGAGCCGATCTGCTCGGCCGCGTCGACAAGGTCCTGTCCGGTCGCTATCACCGCGGTGCCACGACGACCCCCCGTTTCCTGCCGCACCAGGTGGGGCGGCAGGCCATGGCCGGCATCCTGCCGGACGACACACAGACGCAGATGGTCGACACCGCCTGCTCGTCCTCCCTCTACGCCATCGACATCGGCGTCAAGGGCCTGCTGATGGGCAAGCAGGACGTCGCCGTGTGCGGCGGGGCCTTCGCCCTGGCGCCTCGCGGAACCGTCCTGTTCTCCAAGCTCAAGGGACTGTCGGAGCGCGGAGCGGTGCACGCGCTGGATGCCGAGGCGGACGGGGTCATCTTCGCCGACGGCGCGGGGGTCGTCGTCCTCAAGCGCATGAGCCGGGCCCGGGCCGACGGGGACCGCGTTCTCGGCGTGCTGAAGGGCTTCGGCTCCTCGTCCGACGGCAGGGGCAAGGCCATCTACGCTCCCAACTCGACCGGGCAGAACCTGGCCGTCCAGCGGGCGCTGGAGGCCGGCCGGATCGACGGCTCGGACGTCGACTGGGTCAACGCGCACGCCACGGGCACCCCTGCGGGTGACCTTGCGGAGTTCACCACCCTGCGCCGGCACTACGGAGTCGAGCGGACAACGGCGGTGACCTCCAACAAGTCCCTGATCGGCCACACCGGCTGGGCCGCCGGCGTGGTGTCACTGATCGAGTCGATCCTCGCGATGCGGGAGGAGACCATCCCGGGCCAGTACCGCTTCTCCTCCGCGCCCGCGACGTTCGAGCTGGACACGTCGCGGCTGGAGATCTCCAGCCGCCCGCGTCCATGGCCGGCCGTGGCCGGGAAGGCCCGCACCGCGGCGATCTCGGGCTTCGGGTTCGGCGGCACCAACGCCCACCTCATCCTGACCGAACAGGTCTCGCAGACCCCGCCGGCCCCGCGGACCCTGACGGCAGCCGCCGACGCGCCGGAGCCCATGGCGGGCATGGACCGGATCGCCGTCGTCGGCTGGTCGGCGAAGCTCCCCGGGGTGGACGACCGCGAGCAGGTGCTCGACTGGCTGTCGGGCTCCCGGCAGGTGGACGACGGCTTCGGCGAGAAGTATCCGACGCCGCCGTTCCAGCAGGTCCGGATGCCTCCGGCGACGGTGCGGACCATCGACCGGTGCCAGCTGATGATCCTGGCCTGCGCCCATGACCTGCGGGACCAGCTACCGGAGTTCTGGCAGCGCCACTCGAAGCGCACGGGCGTCGTGATCGGGCACATGGGCCCCACCCGCGCCGCCATGCTCTACGCCAACCGCTGCTACCTGGACGACATCGAGCGCGGGCTGCGTGAGGACGGTGAGCTCGAGGGGACGCCCGAACTCACCATGCTCCTCGAGGGGCTGCGCGAGCGGGTCCACTCGATGGTTCCGTCGTCGAACGAGGACTCCTTCCCGGGCATGATGCCGAACGTCATCTCCGCCCGGGTCGCGAACTACTTCGACCTCAACGGCCCCAACATCACTGTGGACGCCGGTCTCGCCTCGACGGTGTCCGCCTTCGCGACCGCCGCCCGCTATCTGCACAGCGGCGAGCTGGACTTCGTCCTGGCCGGCGGTATCAACGGCAACAGCCTGCCGGAGTACCGGGACCTGCTCAGCGAGGTGTTCGAGCAGCCGGTCGACCCCGCAGAAGGCGCCTTCCTGTTCGGCCTGACCACCGAACGGGCCGCAAGGGAAGCGGGCCTGCGCATCCTCGGTTTCGTCGACGAGGCCGAGGCGTCACCGGCCGCCCCGGAGGACGGCGCCGCCCCGGAGGAGGGCGGCCACGCCGTCCTCGACTGCGGCTCCCGCGGGCAGTACGGTCGCTACCTCGGCGCCGCGGGCGCCGTGGAAATCCTGCGCGCACTGCAGCGGCCCACCGGTGCCACGGAGATCCGCTGCCGTGAGAACGGCTACGACGCGGCCACCCACCTGCTGGTGACCGGCCCCGAAGCCCAGGAACGCATCACCGCCGCGCCCCGGCTCCGGGCGGAGCCTTCGGCGGACGTCACCGGTCTCGTCGAACGCCATGTCGCCACTCTGCGGCCCGAGCCCGCCACTGTGCGCGGCACCGCGGCGGCGGCCGTGCCCGAGGGCGCCGTTGTCCTCACCGACCGGCCCGCACTCGCCGAAAGCCTCATAGGATCCGCCACCGGCTGTGTGGTGCTGAGCACCACCGAGGTCGAGGCCCACCGGCCCGGACTGCACCACGTCCGGGGCACCCCCGAGAGCATCGCCGCGGCGCTCCAGGCGCTTCCCGGCCCTGTCCGCCATGTCGTCCTCGTGACCGACCTGTCGGCCTCCGCGCCGCCCGCGTCCGCCCTCACTGCGGAGCACCCGGGCCTGACGGCCCTGCACGATCTGGCCTTCCTGGTGGTCCAGCAGCGCTACGAGGAACTCGGCGACGCCTCGGCCTCCGTGGTCTTCGCTCTCCTCGGCGCCGTGCCGGACGGGGTGGCGCACCCGCTCACCGGGCTGTTCACGGGCCTCGTCAAGTGCGTGGGCCTGGAACTGCCTGACGCCCAGGCCTTCGCCCTCGTCGCCGCCACCACGGACGTGGACGAGGCGGCGGCGCTGCTCGGCACCGAGCGGGTGAGTGGCCGCACCTTCCCCGTCGTCCACCACGACGGCACTCGCCGGCTCGTCCCCGCGCTGACGCGGCAGAGCGCCATGGCTCCCGCCACGCCCACCGACCCGGGGGCGCTGCCGCTGGGTCGGGAGTCCGTCGTCGTCGCACTGGGCGGCGCCCGAGGCATCACCGCCGAAATCCTGGTGGCCCTCGCCGAGCGCTACGGCAGCCGGATCTACGCGCTGGGCAGCAACCCCGTCGACTCGTACCCGGCGGAGATCTTCCAGGGCACGGACGAGGAGTTCGCCGCCACCCGCGCCGCGTACATCTCGAGGCAGATGAAGACGGGCACGCAGACCGTCGCCGAGATCAGCAGAAGCTTCGACCGGATGGCAGACGCACGCGCCGCCCGCCGCAACCTGGAGCGCATGACCCGGCACAGTGGTGCGGGCCGGGTCACCTATCTGACCTGCGACGCCCGTGACGAGGCGTCCGTGCGCGCGGCCATCGACACGGTGACGGGCGAGCACGGGCGTATCGACCTCGTGATCAACGCGCCGGGTTTGAACCGCTCCTCGCCGATCCGGGACAAGGACTTCGGCGAATTCCGCCGCATCCGCGACCTGAAGGTGGCGGCCCACCGCAACCTGCACCGTGCGCTCTCCGGTCGGCCACCGCGGATGTGGTGCGACTTCGGTTCACTCCTCGGCTACTTCGGCCAGCGCGGCGAAGCCGACTACGCCTCCGGCAACGACTACCTGGCGACCGCTGCGGCCTACGCGGCGCAGGCCACCGGCATCGACGAGTTCGTCATCGGCTGGACCCTGTGGGACGAGGTCGGCATGGGCGCCAACGAGCTCACCCGTGAGTATTTCAAGCGGGCGGGTTCGTACACGCACATGCCGGTCGCCGAGGGCGTGCAGCACTTCATGGCGGAGCTCACCACGCCCCACCGCGTGCCCTCCCTGGTGCACCTCGGAGCGGCTGAGCGGGCCACGGTGGAGTCGTTCTACCCCGGCTACCTCGACGGGCAGGGCGAGCAAGCAGGCGCCTTCGCGGATCGCGGCCGGTTCTACCTGCGCCGCACCTCCGCCGGAGCGGCGGACGGTGACGCGATCCACTTCGAGTGCCCGTTCGGCCTCGACACGGACGCCTACCTCAGCGAGCACCTCGTACGGGGTGTGCCCACGCTGCCCGGCACCTTCGTCACCGAGATGGCGGCCGAGGCCGCCCTCGGTCTGGTTCCCGGCGGTTGCGTCGTCGCCTTCGAGGACGTGCGCTTCCTGCACTTCCTCCAGGTCCGCGAGGGCGTGCCGCAGAGCCCGAAGAAGATCACCGCCCGCGTCGTCGAGCGGCTCGGCGACGTGACCACCGTGAGCGTGTCCATAACCCATGACGTGGTGGCCCCCACGGGCGTGCTCCTCGTCCCGGACAAGCCCCACTTCACCGTCCGCGTCCTGGTCAGCGGATCCTTCCCGGCTGCTCCCACATGGGAGAGGTGGGACGCCGAGGGCGAGTACCCCGTCACGGACCCCTACCACGTCCCCTCGGCACCGGTCCTGCTCAGCGGCGTCTTCCATGCGACCAGCGGCACCCGCAGGCACCCCCTCGGGGCCCGGTCCCTGTACCGGCCGCGCCTCGACGCGCGGACCGGCCCCTGGGGTGAGTTCCTGATACCGACGGTTCTGCTCGACGCGATGGCCCGCACCGGCGTGCTGGACCCGGTCGACGGCCTCGTCCCGGTCGCCGCTCCGCTCTCGATCCGGCGGATTGACCTGTACGGGGGCGCCAACGACGCCGAACTCCTGGCGCGGCACGGCTCTTTGGACCTGTACGTCACGAACCCCGGTTTCTCGGGCGAGCGGCAGGGCGGCAACCGGTTCGTCGCAGTGGCACCCGACGGCCGGGTCGTGGCTCAGATGAAGGATCTGGACGCCATCGTGATAGGGCAGCTGGATCCGGCCACCGGCGTGATCCACCCGCCGGCCCAGGCCCCGGCCGGCCGACAGGCGGCAGCGGTATGACCTTACGGACCGAGGCGCCGGCGACCGGCGCGGTGCCCGCCCGGGCGCCAGGAGCGGACCCGGCCACCCGGCCTGTGCAGCGCATGCTGTGGCGGCTGGCCCCGGCCCCGGCCAAGGAGCCGACGCAGCCCCTGACGGGCCGCCGCGTCCTGGTCGTGGGCGGCGACCGCGCCACTGCCGAGCGGGTACGGTCGGCGCTGCGCGAGCAGGGTGCGACCGTCGCGCCGGGGGCCGCTCACGGTGCGACACCCGACACCGTCGTCGACCTGACGCTGGCCGAGCGTTTCGCACCCGAGTCACCCGGGCAGTGGCGCCAAGCCCTGCTGCGCACCTTCGGGGTGCTCCGGGACTGCTACGCCGCATGGAGCGAGGAGACGGCGACCGACCGGCTGACCTATCTCGCCGTCACCTACCTCGGCGGCGGAATGGGCTACCACCCGGACGACGACCTCGCCCAGCCGCTGGGCGGGCTGTGGGCGGGCCTTGCCAAGACACTCCACCGGGAGATCCCCAACTGCCGTGCCCGCGCGCTGGACATCGGCCTGGAGGCCATGTCCGGCCTGCCCGAGCTGATCGTCTCCGAGCTGTCCCGACCCGGACTCAGCGAGATCGGCCACCGCGACGGGGGGCGCTGGACGCTCTCCCCCGAGCGCGTGCCCCCGGGGCGCCCGACCGTGCGGTGGAGTGCCGCCGACACCGTGCTGATCAGCGGCGGCGGGCGGGGCATCGGCATGGCCTTCGCCCGCCGGCTGTGCGCCGAGTTCGGCCTGCGTGCGGTGGTCACCGGACGGGCCCAGGTGCCCGCCGAGGACACCTGGGAGCAGTACACCCCGGCGACGCTGGCACAACGCCGGGCCGAGCTGTGGGCCGGTCACCGCGAGGGCCGCAGCGTCCCCCGGATCCGTGAGGACATCGCCCGTGCGGAGAACACCTGGGAGCTCGTCGCCCAACTGCGCTCGGCGCGCGCCGAGGGGTTGCGGCTGGACTACCGGCCGTGCGACTTCACCGATGGCGACCAGGTCCTGGCCCTCGTGGCCGGGCTCCCGGAGCTCACGGCCGTCGTCCACAACGCGGGCGTCGACCGGCCGACCAGGCTGCCCAACAAGTCGGACGAGGACGTCGTCGCGGTGGTGTCCACCAAGGTCGACGCCTTCGTCCACCTCGTACGGGCGCTTCGTCACCGGGACCTGAAGTTGCTGTGCACCGTCGGCTCGCTGACCGGCCGGCTCGGCGGCATGGTCGGCCAGTTCGACTACGCGGCGGCCAACGAGTGCCTCGCCCGGCTCGGCATGTGGGCCGAACGGCAGGTCCCGTTCCCGGTGATGACGCTGGCCTGGCCGACATGGGCCAAGCTCGGCCTGATCGCCAACTTCGAAGCCAGCCTTCGGTACATGGCGGCCATGGACGTCGCCGAGGGTCTCGCGCACTGGCGGGCCGAACTGCTCGCGGGCAGCAGGGGCGAAGTGACCTTCGTCGGTCCGCTGGGCCGTGCGCTGGACCCGGTGCAGGCGTTGGGCTATCCCATGCCGCCCTCCCTGCCCGGGTACGCCGAGACCTACCCCAAGGTGTTCCACCTCGGCGTTCCCGAGGTGTTCCGCGCCCATGACCGCCTGTGCTCCGTCGTCGAGTTCGACCCGTCGACCACCCCGGCGATCGGTGACTTCACCGTGCAGGGCACACCCGCTCTGCCGGTGGGAATGCTGCTCGAGAACGCCGTACGCGGCGCCGAGTGGGTGGTCCCGCAAGACCTTCCGGAGCAACACCTGCAGGCGATGGAGGACTTGTGGGTGCCCTGGCCACTGCTGCGGTGCCCTCCGGAGGGCCCCTTGCGGCTGCGGCGGGACGTCCGTGCGGTCGGCCTGGAGAACGGACGGTGGGCGGTGCACGTCACCTTCCGCTCCCCCGACATGTCCGGCGACCTCGCCGATGACGGCGGTGCGGCGCGGATGCGCCTGGTCTTCGGAGAGTCCCCCGCAGCAGGCGCAGCGCATGCGGATGCCCCGCTTTCCGGACGGCGGCCCGACGCCGCGTCGGCCTCCTCGGTGACCACCCTGCTCACCGGCGCTCCGGTACTGGGCTGGCGGGGTCTGGCGATCGGGTTGGCCGGCTGGCGGCCTGCCGGACCGCACGGAATCTCCGCAGAGGTGGGCCGCTGCCATCCGCACGACCTGTGGGCGGTGCCCCGGCCTCCCGACTGCGTCCTGCCCATCTCCGCGATCGAGAACATCGTGCGTGCGGTCACCGAGCGCACACCGGGGCTCTTCGCCACGCCGGATCCCCTGGTCGTCCACCGGCTGTCCCTGCACGGGGCGGTTCCTGAACGGGTCCGCCTGACAGGCGACCCCGCCCTGGGCGTGTGGCGTGTCGACGACTTCGGCTCGCAGAGCACCGTGGCCCGCGTCCGCGGGCTCGCGGCCCACCGCATATGACCGTCCCAACCGCTAGGAGGCCCCTCATGACCACGACCGAGCCCACAGGGATCAGCGCCAACCGCCGCCTGCTGGAGCACTACTACGAGGAATGCCTGAACAAGGGCGACCTCGACGCCGTCTACGCGAAGGCGATTCCCGACCACATCAGCCACGGAACGCGGGCGGACGGCTTCGACGGTGTCGAGCACCTTCGCGAATGGGTGCGGATCCAGCGGGACTCCTTTCCCGACCTGCATGTGGTCGTAGAGGACTGGATCGAGGAGGGCGACAAGATCGTCCAGCGGTTCACGGCACGCGGTACCCACTCCGGAGCGGACTACTACGGCATACCCGCGAGCGGCAGGAAGATCGAGATCTCCGGCATCGTCATCGACCACTTCGTCGACGGCAAGATCGTCGAGAGCTGGTTCTCGATGGACGGCATGGAGCTGGCTCAGCAGCTCGGCATGCTCGGCTGACCACCGGGGCGGAGCCGCGGCGGCCCGCCCCGGTCCCGGCCTGCCGGGGACGCGAACTTTTCGTCGATGCCGCGTCCCCGGCAGTCCGTCCGCCGCAGTGTGCGGCAACCCTCGAACCAGGCACCAACGACAGGAAGAGGCAGGGGCGATGACACACCCGCCGACCGCTCTCGTCACCGGTTGTTCGTCGGGCATCGGACGTGCCACCGCTCTGCGGTTGCACGCCACCGGACACACCGTGTTCGCCACCGCGCGGAAGCCCGAGACACTCAGCGCCCTCGCTGACCTCGGCATACGCACTCTGGCACTCGACGTCACCGACTCCGGGTCCGCCCGCAGTGCCGTGGAGCAGATCGAGTCGGAGCACGGCCTGGTGGACGTGCTCGTCAACAATGCCGGATACGGACTCTCCGGCACCTTCGAGGAAACCGGGCTCGACCAGGTGCGGGAGCAGTTCGAGACCAACGTCTTCGGCCTGGTCCGGCTGACCCAGCTGGTACTGCCCGGGATGCGGACCCACGGACGCGGCACCGTCGTCAACGTGTCGTCGATCTTCGGTAAGTACGCTGTGCCCGGGGGCGGCTACTACCACGCCAGCAAGCACGCGGTCGAAGCCCTGAGCGACGCCCTGCGGCTCGAGACGGCCGGCTTCGGCATCAGGGTCGTGGTCGTCGAGCCCGGCCCCGTCCGCACCCCTTGGGGCCAGACCTTCATGGACCACCTGCCGTCCGGCAGGAGCCGCGCGGGCTCCCCGTACCGGCGTTTCCACGAGCGCACCACCGCGTACTACGACGCGATCTACAACGGGACGCGCAGGACCCTCGCCGGCACCTTCGCCATCGACGCCGAGCAGGTCGCGGAAACGATCGACAAGGCCGTCAGGTCCCGCCGGCCGCGGACCCGCTACCCGGTCGGCTTTCTCGCCGCCGGCACCATCGCGCTGCGCCGCCTGACCTCGGACCGGATCTTCGACAGCGCCTTCGTCCGGCGCCAGTTCCCCGTCCCATGACCGCGAACGCGGGCCGGCAGCAGCTCTCCAAGGCGAATCAACGAGGTGACGAGACGATGACGACGACGGCGCCGACCACCGTGACAACGGCACGCGGGAAGACCGCGACCGGACCACGAGGCGTTCCCGTACTGGGCAACCTGCCCCAGTGGAAGGGGGACACGGCGGAGTTCCTGCTGCGCGTGCAGCGCGATCACGGGGAGGTCGCCCGGTTGCGCCTGGGGCCGTACACGGTGCACCTGGTGACCGAACCGGACGCGGTGAGCAGGGTCCTCAAGGAGAACAGCGCCAACTATGTGCGCGGCACGCTGTACGAGCAGTTCCGCACGGTCATGGGCAATGGGCTGCTGACCACCGACGGCGACGACTGGAAGGCGCACCGGCGGGCGGTCCAGCCCGTGTTCCTGCGCAAGGCCGTCGCCGCCATCGAACCCAACGTCGTCCGGGCGACCAACGAGATGCTCGACGAATGGGAGGTCAAGGCATGCCGCGGTGAACCCGTCGACCTGGTCACGGAGACGCTGCGCCTCACCCTCGTCACCCTGAGCCGCTCGCTGTTCGGATACGACATCCGCCCGGCCACCCCCGTGCTCAAGGACGTGGTGAACAACGTCATCGAGGTGATGTTCAAGCACGGGTCGGTCGCGGAGATGCTTCCCTCGTGGCTGCCGACGCGCCGCAACCGCCTCATCTCGCGAGACCGCAGGATCTTCACCCGGCTCGTCACCGAGATCAGGGACAACCACGCGGCCACGGGTGAAGGCCCGCTGATGGAACTGATCGAGGCCGCCACCGACCCCGTCACCGGAGCTCGGTGGAGCGACGAAGAGATCCGCGACGAGATGCTCACCATCTACCTCGCGGGGCACGAGACCACCGCCGTCGCCCTGCTGTGGACGCTCGTCTCGATCGCCAACCACCCCGGTGTGGCGGACGAGATGGACGAGGAGCTCGCCCGCGAGCTCGGCCGGGCCACCCCGACCGCCCAGGACGTGGAGCGGTTGAGCTACACGAACCAGGTGGTGGACGAGAGCCTGCGGATGTATCCGCCGATCTGGATCTACCCCCGCGACGCCGTGGCCGACGACGAGCTCGCCGGCTTCCACATCCCGGCGAAGTCGTCCGTCCTGCTCTCGCCGCTGGCCTCCCACCGCAACCCGCGCTACTGGAAGAACCCCCAGGCCTTCGATCCGCACCGCTTCGACCCCGACCGGGTCAAAGAGCGCCCCAGGATGGCGTACTTCCCCTTCGGTGCGGGCGCCAGGATGTGCATCGGCAATTTCATGGCGCTCCTGGAGCTGCGGATGATCGTGGCCATGATCCACCAGCGGTTCCGCCTCAGCCTCGTGCCCGGCGACTCCCTGCGCTACGGGGACACCGCCATCTCCTTGCGCCCCCTCTCCAAGGTCCTGGTCGTACCCGAATCCCGCGACGGGGGGGTACGCGCATGACCGCCGAGACGTCCGCCGCCCGCCATGAGCCGGATGCGACGTCGGGGCCCGCGGGGGTCGACGCCGCGGTCGCCGAAGCACGCGCCGCCCAGCCGTGGTGGGACGGCCTCGGCTTCGCCGGACGCAAGAAGGCCCTCGACGCCTGGCGCGTACTGATCCTGCGTCGCGCGGACGAGCTGATCGACCTCATCCGCGCCGAAACGGGCAAGACGGCCGACGACGCCCGTCTCGAAGTCATCCTGGTCGCCGACCATCTGCGCTGGGCTGCCGCCCACGCCGGACGTGTGCTCGGACGCCGCCGGGTCCCCTCCGGCCTGCTGATGTTCAACCAGTCGGCCACACTGGAGTACCGGGCACTGGGGGTGGTCGGCGTCATCGGTCCCTGGAACTACCCGGCGTTCATCCCCGTGGGACCCGTGTCCGCCGCGCTCGCCGCAGGCAACACGGTCGTGTTCAAGCCGAGCGAGCTGACCCCGGCCGTGGGCCGGTGGCTCGCCGACACGCTGGCCGAGGTCGTCCGCGGCCCGGCCGTGCTGCGGGTCGTCACCGGCGATGGAGATACCGGGGCGGCACTGTGCCGGGCAGCCGTGGACAAGGTCTCCTTCACCGGATCCAGCGCCACAGGGCGTCGGGTCATGGCGGTGTGTGCGGAGAACCTGACACCCGTGGTGATCGAAGGAGGCGGCAAGGACGCCATGATCGTCGCTGCGGACGCCGACCTCGACGCCGCGGCCGACGCCGCCGTGTGGGCGGCGGTGTCCAACGCCGGCCAGACCTGCGTGGGCCTGGAACGGGTCTACGTCGTCGCGGAGGTCGCCGAGCGGTTCCTGCGGCTGGTCACCGCCCGGGCGGCCGCGCTGCGCACCGGCGACCGGCCCGACGCCGACCTCGGCCCGATCGTGCTGCCCCGGCAGATCGAGGTCATCAAGTCCCACGTCCGGGACGCCGTGGCGCGCGGCGCTCGGGTCGTCCTCGGCGGTGAGGAGTCGTTCACCCCGCCCTACGTGGCTCCGATCGTCCTGACCGATGTGCCCGAAGACTCCGTCGCCCTCACCGAGGAGACCTTCGGTCCGGTGCTCGTCGTCAACACCGTGGCCTCCGTCGACGAAGCGGTCGACCGCGCCAACGCGAGCGCCTACGGGCTGGGCGCGTCCGTGTACACCGGCGACCGGAGCCAGGGCCGCCGCATCGCCGGCCGACTGCGCGCCGGCATGGTGTCGGTGAACGCCGTCATCGCCTTCGCGGGGATTCCCGCCCTGCCCTTCGGCGGCGTCGGCGACTCGGGCTTCGGCCGGGTCCACGGACCGGACGGGCTGCGCGAGTTCTCCCGCACGCAAGCCGTCACCAGCCAGCGGTTCCGCCCGCTCGTACAGCCCAACTCCTTCGCCCGGGGCCCGGGAACGATGCGGACTCTGGTCCGCATGGTGCGTGCGCTCCACGGCCGGTAGGCGGCGGAGGGCGGCCAGTGCCCCACGGTGCCCCACCGCACAACCTCTTCCTCAACGGAGAACGGACAACGTGACCACATCCCTGTCACCAGACCTGGCGAGGCTCGCGGACCCGGCTGTACGGCCCGATCCGTACGGCGTGCTGCGAACGCTGCGCGAAGCCTCCCCGTACACAGACCCCGCGAGCGGAATCGTCGTCGTGGGACGCCGCTCGGACTGTGAGGCCGTCCTCAGGAACCCCAAGGTCAGCAGCGACCGGCAGGGATCCGGGATCACCACGGTGCCCCAGATGCCGAACCTGATGAATCTGGACGCGCCCGACCACACGAGGCTGCGCAGGCTGGCGGGCAAGGCGTTCAAGCCCCGCCTCGTCCAGCAGTGGCGGCCTCGCATCGAGGAGATCGTCCGGGAGCTTCTGACGGACATGGCAGCCGGCGAAAACACCGCCGACCTCGTGTCCGCCTTCGCGTACCCGCTGCCGGTGCGGGTCATCTGCGACATGCTCGGCGTCCCGAGGGAGGACCACCCGGTCTTCGAGAAGTGGGCCCGGTCCATCGCCTACACCGTCGACCCCCAACTGGTCCCGGGAAGGCTGTCCATCGAGGTCGTGCAGGAGGTCGAGGAGGCCCGCGCGGGCTTCGTCGGCTACTTCGGCCGACTGATCGCCGAACGCAGGCACACCCCCCGCGCCGATGTCCTGTCCGAGCTGATATCGGCCGAGGAGCAGGGCGATCAGCTCACCGAGAGCGAACTGATCATCACCTGCATCCTGTTGCTGGTCGCCGGGCACGAGACCACCGCCAACCTGATCCTCAACGGAATCCTGGGCCTGCTGCGGCACCCCGGGCAACTGCGCCTCCTGCGTGAACGCCCCGAGTTGGCCGAGGCCGCCGTCGAAGAGGTCCTGCGCTACGACGCCCCCGCCCAGATGATCACGCGCATCGCGCGTGAGCCCTTCACGATCGGGGACACCCCGGTGACACCCGGCACCCCGCTGCTGGTGCTGCTCGCCGCCGCGAACCGCGACCCTGACGTGCACAGGGACCCCGACACCTTCGACATCTCGCGTGGGGACCCGGGCCACCTAGGCTTCGCCGCCGGGCCGCACTTCTGCCTCGGCTCCGTGCTGGCCAGGCTGGAGGGAAGCATTGCGCTGAACGCCTTCGCGCAGGCGTTCGTCGAGCCCCGGCTCGACGCCGAGAGCCTGCGCTACCGGCCGCACGTCGCGGTGCGGGGCCCGGACCGGATGCGGGTCTCCTTCGAGGAGATCCGTGTCGACGCCGTCCGTGTGACGGGCACTTCGGAGCGGAGCGTGGCCTCCCGTGGATGAGGAACTCTGGGAGCTCTCTGTCGAGAGGACGCACTGCCAGGGATCCGGGGTGTGCGTGTCGCTCGCGCCCGGCCACTTCACACTGCGGGACGGTCGGGCGGACCCGGTGCAGCGCCTCGTGGAGGCTGAGGAGGCGATACTGGAGGCGGCGGAAACATGCCCCATGGAAGCGGTCTTCGTGCGCGGGTCCACCTCAGGGAGACAACTGGCCCCGCCGGAATAGCCGATGACGGGCCGACCGGGAGCGGCGCGGTGGTCACCGTCACACACCCCGCGCACCCCTTCCGCGGCAGGCGGCTGAACGTGCGGGCCGTACGCGGGCAGGGCCTGGCCCAAGTCCTCGTGTGCGAGGGCCCGGACGGCGGGCTGGTGACCGTACTGCGGTCCTGGACGGGCCAGTTGCCGGCGGCGCCTCCTGCCGCCGGCTGCCCGGCGGACTGCGGCGGTTCCCGCCGCCGGCCCGGGTCCGACGGCGGGCCGGCATTCCGGGTGTCCGCGGCCGCGCTGCGCCGGCTGCGCACCTCGGTCGAGGAGACCGTCGGCAGGCTCGCCGGCATCGAAGCACCCGTGGATGAGCACTCGCCCCACCCGTAGCACGGCGGTACCCGGGGAGTCCCGGCGCGAGAGAGGTGCCGACGTGCCGAGGGCGCGTCAGGCGAAGAACTTCTGGGCCGCGCGCACTCCGCGGGCCAGAGCCTCCACCTCTTCGACGGTGTTGTAGACGTAGAAGCTGGCTCGGGTGGTGGCGGGGACGCCGTACCGCCGCATGAGCGGGCGGGCGCAGTGGTGACCCACCCGTACGGCCACACCCTGGTCGTCCAGCACCTGGCCCACGTCGTGCGGGTGGATGCCGTCCACCGAGAACGCCACGGTGGACCCGCGGTCGTCGGTCCCCGACGGCCCGATGATGTCGACCCCCGGGATCCCGGACAGCAGACCGAGTGCCAGCTCTGTCAGCTGGTCCTCGTGCCGCTTCACCCTGTCCATTCCGAGTTCGCCGAGATACCTGACGGCCGCGCCGAGCCCGACGGCCTGGGCGGTCATGGGTACGCCGGCCTCGAACCGCTGGGGCGGCGGGAGGTACGTGGACTGCTCCATCGTGACGATCTCGATCATCGAACCGCCGGTGAGGAACGGCGGGAGGTCCGCGAGAAGTTCATACCGACCCCACAGGACCCCGATGCCGCCGGGCGCGAGCATCTTGTGACCGGAGAAGACGAGGAAATCAACACCGAGATCGGCCACGTCGACCGGCCGGTGCGGTACCGATTGCGCCGCGTCCACCAGCACCCGTGCCCCCATCGCGTGGGCCCGCCGCGCGATCACCTCGACCGGATTGACGGTTCCCAGGACATTCGACTGGTGTGTGAGCGCGACAACGGCCGTGTTCTCCGTGATCAAGTCGTCGATCACGGACAGGTCGAGCCGTCCGTCGTCGGTCAGCGGGAACCACTCCAACGTCGCACCGGTGCGCCGCGCCAGCTCCTGCCACGGGACGAGATTGGCGTGGTGCTCCATCTCGGTCACCACGATCCTGTCCCCCGCCTTCACCCACCCCCCGTTGCCCATGGCGTACGCCACCAGATTGATGCCCTCGGTGGCGTTCTTGGTGAAGACGACCTCCTCCTGGCGTGAGCCGATGAACGCCGCCACGGCCGCACGGGCGTCCTCGTACGCCTCGGTCGCCTCCTCGGCGAGCTGATGGGCTCCGCGGTGCACCGCCGCGTTGTGCTTCAGGTAGAAGTCGCGTTCGGCGTCGAGCACTTGGAGCGGCTTCTGGGTCGTCGCCGCCGAATCCAGGTAGACCAGCGGCGCTCCGCTGCGCAGCACGCGCTGCAGGATCGGGAAGTCCGCCCGGATCTTTCCGACGTCGATCCCCGAGGCCCCTGTTCCTGCCGACGTGCTCACGCGCGTACCCCTTCTCCAGACGGTTTCTAACGACCTTATCGCAGTTTTCCGTTGGAATCCGGTGCCGAGAGGGTGCCGGCCGGCGCTCGCGGGGCTGTCGGGCGGCAACGGCTCACGAGCCCTCACCGCCTGCCCGAAAGGTTTGCCGTGACGCGCAAAAGAATTTCTCCATCATCTGTCGGACCGACGCGTGCATTCGTCCTCGACAAGGCGCACTCCCACCGATTCAACCACCCTGCGCACACAAAAACAGTGGACGAAAGTACACGTGATCCAGGACACCCGGCGGCAGGCGGGCGCCCCTTGCACCCGGGTGACCGTGTGGCACAATGCGAGGCACATCTTTGCAGCTGACACCTGGGAAAAGCGCACCATGATGGGCCCTTTCTCATCAGCCACGTGCGCGGAATAGTACTTCGGGGAGGGAAATCGCGTGACGAGAATCGCCGCCGAGAAAACACCGGCACGGCATGCCGTTTCCGTGTGGCGGCAGCGGGACTTTCTACTTCTTTGGGGATCCCAGACCGTCAACGAGACCGGTGCACGGATTTCCGGGGTAGCCATTCCCCTGCTCGCGGCGAGTCATCTCGACGCCTCTACCTTCGAGGTCTCGGCGATCACGGCACTCACGTGGCTCCCCTTCCTTGTTTTCTCCCTGCCGGCCGGGGTCGCCGTCGACCGCTTACCGAACCGTCGACTGATGATCTTCTGCGATCTGGCGCGTATGATTCTGATGCTCTCCTTGCCCGCAGGAGCACTGTTCGGCGCCGCGACACTCATACAGGTATATGCCGTGGTGACGGCCTGTGGCATACTCACGGTCTTTTTCAACGTGGCTTTCCGAACTCAGTTGCCCGGCATCGTCCCGGACGCGCAGTTGATTGAGGGAAACGGTCACCTGAGCATGGGTCAATCGGTCGCGAAACTGGTGGGGCCGGCAGCCGGAGGGGTGCTGGCAGGGGCGGTCGGCGCCCTGCGAACCGTACTGGCGGACGCCGCATCCTTCCTGGTCAGCGCCGTTCTGCTCAGCTTGATCCGGACACCGGAGAGGCACCCGGCGACCACCGGGCAGGCCCCCCGCCCGTCCTTCACCACCGCAATCCGCGAAGGCCTCGGATTTGTCGTGCGGCATCCGGTGCTCCGCCCTCTGCTGGCGTGCAGCAGTGCCACCAACTTCTTTTTCATGGGGATGACGGGACTCCAGATCGTTTATCTTGTGGACGAGCTGGGAGCTTCCCCCTCGATAACCGGGGCAGTATTCAGCGCGGGAATGGTGGGCGGCGCTCTCGCCGGAATGTTCGCCGGGCGGATTTCACGTTGGATCGGCACCGCGCGGGTCACTTGGGTGTCCCTCCTCGCTGCCGGTCCTTTCTGCCTTCCGATGCCATTTGCGCAATCCGGCTGGGGCATCCTCCTCTTTGCCCTCGGCCTCACCGTCGTCTCGGTGAGCCAGGTCCTCTACAACACCGCGGACACCTCTTACCGGCAATACGTATGCCCTCCGGAGCTACTGGCCCGTACGAACGCTTCGGTACTGTGGGTCGCCTTCGGCGTGATTCCGTTCGGCGCGCTCTTCGGGGGTGCCCTGGCCTCCGCCTTCGGTATTCGAACCGCCCTGCTCGTGTGTGTCATCGGCATGTGGGGAAGCCCCGTTTTCCTTCTCTTCTCACCCCTGCGCACGATCCGAAACATTCCAATCGAACCTCACGGGGAATGAAATGAAACAGCAGGAAAAGGCTCCCGAAGTTCTCTTCGTGGGAGGAGCCGGAAAGGCTCCGCTCAGCATCGACGTCGTCGCCATGGCTCTCGAGCAGGCCAGGTCACGCGGAATGGTCACCCGACTTCTGAGCCATCCGGACGACATTCCGCACACCCAGCGAGCCATTGACCTCGCCGACGCCGTCCACGCGCTTGAATTCTCGGACGCCGCGACAGCGGTCGCCTGGTCCGCCGAGCACGCCGCTGACGATCCCCGTCCCCGTGTGGTGTTCACCGGCCGGGAACCCGCTCTGGGGCCGGCCGCCCGAGTGGCGGAGGCACTCGGCGCCGCGGGCAATCCCCCGTCCTCGGTGGACACCGTCATGAACAAGGACGCCTGCCGGACCTTCCTCGCCCGGGCAGGCTTCCGGCAGCCGGCCGTGCGGCTGTGCCAGAACCGGCAGGAGGCCGAGCAGGCGATGCGGGAGACCCGGGGTCCGTGGGTGGTCAAGCCGCGGGTCGGCGGCGGGAGTCTGGGGGTGAGCATGGTGTCCCACACCCGCGATCTGCCCGGAGCACTCGACCTGCTTCCCGGCGAAGGGCCTTTTCTGGTCGAGGAGTTCGTCGAAGGCGAGGAATACAGTGTCGAGGGGCTGTTCCTCGAGGGATCACCCCATGTGCTCGCCGTCACGGCGAAGCGCAAACTGCCGCCACCGTACTTCGTCGAAGTGGGGCATTCCCTGCCCGCACCGCTGCCCGAGCACGTCGGCCGCTGCGTGACGGACACGGTCACCGAGGCACTGGCGGCACTCAAGCTGCAGTTCGGACTGTTCCACGTCGAGCTGTGGCTCACAGCCGACGGCATCGTCCTGGGCGAGGTGCACGCCCGGCTTGCGGGCGGTTACATCCACCGCATGCTCGCCCACGCCGTCCCCGGCCTTGAGATGTTCGGCGCCGTCTTCGACGACGCACTGGGCAGGCCCCCGACCGCCGCGGCCCTCTCCTGCACCCGCGCCGGTGCCTGCCGGTTCTTCACGCCGCCCGCGGGCCGGCTCGTCGCCGTCGAAGGGTGGGAGGAGGCCTCCGCGCATCCCGCCGTGGTGGCGGCCGAGTTGCGTGTCGCACCGGGCGACGTCATCGTGCCGTACCGGCACTCGGAGGAGCGCGTCGGAGCGCTGGCCGTCGGCGCCGACACGGTGCAGGAGGCCGAGGAACTCGTCGGCTCCCTGGTGGATTCTGTTCGCTTCGTGGTCGAGCCCGCCGGAGAGCGGGCCTCGTGACGGCGACCGCGGTGACCGTGTCTCGCACGCAACGCGCCCGCCCCCTCGCGTACGAGCCCGGAGCCGCCCCGGGCCGTTGGCGGGTTCCGGGGCCGGAGATCTGGCTCGTGGACAGCCGAGGCGGCGACCCACGGCCCCTCGGGGCGGAGGCCGTCCTGGACGCTGCCGAGCGGACCCGTGCCGACATGTACCGGCGGGAGGAGCACCGTCGGATCTACGTGGCCACGCACGTGGCCCTGCGGATGCTGCTCGGCGCGTATCTGGAGGAGGACCCGGCGGCCGTGCTCCTCGTCCGGGAAGACTGCCCGGGCTGTGGAAAGCCGCACGGTCGGCCCGCGGTCGCCGGGTCTCCCCTGCACTTCTCCGTCTCGCACAGCGAGGGTGTGGCCCTGCTCGCGTTCGCCGGTTCACCGGTCGGTGTCGACGTCGAAAGACCTCCGGCCGAGGAAGCACTGAGCCATCTACTGCCGTCCCTGCACGCACGTGAACGTGCCGAACTCGCCGCTCTGCCACCGGCGGAGCGCGCCGTGGCCTTCGCCGCGTGCTGGACACGGAAGGAGGCGTACCTCAAGGGAATCGGCATCGGCCTGGCCGCGGGCCCGCACCGCCACTATGTCGGCGGCGGTTCACAGGCGGCGCCCACGCCGGGTTGGACGCTGACGGACGTCACCGCTCCCGACGGCTTCATGGCCGCCTGCGCCGTACGCAACCGGGACCTCTGAATCGCGAAAGCCCGGGTGCACCGCGCGCAGTGCGGCGGGCACCCGGGCCTACCGGGCCGGCAATGGCGTCAGTCGGCGGGCATACGCGTCGAATTCACCAGGCCGATCTCGTTGAACGTGGCGACGCGGGGGTGCCCGTCATCGTCCTCCTGGCAGTACGGCTCGCCCGCACGCCGCACTCCCGTCGTGCGCCAACCCGCGGAACGAGCCGCGGTCAACTCCGCGGTGCGGTCACTGAGGAAGAGGATCCGCTCGGGCGACGACACCCCCACGCTTTCGGCGATGGCCCGATACGAGTCGGCTTCCCGTTTCGGCCCCGTCTCGGTGTCGAACATCCCGTCGATCAGCGGCAGCAGATCGCCATGGGGAGTGTGCCCGAACCATGCACGCTGAGCGGCCACGGACCCCGAGGAGTAGACGTGCAGACGCACTCCGGCGTCGTGCCAGCGCCGTAGCGCCGGCACCACGTCGTCGTAGAAGTGGGAGACGAGTTCACCGGCTGCGAATCCCTCGGCCCACACGAGCCCCTGAAGCGTCTTCAGCGGAGTGGCCTTGCGGTCCTCGTCGAGCCAGGCACCCAGAACCGCCTCGACCCGCGCGGCACCCGCGTCCGGCTCGCCCATCAGGTCCCGGACCTGGCCGACGGCGCGCCGGACCTCGGGTTCGGCCGCGCGCTCCGTCAGGAGCGTGCCGAACGCCGAACGCGAGTAGGGGTAGAGCACGTCGAGGACGAAACCCGTGGCGCTCGTGGTGCCTTCGATGTCCAGGACCACGGCGTCGACGTCATGATGCAGGATCACGCCCGCTGTCCGGTGTACTCGGCGTGGATCGTGTCGAAATCAGGGAAACGCGAGGCGATCTCGCTGCCGGTGAATTTTCCGATCCAACCGTCCTCTTCGTGGAAGAAGCGAATGGCCGTGAAGGAAGGCGACGTTCCCATGTCGAACCAGTGCGTGGTCCCCCGGGGAACTCCCAGGAGATCACCCTTTTCACAGTAGACCGCATGGACTTCCTGGGCCGCATGCAAATAGAAGATCCCCGCCCCGGCGACAAAGAACCGGATCTCGTCGTCATCCTCATGAGTGTGCTCACGAAGGAACTTCTGACGAGCTTCCTTCGCGGTCTCTGCCCATTCGGGAGAATCCGTGGGATGGAGCGAGACCACGTCGACCGTCGAGAAGTCCTCTTCGCCGTTGAGCTTGTCGATCTGCTCCCGGTACGCCTCGAGCACGACATCGGCAGAAGCCCCGGCGGGCACATCCTCGCGGACCGGCCACTGCTCGTACCGCACGCCGATCGGGGCGAGAGCTGCGGCGATCTCGGCGAAGTCGGAGGTGCGGCGGACGACGTTCTCAGGCCCGGAGCCCGGCCAGGTGATCAGTAGTGTCATTCAATCCCCCTGAAGATCCTGTCTGTCGGCTGTGCAATCCCGCGAAGAGCTCAGTTCGGGGCGGCCGTGCGCGTGTAGGACTGCGCCACGAGGCCGGCCTGCAGACGCGACTCCAGCTGCAGCTTGGCCAGCACGCGCGTCACATGCGCCTTGACCGTGCGCTCGGTGACGAGCAGAAGGCGTGAGATCGCCTGGTTCGACATGCCCCGGCCGAGGAGGATGAACACCTCGAACTCCCGCTCGGTCAGGTGCCGGATCCGGCGAACAGGGCCCTCTGCCCAGTCGCATTCGTCGTTCCCGATCAACGACTTGATTCGGCGCCACGCATCGTCGGGCGGCCTCCCCTCCTCCACCCCATGACAGGCTCCCCGTTGTGCGGTGATCAATGCTCCTCCTGTCGCCGTTCGGACATCTCGGCCTCGACCACGCCCATTTTGAATGATGGGTCCGATGCGGCAGGACGAAAAACCGGCCATGCCGCGTGGTGGGTAATGCCATTGATGTCAGCGTAACAGAAAGGGATACCGCCACGGTGTGCGAATTAATTGGGCAATCGAGGCCTTGTCTCGGTGGGCGAGAAAGATTCGGCGGCTTTCTCGGTGGGCGAGAAATCAACTCGGTCCGGGACCCCGTCATCGGGGATCCGCGAGGGCTGCGACAGTGTGCTCAGGCGCCGCACAGCCTCTTCGAGGAGGCGTGTCTGCTTGCAGAAGGCGAACCGAACGTAGGGGGCTCCTTTCTCCGGTGTGTCGTAGAATGCGCCATTCGGTATCGCCACGACCCCCGCCCGCCCGGGCAGATCGCGGCAGAAGGAGAACCCGTCACTCTCGCCGAGTGGCCGGATGTCGACGGTCATGAAGTACGTGCCCGAAGGCCGGAACACGTCGAAGCCCGCCGATTCCAGGCCGGAGGCCAGCAGATCCCTCTTGGCCCGCAGGTCGTGGCGGAACGACGTGAAGTACCCGTCGGGCATCCGCAGAGCCTCGGCCACCGCATACTGGAACGGGCCGGAGGACACGTAGGTCAGGTACTGCTTGGCCGCGCGCACCGCCGCTACGAGTTCCGGCCGCGCCGTCACCCAGCCCACCTTCCACCCGGTGAAGGAGAAGGTCTTGCCCGCCGACCCGATGGACACGGTGCGCTCGCGCATCCCCGGCAGGGTGGCGGCCGACACGTGCGAGCCGTCGAGGACCAGGTGCTCGTACACCTCGTCCATCACGACCAGGAGGTCCCGCTCGACGGCGAGTTCCGCGATCACAGCGAGTTCCTCGCGGGTCAGCACGACCCCCGTAGGGTTGTGAGGCGTGTTGACGAGCAGCAGCCGAGTCCGCTCGGTGACCGCGTCCCGCAGCTCGTCGAGGTCCAGCCGGAACTTGCCCTCGTGCGGGCGGAGCGTCACCGGAACCCGTGTGCCGCCTGCCATTTCGATGCACGCGGCGTACGAGTCGTAGTACGGCTCCAGCGCGATGACCTCGTCGCCTGGGCGGACCAGCGCCAACAAGGTGGCTGCGACGGCCTCTGTCGCACCCGCCGTCACCAGTACCTCGGAGTCGGGGTCGTACGTGAGGCCGTACCAGCGCCGCTGGTGCTCCGCAACGGCCGCGCGCAGCTCGGGTACGCCGGCGCCCGGAGGGTACTGGTTGCCCCGGCCGTCCCGCAGGGCGCGCACCGCGGCTTCGAGTATCTCCGGCGGTCCGTCGGTGTCGGGGTAACCCTGCCCGAGGTTGACCGACCGGGTCCGGGCGGCAAGCTCCGACATCTCGGCGAAGATCGTGGTGCCGAACGCGCTCAGCCGGTGCTCGACCGGCCCGGCCCCGGATGTCACGGCAGTTCCAGCGGGATGGTCATCCCTTCGAGGACACGGGAGCAGCCGCAGGTGCGCTCCTCGGGCAGCTCCTTGACCGTCTCCAGGATGATCTTCCGCAGTTGCTGGACGTTCTGCGCGAAGACTTCGAAGACCTCCTCCTGTGAAACGCTCTCCTCGGGGCCGATACCGGCGTCGAGGTCGGTCACGAGTGCCACGGAGGTGTAGCACAGCTCGAGTTCACGGGCGAGGACCGCCTCCGGCTGACCGGTCATGTTCACCAGCGACCAGCCGGCCGAGGCGTACCACTGCGACTCCGCACGGGTCGAGAAGCGCGGTCCGTCGATGACCACCATGGTGCCGCCGTCGGTTGCCTCGGTCCCTGAGGCGGCCGCGGCCTTGACGGCGGCGAGCCGCCCGTGCGGGCAGTACGGGTCGGCGAACGAGACGTGGACGGCGCCCTGGTCGTAGTAGCTCCGGATGCGGCCGGTCGTCCTGTCGACGATCTGGTCGGGAACGACGACGGCGCCCGGGCCCAGCTCGCGCCGCAGGGAACCGACCGCGCAGGGCGCGAGGACCTGGCGCACGCCGAGCGAGCGCAGGGCCCACAGGTTCGCCCGGTAATTGATCCTGTGGGCGGGGAACTGATGTCCCTGCCCGTGCCGGGGCAGGAACGCAACGCTACGGCCGCCCACCGTTCCCACGCTGATCGCGTCCGACGGCGCGCCGAACGGGGTGTCGATCTCGATCTGCTCGGCGTCGTCCAGCAGTTCGTAGAAGCCGCTGCCTCCGATGACGGCGATGTCAGCCATGAAACCCTCCTGAATACATGTGTGTGTTGCGGCAAAGCACCGGGGTCAGCCCACCCCGATGGCGAGCAGCCGGCAGATCGCCTCGAAACACTCCAGGCGGTTGCGGGCCTGGGCGAGGTCGCTCCCCCACACGGTGATCCCGTGGTCGGCGATCAGCAGACCCGGCGGGCATCGGTCCCCACGGCTCAGGTGGCCGGCCACCTCGTCCGCGATCCGAGGCACATGCGGCCAGTTGGGGAAGACGGGCACGGCGGTCCGCTCCGCCGCATCGAGCCCCAGGCCCTTGAGCAGTTCGAACCTGGTGAGTACCAGCGTCGAGAGGCGCTCGCGGTCGGCAGCCCGACACGCCATCACCGTTGCGTACGGGGAGTGCACGTGGATCACGGCTCGTGCCTGAGTGGTGCGATAGACCGCGGCATGGATGGAGGTCTCCGCCGAGGCACGCGGCGCACCGGAGTGCAGCACATCACCGGTCTCCGCCTGAACGGCGACCATGTCCCCGGGGGTGAGCTCGCCTTTGTCCCGCCCGCTGGCCGTGATCAGCGCGATGTCCGCAGTGTCCCCGGAGAGCCGCACGGAGAGGTTGCCGGACGTGCCGGGCATCCAGCCGCGCTCGTAGAAGAGCCGTGAGAACCGTGCCAGTTCGGCCCCTTCGGCCTCGTACCGGCCCGACTGCGAAACGTTCGGTGCGACCGTCATGCCGGCACCTCGCACAGTGCCGTGAGGGGGTACCGGGCCAGCGAGGCGCGGCCGCCGAGACCCGTCAGCTCGACGAGGACCACGAGGGCCGCCACCTTTGCACCGCAGGCCTCCGCCAGTTCGGCCGCTGCACCCAGGGTGCCGCCCGTGGCGAGGACGTCGTCGATGCAGAGCACCCGGTCACCGGGTGCGACGGCGTCCGTACGGATCTCCAGGCGGTCCTCGCCGTACTCCAGCGCGTACGCGGCGGAGTGCACCGTGCCCGGCAGCTTCCCGGGCTTGCGTACAAGTGTGAGCGGCAGCCCGGCGCTTGCCGCCACGGCGGCGCCGAGCAGGAAGCCGCGGGACTCCACGGCGAGTACCCGGTCGAACGCTCCACGGAAGTCGGCGGCCACCTGGGCTGCGAGACCCGCGAGCAGGCCCGGCTCGGCGTAGACGCGGGACAGGTCGCGGAAGACCACACCGGGGGCGGGATGGTCGGGAAAGTCCTCGAGCAGTCCGGCTATCCGCTCGGCGGGCGCCCCGCAGGAGCGTTGCGCGGCCCGGCCGCCGTCGAACACGGCCTTCTCGGTGACGACGGCGCTGATCAGTTCATGGGGCGTCACGTCGAAAGCGGGATTGAACGCGGCGGCGCCTTCGGGCGCCGTCGGCACGCCGGCGAACTCCACGACCTCGAGCGGGGAACGTTCCTCGATCACGATCTGCGAGCCGTGTGCCAGTCGTGCGTCCCACGTGGACGCCGGAGCGACCACTATGAACGGGATCCCGTGCCGGGCCGCCGCGACCGCGAGGCCGTAGGTGCCGACCTTGTTCGCGGTGTCCCCGTTCGCCGCGATGCGGTCGGCTCCGACGAGGACACAGTCCACCAGGCCCTGGGACATGGCCGCGGCAGCCGCCGAATCCACACAGACCCGGTAGGGGACGTCTGCCTCGCCGAGTTCCCACGCCGTCAGCCGGGCTCCCTGAAGGAGCGGCCGGGTCTCATCGACCAGTACGTCGGCGACCCTGCCTCGGCGGGCGAGTTCGATGATGGTGCCGAGCGCCGTCCCGACCGCGGCCGTGGCGAGTCTGCCGGTGTTGCAGTGGGTGAGCAGCCGCAGGGGCCGCCCGGGGGCGAGCGACTCGACCAGGTCGGCCGCCCGCCGCACCATGGCGGTGTTCACGGCCACGTCTTCGGCCAGCATGTCCAGCCCCTCGGCGAGTACGGCATCGGCGCCTTCGTGGAGGCGGGTCAGTGCGCGGCCGACCGCCCAGGCCAGGTTCACGGCGGTGGGACGCGCTGCGGCAAGCCGTTCCGCGTCCGCCCGTACCTTCGCCTCGTCGAGGGTGTCCCCGTCGCTGTGCGCGTAGGCGCTGAGGGCGACCCCGAGGGCGCCCGCAAGTCCGATGGCAGGTGCGCCCCGTACGGCCAGCGTGGCGATGGCGTCGACGACGTGGTCGACCTCGGTCATCCTCAGCCGCCGGTGCTCGAAGGGCAGGGCACGCTGGTCGAGGGTGACGATCGCGCCGTCCTCCCAGGACAGGGAGACCGCCGGCACCGCCGCATGCTGCTGTGCACTCATGCCGCCACCGCCTTGCGCAGTGCGTCGGCGCGATCCGTCCGCTCCCAGGTGAAGTCGGGCAGTTCACGGCCGAAGTGGCCGTAGGCGGCGGTGGCGGCGTAGACGGGCCGCAGCAGGTCGAGGTCGCGGATGATCGCGGCGGGGCGCAGGTCGAAGACCTGGGTGATGGCCTTCTCGATGCGGTCCTGGGCCACGGCGGCGGTGCCGAACGTCTCGACGAACAGGCCGACGGGCTCCGCCTTGCCGATGGCGTAGGCGACCTGGACCTCGCAGCGCTCGGCGAGACCGGCGGCCACGACGTTCTTGGCGACCCAGCGCATGGCGTAGGCGGCGGAACGGTCGACCTTGGAGGGGTCCTTGCCGGAGAAGGCGCCGCCGCCGTGGCGGGCCATGCCGCCGTACGTGTCGATGATGATCTTGCGGCCGGTCAGGCCGGCGTCGCCCATCGGCCCGCCGATCTCGAAGCGGCCGGTCGGGTTGACCAGGAGGCGGTGCTTGTCGGTCTCGAGCTTGATGCCGTCCTCGGCGAGTGCGGCCAGGACGTGTTCGACGACGTGCTCGCGGATGTCGGGGGTCAGCCGGGAAGTGAGGTCGATGTCGGCGGCGTGCTGGGAGGAGACGACGACCGTGTCGAGACGGACGGGGCGGCTGCCCCGGTACTCGATGGTGACCTGGGTCTTGCCGTCGGGGCGCAGGTAGGGGACGGTGCCGTCCTTGCGGACCTCGGTCAGCCGGCGGGAGAGGCGGTGGGCCAGCTCGATGGGCAGCGGCATCAGCGAGGGTGTCTCGTCGGTGGCGTAGCCGAACATCAGGCCCTGGTCGCCGGCGCCCTGCCGGTCCAGCTCGTCCTCGTCACCCTCGACGCGCTTCTCGTAGGCGGTGTCGACGCCCTGCGCGATGTCCGGCGACTGGGCGCCGATGGAGACGGAGACGCCGCAGGAGGCGCCGTCGAAGCCCTTCTTCGAGGAGTCGTAGCCGATCTCGAGGATCTTGTTCCGCACCAGCGTGGGGATGTCGGCGTACGCCTTGGTGGTCACTTCACCGGCGACGTGCACGAGGCCGGTGGTGATCAATGTCTCCACGGCCACCCGGGAAGTCGGGTCCTCCCGCAGGAGGGCGTCGAGAATGGTGTCGCTGATCTGATCGGCGATCTTGTCGGGGTGGCCCTCGGTCACCGACTCCGAGGTGAAAAGACGACGGGACATGGAACTCCAAAGGACGGGACGGCCTGTGGCTCGTGCGCTGGAGGGGTGGAGAGTGGTGGACGGCGGCTGATGCGGCCTGATCGGGAAAGGACGGACCTCTCGTGAGTCCGGCCTGATCCGAACGAGAGGCCTGGGGCGTGTCTCGAAAGTCCGGCCTGGCCCCGCCCTTCGGGCGGACGGCGCTACGTTCGAGACACGCCCTGGCCCGCTCCCTGCCGGATGCCTTCCAGCAACGGCTCCAGCTCCGCCTGCCGGCGTACGTCGAAGAGCTTGAGATAGCCGTGGCGCTGCTCGAGGGTGCAGCCACGGGAGAGTTTCGTCTGCTCCGATTCCACGGCGTAGTCCACGGTCGTGGCACCCACCCGGCTCGCGTACTCGATCGGTGCGTAGAAGACGAGCGCGAAATAGAGCGGAATCTTCCCGAGCCAGTCGTAGTCGTAGCCGGTCTGGCGCATGTAGAGGCGGGAGCCGCGGTGCACCAGTGCCGAGAATCCGCGCAGCACACCGTCGGCGGACCTCGCCGTGATCGCGTGCAGCGCGTCACCGCAGTGCCTGACGTGCAGTTCGAGGGAGCGGGTGAGTGTCTCCTCGGTGTACGCATGACCGTACTTGCCGCCGTGGTTGAGCATCAGAGGGACCAGCTCCGGAATGAGCTCACCGGTCAGCGGCCGTACGGCGATGTCGAGGCCGGCGCCGTCCAGGACGCGGCGTTCCTTCATCACCTTGCGGCGGCGCCCGCCCGGCAGGCTGTCGAGATAGGCGTCGAATCCCGGCTTCGGCAGGTACAGCGTGGCGTACCGGGCCGTGGGGAACTCCGCGTAGCCCCTGCTGCGCAGCACGTCCCGCAGCGGGTCGGCCTCGCCCACGTAGAGGTAGGCCACGCTGCGGGAGCCGAGGGCGCGGGCCTCTTGCTCCGCTGCCGCCACGAGTTCCTGCGTGAGGGCCCTGCGCTGCTGGGTGCTGCTGTACGGATCGGTCAGCAGCAGCGTGTCCGGCACCCGGCGACTGCCGCCGAGGTAAGTGGGCAGGAGCCGCCCGGGCTCCAGGGCCCCGTCGGGCACGGGTGCCGCGTACCGGTCCGCGAGCAGGCGCAGTGTGCGGTCGACCCGCATGAACGGCCAGGGTTCCGAGGTCTCGTCGAGCGGAAAGCCGACGAGGGCTGCTGCGGGCCGGCCGCCCTCCTCACCCGCCAGGTGGAACCGGGGCGCGATGTTGGTCTGCTCGCTCTCCAGCGAGAGCCAGTCCGCCGAATGGAAGAGTTCCCAGGTCGGGGACAGATCCTCCCAGCCGTTGTCGCGGGCTTCCGCCATCGTGGCGAAAGTGCGCACTGCCACGTCACCCACGTCCCTTCGCCACGGGGACCGGTGCGCCCAGTGCCTCGCGCACGAGCTGCTGCAGGCGCGGGCGGGCCTCGTTCACGTAGAAGTGGCCGCCTTCGAACAGCTGCGTCCGGCAATCGCCCGAGGTGAGCTGTGACCAGTCCGCCAGTGTCTCGTCGGGCACCAAGGGGTCGTCCTTGCCGCCCAGGACCGTGATCGGGCAGCGCAGGGGTTCCCTCTGTTGCCACCGGTAGGTCTCGTACGCCGCGAAGTCCGCCCGCATCGACGGGAGCATGATCCGCATCAGCTCCTCGTCGTTCCAGACGGTGTCCGGAATGCCGTCGTAGGAGCGCCGTACGCCGTCCAGGAACTCGGCGTCGGGCAGGTGGGCGAACGGCGGCTCCTCCTGCACCCGGTGGGGCGGCGGGGATGCCGAGACGAAGAGATGACGTGGTTCTTCGGTCAGCCGGAGCGCAGCCTCGTACGCGATGATCGAGCCCATGCTGTGGCCGAAGAAGGCGAAGGGCACATCGAGCAGCGGTGTCATCGCCTCCGCGACGTGCGCCGCGATGAGCATCAGATCGGTGAGTGGCTCCTCACGCAGACGGCCCTCCCGTCCGGGAAGATGGACCAGACAGACCTCCGTGTCCGGGGCGAGTCCGGTCACCCACCGTGCGAAGGACGACGGGCCGCCGCCGCCGTGGGGAACGCAGAACAGCCGGGCCCGCGCCATGGGGAGCGAGCGGGGGCGCTTGATCCACGGGGACGCGGTCTTGGCGGTCATGCGAGCACCCGCTCTCGACGGGTTCCGGTGAGTATGTCTTCGAGCACGCTGCAGAACCGTTCCAGCTCCTGCTCCGAGTTGTAGTAATGGGGAGAGACCCGGAGCAAGGTGCTCAGCCCGCGTTGTTGCATGTCCACACAGGCCGCGTTCTCCAGACAGACCCATGTGTTCACCCCGGCGTCCTTCAGGGCGTTGCGGACCTCGAAGGTGCCCCGCCCCTCGAAGGAGAGCGCGATGGTTCCGCACTGTTCGCGACCGCGGTCGTGCAGGACGACGCCCGGCATGCCGACCAGGTCCTTGCGCAGACCCGCGGCAAGCCGCCGCATCCGCGCGTACGTGCGCTCGATCCCCCAGCCCAGGGCGTAGTCGACGGCGACTCCGAGTCCGATACGGGCCGCGGTATTGGTCTCCCAGGTCTCGAACCGGCGAGCGCCCGGGGCCAGCCGGTAGCTGCCCGAGAGCCATTCGACACCGTCCAGGCCGACGATGGCCGGTACCAGTTTGTGGGCCAACTCCTGGCGAACGTAGAGGAATCCGGTGCCCCGCGGTCCGCGCAGGAACTTGCGTCCCGTCCCGACCAGGAGGTCGCATCCGATCTCGGCGACGTCCACGGGCATCTGCCCGACCGACTGGCACGCGTCGACCAGGTAGGGGATCCCGTGGCGGCGGGACACCCGACCGATGTCGGCCACCGGGTTGACCAGCGCGTCGTGCATCGGGACGTGCACCATGGCGATCAGGCGGACCCGCTCGTCGAGCATGGCCTCCAGCCCGGCCACGTCGACCAGGCCGTTCCCGTCGACGGGCGCCACTTCCAGGGACACCCCCAGTCGCTCGGTGAGGTGCAGCAGCGACAGGTAGTTGCTGCCGTACTCGACCGCGGAAATGATCACCCGGTCGCCGGCCTGCAGCGGCACGGAGGACATGGCCATGCCCCAGGCCCGGGTGGCGCTGTCCAGGATGGCGACCTCCTGGCGACTGCAGTTGAGCAGCGACGCGAGCGCGGTGTGGGCGTTGCCGACAGCGCCCTCGGACCGCTCAGCCGCCTCGTACGGGCCCACTCTGCTCTCCAGCCGCAGGTAGGAGGTCATCACGTCGAGAACGGGCAGGGGGACGAGGCCGGCGCCGGCGTTGTTGAGGTGCACCACATGGTTGACACCGGGTGTTTCGGCGCGTGCCCTGGCGAGATCAAGAGTCTCGTACATCGTTCGTCCAAGTCTCTGGTGGCGTGCGGGGAACGAGGACTATCCGGCGAGATGCCGGAGCGCCTCCTGGCCGGCGTCGGTCTCCTGAGCCGGCTGCTCGGGGACGCCGGCCCAGCCGACCTCGACGAGCTCACCGACGGTCGTACACCCCCAGAACTGCTCAAGCGGCACCTTGATCTGCAGTACTTGCTCGATCCGGGAAACCACCTCGAGGAGCGCGAGCGAGTCACAGCCGACCGCGAGGAGCTCGTCCTCGTCGGCGACCTCGTCCACCTCGGCAACCCCGGCGACGATCTGCCGTACGACCGAGCCGACCTCGTCCTTCGTCGTACGGCGTGCCTCATCGGAATGCGCGGCACCGCCCTTCCGCGCGAATGTGCGGCGGATGCGCTCCATACGCTCCGTCAGGGGGACGGTCGAGACAACGCACTGGGGCTCGCCCGAGGCGAGAATCGAGCCCAGCAGTTCGCCACCCTGCTCTCGGCGGATCGCGGTACGGGCTGCGGCAGCACCGATACGCGCTCCGCTGCCCTCGTCGAAGCGCCACGAGTCCCAGTCGACGCTGACCCAGGGAGCGCCGTGGGCACGCCTCCGGTGGGCGTAACCGTCCAAGTAGCGGTTGGCCGCGGTGTAGACGCCGAAGGCGATGCCGCCGAGCAGTGTGTCCAGGCTGGAGCAGACCAGGCAGAAGTCGAGTGGCTGCGCCCGCGTGGCACGATCGAGAGCGGAGATGCCCGGCACCTTGGGGCGCAGCGCCTCGGTCGCACGCTCCACTGTCGTCTCGGAGAGCAGCGAGAAGTTGCGGCCCTCTTCGATACCGGCCGCGTGGACCACTCCGTTGACAGGTCCCCACTCCCCCGTGATCTGCTTGACGACCTGCTGCAGCTGATGCTCGTCCGCGACGTCGGCGGCGAACACGCGGACCTCGGAACCGAGTTCCCTGAGTGCCCGCACCGCCTGGTCGCGGCCGGTACCCGCCCGGTCGAGGCCGCGACGCGACACCAGAGCCAGCCGGACACGGGTGGTCCGCGCGAACTGCTCGGCAATGGTGAGACCGATACGGCCGAGGCCGCCGGTGATCAGATACACGCCGTCGGTCTGCAGTGGGGCAGCGAGGCCCGGCTCGGCCCGGACCCGCTCCACCGTGCCCGTCATGCGGTCACCGCCACGGTAGACGACCTCGAGCTCGTCCCCTCCCGCGGACATCTCGGCCAGCAGCCGGGGGACCACATCGGCGGGCGGACTCCCGACCGAGAAGTCCACGCAGTGGCAACTGATCCCGCTGTGCTCCTGAGGAATGACCCGGCACAGACCGATGAGCGCCGCGGCTTCCAGGTCAAGTGTGGTGGCCTCGCCCTGAGCCGGCTGGGCGTTCTCGGTCACGACCCAGATCTCGGGCGTCTGTGCCGCCCCGGCGAGGGCCTGCACCAGGCTGAGCATGCTGAGCACGCCGAGCCGGATGCCCTCGTCCTGGCCGGAGGCGCGGCCACCGTACGAACTCAGCTGCACGACCTTCCTGATGGGACCGCCCTCGGCGACCGCCCATTCCACCAGGCGCGCCGCGTCATCGGCGTCCGCGGGCCGGAACCGGACATGGCGCCGCTCCCTGTCCGCCTCGAAGTCGGTGCCCGGCTCGACAAGAACGCAGGTCAGTCCTGCGGCGTCGAGCTCCTCGCGGACGGACTCGGTCATCGGACGGCCGTCACCGATCACGAGTGCCGTGCCGTCGGTGTCCTGCAGGTCCCCCTGGTGGTACGGGCGGGGGAGCGAGGTCCTCGTCCACACCGGCCGGTACAGCCATTCGGCCAACGGTGCCTGCTCCTCGGGCTCCAGCGGCGCACCTCCGGTGCCCTCCGCCGCCGGCGGCTCGATCCACAGGCGTTCGCCCTGCCAGGGGTAGGTGGGCAGCGAGACGCGGCTGGGCTGTCGGCCGGCGAACTGAGCCCGCCAGTCGGGATTCCCTCCGGCGACCCACTCCCGCGCGATGTCCGCGGCCGTGCCCTCCCGGCCGGCGCCGACTTCGGCATCAGGAACAGAGAGGGCCTGCTCCAGCTCCGCCGTCGAGTTCACCACGGCGGCCCACCGGTGGGCCAGCGGGCGACGGCCGGCGGCCAGGGTGAAGGCGAGGTCGGCCAGGCCGGTCTCCGGGCGGGCCGCGACGAAGTCCCGAAGCCGCTCGACGACCTGCGCCAATGCCGTCTCGGTGCGCCCGGACAACAGGACCGCGTACGGGCCGTCGCAGGCCTCCGCGTCGGCAGCCGGCTCTGGCTCGGGGGCCTGCTCCAGCACGAAGTGGGCGTTGGTGCCGCCCATCCCGAAGCAGCTCACACCGGCTCGCCTGATCCCGGCCTCCCACGGCCTGAGCTCCCGGTTGATGTAGAAGGGGGTCGGGTCGAGGTCGATGTCCGGGTTGATCTCGTCGAGCACGGCCATCGGCGGGATCTCACCGTGCTTGAGGCACAGAATCGCCTTGAGAAGCCCGGCGATGCCGGAGGCGAAGCAGAGGTGACCGATGTTCGCCTTCACCGAGCCCAGCGCGATGAAGCCGGTCTTCGAGGTGAACGGCCGGTAGGCGCGCGTGAGTCCGCGGACCTCGATCGGGTCGCCCACGAGCGTGCCGGTGCCGTGGCCTTCGAGCAGGCCGATGGACTCCGCCGATACACCGGATGCCTCCAGGGCCGCACGGATCACCTTCGACTGACCCTCGACACTCGGTGCTGAGAAACCCGCTTTGGCACGGCCGTCGTTGTTGACCGCACTGCCCTTGATCACGGCGTGGATCTGGTCTCCGTCGCGCTGTGCGTCGGCCAGGCGGCGCAGCACCAGGACTCCGACGCCGTCGCCCTCCACGTAGCCGGATCCCTTGCTGTCGTACGCGCGGGTGCTGCCGTCCGCCGACAGGATGAAGCCCTCCTGGTACTCGTAGGCCAGGGTTCCGGCCGTACCGATGCTCGCGGCGCCGACAAGTGCCGTGCCCGCACGGCCTTCCCGCAACGACTCGCAGGCCAGGTGGACGGCGACGGCCGCCGAGGAGCAGGCCGACTGGACGTTGACGCTCTCACCGGTCAGTCCGAGCTTGTAGGAGATGCGGGTCGGCAGCGTGTCCGGGCCGTTGGACAGCTGGATGAGCATCCGCTCCGCCGCCGACCGGGGCCCGAAGTCGCGTCCCTCGTAGTAGGTGTTGGGCCCCACGGAGGAGTAGACGGCGACGTCCTCGACGATCCGGTACGGGTCGTAGCCCGCGTCCTCCATGGCGTTCCACGCACACTGCAGCAGGTGCCGGTGCTGAGGATCGAGTACCTCGGCCTCGCGCTTGGGAATGCCGAAGAATTCGGCGTCGAAGTCCTGCACACCGTCCATGACGCCGCGGGCGTGCACCCAGCGGCGGCCGGTCTCCGCCTCTTCGACCACCCGGGGCGTGCCGTGGGTGATGGCCTCGCGGCCCTCGCGCACCAGGGACCAGAAGGCGTCGATGTCGCGGGCCCCGGGCATGACCGCGGCCATGCCGACGACGGCGATGTCCGGCCGGCCGGCGTTCGGAAGAGTGCTCATTGTTCTACACCTCAGAGTTGGCGATCGCGTCGGCCAGCAGCCGCACGGTGGGGTACTCGAACATCGACACGAGGGAGAGCCGGATGCCCAGCTCCTGCTGTATCCGCTGGTGTACGCGTTTGATCGAGAGCGACGTGCCACCCAGATCGAAGTAGTTGTCGTCGACGCCCACGGCGCGGGTCTTGAGCACCTCGGCCCAGATCTCACTGAGCACGGCCTCCACGTCCGTGGCCGCGGGACGGAAGTCGACACCCAGGTCGAGGCGGGTGCCGTTCGCGCTGTCGCGCAGCTCCCCGCGATCGGCCTTGCCGTTGCTCGTCAGGGGGATCCGGTCCAGCCGGAACAGCTCCGACGGAATCATGTAGTCGGGCAGTCGCCGGGCCAGGCGGCCGCGGAGTTCGGCGACCGTCGGCGCAGTGCCCTCCACAGGAACGATGTAGGCGGCCAGGACCCGCTCGGCACCCTGCTGCCGGTCCACCACGGCGACCTGCTTCACCTCCGGGGCCTGCAGGAGCGCCGACTCGACCTCGGTCAGCTCCACCCGATTGCCGCGGATCTTGACCTGGCTGTCGATGCGCCCGATCACCTGGATCAGGCCTCCGGGCAGTACCCGGGCGAGGTCGCCCGACTTGTAGACCCGGGCGCCCGGCGCGCCGCCGAACGGGTGGGGGACGAAGCTCTTCTCCGTCAGGTCGGGCCGGCCGTGGTATCCGCGTGCCAGAGCGTCGCCGCCGATGTAGAGCTCACCGAGTTCCCCGTCGGGCAGTTGCCTTCCCTCGGCGTCCACGACCCAGACCTCGGTGCCGGGGAGCGGGGCCCCGACAGGCGGCGGCGAGTGCACCAGGTCGGACGCCTGGAACACCCTGCAGCAGGTGAACACGCCCGCCTCGGTGGGCCCGTAGCCGTTGGAGAAACGGATGTCCGTCGTGCGCATGGCCTGGGAGAGATGCGGTGTCGACACCACTTCGCCACCCACGATCACCTGACGCAACCCGCAGCCCTCGAACAGGCCCTCGTCCACGACCTGGTTGAACACGGTCGGTGTGAGCCACAGTGCGGTGACGTCGTGGGCGTGCACGGCCTCCATGACCGACTCGGCCGATACCGGGGTGTCCGGGTGGAGCACGAGGCGGCCGCCGTTGGCGAGCGAGCCCCACACCTCCAGCACGTGGGCGTCGAACGAGAGCGGGCATATCTGCAGGAACGTCTCCTGAGGCCCGAAGTCGGCGTAGACGCCGGTGCGGACGATGCGCGCCGCGGCCCGGTGCGGGACGGCAACGCCCTTGGGGGCACCCGTGGTTCCCGATGTGTAGATGACGTACGCCAGATTCTCCGGCGTGGGCCGCAGACCGGCGGGATCGTCCTCCGCCGGAAGGGGGTACTCGGCGTCGACACGGACGCGCGCGTCAGCGAAGTCGGCGAGCCGCTCGTGGGTCGCCGCCGAGGTGATCACAGTGGCGACCCCGGCGTCCGTGAGGATGCCCGCCACGCGCGCCCCGGGATCGTCCGTCCGTAACGGGAGATACGCGCCGCCGGCCTCCAGGATGCCCAACATGCCGACGAGCATGTCGGCGGACCGTTCGACATGGAGGCCGACGACGACATCGGGGCCGACGCCCCGGCCTCGCAGGTGGGCCGCCAACCGCAGTGCACGCTCGTGCAGTTCTGCGTAGGAGAGGGTGCGACCATCGTGTGTGACAGCGGGAGCGGCCGGGGTCGCCGCTGCGTGTTCGGCGAACATGTCGTGCAGGCAGCGTGCAGTCGACCCGGTCTGCCGAACCGGCTGCTGGATGTCAACCATGGAACTACTTTCTGTCCACGAGATCTCGTCACGGGCCTCTACGGAGGGACCGGCGCCCTGTACGTCTCTTCCGTCCACTGTGCGTGCTCGATTCCGTGCGCCGTCGGCCCGACGGCTGCTCACCAGATCGAGCCCCCACGAGCCAGGCAAGATCCAAACACGACAGATCCGTGAAGACATTGGACCTACGTACACACCGGCACATGAGACAGGTCACCCTCGGGTCCCACCGCAATGCCGACGACGGGTGAGCGATGCGTTCGAACCCCCTCGGGCGTCGCAGGCCGTGGCGCACCTGGCCTGCGGCCGGGCACGCTGTTCGCCCTCCGGAAGCGGTGGTCTCGGCGACCCCGACATCGCAACGCAGCTCGCCCCCGTGATCGGTGTGCAAACCGGGTGAGGATTTGAGCCACCTCGTGGACCGGCGCCACCCGCAGCAGCGAGGGTTCCGCGGCCTCCAGCACCGTCACTCGGGCCCCGGCGGTCCGGGCGGCAGCGGCCGTCGCGGCGAGCGGGTGGAGGGGCAGTTGAGCAGCCGCCGTTCGGTCGGGGCCCGACCGTCCGGCTGGAAGCCGTACTGCTCCAAGACGGCTTCGCACACGGTGACGGAGCGCTCGGGCCCGAGCCTGCCGGGACGACTGCGTGCCCGTGCCCTCCTCGAGCTCCTCGGCCCGCTGCGGGACCGTGCGCAGCGCGGCGGGGCGCACGTTCTCGTCCGGCCGCTTGCCGAGGACCGCGTCCATGAGGATCTCCGCGAGGACGTCCGGACGGCACTCGGGGATGCGGATGTCGGTGTCGGTGTCGGCCGGCTCGTAGGCCTTGGGCCGGCGGCCGGCCCTGGGGGTCCGCCGGGACTGTCGCAGCCGGCGGACAGCAGCCCGGCCGCGACGTGCTTGTCCAGGTGGAAGGTGGCCGGCTTGACCGGGACGCCCGCGTCGGCTGCCGCCTCCTTGCGGGTCACCGGAGGGTGGGCGCGCCGTATCGGGCCGTACATCCTGCGGCGCAGCCCGTCGGCGAGCACCGCGACCGCTTCGACGCCCTCGGCGGGGGTGACGAAGACGGCGTCAGGTCGCAGGCATGCCCGGATACGGCAACGAGGCCTCCGAAGAACCTCCGGCCACCGTCGCCCGCCGGTACGTCGTCACCCTGAACCACCGATGGCACGACCACTGACGCAGCGGCATCGGTATGGCGGCCATGGGGATACCTCCCATGGCCGGCACGCCCTGGAAGGGCGGGGAGGGAGCGGCTCCGCGCAGCGGCCCCGCCCCCCGCCGTCCCCGCGCCGGGGAAGGCCGGACGGACCGCGGCTCCGCCCTGGCGCCACCCGCGACGCGGTGCGCTCCGCGCGCCCCCGTCAGATGAAGTTGAGTGCAGCCGCGCCGCCGGCCCCGCCCAGCAGCATGAACGCCGGCATCAGGACCTTCAGCTCCACCCAGCTGCCGGCCCGGAAGCGCATCGGCTTCGGGGGACCGATCGGGTACCAGCGCTTGTTGCCGACGGGAATCGGCCACAGTATCGGGCAGCCGGAGACGGTGAGGGCGTCGCCGATGTCGTGGACGAGGGCGCCGAGGACGATCGGGAGGCCGAGCCACAGGTACTCCTGGCCGGGCCCGGTGAAGAGCCAGTCCGCGCCGTTGCCCGGCTTGTCCAGGACGCCCGCGAGGATCCACGCGCTGGTGGCGCCGAGCAGCCAGACCAGGATGTCGCTGGAGACCCGTGCGGCCCGCCACAGCAGGCCCTCCACGGCGAGCACCATGTGGACGAACAGGATCGCGAGGACCGCCCACCGCCCGCCGAGGACCGCCAGCGCGGAGGCGCCCGCGCCGATGAGGACGGCCCACAGCCAGGTGTGCGTCAGGGTCCGGTGCCCGCCGGTCCTGCGTTTGTCACCCTGTTTCTTCGTCGCTTTGTAGACCGCGTACGACAGCTTGTCGACTATCTCGCAGAGCCCGCGCGACACCGGCCCGAAGGCCCGTGAGATCGTCGCTGCCTTGTGGTCGAGGTCGGGCGCCAGCGCCGCGCCCGCGCAGATCAGTGCTCCGACGACGAGGACGGGCCACGGCATCGGGTCTCCCGCGGCGGCCGTCGCCGCGCCCACCCCCAGCCAGGCGGCCGCGCCGGACAGAGAGTGCGCCGGTCCCATCATGTGCGTTCCCGCCCCATTGCTCTTGTGCTGTACCCCGGTTGACAGGGCAGCGTATCGGTCGTGATCTTGCCGCCCGCGGCCGGTTCCCTGATCCGGGAGGCGGACAGGCAAGATGGGGGTGTGACCCTTATCGATCAGCTGCCGCCAGAAGCCGACCCCGATGCCCTGTTCGACGCCTTCTCCTCATGGGCGGAGGACCGGGGCATCACGCTCTATCCGGCTCAGGAGGAGGCGCTGATCGAGGTGGTCTCGGGGGCGAACGTGATCCTCTCGACCCCGACCGGCTCGGGAAAGAGCCTGGTCGCGGCGGGTGCGCACTTCGCGGCCCTGGCGAAGGACCAGGTCACCTTCTACACCGCGCCGATCAAGGCGCTGGTCTCGGAGAAGTTCTTCGACCTGTGCAAGCTGTTCGGCACGGAGAACGTCGGCATGCTGACGGGCGACGCGTCCGTGAACGCGGACGCCCCGGTCATCTGCTGCACCGCCGAGGTGCTTGCCTCGATCGCGCTGCGGGACGGCAAGTACGCCGACATCGGCCAGGTCGTGATGGACGAGTTCCATTTCTACGCGGAATCGGACCGCGGCTGGGCCTGGCAGATCCCGCTGCTGGAGCTGCCGCAGGCGCAGTTCATCCTGATGTCGGCGACGCTCGGCGACGTGTCGATGTTCGAGAAGGACCTGACGCGCCGCACCGGCCGCCCCACCTCCGTGGTCCGCTCGGCGACCCGTCCGGTGCCGCTCTCGTACGAGTACCGGCTGACACCCATCACGGAGACGCTCACCGAGCTGCTGGAGACCAAGCAGGCACCCGTCTACATCGTGCACTTCACGCAGGCGCAGGCAGTGGAGCGGGCGCAGTCGCTGATGAGCATCAACATGTGCACGCGTGAGGAGAAGGACAAAATCGCCGAACTGATCGGCAACTTCCGCTTCACCACGAAGTTCGGCAAGAACCTGTCCCGCTATGTACGGCACGGCATCGGCGTGCACCACGCGGGCATGCTGCCCAAGTACCGGCGGCTGGTCGAGAAGCTGGCGCAGGCGGGCCTGCTGAAGGTCATCTGCGGCACGGACACGCTCGGTGTCGGCGTCAACGTCCCCATCCGTACGGTGCTGTTCACGGCACTCACCAAGTACGACGGCAGCCGGGTGCGGACGCTGCGGGCGCGTGAGTTCCACCAGATCGCCGGCCGGGCCGGCCGGGCCGGCTTCGACACCGCCGGCCTGGTCGTCGCGCAGGCGCCCGAGCACGTCATCGAGAACGAGAAGGCGCTCGCGAAGGCCGGCGACGACCCGAAGAAGCGCCGCAAGGTGGTCAGGAAGAAAGCCCCGGAGGGCTTCGTCGCCTGGTCGGACTCCACCTTCGAGAAGCTGATCGGGTCCGAGCCGGAGCCGCTGACCTCCCGTTTCCGGGTGACCAACATCATGCTGCTGTCGGTGATCGCCCGGCCGGGGAACGCCTTCGAGGCGATGCGCCGGCTGCTCGAGGACAACCACGAGCCGCGCAAGGCGCAGCTGCGCCACATCCGCCGGGCGATCGCGATCTACCGCTCGCTGCTCGACGGCGGTGTGGTGGAGCAGCTGGACACCCCGGACGCGGAGGGCCGCACGATCCGGCTCACCGTCGACCTCCAGCAGGACTTCGCGCTGAACCAGCCGCTGTCGACGTTCGCTCTCGCCGCCTTCGACCTCCTGGACCCCGAGTCGCCGTCGTACGCGCTGGACATGGTCTCCGTCGTCGAGTCGACGCTGGACGACCCGCGCCAGATCCTCGCCGCGATGCAGAACAAGGCGCGCGGCGAGGCGGTCGGCAAGATGAAGGCGGACGGGGTCGAGTACGAGGAGCGCATGGAGCGGCTCCAGGACATCTCGTACCCGAAGCCGCTGGAGGAGCTGCTGTGGCACGGGTACAACCTCTACAAGAAGTCGCACCCGTGGGTCGGTGACCACCCGGTCTCGCCGAAATCCGTGATCCGGGACATGTACGAACGGGCGCTGACGTTCACGGAGTTCACCTCCTGGTACGAGCTCGCCCGCACCGAGGGCATCGTGCTGCGGTATCTGGCGAGCGCGTACAAGGCGCTCGACCACACCATCCCGGACGACCTGAAGACGGAGGATCTGGAGGATCTGATCGCCTGGCTGGGCGAGATGGTCCGCCAGGTCGACTCCAGTCTGCTGGACGAGTGGGAGCAGCTGGCCAACCCGGAGGTGGAGACCGCGGAGGAGGCGCAGGAGAAGGCGGACCAGGTCAAGCCGGTCACGGCGAACGCCCGCGCGTTCCGTGTGCTGGTCCGCAACGCGATGTTCCGCCGGGTGGAGCTGGCGGCCCTCGACCAGGTGGGCGAACTGGGCGGGATGGATGCCGAGTCGGGCTGGGACGAGGAGGCGTGGGGCGAGGCGATGGACGGGTACTGGGACGAGTACGACGCCCTCGGCACGGGTCCCGACGCCCGTGGCCCGAAGCTTCTCGCCATCGAGGAGGACCCGGCGCACGGCCTGTGGCGTGTGCGCCAGACCTTCGCCGACCCGAACGGCGACCATGACTGGGGTATCAGTGCGGAGGTCGATCTGGCAGCCTCCGACGAGGAGGGCCGGGCGGTCGTGCGGGTCACGTCCGTCGGCCAGCTCTGAGAGGGAAGAGGTCCCAAGGATGACGAATCCGGCCGAGCGTCTGGTCGATCTGCTCGACCTGGAGCAGATCGAGGTGAATATCTTCCGGGGGCTCAGCCCGAACGAATCGCTCCAGCGGGTCTTCGGCGGCCAGGTGGCCGGTCAGGCTCTGGTCGCGGCGGGGCGGACGACGGACGGCGAGCGTCCGGTGCATTCGCTGCACGCCTATTTCCTGCGGCCCGGGCGCCCCGGGGTGCCGATCGTGTACCAGGTCGAACGGGTCAGGGACGGCCGCTCGTTCACGACCCGGCGCGTCACGGCCGTGCAGGAGGGGCGCACGATCTTCAACCTGACGGCGTCCTTCCACCGTCCCGAGCCCGGGAGCATCGAGCACCAGTTGCCGCCGCGGCTCGACTTCCCGGCGCCCGAGACGCTGCCCACCGTGGCGACCGAGATCCGGGAGCGCCTCGGTGAGCTGCCGGAGTCCCTGGAGCGGATGGCCCGCCGGCAGCCGTTCGACATCCGTTACGTCGACCGGCTGCGCTGGACGGCCGAAGAGATCAAGGACGCGGACCCGCGCAGCGCGGTCTGGATGCGCGCGGTGGGCCCGCTGGGCGACGACCCGCTGGTGCACACCTGCGCGCTGACCTACGCGAGCGACATGACCCTGCTGGACGCGGTGCGGATTCCCGTCGAACCGCTCTGGGGCCGTCGGGGGTTCGACATGGCGTCGCTGGACCACGCCATGTGGTTCCACCGCCCGTTCCGGGCCGACGAGTGGTTCCTCTACGATCAGGAGTCGCCCATCTCGACCGGCGGCCGCGGTCTCGCCCGGGGCCGGATCTACGACCATGAGGGCCGGCTGCTGGTGTCCGTGGTGCAGGAAGGCCTGTTCCGACCCGTGTAGGCGGCCCGGGACCCTCCCCGCCCCGCGGGAAGGCCGCCGCGCCCGGCAGTGTTGTGCTGCATGACGCCTGTTTTCCCCTCCGAGGAGCTTAGATGACCTTGTACGACATTCCGCTGCGCACCCTGTCCGGCGAGGCGACCTCGCTCGCCGACTACCGGGACCGGGCGGTCCTGGTGGTCAACGTGGCCTCCAAGTGCGGGCTGACTCCGCAGTACGCGGGTCTGGAGCGGCTGCAGAAGGAGTTCGGCGACCGGGGCTTCACGGTGCTGGGCGTGCCCTGCAACCAGTTCGCGGGCCAGGAGCCGGGCAGCGCAGAGGAGATCGCCACGTTCTGCTCGGCGACGTACGGGGTGTCCTTCCCGCTGCTGGAGAAGACGGACGTGAACGGCGAGACGCGTCACCCGTTGTACGCGGAGCTGACGAAGGTCGCGGACGCCGAGGGCGAGGCCGGCGACGTCCAGTGGAACTTCGAGAAGTTCCTGATCTCCCCGCAGGGCGAGGTCACCCGCTTCCGTCCGGGGACCGAGCCGGAGTCCCCGGAGATACTGGCGGCGATCGAAGCGCTGCTGTCCGCCTGAGGCGGTATGCCGCAAAGGCTCCGGTCCGCTGCGGACCGGAGCCTTCCGCTGTGCCTGACGCGGCCGTCAGCGGATGGGCATGCCTGCGAGGGTGCGGGCGATCACCAGGCGCTGGATCTCGCTGGTGCCCTCGAAGATGGTGTAGATCGCGGCGTCGCGGTGCATGCGCTCCACCGGGTACTCGCGGGTGTAGCCGTTGCCGCCGAGGATCTGGATGGCCTGGGCGGTGACCTTCTTGGCGGTCTCGCTGGCGAACAGTTTGGACATGGAGCCCTCCGCGGAGGTGAACTGCCTGCCGGTGGTCGCCATCCAGGAGGCGCGCCACACCAGCAGGCGGGCGGCGTCGATCTGCGTGCGCATGTCGGCGAGTTGGAAGGCGACGCCCTGGTTGTCGATGATCGGGCGGCCGAACTGTTCGCGGGTCTTCGCGTAGTCGAGCGCCACCTCGTACGCGGCCCGGGCGGTGCCGACGGCCATGGCGCCGACGGCCGGGCGGGAGGCCTCGAAGGTGGCCATGGCCGCGTTCTTCACCCTCTCGCCGCCACCCGCCTTCGCCCGCTCCCGAGCCCTCGCAAGTCGCTCGTCCAGCTTCTCCTTGCCGCCGAGCAGGCAACTGCCGGGGATCCGGACGTCCTCGAGGACGACCTCCGCGGTGTGGGAGGCACGGATGCCGTGCTTCTTGAACTTCTGCCCCTGGGACAGGCCGGGCGTGTTCGGGGGGATGATGAACGAGGCGTGGCCCTTGGAGCCCAGCTCGGGCTCGACCGCCGCCACGACGACGTGCACGCCTGCGATGCCACCGTTGGTCGCCCAGGTCTTGGTGCCGTTGAGGACCCACTCGTCCTTGGCCTCGTCGTGGACGGCGCGGGTGCGCATGGCGGCGACGTCGGAGCCGGCGTCCGGCTCCGAGGAGCAGAAGGCCGCGACCTTGACATCGTTGGCGTCGCCGTACATCTGGGGGATCCAGGTGCCGATCTGTTCCTCGGTGCCGTTGGCGATGACGCCGACGGCGGCCAGGCCGGTGCCCACGATCGACAGCGCGATGCCGGCATCCCCCCAGAAGAGCTCCTCCATCGTCATGGGGATGCCGAGACCGGTGGGGTCGAAGAACTGCTGGGCGTAGAAGTCGAGGGAGTAGATTCCGATCTTGGCCGCCTCCTGGATGACCGGCCAGGGCGTCTCCTCACGCTCGTCCCACTCGGCGGCGGCCGGCCGCATGACGTCCCGGGCGAATCCGTTCAACCAGTCACGGACCTGCTTCTGGTCGTCATTGAGATCGAGCGTGAACTCGGTCATGTCCCCTCCAGTACTGCGGCGATGACGTGCATGTTACCTGCGGTAACAGAAGTCTGTTACCGACTGGTAGAGCCTGTCAACCAGCCATGGCCCGATCATGTGTGCGCATCGGCAGGGTGTTACGTTGCGCAGGCGTCACGCAATCATCCGGGCGGGGAGAAACACATGGAGACCACACAACAGCAGCGGTCGGCGGACCAGCGGCGCCGGGAGCTCCTCGAGGCCGCCGACCGGGTAGTGCTCCGGGACGGCCCCCAGGCCTCCATGAACGCCATCGCCGCCGAAGCCGGCATCACCAAGCCCATCCTGTACCGGCACTTCGGCGACAAGGGCGGGCTCTACCGCGCACTGGCCAAGCGCCACACCGACGCGCTGCTCAGAGCGCTGCAGGTGGCGGTCGACGCGGACGTCGACCGCCGCGAGCGGGTCGCCGGCACGCTCGACACGTACCTCGCCGCGATCGAGGCACGGCCGCAGGTCTACCGCTTCCTCATGCACCCGGCGGAGGACAGCCAGCCGTCGGAGGCGGGCTTCGACGTGGGCCGCCATTCGGCGCCGCTGCTGCGGCGCCTCGGCGAGGAGCTCGGCAAGGTGATCGCCGACCGCGTCGACCTGGGCCCTGGGGGAGATCTGGTGGGGCTGGTGTGGGGCCATGGAATCGTCGGCATGATGCATGCGGCGGGTGACTGGTGGCTGGGCGAACGGCCCTGCTCGCGGGCGGAGTTGGTGGCGAGCCTGACCGACCTGCTGTGCGGGCGCCTCTTCGAGGCGGAGGACCGGGACGGAGGGCCGGGGTTCTGACCCTCGCGTGCGCCTGGTGGTCCCGCTGCACGAGCGTGTCCCCTACCCACCAGTGCGCATGACGGCGTGGCGAACCCCTCCTGCCCGAAACCGGGCAAGCCCCGGCCCCCGTACACCCGGGCGGCGTACCGCCCTTCCCGCGGGGTCGTCCATCTCCCCTGCGGCCGGGCCGCCGTGTATGCGCGCGTCCTCGCCGCCTGGGGTGAGGAAGTTCCCCTCACCGGGCCGGAATTGACGCCGCGCGGCGAACCCGCCCTCCGGCGGAAGCGGAACCCGGCCCCGCTGGGGCCCTCCCCCTACGCCTAGGGCGTGGGAGGTGCTCAGCCCATGGCCACCGATCCATAAGGGAGTTCGAGGCGCGAGGGTCCCGGTGGGCCCCCGCGCCGCCGAGTCCAGTGCGGGAGCAGGCGCCGCAACGGGCCCGGGGCGGGCTGCCGTTCGGGAAGGGGCGGGGAGGTCAGGAAGGGGCGGGAGGCCGGGAGGAGGCGGGAGGCCGGGAAGGGCAACGCGCCCGCCGCAGGCGCTACGGCCGCAGCCGCGCCACCCGCTCCGGCGTCGACCACGACGCCCGCCGCGCCGCGCGCGCCAGTCGCCCCCGCCGCCACGGCGTCAGCCGGTCCGCGTACACCAGCCCCTCCAGGTGGTCGCACTCGTGCTGCAGGCACCGCGCGAAGAACCCCGTGCCCTCCACCCGTACCGGCTCGCCGTCTCGTGTCACGCCCTCGACCACCGCCCGGTCGAAGCGTTCCGTCCCCGCCTCGAGGCCGGGCAGGGACAGACAGCCCTCGGGGCCTCTGACGGTGACGCCGTCCGCCGCGACCAGCCGCGGGTTGACGATGTGCCCGAGGTGACGGACGTCCTCGTCGTCGGGGCAGTCGTAGACGAACACCCTCAGCCCCACGCCCACCTGATTCGCGGCGAGCCCGACGCCCTGCGCCGCGTACATCGTCGCGAAGAGGTCCTCGACGAGTTCCGCGAGGCCGGGGCCGAAGTCGGTGACGGTCTCGCAGGGGGTGTGCAGCACCGGATCCGCGAGCAGGCTCATGGACCTGACGCGTCCGGTAGTGCCGGGGATCGGCCGGTTTCGCATGGCGCCAGAGTACGTTCCCCCCGCGTCCCAGCGTGACCTCCACCTTTTCCGACGGTGCCGTGGTACGGGCGGCCGACCGGAGCTGGATAGGCTGAGTCCGGACCGATGCAAGGAGGATCAAGGACGATGTCAGGCAACTCGGAGCCCCTGACGCCGCGAGCCAAGCTGGCCGTGACGGCGGGCAAGGCCGCAGCAGCGGTGTCCCGCGCCGCCGGGCGAGGCAGCGGATCGGTGATCGGCGGCCGGGTGGCGCTCAAGCTCGACCCCGATCTTTTGGCGAAGCTGGCGCAGCACCTGGACGTGGTCCTCGTCTCCGCGACCAACGGCAAGACCACGACCACACGGCTGATCGCCGAGGCCCTGCGCGCCGGCGGCCCGGTCGTCTCGAACGCACTCGGCGCCAACATGCCCGCCGGCATCACGTCCGCCCTGGCCGGCGGCTCGGACGCCCGGTTCGGTGTGATCGAGGTCGACGAGAAGTACCTGGCCGGTGTGGCGAGGGACGTGACGCCGAAGGCGATCGCGCTGCTGAACCTCTCACGCGACCAGCTGGACCGCGCCGCGGAGACCCGGATGCTGGCCGAGAAGTGGCGCGAGGGGCTTGCCGGTTCGAAGGCGACGGTCATCGCCAACGCGGACGACCCGCTCGTCGTGTGGGCAGCGTCCTCCTCCCCCAACGTGGTGTGGGTGGCGGCCGGCCAGGAGTGGAAGGACGACGCCTGGTCCTGCCCGTCCTGCGGCGGCGTGATGCAGCGCCCCGGCGACGACTGGTTCTGCGGCGAGTGCGGTTTCCGCCGCCCCGCCCCGAGCTGGGTGCTGAGCGGCGACCATGTCATCGACCCGCACGGCAGCGCCTGGCCGATCCACCTCCAGCTGCCCGGCCGCGCCAACAAGGCCAACGCCGCCACCTCCGCCGCCGTCGCCGCCTGCTTCGGCGTACCGCCGCAGGTCGCCCTCGAGCGCATGTACCAGGTGCAGGCCGTGGCCGGACGCTACGACGTGGTCTCCTTCCTCGGCCGTGACGTGCGGCTGCTGCTGGCGAAGAACCCTGCGGGCTGGCTCGAGACGTTCTCGCTGATCGACCCGCCGCCGACGCCGGTGATCCTGTCCGTCAACGCCCGCGGCGCGGACGGCACGGACACCTCGTGGCTGTGGGACGTCGACTACACCCGTCTCGCCGGCCACCCGATCTTCGTGATCGGCGACCGCAGGCTGGACCTCGCGGTCCGGCTCGAGGTCGCGGGTCTGGGCTTCCGGGTGTGCGAGTCGGTCGACGAGGCGGTGCAGAGCGCCCCGCCCGGCCGGATCGAGCTGATCGCCAACTACACCGCCTTCCAGGACGTGCGCCGCCGCGTCGGCAACTGACCGGCGGACGGACGAAGAGGACTGATGAGAATGAGTGACAGCAGCCTGCGTCTGGTGTGGGTCTACCCGGATCTGCTCAGCACCTACGGCGACCAGGGCAACGCCCTCGTCGTGGAGCGCCGTGCCCGGCAGCGCGGTCTCGACGTGATGCGCATCGATGTGCGGAGCGACCAGCCGGTGCCGACCTCCGGCGACATCTATCTGATCGGCGGCGGCGAGGACCGTCCGCAGCGGCTCGCGGCCGAGCGGCTGCGCCGCGACGGCGGTCTGAGCCGGGCGGCGTCCAACGGCGCCATCATCTTCTCGGTGTGTGCCGGCTACCAGATCCTCGGCCACGAGTTCATCAACGACCTCGGTGAACGCGAGCCCGGCCTCGGTCTGATCGACGTGGTCTCCACCCGCGGCGAGGGCGCCCGCTGCGTCGGCGACGTCCTGGCGGACATCGACCCGCAGTTGGGGCTCCCCCAGCTGACGGGCTTCGAGAACCACCAGGGGATCACCCATCTCGGCCCGACGGCCCGCCCGTTCGCCCGGACCGTCTTGGGCCGCGGCAACGGCACGGGCGACGGCACGGAGGGTGCGTACAACGACACAGTCTTCGGCACCTACATGCACGGGCCCGTCATGGCCCGCAACCCGCAGGTCGCCGATCTGCTGCTGAAGCTGGCCCTCGATGTGAACGCGCTGCCGCCGACCGACGACCGGTGGTACGAGGCGCTGCGCGCGGAGCGGATCGCCGCCGCGACTCAGCCCGCCTGACGACTCCTCCGCTCACTCGAGCACCCATTCTGCGGCCCCTTCGCTCAGCTGAGCGGAGGGGCCGCAGACCCGATCCCACCAGGCGGACGCCCGTTTCTGACCGGCCGCTCCGCGCCGGTAGGGTGGCATGGATCCAACCGGACGACGTGGTCCGGGAGTCCGCCCACGTTGTAAAGGTTTTCGGGCAATGCGCATTGGTGTGCTCACCTCCGGCGGCGACTGCCCCGGTCTGAACGCTGTCATCCGTTCCGTCGTGCACCGTGCCGTAGTCGACCACGGTGACGAGGTCATCGGCTTCCACGACGGCTGGAAGGGCCTCCTGGAGTGCGACTACCGCAAGCTCGACCTGGACGCGGTGGCCGGCATCCTCGCCCGCGGCGGCACCATCCTCGGCTCCTCACGGGTGCAGCCCGCGCACCTGCGCGACGGAGTGGAACGCGCCAGGGGCCATGTGGCCGACCTGGGCCTCGACGCCATCATCCCGATCGGCGGCGAGGGCACCCTCAAGGCGGCGAATCTGCTCTCTGAGAACGGGCTGCCGATCGTGGGAGTGCCCAAGACGATCGACAACGACATCTCCTCGACGGACGTCACCTTCGGCTTCGACACGGCCGTCGGCGTGGCCACCGAGGCGCTCGACCGTCTGAAGACCACCGCCGAGTCGCACCAGCGCGTACTGATCGTCGAGGTCATGGGCCGGCACACCGGCTGGATCGCACTGCACTCGGGCATGGCGGCCGGCGCGCACGCGATCGTGGTCCCGGAGCGTCCCTTCGACATCGAGGAGCTGACCCGGCGCGTCGGTGCGCGCTTCGAGGCCGGCAAGCGGTTCGCGATCGTGGTCGTCGCCGAGGGCGCGAAGCCCCGTGAGGGCTCGATGCGCTGGGACGAGGGCGGCAAGGACATCTACGGCCACGAGCGGTTCGCGGGTGTTGCCCGGCAGCTCTCCGTCGAACTGGAGGAGCGGCTCGGCAAGGAGGCGCGTCCGGTGATCCTCGGCCATGTCCAGCGCGGCGGCACGCCCACCGCCTACGACCGCGTCCTCGCGACCCGGTTCGGGTGGCACGCGGTGGAGGCGGCGCACCGGGGCGAGTTCGGCATGATGACCGCGCTGCGCGGCACCGACATCGCGATGGTGCCGCTCGCGCAGGCCACGGAGACGCTGAAGACGGTGCCCGTGGAGCGGTACGAAGAGGCCGAGACGGTTCTCTGAACCACCGGCGGATCCGTACGGATCCTGACGAACCGCCCCCGGTCGCAGCAGCGGCCGGGGGCGGTTCTACTCTGGTCCGAGCAAGCGGACAACCCACGCGAATCGCCGGTACGGATCACGTAGCGGAATCAGGCCCCCGGGAGTACACAGATGGATCACAGCGGGCACGGCACGACGATGGATCTGCCGCCGTTCACGCTGGGGCGGGGCCTCGAGTTCTCACCGGACGCCTTCTTCCTCGTCGGCTGCCTCGTCGCGCTCGGCCTGTACGGCTGGGGTGTCGTGCGGCTGCGCCGCCGCGGCGACGACTGGCCGGTGAGCCGGACCGTGTGCTTCACCGCCGGTGTGCTGAGCATCGCGCTGATGATGTGCACCAAGCTGAACGACTACGGCATGGTCATGTTCAGCGTGCACATGGTGCAGCACATGGTGATCAGTATGCTGTCGCCGATCGTGCTGCTGCTGGGCGCGCCCATCACGCTGGCGCTGCGGGCGCTGCCGGTCGCGGGCCGCGGCCGCAAGGGGCCGCGCGAGGTGCTGCTGATGCTGCTGCACAGCCGCTACATGCGCATCATCACTCATCCGGTCTTCACGATCCCGCTGTTCATCGCCAGCCTGTACGGGCTGTACTTCACGCCGCTGTTCGACTTCCTGATGGAGTCGAAGGCCGGGCACATCGCGATGATGCTGCACTTCCTCGCGGTCGGCCTGGTGTTCTTCTGGCCGATCATGGGCGTGGACCCGGGACCGCACCGCCCCGGCTATGTGATGCGGATGCTGGAGCTGTTCGCCGGCATGCCGTTCCACGCCTTCTTCGGCATCGCGCTGATGATGGCGTCCGAGCCGATGGTCCGCGCGTACCGTAATCCGCCGGCCTCGCTGGGTATCGACGCGCTCTCCGACCAGAACGCGGCGGGCGGGATCGCCTGGGCGTTCAGCGAGATCCCGTCCGTGGTGGTACTGATCGCGCTGGTCTTCCAGTGGTACCGCTCCGACCAGCGGCTGGCCAAGCGCCGGGACCGGGCCGCGGACCGCGACGGGGACAAGGAGCTCGAGGCGTACAACGCGTATCTCGCCTCGCTCCAGACCCGCAGCAGGTAGCGGCCGGCTGCTTGTCACCGGGCAGTAGCGCCGGGCCTCGTCCAGGGGCGACGATGGTCCCAGGCGGCCCCCGCCGTCGAAGGAGGGCGCTCATGTCCGGTTCGACGAAGACGATGGGAGTGCTGACCGTCGCGACCCTGGTGGTCGTGACGGCGTACACGGCGGCACTCGGCAGCAACGGCTGGCTCTGGTTCGGCTGGGTGGTGCTCGGGATGGTGACGATCGGGGTGGTCGCCTCCAAGGGCACGTGAGAGCAGGAGCGCCTGGGACCGGCCGCCCCGTCGGTCAGAAGCGGAAGACCGCTCCGGTCTCCATCGCGAGTTCGCAGGCGTTCGCGAAGGTCTTGTGCCAGGCGGTCGGCCGCCCCCGCCAGGCGCCGGTGGCACTGACCGTGACCGGGTCGTACTCGTTCGTGCACGGGTGCCGGTCGCCCGAGAGCCGGTCCAGGTCGCCGCGGGCGGCATCCAGTGCGGCGCAGGCGGCCGCGGCTTCCGGGTGGGGTCCTGCGGGCGTGGGGCTGCAGTGCAGCAGCACGCCTCGGATCCAGGTGTTCTGGGAGCCCGACACGGTCAGGAACAGCCCCCGCGAAGGAGCCGGCTCCCCCGTCCGGTCGGTGGTGGCGGTCCGCTCGACGGCGGTGACGGGTACGGCCGGGTCCGGCACCCCCGGCACCCCCGGCACATCGGGCGCGGGGGACGCGGTCGACGCCGCGGCGGGAACGGCCACGGCGACGGCGAACAAGGCGGCTGCGGCAAGGGCGGCACTGCGGTGCATCCGGTGCTCCTGGCAGGGAAGCCGGCTCTCGGCCGGCGCGGGCGGGGCGAGGCATAGAGCACTCTCCGCCCGCGCGCGGCGCAATGCGCCGCGCCGCCGGGTAGCGCGCACGGGTGCACGCCGTGCTCCGTACGGCCTCGCCGAGCCCGTCCGCCCCCGCCCGGCACTGCCGCCCACCTACCTCAAGACGGAGCTCGGCCACACGGCGGTCACCTGCTGCTGCTCGGCGGCGCAGTCGCCCCGGTCCTCGGCGCCCACCTCGCGTCCGGGATGGACCTCTGCCGTGCCCTCGCGGTGCTCACCTTCGCGGGGACCGTCATCGTCGCGGTCCTCGTGGGCTTCGCGTGCCGGGCCGGCTGAACCGCCTCACCGACCAGGACGGCCCGTCCGGCCACCTCGCGGAGAGCATGGCGCACGCCCGGACGGAGTCCGCCGCCGTCCCCGTCCAACGGCACCGGCCACTGTCCGGTTTGCCCCGGTACGGCACGGGCAGTCGGCTCCTTGACGGGGGCCGGCCACCCGTTCGGCGGGGTGCGCCCGCCACGGACCGCAGGAGGACGTCATGCACGAGCAGGACAGCCATCGCATCCACGCGGAGCACGACAGGGACAAGGCGGAGCAGTTGTTCGAGCAGGCCCGCCGTGTCGAGGACCCGGAGCAGTCGGAAAGGCTCCGCTACCGCGCCGAGCGGCTGCGGTCACGCAGCGAGGCGGAGCTGCGCCGGGAGCCCGGCGCGGGTTACGACGCGGACGACATGGACGAGGAAGGCCCGCAGTGACTGCGGGCGGTCACTGCGGGCGGTCACGGACGGCCTCACATGTGGCGGTTGGCGTAGTGGCTCTCGATCAGCTGGATGTACCCGGCGTCGTCCTCGTGTTTGCCGCTCTCGAACTCGGGTGAGTCCTTCACCTGGGACTTGGTGCACGCCACCCGGACGATCTCGGCCCCCGTGTCGATCTCCGAGACGAGCCCGGCGGGCAACAGCACACGCCGGCCGAGGATCCACGGCCCGGTGTCGACGACGAGGTACGAACGGCCGACCTCCTCGGTGTGCTTGTCGACCTTGCCGATCGACCCGTCGGACGCCTCGACGGAGTACCCGACGAGCTGCGCGCCCGGCACGTAACGGGCGGTCTCGGGGTAGCCCCACATGTCGCCTGCCATCATCGCCTCCTCATCTGCTCGGACTCCGCGCGGAGTGATCCGGTCTCACCGCGCGGGTACCCGTGCTCCCAGTCCTGACACCGCGGCAGCCTGCCTCTTCAGGACTGCCGCGCCGCCACCATGTGTGCGAAGACCACCACGTTCTCCTTGTAGTCCTTCGCCTTCTTGTCGTACTCGCCGCTGCAGGTGATCAGCCGCAGCTGAGGGTCCGGGGTGTCCGCGTAGACCCGGGCGTCGGGGAAGTCGCTCTTGCTGAAGCTCTCGACGGAGTCGACGGCGAAGGTGACGACCGATTCGTCCTCGCGCACCACGTCCACCAGGGTTCCCGGTCTGACCGAACCGAGATACACGAACACACCTGGCCCCGCCTTCGTGTCGAGGTGCCCGGCGACGATCGCCGTGCCCGGCTCGCCCGGCGTCACACCTTCCCGGTACCAGCCGACAAGGTTGTTGTCGTTCGGCGGCGGTGCGTCGAGCTGTCCGGACGTGCCCGTGGACAGTGCCATGAAGGGCGCGTTCACAGCAATCGAGCGGATGATCAGCCGGGTCGGCGCGGCACGTGGGAGCGTCATGCCCGTGGCGGGGGTCGCACCGGCAGCGGCGTCGGGCGTCGGCGAGGCGGGGGCCACGATCACGGGCCGCACCAGGGGCTTGGCGTCCGACGCGGTGCCGAAGGAGTTGTGGATGAGCAGCACGCCCAGCCCCACCGCGGCAAGCGGCCAGAGCAGAGATCGCCCGAGCGGGCGCTTGGCGGGAGGCTCCTTCGACGGCTGCTGCGCGACCATGGGGCGTACCTTTCACCACGACGACGTAGGGACGACGTGATTCACCGTCAGCCAGTTCGGGACGCCGTACCACCGGAGAGGGCGGCATACGGGCGAGCCGGTGCGCGAGACGAGTGACCCGCGAGGCGATCGACGGCGTCACCGCATGCGCCGGCCGAGTACGTCGACCGCCGCGATCACCCGGTCCCAGAACATCTCGACGTCCAGCTCGACCGCGACCCGTGCGTTCACCGGCCGGCCCGTGTACTGGTGCAGGTCGACCACGGTCGCACCGCGCGTGTACCGGCCGTGCAGTTCGACGACCACGTTCGCCTCGACGCAGCGCACGATGCCGGGATCGATCACCCGCGCCACGGCGACCGGATCGTGCAGCGGAGGGGCGGCGAACCCCCACAGCCGGCGGTAGGCAGAAGCGAAGTAGGTCATCAACTCCACGCAGGTGCGCGACAGTCCGGTGTCCAGGCGCTCGAGCCGGCCCAGCACATCGGGGGTGGCGAGCGCCTGATGGGTGACGTCGAGACCGCACATGGTGACCGGGAGCCCGCTGTTGAAGACGATGTCCGCGGACTCCGGGTCGACATGGATGTTGAACTCGGCGGCAGGTGTCCTGTTGCCGCGCCCGGCGGAACCGCCCATGAGGACGATCTCGCGGATGTCCCGGGCGCTGTCGGGGTGCCGGGTCAGCAGCAGCGCCACATTGGTCAGCGGGCCGGTGGGCACGAGCGTGACCGGCTCGGGATGCTCCGCCAGGACCCTGCGCATCAGCTCGACCGCGTGCTCGGGCACCACGTCCACGGTAGGTTCCGAGAATCGCGGCCCGTCGAGGCCGGAGTCACCGTGCACGTCGCCCGCGACGAGCAACGGCTGCACCAGCGGCCGCGCACAGCCCTCGGCGACCGGCACGCCGGTGATGCCGGCGACGGTGCAGACCCGGCGGGCGTTCAGGGTGGTGCGCTCGACGGTCTGGTTCCCCGCCACGGTCGTGATCGCCAGCAGGTCGATCGCCGGGTCCCCCGCGGCCAGCATGATGGCAAGGGCGTCGTCATGGCCGGGATCGCAGTCGATGACGACGGGAACAGGCACGGTCACGCCCTTTCGACTCGAGGCGCGGCATCACTTCGGGGCATCGAGGTGGGCGAAGACGACGAGGTTCTCCGTGTAGTCCTTGGCCTTGCGGTCGTAGCTGCCACTGCAGGTGATGAGCCGCACCTGCGCGTCAGGGGTGTCCGCGTAGACCCGCTCGTTCGGGAAGTCGCTCTTGTGGAAGCTTTCGAGATCGTCGACGACGAACCTCGCCGTCCTGCCGTCCGCCCTCCGGACCTCGAAGCGGTGACCGGCCTTGAGTTCGCTCAGCTCGGCGAAGACCGCCGGTGCGGTTGCGGTGTCGACGTGACCGGCAATGATGCTGGTGCCGAGTTCGCCCGGGGACACTCCGGCGGCGAACCAGCCGACGAGGTTCGCATTGTTCGGGGGCGGCGCGTCCAGCGCGCCGGAAGACCCGATGGCCAGGTCGGTGAAGGGCGCGTCGACCCCGATCTGCGGAATGACCAGCCGGGTCGGAGCTGCACGCGGCAGGGCAGGATGCGACGGTTTTGCCGCCTTGGACGGCTTCGCAGAAACCGAGGGGCCGGCCACCGGCGCCACCGACTGAGCCCTGTCGCCGTCCTTGCCGGGTGGCGAGGCGGGTGGCGCGGCGATGCTGTTGACCAGGCTCAGCACCAGCATGGCCAGCGCCAGCGGCCACAGCAACAACGGCACGACACGGCGGGAGGCACGGGCGGTCCACGGCGAACCCGACGGGTCGGTCGAACGAACAGACATGCGGCCAGTCCTTTACACCTTGCTGTCGAAACTGCGGCCGCCGCCCGTTGGGGGCAGCGGCCGCAGTCAGGTCACCACGAAGGGATGCGGTCAGGCCGCGGAGCCGTTCGCGTTGCGGCGGCGCAGCATGTAGGCGCCGGCGCCGAGGCCGCCGAGGAGGAGCAGGCTACCCGCGGCCATGCCGCCGCCCGAGGAGGCCAGGCCGCCACCACCGGTGTGCACACCACCGTGCGGCTTGTCACCCTTGTCCCAGTCCTTGCCGTAGTCCTTCTCGTAGTCCTTGTCGGACTTGTCCTCGTGCTTGTCCTCGTCCTTGCCGTAGTCCTTGTCGGACTTCTCCTCGTCCTTGCCCTTGTCCCAGTCGTCGTTGGTGACCGAGGAGAGGGCGCCGCCGCCGGTGTGCACACCACCGTGCGGCTTGTCACCCTTGTCCCAGTCCTTGCCCTTGTCCTTGCCGTAGTCCTTCTCGTAGTCCTTCTCGTAGTCCTTCTCGGACTTGTCCTCGTGCTTGCCCTCGTCCTTGCCGTAGTCCTTGTCGGACTTGTCCTCGTGCTTGTCCTCGTCCTTGCCGTAGTCCTTCTCGGACTTCTCCTCGTCCTTGTCCTTGTCCTTGTCCCACTCGTCACTCGAGAGCAAGGCCAGGGCACCGCCACCGGTGTGCACACCACCGTGCGGCTTGTCACCCTTGTCCCAGTCCTTGCCCTTGTCCTTGCCGTAGTCCTTCTCGTAGTCCTTCTCGTAGTCCTTGTCGGACTTGTCCTCGTGCTTTTCCTCGTCCTTGCCGTAGTCCTTCTCGGACTTGTCCTCGTCCTTGTCCTTGTCCCACTCGTCACTCGAGAGCAAGGTCAGGGCACCGCCACCGGTGTGCACACCACCGTGCGGCTTGTCACCCTTGTCCCAGTCCTTGCCCTTGTCCTTGCCGTAGTCCTTCTCGTAGTCCTTGTCGTAGTCCTTGTCCTCGTCCTTCTTGTCCTTGTCGTACTCCTTGTCGTGGTGCTCGCTGCTGTACGACGAGTCGTCCTTGTCCGAGTCGGCGGCGACCAGGGCGTAAGCACCCGGCGCGCCGATGACGAGCGCGGCCGTAGCGGTGGCCGAGGCGAGGAGAATGCGGGCAGAGCGCATTGCGAGATCCTTTCGTCGCGGCTACGTCAGCTGACATCCCGTCGGCTCATGGGTCCGCAGCGGCGACATGATCCACCGTCAGCCCGCCGCGCTCCGTTCACCACTCGGATTGGTTCTTGCGTGGACACCCGTCACTCCTTCAGTTCTGGACCGCACGGAGCCTGTTTGCCGCGCCACGCGGATCTGCCAGCGGATTTGCATCGCCGATGCCGTCTGTCACCGCTCGCACGCCGAGGGTGAGGCTTGTCGCGGCATCTTGGTACGGGCGGGTGAGGGGCCGGTCACGAGGTCGGGCGTGGCGGCGGCCGCGCGCGACGGCGCACACTGGAGCCATGGGTGAGTACCAGGGCGACGTGACGGTGATCGCCGACGGTGCCGAGCATCCGGCAGCGGCGGACCTGCGTTCATGGGCAGAGCAGCAGGAGGCGGTGTCCCTCGCGCCGGAGGAGGTCGCCGGTCTGACCGACTGGAACGGAAAGATCGACATCGTGGCCGGTGAGGACGCCGCCTGGGGCGTCATGGAAGCGGAGGAGCGCCTGCTGCGGATGCCGGACGGCAGGACGGGCGACTTCGTGGTGAGCCGCCGCTACTTCGGTACCGGGATCCTCCTGATCACGGGCAGCGGCGACCCGCCGTTCTGACGATGTGATCCGCGTTCCCGGCCGGTCTTCTGGTGACCGGACCAGGGACCGATCCGCAGAGGCCGGCGGTCCGGATGTGGAGTGTGAGGATCTTCCGTACGCAACCGACCCGTGGCACGCTCGCCGCCACCAGCGGGCTGCTGGCCGGCTTCGCCGCGCTCGCCGTGGCCGAGCTGGTGGCGGCCTTCGTCCGGCCGGAGGCCGGGCCGGTCACCGCGGTGGGAGGCGCGGCGGTCGACCGGACGCCCGAGCCCGTGAAGGACTGGGCGATCCGCAATTTCGGCACCGCCGACAAACTGGTCCTCCAACTCGGCATCCTCGCCACGCTGGCTCTGTTCGCGGCTCTGCTCGGCCTGATCGCACTGCGGTACCGGCGGACAGGATCGGCCGGCGTGCTGCTGTTCGGCGTGGTGGGCGTCGCTGCGGCACTCAGCCGGCCGGACTCGGCCTCGTTCACCGATGCGCTGCCGTCGCTGCTGGGCGCCGTGGTGGCCGCCGTACTGCTGTGGTTCCTGATCGGGCGGCTCACCGCCCGCCGCGGCGCCGGATCCCCGCAGCCGGAAACCGGCTGGGACCGGCGGGGTTTCCTCATCGCGGCGTCGGCCGCGGCGGTCGCCTCTGCCGGGGCCGGCGCGCTCGGCCGCGCCGTGGGCAACCGCCACGGCAAGGAGGCGGCGGCCTCCCGGAACTCGGTCGTGCTGCCACGGCCCGCGTCCCCGGCAGACCCCACACCCGCCGGTGCGCAGTTGCGGGTCCCCGGGATCGAGCCGTTCGTGACGCCGAACGAGGACTTCTACCGGGTCGACACCGCCCTGGTGGTGCCGAAGGTGGACGCCACAGGCTGGCACCTTCGGATCCACGGCCAGGGGGTGAAGCGTCCTGTCACGCTGACCTTCCAGGACCTGCTCGACCGCGAGCTCGTCGAACGCACCATCACGCTGACCTGCGTCTCCAACGAGGTCGGCGGTCCCTACATCGGCAACGCCCGCTGGATCGGCGTCCGTCTCGCCGATCTGCTCACGGAGGCAGGTGTCAAAGCTCCGTCGAGGGGCGGGCCGGCCGACCAGCTCGTGGCCCGCTCCGCCGACGGGATGACGCTGGGTACGCCGGTCGAGGACGTCATGGACGGCCGCGACGCCCTGCTCGCCGTCGGCATGAACGGCGAACCGCTGCCCTTCGACCACGGTTTCCCGGTCCGCATGGTCGTACCGGGTCTCTACGGATATGTGTCCGCCTGCAAGTGGATCGAGGACATCGAGCTCACCACGTTCGACGCCTACGACGCGTACTGGGTGAAGCGGAACTGGGCGCGCAGGGCACCGGTCAAGACCCAGTCCCGTATCGACGTCCCCAAGCCCTTCGCCCGCCCCAAGGCGGGCACGGTCATGGTCGCCGGCGTCGCCTGGGCCCAGCACCGCGGGATCGACAAGGTCGAGATCCGCATCGACGACGGACCCTGGCGGCCCGCCGATCTCGCCGCCGAGGACACCCGCGACACCTGGCGGCAGTGGTCTTTCCCCTGGAAGGCGACCCCTGGCGGCCACACCCTCACCGTCCGCGCCACCGACCGCGCCGGTGAGGTCCAGACCGCGCAGCGGACAAGGCCGGTCCCCGACGGGGCGAGCGGCCGGCATTCGGTGGTCGTCACCGTCGAATGACCGGTCCCGCCGGCAGCCGGCGGAGGGCCGCTCCTGGTGCGGCCGGTACGACGGAGAACGCGCCGGGCGCGGAAGGGCCGATTCGGCCTCCCGCGCCTAGCGTGGGCAGAGGCAGGAGGTGCCCCGGCGTGCGGAGGAGTCGCTCGATGGCAACTACAGGGAGCCCGCTGCGCGGCAGGACGGCCGTCGTGACCGGAGCGGCGCGCGGTGTGGGCGAGGCGATGGCCCGCAGCCTGGCCGATCGCGGTGCCAGGGTCGCCCTGCTGGGCCTCGAGGAGGACAGGCTGGCCCGTGTCCGGGACTCGCTGCCGGGCGAATCGTGGTACTGGATGGTCGACATCTCCGACGACGCGGGCATGGCCCGCGCAGCCGCCGAGGTCCGCGAACGGCTCGGGGTCCCGTCCGTCGTCGTCGCCAACGCCGGTGTGGCCGAGGGCGGGCCCTTCGCGGAGTCGGACCCGGCGACATGGCGCCGGGTGGTCGAGGTGAATCTGATCGGCAGCGCCATCACGGCCCGGTCGTTCCTCCCGGCCCTGTTCGACACCCGGGGATACTTCCTGCAGATCGCTTCGCTCGCCTCGATCGGCGCGGTTCCCATGATGAGCGCGTACTGCGCCTCGAAGGCGGGGGTGGAGTCGTTCGCCCACTCGCTGCGGGCCGAAGTGGCCCATCGGCGCGTGGGTGTGGGCATCGCCTACATCAACTGGACCGCCACCGACATGATCCGGGACGGTGACGAGCACGCGGTGCTGCGGGAGCTGCGCGGTCACATGCCGCCGCCGGCGCGGAAGGTGCATCCCGTCGAGCACGTGGCCGACCGGCTCGTCTCGGCCGTCGAACGGCGCCGGCCGTCCGTCTACCAGCCGTCCTGGCTACGAGCGACCCAGCTCGTGCGGGCCGCCCTGCCACCCGTCATCACGCTGTTGTCGCGGCGGGAGCTCCCGCGTCTCGGCGTCGACCGGTTCGAGGCCACCGGCCTTCTGGGAGCGGGCGGGCGGGCCGGCCTGACGGGCACCGACCGGGCACCGCGTTGACGCTCGCCGGATCCCCTGCAGCAGCGGTCGGCCGGTACGGCCGCTGCGTAGGGCGGGCTCTTCGTCCCGGGGGTCGCCGGGCTCTCCCTGTGCCCGTGTCGCCGGGCCGCTCGTCTCCGGACGGAGGGTCCGTACCCCGCGGGGCGCCCGTTCCGCGAGTGCCCGTGACCCGCACGCGAACCGGCCTGGCGGGTCTCCTGCGACCGCATCTCCTGCGACAGCCGCCCGTTTGGGCGGAATTGCGCCGGGTACCCGCGTGCACCGGACCGAGCGCGGCCGTGGACCGAAGGCTGACCGCCAAGCAGAGCGGCGACCGACCCCACAACCCGGGCGGTGTGGTCATAGAAGACGTGCGCGGTGGGCAGGCGACAAGTGATGCCGATCCCGGCTCGCGCCGGGGAGCGAATCCACCGAGGAGGATGTCATGCCGGCAGGGTCCAGCCCCAAGCGGGAGCGTCAGTACGAGCACATCAAGGAGGGCGCGCAGAAGCGCGGAGCCTCCACAGGGCGGGCGAAGGAGATCGCTGCGCGGACCGTCAACAAGGAGCGGGCACGCTCCGGTGAGTCCAAGACCGCCGGCAAGACCTCGACCCGCGACAGGAAGTCCGCCTCCCAGCGTGGCGGCGAGCGGTCCCACAGCGGGTCCCAGGGCCCGACCAAGGACCAGCTGTACGAGGAGGCCAAGAAGAAGAACATCGAGGGACGCTCCTCCATGAACAAGCAGGAGCTGCGTCGAGCTCTCGGACGCTGAGCGTCTCCGCCTCGGCCACCGGGCACGGAAGGGCGGTACGGCAACCGCCGACGCGGTTGCCGTACCGCCTTTGCAGGGCTCGGGTGGCTAGTGCCCTTCCTTGCTCACTTCCTTGTTCACCGCGGCGGGCGAGTCGTACGTCTTCTCCGGCAGTGCGTCGAGCGCCTTCATGACCTTCTGATCGGCGCCGTGCTGCTTCGCCTGGTCCATGATCTGCTTCTTGTCGGCGGGGTAGCCGACGCCGCCCAGGGCCTTCTGCAATTCGATGGGGTTCACAGTCATGTAGGGAGAGCTACCCGTGCATGGCAGGGAGAGCGCCCGCCTGCCCTCAAGTGCACACCGATGGCCCTCGTCCTCAAGACGGGGCGGGAGGGCACGGGCCTTTGTGCCCGTGCCGCATCAGTCGTCACGTCCGGCGTACTGGAAGGTCATGCCGAACACACCCGCGGCCGTGACTCCGACACCGATGAGGAACAGCCACAGCCCGTAGACGACGCCGATGCTCAGCAGCGCCATGCCGAGCGCCGTCAGCGGAGGGTAGGCGCTGTGTGGGGGGAAGAAGTCGATGAAGCCGCTGCGCTCGCGGATCTGCGAGTCCGGCCGGTCCTCCGGCCGCTTGCCTTTGCGGCGGTAGTTCGCGGTGCAGAAGAAGGCGATGAGCGCCGACATGAGGAAGGACACGGTGAGTGCCGCGGTCCCGGCGGGTTCGCGGGCCAAGACGATGTAGGCGGCGTCCGTGAGGAGGAAGAACAGCGCGACGCCGGCGAACAGAAAAGCCTCGGACTTCATTCGCTCGGCCCTCCGCGGGTGTCGGGGGTCGGGTCGGCGATATCTCGTTTGGCAGGCCGGAGTCGCTTCACCTGCGGATGGTGGAGATCGAAGGCCGGGGAGTCGGAGCGGACCCGCGGCAGGGCTTCGAAGTTGTGGCGCGGCGGCGGGCAGGACGTGGCCCACTCCAGTGACCGACCGAACCCCCAGGGGTCGTCGACCTCGACCTTGGGCGCGTATCTGGTGGTCTTCCAGACGTTGTACAGGAACGGCAGCGTGGACAGGCCGAGCAGGAAGGCGCCGATCGAGGACAGGGTGTTGAGGGCGGTGAAGCCGTCCGCTGCCAGATAGTCCGAGTACCGCCTGGGCATACCGATCTCGCCCAGCCAGTGCTGCACCAGGAAGGTGAGTTGGAAGCCGACGAACAGCGTCCAGAAGTGGATCTTTCCGAGGCGTTCGTCGAGCAGCCGCCCGGTCAGCTTGGGCCACCAGAAGTAGAAGCCCCCGAACATCGCGAACACGATCGTGCCGAACAGCACGTAGTGCAAGTGGGCCACGACGAAGTACCCGTCGGTGAGGTGGAAGTCCAGCGGTGGTGACGCGACCAGCACGCCGCTGAGCCCGCCGAGCAGGAAGGTGATCAGGAAGCCGACCGCCCAGAGCATGGGTGTCTCGAAGGACAGCGACCCTCTCCACATGGTGCCGATCCAGTTGAAGAACTTGACCCCGGTCGGCACCGCGATCAGGAACGACATCAGGGAGAAGAACGGCAGGAGCACCGCTCCCGTGGCGAACATGTGGTGCGCCCACACAGCCGCGGAGAGCATGGTGATCGCGATCGTGGCGCCCACCATCCCCACGTACCCGAAGACCGGTTTTCTGCTGAACACGGAGATGATCTCCGTCACCACGCCGAAGAAGGGCAGCGCGACGATGTAGACCTCCGGATGGCCGAAGAACCAGAACAGGTGCTGCCACAGCAACGCACCGCCGTTGGCCGGGTCGTAGATGTGCGCGCCGAACTTCCGGTCCGCCACGAGCGCCAGCAGCGCCGCCGCCAGCACGGGAAAGGCGAGCAGCGCCAGGATGGACGTGAAGAGGATGTTCCAGGTGAAGATCGGCATCCGGAACATCGTCATGCCGGGTGCCCGCAGGGTGATGATGGTGGCGATGAAGTTCACCGACCCGAGCGTCGTGCTGATGCCGGACAGGACGAGTCCCATGGCCCACAGGTCACCGCCCGCGCCGGGCGAGCGGACGGCACTGTTCAGCGGTGCGTAGGCGAACCATCCGAAGGACGCGGCGCCCCCGGGGAGCACGAACCCCGAGACCACGAGCAGGCCGCCGAAGAGGAACAGCCAGTACGTCAGCGCGTTGAGGCGTGGGAATGCGACGTCGGGTGCGCCGATCTGCAGGGGCATGACGGCGTTCGCGAATCCGGCGAAGGTCGGGGTCGCGAAGAGCAGCATCATGACCGTGCCGTGGATGGTGAACAGCTGGTTGTACTGGTCGGAGCTGACGATCTGCAGGCCCGGCCTGGCCAGTTCCGCCCGCATCAGCATCGCCAGGACGCCGGCCAGCAGGAAGAAGCCGAACGAGGTGGCCAGGTACATGTTGCCGATCGTCTTGTGATCGGTGGTGGTCAGATACTTTCTGACCGAGCTGCCCGCCCTGACGCTCGGGGTGAGGGACGCATCCACCGTCAACCGGCGTCGTGGGTGGTCCAGCTCTGTCACTGCTCCTCCGATGCGTCGCCTACGCGGTGGCGGCGGACCACCGCGCGTGGTGGGTAGCCCCGAGCCGTCCGCCGGAAACCTGTGTGTGAGCCGTCCGGACCATTCCCGCTCCGCGCGCCGTGCCCGCCGGGCACGGCGGTGCCGGCAGCGCGGAGGCGCTGCCGGCACCGGTGGCGTCACCGTTCGTCGTCGGACTTGCGGGAGCGTGACCGTGCCTGGCGGCTGCTGTCGGTCCTGGGGTCGTCGTCCGCCACCGGCTCGGGGTCCTTCGCGTCCTCGGCGTGTGTGTGCTGCCCGGACTTCGGACGACCCTGCATCTGGTGCTTGAGCTCGTCGTCCTTGCGGGGGCTCTTGGGGTTGCTTCCGCGTTGCATGGCTGTCGCCGCGAGGAATCGTCGATCCCCCCGACGGGGCGCCAGGTACCCCTGCCGGTCGGCGCCGACACGCCCGCCCACGCCGCCCGGCACACGAGGTCACCGCGCGGTCCCGTTACGTGTCCTGCCGATCGTCGGTCGGATCCTTTTGCCGCTCGAGGATCTGGGTGCGCTGCTCGGGAGTGGTGGGCATCTCGACCCGGTCGCGGAAGTACCAGGAGCTCAGCGCGGTACGCAGACGGCTCCCGCGCCACCGAGGACGTTCCTTCCCTGCGTCCAACGGTTCGGGGACGTACCGGACGAGAGCCCGGTAGTACCGGTCCACGTCCAGCGGACGGTGACTCTCGCTGATCCCGCCGTACGGGCTCTGGCTGATCCGCCCCGTCTCCACGCCTTCCTCGACCAGGTGACGCTCGTGCAGCTGCAGGGCCAGGCACAGCCGCTTGGTCACCATGAACGCGATCACCGGGCCGATGATCACTGCGATCCGCAGGACCCATGTCAGGGCTTCGACCGAGATCTGGAAGATGAAGGCGGTCAGGTCGTTGGCTCCGGCCAGCAGGAGCACCGCGTAGAAGACGATCGCCGCGACGCCCAGGCCCGTGCGCGTGGGATGGTCCCGGGGCCGGTCGCAGACGTGATGCTCCATCATGTCGCCGGTGAGCCATCTCTCGAACCAGGGATAGGCGTACAGGACGAGGAAGAGCAGGCCGGGAAGCACCACTGCGGGTACGAACACGTTCCACATGAGGGTGTGTCCTGCCACGGTGTTCTCCCAGGGCGGCAGGAGGCGCAGCGCGCCCTCGAGGAAGCCCACGTACCAGTCGGGCTGGGCGCCGGTGGAGACCTGGTCGGCCTTGTACGGGCCGTAGCTCCAGACGGGGTTGATCTGGGCGGTGGCGCCGAGGAGGGCGGTGACACCGGCCACGATCAGGCTCAGACCGGCGGACTTGGTGACGAACTGGGGGAACATCGGCTGCCCCACCACGTTCCGGTTGGTCCGTCCCCGGGCGGGCCACTGGGTGTGCTTGAGATACACGACGAGCACCAGGTGCAGCACCACCAGGGCGATCAGCAGTCCGGGAACGAACAGTACATGGACGACATACAGCCGCGGCAGGATGATCTCGCCGGGGAAGGACCCGCCCCAAAGGAAGAAGCTCAGATACGTCCCGACGATCGGGATCGACATCACGATGGTGTGCGCGGTGCGCAGGCCGGTGCCGGAGAGCAGGTCGTCCGGCAGCGAATAGCCGCAGAACCCCTCGAGCAGGGCGAGCATGAACAGGGTGACGCCCACCATCCAGTTGATCTCGCGGGGCCGCCGGAAGGCGCCGGTGAAGAACACCCGGAGCAGGTGGACACCCAGGGCGGTGACGAAGACGAGGGCGGCCCAGTGGTGCATCTGCCGGATCAGCAGACCGCCGCGGACGTCGAAGCTGATGTACAGCGTCGAGTCGAAGGCGTCCGAGACCGGCAGGCCCTGGAGCGGCCGGTAGGAGCCGTCGTACGGCTCTGTCTCCATTCCCGGATCGAAGAACAGCGTCAGGAAACTGCCCGTCAGCACGAGCACGATCAGACTGTAGAGGGCCAGTTCGCCCAGCAGGAACGACCAGTGGTCGGGGAACGCCTTGCGCAGCAGCGCCCTGGCGGCCTCGGACGCCGGTGCGCGGCGGTCGACTGCCACGTAGCCGGCACGGGCGGCCTCCGTGGCCTTCGCCTCGAGCATCTGCCTGCGTCGGCGGAACAACATCCGTCAGCTCCCTGTCCAGCTACCGGTCGGGCCGGCCCCGCGTCTCCGGTGCGCGCGGGGTACTCGCACCATGCGCGGCGAATCGGGGCGCAGGCCCGCATTGGGTGGAACATGGGCATGTCGATGTCCGAAGCGCAGTCCTTCCGCGCCCGCTCCCGCCGCGGCGGTCTGCGCCGGCTCACGGCGCCGTCACCCTTTCGGCCCGGCGCCCGGCGTGCCCGTGTCGGTACCGGGTACCGGTCGTGACATGAAGGCACCGGTGAACAGCTGTATGCGCAGCACGGCGAATCCGCCGAGCGCGGCCCCGGAGTGACGCCATGACGCGGGCATACCGCCGCGCGGCCGACTACACCGCCGCCGCGCTCATCTTCCTCCGTGACAACCTGCTGCTGCGCGAGCCGCTGCGCGCCGACCACCTCAAGCCCCGGCTGCTGGGCCACTGGGGGTCATGTCCCGGTATCACCATGGTGTACTCAGCGGCCAACAATCTGATCCGCGAACGTGACGCCGATGTCCTGCTGGTGACGGGGCCCGGCCACGGTGCGCCGGCCAACCACGCCAACCTCTGGCTCGAGGGCACGCACGAGGAGTACGACCCGGCCCTGTCCCGTACCGAGAGCGGTCTGACGGAGCTCGCCCGGCGCTACTGCGCTCCCGACGGCTTCCCCAGCCACCTCTCCCCGGCGGTGCCGGGCACCATCCACGAGGGAGGCGAGCTCGGTTACGCGCTGGCCACCGCGTTCGGTGCGGCCTTCGACGCTCCCGACCGGCTGGTCGTCTGCATCGTCGGGGACGGTGAGGCGGAGACGGGCCCGACGGCCGGCGCATGGCACTCGTCAAAGTACCTCGATCCCGTGACCGGCGGCGCGGTGCTGCCCGTGCTGCATCTGAACGGCTACAAGATCTCCTCCCCCACCGTGTTCGCGACCATGTCGGACGACGATCTGATGGCGCTGTTCCGCGGCTACGGCTGGGATCCGCGGATCGTCGACGTCACGGACGACCCGGACGGGGAGCCGGTCGCCGCCGCGGTGCGCGCCGCACACACCAACATCCGCGACATCCAGGGGCGCGCGCGGGAAGGGCGGCCCCCGAAGCGCCCCAGGTGGCCGATGATCGTGCTGCGCAGCCTCAAGGGGCAGGGGGCACCGGCGGAGGTCCAGGGGAAGCGCATCGAGGGGACGTTCCACTCGCACCAGGTTCCGCTCGACGGTGTACACGACGATCCTGTGCAGCTCTCCGCCCTGGAGGCCTGGCTGCGGTCGTACCGCCCCGAGGAGCTGTTCGACGAACACGGCCGGCCGACGGCGGAGGTGCTCGCCGCGTGCCCGTCCGGCGGGCGGCGTATCGGCATGCAGCCGGCCGGCGACGGCGGGCGGCTGCGCCGGCCGCTCGATCTGCCGCCCCTGGAGCCGTACGCGGTCGACGTCGGCGACGGCCCGGGCAGCGCGACGGCGAGCCCGGGCGAGGTGCTGGCGGACTGGCTGACGGAGATCATGCGCCGAACCGGCTCGAGCCGGGACTTCCGCATCATGTCCCCCGACGAACTCGCCTCCAACAAGCTGGACGGCGTGCTGAAAGCGACCGGTCGCGCCTGTGTGTGGCCCGTCGAGGAGTACGCGGAGGACCTCGCGCCGGACGGTCGCGTGATGGAGATCCTTTCCGAGCACAACTGCCAGGGCTGGCTGCAGGGTTACCTGCAGACCGGACGTCATGGGCTGTTCCCGACGTACGAGGCCTTCGCCTCGGTCGTCGACAGCATGCTCAACCAGTACGCGAAGTGGCTGAAGATGTCCCGCGAGGTCTCCTGGCGAGCTCCCGTAAGCAGCCTCAACTACCTGCTGACCAGCGAGGGCTGGCGCCAGGAGCACAACGGGTACAGTCACCAGGGTCCGGGCTTCATCAACAATCTGCTCACCAAGAAGTCCACGGTGACCGGCGTGTATCTGCCGCCCGACGCGAACACTCTGCTCGTCACGATGGAGCGGGTGCTGCAGGACACCGACCGGATCAATCTGGTCGTGGCCGGCAAGCACCCGGCGGCACAGTGGCTCGGCCTCGACGAGGCACGCAGGCACTGTGAGGCCGGCGCATCCGTGTGGCGGTGGGCCTCGAGCGACGAGGGGCGGGACCCGGAACTGGTGCTGGCATGCGCGGGCGGCATCCCGACCGTCGAGACCCTGGCGGCGGCAGAACTGCTGCGCCGCGATCTGCCGGAAGCGCGCATCAGGGTCGTGAACATCGTCGACCTGTGCACGCTCGCCCCGCCCGACCGGCATCCGCACGGCATGCCGGACGCCGACTTCGACGCGCTGTTCGGCACGGACCTGCCCGTGGTCCTCGGCTTCCACGGCTATCCCTCGGCCGTGCACCAACTGCTGCACGGCAGGCCCGGCCCCGACCGGTTCCATGTGCGCGGTTACGTCGAAGAAGGCACCACGACCACCCCGTACGACCTGCTTGCGAGCAACGGCGTCTCCCGTCACGACCTGGCGATCACGGCGCTGCGGCATCTGCGTGGCCGACCCGGGGCCACCGGCGACCTGGCCGCACGGTATGCGCACCACCGCGACCGGCTTCGCGAAGAACTGCGGCGCACGGGCGTCGATCCCGCAGAGATCGCTGCCTGGGCGTGGAGGTCCTGAGCCGGACCGGGCTACGATCGGTCACCATCCGGCCGGACATGACGAACCGTCATGCAGGCTCGCACAGCGATTCGGCAGAACGCGGCCACAGAGCCGACCCCGGCAGAGTTGGAGGGACCCCGTGTTCTACTACGTGCTCAAGTACGTCCTTCTCGGGCCGCTGTTGCGGTTGCTCTTCCGGCCGCGTATCGAAGGGCTGGAGCACATTCCCGACGAGGGTGCGGCCATCGTCGCGGGCAATCACCTGTCGTTCTCCGACCACTTCCTGATGCCGGCGATCATCAAGCGGCGCATCACCTTTCTCGCCAAGGCCGAGTACTTCACCGGTCCGGGCCTCAAGGGCCGGCTGACCGCCACGTTCTTCCGCAGCGCCGGACAGATCCCGGTCGACCGCTCGGGCAAGGAGGCCGGTCAGGCGGCCATCCGCGAGGGGCTGGGGGTGCTGGGCAAGGGCGAGTTGCTGGGCATCTACCCCGAGGGCACCCGGTCGCACGACGGCCGGCTCTACAAGGGCAAGGTCGGGGTCGCCGTCATGGCTCTGAAGGCGGGTGTGCCCGTGGTGCCGTGCGCGATGGTGGGGACGTTCGAGATCCAGCCGCCCGGACAGGTGATCCCGAAGATCAAGCGGGTCACGGTCCGTTTCGGGGAGCCGCTGGACTTCTCGCGGTACGCGGGCATGGAGAACGAGAAGGCGGCGATCCGCGCGGTCACCGACGAGATCATGTACGCGATCCTGAAGCTCTCCGGCCAGGAGTACGTCGACCGCTACGCCGCCGAGGTCAAGGCCGAGGAGCAGGAGCAGCACGGCGGCAGGCCGAAGAGGTTCCCGAAGCGGCGCGGCTGAGGGCCGGTTCTGCGCTCGGCATATTCTCCTGGGCAGCAGGCGTCCGCACGCCTAGCGTTCCTCGCATGACCGGAGGAAGCGTGTTCGTGCTCGGCGCGACGGGGCAGGTGGGTCGGGCTGCGGTTGCCGCGCTGGCGGCGGACGGGTGGGACGTGAGGGCGGGCTCCCGCGGTGGTTCTGGAGGCGGGACCTGGCCCGAGGGGGTCAGGCATGTGTCCGTGGACCGCGGGGACGACGCGGCCCTCGCGGGTGCCGTCGGCGAGGGCTGTGACGTCTTTGTCGACATGGTCGCCTTCGGTCCCGGGCACGCCCGTCAGCTCGGTGCGCTGTCGGACCGGATAGGGTCGGCCGTCGTCATCTCCAGCGGCGCGGTCTACCAGGACGATCAGGGACGCAGTTTCGACACCCAGGGCCGGCCCGACGGATTTCCGCGCTACCCGGTGCCGATCCCCGAGGCACAGCCCACGGTGGACGCCGGGGACTCGACGTACGGCACCCGTAAGGTGGCGCTGGAGCGGGAGTTGCTCGCGGCCGCCGGCGAACTGCCGGTGACGCTGCTGAGGGCGGGCGCCATTCACGGGCCGCACTGCCGCACCCCGCGCGAGCTGTACTTCGTCAAGCGGGCGCTGGACCGTCGCCCGGTGCGTGTGCTGGCGTACGGCGGTGGCAGCAGGTTCCACCCGGTCCACGTGTCCAATGTGGCGGAGCTGATCCGGCTGGCGGCGCTCCGGCCGGGCCCAAGGGTGCTCAACGCCGCCGACCCCGGGGCACCGACCGTCGCAGAGATCGCCGCCGCCATCGACGAGGTGACCGGCTTCCGACCGAGCGAGACGTTCCTGATCGGGGGACCTCCCCCGTCCCCGTCGGTCGGTGAGACGCCGTGGTCAGGGGCGCATCCGGTGGTCTACGACATGGGCGCGGCGGAACGCGAACTGGGCTATCGCCCCGTGACGGAGTACGCGCAGTCGCTGCCGGCGACCGTGGAATGGGTCGCGGCACAGCTGCACGGCAGACACTGGACCGAGGCCTTCCCGAAGATGGCAGCCAACTACGGCGGGGACGTCCTTTTCGACTACGTGGCGGAGGACGCGTGGCTGGGGCAGCACATGGCGGGCTGACGGTACGGAATGTCACGGCCGGCCAGGGGAATGCGCGCCGTGCAGGCCGCCGAGCACATCCTGTCGGGCACGGTCGAGTACACGGCGGAGGGTGAGCGCGTCCCGTGCGAGCGCTGTGACCAGCGCGGCGGGACCGGCCAGCGGGGTGAGCGCCGCAGTGGGGCCCAGCAGCCGGGGCTCGGGCGGCCTGTCCTCGTACACGGGGTCGACGACGAGGAGTTGGCCGACGGCCCGGTGACCGGCCAGCACGGCGGGACCGTCCCAACCGCCGGGAGCGCCTGGGCCACAGGCGAGCTCGGTGTCGAGCAGGGGCCGGCCGGCGCGGTGGACGGTGAGCCGGGCGGTGAGGGTGCCGGGCTCCTCCCCGTACCGCCCGAGGATCTGCTCCTCGCGCAGCACCAGCCGAGCGCCGGGGGCAAGCCGGACCCGGGTGCGCATCCGAAGGTCGCTGCCCCGGGCGGCGACCAACTGATCGGGCAGCCAGTGCAGTTCGGCGTCCTCACCCACATCCAGGGTGATGCAGTACGTGGCGTGCTCCGCCCCGTGGCCGGGCAGCGCGATGGTCGCGGCGGCGGAGTCTACGGTCAGATGCGCACCGTCGAGCACTTCGGCCTCGATCGCCAGACGGTCGCCGCCGAGCGGGGCGCTCATCGCGCCGACGACGGTCACCCGGTGCCCGGGCCCGTGGGCCCGGGTGCGGCGCAGGGCGATCGGTCCGTCGCCGGCCAGGACGGGCAGGCCGGTGCGGTCGGCGACGATCCGGGCGGTTGCGTCGATGCTCATGGGCTGCTCAGGCGGTCCAGGCGGCGAGCTGCGCCCGTACCCATGCGGTGACCGGGGCGACGCCTTCCTCAGCGCGCAGGGAGGTGAAGAGCACGGGCAGTTCACCCCGCTGTGCCTTGGCGTCGCGCGCCATGCGGGCGAGGTCGGCTCCGACGTGCGGCGCGAGGTCGGTCTTGTTGACGACGAGCAGATCGGCGGTGGTGACGCCGGGGCCGCCCTTGCGCGGGATGTCGTCGCCGCCGGCGACGTCGATGACGAAGATCTGGGCGTCGACGAGACCTTTGGAGAACGTCGCGGTGAGGTTGTCGCCGCCCGATTCGACGAGGATCAGGTCGAGCGGGCCGACGCTGTCCTCGAGGTCCTCCACGGCCTCGAGGTTCGCCGAGATGTCGTCGCGGATGGCGGTGTGCGGGCAGGCTCCGGTCTCGACGGCCTGTATGCGCTCGGACGGCAGGACCGCATTGCGCAGCAGGAACTCGGCGTCCTCGCGGGTGTAGATGTCGTTGGTGACGACCGCGATGGACAGCTTGTCGCGCAGCGCGGCGCACAGGGCGGCCACGGTCGCGGTCTTGCCGGATCCGACCGGCCCGCCGAGGCCGATCCGCAGGGCGCGCCGGGTGCCGTCGGGGCGTGCGGCGTCGGCGCTGACGGCCGCGGGGGTGTCGTGGTGATGGTCGAGGTGCACGGTGCGGCTCCTTGGCGGATATCGGTACGTGACGGTGCGGGGCCCGCCCCGTCAGGACGCGAAGAGGCGTACCGGCCAGGCCGCGTGCTCCTCCGCCGTGATCTCCAGCAGCGGCGCGGACGCGGCGGGCAGGGCGTCGACGCCGTCCCGCGCGGCGGCGGCGGCCCGTGCCGCCACCGCGTCGGTCTCGGGTGCGAGGCGGGCGAGGACTGCGGTCGCCTGGAAGGGGTCCAGGCTCAGCAGCCGTACGGCCGCGGTCGCAGGGCCGCTGATCGTCTCGTAGGCCACGCAGTACGCGGCGTCCTCGGCGCCGAGTCCCGCGGCCCGGGCGGCGCTGCCCAGGACGACAGGCTGGTGCGTGCCGCGCGGGAATCGGGCGGCGAGCGCGTCGAGCAGCGGGTGCGGCCAGGTGGCGCGGGCGGCGCGCATCATCTGCCGGCCGAGCCTGCGGGCCGCTGCCCGCAGGGCCGGCGACGGAGTGCGTGCGTCGGCGGCGGCGTCGAGTTCGACCGGGTCGTTGCCGAGGGCCGCGGAGGCGGCGAGGGCCGCGGAGGTCAGGCCGACGGTGTGCAGCCGACCGCGGCAGAACGCGGCGAGGTCCGCCGCGTCATTGATGCGCCCGGCGCGGACGGCCGCCTCCGCACCGCCGGAGTGCGCGTGACCTCCGGCGGGGAAACGGCCGTCGGCGAGGACGAGGAGTGTCGCGCGGCTCATGCCGGCTCACCCCGCCCGTTCGTTCCGCACCGTGGGCCCGCCCCGGTGGCGGCGGGGTTCCTGGTCGTCATCAGAACAGGAAGTATCGCTGGGCCATGGGCAGTTCGGCGGCGGGTGCCGGCTCGACGGCCTCGCCGTCGATGGTCACCGTGAATGTGTCGGCGTCGACCTCCACCTGCGGCAGGGCGTCGTTCTCGCGCATGTCCGCCTTCGTGACCCGTCGGGTGTTGCGGATGGGCATGAACTTCTTGTCCAGGCCGAGCCGTCCGGGCAGGTCGTCCTCGATCGCCGCCTGCGCGACGAAGTTGACCGAGCTCCTGGCCGCCGCGCGGCCCAGGGCACCGAACATCGGGCGCGGAAGAACCGGCTGCGGTGTCGGAATGGAGGCGTTCGCATCACCCATCTGCGCGTACGCGATCTGTCCGCCCTTGATCACGAGCTGGGGCTTCACTCCGAAGAACGCGGGTTCCCACAGCACGAGGTCGGCGAGTTTACCGGTCTCCACCGAGCCGATCTCGCTGTCGAGACCTTGAGCGACCGCGGGGTTGATCGTGTATTTGGCGACATAGCGCCGTGCCCGGTGGTTGTCGGCGCGTCCGTCGCCCGGGAGGGCGCCCCGGTGTCTTTTCATCACGTGCGCGGTCTGCCATGTGCGCAGGACCACTTCGCCGATACGCCCCATGGCCTGCGAGTCGGACGAGATGATCGAGATGGCTCCGAGGTCGTGCAGGACATCCTCCGCCGCGATGGTGGACGGCCGGATGCGGGACTCCGCGAAGGCGAGGTCCTCGGGGACCGCGGGGTTGAGGTGGTGGCAGACCATCAGCATGTCGAGGTGCTCGTCGATGGTGTTGACGGTGTGCGGCCGCGTCGGGTTGGTCGAACTGGGCAGTACGTGCGGCTCGGAGACGACCGTGATGATGTCGGGAGCGTGGCCGCCGCCCGCGCCCTCGGTGTGGTACGCGTGGACGGTACGGCCCGCGATGGCCGCGAGGGTGTCGCCGACGAACCCGGCCTCGTTCAGTGTGTCGGTGTGGATCGCGAGTTGGGCACCGGTCTCGTCGCAGACGCCCAGACACGCGTCGATGACCGCCGGAGTGGCACCCCAGTCCTCGTGGATCTTGAATCCGAGGGCGCCGCCGCGCAGCTGGGAGTACATGGCGTCGCGGGAGGTCGTGTTGCCCTTGCCGAGCAGGCCGATGTTGACGGGGTAGGTTTCCAGCGCCTCGAACATCCGGGCAAGGTGCCAGGGGCCCGGTGTGATCGTGGTGGCCTTGCTTCCTTCCGCCGGTCCGGTGCCGCCCCCGACGAGGGTCGTCACTCCGGTGGCGAGCGCCTGCTCGACGAGCGTCGGCGAAATGAAGTGGACGTGCGCGTCGACCGCACCGGCGGTGACGATCCTCCCGTTGCCGGCGATGACCTCGGTCTCGGGCCCGATGACCAGATCCGGATGGACGCCGTCCATGGTGTCGGGGTTGCCCGCCTTGCCGATACCGCTGATCCGCCCGTCACGGATGGCGATGTCGGCCTTGACCACACCCCAGTGGTCAAGGATCACAGCCCCCGTGATCACGGTGTCGGGTGCCCCTTCCGCCCGTGTCGTACGGGACTGGCCCATGGACTCGCGGATCACTTTGCCGCCGCCGAACACCGCCTCGTCGCCCGCGCGGCCCGGGCCGCCGGAGCGGTCGTCCTCGATCTCGACGAGCAGGTCGGTGTCGGCGAGGCGGATGCGGTCACCGGTGGTGGGGCCGAACAGGTCGGCGTACACGGCGCGGTGCAGTTCAGCCATCGAGGCGTCCTCCGGTCTCTCCGCGCAGCCCGGCCACGATCCGGTGGCCGGCGAGCGGTACGAGTTCCACCTCGACGGGGATGCCGGGCTCGAAGCGTACGGCGGTGCCGGCCGCGACGTTCAGCCGCTTGCCGCGGGCGGCGGCGCGGTCGAACTCGAGGCCGGGGTTGGCCTCGGCGAAGTGGTAGTGGGAACCGACCTGCACCGGGCGGTCCGCGGCGTTGACGACGGTGAGGCGGGTGGTCTCACGGCCCTCGTTGAGCGGGACGGGACCGTCGTCGTGCAGGATCTCTCCGGGGATCATGTGCGCAGCCCCCTCAGACGATCGGCTCATGGACGGTCACGAGCTTGGTCCCGTCGGGGAAGGTGGCCTCCACCTGGACGTCGTGGATCATCTCGGCGATGCCGTCCATCACGTCCTCGCGGGTGAGCACCTTGCGTCCTGACGCCATGAGTTCGCTGACACTGCGGCCGTCACGGGCGCCCTCGAGGATGTGCACGGTGATGAGGGCGACGGCCTCGGGGTGGTTCAGCTTCACCCCACGCGCCTTCCGCTTCTCCGCCACGTCGGCGGCCACATGGATGAGAAGCCGTTCCTGCTCGTGCGGGGAGAGTTGCACGCGTCCACCTCACTGTCGTCCGGCCCGTACAACATGGGCGCGATGGACCGTAACGCACTTCAACGCTCTGTTGACCTGCGCAGGGTCATCTCACGACCAGGCGTTGAAGGTTAGGACGCGGATTTTTCCGGCACTTTTCCGGCGCGTTAACTGATCTTGGTCTCCGCCATCGATCTCAGGGCGCGCAGCCCGTCCTTCAGGACCTCGACCCGCACATCGCCGAAGAGGGCCTGCTGGGCGATGGCCCCCTGAGCAGCGGCGATCAGGGTGCGGGCCAGATGGTCGGGGTCGACGTCCGCCTCCACCCGGCCGGCGGCCGGGTAGGCGCCGACGAGCTCGGCCCACGCCTGGCGCATGCCGTTGTATCCGTCCCCGAGCACCACGGCCGGCCGGTCGTTGCCGCAGGGTCTTCGTCCCCACCTGGACGATCGGCCGGGCGAGGGCCCGCCGGTCGCCGCCCGGGACCTGCTCGACGAGCATGCGCCGCAGCACGCGTCCGAGGAGCACGTCGAGCCTGGGGGGCTCGGATGGTCCGCGCGGCCTCCTCGAAGGCGGCGCGGATCCCGTCGAACGCCTCGTCGGCGATGGGCTCGATCAGGTCGTGTACCGCGCTGTCGTCGCGGCGCCGCCTCGGGCGCCGCGTCCGCACCGGAGCTACTGCCCGAGCCGGCCGGCGCCCTCGGGTGGCTGCCGCCGGGCGCGGGCGCGACGCTGCTGCGCTCGGTGGCGTACTTCGACGGGAGGGGCGCCGCCATGTCACCGCTGACGCTCTCCGTCCGGAGGCGGCCCTCGGCCTCAGGGCCGTGCTCGCCGGCGGCCGGCGCCGATTCCTGCCCGCGACCGGATCGGCCCGCCCCTCCCCCGTACCGGTCGCCTGACACCACCGACCGGCCGCGTCGTGCCCTCGCTCAAGTGGACGGAAACGCGCGGCCTCCTGCTCCGCAGGGACCCTAGCCGCGGTCCTCGGGGCGGTGGTGCTCGGCCGTCAGGCCGAAGCGGCCACGACTCCCGGAAGCCGAGGACGTCGATCCGAAAGAGGAGACGGAGCTGATCACCTGCTCCTCGGCCGCCTCCGCCGCACCCTCCAGGCGCTCCAGGTCGGCAGCGGACACCAGGGCCACAAGCGGTTTCCCGTGCCGGGTCACCACCACGCGCTCCCCGCCGTAGACGACACGGTTGATCAGTTCGGCGAGCTCTGCGCGGGCTTGCGTCACCGGAATCTCGTAGGCCATGCCCCCATCATAACGGTCTGTACGTCCTGTACATTTTTTACAGACGCCGCGAAACGGCCACCGCCCGAGGAGAGGTACGCCATGAACCGCCCCGCCGCCCGCCACGTCCTGCCGGACTTCACCGAACGCACGTCGACGGGAACGCGCACCGTCGACCCGTACTCGAAACTGATGGACGAGCGGATCGTTTTCCTCGGGACCGCGATCGACGACACCGCCGCCAACGACGTCATCGCACAGTTCCTGCACCTCGAGTACGCGGCCCCCGACCGGGCATCTGCCTCTACATCAACTCGCCGGGCGGACCACCGAGCGCCATGTCCGCCGTCTACGACACCATGCAGGTCGTCACCTGCGACGTGGCGACCACCTGCATCGGCCAGGGCGCCCAGACCGCCGCCACCCTGCTCGCCGCCGGCACGCCGGGCAAGCGCATGGCGCTGCCCGGCGCCCGCATCGTGATCCAGCAGCCCTCGCACGAGGAGCCGTTGCGCGGGCAGCCGTCCGATCTGGAGATCCACGCCGCGGAGTTGCTCCGACTGCGTGAGCAACTGGCGGGGATGCTGGGACGCCACACCGGCCAGAGCCCGGGACGCATCGCGGCCGGCCTGGAGCGGGACAAGATCTTCGACGCGGCGGCGGCAAAGGAGTACGGACTGATCGACCACGTCATCACCTCCCGCAAGCCCTCGGCCACACCTCCCTCACCGGCGAGGTGAGCGCGGAATGCTGCTGCCCGAACTGCCGCCGCTGCCCGCCATGACCCGCGCCGAGGCCGAGTTCGTCGACAGCTACCTCGAAGTCGTCGACCTGCTCGGCCGGATCAACCCCGCCCGCGGCACCCACACCTACACCGCCCTGCGTGCCGCGCAGGCGCTGGTCGGGCGGGCCGTCGCGCTCAAGGAGGCCCTGACGCTCATGCACATACGGGGCGAGAGCGAGGTGTACGCGCACACGCTCACCGAGGCGCTGCGGGTGCTCGACGGCGAACGCAGAGCGAACCGGGTGACGATGCCGCCGGTTTGACGAGTTGACGGTCGCTCCGCTGCCGTCAACCGCCGACGGGGTAACGGCATTCGTCCCCCGTTCGGTGGAGCTGTGCCGAAAATGTCGCGTGTCGCAGGACTTGCGCGGCGTGACCACCGATCCGGCGCAATCGACGGCTTCGCCGCTGGTACGACCAGGCTTCCGGGTCACGAGAGAGGGGGCCCGACGGTCCTGTCCACCCGAAAGGTCCAGTCGTGATCGAGTTCACAAAAGCCGTTTCAACTCGGAAATCGGACATGGGTGGGTAACGATCCGTGGGACGGCAAGCCCCCGCCACCTTGGCGGGGCGGTCCGGGCGGACGCTGAGTCCTGCCGCCGCACCGGACGTCTGGTCGACGGAAGTGCATCGGCAGGAGTGGAGGACCCGAGCAGTACGGCGTGACCGGCGAGCCCGGACACGCCTTGGGGTGAAGCCGCTGCGGCGGCCGGGCGTTCTTCGCCGGTCCGAACCCGACAGGTCATCCTTCACAGGCGGCTGACGAAGGGTTGCGCATGACTGCGCAGATGCATCTCCCGCTCCTGTTCTCGCGGGTGGGCGCCGTATCGGCACTGACGATCGCCGCCCTCGGCGGCACACTCCTGGCTCCTGGCGGCACCGCCCAGGCGTACGCGATCAGCAGCCACGCGAACAAGGCACTCAAGGTGGCGGCGTCGAAGGAGGGGTCTCCGTACCGGTTCGGGGCCAAGGGCCCGTACCGCTTCGACTGCTCCGGGCTGACGCTCTACTCGTACAAGAAGGCCGGGAAGACACTGCCCCGGACCGCCCAGCAGCAGTACAACCGTACCCGTCATGTCTCCGCCTCCGCGCGCAAGCGCGGTGACCTGGTGTTCTTCCATGCCGGCGGTTTCGTGTACCACGTGGGCATCTACGCCGGCGGCGGAAGGATCTGGCACTCGCCCAAGACTGGCGACGTTGTCCGGCTGGCCAAGATCTGGACGCGAAGCGTCAAGTACGGCCGGGTGCGCTGACGCATTGCCAGTTCCCTTTCGCCGGCGCGCCCTCAGTGCGCCGGCGACTGGGCCAGCAGCGTCGCTCCGAGCACGGTCAGCGCACCGCCCGAAGCGCCCTCGACGGCGCGTGCGGTGCGCGGCCGGCGCAGCCACCGACCGAGCCGGTCGACCAGCAGCGCCACCGCCGGGAACCAGATCAGCGCCAGCAGCACGACGATGCCGGCCAGCAGCAGGGTGCGCGGGAGCACCGCGGCACCGTCGGGGACGAACTGCGGCAGCAGGCTCAGAAAGAGCACCGGCGCCTTCGGATTGAGGACGTTGGTGAGGAACCCCTGCCGCAGACCGCGTCCGACGCCGCTCGCGGTCGCGCCCGCGAAGTCGGAGGGCTCCGGCTGGGCGCGGAGCGCGGCACGCACCGCGCGGACGCCCAGGTAGAGCACGTACACGCCGCCGGCGATCTGCAGGGTCCGGTACAGCAGGGGCACTGTGGCAAGGAGCGCGGCGAGCCCTGCCACGGCCAGCGCCGTATGGACGAGCAGCCCGCCCGCGACGCCCACCGCGCAGGCGACACCGGCGTGCCGCGACGCGACCGCGTGGCGTACGACGACGGTGAAATCCGCGCCGGGCATGGCGACCATGCCGGCGGCGACCCCGATGAAAGCGATCAGCTGTGCGTCCATGGCTCACAGAGTGGACCCACCCGGGGCTTAACGTGTACTTGCAATCCATGTAGGCATGCCTGAAGCAACGCTTAAGGGGTGGCATGTACGACCCGACACGGCTCGCCGCGCTCGTGGCCGTGGCGGAGGCCGGGTCCATCACCCGGGCGGCCGCCCGACTCGGCTACACGGCACCGGCGCTCTCGCAGCAGATCGCGAAGCTGGAGCGCGAGGCCGGGGCGGTGCTGCTGGTGCGGTCGCACCGGGGCGCGCGGCTGACGGCGGCCGGTGAACTGCTCGCCGAGCGGGCCCGCCGGGTGCTGGACGAGATGGAGCAGGCACGCCATGAACTGGCCGGCCTCTCCGGACTGACCGGCGGCCGGCTGCGGGTCGGCACGTTCACCACCGTCGGCATCCATCTGCTGCCACCGGTGCTGAGCGCGTTCCGCCGTACGTACCCCGATGTGGAACTGACCGTCGCGGAGTACGAGCCGCCCGGCGGGGTCACCGCGGTGGCGACCGGCGAGGTGGACGTGGCGCTCACCCATACCTATGAACCGGCCGAGCCTGCCGCGCCGCCCCCCGGCGTGGTCGTGGAACCTTTGCTGGTGGAGGAATTGGTGCTGGTGACCGCGCCGGGGCATGTGCTGGCAGGCGGCTCGGGCCGGCTGCCCGTCGGCGAGCTGGCCGGCCAGCCGCTGATCAGCAGCGCCCCCTCGCACCCGCCCCGCAAGGGGGTCGAGGGCGCACTGGCGCGGGCCGGCGCCACACCCGCCGTGGTGTGCGAGTCACCCGGCTACGCACTGGTGTGCGCGCTGGTCAGTGCGGGTCTCGGGGTGGCCGTCGTGCCGGAGATGGTCGCCGCCATGGCCGCGACACCTTTGCAGATACGCCAGTTGGAGCCTACCTCGTTCCGCCGGACGATCTCGGTGGCGCACCGGGGTGATGAGTCGGGCCCGGCCGCGCGGTCACTGCGGGCGCTCATGCGCGCTGCGTTCGGCAGGGCGGGAGCCCGTCACGGTCCGGCCCGGCAGTGATCTCGAAAGCCGCCCGACGCGCGGGTCAGCCCTGAACCGGAACGGGCCAGGGCAGGGTGATCCAGACGGTCTTGCCGCCCTCCGCGGTGGGCGTGACGGACAGCCGTCCGCCGCACTCGGCGGTGAGGGTGCGGATGATGACCATGCCGCGGCCGTTGTCCTGGCGAACGGCCGCGGGCAGCCGCCGCGGCCAGCGCGGATGACTGTCGGTGACGCCGATGCAGAGCTGTTCGTCGCGTACCAGTCGCAGGTCCACGGTGAACGTCGGCGACTGGCCGAAGGTGTGCTGAACGGCATTGGTGGCGAGCTCGGACACGATCAGCCGGACGGTGTCGACGGCCTCGGCGTCGGGCTCCAGCCCCCATTCGCACACGGTGTCCGTCACGTGTCTCCGCGCGGCGGAGACCGACACCGGATCGCTCGGCAGAGTGACGGATGCTTCTTGGTGGTCTGCCATGGCGGCGCTGTCCCTTTCCCACCGCGGCCGGGCTCCGACTCGTAGCGGATGAAACGCAGGAACGGCCACGGATTACGCTTCCGCGTCAGACTGCCACTTATCGTGCCTCAGGGTCGGTGATCCACCAAGATACGTACATATCTATCGCTCGATGCGGTGAACTCTGCGACGACAGACCGTATTTGAGCCCCACTCGAGACCGGGCAGGGGCTCGGCCTCAACGGCCGGGCGCGGCCTCGATGATCGTGGAGACGGCCGTGTCGATCTGCTGCTCCGTGAGATCCGCCCTGGCGGTGAGCCGGATACGGGAGATCCCGTCGGGCACGGACGGGGGCCGGAAGCATCCCACGACAAGGCCCGCGGCCCGGCAGTCCGCCGCCCAGCGCAGTGCCGCGTCCGGTGACGGCGCCTGCACGGAGACCACCGCCGCCTCCGGCCGGGCCGCGGTCAGGCCGGCGTCGCTGAGCCTGCGGTGCAGCGTCGCCGCCACTTCGCGCGCCCGGCCCGCGAGACCGGGCTCGCGACGCAGCACCCGCAGACTCGCGAGCGCACCGCCTGCCGCGGCCGGCGCCAGGCCGGTGTCGAAGATGAACGTACGTGCGGTGTTCACCAGGTGGTCGATGACGCGGGCCGGGCCGAGAACCGCCCCGCCCTGGCTGCCCAGGGACTTGGACAGCGTCAGCGTGGCGACTGTGCCCGCCGTGCCGGCCAGCCCGGCGGCGGCCAGGGCGCCGCGGCCGCCGTCACCGAGGACCCCGAGCCCGTGCGCGTCGTCGACGAGGAGCGCCGCGCCGTACTCGCGGCAGGCGTCGGCCAGGCCCGGCAGGGGGGCGGCGTCGCCGTCGACGGAGAAGACCGAGTCGGTGACGGCGAGGGCGCGGCGGCCGGGGTGCGCGTCGAGGGTCTTGCGTACGGCGTCGACATCGGCGTGCGCGACGACCACGGTCTCGGCCCGGGAGAGCCGGCAGCCGTCGACGATGGAGGCGTGGTTGCCCGCGTCGGAGACGACAAGCGCATCGCGGCCACTGAGCGCGGTGACCGCGGCGAGGTTGGCGGCGTAGCCGGAGGACAGGACGAGGGCCGCCTCGAAGCCGCAGAAGTCGGCGAGTTCACGCTCCAGTTCGGCGTGGAGCTCGGTGCTGCCGGTGACGAGGCGGGAGCCGGTGGCCCCTGCCCCCCATCGGCGGGCGGCCTCCACGGCGCCTTCCGTGACCTCGGGGCGGCGGGTGAGACCGAGATAGTCGTTGCTCGCCAGATCGAGGAGGTCGCTGTCGGCGGTGCGGGGCCGGAGCGTCCGGACGAGGCCCGCGCGCTCGCGGCGGCGCGACTCGTCGTCGATCCAGTCGAAAGGATCCTGCGGCATGGCGGTCCGGTCCTTTTGTAGGCAGCGGACAGACCCTAGCCCGGGGCGAGCACGTGTCGGGTGTGGCCATGCACACACCTCGAAACGCCGCTGTTGTGGAGTTCCTCCTTGGCCCGGACGTGTGCCGTACGCAAGGATCTGCGCCATGGACCTGCTGAACACCCTGGTGGAGAAGGGGCTGCGGCGCGAGCTGCCGACCCGTGATGAAGCGCTCGCCGTGCTGGCGACCTCCGATGACGATCTGCTCGATGTGGTGGCCGCGGCCGGCAAGGTGCGCCGGCAGTGGTTCGGTCGGCGGGTGAAGCTCAACTATCTCGTCAACCTGAAGTCGGGCCTGTGCCCCGAGGACTGCTCGTACTGCTCCCAGCGGCTCGGGTCGAAGGCGGAGATCCTCAAGTACACCTGGCTGAAGCCGGAGGAGGCCTCCGAGGCCGCGGCCGCCGGCGTGGCGGGCGGCGCCAAGCGGGTCTGCCTGGTCGCGAGCGGGCGCGGGCCGACGGACAGGGATGTGGACCGGGTCTCGAAGACGATCGAGGCGATCAAGGAACAGAACGAGGGCGTCGAGGTGTGCGCCTGCCTCGGGCTGCTCTCCGACGGTCAGGCCGAGCGGCTGCGCGACGCGGGCGCCGACGCGTACAACCACAACCTGAACACGTCCGAGGGGACGTACGGGGACATCACCACCACCCACACCTACGCGGACCGCGTGGACACGGTCACCAAGGCGCACGCCGCGGGCCTGTCCGCGTGCTCCGGGCTGATCGCCGGCATGGGCGAGAGCGACGAGGACCTGGTCGACGTCGTCTTCGCCCTGCGCGAGCTCGACCCGGACTCGGTCCCGGTGAACTTCCTGATCCCCTTCGAGGGCACGCCGCTCGCCAAGGAATGGCACCTCACGCCGCAGCGGTGTCTGCGAATCCTCGCCATGACCCGGTTCGTCTGCCCGGACGTGGAGGTGCGGCTGGCCGGCGGGCGCGAGGTGCATCTGCGCTCGATGCAGCCGCTCGCGCTGCACCTGGCCAACTCGATCTTCCTGGGCGACTACCTCACCAGCGAGGGCCAGGCAGGCAAGGCCGACCTGGAGATGATCGCCGACGCCGGTTTCGAGGTGGAGGGCTCGGACACGACGACGCTGCCCGAGCACCGCGCCACGGGCGGTGGCTGCGGCTCGGTGTGCGGTGACGGCGGAGGTGGCTGCTCCGACGGCGCAACGGCCGAGCAGGCCGAACCTGCCGCCGAGGTTCCCGCAGCCCGTACGGATCTGGTCGCGGTCCGCCGCCGGGGCGCCGGAACGGACATCGCGCCCAATGCCTGAGCTCACCCCCGGCGAGCTGCGTGCCCTGGACCGCGCACACGTCTGGCACCCGTACGGCCCGATGCCGGGCCGTACGGACCCGCTCGTCGTCGAGTCCGCCTCCGGGGTACGGCTGCGGCTCGCCGAGGCGGTCCACGGGCAGCGCGAATTGATCGACGGCATGTCCTCCTGGTGGTCAGCGGTCCACGGCTACAACCACCCGGTGCTCAACGAGGCGGCGACCGCGCAGCTGGGGCGGATGAGCCACGTCATGTTCGGCGGCCTCACCCATGAACCGGCCGTGCGGCTGGCCACCCGCCTGGTCGAGATCACTCCGGAGCCGCTGCGGCACGTCTTCCTGTGCGACTCGGGCTCGGTGTCCGTCGAGGTCGCGGTGAAGATGTGCCTCCAGTACTGGCGCTCCGTGGGCCGCCCCGCCAAACAGCGACTGCTGACCTGGCGCGGCGGCTACCACGGCGACACCTGGCAGCCGATGGCCGTGTGCGACCCGGAGGGCGGGATGCACGAGCTGTGGCAGGGCGTACTGCCCCGGCAGCTCTTCGCGGACGCGCCGCCGGCCGCCTACGAGGAGTCGTACGCGGCCGGTCTGCGCGAGCTGATCGCCCGGCACGCGGACGAGCTGGCGGCGGTGATCGTCGAGCCGGTCGTGCAGGGCGCGGGTGGCATGCGCTTCCACTCCCCCGAGTACCTGCGGGTGCTGCGGGAGGCCTGTGACGACTACGGCGTACTGCTCGTCCTCGACGAGATCGCGACCGGATTCGGGCGTACGGGCACGATGTTCGCCGCCGAGCACGCCGGGATCGCGCCGGACGTGATGTGCCTGGGCAAGGCGCTGACCGGCGGCTATCTGACGATGGCGGCGACACTCTGCACATCGCGGGTGGCAGAGGGCATCTCACGGGGCGAGGTCCCGGTGCTGGCGCACGGCCCGACGTTCATGGGCAACCCGCTGGCGTCGGCCGTCGCCTGCGCGTCGATCGACCTGCTGCTCGGCCAGGACTGGCAGCAGGAGGTCAAACGCCTCGAAACGGGCCTGCGCGTCGGGCTCGCCGAGGCTGCCGCGGTGCCCGGGGTGCGGGACGTCCGGGTGCTCGGCGCCATCGGCGTCGTCCAGCTCGACCACGAGATCGACATGGCCGCGGCGACAGCGGCGGCGGTCCGCGAGGGCGTCTGGCTGCGCCCCTTCCGCGACCTTGTCTACACGATGCCGCCGTATGTCACCGCCGACGAGGACCTCGACCGCATCTGCCGCGGGGTGCGCGCGGCGGCAGCAGCGGGGTGACGTGGGGTGGGCGGGGACCGCGGTGCGCGGGGCGGGGGCGCCGGGAGCGGCGTTGCCGCGGGTCCGCGGGTGGTGGGGGCCGGTCGGCCAGTGGGGGGGCGCCGGGCGGGGCGGTGGGGGGGCGCCGGGCGGGGCGGTGCGCCGTTGGCGTGGCCGCTGCGCGGAGCTGGTCCCCTCCCCGCCCCTTCCCGAAACCGGGGCTCCGGCCCGGGCCCCGGTACCGCGCTTCGCGTGGTGGCCTCGAACGCCCTACGGCCTGGCGGCCGTGGTGGAGCCCCGGGCGGGGTATTGCCGCTGCGCGGCAGACCGCCCTCGGCCCAAGCCCTGCCGGCGACCGGCACGCGGGGCTGGGGTCGGAGCCCCGGCAAAACGGGCCCACCCCAGCCCCGCCGTCGGTCGACGCGCGGGGCTCGGGCAGAACCCCGAAAGACCGGCACGTCTCAGCCCCGCCGGCGACCGACACGCGGGACCCGCGGGACTCGGGGCGGAGGCCGACTGGACGGGCAGGGTTGGGCTCCGGCGGTGATTGAGGCGCGGGGTGCGGAGGCGGAGTTCCCGTGGAAGCGGCCCGGGGCGGAGACCCGGGTGGAGCGAAGGAAGGGTGCGGAAGCACATGGCAGTGATCGTCGTCACCGGAACCGGTACCGAGATCGGCAAGACCGTCGTCACCGCGGCCGTCGCCGCGGCGGCCCTCGCGCAGGGTCGGTCCGTCGCCGTCGTGAAGCCCGCGCAGACCGGGGTCGCGCCGGGTGAGGACGGCGACGTCGACGTCGTGCGGCGGCTCGCCGGGGACATCACATCTGCGGAACTCGCCCGCTTCCCCGAGCCGTTGGCGCCGGCGACCGCCGCCCGGCGGGCCGGGCTCGATCCGGTGCGGCCCGGGCAGGTGGCCGAGGCCGCCGCGAAACTGGCGGGTGAGCACGACCTGGTGCTGGTCGAGGGCGCGGGCGGCCTGCTCGTACGGTTCGACGACGACGGTGCCACCCTCGCCGACGTGGCCGCCGAGCTCGCCGCGCCCGTGCTCGTCGTCGCCCCGGCCGGCCTCGGCACACTGAACATGACCGCCCTGACGGCGGAGGCCTTGCGCGCAAGGGACTTGGAGCAGCTGGGCGTCGTGGTCGGGAGCTGGCCGGCCGAGCCGGATCTCGCCGCACGCTGCAACCTGGCGGATCTGCCGGAAGCGGCGGGCGCCCCGCTGCTCGGCGTCGTCCCCGAGGGCGCCGGAGCGCTCGCTCCCGTCGAGTTCAGGGCGGGGGCGGCCGCGTGGCTGGCGCCACGCCTCGGCGGCCGGTGGGATGCGGGGGCGTTCACCGCCGCCGTAGGCTGATTTCCGTGCGCGCAAAGATCGACGAGATCGTCTTCGACTGCCGTGACCCCGCCCGGCTGGTGCGCTTCTGGGCCGAGCTCCTCGGCGGTGATCCGGTGGACCGGTCCGCCGACTGGTCGTACGTCGATCCGCCTCAGTTCGTACGCGTCGCCTTCCAGCGCGTACCGGAGGGCAAGTCGGTCAAGAACCGGCTGCATCTGGACCTGGACGCGGGCGACGTCGACATGGCGGCGGACGAAGCGGCCCGGCTCGGCGCGGAACGCGTCGGCGCGGTGGTCACCGACGACCACGGCCGGTTCCAGGTCCTGCGCGACCCGGAGGGCAACGAATTCTGCTTCGTGGCGCCGCTCGACGGCTGATCCGCGCCGTCGGGGGGAGAATGACGGAGACCGGCCCGTCCTCGCAGGGAGGTACCGATGGCTCAGCGCGACTCGAAGGTCCCGAAGGACGCCGTCCACCATCCTCTCTTCGCCCGCTTCTACGCGAAGATGAGTGTGAGCGCGGACCTCAAGGGAGGCATCGCCGCCTACCGGGCCGAACTGCTCGAGGGACTGTCGGGCCGGGTGATCGAGATCGGCGCGGGAAACGGTCTGAACTTCGCGCACTACCCGGCCACCGTTTCCGAGGTGGTCGCGCTCGAACCGGAGCGCACCCTGCGGAATTTGGCCGCCGAGGCCGCGCTGCGCGCCGAGGTACCGGTGGATGTGGTGCCCGGCGCCGCCGAGGCGATGCCGGTCAAGAGCGAGGGCTTCGACGCGGCGGTCGCATCGCTGGTGCTGTGCACCGTACGGGATCTGCCGCGGGCGCTGTCAGAGATCAGAAGGGTCCTGCGGCCGGGCGGCGAACTGCGGTTCTTCGAGCACGGAATCGCGGAGGGCCGCGGCCTCGCGACGACGCAGCGGGTCCTGGACCGTACCGTGTGGCCGCTGCTGTTCGGCGGGTGCCACACCGCGCGGGACACCGTCGCCGCGATCGAGGAGGCCGGGTTCGAACTGGGCGCCCATCGGCGGTTCCGGGTGCCGAAGGGCGGACCGCAGCTGCCCACTTCGCCCTGCGTCCTGGGCGTCGCCCGCCGGCCGCAGGACACGGACCGGTAGTCCACGTCACTCGTACCAGTTCCGCAGCTCCTCCGCGATGCGCCCGACGCCGGCCTGACCGTCCTTGACCAGACGCGACAGGTCCCGCACCTGCTCGGGCGAGGTGACGACCTTCAGTCCGCAGGCGACGAGATAGCCGTACGCGACGGCCGAGGCGAACATGGCGTTGGACCGCTCGAGCGCGGGCACATGCAGCAACAGCTGCAGCAGAGCGGCGGCTCTGGACGCCGGGTCGCCGTAGACGGGGACGCCGAATATCTCCGCCTCATGACGGCTGACGGCGGCGACGAGCGCGCCCCAGTCGGTGACCTGGGGGTCGCCAGGAGTCTTGTGCTCGGCCACCATGAGCAGCCAGGCGAGGTCGATCCGCAGAGTCAACGCTTGTCGCCGAACTCCTCGGCGAAGACCGACTCGTACTGCTTCATGAAGTCGGCCGCCGCGTCGACGAAGGTGCGTCCCGCTTCGCCGGCGTCCTGCTTGACCAGCTCTTCGATGTAGCGGTTCATGCTCAGTCCGCGTTGCATCGCCCGCTGCCGGGCGGTCTCCGCAGTGGACTCGTCCACGCGTACGTTCAGCTGGGTCTTCGCCACGTCTTCAAGCTAGCGCGAGGCCGCTAGCAGCCGCAAGGGCGCAGGCACCCGTCTCGCAGCACGGAAGTCGGTGGCGCGCGTGAACGCGGGCGTGCTTGGCTCACGGCCATGACCGACCTGCACATTCGCAATGCCGCTCCGGAAGAGGCCGAGGCCGTGCTCGCCTTCTGGAAGCAGGCCGCAGAAGGCACCAGCATCACCGACGACGTGGACGGCGTCGCACGACTCATCTCCCGCGACCCTCAGGCACTCATCCTGGCCGAACGGGACGGCGTGCTGGTGGGCTCGGTGATCGCCGGCTACGACGGGTGGCGCTGCTCCCTGTACCGGCTGGCCGTGCTGCCCTCCCACCGCCGGCGCGGGATCTCCACGGCGCTGCTCGAAGCGGCCGAGAAGCGGTTCGTCGCGGTGGGCGGCCGGCGCGGGGACGCGATGGTGCTCGAGGCCAACGAGCGGGCGCACCGGGCCTGGGCGTCCGCGGGGTACCGGCGCGAGGACCACTGGCGCCGCTGGGTCAAGCCCTTCGTCTGAGCGCCGCCGCACCGCGGGCCGCTTTGCCCCTCCTTTACCATGGGTCCACTGTCCACTCCCCGTACGAAAGGTGTGAGCGTCCGTCCATGGGCGAGCCTCCCAGTAGCCGACATCGCGCATTCCTCCTCCCGCTGCCCGATCATGGGACGGAGGTGAACCGATGACCGAAGTGCTTCTGCTCGCCGTGGCGGTGCTGCTCTCAGTCGCCTGCGGTGCCTTCGTCGCGGCGGAGTTCTCCCTCACCACGGTCGAGCGCAGCGATCTCGAGCGGGCCGCGGAGCGCGGCGAACGCGGCGCGGCCGGCGCGCTCAAGGCCGTACGCAGCCTCACGTTCCAGCTCTCCGGCGCACAGCTCGGCATCACCGTCACCAACCTTGTCGTCGGCATGCTCTCCGAGCCGTCGATCGCCGCACTGATCCGCGGACCGGTCGAGGACCTCGGACTCTCCCCCGCCGTCGCGTCGTCCGCGGCGCTGGTCATCGGCACCGCGCTGTCGACCGTCGTACTGATGGTCGTCGGCGAGCTGGTCCCGAAGAACTGGGCCATCTCCTCCCCACTGGCCGTCGCCAAGGTGGTCGCGACTCCGCAGCGGATCTTCACCGCCGCGTTCCGGCCGCTGATCGCCCACCTCAACAACACGGCGAACCGCATCGTGACGCGGCTCGGCATGGAGCCCACGGAGGAGCTCGCCTCCGCCCGCAGCCCCAAGGAGCTCATCGCGCTGGCCCGCCACTCGGCGAAGGAGGGGGCGCTCGAGGCGGACACCGCCGAGCTCTTCGTCCGCACCCTCGGCCTCGGTGAGCTCACCGCCGAGAACGTGATGACCCCCCGGGTGCAGGTGACGGCCCTCGAGGTGCAGGCCACGGCCGAGGACGTCGCCAATGCGACCCGGGCGACCGGCCTGAGCCGCTTCCCGGTCTACCGGGGCAGCCTGGACACGGTCGTCGGTATCGCCCACATCAAGGACGTACTGGCCGTGCCCGCCGAGCGCCGCCCGCGCATGCGGGTCGACGAACTGCTCCGCGAACCGGTGCTCGTGCCCGAGTCTCTGACCGTGGACCGGCTGCTCGACCGGCTGCAGGGCAGGTCCACCATGGCCGTCGTCATCGACGAGTACGGCGGCACCGCCGGTGTCGTGACGATGGAGGACATCGTGGAGGAGGTCGTCGGCGAGGTCCGTGACGAGCACGACCCGCACGAGTCGCCGGATCTGGCGCAGACGGGTGAGGACGCGGACGGGCGTGCACTGTGGTCCGCCGACGGTGCCGCGCGCGCCGACCAGCTGGCGGCCATCGGTCTGCTGGTGCCGGACGGCCCCTACGAGACCCTGGCCGGACTCGTCGCCACGGAACTGGGGCGCATCCCCGCCGAGGGTGACCGCATCGACATGGCCGGCTGGCAGCTCGACGTCATCGACGCGTCCGGGCGGCGCGCGGCGAGGGTGCTGATGCACGCGCCGCTCGCAACGGCCGAACAGTCCGAAGAGACCGAGGAGGCGGGACGGTGATCGCGATCCAGCTCTTCATCGGCCTGCTGACGCTGGTCCTCAACGCCTTCTTCGTCGGCGCGGAGTTCGCAATGATCTCGGTGCGGCGCAGCCAGGTCGAGCCGGAGGCGCAGGCGGGCGACCGCCGGGCGCGCATCGTCATGTGGGGTCTCCAGCACGTCTCGGCGCTGATGGCCGCCGCCCAGCTGGGGATCACGCTGTGCACCCTGGTCCTCGGCATCGTCGCCGAGCCCGCCATCGCACATCTGCTCGAGCCGGTTTTCGACTCGGTCGGGGTGCCGCACGGAGCGGTCCACCCGATCTCGTTCGTCATCGCCCTGGCGCTGGCGACGTACCTGCACATGCTGCTCGGCGAGATGGTGCCGAAGAACATCGCGCTGGCCGAGCCCCTGCGCAGTGCGCTGTGGCTCGGACCGCCGCTGGTGGCGCTGGCACGGGCGCTGCGGCCGGTGATCTTCATGGTCAACGCGTTCGCCAACGGGCTTCTGAAGCTGCTGAGGGTGCAGACGAAGGACGAGGTGTCCGCGACCTTCTCCGACGACGAACTCGCGGCCCTGGTGCAGGATGCCGGTGACGCCGGGCTCCTCGACGACCGCTCCGCGGAGCGGCTGCGGGACGCCCTCGAACTCGGCCGCAGGCCCGTGCGGGATGTGGTCATGCCGATCGAGCGCGTGGTGTACGCCCAGGCGGGCACGACGCCGGAGCAGTTGGAGCGGCTCTCCGCCGAGTCCGGCTTCTCCCGCTTCCCGGTGGTGGACGCGGGGCGGCGCATCCTCGGCTACCTGCATGTGAAGGACGCGCTGGACGCGGCGCCGCGGAATGTGGCGTTCCCGGTGGCGGCGATGCGGCCGATCGCGCGGGTGCGGGCGACGACGCCGCTCGATGACGTCCTTACCGCCATGCAGCGCAGCCGCACCCATCTGGCGGCCGTCCTCGACGAGCAGGGTCGGCCCGAGGGCCTGGTGACGATGGAGGACATCCTCCGGGAACTGGTGGGAAGGCCGGCCTGAAGCGGGTGGCGGGGCGGGGGTGCGCGGGCCTGTTCCCCCCGCCCCTTTCCGAAACCGGGCCTCCGCCCGGGCCCCGTTTCCAGGGCTCCGCCTCGGGACCCCTGCGGGCTGGACGCGCTCCCGCCCGGCGGAACGAGGTCCGCGCGCGGCGAAGGTTCCGCCTACTGTCCGGGCAACCCCATGACCGCCAGGTCAGGGGCGGAGCTCAAGGACACCGCGCGAAGCCCGGCCCCAGGCCCGGGCAGGGCCCGATACGCCCGCCGAAATGGGCACGAAAGGCCGGGGCGGAGCCCCGAGCACTGCCCGAAGGCGTCCCAGGGGCGGGGGCGGAGCCCGAAAGACGCCCGCAGGGCACTCGGGGGCAGGGGCGGAGCCCCAGCAACTCCCCAAGGAACGTTCCGGGCCCGGAGCGAAGCCCGAAACGCCCCGAGAACGTCCAGCGGCCCGGGGCGTGCCCCGGTTCAGGACTGGGCGGGGTGGGGAACAGCCCCCCGCAGCGGCTTCGCGCGCCCGGTCCCTAGAACGCCGTCTCTCCGAGCCACGCGTCGAGTACCGCACGGCGGCCGGTGACCGTGAAGCGGTCGGCGTCCGGGCGGCGCCGGCCATAGAGGAGGAGCAGCAGATCCGCGACGGGGGCCGCGACCGTGACGGGGGCTGCCGACGCCGTCTTGGTCCACGAGAAGCCCGCCCCGCCGAAGGAGATCGTCCACGCCGCCCCGGTGTCCTCGGCGAGGAATGCGATCGAACCGTCCGGCAGGGCCCCGACCGGCTCGGCGATCCACGAGTAGTGCGGCAGGTTCTCCAGGAACTCCTCGATCCCGTCCGCCGCGATGCCCGGCGCGATACGCGGCTCGCGGCCGAACGCCATTTCCGCGTCCGCGAGATGGATCACCGCTTCGAAGAGCAGCCGCCGCGGGAAGAACGCCACCCGCTGGTCAGCACCGTAGGACCACATGGGCAGATCGGGGTCCACCTTGCGCACGGTGCGCAGGGCCGCTTCGGCGTTGCGGACCATCCAGTCCGGGTAGGCCGACGGCTGCTCCGGCAGGTCGAGGGGGACATCGCGTGCCCAGACGCGCTCGGTGGCCCGCGTCCGCACGACGTGTTCCATCCAGCGGTGGGTGGTGCCGTGGTGCTTCACCAGGTCGGCGACCGTCCAGCCGGGGCAGGTGGGCACGGGCGTCGACGGGTCCACGTCCCGTACGGCCCGGGCGAACTCGCCCACCAGATACTCGACGGCATCGCAGTACCGCTCGTGCTGGTCGTCGTCGAGCCCGAAGCCGTCCGGCACCCGGAGCAGGTCGGCACGCCAGCCGTCCTCGGACTGGCGGCCGGCGGCCCGTCGGACCAGTGCCGCAAGCTCGCGGCGGTCGGCGGGCGGCAGTCTGTCCAGCAGGAAACCGGTGGACTCGAGCCACTTCACGGCGGTGTCGGGGTCGAGCACGTCGTCGTCGCAGGTGTCGATCAGGGTCACCACTTCGGCCAGCGCTTCGGCCAGCGCGTTGAGCAGTGCGTCACTCACGAAAGCTCCCCTCCGGGTACGGAACCGAGGGACCCTACCGCGCGGTACGATCACTGCGCCATGGAGATCAATGCCAACTACACCAGTTTTGTCGCGGTCGGTGACTCCTTCACGGAGGGCATGTCCGATCTGCTGCCCGACGGCTCCTACCGCGGCTGGGCGGACGTCCTCGCAGGCCGGCTGGCCGCCCGGACCTCCGGCTTCCGCTACGCGAACCTCGCGGTGCGCGGGAAACTGATCCGGCAGATCGTCGACGAGCAGGTCGACCTGGCGGCCTCGATGCGCGCGGACGTGGTCACCCTGGTCGGCGGACTGAACGACACCCTGCGGCCCAAGTGCGACATGGTCCGGGTGCGCGATCTTCTCGAGGAGGCGGTGGAGAAGCTCGCGCCGTCGTGCGGGCAGCTGGTGCTGATGCGCAGCCCAGGCCGTCAGGGCCCGGTGATGAAACGATTCCGCCCGCGCATGGAGGAGCTGTTCGCCCATGTCGACGCGCTGGCGTCACGGCACGGGGCGCTCGTCGTCGACCTCTACGGCTCCCCCGCCCTCGGTGACCAGCGGATGTGGGACGCCGACCGGCTGCATTTGACGGCCGAGGGCCACCGCAGGGTCGCGGAGGCGGTCTGGCAGACCCTCGGGCTGGACGCCGAGGACGACTGGCAGGCACCGCTGCCGCCGGCGCTCCGGGCGGGCTGGACGGCCCGGCGGGTCGCCGACGCGCAGTTCGCCCGCCGGCATCTGGGTCCGTGGATCGGCAGGCGGCTGACCGGGCGGTCGTCCGGGGACGGCAGGCCGGCGAAGCGGCCCGATCTGCTTCCGTACGAGCCCTGTCCGGCGCCCTCGGCCGACGCCTGATCCCTCGTAGCAAGCTACAAGCATGCCGGGGCGCTGAGCTGCGCAAACCCACAGTAGAATCTGCACACGTGACTGCCGTGTCTGCGAAGCCTCGCATCCCCAATGTTCTCGCCGGCCGCTACGCCTCCGCGCAGCTGGCCGTGCTCTGGTCCCCCGAGCAGAAGGTCAGGCTCGAGCGTCAGCTCTGGCTGGCGGTGCTGCGCGCGCAGAAGGACCTCGGGATCGATGTGCCGGACGCGGTGCTCGCCGACTACGAGGGGGTCCTCGACCAGGTCGACCTGGCGTCGATCGCCGAGCGCGAGAAGGTCACCCGGCACGATGTGAAGGCCCGTATCGAGGAGTTCAACGCGCTCGCGGGCCATGAGCACGTCCACAAGGGGATGACCTCCCGTGACCTCACGGAGAACGTCGAGCAGTTGCAGATCCGGCTGTCGCTGGAGCTGATGCGCGACCGTACGGTCGCGGTGCTGGCGCGTCTCGGCAAGCTGTCGGGCGAGTACGCGGAGCTGGTCATGGCCGGCCGCTCCCACAACGTCGCCGCCCAGGCGACGACCCTCGGCAAGCGGTTCGCGACCGCCGCGGACGAGCTCCTGGTCGCCTACGGGCGTCTCGAGGATCTGCTGGAGCGCTATCCGCTGCGTGGGATCAAGGGACCGGTCGGTACCGCGCAGGACATGCTCGACCTGCTGGGCGGTGACGCGGCCAAGCTGGCGGACCTGGAGCAGCGCATCGCCGCCCACCTGGGCTTCGCCAACGCGTTCACGTCGGTCGGCCAGGTCTACCCCCGCTCGCTGGACTACGACGTCGTGTCCGCCCTGGTGCAGCTGGCGGCCGCGCCGTCCTCCGTGGCCAAGACGATCCGGCTGATGGCAGGCCACGAGCTGGTCACCGAGGGCTTCAAGCCGGGCCAGGTCGGCTCGTCCGCGATGCCGCACAAGATGAACACCCGCTCCTGCGAGCGCGTCAACGGCCTGATGGTCATCCTGCGCGGCTACGCGTCGATGACCGGCGAGCTCGCCGGCGACCAGTGGAACGAGGGCGACGTGTCCTGCTCCGTGGTCCGCCGGGTCGCGCTGCCGGACGCGTTCTTCGCGCTCGACGGTTTGCTGGAGACGTTCCTCACCGTGCTGGACGAGTTCGGCGCCTTCCCCGCCGTCGTCGCGCGGGAACTGGACCGGTACCTGCCCTTCCTCGCCACCACCAAGGTCCTCATGGGCGCGGTCCGCGCCGGCGTGGGCCGCGAGGTCGCGCACGAGGCCATCAAGGAGAACGCGGTCGCCTCCGCTCTGGCCATGCGTGAGCAGGGCGCGGAGCGCAACGAGCTGCTGGACAAGCTGGCCGCCGACGAGCGCATCCCGCTGGACCGCGCCCAGCTGGACGAACTGATGGCGGACAAGTTGTCGTTCACGGGTGCCGCGGGCGACCAGGTGACGTCGGTGGTCGCCCGTGTCGAGGAGATCGCCAAGCAGCACCCGGAGGCCGCCGCCTACACCCCGGGCGCGATCCTCTGACCCGCCCCACCCCGGCAGAGTTGGAGGCCGCCCGCGACCGCGTGATCGAGGACGTGGTCGCGGGCGGTCTTTCCGTGCTGTTCTGCGGCATCAACCCGGGGCTGATGTCGGGCGCCACCGGTCACCACTTCGCCCGCCCCGGCAACCGCTTCTGGCCGGTGCTGCATCTGTCCGGTTTCACCCCGCGGCAGCTCAGGCCGTCCGAGCAGCGCGAGCTGCTCTCGTACGGCTTGGGCATCACCAATGTGGTGGCACGGACGACGGCACGGGCCGACGAGTTGAGTGACGAGGAGTTCCGCGAAGGCGGCCGGCTGCTGGCGGCGAAGGTGGAGGGGCTGAAGCCCCGCTGGCTGGCCGTGGTCGGCGTGACCGCGTACCGCACGGCGTTCGCCGAGCGCTCGGCCCGGATCGGCCCGCAGGAGCGGACCATCGGCGGCAGCCGGGTGTGGGTGCTGCCGAATCCCAGCGGGCTGAACGCGCACTGGTCGCTGCAGGCGATGGCCGAGGAGTACGGGAGGCTGCGCGAGGCGGCAGCCGGGCAGGTCCGCGAGGTGGCCGACCGGTGAGGGGCCCGGGCGGGCCTCGGTGGACCTCGGCCGGGGTCTGTGACCCGTCCCCGGACGGGTCTGTCGGCAACTCCCTCGACCTGCCTGTCACTTCGGCCCGCACCGCATAGGAGGCGTCCGGCGGGAGGATGCGCGGACCGGGGCCCGTGCGGGATCAGGGCGGCCGGGCCCTAAGGCGGGTCGACGTCGGTGACGACGGCGATCAGCCGGTGCTCGTCCTCCCCTTCCGCGCGAGAGACGCCGACGGCTATCCAGTGGTCCTCGACGCGCCAGATGTGCAGGTCGTCGGCGAGGTGGCTCAACTCGTCCCAGGGCTGCGGTATCTCCTCCCCGCCGATGCTCCTGACGGACACCGACCACAGGGCGAACCGCCCAGCCTCCCCCCATCGTCTGCTCAGCGCGACGGCAAGCGCCTCGCACTCCGCCTCGTACATCTCGCGCGCCCGGTCAGCGGCGAGATCGGCCGGATCCAGCCCGTCCGCGGCCGTGCGCAGCTGCGCCACGTGATACCCGGGCCCGCTGTCGCCGAGCTCCGACCTGCCGCGCTGCGCCGGGAACGCCCGGCCGCGCAGCAGATCGATCGCAGCGAGATGCTGTGCCGTGGTCATGGATCCATTGAACCTGCCGGGACCGACAGTTGGCACACCGTCACCCGTCCCGCGGTTGCGAGCACCGCGCCCATGAGCCGGCGCGGCGCCGGCAGCGAGTACCATCCGGCCAAAGGCGACACGAGCTGGGAGGGCACACGTGGGCCGGCTGACCGGCGGAGATCCTTCGCTGCTGCGGCGGATCAACTCCGCGGTGGTACTCCATTCCCTGCGGGGCGCCGACTCCCCCACGCTCACCGACCTGACCCGGATCACAGGTCTGTCGCGGCCGACCGTGGAGGGTGTGGTCGAGGGCCTGATCGAGGCGGGGCTGGTCGTCGAATCCGTTCCCGAGGAGGGCGAGGCCCGGCGGCAGGGGCGGCCGGCGCGGCGGTTCAGGTTCCGTGCGGAGGCCGGTCATCTGCTGGGCGTAGAGATCGGGGCGCACCGGGTTGCGGCACTGCTGTCGGGCCTCGACGGCCGCATCATCGGGGCGGGTTCGCGGAACGTTTCCGAGCGGGCGGGTGCGGACGACCGGCTGGAGCGGGTGCGGGCGGTCGTCGCGGATCTGCTGCGGCGCACCGGCGTGGCGCGCAGCAGTCTTCGAGCCGTGGGTGTCGGTTCGCCGGGGATCGTGGAGGGCGACGGGACCGTGCGGTTGTCGACGGCCCTGCCGGGTTGGACAGGGCTGCCGCTCGGCGAGCGGCTGCGCAGGTCGTTCCGGTGTCCGGTGCTCGTGGAGAACGACGCCAACGCCGCCGCGGTCGCCGAGCACTGGAAGGGTTCTGCGGTGGACTCCGACGACGTGGTGTTCGTACTCGCGGGTCTCAGCCCAGGTGCGGGGTCCCTCATCGGCGGGCGGCTGCATCGCGGTTACGGCGGAGCGGCGGGCGAGATCGGAGCCCTGCATCTGCTGGGCAGGGACGAGACGCCGGAGAAGCTGCTGTCGACGACCGGTGAGCCGCTGCACCCGCTGGACGAGCAGGCGGTGGCGGACGTCTTCGCCCTCGCCAGGAGCGGCGACGAAAGAGCCCGCGCCGCGGTCGACCGGTTCAACAAGCGCCTGGTGCACGACGTGGCGGCGCTGGTGCTGGCTCTCGATCCCGAGCTCGTGGTGATCGGCGGCTGGGCGGCCGGGCTGGACGGAGTCCTGCCGCCGCTGCGTGACGAGCTGTCGCGCTACTGCCTGCGGCCGCCGCGGGTGGCGCTGTCCATGCTGGGCGAGGCCGCCGTGGCCACGGGTGCGCTCCGGCTGGCGCTGGACCATGTGGAGGAACAGCTGTTCGCCGTCGAGCGAACGGTGACGGCCCGCCGCTGAGCCGGCGGCGGGGCGGTCGTGTCAGGACGCGCGGCGCTGCTGGCCGTGGTGGTTTATCTCCACGTCGCCGCCGAAGGTCAGCCGGCAGGTGTCGGCGCGGTACGTGGCGACGGAGACCGCAGCGGTGCGGCCCTCGGAGAAGTACCGCGTCGTGACGACGAGGACGGGCGCGCCGGGCAGTCGGTCCAGTTCCCTGGCGTCGACGGTGCCCGCGGACCCGAGTTCGACGGCGCGGTCCTGGCCCTCGAGGTCGAGGCGCTGCAGCTCACGCAGGACGCTGCGGGCGAGCGCGGGTCCCGACGGAGCCTCGATGGCGGGAAGTTCGGGCACGGAGGCGGACGGCACATGGAGCAACTCGGCGGCGACGGGCCGGCCGTGGCTCACCCGCAGCCGGCGCACCATGTGCACCTCTTCGTCGGTCTCCGTGTCGAGCAGCCGGGCCACTGCGGCCGACGGCACGGCCACGGTGCACTCGGCCGCCTGCCAGGCGTCGTTGCCCGTGCCGGGCCAGTCCTGGCGCGAGGTGGTCACGTCGACTCCCACCCGCGGCGGGGCGACGGTCGTGCCGACGCCGCGGCGGCGCTGCAGACGGCCTTCGAGCTCGAGTTGTTCGAGCGCCTGCCGGAGGGTGGCACGGGCGACGCCGAAGCGGGCGGCGAGGTCGCGTTCGTTCGGCAGGATCTCACCGACGGCGAAGTCGGTGTCGAGTGCTTCGGCGAGCACGGTCTTGAGGTGCCAGTACTTGGGCTCCGGCACCGATTCCAGCTGCGTGGTCCCCACCCTGATCCTCCGCGATCGCTGTACCGGCGCCCGTTGTTCCGCGCCCTTGTTTATTAAAGGTTCCTGCACTATCCCTGCGACCATAGGACGGGCCTCCCCCTTGGTCAAGACCAATCCTGCGGCCGTCACGCTGCGGAAGGGTCCGGATTCGCAGAGCGTTCATGCGCCCTTCGTACTCAGCCGCGGTCGCGCAGCACAAGACCCCGCGGCCGGACAAGGCCACGGGGTCCGACATGCGGCGAAGGGCTCCTTCAGGCCGCATCGAGCGAAGCGAGGGAGACCAGCTTGTCGGGGTTCCTGATGATGTAGACGCACTGGATGCGCCCGCCCAGCACCTCCAGCTGGAACACGCTGTCCGGCTTGCCCCCGGAGAGGATCAGCAGGGCGGGCGCGCCGTTGAGCTCGACGAAGCGGAAGTCCAGGTCCGCGATCGACTTTCGGGAGGCCCCGAAGAGGAAGCGGCCGACCTTGTCCGCGCTCTCGATGACGCGCAGTGGCGCCTTGGCCTTGCCACCGCTGTCGCCGACGAGCCGCACGTCCGGGGCGAGCAGGGAGAGCAGGCCTTCCATGTCGCCGCCGGCGGCGGCCGACAGGAACCGTTCGGTGAGGTCACGGCATTCGGCCGGGTCGACGTCGTACCGGTGCTTGCGCTCGTCGACATGCACCCGCGCACGGCCGGCCAGTTGCCGGACGGCCGCCTCCGACCTGTCGAGGGTGGCCGCGATCTCGGCGTAGGGGAAGCCGAACGCCTCGCGCAGCACGAACACCGCGCGCTCCAGCGGTGAGAGCGACTCGAGGACGACCAGGACGGCGAGCGACACCGAGTCGGCGAGCACGGCCTGTTCGGCCGTGTCGGGCACGGACGGGCCGAAGTGGGTGGCGATGGGCTCGGGCAGCCACGGGCCCACGTACGCCTCGCGACGGGACTGGACGTGCCGCAGCCGGTCGATCGCCAGGCGCGTGGTGATCCGTACGAGAAAGCCGCGCGGCTCGCGTACGTCGTCACGCTCCTGTGCCGACCAGCGCAGCCAGGTGTCCTGCACCACGTCCTCCGCGTCGGCGATCCGGCCGAGCATGCGGTAGGCCACGCCGGTCAGAACGGGCCTGTGCTCTTCGAAGACGTCGGTCACGGTATCTGTAGCCACTCCTCAATCCCAGCCGACGGCGCGTCGGCTGTCCAGCGGGTTCGGGTGCGGCACGCGGCACATCGGTGCGAGTGGGCACTCCCCCTTGAACTCGAAGCTACCGGACGGTAATTGTTACTGACATCCTGTCTACAACAGTGCAGCCGGAACGCAGGGAGCGTGCAGCATGGCCGCAGAGATCTCGTTCTCCATCGAGACCGCCCGGGGCAGCCGCACGCTGTCCGTCACCTACGAGCGGCGAGGCACCGGGGAACCGCTGCTCCTGCTCCACGGCATCGGCCATCACTGGCAGGCCTGGGAGCCGGTGATGGACATACTGGCCGCCGACCGCGACGTCGTCGCCGTCGATCTGCCCGGGTTCGGCGCCTCTCCCGCGCTGCCGGACGGCGTCCCGTACGACCTGGGAACGGTGTCGACGGCGCTCGCCGCGTTCTGCGCGACGCTCGGCATCGAGCGGCCCCATGTCGCCGGCAACTCCCTCGGCGGGCTGCTCGCCCTCGAGTTGGGCCGAGAGAAGCTGGTCCGCTCGGTGACCGCCCTCTCCCCGGCCGGCTTCTGGTCCAAGGCGGAGCGGCGCTACGCCTTCACCACCCTGCGTGCGATGCGGGTGGGGGCCAGGTCCATGCCGATGCCGATGATCGAGCGCCTGTCGCGGTCTGCGGCGGGGCGTACGGCGCTGGTGAGCACCATCTACGCACGGCCCGGGCGCCGTTCGCCCGAGGCCGCCGCCGCCGAGACACACGCCCTGCGGGGAGCCACCGGATTCCACGAGACGCTGGCGGCCGGGATCGACGTGCTGTTCACGGACGACGTCCGCGACGTCCCGGTCACCATCGCCTGGGGCACCCGCGACCGACTGCTGCTCCGCCGCCAGGGCCTGCGCGCCAAACACGTCATCCCCCGCGCCCGCCTCGTCCGGCTCCCCGGCTGCGGCCACGTCCCCATGAGCGACGACCCGGGGCTGGTGGCACGGGTTCTGCTGGACGGCAGCGCCTGATCCCGTCCGGGGGCGGCGCACCTCGTCACCGAGTGGACGTCAGCTGTGTGCTGTCTGAGGGAAGGTGGTGGCCACGGTCGCCGACAAGGCGGCGGGCCCTGCTCCGGTCAGGCGCCGGCAACGGCGACCGGGGAGGAGGGCGGGCCTCCACCGCGTCATGCGTAGGGTCCGGCCCGAGTATTCGCTCCGTCTCGTCGATCACGATGTCCTCGGTTGCCGGGACGCCCGCGCCGGGCCGTACGGTGGTGCCGGCGCGGCGGTCGGACAGCTGGGCCCACCTGATGACGGAATTGGAGCCGTGATGGATCAGCAGCACTTCTCGGAGATCACCTCGTTCCTCGAGGCCCGGCTCCGCCCCCTCTTCGATCCGGAGACCGGCAGCGAGCACGGCTTCGGGATGGACGACACGTCCCGTGCTCTGCGTGCGCTGCGCGGCGCCGTCTCGAGCGCCGCGTCCGTGAAGGGGATCTGCGAGCGGCGCGTCACTGCCGATGCGGAGTTGCGGCGCGTCATCGACCAGACGCTGGCGCACAACTGGGACCAACTGACCGGTCTCGCCCGGCACTGGGAAGACCACCCCGACTTCCGGCCCGAGTTCAAGCGGGGCTCCTGGGACTTCGACCCCGAGCCGTCGACGGCGGGTGCCACGAAGGGCTGAGGACGTCGGCTCCGTGCGAGCGGGCACGCCGTTCACCCGGGGTTCGCCGACGCGTCTCGGTCTGCCGCTAGGCATGGCTCGGCACACCGGCCAGACCGCCTGGAGGCGCAACGATGTCGCAGAACCCGCCGAGTCCGTCCCCCGCCCGCCGTTCCCTCCTGCGCGGCACGGTCGCCGCCTCAGCCGCGCTCGCGCTGCCCGCCGCGGGCGCGGCCGCGGCGCCCGCGTTCGCGTTGTCGGGGCGGCCCCGGGCCGGTTGGGGCGTGCAGACCGGTGATGTCACCGCTTCCTCCGCGCTGGTGTGGGTGCGTTCCGACCGGCCCGCCCGGATGATCGTGGAGACGTCCGCGACGGGGTCGTTCCGGCGGACCCGCCGCCGGCGCGGCCCGCTGCTCGGGCGGGGCACGGACTTCACCGGTACGACGCAGCTGCGCGGGCTGCCCGCCGGCGAGCAGGTGCACTACCGGGTCACGCTCGCGGACCCGGACGACGACCGGCGTACCGGCGAGCCGGTGTACGGGACGTTCCGTACCGCGCCGGCGAACCGCCGGCAAGGAGTGCGGTTCCTGTGGTCGGGCGACATCGCGGGACAGGGCTGGGGCATCAACCCGGACATCGGCGGCTATCGGGCGTACGAGGAGATGCGCCGTCTGGACCCGGACTTCTTCCTGTGCAGTGGCGACACCGTGTACGCGGACGGCCCGCTCGTGCCGAGCGTGACGCTTCCGGACGGGCGGGTGTGGCGCAACCTGGTGACGGAGGAGAAGTCGAAGGTCGCGGAGACGCTCGACGAGTACCGGGGCAATTTCCGTTACAACCTGCTCGACGAGAACGTCCGCCGGTTCAACGCCCGGGTGCCGACGATCGTGCAGTGGGACGACCACGAAGTGCGCAACAACTGGTACCCGGGCCAGATCTTCGACGACGCCCGGTACACCGAGAAGGACGTGGACGTCCTCGCCCGCCGTTCGATGCAGGCCTTCTCCGAGTACTTCCCCGTCAGCACGCTCTCCGCACGGCGCGGCGGCGAGGGCCGCATCCACCGCGTGGTGCACCACGGTCCGCTGCTGGACGTGTTCGTCCTCGACATGCGGACGTACCGCGGCGCCAATTCCCCGAATCGGCAGGCGGACGACGCCCAGGGCATCCTCGGCGCCGAGCAGTTGGCATGGCTGAAGCGGGAGCTGGCCCACTCGCGTGCCGTGTGGAAGGTGATCGCCGCCGACATGCCGATCGGACTCGTGGTGCCGGACGGCTCCGCGAACTTCGAGGCCGTGGCGCAGGGCGACCCGGGAGTGCCGCTCGGGCGTGAGCTGCAGATCGCCGACCTGCTGCGGTACATCAAGCACCGCCGGATCACGGGCACCGTGTGGCTGACGGCCGATGTGCACTACACCTCTGCCCAGCACTACGCGCCCGAGCGAGCCGCGTTCAAGGACTTCGCGCCGTTCTGGGAGTTCGTGTCCGGGCCGCTGGCGGCCGGCGGTTTCCCGGCGAACGCGCTGGACGGCACCTTCGGGCCGGACCGGGTCTTCGTCAAGGCGCCGCAGCGGGCGAACGTGTCCCCGATGGAGTCCTCGCAGTACTTCGGCGAGGTCGACATCGACGGCGGCAGTGGCGAGTTGACGGTGCGGCTGCGCGCGGAAGGCGGAACGGTTCTGTTCAGCAGGACGCTCCAGCCGGGGCGCGTCGGTCAGTGACGGACACGGTCCCGGCCACTCAGGACGGCCGGGACCGTCTCCTGGCGGGCGCTCTGTCAGCCTTGCACCATGAAAGCGAACACCCCGCGCCAGAAACGGTCGAAACCAGCCGATACCGATTCAGATCGTCACTTAACCCATCAGTCACAAAGCGTTCGTGATCACGCAACACCGGTCGGTCACAGTGAAGCCATGACAGATGTGACTTCCGCGAAGAGTGCCCGCCGCCCGCACCACTGGCGGCGGGATCTCGTCGAACTGGCCGCCATGTTCACCGCCGTCGCGGTCGCCGACACCATCGCCAAGCTCATCGGGCACACTCCCGACGGGCCGTTCCTGCTCGTGGCCTCCGCGGTGGCGCTCGCCGCGACGGCCGCCTTCCACACGTGGTGGGCACGGCGCCACAGCCATGCGCCGCCCTCGGCAAAGGCCCCCGGCGACTCCCACGGGCCCGCGCACGACGAACCCCGCGAGACCACGCTCTGGCGGATGCGCACCACCGTCCAGGACACCCCCGGCAGCCTGGCCGCGCTCTGCAACGCCCTCGCCGGGCTCGACATCGACATTCTGACGCTGCAGACCCATCCGCTGGCCGAGGGCACCGTCGACGAGTTCCTGCTGCGCGCGCCCGCCTCGCTCCAGGCCCAGCAATTGGCCCGCGAGGTCGCCGCGGCCGGTGGCAGCGCCACCTGGACGGAGCGGGCCGACGCCCACGACCTCGTGGACACGCCCACCCGGGTGCTGGGCCTCGCCACCCGTACGGCGCTGGACGCCGCCGAACTGCCGCTGGCGCTGCGGCAGCTGCTCGGCCGGTGCACCATCCGCTCCCGCCCGGCCGTCTCGCCGACGGGCCGCCCCACCGGTGAAATGCCCCCGGTGGAGGGGGTCCTGGAGGAAACCGTGATGCGGCTGCGCGACCCGAACGGCGGCGCGATCACCGTCGAGCGCGCCTATCTGCCGTTCACCCCCACCGAGTTCGCCCGTGCCCGGGCCCTCGTCGAGCTGGACGCCCGCCTCGGTCCGCGTATCCCGCGCAGCCAGGACGTCCTCACCCTCCCCGAGGGCAACGAGATCACCGTGCGCCGCGCCGACCAGGGCGATGTCGACGCCGCGGTCGCCATGCACGAGCGGTGCACCGACCGGACACTCGCCCTGCGTTACCACGGCCCGGTCCAGGACGCGGACCGCTACCTCAACCACCTCCTGAGCCCGCGCTTCGGCCGCACGCTCGCCGTGGAGACGGCCTCCGGGCGGCTGGTCGCCCTCGGCCATCTGCTGTGGGACGGCGAAGAGACCGAGGTCGCGCTGCTGGTCGAGGACGCCTGGCAGCGCCGGGGCATCGGCTCGATGCTGCTCCAGCGCCTGGTGGCCATGGCGGCCGAGGCCGGCTGCGAGCACGTCTACGCCGTCACACAGGCGTCGAACACGGCGATGGTCGCCGCCATGCGCGGCCTCGGCCTGCCGCTGGACTACCAGATCGAGGAGGGGACCCTGGTGGTCACCGCCCGACTGGACTCGGCTCCCGTCCCTCCACGGCCCCGTCACGAGCGGGCGGAACAGGCCGGACGGACCGGGCAGACCGAGCGCTGAGGGCCTCCGTGAGGTCCCGCCACAGGTCCTCGACATCCTCGAGCCCGACCGACATCCTCAGCAGCCGGTCGCTGACCCCGGCCTGGCGCCGGTCGTCGGCATCCACGATCCGGTGGCTGATCGAGGCGGGGTGCTGGATCAGGGTGTCGACGCTGCCGAGGCTGACCGCGGGTGTGATCAGCCGTACTCCGGCGATCACGTCGTGCGGGTCGCCGTAGACCTCGAAGGAGATCATCGCCCCGCCGATGCTCGGGTAGTGGACCCGGGCGACGCGGGGGTCGGTGCTGAGCCTGCGGGCGAGGTCGGCGGCGGTGGTGGATGCGGCCCTGACCCGTACCGGAAGCGTGGACAGCCCGCGCAGCAGCAGGTATCCGGCCATCGGGTGGAGTACGCCGCCGGTCGCGAAGCGCACCTGGCGCAGCCGGCGGGCGAACTCCTCGTCGCAGGCGACCACGCCGCCCATCACGTCGCCGTGACCGCCGAGGTACTTGGTCGCGCTGTGCAGCACCAGCCGGGCGCCCTGCTCGGCCGGCCGCTGGAGTACCGGGGTGGCGAAGGTGCTGTCGACCAGCAGCGGCACCGAGCCGCAGGCGTGCCGTACGGCCCTCAGGTCGACCTCGGCCAGCGTCGGGTTGGCCGGGGTCTCCACCATCACCAGACCGGTGTCGGGCCGCAGGGCCTCCGTGATCCCCGCCGGGTCGGTCCAGGTGACCTCGGTGCCGAGCAGTCCGGCGTTCAGCAGATGGTCGCTGCAGCCGTACAACGGCCGGACGGCGACGACGTGGCGCAGCCCCATGCTCGCCCGCACCAGCAGCACGGCGGTCAGGGCCGCCATGCCGCTGGCGAAGGCGACGGCGCTCTGAGTGCCCTCGAGCTTGGCGAGTGCTGTCTCGAAGCGGGCCGTGGTGGGGTTGTCCAGCCGTGCGTAGACGGGCGGACCCTCCGGCCGTGCTCCGGTGGTGGCGAACGCGTCGATCCGCGCGGCCTCGCCGGCGGCGTCGTGCGACGGGTAGGTGGTCGACAGGTCGAGCGGCGGGGCGTGCACGCCGAGCTCCACGAGGTCCTCGCGTCCTGCGTGCACGGCATCGGTGGCCAGGGCCCGGGTCACGGGTTCGGCCGAAGCTGCGTTCTCCATGACCGCACTGTGAACAGTTACCGGGAGGTAGCGATTCTTCTCCGTGCTACGTTCGGCGAATGGCTGATTCTGTCGCACTGGACCCGATCGATCTCCAGATTCTCCGCCTGCTGCAGAACGACGCCCGGACCACCTACCGGGACCTCGCGGCGGAGGTCGGTGTGGCCCCTTCGACCTGCCTGGACCGCGTCACGAGGCTGCGTCGCTCCGGAGTCATCCTCGGCCATCGGCTCTCCCTCGACCCCGCGCGGCTCGGCCGCGGGCTGCAGGCGCTGCTGTCGGTGCAGGTACGGCCGCACCGGCGCGAACTGATCGGCCCGTTCGTCGAGCGCATCCGCGCGCTGCCGGAGTCGCTGGCGCTGTTCCATCTCACCGGCCCCGACGACTATCTCGTCCATGTCGCGGTCACCGACATGGCGGACCTGCAGCGCCTGGTGATCGACGAGTTCACCTCGCAGCGCGAAGTGGCCCGGGTGGAAACGCGGTTGATCTTCCAGCAGTGGGAGTGCGGGCCGCTGCTGCCCCCGGCGGCGCCGGCCGACGGCAAATGACCGCCGGCGGCACCCACTGTCAGGCGACCAGGCCTGAACGGTGGTGACGGGGCCTCCGTTCGTACGAGGATGGGTACATGCCAGAGACTTCCAGCAGTGCGCTGCCCCGCCAGGTCGCCGACGCCTACGTCGACGCACTCGTCGAACTCGACCCCACTCTGGGTACCTACCTGGGGATCAGGAAGAGTTCCGGGCTCCTGCCCGACTATTCGCCCGCCGGACAGAACGCGCTCGCCCGACTCGCCCGCGAAACCCTCGCCAGGCTCGACGACGCCGAGAAGCTGCCGGGCGCCGACAGCGACGCCGAGCGCCGCTGCGGGCGGCTGCTGCGCGAGAGGCTCACCGCCGAACTCGCCGTCCACGACGCCGAGGAGAGCCTCCGCGCGGTCAGCAACATCCACTCCCCCGCCCACACGGTGCGCGAGGTCTTCACCGTCACTCCGACGGAGACCGAGGAGGACTGGGCGGCGATCGCCGAACGGCTGCGCGCGGTCCCGCGGGCGTTGCAGGGCTACCGCCAGTCACTCCACCTCGGGCTCGAGAAGAAGCTGTACGGCGGCCCCCGCCCCACCGCCACGTTCATCGAGCAGCTGACGGAGTGGAGCGGCGGCGGCACCGGGCGGGGCTGGTTCGAGGAGTTCGCCGCAGCCGGCCCCGCCTCGCTGCGCGTCGAGCTGGACGTCGCGGCCCGTGAGGCGACCCGGTCCGTGGCCGAGCTGCGCGACTGGATGCGCGATGTGTACGCGCCTACCGTGGCGGACGCCCCGGACACGGTCGGCCGAGAGCGCTACGCGCGCTGGTCGCGCTACTTCAACGGCACCGACCTCGATCTCGACGAGGCGTACGCGTACGGCTGGTCCGAGTACCACCGGCTGCTCACCGAGATGAAGAAGGAAGCGGAGAAGATCCTTCCGGGAGCGGGCCCGTGGGAGGCGCTGGCCCACCTGGACGAGCACGGCCGGCACATCGAGGGCGAGGAGGAGGTGCGGGTCTGGCTGCAGAACCTGATGGACGAGGCGATCGAGGCGCTCGACGGCACGCACTTCGAACTCGCCGAGCGGGTGCGGAAGGTGGAGTCCCGTATCGCCCCGCCCGGCGGCGCGGCCGCGCCGTACTACACCGCCCCTTCGGAGGACTTCTCACGGCCGGGCCGGACCTGGCTGCCGACCATGGGTGAAACACGCTTCCCCGTGTACGACCTGGTGTCCACCTGGTACCACGAGGGCGTGCCCGGCCACCATCTGCAGCTGGCCCAGTGGACGCACGTCGCCGACCAGCTCTCGCGCTACCAGGCGTCGGTCGGCCAGGTCAGCGCGAACGCGGAGGGCTGGGCGCTGTACGCGGAACGCCTGATGGACGAACTCGGTTTCCTGCACGACGCGGAGCGGCGCCTCGGCTACCTCGACGCGCAGATGATGCGGGCGTGCCGGGTCATCGTCGACATCGGTATGCACCTGGAGCTGGAGATCCCCGCGGACTCGCCCTTCCACCCGGGCGAGCGGTGGACGCCGGAGCTGGCACAGGAGTTCTTCGGCATGCACAGCGGCCGGCCGGCCGACTTCGTCGAGAGCGAGCTGACCAGGTACCTGTCGATGCCCGCCCAGGCGATCGGCTACAAGCTGGGCGAGCGAGCCTGGCTCCTCGGCCGCGAGAACGCTCGGCGCGCGCACGGGGACGCGTTCGACGCGAAGGCGTGGCACATGGCGGCGCTGTCGCAGGGGTCGCTGGGGCTGGACGACCTGGTGGAGGAGCTGTCGCGGCTCTGACGCGGCGGGGCGGGGCGGGGCGGGGTGCGAGGTCCGCTGCGGGCGCGGAGGCGGGGCCCGGGCGCGGTGCGCCGCGGGCGCGCGGGCGCCTGGTCCGCCGCGGGCGCGGGTGCGCCTGCGGTGGGCTGTTTCCCCACCTCGCCCTCCCCCTCCCCCTACGCCTGGCGGCGTGGGCGGTACCCCCATCCCGAACCGGGGCTCCGCCCCCGGACCCCGTTCACAGGGGACTCCGCACCCCTGCCGCCGCTCCAGCGTGTGCGGTGCCGGCTCAGCAGCCGCAGTCGTCCCCGCCGGCGGGAGCGGTGAGCGGGTCGGGGTCGCGGGTGGTGCGGCCCTGCCAGGTCTCGTACTCGAAGCCCTCCCTGGCCCAGTACTCGAAGCCGCCGAGCATCTCCTTGACCTGGTAGCCGAGTCGGGCGAGGGCGAGGACTGCGCGGGTGGGCTTATGAACAGCTCGTATGTCTCAGACCCCTCCTGTCTCACCAACATCCAGGTGGGTCACCAGCTTGATCGACTACGGACTGAGCGTGTGAGTGTCTCAGTGACAGCGGGGGTTACTGAATGACGTCACTGAGTGACGCGCCCGCCCGGCGGACCGCCAGGAGCGCCGCGCCGATGTCCGCCGCCGCTCGCGGATCGGACAGGGTGCGGCCCGCCAGCTCCTCGATGCGGCGCAGTCGGTAGCGGACGGTGTTGGGGTGGACGAAGAGACTCCGCGCCGCGTCCGTGGCGGAGCCGGCGGCGGCGTACCAGTGCTCCAGGGTCTCCAGGAGGCGGGAACGCTCCGCGGCCGGGAGATCGAGCAGGGGCTGGAGGACCACCTCCACGAGGTGCGCCGCCTCGGCCGGGGCGGCGGCGACGACCATGGCCAGCGGGTTGTCGTCGAACCGCGCGACGCCGGGGCCGGTGCCCTGGAGGCCGGCCAGAGCCAGACGGGCGAAGCGCAGAGCCTGGGGGGTGTCCCGCAACGAGTGAAAGCACGGGCTGACACCTACGCGGGCGCCCGCGCGGCGCAGGATGCGCAGGCAGGTGCTCTCCGCCGTCGCCGTGGGCAGGGCGGCCAGACCGATCTGCTGGTCGGGCAGCAGCCGCCAGGCGAAGTGGACCTGGGCCTGACGCAGCGCCGTTTCCGTCCCCGCCAGCGGCTCCTCGCCGGGAGCGTCGGCCGCCGCCGCGGCGACCACGTAGGGTCCGCGGTCGGGCAGACCCAGCTCGCGAGCGGCCTCCCACAGCGTGCGGTCGGTGATGACGCCGGTGAACAGCGCCTCCACCAGTGCCGAGCGGCGCGCCTGACGCCGCGACGTCAACTCGGCGGTCGTCTCCCGGTAGGCCGCCGCCACCGCCTCCGCGTAGCGGCCGAACAGGGCCCAGATCTCCGCGGAATGGGACACCAGTTGGGCGTCGGTGACCTCGGGATGGGTGCGTGCCTCGGCGAGGACCTCCGTCCACAGGAGCTCGAAGCCGATCCGGTACGCGTGCAGGGTGTCCGCCAGCGGCACGCCCTGCTCGGCACGGAGGCGGCCGGTCTCCCGGGCCGGGCTCGGGTCCTGCGCGCCCGCGCGGCCGAGCTGGTTCAGGAGCAGGTCCGCATTGGCGGTGCACGAGCGGCGCAGCGAGTCCAAGGGGATCAGCGACTCGTCCTTGTAGGAATCGACGTCCGACCGGATGCGCTGCGCCATCCGCTCGCCCACTTCCGGCAGCCTCGCATGAAGCGCGGAGACCACCCCTGAGAGGTTCATTCCCGCAGCGTAACGCCCCTGTTTTGTACTCGGGAACAATCCGGGAGGGCAGGCGCTGTCATACCGCACATAGGCCGTCGCCACGGACATCTGCACGATGTCGTCAACGTGAACAACGGATTTCGACGGCGACGTTCGTGGAGGCGGTCATGGCCAATCTGGCGGAGTTCCTGGTGGATACGGCACGGCGGCAGCCGGAACGCCCCGCGCTGCAGCTGGGGGGCCAGGTCACCAGCTACGCGGAGCTCGACGAGCGCAGCGCCCGCGCCGCCGCGCTGCTGCGGGCCGAGGGCGTACGAGCGGGAGACCGGGTCGCTCTGATGCTGCCCAACGTTCCCGAGTTCGTCGTCCTGTACTACGGCGTGCTGCGCGCCGGAGCTGTCGTCGTGCCGATGAACCCGTTGCTGAAGACCCGGGAGACCGAGTACCACCTGCGCGACTCGGGCGCCCAGATGCTCTTCGAGTGGCACCAGGCGCCGGGCGAAGGCGCGCAGGGCGCGGCCGCCGCCGGAGTGCGGCACATGGCCGTCGAGCCCGCCGCCTTCGCGGGCCTGCTGGCCGGTCACGAGCCGCTGCCGGAGGTGAGCGAGCCGGACGGCGAGGACGTGGCCGTGCTGCTGTACACCTCCGGCACCACCGGCCGCCCCAAGGGCGCCACGCTCACCCACGCCGGGCTGCGGCACAACACCGAGGTCAACGCGGTCCATGTGCAGCGGATGACCCCGGAGGACGTGGTGGTGGGCTGTCTGCCGCTGTTCCACATCTTCGGCCAGATCTGCACGATGAGCGTGACCGTCCGCGCCGGTGCCTCGCTCACCCTGATCCCCCGCTTCGACCCGCAGACCGTGCTGGACGCCATCGCCCGCGACCGGGCGACGATCTTCGAGGGCGTACCGACCATGTACGCGGCACTGCTCCAGAATCCGTCGGAGGCAGACGTGTCCACGCTGCGGATGTGCGTCTCCGGCGGAGCCTCGCTGCCGGTGGAGATCCTGCACGGCTTCGAGCGTCGCTTCGGCTGCGTGGTGCTGGAGGGCTTCGGCATGTCCGAGACGAGTCCGGTGGTCACCTTCAACCACCCCGACCGGCCGCGCAAGGCCGGGTCCATCGGCACCCCGATCAAGGACGTGGAGGTGCGACTCCTCGACGACAAGGGCCAGGACGTGGCTCCCGGCGAGATCGGCGAACTGGCCGTCCGCGGGCCGAACGTGATGAAGGGGTACTGGAACCGCCCGGAGGAGACGGCGGCCGCCATCCCGGATGGCTGGCTGCGCAGCGGCGACCTCGCGCGCCAGGACGAGGACGGCTACCTGTACATCGTCGACCGCAAGAAGGACATGATCATCCGCGGCGGCTACAACGTCTACCCGCGCGAGATCGAGGAGGTGCTCCACGAGCACCCGGCCGTTGCGCTGGCCGCGGTGGTGGGCGTGGCCGACGCGCATCTGGGCGAGGAGATCGCGGCCGCGGTGGTGCTGCGCCCGAAGGCGCAGGTCACGCCCGACGAGCTCCGGAGGTTCGTCAAGGAGCGGGTGGCGGCGTACAAGTACCCGCGCGAGGTGTGGCTCGTGGACACGCTGCCGACCGGCCCAAGCGGCAAGATCCTCAAAAGAGAGATCAGCGCGCCGGCGGGGTGAGGTAGATGTGGTTGAGTCAGCCGGGTGCCGAGTAGCAACGCCGACGCGTTCCCGGGTTCTCCTCGGCTCCCCGGCCGACGGCGGCACCAGGCAACTGGGCGGATCGGTCACGCCTGTTCGGGTACCACTGCCCCTCCCCGGCCCATGTCCGGGACCGTCTGCCCGTTCACAGGGGACTCCGCACCCCTGCCGCCGCTCCAGCGTGTGCGGTGCCGGCTCAGCAGCCGCAGTCGTCCCCGCCGGCGGGAGCGGTGAGCGGGTCGGGGTCGCGGGTGGTGCGGCCCTGCCAGGTCTCGTACTCGAAGCCCTCCCTGGCCCAGTACTCGAAGCCGCCGAGCATCTCCTTGACCTGGTAGCCGAGTTGGGCAAGGGCGAGGGCAGCGCGGGTGGCGCCGTTGCAGCCGGGGCCCCAGCAGTAGGTGACGACCGGGACGGACTTGTCGAGGAGTTGCTCGGCCTGTTCGGGGATGAGAGCCGTCGGCAGGTGCACGGCGCCGGGGATGTGGCCCTGGTCCCAGGACTCGGTGGAGCGGGAGTCGAGGACGACGAAGCCGGGGTCGCCGCCGGCCGCGAGCGCGGCCTGGACGTCGGAGACATCGGCGTGGAAGGCGAGGCCGGCGCCGAAGTAGGCGGCCGCGGCGGCCGGGGAGGCGGGCGCAACCCGCAGGACGGGGTTGGCGTCCGGCGTCACGGTGATGTCGCTCTGCGTCGTGGTCATGACCAGGAATCTACGGTCGGTGATCGTCTCCAGGAAGTGGGATTCCCCGGTACCTGTCTTGATCGGCCGGGGATTCCCCTGTTGTCTGTCGGCCATGACCGCGTATTCACCGGACGCCACTGACTGGCGCATACTCCAGGCCCTGCAGACCCAGGGCAGGGCCAGCTTCACGGAGCTGGCCAGGGCCGTCTCCATGTCGGCGAGTGCCGTGACCGAGCGGGTGCGACGGCTGGAGGAAGCGGGTGTCATCAAGGGGTACTCGGCCGTCGTGGACGAGGAGCGGCTCGGGCTGCCGATCCTCGCGTTCGTACGGCTTCGCTATCCGAACGGCAACTACAAGCCGTTCCACGATCTGCTGGACACGACGCCCGAGATCCTCGAGGCCCACCACGTCACCGGCGACGACTGTTTCGTGCTGAAGGTGGCGACCCGTTCGATGAGCCACCTCGAAGAGGTGGCGGGAAAGATCGGCGCGCTCGGTTCCGTGACGACGAGCGTCGTGTACTCCTCTCCCCTGCCGCGCCGCCCGATCAGTCGCTGAGCGCCGCCCCGACGCGCAACCGCACCGCCGAGCCGCCGCGGTCCTTGACGACCTCCAGCTGCGCGGGGATGCGGCGGCGCAGGTCGCCCACGTGGCTGACGATGCCGACGCTGCGGTCCCGTTCGCGCAGCGAGTCGAGGACGTCGAGCACCTCGTCGAGGGTCTGGTCGTCGAGGCTGCCGAAGCCCTCGTCGATGAAGAGGGTGTCGAGCCGGACGCCTCCGGCCTCGTCGGTCACCACGTCGGCGAGGCCGAGCGCGAGGGCCAGTGAGGCGAAGAACGTCTCGCCGCCCGACAGGGTGGCCGTGTCGCGTTCCCTCCCGGTCCAGGCGTCGACGACGTGCAGTCCGAGGCCTGCCCGTTTCCCGCCGGTGCGGGCGTCGGAGTGGACGAGGGTGTACCGGCCGGAGGACATGCGCTGCAGCCTTGACGTCGCCGCTGCAGCGACCTGCTCCAGACGGGCCGCCAGCACGTACGACTCGAGACGCATCTTGCGTTCGTTGTCGGCGGACGTGCCGGCGGTCAGCGCCGCGAGGCCGGCGAACCTGTCGTACTCCTCGCGCAGCGGGCCGAGCCGGAGGGTCTCCTGCGTCGCCTGCCGGGACAGCCGGTCGAGTTCGGCGCATCTGGCGCGTGCGGCGTCGAGGGCCGAGGCGGCGTCGCGCAGGGCCCGCTCGGCGGCGTCGTGGACGGCGCGGGCCGCCTGGGGCGCGGCGGGCGGAAGGGCGGCCGCGGCACGGGTGTCGTCTTCCGCGAGCCGGTCGGCGACGGCGGCGGCCTCCGCCTGCCAGGTGTCGATGTGGCGCTGGATGTCGCGCTGCTCGGCGTCCGGGAGGAGCGCGGCGGCTGCTTGTGCCGGGGTGTCGAACCCGGCATGGAAGGCGGCGTCGGCGAGCCGGTCGTCGGCCTCCTTCAGCCGCAGGGCGTTGCCGTCGACGGCCCGTACGGCGTCGGCCGCGGCAGCCAGCAGGCCAACCTGGCCCTCCAGCAGCGCGGCGCGCTCGGCGACGCTGCGGGCACCGCCCCGGGCCCGGCTCGACTCGCTTTCCAGGGCGGCGAGTTCCTGGTCGAGCGCTTCCCGCCTGGAGGTGCGCGCGGCGCTGCGCCGCTCGGCCCCCTGCCGGGCCTCCACCCGCTCCTCGTACTCCCGTTCGGCGCGGGCGAGGGCCTCGCGGGCGCCGTGGATGCCGGCCGCGAGGGCGCGCGCGTCGGCGTACTCGCGCTCCAGGTCCACGACCGCGGCGAGCAGCGCGTCGACCGTCGGGTCCTCTCCCGGCCGCTGGCTCGGCACGGCGGCGCTGCCCGGCGCTGCGACGGTCTCCCGGCGAAGGGCTCCTGGAACGGCTGCCTCACTGCGGGCGCCGGCGTCCGTGATGAGGGGGCCGCGTGTACGGCCGTCGTCCGCACCCTCGGCGCGTCCCCCGGTCGCAGCGGCGCCGTTGCACGGCGCGTCCAACGGGTCGGCTCCGCGCGCCCTCGCCGCCGCCGCTGCGCGGGACTCGTCGACGACCGCGAGCTCCCGCTCGGCCTCCGCCCTGGCCTGCTCGGCGCGCGCGTGTTCCGCGTACGCCGCGTCCTCGGCGGCACGGTCGACGTGACCGGCGTCCGCGCGAGCCGGTGCCGGATGGTCCTGCGAGCCGCAGACCGCGCAGGCCCGGCCGGGGACGAGCGCGGCGGCCAACTCCGCGGCGATGCCCTGGAGTCGGCGCTCCTTGAGGTCGAGCCAAGCCGCCTTGGTCTCGTTGCTCCGCTCATGCCTTGTGCGCAGCCGCTGTGCCGTCCGCTCGGCGCGGGCCGCGAGATCGTCGCGCTCCCGGGCCGCGCGCAGCCGCTCACGGGCCGGTTCGAGTCGGCCGGCAAGGTGTTCGGCACGGGTCGCGGCCTCCTGCGCGGCCGTGATCCGTTCCTGGTGGCCGCGCCGGACGCCGTCCCATTCGGCCAGCCAGCCCGCCGCCTCCGCGAGGATGTCCTCGTCCGCCTGCGCCTGCCGGTCCAGGTCGGCCAGCTCGCGGGTGATGCCGGCGGCGCGGACCTCGGCCCGGCGGGCGGCGTCCAGGGCACCGAACTCCTCGCGCAGCGCCCGTTCTGCGGCGGTGAGCTGGTCCGCCCCGGCGTCGGTGAGTTCGGCGGGAAGCCCGGCGCGGGTCCGCTCGCGCTCCCGGGCCGCGCTCCGGTGCTCGCGCTCGGCGGCTTCGCGCACCCGCAGCGCCGGCTCGACGAGCGCGGCCTTGTGGGCCCGCTCCAGCGTGCTCCGCAGCGTCTCCTGCTCGGCCCGGCGCGCCTCGAGGGCTTCCGAGCGCGCCCGCGCGTCCGCGTGACGGCGCTGGAGCCGGTCCCGTTCCTGTTCGGATTCGAGGGCGTGCCGGGCCGTGGTCCGGCGGCTCTCCGCAGCGGCCAGCCTGCGCTCGGCGATGTCCAGCAGCTCACGGGCGCCGGTGCGGGCGACGGCCGCCCACTGCAGGACCGCGGCCGCGAGCCCGGGGTCGCCGGGCTGCTGTTCGGGGCAAGGCCACTCGGCCGCCGCCGGACCGGCGGCCTGCTCGATCCGGTGTGCCACCGCGAGGAGTTGCTCGTCCCCGGTCCGCACCTGCTGTTCGGCGGCGCGCCGCAGCTCGGCGAGGCGGTCCTCGACGGCGGCGAACCGGCGGGTGTCGAAGAGCCGTCCGAGGAGTTTGCCGCGGGCCTCCGCGTCCGCCCGCAGGAAGCGCGCGAAGTCGCCCTGGGGCAGGAGCACGACCTGGCAGAACTGTTCGCGGCTCATGCCGAGGAGCTGGGTGATCTCCTCCCCGATCTCCTGGTGCGACTTGCTGAGCGCCTGCCATTCGCCGCTCGTGGAGTCGTACTCGCGCAGTGTGCTCTGTGCCCGCTCGGTGACGAAGCCTGTGCCGCGCGCCTTGGGCCGGGGCTGTGCCGGGCGGCGGGTGACCTCCAACCGCCGTCCGGCGACAGTCAGTTCGAGGCGGGCCTCGGTCGGCGTGCCGACCTGGGCGTGGTCGCTGCGCAGCGGCGCGCCGGGGCTCTGACGGGCGCCGGGGACCGCCCCGTACAGCGCGAAGCACACGGCGTCGAGCACGGACGTCTTGCCCGCGCCGGTCGGCCCGTGCAGCAGGAAGATGCCGGAGCTGGCGAGGGCGTCGAAGTCGACTTCCTGGGTGCCGCCGAACGGGCCGAAGGCGGTGACGGTCAGGGTGTGCAGCCTCACCCGGCCACCTCGCGCACACCGGCGTCGACCCGTACGTCCTCGAAGGCGGCGCGCAGGACGGCGCGCTCGCCGTCGTCGGGGCCGTTGCCGCCGCGGACATGGGCGACGAAGTCCTCCGCGATCTGCTGGTCGCTGCGCCCGCGCAGCCGCTGAGCGTACGACGCGGTGGCCTCCTGCGCCGCCCGCTCCGGCTCGAAGACCAGGTGCAGGGTGTGCGGGAAACGTGCGGTGAGCCGGGCCATCGGGTCGGCGGGCCGCACGGCGTCGATGAGGGTCGCCTCCACGAACGACTCCTCGTGGTGGTCGAGCGCCGGGTCCTCCAGCAGTTCCTCGAGTCTGCCGCGCAGCCGGGCAAGGGGGCGCGCCACCGGGCATGCGACGCGCTCGGCGGTGACGGCTCCGGCCGCGTCGAGGTCGACGATCCACATCGTCTTGCGGTGGTCGGTCTCGGAGAAGGAGTAGGCGAGCGGTGAGCCCGAGTAGCGAACCCGCTCGGTGATGGTCTGGCAGCCGTGCAGATGACCGAGGGCGACGTAGTCCACGCCGTGGAAGACGCCGGAGGGGACGGCCGCGACGCCGCCCACGGTGATGTCCCGTTCGCTGTCGCTCTCCTCGCCGCCGACGACGAACGCGTGAGCCAGGACGACGGACCGGGTGCCCGCTTCACGTCCGGCGAGGTCGGCCCGCACTCGCTCCATGGCCGCGGCGAGCACCGTCTCGTGGGCGGTCCGCTCCGCCCGGAACTCGTTTCTGACCAGGGCCGGTTCGAGGTACGGCAGGCCGTAGCAGGCGACCGGGCCGCTTTCGTCGGCGAGCAGCACGGGGGTGCCGCAGCCGGCCGGGTCGGTGCGCAGATGGATGCCGGCCCGCCCGAGGAGACCCGCGCCGACCCCGAGCCGGCGCGCCGAGTCGTGGTTTCCGGAGATCATCACCGTCGGCACGCCCGCGTCGGCGAGCCGGTGCAGCACTTCGTCGAACAGCGCCACGGCGGCCAGCGGCGGCACGGCACGGTCGTAGACGTCTCCCGCGACGAGCACCGCGTCCACGTCCCGTTCGCGCACCGTCGCCACCAGGTGGTCGAGGAACGCGGCTTGGGCGTCGAGCATGCTCACCCGGTGGAACGACCGTCCCAGGTGCCAGTCCGACGTGTGCAGGAGTCTCATGATCGGTGAGCGTATCGGTGGGGTCGGACAATGCGGGCGGCTTCACGCATCTCCGTACGCCTCGCCCCCCAGTTCCAGCCGGGCCGTGCCCGCGGTGACGTCGGCCAGCCACGCCCGGAAGGAGTCGACGTCGGAGTCCGGCAGTCCGATCTCGATCCTGACGGCGTCCGCGTAGCCCACCTCGCGCACGTGACGGCCCGTCGCGCGCAGGTCGTTCTCCAGCTTCCCGGCGCGCTGGTGATCGACGGTGACGGTGGCGAGCCGGAACCGCTTGCGGGTGACGGTGCCGATCGCGTCGAGGGCCTCGCCGACCACTCCCCCGTACGCCCTGATCAGCCCGCCCGCGCCGAGCTTGACGCCGCCGTAGTACCGGGTGACGACGGCGACGGCGTACCGGATCTCGCGCCGCATCAGCATCTGCAGCATGGGCACCCCCGCAGTGCCTCCTGGTTCCCCGTCGTCACTGGCCTTCTGCACGGCGGCGTCGGCGCCGACGACGTAGGCGAAGCAGTTGTGGGTGGCGGTCGGGTGTTCCTTGCGGATGCGGGCGACGAACGCCTGAGCCTCCTCCTCGGTGGCGGCGGGGGCGAGCGCGCAGATGAAGCGCGATCGGTTGATCTCGGTCTCGTGGACGCCCTCGCCGGCGACCGTCCGGTACTGCTCCTGCATCCGGCCACCCTATGCGCCGTCCCGACCGGGATGTTCCACCGGGGAATCCCACGGACCTGCGGCCCGTTCTCCCGGCATGTACGCAGACGCAGAGACGATCCGCAGGATTCTGACGGCCACGGGTGACACCTGGGCGGTGGTCGGCCTGTCCAACAACGAGGCCCGCGCGGCTCACGGCGTGGCCGAGGTGCTCCAGCGCTACGGCAAGCGCATCGTGCCGGTGCATCCGAAGGCGGAGACGGTCCACGGGGAGCAGGGGTACGCAAGCCTCGCCGACATCCCGTTCGAGGTGGACGTCGTGGACGTGTTCGTGAACTCCCGCCTGGCCGGCGAGGTGGCCGACGAGGCGGTCGCCGTCGGCGCGAAGGCCGTCTGGTTCCAGCTCGGTGTGATCGACGAGGCGGCGTACGAGCGCACCCGGGCGGCCGGTCTGGACATGGTCATGGACCGGTGCCCGGCGATCGAGATCCCGCGGCTCGGCTGAACCCGGTCGGCAGACAGCGGCCTCGGACGCCGATCGACGACCACCGCGCCGGGCAGGGCGAAGAACGCCTTGCCCGGCAGGATCGGCTTGCCGCGTGCCGCTCTCACCGGTCGCGGTCTCCATCGACGGAGAAGAGGCCTTGCGCACGCCGAGTTGCTTACGGACGGCGCCGTCGACGTCGACGCGGGTGTGGGACAGCACGAGGCATGCGGCGAACGTGGTCCCGCCGCCGCGCTTGCCGGCCACGACGACGCCGTTGGCGGACCGTTCCAGCACTTTGCGGCCGTAGCGCTCCGCGAAGGCGGCGGTGTCGGCGATCTCCGGGTCGGTGTCGACGTGGACGAGCCGATCGGCGGGGACGTCACCGCGCCGGCCGCGCACGGCCGCCGCGACGGGCGCGACGAGAGGGTCGAGGCAGTCGGGTGCGGGGGTGGCTCTGTCGAAGTCGCCGATGGGTGCGCGCATGTCGCGCACGCCAACACCACTGTCCCCGGCGGCGGTCGGACGTCTCAGCGCACGGGCGGGACGGAGACCGCCATCATCACTTCGACGATCTCCTCACCGTCGTTGCGGTAGGCGTGCGGCACGTTCGCCTCGAAGGTGGCCGAGGTGCCGGCCGGTACGGGGTGGGGCTGCCCGTCGACGACGAGGGTCAGTTCGCCGGTGGTGACGTGCAGCAGTTCCGTCGTGCCGTCCGGGTGGGGGTCGGAGGCGCTCTCGTCGCCGGGCATCAGCCGCCATGACCACAGCTCCAGCGGTCCGCCTCGCTCGTTGCCGACGAGGAGGGTGGTGGAACTGCCGGTGGAGGTGGCCCACATCCGGACGGCCTGCTCCGGCGGGACCAGGCGGACCTGCGGGCCCTGCTCGTAGTCGAGGAGCGTGGTGATGCTGACGCCGAGGGCGTCGGCGAGCTTCACCGTCGTCCCCACGCTGGGATTTGTGCGCGCCTGCTCGATCTGGATGATCATTCCGCGGCTGACGCCGGAGCGGGCCGCGAGGGCGTCCAGGGTGAACCCTCGTTCGCCGCGCCAGTGCTTGAGGTTGCGGGCGAGCGACTGGGTGAGCTGGTCGAGGTCCGACACATTCCGTCCAGGAGTCCGGCGCCGTCCAATATTCTGGATGACAGAGTTTAGTAAATTGCACTACCGTGTGGTGCACCAAATCGTTCACCACACTGTACTGCGAGGCACGCATGACCGCACTCTTCGCCCTGGCCACCAGCCTGCTCTGGGGACTGGCCGACTTCGGCGGCGGGCTGCTCACGCGACGTACGCCCGCGCTCACCGTGGTCGTAGCCTCCCAGTCCGTCGCGGTGCTGGTCCTCGGTGCCGTCGTCGTCGCCACCGGCGGCTTCTCCCAGGCGGGCCCGCAGCTCTGGTACGCCGTGGCGGCCGGCGCCGTGGGACCGGTGGCGATGCTGTGCTTCTACAAGGCGCTCGCGCTCGGCCCCATGGGAGTGGTGTCACCGCTCGGGTCGCTCGGTGTCGCCGTGCCCGTCGGTGTCGGACTGCTGCTGGGCGAGCGGCCGGGCCTGCTGCAGTTCGCGGGCATCGCCGTGGCCGCGGCCGGTATCGTCCTGGCGGGCGGCCCCGAGCTGCGCGGCGCCCCTGTGCAGCGCCAGGCGGTCCTGCTCACGCTCGTCGCGGCCTTCGGCTTCGGCGCCGTACTGGCCCTGATCGCCGAGGCGTCTACCACGCTCACCGGGCTGTTCCTCGCGCTTTTCGTGCAGCGTGTCACCAATGTCGCCGTCGGCGGAGCCGCCCTGTACGTGTCGGTGAAGCGCGGCGGCCCGGCCCTGCCCGAGGACGGCGGCATGCGCACCGTGCTGCGTTCGCTGCCGGCGCTCGCCTTCGTGGGCCTCGCGGACGTCGCCGCCAACGGCACGTACTCGATCGCCGCGCAGAACGGACCCGTCACGGTGGCTGCGGTGCTCGCGAACCTGTACCCGGTGGTGACCGTCCTCGCGGCGCTGATCGTCCTCAAGGAGCGGCTGCGCAGCGTGCAGGCCGCGGGCGCCGGACTGGCGCTGGTGGGCACGGTCCTGCTGGCGAGCGGCTGATCAGCGCTCCTCGAGCTCGACCCGGGCCTCCACCGGCTCCGACAACTCCTCGTCGAGCTCCGCGAGTGCGAGGAGCTGCTCCGGGGTGACCCCTTCCGGAATCGGCACCGGCGCGGGCGTACGCAGCGGCGGCTGCCAGCCGCCCTCCTCGTCCCACCGCCGTACGACCCGGGCGGGAGCACCCGCCACCACCGAGTGGTCGGGCACCTCTCCCCGCACGACCGCGCCCGCCGCCACGACGACATTCCGGCCCAGCCGGGCGCCCGGAAGGATCACCGCCCCCGTCCCCAGCCAGCAGCCGGGCCCGATCTCGACCGGGTCGGTACGCGGCCACTGCTTGCCGACCGGTTCGTGCGGATCGTCGTAACTGTGGTTCGTCGAGGTGATGTAGACGTAAGGACCGCAGTACGTGTCGGAGCCGATGGTCACCCGGGTGTCGGCGATGACATGGCTGCCGCGCCCGAGGACCACACCGTCGCCCAGGGTCAGCACGGTGTCGGGCCCGAGGTCCAGACCGGGCATCATCCCGGCGGTGAGGGTCACCTGTTCGGCGATGATGCAGTGCGCGCCCAGCTCGATCCACGGTTCACCGAAAACGGTTCCCTGGGGGAAGGCCAGCCGGGTGCCGGTCCCGATCCTCCGGAACCGCAGCCGCCCCGGACGCTCCGCCGTGACGGCCCCCGTGTCCTGCACCCACTGCCACGCGCGGTGCACGGCCCGCGTGAGGACGCGGCGGCGCCAGGCGGCCGCCGACGACGTGGTGTTCCTGCTCTTCGGCACTCGCACACGGTAGTCGGCCGCACCGGGCGCGACGGCCCTGACGTGCTGTGACGTTCGCCCCAAGCGCCGTCCGCCGCGCAGCCGCCGACCGGTGTGAAGCGCACGGGCGGATGTGTGGGCCCATGGGTGAAGAACCCTCTCGCCGCCACCGAACTCGGGCGACAGGAGGCCGGGGACGTGCGACGCGTGGCCATGACGCTCCCTCGTTCGGCAACGGGCACCGTACGGAAGGCTGTTGACGGGTCACTGAGAGGGAAGCGAGGGCAAGGGGGCGCAGGGCGGCGCGGTGCCCGGCGTGCACCGGGCACCCCGCCGCATGCCGCGGCAGCCGGGGGCATACCGTGCAGGCAGGCGCGACGGCCGGTGCACACCGGCGAGGACCGGTGAACGCCGGTGGGAGTCAAGAGGGAGCGGGCATGACGGAGCGGGCATTGGTTGCGGGTGTGGGCGGCAGGGAACCCCGTGTCGATCCGGAGGCGTTCGCCGCCCCGACGTCGGTGGTGATGGGTGAGGTCACGCTCGACGCGGGCGCGAGTGTCTGGTACCAGACGGTGCTGCGCGCCGACTGTGGGCCGATCACGATCGGCGCCGGCAGCAACATCCAGGACAACTGCACCGTTCACAGCGATCCCGGGTTCCCCGTCACCGTCGGCGAACGCGTCTCGGTCGGCCACAACGCGATCCTCCACGGCTGCACCGTCGAGGACGACGTCCTCGTCGGCATGGGCGCCACGGTCCTCAACGGCGCGCACATCGGCGCCGGTTCCCTGATCGCGGCTCAGGCACTGGTACCGCAGGGCATGCAGGTGCCGCCGGGTTCCCTGGTCGCGGGGGTGCCCGCGAAGGTACGGCGCGAGCTGACGCAGGAGGAGCAGGAGGGCATCAAGCTCAACGCGGCGGTGTATCTGGACCTGGCGGCGCAGCACCGCGAGGCGCACAAGGGCTGAGGGACCCTGCCCGCCGGCCGCGGCCGCGGCCGGCGACGGGTCAGTCCGTGACGACAGTTTGCGAAGGCTCAGTCCGTTACGGGGACCGGCTCGGCCGCAGGGGCAGAACCGGACTGCGCCGCCACCTTCTTCGCGCGGCTCTTGAGCACCAGCATCGACGTGACACCGATCAGCACCGCGAGGACGAGCCCCAGCCAGGAGAAGCGCTTGAGCCAGGCCTCCGCGACGACGCCGACGGAGTAGATGACCGCCGTCGTGCCGCCCGCCCACAGGATGCCGCCGAGGACATTGGCGACGGCGAACTTCCAGTACGGCATCCGCAGCACACCCGCGAGCGGCCCGGCGAAGATCCTCAGCAGGGCGACGAAGCGGCCGAAGAAGACGGCCCACATGCCCCACTTCTGGAACGACCGCTCGGCCATCGCGATCTGCGCCTCGCCGAAATGCTTGGGGAACCTGCCGCCGAGCCGGGCGAGCAGCGGCCGGCCGCCCCTGCGGCCGATGGCGTACCCGATCGAGTCGCCGATGATGGCGCCCGCCGTCGCGCAGGCGCCGAGGACGTACGGATCGATGTCGCCGTGCTGGGAGGCGAGGAGCGCCGAGCTGACGAGGATGATTTCGCCGGGCAGCGGGATACCGAGGCTCTCGAGCCCGATGACCACCCCCACCAGGACGTAGATGCTGACCGCCGGGACGGTCTCGAGCCACTCCTGGACGTGCAACGCCGCTTCCTCCCGATGTCGCCGGGCCGTCGCCCGTCGTGCGCCCCTCGGCGCACGACGGGCAGCCTACCTGCTCGTTTCCTTGCGCCGCGATGTGCGAGGGCCGCCTCGTCACCTCGGGGGTGCCGGGGCGGCCCGGTCCGTGGCCTGCTGCTCAGCTGTTGGGGCGCAGGGTCCAGACGATGTGCATCTCGCCGGTCACGGCACCGTCGGCGCGCTGGATGGCGACCGTTACGGGGAACTCGGGGCGCTCTCCGGCGTCCAGTTCCTTCACGACGTCGGCGACGGGGCGGCCGAGCGTCGCGGTCGCGGTGAGGACGCCCTTGGCGAGCTTCTTGTAGCTGGTCTCCGCCTTGACCGGGAGCGGCACGGCGCGGCCGAGCTGGTCGCCGAAGGCGGCCAGGACGACGGCACCGCTGGCGGACTCGGCCAGGGTGAACATCGCTCCGGCGTGCGGGCCGCCGACATGGTTGTGGTACTCGGGGTCGTCGGGCAGGCGGAGTACCGCTCGCTCGGCCGTGGTCTCCAGGTACTCCAGCTTGAGGGTCCTGACCATGGGGACGGTGGCGGTAAGCAACTCGCCGATGGACATCTGGTCTGCGCTCATGGCGCGATGTTACCCACGAGTAGCTCCCCTTGGCCATCCCCTGCGGGGCCCGGCCGTGGAAGTGCCCGGCCCGCACCTCTATGGTTACTCGCCATGTGGCCAGGACAGCAGCCGCCCGGGGGCGAGCAGAACCCGCAGGACCAGAACCCGTACCAGCAGCCGGGGTACCAGCAGCCGAATCCGTATCAGCAGCCGGGATACCAGCAGCCGGGGTACCAGCAGCCCAACCCGTACCAGCAGCCGACCGCGCCGCAGTACGCCGTGCCCGGCCAGATGCCCGGGGCGCCGCAGCCGCCCCGCGACGAGAAGAAGAAGACGACGATCGTCGCGATCGTCGCCGCCACCGCCGTGGTCGCGACCGCGGTCGTGACGGGCGTGATCGTCCTGCCGGACGACGACAAGACGTCCGACAAGAGCGCCGACGTCGCCGCCTCGAAGCCGGCCGAGCCGGAGAAGTCGGAGGCCTCGGAGGCCCCCGCTCCGTCACCGACGGAGAACCCGCGCGATGGCGCGGCCGACAAGCCCACCATCGCCGGCTGGAAGGTCGTCACCAACCCCAAGCACGGCACGCAGTTCGACGTTCCGGCCGAATGGGAGGTCGAGAGCTCCGGCACGGCCACCGGCTTCGAGGACGAGAAGAAGGGCGACGGCTCCGCCGTGGTCATGATGTCCGCTCCTGCCCACCTGAAGAGCGAGTGGTGCCTCATCGACGCCGACAAGGACGGCACAGAAGAGGACTACGGCCTGGCCAGCACCGGCACCAAGGGCGGCAAGGGCGCCAAGAACACGGCGGAGGCCGCCACGAACGAGGCCGGGAACTGGGTGTGGGCCGCCTTCGCCCAGACCGAGCCCAAGGGCACCGTGAAGGTGAGTCCGGCCAAGGACTACACGACGAAGTCCGGCCTCAAGGGCAGCGTCGCCATCGCCACGGCCAAGGGCGTCAAGAAGGAGAACAAGTGCGAGACCGACGGCAAGTCGATCGCGTTCAGCTTCAAGAACGCCAAGGGTGACTTCGCCAGCTGGGTGCTGTACTCCAACACGGGCGTGCCGGACGAGGTGCCGGACGCGACGATCCAGCAGATCCTCAGCACGGTACGGCTGGCCGGCTAGACCGCGGACCGAACCGCGTTCCACTCGGTGACGGGCCACGCCCGACCTTCGACAAACCGTTTGGCGAGTCGGCACGGAAGCGGGAACAGTCCTCGGGTGGCACCTCCCGCCGCCGCGCACCGACGCGCTCGCGCCGCCCCGAATGGGCGGACCGCAACTACACACCGCTGACCGCCGTCGTGATCATCACCAACCTGGGAAGCCATGGTGCGCTGATCGCGGCGGCGTTAGCCGTCCTCCAGGCCGGCGGCGACGTCGGCCCGCCACCCGCACACTCCCGCTCGTGCTGTTCCTGCTCATCTGGGGCGCGATCGCCGACAGGGTGCCGAGGCGCCGGGCGATGGTCGCCGCGAACGCCCTGAACTGTGTCTCACAGGCGCTGCTCGTGTTCGCGGTCCTCGCGGGTGAGCCGCGGACAAACGTATCCTCTTCAGCCTCTGCGTCTTCCTGCCTCTCACCCCAAGAGGATATTTCGGGGAAGAATTAGCGAAACCGGATTGCCCAAAAGTCAGAGCCCAGGCGTGGTCGTCGCCTCGCACGCCCGAGCAGGCTTCTCCGTCGGTCTTGACTTGACCGACCCGCTCCATTCTCGGGTAACCGTGCCAGCGGGTGCCGTGGGACGGACCAGGTTCGCGAGGAAGGCTTCGCTCTTACTTTTCGCACGAGCAAGACCAGTATCATCACGAACCCAATAGCTGCCCTCACGATCCTTGAAGGCCGCATATCGCACGGTGAAGGACCCGTCCAGATGGGCGAGTTTCACCGGCATGCCGCTATCAGGGTGCCGTTTCATATCCCTTGCATCAAAGGTCACTTCGGCGCAGGGGGCCACACTTTCGAGCGTTACGAAAAAGTTCACTCGCTCATAGATTGGGCGCTTACCCGCTTCCGTTCGTATCTCTGCCAAGTAAAATTCCAGCAGCACTTCCGAGATTGGGTTGGGTGACTGATTCGCGAAATGTATGCGAGTCGGGCCTTGCGTTTCTTCCACCCAGTAGGCCACCTGTGCGGCTTGGGAGCGCATCGATCGCTCTGCTTCCTCCCTGGACTGCTGCAGTTGCTCTTCGGCGACCCTGGCCCCGTAGTACGTGGCGACGCCAGTGAACATCAAGGTGCCAATGCCGACAGCGGCTCCGATGCCGGTGGCCCACCCTGCAAAGTTGATCCGGCGCCACCAAGGCGAATCGGGCGGTGTTTCCCGAACTCGAACTCTACCTGGGCGCCTGGCCAGTCGAAGCTGAGCATTTCTGCGCGCTCGATGCGTCAATTCCCCTCCCCGGTGGACTGATCGAAGCTGACGCTTCCATTTATCCGCTACTATCCGCAACCCGCTTGGGGCTGCTTCACCTCATTGGGTGAATTCCTTTCGATCTCACATAGGAGCGTTTCAGAAGGGGAGGTCCGGCCTGGCTGCGCCTCGTTTGATGATTGTGACTCGCTCGTGAAAGTCGCGTGTCGCCACCTCGGGCGGGTACCGGGAGCGCAGTTCCTTGTCCAGCTCGTCAGCGACCGAAAGGAGGGATGGGAGGTACTTGCGGTCGGCTTCGAGGGCTGGGGGCCCATGCCTGTGGCTTCTTCTCTGTCGCCGGTGCGGGCGGCGGCGACTCCCAGGGTGAGGCGGGCTTTACTGCGCGCCGTTCTGGCGGCTCCCGTCGTATCGACGTGCACTGGTGTGGCCGCAGTGGCTGTCCATCGGGGTCGCGGATGAGGACTCGTCGCCGCCGCTCGGTGACACCCCTTCTGTCCGGGGAAGCGGCGCCGCGGGGGTAGGGGCCGGCGCGGGGCGCGGGGGCGCCTGCGGCGGGCGTTCCCCCCTCGCTCCCCGCCCCTTCCCGAAACCGGGCTCCGCCCGGAGCCGTACCGCGCTTCGCGCGGTGTTCCGGGGGCTCCTCCCCCCGACGCCGGCGGAGTGGAGGACCCACACAGGACCCCCGCGCCTCAAACGTCGGCGAGGCTGATCTGGCGCAGCGAAATCAAGCCTGTCTGGGGGCATCTCCGGCCGCCAGGCCGTAGGGGAGATTGAGGACACCGCGCGAAGCGCGGTACGGGCCCGGGGCTTGCCCCGGTTTCGGGAAGGGTGACGGGGTGGGGCACACGCCCGCCGCAGGCGCGACCCTCAGCTCACCGTGAACGCCCCCTCCGGCGGCTCCGGCGACGGCTTCGCCGACGCGTCGTCGACCGGCACCGCGTCCCCCCGCAGCCGCGCCACCCCGGCACCCTCCTCGACCCGCGCCGGAAACGCGTCCGACGCCGTCCGTCGCGCCAGCGCCCCTGTGGCGAGCGGTGAGCGGGACGCCAGCAGCACCGCGTTGCCGAAGCGGCGGCCCCGCAGCACCGACGGTTCGGCGATCAGCGCCAGTTCCACGAACACCTCCGCGAAGGTGGCCAGTTGTGAACCGAGGAAGGTGAACGGCGCGCCGTCGGCGAGGTTTGCCGCGTAGACGCCGGACGGCCGCAGTACCCGCTCGGCGGCTCGCGCGTAACCGACCGTGGTCAGGTGGGCGGGGACCCGCGAGCCGCCGAAGACGTCGGCGACGATCAGGTCCACGGAGTCGGGGGGCGCGGCATCCACCCAGGCCCGCGCGTCGGCCTGGTGCACGGTGATCCCGGAGCCGTCCGGCAGCGGCAGATGTTCCGCGACCAGGGCGACGAGCCCGGCGTCGGCCTCGACGACGTCCTGCCGCGACCCGGGACGGGTCGCCGCGACGTAGCGGGGCAGGGTGAGGGCCCCGCCCCCGAGGTGGAGCACGGACAGCGGCGCCCCTTCCTCCGCGGCGCAATCGACGACATGGCCAAGCCTGCGCGCGTACTCGAATTCGAGGTGCGTCGGATCGTCGAGGTCGACGTACGACTGCGGTGCGCCGTCGACGGTCAGCAGCCAGGCACGGTCCCGGTCGACGTCGGGCATGAGCTTGGCGATGCCGCCGTCGACGGCGCGCAGGACGGGGACGGGCTCGTTCACCCGCCCATTGTCCCGCCCCGCGCATCACGGTCACCTCACGGCGCCGTGTCACAGCACGGCCGTCACCGTCCCCGCACCCACCGTGCGACCGCCCTCGCGGATCGCGAAGCCGAGCCCCGGCTCCAGCGGTACCTCCCGGCCGAGCTCGACGGTCAGCGAGACCGTGTCGCCGGGGCGTGCCACAGCCGCTTCGCCGAGGTCGATGTCGCCGACGACGTCCGCGGTGCGGATGTAGAACTGCGGCCGGTAGCCGGTGGCGACCGGCGTGGCCCGGCCGCCCTCGCGGGCCGAGAGCACGTACACCTGCGCCCTGAAGCGCCGGCTCGGCGCGACGCTGCCGGGGGCGGCGACGACATGGCCGCGCCGGACCTGGTCGCGGTGGACACCGCGCAGCAGCAGGGCCACGTTGTCCCCCGCCTCCGCGGACTCCATCGACTTGCCGAAGGTCTCCAGGCCGGTCACCACCGTCTCGGTGTCCGCGCCGAGCACCTGGACCCGGTCACCGATGCGTACGGTGCCCCGCTCGACGGCGCCGGTGACGACGGTTCCGCGCCCGGTGATGGTGAGGACGTTCTCCACCGGCAGCAGGAACGGTGCGTCGGTGTACCTGACCGGCATCGGCACATACGTGTCGACGGCGTCGAGCAGTGCCTCGATCGCGGCGGTCCAGCGCGGGTCGCCCTCGAGGGCCCGCAGGCCGGAGACCCGCACCACCGGCGCGGCGTCGCCGCCGTACCCGTGCGCGGTGAGCAGATCACGGACCTCGAGCTCCACGAGGTCGGTCAGCTCGTCGTCGCCCGCGTCGGCCTTGTTGAGGGCGACGACGACGTGGTCGACGCCGACCTGGCGGGCCAGCAGGACGTGCTCCGCGGTCTGCGGCATGACGCCGTCGAGTGCGGAGACGACGAGGATCGCCCCGTCGAGCTGCGCGGCGCCGGTGACCATGTTCTTCACGTAGTCGGCGTGGCCCGGCATGTCCACGTGGGCGTAGTGGCGGGTGTCGGTCTCGTACTCGACGTGCGCGATGTTGATGGTGATGCCGCGACTGGCCTCCTCCGGCGCCCGGTCGATGCGGTCGAACGGCACGAACGTGCCGTTCCCGCGCTCGCTGAGGACCTTGGTGATGGCGGCGGTCAGCGTCGTCTTGCCGTGGTCGACGTGCCCCATGGTGCCGATGTTGAGGTGCGGCTTGGTCCGCACGTAAGCCGTCTTGGGCATGGCGAAGTCGTTCCTTCCCGGAACTCGGCAGCTCGTCGGGACCCCTGGGCCTGGCCGACCCTCCCCCTGCGGGGTCCACGGACGATCCGGGAAGAGTCAGCTTCGGGCGCCGTCGAGGGGTGCCCCGGCGGCCGCGGCCGCTGCGAAAGCGGTGGCGGCCGCGCCGGCGGCTGTGGCGCCGACGGAGACTGCGGCAACGGCAGTTGCGGCACCCTCCGCTGCGGGAACGGCAGCCTTCGGCGCGTCCGCGACTGCGGACCACGCTGCGAGGAAGGCGTACCGGAACATGCGTCGATGATCGCCCATGCCCCGCACGGCGTCGAATGGTTTTTCCCGGTACGTCACTTGGGGACGGCGCGCTGTCAGAGGTGCTTCAGCGCCTCGCGCACGGACAGCGGTGACAGCCGGTCCCGCGCTCCGTCGACGAAGTCCCGTACCGCGTCCGGGTCGGTCCTGGAGTACTCCCGCAGCGCCCAGCCGATCGCCTTGCGGATGAAGAAGTCCGGGTGGTCCGCCCTGCGGAGACAGTGGTCGAACAGCCTTCCACTGTCCGTCGCGCCCCGGAAGCGCAGCTGGTGGAGAAGGGCCGTGCGGGCGACCCATCTGTCGTCGTCGATCCATGCGTCCATGACCGATCCGAGCGCCGGATCGGCGGCCACCAGCGGTCCGACGACATGCACGGCGAGCACATCGACGGTGTCCCACCAGGGAACGGTGGTGATCAGCCGGTGCGCCACGGGAAGGAAGCCGGAGGAGCAGCGGCCGACGTGGCGGCGCAGATAGTCGGCTGCGAAGTAGTGGTACTCCCGCTCGGGCAGCGCCCAGCAGCGCAGCGCGACGGCCGTGCAGTCGGCCTCGTCGGGCCGGGGCGTGCCGGCGAGGACCGTACGGGACAGTGCCCGGCGTTCGGGTGCGGGGACACCGAGGAAGGGAGCAACGCCTTTCATGTACGCGGCGGCCTGCGCGGCCCTGTCGGCGTCCCCAGCGGCCGGACAGACGGCCACGAGCCGTTCCATGACGGTGTCGGCGAGATCGCTGCGCGGTACGGCATGCGTCATACGGCACACATTACGGCGATCACACGCAGGTGTCGGTTAGTCTCCCCGGATGCTCGACCTCGTCCCCAGGCCGGCATCCGGTCTCACCGTCCGCTGCACCAGGGCCCTGTTCTCGCCCTGGTCGCGGTTGTCCCTTCTCGCGGTGCTGCTCGCCTCCGCCGCCGTGACGGTGGTGATCTACGAACCGCAGAGACTGCTCTCCGCGGGCTGGCCGCAGTTGAGCGGTGCGGCGGCCGTGGTCCTGTTCGGCGTCGGGTACGGGGTCTGCACGGCCGCGTTCGTGCCCCGGCCGATCCTCAATCTGGCTGCCGGGGCGCTGTTCGGTTCGCAGGCCGGGCTCGTGGCGGCGATCGCCGGCACGGTGCTGGGCGCCGGAATCGCTTTCACTCTGGGCCGGTTGCTCGGGCAGGACGCGCTGCGGCCGCTGCTGCGGGGGCGGGTGCTGAAGGCGGTCGACGGGCAGCTCAGCCGGCACGGTTTCCGTTCCATGCTGGCGATCCGGTTGTTCCCGGGCGTGCCGTTCGCCGCCGCCAACTACTGCGCGGCCGTCTCCCGCATGGGCTGTCTGCCCTTTCTGCTGGCGACCGGGCTCGGCTCGATCCCCAACACGGCGGCGTACGTGGTCGCCGGCAGCCGGGCCGGCTCCCCGACGTCGCCGGCGTTCCTGATCGCGATGGGATTCATCGTGGTGACGGGGCTGGCGGCCGCGGCGGTCGCCTGGGCCAAGCGCCACCGGCTGCGCGGCGCCGAGAGCTGACCTGCATCCACGAGCTCCCCAGGGGCCGGAGCGGCAGGGCCTGCCGCGAGCCCTTCATTTCGGGACGCTACGCTGCCACCCGGCGCCGGCCCGATGACGTACGTGAGTCGTATCTCACGGGTCATGTGCCTTCGCGCGCGCCTGACAGACCGTGACCAGCCTTTGGGTGGCGTAGCTTTCATGTCTTGGTTCGAATCATTCATCCTCGGGCTCGTCCAGGGGCTGACGGAGTTCCTTCCCATCTCCTCCAGCGCGCATCTGCGGCTCACCGCCGCTTTCGCCGGCTGGCACGACCCGGGAGCCGCGTTCACCGCGATCACCCAGATCGGCACGGAGACGGCCGTCCTCATCTACTTCCGCAAGGACATCGGGAGGATCCTGTCCGCCTGGTTCCGCTCGCTCACCGACAAGGCGATGCGCGGCGACCACGACGCCCAGATGGGCTGGCTGGTGATCATCGGTTCCATCCCGATCGGTGTGCTCGGCGTCACACTCAAGGACCAGATCGAGGGCCCGTTCCGTGATCTGCGGCTCATCGCGACGACCCTGATCGGCATGGGCATCGTCCTCGGCATCGCGGACCGGCTGGCCGCACGCGACGAGGCGGGCGGCCGGCACCGGGTGGTCAAGGAGCGCAAGACGCTCAAGGACCTGAGCGTGCGGGACGGTCTGGTCTTCGGCGTCTGCCAGGCGATGGCCCTGATCCCGGGCGTCTCCCGGTCCGGTGCGACCATCAGCGGCGGTCTGCTGATGGGCTACACCCGAGAGGCGGCGGCCCGTTACTCGTTCCTGCTGGCGATCCCGGCCGTGCTGGCCTCCGGGCTGTTCGAGCTGACCGAGGCGGGCGAGGGCCATGTGTCCTGGGGGCCGACGATCTTCGCCACGTTCATCGCCTTCGGTGTGGGCTACGCGGTGATCGCCTGGTTCATGAAATTCATCACTACGAAGAGCTTCATGCCGTTCGTGATCTACCGGATTCTGCTCGGAGTTCTGCTGTTCGTCCTGGTGGGGGCGGGTGTGCTGAGCCCGCACGCGGGTGAGTCGGGCGGCTGAGCCGCCGGTTCGCGGGGAGGACGGGCGCCGGACCGAGGCCGTAGCCTGAAGAACATGTCCCCCTTTCCCCGCGAGTCTGAATCCGAAACCTTGTTGTCCGCGTCCGAGCTGAACGCCCGGATCCGAGAGCTGTGGGCCGACGGCGCGCTGCCCGAGGACCGGCGCCCGGAGTACGAGGCACTGGTGGTGGAGTGGGCCGCTGCGGCACGCGAGGACGTACGGCCCGCCGCGTAGCACCGGCTAGCCTGGGCGCACGATGAACCGTTTGACCACGTCATGGGGCGCCTACCGGCTCGCCCGCTTTCCCGAGGACCCGCGCGACACACTTCGCGCCTGGGACGCCGCCGACGAGTATCTGCTGCGGCATCTGCACGGCGACGACGATGCCCCGCCGACGGACCTGTCGGGCACGGTGGCCGTCGTCGGCGACCGGTGGGGCGCGCTGGTGACCTCGCTCGCAGCGCACGGGGCCGGACCGGTCACCCAGATCTCCGACTCGTTCCTCGGGCAGCAGGCGACCCGCGTCAATCTCGACCGCAACGGCGTCGACCCCGGATCCGTGCGGCTTCTCACCGCGAGGCAGGACCCGCCGGAGCGCATCGACGTGCTTCTGGTCCGGGTGCCGAAGAGTCTCGCGCTGCTGGAGGACCAGCTGCACCGCCTGGCGCCGGCCGTGCACGCCGGCACCGTCGTCGTCGGTACGGGCATGGTCACGGAGATCCACACGTCCACGCTCAAGCTGTTCGAGCGCATCCTCGGGCCGACCAGGACGTCGCTCGCGGTGAAGAAGGCCCGGCTGATCCTCTGCACCCCCGACCCGGGTCTCCCCCGGGCGCCGAGCCCGTGGCCGCTGCGGTACGCCCTGCCGCCGGACACCGGCGTCCTCGCGGGCCGGACCGTGACCAATCACGCCGGGATCTTCTGCGCGGAGCGCCTCGACATCGGCACCCGCTTCTTCCTGCGCCATCTGCCGCGGCGCCGGGGCCACGAGAGGGTCGTGGACCTGGGCTGCGGAAACGGCGTGGTCGGTACGGCGGCGGCGCTGGCCAATCCGGAGGCGGTCGTGACGTTCACGGACGAGTCGTACTCGGCGGTGGCCTCCGCGGAGGCCACGTTCGGTGACAACGTGCCGTCGGGGACGGCGGAGTTCCTGGTCGGCGACGGTCTGTCCGGGCTCGCGGACGGCTCGGTGGACCTGGTCCTGAACAATCCGCCGTTCCACTCGCACCGGGCGACGACCGACACGGCGGCGCGGCGGATGTTCGCCGACGCACGCCGCGCGCTGCGTTCCGGTGGCGAGCTGTGGGTCGTCGGCAACCGTCACCTCGGCTACCACGTACGGCTGAAGCGGTTCTTCGGCAACTGCGAAGTGGTCGCGAGCGACCCGAAGTTCGTGGTGCTCAGGGCCGTAAGGCGCTGAGAGAGGGGCCGTCGCCCACCGACGACATCTTCTGGATGGCGCTGGGCCTCGGCATCGGCGCGTCCGATCGCTGACGGTCTACCTGGTCCGCCGGGGCACCCTCGACGACTACCTCTACCTCGAGCACGGTGCGCACTACGCCATGGGCGCCCTGGCCGTGCTGCTGCTCGTGAGGATCAAGTGGCACATCAACGAGGTCGTCACCGGCCTCCTGGGTGTCGCCCTGATCGCCTGCTCGTTCTGGTCCTCGGTGCGACGCAACCGGGCCGTGGCGGCCTCGGACGAGAACTCCGGCGAGGAGTTCTGGGTGGCGACTGCCGTGTGAGCCGTCCCCTGCCGTGAGCCGCCCTGCCTCGACACCCCGCAGATCCGCTGAGCGCCCCATCAGCTCGGTCGTGGTGGAGCCACACGACCGAGTTCCGACCGACCGTGTTGGTGGCCCCGGGAAGCTGTATCCGGCGGCGGCGCCCACCGGTGTTCGTTCCTGCCGCGCAACCGTCGACCGGCGCTCGGCTCAGCGAACCGCGACCGTGGTCCGGCCGGCTTCATCGCGTCCTCCTCGATGACGCGATGAAGCGCGGAGAACCGGACTGATCCCGATGGACCATCGACTTGCTCAGCATCCGCGCCACCGGAGGGGGCCGTCCCGGCCGTCAACGCCGGCTTGGTTCGGCGGTGGGCGCGGCGAGGCCGAGCCGGTCCACGGGGCGTCAGCGGGCGTCCGGGCCCGAGTGTTCCCCGATCAGCGACGAGGAGCGCATGGGCGGAGTACGGCCGGTTGCGGGCACCGGCGAGTGACGGGCATGCACAGCTCTTTGCCTGGAACGCCGCCTCACCGACACTGAGCCGATGACGCAGCGCGTGGATCTCGCGACCGTGATGGACAGACTCGCCCTCGACGACGTGGTCACCGGTTACGCGGCGGCCGTCGACGACGGCGACTGGGACGCCTACCGAGCACTGTTCACCGCAGGGGGCCGGGCCGACTACCGCGCGTCCGGCGGCATCGAGGGCCCAGCCGCCGAGGTCGCTCAGTGGCTCGCGGGGACGATGCGCCGCTTCCCCGTACGCCAGCACCTCATCGTCAACAGGCGGGTGAGCGTCGAGGACCTGGACGGGTCCCCGGGCGACAGTGCGGAGGTGCGGGCGGACTACGTCAACCCGATGCGGACCGGGTCGGGCGAGGACTTCGAGTCGGGCGGCCGCTACCGCTTCGCTCTGACGCGTACGGCGGAGGGCTGGCGGTTGCGGTCCGTGGTGATCGAGGAGAAATGGCGGCGTACGGGCACGGGTGGGGCCGCGGAAGGCGGCTGAGGCTCGGGAGGCGCTCTGTTCGCCGGCGCCGATCTTCGCGCACACTGGTGATGAACGGCTCCTGGCCCTCGAGGCCGGACGAGGAGGCGCTGGATGCGGATTCCGGTCGGCGGTCGGGCGCACACGACGCGGCACGACGGGCACGAACACGTCCTCGGGTCGCGCAGAGCGCGCGGTGCCGCCGCGCTCGTCGCCGGCGCGCTGCCCGCGCTCGCCTTTCCCGAGCCGTCGCTGTGGTGGTTCGCCTATGTGGCCCTGGTGCCGTGGATGCTTCTGCTGCGCACCGCGCCGACGGCCCGTCGTGCGGCGGTCGAGGGCTGGCTCGGCGGAGCCGGCTTCATGATCGCGGTGCACCACTGGCTGCTGCCGAGCCTCCATGTCTTCCTGCTGGTGCTGGCGGCGCTGTTCGGGCTGCTGTGGGCGCCGTGGGGAGCGCTGGTGCGCCGCATGCTGGGCGGCAGGCCACAGACGGCCCGGGCTGCGGCGGCCGTCGGTGTCGTTCCGGCGGGCTGGCTGATGATCGAGCTGGTCCGTTCCTGGGAGGGGCTGGGCGGCCCCTGGGGGCTGCTGGGAGCGAGCCAGTGGCAGGTGTCACCGGCGCTGAGGCTCGCCTCGGTCGGCGGGGTCTGGCTGGTGAGCCTGCTGGTGCTGGCCGTCAACACGGTGGCGGTGCTGCTTCTGACGGTCGAGTCGGCCCGCACGCCCGCGGTGGCGTGCGCGGTGCTCTGTGCGACGGCCCTCGCGTCCGCGTGGGTGTGGGCCCCGATGCCGCGCGAGTCGGGCCGGGTGCGGATCGCGGTGGTCCAGCCGGGGGTCGTCGGCGGCATGCTCAGCGCCGAGCGGCGCTTCGACCGCGGCGAGGAGCTGACCCGCGAACTGGCGGGCAGTGAACCGGACCTGGTGGTCTGGGGCGAGAGCAGTGTCGGCGCGGACCTGGGCCGGCGGCCGGACCTGGCCGAACGGCTCGCCGCGCTGTCCCGGGAAATCGGCGCCCCGGTCCTGGTCAATGTGGACGCCCGGAGCGAGGGCGCTTCCGGCCCGGCGGGGATCTACAAGAGTTCGGTACTCGTCGGACCGGAAGGACCGACCGGGGACCGGTACGACAAGATGCGGCTGGTCCCGTTCGGGGAGTACGTCCCGGCCAGGTCCGTACTGGGCTGGGTCACCTCGGTCGGCAAGGCCGCGGGCGAGGACCGGCTGCGCGGAACGGCTCCGGTGGTGATGTCGCTGCCCGACGGCGGAATGCGGCTCGGACCGCTGGTCTGCTTCGAGTCGGCGTTCCCCGACATGGGCAGGCGGCTGACCCGGGACGGCGCGCAGCTGCTGGTGGCGCAGTCGGCGACCTCGTCGTTCCAGGACAGTTGGGCCCCCGAGCAGCACGCGTCGCTGGCGGCGCTGCGGGCGGCGGAGAGCGGCCGGCCGATGGTGCACGCCACGCTCACCGGGGTGAGCGCCGTGTATGCGGCGGGCGGCGGACCGGTCGGCGCCCCGCTCTCGACGGACGCCGACGACGCGGCGGTCTACGACGTACCGCTGGCGACCGGCACGACGCTGTACGTCCGGTACGGCGACTGGCCCGTGTACGGGTCGCTGGCGCTGCTTGCGGCGCTGGGCGCGACCGGCGGCGTACGGGCCCTCAGGCGGCCTGCTCCAGGGCCAGCCGAACCACCTGCTCGCACAGCTCATGAGTCCTCAGCGCGTCCTGTGCGCTGAGCACCTTTCCGGCACGCACGGCGTCCAGGAAGACGTGCACCGCCTGTTCGATGCCGCGCTGACGGGCCACCGGCACCCAGTCCCCTCGCCGTCGGACGCTCGGCTGGCCCTTGTGGTCGACGATCTCCGCGAGGTTGCGGACCTCGCGCTTGGAGTCCTGCCCGGAGACCTCGAGGATCTCCTCGGCCGAGCCGCTCATCCGGTTCATGGTGCCGATGGCGGTGAAACCGTCACCGGACAGCTGGAGCACGACGTGGTGCATCAGCCCGTCGATGATCCGCGCCCGCACGTCGGTGTGGTCGACGGGTCCGGGGACGAGGAAGCGCAGGGTGTCGACGACGTGGATGAAGTCGTCGAGAACGAGGGTGCGGGGATCCTCGGGGAGACCGACGCGGTTCTTCTGCATGAGGATCAGCTCGCGCGGGTGCTCGAGGCACTGCGCGTAGCCGGGGGCGAGCCTGCGGTTGAAGCCGACGGCGAGGCTGGTGCCGCGCTCCTCCGCAAGCGCCACCAGCCGCTGGGAGTCGGCGAGTTCGTAGGCGAGCGGCTTGTCGACATAGGTGGCGACACCGGCTTCGAGCAGCCGGGTGACGATCTCGGGGTGGGCGGAGGTGGATGCGTGGACGAAGGCGGCGTCCAGACCCTGGTCGAGGAGCGAGTCCAGGTCTGTGTGGCACCGCGCGGCGGGGATGTGGTGGGTCTCCGCCGTACGGGCCAGGGTGGCCGGCGTCCGGGTCTGGAGGTGCAGGTCGACCCCGGGCAGGGTGGTGAGCACCGGCAGGTACGCCTTCCGCGCGATGTCGCCGAGACCGATGCAGCCGACCTTCACAAGGCCCCCTCACATGCCCGGCAGGGTCAGTGCCGTGCCGGTCGTCCTTTGTGCACGCCCGGTCCGGCGTGCGCGTCCTGTGCTCCGGCAGCATACGTCCGCTGCGGTGGACGCCAGTCGGCGATGTCGTCGAAGGTCCGCAGCACCAGGCCGGGGCCGAGGCGGGAGAGGGCCCACATGAGGGTGTCGCGGGCGGCGACGGCCGGTGCGGCGGTCAGGGACATCAGCCGGGCGACCCGTGCGGACTTCCTGACGATCATCGCGGTGCGCGGGAGCCGCTCGGCGCTGTAGGCGGCGAGCCCGGCGCCGAGGTCGGTGCCGGCGGCGTGGTGGGCCAGGACGATCGCGTCCTCGATGGCCTGGTTTCCGCCCTGGCCGAGGGTCGGCGACATGGCGTGCGCCGCGTCGCCGAGCAGCACGGTGCGGCCGCGGTGGAAGGCCGGGAGCGGCGTGATCATGTGGTGGACGTCGTTGCGCAGCACCCGCTCGGGTTCGGCGGCGGCGATGATGCCGGGTACGGGGTCGTGCCAGTCGCCGAACCGGCGCAGCAGTTCGGCCTTCTCACCGTCGGCGGCGTGGGCGCCGGCGGGTGCCACAGCTGCGGCGTAGGCGTAGCTCCGGCCGTCCTTGAGGGGCTGGGTGCCCCAGAGCGATCCGGCGCCCCAGGTCTCGTGCGGTTCGAACGACCGCTCGGGCGCGGGGACGACCGTGCGCCAGGTGGTGAAGCCCGAGTAGGCCGGGCCGGGGTGGTGTGGGAAGAGGGCGCGGCGGACGGCCGAGTGGATGCCGTCGGCCCCGATGACGAGGTCCGCCTCGATGTCGCCGTCTGGCGTCCTGACCCGGGCCCGGCGACCGCCGGCGGTCCCGGGGTCGGTCAGTTCACCGGGGCAGCCGGTGCAGACGGCGCCTTCGGGCAGGCGGCGGGCGATGCGGTCGATCAGGGTGGCGCGGTGGACGAGCACGAGGGGCCCGCCGAACCGTTCGGCCGCGGCGGTGCTGTCGGTGCGCGAGAGCCAGCGGCCGGACGGGTTGCGCATGCCGCCGGGGCCCTGCCATGCCGCGAGGCCGCGGATCTCGTCGCCGAGGCCGATGACGTCGAGCGCGCGCTGGGAGTTGGGGGCGAGCCCGATGCCCGCGCCGACGGGCTCCAGCGACTGCGCCTGCTCCAGGACGGTGACCTGCCAGCCGTTCTGCCGCAGGGCGACGGCCGCGGTGAGTCCGCCGATTCCGCTGCCCACGACGACGGCATGAGCGGCTGCACGGGACGCGGACATGGCTGCTCCTCGCTTGATGACTACACCCGTAGTGACGCCCTCAGGTTACTACAGGTGTAGTCACGGCGGTAAGGTTGGCCGAATGGCCGCACGCACCGCCCCCTCCGGCGCCTCACGGGCAGAACTGATCGCCGACACCGCACTCGCGCTCCTCGCCGAACGCGGTATGCGCGGGCTCACCCACCGCGCCGTCGACGAGGCGGCCGGGCTGCCGCAGGGTTCGACCTCCAACCACGCCCGCACCCGCCAGGCCCTGCTCGAGGCGGCGGTACGAAGACTGGCGGAGCGCGAGGCGGCCGTCCTCACGGTGACGGAGACGCCGGCCACGCTCGGTGGCCGGAGCGAGCTCCTCGACGCCCTGGCCCTCGCGCTGCACTGCTATCTGACCGACCATCCCCAACTGCTCGTCGCACGCTACGAACTGGCCCTGGAGGCGACCCGGCGACCGGAGCTGCGCGAGTTCTACGACCGGGCAGGGAGCCGGTTCCGCGGGCCGCTGGTCGCGCTGATGGCCGACGTGGGATCGCCGGAGCCGGAACGGCACGCGCTGTCCCTGATCGCCTGGTGCGAAGGGCTGATGTTCTCGTGCGCGGCCGGCTCGTACCATGCGGCCGTCCCGAGCCGGGAGGAGCTTCGCACCGGATTCGGTGAGCTGCTGCGCGGGATGCTCGGTCCGCACGCCCCGGACTTCGATTAACCCGTGGCAGCAGCCCTCGTCCGTGCCGCAGGATGATCGCCATGACAACCGACGAACGCCCCGAGCCGTCCACCACCGCCGCCGAACGGGACATGCTGGAAGGCTTCTTGGACTACCACCGCGAGACGCTGCTCATGAAGTGCGCGGGTCTCGACGACGAACAGTTGCGGCGGGCGGTGCTGGCACCTTCGGAGCTCACGCTCATGGGCCTGATACGCCATCTCGCCGAGGTCGAGCGCTACTGGTTCCGCGAGGTCATGGAGGGGCAGGAGCTGCCGGACCTCTACTCCACGGAGCGGGACCGGGACGGGGACTTCCATGTCACGGACGGGGACACCTGGGCGCAGGCGCACGAGACCTGGCTCGCCGAGGTCGCCGAGGCCCGCAAAATCTCGGCCGGGCACGGACTCGACGACGTGAGCGTGTCCCGCAGCCGCCATGCCGAGGGCTTCAGCCTGCGCTGGATCCTCACGCACATGATCGAGGAGTACGCGCGCCACAACGGCCACGCGGACCTGCTGCGCGAGCACATCGACGGCGTCACCGGCGAGTGACCGCGCCCGTGGCCGCTCACAGCGCCCGCAGGGTGCGCTCCAGCCTGTCGATCGCGGCACGCACCCCATGGCCGTAGCCGTCGTCGCCCAGGGCGTCCGTGGACGCGCGTGCCCGGTCCAGGTGGACGCGCGCGTCCTCGGGGCGGCGCAGCTTGACGTAGTCCGCGGCGAGGTTCAGATGGAGCGAGGGGTAGAGGGCGCGGACCGCGAGGGCCCGGTCGTGCCGGGCGAGCCGCTCCTGGCTCAGTCCGTCGGCCGCCGACAGGGCCCGCAGGTCCCAGGCCAGTTCGTCCGCCGGATCGTCCTGGACGTCCGCCATGCAGTGGGCGAGGGTACAGCGGTGGAGGGCGTCCCCGTCCTCGCCGATCTCCGCCCAGAGCAGTGCGAAGCGGTTGCGTGCCTCCTCGCGGTCCCCGCCGTGCAGCAGCATCATCGCCTGACCGATCCGGGTCATGACGATGTCCTGCGACGCCTCCTGCTGCTCCGTCACTGTGGCCTCCTCGTCCGCACGGCGCACCGCTGGTGCGTGGAGACCGACGCTAGCGGTCCGCCGCGCAAGACCTGCGACGGCGCGACGCCCGGCCGCTCGCCCGAACCGCTCAGCCGATGTCGGGGATGCGCCAGTCGATGGGCTCGTGGCCCTGGGCCGCGACCGCCTCGTTGATCCGGGTGAAGGGACGCGAGCCGAAGAACTTCTTCGCGGACAGCGGCGAGGGGTGCGCGCCCTTCACCACGACGTGCCGCTCCTCGTCGATGAGCGGCAGCTTCTTCTGCGCGTAGTTGCCCCACAGGACGAAGACGGCAGGGTCGGGCCGCGAGGCCACGGCGCGGATCACCGCGTCCGTGACCTTCTCCCAGCCCTTGCCCTTGTGGGAGTTGGCTTCGCCCGCCCGCACGGTCAGCACCGCGTTGAGCAGCAGGACGCCCTGGCGCGCCCACGGCATCAGATAGCCGTTGTCCGGGATCGGGTGGCCGAGCTCGGCCTGCATCTCCTTGTAGATGTTCCGCAGGGACGGAGGCGTCTTGACGCCCGGCCGCACGGAGAAGCACAGGCCGTGGCCCTGGCCCTCCCCGTGGTAAGGGTCCTGACCGAGGATGAGCACCTTCACCCGCTCGTACGGCGTGGCCTCCAGGGCGGCGAAGACCTCGGCGCTCGGCGGGTAGACCGGCCCGTTCGCCCGCTCCTTCTCGACGAACTCGGTGAGCTCCTTGAAGTACGGCTTCTGCAGCTCTTCGCCGAGGACGCCGCGCCAGGACTCGGGCAGCATGTCGGTGTCGGTCACGTCAACAACCTCCGTCTGTAGGTCGGTTCCGAGATCGAGGGAACCGAGATCTCAGAACCTACCCGGGGGCACTGACAGTCCGGCCGCCGGTGTCGCCCGCTACCAGCTGGCCTTGCGGTACAGCTCCCACACCTGCATGACGGTCTGCGGGTCGAGGGCGCGCTCGCCGCCGCCGATCTCCTCGCTGGCCGCCACGTACAGCTTGCCCTGCCACAGCGGCAGCAGCCGGACGTCGTCGACAAGGATCTTCTGGGCCTTCTCGAACTGCTTGGTGACCGCCCCCCGGTCGCTCTCACGACGGGACTGGACGAGCTGCTCGGTGATCTCGGGCGCCTCGTACGGCGTGCCGAGGACGTTGTTCGGACCGACGAACGGCGCGATGAAGTTGTCCGGGTCCGGGAAGTCGGGGAACCAGCCACGGCCGAAGACTGGGTACTCGCCGTTCTGGTAGCCGTCCTGGAACTCGTCCCAAGGCTTGCCCTGGATCGTGACCTTGAACAGACCGGTGGCGTCGAGCTGCCGCTTGAGCTCGGCGAACTCCGGCGCCGTGGCAGAGCCGTAACGGTCGGTGGTGTACCAGAAGCTCAGCGGAACGGGCCCGGTGATGCCCGCGTTCTCGAGGATCCCCGCGGCCTTGGTCACGTTCGGCTCGCCGTACTGGTCGAAGAACTCGGTGGTGTGCCCGGCGATGCCCTTCGGGACCATCGAGTACAGCGGCTCGGCCGTGCCCTTGTAGACCTTCTCGACCAGTGCGTCGCGGTCGATGATCTGAGCGATCGCGCGGCGGACGGCCAGCTTGCGGACATTGGGGTCGGAGGGGTTGAAGACGAGGTAGCGGATGTCGGCGCCGACCGTCTCGACGAGCTGGAGGTGATCGTTCTCCGGCTTCTTCTCCTGCAGTTCGACGACCTGTTCTGCGGTGAGACCACGGTTGATCGCGTCGATCTCGCGCTTCTTGAGGGCCGTCATCATGACGGCGGAGTCCTCGAAGTAGCGGATCGTGACCGCCTCGTTCTTGATCTTCGCGAAGCCCTTGTACTTGGCGAACCGGGTCAGCTCCGCGCGGTCGCCCTTCGCGTACGAGTCCAGGGCGTACGGGCCGGAGCCGGTCAGCTTGCCGTCTTCCCGGAGCTTGTCGGCCGGGTACTCGGAGGGCGGCACGATCGACATGGCCGGAGTGGCGAGGATGAACGGGAACGTGGCGTCGGACGTCTTGAGGTTGAAGGTGACGATGCGGTCGCCTTCCACCTCGATCCCGTCGAGGGAGCCCAGCAGACCCTTCGGACCACCCTGCACGTCGATGGTCCTGATGCGGTCGATGGAGTGCTTGACCGCTGCGGCGTCGAGCTTGTCGCCGTTGGTGAAGGTGAGGCCCTCGTGGAGCTCGCACTCGAAGACCTTGTTGCCGGTGTCGGTGAAGCGGCACTCGGCGGCGTCCGGCTGCGGAACGGTGCTCCCCGTCGGGAAGCTGACCAGGGTCTGGAAGACGTTCCGGTACAACTCCCACGAGCCGTCCCATGCGGCGGCCGGGTCGAGAGTACTGGGCTCGCTGGTCGTGCCCACGGAGATCTTCTGTTCGCGGTCGGCGTCCTCGTCCGAGAACAGGCCGCATCCCGCCAGCAGAGATATGGACGCTAGGGCTGCAGCGGCCTGCAGACAGGTCCGGTTGAACACGTGCACGCTCCTCGTTCAGCCATGGGTCGGCGAACCATACCGCAGCGCCCCGCCGGGCCACTGTGCGGGCCCGGCGGGGCACTTGGATCATTCAGGAACAAACCGCCTCAGGACGGTCCGTCGGAGGCCTCAGTGGACACCCGCGTTGAGGAAGATACCGCCGTCCACGACGAGCGTCTGCCCCGTGATCCAGTCCGACTGCTCGGACGTGAGGAACGCGGCCGCGCCACCGATGTCCGACGGCACGCCGAGCCGCCCCAGGGGGTAGGCCGCGGCCGCCTCGGCCTCCCTGCCCTCGTAGAGCGCCTCCGCGAACTTGGTCTTGATCACCGCGGGCGCGATGGCGTTGACCCGGACGGACGGCGCGAGCTCGTGCGCCAGCTGGAGGGTCAGATTGACCATGGCCGCCTTGCTCATGCCGTACGCCCCGATGAAGGGGGAGGCGGAGACGCCGGCGACGGAGGCGATGTTCACGATCGCACCGCCGTTGTCCTTCTGCCACGCCTTCCACGTCTGCTGCGCGAAGCCGAGCGCGGAGATCACGTTGGTCTCGTAGACCTTGCGCGCCACGTTCAGGTCGAGCTCCACCATGGGGCCGTAGACCGGATTGGTGCCGGCGTTGTTGATCAGGAAGTCGACCCGGCCGAACGCCTCCATGGTGCGCTCGACGGCGGCCGCCTGGTGCGCCTCGTCGTGGGCCTTGCCCGCGACCGCGACGACCCGGTCGGCGCCCAGCCGCTCCACGGCCTCCTTCAGCGCCTCCTCGCCGCGCCCGGTGATGCACACCCGGTCGCCGCGCGCGACGAGCGCCTCCGCGATGCCGTACCCGATACCGCGGCTCGCCCCCGTGACCAGCGCGACCTTGCCGCTGTCGGGGGCCTGCTCGGCCCCTGCTGCCTGTGCTGCCATGACCTTCGAACCCCGATTCAGTTGAGCGGGCCGCCGGCCACGTACATGACCTGACCTGAGATGAAGCCGGCGTCGTCGCCCGCGAAGAAGGCGATCGCACCGGCGACGTCCTCGGGCCGGCCGACGCGCTGGACGGGGATCTGGGTAGCGGCGGCCGCCTGGAACTCCTCGAAGCCCATGCCGACGCGGGCAGCGGTCTGCGCGGTCATCTCGGTGACGATGAAGCCGGGCGCGACGGCGTTGGCGGTGATGCCGAACTTGCCGAGCTCCTTGGCGAGGGTCTTGGTGAAGCCCTGGAGACCGGCCTTGACCGCCGCGTAGTTGGCCTGGCCGCGGTTGCCGAGCGCCGACGAGGAGGACAGGGAGACGATCCGGCCGAAGCCGGCGTCCACCATGTGCTTCTGGCAGGCCTTGGCCATCAGGAACGCGCCCTTGAGGTGCACGTTCATCACGGTGTCCCAGTCGGACTCGCTCATCTTGTAGAGCAGGTTGTCGCGCAGCACACCAGCGTTGTTGACCAGGATCGTCGGCGCGCCGAGCTCGGCGGCGACGCGCGCCACGGCGGCCTCCACCTGGGCGGCGTCCGAGACGTCGCAGCCCACCGCGACGGCCTTGCCGCCGGCCGCGGTGATCTTCTCGACGGTGTCCTTGCAGGCCGCCTCGTCGAGGTCGAGCACGGCCACGGCGCGGCCCTCGGCCGCGAGCCTGATGGCGGTGGCGGCGCCGATGCCACGCGCGCCTCCGGTCACAACAGCCACACGCTGCTCGGTGGTGGACATTCTGGTTCTCCTCGCCCTTGAAGCCCGTCAATCCCTGTGCCGGCGACTGCTGCGGCGCCTTCTCTGAGCGACCGCTTAGTACCTTCGGCAGACAGGACGCTAGAAGCCCTGGCACCCGGTGTCAACGGCACCGGGGATCAACGGCGCATGTCACATCGATCGGCCCCGTGTCCTCAGTTCACCAGCAGGTTCAGCAGACGCTCCACCTCCGCCTCCGGATCGAGGGTGAGTCCGGTGTGCACCGGGCCCGGCTGGACGACCGTGGACCGGGGCGCGATCAGCCACCGGAAGCGCCGGCCCGCGTCGTCGCGCGCGGCCTGACCCGCGTCCTCGCCGCCGCGGCAGACGCCCTCCACCGCCTGGAGCGCCGCCCGTACACCCGTCACGTCCGCCTGCGGGTCGAGCGCACGCAGCTTGGCCTCGTCGAGGTGGGTGCGGGCGGCCACGAAGCTCTTGGCACGGCAGTAGACCACCACGCCCGCATTGAAGAACTCCCCGCGCTCGACCCGCGGCACCACGCGCAGCAGCGCGTACTCGAAAACGTCGCGGTCACTCACTGGGCGGTGTCCTTCGTGCTGTGCGGCCAGGGGGTCGGACGGTCGGTGAGCCAGCCCGGCGCCCGGGACGGCCCGGACCTCGTCGGGGCTCCGAGGGTGATGCGCTCATGAATGGTGGCGGCGCGCGGCAGCATGGCCTCTACATACGAGCGACGCAGGGCAGCGGCGGAGTCGAACCCGGGCTCGTCCACCAGCCACTCGTCGGGCACCTCCGCCGCGATCTCGGCAAGGAGGTCCTCGGTGACCCGTGGCGCGAGCTCGGCGGCGGCCGCGGCGACGTCGGGGCCGAAGCGGGCGAGCGCATGGTCGGAGGCGTCGTACGGCTTGGCCGCGGATGCGGCGGCGCCGGGCCAGTTGTGGTGCCAGATCATGGTGGCGCCGTGGTCGATGAGCCACAGATCCCCGTGCCACACCAGCATGTTGGGGTTGCGCCATGAGCGGTCCACGTTGTTGATCAACGCGTCGAACCAGACGACCTTGCCGGCCTCCGCCGCGTCCACCTCGTAGGCGAGCGGATCGAAACCGAGCGAGCCGGGCAGGAAGTCCATCCCCAGGTTGAGCCCGCCGCTGGCCTTGAGCAGTTCCTGTACCTCCTGGTCCGGCTCGGAGAGACCGATGACCGGATCGAGCTGGATGGTGACGAGGTCGGGCACCCGCAGCCCGAGCCGCCGCCCCAGCTGTCCGCAGACGACCTCGGCGACGAGGGTCTTCCGGCCCTGCCCGGCGCCGGTGAACTTCATGACGTACGTACCGAGATCGTCGGCCTCGACGATCCCGGGGAGGGAACCGCCCTCACGAAGGGGCGTGACGTAGCGGGTCGCTGTGACCTCTGTAAGCATCACGCCAGGCTATCCGGCCGGCCTCCTGGAGATCCATGGACCAGGTAGGCGCCTGCGAGTACGTGGAGGCTCTGTCGGTTCTGACGAGCAGCGCCAGGGCCGTCGTCCCGCCCACCATGCCCAGGATCACCATGACGCGCCCCAAGCGATGAGAAATTCATGAACCCTTGAACGGGGCGGTCCGAGCCCCCGTACAACTTCACGAACCGGCCGTGACGAGGGCCGGACCGTGGAGAGGGAGCCAGCATGACCGGATCGCAGGGGACCACTCGGACCGTGGCGCGCCGTACAGTCGTCGCCGCTGTGGGCGGGGCCGGTCTCACCGTCGCGCTGACCGCGTGCGGCGGCTCGGACGACACGGTTAGCACCGGTTCCGGACAGCCGGCCGGCGATGGCGGTGCGGCCGCCTCGGGCGGTGGCACGGGCGGCGGCACGGGCGGTGCCGGTGGCACGGTGATCGCCAAGACCACCGACATCCCGGCCGGCGGCGGCAAGGTCGTCGGCGACGTGGTGATCACTCAGCCGGTGGCGGGCGAGTTCAAGGCCTTCTCGTCCAAGTGCACACACCAGGGCTGCGCGGTCAAGGACATCTCGAACGGAACCATCAACTGCCCTTGCCACAACAGCCAGTTCGACGCGTCCGACGGCAGCGTCAAGGCGGGTCCGGCCACGGCGCCGCTGCCGCCCGCCTCGATCACCGTGGAAGGGGACTCGATCAAGCTCGCGTGACGCGGCGCGGTCCGTTCCAGCAGGACACCACCTCGTCGGTCGTCGCGATCGTCGCCACGAGCGACAGGGTGTTGCGGATCATCGCGGGGGTGTACTCGGCGGGCACCCCCGCGATGGCGTCCGCCACGACGACCGCCGTGTAGCCGAGGTTCACCGCGTCGAAGACGGCGCCGGGAACCGCCACGTTGGCGGAGACGCCGGTGACGACGAGGGTGCGGCAGCCGAGGTTGCGCAGGAGCGCGTCGACGCCGGTGCCGGCGAGGGGCGAGAGCCCGTGCAGCCTGCTTACGACGAGATCATCGGGCGTGACGTCGATCGGCGGGGCGACACGTACGGCCTGCGAGCCGGTGTGCTGCTGGACGGGCAGGCGTTCGGCGGCCCTGAAGAGCCGCGCGTTGCGGTTGGACCCTCGTCCGTCGGGGCGTCGTTCGGCCACCGCGTGCAGCACCTGTACCCCGGCGTCGTGGGCGGCGGCAACGAGCCGTGCGACGTTGCGGAGCGCGCCGGAGGAACTCGCCTGCGCGGCGAGTTCGGGCAGGGCGCTGTGCTTGCCGACGACGCCCTGCTGGCATTCGACGGTCAGCAGCACGGTGGTGGGCACCTCGAGCTGTTCCAGGAGCTGCTGGTGGGACGGCACGGGGCTCCCCCTCCGAGTCTTGTCCAATCGACCCCGTGTCCTGTCCGCTCGGCCCGGGAGCGCGACAGTAGCCGCCATTGCGCACCGAGGGAAGTGCCTTCATGCTGGGTCGGCAGGCTTTCTGACGGTAAGTCAGCCACATGGGCCGGAGGGATCGCAGATGACCGCCACCCAGCGCCGGGGCCGCCGCATCATGATGAGCACCGGCGAGCGCGACGCGTTCCTGACCGAGCAGCGCACCTGCCGGGTGGCCACCGTCTCGCCCGACGGACGCCCGCATGTCAGCGCGCTGTGGTTCGCCTGGGACGGCACCTCCCTGTGGCTCTATTCCCTCACGCGCAGCCGGCGCTGGGCGGAGCTGCGCCGCGACCCGCGTATCGCCGTCGTGGTCGACGACGGCGAGGAGTACGGGGAGCTGCGCGGCGTCGAGCTGTCCGGCACGGCAGTGTTCGTCGGCGAGGCACCGCGCACCGGCGGGGACTGCCCCGAACTGGCCGTTCCCGAGGCGCTTTTCGCCGCCAAGAACTTCCAACTGGCCGCGATGCCCCACGACGGCCGGCACGCCTGGCTGCGGCTGACCCCCGACGCGATCGCGTCCTGGGACTTCCGCAAGCTGCCGGCCGGCTGACCCAGTACCCCGCGTTCAGCCCTTCTGCTGCTCCGCGGCCCCGCGCAACGCCTCCACGGCCGCTCTGATGGACGGCCGGCGGTCGGCGTCCGTCCGCCACACCGCGTAGACATGGCGGCGCATCTTCTGCCGTACGGGGACGAGCGCGACGCCCTCGGGCACCGGACCCCGACCGAGCCGTGGCGCGACGCAGACGCCGAGGCCCGCGGCGATCAGGGCGAGCTGGGTGTGGTGCTCGCCGGCCATGTGCGCGATCCGGGGCTCGAAGCCCTTGGAGCGGAGGGTGAACACCAGCCACTCGTGGCAGAACTCGCCCTCCGGCCAGGACACCCACTCGTCGTCGGCGAACTCCTCGAGGTCGACCTCCGCGCGGCCCGCGAGGGGGTGGTCCGCCGGCATGGCGACATCGGGGACGTCGTCGAGCAGTTGGACCTGTGCCAGTCCACCCGGGACGGGAAGCCGCTTGTTGCTCCAGTCGAGCACCACGGCGAGGTCGAGATCGCCGCGGACGACCTCCCTGACGGCCGCCTCCGGTTCCAACTCCCTGGAGATCACCCTCAGCTCGGCGTGATCACGGCGCAGGAAGGACACCGCAGCCGGGAACAGTCCGCGGGCCGCGGTCGGGAACGCGCCGATCCTGACCTCGCCGACCGCCTGACCGCGGCGGGCCTCGATGTCGGACTGGGCGAGCTCGACCTGGGAGAGGATGCGCGCGGCATGATCCGCGAGCAGCCGACCGGTGTCGGTGAGGCGTACGCCCCGCCCGTTCTTCGCCAGCAGTTGCTGGCCGACCTCCCGCTCCAGTTTCGCCATCTGCTGGGAGACGGCCGAGGTGGTGACGTGCAGTCCGTCGGCGGCGGCGCTGACGGAGCCGTGCCGCGCCAGCGCGTCGAGGGTGCGCAACCGCTCCAGATTCAACATGTAAGCAATGCTAAGCGATAGCGTCGAGAAAATCTCGCTTGTCCTAAGAGATGGGACCGGCCATCGTTGGGCGCATGAGCACCGCAGCCACTGGCGCCGACGACGCCCGCACCCTCATCTCCTCCGCATCATCCCCGGCCTCCGCCCACGCCGAGCCCGTGCTCGCCGCTCCCCCGCATCGACGCGCCGTCGACTGGCGCATCCGGTTCGCGGTGCTCTCGGCGGTCTGGGGTTTCAGCTTCCTGCTCATCAAGGTCGGCACGGGGGCATTCGCGCCGTTCCAAGTCACCTTCGGCCGCCTCTTGTTCGGCACCTCGGTACTCGCCGTCGCCATGACGGTCCGCCGTGAGCGGCTGCCGCGGGGCCTGCGCACCTGGGGCCACCTGACGGTCGCGGGCCTGCTGCTCAACGCGCTGCCATTCTCGCTCTTCGCCTACGCCGAGCTCACGATCCCTTCGACGCTCGCGGGCATCTGCAACGCCACCTCGCCGCTGTGGGGCATGGCGCTCTCCCTCGTCGCACTCTCGGAGGACCGGCCCACCCGGCGCCGGGTCGCGGGGCTCGGCATCGGATTCCTCGGGGTGCTCACCGTCCTCGGCGCCTGGCAGGGCTTCTCCGGACTGGACTTCCGCGGCACGGCCATGGCGCTGCTCGCGTCGCTCAGCTATCCGATCGGCTGGATCTACGTACGCCGGACCCTGGCCGGCTCCAGCCACTCGAACCTCTCACTGACCGGCGCCCAGCTGGGTCTGGCGACGATCCAACTGGCCGTGGTGACACCGCTGTTCACGACGCTGCCGACCGCCTTCCCGCTGGTGCCGCTGCTGGCCGTGATCGCGCTCGGGGTGCTCGGCACAGGGCTGGCCCTGCTCATCCAGTACGGGCTGGTCGCGGAGGTCGGGCCGACGACCGCCCAGATGGTCACGTACTTCATCCCCGTCATCGCCACGGCGGCGGGCGTGGTGCTCCTCGACGAGCACCTCGGCTGGAACACGCCGGTGGGCACGCTGATCGTCCTGGTGGGCGCTGCGCTGACACAGAGCCGGCCGAAGCGGCCGGCCCGGTCGTGACCGCGGGCCGGCTCAGCCGTAACCGCGGGCCTGCTCAGCCGTAACTGCGGGCCGGCATGGGGCCGACCGCCGAGGCGACCGCTTCGGCGAGCGGCTCGATGTCGGCCTGCGTCAGGCCCGACACGGTCAGCCGGACGCCAGGGGGCGAGGACACACGGAAGCGGGCGCCCGGAGCCACAGCCCATCCCGCGTGCAGCAGTCGCGCCACCGCCCCCGTTTCGTCCCGGACCGGCACCCATACGTTCATTCCGCTGCGGCCACGGGACTCGACGCCCCGCCGCGCCAGGGCGTCCATGAGCGCGTCGCGCCGCGCCCCGTAGGAGCGGGCGACGACGAGGGGGTCGACAGCGCCCGAGGCCCACAGGTGAGCGCAGGTGTGCTGCAGCAGCCGGCTGACCCAGCCGGGGCCCAGACCGAGCCGACCCTGCACCCGGTCGACGGTGACGGTGTCGCCGGTCAGGACGGCGACCCGCAGATCCGGCCCGTACGCCTTGGCCGCGGAGCGCACGAACGCCCAGCTGTCGGTGACCCCGGCGAGGGGGTGCAGCGACTGGCCGACGATCGCGTGGCCGTGGTCGTCCTCGATGAGCAGGGTGCGCGGGAACCGTCCGAGCACGGCGCGCAACTGATCGGCCCTGCGGCGGCTCACCACCGCGCCGGTCGGGTTCTGCGCCCGGTCGGTGACGACGATCGCGCGGGCTCCGGCGGTCAGCGCGCGCTCCACCTCATCGGGCAGCGGTCCGTCGTCGTCGAGTCCCATGGGCAGTGGTTTGAGCCCCAGCGCCGAGACCAGGTCGAGCAGGCTTCCCCAGCCCGGGTCCTCGACGGCGACCGCGTCACCCGGCCGAAGATGCGCGGCGAGGACCCGTTCGATGGCGTCCAGGGCCCCGGACGTCGCGGCGAGCGGCCCGGCGGGGACCCCGTCGGCGTCCATGGCTGCGCGCGCGAGGCGTTCGAACTCGGCGTCCAGCGGGGCCCTTCCGTACAGTCCGGGCTCCTTCCCATGCCGCGCGGCCGCCACGGCGAGGGCCTCGTCCAGCGGCGGCAGGAGCGCGGCGTCGGGGTTGCCCTCGCCGAGGTCCCGTACACCTGGGGGCGCGTCGACCCGGAGGGACCCGCGCGCCGTACTGGCCGGACGGGAACGCACCCGGCTGCCCCTGCGTCCCGCCGTCTCGATCACCCCGCGCTCGCGCAGAGTGCGGTAGGCAGCTGCGACGGTGTTCGGGTTGACACCCAGCTCTGTCGCCAACTCCCGCATGGGCGGCAGAAGCCGGCCCGGCTCGAGCTCTCCTGATCCGACGGCCTGTTCGACACTCGCGGCGATCTCCGATGCACGCCGCCCGGTGATCCGATACTCTCCTAGCACAAAAGACATTATGCACTAGTGCAATGGAGGCGGCAATGTCCGAGACCATGGAAGCCCCGTACGAGCCGACCGGGCGGACGATTCCCACCCGCTCCCGCGAGCGCGCTTCCTACGACCGCGAACTGGTGCATTCGATACTCGACACCGCCTACGTCTGCCACCTCGGGTTCGTCCGCGACGGCGCGCCGGTCGTGCTGCCGACGCTTTTCGCCCGCGTGGGCGAGCGGCTGTACGTCCACGGGTCGACGGGATCGCGGCCCCTGCGGATGGCGGGCGAGGCGGACCCCGGGCTGCCCGTGTGCCTGACGGTGACGCATGTCGACGGTCTGGTGCTGGCGCGCTCCGCCTTCCACCACTCGATCAACTACCGCTCGGTGGTGGTCCACGGCACCGCCCGGCAGGTCACGGACCCCGAGGAGAAGCGAACGGCGCTCGACGCACTGGTCGACCACGCGATCCCCGGGCGCTCAGCGGACTCCCGCCGAGCGAACGCCAAGGAGCTGGCGGCAACGGCCGTGATCCGCCTCGATCTCGCGGAGGTCTCCGCCAAGACCCGCACCGGTGGCCCGAACGACGACCCGGCCGACCTGTCGCTCCCCTACTGGGCCGGCGTCGTCCCGGTGGCCTTCACGCCCGGCACGCCGGTACCGGCCGCCGACCTCTCCCCCGCCATCGCGGTTCCCGGCTACCTCTGAGCCTGCACGGTGCAGCCCGCCCCGCCCCGGACGGGGTGTCCGGGGCGGGGCGGGACGTCAGGCGGGTACGGGCAGCCGCCTCCTGGCCGCGGCTCCTCGCGCCTCCGCCGCCGCGAGCCCCGCGACGGCCGTGAGCAGCAGCAGCGTCCCGGCCACCGTGGCCGGCATCAGGCGGTCGTCCAGCAGCGTGACCGCCATGGCCGCGGCGCTCACCGGCTCGAGCAGCATGATCACCGAGACGGTCGCCGCCCGGACCACGGCCGCGCCCGCGAAGTAGAGCGCGTAGGCGAGCGCGGTGGGCACGGCCGCGACGTAGATGAGGAGCCCGAGGACCCGCACCGGGTCAGCCGTGTGCGGCAGCACGCCCTCCCCGATCGCCATCGGCAGCAGCCCCACGGACCCGATCGCGAACGCCCAGGCCGTCGTGGACAGCCAGTCCCGGCCGCCCCCCTCCCGGCCGAGCCACCTCGTCAGCAGCGTGATCGCCGCATACCCGGCGGCCGACAGCACCGCGAGCACGACGCCCAGGGGCCGCACCTCCCCGCCCTCGCCGCCGAGGACCAGCACACCGAGCCCGGCCAGTGCCCCGGCGACGGCCAGGATCCCGCCGCGGCCCAGCCGCTCCCCCATGGTCAGCCGTGCGCCGACGGCGATGAGTACGGGGCCGGTGCCCAGCGTCACCACGGTGCCGACGGCGAGGCCGGTCGCCTCGACGGCCGCGAAGTAGGCGCTCTGGAACAGGGTCAGACCGACGCCGGTGCCGACGATGCGGACGAGTCGGCGACGGTGTGGCTCGGCGGGGACAGCCGAACCGCTCCCCTGCCGGGCGCGCAGGGCAAGGACGGGGAGCAGGAGGAGCAGGCCTCCCACGCACCGCCAGAACGACAGCGCGAGCGGCCCCAGGTCGCTCGCCTCGAACACGAGGGACGCGGCGGCGCCGGCAGTCCCCCAAGCGAACCCGGCGAAGATCAGGCAGGTGAGCCCCCGCCCGACGGACATGCGGGCGGACGGCCCGGTGGGCATGCCGAGCGGCACACCGGCGGCCATGTCCGCGGGCACGCCGACAGCAGGAGTTGAAGAGGAATTCGACACGTGACTTCTCCGTAGGAAGAACGGAAGGATGATCGCTCGGATCGGTCACGCGGGCAGCACCGACCTGCTCAGGGACACCCCGAGCCCGGTCTCCGTGGAAGGACGTCCGCCCGCGCTAAGCGGCGGGCGGCGGAAGTACGGTCGAATGCATGATCGCCATCCTACGGTGCGCGGTTGCCGCCGGCCGACTCCCCCGCGGTGACGCCCTCACCGGCCGCAAGGGGCACGGCCTCCGGTCCGCCTGCCGCCAGGGGCACGGCTTCCGGTCCGCCTGCCGCCACCGGCCCGGACGGCGGCCTGGGCGCCTGCGACTGTGCGATGAACGCCCCGACGAGGACGACCGCGCCTCCGACGATCTGGGGCGCCGACAGGTGCTCGTCCAGGAGGATCCATGCCAGTACGGTCGCGATGACCGCCTCCAGACAGGCGACGACCCCGGCCACCTGCGGGGACAGCCGGCGCACGGAGACGACACCGGTGACGTACGCGAGCACGGTGGCGATCAGCACGATCCACCCCAGCAGCAGTCCGGCGGGCACGTTGGTGCCTCCCATGTCGGCGGCACCGGCCAGCAGCGACCGGTCCATGCCCCACGGGCGGGCCACCACCGTGAGCACCGCAGCACCGATGAGAAGCCCGTAAGCGGTGACGCCCAGGGGGTCGGGGGCGTCGTCACTGTCACCGCCCTGGTCGGACAGGACGAAATAACCCACCTGACAGCAAGCGGCTCCGAGGGCGAGCAGCAGTCCCAGCAGGTCGAAACTCAGCCCCGCCCACACCTCGACGACACAGGCGAGACCCGCGACGGCGAGGACAACCCCGGCGGCGGCAGCCCTGGTCACCGGGCGGCGCTGCACGAACCTGACCCAGCCGAGCACGAGCGCGGGGGCCAGGTACTCGATGAGCAGCGCGACCCCGACCGGAATGCGCGAGATCGCCGCGAAGTAACAGGCCTGCACACCGGCAACGGCGAGCAGACCGAACCCGGCAAGCAGCGCCGGCCGGCGCCGCAGGAGTCCATGGTGGCGCCAGGCCACCGGCAGCATCACGAGGGCGGCGCCCGCGACCCGCAGCCATACGACATGGAGCGGGTCGAGCCCCGCCTCGATCAGCGGCTTGGCCGCAACGCCCGATCCACCGAACGCGAAGGCCGACACCAGGGCGAGTCCCAGGCCGGCGCTCCTTCCCTGAGACGCCTGCATCGGCACATCATGTCAGCTCTGACAGCACCGTCACCACGGTGACACATGTCGAGACAGCCTCCGAGACGCGCGCCGAGCAGTGACGCGTCGACGCCCGCCTTCCGCAGCGCCTCGGCAGGCCGGCACCCCTGATCGGTCGCGACAGCGGCCGGCACGTCGATCACCTCGGCCCGGATCCTGCCGCGCAGCCGCGCCCCGGCCGACTGCGCCCACCACGGGCGGCCACGGCGGCAGGCGACCAGCCCGGCACATCGGGTACGGCGGTCACGGCCGAGGGCCGCCGCTCGGGACCGCCGCTCTCCCTGAGGACGGGCAGCGCGCCCGAGTCCTCGACACAGCCCTGCCAGGCGAGGCGGCTATCGTGCGCTGCACGAGGTGGCCGGGGACCGCGTGCGACCTCCCCGCGCCTGCAGCGGCCTCGGGGACTGCTCCATCAGCGAGCCCAGCAGCTGGGCGGTTCGATCTGCCGGTTCCCGTCGCGCAGCACCCTTCTGCGCACACCATCGACCACCGCGGCCAGCTCGACACCGAGTGCGGCTTCGACGTCCGGGCCGACGGGGGCTGGCAGCTGCCGGGGCAGCCGGCAGGCAGGGCTTTGCACGTCTCCTACCTCATCAGGGCGATCGTCCTCCTTACCGATGAGGCGGAGCGGACGCCCAGCACTGACGGATCGTCAGTATTGATTGTTCCAGCACTCACCGCTACGGTCCGCGGCACCGGAAGCCGATCTCAAGGGGTGATCGCATGGCCGAAGTCAGCGTGGAGGCACGCATTGAGGCACCGGCGGCGAAAGTCTGGGCGCAGCTCACCGACTTCGCCTCTTACAGCCGCTGGAACGCCACCCACACCAGCTTCCCGAAGGGCGGCCCCGAGCCACTGGAGACCGGCGCCACCTTCGCGGAGAACCTGAAGCTGATGGGCTTCCCGGCCGAAGTGACCTGGACGGTGGAGGAGTTGGAGGCGGAGCGGGTCCTCGCCATCAAGGGGAAGGGTCCGATGTCGGTCACGGTGGGCACCCGCTACACGCTCACACCGGCCGGCGGCGCAACGGATGTACGCATCGATGGGGAGTTCACCGGCGCAGCCGTGTCGCTGATGGCCGGGAAGCTCAAGGACTCGGCGACCGCGGCGCTCAACGAGTCACTGCGCAAGCTGGGCGGACTCGTCGCCTGACCCGCGCGGCGCGCACGCCGGAAGGGCCCCGCGTGACCACGGGGCCCCTCGTGCAGTTCGGCTCAGTGCTCGTCGGCGAGGATCAGATACAGCTTCTTCCGGGCCTCGTTGATGACGGCCACGGCTTTCCGCCGCTGCTCGGCGTCACCTGTCTTCCAGACCTGACCGAACGCCTCCATCAGGCCGAAGCCGGCCTGTCGGATCTCGTTGACCGTCTCCCAGTCGACGCCGCGCCCGGCCTCCTCCCAAGGAGCCTCCGGCCCCGACTCGGCCTCGGCACGACCGGTGTCGGTCAGCGTGAACAGCTTCTTGCCGCCCTCGCTCTCGGAGACGATCAGCCCCTCGTCCTCCAGCATCTGGAGGGTCGGGTAGACGGAGCCGGGGCTGGGCTTCCACGCCCCGCCGCTGCGCTCGCCGATCTCCTGGATCATCTCGTAACCGTGCATCGGGCGGTCCCTGAGCAGGGCCAGGATCGATGCGCGGACGTCGCCGCGCCGCGCCCTCCCCCGGCCTCCGCCGCGCCCGCGCCCGAAGGGTCCGCCGAACGGCGGCCCCCAGGGGCCGAAGGCGGCACGCCGGCCCTCGTACTCGCCGCGACCGTGATGGCCGGGCCCGCAGGGTCCATGACCACGGCCGTGCTCGTGTTCCGGCCCGTTTCCATATGAACGCATCTCTACGCTCCTTCCACCGTTGACCTGTCGCGATACTTCAACGATATATCGGTAACGGCCGAACGACAAGCGCCGGCCGGTCCAATGAACCGGAATTGGCCTTGGCCTGCTCCTTCGCCGGCGCCCTACGGTCACGGCATGCGGATCCGAATCGTCGACGCCTTCACCGACCGGCCCTTCGCCGGCAATCCCGCCGCGGTCCTCCTGCTGGACTCCGGCGGCTTTCCCGCCGACTCCTGGCTCCAGCAGGTGGCCACGGAGCTGAATCTCTCCGAGACCGCCTTCGCCCACCCGCTGCCCGCCGGTGGTGACGCGGACTGGGCGCTGCGCTGGTTCACCCCGGCCACCGAGGTCGACATGTGCGGGCACGCCACGCTGGCCACCGCCCACGTCCTGCACACCACGGGGACGGCCACGGGCACCGTTCGCTTCGCCGCGCGCTGCGGGACGCTCACCGCCACCGCGCACGAGGACGGCACGATCACCCTGGACTTCCCGACCGCTCCGCTGACGCAGGCCGAGATCCCGCACGGCATCGCGGAGGCGCTCGGTGCGAAGGTGCTGTCAGCCCACGACACCGGCCCCCACATCGGCGACCTCTTGGTGGAGCTGGCCGACGAAGAGTCCGTGCGCGGCCTGACCCCCGACTTCGCCGCTCTGGTGGAGCACTCCGAGCACGGCCTCATCGCGACCGCCGCCTCGGCGGACCCGCAGGCCGGCTACGACTTCGTCTCCCGCGGCTTCTTCCCCCGGGTCGGCATCGACGAGGACCCGGTCACCGGCAGCGCCCACACTGCGCTCGCCCCCTTCTGGACGGCCCGGCTCGGCCGCGACGAGCTGACCGGACTGCAGGCCTCGGCGCGCTCCGGCCTGGTCCGCACCGTGCTGCGCGGCGACCGGACTCTGCTGACCGGGTGCGCGGTGACGGTGATCGACGGCGAACTGCTCAGCGCCCCCTGACGCCGGCACGTTCGAGGGGGTGCACGGCGTCCGCCGTGCACCCTCGAACGTCGGGCCCCGCTGGGCCGGTGGCGCTCAGGCCGTGGGCAGCCAGCCCACCTTCCCGGCCAGCAGCCCGTAACCCACGAAAGCGACGATGTCGAGCAGTGCGTGCGCCGCCACCAGCGGTCCCACCCGGCCCCATCGCCGGTACAGCAGTACGAAGACCACACCCATCACCATGTTGCCGATGAACCCGCCGATGCCCTGGTAGAGGTGGTACCAGCCGCGCAGCACCGAGCTCGCGACCAGCGCCGCCGTCGGGGACCAGCCCAGCTGGTCGAGCCTGCGCAGCAGATATCCGACGACGATCACCTCCTCCACCACCGAGTTCTGAACGGCGGAGAGAACGAGCACCGGATACTTCCACCACACGTCGGGCAGCGACTCCGGCACCACGGTGAGGTTGAAGCCCGAGGCACGCGCCAGGAGGTAGAACGCCAGTCCCGCACTGCCGATACCGGCAGCGACCAGCGCACCCCTGCCGAGGTCCGGCCAGGGCCCGCTGCGGTCGAAACCGATGGCTGAGAGACCGGCCCGCTCACGGATCAGCAGATGCGCGACGAGCGCCACCGGCACCAGCGCCGTCGCGATCCCGAAGAGCTGCCAGGCGAGATCGAGCCACGGCCGCCCAGGCGCGAAGGACCCGTTGAGCGTCGCGGCCTGGTCCTTGAGCCCACCGGGCTTCGTCAGCGAGCCGATGAAGCTGATCAGCGCGGAGAAAGCGCTGGCTCCGAGCGACAGCGCCAGCACCAGCACCGTCTCCGAGCGCAGGATCCTGCGCGGCATCGCCTCCCCCGGGACGGGTCCGGCCATGTCTCCCCGCTCAGCCTGCACACCAGCCTCCAGTTGCTCCACCGCATGGACGTCACAGCTTGCCCGACGAACCTACGGCGAAGGCAGCCAGGTCCCGTCAGGACCCGGCCCCCGGGAAGCCGACCGGCCAGGCGTGCACGGGACGGCCCTCGCGCATCAGCTCGCAGTAACGGCGGGCCATGGCCGCCAGCGCCGCCTCCCGCCCGAGCCCCGCGTCAAGAGCACGGTGGTACGTGTCAGCCTGCCAGGAAGCGCCGTTCATCCGGCGGCGGCAGCGCCCCTCGATCACTCCCAGATACAGGTCGCGGTCGGCGGGCGCCACGTTCCACGCGTCGAGGCCCGCCGCGGCCAGTGGGAGCAACTCGTCACGGACGAGCTTGACGACGGGTACCTGCGTGACGCCGCCGCGCCCGGGGCGCGGCCACTGGAGTTCGGCGTCGATGCCGTGACGGCACGCGGTGCCGAAGTTCTCGCCCGCGGCGGCGAAGGACAGCCGCTTCCACACCGGACGGGCGTCCTCGGCGAGCGCCCGCACCAGGCCGTAGTAGAACGCCGCGTTGGCGATCACATCGGTCACCGTCGGCCCCGCGGGCAGCACGCGGTTCTCCACGCGCAGATGCGGGACGCCGTCGACGACGTCGTACACCGGGCGGTTCCAGCGGTAGATGGTGCCGTTGTGCAGGACCAGCTCCTTGAGCCGCGGCACTCCGCCGTCCTCGAGCACCCGCAGCGGGTCCTCGTCGTCGACGAAGGGCAGCAGCGGGGGGAAGTAGCGGATGTTCTCCTCGAACAGCTCGTACGCGGAGTCGACCCATCGCTCGCCGAACCAGGTCCGCGGCCGCACTCCCTGCGCCTGCAGCTCCGGCGGGCGAGTGTCGGTGGCCTGCTGGAAGAGCGGGGGGCGCGACTCGCGCCACAGCTCCTTGCCGAAGAGGAACGGGGAGTTGGCGCCGAGGGCTACCTGCACCGCGGCGACCGTCTGTGCGGCGTTCCACACGTCGGCGAACCGGCCGGGGGTGACCTGGAGGTGCAACTGCACCGAGGTGCAGGCCGCTTCCGGCGTGATCGACGCCGATGTGCACGTCAGCCGCTCCACTCCCTCGATGTCGAGGGTGAAGTCCTCGCCCCGCGCCGCCACGATCTGGTCGTTGAGCAGCATGTAGCGGTCGACCTCGGAGATGTTGGCGGAGACCAGGTCCTTCTGGGCGAGCGTCGGCAGAATTCCGATCATCACGATCCCCGCGCCGACCTCCTGCGCCTTTCTGTCGGCATATCCGAGGCCGGTGTGCAGCTCCTCCGCCAGTTGATCGAGCACCCGGCCGCCCAAACGGTGCGGAACGATGTTCACTTCGAGATTGAACATTCCGAGCTCGGTCTGGAAATCGGGGCTCGCGATGCGGGAGAGAACTTCGGCATTCATCATCCGCGGCATGCCGTCCTGGCCGGCCAGATTCAGCTCTATCTCGAGCCCCATCAGATTCTTGGGCCGGTCGAACCTCTTCTCGTCCAGCAGCCGCCCCAGGCCCGCCAGGCACTGCTGCAGCTTCCGTCGGTACCGTTGCCGATCGGACAGGTCGAACCCGCCTGCCTCGACCTTCTCCCCCATCGAAGGGTCCCTCCTCGAGTGGGCACCACGCAGCGGGAACCGCTCACGTCACGGACGATAATGCCCAGCCTCATTGATCCATAACGTCTGCGCGCGCGGTCTGCGCCCGGTAGGCTGGAGACAGCACCCTCCAGGCACATTCCGCAGGCATGACGCCGCAGGCATTTTCCGCTTCAGAGAGCCACGAAAAACACCGCCCCGATTCGGCCTACCGCACCGGATAAGAAACCGCAGGCCGCAGCCCCGGAGGTATCGGAAAGCCGCTGAAGAACCGCACAGAACGGGCCGATTTCCGCCTTGCCTGAAATACCCGCGACGGGTAGCGGAAACATTACGTGAACACGTGTCGTATAAACTCCGCGAGGGCAGAGAGATGGCATCCGGTGTCTTCCGGCCGCTCGCCGCCCCACACGCAGACAGTGCCGTCCGCACCTTCACGCTTCACCGTGTCTCCTGAGTGAGAGGCGACCCATCATGCCGCTGCATGTCCTCCCTGCCCCCGCGCCTGCCTTGCGCAGCGTTCTCGCAGCACTCGGCTCCCCCACGGCCGTGGCCGAGTCGCGTACCCCTGCTCTGCGGTCCGTCCAGGGACCGCTGAGCGCCGAACTGCCGCTGCCGGTCCATGTGCTGGACCAGATCGTGCCGAACGGCACAGCTCCGCTCACCCGGCTCACCGGCTGGCGCTTCCTGATCCGCAACGGCGACCGCGCCGTGGCCGCCGCGGACACGATGCTCACGCCGGACGGCTGGGCCTTCTCCCATTTCTTCGAAGGCCCCTACCTGGACTCGACCCAACGCGCCCTGCGCCAGGCGGAGTCGTTGGGAACGTCCTTCCAGCCACGTCTGCTGTCCGTGCCCGAGCTCTACATGCTCACCCTCTGGCTGCACGGGGATCCCGACGCCGACGCCGCCGCCGGCACGCTCCAGCCGACCGACGTCCTGGTGCCGCTGGCTCCCGCACCGCCGGGTATCGCGGCCCATCTGCCGCACCGGGTCGCCGAGCTGCTGCCCGTCATGACCCTGCGGCTGGCACCGGCTCCGCTGCTCGACTCGCCGGCCGCCTGACGGCCACCGCCCACAGGAGAACACCCCTACGCCCCGCGACCCGTCGGTCGCGGGGCGTACTGGTGAGCCGTTGATGACCCGTTGTGACTAGCCCGCCCGGGCCACTTCGAACCACCCGAAAGGACAGCCCTGTTGGGCTGAACCGTCCGGGCGGGTGATACGTCATCAATCAGTAGGAAGAGCTGCCGTGAAATCCCTGCGGAGCGACGCCCGTAGGGGAACACTGGGGAACCGGACTACAGATACGGGGGGCGGCCATGAACACCTCATCGAGCCGCACGACACTCACCACATCGCAGCGAAAGAACCCATCCATGTGCCAGCACCAGCCAGCCTGTCCCACCGCCGACTCCGCCGACCGTGAGGCGGCGCGCCTCGTGGCCCACCACCCGGAACAGGGCTGGAGCCTGCTGTGCAACGGCGTCCTTCTCTTCGAGGACACCGGCGAACTGCTGCCCGACGGACAGATCATCGCCCCGCGCCGATCGCGTGACGCGGGCCCGCTGATGACGGCCGCCTAGGAGCCGTCCGCACCACAACGCGCAAGACGAAGGGGCCGGCCCGGAGAGTCCTCTCCGCACCGGCCCCGACTCATCGGTCCTGCAGCCCGTCTCAGTTGTCGTAGTCCTCCAGCGGCGGGCAGGAGCACACGAGATTACGGTCGCCGAACGCTCCGTCGATACGGCGCACCGGCGGCCAGTATTTGTCGGCGGCGTTCACCCCGGCCGGGAAGACCGCCTCCTCACGGCTGTAGCCGTGGTCCCACTCGCCACCGAGCGCGGCCGCCGTGTGCGGGGCGTTGCGCAGCGGGTTGTCGTCCGCGGACCACTCGCCGGACGCGACCTTCTCGATCTCGCCGCGGATCGCGATCATCGTGTCGCAGAACCGGTCGAGCTCGGCCAGGTCCTCGCTCTCGGTGGGTTCGATCATCAGCGTGCCGGCCACCGGGAAGGACATGGTCGGCGCGTGGAAGCCGTAGTCGATCAGGCGCTTGGCGATGTCGTCGACGCTGACACCGGTCGCCTTCGACAGCGGCCGCAGATCGACGATGCACTCGTGGGCGACCAGACCGGCCGGGCCGGTGTAGAGCACCGGGTAGTGCGGCTCGAGGCGCTTGGCGATGTAGTTGGCGGCGAGCACGGCGACCTGGGTGGCGCGCTTGAGGCCCTCGCCGCCCATCAGGCGCACATACGCCCAGGAGATCGGCAGGATGCCCGCCGAGCCCCACGGCGCCGCGGAGATCGGTCCGACGCCCGTCTCCGGGCCCGCCGTCGGCTGCAGCGGGTGGTTCGGCAGGTAGGGCGCGAGGTGGGCGCGCACTCCGACCGGGCCGACGCCGGGGCCACCGCCGCCGTGCGGGATGCAGAACGTCTTGTGCAGGTTCAAGTGCGAGACGTCGCCGCCGAACCGGCCCGGCTTGGCGAGGCCGACCAGGGCATTGAGGTTGGCACCGTCGACGTACACCTGGCCGCCGGCGTCGTGCACCTGGGCGCAGATGTCGGCGACGTGCTCCTCGAAGACGCCGTGCGTCGACGGGTAGGTGATCATCAGCACGGACAGTTCGTCGCGGTACTGCTCGATCTTGGCGCGCAGGTCCTCGACGTCGATCTCGCCGTCGTCGGCGGTCTTGACGACCACGACCTTCATGCCCGCCATCACGGCGCTCGCGGCGTTGGTGCCGTGCGCGGACGACGGGATGAGGCAGACGGTGCGCTGGTCGTGGCCGTTGGCCCGGTGGTAGGCGCGGACAGCGAGCAGACCGGCCAGCTCCCCCTGCGAGCCGGCGTTCGGCTGGATGGAGACCCTGTCGTAGCCGGTGACCTCGGCGAGCCGCTCCTCGAGCTCCTGGATCAGCGTCAGATAGCCCTGCGCCTGCTCGACCGGGGCGAAGGGATGGATCTGGCCGAACTCCGGCCAGGTCACCGGCTCCATCTCGGTGGTCGCGTTCAGCTTCATGGTGCAGGAGCCGAGCGGGATCATGCCGCGGTCCAGCGCGTAGTCGCGGTCGGCGAGCCGACGCAGGTAGCGCAGCATCGCGGTCTCCGACCGGTGCTGGTGGAACACGGGGTGCGTGAGGTAATCGTCGTCGCGCAGCAGGGTCTCGGGCAGCGCCTCGACGCCGGCCGCGTCCAGGGCCTCGATGTCGCCCTCGACACGGAAGGCGGCCCAGACGGCCTGCAACTGGACCCGGCCGGTGGTTTCGTCACAGGCGACGGAGACATGGTCGGCGTCGACGAGGCGCAGGTTGACGCGGCCCTCCCGGGCGGCGGCGACGACCTCGGCGGCCTTGCCCGGCACCCGGGCGGTCACGGTGTCGAAGTACGAGCCGTGCACGACCTCGACGCCGCCGGCCCGCAGGCCCTCGGCGAGGATCGCGGCGTAGCGGTGGGTGCGCCGGGCGATGGCGCGCAGCCCGTCGGGGCCGTGGTAGACCGCGTACATGCCCGCCATCACGGCGAGCAGCACCTGCGCGGTGCAGATGTTGCTCGTGGCCTTCTCCCGGCGGATGTGCTGTTCACGGGTCTGCAGCGCCAGCCGGTAGGCCTTGTTTCCGTCCGCGTCGACGGAGACGCCGACCAGGCGACCGGGCAGGCTGCGGGCAAACTTCTCCCGCACGGCCATGTAGCCGGCGTGCGGTCCGCCGAAGCCCATCGGGACGCCGAAGCGCTGGGTGGTGCCGACCGCGATGTCCGCGCCGAGCTCGCCGGGTGAAGTGAGCAGCGTCAGGGCCAGCAGGTCGGCGGCGACGGTGACGATCGCCCCGAGCTCGTGCGCCCGCTCGATGACCGGCTTGAGGTCCCGTACGGCACCGGAGGCGCCCGGGTACTGCAGCAGCACACCGAACACGCCGCGCTCGGCGATCTCGGCGGGGATGCCGTCGCTCAGGTCGGCGGTGACGACCTCGACGCCGGTGGGCTCGGCGCGGGTCTCGATCACGGCGACGGTCTGCGGCAGCGCGTCGGCGTCCACCAGGAAGACGCCGTCCTTGACCTTGCCGACCCGACGGGCCAGCGACATGGCCTCCGCGGCCGCGGTGCCCTCGTCGAGGAGCGAAGCCCCGGAAGTGGGCAGCCCGGTCAGGTCGGCCACGACGGTCTGGAAGTTCAGCAGCGCCTCGAGCCGGCCTTGGGAGATCTCGGGCTGGTACGGCGTGTACGCGGTGTACCAGGCCGGGTTCTCCATGACATTGCGCAGGATGACCGGCGGGGTGAAGGTCCCGTAGTAGCCCAGGCCGATCATGGGTGCGAGCACCTGGTTGCGGTCCGCCAGCGTGCGCAGCTCCGCGAGCACGTCGGCCTCGGTGCGGGCGTCGGGGAGGTCGAGGGCCTCGGCGCTCTTGATCACGTCCGGTACTGCGGCGGCGGTGAGCTCGTCGAGCGATCCGTAACCCACTTGGGCGAGCATCTTGGCCTGGGCACCGGCGTCGGGCCCGATGTGCCGCTGCTCGAACGGGATCCCCTGCTCCAGCTGGGAGAGCGGAATGCGGTTGGCGGTCATGGTGGGAGGCCTCCTGGTCGTCACGACCTGCGAGGGGCATCACGGCGCGGATGCCCGGACGGCCTCCCCCTCTGTCATCTCGACCTGAGAGCTTCACCGGGTCGTCGCACAGCGACGTCCCGGCTTTCCCCGTCGGTGAGAGCGGATGCCGTCCGACGCCCGCCCTGCTTTCCAGAGTGACCTCGTCCGTGCGGTACAGGTGCCTGAGAGATTCCGGGGAGGATTTGCTCCTTCGGCGCCTCCGGACTTCTCTCCGGAGGACTCTCCCGCACAGGGTCAGCAGCCGTTTGCCAGCGTACCAGCGCGGCCCGCGCGCGATCGCTCGAGTGGCCGACACCCAGGATGTGGACTTTTGTAGTCCTTGGGGAGCAGTTGCGACCAATTGGAGGGACCGTGCAGACCGACATCGATCCGCGCAGCCTGATCGGCCGCAAGGCGTTCGACCGCAATGGCACCAAGATCGGGACCGTTGACGAGGTGTATCTGGACGACGCCACGGGAGTGCCCGAATGGGCCGCCGTGCGCACCGGCCTGTTCAGCCGGGACGCGTTCGTACCGCTCGAGCCGAGCGAGCTCGTCGACAACACCTTGCGCGTCCCGTACGAACGTGCGCTGATCAAGGACGCTCCCGACTTCGGAGTGGGCCGCCATCTCTCACCCGAGCAGGAACTCCAGCTCTACCACCACTACGGCCTCGACCTCTCCGGCCCTCCCTCCACCCCTGCCCCTGCCTCCGGAGACCGGTCCCTGGGCCGCGTCGCGGGCCAGGAGGACTGACCCCGCCACCGCGTCCACCCCGTCCCTGCCACGGCCCCAGGCCCGTGGCAGGGACGTTCGCACCCGGCAACGAAGCAGCGCCCGTTCCGTCCCACCCGTCCCGGGTGCGAACGGGCCTGCTCGTCCGACGGCCCGGCAGCACTTGCTGCACCGGCCGCGCTGAGCTAGCTGTACTGCCCGAACACCCGGGCAGGCCCGGCCACTCCCACCGGGCCGGAAGGCCCGGCTCCTGCCGGGGGCGGCCCATCCGCCCCCGGCAGGCCCGAAGGTCTCGCCGGGGCGGCCACCGGCCGCGCAGCGGTGGGCCCGGGGCCCACCGGCTCTACGGCGGACTTCGACGACTCCCCATGGCCGGGCCCCTCAAGCCGGCCGTCCTCGGGCGACTCGGCCGGATCGGCAGAGGCCGGCGCGAGCAGCGGTAGCGGGTCCGCGGCCTGAAGATCCTCGTCGTCCACGCTGAACGTCCGCACCCTTCCCGGGGGTGACCACGGCTCCTCGAAGCGCACCGTGACCCGGCCGACGCCGCTGCCCTGCACCCAGCCGGGCCCGTACCGCGCGTGACGCACGTCCTGCCCTGCGGCCCAGCGCCGCTCCGCCGGCTCGGGACGTGCGGGCTCACCCGGCTCGGGGGCGGCGGCACCGGACGCCACTTCGGCCGTGGCCGGCTCCGGCGCCTCGGCCGCTGCGCCCGCAGCGGCCTGGGCGAAGAGGTCCTCCTGCGTGTAGTCCGTGAGTCCGGTGACGCCGACGCCGAGCAGCCGCACACCGCCGGTGGTGTCCACGGCCTCCAGCAGTCTTCCGGCGGCCTCCCGCACCACCGCGGGATCGTCCGTCGGCCCGCGCAGCGTTTCCGAGCGCGTCAGCGTCGAGAAGTCGTAGCGCCGTACTTTGAGCACGATCGTCCGGCCGGAGTGCCCGCTCGCCCTCAGGCGCTGCACACACCGCTCCGCGAGCCGCTCCACCTCGATCCGCACCCGCACCCGGTCGTGCAGGTCCACGTCGAAGGTGTCCTCCACGGACACCGACTTCGCGTCCCGCTCGGCGACCACCGGGCGGTCGTCGTGTCCCAGCGCCATCCGGAACAGTGACCCCCCGTGCGCCCGGCCGAGCAGCCGTACGAGCTCGTCCTCGCCGGCCTCGGCGAGGTCGGCGACCGTGGTCATGCCGGCCCGGCGCAGGTGCTCTCCGGTGGCGGGCCCCACACCGGGCAGGGTGCGGACCGGCATCGGGCCGAGCAGCTCACGCTCCGTGCCGGGCTCGATCAGGACCAGACCGTCCGGCTTGGCCTGCTCGGAGGCGATCTTGGCGAGCATCTTGGAGCCCGCCAGCCCCACCGACCCGGTCAGGCCCGTGGCCGCTCGTATGTCGGCGCGCAGCCGCTCACCGGTCGCGCGGGCGGTCGGCGTGTCATGGGCGGCTCCGCCCGCCTCCAGGTCGATGAAGGCCTCGTCGAGGCTGAGCGGCTCCACCAGCGGCGAGAGCTGCCCGAGGAGCGCCATGACCTGCTCGCTCACCGAGCGGTAGAGAGAGAAGCGCGGCACGAGGTACGCCGCGTTCGGTGCGAGCCGCCGGGCCTGGGCCATCGGCATGGCCGAGTGCACGCCGAAACGCCTGGCCTCGTAGGACGCGGTGGCCACCACACCTCGCGGACCGAGTCCGCCGACGACCACCGGCTTCCCGCGCAGCGACGGCTTCGCCGCCTGCTCGGCGGCGGCGAAGAAGGCATCCATGTCGAGATGCAGGATCGTCGGCGCGGTTCTCACATCTCCGATGCTCCCGCACACCACTGACAACCGGGAGCGCCGAGCGTCGTCAGACGGCCCGGTCGCGTCTGCGTCTGGCCAGTTCGTCGGCGGGGTTGTGGCCGACCAGGGTCTCGCCCGTGTCGATCCGCTCGCCGTGCAGCTGCGAGAGCGCCGTCTCGACATCCCGCCACACGACGCCGACGGCGATACCGAACACTCCCTGGCCCCCCTGGAGCAGGCCGACCACCTCGTCGGGCGAGGAGCATTCGTAGACCGTCGCGCCGTCGCTCATCAGCGTCATCCGCTCGAGGTCCCTGAAGCCGCGGGCCCGCAGGTGCTGGACGGCCGCGCGGATGTTCTGCAGCGCCACGCCGGTGTCCAGGAAACGCTTGACGATCTTGAGCACGACCACGTCGCGGAAGCTGTACAGCCGCTGGGTGCCGGAGCCGTACGCCGAGCGGACACTCGGCTCCACCAGACCGGTGCGCGCCCAGTAGTCGAGCTGCCGGTACGTGATGCCGGCGGCCGCGCACGCGGTCGGTCCCCGGTAGCCGATGGTGTCGGTGGAGGGCACGGCCGCACTGTCCCGCAGTGGATACGGCCCGCTTTCCACCGGACCGGGTCCGGGACCGCCCCCAACCGTACTGTCGCCGCTGCTTCTCACGCCGACCTCCGTCCTTGACCTGCCACCTCGAAGGTAGGGAGTCACCAGGGGTGCGTCAACGATCGCCACACTCGGCACGCCGAGTGATAATCACCCTGAGAGTGGTTTCTCGTGCCCCGATCCGGGGAAAGGCTACTCGAATGCGCCGACGGGGGACGGTCGAGCGCGCCGCGCCCCGGTCACCGCAACCGCCACTGCTCCGGGGCGCTCACTGGTTGCTCGAACCGAAGTCCTCCGGCGAGATCTGGTCGAGGAACTCGCGGAACTTCTCCACCTCGTCCTCCTGCTCGTCCGGGATGGCGATACCGGCGTCGTCCAGCACTCCGTCACTGCCATAGATCGGTGTACCTGTGCGCAGGGCCAGTGCTATCGCGTCGGACGGCCTGGCACTCACCTCGACCCCGCTGGCGAAGACCAGCTCCGCGTAGAAGACGCCTTCACGCAGGTCGGTGATGCGGACCTGGGTGAGCTCCTGGCCCACCGCCTCCAGCACGTCCTTGAACAGGTCGTGGGTCAGCGGCCTGGCCGGTGCCATGCCCTGCTGCGCGAAGGCGATGGCTGTCGCCTCCCCCGGACCGATCCAGATGGGGAGGTACCGATCGCCTCCCACTTCACGCAGGAGCACGATCGGTTGGTTCGAGGGCATTTCGACCCGGACACCCACAACGTCGAGCTCGTTCACACAGCAACCCTAGGACGTGCGCGACCGGTTTGGGTAGTCGGGTTGGTCCAAGATCAGGAAAGCCGCACGCCGAGAGCCGTCTGCACCAGCGCCGCATGCAGCCTCACGGACAGTGCCAGCAGCTCTTTGACGGTCGCCTCGGCATGCGCTCTGGTCTGGGGATTACGGTGCCGGCGCAGGGGTGCGACGATCTGTTCCACCAGCCCGGCCTCGCGCTCCGCCGACGCCTTCATGGCGCGAAGATGCCGCGGCTCAAGACCGAATCTCCCGAGGTCGGCGACGAGCCGGGCGACGGTGACCGCCTCGGCCTCGTAGGCGCCGTTCTCGTCCGGCACCAGCAGTCCGTACGACTCCCACTCGGCGAGCTGCTCCTCAGGGACCTCGGCGGCGGCCAGCAGGGCGCCACGGCCGATGCGGCCCGCGGTCGGGCGCTCGGCCTCCGGCTCCCAGCCGGCGTCGAAGACGTCCCGCTGCGTGCCCTGCGCGGGCAGCTGGACGCTCTCGCCCCGCTCCAGGGCGTCCAGCTGGTCCCGGATGACCTTCAGGGGAAGGTAGTGGTCACGCTGCATCCGCAGCACGAGCGCGAGCCGCTCGACGTCCTGTGGACTGAACTTGCGGTACCCCGAGGGCGTACGGCTCGGTTCGACCAGCCCCTCGGCCTCCAGGAAGCGGATCTTGGAGATCGTCACTTCGGGAAACTCTTCGCGCAGGTGCCCGAGCACCGCGCCGATGCTCATCGGGCGGTCACCCGCGGCGGCGGCACCGCGACCGGCACCGCCCGTCGGTGTTCGCAGCATGTACCTTCCCTGGGGTCCCCCCGGACGGAGTCCGGGGGCGGGTCACACGCCCCGCTGGCTCGCGTAGAAGACCAGCCGGTACTTGCCGATCTGGACCTCGTCGCCGTTGGCCAGGACCACGGAGTCGATCCGTTCACGGTTCACATACGTGCCGTTGAGGCTGCCGACGTCGGAGACGGTGAAACCACCGTCCGCACCCCGGCGGAACTCCACGTGCCGCCGGGACACCGTGACGTCGTCGAGGAAGATGTCGCTCTGCGGGTGGCGGCCGGCCGTGGTCAGCTCGCCGTCCAGCAGGAAGCGGCTCCCCGAGTTGGGCCCGCGGCGGACCACCAGCAGTGCCGAGCCGAGCGGCAGGGCCTCGACAGCGGCCTGGGCCTCCGGCGAGAGCGAGGGAACGGCGCTCTGCCCCGTCGCCTCTGAGTCGTAGGCCTCGATACCGGAGATCGAGATGGTCGACGTCGTCTCCGCCGCGCGCTCGGCCGGAGCGCCGCCCCGCAGCGGCGCACCGCAGTTGGAGCAGAACCGGCCGGCCTCGGTGTTCCGGTGGCCGCACCTCGTACAAACCGGCAAACCCGCCATGGACGGATCCTCCTGCCGCGGCTGGCCCGCGTGGGGATTGGTCGCATACGGGTCGGGGGCAAACCCTCCACCCGTACTTGAGGCTGATGGTTCCCCGAAACCTATGCCTCCGGCACCGGCAGGGTCAACAGACGACGCGCCCTGTCCGCCCGAATTGTCACCACCGGGGACCTGGTCCCGGAACAGCGGGCGCTCGCCCCCCTGGTCCTCGCTCTGGCCATGACGCGGCGCGCGATGCCGGGCGTTGCCGTCCTCGCGTGCACTTTTGCCGAACCACTTCGCAAACAACTTCACGGGCGTTTCCCCTTGACCGAAATAGACCCGCCCGTGGGGCAGGACGAACCCTCAACCAACACACCTGCCGACCCGGACACCCTCACAACGTCCGTATCCACCGGACAGTTTCCACCACGCACCACGAGTGAGGCGCGTCGACCCCCTGCAAACGCCTGCCCTGGTCCGGCAGTATCCATGTGCGCCCGCTTCACTGCGGTGACGACCGAGCGTAGTCAGGCCGCTCCGCCGGTCGCAAGGCATCGACAACGATCTCCTCGGAACGCTCCACGGCGGCCGTGGCCTGCTCCTTCTCCAAGGTCTGCACCACACCGCCGGGGATGTTCAGCGCCGGCTCCAAGTCCTGTGGCTCACCGATGACCTTGAACGTGTACGGCGCGGTGATCCGCTTGCCGTCCACCTCGATGTCACCGGCGCTTCCCGAGAAGAAGGTGCTCGCGACGACCCGGATGCCGTTGACCTGGATCGCCTCCGCACCGGCTGCGCGCAGCTCCTGGATCGTGTCGAGGAGCATGTCCGACTCGACGGTCTTCGCCGGGTCCTGGATCGTCAGCGTGATGCCCGGTCCTTCCGCCGCGACCGTGCCGGCCAGAATCCCGAGCTGCTGCTCCTTCTGCAGCGTCTGCTTCCGCGCCTCTTCGGCCTGGTCGGAGCTGTTCTCGAGCTCGGTGCGCTGGTCCTCGAGGCGCTGCTTCTCGTCCTCGAGCCGCTGCGTGCGGTTGTCGAGCTCGTCGAGGATACGGACCAGGTCCTCCTGGCGGGCGCCGCGCAGCGCGCTCTCGTCACTGTTGGAACGCACCTGGATCGCCAGACCCAGTCCCAGGACGAACAGCAGTACCGCGACGATCAGTTGGGCACGGGTCACCCGCGGCGGCCAGAGCGCCGCGGCCAGCCGCCGGCGGCCGCTCCGGGGCGCGGCCCCGGAGCCGCCGGGTTCCTGCGAGTCGGATTCCTGCGGGCCGTCATGCGCGGGCGGCTGCGCCTGCGGCAGGGGCTGCGACAGCCGCGGCCGCCGCGCCTCGTCCTTCGGGTTCTCTTCGCTGTTCATGGAGTCACGCCCGGAAGACATGCCTGCGGATGGCCGCGGCGTTGGAGAAGATCCGGATGCCGAGGACGACGACGACTCCGGTGGACAGCTGGGCACCTACACCCAGCTTGTCGCCCAGGAACACGATCAGCGCGGCCACCACCACGTTCGACAGGAAGGACACGACGAAGACCTTGTCGACGAAGATCCCGTCGAGCATGGCCCGCAGACCGCCGAACACGGCGTCGAGCGCGGCGACCACCGCGATCGGAAGATAGGGCTCGACCACCGCCGGCACCTCGGGACGGACCAACAGGCCGACCACGACTCCCACGACGAGGCCCAGTACGGCGATCACGATGTGCCCTTCTCTGTTTCGGCCGTCCCCGGTCCGGGGCCCTGCCCGACGTCGGCGGTCTTCGGCTCTGCTGTTCGTACGATCAGGCTCGGGGCCGCGGGCAGACGCACCGTCTCCTCGTCGGAGATGCTGGTACGGATCCCGAAGTCCTCCTTCAGGATCTGCAGATACTGCCCGTCGGCGCTCTCCTGGAAGGCGCTGCGCAGCTTGCTGCCGTCCCCCACCGCCAGCACCGTGTACGGCGGCACCAGCGGCCTGTTGTCGACCAGTATGGCGTCGCCCGCCGCACGGATCGCCGACAGGGCGGTCAGCCGCTGCCCGTTGATCGCGATCGCCTCCGCGCCGGACTCCCAGAGCCCGTTGACGACCCGCTGCATGTCCCGGTCCCGTACCCGGCCGGTGTCCGAGAAGCCGCTGCTCTCCCGGGGACCGCCACCGCCCTGGTCGGTGTCCTTGGCATCGTCCACGACGAGCTTCACTCCGGGCCCCTGCACGTCGGTGGCTCCGGCCAGCAGGGAGACGGTCGCGCTCTGATCGCCGCCCTCCGTGTTGAGGGCCTTGCGCTGCCGCTCCTCGACGTCCTTCCGAAGGGCCTCGACGTCCTGCTCCAGAGCATCGGCGCTCTGGGTCTGCGCCTGGACGCGGTCGATGAGCTCTTCGCGTTCCTTCGCGAGCACGGGCGCCGAGATCTGCGCCTCTGCGGCTCCGAGCGTGACGACGGCGGCTGCCAGCACCAGCCCGGCGGCGAGCCCCAGCTTGGCGCGCAGTGTGCGGGGAAGCCCGCCGCCCTCGGCCCGACGGGCCGATGCCTCGGCATAACCGTCGTCGAGGCTGTGCTCCATGACATTGGTCAGCAGCGACATGGACGCATCAGGGCGCGCGGGCGGAGAGCCTGTGCTCCGAACGGGGGGCTGCTGCGACATGCCGCACATCGTCGCATGTCGCAGCCGCTACCGCCGAATGGCCCCACCGGTGTGCCGTGAGGCGCCCGCGGGCGTCTCACGGCACACCGGGTCAGGGGTCAGTGACCTGCGCTGTCCACGACCGACGACCATTCGTCGAGCAGCGCCTGCGCCGAAGCGTCGTCGGGCCCTTCCGCCCACAGATGAGTGACGGCCTCCGACGGGTCCGGCAGCACCATCACCCAACGGCCGTCCGCCTCGACCACCCGCACACCGTCCGTGGTGTCCACGTGCCGGTCCCCCGCGGCCTCGACCACGCGTCGCATCACGAGCCCCTTCACGGCCCACGGCGTTGCGAGATCCCGCCTGAGCACATGCGCCCGCGGGATCCGGGCGTCGATCTGGCTCAGCGTGAGCTGCGTACGGGCGACCAGGCCGACGAGCCGTACGAACGCGGCCGTACCGTCGAAGACACTGCTGAACTCGGGCACGATGAAGCCGCCCCGGCCGTCACCGCCGAAGATCGTGGTCTCTTCCCGGCCCACCCTGGTCAGGTCGTCGGGCGACGTGGTCGTCCACTCCACCTGGGTGCCGTGGTACGCGGCCACCTGCTCGGCGATCCTCGTCGTCGTCACCGGCAGCGCCACACTGCCGCTGCGTCGTTCGGCGGCGACCAGGTCGAGCAGCACCAGCAGCGCACGGTCGTCCTCCACGATCCGCCCGCGCTCGTCGACGAGGGACAGTCGTTCGCCGACCGGGTCGAATCGCACGCCGAAGGCCGCACGCGCGGATGCGACGATCTCCCCGAGCCGGACCAGGCCGGACCGCCTGGTGTCGGCGGATTCCGTCGGCCGCGACTCGTCGAGGCCGGGGTTGATCGTCAGGGAGTCGACCCCGAGACGGCCGAGAAGGCTCGGCAGCACAAGGCCGGCGCTGCCGTTGGACGCGTCGATCACGACCTTCAGTCCCGACTCGGCGATGCCGGTGGTGTCCACGTTCCGCAGGAGGGAGCCCGTATAGGAGTCGAAGACGCTGGACGGGAAGTGCAGGTCGCCGATCTCGCCCGGGAACGCCCGCCGGTACTCCTGACGCGCGTACACCCGGTCCAGCTTCCGCTGGCCGCCCTGCGAGAGGTCCGCCCCCCGTTCGTCGAAGAACATGATGTCCACGGAGTCGGGCACACCCGGTGACGTACGGATCATGATGCCGCCCGCGCTTCCCCGGGCCGTCTGCTGACGGGCCACGGGCAACGGCACGTTCTCCAGGTCGCGTACGTCGATGGCACTGGCCTGCAGTGCCGAGATCACCGCCCGCTTCAGTGCACGCGCACCACGGGAGTGGTCGCGTGCCGTGGTGACCGTGGCGCCCTTCTTCAGGGTAGTGGCGTACGCGCCGGCCAGGCGCACCACGACCTCCGGGGTGATCTCCACGTTCAGGATGCCGGAGACGCCCCTGGTGCCGAAGAGATGCGCCTGGCCCCGGGACTCCCAGATCACCGACGTGTTGACGAATGCGCCGGCCTCGACGGTCTTGAACGGGTAGACCCGCACATTGCCCTGGACAATCGATTCTTCTCCGACCAGGCACTCGTCACCGATGACGGCGCCGTCCTCGATGCGCGCGGCCCGCATGATGTCGGTGTTCTTGCCGATGACGCAGCCGCGGAGGTTGCTCTGAGGACCGATGTAGACGTTGTCGTGGACCACCGCCTTGTGGAGGAAGGCGCCGCTCTTGACGACCACATTGGATCCGACGACCGTGTGTTCACGGATCTCCGCGCCCGCTTCCACCTTTGCGTAGTCACCGATGTAGACCGGGCCCCGCAGCACGGCGTCCGGATGGACCTCCGCACCTTCCGCGACCCACACTCCGGGCGAGATCTCGAAGCCGTCGAGTTCGACGTCCACCTTCCGTTCCAGGACGTCGGCCTGGGCCTTCACATAACTCTCGTGCGTACCGACGTCCTCCCAGTAGCCCTCGGCGACATAGCCGTAGATCGGCTTGCCTTCCTTCATGAGCTGCGGAAACACATCACCTGACCAGTCCACCGGCACATCGGCCTCGACGTAGTCGAAGACCTCGGGCTCCATGACGTAGATGCCCGTGTTCACGGTGTCGGAGAAGACCTGGCCCCAGGTCGGCTTCTCGAGGAAACGCTCGACCTTTCCTTCCTCGTCGACGATCGTGATACCGAATTCGAGTGGATTCGGTACGCGTGTGAGGCAGACGGTGACCAGCGCGCCTTTCTCCTTGTGGAAGGAGATGAGGTCGGTCAGGTCGAAATCGGTGAGCGCATCACCGGAAATCACGAGGAAGGCGTCGTCCTTGAGTGCCTCCTCAGCGTTCTTCACACTGCCGGCGGTTCCGAGCGGCTTCTCCTCGTTGGCGTAGGTGAGCTCCATCCCGAGCTCTTCGCCGTCGCCGAAGTAGTTCTTCACGAGCGAGGCAAGAAATTGCACGGTTACGACGGTCTCGGTGAGCCCGTGCCGCTTGAGCAGCCTCAGCACATGCTCCATGATCGGCCGGTTTACCACCGGCAGAAGCGGCTTGGGCATGCTCGAGGTCATGGGGCGAAGGCGGGTTCCTTCGCCGCCAGCCATCACGACGGCCTTCATGTCGGAAGCGTCCTCCTTGAAGAGACGACGGTCAGCCGACTTCACCCGTCCAAAGTGACCGTTGGTGACATGTGGTGACACGCGCGGCCGGCGACACTGCGCGATACCACACCGACGAGGTCAATCGGCCATTGTGTCCGCCTTGACGAGACGGCGGACCTGGACCACATACAGGATCCCTGCCCACCAATAGAGAGTTGTACCCCATCCCGCGAACGCCCATCCGAAAATCGCCGCGAGTGACGCAAGCCACCCCGTTCCGTCACTCAGGAGCAGCAAGGGGAAGGCGTACATCAGGTTGAAGGTGGCGGCCTTGCCCAGGAAGTTCACCTGCGGCGGAGGATAGCCGTGGCGGCGGAGGATTCCCACCATGACCAGCAACATCAGTTCGCGGGCCAATAGCGCGGCGGTCAACCAGAGCGGCAGAATCTCCCGCCAGGTCAGTCCGACGAGGGTGGAGAGGATGTAGAGACGGTCCGCCGCCGGGTCGAGGATGCGGCCCAGGCTGCTGATCTGGTTCCATCGGCGGGCTAGTTTGCCGTCGAGATAGTCACTGACGCCGCTCAGCATCAGAACCAGCAAAGCCCAGCCGTCGCTCTTGGGGCCGCCGAACTCGGGGCGGAGAATCAGCCACAGGAAGAGCGGCACGCCGACAAGACGCGCCATGCTGAGGATGTTGGGGATGGTGAGTACCCGGTCCGTCTGAACGCGGGTCTCCTGGACCTCCACCCGGGGGCCTCCTGTGGGGAAACGTGCCTACGATGCCTCCGTACCCTACCTGCACCTTGTGTCGGCTTGCGAAGGGGGTACCGGGGGCTGAACGCAGGAAAGCCCCGGAACGGTGTTCCGGGGCTTTCCCACAATGATTGTTCGGCGGCGTCCT
>NZ_BMWB01000006.1 GCF_014651015.1 Streptomyces xantholiticus
ACGGCGCCGTCACCCTGGCAGCCATCCGGTTATGGCTCAGGACATGATCCGCCGGACAGAACCTAGGTGACGCGCTGAGGTGCCGGACGCCAAGGGCGGGCAGAAGTTGAGTCAACGGTCAACCAGCCGTGGACGCGGGGCCTCACCCGTGGATTTCGCGTCGGTTTCGTCGGTGCCGACCGGGCCGCGGGGAAGCATCCAGTCTAGCCACTTCGGCAGCCACCAGTTGGTCCGGCCGAGGAGTGTCATGGTCGCCGGTACCAGCACCATGCGTACGACCGTGGCGTCGATGAAGATCGCGGTGGCCAGGCCGAGCCCGAACATTTTGGTGGAGGGGTCCTCGGCGACGGCGAAGGACAGGAAGACCGCCACCATGATGAGGGCGGCCGAGGTGATGATCCGGGCGGTGCGCGAGACGCCCTCAACGATCGCCGTGCCGTTGTCGCCGGTGCGCAGGTACTCCTCGCGTACGCGGGAGAGGAGGAACACCTCGTAGTCCATCGACAGGCCGAACAGGATGGCGAAGAGGAACATCGGGATGAACGACACGATCGGAACCGTCGCTTCCAGCCCGATGAGTGCGCCTCCCCAGCCCCACTGGAAGACCGCGACCATGATGCCGTAGGCCGCGCCGATGCTCAGCAGATTCAGCAGTACCGCCTTGAGCGGTACGAGTATCGAGCGGAAGACCAGCATCAGCAGCAGGAACGACATCGCCAGCACGGCGGCGACGAACACCGGCAGGCGTTGGCTGGTGCGTTGGCCCACATCGGACAGGCTCGCGGCGGCGCCGCCGACGTGGGCCCTGGCCGGGCCGTGCCCGATCGCCGTGGGCAGCACGTCGGTGCGCAGCCGGGCGATGGTGTCGGCCGTGGCCTTGTCCTGAGGGCTGGTGGTCGGGAACACCACGAGGGTCGCGATGCCGGTGGCCCGATCGATGTGCGTCGGCGCGACGGATGCGATGCCCGGATCCGCCGCGACCGTTGCGACGAGTCGGTCCAGCACTCCCGGATCACCGGTGTGGTCCGCGGCGATGACGAGGGGACCGTTGGTGCCCGGGCCGAACCCCTCGGCGACGAGGTCGTAGGCCCGGCGCTCGGTACGGCTGTGGGGCAGTGAGCCGTCGTCGGGCAGGCCGACGCGCAGGCCGAGCACGGGCAGCGTCGCGGTCAGCAGCAGCCCCGCCGCGCCGACCGCGTACGGCACCGGGTGCTGGCTGACGTGCCCGATCCAGCGACGCCACCCGGCGGCGTGGGCGGCGCCTGCCGCCGGGTCCCGCCGCCGTGCGAGTCGGCCCAGCTTCCTGGTCTGCAGAGCCCGGCCGATCCGGCCGGCCCGGGCCAGGCGCGGGCCCGCCGCGCCGAGGAAGGCCGGCAGCAGCGTTACCGACGCGAGCACCATCGTCAGGACGACGATCGAGACGGCAACCCCGCCCACCGTCATGAACGGCACGTTCGCGACCGCCAGGCCGAGGATCGACACGACGACGGTGCCGCCGGCGAAGACCACCGGCCGCCCCGCCGTTGCCACCGCTCGTCCGGCCGCCGCCTGCGGATCGAGCCCGCACGCGAGGTACTCCCGGTGCCTGGCGAGCACGAACAGCGCGTAGTCGATGCCCACTCCGAGCCCGACCATGCTGCCCAGGACCGGTGCGAAGGTGGGGACCTCTGTCACCCCCGCCAGTACCGTCATCGTGGCGACCCCGACGGTCAGCCCGAAGACCGCCATGCCGATCGGCAGCGCGGCGGCGACGAGCGAACCGAACGCCAGGAACAGGATCGCGGCCGCGGCGAGGAGGCCGATCAGCTCGCTCGCGCCGCCGTCGGGGTCGGAGAAGACGTAGAAGAGGTTCCCGCCCATCTCGATGCGCAGCGGCAGCTCGGCGCGCAGCCGGTCGCCGAGATCGACGAGGGCGTCGAGGTCTTCGGCCGACAGCCGGCTCTGGTCGGGGTACTGCACCCGGACGACCGCGATCCGCCCGTCGGCCGAAACGAGGCCGCCGCGCACGGCGGTGTCCCCGCCCGCGTCGAGCGCCCCCGCCGGGTCGCTCGTGCCGAGCACGTGCGGCAGCCGCTTCACCTCGGCCCGCAGCCGCGTGAGAGCGGCGCGCGCGCCGTCGTCGTCGTCGTCGTCGAAGAACGTCGCACCGTCGTCGAGGGGGGTGACGACCACTTGGGCGGTCATCCCCTCCTGGCCGGTGCCTGCCCGCTCGATCAGTTCCGCGGCCCGTCGGGAGTCCAGTCCCGGAGCGGTCATCGAGTCCGCGGTCCGCCCGCCGAAGGCGACGGCGGCGAGGACGGCGAGCGTGGCGGCGATCAGCCATGCCGCGATCACCCGCCAGGGATGGCGGGCGGCGCTTGCGCCCAGGCGCAACAGGGCTTTCGAGAGCATCGGGTCCTCCAACCACCTCGTCGGCCGTCCTTGTACGGCCGCCGATGCCGAGGCTCGTCGCCACGGCGCTCCGCGGCATCGGCCCGCGGGCCGCGGATCCCTCGGCCCCGGGGCGGAGTGACGACCCGTCCTTTCGGCCGATGCGCGGCACGCCGCGGTCCCTAGGCTGAGAACCGTGCTCCGAGACGACCTGCGAACCCTGTGGACCGAACCCCGGCCGCCCGACGCGCCCGCCCGGGTGCGGCGGGACTGGGCGCTGCTCGCCGCGGGCCTTGCCGGTGTGGCGCTGGAGGCCACCCTGCGCGAGAACGTCGTGTGGCGGCCGGTGGCGGTGGTGTTCGCCGTATGGCTGTGCCTGCTGCCCCTGTGGCGCCGGACCCGCCCGCTGGCGATGGTGACGCTGGCGTTCGGCTCGGTGATCCTGCTTCCGGTGGCCTCGCTCGTCGCCGCACCGCGCGAGCCCGTCGGCCTGTACACCGGCGGGGTCGTGCTCGTGCTGGTGTACGCGCTGCCCCGGTGGGGATCGGGACGCGAGATCGTGCTGGGCGGCGCGGTGATCCTCGCGGCCGGCGCGCTGTGTGTCGTCACGGACGAGACCCCGGTCGTCGAAAAGGTCGTGGGCTTCGTCTTCCTGCTGCTGCCCGGCGTGGTCGGGGCTGCCGTGCGGTTCCGGGTGACCGCTCGCGAGCGGCAGTTGGAGCAGGTGCGCTCCCGCGAGCGCGAGCAGCTCGCCCGGGAACTGCACGACACGGTGGCCCACCACGTGTCGGCCATGGTGATCATCGCCCAGGCGGGCCGGGTGCTCGCGGGCACCGACCCGTCCGCCGCCGTCGAGGCGCTGGAGGGGGTCGAGGAGGAAGGGGCGCGCACGCTGGAGGAAATGCGCGCCATGGTCGCCGCGCTGCGCGACCGCGGGGTCGGCGCCGAGCTGGCGCCCCCTGCCGGAGTCGCGGATCTGGAGCGCCTGGTGCGCACCCCGGGTGATCGCCTCAGGGTCGACCTGGGGCTCGACGGCGAACTGGACGCGCTGCCCGCGGCCGTGGACGCGGCCGTCTACCGGATCGTGCAGGAGTCGGTGACCAACGCGCTGCGCCATGCGGTCGACGCGACCGAGCTCGTCGTTCGGGTCGCCGCGGAACGGCACACGGTACGGGTGAGCGTGCGCGACAACGGCCGGCGCACCGGCCGGGGTCGCGACGGATACGGACTTACCGGACTGCGCGAGCGCGCGACCCTGCTCGGCGGCACACTACGAGCCGGCCCGGGTACCGACCGGGGCTGGCATGTCGAAGCCGAACTGCCGAGAGCGAGGAGCGAGAGCGGTGTCCATTCGCGTCCTCGTCGCTGACGACCAGACGATCATCCGCACCGGGTTGCGGATCATGCTGAACGCCCAGCCCGGCATCGAGGTGGTCGGCGAGGCCGCCGACGGGCGGGAAGCGGTACGTCTGGCCCGCGAACTACGCCCCGATGTCTGCCTGTTCGACATCCGCATGCCCGTACTCGACGGGCTCGAGGCCACCCGGCTGGTCGCCGGCCCGGGCGTCGCCGACCCGCTGGCCGTGGTCGTCATCACCACGTTCGACCTCGACGAGTACGTCTACGGCTCACTGCGTGCCGGCGCCCGCGGATTCCTCCTCAAGGACACGGGACCGGACCTTCTGGCGCAGGCCGTACGGTCGGCGTCCGACGGTGAGGCGCTCATCGCGCCCAGCGTCACCGTCCGTCTGCTCCAGGCATTCGCGGACCTGCCCGCCGGCCGGCCCGTGGCCCAGCCGGTCTCCCCCGTCACCGCCCGCGAGGAGCAGGTGCTCCTCGCCGTCGCTCGCGGGCTGACCAACACCGAGATCGCCGATGCACTGCACATCAGCCTCAGCACGGTGAAGACGCATCTGGCCAGCCTGATGGCCAAACTCGGCGCCCGTAACCGGGTCGAGATCGCGATGTGGGCCTACGAAACGCGCCGTGTCCTCCCCGGAACCTGAGCCGGGTGCCGGGCCATGTCCCGTGAGTCCCCGCCCGGACATCAGTGCACGGTCGGCTCACGTCGGCTCCACGTGCCTCACCCGCCCCTGAGCGTGACGTACCAGGAGGCCGGAACTGGGACGGTGAGACACCCGATACGACAAGACTCCCGACAGCTACCTCGCCAGTCTCCACCTGCACGCCTCGATGATCTGGATCAAAGACCTCACCAGGACCACCCGATGATCACGACTCGATACGCGGCCTAGTACGGGCGCCCGGCGCAGGGCGCACCCGCGTCGGGTCCGGCCGGCACCTGTCCGGCCGGACCCGTGAGCCGTCCCCGGCCCCGCCCGATCACATGCCGAGCGCGCGGCGCAGGCCCGCTCGGTCGGTTCCCAGTTTGGTGAAGACGGCGGACAGCAGTTTCGACACGGCATCCTCTCCGATGCCGAACTCGGCGGCGATCGCCGCGTTGTCGAGTCCGAGCGCGGCATGACGGGCTGCCACGCTCTCCGCTTCGGAGAGGGTGTCCTGTTCCCTGCTCTGGCGGCGACGCGGGCGCAGTCCGGCGGCGGCGAGCTCTGTCCGGGCGCGGGTTGCGAGGCCGTCGGCGCCGCAGCCGGTCGCGGCTTCCATGCCGGAGTAGAGCTGGTGGGCGGCGCGCTCCAGGTTGCCGAGGGCGTGCAGGGCGGCGCCGTGGTCGATGAGCGCGTGGGCGAGTTCGTACGCGGCCGGCGACGTCTCGAGGTGCTCGACGGCTTCCTGGAGGAGGACGACCGCCTCGGCCGGGTCGGTGGTCGCCGCCTGGACGCGCAGTGCGTGACCGATGACGCCGGCGGTTCCGAACGCGCGGGCGCGCGCAACGGCGTCTTGTGCGGTGGCACGGGCCTTCTCGGGTTGATGCTTGGCCTGCGCCAGGGCGAGGTCGAGTTGCCAGGGGCTCCACGCGGGGTTGCGTGTGCCTCGGCTGTCGAGGCGCTGGCCGGCTTCAGCGAGCTGCCGCTCGGCCTCGTCGTTCATGCCGCGGGCCAGGAGGAGCTTGCCCCAGACGGCTTGGGGGTCGGGGTAGATGACCGAGTTGGGGAAGTCCTTTCCGAAGTCGTAGGACTCGGCGACGCGCTGGGCCTCTGCAAGGTCTCCGTGGGCGAGTTGGGTCTCGATGAGGGTGCCGACCGCCTGCCACTGCGCGGGGATTCCGCGCCCCACCCGGTCGGCGATCTCGAGTCCCTGGCGTACGAAGTCCTCTGCTTCGGTAAGCCGACCGCGCCGGTAGCGGACGTAGCCGAGCAGGGTGTAGGCGAAGGACAGGTGCGCGCCGCGCCATCCTCGTGCTTCGAACTCGGTGATGGCATCGCTGAACAGTTCTTCGGCCCTGCCCGGCTGATCGCAGTACATGAGGGTGAGAGCAATGACGGCCGGCACCTCGAACCCGAAGTCCTGGTCGGTCCATCTCAGACCGCCGTCCAGAGCTCGTTCCGCGTACTGCAGTGCCCTGGCAGAGGGTTCACCGCGCATCACGCAGTCCCAGCCGCGCAGCCCCAGGATGTGGCGTTCGGCCAGGCTGCGGCCGGTGAGGCGCTTGGCGAACTGGGCCAGCAGCCGGGAGCGGGCCGGTGAGTCCTGCTCGTCGACGCGGACCGCATTCCATCTGAACTGCTCGGCCTGCATACGCAGTTTGGTGCGGGCGCTGGAGGTGCGGCGGGCCTCCTCCGCGAGAAGTTCGGTCGCCTGTACCAACTTGCCGGTGTGGGCGAGGGCTTGGGCGAGCCGGTAGACGACCGCTTCCCGTAGACCCTGTTCGATCTTGGGCTCTTCCAGTGCGGCCCGCAGGTGGTTGACGGTCGTGGTGGGTTCATGGAGAAGACTGGCTGAACCGAGTTCGAACAGCACTTGGGCCCGGTCCTCGGGAACCGGCGGTTCACGCAGAGCGCGGGCCAGATAGCGGCGGGCGGCGTCGGGGGCTCCGGCGGAAAAGTTCTCGCGGGCGGCCTGGCGCAACTGCTGCACGACCCAGGGGTCGCCTTCCGGGTGCATCTCCAGCATGTGGCGGGCGGCGGCCCCGGCGCCGAGGCCGGCGTCGATCACGGTCCTCGCCGCCATGCCGTGCATGGCGACGCGTACCCCTGGAGGGATGGACCGGTACACGGCGGTGGCGATCAGCGGGTGGAAGAACTCCACGACCTCCTCGCGTTTCACCGTGGTCAGGACCGTCAGGATGCGCGCGGCGTGCAGTTGGTCGATGGCCTCGTTGATCTGCGCGTCGCCGAGCGCGGCGACGCTCGCCGCAATCCTTGTGGAAATGCCGGTGCCCAGCACCGCGGCAGCCCATGCGAGCCGGACTGTGGAGGGCCCGAGCTGTTCGAGCCGTTCGATGAGCCCGCTGCCCTTGACGGCTGAGGCGAGATCACGGAGATGGGGAATGTTGTCCCGCAGTGGCCTCAGGCCACGGTCGCGGGCCTTCGCGGTGAGCTCGACGACCTCGAACGGGTTCCCGCCGGTGATCGCCCAGCATTCCCGGCAGAACAGGTCGTCGGCGCCGTCGCCGAGGGCGTTGCGCACTATGCGCGCCACCGCACTCGGTGTGAGGGGCTCCAGCCGGTGCGGGCGCGCACCGTGGCGCGAGGCCAGGGTGTGCAGCACGGTGGCGTCGGGAGGGAGCTCATCCGGCCTGCAGGCCACGACGATCAGCATCCCCAGCTCCTGGGCTCGTGTCGCGAAGGCGGTGAGCCACGCGAGGGATTCCGCGTCTGCCCAGTGCGCGTCGTCGAGGATCAGCACGACGGGCGGGGAACGCACCGACAGTCGGGTGACGACCCAGTCGAGACCGTCGCGCACTCCCTGGGGGTCGGGTGCGGCACCGTCCTGCGGGGCGGTCAGACCGATCGCCGGTGCGACGATGCCGTACCAGTGCCCCAGGATCTCGCGGTGCTCGCCCTCGCTCATGGCGGCGACCGTGGGCTGGATGAGCTGGCGCACCACATGGAACGGCACCTGCTTCTCCTGCTCGCCGCCGCGCGCGGACAGCACCGTGCAGCCGCGTTCGGTGGCGTGCCTGCGGGCTTCGGCGAGCAGGGTCGTCTTGCCCAGGCCGGCTGGTGCTGCGAAGACGAGCACACCGCCCCGCCGCGCACCCGAGCCGTTGGCCGAGGCTCCGCACAACTGACCCAACGCAAGCTGGATTGCGTGGACTTCGGATTCCCGTTCGAGAATGGGCTGATCAGCCCACCCTTGCTGCTCCACGACCTGTGTCACCTCTTGGCCCCCTCAAGCGCGTGCCGCCGAGTGTACGGTCAGAGGGGTGGGGTGATACTCCTTACGACCATTTTCAGGGAATTCGGCCACTCATTCGTGGGTGGACCTGTACCCTTCGCTGACGCAGCCGCAGGCACGGATTCGTGAGACGTCCGGAGATCGCCGCGAAGGTGCCAAGGACCGTATTCCGTCAGTGTCGTGCCAGGGGAATCATGGCCAGCGCATCCGGCTGAGGGATACCTCCGGGAACATTGCGCACAGTGGTACCCGGGGCGTGGACCAACCGCCACCGGGACGCCACGGTCGCCACGGCGATCACGATCTCCGACGCAGCGAAGGAATCCCCGATGCACTTGTGCTGACCGGCCCCGAACGGAATGAACCTGTGCGGGCGTGGCCGATCCGCCGAGTCGGTGCTCCAGCGATCCGGATCGAATTTCCCGGGCTCGTGGTACAGCGCGGGGTCCCGATGGAGCGCGTAGGGGCTGTAACCCAGTTCGGCTCCGGCCGGGATCGAGACGCCACCGAGCTTGACCGGAACAAGGGCGCGCCTGGTGAACAGAAGCGGCGAATGCAGGCGAAGCGCCTCCTGGAAGACGTTGTTCGTATACGTGAGACCGGCGAGGTCAGAGGGACGGACGGGCCGCGTGCCGATCACTTCGTCGACTTCGTCGTGCAGGCGCTTCTCCACCTCTGGATGACGGGCGAGTTCATGGAAGATCCAGGACAGCACCGTGGCCGAGGTTTCCGTCGCGGCGAAGAAGATGGAGATCACTTCGTCCCTCACCTGTTCGTCGCTCATCGTCTCGCCCGTCTCGGCGTCCACCGTGGACAACAGCAGGGACAGAAAGTCGTCACGGCCCGACCCTTCGGTGCCGTACCGCACGATCACCTCGTCGATGATCCGGCGCAGCCGTGCGGCGGCCGTGTCGAACCGGCGGTTCATCGTGATCGGGAACCGGTCCAGCGCCTTCGGCATGATCGCTCGCCTCAGGATGCCCTCCACGAGCACGGGGAACGAGCGGTGCACTTCCTCGACAGCCGACCGCCCGAGGTCGCCGGAGAAGATCATTGCCGCGACCGAGGACAGCGCGAACCGGCGCATTTCAGTCGTCACCGAGATCTCTTGACCGGCGGTCCACGACGTGGACATCTCGTCCGCCAGGCGGCACATCATTTCCGCGTAGGCGGTGATGTGATTCCGGTGGAACGCCGGTTGCAGCAGACGGCGCTGCCTGCGGTGGAACTCACCGTCAGCCAGCGGAAGACCGTTGCCGAACAGCGGGCGCAACCTGTCGAAGACCCTGCCGCGTCCGAAGTTCTTCGCGTCACCGACCAGTACGGTCTGGATCAGCTCCGGGCTGGTGAGCACGTGGACGGGCCATGTGGCCACGTCGACCCTCACGACGTCGCCGTGCGTCCGCAGCGACTCCAGGAACGCTATCGGCCTGCGCCACAACTGCAGCGCGTGGCCGAGGACGGGAAGGCCCCCCGGAGCCACCGCCGCCTCGCCTGACGGGTTGACGTGTGCCACGGGCCACCTCTCCGTCGTACCGCTCATATTCCCGGGACCAGATCCGGGCGGGTGTACGTGGACTCGAGGCCCGCGACCCACCGTTCATCGTTGTAGCGGGTGCACTCGTACCGCTGCCAGAGGTCCGCGCCGATCATCCAGTCCTGATAGCTCTTCACGCAGCGCGCGACCCCGGCGCGCGCCGAGGGGTCCGTCACCCCGAGAGTGTCCAGCACGTCGGGCAGCCCCTGTGCCGCGGTCAGGAAGTCCTCCACGCGGGAGCGGGTGCGCTCCTGGACGGCGAGCACGGCCTCCGGCAGTGAGCACTCGTTCCACCAGGCAAGGAGGGAAACCAGGTTGTTGTTGTCCCCACAGGAGAACTCCTTGCGCAGGGAGAAGACGTCGTTGCCCCATGAGATGACGTCCAGGGCACTGCTCATGAGGTCCTGGAACGCGGAGCTGTCGTACACCTCCGGGGGCACTTCGACGCCCAGGCCGGCCTCCACCATGTCCATCATCGGCAGCAGTTGGGAGCTGTGCCGGCGCATGCGCACGTAGTCCTCGATCGTCGGCTGCTGTGCGGCATTCCGGTTGACCGCCTCCTGGTCGAGGGAGCGCAGCATGAGGGGGATGTGCGCTCGGTAGCGCTCCCTGATGGTCGTCGGCATCTCGGAAAGAATGCGGTCGCACAGGTCGATGAACCCGACCACCAGCGGATTCTCGCGCAGCTGGGGCGCACTGTCGACCTGCCCCGTGGCGAGGTACCCGGTGATGGCATCGGTGAGGGGAGGCCAGGCCTCCAGCCGCTCCGCCCTGATGAGGTGGTCGTGCTGGTCGTCGAGTACGAACGACCAGGCCATCCACTCGGCAAGCAGCACGACGTGCCGGTAGGGCGCCTCTTGACACACCCGCCCGGAAAGGTGCCCGAAGCCGATGCCCGCGAACTGCTCCGCCGCGTCGGTGATCAGCCCATGGCGCAGCGCCCACGAGGTCGCCTCGCTGTTGGCCCGACCCGACTGCGGATGCTTGGCGGATTCGAACGGGAGGTAAAAGTCCGGAATGGTGAAGGAGTCAAGAAGGGCCATAAATCTCTCCATAAGGAATCCGAATTCGCCACTTCCCGCCGGAATGGTTCTCGCGTTCACGACCAGGCGATCACGCCTCAACACGCTGTGCTCCCTATGGACTTGCGATCACTCCGGCGGCAGAATTGGTCGTTTTGTATGTCCACGCGAGAACATCCGACACTTCATGTGGCCAATTAACGCGCGGATCCGAGCAGACTGTCAATATAATCCGGCCGCGGAATTCCGAGACACATTGGGCAATCGCCAGGTGACTATTCAATGGGTCATATGCGAATGCCATAATTGTGGCGCCGGGGAGGCCGACGAGTCGTCCACACACGCGGGACGCGCGCCCCCCACAGGACAGCCCCAGGTCAGATGGGCAGTCGCCGCAGCTTCAGCACCGGTGGCAGCTGGACGTGTGGACGAGGGCAGGCGATGGGCAGGGCCGGCGGGGAGGGAGCAGCGGGCGCGCGGGAGTCCGTCGCGCGCCCGCGTCCGTTCTCGCGCGCCGACGTTTCGCCCGACGCGCCACCCAGGTTCAATTGCCCGTTTCCAACGGTTTCCCCGAATCGGCTGGGCGCATGTAACCAGCCGCTGCGGCGCAGACAGACATGCGCGTTCTCCCGGCCACCGGTGCCCGCGCGTTCGAGCGAACAGGGCCGCCGAGGGTCCGCCCGCTTCCCCGCCATTCCCCACGGCGCCCTCGCCCTCAGCAGTGAGCTCTTTCAGCGTTGCGGTCGGGACGCGGCTGGGGCCATCATCTTCACCGTGCCGCAGACCGACCCGCAGCGAAGTCGTCACGGTCGTCTCCCTGGTGTCCTCCAGGGAAAGGTGGCCGGAACTCGGTGAGCAGGAGAGCGATGTCGTCGGCTCGGTACGAGAAGCTGCGGGCGTTGTGCAGAAGCCGGTCGGCGAGTTCGTCCAGCGAGTCCGCACGGGCGTGGGCCAAGGACGCTCGCAGCCGGTCGATCCCCACGTCGATATCGGTTCCGGGTTCCTCGACCAGTCCGTCGGTGTAGAGGGCGAGGACGGATCCCGGTGGGAGGGCGATCCGGGTTTCGGGGTAGGCGCTCGCGCGCTCCACACCAAGGATCGGGCCGACCTCCAGGTCAAGGACATCGGTCGTCCCGTCGGGGCGGCGGAGCAAGGGTGGGGGGTGGCCGGCGGTGACGGCGTAGGCATGGTGGTCTTGGGGGCCTTGGGGGTCGAAGTAGATGCAGCAGCAGCTGGCCAGCAGCCCGGGTCCGAGGTCGATGAGGGTTCGGTTGACACCCGTCAGCACATCGCCCGGCATGGGCCCCACGGCCGCGAACGCCCGCACCGCACTGCGCAACTGGGCCATGGTGGCAGCGGCGGCGATGCTGTGCCCCTCCACGTCTCCGATCACGAGACAGACCCCGCTCTCGGTGGGGATGATGTCGTACCAGTCGCCGCCGATGTCCATTCCGCTGGTGCCGGGCAGATAGCGCACGACGCTACGGATGCCCGGGACCCTTGGCAGCCGGTGCGGCAGGAGCGCCTTCTGCAGGCCACGCGCGAGGGCGAACTCCGAGTCGTAGAGCCGCGCTCGTTCCAGAGCCTGGGCGATCAGCCCGGCGAGTGCAGTGAGGACACCGCGGTCCCTCTCCGTGAACTGATGGATGTCGTCGAAGCCGAGGATGCAGGTGCCGACAGGGCGGCTGGAGGCGATCAGCGGGAGATACGCCCACGAGCTCACTTCGCCCGTGGGGATGCCCGGGTAGCCCCGGGAAAGGTCCTTCTGCGACTCGATGAAGAGCGGAGCGCCGGATGTCAGGGTCTCCGTGCCGGGCAGGCGGGCGTGCAGCGGTACGCCTTCCAGCCAGTCCAGGAAGTCTTCGTGGTGGCCGGTGTGGAAGAGCAGGTGCATCGTTCCGTCGCGGACCACGTAGATCGCCAGTTGCTGGCCTCCGAAGGCCGGCAGGAGCTGGTCGGAGACGACTTCACAGACTTCGCGGGCGGTGACCGCCTCGGTCAGCGCGCTCCCCAACTGCAGGACGTGGTACATGACGCCCAGGCGCGACGGCGCCGTGGCGGGTGATGCCGACGAGGCGGAAGTCGTCGAGTCCGGGGGTGGCCGACCGACGGGCACGACCCGGCCGGTCACTCCGTCCGCCTCCGGATGGAGGGAGAAGGAGAGCCACCGGTCGGGCGGGCGGCAGGCGAGGAAGGAGGCCGGCGACTGCGAGATCATCGCGGACCGGTGCCGGTACTCGACGTCGGGATCGGACAGCCAGGTCACAACATCCCAGAGGTAATGGCCCAGCAGCTCGTCGCCGGACGCGCCAAGCAGTCGCAGGGCACTGTGGTTGGCGTAGGTGACCCGTCCGTCGGGGGCGAGGGAGAAGACCCCGTCGCGCAGCCGCTCGACCGCTGCGACGGCCATGTGGCCGACCCGGGCGTCGACGACCGCCCCGACCAGGTGGGTGCCTGCCCGCGGGTCGTCGGCGTTCGGCACGCGGCCCCACAACTCGACCGTGCGGTACCCCTCACCGCCGTGCCCGGGGTCTGACAAGCGGACGCGCCTACTGGTGGTCCGGCCGTCCATGGCTGCCTCTCGGGCGAAGGCTCGGAAGGCAGTGAGATCTCCGGGGTGAAGGCGGGAAGCGAGCGTGTCGGCTCGTTGGTCGAAAGCATGAGGGTCGAGACCGCAGATTGCGCAGAGCTCGTCGTCCACCAGGAAGGTGCCGGTGCCGAGGTCCCACTGGAAGAAGCCGACCTGCACGGCAGCTCCGGAGGGAGCCGGGATCTCGACGGGGACCGTTTCCCCGTCGCATTCCACAGGATCGCCGGTACGGGCGCGGAGTGCGGCCAGGGAGTCGCCCAGCCGGCTGGCGACACTCCGCAGGTGGCGGCGCCGGGCCTTGGACAGCCCTTCGCTGCCTGGTGTTGCCGCCCGGACGATCGCCAGCGACCCGAAGGTCTCTCCGCCTGTGCCCACCGGCACGGAGCAGGAGCCGAAGGCGTACGGCAGGGCCACTGCGAGCTGCGGATACCGGCGCATCGTCTCCTCTGCGTCGGCCAGGTGGACCGTGCGCCCAAAGCTGTACGCCTCGGCGACCGGGATGGGGCCGTTCACCGGAATGAGGCGCCAGCCACCGAGCAGGGAGGGGGGCACGCCGCAGGTCGCGGCGAGCACGATCGACCGGCGGTCGCTGGAGCGCAGAAAGACACTGCCTCCGTAGGCGCCGGTTCTTTCGACGGCTTCGACGACGGCTGCGGCAAGTAGATCTTCCCGCTCCGCCGTCCCGCCGACGGTCATCCCGTCCATGCTTCCAGTGTGCGCAGGTCGGCACAGGTCAGCTCGGCAGCAACCCAGGGTGACGAACCGATTGCCGTTCGCAGGCTCCGCACCGGAGTACCTGCCGCGGAAATCCACGTATCCCCCGCCTCGGTGGGGCCTGCCCCGTACGGGGCTCCGCAGGGCGACTTCCCGAAGTCCGCACCGCCGCGCAGTTCGACGCCCATGCACCCGGTTGTCGTCGGCGTCGCGGATCACGTCAGTCGGCAATTCGTCCCAAGCGGCGAGTGGATCAACGCCGGGCCGCACCGTACGCGGCTCGAGTACGTGGTCGGCAGGCTCCTGCCGCCTCTCCCCCTGCTGCGCCCGGCGGCATTTGCGGCGGTGTGCCGGGCAGGTCAGGCTGCCCGGCACACACGCTCGTGCTGGTGGTCGGGGTGTGCTGACGACGGGCAGACACCCCGTTCACCGGCCGAGGGTCAGCGGCCCCGGTTCCAGGATTCGATGTCGACCGTGTTGCCGCGGTGGTCGCGCAGGACGGCCTCGTCGTAGCGGCTGTCCCACACGGAGGTGCGGCGGTCCTGGTAGAGGTCGGTGCGGGTGTCGCGACCCATGCCGGTGTGGACGCGGACGGTCGAGCGGCCGGCGAGGATGTAGTCGTCGAAGCAGTAGCGGTTGCCGTCGAGGTCGCGCAGGGTCCAGCCGTCCAGGTCGACCGAGCGGCGGCTGGTGTTGGTGATCTCGACCCATTCGGCGTTCAGGGACCGGTTGGAGCGAGTTTCGCGCCGGGGGCTGTCGGCATGCACGGCGCTGATCTCGACCCGCGGGTGCTGACGGTACCGGCGGTCGCGGTCGTCGTCGTGGGCGGAGGCCGGCAGAGCGACGACCGTGACAACGGCGCCGGCAGCGAGGACGGTCGCCATGACACGACGGGCGGTCGAAGAAGCAGACATGAGTTGATGTCCCCTCAAGTACAGGGCCCACAGCCGATCCAGGGCGGCGGGGGGCGATGCGGATTCCCGGCCGTGTCGGCCGAGAACCCACACACTGGAGCACTGGCGGAACCAACAGCCGACGCACCAGGCCGCGTTACCAATCACGGACACTTCTGTAACTGTCGCCCATATCGGTCGCGCGAGTGCCGGGCGGGGCCCTGACATTAACTGACCGCTACACCGACCGTTGAACCATCAACGGCGAGCCCCTACGCGCTTCGGCCCGCCACCCACTGCGCCACCCCGCACACGACCTGCCGGAGGCCGCAAGTCTCCGTAACAGCCGTTCTTCACGCTTCTTCGCACACCTGCGCCCGTGCCGTACGCGGGACCGGAACATCGAGGGCTTCTGCCGCGACGGGGGAACCGCGGCAGAAGCCCTCACTCCACCCCATGCCCCCACCCCAACCGGACCACTCCCACCAGGCACTCAACTGGCCGGAAGCTGCCACCTGCACGGCTCCGGCGCCGTCCGTGAGAGCGCTGCGCCGGTTCTACGACGTCCGCCGCACCTGCGCCGTGGATGTCAGTCGATCACCAGGACGACTTCCAGGCGTCGCGGGCCATGGACGCCTTCGACCCGGTCGAGTTCGATGTCGCTGGTGGCGGAGGGGCCGGAGATCCAGGTGAGCGGGCGGGTGGCGTCGAGCCGCGGCAGGGCCTGGGAGACGGAGGCGACCACCTGGTCGGAGGCGTTGACGACGCAGATGTGGAGATCGGGTACGAGAGTGAGGGCCCGGCGGCCTTGCCCGGGGCCGGCATCGAGGACGATGGTGCCTGTCTCGGCGACGGCCAGCGCACAGCCGGTGATCACGGCGTCGATGGAGTCGAGTTCGGCGGGAACCAGGGGGCCGGCGTCGAAGCACTGCTCGACTCGGGTGGAGGCCAGCCAGCCGCTGGGCAGGCCCGGCGGGACGACCACGGTGCGCGCGCCTTGGTCGGCGAGGAGCCGGCCGATGAGGGACGGAAGATGGTGCTCGGTGCTGCGGTGCACGACGGCCCGGTAGTCGGTGAGGTTCTCGTGGAGGAGGTCGAGCAACGCGGCGGGGTCGTCAGATGTGTGGCTCGCCAGGTAGTCGCGAGTGACCTCGGGGGCATCGGGGGCATCGGCGAGCGCACTGCGCACTTTGGCGAGAATGCGTTCGCGGGAGGAGGACCGAGAAGTCATGCGTGGTTCTTCTTCCACCAGTCGCGAAACGGTTCGGCGGGCAGGTCCGGCAGGTCCCGGCTGTTGGTCCACTGGCGCGTCCCGGGGCCGGGGAGGCGCTCGGGGTGCAGCTTCCGGGTCCTGGACGCGAGGCGCTCTCCGGCGGTGAGGGCGGCCGGGTGGTCGAGAAGCCAGGTCGCCGCCTTGATCGCGGCCTTCTCCAGCCGGTGGCCCCTGCCGCCCTGGTCGGCGACTTTCTCGCGCAGGTGGACCAGGACTTCCGGGATGTCGATGGCCACCGGGCAGACCTCGTAGCAGGCGCCGCACAAGGAGGACGCGTACGGCAGCGAGGCGTCGACCTCGGAGGCGATGCCGCGCAGTTGGGGGGTCAGGATGGCGCCGATGGGGCCGGGATAGGGGGAGCCGTAGGCGTGACCGCCGGCCCGTTCGTAGACCGGGCAGACGTTCAGGCACGCCGAGCAGCGGATGCAGCGCAGCGCCTGGCGTCCCACCTCGTCGGCGAGGGTGTCGGTGCGGCCGTTGTCCAGCAGGACCAGGTGGAACGTGCGGGGGCCGTCCCCGTCGGTGGTGCCCGTCCACATCGTGGTGTAGGGGTTCATCCGCTCGGCCGTGGAGGACCGGGGCAGCAGTTGGAGGAATACCTCGAGGTCGCGCCAGGTGGGGATGATCTTCTCGATGCCGACCACCGAGATGAGCGTCTCGGGCAGGGTCAGGCACATCCGCCCGTTGCCTTCTGATTCGACGACGACGAGCGTTCCGGTCTCGGCGATCATGAAGTTGGCGCCGGAGATGCCCACCTTGGCGCGGAGGAACTTCTCGCGCAGGTGGAGTCTCGCCGCCTCCGCGAGGTCGGCGGGGCGGTCGGTGAGGTCCTCCGGTGCCGGGCGTCCCCAACTTGCCATGTTGTCACGGAAGATGTCGCGGATCTCGCCCCGGTTGCGGTGGATGGCCGGGACGAGGATGTGGGAGGGCAGGTCGTCTCCGAGCTGGACGATCAGTTCGGCGAGGTCGGTCTCGTAGGCGCGGATCCCGGCCGCCTCGAGCGCCGTGTTGAGGCCGATCTCCTGGGTGGCCATGGACTTGACCTTGACGACCTCCGTCTCACCGGTGGCCTTCACGAGGTCCGCGACGATCCGGTTCGCCTCGTCGGCGTCGGCGGCCCAGTGCACGGTGCCGCCCGCGGCGGTGACGGCCTGCTCGACCTGCTCCAGGTAGCGGTCGAGGTGTCGCAGGGTGTGGTCCTTGATCTGTTTGCCGGCCTCGCGCAACTGTGGCCAGTCCTCGAGTTCGGCCACCGCCGCCGCACGCTTGGCGCGGATGGTGCGGGTCGCGTGCCGCAGATTGCCGCGAAGTGTCGTGTCGCGTACGGCGTCGCGTGCCGCCTTGGGGAAGGCCGGCATTCCCATGAAGGTCCCACTCATACCAGCGGCTCCTCTTCCGTGCTCGCGAGAATCTCCGCGAGGTGCAGTGTCCGCTGCGGCGCGTCCTGGCGGCGCAGCATGCCGCCGATGTGCATGAGGCACGAATTGTCGGCGCCGCAGAGCACGCCGGCGCCCGTGGACAGGGCGTTGCGGAGCTTGTCGGCGCCCATCGCCTCGGACACGTCAGGGTTCTTCACGGCGAAGGTTCCGCCGAAACCGCAGCATTCCTCGGCGCCCGGCAGTTCGATCAGTTCCAGACCCCTGACCGCTTGCAGCAGCCGGCGCGGCCGGTCACCGAGGCCGAGCATCCGCAGCCCGTGGCAGGAAGGGTGGTAGGTGACGGTGTGCGGGAAGTACGCGCCCGTGTCCGTCACACCCAGTACATCGACGAGGAACTCGGTCAGCTCGTAGACGTGCGGCACGAGCGATGCCGCGGCCTCGGCCAGTTCTTCGCCGCGGCCTTCGGCCTTCGCTCTGGCACCGATCCGGGGATAGTTGTCGCGAATCATGGCGACGCAGGAACCGGAAGGCGTGACCACGTGGTCGTAGTCGGCGAAGGCGCGGGCCGTGCGGCGGACCAGCGGTTCGGTCTCGCGCCGGTAACCGGTGTTGAACTGCGGCTGGCCGCAGCATGTCTGGGCAGCGGGGAAGTCCACATCGGCACCGAGGCGTTCGAGGAGTCTGACGGTGGCGATGGCCGTGGACGGGTAGAGGGCGTCGTTGACGCAGGTGGCGAACAGGGCGACGCGCATCAGTAGTTCCTCCGGGCCGGGGTGGGCCGGGCGGCAGCCGCGTCCCCCTGACGGGCGCGGCGTCGGCCCGGGCGCTCGGGCACCGCGCGCAGCTCATCGGTCATGTGCAGGCCGCCGACGAGCCGCAGCAGCAGCTCGAAGCATGCGCGCCCTCTCGCGCAGGTCCTCGTCCGGCACTGCCCTGATGGTCGTCGAACGCCGAGACCTGGGCGGCGTAGCGGCTCACCAGGTCGTCGACGTCGTCCAGGCGGTCCCGGACGACGGCGCGCAGCTCCTCTGATGCCGGAGCACCGGCATCGTCCGTCCTGCGCCCGCCGAAGGACGGCTCTGCGTCGCCGGCAGGGGGTGCGTTGTGCATGTGCCCATTATCGGCGAGGCTGAGCCGGCGGGGCCGGCGGGGCCGGCGGAAGTGGCCGCGGGCTCAGCGGCCCGTCCCCGTCGCACGACGCGCGGCAGCGCCGGGTGCTGATGTCCGGGTCGGCCGGCGATCTGGCCGCGGGAGTCCGGGCGACCGCGCCTCGATCGCCCGGCGCTGCGGGCAGCACGCCTGGCCGTCCACCGGCGCGGCGTGCGAGCCCTTACTCAGCGGGGACGGCGGCGGTCGTCTGGACACGGCCGTCGCCCCGGCCTGCGGTGACACCGTGACCTGGAAGTCGTCCGAACGCATACCGCTGATCTCTCCGGCCTGCGGCCGTCTGCCGACCCGGGCCACCGAAGAGGTCGGCGCGCCCCGCGACGTGCACCGGCTCCTGCTCGGCGACCGCGCGATCGGTGAGCAGCAGGCAGCGTCGGCAAGCGCCCGGTCCGGGCGAGCGCCTGCGGGACCGGCTCGGCGCCGTACGGCAGGACGCCCTGCCCAGCCTCCCCCACACTCGGCGCTTCGGCGCCGGGCCTCTCAGCCGCCGGCTGGGGCGGCAGCGGCGGGGGCCGCGTTGTGGGCGCCGGCCGCGCTGTCGACGGAAACCGTCGAACGCGCGCATGCGGCGTCCTGGCCAGAAGGCCTCGAGGAGGGTTGCCGCGATCACCGTGGGAGAGATCAGGACCGTAACCACAGCGCGGGGCACACCATGTTCACCATGTGGATGTGCCGATGGACGCAAGGCACCTGAACCGGCCTGGACGCGGCCGCTTGGAGTGTGCTGGAAGGCCGGGCCACCCGAGCGGCATCCGCAGGCAGCCGCACCTCAACCGTGCCCACACCCCCGGCAGACGGTCCGGCTCCGGCCGGCGGTACTCGAGTGACGGGTGGCTATGCGCCGTAGGTGAGGGTGGTCATCATGCCGGATTCCGAGTGGTAGGTGTTGTGACAGTGCAGCATCCAGTGGCCGGGGTTGTCGGCGTCGAAGTCGAGGACGAGTTTGTTGTGGGGCAGGACGGTGGCGGTGTCCTTACGGGCGCCGTGGGAGTCGATGCCGGCGAGGGCGTAGGTGTGGCCGTGGAGATGGACGGGGTGCCACATGTCGGTGGCGTTGATGACGACGAGCCGTACGCGTTCGCCGCGTTCGATGCGGTGGACGCGGTCGGGTGTGTAGGGGCGGTGGTCGATGCCCCAGTCGTAGTCCTCCATGCCGCCGGTGAACGTGACCTTGAGGATCCGGTCGGGTCTGCGCCGGTCGAGTTCAACGGATTCGTGGGGCCTGAGGCGGCGCGCCGACGGCAGGACGGCGCGCCGCAACTCCGCGGGGCGGGCGGTGGGGCCGGGAAGTGCGCCGCTTGCTGTGCGAAGGACGGCCATGGCGGCGCCGCCCTTCCCTTCGGCGAGGGCGGTGAGCGGGAAGACGCCGTCCTTCGCGGTGATCAGCACGTCGTACCGTTCGCCCATGCCCAGGAGCATGGAGTCGGTCCGGTGGTGACGTACGGGGAAACCGTCGCTGTGGGTGATCGTCATTTGATGACCGCCGAGGGCCACACGGAACGGTGTCTCGGCGCCCCCGTTGATGATGCGCAACCGGATCCGGTCGCCGGGTCTGGCTCTGAACTGGGTCGGATCGTCGGGTGTGCGTCCGTTGATCAGATAGTGCGGATACGCGACGTCGCCCGCATGGCCGCCGAGCAGTGCGCTCCGGGCACCCTTCATCAGCCGACCGGGCCCTTCTCCATGGTGCTGTGAGGGCGACGCGTCTTCCCGCTGCGGGGTGCGGTCGTCCTCGGGCGCGTGGGCCCTCGGCGGCCCGTACCCGGCCGCGATTCCTCCGGAGGGTTTGGACGGCGCGGGCCGGACGCCGTGGTTTTCCCCGCGCCGGTGCGCGGAGCCGTGGCTCATGGCGGGCTTGCCCTTGCGGAGTTGGTCGAAGACGTCCTCGGGGCTGGAGCCGCCGACCCCGTCGATCCAGTCGTCCAGCAGGACGATCCATTCCGCGTCGTAGGCGAGGGGCTCGTTGGGGTCGTCCACGATCAGCGGCGCGTACATCCCCCGGTCGATCTGCAGGCCCACGTGCGGGTGGAACCAGTAGGTGCCGGGGTGCGGCGCCTGGAAGCGGTAGGTGAACGATCCGCCCGGTTTGATGGGCGGCTGAGTAACGTCGGGCACGCCGTCCATGTCGTTGCGCAGGGCGATCCCGTGCCAGTGGACCGTGGTGGGTTCGGACAGGTGGTTGGCGAGCGTCATCTCGAGTGTGTCGCCGGCGGTGATCCGCACCGGCTTTCCGGGCAGTTCGCCGTTGTAGGTACAGGTCCTGACGGTGCGTCCGCCGCCGATCTCGACCGTGGCCGGTGTGGCGGTGAAGGTGCGGTTGCGGACCTTCCCTTCGGGGCTGGGCGTCCAAGTGGGCCGGACCTTCTTGCCGTCCGCGGAGACGGAGCCTCCTGGGCCGGCGTTGACGGCCTCCTTTCCGACACCGCCCGTGCGGTCCGCGTCGCCGCCCGAACAGGCGGTGAGCAGTGCGGTTCCGGCTGCGGCGATCCCGGCGCCGAGCACGGCACGCCGGGTGGGAGAGCTCGGGCGGATGTGATCCTGCCTGTACATGATCCTCCGGTCGGTCGCACGTGCGCGCATCCCGCCCCGGCTGATGGGCGGCGCCCCGGGCGGGGCTGACGCGGCACGAACCAGCATGGAGCACAATGCCAGAAACATCGGGTAGGAACGCATATGACCGTCTTGTCTGTCGCGCTGCGGGAATGGCCTCGGTCGGCGGCGGGGTGCACCGGCCGGACGCGCCCGCGCACAGGCCCGCAGGCGTCCACGGCACTTCCCGTACGACCACCGAACCGATCTGCGGGAGCCGGCCCGAAGGCACCGAGCCGCCGCGTCGCGTGAACGCGAAACGGGCGCCTCCGGTCCTGGTGGTGGGCACCCGTGGGCGACCCGGCCACGCCCGAAGCAGCGGGCGGGGAAAGGCCGCCGGCGCATCGGGCGCCCAGCGGCTCGGCAGGACTCCTACCCTTGACTCATGGACAGCGTGCCTCGTGACATCCCTGCCTCCGGTGCCGGCAATCCGCTGCAGCAGCTCTCCTTGGAGCAGCTCCGGCGGCGTACGAGCATGAAGTGGCGGGCGTATCCGGACGATGTGCTGCCGCTGTGGGTCGCCGAGATGGACGTGCCGCTCGCCGAGCCCGTCGCGAGGGCGATCACCGACGCCGTGACGCTCGGAGACACGGGATACCCGGCCGGGACGGGGTACGCCGAAGCGCTGGCCGAGTTCGCGAGCAAGCGCTGGAACTGGCACGGCCTCGCGGTGGAGCACACGGCGATCGTCCCGGACGTGATGCTCGGCATCGTCGAGATGCTCAAACTGGTCTCCGGTCCGAGCGATCCGGTGATCGTCAACTCCCCGGTGTATCCGCCGTTCTACCAGTTCGTCGGGAACATGGGCCGGCCGGTCGTCGAGGCCCCGCTCGGTGCGGACGGCCGCATCGACTTCCGCACGCTGGAGGACGCCTTCGGGCGAGCTGTCGCGGGCGGGGACCGGCCCGCGTATCTGCTGTGCAGCCCGCACAACCCGACCGGGACCCTGCACACCGCCGACGAGCTCGCGTGCGTGGCGGCGCTCGCGCGAACGTACGGCGTGCGTGTCGTCGCCGACGAGATCCACGCCCCGATCGTGGCACCGGGAGCGACTTTCGTGCCGTACCTGAGTGTGCCGGGCGCGCAGAGCGGCCTGTCGCTGATGTCGGCGTCCAAGGCGTGGAACCTGGCCGGCCTCAAGGCCGCCCTGGCCATCGCCGGCCCCGATGCGGCCGAAGACCTCGCCCGCGTCCCCGAAGAGGTCGGTCATGGCCCCAGCCACGTCGGCATCATCGCCCACACGGCGGCGCTGCGCAGCGGTGGCGACTGGCTCGACGCCCTGCTCGCCGGCCTCGACGGCAACCGCCGCCTGCTGGCGGGCCTGCTGGCCGAGCATCTGCCTGCCATGCGCTACAAACCGGCTCCGGCGACCTACCTGGCCTGGCTGGACTGCCGCTCGCTCGATCTGTGCGGCGACCCGGCGACCGTCTTCCTGGAGCGGGGGCGCGTCGCTCTTACCTCCGGCGCCGGCTTCGGCACCGGCGGCGCCGGCTTCGTCCGCATGAACCTGGCGGCCTCGGCCGAGGTGATCAGCGAGGCGGTGCACCGGATGGCCGCCGCCCTCGACTGACCAGGATGGCGCCAGGCACTGCGGCGACCACGACTGCGTCGAGGGATCATGTGGGGCAGGCGGCAAGGCGATGGCAGACTGACAGCCGATTCGCCGAAGGAGTCTCCGCCATGTCGATGATCCAGCATCTGCGCAAGGCCGTCCGCCGGACGTACCGACGTGCCGTGGACCTCAGCCACCCGGCGCGTTCGCCGCTCGGCAGCGCGGTCGTCAAGTGTGCGATCTACATCGAAGGAGGGCGGCAGGCGGGCGACTGCTCGACCGAGGAAGCCCTGCGGCGTGTGCGCAAGTCGGGCGGCGGTTTCGTCTGGATCGGCCTGCACGAGCCGGACGAGAAGGAGTTCGCGGACCTGGCCGGGCTCTTCGGCCTGCATCCGCTGGCGGTCGAGGACGCCGTCCACGCTCATCAGCGTCCGAAGGTGGAGCAGTACGACGACATACTCTTCGCCGTCTTCAAGACCGTCCGGTACGTCGAGCACGAGGAGCTCACCGCCACCAGCGAGGTCGTGGACACCGGCGAGCTCATGGCGTTCATCGGTCGAGACTTCGTCATCACCATCCGCCACGGCGGCCACGGCTCGCTCGGTCCGCTGCGCGAAGCCCTGGAGACCGCACCCGAGCAACTGGCCAAGGGGCCGTCCGCCGTCCTGCACGCCATCGCCGACCATGTGGTCGACGACTATCTCGCCGTAGCCGAAGCGGTACAGAACGACATCGAAGAGGTCGAGAGCGCTGTCTTCGCCGAGCAGGCGGACCGTGGCGACGCCGGCCGGATCTACCAGCTCAAACGCGAACTGCTCGAACTCAAGCGGGCCGTGACACCTCTGGGCAGGCCCCTGCAGCAGCTCGCCTCACAACCCATGCCTCAGATCGCCCCCGACATCCGCGCGTACTTCCGTGACGTCGCCGACCACCTCGACCGGGTGACCGAGCAGATCACGTCCTTCGACGCTCTGCTCGACTCCATCCTCCAGGCCCATCTCGCCCAGATGACCGTCGCCCAGAACGCGGACATGCGCAAGATCACGGCATGGGCGGCGATCATCGCCGTACCGACCATGGTCTGCGGCGTCTACGGCATGAACTTCGACCACATGCCCGAGCTGCGCTGGACCTACGGCTATCCCCTGTTCCTCGGTGTCATCGCGGTCGCCTGTGTCGTCATCCACCGGGGCTTCCGCCGCAACGGCTGGCTCTGACGCCGCCACCTGCTCGCGGGCCGGCGGCAGCGCGGGGCCGCCTCGTGCCTGGAGATGTCCGGCTCCGAGGGGCTGTCGCGGGGCCGGTCAAGTCAGGCGTCGAACGTCGCCACGGCGTGCAGCCCGGCGTGATGCAGCGTGCGTTCGACGCGACGATTCGCGTGGGTGACGCGCATGCTCGGGGCATCCGCAGCTCCGGCGACGCGGAGCAAGGCGTAGGCGCAGACCAAGTCGATCCGCTCCACAGCACCCATGTCGAGCAGCCACTCCCGACTGCCACTGAGGCGCGGATCCTGCAGATGTTCCTCGAGGGCGAGTGCCATCGACGAGTACAGAACGCCGTGGAAGGTCATGATGACGCGTTCGCCGTCCGTAGAGATGGCAAGGGGAAGCTGCTGCCCGGGGGATGTCGAGGTTGTCATGGGAATCTCCAGATCCGCGAGAAGCACCGAAGCGACCGCATGCAGAGCTAATGTCCTATATACGGCATACACCCCAAATATGAACGAATAGCTACTTCAAGGTTAAGAAGCCGGTCAACCGCCTTAGCGCGGGCGGACAGCTGAGCCGGCCTCGGGCACCGGCGAGCTGCCCCACACCACCTTCGCAGTCGGAGCCGGCGCCGCGGTGGTGAGCGGACGGCCACCCGGGCTGCCGGCCTGGTCCGCCCGCCCGATCCGGTCGACGCCGTCGAGGTCCAGGGGTGGTCGGCCCGGGGCCCGGCGATCGGTTCCGGCCAGGTCAACGCGACGAAGGCCCTCACCTGGCTTTCCGGATCCACCCTGCGGGCGGTCCCTGCCCGACGCGCTGCTCGCGTGGCCGTTGCTCGTGGTGAGCGCCGCCGGGGCGACCGTACGGCGTGGGGAGCTGCAGCTGAGGTCGCTCGACGAGCACACCCCGAGACAACTCGGCCGGGGACCGGCACGCACGCGCCTCGGGTTCCTCCTGCTCGGTGTGCTGCCGAGCCCCACCGCCGTGGCCTCCGCAGGCACGGTCGGGTTCGTCGGGCTCGTGGCACCCCACGCGGTACGTGCCCCGGTGGGCCGCCGGCACGCCCGCAGGCGCTGCCACGCAGATGGTGGCCCCTGTCGTAGGTTCCCGTTACACCCACGACACCGCGCAGAGCGGCCGGTGCGGGCTGGGCCCGCACCGGCCGCTCCTGCTCCGCCCGCTACGGAGTCACGCCTCGCTCACGGCTTCATCTCGTAGGTTCCGGCCAGGGATTCGACGCGCTCCCACACACGCGCAGAGCGGCCGTCGTCCACGACGGAGCGCCGGACCGCGTCCAGAGCCCAGCGCTGCTGCTGTGGCGTGGCGGAGTTTTTGCCGTGCAGTTCGACGGCGTGTGCGGAGAAGTCGCGTACCAGGACGGCGAACAGTTCGTCGAGCACGTCTTCGTCCGGGCTCGTCAGCCCGGCCTGCTCCAGGATCAGCTGACCGTGCACGACCAGCGCGAACAGTTGGCCCACGGCGAGGAGCAGGTCGAGGTCCCGGCTCTGCTCCTCGTCGGGGGCGGCGGTGGCGACGAACTCGCACAGGACGTCCGCCTGCTCACGGAAGCGGCCGACGTTGGGCAGGTGGGCGTAGGCGTCGAACACGGGACGCCAGTCGTGGAAGCGGACGGAGCCGAGGCCGCGTGCCGGTCCCTGCCGGAAGAGGAAGACGTCGTCGGCGGCGTCGAGACGGGTGGGCACCGGCGCGTACTCGGCCGGGTTCAGCAGATGGTTGCGCATGAACTTGAGGATCAGCGCGAGGTTGACGTGGACCGTTCCCTCGAGCTTCGGCAGCCCCCTGATCTCGACGGCGGCCTGGGCGAAGTAGGTGTCCTTCTCGAAGCCCTTGGCGGCGATGACGTCCCAGAGCAGGTCGATGACCTTCTCGCCCTCCGTGGTCACCTTCATCTTCGTCATCGGGTTGAAGAGCAGGTAGCGGCGGTCGTCGGGGCCCGCGGAGCGGAAGTAGTCGACGGCGCGGTCGCTGAACAGTTTCATTCCGACGAGGCGGACATACGCGTCGGTCAACTCGCGGCGCACGTGCGGGAAGGCGGTGACAGGGCGGCCGTACAGCATCCGGTTGTGGGCGTGGGTGACTGCCTCGTACATCGCGTGCTCGCAGATGCCGATGGAGGCGGTGCAGAGGTTGAACTTGCCGACGTTGACGGTGTTGAGCGCGGCGTCGAAGGCGGCGCGCCCGGTGTGCAGGACGTCCTCGGGTCCCACCGGGTAGTCGTCGAGACGGAACTCGCTGACGTACTTGGAGGAGTCGACGACGTTCTGCACGAGGTGGTAGGCCGGGTGGCGGCTGTCCGCAGCGAAGAAGACGTAGCCGTCGGGGCCCTCGACGTCGGTGCGGCGGCCGAAGACGGAGACGAGTCCGGCGGCGTTCCCGTTGCCGATGTAGTACTTGGATCCGCGGGCCCGGAAGCCGCCGTCGCCCTCGGGCTCCAGCAGCATGTCGGTCGAGTAGATGTCGGCACCGTGGGCCTTCTCCGACAGCCCGAAGGCGAAGACCTCTCCCTGGGCGAGCAGTTCGGCGGCACGGGCCCGAGCGGCGGCGTTGTCGCTCTGCCAGACCGGTCCGAGGCCGAGGACGGTGACCTGCCAGGCGTACCAGTAGTCGAGCCCGTAGAAGCCGAAGATTTCGTTCAGGGCGGCGATCCGCGCCGTGTCCCAGCGCTTGCCCTGCCCGGGCTCGCCCTCCGAGGCGGGAGTGAGGAAGGTCGCGAACAGTCCTTCCTCGGCGGCGAATGCGATGAAGTCGGCCAGCCAGGCGCGGGTGCGGTAGTCCTCGATCAGCTTGCGCTTCCCGCGGGACTCGAACCAGTCGACGGTGGCGCGCAGCAGCCTGCGGGTCTCCTGGTCGAAATGGGCCGGGTCGTACGTGCGGGGATTGAACAGGAGCGTGTCGGCCATGGGTGTTCGCCTTTCCGGCTCGAGGTGGTCGGGGGTCAGGAAGAGATGTGGTCCGGCACGACGGGGAAGCCGTGCCGACGCGGGAGCACGGGGCGGCTTCCTCCGCGCCGGCGGGTCACCGGGCGCGTCCGAGGCGACGAAGCGTGACGAGAACGTCGTCGAGCCAGGCGATCATCATCCGCTCGTACGCGATCCCACCGCGGAGAACCGCATGCTGCAACTCCCGCCCGGCATCGGGGAGTTCGTCGTCGGCCGCATCTGCGTCACTCCGACCGAAGTCCCGTCGCTCTCCGGCGAGGTAGTGCTCGAGCCGGTCCCTGTGCATCCGCTGGTGCCGTTCGACCTCACCGACCAGGGCGTGCGGGTCGTCGAAAGCCGCGCCGCGGATCTTCACGGCGAGCTCGTGCCGGACGCTTTCCGGTCGGATGGGCTCGTGGAGCCACTCGCCCAGGGCGGACAGGCCCGGCGCCGAGACCGAGTACTCCTTCTTGTCCGGTCGGCCCTGCTGCGGCACTTCCCGCACCTCGATCCATCCGTCGGCCTCCATCCGTTTGAGGACGCGGTAGATCTGCTGATGGGTGGCCGTCCAGAAGTGACCGATGGACCGCTCGAACCGGCGGGCCAGCTCGTACCCGGAGCCCGGTTTCTCCAGCAGGGAGACGAGGATCGCGTGTTCGAGGGCCATACGGTGATCCTGCTATGCAACTCGTTGCATAAACAAGGGCGGACCGCCCCGGTGAGACGTGGCTCACTCGCACCCGGCCTGCCGGCACAGGCAGCCCGCATCACGAGCGTGGTCTAGCGTGGAAAGTGAGGACCGCATCGCAGGACACATGGAAAGCGAGACCCGCATCCCGGGACAGGTGGGCCCTCTCCTCGTCCGGCGGTCGCCCGGCCGGAAGTCCGAGAGGCGGAGCCGCCGATCGGCAGGTGGACACCATGACCAGAACGGCCGGCCAAGTCGGCACGGACAACCGTCACCATGACGTGATCGTCGTCGGCGCACGCTGCGCAGGTGCACCGACCGCCATGCTGCTCGCCCGTCTCGGACACCGGGTCCTCCTGGTCGACCGGGCGACCTTCCCCAGCGACACGATCTCCACGCACCTGATCCATCCGCCCGGACTGGCCGCGCTGGACCGGTGGGGGCTGCTGGACCGGGTGGTCGCGACCGGATGTCCCTCCATCGACACCTACGCCTTCGACCTCGGTCCGTTCACCATCGCCGGGTCCCCCGCAGGGGCGGGCTTCGAGGTCTCGTACGCACCGCGTCGCACCGTCCTCGACAAGATACTCGTCGACGCCGCCGCCGAGTCCGGTGCTCAGGTGCGCGAGGCATTCACCGTCAAAGACATCGTGTCGGACGGCAGCACGGTCTCTGGCATCACGGGCCATGGCAAGGACGGGAGGCTCGTGACCGAACACGCCCGTGTGGTCGTGGGCGCGGACGGACTCCACTCGTCGGTCGGGAAGGCAGTGGGCGCCGTCGGCTACGCGGAGAAGCCGAAGATCAACGCCTACTACTACACGTACTGGGCGGGACTGGCGATGCACGGGACGTTCGAGGCCTACGACCGAGGGGACCGGGCGTTCGCCGCATGGCCGACCAACGACGGTCTGACGATGGTCATCTGCGGCTGGCCGATGCGGGACTTCGAGGCCAACCGCGGTGATGTCGAAGGGAATTACCACGCCACGTTGGCCCGGGCGCCGGCCTTGGCCGAACGGGTGTCCGCCGCCCACCGGACCGAACGGTTCGTCGGCATGGCCGTTCCCAACTACTTCCGTAAGCCGTACGGTCCGGGCTGGGTGCTGGTCGGCGACGCCGGATATCTGAAGGATCCCATCACCGCCCAGGGCATCCAGGACGCCTTCCGGGACGCGGAGCGGTGCGCGCGGGCACTCGACGACACCTTTGCCGGACGGCAGACGTTCGACGAGGCCATGCGGTCGAGCCAGGAGGCCCGGGACGCGGAGGTCATGAGCATGTACGAGTTCACGGCGGAGTTCGCGTCGATGGAGCCGCCGCCTCCCGAGATGGAGCAGTTGCTCCTTGCGACGTCCCGGAGCCGATCTGCGCAGGACGAGTTCGCCAGGGTGACGGCCGGAGTGACCCGGCCCGAGGAGTTCTTCGGCCACATGAAGGAACGGATGGCGCATGAGGCGGGCAGCCCGGCCTGACCGTCACCGAAACCACCCCGTCCGGTGATGCCCCGATGACGATTCCGCCCGGGCAGGATCCGGGACTGCACCGGGCCCTGCTTGGGCGGACCGTGTGCCCGGTGAGTGATACCGCGCACATGCCGGTGAGGACGACAAAGGTGCGTGTTAGCGTCCGCGCGTGACATTTCCGGCCCTGGACGTATTCACGTCGGCTACCGCCGCGGCGGAGCCCGACGTGCACGATCGCATCGGCGCATCGCAGGTGCCGGACGCGCGGGAACTGGTCGAGCTGTTCGACCTGTTCGGGGAGGACTTCGTACGCGACCCCTTCCCCTGGCTGGACGCCCTGCGCGCCGAGTCGCCCGTGCACCGCGACCCGGGCACCGGGCTGTGGCTGGTCAGCCGCCACTGCGACGTACGACGGGTGCTGTCCGACTCGTCCGCCTTCCTGCCGGACAACGCGCAGAACGCGGTGGCCCCGCTGCCCGTCGCCGTGCTGCGGACCCTCGCACGGGCCGGCTTCACACTCCCGCCCGCGCTGGCCAACAACGGCACGGCCAGCCATGCCGGGCTGCGCCGGGTCGTCACCCGGTTCTTCAACTCCCGGCGGGTAGCGGCCGCCGTCCCTGTGATCGAGCGCTGCGCCGACGAACTGCTGGACGCGGCGCAGGCCCGGATCGACGCCACCGGGCGCTGTGACCTGTTCGCCTCCTTCGCGCAGATCCTGCCGTGCCGGGTGCTGATGGAGCTGCTCGGTATCCGGGGTGTCACTCCCGATACGCTGGTCCGCTGGAGCGACGCCTCGCTGGAACTGTTCTGGGGCAGGCCCTCCCCCGAGCGTCAGCTGGAACTGGCCTGCCTCGTCGGTGAGTTCCACCAGTGGCTGACCGACACGGTGCACAGCGCCACGGCGGCGTCGGACTCCTTCATCGGGGCGCTGTCCCGCCACCGCCTGCCCGACGGAAAGCCGCTGGACACGCCAACCGCGGTCAGCGCCTGCTTCTTCGTCTTCATCGCCGGTCAGTCCACCACCGGTCAACTGATCGCCACCGTGTTGCGCCGGGCGCTGGCAGAGCCGGAACTTTTGCCGCGCCTGGTGTGCGAGGCGGGGTCGGCCGAGGCCTGGGTGGAAGAAGTGCTGCGGCGCGAGCCGCCGGTGACCACCTGGCGCCGGATCACCGCACGGCCTGTGGAACTTGGTGGTGTCGAACTCCCGGCGGGTGCGCAGCTGCTCCTCATGCTGATGGGGAGCGGCTCCGACCCGGCCGTGTTCGCGGAGCCGGAGCGGATGTGCCCGCATCGGACGAACGTCCGCCATCACCTGGCCTTCGGAGCCGGCCGTCACCGCTGCCCGGGGGCGTCCCTGGCGCGCACGGAGGCGGCGATCGCCCTGCGGGCGGTGGCGCGCCGTATGCCGGACGTCCGGCTCACGACGGAAGGGGACGAACCGCCGATGCTCGGCCTGTTGTCCTTCCGGGCACCCCTGACAGTCGGGGTGGAGCGACGGCTCCCCCGATGACGGCGTCGGCCGACCCCGGCCGGACCGACGCTTCCCCTTCGAGCGGAGGTCAGGCGCAGGAGGGGCACAGCCCGCGGTAGGTGACCTCCACCTCGGAGACCGTGAAGCCGAACCGTTCCTGGGCCGGGAGGTCGGCCAGCGGATCTCCGGTCGGACGGACGTCGCGGATGGTGCCGCAGCGGGAGCACACCAGGTGCTGGTGCGGGTGGTGCGCGTTGGGGTCGTAGCGCTTGGCGCGGCCGTCGGTGGAGACCTCGATGACCTCGCCGAGCGAGACCAGTTCCCCCAGGGTGTTGTAGACGGTCGCCCGGGAGATCTCGGGCAGCCGCTGCACCGCGCGGGCGTGCACCTCGTCGGCCGTGAGATGCACGTGGTCGCCCTCGAGGACCTCCGCAACGACACGCCGCTGGGAGGTCACCCGCCAGCCACGCCCTCGCAGTCGCTCCAGCAGGGCACTCATATCGGTTCACCTGTTCAGGCTTGGCGGGACATCCGGAGTTCACCGGCCGACGTCCGGGCCCCGATTGGATATGGAACCCGCAAGCTTCTTGACCTGGACTATGTCCATTGTAGGATCAGATCCGGCAATAGCCAAGGGAGCACGAGCCTCCAGCGCGGCAGGAGACCCAGACATGACAGGACCACCGCCGAGAAGCCGAACGGTGCCGGCCTGAGCGGCCGGCCGCCTCTCGCGGAGGGCTGTTCAAGGCCTCGCTGGGGGGTGCCCCGCGTCACCGCCGTTGCCTCGGGGCGCTTCGCGCAAGGTGCAGATCCCTCCAGCCCCGTACGCCGTATCGCACCGCCAAGCGCTGATACCCCTCGGCACGCATGCCCTCGGCTGTTCCACCGCCGGCCATTCCCGAGCACCACGATCCCGCTCCGCCCGAAAGGATTCCCATGTCCGAGAACCCGGATGCAATCGTCACAGACCCGAAGGCAGAGGGCGGAGGCGGTTGCCCGGTTGCGCACGGGCGCGCCCCGCACCCGACACAGGGCGGCGGAAACCGCCAGTGGTGGTCGGAGCGGCTCAACCTGAAGATCCTCGCCAAGAACCCCGCCGTGGCCAACCCGCTGGGCGACGAGTTCGACTACGCCGCGGCGTTCACATCCCTCGACCTCCCCGCCGTGAAGCGGGACATCGCGGAGGTGCTGACGACCTCCCAGGACTGGTGGCCCGCCGACTTCGGCCACTACGGCCCGTTCATCATCCGGATGGCCTGGCACAGCGCGGGCACCTACCGGATCAGCGACGGCCGCGGCGGCGCCGGCACGGGCCAGCAGCGATTCGCCCCACTCAACAGCTGGCCGGACAACGGCAACCTCGACAAGGCCCGCCGCCTGCTGTGGCCGGTCAAGAAGAAGTACGGTCAGGCGCTGTCGTGGGCCGACCTCATGATCCTCGCCGGCAACGTCGCCCTGGAGTCGATGGGCTTCAAGACCTTCGGTTTCGCCGGCGGTCGCGAGGACGTATGGGAGCCCGAGGAGGACGTCTACTGGGGCCCCGAGTCCACCTGGCTCGGCGACGATCGCTACACCGGCGACCGCGAGCTCGAAAACCCGCTCGGCGCGGTCCAGATGGGCCTCATCTACGTCAACCCGGAGGGACCGAACGGCAACCCGGACCCGCTCGCCGCGGCGCGCGACATCCGCGAGACGTTCCGGCGGATGGCGATGAACGACGAGGAGACGGTCGCCCTGATCGCGGGCGGTCACACCTTCGGCAAGACCCACGGCGCGGGCCCGGCGGACGCTGTCGGCCCCGACCCCGAGGCCGCCCCGATCGAGGAGCAGGGCCTCGGCTGGAGGAACAGCCACGGCACCGGCAAGGGCGGGGACACGATCACCAGCGGTCTCGAGGGGGTCTGGACGAACACCCCGACCGCCTGGGACAACAGTTTCTTCGAGATCCTGTTCGGCTACGAGTGGGAGCTGTTCAAGAGCCCCGCCGGCGCGCACCAGTGGAGGCCGAAGGACGGCGGCGGCGCCGGTATCGTGCCCGACGCCCACGACCCGTCGAAGCGCCACGCCCCGACAATGCTGACGACCGACCTCTCGCTCCGCGTCGACCCTGCGTACGAGCAGATCTCACGGCGCTTCCTCGAGAACCCCGACGAGTTCGCGGACGCCTTCGCCCGCGCGTGGTTCAAGCTGACCCACCGTGACATGGGCCCGATCGTGCGCTACCTCGGCGCGGAGGTCCCGAGCGAGACCCTGCTGTGGCAGGACCCTCTCCCGCCGGTCACGCACGAGCTCGTCGACGCCGAGGACATCGCCGAACTCAAGGGCCGAATCCTCGCCTCCGACCTGTCGGTGTCCCAGCTCGTGTCCACCGCATGGGCCTCGGCCTCGTCCTTCCGGGGCAGCGACAAGCGCGGCGGCGCCAACGGCGCGCGCATCCGCCTCCAGCCGCAGAGCGGGTGGGAGGTCAACGACCCCGACCAGCTGGCGTCGGTGCTGCGCACCCTGGAGGGGATTCAGCAGTCCTTCAACGCCGACCGGACCGGCGGCAGGCAGATCTCGCTCGCCGATCTGATCGTGCTCGCCGGCTGCGCCGGCGTCGAACAGGCCGCCAAGGACGCCGGCTTCGACGTCCAGGTGCCCTTCACGCCGGGCCGCGTGGACGCGTCGCAGGAGCAGACCGATGTGGAGTCGTTCGCCGCACTGGAGCCGGCGGCCGACGGGTTCCGCAACCACCTGGGGAAGGGCAACCGGCTCCCGGCCGAGTACCTGCTGATCGACCGGGCGAACCTGCTGACTCTCAGCGCCCCCGAGATGACGGTACTCGTCGGTGGCCTCCGTGTCCTCGGCGCCAACCTCCAGCAGTCGCCGCTCGGCGTCTTCACCGACGCCCCGGGCACCCTGACCAACGACTTCTTCGTCAACCTGCTCGACCTGGGCACGACGTGGACGGCCACGTCCGAGGACGCGAACACGTTCGAGGGCCGCGACGACGCCACGGGCGAGGTCAGGTGGACCGGCAGCCGTGTCGACCTCGTCTTCGGGTCGAACTCCGAACTGCGGTCTCTCGCCGAGGTCTACGCGAGCGATGACGCGAAGGAGAAGTTCGTGAACGACTTCGTCGCGGCTTGGGACAAGGTGATGAACCTCGACCGGTTCGACCTCGTCTGATCACGACGTCCAGGTCGGCCGGCACCGGCCGACCTGGACGTCCTCGGCGCGAGTGGACCTCACCGTCGTGGGCCCCGGGGCTGCCCGCCGCATGCGGTGCGCAGCATCGCGGCCCCTTCATGGTGGGGCGAGTTGCTAGGACGGTACGGCGACACCGCTGTGCGGCTCTTCGGTCTCCGGCTCCTGCGGCGGATCAACGAGCTGCTCGCGCAGATAGTTCCAGACCACCGCGATCAGCGCGGCCACCGGAACGGCGAGCAGGCTGCCCACAACACCGGCCAGGCTGCCGCCCAACGTCACGGCGAGCAGGATCACCGCCGCGTGCAAACCCAGTCCACGGCTTTGGATCATGGGCTGGAACACGTTGCCCTCGAGCTGCTGCACCACGACGATGATCGCCAGTACGAGCAGGGCGTCGGTCAGGCCGTTCGACACCAGTGCGATGAGCACCGCGACCAAACCGGCGAACAGGGCACCCACGATGGGCACGAACGCGGACACGAAGGTCAGCACCGCCAGCGGCAGCACCAGGGGGACCCCCAGAATCCACAGGCCCAGGCCGATGAAGACGGCGTCGAGCAGGCCGACGAACGCCTGGGAACGCACGAACGCGCCCAGAGTGTCCCACCCGCGCGCGGCCACGGTCGGGACATCGGTGGCGAGCCGGCCGGGAAGCTGGCGGGTGAGCCACGGAAGGAAGCGCGGGCCGTCCTTGAGGAAGAAGAACATCAGGAAGAGCGCCAGGACGGCGGTGACCACGCCGCTGAACACGGTGCTCACTCCCGTGACGACAGTGGTGACCATGCTGCCGACGCTGTCCTTGATACGGGCGGTCGCGGCGTCGAAGGCACCTGTGATCTGGTCGTCGCCGATGTTCAGCGGCGGCCCGGCCGCCCACTCGCGCAGCTTCTCGATGCCTTCCACCACACCATCGGCGAGCTCGCCGGACTGGGATGCCACCGGCACCGCGATCAGCGCCACGATGCCCGCGGCGACCAGGAGGAACAGGACGGTCACCACCGACGCGGCCAGGGCAGGGGGCCACCCGCACCGGCGCAGGAAGCGCGCCAGGGGCCAGGTCAGCGTGGTGAGGAACAGGGCCACTACGAGCGGCCAGACGATGGACCACATGCGGCCCAGAAACCACAGGGCCACCCCGGCCATCACGAGGACCAGCAGCAACTCGACCGAGACGCGCGCCGAGGTACGAAGCGCGGCGCGGGTTCTCGTGGAACTCAACGTGGCAGACATGGAGCTCACCCTATTCGTACTCCCGTCCCACTTCGGAATCACCGCTGGCGGGGAGCCACTTCGTCGAGCAACTCGGCCCGCCCGGCCGACGAATTGACCGGGTGTCGGCACAGAGGGTGACCCGACCCCGGCGAAGGCACGGCACGGCACGGCACGGCACCGAAGGTCACCCGGGCCAGGCCGAGCACATCGGATCTGGTGGGTGATCCGCTCGGTGCGGCAGTGCCTATGCTGCGTGGATGGCGAGCAACAACAGCAGATCGGCCCGGCCCGCACAGGAGTTCCGCCCGGCCCGCACCACCCCGCTGTCCCGCATGGGCGGTTACGGAGTGGACGGCCGGCGGCTGGCCCGAGGGACGGCGGGCCTCGCGCTGTACGGGGTGGCAGCGGGCACCGGGACAACCATGCTCGGACGGGCGGCACCGGGCCTGGATTGGCTCGTGTTCGCCACCGGGTTCACCCTCGGCATCGGCCTGGGGATCGCTCTCCTGATCCTCCACAAAGCGGCATGGACGGCCGTGCTTTCCGTGCCCGGCACAGCAGCCGTCGTGATGGGGGCGATCGGCGGAAGGCCCGGAGCGGTCGTGGCCGGCGCGGCGCTGTGGACCGTTCTCACGGTGGTGGCCGGCCTGCGTGGGTTCCGGCGGCGCCGGCGCGGCATCGAGCCCTGGTGGGACCGACTCACCTGACCTGCCGCGACCGGGCCGTACCGCGTGGACGGCAGGCGGCGAGCCACCATTCGCCGCGGGCGATGTGCGCAGCCGCGGCGCTCTCTGCCGCGGCCCGGTCGCGGGTCACCAGGGCCGCCGGGGTGGCCAGGGTCGCCCGGCCGTCCAGCGGCTCACGGCGGGCCCGGTCAAGGGATGAGGCGCGCGAGGCACTGCAGCACCTCACGACCGTTGCGCGCGTGGGACGAATGTGACGCGGAACAGCTTGGGCCACAGTTTGCCGGTGAGCAGGAACTGATCCGTGCCGGGGACGACCGCAATGCCGTTCAGTACGGCTGAGCCGGGCCGCTCTTCCGCGTCCAGCAGGCCTGCGGCGTCGATTTCCCCGGTGACGGTGCCGGTGTTCGCGTCGATGCGCATGATCCGGTCCGAGAACAGGACATTGGCGTAGACGGTGTCGCCGACGCATTCCAGTTCGTTGAGGTGCATCACGGCCCGCCCTTCGGCGGTGACTTCGACCTCGCCCGTCTTCGCCAGGCTCTCCGGATCGCGGAAGGTGAGCCGTGACGACCCGTTGCTCGTCACCAGCCGGTTGCGTTTGCGCTGATGGCACAGCCCCCAGCCTTCGTCTCGATAGGGGACTCTGCGCAGTTCGGCGAGAGTCCTCGCATCGCGTTGGACCGCGATGCCATTGCGCCATGTGAGCTGCCACAGGGTCGGCCCGACGACGGTGATCCCCTCGCCGAACAGCGGAGCGGGCAGCTCCACCCGAATCGTGGGGCCGCCACCGAGCGGGCTCGCGCGGATCGAGGACCTCCCGACCAGACCGGTGCTCTCGTACAGAATGCGTCCGGAGACCTCCAGCCCCTGCGTGAACGCCTGAGGGTCGTGGGGCAGAACGTCGAGCACGCGGACCTCCAGCCGCTCGACCTGCCCGGCGAGCCGCCCGGCTGCACTCGCACCACGCCGTGCGGCTTCGCCGCCCGGACCGTACGAGGGGGCCACGCCTGCGGTGAGCAGAGCCGCCGCCATGAAGACGGGCAGCAGAAGACGACGCATGGCGTCACATTGGCACAGCGTCGACCGTATTCCGGTGTGGCCGCGCCCGTGCCTCGCCGCACCGCCGGCGGACCGTGGCTCGCCGACCCGTGGCTCGCCGACAAAGACGTCCACCTATCCCCTTGCGAAGGACGGCGAGCCTTGCATCCACCCGGCTGTTGCGGCCGTTCTCGGCCTCACGGTGCCGAGCGAGGAAGCAGCCTCAGGCGCCCACCTTGCCGACCTGGTCACCGCGGCCGTCGCGATCGTCCTTCTCACCTTGGGATGAAGACAGGCGTCAACACTGACGGCAGCGCCGACCGATGGCGGAGCGGACAGCCGCCCCCGTCGGTGCGGCGGAGTCGTCGCACCGGCTGCTTCGCTGCGGCCCGCACGGCCCATGCTGAGAGTCACCGCATGCGATCGGGTCCCGGTCGGGCCCGTGGCCGGCCCACAGGTGAGTGATCATCACGGAGTGATCGCAGACCTGTCCCTTGCCCGACCGTCCGCCGTGCCTGGCGCACATCGGTGAAGCCGGCCCGGGCGGGGGCACAGCGGCCAAGCCATGGGGACAGCCGGTTCACGCGAATGCGTCGACGCGAACATGATGCATGACACTGCTGGTGACCCGGTAGCGGCCGTTGGGGAGGCCTGCGGCGGGGACGACACGCACCGTCAACGGACCGGCCCATTCGTAGCGGTTCACTTCCCCGTGGCGGACCAGCATGTCGGTCAGCGCCTGCCCGACACGGCCTCCGCGCCGTGTCAGCTCCCGGTGGACGTCCGGCTCGAGTTCCACCTCGTAGGCGTTGGGTACCACCACGCGGCTCTGGCTGCACACCACGACGTGAGAGTCGCATTCGTGCCGCAACGCATCGAGCAGCTCGACCTGTTCGCTGCGGAAAGCTTTGGCGAGGAGTGCATCCTGCCAGCGTTCCAGGGCTCGTTCCCATCGGATCAGCGTTCCCATGGCACGCGGGTGCCCGAAACTTCGCGGGCCACGCACCTCCCGCGCATCCGTCTGTCGTGCCGCACCGCGCGCCGACCGGTCCGCACCGGCCTGGAGAAGTCCTTACGGGCGCCGGAAACCCTGTCGCCGCAATCCGCTGGGCGGTGGCCCCACGACCCAGCATCGACGAAGCGGCGGGCCGCCTGCACGGCCCGCCCCCTGGTTCCCGTGCGCTCCCCGGCCGGTGGTAACACCCGCTACGGCCTTGGCCGACCGCCCACTTCCACCGACGTCCTGGCCGGCCGCGGCGATCCGCTGGAGCCGCGGACGATCAAACGGGTGGGCACGGTGATGGTACGGGCACGGGAACGGTCACCTTCGGCGGCGCTCCGCTCCAGTGGAGGTTTCCCACCCCCTGCTCGCGCTGCTGCAGGCCTGTTCACCTCGGTCCGCCGCGGTGACCGCTGTCGGTGGACATCTGTACGGGGAGAAGGTGCGGGCGTTTGGCCGTGCGGCCGTCACCGGACGAGTGCCCGCGTACGCGTCTGCGCAGCCAGGGGCCGAGGAAGGAAGCCGCCCAGCGCAGTTCGGCGGTGACGGCGTGCCGTCCGCGGGGCGGGGTCGGTCCAGGAGGCAGCTGATGTGTCCAGGAATCGTCACTGCCGGGCAGGTCGAGGGCATGAGCGACTGCGGCGGCGATCCGCTGGTGGCCGAGCGGGGCGGCGTGCAGCCGGTCGGGGCTCCACAGGCGAGCATCGGTGACCACGGGATGGTGGCCGGTCTCGGCTACGGCGACACCGTGACGCCGGGCGGCTTCGCGGATACGGTCGTTGAGTGCCGAGACGCGCGAGCTGAACGGGCGGGCGAGCGGGGTGATGCGCGCAAGGTCGGGAAAGGTCACGGTGGCGACCCGGGCGCCACCGGCGGTGAGCGCGGCGAACATCGCCTCCAGGTGACCGGCGACCTCGTCGGCGTCGAACCTCGGCCGCAGCATGTCGTTGACCCCGGCGACCACGGTGGCCAGATCGGGGCTCAGGGCGAGGGCGGGTACGAGCTGCTCGGTGTGGACCTGCCCGGCCAGGCGTCCGCGGACGGCCAGGTTGGCGTACTGCAGGCCGGGACTGTGCGGTGCGAGGTGCTCGGCGAGCCGGTCGGCCCATCCTCGAAGTCCGACCGTGTCGTCGCCGTCACCCAGGCCCTCGGTCTGACTGTCGCCCAGAGCCACGTAGCGCAGGTACCGCGGATCAGTGCCGGACATGAGCGGCCTCCCTCTCCCGGAGGACCGCGACCGTGCGTGCGCACCAGTCACGGTTGCCCTCTTCGAAGGCGAGGCCGCGCAGGCACGTCAGGTAAGGGCCGACGGGCCTGCCGTGGCGCAGGAACTCTTCCTCGGTGCGGTCGCCGCGCATGGTGTGCAGCAGCCGTTCGAAGAGGTCGATCTTGGCCTGGGCGAAGGCGGCGCGGTCGGTGAGCTGTGTGATCAGACCCCCGGTGTCGACGTGGTCGGCGGCCTGGACCATGACCAGCAGGTCCTCGCGGATGAAGGAGGGCTTGGCGGCGGTGGCCGTGAACCGCTCCAACTCGGCCAGGCCGGCGTCGGTGACCTCGAACACGCGCTTGTTGGGCCGGGTGTCCTGGACGACCTCCCTGCCCGTGACCAGTCCGTCCTTCTCGAGCCGGGTCAGCTCGGCGTACAACTGCTGCGGCTGGGCGTGCCAGAAGTTGGCCACACCCAGGTCGAACGCCTTGGCCAGCTGGTACCCGCTCAGCTCCTCGTCCAGCAGCGCCGCCAGCACGGCGTGGCGCAGAGCCATCGGATCGCCTCCTTCCTTCCCCTGTTCATGGACACACCCTCCATGGTACTCAAGAATCTGACTAATCACTTTCATGATTACGAAGGGCAAGCCATGACCACAACAGAACGTTTCCGCGCCGCCGTGCACAGTCGCGACCTGGCCGCCCTGGACGACCTGTTCACCGAGGACATCCGGCTCTACAGCCCCGTGAAGTTCACGCCCTTCGAAGGCAAGCCGATGGTGCTGGGCCTCTTCGGGGTCCTGCTGCGCACCTTCGAGGACTTCCGCTACGTCGGGCACTACACCGGCGCGGCCGAGACAAGCACCGACGGCACCGAATCCCCCTCCGCGGTCCTGCTCTTCCGGACGACCGTGAACGGCAGGCAGATCCACGGCATCGACCTGCTGCACTTCGACGACGACGGCCGCATCAAGGAGTTCACCGTGATGGTGAGGCCGCAGTCCGCCGTTCACACCCTGGGCGAAGCGGTCCTCGCCGGCCTGATCGCCGACGGCCTCGTCCCGGCACCCGCGGGTGGGTGAACCGCCGAGTCCGCCGACGCGCAGGGCGTTTGACGCAACCGCACGCGGCCCTGCTCCCCGGGGCGCCACTGACGCGAGCGTCGAGGGCGGCGCCCCGACCGGGCGGGAAATGGGGCGGCCCTGCGGCCGCCCGGGCAGCGTCAGCTCCCCATGACGCTGCCGCCTCGCCTACGACCGCCCTTCATCGCCGACGAACGGACACAGCTCGTCGGACGGCTCGGCATCCAACGCGCGATCATTCGCCACAAGCGCGAGGAGCTCTCCGACGAGAAGGCCCACCGTCCCCTGCTGCCGTCCTCCCCCCAACTGCTCGACGAGCACGCGAAGCAGTGCGCCGTCTTGAACGAGATCACCGCCGCGCACTCGCTCGACGAGACGGGACGGCATCCCGATTTCCGTTCCGCCGCCGCGTCGTTGCGCCGGATGCTGATCCATATGATCGAGGAGACGTCACAGCACGCCGGTCACATGGACACGATCCGGGAGCTGCCCGACGGGCGGAAGCTAGTGAGGCCCTTGACGGGTCCCGAGGGCCTGGACCCACCACGGCCCACCCGAGCCGTACCTCACAGCCACGCCCATGTCCTTCAAGCGGCAGTCCAGGATGCCGGCGCGGTGCGTCGGACTCCGCATCCACCCGGCGACGACGGCTCCGGGGTCCGTGGGGCCCTTGTGGAGGTTCTCCGCCCACCGGCTCCAGCCGTAGCCGGCGGCGGTCATCCGGTCCCCGCCGTCGCGGCCGTCCGGACCGTTGTGCTCGTAGTAGCCGCGGGCTGCCATGTCGTCGGCGTGGGCCTGCGCCGCCTCCTCCAGCTGCCGGCTCACCGACATCTGGGGACAACCCACCTTGGCGCGTTCGGCGTTCACCAGGTCGACGACCCTTCCCACGTCACTTCTGACGGCGCGACCGACAGCGGGTGGCGGCGGGGTCTCGGCAGGAGTGGGGTCCTGGCCGACGACGGCGGTGCCCCGCGGGTCCGGAACCCGCCCGCCCCCCTGCATCAGCCACATGACCGCAACCACTGCGGCGAGCACTGCTGCACCGCACATCGACAACAGGACGGCTCGGGACGGCCGGAACCGCATGGTCAGGCGCATGGGTTGGTCTCCTTCCTCAGGAAGCGCGGCGGAGCGAGGGTTGCACACCGGCCGCGTCCGTCCGGTGCAGCGCGCCCGCTGCTGGGCACATCGGGGGACCTACCAGGGCGGCGCGGGCCGGGACGGTCACAGCGGGTGACGCTTCGGGATGCGGTAGCGGCGCCGCACTGGTTGGCTGGTCGGGCCCGCTCTTCCGAGTTACCGCAAGGAGCGATGATCATGAGCGTTGCAGGTGAGTCCAGCGGCCGTGCCCGTCAGATGCGCGAGAAGGCCCAAGAGCTGAAGCAGGCCGCGGAGCGCGCCACGGACCCGCAGGAGCGTCAGCGGCTGGAGGACAAGGCCAAGCGGCTGCAGGCGCAGAGCGAGCAGGAGAGCAGCATGGGCGGCGGCGACATCTATCCGCCGCAGTAGTCACGGTCGAACACTGCCCGGCCGGTCGGAGCCCCTTGCAGGAGCGCTCCGACCGGCCGGGCAGCTTCGTGCGCGTGCCCTCAGGGACGGTCCCTGTGCACGGCTACGACTACGGCTCTCGCCGCCGGGTGTCGTCCTTGCCCGCCTCGCGCAGACCCTGAGCCGTGTCCTGCCCTGCGCTGCGGGTCTCGTCCTTCGTGGCCCGTGCGGCGTCCTGCGCCGCCGACTTGACCGCCTCGACGGCCTCGTCGGCCGGGTCCCGCAGGCCCTCCTGCACGTCACGGGCGCTCTGCTTGAGCGGTTCGAGGAGTTCGCCGGAGTGCTCGCGCAGCTGCTCACCGACGCGTTCCTCCGCCTTCGACGACGGAAGGAACGCTGCTGCCACCATGCCCGCACCGAATGCCATGACGCCGGCGGCGAGGGGGCTGCCCTGAGTGCGTTCCTTCATCCGGGCAGGTGTGTGCTGGGCCTTGTTGCCGAGACGGCCGGCGGTGTCCCTGGCCATGCCGGCGGTGACCTTCGCCTTCTCACCCACTTGTTCGGCGCCCTCTCCTGCGGTGTCCGCGGCGCTGTGCGCGGTGGAGGACAGTCCGCTCCTGGTGTCCTTGGCAGAGCCCATGACGTGCTCCTTGATCCCCCTGAGTCGGTGTTGTGCCGAATCGGCCTTCCGGCGGGCGATCCTTCGGGGCGCCATCCGGTCGGCCAGGAGGTCCACGTTGCGGGCCAGATGGGCCCGTGTGTGTTCCACTTCGCTCCTCAGCTCGTCGGGTTGCGTGCCCATCGGGCGTCCTCCTTCAGGGTTTCGACGGTCTGCTCGGGTTTGAGGTTCACGTTCCGCATCTGCTTGCGGCCGCGGACGAAGAGCACCGCGCCGACCAGGGCCCAGACGGCGGTCACGATCAGTGCCGCCCATGCCCCGTGCATGACGTTGGCGAGGGCGAGGACGACGGTCAGGCTGCCCAGCAGGAGCACGAGGTGCCCCGCGTAGCCCGCGCCGGCGAGCATGCTGGAGGCCTTGCCCGCCTTCGTCGCCTCCTCCTTCATCTCCGCCTTGGCCAACTGGATCTCTTCCCTGACCAGTTGGGAGAGATCCTTGCCGATCTCGCCGATCAGCTCACCGACCGACGGTTCGCCGACGGGCGGCTGGGCGGCCACCGGTTCAAAGGGGCGTTCCGTCTCCGTCCGGCGTTTCGATGCGGGCGGTGCATGATCCGTGTGGATGGTGGCCACGGCTCAACTCCCTTGTACCGGTGGGTTCCCGTCCTGGTCCCGGCTGCGCGGGTAGGTGGGCGGGGTGTGGGGCTCCACCGGTCCGGGCTCGCCGCCGGCGTAGCGGGGGGTGTAGTGCGGTGGCTGCGACTGGCCGTACGTGTCGAGGGGATCCGGTTGCCCGAACCCGGCGCGGGACGATTCGGAACGGGTCTCCCCGGCGGCCACACCGGCCGGTGTGAGGCGTTCCGCTTCACGGTCGGCGCCGTACGGGGCACCGCGGGCGCCTTCCTCGGAGCCGGCGGCGCTGATGCCCTTGCCGGCGCGCGCCACGGCGAAGCCTGCCAGTGCGGCACCCGCCAGGAACACGCCGGGCCTGCGCCTGGCGAAGTCCTGGATGTCGCTCAGCACGCCCTCCGGGCCCCGGCTCTCGAGGCGGGAGGCCACGCGCCCTCCGCCGTCGGCCATCTGGCGCACGACCTTGGCGGCGCCTGATCCCGGGCGGGCGCTGTCGCTCATCTCCATCAGGTCGTCGGACAACCGCTGGACGTTGGTGGCCAGGCTGTGGGTCTGGGACTGTGCCTGCTCGCGGAGCCGGCCGCGCACCTGGCCGGCGAGGTCCTTGGCCTGGGAGCGAGCCTCGCCGGCCACTCCGGCCGCCTGCCGTTTGGCGGTGCCCGCCACGCCCTGGGCGTGCTCCGTGACCACCTCCGCGCCCTGTGCCGCCTTGTCCTGCACTGCGCTCGCCGCTGCCGCGGTCTTGTTCTGGTCCCTGCGGTCGGGGCCGTCGATGTCACTCAAAGCTCCTCCTGCGTCGAACGTTGCGGATCTTGTTTTCGTGCGGGTACCCCTACTTCGCCGTCACATTGGGACATATCGGTAGAAAAAATAATTCGAGGGATATAGGGATGAATCCCTAAGGAACTACTCATATCTATGCGATGGACGGGTTCGAACCCGGCCCGGCGGTTACCCGGTCCGGCATGGGACGGACAGGGAAGAAACAGAGTGGCGATGTCGGCCCGGAACAGGGCACGGGGGGACCTGGGAGCAGGACGCCAACCGCAGGCGAGGCGCTGCCGGAGGGGCCCACCGACATGGCGAAGAAGTCCTGGCGGGCGGTTCTGCGCCGGACGCTGAACGAGTTCAAGGACGACGAGCTCGCGGACAGGGCCGCGGCCCTCACCTATTACGGCGTGCTGTCGCTGTTCCCCGCCCTGCTGGTACTGGTCTCGGTACTGGGCATCACCGGTGAGTCGGCGACACGGGCGCTGCTGGACAACATTCGGAAGCTCACTCCGGGCGCCGCCCGCGATGTGCTCACCAATGCCGTGGAACAACTGCAGGGCCAGGGCGGCACCGGCTCGGTGCTGGCGATCGCCGGTCTGCTGGCGGCCGTGTGGTCGGCCTCCGGTTATGTGGCGGCCTTCATCCGTGCCTCCAACGCCGTCTACGACATCCCGGAGGGCCGGCCCACGTGGAAAGTGCTGCCGCTGCGGCTGACCCTGACGGTGGCACTGATGATCCTGGCGTGTGCGAGTGCGCTGATCGTGGTGTTCACCGGCGCTCTGGCGCGCCACGGCGGCACGGCGCTGGGCATCGGGGACACGGCCGTGACCGTGTGGTCGATCGCCAAGTGGCCGCTCCTGGTGGTGCTGGTGATCGCCATGATCGCGCTCCTGTACTGGGCGTCGCCGAACGCCAGGGGCCGCGGTTTCCGCTGGGTGACGCCCGGCAGCTGCCTCGCCGTCGTGATCTGGCTGCTCGCGTCGGCCGGCTTCGCTGTGTACGTGGCCAACTTCGGCTCGTACAACAAGACGTACGGCGCCATCGCCGGCGTGATCATCTTCCTGGTGTGGCTGTGGATCACCAATCTGGCGATTCTGCTCGGTCTCGAGTTCGACGCCGAACTGTCCCGTGAGCGTGCGATCACCGGCGGCCTTCCGGAGAGCGAGGAGCCGTACGTGGAGCCGCGCGACACCAGCAAGTGGACCGAAGAGGAACGGCGGCGCGCGGGACCCGTGCAGTAGGGCCGGTCCGAAGGCCTCTTTCGCGCCCCGGGCACCCCTCAGGGGTTTGGGAGCGCAGTCTGCGGATACCCGCTGTCCCGAGGCAACTATGGGACGTACTGCAGAGAACGAAGACAACGAAGAGAGCGACGACACGCAGCAGGGCCGGCCCCTCCGATCGGTGGAGGTGCTGCGCACCGCCCGGGAGCAGCTCGCCGAGCTGACGGGCATGACTGCGGAAGCAGTGTCGTCGTTCGCCCGTACACAGGACGGCTGGCGGCTCGTGGTCGAAGTGCTGGAGCTGGCCCGCGTCCCCGACACGACGAGTCTCCTCGCCTCGTACGAGGTGGAGGTCGACAGCGACGGCGAACTGACCTCCTACCGACGGACGCGGCGTTACGAGCGCGGGCGGGCCGATCGCCCGTCGTGAGCCGGAGGCCGGGCCCTCGTGCCCGGCCTCGCGCAGTGCGCCTTAGGCAGGACACCGACGCCACACACTGCTTCGCACAGGGAGGGAATCACAGCAATGACCGTTGTCCCGGCACAGCAAAGCGCGGGCAGCCGCGGCAGTACCGGACTGTACGACGTGCTGGAACTCGTACTCGACCGAGGGCTCGTGATCGACGCGTTCGTCCGTGTCTCACTGGTCGGCATCGAGATCCTGAAGATCGACGTAAGGGTCGTCGTCGCGAGCGTCGACACATATCTGAGGTTCGCGGAGGCGTGCAACCGCCTCGACCTCGAAGCGGGGAACCGCAAGGACCCCGGGCTCCCGGATCTGGTGGGTGAGATCACCGAGTCGGGCGCCCGCGGCAAGTCCAAGGGCGCGCTCGCCGGAGCCGCGCAGACGATCTCGGACGCCTTCGGCGGCGGCCACGACGACGAGGAGAAGGAGTCCAGGCCACGCGCCAGGCGCAGCAGCACCGGCTCCCGCCGGAAGGAGGAGCAGGAGTGAGCACCTACGTATACGGGATCACCCGCAACTCCCCCGACCTCGAACGCGCCGCCCGGCCCGACGGCGTCGGCGACCCGCCGCGCCCGGTACGGGTGCTCAGCCAGGGCCGGTTGGCCGCCCTGGTCAGCGACGCGCCGGAGGATCTGCGCCCCAAGCGCCGGGACCTGCTCGCACATCAGCACGTCCTGACGGAGGCCGCCGGTAGGACCGGAACCGTGCTGCCACTGCGGTTCGGCGGTGTCTCCTTCGACGACGAGGCGGTGGCCGCGGTCCTGGCCGAACGGGAGGAGCACTACCTCGAGCGCCTCGACGCGGTCGACGGCAAGGCCGAGTACAACGTGAAGGCCGAACACGACGAGGAGGCGGTACTGCACCGGGTGCTCGCCGACGACCCCGATCTGCGGGCCATGGGCGCCGCCCAGCAGGCCGCGGGCGGCGGCAGCCAGGAGGAGAAGCTGCGACTGGGTGAACTGATCGTCGCGGCGGTGCGCCGGCGCGAGGAGCTCGACCGCGACCAGGTGCACCGGGCGCTGGCGGACGCGGCCACGGCCTCGGCGCCCGGCCCGGAGAGTTCCGGTTGGGTGGCGAACCTGTCGTATCTCGTGGACAGGGAGCGCGCGGAGGAGTTCCTCTCGGCCGCAGCCGAGTTCCAGCGGGTGAACCCGCAGTTGAGGTTGCAGGTCAACGGACCGCTGCCCCCGTACAGCTTCGTGGAGTGAGTGATGGGCCTGCTGGGTGAGCTGCTGCTCCTGCCTCTCGCACCCGTCCGTGGCACCTCCTGGGTGCTGCGGCAGGTGGTGGACGAGGCGGAGCGCCAGTACTACGACCCCGCCGCCGTACAGCGCGAACTCGCCGAGCTCGTCGAGCGGTTCGAGGCGGGCGAGATGGACGAGAGCGAATTCGACCGGCGCGAGGACGTGCTCCTGGAGCGGCTGGCGGCGAAGGGCGGCCCACGATGACGACTGCGACCGGCAGGCTTCCCGGCCCGTACGACTCCGGCGGCGGAACCGATCTCGCGGACATCCTCGAGCGCGTCCTCGACAAGGGCATCGTCATCGCCGGTGACATCCGCATCAACCTGCTCGACATCGAGCTGTTGACCATCAAGCTGCGCCTGATCGTCGCCTCGGTCGACAAGGCGAAGGAGATGGGCATCGACTGGTGGGAGCACGACCCTGCGCTCGCCTCCGGTGCCCGCAAGAGGGAACTGGAGCAACGGAACACCGAGTTGGAGCGCCGGGTCGCCGAGCTCGAGGCCCTCTCGTCGCCGGCCCGGCGCGACCAGGAGGACAGGGAGCGGTCATGAGCGATCTGCTGTACGTGTACGCCGTGGCCCGCGCTCCCGTACAGGGTGTGCCCGCCTCCATCGAAGGGGTCGGCGGTGCGCCGGTCCGGCCGGTCGCGGGGGACGGCCTCATCGCGGTGGTGAGCGACGTGCGGGCGGAGGACTTCGAGGAGGCGCCCCTGCGCAAGCACCTGGAGGACCTCGACTGGCTGTCAGGGACCGCTCGTGCGCACGAGTCGGTGGTACGGGCGGTCAGCGACGTCATGGGTGTGGTGCCACTGCGGCTGGCCACCGTGTGCCGGGGCGAGAGCGGAGTGCGCCGTATGCTCGACGACGGGTACGACCGCTTCACGGCGAATCTCGACCGGCTCGAGGGACATGTCGAGTGGGGCGTGAAGCTGTACGCGACGGTCCAGGAGGAGCCGGAGAAGGAGCCCGCGGTGGAGGCGCCGTCCTCGGGCCGTGACTATCTGCGCCGGCGGCTGCGGAGCCGGCAGTCCCGCGAGCGGAACTGGGCGCAGGCCGACGCTCTCGCCCGCCGGCTGCACACCGAGCTCGCCGGGCACGCGGAGGCGCAGCGGCTGCACCGGCCACAGAGCGGGGAGTTGGCCCGTGCCGACGGCGTCAACGTGCTCAATGCCGCCTTCCTTGTCCGCCGCGCCGGGAGCGAGGCGTTCGTGGGGCTCGTCGAGCGGCTGACTCCGCAGGAGCCCGGGATCCGCGTGGAGGTGACCGGCCCGTGGGCGCCGTACTCGTTCGCGGATCTCTCGGACCCCCGTGAGGGGCGGGTCGGTGCATGACGGCGGCCGATGACACCTCACCGCTCGCCCGGCGCGAACTCGCCCTGGTCGACCTGCTGGACCGCCTCCTCGCCGGTGGCGTCGTCATCGCCGGCGACGTCACTCTGCGGATCGCCGATGTGGACCTGGTGAGGATCGACCTGAAGGCACTGATCAGTTCGGTGGGTCCGCGGGTGCCGTCGCCGTGGCCGGCGCCGGAGGAGGACGGATGAGCGACACGCAGCGCCGCCGGGTGGAACTCGACCCGGACACCGTGGAGCGCGACCTCGCCAGGCTGGTGCTGACCGTGGTCGAGCTGCTGCGGCAGCTGATGGAACGGCAGGCACTGCGCCGGGTGGACACCGGGGAGCTCACGGAGGACCAGGAGGAACGCATCGGCATGACGCTGATGCTGCTCGAGGACCGGATGGACGTGCTGCGGGACAAGTTCGGCCTGGAGCCCGGCGACCTGAACATCGACCTCGGACCGCTGGGCTCGCTGCTGCCCCGCGACGAGTGAGGATCCGCGGCGCTCCCTGCCGTTTCCGCCACCTGCCTGCCGCCATCCCCGCCCTGGGGGGAGCGTCCACCTGACCGGAGGTGCACCACATGTCCGCCGGCCCGGTGAAGACCGTCGAAGCGAGCGGCCCATGGGAACCGGCGGGCGCCTATGCGAACAGGAACGCCGTGGCGCCGGCTGCACCGAGTCCGGCTCCGGCGGCGGTCTGGGCGACCGAGTGGTACCCGAGTGCCACGCGGGACCAGCACACGGCCAGGACGAGGACGTATGCGGCGATCCACCACGGCGAGTGGACACAGGCGAGCAGGGCGGTGACGGCGGAGGCGACCGCCGAGTCCACGCTGATCTTCCAGACGGTGTTCACGGCGAGCAGGACGACGGTCATCATCCACAGGGCGGTCATCGCGAGCAGAATCCCGACGGGAGCGTTCCCGAGGACCATGACCAGGAAGCCGACGCCGATGGAGCCGAGGATCACGAAGAAGATCGGGGCGCGCTGCCGGCGGTCCACCACGTGCCGGTCGCCCCAGGTGCCGCGGCGGCGTTCCCTCTCGATGTACGCGGCGGGCGCGATCCCGGCGCACAGCGCGCCCAGCAGGCCCCAGGGGAGCCCGGTCCAGCTGTCCGCAGCGGCCAGGCCGATGCCGAGCATTCCGAGCAGCAGGACATTGCGGGGCTGGAGTACGTCGGTGACCGCGCGGGCCACGTCCGTGGTCCGCTGCACGGCGCTGCTGGGCATCCCGGTTCCTTCACGGGTCGGCGGCGTTCGGATCCGGCCCGAGGCGGCCGACAGCCATGATCGTATCCTCGTCCCGCTCCGACGGTGCCCAGGCGGCAGCTCGCCGACCCCGGCCCGCTCGGGCCGGGGTCCAGGTTGCGAGCACGCCGGCCGCGGCCCGCTCGGCCCCGCCCCTGGGCCGCTAGGCGGCTGCGAGTACGTCGGCCGCGACCCGGAGGTCGGAGACCAGCCCCCGGTACGCCGCTTCGCGGTCGTCCGACCTCAGCACCGCCGACGGGTGGATCGTGCCGATGACGCAGCCGTGGGCGGCTGCCTCACGCTCCGCTATCCCGGTGGCGCCGGAGACGTCCGTCCGGCCCAGCTCGTCCCAGGCGGGCAGCGGCAGCAGCAGCCCGCGCTGCTCGGAGACCCGGAAGGACCCGCCGAGGACGGCCTTGCCCGCGGTGGCGCCGAGCGCCATCACCAGGTCGGGCTCTATCTTGCGCAGTTCGGCGGCCAGCCAGGGCCTGCACGCGGACATCTCCCGCAGGCTGGGCGCCTTGTGGATCCGGCGCTTCCCCCGCACCGCGGTTTCGAACTTGAAATGTTTGACGGCATTGGTGAAGTACGCCGACTTCGCGTCGATGCCCGCTTCCTCGAGCGCGTCGCGCAGCAGCCTGCCTGCCGGGCCGACGAACGGCTCTCCCTGCCGGTCCTCCTGGTCGCCGGGCTGCTCCCCCACGAGCACGATCCGGGCCGAGGAGGGCCCCGCCCCGAACACGGTCTGTGTGGCGTTGCGGAACAGGGGGCACCCCTCACAGACTGCCGCGGCGCTGCGCAGTGCCGGCAGGCCGCCGCTCCGTGGCAGGAACGGGCCCGCGTCGTAGCCCTGCCCGGCTTCCTTCTCACCGCTGACGGTCACTGTCCTCGCCTCCCGCTCAGGGCAGGTTCGCCTCCGTGCACGCCGGGTACCCGTCCGGCCCGGTGGTACTCGCGCCGGGCCGGTGCGCCACGGGCGTGGCCGCCGAGGCATGTGCGACCCAGCCGTACGTATCGGGAGGCCACAATGACGAACGCCCTTGAACTCGACGCGCTCTGGGACGAGTTCCACAGGGTCGTCAACATGACTTCACAGGAGTTGAGCGCCTGGCTCCAGACCCGCGACGCGGGCGAGGACACCGATCCCCTGCCGGACCAGGCCGGCTCACCGACGGGACGCCATGTCCTGGCGATCCTGCAGAAGCGCCGCACCGACCTCACCGACGACGACGTGCGCGTGATGTACGAGGTGGTGGAGACCGTTCAGGCGCAGCGGCAGGAGCAGGGAGCCGCCGTGACCGTCGACGACACGCGCAGGCGTCACCGGCTGATGACTCTCGGGCACGACCCGCTGAAGGCCGGCTGACCACCGTGAGCGGCGGTCGTGAAATCCGGACTGTTGATTCCGGAGATTCCGGGCACCCGGCCGGTATGAACAGTCAGAGTCCCGATCCCGACCCCCGGAACACCCCCGGCGTCCGCCCCGGTGAGCCCGTGCCGCCCGGTGAGACACCGCCCGGCGAGGCGAGCACCGGTTCCGAGACCGGGCCGCGCGGCGACCAGTCGCGGGGCTGGGCCAAGGGCCCGATGATCGCCATCGGCATCGTCGTCGTTCTCTTCGCCGCGTTCTTCCTGGCATACGCGCTGATCATGATCCTTTGAGCAGTCGTCGCCCGCCGGTTCGACCGCGCCGCGGAACGCGTCGCCGTGCCCTTGACCGCCGGCAGCCAAGACGCCCGACGAAGGGAGGACGCAATGTCCGACGAAGCAGTTCAGCGTGACCAGGCGCGTGGCGACGACGTCTACCAGCCGGAGAACTCCGACGTGCAGAACCGCCCCAGCGGCGACCTCGACATGGAGAACGTCATCGGCGAGCGCGGACTCGACGACACCATGGCGGAGGGATACTCCCCGCCCGAGCGTCCGCTCGGCGTCGGCAAGTACGGCACGACAGGGGAGGAACAGCAGCGGGGCGAAAGCCTCGACCAGCGCCTCGCCCAGGAGACCCCCGATGTGCAGGGGCCGGGGGGCGACGGCATCGGCGACCTCGAGGACGGCGACGGCGAGCCGCTCGACAAGGAGGCCGGCGCGCGGCGGGCCGGACGGCTGGCACCCGTCGACGATCCTGCCCCGCGGCGGCCGAGCGACGTGATCGCCCGCGATGTGGGCATCGACGGCGGCGCCGCGTCGGCCGAGGAAGCGGCGATGCATGTCACGGACGACGAGGAACCGCGCGAGAGCTAGGCCGCGCCGGGCGGCAGGCCCGGCACGGGCAGGCGAGGCCGGGCAGACAGGCCCCGTGCCGGCCCCGACCCGCTGCCCGTACACGAGAAGGGGTGAGCCGAGGAATGCTGTTCCACGATCGCCGCGAGGCCGGGCGCGAACTCGCGGACCGGCTCATCGCGCTCCGCAGTGAAGGCGCGCTCGCCGACCCCTTCATACTCGCCCTGCCACGAGGCGGCGTACCGATCGGCGACGAGATCGCCAGGGCGCTCGGCGCCCCGCTGGACGTCGTCGTGGCCCGCAAGATCGGTGCGCCGTTCAACCCGGAGGTCGGGGTCGGCGCACTGGCCGGAGAGGGCCCTCCGCTGTACGACGAGCGGGCCCTCGCCATGCTCGACCTGACGGCCGACCGGCTGAGCCCCGTAGTGGCCAGGGAACGGGCGGAGATGCACCGGCGCGAGGACCTCTACCGGGGCGGACGGCCCGCTCCCGAAGTGAAGGGGCGGACAGCCGTCGTCGTGGACGACGGACTGGCGACCGGCGTCACGGCACGGGCAGCCCTGCGTGCGGTCCGCGGCATGGAGCCGGCCCGGCTGCTGCTGGCCGTGCCGGTGGGATCGCCCGAGGCGGCGGAAGCGCTCGCCGCCGAGGCCGACGCGGTGGTGTGCCTGCACCGGCCGCAGCCGTTCTACGCGGTGGGGCAGTGGTACGAGGAGTTCGACCAGGTCGGCGACGACGAAGTGATCGCGATTCTCCGGGGCCACCCCGGAGGCCGCTGACGGTTCCTCACACCACCCCACAGCGGAACGAGACGCAGGCTTGCTGGTCGTGCAGCGCGTCCGCGCAATTTCGAGATCACCGAATTCCGCAAAGACCTTGGGCACACTCACCTCCGTTGGCATGCTTGAGCCACCCGTGACAGGGTGGTGCGCAGCCGTCCACGCCCCGCCCTACGCGGTTCGCCCAGCTCATGGCGGAGGTGTAGAAAGAATCTATGGCCGGACGCTACGGCCGCCCGCGCTCGGTTCTGAGGATGCGAACTGTCGCCGGTCAGGTCTTTCTCCTGCAGGTGGCGATCGTGGTGTTGCTCGTTGCCGCGGCCATGGCGGCACTCGTCTTCCAGTCCCGTGCGGGCAGTGAACGCGAGGCCCGCAACCGTTCGGTCGCCGTCGCGGAGACCTTCGCCAACTCCCCCGGCATCGAGGAGGCTCTGAGGAGTCCCGATCCGACCGCGGTGCTCCAGCCCAGTGCGGAAGCGGCCCGGATGCGTTCCGGCGTCGACTTCATCGTCGTGCTCGACATCGAGGGCATCCGCTACACCCATCCGCTGCAGGACCGGATCGGGAAGAAGTTCGTCGGCGATCTCAGCCATGCCCGCAGCGGTGAGGTGTACACCGAGCGGATCACCGGCACGATCGGGCCGCTCGTCCAGGCGATCGTCCCGATCACCTCGAACAACGGGACCGTGATCGGCATGGTCTCCGCCGGCATCACCATCGAGCGCGTCAGCGGTGTCGTCGAGGAACAGTTCCCCCTCCTGTTCGGCGCCGCCGGCGGCGTGCTGCTGCTGGCCACGGGAGGCACGGCCCTGGTGAGCAGGCGCCTGCGGCGTCAGACCCATGGGCTCGGCCCCGCCGAGATGACCCGGATGTACGAGCATCACGACGCGGTCCTGCACGCCGTACGCGAGGGGGTCATCATCGTGAGCGGCGAGGGCCGGCTGCTGCTGGCCAACGACGAGGCGCGCAGGCTCCTCGGGCTGCCGGCCGACGTGGACGGGGCACCGGTCACCGAACTGGGTCTGGATCCGCTCACCTCGCATCTGCTGTCCTCCGGACGGACCGTGACCGACGAGGTCTTCCCCGTCGGGGAGCGGCTGCTCGCCGTCAACCAGCGCTCGACGGACCAGCACGGCGGGCCGCCCGGTTCCGTCGCGACCCTGCGGGACACCACGGAGCTACAGGCCCTGACCGGCCGGGCCGATGTGGCACGGTGGCGGCTCAAGCTGCTCTACGACGCGGGCACGGAGATCGGCACCACTTTGGACGTGGTCCGCACGTGCGAGGAGCTGACCGAGTTCGCCGCGTCCCGGTTCGCCGACTTCGCCACCGTGGACCTGGTGGAGACCGTGCTGCGGGGCGAGGAGCCGACGGCCACCGGCGCCGACACCGACATGCGGCGCACGGCGTTCAGCGGCGCCGGGGAGACGGCCCTCTACCCGCTGGGGCAGGTGATCCGGTTCGTACCGACCACACCGGTCGGAGTCGGGCTCGGCCGGGGCGAGGCGGTCCTCCAGCCGGATCTGGCCGGTCCGTCCGACTGGCAGGAGCAGGACCCGCAACGGGCCAGGATGCTCCTCGACGAGGGGATCCACTCGATGATCGCGGTCCCGATGCGGGCGCGGGGCGTGATCCTCGGCATGGCCATGTTCTGGCGGGCGGGCAATCCGGTGCCGTTCGAGGAGGAGGACCTGTCGCTCGCGGAGGAGCTGGTCGCCCGCGCGGCGGTCAGCGTCGACAACGCACGGCGCTACTCGCGGGAGCACACGATGGCGGTCACCCTGCAGCGCAGCCTGCTGCCCCGCGTGCTGCCCGAGCAGAGCGCCCTGGACGTCGCGTACCGCTACCGCCCCGCGCTGGCCGGGCTCGGCGGACTGGGCGGCGTGGGCGGCGACTGGTTCGACATCATCCCGCTGCCCGGCGCCCGGGTGGCGCTCGTCGTCGGTGACGTCGTCGGCCACGGGCTGCATGCCGCCGCCACCATGGGCCGGCTGCGGACGGCGGTCCACAACTTCTCCAGTCTGGACCTGCCGCCCGACGAGCTGATGTTCCATCTGGACGAGCTGGTGGCGCGTATCGACCAGGACGAGACCGACGACGGCTCCGATGCCGGCGTCACCGGCGCCACCTGCATCTACGCGATCTACGACGCGGTGTCGGGGACCTGCAGCATGGCACGGGCGGGGCATCTTCAGCCCGTCGTCGTCCATCCGGACGGCACCGCCGACTTCGCGGACGTGCCGGGCGGGCCGCCCCTGGGGCTGGGCGGTCTGCCGTTCGAGACCCTCGAGCTGCGGCTGCCCGAGGGCAGCCGGCTGGTGCTCTACACGGACGGGCTGGTCGAGGACCGGGAACGGGAGATCGACGAGGGCCTGGAACTGCTGCGCCGCACGCTGGCCGATCATGCCGGACTGGACCCCGAGGAGACCTGCGAGACGGTGCTGGGCGCCCTCGTGCCCGAGCGGCCGAGGGACGACATCGCGCTGCTCGTGGGACGTACCAACGTACTGGGCTCCGGCCGCGTCGCGGAGTGGGACGTACCGTCCGACCCTTCGGCGGTGGCCAGGGTACGGGCGGCGGTGTCCGACAGACTCGCGGAGTGGGGCCTGGAGGAGGAGGCCTTCACCACCGAACTCATCCTCAGCGAGCTGGTCACCAACGCCATCCGCTACGCCGCGGGGCCGATCCGGGTGCGGCTCATCCGGGACCGTGCACTGATCTGCGAGGTCTCCGACCACAGCAGCACCTCGCCGCATCTGAGGCAGGCGGCCACCACGGACGAGGGCGGCCGTGGGCTGTTCCTGGTGGCGCAGTTCGCCGAACGCTGGGGGACGCGGTACACGGCCGACGGCAAGGTCATCTGGACCGAACAGCCCATGCCGGGCGCGGCGGGCACGCGGTGAAGCGAGCGGCCCCTCGGCGGCGGGCCCGGTCAGCCGCGGCGGGTCGGGCGGAAGCGGCGGTGGAGCACCTGCTCGGCGAGGCCGGGCACGGGACCTGTCACGTCGAGGCCGGGGACGACGTCCCCGATCGGCAGGGCGCTGACCGGGATCGCGCGGGAGAAGCACCACGGGCTCCCTTGGCTCAGCCCGCTTTGCCGGTTGCCGGCTGACCCCCTGAGCGGCCCCGGGCCCTCAGGCCCGGCGCGCGTGGCGGCGCGCGCTTGGCGCAGGACGGGTCCCGAGCGGTCAGTCCTTGGTGGCGACGTAGTAGACGTTGAGCGGGTCGCCCTCCACGGCCTTGATGTCGACATCGGTGAATCCGGCGTCCTTGAGCATCCGGACGGCCGTCTCCTCGCCCCAGACCGTGCCGAGTCCGGCTCCGCCGGTGCTCAGCGAGGTCGTCATGCAGTAGAAGACCGAGAAGCCGAAGAGTGCGGGCCCGAAGGGGTGCCCGATGTTCTTCTCCAGACGGCTGGAGGCGGCGATGTCGCCCATGAGGAAGGTGCCGTCCTCCCGCAGGCAGTTCGCGATCGCCGCCAGCGTGGCGTCCGGCCTCGCCAGGTCGTGGATCACGTCGAACGCGGTGATCAGGTCGTACTCGCCGGTGATCTCCGTCGAGTCGCCGATCGTGAAGTGCACATTGCCGAGCCCCAGGCGGGCTGCCTCCGCGCGGCCGGCCTCGATGCCGGCCTCCGACCGGTCCCGGCCGTGGAACCGGCTGGCGTCGAAGGCCTTCGCCAGTACGACCGGTGCGTGGCCCTGTCCGGTGCCCACGTCGAGGACGTCGATACCGTCGTGGAGCCGTTCGGTGAGGCCGGGTACGAGCGGGACGATGGTGTCCACGAGCGACCGGTCGTAGACCCGGGCCGTCTCCTCGGCCTGCAGGGACTGGAATCTCGGATAGGCCGAGTACGGCACCCCTCCGCCGTCGCGGAAGCAGCGCACGACCTCCTGCTCGACCCCGCCCATCAGCCCGATGTACTGCATCATGCCCGCCAGGTTGTCCGGCCCGGCCGCGGCGGTCAGGGAAGCGGCGTGCTCGGGCGGCAGCCGGTACGTCTCGCCGTGCGGCTCGTACTCGACGACACCGCCGACGACCATGCCGCCCAGCCACTCGCGGACATAACGCTCGTCGAGATCGGCCGACTTGGCGATCTCCTCGCTTCTCGACGGCGGCAGACCGGCGAGGGTCTCGAACAGGCCGGTCTGATGGCCGACGCTGATGAGCAGGGCCAGCGCGCCCTTGTTCAGCACGTCGACCACTTCACCGGCGAACGCCTCCTGCTTGGCGAGGTCGGGTGCCGCCTGCTGTGCGTCGGAGATCGACATGACCGCTCCTTCCACCGGGCTGCTGGGGCGCGCCGGCGGGACCGGCCCGCAACTGCCACATTACGCCGGAATCCGGACCGGGGTCCTTACGGAAAGGGGAACGACCGGCCCGGGCCGCCGGTACGCAAAGGCGTTGCGGGAGCGCTCCCAGCACCGGCGCCTCATGCCCTGGACCGCCGATTGTCCGACGCATCTGCACATCGAACTGCTGAACTCCTTTCAGGGAGGCGGCATTGGGGAAGTTGAGGGGGATCCCGGCGACACGGGCAAGGTGGGTGCGTGATCGTAGAGTGACGGGCATGGACAGACACGTGAGGTTCGAACGGCTGCACAACTTCCGGGACTTGGGCGGCTACGCCACCGCCGACGGCCGCAGCGTCGGATACGGGACGCTCTACCGGTCCGACTCGCTCTCCAAGCTTCAGGGAGCGGACTGGGACCGCTTCCTGACGCTCGGCGTGCATACGGTGATAGATCTGCGCTACCCGTGGGAGATCGAGGCGAAGGGCCGTGTCCCGGAGAGCGAAGGCCTCGCGTACCTCAACCTCAGCGTGGAACACCGACCGTACGACCAGGCCGAGATCTCACCGGACGTGGACCCCTGGCGATATCTGGCCGACCGCTATGCCGAAGTGTCGCTGGACGGCGCCAAGGAGCTCCGACGGGCGCTCGAGGTGATCGCGGAGGACGGCGGCCCGCTGGTCTTCCACTGCGCCTCCGGCAAGGACCGCACGGGGCTGCTCGCCGCTCTTGTACTGTCCCTCGCCGGTGTCGCGGAGGACGACATCGCGGCGGACTTCGCGCTCACGGAACTCGCCACGGAACGCCTGCGGGCCGACTGGCGCGCGGCACACCCGGGCCGGGACCTCGTCTGGCCCGGGTACGGCCGGGCGCCCGAGGAGATCATCCGGCTGTTCCTCGCCGACCTGGCGGCCGCGTACGGCTCCGTGCAGGGATACGTCACCGGGCACCTCGGCGTCGACGAGGAGACGATCGACCGGTTGCGCGCACGGCTGCTGACGGGCTGAGCCGGTCAGGGGACGGGGAGCAGCAGCTCCGGGCGGTCCCACATGACGGCCGGCGGGCAGGCTTCGACGGTGCCCGTCCGCCGTGCGCCCACGCTCAGATAGAACCCCTCCGCCGGGGGATGCGCGACGACTCGGACGCCGTCGAGACCGGCCGCGCGGGCCCGGCCGGTCATGTGGTCGATCAGGAGACGGCCGATGCCCTGCCCCTGTGCGTCGTCGGCGACGAACATCAGGTCCAGCTCGGGCGGCGACAGCACCAGGGAGTAGAAGCCGAGCACCCTGCCGCTCTCGTCGGCGGCGACGAACACCTCGTGCGCCTCCATGTAGTCCGGGCCCACGCGGTATCCGTACACCATCGGGGCGTAGTGCCCCTGGTAGGCGCCGGACCCGCGCACCATCCGGGTGAGCCGCTTGGCGTCCTGACCGGTCGCCCGTCGGATCGCGGGGGCTCCAGGGCGGCCGGGGCGCTGCTCGGCGGCACCGTTCGCCGTCAGGGGTGAAGTCATGGAACGAGTATGACGCGCCCCCGTGCCGGTCGGGTACCGACGGCCGTCCGGCCGCCGTGGTCTCCCTGTGGCCTTCCACGAACGCACGGGCCCGTCGCACCGGCGGCTCGTGGTGCAACCGGCGCGCGCAACGAGAAGGCCATCGCCCGTACGGTCCGCTCCGGCTTCGTCCTCGGACCGAGGTGGACGACCCGGAGAAGCGGGCCCGGCTCACCTTCCCCCGACCGCGCCGCCTTCGAGCGGCCTGTTCCGGGCGCCTCGCCGGAACGGGGTGGGCGGGTTCGGCCGTACCCGCCTTCCCCCTCCGCTTCACACGGCCGTGTCGAGGAAGTCCGCCACCATGGCGGCGAACTCGTCCGGCGCGGCGATCCGGGTGCCCAGTTGCTCGGCCTTGTCCCTCTTGGAGCCGGCGCCTGCTCCGGCGACCAGGAGGGACGTGCGCTTGGACACGCTCGAGGACGACTTGCCGCCGGCCCGCTCGATGAGCTCGTTCATCTGGTTGCGGCTCAATTTCTCCAGCGCGCCCGTCATCGCGCCGGTCACCACGACGGTCATGCCGTACAAGGGGCCGGCGCCCGGTGCCGTCTGCATGGGCGCGCCGGAGTCATCGTCCCCTTCGGGGCCGGTACCGAGCACGGTCCCGGCGCCCTGGTACGTCGCACCCGGCTCGCTCATGTTGACGCCCGCGGCCGTCAGCCGGTCGATCAGCGGGGCCAGCTCAGCCAGTTCGGCCACCACCGTCCGGGCCTTCTCCACGCCGATGCCGTCGACCTGTTGCAGGGCCTCGGCGTCGGCAGCCCGTATGTGCTCCATGGTGGCGAAGTGCCGGGCGATCCGGCGGGACATGGAGCGGCCGGTGCCACGCACGCCGAGGGCGCAGAACACCCGTGACAGCGGCCGGGTCCTTGCCGCGGCGATGGCGGCCAGCAGATTGTCGGTGCTGGTCTCGCCCATCCGGTCCAGCCCGAGCAGTTGCTCACGGGTGAGGCCGAACAGGTCGGCGAAGTCGCGGACCAGACCGGCGTCGACGAGCTGGACGACGCGGGTGGTGCCGAGCCCTTCGATGTCGAGCTGGTCGCGCCCCGCCGCGTAGGAGACGGAGGCGACGGCATGGCAGTCACGCCCGCGGACGCATCGCCAGCGCTGCTCCGAGGTGTCGATGGCCGAGCCGCACTGAGGGCACACCTCGGGGAAGACGACGGGCTGCTCGGCGCCGGTGCGCAGATGGGCGACGGGCGCCTCGATGCGGGGGATGATGTCGCCCGCCTTGTAGACCATCACCCGGTCCCCTGTGCGCAGATCGCGGCGGGTGATGTCGGCGGGGTTGTGCAGGGTCGCGTAGGTGACGGTCGATCCGTCGATCTCCACCGGCTCGAGCACGGCACGCGGCGCGATGATTCCGGTGCGGCCCACGTTCCATTCGACGCCGAGCAGGGTGGTGACCTTCTCCACGGCGGGCAGCTTGTAGGCGATGGCCCACCGGGGCGCACGGGAACCCGAGCCGGCCGCTGTCTGGTCCTCGGCCCGGTCCGCCTTGATCACGATCCCGTCGATGCCGAACGGCAGCTCCGGGCGGGCGGCGGCGATCTCGTCGATGCGGTCCTGGATCTCCGCGGCCTTGGTCAGGGTGCGCGGGGCGACCGGGGTGCTGTCGGCGGTGTGCACACCGAGCCCCGCCACATGACGCATCACCCGACTGTGCGCCCACTCGCCGAGTCCGGCGGCGAGCTCGGCGCCGGAGCCGGGCAGCGCCAGCGCCCCGTAGCCGAAGAAGGTCATCTCCACCCTGTACTCACGGTCCTTGGCGCGCAGGCTGCCCGCCGCGCCATTGCGCGGATTGGCGAAGGGCGCGCCGCCGTGCCCGGTGCGTGCGGCGTTCGCCTGCTCGAACTGTTCGTCGGTCATCAGTACTTCGCCGCGGATCTCGAGCGTGGCCGGCTCGGTCAGCTGCCGGGGCAGACCGACGATCGTGCCGATCGCGTGCGAGACGTCCTCACCGGCCGTGCCGTCCCCGCGGGTGACGAGCCGGGTGAGGCGGCCCTGCTCGTACCGCGCGGCGATGGCGAGGCCGTCCAGCTTGGGTTCGACACTCCACTCCTCGACGGGCCGGCCTGTGCGCCGCTCCACGGAAGCCATCCAGGCGACGAGCTGCTCCGCGGAGAAGACGTTGTCCAGGGAAAGCATCGGAACCGTGTGCGCGACGTCGCCGGACACCGCGCCGCCCGCCACCTTGCCGGTCGGGGAGACCGGCGATGTCTCGTCGGGGTGCCCCTGCTCGTACGCAGCGATCCCGCGCACCAGGCGGTCGTACGCGTCGTCGTCCAGGGGGCTCTCGCCGGTGGCGTAATACGCGGCGGCGGCGCGGGTCGCGGTCTCGACCGCCTCGGCGTACGCGGCGGCGTCGGTGACCACGGCGGCGGGCGCGGCAGCAACGGCAGGTGAAGTCGTCATGTCGAACATACTGCCGCCCCCCACTGACAACGGCCGGGGCCAGGCCCCGGACGCCTGTGGCACATGACAGAGGCACCACCGGATCGAGTGTTGCCAAATGACTTACGGCCCCTCGCTCCCTGTGCAACAGTCGTACCCGGTCCCTGTCCCAGACCCTGGCCGTGGCCGCGTTTGTATCGGAGTACGACATGCCGTCCCATGTGTTCGCGGACCGCTCCGCCCAGCCACCCGAGCGCGGAGACGTCGACGCGCTGATCACCCGGACGCGCATACTCCGTGGGGACGTCGACGCGGTGCGCCCGGACGGCGCATCGACGGAGGACGACCCGCAGGGCCGCTGGCAGCGCGCCCTGTGCGACCTGGCGCTCCATCATCTCGACGATCTGGGCGCCCACTTGGGGCAGCTGAAGGAAGGGCTTCCCCAAGAGGCGGCCGACGCGTTCGCCGACGAGCTCGCCGAGTACGAGGCCGACGGCGCGGCCCGCACCGGCTCGCTGCTCAGCCGGGTCGGCAGCGCCGAGTGGAACCTCCTCACCGACGAGGTGAGCTGGTCCGACGAGCTGTACCGGATCCTGGGGCGCGATCCTCGCAGCGGGCCCATGTCGCTGGACGAGATGCCGTCCGTGGTGTTCGCGGAGGACCAGCCGCTGCTGACCGCCATGGTGACGGACTGTCTTGTCGACGGCCGCCCCATCGACGGCGAGTTCCGTCTCGTACGGCCCGACGGCCGGGTGCGCACCGTGCACATGATGGGCGAGCCGGTGCTCGACGCGGACGGGTGCACCGCGTCGATGTGGGCCGTCCTGCGGGACGTCAGCGAACTGCGCCGCAGCCAGCGGGCCGTGCGGGAGACCATGGACTGGTTGCAGCGGCGGCAGCACATGGAGCAGACCGAGCGCCGGATCGCGGCCGAGATTCAGGAAGCGGTGCTCCCTCCGCGCACCGGCTTCCCTGCAGGTGGCGCCGCGTTACTGGACATCGCGGCCCACTACCTCCCCTCCTCGAAGAGCACGCTCGTCGGCGGCAACTGGTACGACACGCTCCAACTGCCGGGCGGTGACACGCTCTTGAGCGTCGGCGAACTGACCGGCCATGGAGTGAGCACCACGTCCGCCGTGGCGATGCTGCTGGGCGCGCTGCGCGGCATGGCCGTGGCCGGCATCCGGCCGGGGCCGCTGATGACGCACCTCAACCAACTGCTCGAAGCCTCAGCACAGCCCGCCCTCGGCAGCGCGGTCTGCTGCAGTTACGCGCCTTCGACCCGGACCCTCTCGTGGGCGCAGGCTGGACACCCCGCCCCTCTGCTGTTCCGCGACGGCACGGGGCAGGCGCTGGCGGCGCCGGACGGCGTACTCCTCGGTGCGACCGGCGGCGCGGTGTACGAGCAGGCCGAAGTCGCCCTCCAGCCCGGCGATCTGCTGGTGCTGCACACCGACGGCCTGACCCGCCCGAGCGCTGCGTCCGAGGTCGGCGCGGACCGGCTGACGGCATTGGCAGCACGGTTCGCCCGAGCCGAGGACGCGTCGGGATGCGTTCGTGCGATGCTCGAGGAGTTCGGTGCGCAGGAGCGCGAGGGGGACGCCTGTGTGATGGTGGCAAGGGTCATCGGGTAGCTGCCGGCCGCGGTACGGCCGAGGGGGCAGATCCCGTGAGGGTCAGATCTCCGCGTTCCTCGGCCTCGGCATGTCGCCGCGAGGCAGCGCGATCTCGATCTCCTCACGAAGGTCCTCGATCTTCGCGTATCCGGCGTACTGCCCGGTGAGACGGTACATCTCGCGCAGCCTGTCCCAGGTCCGGTGCGAGGAGGTCTCCCCCATCGACACCAGCGCGAGCCGGGCGTAACGGTCGGCCTGCTCAGGGTCGTCGGCGATGAAACACGCGGAGGCCAGCGAGATGTAGTCGAAGATCTTCGAGCGCTGACGGCCGCCCTCGCGCAACTGCAGCGCCTGCTTGGCATGTTTCTGCGCGATACCGGCCGCCGCCGGCTCGTGGTCGGCGAGCGTGCGGTACGCCAGCGCCTGCATGCCGTGGAGGTCGGCCTCGTCGAACATCTGCATCCAGCTGGGCGGGGGAACATCGCCCTTGTCGGAGACGAACAGCTCCTCCGCCTCGCCGAGGGTGCGGCGCATGGCCTGACCGTGGCCCATGGACGCCTGCGCCCAGGCCTCGATGGTGTGCAGCATCGCGCGGGTGCGCGGCAGGGTCTGTTCCCCGGAGCCGGACTTGGCGAGCTTCATCAGGTCGAGCGCGTCGTCCGGGCGGCCCAGATGGACCATCTGGCGGGCCGCACGCGACAGCGCCTCACCGGCGCGGGGCCGGTCGCCGCCTTCTCTGGCCGCATGGGCGGCGATGACGAAGTACTTCTGGGCGGTGGGTTCGAGGCCGACGTCGTGGGACATCCAGCCGGCGAGCACCGCGAGGTTGGCGGCGACGCCCCACAGGCGCCGCTGGAGGTGGTCGGGGTGCCGGTAGGCGAGCATGCCGCCCACCTCGTTGAGCTGTCCCACCACCGCTTTACGCTGCAGTCCGCCGCCGCGGGCGGCGTCCCAGGCGCGGAACACCTCGACGGAACGCTCCAGCGCCTCGATCTCCTGCGACCCGATGGGGGCGGCCTCGTAGCGGTCGTACCCGGCGGAGTCGGTGTGCAGAACTTCAAAGGTGCGGGCGGCGCCCCGGGGCGTCGCCGGATCGGTCTTGAGCCAGTCGTGCATGGCGCTGCTGAGTGCTGAGCCCGCGGCAAGCGCCGCGCCCGCGCCCACCAGGCCGCGTCGGTTGAGCATGAGGTCCATTCCCGTGAATTCGGTGAGGACCGCCGCCGTACGGTCGGGCGCCCAGGGCAGACCGTCAGGGTTGTCGGTGCCCTGGACGTTCCGCCGCTTACCCGTTCGCCCGCTCCGTGCGAACCCGAGGTCCTCGATGGTCACGACACGACCGAGTCGCTCGGTGAACAGAGCTGCCAGCACCTTGGGCACGGGATCGCGCGGGGTCTCCCCCATGTCGATCCAACGCCGGACCCGCGAAGTGTCGGTCGCCAGCTGCGGATGGCCCATGGCGGCCGCCTGCCGGTTCACGAGTCTTGCGAGCTCCCCCTTGGACCAGCCGGCCAGGCCGAACAAGTCGCACAGGCGGGTGTTGGGTTCTCTGCTCACGTCAAGCCCCCAGGTTCTCGGCTGAGTTGACACTAACCCGCCGGCATGGGGCGGGCGACTATTCGCCAGGGTTCGCCAGGGTTCGCCAGATGGTGTGCCACCCGCGACGCGGTGTCAGGTATGAATGCGCCACCTCGTCCCCTCTGCCGGGGGCACATTCCCCAGGGTGTTACCCATGGCATATGGGGCGGGGCCGCGCACGCAACTGTCGGCACACGAAGGGATCTGTCTCCCATGTACACAGCATCGTCCTCCGTGTCCGCCCCGCCCCGGCTGCAGCAGCGCAACGCGTTCACGGCCGGCACCGGACCGTATCCCCGGCCCGTCGAGGCCGGCCGGGCGCCCAGACCGGCCGGCACCGTCGGCCGCCCCCTCAGCGGGAGAATCGACTTGTCCGGCCCTCAGGGCGCGCAGCTGCGCAAGGCTGTCGCGTCGGTGCACCGGATCTGCCCGGAGTTCAACCCGGTGCAGGTCCTGCGCCGCAGCGGACGATCCGTGCTGATCGTCGGAACGACGGGGCGTACCACGGCGGTCGCCAAGTGCTTACTGGACCACTCGCCGGCGTGGTCCGAGCGGCTGCGCCACGAAATAGCGTCCTACCGCGCCTTCGTGCGGCACCGGCCGCCGGTGCGGGTCCCGCGACTCATCGCGGCGGACCCGGAGAACTGCACGCTGGTGATCGAGCGGATGGCGGGACGGCCCGCGGCCCTGACCCGGCATCCGGTGGAGGCCCCGCCCCGTGCGGACCTGCGCGCCGTGCTGGGCGCGATCGTACGGCTGGGCAGCTGGCGCCCGCCGGCCGGGATGTTCGACGCCCCGCTGGACTACGGGTCGCGGATCTCGCGTTACCACGAGCTGGGGCTGTTCACCGACCGGGACCTGGGCGACCTGCAGAAGCTGCTGCACGGTCTGGCACAGGCCGGGGGCAGGCAGGGAATGGGGCAGTTCTGTCACGGGGACGCACTGCTCTCCAACATCCTGCTGTCGCCCACGGGTCCTGTGCTGGTCGACTGGGAGCACGCCGGCTGGTATCTGCCCGGCTACGACCTGGCGACGCTGTGGGCAGTGCTGGGGGACGCCCCCCTGGCGCGGCGTCAGATCAGCCAGCTGGCACAGCAGTCGGGCATCGCGGCCCGGGACGCGTTCCTGGTCAATCTGATGCTGGTGCTGACCCGGGAGATCCGTACCTACGAGACGGCGGTGCAGCGCACCATGCGCGACGCGTCGCCGGTCCCGACCGGCCAGGCGCAGCCCGGCCCGGCCGCGGGTGAGGAACAGCGGCTGCTGCTGCGGAGGTTGCACGACGACTGCGCGATGGCCCGCAGGGCCGTGCGTGCGGCGGTCGGCACCCGCTGACCCACCACCGCAGAGGGAAGGCGCGCTGCGCGTCCGGTGTTCGACACACCGGGCGCGCAGCGCAGCGAGTGTCGGGCACCGACCGAGGATCGGCGGTGTGTCCTCTGCGGCAGCAGGCGCAGCGGGGCACCGCTGCTGCCGGTGTCCGGGTGGCCGCTCCGGGCCTGTCCGGTCCCTCGCGTCCCCCTGAGCCCCGCGTATCTGACGGCCGAACCCGAACGCGGCGGTGGGCGGTGACTGGTACAAGTGCCGTCCGCTGCCCAGCGGGCAGGCGCTGTGGTCATCGGGCGCGAGCCGCCACCATCCCGGTGGGTGGTCAGGTGGGCCGGCAGTGGTATGCGATGGCCGGACTCGCCCACACGGAACGGCCATCTTGGCGATGCCGCCACGTGGGTGAATGACCTGCTGGCCGGCTACCCCTCCGCGTCCACTGCGACCGTGATTTGCCGGGCACATCACGGACGAGCGGGTGCCGGGCCGGGGGTGTGCCGGTCACGCGGCGCCCCTGTTGCTGCGCGGCGACCGCGCGATTTTGCTGCCGGTGGCCCATCGCGGCCCGGTGCCGGTGGCGCTGCCGGGTCACCGTGACGAGGCGCTGGACTTCGCACCGGAAGCGGGGACGTGCTGCTGCTGTACACCCGACCGTGTGGTGGAGCGGGGGCGGCAGGGACATCAGCGACTGCGTCAGCTCGCCGACGCAGTCGCTGGCGATGTGTGCGGGCCGCTTCCGGCAGCAGATCGTGGACCGGCCGGCGGCTGGTTACGTCGGCGGCGGGCATGACGACGACGCCTGTCTCCTGGCGGTCCGGGGCGGCTGAACACCTCGGCCATTGGTCCACGCCACTGGCGCGCCGCAGCCCGGCGCACCGTCGTCGCGAAACCCGCCGGGACCCGCGTTGACGTGCAAATTTCCTACGGCGAAGCATGATTGACGGATCGTCCGGGAGCGGATACCCATGGGTCGTGTCCGGCCCCGCAGGTCCCGTCGCGCACCACTCGTCACTGGAGGCTGCATTGCAAGGATCGACTCCCCCACGGTCAGGCGGTGCCCGCCGTCGTCGCGCGTTGACGGCGGGAGGCCTGGTGGCGAGCGCCGCCCTGCTGCTGCCGTTGGTGTCCGCCGGTCCGTCGGCGACTGCCGAACGGGCCCCGGCCGGTTCGCTGCAGGAGGCCTTCGCCGCCGCGGCCGACGAGTACGGGGTGCCGGAGAGTGTGCTTCTCGGTGTCTCCTATCTGCAGTCCCGCTGGGACGCGCACGGCGGCGCGGCGAGTGTCACCGGCGGCTACGGCCCGATGCATCTGACCGACGCGAGGACGGCGCCGGCCGATGCCCCGCATCATGCGCACGGCAGTGAGGACGCCCGCGGGGACGACGCGCGTCCGGCCCGTTCCGTCGTCGAGGCGGCGCTGTCGAAGGCCGGGGAACTGCCGGCGCGGCTGCGGACGCTGGAACGCGCGGCCGACGTGTCGGGCATCGGCGCGGAGCAGTTGCGGGACAGCGCCCGGGCCAACGTACGCGGCGGTGCGGCGCTGCTCGCCGAAGCGCAGCGCGAACTGGGCATGCCGGCCGGCCAGAATCCGGCAGACTGGTACGGCGCCGTGGCCAGGTACTCCGGCGCGGACGACGTGGCGACGGCGACGGCCTACGCGGACGACGTCTTCGACGTGATCCGCACGGGGCAGTCGCGGACCACCGACAGCGGTCAGCGGGTGGCGCTCGCGCCGCACCCGGCGGTGGCGCCCGCGCGTGAACAGGTGCGGCAGTTGGGGCTGCGCACCGCCGACGCGGGCAGGACCGAGTGTCCACCCACGGTGGCGTGCGAGTGGATCCCGGCACCGTACGAGGAGTTCGGCGCAGGCGACTACGGCAACCACGACCAGGGAAACCGGCCGGCGTCCCAGTCGGTGGACTACATCATCGTCCATGACACGGAGGCCTCCTGGGACACCACCCTGAAACTGGTGCAGAACCCGGAATACGTGTCGTGGCAGTACTCACTGCGTTCGTCGGACGGGCACATCGCGCAGCACGTCCCGCTCGCGGACGTCGCCTGGCACGCCGGCAACTGGTTCGTCAACGCCAAGTCGGTGGGCCTGGAGCACGAGGGATTCCTGGTGTCCCCTGACGCCTGGTACACCGAGGCGATGTACCGCGCTTCGGCGCGGCTGGTGAGGTACCTGGCCAAGCGGTACGACATCCCGCTGGACCGCCAGCACATCCTGGGCCACGACAATGTGCCGGGCACGACGACTTCCACGATCCGCGGAATGCACACCGACCCCGGGCCGTACTGGGACTGGGCGCACTACTTCCGGCTGCTGGGCAAGCCGTTCACGCCGCAGGCGGGGCCGAGCAGCGCGGTGGTCACCGTCCGTCCCGAGTACTCGGAGCACCAGCCGCTCTACACGGGCTGCGTCAAGGCCGGTGAGGCGTGTGCGCCGCACGGTTCCGGTGCGGTGCGACTGCACACCGGGCCGAGCGGGACCGCTCCGCTCGTCAAGGACATCGGTCTGCGGCCGGGCGGCCAGGACTCGACGACCGGCGTGAACGACACGGGGGCGCGGGCGTCGACCGGTCAGCAGTACGCGGTGGCGGAGCGCCGGGGCGAGTGGACGGCGATCTGGTACCTGGGGCAGAAGGCGTGGTTCCACAACCCGGGCACGCAACCGACGGCGGTTGCCGCGCAGGGGGCGGTGCTGACGCCGAAGGACGGTCTCGCGGAGGTGCCGGTGTACGGGAGGGCCTATCCGGAGGCGTCGGCCTATCCGGCGGGTGTTCCGGTGCAGGCGGTCTCGCCGCTTCCGTACAAGCTGCTCGCGGGGCAGAAGTACGTGGTCGGTGACCGGGTGCCGGGCGAGTACCTGTACGCGACGACGTTCGACACGGCAGGCCACCGGGTGGTGCGGGGCCAGGAGATGTACTACGAGATCCAGTTGGGGCACCGAGTGGCGTTTGTGAAGGAAGCCGACGTGCGGGTGCTCCCGTAGGCCGCGGGGCGCCACCGGTCGTGGGGTCCGGTGGCGCCCCGTTCCTCTTGGCTGCTTATGTGAGTAATTGCCGGGGTGCGTGGGCCGTACGGGCGAAGGGTAGGGCTGGGCCGTCATGACCGGTCCGCGCCCTGTGCGCGGCTTTTCCGAAAGGCCCTGGCGCACATGGCACAGCCCTTCGTACTGCCGGACTTCTACGTTCCGTATCCGGCCCGCCTCAACCGGCATGTCGAGGAGGCGCGGCGGCACAGCAAGAAGTGGGCACGCGGGATGGGGATGCTGGAGGGGTCCGGCATCTGGGAGGAGAGCGACCTCGACGCGCACGACTACGCCCTGCTGTGCGCGTACACCCACCCGGACTGCGACGCCGATGCCCTCGGCCTGGTCACCGACTGGTACGTGTGGGTCTTCTTCTTCGACGACCACTTCCTCGAGGTCTTCAAGCGCAGCCAGGACCTGGCCGGCGGCAAGGCGTATCTGGACCGGCTGCCGGCGTTCATGCCGATGGACCTGTCGCCGGGCACGCCGGATCCGGCGAACCCGGTGGAGGCCGGGCTCGCCGATCTGTGGCAGCGGACTGTGCCCACCATGTCGCCCGCCTGGCGGGCCCGGTTCGCCGAGGCCACGGAGCATCTTCTCAACGAGTCGATGTGGGAGCTCGCCAACATCGACGCAGGCAGGGTCGCCAATCCGGTCGAGTACATCGAGATGCGCCGGAAGGTCGGCGGCGCCCCCTGGTCCGCCGGTCTGGTGGAGTACGCGGCACAGGCCGAGGTACCGGAGTCGGTGGCGGGCTCCCGTCCGCTGCGGGTGCTGCGTGACTCCTTCTCCGACGCGGTGCATCTGCGCAACGACCTCTTCTCGTACCAACGCGAGGTGGAGGACGAGGGCGAGAACAGCAACGGTGTGCTGGTGCTGGAGCGGTTCCTGGGCTGCGGCACGCAGGAGGCGGCGGAGGTGGTCAACGACCTGCTGACCTCACGGGTCCAGCAGTTCGAGAACACCGCGCTCACCGAAGTGCCGGCCCTGTGCGTCCAGAAGGGCCTGGCTCCGGCGGAGTGTGCGGCGATCGCCGCCTATACCAAGGGACTTCAGGACTGGCAGTCCGGCGGCCACGAGTGGCACATGCGCTCCAGCCGCTACATGAACGAGGGCGTGGAGAACGAGCGCTCGCGCTTCGAGGGGGTGCTGGGCACATCGGCGCTGGACATCCGGACGCTTTTCGGCCGTCCCGCTGCGGCGCGGCTGCGCACACTCACCCACCGGCCGCAGCAGGTGGGGCCTTCGTGGCTGCCCGAGTTCGACCTGCCGTTCCCGGTGTCGCTCAGCCCCCATCTGGAGCAGGCCCGCGCCGCCTCCGTCGCCTGGGCCGGCCGGATGGGCCTGCTGGGGGACATCTGGGACGAGGCGAAGCTGACCGGCTTCGACTTCGCACTGTGCTCCGCGGGGCTCGACCCGGACGCCACGCCGGAGGAGCTGGAGCTCAGTGCCGAGTGGCTGACCTGGGGGACGTACGGCGACGACTACTATCCGCTGGTTTTCGGACGCTCCCGCGATCTGGAGGGTGCCAGGCTGTGCAACGAGCGGCTCAAGGCCTGCATGCCCGTGGACGAACCGGCGGCCGGCGCCGCCGTCGCGGTAGCCCCCATGGAGCGCAGTCTGGCCGATCTGTGGGCTCGCACCGCCGGGCCGATGTCTCCCGGCGCCCGGTCCTCGCTGCGGAGCGCGATCGACGTGATGCTGGACAGCTGGCTGTGGGAGCTCCACAACCAGGCCCAGCACCGGGTCCCCGATCCGGTCGACTACATCGAGATGCGGCGGCTGACCTTCGGCTCGGACCTGACCACGAGTCTGTGCAGGCTGCGGCACGAGGGCGAGCTGCCGCCGGAGCTCTACACGAGCGGGCCGGTGCAGGGCCTGGAGAACGCGGCCATGGACTACGCCTGCCTGATCAACGACCTCTTCTCGTACCAGAAGGAGATCGAGTACGAGGGAGAGGTGCACAACGCGGTGCTGGTGGTGCAGACGTTCTTCGACTGCGACCGTCCGACGGCCGCCGCGATGACCGACGCTCTCATGCGGTCCCGGCTGGAGCAGTTCCTGCATACGAAGGAACATGAACTTCCTCTGGTGTGCGAGGAGTTCGGCCTGGACGAGGGGGGCAGGGCGGCCCTTGACACCTATGTGAGGGAGCTCGAGGACTGGCTCGCGGGCATCCTCAACTGGCACCGGAAGGTGCGGCGTTACAAGGAGGAGGATCTGCGGGGCGGCGCGGTACCGAGGCGGCTGGGGGCACCCTCGGGGCTGGGCACGTCGGCCGCCCGGCTGTCGCTGCCGAGCCGGCGGTCGGGGCTCGGGGTGTAGGGCCTGCCCGACCCTGCTCCGCCGGACAGGCTCTGCGGCCGGTGGACTGCGCAGCCGCCCGGCGATGGGGTCTCACGTCACAGGACTGCCTGGGCCGCCGGGCCCCGGCAGTGCGTCGGACGGGGATCCCGGGCGGCGTCAGCCCTGCTGGAACAGCTCCGCGGGCAGCGGCTTGAGCAGCGCGTAGAGGTCGTCGGTGATCGGCCGGTCCCAGCTGGCGATGGTGACGAGCACATTGTCGCTGCGGTCGAACTGGACGCAGGAGATGCGGCTTTCCGAGAGCTTCAGCCGGCGCACGATCAGCAGGTTGTCCCCTTGCATGACCGGCGTGTCCTCGATGCCGGTGACATGGACCTGCTCCTCGTTCTCCAGCGCGACGAGCAGTTGGCCCACCTCGAAGGGGATCTCCCCCTCCGCGACCTCGCGGGCCGGCGAGCCCTCCGGAAGGTTGCCGATGATCATCGCGGGGCCGCGGCCGCCGAAGAGGTCGTAGCGCAGGAAGACGCCCTGACAGCTTCCGTCCGGGGCGGGCAGCAGTCCGGCGCCGAGATTTCCGGGCCAGTCCCCCGGGTCCATGGCCAGGACGTCGAAGTCCGGGCCCGCGGGTGTGGCGGCGCTGCGGCGGCGGAGGAAGGACATAACCGCAATGGTACGGGTACGGACGGAGTCGGCCGAGCCGGGGCGGGGGCCCGTTGAACGCGGCGGCCGCCGTCCTCGTATCCCTGGGAGCACCGGTCCCCCACGGCCGGTGCCGGTGAGTACCGACGCCTGTGAGGAGCGCGTTCCAGCCGGGATTCCGTACCGACGTGAGGATCAGTCCATGAACGACCGCACCACTCCAGCCCTGCAAGCCCTCCCCGACGGCGAGGCGGAACTGCGTCTGGTGGTCCGCCTCCACTGGGAGGACGTCGCCGCGCTCGGGCAGGAAGCCGGCCGGCTGGCGACCCAGATGCAGCGACCCGTGAGCCTCGACGAGGCAGCCGGTCACCGGCTGCGCACCCGCTCCGCGGGCCACGCCAAGCCGACGACGACGCCCTCGGCCACGCCCTCGGGCAGCCAGCACCTGCCGCCGGCGTCGTCCGTCTCCTCCCTCACCGCCCGCACGCCCGGTGAGCATGCCCGGCAGGCCATCGAGAAGATCAACGGCACGGCGGGGTCGGCCGCGATGTGACGCGGACGTCCGCCCGAGCGGGCCTGCTCCCCCTCCCACGCCGGCGGGAGGGGGCCCGGGCCGGGCGCCGTCAGGTGAGGTCGAACTCGCCGTCCCGCGCGTTCAGCACGAAGGCACGCCACTCGGCCGGGGTGAAGATCAGCGACGGGTTCTCCGGACGGCCGCCGTTGCGCATCGCGATGAACCCTTCGACGAACGCGATCTGCACGTCCCCGGTGCCCTGAGTACCCGAACGCCAGTCCGCGTTGCTCAGGTCGAGGTCCGGCTTCTCCCACCTCGAAAACATGTGCGTGGTTGTGGTGGTGGTGCTCTCGGCCACGTCCCTGCTCCTCCCGCGTCGTCTCCGGGGCCAGCCTAGCGATGGCACCCCGTCACGGACAGGGTGCCGCGCGTGACGGTGCGGCGGCGATCAGGTGGCAGGCGGCTCGGCGCCGACCAGCCACATGGCGAAGAACTGCGCGCCGCCCCCATATGCGTGTCCGAGGGCCCTGCGTGCGCCCTCGACCTGGTGCTCGCCCGCCTGGCCGCGCACCTGGAGCGCGGCCTCAGCGAAGCGGATCATGCCGGACGCCCCGATGGGATTGGTCGACAGCACCCCGCCGGACGGATTGACGGGCAGGTCACCGTCGAGTCCGGTCACACCGGACTCGGTGAGCTTCCATCCTTCACCCTCGGCGGCGAAGCCCAGGTTCTCCAACCACATCGGCTCATACCAGGAGAACGGCACATACATCTCCACCGCGTCGATCTCGCGGCGGGGGTCCGTGATGCCGGCCTGTCGGTAGACGTCGGCGGCGCAGTCCTTGCCTGCCTGCGGTGACACGAAGTCCTTGCCCGCGAACATGGTGGGCTCGCTGCGCATCGCGCCGCCGTGCATCCATGCGGGCGGACGGGGCGAACGGGCGGCGCCCACCCGGTCGGTGAGGACCATCGCGCACGCCCCGTCGGAGGATGGGCAGGTCTCCGAGTAGCGGATCGGGTCCCACAGCATCGGCGACGCCTGGACCTTCTCAAGGGTGATGTCGTGCTCGTGCAGGTGCGCGTACGGGTTCTTCAGAGCGTTGCGGCGGTCCTTGTACGCGACGAGGGAGCCGACCGTGTCGGGCGCTCCGGTGCGTCGCACATAGGCGCGCACATGCGGGGCGAAGAAGCCGCCCGCGCCGGCGAGCAGCGGCTGCTGGAAGGGGATCGGCAGGGACAACCCCCACATGGCGTTGGACTCGGACTGCTTCTCGAAGGCCAGGGTGAGCACCGTCGCGTGCACGCGCGCGGCCACAAGGTTGGCGGCGACGAGGGCGGTGGAGCCGCCGACGGACCCCGCGGTATGGACGCGGAGCATCGGCTTGCCGACGGCACCGAGGGCGTCGGCCAGGTACAGCTCCGGCATCATCACGCCCTCGAAGAAGTCGGGTGCCTTGCCGATGACGACGGCGTCGATGTCGGCCCAGGTCAGTTGGGCGTCGTCGAGGGCCCGCCGGGCGGCCTCGCGCACCAGTCCGGCGATGGAGACGTCCCTGCGCGCTGCGACGTGCTTCGTCTGGCCGATGCCCACGACGGCCACGGGTTCAGCGGGCATCGGCCTCTCCTTCAAGGACGGCGACCAGGTTCTGCTGGAGGCAGGGGCCGGAGGTGGCGTGGGCCAGGGCCCGGTCGGACTCGCCGCGGTGGATCCGGGCAGCGGCCTCGCCGATCCTGATCAGACCGGCGGCCATCACCGGGTTGGCGGCAAGTGCTCCGCCGGACGGGTTGACCCTCACCCTGTCGTCGAGGTCGAGACTGCGGCGCAGCACGATCTCCTGGGAGGTGAACGGGGCGTGCAGCTCCGCCGTGTCGACAGGGCGCCGGAAGGCGCCGGCCCGCTCTGCCGCGAGCCTGGTGGAGGGCGAACGGGTGAGGTCCCGCACACCGAGGGCGTGTGCCTCGATTCGATGGTCCATGCCGCGGATCCAGGCCGGCCGCCCGCACAGCTCACGGGCCCGCTCACCGGCGGCCAGGATCACGGCGGCCGCGCCGTCGCCGACGGGCGGGCAGTCGGAGACCCTCAGCGGCCTGACGTGGTACTCGCCTCGCGGAACCTCTCCCTGAAGTTGAGCGTGCGGGTTGGCCGCGGCAGCACGGCGGCTGCGGGCCGCGACGCCGGCGAGCTCCGGTTCACCGGCCTCGCCCGCGTCGATCAGTGCCTGCGCCTGCAGGGCGGCGAGAGCGACGGAGTCGGGCCAGAGGGGGGCCGCGTAGTAGGGGTCGAGTTGCCGGGTGAGCACGTCGCGGACCTCGCCGGGCGACGACTTGCCGTACGCGTAGACGAGCGCTGTGTCCGCCTGACCGGTCAGCAGCTTCACCCACGCCTCGTACAGCGCCCAGGCGCCGTCCATTTCGACGTGCGACTCGCTGATCGGGGGCCAGGCGCCGACCCCGTCGAGCGCCATGGTGAAGGAGAACGCCCGGCCCGCGAGGTAGTCGCTGGATCCCGAGCACGTGAATCCGATGTCGCCGGTCCGCAGCCCGGTTGCCTCGAGCACCTGGTGCAGCACCGGCATCAGCATCTCGACCTCGGACAGCTCGTCGCTGCGGCGCCGATGACAGGTCTGGGCGAAGGCGACAACGGCGATGTCCCTGCCGTACGGGGCCTCGTACCGCGTCACAGCAGCTCCTTGTAGGTGTCGTAGTCGGCGTCCGGTTCGCCGGTGGGCCGGTAGTGGTCGGGATGTCGGGCCCCGTCATGCCAGACCGGTTCGACGCGCAGGCCCATGCGCACCTCGTCGTAGGGGATGCCGCCGATGCGTCCGTGGAGCGCGAGGTCCGCGCCGTCGAGGGCGATGTGGGCGTAGACGTAGGGGACCTCGATGTCGAGATTCTTCGCCTTGATGTTGACGATGCAGAAGGTCGTGACCGTGCCGCGCGGGCCGACCTCGACCTGTTCCCCGGTGGCGACCCCGCAGGTGGGGCAGGCGCCACGGGGCGGGACGTAGATCTTGCGGCAGGACGGGCAGCGCTCGCCGACGATCCTGCGCTCGGCGAGCGCGGCCAGGTGGTCGCTCTGGGCGCGACCGGGCGCGTAGGTGTAGTCGAGCCTCGCCGGGGCGACGATGCCGGTCACGGCTTCTGCCGCGGGCCCGGCCGCGGTGCGGGGGAAACTGCCGTTGTGGGCGCGCGGCAAAGGAGCGGGCTCGCTCCCGTACGGTTCGAAGCAGGCGATGTCGGTGATCGCCCCGGTGCGCTCGGCGGCCCAGCGGACGCGTACCCGCATCCCGGTGCGCACCGCGTCGGGGCCGGGGGCGTCGAGGACGTGGAGGAGGGCGGTGTCCGCGCCGTCGAGCCGTACGAGCACCCAGGCGAACGGGCGCGCGAGCGGCTGCTGGGAGCGCGGAGCCGGGTTCCACGCCCAGGTGGTGACGGTACCGGTGGCGTGGACCTCGACGAGTTCGCGGAGCTCCTCTGCGGTGACGGGGTCGTACTCGACGGGCGGTACGAGCACCCTGCCGTCGCCGGTGCGCACACCGAGCACGGTCCGCTCCCGCAGACCGGTCAGGAAGGCGCTCTGCACGGGGCCGAGGGAGCGGGTGAAGGGGAACTCGACGACCAGCGGGGCGCGCAGCACTTCTGGCATGGGGCTCTCCGTGGGTTGTCAGGCGCGCCGGTAGACGGGGTCGCGCTTCTCGGCGAAGGCGCGGGCGCCTTCCTTCGCGTCAGCGGTGTCGAAGACGGGCCACCCGCGCTTCAACTCGGCGGCGAGCCCGTCGGTCTCGGTCATCTCCGCCGTCTCGTACACCGACGCCTTGACCGCCTCGACGGCGAGCGGGCCGCAGCCGTTGATGCGTTCCGCGACGTCGAGTGCGGCGTCGAGTGCGGTGCCGTCGGGGACGACGCGGCCGACGAGGCCGATGCGTTCGGCCTCGGCCGCGGTGTAGGGGCGCCCGGTGAGCAGCATCTCCAGGGCGTGGGTACGCGCGATCTGCCGCGGCAGGCGTACGGTCGAGCCGCCGATCGGGAAGAGGCCGCGGCGTACCTCGAAGAGTCCGAAGGTGGCGCTCTCGCCGGCGACCCTGATGTCGGTGCCCTGGAGGATCTCGGTCCCGCCGGCGACGCAGTACCCCTCGACGGCGGCGACGACCGGCTTTCTGGGGCGGTGGTGGCGGAGCATGGCCTTCCAGTGCAGGTCGGGGTCGGCCTTCATCCGGTCCCGGTACCGCTCGCCTGCCATGCCGGCGCCCGCGAGCGCCTTGAGATCCATGCCGGCGCAGAAGGAGCCGCCCGCTCCGGTGAGGACGACGGAGCGGACGGTGTCGTCGGCGTCGGCCGCGAGCCAGGCGTCGTACAGACCGACCAGCATCGCGATCGAGAGGGCGTTCTTGGCCTCCGGCCTGTTCAGCGTGACGATCAGGGTGGCGCCCTGGCGTGCCACAGTGAGGTGTTCGGTGCCCGTGCGGTGGTCGCTGCGATGGTCCATGGGGAACCTCCCGATCCCAGACCTGGAACAGGTTGCAGTAGCCGGGCGAGCAGTTCAATAGTTTTCTGACAGTCAGTCAGATTTCCTTGCCGCGGGCCCTTCCCAGTTGCGGCGACCGGCGCTCTAATGACCGCCAGGTTCGCCGGGGTCAGGAGGAGCGGTGGAGTACAACCTTGCCGACCTGTTCGAATCCGTGGTCGACGTCGTGCCCGACCGCGAGGCACTCGTGTACATCGACCATCCCGGCACCGGCGCGCAGCGCCGGCTCCGCTACGCGGAGCTCGACGCGGCGGCCAACCGGATCGCGCACCATCTGCTCGGGGCAGGCATCGGCCCCGGCGAGCACCTGGGGCTGCACCTCTACAACGGAATCGAGTATCTGCAGACCGTGCTGGGTTGTCTCAAGGCCCGGATCGTGCCGGTGAACGTCAACTACCGGTACGTGGAGGACGAACTGGTCCACCTCTACCGCGACGCCGACCTCGCCGCACTCGTCTTCGACGCCGAGTTCACCGAGCGGGTCGCGGCGGTGCTGCCCCGCACCGAGAGGCTGCGGCACCTGGTACGCGTCGGTACACCGCCCGAGGGGGTGCTGCGCCTCGACGCGGTGGACTTCGCCGACGCCGAGGCGGCCGGCTCGCCGCGGCGGGGCTTCGCGCCGCGCTCGGCCGACGACCGGTTCATCATCTACACCGGAGGCACCACGGGCATGCCCAAGGGAGTGATGTGGCGTCAGGAGGACCTGTTCTTCGCCGGACTCGGCGGCGGTGCGCCGACGGGCGAGCCGGTCTCCCGGCCGGATGAGCTGGCCGAACGGGTGGCCGCCGGCGGCGACGGGATCACCTTCTTCCCCACTCCCCCGCTGATGCACGGGACATCCACGCTCACGGCGTTCATCGGCTTCAACTTCGGCCAGCGGGTCGTGCTCCACCGCAAGTTCGTCCCGCACGAGGTGCTGCGCACCATCGAGCGGGAGAAGGTCACCAGTGTCTCGCTCGTCGGCGACGCGATGCTGCGGCCTCTGATCGACGCGCTCAAGGGGCCGCTGAAAGGCTGTGACCTGTCGGCCCTGTTCAGCGTCTCCAGTTCAGGGGCGATCATGTCGGACGTGGTACGAAAGGAGTTCGGCGCCCTGGCTCCCGGCGTCCTGCTGCTGAACAACTTCGGCTCCTCCGAGTCCGGTTTCAACGGCACCGCGACCGACGACTCCGGCCCGGCCAGGGGCTTCCGGCTGCGGGTCAACGCCCGTACCACCGTGGTCGACCCGGCGACCTACGAACCGGTGAAACCGGGCAGGACCGGCCGGGTCGCGCAGCGCGGACACGTACCGCTCGGTTACTACAAGGACCCGGCGAAGTCCGCGGAGACGTTCTTCGAACGGGACGGCGAACGGTGGGTGCTGCTCGGCGACATGGCGACCGTCGACGAGGACGGCATTGTCACGGTCCTCGGCCGGGGCTCGCAGTGCATCAACACCGGCGGCGAGAAGGTCTACCCGGAGGAGGTCGAGCAGGCGCTCAAGGCGCATCCGGATGTGTACGACGCACTGGTGGCGGGCGTACCGGACCGCACCTGGGGCAACCAGGTGGCGGCCGTCGTCCAGCTGCGCAAGGGGGCCCCTGCGCCGAGCCTGGACGCGATCCGGTCGCACTGCCGCAGCCGGCTGGCGGGCTACAAGATCCCACGGCAGTTGGTGGTCGCCGAGGAGATCCGGCGCTCGCCGAGCGGCAAGGCGGACTACCGCTGGGCCCGGGCCGTCGCCTCGGAGGCGGCGGGCGCCGCAGGCCTGACGGAGAACCGCTGCTGAGCGGGCGGCCCCGGTGCTATCAGTCTCCGTCGCCGGGCAGGATCCGTTCGCCGTTGAAGACACCGAGCCGCTCCTGGTACAGCTCGAGTGGTACGCCGTTGGGGTCATGGATGTAGAGGCTGTCCTCGACCCCCCGGTCGGGGCCGACGTACTCCACGCCCGCCGCGTCCAGCGCCTCGCGGGCGGCACCGAACCGGCTCGCGTCGACCGACAGGGCCATGTGCTGCACGCCGCCGATCGTCTCCGTCGCCGCCGGATGGTCGTGGCCGGGGAAGTCGAAGAACCCGAGCAGGTTGCCGTTGCCGATGTCGAAGAAGAAGTGGGTGGAACCGCGGTAGTCCCGGTTCTCCACGATCTCCACCAACGGGAACCCGAGGAACTCCTGGTAGAAGCGGATGGTCTCCTCCACGTCGCGGCAGATGAAGGCCACATGGTGGATACCGCGGGTGGTGGTCGCCGGCCGGTCATCGGGTGCGCGCAGATACTGGCGCCTGAGCTCCTCACGGCGGGCGCGCAGGGCTTCGAGTTCGGCTCCCTCTGGCTGGGGCATCGCGGCTCCTTCACGAACAGTGTGTACGGGTTTCAACAACTGCCCCGCAACTTACGCGACGGACGGCACACACCGCTGCGACCTGCCCCGCGACACGGCGGCACGGCGCCCACCGGTCACGGCGCGGACAGCAGCGCCGCGACCGGAACGACGGGATCCTTGTCCGGCACCTGTTCGGTGAGGCGGGCGAAGACGCGGTGCCATGCGTCGGCGTCGTCGCCGAGCCGGTCGCGCACCAGATCGGCGACCGCCGCCAAGGCCGTGTGCACCTCGGCGGGCGCGTCGGAACGGCGCTGGGCACCGTTGAGACAGCTCAGCACGACTGCAGCCGGCGCGGCTTCGTGTATCAGGTCCCGGCCGGTCAGCTGTCCTGTCGTCAGCAGATGGTCGATCAGGGTGTCCGTCGACTCGCGTGACCCCACGGGGGCCATGCCGTGCCGCACTCGGGCCACGGTCAGCTCTCGTCCCAGTGGCACGGTGCGCAGGGACGGCACAGGCAGGTGGACGGCGTTCCGCAGCCGGAAGTCGTGCGGGGCATCAGGACGCCGGACGATCTGGTCCCATTCGGGGATCGGCTCCGCACGGTGCTCGGCCTCGAGCGCGTCCCAGTCGAGAGCGCCCGGGCGGTTCGTGAGGATTGCCCGGGTGTCCCAGTGTCCCTTCACCCGGCGCAGCCGTTTCACCAGCCGTTCCGCCGACAACTCCCGCCGGGCGCGCGCAGCCAGGGGCGCGGCCGGGTCCGCGGCTGCGAGCGCCTTCTGACACAGCCGGGTCGCGGCCGCCCCCAGCAGTCCGCCCTCCGCGAGCGCCGCCAGCCGCTCCGGTCCGCCGTGACGGAGCAGGTTCAGGCAGCCCACCAGTTGCTGTGCCAGATCGAGGCGCCTGCCCGACCTGGCGAACACGAGCTCGACGAGGTCCGGTTCCGCGGACTCCAGCCACAGGGGGCCGCCCGGCGGGACGGCGAGCGGGTCGGCGCGCAGCTCGGCGACGAGGCGTGGTGCCAGGTCGCCCGGCCGGGCGACGATACGGCGCAAGAGCCCCACGTCGTGGGTGGTCCGCAGTACGGCCAGGTCGACATCGGGGTCGGCGAGGTCGAGCAGTCGGGCGGTGGCCTCGTCGTCGAGCCATCGTGACTGCTCGGAGAGGACCCGCAGCGCCGGCCGGTCGCCCAGTTGGAGCAGGTGCTCGAACGGTACGCGGGGCGTCGGCTTCGACCGCAGGAGGAACGCTGCGAGCATCCAGGGCCCGTCCGGGCCGAAGCGAGGCAGCACCGCGGCAAGAACCGGGGGGGCGGCGGCGCACAGCAAGGTGCCCAGGGGCCACTGCCACAGATGGTTGCCGCGGGCGAGCAGGGAGAGGGCGGCCTCCGGGGTGGGCGGTGCGACGGTCGCCGAGAAGGAGGAGGTGCCGACTCCCGCGCACAGCTCTCTCAACATGTCCGCGTCGTGCGAGCCGTCCTGGCGTGAACGGTCCAGCAGCTCGGGCCACGTGTCGGCGGCCCCCTCCGTGCGGTGGTCGCTTTGGCCGGCGGCCGCGCCGCGTGCGGCCGCGGCGAGCCGTAGCCAGGCGTCCGCGTCCGTTCCGAGTTCCCTTTCGAGGAACGCGGCGAGCGCCCGCCTCCAGGCCACGGGGAAGTGCAGGTCCTCCCAGCCGTACGGCAGGCGCAGCAGCCAGGCTGCCGGTAGGTGACGCAGCAGGTCGTCTGCCTGCACGATGCCGTTGCGGTACGCCCGTTCGGCGACACGGGCGACGGCCTCGGTGTTCGGTTCCTCCTCGATCCAGGACAGGACGTCCTGGCGGGTCGGCGCTGCGCAGCGATGGGCCGCGTACTCCAGCCCCTGGTCCATGCAGGCCTTCCACAGCCAGTCCGGGTGCTGCCATCCGGGCGCGTCCGCCCCGGCGTGGGCCGTCAGATGCCGCAGGACCGCCGGGTCCTGCGGCAGCGGGGCGGTGCCGGACGGTGCGAGCGACAGCAGGAGGTCGACCGCGCCGAGTGCGGAGCGCCCGCAGGGCCCGACGGGCTTCGACGGTGCCGCGGGCCGGGCGGGCGTCCCGGTTGGTGCGCCGTCGGTGGCGAGGCCCCCGTCACCGTGCGCTTCGCGGTCGGTTGTGCGGTCGGTTCCGTGGTCCGTTCCCTGGCCGGTTCGGTGGTCCGTGCGCGCCGCCGCACCGCTGCCGGACGTCCTCGCGAACTCCCGGACAGCTTCGGACAGCGTGCCGGGATGCTCGGCCAGCACCTCCAGCAGCACCGCCCACGCGCCGGGCCGTCCCGCGATCCCGTCCTCGACGAGCGCCGCGAGCCCGTCGCGGGCTCGCCCGCCCTCCAGGCCGTGCTCCGTCAGGGCGTGCACGGCCTGCAGCGCGCGGGCCGCGGGCCGGGCGGTGGTGACCAGCTCGGCCGGGTCGAGGAGTCCCGCCCGCACCACGCCGACCGCCCACTCCGCGGCCGCGGCGTCCAACTGCTCGTCGGCCAGGCGCCGGGACGGCGGGGTGAGGTTTCCGGCGATGCGACCGCCTGCCCGCCACGGGGCGTTGAGCAGCGTGAGCCGGAAGTCGGCGCGCTCGACGTCCGTGGCGTCCTCGTGCCTGACCAGCTCCTCCGCCGCCTTCGGCATGAACGGGGCGCGCCGGTTGGCGGCGGCGAGCGCGCGGATGTCGTGCGTGTACGGCTCGTTGAGCAGATCGCGCAGGGTGCTCGTGCCACGGCTCGTGCTCAGCAGCCGTGGCAGCGCCGCGGGAACCTCGTACGGCTCGCCCTCGGCGCGCAGCCGGGCCGCCCCGTCCGGTTCCCCGAGGGCGGCGCCGACGTCGGTCCGGACGTCCGGGTGGACGTGCCGGGTGAAGAGCGGGTCGGCCAGGGCGGCGCGCACGGCGTCGCGGCCCCGGCACTCCCAGACGCGCAGCAGGGCGTACCGCTGGGCCACCTTGCGTGCGCCCCAGGCGAGGGCGAGGGCGGTCAGCTCCGGATCACCGCTGCCCAGCAGGGGCGCGGCGCGGCTGCGCGACCCTTCGCCGGTCGCCGAGAGCAGTTCCGCGCGCAGCCCTTCGTCCAGCGGCACGCGGTGCAGTGCGCCGACGATGGTCCGCCGCAGGGACGGCGTGCAGCGCGGGTTGCGGTACACGGCGGCGTTCACCGTGGTGTCGTCGACGGCCACGAGTTCCTTGAGGACACGTGCGTCGATCCGGGGGTGGCGGGCGAGCGCGGCCCGTGCCCGACCGTCGCCGTGCCGAGTGACGGCGGCCGACAGTGAAGCACCCGGCAGGGAGCCCGCCGCCAGCAGCGTCTCCACCGTCCTGTCCGGCAGCTCGGTCAGCGCGGCAGCCGCGTGCTCCTTGGCCGCCTGCTCCAGCAGCAACGCCAGCGTGTCGCAGACGGACTTCGGCGGCAGCAGCGCCCCGCCGTCGGCCGGTTCGGGGCACGCCGCGAGCAGGTCCGGCAACGTTTCCCGGGAGGTGGCAAGGGCGTCGTGCAGTCCGCGCCAGCGGGCCGGGGCGCCGCCGAGGTGGCGCTGCGTCAACTCGCTCAGAAGTGACGCCGTCGCGCTTCCGGGCCGCGGAATACCGTGCAGAAGCCGGGCGAGGGTGCGGGCGGGGCGCGCGCTCCGCACCAGCTCGGCGGTGAGGCTGTCGTCCAGCTCGCCGGCCGAGCGAGCGGCATCGACCAATGGGGCGAGGCCCGTAGCTCTCCGGTCGGTGAGCGCGGCGCGCACCGCCGCGGCGGCGTCCCCCGGCGCAGCCGTGGCCGGCGACTCGGGCGCCTTCGACTCGGCGAGCCCCAGCCGTACCCGCACCCCGGCCAGTTCCTCGGCGGGCACGCCGTGGGTCAGCAACTCCACCATGTGGCGGCGCAGTCCGGCCGCATCCACATCGGCACGGGACATCCGCCCCACCCCCGTTCGATCATGTGTCGGACGTCGGAGAACATCTCAGCACGCACCACTGACAACGGGTTCGGACAGCCGCTGGCCAGGCCGCCCCCGCGGACCCGTCGAACAGGTCAACCGCCCTGCAGACCCCGGGACTTCAGTGCCGCGAAGAACTCCTGCGGCCTGCTCTCGGGGACGAGGTGGCCGGCGTCGATCCTGACCAGCCGGCCGGCGGGTGTACGGCCGGCCGGCGCGGCGAGCCGGTCCTGCGGAGTGTGGCTGGCCGGGCCGCCACCACGAGGGTCGGCCGTGGCCACCGGCGGTGGCAACTGCCTTACGCCCCTGGCGCAGGCGGAAAGCCCTTCCTCCCCTGCCTTGACGGACGCCGGAACGGGCTGAATAACTGGCCCCGAAACAGAACGACCGAATGATCGGTCGCCCGCTTCGGGACGGGAGTACTGCGGCCAGGTCCCTGGGGCCGCTTCATCGCCGCGTACGCCGGAGCGGGATGACGGAGCAGTCGGTGATGGCGGGCGCGACGCCGACCGGCACGAGGCCTGCGGCCCACGCGTTACGCAGATCCCGGCGAGGACGCTCACCGCGGCAGCGACGGTTTCCCAGGCGGTTGTGCGAGTGCGGGTCATGGTGTCGAGCTCCTGGCGGCTGGTCGTCCAATGGAGCTCGAGACGCGAGCCATCGGGTGCGCCGGTCGCCGGTAGCGGCGCATCGGCGTGCACCCGGTCCCGGGTGGCACTCTCCGGCGCAGGGCTTCGAGATCGTGGCGCTCGATGCCCTTGCCGACGCCGAGCTCGGCGGCAATGAACCGGGCGCTTTTGCCCTGGTCAGCAAGGGCCGCCCTGACGCACTGGCCGTCCGCGCCGAGGCGACCGGCGAGCAGCGGGCGGCCGCGGCCCAGGGGATCGCGGCGGCCGTGAGGGACGGGGTCGTGAGCCCGAGGGTGCTGTCACTCGCGGGACAGGCATCGAGGTCGCCTGCGATCAACCGCCGCAGAAAGCCGACGATGCCACACGGGTGGGGAGCCAGGGTGACACCACACTGTGCCGCAGCACGGCCACGGGCCGAGGGACCCCGCGCCCCACTGACACCATCATGGGCTACGCGGCATAGAATCGAACATGTGTCCGAACTCTTGCCGCCCGACCTGCCTCGCCTGCGTGTGATCGAGACGTACCTGCGCCTGCTGCTCGAGCTGGTACGGGAGGCGATCACGACTGCCGAGCGGCGGGAGCAGGAGAAGGCTCACGGCGCGGTGCACCGGCCGTCGACGCCGGACTGGGTGCTGGAAACCGGTATCGGCAGCGGAAGCGGCGCCGTGTACGTGCATGTCGGCGGCTGCCACATGGCCGGGAAGCGGGTGAAACCGGTCGCACGGGACGTCGCCGCTCGGGCGATCGCGGCCGGTGTGGAGGCGTGCTCGCACTGCCGGCCCGACACCGAGCTGGGGATCTTGGACTAGGACATGCGCGGCGTGATCGCTGTGGACCGGCGGCGGCAATCGGCAGACGTCCGGCGACCAGAGCGGTGCATCCTCGCCGGGTTCTTCAACCTCGAGCCGCGAGCCGTGGCACGCGCGGACGTCGACTTTCGGGAGCGACCGGACCCGGAGGTTGTCGCAGCAACCGTCGTCTTCGCGTTCGGCTCCGCCTGCTCGGATCACGACCTGATGGTGTTCCTCGAGGCAGCGGGGCTTCCGGCCCCGGACCCGATCATCGGCGACCCGGCGTGGGTGAAGTGGCGCTGCGGCCGGGCGGCCGGCGTGCCGGCCTGCGGCGCGGCGCGCACGATGGATGAGTGAGCGAGGCGCCGATCGTCGTGCACCGGCCATCCCCGTCGGGCGGCCGCCGGGTGACCGTGCACGCCCAGGGCCGGGACGAGATCCTCGGGACCGCCTACTCCGATCACGACCTGGTCGTTTTTCTCGAGGCCGCGGGAATCCTCGATCCGGACCGCGTCATCGACGATCCGACGTGGGTCGAGTGGCGCGGCGGCCGGGCACACCAGTGGGACGCCGCGTAGACAGGCGTCGACCCTCCCGTGGGGAGCCGGGAGGGACGGCCGCCCCGCCCTGACGTAGCCGCGGATGGGGTGCGCACAGCATGCACCGGATCAAGCCACAGCGGAAGATGCCGGCCGGAAAGCACGAACGCCCGCTCCTGGCAGCATGAGGACCGTGTCCCACGTAGTGATCGTTTGTCTGCGATGGTCCCGGAGTGCGGCGGCAGGGCAGTGGGACCGGATGGAGGTGTCCCGCTCGGTGACGTAAGGGCTACGACGGCGGCCGACTGCTCGCTCCCGAACTGCCCCCGGTGGCGCTCAGGCCACGGGGGCGGGTGCGCCGACCTGCGGCACCAACTACCGCCTGCGCGCCTGACCTCAGGGATCGCAGCGTCTGCCGCCGGGCCACGACTCAGTGGGCGAGGAGCATGTAGGTGTTCTCCAGTTCGTCCTGCACGACGTGGGCATCTCCCCCGACCGTCCGCATGACAAGGTCGTCCTCCGGGGTATGGACCCGATACTGCCAGCCTTGCGGGAGTCGCAGCCGCTGGCCGAGCGTGGCCAGGGAGTCCATCGTCTGGCCGTCGTCCACGGTGTGGGAGTACGCCTGCAGGACATATGTGCGGTCGCCCGGGGCGAGCAGCGCGTGCACCGGTTTGCCGCTGGACAGAACGTACTCGGTGTCCCGTTTCACCGTGGAGTCGACGTAGAACTTCTTGGCCGTCGCCCCGGTGAGGTCGATCTCCGCGGGGATGCGGACTTCGGCCACGCAGCGGGCCTCCAGGCCGTCGAACATCGCGGTGTCCCCCCAGTCGAATGCCGTGACCTCGTCGATCGTCCAGAAGCGGGGCCCGTTCAGGAACACCATCGGCACCTTGAACTGCTCGGCCAGCGCACGGGGATCGAGCGCGTTCCACCGCTCTGGTGGACAGTCGTTGAGACCGAAGGTGTTGTAGACGGCTGCCTTGAGACGACCGTCCTCGCCCGGCGAGATGAGCAGGACCTCGCCATAGCGAGCGTTCCGCAGGCCGCTCAGGTGCCGTTCCGATTTCGTCGTGTCGGACATGGCTCCTCCTTGTCACAGCCCGTCTCCGCTCCTGCGCGGAGACCGCTGTGGGAAAGGCCCGCCAAGGATCGGGCCGGGGTGGTACCTCGGATCGTCCACTCCATCAAGCGCATCACACGCGTGGTGAAGCCGCACGTCGTCCCCGGTGGGAGCGACGGCCGACGACGAAGACGGCGCCGAGGAGTGAGCCGGGCCGTCGGGTCCGGCTGGTCAGCCGTTCCCCGCAGGGCTGAGCCCGGAACTGTGGGCATGCATCGCAAGCATCAGCGCCGAGTCCGTGTGGAGCGTGATGCGCACCGGTGTGAAGGTGGTGGCGTCCACCGGCGACTCCCCGTTGCCGGGATTGCGGGCGTAGCGCGGATGGGCGCCTCCGCTGATCTGCCAGCGCATGCGGTGACCGACCGCAAATCTGTGGGCCGTTGAGCTCATCGGCACGGTGACCTGCGACGGCTCCTGCCCGTTCGTCCGCAGTCGGCCCAGCCCGTCACAGATGTTGACGGAGCGGCCTTGTGTGTCCACGTCGCACAGGCGGGTGAAGACGTCGGCATGACCGGTGTCCGTGGAGATACTCAACCGCGCCGAGACCGGCCCGAGGATGTCCACGGGCTCGGTCAGCGGGGGGCCGGTAAACGTCAGTACGTCTTCCCGAGCCTCCAGGCTGCTGTTGTCGCGAGGACCGGCGGTGCGGGAGAGCAGAGGGCCGCCGAGGGACGGGGTGGGGTCGCCCGGGTCGTAGCAGAAGGACGTCAATGGTGCGCAGCCCGTGGGAGCCTGCTGGGTGAGATGTCCCTGCGCGGTGGGAAACCACGGGCTGACGGCCGTGGTCGGCGGCCAGTCGTCGAGGTCCCGCCAGGCGCCTTCGCCGCCGATGTGCATGCGCACCCTTGTGGGACGCAGGCCGGAGGGGTCGGCGTACAGGTGAGCGCGCAGCCAGGCGAGGCTCTCGGCGAACACCTCGGGCCATCCCTGTTGCAGGGCGGAGGTGTGGGTCCAGGGGCCGACAAGCAGGGCGGTCTCGCATCCAGCCTGACGCAGCCGGTCGTACTGCTCGAAGGTCTGGTCGACCAGCGCGTCATGCCATCCGGTTATCAGACTCGTGGGCACGCCGAGTCGTTCCGCCACCTTGGCCAGGGACGCGCCGCGCCAGTACGCGTCCTTGGCGTCCGGGTGTGTCATCACATCGTCGAGCCAGGGCACTTCGCCCCCGAGGGCCGACGCGTACGCCCCGCGCAGCGGCTGCGCGGCGGTGACATCACGCAGGCGTCGTTGCAGGCGCAGTGCTGCCCTCAGGAACGGTGCCACGCCCTGGTGCTGGTAGGTCATACCTACGCCGACGGCGAGGGCGGTCTCCAGCCGTAGCGCACCGTGCGCGTGGAACAGGGCGTAGGGGTCATGCAGGCCCACCTGCACCACCATTGCCTTCAGTTCTGGCGGTGGGTCAATGGCGAGGGCCCACTGCGCGTAGCCCAGATAACTGGGGCCGACGGTCCCGAGTGTTCCGTTGAACCAGGGCTGCTCGCGCAGCCAGGACACCGTGGCCCGGCCGTCGGCAGCCTCGTTGCGCCACAAGTCGAACGCGCCCCCCGAGCCGCCGGTGCCGCGGCAGCTCTGCAGGACCACGTGAAAGCCCTGTTCGGCGAAGAGCAGGCCGTACATGGGGGACCACGGAATGCCTCGGCCGTATGGCGAGCGGACCAGGAGGGTCGGGAAGTCACCCTCTGCGCGCGGGAAGTAGTGGTCCGTAATCAGCGGGCTGCCATCGGCGGCCGGTACCACCAGCCCCGGCTCCCACCCGACATCGTGCAGTTTGGCCGGGAGACGGCGCCACGTCGCCCTCATCATCCGTGAGGCAAGTGGCGGTTTCCCGGCAGGCGGTGCCCAGGTCGGCCTCGGCACTGGACCGTGTGTGCGTGATGTCATCGTTCCCCTCCTACATTTCCGTACGATGTACGAGAATAGAGCATGCTTGACTGAGGCCCGCAAGGGCTGCCGATCAGGAAGGAGTTGGACCATGCCCCGTGACGGAGGAGCCGGCGCCCCGGGCGTCGACCCTCAGCAACTCTGGCTGACCCCTGTCCAGCCCCGCAGAGGTCGCAGGCCTGCCTACAGCCGAGAGGCGATCACCGCGGCGGCCGTCACCCTTGCGGACACCGAGGGGCTCGAGGCGGTCACCATGCGGAAAGTCGCCGCACGGGTCGGAGCCGGCGTCATGTCGCTCTACAGCTACGCCCCCGACAAGGAGACGTTGCTGAACCTGATGGTCGACCACGTCAGCGGCGAACTGCCGACCGCAAACACGCTCACCGGCGACTGGCGCGCCGACCTGAAGGTCATCGCTCACCTTCAGCGCGCCCTCATGCTGCGACACCCCTGGCTGCCCGCCGCCCTGTCCACCCGCCGCGTCCCTGGACCCAACACCCTGGCCTTCCTGGAACACGCGCTCGCCGCCCTGCGGCCCACCGGACTGGACGGTACGGCGAAGCTGGAGATCTTCGCCCAACTCACAGCATTCGTGGCCGGACACGTCGCCCATGAGATTGCGCAGGCCGCAGCCTCGCAGGCCCCCGACCGAGCCGCAGTCGAAGCCCGCTACCTCGCCGCTGTCGCCGCGGACGGCCGCCACCCGGAACTCGCCGAAGTCCTCTCCGCTCCCGGGCGCCCCCTCACCCCCGAAGCCACCTTCACCCGGTTCCTCAACCGCCTGATCGACGGCCTGGACACCGGCTGAGCTCGCTCCGCCTTTCACCGTGCCCGTTCTCAAGGTTGCCTTGCAGACCACGGGAAAAAGTGCTTGAGCTATTTGGCCTGGCTTGCAGCGCGATTACCGCCGGCGGCTGATAGTCGTGGGCCACAGGACAGGGCTGAATATTGCTGGTTCCCGCTGGACGGGTCATGCGATCAGGTCACCGTGCCTGCAGCCAGCTGACCGGTCGGTACCCTTCAGCGGACGCAAGGCTTCCGGAGCATTCAGGGTGCGCCCATGGCTCACATCATGTCTCTCTGACGGCCAGCTGGTGGCCGCGCGCCGCTGGCGGAAGGGAGCAACGTGCAGCCGCACGTTATCCAGGCACTCCACAACTGGCGCATGACAGGGACCACCAACAGCTCGCCGCGCAGGAGGCCTTCACCGCGGCACCTGCGCCGCACTCACCCTCGATGGTGGCGCCTGGGTCGCGGGTCTGCTGTAGCGGTGCTGAGGCGCGATCCAGATTTTTCGGAGTTCGGCGGTCCGAGGATGTCGAGAACGTGCCATCGGCTCCGTCCCAGGGACATCAGCGGCCACCACCGGCCGCACGAGGAAGAAGGGAAACCAGCATGGCCATTCAGCGGATGGACAACGTCGGCATCGTCGTCGAGGACATGGATGCCGCCATCGCGTTCTTCGTGGAACTCGGTATGGAGCTGGAGGGCAGGGCGCAGGTCGAGGGCCTCTTCGCCGACCAGTGCACCGGACTCGACGGCGTCCGCTGTGACATCGCGATGGTCCGGACCCCGGACGGTCACAGCCGGCTCGAGCTGGCGAAGTACCGCAGCCCCGCGGTGATCAGCGCCGGGCCGCGCAACCGGCCGCACAACATTCTGGGCACGCACCGCGTCATGTTCGCCGTCGACGACATCGAGGACACCGTTGCCCGCCTGCGCCCTCACGGCGCCGAACTCGTCGGCGAGATCGCCCGGTTCGAGGACAGCCATCTGCTCTGCTACATCCGCGGCCCGGAGGGCATCATCGTCGGACTGGCCGAGCAACTGCGATGAGTAAGAGCTCGCACAGATAGGCGTGGGGTCATGGTCGCCGGGTGGAGCGGTCGTGCCAGCGGTGGGTAGGCCAGGCTCGGCGGATAAGGCTACGCACGGTGATGATGGCGTCAGCCAAGTCAAAGAAGGCGTTGATGACACTGGCCCGGCGTTCGTAGCATCGCGCGAGCCGGTGGAAGGCGTTCTGCCGGGCGTGCGTGCGCTCTATGTGCCAGCGCTGGGTGGCCTGGATCGGGGCCTTTTCGCCTTTGTGCGCGATCCGGCCTTTCAGCCCGCGTTGGTCGAGGATGGTACGGGTCTTGCCCGAGTCGTAGCCCGAGTCCAGGTGCACGGTGATGTCGTCGTGCAGCAGGTCCAGGGTGGGGACAAGCAGGGGAGAGTCGTGGCAGTTCGCTCCGGCCAGTACGCGGCCGAGTGGAATTCCGTAACCGTCCGTCATTCCTGAGCGTTTGAGCCCTTGTTTGCCGCGGTCGACCAGTGAGCGTCCGGTGGCTTCTCCGCCTCCGGGTGCTTTGGTGATCGACCCGTCGATGGCAATCTGGTCCAGGACGAGACCTACGATGCGGTCGTAGGACTCCAGGGCGATGCGCTGGAACTGGGTGAAGATGCCGAGCCGGATCCATTCGTCGCGGCGGTTGCGGATCGTGGTGGCCGAGCACGTCGTGTCGGCGATTGCCTGATAGGAGCAGCCGAAGCGCAGGAGTTGGAGCAGCTTGTCGAAGACGATCCGGTCGCTGATCCGCGGGCGGTGGCAGCCAAGCGGGTGGGCCGGATCGTAGACCGGCCGCTGCGGCAGCAGTGCCGTGAAGGGGTCCCAGAGGGGTTCAGTCAGCCATGACGGCAGGGTAGGCACAGGTCTCCTGGTGATCACAGAGCGTCGCAACTCCATGATCACCAGGTCGTGTCTCTGTTCTGCTACCGAGGTACCCCAACGCGCTTACCTACGCGAGTTCCTAGAAGATCTCCACAGTTCGAGCCGATTGACAGACAAGACCTCCACTCAACCTGACAACGCCATCTGCCCTGCTGCTCAACTACCGTGCCGCCCAGTACTGGCTGCTGCTCGAGATGTCGCTCAGCTCCCGGAGACGGTGAACGCGATGCGCGAGCCGGCCGCGGAGCCCCATGTCTTCCTGACCGTGTGACGCACGCCACGGGAACCTGCCCTGCCGCTTGGACAATGCTGGACGTGGACTACTCATTGCACACCCGGATACGGGCAGGCGACCCCGAGGCGTTCCGCGAGCTCTTCCGTGACCACGCCCGACTGGTCCACCGGCACGCGGTGCGTGTGACCGGGAACTGGACCCTCGCCGAGGACATCGTCTCGCTGACCTTCTTGGAGGCGTGGCGGCTGCGCGTCAAGCTGCGGGACGAGGGCGACAGCCCGCGCCCCTGGCTGATGGGCATCGCCGTGAACGTACTGCGCAACACCACCCGCGCTGCGCGCCGCCACCAGCGGGCCCTGGAGCGCCTGCCGGCCAAGGAAACGGTCCCGGACTTCGCCGACGAACTCGTCGGCCGCATAGCCGATGCCGACCAACTGGCTGCCGCCCAGCGGGTGCTGAAGAAGCTGCGCCGGAGCGAGCGCGAGGTCTTCACACTCTGTGTGTGGTCCGGGCTCAGCTACGCCGAGGCGGCGGCCGTGCTCGGCGTCCCGGTCGGCACCGTGCGCTCCCGCCTGTCCCGCGCCCGCAGCCGGCTGAGCAAGCTGGCCGACGAAGAACTGAGGAAACGCAGGGAACCGCTACCGCGCAACGGACAAGTACAGGGCGGCCGCACTTCTGCGGCCCGGTCACATGAGTCGTACGAGGAGAGGTCCGAATGATCCGCAAGAAGTCTCGGCGTGAGGAGTCGCTGGACCACGCGGAGCTGGCCCGTTTGCTGCCGGCGCCCGGAGACCCGCACCTGTCGCTCGACCGTCACTTGCTTCTCGAGGAGCACCTGATGAACGAGATCCAGCACACTGCACCCGCCCCTGCGCCGTCCCGCCGCGCGGCACGCCGTGTCCTGCTGATCGGTGTCCCGGTCACCGCCGCCGCCCTGGCCGGCGCATTCGCCTTCACCGCGCTGACCGGTTGGGGCAGCGGCCCTGCCGCGGCCACCCCGGCCCCGGTCGAGGCGCCGGTCGTCCGCATCGAGCCCGGCAGCACCGCCCAGCTCGCCTCCACCGTCGAGCGCATCGCCGCTGCCGCCTCGGCCCGCAAGACGCCCGAACCCGGCCCGGGCCAGTACATCTACATCAAGAGCAAGGTCTCCTACCTCGTCGTCTCGCACACCGACGCAGACGAGTCCAAGGCCTGGGTCCAGCCCCTGCATATCCGTGAGGTCTGGAATTCCCCCGACGGCAAGCAGGGCTGGCTGGACGAGCCCGGCTACAAGCCCAAGGGCGGCATCACCCTCAACAGCGACGTCGAGAACAGCTTGAACGCCCCTTCCTACGACTACCTCAAGACGCTGCCCACCGACCCGGACGCCCTGCTGAAGAAGATCTACAAGGAGACCAAGGGCCAGGGGAACTCCCCGGACCAGCAGGCATTCACCACTGTCGGCGACCTGCTCAGGGAGCAGCTCGCACCGGCGAAGCTGAACGCGGCGCTGTACCGGGCCGCGGCCAAGATCCCCGGGGTTGTCGTGGTGGACCATGCCAAGGACGCCGCGGGACGCGAGGGCATCGCCCTGGCCCGGGTCGACCAGCAGAGGGGCGACCGCACCGAGTGGATCTTCGACCCCAAAACGTACGCCTATCTCGGCAGCCGCGCTGTCCAGGTCAAGCAGGCCGACGGCATCAAGCCCGGCACGGTCCTCGAATCCACCGCCGTGCTGGAGCGGACCGTCGTCGACGCCCAGAAGCAGCGCCCCGGCGCGCAAGGCACCCGCGCGTGAGAACGCGATCGCCCCTCTAGGCAGTGCATATGGTGCCACGCGATCACATCGAGCAGCACTCCCGCCGTTGCGGGTGTCGGTCTCGCGGTCGCGGCTGGTCGGCACTGGCGCAGTGTCCATCACACGCAGGCGCCGCACAGCCGGCCGGAGCTGACGGCAGGCAGCACAACGCCACGAGGGAAGCAGGCCGCCCGCCGAGTCGTGGGCGGCCTGCTCGTACCCCGAACCGCTCAGTGAACGGCCACCACCGGCGCCCCGCGTAAGTAGAGTCGGGGACTGGCGCGGTGGCCGATGCTCCGTTTCTAGTCCCCGCCACTTCAAGCGTGCGGTTCTTTCCACCGGCTCGCCCGATGCTACGAATGCCAGACCAGCGTCATCAACGCCTTCTTTGACATCGCTGACGCCATCATCACCGTGCGTAGCCCTATCCGCCGCGCCTGGCCTACCCACCGCTGGCACGACCGCTCCACCCGGCGACCATGACCCCACGCCTATATGTGCGAGCTCTAAGGAGAATCCGAACCATGCAGCCGAACGAGATCGTCGAGGTTCTGAACCGCCCGATCAGCCAGGGGCTGCCGGCCCGAGACGATCCGCCTGGCCTGACCCAAGAGCCGCCTGATCTGGCTCCGCAACCCCAACGTCGTCCGTCTCCTGCGGGGCCTGGCCACCGGCACCATCCCGCTCACCCACGACGGACTGCACCAGGAAGCACCCTGGCGAACCGTCGCTCACCTGCGTGACCTGCTGATGGACAGCGGCGTCCTGCTTACGCCCCCGGCGACCACACGCGGTGAGTTGCCGCTCCACTCCAGCCGGCATGCCTCGTCACTCGGGAAAAGAGAAGCCCAGTTCACGCAGGCGGGGCAGGCAGGCTTCGAGGCACTGCTCCACCGACGCAGCATCGGTACGTACGAGGATGTCGTCACGCACAGGGGCGCCACTGGCCACGAACGTCCAGGGCTTCCGCCTCTCTGCCATCCGCTCGGCATCAGCTTGAACAGCACGGTTATGCCCTGTTCAGCCAGCGCTTCCATGATCGCGACAACGTCCACCGGTGCCCCCTCCGGAAGCGCCTTGGACACATCACGGCAAACCTGTCCGCCCAAGGACGGACCACGAACACGGGCCTCGCCACCCACAGTGACCAACAAGGCCCGTCCAAGCTGGAATACGCGACACCTCAGCATGCGGGCCCACCAGTCCCGGAGCCGAGGTCGCCGAAGCGGTCGCGGAGTTCGCGCTTGAGGATCTTGCCGCTGGCGTTGCGGGGGAGGGTGTCCACGAAGAGGACCCGCTTGGGGGCCTTGAAGTGGGCGAGCTTCTCGCGGGCGTGCGCGATCAGTTCGGCCTCCGTCACCTCCTCGCGTGGCACCACCACCGCCGTGACGGCCTCGATCCAGCGCTCGTCGGGCAGGCCGATCACAGCGGCCTCCGCGACGGACGGGTGGGTGTAGAGGGCGTCCTCGACCTGGCGGGAAGCGACCAGTACGCCGCCGGAGTTGATGACGTCCTTCACCCGGTCGACTACCGTGAAGTACCCTTCGCTGTCGCGCACGGCGAGGTCGCCGGAGTGGAACCAGCCGTCACGGAAGGCCTCTTGGGTCTCCTCCGGCTTGTCCCAGTAGCCCTCGCACAGCTGCGGTGAGCGGTAGACGACCTCGCCGGCGGTGCCGTCCGGGACCTCCTTGCCGTCCTCGTCGACGACCTTCGCCTCGACGAAGAGGACGGGACGGCCGCAGGACTCCATCCGGCCCTCGTGCTCGTCGGGGCCGAGGACGGTGGCGAGCGGGCCGATCTCCGACTGGCCGAAGCAGTTGTAGAAACCCAGTGCGGGCAGCCGTGCGCGCAGCCGTTCCAGCACCGGCACGGGCATGATCGACGCACCGTAGTACGCCTTGCGCAGGCCGCCGAGGTCGCGGGTGGCGAAGTCAGGGTGGTTGGACAGGCCGATCCACACGGTGGGCGGGGCGAACAGGCTGTCGGCCAGGCCGGCTTCGACGAGGTCGAAGATCCGGTCGGCCTCGGGCGCGGCGAGGATGGTGTTCTCCGCGCCGACCGCGAGGTACGGCAGCAGGAACACATGCATCTGGGCCGAGTGGTAGAGCGGCAGCGAGTGGACGGGCCGGTCGCCGATGGCGAGGTCGAGGGCGGTGATGGCGCTGACGTACTCGTGGACGAGCGCGCGGTGGGTCATCATCGCGCCCTTGGGCAGGGCGGTGGTGCCGGAGGTGTAGAGCAGCTGGACCAGGTCCTCGGCCTGGGGCTCGCGCTCGGGGGTGAACGGCCGCGGTCGGGCCAGTTCGGCCAGCAGTGAGTCGTCCGCGTCGCGCAGGGCCAGTACCCGCTGCCCGGCCGGGAGGCGAGGTGCGAGGGCGGGGTCGGCGAGGACGAGTGTGCTGCCCGACTGGTCGAAGATGTAGGCGAGGTCGTCACCGGTCAGGTTCTGGTTGACCGGGACATGGACGAGACCGGCCCGTGCGCAGGCGAGGAAGGCGATCAGGTAGGCGTCGGAGTTGTGGCCGTAGGCGGCGACCCGGTCGCCCTGGCACAGGCCGCGGGCGGCCAGGACGGCGGCCGCCGTGGTGACGGCGGCGTCGAGTTCCGCGTAGGTCCAGGACCGGTCGTCGTAGCGGACGGCGGTGCGGCCCGGTCCGCGCCGGGCACTGCGGCGTACGAGGGAGTCCACCGTGCTGCTGTGTGCGCCTGTCATGCCGTGATCCTGTGCGGGGGCGGGGGCGGGGTCAAGTCCTCGTCATGGCGTCACCTCGAACACGCAACGGCATGTTGACAGCAAAGGCACGGGCTGACTGCATATACCAACCAGTATGCTACGCAGCCTTGTTGGGAGGCACGTTGCTCTTCCGCACCCGCTTCGGGCGGCTCGCTCTCACCGGTGTCGCGCTTGTGACCGCCGCCACCGCCCTGACCCCACCGGCAGCCGCGCACGGCATCGGCCGGCACCCCTCCGGTGGGGGTCTGTCCGCCGTGATCCGCTACACCGAGCACGGTATTCCGCACATCGTGGCAAAGGACTACGCGCACCTCGGTTTCGGCACCGGCTGGGCCCAGGCGGCCGACCAGGTGTGCGTGCTGGCCGACGGTTTCGTGACCGTACGCGGCGAGCGTTCGCGCCACTTCGGTCCCAACGCCGCGCCCGACGGGTCTCTCTCCTCTGCGAGGACCAACCTCTCCAGCGACCTCTACTTCCGCGGGACACGTGATTCCCACACGGTCGAGAGGCTGCTCGCCACGCCCGCACCGGCCGGCCCCGGCCGGGAGGTGAAGGAGCTGATGCGCGGCTGGGCCGCCGGTTACAACGCCTGGTTGAAGCAGAACCGCATCACCGATCCGGCCTGCCGGGACGCCGACTGGGTCGGACCGGTGACGACGCTGGACGTCGCCCGCCGAGGGTTCGCCGTCTCCGTGCTCGGCGGTCAGGGCCGCGGCATCGACGGCATCACGGCGGCGCAGCCACCCGGTACGGCGCCCGTCGCGCCGCCCGACGCGGATAAGACGGCGAAGGCGGCGCGCGAGCTGTTCGGGGCGGAGAACGCCGACATGGGGTCCAACGCCGTCGCGTTCAGCGGGAAGGTGACCGCGAACGGACGCGGGCTGCTGCTCGGCAACCCGCACTACCCCTGGCACGGCGGCCGCCGCTTCTGGCAGTCCCAGCAGACGATCCCCGGCGAGCTGAACGTCTCCGGTGCGTCCCTGCTCGGCACGCCCGTGGTCAACATCGGCTTCAACGACAAGGTGGCGTGGAGCCACACCGTCGCGACCGGCGTCACGCTGAATCTGCATCAGCTGACCCTCGACCCGCACGACCCGACCGTGTACCTGGTGGACGGCAGGCAAGAGCGGATGAAGGAACGCACCGTCACCGTTCCCGTGAAGGACGGCGCTCCGTTCACTCGTACGCAGTACTGGACGCGGTACGGCCCGGTCGTCACCTCGCTCGGCGCGTCACTGCCCCTGCCGTGGTCGAGGTCGATCGCGTATGCGCTCAACGACCCCAACGCCGGGAATCTGCGCGCCTCGGACACGGCGCTCGCCTTCGGCAAGGCGCGTTCCACGGACGACATGCTCGAGGGCCTGCGGCGCACACAGGGGCTGCCGTGGGTGAACACGATCGCCGCGGACTCCACCGGCCACAGCCTCTTCACCCAGTCACAGGTGCTGCCGCGCATCACAGACGATCTCGCTCAGCGCTGCTCGACCCCGCTCGGCCGGGTGACGTATCCGGCCTCCGGTGTGGCGGTGCTGGACGGTTCACGCAGCGACTGCGACCTCGGCCGGGACCGGGACGCCGTGCAGCCGGGCATCTTCGGGCCGTCGCGGATGCCTGTGCTGAAGGACGCGGCGTACGCGGAGAACTCCAACGACAGCGCGTGGCTGAGCAACGCGGATACGCCGCTGACCGGTTACGAGCGGGTCTTCGGCACCGTCGGCACGCCTCGTTCGCTGCGGACGCGCGGCGCGATCGAGGACGTCGCGGACATGGCCGACCAGGGGCGGCTGACGGTCGGTGATCTGCAGCGGCAGCAGTTCGCGAACCGGGTGCCGGCGGCGGATCTTGCGGTGGCCGACACGGTACGCGCCTGCAAGGAGCTGTCGGCCGAGGACCTGGCGGAGGCGTGCGGTGTGCTGGAGCGCTGGGACGCGTCCATGGGCACCGGCAGCCGGGGCGCGCTGCTGTTCGACCGGTTCTGGCGGGCGCTGACGGCGTCGGTGCCCGCGGCGCAGCTGTGGAAGGTGCCGTTCTCCGCGACCGATCCGGTCGCCACGCCGCACACGCTGAACACCGGCTCTCCCGCCTTCGCCGCGGCACTCAGGGGTGCGGTGGTCAATCTGCGTGCGGCCGGGATCGCACTGGACGCGCCGCTCGGTGAGCACCAGTTCGTCGTACGGGACGGCAAGCGCCATCCGGTCCACGGCGGCACGGAGGCCCTCGGCGTCTGGAACAAGATCGAGGCGGTGTGGGACGCGCCGGGCGGCGGCTACACGGAGGTCGCCCACGGTTCGAGTCATGTCCAGGCGATCGGCTGGGACGGCGGCCGGTGTCCGGTGGCGCGCACGGTGCTGACGTACTCGCAGTCGTCGAACCCGGCCTCGCCGCACTACCGGGACCAGACGGCGCTGTTCTCCGACGGGGAGTGGGTGACGTCGCGGTTCTGTGAGCGGGACATCATGCGCTCGCCGGAGCTGGAGGTGGTGCGGGTGCGCGAGCGGCGGTAGTCGTACGTGGGGACGGGCTGACGGGCTGACGGGCTGACGGCCCAGGGACTCACGGACTCACGGACTCACGGCGAGGAAGATGTACGCCGCGAGGATCGCCAGGTGCACTCCGCCCTGGAGCAGCGTGGCCCGTCCCGGCACGACGGTCAGGGCGGCGACGACGACGGTGAGCGCGAGCAGCACCATGTGCGTGGCGCCCAGTCCGAGCAGCAGCGGCCCCTCCAGCCAGACGGTGGCCAGCGCGATCACCGGGATCGTCAGCCCGATGCTGGCCATCGCGGACCCCAGGGCCAGGTTCAGGCTCGTCTGGACCCGCTCGCGGCGCGCGGCCCGTACGGCGGCGAGGGTCTCGGGCAGCAGTACGAGCAGGGCGATGGCGACGCCCACGACGGCGTGCGGCAGGCCCGCCGACTCCACGCCCGACTCGATGGTGGGCGACACCGCCTTGGCGTCGCCCACCACGGCCACCAGCGCGACGAGGAGCAGCAGGAGGCTGAACAGTGCGGCCGATCTGCCGGGCGGCTCGGCGTGCTCGTCGTCGGACCCGTTCTTCGGTTCGCCGTCGTGTGTGACGGACACGAAGTAATCGCGGTGCCGTACCGTCTGCACGGCGACGAACAGCACGTACAGACCCAGCGAGGCGACGGCGGCGAACGTCAGCTGGGGGGCGGAGAACTCGGGACCGGGTCGGCTGGTGGTGAAGGTCGGCAGCACCAGGCTGAGGGTGGCGAGCGTCGCGACGGTGGCGAGCGCGGCGCCGGCGCCTTCGGCGTTGAAGACGGCGACATGGTGGCGCAGCGCGGCGACCAGCAGGGACAGGCCGACGATCCCGTTGCACGTGATCATCACCGCGGCGAAGACGGTGTCCCTGGCGAGGGAGGCGGACTTGGGACCGCCGTCGACCATCAGGGTGACGATGAGCGCCACTTCGATGACGGTGACGGCGACGGCGAGCACCAGCGAGCCGAACGGCTCCCCCACCCGGTGCGCCACCACCTCGGCGTGGTGGACCGCGGCGAGGACGGCGCCCGCCAGGCAGAAGGCGACGAGGACGACCGCGAAGAGCGGCAGGTCGCGGCCCCAGCTCAGGACCAGGGCGATCACCGCGGCCAGCGGCGCCCAGACGGTCCACCGACTCAGGAAGGACGTGAGGTTCACCGCGCTCATGGGTGCGAGGCTGCCAGCGCCGGGCGGCTGCCGCGCGACGAGCCGCCCTGCTCCGCCTGCCGTCGCCGCGACGTACGGCGCCGCGGTCGCAGCGGGGCACCGCACGCGGCGGCGGCGTCACACGGCCCGGTCGCGGCCCTCCCAGTACGGCTCGCGCAGCCGCCGCTTGTAGAGCTTGCCGTTGGGGTCACGGGGCATGGAGGCGACGAAGTCCACCGACTTGGGGCGTTTGTAGCCGGCCAGGTGCCGTTCGCAGTGGGCGAGGATCGCTGTGGCGAGTGTGTCGTCGGCGGTGTGGCCCTCGGCCGGTTCCACCACGGCCTTGACCTCCTCGCCCCACTCCGCGTGCGGGATGCCGAAGGCGGCGGCGTCGGCGACGGCCGGGTGGGTGAGCAGCGCGGCCTCGATCTCGGCGGGGTAGATGTTGACCCCGCCCGAGATGATCATGTCGATCCTGCGGTCGCGGAGGAAGAGGTAGCCGTCCTCGTCGAGGTGGCCGAGGTCGCCGACGGTGAAGAAGTCACCGATGCGGTTCTTCCGTGTCTTGGTCTCGTCCTTGTGGTAACTGAAGCCGCCGGTCGTCATCCGCATGTAGACGGTGCCGAGTTCGCCCGCCGGGAGCCGGTTGCCGTCGTCGTCGAAGACGGCGAGCTCGCTGATGGGCCACGCCTTGCCGACCGTGCCGGGCTTCTTCAGCCACTCGCCGGCGGTCGCGAAGGCGCCGCCGCCCTCGCTCGCCGCGTAGTACTCCTCCACACAGCTGCCCCACCAGTCGATCATGGCTCGTTTGACGTGGTCGGGGCACGGGGCGGCGCCGTGGACGGCGTGCCGCATCGAGCTGACGTCGTAGCGCTTCTTCACCTCGTCGGGCAGGGCGAGCAGGCGGTGGAACTGGGTGGGGACCATGTGGGTGTGGGTGCACCGGTGGGCGTCGATGAGGCGGAGCATCTCCTTCGGCGTCCACTTGTCCATCAGGACCAGCGGATGGCCGATGTGCAGGGCGGCGGCGGCGAACTGCAGCACGGCCGTGTGGTAGAGCGGCGAGCAGACGAGGTGGACGTTGCCGTCGTGGGGCCGGATGCCGAAGATGCCGAGGAAGCCGCCGAGGTGGGTCTCCTCGGGTGCTTTCCCGGGCAGCGGGCGCCGGATGCCACGCGGCCGGCCGGTGGTGCCCGAGGTGTAGTTCATGACCCAGCCGAGCGTGCGCCCTTCGGGCGGGGTGGGCGGCTGCCCGTCGAGGAGTTCGTCGTAGGGACGGAAACCGGCCGCGTCGCCGACCGCGTACCGGTGGCTGCGGGGCAGCTGCGCCTCGTCGGCCGCGTGGCCCGCCGGGCCGGCGAACCGCTCGTGCGCGACGAGCACCTTGGCGCCGGAGTCGGACACGATCCACGCGATCTCGGATCCGACGAGATGGTGGTTGACCGGGACGAGGTAGAACCCGGCCTGGGCGGCGGCGAGATAGGCGGTGACGAGTTCGGTGCAGTTGGGCAGGACGACGGCGAAGCAGTCCCCGCGCTCCAGGCCGGCGGCCCGCAGCCCGCGCACCAGCCGGTTGGCGGCGGCGTGCAGCTCCCCGGCCGTCCACCGTTCGCCCGCGGGGTCGGTGAGCACGGTGCGCCCGGGGTCGGCCGCGGCCTGGGACCAGAAGCCGTTCAGGGGTGCGGGTGAACCGGTCATGGCGCGCTCCTTCCGGCGATGCGGTTGATGCGGTCCACGGCGCGTTCGAAGCCGCGGGTCAGGTCGTCGAAGACCTCTCGCACGCTGCGCTCGCAGTTCATCCGTCCGACGATCTGGCCGACCGGGGTACCGAGCAGCGGCCCGACCTCGTACCGCTGGATGCGGGAGACTGCCTCCGCGACGAGCAGCCCCTGCAGCGGCATGGGCAGGGTGCCGGGCCCGGCCGGGTCGTCCCAGGCGTCGGTCCAGGCGGTGCGCAGCTGGCGGGCGGGTTTGCCGGTGAGGGCACGGGAGCGGACGGTGTCGCCTGACCCGGCGGCGAGCAGCTTCTCGGTGAGGGCGTGGGATCCGAGTGACGCCTCCGTGGCGGTGAGCCACAGGGAGCCCAGCCAGACGCCCTGGGCGCCGAGGGCGAGTGCGGCCGCGATCTGTTCGCCGCTGCCGATGCCGCCGGCCGCGAGGACGGGCACGGGGGCGACCGCGTCGACGACTTCGGGCGTCAGCACCATGGAGGCGATCTCCCCGGTGTGGCCGCCGGCCTCGTATCCCTGGGCGACGACGACGTCGATCCCGGCCTCGGCGTGGCGGCGGGCGTGCTTGGCACTGCCTGCGAGGGCGGCGACGAGGATCCCTTGGTCGTGGGCGCGTGCGACGACGTCGGCGGGAGGAGGGCCGAGGGCGTTGGCGAGAAGCTTGACGGGATAGCCGAAGGCGACGTCGAGCTGGTTGCGGGCGACCTCTTCCATCCAGCCGGTGATGCGCCATCCGGAGGCTTCTCCCTCGGCGAGGTCGGGGACGCCGTGCCGGGCGAGGGTGTCGGCCACGAACCGGCGGTGGCCTTCGGGGATCATCGCCTCGACGTCGGCCTCGGTCACGCCCTCGACCTTCTTGGCGGGCATGACGACATCGAGGCCGTAGGGCATGCCGTCGGTGTGGTCCTGCATCCAGTCGAGGTCGCGCTTCAGGTCCTCGGGGGCGGTGTAGCGGACGGCGCCGAGCACACCGAGGCCACCCGCGCGGCTGAGGGCGGCGGCCACCGCTGGGAACGGTGTGAAGCCGAAGATGGCGTGCTCGATCCCCAGTTGTCTGCTCAGCTCCGTCTCCATGGGCGGCAGGATGCCGCAGGGGGCCGGACGAGGGAAGACATTTTCTGATGCTGCGTCAGATTTTTTGGGGTGGTTGACAGACCCTCGGGGCGGCAAGAAAGTTTCACGTGTCGCGGGAGATCCGAAAGATACTTTCAAAGACGCGCAGAGAGGGTTCCGCATGACCGACGACTCGGCGGGCAGAGGGGTCAGCAGGCGGCGGCTGGGTGGCGGGATGGTGGCGCTGGGCGGCACGCTCGCCCTCGCACCGGTCCCCTTCGCGGCAGCTGCCGGGATGCCGGACGGCCCGGGCGCGGGCGGCGCGGGGGCGGGAGCAGATACGGGCAGCGGCCGGCCGACGCTGCGGCGGGGCACTGCGCAGCGGGCGGGTCTGCTCGCCGGACATCTCGACCAACTGGTCGCGGACGCCGAGAAGTTCCTCGCTCCCTCGCCCAAGCACCCGTGGTACGCGGGGGCGGTGCTGCTCGCCGGACGGGGCGGTACGGTCGCGCTGCACCGGGCGATCGGCAAGGCGCTGCGCTACTCGGCGTACGACGAGAAGACCGACACCGCCGTCGAACTCCCGGCCGAGCAGCAGATCCCCATGGCGAAGGACACGGTCTTCGACCTGGCCTCGGTCTCCAAGCTGTTCACATCGATCCTCGCGGTCCAGCAGATCGAGCGGGGCGCACTCGAACTGGAGGAACCGGTCGCCTCCTACCTGCCCGGGTTCGCGCGGGCCGGCAAGCAGGGCATCACGGTGCGTCAACTGCTGACGCACACCTCCGGTTTCCGGTCCTGGATCCCGCTGTTCCGCGAGCCGACACAGGAAGCCAGGCTGCAGCGACTGTGGGACGAGGCGCCGGCGAACCCGCCCGGCACGGCGTATCTCTACTCCGACCTGAATCTGATCTCCCTGCAGCTCGTCCTGGAGAAGATCACCGGTCGTCCTCTGGATCAGCTGCTCCACGACGAGATCACCGCTCCGCTCGGGATGCACCGCACGCGGTTCAACCCGCCCGCCTCCTGGAGGCCGCAGATCGCCGCCACCGAGGACGCGCGGCTCCCCTGGTCCGGTCTCGACCGCGGCCTGGTGTGGGGCGAGGTCCACGACGAGAACGCGTACAGCTTCGGCGGCGTGGCCGGCCACGCCGGGGTCTTCTCCTGCGCCTGGGACCTTGCGATACTCGCCCGTACGCTCCTCAACGGCGGCGTCTACGGCCGCTCGCGCATCCTGGACCCGGCCTTCGTCGACCTGATGTTCTCCGACTTCAACACGGACTTCCCGGGCGACGGGCACGGCCTCGGCTTCGAGCTCAACCAGCACTGGTACATGGGCGCGATGGCCACACCGCGGACCGCCGGGCACACCGGGTTCACCGGGACGAGCCTCGTGCTCGACCCGACCACCGACTCGTTCCTGATCGTGCTGGGCAACTCCGTGCACCCGGTGCGCAGCTGGCGCTCCGGGAGCGCGCCGCGCGTGGCCGCCGCCAACAACATGGCGAGGGCCGTCCCGGTCCGCCCCGAGCACGGCCGCACCGCCTGGTTCTCCGGCATGGCCGGCTCCACCGAGGCGACCCTCACGCTGCCCGCGCTCACCCTCGCCTCCGGCAGACCGCGGCTGCGGTGCTCCCTGTGGTGGGACACCGAGCCCGGCTCCGACGCGCTGTTCCTGGAGGCGTCGCAGGACGACGGGGCGTCCTGGAGGCCGGTCGCCTTCACGGCGGCCCGCAAGGGCGGCGCGGAGGAGCCCCACCCGGCCGGCTCGGCCACCGGCTGGTCAGGTCGGATCTGGCACCGGCTCACCGCCGACCTGACCGCATGGCGCGGCACGCCGGTACGGCTGCGCTGGCGTTACGCGACCGACCGGCTCTACGTGGGCCGGGGAGCCTACGTCGACGCGATCCGCGTCGAGGACGAGAACGGCCGGCCGGTGTTCGACGAGTCACGGCCCGCGGACGCCGCCCTGATCGAGGCCCTGGGCTGGACCGCCTCATCGGACTGACAGCCTGCCGTTGTCGGCCGGTCATGTCGCACGGGAGGTTTCGGTGTCACCGGCCCAGGGCCGCCATCGCGGCGTTGTGGCCGGGCACCCCGCTCACCCCGCCGCCACGTACCGCACCCGCGCCGCACAGCAGCACGTTGGCGTGCGGCGTCTCCACGCCCCAGCGCCCGCCGCCCTCCAAGGCGTAAGGCCAGGAGAGATCGCGGTGGAAGATGTGCCCGCCGGGCAGCCGCAGTTCCCGCTCCAGGTCGAGCGGTGTCTTCGCCTCGATGCACGGGTCGCCGTTCGCGTCGAGAGCGAGGCAGTCGGCAATCGGCTCCTCGAGGTACGAGTCGAGTTCGGCGAGCGTCGCCGCCAGCAGCTCCGTGCGCGCGCCTTCGTTGTCGCCGGCGAACAGCCGGGCCGGAGTGTGGAGTCCGAAGAGCGTCAGGGTCTGGCAGCCCTGGCCGACGAGCTCGGGCGACAGGATGGAGGGATCGGTCAGCGAATGGCAGTAGATCTCGGACGGCGGGGAGCTCGGCAGCCGGCCGGAGGCGGCCTCCTGGTAGGCGGTGGCCAGCTGCTCATAGCCCTCCGAGACGTGGAACGTGCCCGAGAACGCGTCCTTCGGGTCGACGGAGGCGTCGCGCAGCCGGGGCAGCCGGCGCAGCAGCATGTTCACCTTCAACTGTGCGCCCTCAGCGGCCTCGGGCACCGGTTCGCCGAGGAGTTCGGCCAAGCTCTGCGGTGATGCGTTCACCAAAACCCGGTGAGCGGCGACCGTCCCCTCACCCGCCGGGGTGCGGAAGGCGACCTCGGCCCGCTCGCCGTCGGTCTCGATACCGATGGCCTCGTGTTCGACGCCGAACTCCGCGCCGGCTTTCCGGGCAGCGGCGGCCAGCGCGTCGGTGAGCGCGCCCATGCCGCCGATCGGCACGTCCCAGTCGCCGGTGCCGCCGCCGATGACGTGGTAGAGGAAGCAGCGGTTCTGCACCAGCGACGGATCGTGGGCGTCGGCGAAGGTGCCGATCAGCGCGTCGGTGAGCACCACGCCGCGCACGAGGTCGTGACCGAACCGCTTCTCGATCGCGGCGCCGATCGGCTCCTCGAACAGCATCCGCCAGGCCTGCTCGTCGTCGACCAGGGCCCGCAGCGCGTCCCGGGTGGGCAGCGGCTCGGTCAGCGTCGGGAACACCCGTCGGGCGACCTTGCCGGTGATCCCGTAGAACTCCTGCCACGCCGCGTACTCCCGGTCGCCGCCGGTGATGTCCGCGAACGACCCCCGGGTGCGGCCGGCGGCGACGAGGAGTCCGCCACCGCCCTTCGGCGTGTAGGAGGAGACGGTTCGTTTGCGTACGGCGAAGTCCAGCTCCAGGTCGCGCACGATCTTGTCGGGCAGCAGCGAGACGAGGTACGAGAACTGGGACAGCCGGGCGTCGACACCGGGGAACGGCCGCGTCGAGACGGCCGCGCCACCGGTGTTCGCCCGGCGCTCCAGCAGCAGGACGGAGCGTCCGGCGCGGGCCAGGTAGGCGGCGGCGACCAGGCCGTTGTGGCCGCCGCCCACGATCACGGCGTCGTACGAGGCGTGTGCGGGCATGGCCGGACCCTAACCGCCGGGCGCCTGCTCCGCCACGGTCCGGCGGAGCGCGGCGACCTGCCGGTACAGCTCGACCGCCTCCTGGTGGCGCCCGAGCTGTTCCAGGCAGTGCGCCTCGTCGTTGCGGCTGGACAGGGTGTCGGGGTGGTCGGATCCGAGGACCCGCTCACGGGCCTGCGCCACCTGCTCGTAGATGCTCAGGGCGTCGGCCCAGCGGGACAGCCAGCCGAGCGCCACGGCCACCTCTCGACGGCTCACCAGGGTGTCGGGGTGGTCGGGCCCGAGCACTCGCTCGCGCAGGGCACCCACCTCGCGAGCCTCGGCCAGTGCCTCGTCCCAGCGGCCGAGACGGCCGAGGTTGACGCCGAGGCCGTGGCGGGCGCGCAGGGTCTCCGGGTCGTCGGGGCCGAAGGCCCGGGTGCGGTCGGCGACCAGGCCGCGGTAGACGTCGACGGCCTCCGCTCCGCGGCCGAGCCGGCCGAGGCAGATGCCGGTCTCGTAGCGGGCGGCGAGCGTGTCCGGGTGGTCCGGGCCCAGCGCGCGGGCCCGGGCGCCCGCAACGTCCTGGTAGCCGGCCAGCGCCTCGGACCAGCGGCCCATCAGCCCGAGCGCGAAGGCCACCTCGTAGCGTGTGACGAGGGTGTCGGGGTGGTCCGGGCCGAGGACCCGGGCACGGACCTTGGCGACGTCCTCCGCGATCCGGTGGGAGTCCTCGATCCGTCCCATGCGGCTCAGGTTGAAGGCCAGGTTGTGCCGGCAGCGCAGGGTGTCCGGGTGGTCGGCCCCCATGGTGCGCTCACGGGACTCGAGGACGGCCGCGTACAGCCGGTCGGCCTCGGCGTGCCGGCCGAGGCCGCCCAGCACATAGGCGGTCTCCTGGCGGGCGGCGAGCGTGTCGGGGTGGTCGGGGCCGAGGGCCCGCTCCCGGCCGGCGGCGACGTGAGCGAACTCCTCGAGCGCGTCCGTGGCGCGGCCGGTGCGGCTGAGGCTGAACGCGACCTCGTAGCGGCTGGCGAGGGTGTCGGGGTGGTCGGGTCCGAGCAGCGTCCCGCGTTCCGCGGCCACCGCCCGGTGCACCTCGCCCGCCTCCTCCCAGCGGCCGAGCCGGCCGAGGCTCAGGCCCGCGTTGTGCCGCGTGGCAAGGACGGCGAGCAGTTCGGGCGGCGGGGTGGTCCGCTCGGGGCCCTGGGCGGGTACCGGGACCGGGACGGCGGTGTGCGGGGCCGGGCGGGTGGTCCACAGGCCGGTCAGCGCCGCCGTGTGGTCGAGGCCCGGCGGCACCGACCGGGCGGCGATCGCACCGGTCGCCCTGTGGCCGATGGTCATACCGCGTGTCCAGTAGGGCAGGGACGCCCCGCGTGACGCCTCCTCCGACTCGGGTTCGCGCTGCAGGGGCACCACGGGAGGCCGATGGCGCACATGGCCCGCGGCATGGATACGGCGGCGCAGTTCGCCCGCGGCACCGGGCCGCTCCTCGGGTGTCTTGGCGAGCAGGTCGAGCACCATCAGGTCGAGGAACTCCGGGATCTCGTCGCGGTGCTCGCGCAGCGGCCGGGGGGTCGTGTCCCGATGGCCGACGAGGATCGACCAGGTGTCGCCGACGTCGAAGGGCGGGGCACCGGTGGCCAGTTCGTAGAGCACGCACCCGAGCGAGTACAGGTCGCTGCGGTGGTCGACCTGGTTGCCGCCGATCTGTTCGGGTGACATGTAGTGCGGGGTGCCCATGGCGATGCCGGTGCCGGTGAGCTTCGACGTGAAGCCGATGTCCTCGCCGAGTCGCGCGATCCCGAAGTCGCAGATCTTCACCCCACCGCCGGTGAGGCGCATGATGTTCGCAGGCTTGAGGTCCCGGTGCACGATGCCTTGTTCGTGCGTGTAGTCGAGGGCGTCGGCGATCTGGTCGGCGATGTCGACGACCTCGGCGACCGGGAGGGGCTGCTGCTTGTTGTCGTCGAGCAGCTGGCTGAGATTGCGGCCCTCGAGCAGCTCCATCACCAGGTAGAGCACGCCTTCGTGTTCGCCGAAGTCGTGGACGACGGTCACGCCCCGGTGCTGGAGCGCCGCAGCCACGCGGGCCTCACGGCGGAAGCGTTCCCGCAGGACCCGGGTGAAGGACCGGTCGGGCTGCGACCCGATCGGCTTCAGGCATTTGACGGCCACCTGTCGGCCGAGCGATTCGTCGCGGGCCCGCCACACCTCGCCCATACCGCCCCGCCCGATGAGATCGAGCAGCCGGTACCGGCCCTGGATCAGCCTGGTTTCCGCCATCGCGTGCTGTCGCCCCCGTCGCTGTGCTGCGCCCTCCCCGGCCGGTCCAGTATGGCGGCCCGCCTGCGAAGTTTGTACGGGGCCGGGCGCGATCCGGGCCCGAGTCGGGCGATCGCTTTCAGAATGTGACCGGGCGGTAGTTGCCAGCGTATACGGGAGGGGACGCAGCGCAGCAGGTTGCCCGTGGCGGTCAGGCGGCGTGTCACCCGGTCCGCCGGCGGTGCCCCTCTGCCGTACGGCGCGTGGGCGTACGGGGGCAGGGCGTCGTAGGCGAGCGCGGCGACCCGTCCCCACAGCAGCTTGCGCACGGGGACCAGCGCGGGCGCGAGCGGTGGCCGGCGCAGAAAGTCGTCGACGTCACGGGCTTCCGGCCCGGCGGCGAGCTCGGGCCGCACCCGCTCGAAGTAGGCGGCCAGCTGCCCGGTGGTGGCGGGCACGGCGGCCGGGTCGAGGCCTACCAGGCGGGCCGCTTCGCGCTGCTCGTCGAGTAGCGGTCGGCGAGATCACCGTGGAGCGGAAGCCCGGAGCGGCGGGCCACCTCGAGGTAGGAGGCGACCTCCGCACAATGCACCCACAGCAGCAGCTCGGGCTCGTCGACGCCGTAGGGTTCGCCGGTGACGGGGTCGGTGGCCCTCAGCCGTGCGTGGATGCGGCGGACGCGGGCGCCCGCCTTCTCGGCGGCCTCGGTGGTGCCGTAGGTGATGGTGCCGACGAAGTCCGCGGTGCGCATCAGCCGGCCCCAGGCGTCCTGGCGGAAGTCCGATTCTGCATGACGCCGCGGACGGCGCGGGGATGGAGCGCCTGGAGGTAGAGGGCGCGCACGCCCGCAATCCACATGACCGGGTCGGCGTGGACGTTCCAGGTCACGGAGTCGGGTCCGAACAGTCCGGGGTCGGCGTCGTTCACAGGGGTCATTGTGCCCAGGACCGCTGGATGGCACAGAGCAAAGCCGCTGACCAGGGATGATGCCAACTGGTTCGCGTGGTGGAGACCCCGGTTGAGGTGAGCTCTCTGCGGCGCCTCGGGCGAGTCGGGGCGACGCCGTATCCGGTACGGCATCTCCAGGTACTGCTCCACCGCCGGTCCCAGCCGGGGTTGAGCGCGCGATCCGGAAGCCGGAGCGGGACCTCGGGCGGCCGCTGCTCGATCGGTCCGGGCGGACGGTGACGCCGACGGAGGTGGGGCGCGCGGTCATCCCGTACGCGCGGGCCGCCCTGGCGGCCGTGGCGGGGCGCGGCAGTCGGTGGACGAGACACCGGGCTGCTGCGGGGCCGGGTCACCCTCGGGATCGTGTCGGGGGTGGCCGGCCATGCCCTTCGAACTGGCCGCGCTGCTGGCAGCGTTCAGGGCCGCGCACTCGGGGGTGGAGGTCTCTCCGGCAAAGGACTCGTCGCAGCGGATACGGGCGCCTCCAGGGCGAGCGCACCGACGTCGACCGCATCGCCGCCGCAGCCTGGGCCGTCCCGGGCGAGTCGACGCTTCACCGCCCGAATTACCTGAGGAAGCGTCCTGACGACGCGCGAAGCAGTGCGCACTGCTGCCGACGCCTGAGGACCCGACGGCGGGTCGTTGCGCGCGGCGGCGCTCGCGACGGACGATGGGTTCGGAACCTGCGGAGCCCCGCGGGTCGACCGGCGGGAGTTGCAGTGGATCCGTTGGAGGACTGGCTGGAGGGTATGCAGCCTCGACTGGCCGGGCTGGTGGACTTCGAGTGGCCGGACGGCTCGCCGACGGACTGCTCACCGGCGTCGCTGGCTCGCCTGGAGGCGGAGCTGGTCGCCCGGATCGAGCCCGGGGCCGACTTCATGGAGCGGGTCGCCGGATACCTGGGCGAAGCTTTGCTGTCGGCGGCCGGCGGGTGCTGGGCCTGGGACGAGCGGCGTGGTCTGCCTGTCGTGTTGCCGGACCCGGAGCTCAGCCTGTCGGCGGTCTGCCCGGCGGAGCTGGTCGAGCAGGCTCGGCAGCATAGAGACGGCGACGAGTTCGGCCGGAGCTGTCGGGACCTGGAGCGGGCGGTCGCCGAGAAGCAGGCCGCAGCACCCGGCTGGACGCCGAGCAAGCAGCCGACCCCCGGGCTGGACCGTGAGCTGACCGCCCCCCGCTCGGCCTACCTGGACAGGTGGTTGGCCAAGCACGCGGCCGCCCTGCCGGCCTGGCTTGCCACGTACGCGGAGCGGCCCGAACTCTGGGACTTCTCCCAAAAGTCCTTGGACGAGCTGGAGGCGGCGGCCCGTCAGTTGGTTTCCCGGCCGGCCGGGTTGGCTGCGCACCCGGAGTTCGCCGAGGGCGCCGCCTGGTACCTCGGAGAGGTGCTGCGGCCGGCGATGCGCGCGCAGTGGTGCTACCACCCCGGTGATCCGGACGGGGACAACATGTTCGTCGGGCGTCCCTTCCTGGACCAGCTGGTCCCGGAAGGGACGGTGGCGGTGCCGTTCCTGCTGCTTCAGATCGCGCTCGCCGACCGCGAGCCCGGCGTGCTTCGTCACGCCTACGAACGACTCACCTGAGTCTGTCTCCCGGTGGGCAAGTGTCGCTAGGCTGGTCATCGTCTGCGCCTGCCGGGGGAGTTGGTCGTGAACGGACGTCGACGAGTCTTAGCGTGGTTGGTCGCGGTGACGCTGGCGGCACTGTGCGGGCCGTTCGGCTGGCCGGGCTCGGGCCTGGCCGCGCCGAAGCCGGTGCCGCTGCCCAGCTTCGACGGGCCCGCGCCGGATCCGAACGCCCTGCCGGGTGGGTCTCGTCCGGCCCCGCCCGGACCGCGGCAGCCGTACGAGTACGAGAACCCCGCCGAGTGGCTGCGCAACCGACCGCAGCCGCAGCGCCACGAGGTGGCGGCGGCGATGCTCAGCCCGAAGGCCAAGGTGCCGGGGACGTGGGAGCACTGCCTGAAGCGATGGCAGGACTATCAGCTGAAGAAGGCCGCGGAGTTGTCGAAGCACCACCGCAATCCGGGGAGCAAGCGGCCGAGCCGCGTGCTGCCGTGGGACAAGTGGCTCCGGCAGTACATTCCGAATCAAGGCAACGACAACCAGGGCAAGGCCTTCGTCAAGCACCTCGTGGAACGACTCAAGCTCGGTGCCAACCACGGCTGGCAGACCGAGTTGCACGTGCCGGAGGCGAACCGCTACTACGACTTGGCCAACGTGGAACTCGGCCTGCTCTACGAGGTCAAGTCCGGTAGAGGCATCGACGCCGGCGAACTGGCGCGGGACAAGGCATTACTCGAGATCGAGCGGGGCAAGCCCAACCCCCGGCAACTGGTGTACCTCTTCCCCGACCAGCCGAGCAAGAAGGCCAAGAAGCTGCTCAAGGAGGCCGGCATTTCGTATGCCGTGCTGCCGGCGCAGAAGAGGCTGATCAACCCGGGCGGGACGGACCCGGGCGGGACCGCCCCGGGCGGAGCCGACCCGGGCGGAGCCGACCCGGGCGGAGCCGACCCGGACGACAGCGGTCCCAACGGCGGCGGCACCCCCAAGGGCGGGCCGCAGGGCGGCGGACCTCGGGGCGGTGCCTCCGCCGACGACACCCTGCGCGCCCCGGATCAGTATCAGGCCCCGGCCCCGGCCCCGGCGGAGATCGCCGACTCCGGTGACACCCCGGAGGAGGCAGCCGAGCTGCGCCAGGTCAACCAGCAACTCGCCGCGGACTCCGGCCACCCCGACCTGGCCCAGGATCTGGGCGGCGTCGACTTCTCGACGCTGGAGCTGCGCTACGTCTCCGACACCTACCACAACGGCTCCGGCGTGCAGTACGCGTTCAAGGCCGACGCCCTGCCGGCCGACGAGCAGTCCTTCGGCGGCCGGCGAGCCGCACAGCTCGCCTCGGACTCGTTCTTCGTCTGGCTGGAGCTGCCGCCGTCCGCTTTCACCGTCAACCTCAATCCGGACGAGCCCAACCGGATCATCGACGAGAAGTTCGGCCAGACCGACGCCGGGCGGGTGCTGCTGGAGGCCGACCTGGCGATGAAGAAGTCGGTCGCGAAGTTCATCCACCCCGACACCCCGGGAGGCAAGAAGTACTGGGACTCCCTGTGGGGCGAGACCAAGTGCGTCTCCATGAGGCAGTGGATCGTGCCCGACACGGCCACCGTCCGCGACAACGGCAACGAGCTGTACATCCTGGACGCACCGCTGCTGGTGAAGATGGAGTCAGAGGTCATCGAGACCCCGGGTGTCGGCGGCGACACCGGCTGCGGACAGCAGGACGAGGCCAGCACTCAGCACAACGAGTCGGTGTACCGCACGACGATCCTGCCGCAAATCCAGAAGGCGGTGAACCACGCGCCCGAGTACGCCGACCTGCGTCGGGTCTACGCCAGCCGGGTCGCCGCCGAGTGGTTCCGCAAGCGCAGCGCCGGCAAGCACACCGCGTACTCGGACCTCATCGGCAAGGGCGACATCAGCCGCTGGGCCTCCCGGGAGAAATGGACACCCCGTGAGGTCTTCGACCGCTACGTCCAGTCTTACAAGAACGGCGAGTTCAAGGTGAAGCACACCACCACCGAGGGCAACGTCGTATACACCCGTACCTACGTCTACGGCGGAGTGGATTTCAGCCAGATCGACCAGAACCGGCTGAGCGCGACCAAGTTCGCCAAGGACCACCCCGCGCTGACAGCCACGGCGCGCAACGCGCTGCACGAGCCGAGCGGCGAGGGACGCGACGTCTGGCTCGGCGGTCAGACCACCGCCGTGCCCCTGGCCGAGGCCTTCGCCGGCCCCGACCCGGCAACGTCGAAGCCGCTGTTCTACGTGCTGGGGGCCGTGCCGCTCACCGCCTGGCTCGTGACGGGCGGCATGCTGTTGTGGCGCCGCCGAGCGAACTCACCGGCAAGGGCCGGCCGGTGACCACGGCAGGGGTGGAACCGCCACTGGCGGCACCGGCGCCCCCGATGCCTCCGGGCGCCGTGTTCGCGGCGAGCTACCTGTTCGCCGGGGTGGCCGCGTTGGCCCTGGTCTCCTCGGTCGGCACGTTCTTCGCCATCCCCGAGTTCAGCCACCATCGGAGCGAGGAAGCCGCCGACGGCGCGGCAGGGGACCTGGCCGCGTACGGGCTGACGGCGTTCGCCGTGCTCACGATCGTGTTCGGCGGCGTCTGCCTGCTGCTGTCCCTGCTCGACGGACGGGGACGGCAGGGGGCCCGGGTGACGACCTGGGTCGTCGGCGCACTGTCCGTCTGCTTCAACGTCGCGCTGCTCACCGTCGGCATCTACGACTCCGTGCCCTGGTACGGCGACATGACGCGGGTGGTGGCCGTCGGGATGCTGTTGCTGACGCTCGGTGCGGTCACCCTGCTGGCGCTGCCCGTTTCCCACGGGTACTTCCGCGCCGCCCGATCAGCCCGCCAGAGTGAGCGTCCCCCGTTCACGCCACCACCGACGGCCCCACCGCCCGGCCACCCTCCCGCCCACGCCAACCAGCCGCCCCCTCCTACCTACCTGCCCCCTCCTCCCGGCACTCCGCCTCCTCCTCCCCACCATCCGCCGCCGCCGCCGCTCCAGGACGCACGTCGGCCGGTCGCCGTCACCACGGCCATGGCCGTCCTGGTGGGCATCGCGGTCGTCACCCTCGTAGCCGCCGTCGTGGAGATCCGGACGTACCAGGCCGTACTGAACTGGCTCGACGACTACCAGCGGGCCATGGAGAAGCAAACTGCTCCGTACGGCATCGACGTGGCCTTCCCCCGCCTCCCGGACACTGCCGCGGGGTCGACCGCCATCGTGGTCGTGGCCCTGGTGGCGGCCGCAGCTCTCATGATCGGCCTGGCACTCGCCATCCGGCTGCCCCGGCCGCGGGCACGCATCATGGCACTCGTCGCCACGGCGCTGTTCGCAGCACTGGCCACGGGCCGGGGGCTCCTGACCGCAACCTCACAGGCCACCATGAGCCGGCTCGCAGAGGAGTCGCAGCGGCTGAAGGAAAGCATGGGTGCAGGGCAGTACCAGGACCCGTTCCCCAGCTTCACCGAGATCCACCCCCAGTGGGCGTACCAGGCCGTCTACCTGACCACGACCCTCGCGGTCCTCGGGTACATCGCGGTCTTCGTCCTGCTGGTCCTGCGGGGCTCGAATGCCTGGTTCGCCATGGCAGGAAATCGCGCGCACCAGTACGCCCCGCCACCGCCGTACCTCGGACAGGGGTACGGGCAGTATCCGAGCAGGTGACACCAGTACGGCGAACCCCTGGTTCGTCCGCGAGCACCGCCACGGCGATGTTGTCAGTGGGCGGGGCTACTGTGCTGCCACATGAAGATCGATTCCCTTCTCGAGGATCTGGAGAGCGACGACGCCGCGCGGGTGGAGGCCGCGGCCGCACGGCTGGCGGCGCAGGCCGACATCGTGGTGCCGACGCTGCTGCAGGGTCTGGCCGGAGTACAGCGGACCGCTGAACTCAATTCGGTCATACGGGTGTTGAGATACATCGGGCCGCCGGCCCTCGACATCCTCCTGGCGGCGTGGCGCCGGAAGGAGGTGACGGACTGGCAGGCGGGCAGGCTCCTCGGGGTCTTCGACGAGCGCTCCGCCGACCAGTACGCGTCTCTGGCGGCCGATCCGCACTACGGCACGTCGGGCAACGGCTTCCAGGGACTTGTCAGGCTGAGGACGGACTCCGAGGCCGGACTGCGGGCCCTGGTGGACTGTTACGCCCGCAGCGGCCTCGTCCCTTACAAGGCGTCCGACTACGCCCGCTTGCTGCACGACTCCTTCCGACCGCGGCTGCGCTCCCTGCGCCGCGATTCGGCCGCGTCCCCGAGGACCAGGCGGGGCGCGATGGCGGCGCTGGTGGCGGGCGGCGGGGTCGACGCGCTCGACGACCGCGACCGGGCGGCGATCGAGCGGCTGATCCGGGTGAAGATCCCGCACGAGACGCCGAGGCTGCCGTCGTCGACGCTCAGTGGCTGGTGGATGGCCGTGCCCGGAGCGTCGTACGAGGGCGTCTTCGAGGCCCTGGGCCTGCACGACCCGCGGCCCGTCACGGTCGCCGCGGGCGTCGGGGCGTCGGAGGGCAGGGAGATCCGGGTGCCCGGGCAGGACGGCACCGCCCGCACCGTGGGGCGGGCCTTCGTCACCCCGGAGCTGGACGGCTGGCGCCTGGTCTTCGGCTCCTTCGACCTGCTGGTCGGCGACGACCCCTGGTACGACATGATCGAGACCGTCGAGCGGGTCAGCGTCCACTGCGGCCAGGCCCAGTTGTTCTTCCTGGACGACGCCGGCGGCTCCGACGTGTGGATCGTGGCCGAGAACGGCCGGGTGATCCGCCAGTACGCCGCCGAGAGCGACCCCGAATGGGAAGGCGAGCCGCTGCCGTGGGAGACCCTCGCGGTCGACGACGAGGGCTACGACCCCGAGTACGACGGCGTCCCGCCCAACGCGGGCACCACGGGCGCCCGATCCGCCTGCGCGTACCTCTCGGTCGACCCCGGCGAGGTCGGCCCACACACCGAGGTACGCGGCCACGGCTGGCTTGCCCTCACCGCACCGAACGTCAGCCACGGGGCATTCCCCGGCACCCTCCGCATCTGACGCTCACCAGCGGAGAGATCCGGCGGCGGGGGCACGTCGGACCACAGCCCGTCGCACCCTCGCCGTCAGCGCTTCGGGTGCGTGGTGCACGCGTTGGGCGGGACATCGTCGTACGCGGCGCCAGTGGTGCCGTCTTTTCTGCCCACCAGGATTCCTCGTCACATCATCGGTGAGCAACAGTCCCCGAGTTCCGCGTTTCTTCCCCAGTTCCTGGCCCGACTGAGAGTGCCTGGACCTGGGCCTGTTACCTCGTCCGGGTGACCGCAGGCCGTTCTGACCCAACCTCGCCCGTAGTACGCAACCCTCATCCCTGTCGGGCTTCCTTCAGTCTGGGTGAAGTCGTGGAGGCGTCGGTTGGCTCTGGCCGTAGTACGCGATCTGCGCGAGTAGCGGGCGCCGGTGAGCGGGGAGGAACTCGCCGAGTTCGCGACCGATGTCCTGGCGGGGTTCGTGCTCGCACGGGCTCGGCCGGTCTGGTCGACAGCACGATCCGCAACGACACCAACCACCTGGAGCTGATCCGGGACTGGTTCGGCCGTCCGCTGTGGGAGATGGAGCCGGCCGGCGCCGACGTCTACTTCGGCAAGGTGCTCCGCGACGCCAAGCCTTCGACGCGGACCGGGCGGGCGGGGGCGCTGGCAGTGTACTTCCAGTTCCTTGAGCTGCGGCACAAGGTCGAGTTGCACAACCTCACCGGCCGTGTGGTGGAGTGCCCGCTGGACGAGATGAACCGGCCGCGGGCCTCGGTGGAACCGCAACTGCGGATCCCGCCCAGCGAGGCGGAGATCGAGGAGCTGTTCGCCGGATGGCGTGAGGAGCTGGTGACCTGCCGCAAGTTCGGCCCGGCCGCTCGCAACTACGCGGTCGCCCGGCCGGCGGCGGACGTAGGACTGCGGATCAACGAGGCACGGATGCTCGACCTGGACGACGTCCGGTGGGAGCTGGGCCGGTTCGGCAAGCTCAACGTCCGGCACGGTAAGGGCACCTCCGGTACCTCGGCTGCCACCGTGGACAGCTCCGCTCAGCACCACTCCATCGCCCAGCACGACCCGGCCATCAGCAAGCACTGGCACGCCAAGGTCAAGTGCGACATCGTCCGCAACGGCCACACCTACACCAAGCGCACCGCATGGGCCAACGGCCCTACCGAGCAAGCGGCCGTCAACACCGCCAAGCGCAACATCCCCGTCGAGAAGGGCAGCTACAAGCGACACTGCCGCACCCTGGAAAGCTACCGTCGCTGACCCGCACGGGCGCCGCGCCCGGAGATCGCAAAGGCGGGATCTCCGGCGGCGCATCCCTTGTCCCACCGGTATCCTGGGGGAAGGAGGCTCCTATGACCGTCCAGAGCAGGCGCGTCTACGAGATCCACGTTCCCGTAGGCAAGGACGCGCAGGAGTTGCAGGAAGTCATCTCGTTGATCCTGTGCCCGGTCCCTGACCACGCGCCGCCCTGCCCCGTCCCCTGGGCCACCGCCGCAGTCGGGACGCAGATCAATGTCGGGCTCTACGCCACCGAGGGAGAGGCCAACCGGCTGCTGGTCGAGATCGCCACCGTCGCCAAGGGGGCGAACGTCACCTTGCACCATGACGTGGACCCTGCCGACTATCAGGAGCTAATCCGGCAGTACGAGATCGAAGCCGGTCTCCGCTAGCTTGAGGCGCTGGGCCTCGCCGCCGGAGAGGGCGGGGGTGTCCTCGCCGAGGGTGAGGTAGCCGAGGCCGAGGTCGCTCGGGGCCTTCAGGCGGGCGCTGGATCCGCACCCTGTGCGATCCCTGGCGCCATATCCGGCCCAACGGGCGCTGGACGCTCGGGAATCTCCGACAGCACCGAGGCCCCGGCAGAGCGCCGGGGCCTCGGTGCTGTCCCGAAGTCAGCGCAGCAGGGCCGTTACTGGATGAGGGCGCGAAGGACGGGGATACACACACCGGCGCTGGTGATCCCGGCGATGATGGCGGCAGCCACGGGGGCGCCGGTGAACACAGTGAGCCCGCCGATGACGAACCCGATCATGGCCGCGGTGAGCAGCACGACGGCGGTGTGCGTGGACAGGAACGGCTCCCCAGCGGGGCCCGGCGAGGCCGGCTGCTGGGGATTCTGGGTAGTGGTCATGCCCCGACTCTGACCCCTAGAAGGGCTGTGGCCTGCACCGATGGAACGCATCTGCAGAAACCCGATCAGCTGACCCGCAAGGCTGCACGGCGGTGGTGTTCGCCCGAACATCTGCCATGTTTCCTCAACCAGGAAGCCTTTCACCAAAGTTCGGTGCTGTTCGGTCCATGGAGCGTTAACCTCCCGTAACGGCGCGGGGCGGGAACGGCACGGGGGAAGAGTGTGGTGGCCGAAGGCACGTATGAGGCTCTGCTGGAGGAACAGGCAAGCCATCTGAGCCGTCTGCGGATCGAGCGGGGCAATCCGTCCCTGCGCGCCATCGAGGAACGCGCGTCGAAGCTGTTCACTCAGGAGAAGGCGTCACTGCCGATCGCCACTCAGAGTGCTGCCTTCAACGGCAGGTATGTAGGCCTGGACAAGCTGATGTGGCTCGTTCGGTCCCTCATGTCCTGGGATCAGTACGGCGATGACTGCACCCCACCTGGGCGCAGGGCACCCGAACTCAACCAATGGCGCACCCGCTGGGTACAGATCACGCTCGCGCGACCCAAACGCCGCAAGCCCACAGCCTCACCAGCGGACGGCATGCTGAGCGCACCGGGGTACGACCCCTCCAGCGGCCGGACGGACCACCCGGTGCACGTCATCTGGCTGCTCGACTGCTCGCACTCGATGAGCGGGGAGAAGGCTGCACAGCTGAACTACGCCATGAGGGAGGCCATCGTGGAGATGCGCGAGGTCGCGAAGATGCACCCCACCGTGGGGCTGGAGATGCGGGCGGGGATGTTCAGCGCTGGCGCTCGGTGGCACATGGAAGGGCCGGTCGACATCGACCTCGCGATCTGGCGCGATGTCTACGCCGATGACAGTGGCGGCGATGGGGCCTGCGACATGGGCGCAGCCTTCCGGCTGGCCGCCAGCGCCCTGCACGTTCCACCGATGCCCCAACAGGCGCCGCCACCGGTGCTGGCCTTGGTGTCCGGCACGCAGCCGACGGACGACTGGCGCTCCGGGCTGCGCGAGCTGGCTGCCACTCCATGGGGCAGCCAAGCGGTCCGCATCGCCATCCCGGTCGGCGCCGACGCCGACCGCGGTGTGCTCGAGGAGTTCCTGAGCAACACCGGGTTGAGGCCGATCGACGCCGGCGCTGCCCCTCGTCAAGTCGCTGCGGCCATTCGCTGGGCGGCGGAGACCGTGGCCGAGCCGTGGGCCGCAGATGATGACGACGTGTGGTGACCGCCTTCGGGCCGTGACTGCCCTGGCCACATCGGTACGGGGTATGAGCAGGCCGATCAGCCAGGACACCGTACGCCCGACAGCCTGCGAATCGAAGGCGGTTCCCTGAACGCCGGGGAGCCGGAGGCCATGATCGTTCTCACCGGCACTTTCTGTACGCCAACTACTCACGACCGGAATAAGCCGGCAGGATCCGTGACACGTTCGTCAATGGCACCCGATCATGTCAGCGTCGTACCCGCGGCATCCCCAGTCCGATCCAGGAGATGATCTCGCGCTGGATCTCGTTGTTGCCGCCGCCGAAGGTGAAGATCACGGCGGAGCGGTAGCCGCGTTCCAGTTCGCCGCCGAGGACCGCCCCGGCGGAGCCCTCCTTCAGCGCCCCCGCCGCGCCGACGATCTCCATCAGCCAGGCGTAGGCGTCCCGCCTCGCCTCGGAGCCGTAGACCTTGACCGCGGAGGCGTCCTGCGGGGTGAGGGTGCCGTCCTGGACGGCGTTCACCATCTGCCAGTTGAGCAGTTTCATCGCTTCGAGGCGACTGTGGGTGCGGGCGAGCCGGCCCCGTACCCAGCCGAGGTCGATCACCCGGCGGCCGTCGGCCAGTTCGGTGTCGGCGGCCCAGCGCTGGACGTCGCGCAGGGCACGGATCGCCATGGTGCCGTGGGCGGCGAGGGTGACCCGCTCGTGGTTGAGCTGGTTGGTGATCAGCCGCCAGCCCTTGTTCTCCTCCCCGACCCGGTGCGTGAGCGGGACGCGGACGTTCTCGTAGTAGCCGGCAGTGGTGTCGTGGGAGGCGAGCGTGTTGATGAGGGTGCAGGAGTAGCCGGGGGCGGACGTCGGTACGAGGAGCATGGTGATGCCCTTGTGGGGCGGGGCGTCCGGGTCGGTGCGGACCGCGAGCCAGACCCAGTCGGCGGTGTCGCCGTTGGTGGTCCAGATCTTCTGCCCGTTGACGACGTACGCGTCGCCGTCCCGTACGGCCCGGGTCTTGAGGGAGGCGAGGTCGGTGCCGGCGTCGGGTTCGCTGTAGCCGATGGCGAAGTCGATCTCGCCGGAGAGGATCTTCGGCAGGAAGTACGCCTTCTGTTCGTCGGTGCCGAACTGCATGATCGTCGGCCCGACCGTGTTGAGCGCCATCAGCGGCAGCGGCACCCCGGCCTGGGCGGCCTCGTCGAAGAAGATGAACTGTTCCATCGGGGTGAGGCCACGGCCGCCGTACTGCTCGGGCCAGCCGACCCCGAGCCAGCCGTCCGAGCCGAGCCGCCGGATCGTCTCGCGGTAGAAGCGTTTGCGGGCGGCCGGCTCCGCGTACCGCGCGTAGGCGTTGTCGGGGACGAGCCCCGCGAAGTACGTGCGCAGTTCGGTGCGCAACTGCTCCTGCTGCGGCGTGTATCGAAGGTGCACGGCCCCTCCAGGCTCTCGCGGTCCGTCCCTTGCGCGGCGGCGCACACAGTAGAACGTGTTGCAGTAAACCGGAAGGGGCGTGCGGGGCCGCTACAGCGAGGCGTACACGGCGTCGACGAGGGCCATCTTGCGCGGGTCGTCGGCGATGTGCGGGCCCATGCGGTTCATCACGTACCCCATGGCGATTCCGGCCTCCGGGTCGGACAGCCCGCACGAGCCGCCGAAGCCGTCGTGGCCGACCGCTTTCGGGTTGGGCCCGTACGAGCCGTTCCTGCCGCTCAGCCACAGGCCGAGACCGACCTCCGTGTCGTGCGCGAAGCCGGCGCCGAGGACCAGGTCGCGGCAGGTGCCCTGACCCTCGCGCAGACGCTCCACGGCCTGCTCCGTCAGCACCCGGTGTCCGTCGAGCTGCCCGCGGCCGGCGAGGACGCCGTACAGCGAGGCGACCGCGCGGGCGGTGCCGTGGCCGTTGGCGGCGGGGATCTCGGCGGCGCGCCAGGCGGCCGAGTTGGCCGCGGCCGCGCCGGTGACCGGGTTGACCAGGGCGGCGAGTGCGACGGGCTCCAACTGGGCGAAGGCGGCGGCCTGTTCGCTGCTCTGCGGGATCGACGGATGCACCAGCTCGGCGACCCGCCCGGCCTCGGCCTCCGGCAGGCCGATGGTGAAGTCGATCCCGAGCGGTCCGGTGATCTCCTGCCGCAGGAACTCACCCGGCAGTTGCCCGCTCACCCGGCGCACGACCTCACCGACGAGGTGGCCGTAGGTGATGGCGTGGTACCCGGAGCGGGTGCCCGGCTCCCACCACGGCTCGGTGGCCGCCAGACGTGCACAGGTCAGCTCCCAGTCGTAGAGCTCCTCGAGCGAGTGTGGTTCACGCAGCCCCGCCAGGCCCGCCCGGTGCGAGAGCAGATGGCGTACCAGGACGGCCTTCTTGCCCGCCGCGGCGAACTCGGGCCAGTAGTCCGCGACCGGCGCGTCCAGGTCGAGCAGCCCGCGGTCGGCGAGCACATGGGCGCACAGGGCGGTCGGGCCCTTGGTCGTGGACCAGACGTTCACCAGTGTGTCGCTCTGCCACGGCCGGGTCCGCCCGCGGTCCGCCCAGCCGCCCCACAGGTCGACGACCTTCTCCCCGCCGACGAGCACGGTCACGGCGGCGCCGAGCTCACCCCGCTCGTGGAAGTTGTCCTCGAAGGCGGCCCGCACCGCCGAGAAACGCTCGTCGCAGCGGCCTTCGATGTTGATGGATCGCCCCGCCATGTCCGCCTCCGTCACCTCGCCCTGCGCGGAACATACCGACTGGTCGGACAGCAAGGGAAGGGGGCGTGCGGCACCCGTCCACCCGTGAGCGAGGATGGAACGGCAAGATCCCGATCCCGGAAGGACGAATCGATGGCCGACGACGCCATAGTGCTGCGCACCGAAGGCCGCACCGGACACATCACGCTCAACCGTCCGCGGGCCATCAACGCGCTCACCCACCCGATGGTGCGCGCCGTCGACGCGGCGCTCGACGCATGGGAACGCGACGACGACATCGACGCGGTGGTCATCGCCGGGGCCGGTGAGCGCGGGCTCTGCGCAGGCGGCGACATACGCGCCATCCACGACGACGCGCGCGCCGGCGGGCGCGCATCGGTCGCCTTCTGGCGCGACGAGTACCGGCTCAACGCCCGTATCGCCCGCTACCGGAAGCCGTACGTCGCCCTCATGGACGGCATCGTGATGGGCGGCGGCGTCGGCGTGTCCGCCCACGGCAGCGTCCGGGTCGTGACGGAACGCTCCCGGGTCGCCATGCCGGAGACGGGGATCGGCTTCGTGCCGGACGTGGGCGGCACCCATCTGCTGGCGCACGCACCCGGCGAACTGGGCACCCACCTGGCGCTCACCGGCGATGCGGTCGGCGCGGGCGACGCGCTGCTGCTCGGGCTCGCCGACCACTTCGTACCGTCCGAGCGACTCACCGGCCTCACGGCCGCCCTCACCTCGGCGGCCCCTGCCGAAGCGGTTCGGCGCCACGAAGCGCCCGCGCCCGAGGGGGAGTTGGCCGCCCACCGCGGCTGGATCGACCACTGCTACGCCGCCGATTCGGCGGAGGAGATCGTCGAGCGCCTGACGGCCTGCGGGGAGCCCGCGGCCAAGGAAGCCGCGGAGACGATCCTGACGAGGTCCCCCACGTCCGTGAAGGTGACGCTCGCCGCGATCCGGCGGGCGCGGACGCTGGGCCGGCTGGAGCCCGTCCTGGAACAGGAGTTCCGCGTCTCCTGCGCCACGCTGGCCACCCCGGACCTCGCCGAGGGCATCCGCGCCCAGGTCGTCGACAAGGACCGCAGGCCACGGTGGTCGCCCGCGCGGCTCGACGCGGTCTCCGACGCGGAGGTGGCGGCCCGCTTCGCCCCTCTCCCGCCGGGCGAGCCGGGCCTCGGCCTCACCGACTGAACCGACACCCCGCCCGCACGAACCCCCATCGGGTCCGTCAGCGCTGCGGACGCAGCAGCAGCACCGCCATGTCGTCACCGCGGTTCGGCGTCGTCGTGCAGTCGCCGATCAGGCTGTCCGCCAGCACCTCCAGCGGCTGGTCGGTGCCCCGTTCGAGCCGCCCCGCGAGTTCGGCGAGCGCGTCGTCGAGGTCGACGCCCGGGGCCTCGATCAGCCCGTCCGTGTAGAGCACCAGCACCGATCCCGTCGGCAGCGGCACCGCGGTCGTGGGGGCATCGATGCCCAGCAGGGGGCCGCCGGCGAGATCGAGGACGTGGACGCGGCCGTCCGGATCGCGCAGCAGCGGCTGCGGATGGCCTGCACGGGGCAGGCCGGCCATGACGGCCATTTCGAGGACCGGCTCGGTCTCTGAGAGCAGGTAGACGGCGCCGGAATGGGCCTGGACGTCGTCCAGCATCCCGGCGAGGGCGAGCGACAGGAGGGGGTGGGAACCGTCACCGCCGTCGCCGCCGCCTGGCGGCGTGGGCCGGGAGGAGCGCCGATCGGACACGCGACCACCTCCTCACAGAGCCCACGACCAAGGCTGCCCGCTGCCGAGGTGTCCCGCACGGCGGGCCCGGGGGCCTGCGGCGCCCGCAGGGCGTGGCTCGGCGAGGGCTGCTCGCAGCGCCTCCGGGGCGAGTCGGGCCGTTGGGCACGACCCGTGCCGGCCCGACTGTTTCGGGCGGCGTCCGCTTCCCGTTCGGGGCCGGCGGGGTGGGGAAATCCGCCCTCCCCGCCCCTTCCCGAAACCGGGGCTCCGCCCCAGACCCCCGACGCCCCGGCCCCCGGCAACCAGGGCTCCGCCCAGTCCACTTGCGAGTGACGCCTCAGCCGCGGGCCCGGGCCGCCCTGGACCCCGCCACGCCCGAAAGCGCGGCCGGCCCGGCGACCCGGCCGTCCCCAGGACCCCGGCGACGCACACGGACCCCGGCCCGTCCCGGCGCCCAGCGTGGCGAGCGGCCCCCAGGCCGCCCCGGCAACCAACCTGGCACACGGGCCGCGGCCACACCCGAAAGCGCATGGCCGCCCCGGGGCCCGGCCGCCCACACGGACCGGGCCGCCCCCGGGGGAACCTGCTGCGCCCGGCCCAGCCGGGGCCGTCTGGAACGGACCCCAAGCCGCCCCGGGCACCGCCTGGCTCACCGACCGGCCACCCGGGCCCAGGCCACACACGGACCCCGGCCCAGCCGGGACCCGGTGGAACGGGCGCGCAGCCGCCCCGGGCACCCGCCCGGCGAAGGGGCCGGGCGGATGCGGGCAAGCGTCGCCCGGTCCGAGCCGCCGCAGGCGGCCTACGCGGCCTTGTCGCGCATCGTCACCACATTCGCGCGGACCCCTCGTGTCGTGCCGTTGACCGTCACCGCCAGCGTGAACGTGCCGGCGCGCAGCGCCGAGAGGCGGCCTGTCCTCGGGTCGAAGGACGCCACATGGCGGCCCCGCGCGTCGTCCGCGGCACCGATGTGGAGGTTCGGCGAGCCGGACCAGTCCGCGCTGACGGGGAAGGTCACCGGGACCCGGCGCGCGCCCTGGACGACCGTCGCCTTCGCCTCGCCGGTGTCGCCGGGCCGCAGGACGACCGGCGACTGCAGTTCCAGCGTGTCGACATGGGCCCGGGTCTGGACGGAGACCCAGTCGGGCCGTGCCTCCCACGGTGCCCGTCGGGCGGCCGCCCGCTCGGCGTGCGAGACGTCGTCGACGCCGACGAGCGACCAGCCGGTGAAGCCTCCTTCGCCGGCGGGTCCGGACGGCGCCTTGCCGGAGTTGCCGTTCACGAGGTACGGGACGCCGTCGACGTGCGCGGCGTGAAAGACACCGACATGGCTGCCGATCAGCCCCGCGCCCTTGCCGGTCGTACGGCGGAACTCCGCCAGCCAGTCCTCGATCAGCGCCGCCTCCTTGCGGTCGCCGAGCCGGCTCCCCTGCTGCACGGTCGGATCGCGCGGCGGGACGTGCTCGATGACCATGACGGAGCCGATGAGGGGGTCGGCGGCGGCCGCATCCAGCTGTGCCCGGAGTTCCTCGATCTGGGCGAGGCCGCCGCCGCGCAGGGTCAGGCTGGAGGTGTCCAGGGTGATGAAGCGGGTGCCCCGGTGGTCGAACGTGCGCTGCGCGGGGCCGAACTCGGCGACGAAGTTGTCGATCCTTCCACCCATCACCTCGTGGTTGCCGGGCACGTAGTACCAGGGCAGTTCGTCCCCCAGCTCCTCGGTGAGCACTTGGCGGGCGAACGCCAGATCGTCCGGGGAGCCCTCGTCGACGAGGTCGCCGTTGACGACCAGGAAGTCGGGGCCGGCGGCCTTGATCTCGCGGAGCGTGCGGCGTGCCTGCGCGACGATCGGGCTGTCGGGGGCGCGGGCTACGAACTGTGCGTCGGACATCACGGCGAACTCCCAGTCGCGCCGCTCGGTCACGGCCGCCGGGTCGATCAGCGGGTCGGCGACGGGCGGCATGTCGGGCAGGTCGACTGCCGGCGGCACCTGCGCGTCGAGCCCGTCGATCACGATCCGCCCGGTGTACTGCCGGTTGGCGGCGGTCTCCGCGAGATAGAACCGGTGGACGGACAGCGGCGTCGCCGCGCCCTGCGGGACGGCGAACTTCACCTGCTGCCAGCCGGTCCAGGTGATGTACGGGCCGCGCAGCAACTGGTCGGAGCCGGCGGCGTCCTTGAGGTGCAGGGTGGGCCAGGCACCGTTGCCGTCGCCCTTGATCCAGAGCGTGAAGGACTGCGGCTGTCCGGCGACGGCGATCCGCTGCGGCGGATTGGCGTAGGCGGCCCTGGTCGCGGTCGACTTGGTGAAGTCGTAGGAGAGTTCGAGGCCGGTGCCGCCGTGTCCGTCCGGTGTGGCCGCCACGGATCCGCTCGCCCGGGCCTGGGTGAAGGTCCAGGACGCGGCGTCGTCGAAGCCGGTGACGCCCTGTTCGGCGAGGCCGACACTGACGGCGACCACGGTGGTCACGCCGCCGACCCTCGCGCTGATCAGCCCGGCCGTGCTGCCGCCGGTGCGCGCGGCGACGGTGAACGAGCCGCTGCCGTCGTCGCGGACGTCGAACAGGTCGGGGTCGTAGTCGAGCCGTACGTCGGCGGGTTCGATCGGCGCGCTGCTGCCCTGGGCGTCATGGCCGAGGATGCCGAAGGTACCGACGGCGCCCGGGTCCGAGAGGGAGACCCGGCGGGTGGTCGGTTCGATGCGGGCCAGGTCGTCGAGCACGGTGAGGCGGATGTCGCCGTGGGCGGCGGCCCGTTCGGCGCGGACGTCGGTGGTGCCGCTGCGCCGGGCGCGGAAGACGCCGTCTTCGTCGACCCGGCCGACGGAGGGACGCAAGGACCGCCAGTGCGGCTCGCCCGCGGCGGGCCCGTAGGTCTCGTCGTAGCCGGCGGCGGTGAGCCTGCGGGTCAGTCCGGGGAACACACGCTCCGGGTGGCCGCCGACGACCGGGTCGGCGGTGGGCGCGGACAGCGCCGGCACGGCGGTCTCCACCCAGTAGCCGTGCAGTTGCCCGCTGCCGTCGGGGGCGGTCAGGGCAAGGCCATTGGGGACCTCGCGCTCGCTGCCGTCGGAGGGGCTGTTCTCCACTTGGAGCGCATCGCTGCCGACGTCGCGGGCGACAAGGGTGGAGGAACCGCCGCCGTCGAGGTTGAGCGCGTTGTGCGCGCCGGCCTTCTTCATCATCAGACCGAGTTCGGTGAGGGTGACACCGCCGCTGTCGGCCTGACGGCCGTCGACGGTGATGATCTGCATCGTGCGGCCGTCCTCGGAGAAGCCGACGGCGGTACGCGGTGCGGTGGTGTTGTTGCCGGCGCCGTCGTGGTTCTGCGGTACGCCGTCGGCGACGAGGAGTTCACGGCCGCCGACGGCCGTGCGCGGCACGGGGCCGCTGTCGGTCCGGGGCCGGTACTCGATCTTCACCGGCTCACCGGGCTTCAGCGCCGACAGGACGGCGGCCCCGGCCTCACGCCCCACGAGCACGGTGGTGTCGGCGGGCACGGCTCCGGTGCCCGGCCGGTCGGCGACGGTGACGACCTTGCCGTCGCGGACGACGGCCTCCGCGACGGGCGTGGCGGCGTCGACGGTGAGCGCACGGTCCGCCTCGCCCCAGGCGGAGGTGTACGCGCCGATGCCGCCGGCGGGCACGTTGGCGGCGTTGTAGGCGCCGAGCCGGTGCTCCCCGACGGGCACGCTCAACGTGCCGTCGAAGTACAGCTGCAGCACGCGGCCCGCGCCTTCGGGGCCGATGCCGACGGCACGGTGGGCCCCCGGGGCGGGTGAGTGGGTGATCCGGCCGTCCTTGATGCCGGCCCCCTGTGGTGCACCGGTCTGGTTGATGTCGAAGAAGTCGGCGTTGACGGCGGCGACGGTACGACGGCCCTTGCCGGGATCGTGGCGGGCGGCAAGTTCGGAGACGGTGCCCCGGCCCGTGACCCTGCCGGACGACAGGTAGTCGGCCTGTATGCCGCTGCCACCGAGGTCGACGGAGAGCGCGTCGACACGCAGCCACTTGTCGGCCTCGAGCCGGTCGTACGAGGTGAGCTCGACGCCGGGTGCGACGGGCCGGGAGTTGCGGGCGGTCTCGATGCCGTCCTGGTCGGCGACGGCGGCCTGGCTTCCGCCGGGGTCGCTGGCCGGCGGTGGCGCGACGGGCCGCAGTGTCCCGGCCGACTCCCGTGGCGGTGGTGGTGGGGGATCGGCGACCGCGGGAGCGGTGGCGCCCACCGCGAGTGCGGTCAGCGTCGCGGCCAGCACCACCATGTGTCCTGCTCTGCCAAGGCCCACAACATCTCCTGGAGTTGGCTGGTTGAGCACGCAGTAAGCGCTGTCGGCGGACAGCATCGCCGGGCCCGGAGAATCGCGCCAGAGTGTGGGAGTGACGGACGGGAGAACACATGTGGCGCCTGGCGTTCGCGTGACACCGGCGTCCTGATGGAGCGTCAACCATCGCCCGGAGCAGGGCTTCCCCTGTTCGGCGCACCAGCCTCTGCCACCGACGGCGGTGAGCCCTTTGGCCAGTCGATGCGGGTTTACGGACGTCGAGGTGCTCGACAGCACTTTGCGGACGCGAGGGGGCATGCGGGCCGTCTGCGTGGACTTCGGGACGAGAGGGTCGACTTCGACGGCGAGGTCACACGTGCCCGTCGACGGGACCACAGGATGGTGTGCCGGTACATCAGCGGGCCGCCGCCTGCACCTGACGTCGTACGACGAAGGGGCGGACGGGCCGAGTGGCCCGCCCGCCCCCGCCGGGTCAGTGCTGGGCGCTGCGGCGCTTGCGCGCGGCCCACATGATGCCGCCGCCGGCCAGGATCACCACGGCGGCCGCCCCGGCGATCAGCGGGGTGGCGCTGGAGCCGCCGGTCTCGGCCAGGCCGCCGCCGGGCGCGCCGGTGCTCGGCTCGGCCGAGGGCGTCGCGGGGGCGCCGGTGCTCGGCGTGGGGCTGGGGGCGGGCGAGGACACGCTCGGCGTAGGCGAGGGGGGCGTCGTCGACGGGCTCGGGGTGTCGTCGTCGCAGACCGGCGCGGTCCGGGTCTCGTCGCGCGAGAACTGGTCGCCGTCGCCGGCCTTGACGATCAGGCGGACGGTGACCTCCTTGTCGTGCGCGGGGAGTCCGAGTTGGTCGTGGAACTCCTTCTTGAAGGTCTTCGTCGGCAGCAGGTCCTTGCCGTCCACCGTGATCGTCACGGTGTTGTCCTGCGTGGGGCTGTATGCGGTCAGGTCGACACTGACCTGGTCACAGGTCACCGACCACACCGGCGTGTGCGCGAGGGCCGGTGCGGCCGAAAGGCCGACGCCGAACGCGCCGGCCGACGCGACGGCTATGAGCGCTCCGGTACGCCGCCACGTTCTTCTGATCTCGGTCACTGATTCCTCCACAATTACCGCGGTCTTCGGTCCGGCGGTGCGCGCACAGTACCGCCAGGGCCGCGCGGCTTCGCAATCGACAGACCCCCTTTACGCATTGGGCGGCTGAAAAAGCGTCAGTCCAGGCCGCGGCGGGTGGCACGGGTCCAGGCGGGCAGAACGAACCAGCACACCACGAACCACACCACCATGGCGACGACGAGCCACAGCGCGATGGTGTCGTCGAGGACGACGCGCAGGATCAGCAGCAGCGCGAACGCCATGGTGCACAGCAGCAGCACCAGTCCCAGCATGGTGAGGCGGGAGGCCCAGGAGACCGTCTCCGGCTTGAGCCGCCGACCGGTGAGCATGCGGTGGAACGCGACCGGGCCGACGAGCACCCCGGTTGTGGCGGCGCCGAGTATCACGGTCACGGAGTAGATCGTCTGGTCCGTCCGGGACAGTTCTTCGAAGCGTGGCTGAAACGCGACGGTCAACAGGAATCCGAAGAGGATCTGCACCCCGGTCTGCGCCACCCGCAATTCCTGGACCAGGTCGGCCCACTTCCGGTCGGCCCTTTCCTCCTCGGTCTCGTCGCGTCCGGGTCCGCCGTTTCCCTTTCCGTCGCCATTTCCCCTGTTCCGGTCCATCACACTCAGACTCCATTCCCATCGGGCGTGTGTGCGGCAGGAAAATACGGGCACCCGCCGGTACGGAGGTGCAGACAATGGTTCCTATCCTGCTCGTTCTCCTTCTCGCGGTCCTTCTTTTCGGAGTCGGTTTCGCGGTGAAGGCCCTTTGGTGGATAGCCCTCGCCGTTCTGGTGATCTGGCTGCTGGGCTTCGTCATGCGCGGCACGACGGCAGGCGGCGGGCGCTCCCGCTGGTACAGGTGGTAGACGAGTGACGAGAGGCCGCTCCTATCGCAGGGCGGCAAGCCGGCGGCCGGCCGGGCCCAGTGCCCGCCGGCCGCCGAGCGCGTCGCCCCACGGCCGGGTACCGGCCTGGTCGAGGGCGTCGGCCACGGTCCAGCGCCGCGGTCCCACGTCCGGGTCCATCAGCTGGTCCCAGCTGATGGGGGTGGCCACCGGCGCCCCGGGCCTGGCGCGCACCGAGTAGGGGGCCACCGCCGTCTGCGCGTACCCGTTGCGCTGCACGTCCACGTAGAGGCGGTCGCCGCGGGCCTGTTTGCGCACCGCGGTGGTCAGCCGGTCCGGGTCCCGCGCCGCAAGGGTGTCCGCGACCTCCTGGGCGAAGGAACGCGTTCCGTCGAAGTCCCTGTCGCCCGCAAGCGGGACGATCACATGGAGTCCGCGGGAACCGGTGGTCATCAGTACTGGTGTGAGCCGCAGGTCGTCGAGGAGTTCGCCGAGCTGCCGCGCGGCCCGGCGTACCGTCTCGAAATCCTCCGCCGAGTCTCCCGGGGGGTCGAGGTCGAACACCAGCCGGTCGGGCCGCTCCAGGCGGCCGGTGCGTGACTGCCAGCGGTGGAAGGTGATGCACGCCTGGTCGACGAGGTGCATCAGGGTGGCGGTGTTGTCGCACACCGTGTGGCACACGGTGCCGTCGGCCTTGTCGACCTCGACCCTGTGCACCCAGTCCGGGTAGGTGTCCGGGGTGTTCTTCTGCATGAAGCGGGGGCCGTCGATGCCGTCGGGGTGCCGCTCGAGCATCAGCGGCCGGCCGCGCAGATGGGGCAGCATGTGGGGCGCGATCGCCCGGTAGTAGTCGGCCAGGTCCGCCTTGGTGATCCCGTCGTCGGGGAAGAGCACCTTGCCCGGCCGCTGGATACGGACGGTCCGCCCGCCCGCCCGTACGCTGTGCGTCCGCCGATCGTTCACGGGTGCACCATGGCTTCGGCGACGAGCAGACGCACGGCGGCCGCGATCGATTCGGCGTCGATGCCCGACGTGTGCAGCTGCTCCTTCGGCTCGGCGGAGGCGGGGATGTTGCGCACCCCGAGCCGCACCAGCCGGGGCATGGGGCGGCCGTCGGAGAACGCCTCGGCCACCGCGTCGCCGAGGCCGCCCTCGGTGCGGTGGTCCTCCACGGTCAGCAGACAGCCGGTGTCGTCGGCCGCATGCTGCAGGGTGCCCGCGTCGACCGGCTTGACCGAGTAGAGGTCGACGACGCGCACCGGGATGCCTTCGCGTTCCAACAGGACGGCGGCGGCCAGCGATTCGTGGACGGTCACGCCGGCCGCCACGACGCACACGCGGTCGCGGTGGGAGGAGCGCAGCACCTTGGAGCCGCCGACCGGGAAGTCCTCGTCGGCGCCGTAGAGCACCGGCATGTCGGCGCGGCTCGTACGCAGATAGCTGATGCCCCGCAGGTCGGCCATGGCGGCTACGAGCCGGGCCGTCTGGTTGGCGTCGCACGGGTACAGGACGGTGCTGCCGGGCACGGAGCGGAACATCGCCAGGTCCTCGAGGCCCATCTGGGAGGGCCCGTCCTGTCCGATGGCGACGCCGGCGTGGGAGCCGACGAGGTTCACGGAGGCACGGCTGACCGCCGCCATCCGTACGAAGTCGTGCGCACGGGTGAGGAACGCGGCGAACGACGAGGCGAAGGGCACATAGCCCCGTGCGTACATGCCCACGGCCGCGGCCACCATCTGCTGTTCGGCGATGTAGCACTGGAAATTGCGGCCCGGGTGCTCCTTGGCGAAGTACTCGGTACGGGTCGAGTCGCCCACCTCTGCGTCGAGCGCCACGACGTCCGTGCGTGCGGCACCGAGGGCGGCGAGGGCCTCGCCGTACGCGGTGCGGGTGGCGACCTCGTCGTCGGTCCCGTACACGGGCAGGGTCAGTCCGCCGCTGCGGCGGGCGTGCAGCACGCGGGCCGCGGGCGGCGGCTGGACCTCGATGCGGGCGGTGCGCACGCCGCCGAGCTCCCTGATCGCGTCCTCGGCGTCGGACAGCGGCTTGCCGTGTTTGCCCTCCTGGTCCTGCACGGCGGTCACACCGCGCCCCTTCTCTGTGCGGGCGACGACCGCGGTGGGGCGGCCGACGGTGGCGGCGGCCTCGGAGAGGGCGTCGTCGACGGCCCTGACGTCGTGTCCGTCGATCTCGACAGTGTGCCAGCCGTGCGCCCGCAGCCGGCGGGCGTAGGCGTCCAGGTCCCAGCCGAAGCGGGTGGGCCCGCGCTGGCCGAGCCGGTTCACGTCGAGCAGCAGCGTCAGGTTGTCCAGCCGTTCGTACGACGCGTGCTCGACGGCCTCCCAGACGGAGCCCTCCGCCATCTCGCTGTCGCCGGACAGCACCCACACGCGGTAGGGAATCTGGTCCAGCCGCTTGCCGGCGAGCGCCATGCCGACGCCGACGGGCAGTCCCTGTCCGAGCGATCCGGTGGCGACGTCGACCCAGGGAAGCCGCGGCGTGGGGTGTCCTTCGAGGCGGCTGCCCATCTTGCGGAAGGTGAGCAGTTCCTCCTCGTCGATGGCTCCGGCCGCCAGGTACATCGCGTACAGCAGGGGTGAGGCATGGCCCTTGGAGAGCACGAACCGGTCGTTGCCCGGGTGCTCGGGGCGGGCGAAGTCGTAACGCAGATGGCGGGCCAGCAGCACGGCGCCGAGTTCTGCCGCGGACATGGAGGACGTGGGGTGGCCGGAGCTTGCCGAGTCCGCGGCGCGCACCGCGTCGACGCGCAACTGCTGGGCCAGCTCTGCGAGTTGTTCGTCCTGCATCTCAACTCTCCTTGGAGGGGACGCCCGGGACCCGCGCCAGTTCGGGCGAGGCGGTGTCCAGCGGGACCGATCCCGAACGCACCAGCCCCAGTTGGACCGCCTGCCGCGGCAGCACGGCGTCCAGTACCCAGTCGGCGGCGACGCGCACCCGGTTGCCGGGCATCGCCGCGAGGTGGTAGCCGCGGGTGACGGCGCCCGCGAGCGGTCCGGACAGCGCCACGCCGAAGGGATTCGCCGCGGCCTTGACGCCGCCGAGGTCGACGGCAAACCCGAGGTCGTGGTGGACGTAGGCCTGCGCAACACCGCGGCCGAGCGAGGCGGCGACGTTGTGTCCCGCGGTCCTGCCCTGGCGAGAGGCGTGCTGGGCCGTCATCGGTGTGTACTCCCCCGGGCGGGTGACGTCGGGCACCGCGGCTGCGTCGCCACAGGCGAAGACCTCGGGGTGGCCGGGCACGGTGAGCCTGGAGTCGACGACCAGACGTCCGCGTTCGACAGGCAGCCCCACCTCGGAGACGAACGGGTCGGGTCGCACGCCCACGCACCAGACCAGGGTGCGGGTGGGGATGTCGTCCCCGTCGTCCAGCAGCACCCCGGTCGCGGTGGCCTCCTTGACGGAGGTGTTGGCGCGGACCTCGACGCCCCGTTCGCGCAGTACCCGGTCGGCGGTGTCGGAGAGCCTGCGGTCCAGCTCGGGCAGCACCCGGGCCGCGATGTCCACCAGGATCCAGCGCGGCCGCACTCCGATGTGCCCCACGCGTTGCCGGTCGGCCAGCGCCCGCGTGAACAGCGCGCCCTGGGCGGCCACTTCGGTGCCGGTGTAGCCGGCGCCGACGACGACGAAGGTGCGGCGGGCGGTACGTTCCTCCGCGCTGTCGGCCGAGGCGGAGAGCTCCATCTGGCGGGTCAGGTGGTCCCTCAGGTAGAGGGCCTCCGGCAGCCCGCGGAAGCCGTGCGCATGCTCGGTGATACCGGGCACCGGCAGCAGCTTGTTCACGCTGCCGACCGCCAGGACGAGCCGGTCGTACTCGAGCCGGCCCGCATCGCCCTCGGGTCCCTCGTAGTGCACCTGCCGCCCGGCGAGGTCGACCTGGGTGGCCTGGCCGAGCACCAGGCGGACGCGGGGCAGGGCGCCGGGGAGAGAGACCGTCACCCGGCGTGGTTCGAGGATTCCGGCCGCCACCTGCGGAAGCAGCGGCAGGTAGAGGAAGTAGTCGGTCGGGTTGAGCAGGACGACCTCCGCCTTGTCCCGCAGGTTACGGCTGAGGGTGCGGGCTGCCTGGAAACCGGCGAACCCGGCTCCGACGACCACGACTCGGGAACGGCTCACGATGGGCTCCGTCCGCGAACGGGGATGGATACGAATGTGCACGTCGAGCGGGTCCCGGGTGCCCGTGGCCCCGGTCGTCAAACCCTGGGCCGGGCGCCCGGCCCGTCACTCGTACGTGCGGCGGTTCGGGTCCTCGACGACCGGCGTGGACGGCGGCACGACCACGCGCCTGCGCCGGGCGATGCTGGTGAAGGTGGCGACGCCGATGATGCCGACGGCCATGAGGATCAGGCCCACCACGTCGAGGTTGGCGCCCTGCACCTCCCAGTCGGTCGCGAACGTGAGGATCGCTCCTACGGCGATCAGGATGATGCATCCGCCAAGACCCATGATTCTCACCTGTTTCTGTAGGTCGGAGGGTCCGCTTGCGGGTACCCGCCCGAGGTAGCGCCATGCATGAAGGGCCCCGGGCTGCGGCCCCGGCTGCGGCCCGGATAGGGCACGCCGGGCAATGGATCAAGAGCCCACCGGAGAGGGCAAGGTCACAGCCGTCGGCCCTGCTGTGACTCAGGGTGGTTGCCCTAACATCCAGGCATGACGGTCCTTCCCGATGACGGGTTCTCACTGGCCGCCGAGTTTCCGGATGCGGACCATGAACAGTGGCAGCGCCTGGTCGAAGGCGTGCTGCGCAAGGCAGGCAACGACCCGGCGGGGACGGCGGCGGAGGACGCACTGTCCACGGCCCTGGAGGACGGGATCACCACCCGCCCCCTCTACACGGCCGAGGGCGGTGTGCACGCCGCCGGCTTGCCGGGCTTCGCCCCGTTCACCCGCGGTGGCACGCCGCAGGGCGCTTCGGTGGCCGGCTGGGACGTACGCCAGCGCCATGAGCGGCCGGATGCGGCCCGTACGAACGAGGCGGTCCTGGCGGACCTGGAGAACGGCGCCTCCTCGGTGTGGCTGGCCGTCGGTGACGCCGGCGTGCCCGTCGAAGGCCTGGCCACGGCGCTGGAGGGCGTTCTTCTCGACCTGGCCCCCGTCGTGCTCGACGCGGGCGGCGCCTTCGAGACGGCCGCACGCGAACTGCTCGGCCTGTACGAGAAGCTGGGCGTGGCGCCGGAGGCGGCGCTCGGTCACCTCGGCGCGGACCCGCTGGGCCATGCCGCGCGGACGGGCCGTCACGCCGACATCGAGGCGCGGGCCGCTGCCGCCGCCGAGCTGGCCGCCCTGTGCCACGGGTCGTACCCGGGTCTGCGCGCGGTGAGCGTCGACGCGCTCCCCTACCACGAGGCCGGGGCGACGGCCGCCCAGGAGCTGGGCTGCTCGCTGGCCACCGGCGTCTTCTGGCTGCGTGAGCTGACCGGCGCGGGTCTCGACGCGGCAGCGGCCTGCGGGCAGCTGGAATTCCGGTATGCGGCCACCGCCGACCAGTTCCTGACGATCGCCAAGCTGCGCGCGGCGCGCCGGCTGTGGGCGCGGGTGGCCGAGGTGTGCGGCGTGAGCGGCGCGGCCGGTGCCCAGCGCCAGCACGCGGTGACGTCGACGGTGATGATGACGCGGCGCGACCCGTGGGTGAACATGCTGCGCACCACGGTCGCCTCGCTGGCCGCGGGCGTGGGGGGCGCCGACGCGGTGACCGTGCTTCCCTTCGACCACGCACTGGGCCTGCCGGACGCGTTCGCACGCCGGATCGCCCGCAACACGTCCACGATCCTCATCGAGGAGTCGCATCTGGGCCGGGTCGTCGATCCGGCCGGCGGCTCCTGGTACGTGGAGCGGCTCACGGACGAGCTCGCGCAGGCGGGCTGGGCGTGGTTCCAGGAGATCGAGCGGGCCGGCGGCCAGGTCGCCGCGCTCCGCGACGGCGTGATCGGGGAACGGATCGGCGCGGCCTGGGAGGCCCGCCGCCGGAAGCTGGCCACCCGCCGTGAACCCGTCACCGGTGTCAGCGAGTTCCCGCTGCTCGGGCAGCCCGCGGTGGAGCGCGACCGGGCTCCCGGCCGGCCCTCCGGCGGCCTGCCCCAGGTCCGCCGCGACGAGGCGTTCGAGGCGCTGCGGGCCCGTTCCGACGCGCATCTGGCGGCGACGGGCGCACGCCCCAGGGTGTTCGTCGCGGCGCTCGGCCCCGCGTCCGCGCACACCGCCCGGGCGGGTTTCGTGGCCAACCTCTTCCAGGCCGGCGGCATCCAGCCGGTGCACGACCCGGTGAGCGTCGACGCGGCGTCCGCGGCGGCGGCGTTCACGGCGAGCGGCGCGAAGGTGGCGTGCATCTGCTCCAGTGACGCGCTCTACGCGGAACAGGCCGCCGAGGTGGCCGAGGCCCTGAAGGCGGCCGGCGCACTGCGGGTGTACCTCGCCGGGCGGCCCGGCGAGCAGCGTGAGACATACGAGAGGGCCGGTGTCGACGAGTTCGTCGTCGCCGGCGGTGACGCGGTCGCCGTGCTCACCGGAGCCCTCGACCGGATCGGAGTGGCGTGATGGGCATCCCGGACTTCACGGGGATCGAGCTGGGCCTCGCCGCCGCGGGCACGGCCGACGAGGAGCAGTGGCACGCGGCGCTCGAGGCCGCCACCGGCAAGGAGACCGGTGAGCTGGTGTGGGAGACACCGGAGGGCATTCCGGTGAAACCGCTGTACACGGACCGCGATCTGGCGGGCGTCGACTTCCTTGCGACGTATCCGGGCATCGCGCCGTTCCTGCGCGGCCCGTACCCGACGATGTACGTCAACCAGCCCTGGACGATCCGTCAGTACGCCGGGTTCTCCACGGCCGAGGAGTCGAACGCCTTCTACCGGCGCAATCTCGCGGCCGGTCAGAAGGGCCTGTCCGTCGCCTTCGACCTGCCGACGCACCGGGGCTACGACAGCGACCACCCGAGGGTGACCGGCGACGTCGGCATGGCGGGTGTGGCGATCGACTCGATCTACGACATGCGCCAGCTGTTCGACGGCATCCCGCTGGACCGGATGAGCGTGTCGATGACGATGAACGGCGCGGTGCTTCCGGTACTCGCGCTGTACATCGTGGCCGCGGAGGAGCAGGGCGTACCGGCCGAGAAGCTGGCGGGGACCATCCAGAACGACATCCTCAAGGAGTTCATGGTCCGCAACACCTACATCTATCCGCCCGGCCCCTCGATGCGGATCATCTCGGACATCTTCGCCTTCACCTCGCAGAAGATGCCGCGCTACAACTCGATCTCCATCTCCGGCTACCACATCCAGGAGGCCGGGGCCACGGCCGACCTGGAGCTCGCGTACACGCTGGCCGACGGCCTGGAGTATCTGCGCGCCGGGATCGCGGCGGGCATGGACGTGGACGCGTTCGCGCCCCGGCTGTCGTTCTTCTGGGCGATCGGCATGAACTTCTTCATGGAGGTCGCCAAGCTGCGGGCGGCGCGGCTGCTGTGGGCGAAGCTGGTGAAGCGGTTCGACCCGAAGAACGCCAAGTCGCTGTCGCTGCGCACCCATTCGCAGACATCCGGCTGGTCGCTGACGGCGCAGGACGTCTTCAACAACGTCACCCGCACCTGCGTCGAGGCGATGGCCGCCACCCAGGGGCACACCCAGTCTCTGCACACCAACGCACTCGACGAGGCGCTGGCCCTGCCGACCGACTTCTCGGCCCGGATCGCCCGCAACACCCAGCTGCTGCTGCAGCAGGAGTCGGGCACCTGCCGGGTCATCGACCCGTGGGGAGGCAGCGCGTACGTGGAGAAGCTGACGCACGACCTCGCCCGGCGCGCCTGGCAGCACATCGAGGAGGTCGAGGCGGCGGGCGGCATGGCGAAGGCCATCGACGCCGGCATCCCCAAGCTACGGGTGGAGGAGGCCGCGGCCCGCACCCAGGCTCGTATCGACTCCGGCCGGCAGCCGGTGATCGGCGTGAACAAGTACCGGGTCGAGTCCGACGAGCAGATCGAGGTGCTCAAGGTCGACAACTCCCAGGTGCGTGCCCAGCAGATCGAGAAGCTGCGGCGGCTGCGCGCGGAGCGCGACGAGGCCGCCTGTCAGGACGCGCTGCGCGCCTTGACCGCGGCGGCGGAGGCCGGGCCCGTGCAGGGCGGCGGTCTGGAGGGAAATCTGCTGGCGCTGGCCGTGGACGCGGCCCGTGCCAAGGCGACCGTCGGTGAGATCTCCGATGCCCTGGAGACGGTGTACGGCAGGCACTCCGGCCAGATCCGTACGATCTCCGGTGTGTACAGGAACGAGGCAGGTGTGTCACCCGCGGTGGACGGGACCCGTGCTCTGGTCGGGGAGTTCGAGCAGGCCGAGGGGCGCAGGCCGCGCATCCTCGTCGCCAAGATGGGCCAGGACGGGCACGACCGCGGTCAGAAGGTGATCGCGACCGCGTTCGCCGACCTCGGTTTCGACGTGGACGTCGGCCCGCTGTTCCAGACACCGGCCGAGGTGGCACGGCAGGCGGTCGAGGCGGACGTGCACATAGTCGGCGTCTCCTCGCTGGCCGCCGGGCATCTGACGCTGGTGCCGGCGCTGCGCGAGGAGCTGGCGGCCGAGGGACGCGACGACATCATGATCGTCGTGGGCGGTGTGATCCCGCCGCAGGACGTCCCCGCGCTGCACGAGGCGGGTGCGGCGGCCGTCTTCCCGCCGGGCACGGTCATTCCCGATGCCGCCAGGGACCTGGTCCGGACCCTGGCCGCCTCGCTCGGCCACGAGCTGTAGGCCCATGCCACCGAAGATCGACATTGCCGCGTACGTCAAGGGTGTGCGGGACGGGTCGCGGGCGTACATCGCCCGCGCCGTCACACTGGTGGAGTCCAGCCGCCCCGACCACCGGGCGCTCGCCCAGCAGTTGCTGACGGAGCTGCTGCCGTTCGCCGGTGCGGCAAGAAGGGTCGGCATCAGCGGGGTGCCCGGCGTCGGCAAGTCCACCTTCATCGACGCGCTCGGCTCGATGCTCACCGGGCTCGGGCACCGGGTGGCGGTCCTCGCCGTCGACCCGTCGTCCAGCCGCACCGGCGGCTCCATCCTCGGCGACAAGACCCGGATGGAGCGGCTTGCGGTGGACCCGGCGGCCTTCGTCCGCCCCTCACCCAGCTCGGGGACGCTGGGCGGTGTCGCCAAGGCGACCCGGGAGACCATGGTCGTGATGGAGGCCGCCGGCTACGACGTGGTGCTCGTCGAGACGGTCGGGGTCGGCCAGTCGGAAACCACGGTGGCGGGCATGGTCGACTCGTTCCTGCTGCTCAGTCTCGCCCGCACCGGCGACCAGCTTCAGGGCATCAAGAAGGGCGTGCTGGAGCTGGCCGACGTGATCGCGGTCAACAAGGCGGACGGTCCGCACGAGCGCGACGCCCGCGCGGCCGCACGTGAACTCGCCGGGGCCCTGCGGCTGATGAACCCGGCGGACGCCGCCTGGACCCCGCCGGTGCTGTCGTGCAGTGCCCGGGAGGGCACCGGGCTCGACACGGTGTGGGAGCGGCTGGAGCAGCACCGCGCCGTGCTCTCGGCGGCAGGAGCACTCGACGCCAAGCGCCGCGAGCAACAGATCGAGTGGACGTGGGCGATGGTCCACGACACCCTGCTGGACCGGCTGCGTCGGCACGCCGGCGTACGGGAACTGGCTCCTGCTCTCGAACAGCTGGTCCGGGACGGGGAGTTGACCGCCACGCTCGCGGCCGACAGGATCCTCGACGCCTTCGGGAGCCCGGAGCCACGGTAGCCGGGCGGGCCGGGTGCGAAGGTCCGCCGATTCTCCGCACCCGGCCCGTTCTCCCATCCCATGGCCGCTCGGCCGATCTCCGGGTCCCCGCCTCCCGCCGTCCCAAACCTCACTTCCGTGAACCAGTGCGCCGACGGGTCTTCTGCCGGTGTCACTGCCGGTGCACCGGGGTACTCGGCCCCGGCAGCCGTCCCGAACGGGTCGGTGGGACGACCACTGGAAGGCGAGCAGTGATGGCACAGTTCGTGAGAGAAGTGATGACGGCCGGTGTCGCGGCGGTCCGGCCGGACGCCTCACTCGTCGAGGCGGCCCGGCTCATGCGGGACCTGGACATCGGCGACGTGCTGGTCGCCGACGGCGACCATGTGATCGGCATGCTCACCGACCGGGACATCACCCTCCGCTCCGTGGCCGAGGGCGCCGATCCCGCCGGTGTCAGCGCCGCGTCCGCGTGCACCCCGGATCCCGTGTGCGTGACCCCTGACGATTCGGTGGCCTCGGCCGTGCGACTGATGCGCACGCATGCGGTGCGCCGGCTGCCGGTGGTGGAGGACGATCGCCCGCTGGGGGTGGTGAGCATCGGTGATCTGGCCGCCGCCCAGGATCCCGGCTCGGCGCTGGCGGAGATCAGCCTCGCCGAGAGCAACAACGAAAGGAGCTGATCGAAATGCTGATCGCGTTTCTGACGGCCCCGGAAGGCGTGGAGCAGGTCGAACTCACCAAGCCGTGGAAGGCCGTGACCGACGCCGGTGACAAGCCGCAGCTGGTCTCGACGCGATCCGGCCGGGTGCAGGCCTTCAACCACCTCGACAAGTCCGACACCTTTCCCGTCGACCAGGTGGTCGCGGACGCGTCGGTGGACGAGTTCGCCGCGCTGGTGCTGCCCGGCGGTGTCGCCAATCCCGACGCGCTGCGGATGGACAAGGACGCCGTGGCCTTCGTGAGGGCGTTCTTCGACGCGGGCAAACCGGTGGCGGCGATCTGTCACGCCCCGTGGACGCTGATCGAGGCGGATGTCGTGCGCGGCCGCACCCTGACGTCGTGGCCGAGTCTGCGTACGGACCTGCGCAACGCGGGCGCCGAATGGGTGGACGAACAGGTCCATGTCTGCCAGGGCGCACCCGGCACGCTCATCACCAGCCGCAAGCCGGGCGACCTCGAGGCGTTCTGCGAGGCGTTCACCGCCGAGTTCGCCAAGCTGGCCGGCGTGGGGGCGGGCCGCTGAGCCGTACCGTTCACCACATCTGCGGGAGGGGCCGCCGGGCGGGCGTCGGGAGGGCCCGCCCGGCCCGCGTTCACTGCTGCCGCGTCCGGGCGCCTGAGCGGGTGCGGCCGGACGCCACGGGCCGCTCGGGGTGACGCCGCAGGTACTCCGCCTCCAGGTCCGCCATCCGTACGTTGTGTGCCTCCAGGGCGGCGGCCGAGCCGTAGAGCAGTGTGTCGTGCCGGCTGCGGTGGATGGTCTCCAGTTCCCGCAGCAGATCCTGTTCGCCGAGGTTCGCCGGGTCGACGCCCCTGTGCCGGTGCTCGTTCTCCTTCACGGCGACCGTCCCTTCCTGGTCCTGCTGGTCGTGTGGTGGTTGACCTTGCGGGTACCCGCTCGTGACGCGATACCCGGCCTCCGAGGGAGGAAGTCATGCAGCTCTCGTTTCTCACCCCTCTCTACGAGCGTCCAGGCCCCTGGGCCAGCGTTCATCTCGACACCGGCTGGGAAAACGAGTCCACCACGGCACGGCGCGAGCTCCAGGCCCGCGACGTGTGCGATTCCCTCGCCCGTCAGGGGGCCGACGGCGCGACCGGGCGCGCCGTGTACGACGCCCTGATGTCGCGGCCCGGGCCCACCCACGGGGCGGGCCGCGCCGTGTTCGCCACCGCCGGCCAGGTGGTCCTCGACCCGCCGCTGACCGTGCGCCCGCCCGCTCCCGTCGACGTCCGGTGGTCGGCGCTGCCGCATGTGTCGCCGCTGCTGGAGCTCGCGGCCCAGGAGCCGGTGTGCCTGGTCGCGTACATCGATCGGCTGGGCGCCGACCTGGAGGTGCGCACGCCGCTCGGCAGCCGGGACGCCGGCGAGGCCCGCGGCAGGGACTGGCCGATGCACCGTACCGGGCGGGACGACTGGTCGGAGCGGCACTTCCAGCGGAGCGTCGAGAACACCTGGGAGCAGAACGCCGGCGAGGTGGCCTCCGCGATCGCGGCCTGCGACGAGGATGTGGCCCCCGATCTGATCGTGCTGGCCGGCGATCCGCGCGAGCGCCGGGCCGTGTACGAGAAGCTGCCCCCGCGGCTGCGGCGCCGCGCGGTGGAGTCCGAGCACGGGGGCCGGGCCGAGGGAGCCGCGACCCGGCTGCTCGACGAGGACATCGAGCACGCGCGGCACGAGCACATGCGCCGTACCGCCGGTGAGGAGCTGGACAAGTTCCGCTCCGCCCACGACGCGACCGCCCAGGGCGTGCCCGCACTGCTGTCGGCGGCCCGCGAGCACCGGATCGCCGAGCTGTTCGTACGGCCCGACGGAGCGGACACGCACCGGGAGGTCTGGGTCGGCGGCGAGCCCGACCAGCTGGCCGTACGCCGTACCGAGACGCAGTACCTGGGCGACACGCGCCCGTCGTCGGCCCGCGCCGACGACGCGCTGCTGCGGTCGGCGACGGTGACCGGAGCCGAGGTGCAGAGCCTGCCGGCCGGCGGCGGGGACGACGTCCCGGTCGGCGGCCTGGGCGCGCTGCTGCGCTGGCCGTACGAGGAGATGGAGCGGCGATGACCGGCAAACGGGCCAGGGAGAAGCAACAGCGGGCGGTGCTCCACGCTCTCCTCGACGACCACGGCCGCACCTATGCGGAGGAGGCCGGGATCACGCTACGGGACACCCCGCAGCCGCTGTACCGACTGCTGGTTCTCGCCCATCTGCTGAGCGCCCGTATCCGCGCGTCCGTGGCGCTCGCCGCCGCCCGCGAGTTGAGCGACGCCGGCATGCGCAGCCCGCGGGCGATGCGGGAGGCCACGTGGCAGGACCGCGTCGACGCCCTCGGCCGCGGCGGTTACCGCCGCTACGACGAGCGCACCGCCACGCAGCTGGGCGACGGTGCGGAACTTCTGCTCGAACGCTACGGCGGTGATCTGCGCCGGATGCGGAAGCAGGCCGACGGAAACCTCGACCAACTGCGCGATCTCCTGCGGGAGGTTCCGGGACTCGGCCCCGCCGGAGTGGACATCTTTCTGCGGGAGGTGCAGTCGGTCTGGCCGGAGGCCGGTCCGCTGCTGGACGAGAAGGCCCTCCAGGGTGCCCGTCGGCTGGGGGTCGCCGACGACCCCGGCACGCTGCTGAGACTGGCGGACGACGCCGACCCGGCGCACCTCGCGGCCGCTCTGGTGCGCGCCGCGCTCGACAAGGACCTGGCGGGGTCGGTCAAGGAAAACGCGGCGGCCTGACGGCAGACACCAAGAACGGCACGCATGCCGGACGCGGAGGTCATCCCTCGGCGTCCGGCATGCGTGCCGTGCGGTCACTTGCCCAGCGACCGCTTGAGCTCCGCCTTGTTCATGGACGAGCGGCCGTGCACGCCCCGGCGCTGCGCCTCGGCGTACAGCTGGTCGTACGTCGGGCCTTCCGAGCCACTGTGCGAACGCTTGCCGCCACGGCGCGAGGAGGACATGTCCTGGGTCGAGGTCTTGCTCGCGGTCTTCGACTCGCCCGAGCGGGCGCGTTCCTTGTTGACGGTGCGCGCGGCGATCTCCTTGGCCCGCTTCTCGCTCGTACCGCGCTGCTCCGCCCCTTCCTTGATGTGCTCGTACTGCCGTTCTCTCTTGGGACTCGAACCGCGGGGCATGACCACTCCTTCGTGACCGGGGCTGTGACCGGGACCGTGCCCGGCGGGCGGGAACCGCCCCGTCCACCGTGCGCCGCGCGCCGCCCGGCCGCAATTGCCGCGGCCCCGGGCGCGGCCGATCGGGTAACACGGTGTCCCGCCCTTCAGCCCCGGCGGCCGCGGCCGCCCTTCTGCCGGGCCGTCGCCGCGCGCGTAAAATCTGACCGGGCGCGATCACCCACCGATATGGTCGCCCGGCTGCTCGAGATGGGAGTGGTCCTGATCATGACTGCCCGGGGCCCCGCGTCGGCGAACGGCGGGCAGCGCGAGCCGAGGGCGCTCGTGGTCCGTCTGACAGAGGAGAACACCGCCCTCCGCGAGGAACTCGCCCGGCGTCACCTGACCGATCTGGCCACCGGGATTCTCGCGGCACAGCTGCGCACCTCGCCGTCGGAGGCCGGCGAACATCTCGCCCGTCTCGCCGAGGCCGCGGCCCTGACCCCCGAGGACATCGCCGCGGACATCGTGAACGGTGTGGCCGGAGCGGTCGCCGTCACCGCGCCGACCGGCTCGCACGGCACGGCCGAGGACCTGCACGGGGACGGGCTCTCGCCCAGTGCCGAAGGACGCCGGATGCGCCGGGTCGTCACGGCGGCCGAGGCCGCCGACACTGTGGCCGGCGGCGCGGCCACACTTCTGGAGGGCGGTCTGCGACCCCTGGGCGTGCAGTCGCTGTGGCTTTGGCAGCTGACCGAGTCCGGCTGTCTTCGGCTCGCCGGGCACGCCGGGGTGAGCGCCCTGGAGGCCTCACAATGGCGATGGATCCCGCCGGGCGCTCCCGCGCCGGTCCGTGCGGCCTTCAGCGACGGCAGGCCGGTGTGGCTGCCGACGGGCCCGTCGGCCGGGGAGCTGCTGCCGGGGCCGTCCGACCGAGCGGCCCGTGCCCTGATCCCGCTGCGGCTGCGAGGGCGGGCCATGGGGATCGCACTGGCCGTCTGGCCGGAAAGTGCCGACCTGGACGACCGGCTCCGTGCCGCGGTCGTGGGCCTCGTGGAGGTCGCGGCGAGGGTGCTCGGCGCCGAACCGTCGGCGCCGAGCGAGCAACCCGCGCTCGACGACCTCCTGGACGCGCTGGTCCACCCGGCGATGACCCTGAAGCGCGACCCGCACACGGGGGCCCTGCTCGTCGAGCACGTCAACGGGCCGGCGGGCGAGGCGCTCGGCGGCTCCCAGCGGGCCGTGGGCCGGCCGGTCGAGGCCGCGTTCCCGCTGATCCACGCCGATCTCGACGCCATGTCGCGGCGGGCGCACTACGCGTCGTCGCCCCAGCGGGCCGCCCGGCTGCCCGCGGAGCACGGGACCGGCTCCCGTGGACCGCTGCTGGACCTGCGGGTGCTGCCCGCCGGCGGGGACCGCAGCATCGTGCTGTGGCACACGTACAGCGACCGCCGCACGGCCATGGGGCGCGCCGTCGGAAGACTGCAGGGCCTCGCGCTGTTCGAGGACGACCTGGGCACCGGACGCTCGGCCTGGACGGAGCAGACGTACGCGATCTTCGGGATGAGCCGGGGCTCGGCGCCTGTGCCGCTCACGGAGCTGCGACCGCGTGTGCACCCCGACGACGCGGGCGAGCTGGCCGAACTCCTCACCGACGTGGTCGAGCGGCGCAAGGGCGCCGCCGCCGTCGTACGGGTGGTCCGCCAGGACGGCGGGCTGCGTCATGTCAGGATCGCCGCGGAACCGCTGCTGCACGGGGCCGCCCTTTCCGGGATCACCGGCGTCTACCAGGACATCTCCGCCGAGTACCACACCGAGGTGGCGCTCACGGCGACGTTCGACCAGCTCACGGCCGTGCGGGCGCAGGCGACGCTGCGGCACCGGCTGGTGCTCCAGCTCCAGCAGGCGATCGTGCCCGAGATGCCGTCGCCGGCGCAGCTGCCGGGTCTGAGCGCGGCGGCCCGCTACCGCCCGGCGGCTCAGGAGTACCGGGTGGGCGGCGACTGGTACGACATCCTGCCGCTGCCCCACGGAAAGGTGCTGATGGCCGTCGGCGACATCGCCGGTCACGGCATCGACTCGGCCACCGGCATGGTCGCCCTGCGCAACGCGCTGCGCGGTCTGGCGTTCACCGGTCACTCTCCCGGGCGTCTGATGACCCTGCTCAACGAGGTGACCCTGCATACGGCGGGGCACCCCACGGCGACGGCGCTGTGCGCGATGTACGACCCCGAGGACCGCACCCTGCGCTGGGCGAGCGCGGGTCATCTGCCGATCCTGCTGCTGCGTCGTGGCAAGGCCACGCTGCTGGATCCTCCCCACGACATCCTGCTGGGTGCCACGCACTCGCCCGTCTACGCGGAGGCGACGACGCGACTGGCTCCGGGTGACACGCTCCTGCTGTACACCGACGGCTTGATCGAGCGCCGCCACGACGGCCTCGACGAGGGGCTGGCCGCGCTGCGGCGGACGGCCGAAGACCTCCCGGACTGCGAGGTCGACGAGCAGGTGGACCGGCTGCTGGGCGCGGCCACCGGCGACACCGACGACGACACCAGCCTGATCGCCGTCCGTGTCGGCTGACGCAGCGCAGCGGTCCGCTCCGGCGCCGGCCGCGCACCTCCTCGCGCGTGAACGGACAGGGAGCGCTCAGCGGCCCTGCTCGAGCCAGTGCCGGATCTTCGCCACGAGCTGGTCCGCGTCCACCGGCTTGGACACATAGTCGTCGGCCCCGGCGGACAGGGCCTCCGCGCGGTCGCCCGGCATCGCCTTGGCGGTGACGACGATGATCGGAACGTCGGCGGCGTGCGGCACCTTCCTGATGGCTGCCATGGCCGCGTAGCCGTCCATGCCGGCCATCATCACGTCCATCACCACGAGGTCGATCTCCTGGTGTGCACGCACCAGGTCGATTCCGGCCCTGCCGTTGTCCGCCTTCAGGACGTGCACGCCTTCGTGTTCGAGGAGTTCGGTGAGCGCGAAGACGTTCCGCGTGTCGTCGTCGACGACCAGGACCGTGCGTTCGGTGACCGGCGCGTCGTTCCGCCGGCCGGCCGCGGCCCGCTCCTGCACCTCGTCGTCCGGATCCGCCCGGGTGGAGCCGCGCCGGTGGACCGGGAGGTACAGGGTGAAGCAACTGCCGCGGCCGGGCGTGCTCTGCGCCTCCAGGGCGCCGCCCAGCAGCCGTGCCACCTCGCGGCTGATGGACAGCCCGAGGCCGGTGCCACCGTAGTGGCGGGAGGTGGTTCCGTCGCCCTGCTGAAAGGCGCCGAACATGCTCTCCAGCCGGTCGGCGGGGATGCCGATGCCGGTGTCGACGACGCGGAAGGCGACGACGGGTCCGGAGTCCCGCAGGGACGGGGGGATCTCGTCCTCACCCGCGACGGCGACCCGCAGCTCGACCCGCCCCTGGTCGGTGAACTTCAGCGCGTTCGACAGCAGGTTGCGCAGCACCTGCCGGAGCCGGGACTCGTCGGTGGTCAGCCACTGCGGCGCGTCCGGTTCCGCAAAGGCCTCGAAGGTGAGCTCCCGCTCGGTCGCCACGGGCCGGAACGTGGCCTCGACGTGCTCCATGAGTCCGCTGAGCGGGAATGCCGCCGGATGGATGGGCATCTTGCCCGCTTCGACCTTGGACAGGTCCAGGATGTCGTTGATCAGCTGGAGCAGGTCGGAGCCCGCGGAGTGGATGACTCCGGCGTAGTCGACCTGCTTCTCGGTCAGATTGCCCTCGACGTTCTGGGCGAGCAACTGCGCCAGGATGAGCAGGCTGTTGAGCGGGGTGCGCAGCTCGTGGCTCATGTTGGCGAGGAACTCGGATTTGTACATCGAGGTGCGGGAGAGCTGCTGCGCGCGTGCCTCCAGTTCCTGGCGGGCCTGTTCGATCTCCAGGTTCTTGCGTTCGATGTCGCGGTTGCGGTCGGCGAGCAGCGCCGCCTTCTCCTTCAGTTCGGCGTTCGACCGCTGCAACTCCTCCTGCCTGGCCTGGAGTTCCTTGGAGCGGGTGCTGAGCTCCGCGGTGAGCCGCTGGGACTGGTCGAGCAGCTCGTCGGTGCGGGTGTTGGCGATCAGCGAGCTGAGGTTCACGCCGACCGACTCGATGAGCTGGTCGAGGAAGTCGCGGTGGAGGACCGTCAGGGGCTGTACGGCGGCGAGTTCGACGACGCCGAGCACCTGGTCCTCGACCACGACGGGCAGCACGATCAGATGGTTCGGATCCACCCGTCCGGTGCCGGAGAAAACCGTGGCGTAGCCGGGCGGCAGGTCGTGCACCTCGATCGTGCGCCGGCTGCGGGCGGCCTGGCCGACCAGGGACTCTCCGAGCCCGATACGGCGACCCTGCTCCCTCCGGCCGTCCCGGGCGCCGTACGAGGCGATCATGACGAGGGAGACCCCTTGGTCGCTCTCCTCAGCGAGGAAGAATCCGCCGTACTGGGCGCGGACCAGCGGCGGCACCTCGTCCATGATCAGCTCGGCGACCGCCGTGAGATTCCTGGTGCCCTGCATGAGGCCGGAGACCCGGGCCAGATTGGTCTTGAGCCAGTCCTGTTCCTCGTTGGCGCGGATCGTGGCCCGAAGGGACTCGACCATGGCGTTGATGTTGTCCTTGAGGTCGCCGACCTCGCCGGGTGCTTCGACCGTGATGGAGCGGGTGAGGTCGCCCTCCGCCACCGCGCTGGTCACCTCCGCGATGGCGCGCACCTGGCGGGTGAGGTTGCCGGCCAGTTCGTTCACGTTCTCGGTGAGCCGCTTCCAGGTACCGGAGACGCCTTCCACCTCGGCCTGGCCGCCCAGCCGTCCTTCGCTGCCGACTTCCCTGGCCACCCGGGTGACCTCCGCGGCGAACGACGAGAGCTGGTCGACCATGGTGTTGATGGTGGTCTTCAGCTCCAGGATCTCCCCTCGCGCGTCGACGTCGATCCGGCGCGTCAGGTCGCCCCGGGCGACCGCCGTGGTGACCTGGGCGATGTTGCGGACCTGGTTGGTGAGGTTGCCCGCCATGGAGTTGACGTTGTCGGTGAGGTCCTTCCAGGTGCCGGAGACACCGCGGACGGTCGCCTGACCGCCGAGCTTGCCGTCGGTCCCGACCTCCCGGGCGACCCGGGAGACCTCCTCCGCGAACGACGACAGCCGGTCGACCATCGTGTTGATGGTCTCCTTGAGCTCCAGGATCTCGCCGCGCGCGTCGACCCTGATCTTCTGGGTGAGGTCGCCCCGGGCCACGGCGGTCGCGACCTGGGCGATGGAGCGGACCTGGGAGGTGAGGTTGTCGGCCATGGTGTTGACACCGGTCGTGAGGTCCCGCCAGACGCCGCCGACCTGCGGGGCTCTCGCCTGGCCGCCGAGCAGCCCCTGTCCGCCGACCTCACTGGCCACCCGGGTGACCTCGGCGGTGACGAGAGAGAGTTCGTCGACCATGCCGTTGTAGATCGCGGCGATCTCACCGAGCAGTCCGGAGTCGTAGGGCAGCCGGACCGAGAGATCCCCGTCGCGTACGGCGGTGAGCCCGGCCAGCAGTCTCCTGAGACCTTCCTCGCTCAGCTCAGCGGGAGGCCGGCCCCGTGCGGGCTCGGGCGTGCTGCTGGACGCATCCATCGCGGACCTCGCGCTGTCGTGACATACGGCACCGCGATCCCGCCGCCGCCGGAGCGGCGTAGCCCGCGGCCTCTCCACTGTGGCACGCGCGCACCGCCAAGACACCCCGGCGATGCTGTCCGACCTGGCTGTGCGGGGCGGCCAGTCACTCGGGGACCGCGATGACGAACCAGACGGCCTTTCCGGTCCCGTGCGGCAGCCATCCCCAGTCGGCCGAGAGGCGCTCCAGCAGATAGAGGCCGTGTCCGGAGGTACGGGCCGGCCGGTGCGGGCCGTGCGGGCGCGGCCGGACCGGGCTGGTGTCGCTCACCTCGACCCGGATCCGGCCGGGGCCGCGGTCGATCCTCAGCTCGCAGGGGTTGCCGCCGTGGGTGCACGAATTGGTGACCACTTCCGACACGAGAAGCAGTACGTCGTCGATCATGACGCGTCCGCCGGCTCCGTAAGGGGTGAACCACTCGTCCAGGACCTGGCGCGTCAGATCACGGCACCGGCCCACCACGCCCTGCCCGCCGTCAAGGGTGAAGCAGCGGCTGAGGAAGAGCTGCGTCCGCTCCGGTGCCTGTCCCATATCGGACCGGTGCCCCGCAAAATTGCTTCAAAGCACCCCGAAAGGGAATCATTGGGTACGTAAGGTGCTCGCCCGACGGTCCCGCTGCAGCCCACAGCGCCGGCCTCCGCCCCGTCGAAGGAGCCTCGATGTCCAGCTCGACACCCTCCCAGGGAACCGTCCGTACAGAAACCCCGGACCGTACGGAGCCCTCGGACATCACCGCCGCCTCCCGGCACCTTTGCGCGGCCGGGCGCGGCGCACCGGACGGCCTGCCTCAGATCCCCGACCCGCGGGCCGTGAGCCCTATGGACGCCCGCGCACTGTCGACCACCCTGTTCGAACGGATGGCGGTCCTCGAGGAAGGCACACCCGAGTACTCCTACGTCCGCAACACGCTCGTCGAACTGAATCTGAGCCTCGTGAAGTTCGCGGCGCTCCGGTTCACGGGCCGGTCGGAGCCGATGGAGGACATCATCCAGGTCGGGACGATCGGGCTGATCAAGGCGATCAACCGGTTCGAGATCGAACGCGAGGTCGAGTTCGCCTCGTTCGCGCTCCCGACCGTGGTCGGCGAGATCAAGCGCTTCTTCCGGGATTCCAGCTGGTCGGTCCGGGTGCCGCGCCGGCTCCAGGAGCTGCGGATCGACCTCGCCAAGGCGCTCGACGTACTGGAACAGGGGCTGGGCCGCAGGCCGACGACCGCGGAGCTGTCCGAGTACCTCCACGTCAGCGAGGAGGAGGTGCTCGAGGGCGAGCGCGCATCCAACGGCTACACGGCGCAGTCCCTCGACGCGACGGTGAACGACGACGAGGCGTCGAACGCCGTCACCCGGCGCCTGGGCAGGGAGGACCCCGCCTTCGACATCGTCGATTCGCTGGAAGCGCTCAAGCCCCTCATAGCCGCGCTGGACGAGCGCGACCGGCTGATCCTCTCGCTGCGCTTCCGCGAGGAGCTGACGCAGTCCGAGATCGGTGAGCGGCTCGGCATCTCGCAGATGCATGTGTCGCGCCTGCTCGCACGCATCCTGCAGACGCTGCGAGCAGGAATCATGGACGACGCCCCGGCCTGCCCGGACCGGGACTGAGCCGCACCTCCAGCCAGACCACCTTGCCGGTGCCACGGGGCTCGGACCCCCAGTTCTGCGCCAGCCGTTCCAGAATGATCAGCCCGTGGCCGCCGGGCTGCGCGAGGTCGCGCTGCACCCTGCGCCTCGGGCGGCGGGGGTCGGCGTCGGCCACCTCGACCCGCAGCTGCCCGCCGGAGTGGTTGAGCGTCAGCTCCTCGGGGCCGCCCGCGTGCAGGCACGCGTTGGTCACCAGCTCGGAGACGAGCAGCAGGACGTCCTCGACGACGTCGTGCTCCTCCTCCGGGCCCGTCGCCCGCCACCCCCAGTCGGCCAGCGCCTGCTCGGTGAAGTCACGACAACGGCTCACCACACCCTTCGTGCCGAACAGTGCGAGGCGGCGCGTCTGCGCGTGCCCTTGCGCCTGTCCGCCGAGGCCCGTGCTCATCAGGCCTCCCGGTCAGTCGGACCGCTCGTCGGCCAGCGCTTCGTCCACGCCGGCGTACACCTGGAACACCGCATGCGCGCCGGTGATCTCGAACATGCGGGCCACGGGCGGGCGCAGCGCGGCCAGCTCCACCCGGCCGTCCGCCTCCCGGGCGGCCAGCCGCCCGTGCAGCAGGACGTTCAGTCCCGTTGAGTCACAGAAGTGCAGGTCGCCGCAGTCCACAAGAATCCGCCGCACGCCCGCCCGCACCTGCTGCGCGATGGCCTCACGCAAGGGCTCGGCGGTGTCGTGGTCCAGCTCGCCGCTGAGGGAGAGGACGACCGTGCCGCCCCGCTGTCTGGTGGCGACGCCGAACCGCTCGCCGCCGCCGGTGGCGGACTCCTCCCCGGACCGCCTGGTCGCTCCCGAGACCATGGCCTCCGCCTCCTCCAGATGAATCACCGGAATAGCTGGTACCGGCGTTTCGGCTGTTCCCCGGCTGCTGCACCGCGGTGACCCGCAGTGGCCCGGGGCCGTTCGGGTACCCGGCGCACGCAACGCCACACCGCCGCAGCACCGTGCGCGCCCACCGAGTTATCCGTGTCCGGGCCGACACCGACCACCCGGACACGGATCAATTACCGTCAATGGGGTACGTGTCGTGTCCTCACGACTCCGTGGGACGGCGACCTTGCCAAGAACCTCCGAGACGGACCAGGACGGAGACCGGCGATGAACCACCCCCAGGAAACGGCCCGGCCGCCAACTCTGCCCATGGCCCCCGGGCCGAACCGCGTGCTCGACGCGGCGGCGACCGAGCCGGTGGCCGCCACCTACCCGGACGAACTGCCACAGGACCACACGCAGGCCATCCTTCAGGCGACCAAGCAGGTCGGCGCGCTGCTGAAGGCGTCGGGGTACCCGTTCGCGCTGGTGGGCAGCGTGGCCGCCTACGCGCACGGCGTCCCTACCCGGCTGCAGCACGACTCGGACTTCTGTCTGCGCCGGCAGGACGCGGAAGGTGTGGTGCAGACCCTGATCGAGGGCGGCATCCAGGTCGTCTCCCCTCCGGAGGACTGGCTGGTGAAGGCGAGGGCCGGCGGCGAGCAGATCGACCTGATCTTCGAACTGGCCCACCGTCCGGTCACGAAGGAGATGCTCGACCGGGCCGAGATCCTCCCGGTCGACTCCGTGCACATGCCGGTGCTGGCCCCATCCGACCTGCTGGAGAGCCGGCTCACGGCACTCTCGGAGCACCACTGCGACTTCGGTGCGCTGCTGCCGGTCGCCAGAGCGCTGCGCGAACGCGTCGACTGGGACCGGCTGCGCCGTGAGCACTCGGCCTCTCCCATGCCGGACGCGTTCCTCTATCTGCTGGAGCGGCTGGACGTCATCCCGCCACGGAAGCAGGAGGTGCCCCATGAAGGGCCCTGAGGCCTCCGAGTACCGCATCGCGCGGCTGCGCGACCGTCTCGCCGACGAGGAGATCTCGGAACTGGGCGTCCGGATCGACATGCGCGGCGGATACGTGCACCTGTGGGGCACCGTCTCCACCGCCGCGTGCAGGACCGAGATCCTGCGCATCGCAGAGACCGAACTCGGCGGGCTGCCGGTGCGGGCCGACCTCACGGTCGCCTGTGCGACGGTCCCCGAACGGCCCGAGGAGCTCGAGTGATCCGTGTTGCCGCCGTCGGAGACATCCATCTCTCGCCCGACAGCCGGGGCCTGCTGCGCCCCGCATGGGAAACGCTCGGCGACTGCGCCGACATGCTGCTGCTGGCCGGGGACCTGACCCGGCACGGCACGCTCGAGGAGGCGGAGGTGGTGGCCGCCGAGATCAAGGGGCTGCCCGTGCCGGTCGTCGCCGTGCTGGGCAACCACGACTACCACAGCGACCTCCAGGACGACGTCACGAGCGTGCTGGAACGGGCGGGTGCGACGGTCCTCGAAGGCGGGGGCACGGTCCTCGACGTCGACGGCACCAGGGTCGGCATCGCCGGGACGAAGGGGTTCGGCGGCGGCTTCGCGGGCCGCAGCGCCGGCGAGTTCGGCGAGCCGGAGATGAAGGCCTTCGTCCGCTACAGCCGCCGCTGTGCGGCTGATCTGGCCCGTTCCCTGCTGGAGCTGCGGGACCGGCGGTGCGAGGTGCGGATCGCCCTGACGCACTTCTCCCCCGTACCGGACACCCTCGCCGGGGAGCCGCCCGAGATCTATCCGTTCCTGGGCAGCTATCTGCTCGCCGAGGCGATCGACGAGTCGGAGGCGGACCTGGCCGTGCACGGACACGCCCACCTGGGCACCGAGCACGGGATGACTGCCGGTGGTGTGAAGGTGCGCAACGTCGCCCAGCCGGTCATCGGGCACGCGTTCGCCGTGTACCACCTGCCGGTCGACCTGCGCATCGACGTACCGGCTGTGGGCTGAGAGGTTTTGGCCGCACGCGCCCGGGCAGGTGCGTCATGTGCTTCGGACAGGAGGCACGCCCCGTGGGGAGCGGATGCTCCGGGCGCGTAGACCCCTGTCCGCCTTCCCCGGGTGACTGATTCCGGCACGGCAACCCCCTATCCCCGGGAGTCGCGACATCATGCCCACGTTCGCACAGACCAAGCACTCTCACTCCGACGCCCCCGACACCGCCGCAGCCTTCCGCAGGATGGCCGAACTGGACGACGGACCGGAGCGCCAGGAGCTGCGGCAGGAAATCGTGTCGGCCTGGCTGCCGATGGCCCAGCGGATCGCCGGCCGGTTCCGCAACCGGGGCGAATCCCTCGAGGACCTCCAGCAGGTCGCCGCCCTGGGCCTGGTCAAGGCGGTCGACCGGTACGACCCCTCACGCGGGGCCTTCGAGAGCTTCGCGGTGCCCACCGTCGTCGGCGAGGTCAAGCGGCACTTCCGCGACCACATGTGGGCCCTGCATGTCCCGCGGCGCGTCCAGGACCTGCGCAACCGCGTACGGTTCGCCCGTCAGGACCTCGTCCAGACGATCTCGGGGCGCGCCCCCACCGTCGCGGAGATCGCCGAGCGGGCCGGTATCAGCGAGGAGGACGCGCTGGTCGGACTGGAGGCCCTGGAGAGCTTCACCGCGCTGTCCCTCGACGCCGAACTCCCCGGCGCCGACGACGGTTACTCGCTCAGCGACACCCTCGGCTCCGCCGACCCCGCCCTGGACGTTCTCGTCGACCGGGAGGCGGTGAAGCCGGGGCTGCGCAAGCTGCCCGAGCGTGAGCAGAACATCCTCTACATGCGGTTCTTCCGCGACATGACCCAGAGCAGCATCGCCCACACGCTCGGAATCTCCCAGATGCACGTCTCCCGGCTGATCAGCCGAAGCTGCGACCAACTGCGCAACGAGGTCATGCGGGACGACGTCATGCACGACAGCGTCATGCGGAACGCCGCATAGCCAGCGCCACGTGCCGCGAGACCACGTGGACGGCCCGGGCCTGCGCCATCGAGAAGGCCGGGGTGGGGCCGCTGCGGAACAGCGACACCACGCCGAGCACGGGACCCGTACCCTCGCCCGCCTCGCCTGCGGGCGGCCCTTCGGCGGGTGCCCGCAGGGCCACGCACATCAGGGACGTGACATCGGCCTGGACGAGCACCGAGTCGCCGGCCCGGTCCCGCCCGAACGAGTCGAGGTCCTCCGGCCGGACCTGGAGGACCGAGGAACCCTCGGCAGCGCTCTCCACGACGAGCGGACAGTCGGCCGGGTCCTGGGCCGAGATTCTTGCCGCGAGCGCCTCCGCCTCGTCACCGGCCGGCCCCCGCACGGCTGTGCGGCGCAGCCCGGCGCCCGTCACCAGGTCGGCGACGACCCAGTCCGCACCGTGCGAGGCGAGGACGGCGGCTGCTGCGCCCAGCGCCGCCTCCGGGTCGCCGGCCGGGGCTCGCAGCAGGGCGGTGGTCATCGCGTCGAGCAGGTCCATCTGGGCCGCGTGCCCGGCCGCCTCGGCCAGGTCCGGAGCGGTGGCCCGGCGCAGCCTGGTTGCGACGGCGTCCCGTCCCGGTCCCCGCTCGCCCGCCGGACCGGCACCGATGCCGGTGCCGGTCCGGTTGGGGGCAGGGACGGTGTCGGACTGGAGGATCATCAGCACGGCCGGCTGCGGTTCGTTCGGCGGGCGCAGGGCGGTGAGCGTGGCGCGCAGGGTCTCGTCCGGCCGCTTCTGCAGACGGACCCGGAGACTGCGCGGCCCCTCGCCCCGGGCGACCGCCGCGGCCTGTGACCGGAGCGCACCCCGGTCGCCGGGTCTGAGCAGGCCGGACAGCGGCCGGCCTGCGGCGAACCCGGCCCGTACGCCGGTGAGGTCGGTGGCGGCGAGGTTCATCCGTCTGACCACCGTGTCACCGCCGATCAGGGCCACGGGCAGCGGAAGCCGCTGGAAGAGGGCGCGCAGCAGCTGGAGCTCGGTGCGGTCCGCGACGGCGCGGGCCGGGCCGTGGCCGGCGAGCCGCTCGAACTTCGGCCACAGGGTCTCGGCGACGTGCTGGAGCTCGAAAAGGGCGGCGTCCAAGAGGGTCTGCTGCTCGTCCTGCGGCAGTCCGCGCGCGGCTCTCAGCTCCCCGACGCGGCGGACGAAGTCCTCAAGGTCGTCGCCGAACTCATCGCTCTCCGCCATGGGAGCAAACTATCCGACCCGCCGCTGCCGAACTGCCCCGGCCAGGGGTTTGTGCCGAAACCAGACGGGCAGCCGCACGGCGGGAAAGGAGGGACACACACATGCTGACGCCGCCGGACCTCGTCGTGGACGCAGCCGACACCGCACGCGATCTGTCCGATTTCAGCGAAGCGGCGATGCGCTGCGTGGAGACCTGCTGCGGTGCGGCCATCACGGTCGCCGATGGTTCGTCCGAGCGCCGTGCCGCCGCCACGCATCCGGATCTGACCACTCTTCTCTCGGTCGAGCTCGACTCGGGCGAAGGGCCGATGTCGAGCGCGCTGGACACCGGCGAGCCTGTCACCGCCGCCGACCTGCTGGGCGAGGAGCGCTGGCCCGACTACCGTGCCGCGGCGCTGGATTCGGGTATCCGCTCCAGTGTCACGATGCCTTTTTCCCACAGTGAGGTGGAGGTGACGCTGAGCCTCTACAGCTTCCGGCCGGGGGCGTTCGTGCATCTGACCCACCATCCGGTTCTCGTACTGGGCGAGCAGTTCGCCCAGCAACTGGTGCGCGACCACCACTACCGGGCGGCGCTCGCCCAGGTGAACCAGCTCGAGACGGCGCTGGACTCGCGTGCCGTGATCGACCAGGCCAGCGGCATCCTGATGCACGCGCTCGGCTGCGGCCCCGACGACGCCTTCGACGTGCTGCGGCGCTTCTCGCAGCGCACCAACCGCAAGCTCAGCGCCGTCGCCGAGGAGATCGTGCGCAGCAGGGGCCGCAGTCTGAAGGATCAGCAGCGCGCAGGGTGACCACACAGGACCGAGTCGGCGCATTCGGTAGCCGCGCACTGTCCCCCCATGGAACGACGCGAGATATTCCGCCCCTGACGCCACGCTCTCCGCCGTCCCTCAGGGGTCCGCCGGGACACCGTTCTGCCCAACTCGGGCGAAGCGCAGGGGCCGGAGACACCGCCTGCCGCGGTGCCGCCGGCGCGGAACACGATGGCCATGGGGCGCGTCTCCATCGGGAAGACCTCGCTGACCGGCAGACATGCGGGAGCCGGCACCGCAGTGGAGGCGACGAGGGACGGCAGGGCGCCGCCCATGGCGCCGAGCCCGCCTCGTGAGAGGAGTCGCCTCCTGCCTGGCGGTGGCCCTGGGTCAGCGGCCGGAGTTCTTGCGCGGGGTCCGCCCCCATACCCAGTCACGGAGCGCGGACAACCGCGGCCGCTTCTCCCGCCGTTCCCGGGTGTGGCGGTCGAGTTCCTCCATGAGGCGCCGCGACCGGTGGTCCAGGTCCAGCTCGTCGAGGATCCGGTCGACCTCCGTCAGCAGAGCGCCGTGCAGCTGCCACTCGCGCGGCAGCCGTTGGATGCCCTGGAGCAGCAGATCGGCCGCGTTGTCGCGGCTGGTGCGGGCGGCGGCGAGTTCACCGGTGAGCCGCTCCTCGGCGGCGTCGGCGCTGTCACTGGTCCGGGTGGTGACGAGGACGGCGAAGCTCACCAGTGTGTCGGCCACATGCGCGAGGAGTTCCTCGAGGGCGATCCCGACCTCGTGGCTGAAGAGGTCCTCCTCACGGCGTTCCTTGGCCAGGTCGGTGATGGTGCGGGCCAGCACGCGCAGTACGACGGCGCAGATCTCCAGCGTGTCGAGGCCGGTACGGAGCACGATGCGGTGCAACAGGCCTTCCTTGACGCGCGGGTTGAACCGGAGGCTGTCCTCGGCCTGCCGCAACGCGGCATCCACTTCGGCGATGTCGTTGTCGAGCCTGCGGGCCTCGTGGAGCCGGGCGGCCGCCCGCTCGACTGGTGTGTGGCTGGTCAGCTCCTCACCGATCCGCAGCAGCAGCAGCCGCATGCGCCGCGCGAGATCCTCGATCGAGTCCCCTGCGGCCTCGACCCACACCGGCGGCACGAAAAGGACGTTGAACAGCAGGCCGACGACGGCGCCGATGAGCGTCTCCAGCACCCGGTCCCATGCGGTGTCCGCCACCTGTGTCACGCCGAGCACGAGCATGGCGCTGATCGCAACCTCGGGGACGAACTCGTCGACGCGGACGAATCTGCCGACCGTCAGGGAGGCGAGGATGATCAGCCCGAGGCTCCACCACGTCAGTCCGACGAGCGCGCTGAAGCCGATGGCGATGAGAACCCCGACGACCACGGAGTTGACCCGGCGCACCCCGGTGGTGAGCGTGGAGTAGAGCGTGACCTGGACGACGAGGAGTGCGGTCAGCGGTGCGGTGAGCGGGGGCGCCTGACTCTCCAGCAACTGCAGGGCGACCACATAGGAGATGGTCGCCGCGGCAGTCGACCGCACAGTCTGCACGACGGCCGGTTCCTTGGTCCGGCTGACGATGCCGGCCACCGGCGCTCGCAGCCTCGAGCCAACCTCAGACACCTCGGTCCTTCCCCGCTCCCTCGCCCGGACAGCCTTGTGCCGTGGGGCCGGCCCCCCTCAGCGCCCGCCGGATGCCGCGCCCTCGCCCACGGCCGGTGCGCCCGGCCGGATCCGACGGCCCACATAGGTCTCCGCCGCGTGCAACGCTTCGCGGGCGGTGCGCTCGCACATGAGCACGCACAGGGTGTAGGCCGTGTCCTCGAACCGTCTCCGGGCGGATTCGTCGTGGGGAGCGGCGAGGACGTAATGTTCCTGCGCCCGGTAGCGGGCAATCAGCCTGGTGATCACACTCGTGTCGGGCATCAGCATCGTGGTCTCCCGGTTTATGCGGCCCCCTGACACGGCGGAGCAAGGTCCGTCCGGTGCCTCATTGTGAACCGGAGCGGTCCAGTCCGCCACACAGCTGGCTACTGTAGGTAGTCGCTGGTCGCCGAGGGGTTCACGGCGCGCCGGACGGCCCGCTTTCACAGGGGTGTACGAAGGTTTCACAGCTGTGCCCGCAGGCTCGTCGAACCGCTTCGCCAGGCCGCCAGGAGCCGGTCCCCGAGCCGGTCCTCCAGCCAGGTCGTGGCCGCGATCCCGAAGGCGATGTCGGGCGCGAGCGACGGCTCGTCGGCAAGCAGCCCGCCGATGACGTCGCGGCGCACGATCTGTTCGTGCACGGCGTCCGCCGTCACGTGTTCCGCGTAGAAGTGCTCGGCCGCCGGTCCTGCTCCGGTGCGGCGCATCGCCTCGGCGAGCCGCCGCGAACCGGGCGAGGAGGTCACCTCGACCGTGGCGAAGTGGCCCACCAGGGCGCCCCGGTGGGCACGGTGCAGCCCGAGGAGCGACATCAGGTTGACGACGGCGAGCATCTCGGCGGAGGCGGCGTCGACGTAGCGGCCGTAGGTGGTGTCAAGACCGAGGTCCGCCATCAGGTCGGCGAACAACCGGGCGTGCACCCGCTCGGCGCGCCCGCCACCGAACTCGTCGAACTCGACTGCGACGAACGCCGCTTTGGCCCTTCCCCGCAGCCGGGGGATCACCCAGGCGTGCGGATCGGCCTCCTTGAGGTGGTACAGGGAGCGCTGGGCCGCGTACTCGCGCAGCTGCCACAACTGTCCCTCGTCCTTGAGGAAGTACGACACTCCTGTGCCGTCGACGGGTTCGACGAGCAGTTCGTCCAGGGCGTCGTGCACGTCAAGGTGCCCGGCGGTCCGTTCGCGGAGCGCTTCGAGAAAGCGGCGCTCCAGGGCCGCACGCAGGCCGAGCAGTCCGGGATCCCACTCCCAGGCCGCGTCGATTCCGCGAAAGCCGCGGTAGTGCAGTTCGTAGCAGAGGTAGAGGGCCAGTTGCAGATCATCACCGAAGGGGTCGGCGTCGCGGGCCTCGCGCGGCTGCGGCGCCGGGCCGCCCGTGGGGCCGCGCAGGGCGTCCAGCACGCCCTGCGACAGTTCTCCGCGTGCGCCCGGCAGTTCGCCCTCCGGGGACGTCTCCGGGCCGGGGATGCGGTCCGGCATCGTTCACCTCCTGCTGCGTCGGCGGTGGCTGGTGTCGCACCAGGGGTACGTACGGCTCCGCCGGCAGGTGCACAGCGCCACCGTGAAACGGTCGGACCGCACGGTGCTGCCGTCCTCCAGGACGACCTCCACGGGGCCCTCCACGAGCATCGGGCCCTCCCCGGTCACGGTTACCCGGCAGGGCTCCTGGGCGGTGTGTTCCTCAGGCTCGGTCGGCACGGATGATCACCAGCTCTTCCTTCTCCTCGCCGGGAGCGATCAGTCCCTGCCGCTCCAGCCAGTCGGCTCGGGAGCGCAGTACGGGACCGAAGGGGACCAAGCGGCGCTCCACGACGGCTGCGTCGAGTCCGGCACCACTCAGCCGGTCCAGGGTCGCCTGGACCCCGCTGAGCGCCGAGTGCACCAGCAGCAGGGCTCCCCCCGGGTGCAGCAGGTCGGCCGCGCCGTCGCAGACCCGGTCAAGGACGGCCCTGCCGTCGTGGCCGGCGTCCCAGGCGACGGAGGAGCCGCGGCGCGGCACGTCGGGATGCGGTGCGGGAACGTAGGGCGGATTGCACAGGATCAGGTCGAAGCGCCGGTCCGCCGCCGGGTCCAGCAGATCGCCGCGCAGTACGCGCACCTTCCGACGGGCGAGTACGGCATTGAGCCTGGTGGCTGCGACAGCGCGCCAGGACGTGTCGACGGCCGTGACACGGGCGCCGCGCCGTGCGGCCGCCAGGGCCAGTGTTCCGGGTCCGGTTCCGACGTCGAGCACCTCGGCGTCCGGCCTCAGCGGTTCGCGTTCGAGCGCGTCCGCGAGCAGAAACGTGTCGCTCTGCGGGGCATAGACCCCCGGGGCGAGCACAAGCGTGTCCGCGCTCCGGTCCACTCCCGGCACATTGTGCATCCGCGGCTCCCTCGGCCGATGGTGCGGGCGGTCTTCGGTGCCGCCCGGCGGGTTCTTGATCCCCGGGTGCCCGCTGCCGCCGATTTCATCCGTTTCGGTCCCCCACGCCGGGGGACCCGGGGATCGGCCGGTCCTTTCCCAGGAACCCCACGGAGTGGCTGATGAGCACGAAGACAGGACTGCGGGTGGTCGTCACGGGGGCCACCGGAAACGTCGGCACCAGCGTGGTCAGGGCACTCTCCGCGGACTCACGGATCGCATCGGTCCTCGGCCTCGCCCGCCGGGTCCCCGATCTGGACATATCGCGCACGGATTGGGCATCGGTCGACCTGGCCCACGAGGACGCCACCGGTGTGCTCGTACGGCAGTTGGACGGCGCCGACGCCGTGATCCACCTCGCCTGGCGCTTCCAGCCGACGCACTCCCCCGTCACCACCTGGCAGACCAACGTCCTCGGGTCGCTGCGGCTCTTCGAAGCGGTCGCCGAGGCGCGCGTGCCGGTCCTGGTGCACGCCTCGTCGGTGGGCGCCTACTCACCCGGGCCCAAGACCGCTCCGGGCGTCGACGAGGCATGGCCGACCCATGGCTGGCCGGACGCGGCCTACTGCCGGGAGAAGGCGTATCTGGAACGGGTGCTCGACGCCTACGAGCTGCGTCACCCGGAAATACGGGTGGCACGTATCCGCCCCGGTTTCATGTTCAAGGAGGGCTCGGCAAGCGAGCAGCGCCGGATCTTCGCGGGCCGGTTCCTGCCCGGCCCGCTGCTCAACCCGGCACTGCTGCCGTTCGTGCCCGACCTCGACGGGCTGCGCTTCCAGGCGCTGCACACCGACGACACCGCCCAGGCCTACCTGCTGGCGGTCCTCCTCGACGCGCGTGGGGCGTTCAACCTGGCGGCGGAGCCGGTGATCGACGCGTCGGCCCTCGGCGAGCTGCTGCGGGCCCGGGTGGTCCGGTTGCCTCAACGGGCGGTGCACGCCGCGCTGTCGGCCGCCTGGAGCCTGCGTGCCGTCCCGGCCTCGCCGCACCTGTTCGACGCCCTGCTGCGGATGCCGGTGATGAACACGGCACGGGCCAGGGAAGAGCTGGACTGGCAGCCCCGGCACACCTCGACGGCGGCGCTGGAGGAGTTCCTGCGCGGGGTCCGCCGGGGCGCGGGCGAGCAGACGGCTCCGCTGGCCGGGCACCGGGCGCACTGAGCGGACCCGGTACCCCACCCTCAGGACCCTCAGGCATTCGGGGGCTGCGACGGACCTGGCTGCGACGGGGCTGTTCGCCGTACCGGCCGGCGCTCACCGGGCCCCGGCGCTCAGCGACCGGCGAACGGGCCGGTGGCGATCCGGGCCAGCAGGTCCGCCGGATCGTCGAAGACGTCCGCCGCCCCTGCGGCCTCCAGGGCGGTACGCGGGATCCCGCCGCAGAGCAGGCCCACGGCCCGCACTCCGGCCCTGGACGCGGCCTGCATGTCCCACACCGTGTCGCCGACGAAGACGGCGTTCTCCGCCGGCACGCCGGCCAGTGCCAGGGCCTGCTCGACCGGGTCGGGCGCGGGCTTGCCCTCCGCCACGTCGTCGGCGCTCGAGGTCGCGCTGATGGCGTCGTCCGCGTCGATCGCCCGCCGGAGCGCCGCCAGTTCGGATCCGCCCGCCGAGGTGGCGAGCACCACCCGCCAGCCCTCCGCCGCGAGGGCCCGCAACAGCTCTCCGGCCTGGTCGAACGCCGGCAGCCGGTCGAAGTACGTCGCGTAGAGGGTCTTGTGCGCGGCATCCACCGCGGCGTCCTGATCGGTGTCCCGGTCGTCGCCGAGCAGATGGGCGACCAGGTCCTGACCCGGCAGCCCGACGGATCGGTGGATGTCGTGCATGGTCACCCGGTGGCCGGCCTGGCGGAATGCCTCCCACCAGGCGACGACATGGAGGTGGTTGGTGTCGGCCAGTGTCCCGTCGACGTCGAACACAGCGGCGCGTGCCATGTGTGCAGGTCCTTCCGGTGGCTTCCGACGGCTACTCGGGTACGGCGTTGTCCGTGGCGCTGACGGTGAAGATGGCGCCGTCGGGATCCCGCAGGGTGACCTCCGCGCCGTGCGAGGTGCTCCGCTCGCCGAGGACGGTCCCGCCGTGGCGCCCGGCGGTCTGCACCGTCTCCTCGAGGTTCTGCACGGCGAAATGGACGTGCCAGCGAGGGTGCAGCAACGGGTTGGCCGCCGTGCCGTCCGCACCAGAGGTGAGCCGGGCGAGCACCCGCCCCTCGCGGTGCAGCACGACCGCGTCCTCCAGGTAGCTGACCTCGCAGCAGCCCGGTCGTTCGGAGGCCCAGTCGAACACCTCGCCGTAGAAGATCGCCGACTCGAAGGCGTCCTTGGCCAGCAGCCTGATCCAGGCGGGTGCCTTGTCGCGCCAGGCCGGCCAGTCGCGCATGAGCTCGCCCTCCCAGAGCCCGAAGACGGCACCGTCCCGGTCCGCCGCCAGCACGCCGCGCCCCATCGACAGGGCCAGCGGCCCCACCGCGACGGTGCCGCTGCGTTCCCGGATACGGGCGGCTGTCCGGTCGGCGTCCTCGACGGCGAAATACGGGGTCCAGGCGACGGCCACGGTCAGGGCGGGAGCGAGTGCGCCGATCCCGGCGACCGGCATGCCGTCGACGACGGCGACCCTGAACTGGTCCCCCAGCCTGCCCCTGCGGAACGTCCAGCCGAGCACCGCCCCGTAGAAGTCCTGCGCCGCCTGCAGATCACGTGCCATGAGGCTGACCCAGCAGGGGGCGCCGAACACCGCGGCGGACGCGGCCGCGCGGGCGGTCGCTGTCGGGGTCGAGTTCTCGTTCATCATCATGTCCGGCGGTCGGGGGCGGTTCACGCGGGGCCGGTTCCATGTTCCTCCTCCGGGAGCCGACCGGCGAACGCGACGGTTACTGTCGGTGTTCAGGCGGAGCCTCCTGCCCATGGCCCCTCTCCTGGCGCGGGTGCCCCGGGCGGGGGCGCCCGTAACGCCCGGATGGCCGTACCGTCCGCGCGCCCGACTCGATGGCGGCCTCTCCCCAGCGCTCCGTATGCCGGGCGTGGCAGTGGGTAGCCGCAGTGCATGACCACCCAGAAGACCAGCGTCCTCGTCCTCGACGCCGCCGAACCCATGGAACTGGCCGAGTTCTACGCAGGGCTGTTCGGCGCGGAGATACGCCTCGGCAGCGACCCCGATTTCGTGGAGGTCGTCGGCCACGGCGGCGTGCACCTGGCGATGCGCCGCGACCACGGCTACGCGCCGCCCAGCTGGCCCCGGCCGGAGGACTCGCAGCAGTCGCATCTGCGTATCCAGGTCGCCCGCGACGATCTGGACGCCGCGGAGCGGGAGGCGGTCGGCCTGGGGGCCCGGCCGGTGGATTCCAACCACCGGCGCGGGCCCCACGAGGAACGCATCTTCTCCGATCCGGCCGGTCATTCCTTCTCCCTGGCGGTGTCCCCGGCCCCCGCCGAGACGCGGCCCTGAGCCCAGGGTCAGCGGCCTGCCAGCGCCTCCACCACCCGCTGTGCGGTGTCCGCGCTCGACTGCGGGTTCTGGCCGGTGATCAGAGTGCCGTCGACGACGACCCTGCTCGCCCATGCGTCACCCGGCCGGACCACCGCGCCGAGCTCTCGCAGACGGGACTCGACCAGGTACGGCGACTTGTCGCCGAGTCCGCCCTGCCGCTCCTCCTCGTCGCTGAAGACCGTCAGCTCGCGGCCGGTGAAGGTGAAGGAACCGTCCTCCTTCACGGCGCTGAGCAGCGCCGCCGGGCCGTGGCAGAGCGCCGCGACGATCTTCCCGCCCTCCTCGGCGTCGTTCAGCAGCCGGCCGAGGTCCGTGCTGACGGCGAGGTCGGCCATCGGCGCGTGGCCGCCCGGGATGTACACGGCGTCGTAGTCTCCGGCCGACACACCCGAGAGGTCGGTGGGGCGGGCTAGTTCTTCGTCGAGGGCGTCCAGGTACGCCAGGAACCTCTCGGCGTCCGCCTTCTCGACGCCGCCGCGCTCGTCGAGGCTGATCGGGTCCACGGTCGGCCGAACACCGCCCGGGGTCGCGATGTCCACTTCGTGGCCGGCTGCCTGCAGCACCTCGTGCGACGCGGCCACCTCCTCGGCCCAGAAGCCGGTGGGATGGCTGGTGCCGTCCGACAGCTTCAGGCTGTCGGCACCGGAAACGACCATGAGGATCTTCGACATGGAAAGTCCTTAACTTCGCTCGGAGCCAGGCTCGGAATCGGGATCGGCTGCCGTGTGGCAGCGTCGATCGGGACAACACCAGCTTTGCCCCTGCTCCATCCGCGGGCATCATGAGCGTCATAAGTTCTCTTATGGAATGAGTGTTGTGTGCCCGGCCTCGATCTGCTGTCGACCTTCGTGGAGATATACCGCTGCGGATCGCTGTCCGCGGCCGCCGAGCGGCTGGGCCTCACCCAGCCGGCGGTGAGCGGCCAGCTGGCCAGGCTGGAGGACCAGCTGGGCGAACAGTTGTTCCTCCGCTCACGCAAGGGCGTCACTCCCACCGCCCACGCCGCCGACCTCGCCGCCCGTATCGGCACCCACCTCGACGAGCTGCGCGCCGCACTGGAGCCGTCGGCGGCGGGGGCGGCCCATGTCGGGACGGTACGGATCGCGGGTCCCGGCGAACTGATGGCCATGAGGGTGCTGCCCACGCTCGCGCCGCTGACCACCCGGGGGCTGCGGATCCATGTCACGCTGGGCCTCGCCAAAGACCTGCTGGCCGCGCTCTCGGCGGGGCAGGTGGACCTGGTGGTGTCCTCCATAAGGCCGACGCAGCAGGAGATCGCGGCCACACCGCTGGTCGACGAGGAGTTCGTCCTGGTCGGCCCGCCGTCCCTGGCCCGCAGTGTCGACAGCGCGCGGCTGGCCGCCGACCCGGTGGACGCGCTCGCGCATCTCCCGCTGGTCGGTTACGCGGACGATCTGCCGATCGTGCGCCGCTACTGGCTGAGCGAGTTCAACCGCCGACCGCCGAACCACATCGCCGTGATCGTCCCGGACCTGCGCGCCGTCCTGGCCGCGGTCGTCGCGGGCGCCGGGGTGAGCGCGCTCCCCCGGTACCTCGCCGAGCCGGCGCTCTCCGCGGGCTCCGTGGAACTGCTGCACGAGCCCGCCGCCCCGCCGCTCAACACGCTCTACCTGGCCACCCGCGCCGGAGCCCTGGTCCACCCGCCGCTGGCTCTCGTACACGACCACCTCCGCAGCCGCGCCCACTCGTGGGTTGCGCTGTGAACGCCCGTACGTCTGTTGAAACAGGGCGGTAGGTACGGAGCGCCGTGGCCGAAAGCCGACGTGCGGGCCTGCCGCCAAGTACGTTCGCCTGTACCACCGTCCCGGCTCTCCCTAGCATGTGGATCCCACAGAACCGGATCTCCACGACGCGGGCGAGGACTGGATGCAGAGCGTGTGGCGCCCCGACGCCATCGACACCAAAGTGCCCAGTGTGGCACGCATGTACGACTATCTCCTGGGGGGCGACGACAACTACCAGGCCGACCGCGACGCTTGCGAAGAGCTGCTGAAGCAGGTTCCCAGCAGCAAGACGCTCGCCGTCAACAACCGCAACTTCCTGCGGCGTGTCGTACGACTGCTGGCGAGCGAGTACGGCATCCGCCAGTTCATCGACCACGGATCCGGTCTGCCGACCCAGGACAACGTCCACCAGGTCGCGCAGGCGGTCGATCCCGAGTCGAGGGTTGTCTACGTCGACAACGACCCGATCGTCCTCGCGCACGGCCGCGCCCTGCTGGACGAGAACGACCGTACGACCGTCATCCAGGCCGACATGCGTGACACCGACGGCATCTTCGACCACGAGGAGACCCGGCGGCTCATCGACTTCAGCAAACCGGTCGCGGCCCTGTTCGTGTCGGTGATGCACTGCATTCCGGACGAGGACGACCCGGCCGCGCTGGTGCGGCGGGTCGCGGCACGGCTGGTGCCGGGAAGCTTCCTGGTCGTCTGCCAACTGGTGAGCGACCGGCCCGAGATCCGCACGTTCGTCACCGACTTCATGGCGCAGGTCACCCACGACCACTGGGGCCGGGTGCGCGAGGAGCACGAGGTCGCCGCGTATCTGGACGGCATGGAGATCCTCGAGCCGGGACTGGTGGAGGTCTCCACCTGGCGTCCCGACAACGATCTGGCGCCGGTGCAGCAGACCGACGAATGGATCGAGTGGGGCGGCGTCGCGCGCCTGCCGTAGGGCGGGCCGCGCATCGCGGAGGAAAGGCTGCGCCGAGTTGCCCGAGGGGCAACTCGGCGAGCCGCAGGCCTCCTACGGACGGGTCAGAGGCTCTTGATGCGCTGCTGGATCAGCTCCAGCGACTGCTGGGGCGTGAGCGCGCATGCGCCGAGGCGGTCCAGCATGTCGCGGTACTGCTCGACGGCCCGGGGCTTCTGGCTGAAGGTGCTGTCGGTCAGATGCTCGATGTAGACCGCGTCCTTCAGGTCGCCCAGGGAGAAACGCAGATAGGTCACCCCCGTACCGACACCCACCGACGCCGTCACCTCCAGCGGCGCGACCTGCAGCGTCACCCGGGGCCGCTCCATCATCGAGACCAGATGCAGTAGTTGCTCGTGCATCACATGGGGCCCGCCCACCGAACGCATCAGCACGGACTCGTCGATCACGGCCCACAGGCGCGGTGCGTCCGGCTGGTCGAGCTGCCGCTGGCGTTCCTGACGCAGTTCGACCCTGCGCTGCACCTCGTGTGCGAGGAGATGCCCCGGACCGGAACGGACGACGGCATCGGTGTACGCCGGCGTCTGCAGAAGCCCCGGCACATAGAACGGCTCGTAGGTTCGGATGGTCGCCGCCGCTCCCTCGAGGGCGACCAGCGGCGCGAAGAAGTCGGAGAGAACGTCACTGAACGAGCGCCACCAGTCCGATTGACGGGACTGGGAGACCAGGCGCATGAATTCGGCGACCTGCTCCTCCGCCTCCACGCCGTACAGACCCAGCAGGGCCACGGCGTCGGCCGGCTTGCAGCCGTGGCGGCCCAGCTCGATCCGGCTGGTCTTGGACCGGGAGAAGCCCAGCCGGGTGTCGACGTCAGCGGGGTCGAGTCCAGCCTTCACCCGCAGTTGGCGCAGCTTGCCGCCGAGGATGAGCCTCAGGGCGGTCGGGTTGTTCTCGACCGCTCCCAGCGGCCGGACGAACAACGACGGACTCGGTTCGGCTGCAGCCATCGGGCGCTCCTGCGGAGGGATAGGGACGAGGACAGTATCCAGCACTCACGTGGCGAAGCCATGGCAAAGACGCCCGCCCCGGTGCGATTTTCAGCCGATCATCCCGTCGAAGCCCCCGTCGCATACGCCCGCCACGAAAGCCGAGAACTCGTCACATGTGCAGACGAGCGCCGGCCCCTGCGGGTCGCGGGAGTTGCGGATCGCGATCCGGTCACCTGGCAGTGTCGCCATCTCCACGCAGTTGCCCGTTGCGTTGCTGTGACTGCTCTTGATCCAGGTCACCGACTCCAGCGCACTGGCCTGCATTCCGTTGACGAATTCCACTCCGGGTCAACTCCTCATTGCTCGCACATGCGTTCACCGGGATTCCGCCACTGCAATCCCAGCTGCAATTGCATCATCGGTCGCGCTCGACAATACTCGCCCTCCGTCTGCTGTCGAACGGCAAAGCCCGCAGGGAGACATGACCAGTGACGACTTACATGCCCTCCTCCCCGGGCACCGGCTCCGGGCATGAGGGCGGGGGGCCACCGGCCCGAAGTGGCGTGAAATCTCCGCCCGGCGCGCTCGCCCCCGATGAGCCGGAACCCGGTCCGAACGACGTGGTCGTGCCCCGCGGCTTCTCCGCCTGCGGACTGGACGGCAATCCGCAGAACGCGGGCATGGCAAGGAAGTTCGCGGCACACACTCTTCACGAGTGGGCGCTGCAGTCACTCGTCGCGGACGTCGAGCTGATCGTCAGTGAGCTCGTGGGCAACGCCGTGCGGCACGCCGTTCCCCCCGCAGCCCCGGGTACGGCCGAGTACCCGGTCTGGCTCGGCCTCTTCCGCTACACCCGCAGTCTCGTCTGCGCCGTCACCGACCCCAGTCCTGCCCCGCCACGCATGGCCGACCCCGGCTCGGAGGCGGCGGGCGGGCGCGGGCTGATCCTGATCAACGCGCTGAGCGACACCTGGTCCTGGCGCCCGACGCCCCCTCGGGGCAAGACCGTCTGGGCGAGCCTGCCGCTGCCGCAAGGGCACCGCACCGCCTGACGGACCCGCCGGACCCGGTCGGGCGGGGCATCAGGACCGCGACCCCGGTGCTCCTCGCACGAGGATCCGGCGCCCGGTCACCCGTTCGGGCGTCAGAACGATCCACAGCTCACGGTCACCACCGGCCCAGGGCGCGCTGTACGCCTGGTGCTCCAGCTTCGAGACGGCGTCCTCCTCGGTGACCGCGCGGGCGCCACCGACCGCCAGCACGCTCCAGCCCTGGCTGAACGCGTCGTCGATGTGATCCACCTCGAAGGCGGTCTCGGTGCCCGCTGCCTCTGCGGGAACGGCGTCCGGTGCCGTACGGAAGGCGATCCGCCCCTCGGTGACGAGGTAGTTGACCGGGAGGATCGCGGGGCCTTCCGGGGTGGTGACGGCGACCCGGCCCACGCCGTGCGTGCCCAGCAGCGCCCAGCACTGGTCGTGGCCGAGCTCCACCAGCTCCGGCCGGTCGCCGGCGATGCCGATGCCGGGCGGCAGCTCGGCACCGCCACCGGTCAGGGCGGTGACGGTCGTCTCCAGGGCGTCCGCCAGCCGCAGCAGGAAACCCATGCCCGGTGTCGCGGTCTTCTCCTCGAGGTACTCGATGTATCCGGGTGCGGAGCCGGCCCGCAGGGCGACATCCTCGCGGGAGAGCCCGAGCTGCTGCCGACGCGTGGCCACCCGTCGGCCGATGTCCCCCTTCGGGTGCCCGGGACCGGGGGCGCCGTGTCCGGTCTGCGGTTGTTCGGGCATGGCGGGCACCTTTCCCGTGTCGGTCCGCCGGCTGGGGCGACGCACGGCCTCGCCGCGCATGTTCACGGTAGCCAGCGGGCCGCAGGGCCGCACGACGGCCGTTCCGGAGCGTCGCCACCCAGCCGGGGCCATACCTCGTGGATGCCTCGGGCCGGACGAGCGGCCGCACGGCCGGTCGACGACGGCTTCGAGGCGGCCGCACGGGCCGGGCGCCCCGTGGCTCCGCCCGCCGCCTGACCTGTACCGCCCATGTCCGGGCCGGTGCGCTGTTCCCCGACGCCGGAACCGTGCCGCGGCCGCCGCTGCCTGCCTGCCGCAGGCGGCGGTGCGGATGCCGCGGCCCGCGCCGGAGCGACGCAGCCGGCCGCACCCCTCAAGGGCACGTCGGGCGTCGGGGCAGGAGAGGGCGTTGATCGCGCCGTTCACAGCAGCGGCGGTGCTCGGGGCCTGGGACGGGAAAGGGCCGACGGGCAGTGTCCGGCGTCCTGCTCCGGTGGATCTGCGCCGCGGTGCTGCTTGCGGCGGCCACATCAAGGGACGCAGTACCGTGCGGCTCTGCCCGGACCGGAACGTTCGGTACTACGCCAAGGACAGGAAGAGCTTCTCGAGCCGGGCCCGCATCTGCTCACGCTCGCCGCTCCCGGCCATGTCCGAGTCGTTGAGGCAGTGCTGCAGACCTGTGGCGATGATGGCGAAACCGGCCTTGTCGAGTGCCCGCGACGCCGCGGCGAGCTGCGTGACCACGTCCTCGCAGTCCCGCCCCTCCTCGATCATCCTGACGACCCCCGCGATCTGTCCCTGCGCCCTGCGCAGGCGGTTGACCACGCTCTTCAGTTCCTCGGCCGCCATCGCCAGTTCCACGAGCCACTCCCTTGCCGCCATACCCCTGCGGGTATTCTACGTACGGGGTGTCGCCCAGTACGAAGACCGCCGCACAACGTCCGGAAGCAGACCCCGCACCCCTGACAGGAAACGGAGCGCCCCGCGTGACCACTCCCACCGCCCTCGCCCCCGCCCAGGCACGCGCCCGGCTGCACGAGCTGACCGTCATCGATGTGCGCACCCCCGGTGAGTACGCATCCGGCCATCTGCCGGGCGCCCACAACATCCCGCTCGACCATCTCGAGGCGGTACTGCCCGCGCTGCGGACCGCGGCCGGCCGGGGCGACCTCCTCATGGTCTGCGCCTCCGGGGCCCGCTCCGCCACGGCCTGCGCGACCCTCGCCGAGAACGGCATCACCGCCGCCACCCTCACCGGCGGCACGTCCGCCTGGGCCCGGCTCGGTCACCACGTGCACCGCCCGGCCGGGGAGCGCACGGTATGGGCGATGGAGCGGCAGGTCCGCCTCGCGGCCGGGTCTCTGGTCCTGACAGGTCTCGCGGTGGGACGGCGCCGGCCCGCGGCCCGCTGGCTCTCCGCCGGCATCGCCGGCGGCCTGGTGTTCTCGGCGCTCACCGACACCTGCGGCATGGCCCGGGTGCTCGCCAAGCTCCCGCACAACCGGCCCCGGCCCGCAGACCTCGACGCCACGCTCGCCGCACTGTCCGGGTGAGCCGAAGGGTGCCGGTGCGCCGCGGCGCCGGCTTTCGCCGGGGGCGCGCGAGACTTGTCGCAGGAGAAGACCGCAGGCAGCGCCGGGGCGTGAAGGGATCCGATGGGCGATGAGACACCGCAGCGTGGCCGACCTGATGACTCCGCACGCCGTCGCCGTCCAGCGAGGCACCACGTTCAAGGAGATCGCCCGGCTGCTCGACGAGTACGGCATCACGGCGGTGCCCGTGATCGATGACGACCAGCGTCCCATCGGTGTCGTGTCGGAGGCCGACCTGCTGCGCAGCAAGACCTCCGGGGACGGCGCCGAGACGGCCGGCGAGCTGATGTCGAGCCCTGCCCTGGTGGCGGGGCCCGAGTGGAGTGCCGTCGAGGCCGCGAGGGTGATGGAGGAGCGCCGCGTCAAGCGGCTCCCGGTGGTCGACAGCCGCGGCGTTCTCATCGGCGTGGTCAGCCGCAGCGATCTGCTCCAGCTGTTCCTGCGGCGGGACCGGTCCATCCAGGAGGAGATCGTGGAGGACGTGCTCGCCGGGACACTCGGAGTCTCACCCGCCGCCGTCAGCGTCGAGGTGGCCGACGGCAGGGTCACCCTCAGCGGGACCCTGCGCCACCGCAGCCTGGTGCCGGTCGTCGTGCGGCTCTGCGAGAGCGTGGACGGCGTCGTCACGGTGGTGGACCGGCTGTCCTTCGAACACGACGACGCCCCGGACGGCGTCTCCGCGGTCGACTGACCCGACGTGGCGTCAGCGCGGCGGGGTGTGTGTGTCTTCGGGCAGCATCAGCAGCCGGGACTCGCCGGGCTCCACCTCCACCGTCCGGTCGGCCAGTCGCACCTCGATCGGTGTCCCGTCGGAATCGGGTACGCCGATGTGCAGTTCCCCGGGCCGCATGCGCACCCGTACGCCCCAGTGGCCGTGGTAGCGGATGGAGAAGCCGTACTCGGCCAGGTGCGGGGAGTGCACCGGGTCGAACCAGAGCGCACCGCCGCGGGTCTCCATCCCGGTGAGTCCCCGCTGGACAAGGTCGAGGGTCCCCGCCATCGCGCCGAGGTGCACCCCTTCCTCGGTGGTGCCGCCCTGCAGGTCGGCGATGTCGCCCTCCAGTGCCTCGCGGACGTACGTCCACGCGTCCTCGCGCCGTACGCGGGCCAGCACCCAGCCGTGGACCAGGCCGCTGAGGGTCGAGCCGTGGCTGGTGCGCTTCAGGTAGTAGTCGACGGTCCGGTGCCAGGTCTCGTCGTCGAGTTCGTGGCCGAGCCGCCGGAAGAGACCGCTCAGTTCGGTCGGCGAGAAGAGATAGCCGAGCATCAGCACATCGGCCTGCTTCGACGCCTGGTAGCGGTTGACGGTGTCGTCCTCCGCCTCCAGTACGCGGTCGAGCCGGCGGATGTCGCCGTGCCGGGCGCGCAGTCCGTCCCAGTCGAGTTCCTCCAGGTCGCCGTAGCCGTGGAACTGGCTGATGACACCGGCGTGGAAGGGAACGTACAGCCGGCGCGAAACTTCTTCCCAGCGGGCGAGTTCGCCGTGGTCGAGGCCGATGCGCTCGGACAGCTCGCGGCGGCGCGGTTCGGGCAGTTCGCGCACCACCTCCAGGGCGCGGGCCAGCACCCAGGCCGCGGTGACGTTGGTGTACGCGTTGTCGTCCAGGCCCGGCAGCCCGGAGCCCGGGTACGCCTCGTGGTACTCGTCGGGGCCGACCACCCCCCGGATGCGGTAGCGCCCGAACTCCTCGTCGAACGTGGCGAAGCCGGCCCAGAAGCGCGCGATCTGGGTGAGCATCTCCGCACCCTTGGTGTGCAGGAACTCCGCGTCGCCGCTCGCCTCGCAGTACTGCCACACGTTGTACGCAATGGCGGAGCCCACATGGTGCTGGAGCCGCGAGTAGTCCGGCAGCCAGCGGCCGGAGTGCGGGTTCAGGTGCAGCTCCTGGGTCTCCTCGCGGCCGTCGCTGCCGCTCTGCCACGGGTACATGGCGCCGCTGTGCCCCGCGTCGCGGGCCAGACCACGGGCCTGTTCCAGCCGGCGGTAGCGGTACATGAGCAGCGCTCGGGAGACCTCCGGGAAGTGCAGATTGAGATACGGCAGTACGAACAGCTCGTCCCAGAAGATGTGGCCGCGGTAGGCCTCGCCGTGCAGTCCCCGGGCCGGAACGCCGACGTCGAGGTCGGCGGTGTGCGGCGAGAGCGTCTGCAGGACGTGGAAGAGGTGCAGCCGCAGGATGCTCCCCGCCTCCCCCTGCACGTCCAGCTCGCCCCTGCGCCACAGCTGGCGCCATGCCGCCCGGTGGCTCTCCAGCAGGACCTCGAAGCCGGGCGCCCTGCCGACCCGGTCGACGGCCGCGTGCAGCGGGTCGCTGATGGCGGCGTCCCGCGAGGTGTGCAGGGCCACGGTCTTGTCGACGGTACGTGTGATGCCTGCGGGCAGCGCCAGCCTGAGGACCTGCACGGCGCGCAGGGGTTCGTGGACGGTGCGGGCGCGCTCCTCGTCGGAGGGGTCGTCGGCGAGGGTGCGGGCGGCCATGCCGATCCGGATGTCGGAGGTCGCAGTGCGGCAGCGCAGCCACATCGTGTCGCTCTCGCCGTCCCCGGCGTTGACGTGCACGAGGTGGTTGCCGTTGAGGTCCCGGTAGCGCGCCACGCCGCTGTTGGTGACCGAGCCGTCGAGCGCGACCTCCACCTCGATGTCGCCCGACCAGCCCTCTGCCGTGAACTGGGTGCGGAGCACGGCGAGATGCGGCTCCGCCATGTGGACCATGCGGATCTGGCGGACGTGCAGCGCGCGGCCGTCGTCGGCCACGTAGCACATGGTCCGTTCGAGCGTGCCGGCGCGCAGATCGAGGCTCTGACGGTGTTCGCGCAGGGCCGACCCGTCCGGAGTGAACCAGGCCGCGTCACCCCCGCCGGTGTACATACGGAAGCGCAGCGGAAGCCAGTTGGGCAGATTGACCATGTCCTCGTTCTCGACCTGGCGGCCCGCGACGGTCGAGGTGAGGCGGTTGTAGCAGCCCGCGGCGTACGTGCCCGGGTAGTGCGTGTCGTCGGCGGCGCACTCGGGGGCGGCCCCGCGTGTGGCGAAGTAGCCGTTGCCGAGCGTGCACAGCGCCTCGCGCAGCCGCTCGCGAGTGGGGTCGTACCCCTCGTACGTCCAGATCCACTCGTGCATCGTCAGTCCTCGAGGTCGCGTGGGCGTGGTGGGGCGCCGGGGCCGTCCGGCAGCAGTTCGGCGAGGTCCCGTACGACGAGGTCGGCACCGCGTTCGAGCAGAGCGGCCCCGGTCCCCGGGCCGGCCGTGCGGTCGACGCCGATCACCAGGGCGAAGCCGCCGCGCCTGCCCGCCTCGACACCGGCAAGGGCGTCCTCGACGACCGCCGCCCGGTCCGCAGGGACGCCGAGCCGGTGGGCGGCCTCCAGGAACAGCGCGGGCTCCGGCTTGCCGGGGAGCCCCAGCCGGGCGGCCTCCACGCCGTCCACGAGCGCGTCGAAGCTGGGCAGGACCCCGGCGCGGGTGAGCAGTTCCCGCGCGTGACGGGAGGCGGACACGGCCGCGAGCGGTACGGACCGGGCATGCAGCAGCTTCAGCAGCCGTAGGGTCCCCGGGTAGGGCTGGATGCCGTCCTCGCGCAGCCGTGCCGTGAACAGCTCCTCCTTGTACGCCGCGACAGCTCCGACGGTGTCCGTGCCCGGCGCGTCGTCCGGACTGCCCCGCGGCAGCCTCAGTCCGCGCGAGGCGAGGAACGCGGCGGCGCCGTCCTGGCGGGAGCGTCCGTCGACATGGCGCAGGTAGTCGTCCCGGATGTCGAAGGGACGGCGAGCGGCAGGATCGTCCGGCGGATTGGCACGCAGGCAGGCGTCGAAGGCGGTCTTCCACGCGGCGGCGTGGATCCGGGCCGAGTCGGTGATGACGCCGTCGGTGTCCAGGACGACCGCGTCGACACCACGCCATCCGGCCCGGCCGGGCGGGCTCACGGGCGCTTGTCCCGGTCGCCGCTGTGGTCCGGTGGTGCGGGGCCCACGCTCACGGCCATGTCGATCCTCCCTGGTCAGCGGTCTGCACCGGCGCACCCCGGAGCGGCGTGCCGCCCGGCGGGCGGAGCCGCGCGGTCCGGGATGGCCGCTTACCCCGTCCGTGCGCGCCGAAGCGTGGCGGCCTGTGGGCACCCCGGTTCAGGGCGCCGTGTACGGGCCGTAGCCCGGGGCGGGCGGGCCCGCGCCCATCGCTTCCAGTTCGCGGTCGGCGGTCTTCATCAGCTGCCGTGCGAGGCTGTGCATCGCGCGGCCCGCGGCTAGGTCGTCGCCGATCTCCGGGACGTCCAGGTCCTCGGGGCTGCGGTGGGCCGTCCCGTGGCCGGTGAGGGTCGTCGTTCCGGTGTCCAGCACCGCCTTGGCCTTCGTCGTACCGTCCTCCTCCGAGAGGAACAGTCTGATCTTCCACTCCAGCGTCCTCGTCATGACGCACTCTCCCAGCCTGTGGGGGCAGGTCTGCTTACAGGATCCGCCCAGCCCGGCGGGTCCGGCACCATGAAGGTGGAAACACCGGTGACCGGCCCGTCCCGACCCGGCCCGGTGGGGCGGCGGGTGCGCCGCTCCCCGGTCGGCACCCGAATCGGCTCCGTCGGGCACGCGGCGCTCCACCACGCGCCGTGCCCCGTCGCGGTCGTCCCGCACGAATGACCGCAGGGCGCTGACCGCAGGGCGCCGTGGAGGCCGCGGACGGCTCAGGAGGACGTGTTCCGTACGGGGGTGTCCTCCACCTGGGATCCGGGAGCCGCACGCCCCACGGCGGCGGGGTTGTGAGCGTGCAACCGCGGCGGTGTGTCGCCCTCCGTGCCCTCGCCGCGTGCCGGGATACGGAGGGCGAGCAGGGCGACGTCGTCGCCGCTGGGTCCGATGCGTGCGAGCAGCTCGTCGCAGAAGTCCTCCACGTCCCGGTGGGCGAGGGCGGCGGCGTGGACGCGGAGCTGGGCGAGGCCGGCGTCGATGGGGCGGGTTCGGCTCTCGACCAGCCCGTCGGTGTAGAGCAGCAGGGTGGACCGGGCGGGAAGCTCCTCGCGGGCGTCCGGCCAGCCGAGACCCAGGTGCAGGGCCGAGTCCATGCCGAGCAGTGGACCGTGGCCCTCCTCGAGGAAACGGGCGTGACCGTCGGATGTGACCAGCAGCGGCGGTGGATGGCCGGCGTTGACCCAGTGCAACTGCCACGGACCGCCCTCGGGGCCCTCGATCCGGGCGAAGACGGCGGTGGCCATGGGAGCGTCGCTGGTGTTGGTCATGGCCTCGTCCAGTCGGCGCATGATGAGACTGGGCGGCTCCTGACGGTCCCAGGCCAGTGCGCGGAGCATGTTGCGCACCTCGGCCATATGGGCGGCGGCCTGCAGATCGTGGCCGACGACGTCGCCGATGACCATCGTGGTGACACCGTCGGCCAGCAGGAAGGCGTCGTACCAGTCGCCGCCGATCTCCGCTGCGCTCTGGGCGGGCTGGTAGCGGGCCGCCATCCGCAGATGGTCGACCTGGGGCAGCGGGGTGAGCAGCTGACGCTGCATGGTCTCGGCCACGTGCCGTTGCTGGTCGAACAATTGGGCGTTGTCCAGCACCAGCCCGCCCCGGCGGCCGATGTCGGCCAGCACGAGGAGCTCGGCCTCGGTGCACGGCGGGCGTTCTCCGGTGCGCCCGACGGTAAGGGCTCCGAACACCTGCCGACGGGTGCTCAGGGGCACGACGAGGGCCGAGTGCCCCCCGAGCCGGTCGAAGAGTTCCTGGTGCGCGGGCGCCGGCGGTGTGTCCTCGGCGCGGGAGCGGTCGCCGGGATGCAGCCGCAGGGGCCGACTTCCCCGCATCACCCGTGCGAGGGCCGATGACGACGGCGTCTCCGCCAGGGACGGGAGGGGTCCCAGCAGTGCCTCGACGTCGCCGTCCTCGTCGCAGGTGCGCACGGCGATCCGCTCCATGTCCTGGCCCGGGTCCCAGCCGCGGAGATCGACGGCCGCCCAGTCGGCCAGGTCCGGCACCAGCAGACGGACCAGGCGGTGCAGCATCGTGGGGACCTCCAGTGTGGAGCTGAGCACCGCGGAGATCTCCGCGACCATGGTCAGCCGCTCGGTGAGCTCCTCGAGAGCCGCAAGGTGCGTCGCCCGCTGGTCGGCGGCCTGCCGGTGCAGGCTGAAGTCGTGGAAGACGACCACCGCGCCGTCCATCCGCCCCTGCCGTCTCAAGGGGGTCACGGCCCAGATGATCGGGACGGTGGTGCCGTCGGCCCTGAGGAAGTACTCGTCGCTGCCCTCGGCCGGACGGCCGTTGCCGAGCACGGTCAGAACGCGGCACTCCTCCCGGGGGATCTCCGTGCCGTCCGCCTGGCGGTGCAGCGCATCGTGCATGTCCAGGCCGAGCAATTGCTCCTCGGTCCGGTCCAGGAGTTCCCGGGCCCACGGATTGGTGGCCGTGACCCGTCCGGAGGTGTCGGTGACGCAGAGCCCGGCACCCAGGCTTTCGAACACGGCGCGCAGGAAGTCGAGGTCCCACGGCCGGTCAGCGGCGTTCAACTGCCCCACCATCCCTCGGCCGCTCGTTGTTCCCGGTCCACAACGATGCCGGCCCGTGCTCGACGGCCCTCTCGCCATGCTCGCACCCGTGGCCGCCGTCCGCTGCTCCGGACACCGCTGTGGCGCCGCTTCGAGGGGCGGGAGGCGCCGGGAGGAACGGCGGGCGCACGCCGGCGCCGCGCCGTTCCTCCCGGGCAGACTCAGGCCGTCGAGGTCCGTACGGCCTCGCGGGCCGCCGCCGCATCCGGCGCCGCGAGCGCGAGCCCTGCGAGCCGACGGCAGTCGTCCAGGCTGTGCGAGGCCAGCGAGGCCCGGACGTCGCCGAGGCAGCCCGGCGCGGCCGAGAGGCTCGTGACGCCGAGGCCGACGAGGACCAGGGCGAGCAGCGGGTCCGCCGCGGCCTCGCCGCACACTCCGACGGGCCTGCCCTGGCCCGCTCCCGCCTCGGCGGCCGTGCGCACGAGTTCGAGCAGGGCCGGCTGCCACGGGTCCAGGAATTGGGCCAGGCTGCCCAGCGTGCGGTCGGCGGCGAACGCGTATTGGGCCAGGTCGTTGGTCCCGATGCTGAGGAAGTCGCACTGCTGCGCGACGTACCGGGCGCGCAGCGCCGCGGCGGGCACCTCCACCATGGCGCCCGCGGTGCGCAGCCCGTGGGCCTTCGCCCGTTCGGCGAAGGCGGCTGCCTCACCGGGGACCGAGACCATCGGCGCCATCACCCACACCTCGGCCTCGGCGTCCTGCGCCGCCGCGGCGATCGCGGTCAGCTGTGTCTCGAGGAGCTGCGGGTCCCGGCGCGCCGTGCGCAGGCCGCGCACGCCCAGCGCCGGGTTCTGCTCGTCGGCCGCCGTCGCGAACGGCAGCGGCTTGTCGGCCCCGGCGTCCAGGGTGCGTACGACGACGCGGCGCCCCGCGAAGGCGGCGAACACCTCGCGGTAGGCGGCGGTCTGCTCCTCCACGGTGGGGGCCTCGTCGCGGTCGAGGTAGAGGAATTCGGTACGGAACAGCCCGACGCCTTCGCTGTCGGCCGCCGCGGCGGCCGGCAACTCCGGCAGCGCGCCCAGATTGACCAGCAGTTTGACCGGGTGGCCGTCGGCCGTCCGGCCCGGTCCACTGACCTGTGCGGAGAGGCTGCGACGGCGCTCGTCACGGGCGGCGGCCGCTGCGACGGTGTCGGGGTCGGGGTCGGTCACGACCGTACCGTCGGTGGGGTCGACGAGGACCGGTGTGCCGTCCGTGAGCGCCGCGGCGCCGGCGCAGCCGACGACGGCGGGCAGGCCGAGGATCTTCGCCAGGATGGCGGTGTGGCTGGTGGGTCCGCCCCGCTCGGTGACCAGCGCGAGGACCTTGGCGGGGTCGAGGAGGGCGGTGTCCGCGGGCGCCAGGTCGTCGGCGACGAGGACGTACGGCCGGCCGGGGTCGGGGAGGCCCGGCATCGGGAGTCCGCGGGCGCGCGCCACCGCACGATCGCGAAGATCGTCGAGGTCGGCGACGCGCTCCGCGAAGTAGCCGCCCGCCGCCTGGAGCGACGCGCGGAAGAATCGGAACGCCTGGTCCAGTGCGTGGGCCGCGTCTCTCCCGCCGACTACGAGCGCCCCGACCTGGTCCGCGAGGGTCGGGTCGGTGGCCATCATCGCCTGCGCGGACAGGACCGCGGCCGCGTCGCCACCGGCGGCGGCCGCCCGTCCCTCGAGGTCGGCGGCGACCCACGCCAGCGCCCCCAGCGCCGCCGCGACCTCGGCGGGTACGTCGGCCGGCGCCACGGTGCGCGGGGGCGGTACGGCGGACGGGGGCGCCATGCGGGCCACGGGGCCGGTGGCGCTGCCGCCCCCGATACCGATGCCGCGCAGCACGGCGGTGCTGGTGGTCGTGTCGGTCACCGCTGCTCCTGGACGTCGCGGGCGGCGTCGAGGTCGGCGGCGACCAGTGCGGCGAGTTCCTCGATGGCGGCTTCCGCGCCGTCGCCGTCGGCCGACAGCACCAGGGGGTCGCCGTGCTTGGCGCCGAGGGCCAGCACGGACAGCAGGCTCCGGGCGTCGACCGGGGCGCCGCCGTCGCGGGCCACGGTCACCCTGACCGGCTGGCGGGCGGCGGCCTGGACGAAGAGCGAGGCGGGACGGGCGTGCAGTCCGGAAGGGGAACCGATGACGACAGTGCGCTGGGGCATGGTGATGACACTCCTACGGGGATGGGAGACGAGGCTGGAGGTGGGGTGTGTGTCCGCCGCGGGAAGGCAAGCCGGTCCGGCAGGCGGTACGTGACCCGGGGCCGGCCCGGGGCGGCGCCCCGGGCCTGGGCTGTCAGGCGGCTGCGGGAACCTTGGCTTCCGCGGCCGGGGCGGCGGGAGCGGCCGCGGCGGTCTCCGCCTTGCGACGGCTCTTGAGGAGGACCACGAGCGTGGCGGTGACCACGGTGCCGGCCGCGATCGCCAGCAGGTAGAGCAGCGGCTGCCCGATCAGCGGGACGACGAAGATGCCGCCGTGCGGGGCGCGCAGCGTGGCGTCGAAGGCCATCGACAGGGCGCCGGTGACCGCTCCGCCGACCATCGCGGACGGGATCACGCGCAGCGGGTCCGCAGCGGCGAACGGGATGGCGCCCTCGCTGATGAAGGAGGCACCGAGGACCCAGGCAGCCTTGCCGTTGTCCCGCTCGGTCTTCGTGAACAGCTTCCCGCGTACGGTCGTCGCGAGGGCCATGCCCAGCGGCGGGACCATGCCCGCCGCCATCACGGCGGCCATGACCTTGAGGCTGCCGTCGGTGGGCGTCGCCAGGCCACCGACCGCGAAGGCGTAGGCCACCTTGTTGACCGGCCCGCCGAGGTCGAAGCACATCATGAGACCGAGCAGGACCCCCAGCAGTACGGCGTTGCCGCCGGAGAGGCCGCTCAGCCAGTCGGTCATGCCCTTCTGCAGGGAGGCGATCGGCTTGCCGACGACGACGAACATCAGGAATCCGACCACGGCGGACGAGATCAGCGGGATCACGACCACCGGCATCACACCGCGCAGCACGGGCGGGACGTTGACGCGCTGGATCGCCATCACCACCGCGCCCGCGATGAGACCGGCGGCGAGTCCGCCGAGGAAGCCGGCGTTGATGGTGACCGCGATGGCGCCGCCCACGATGCCGGGCACGAGCCCGGGCCGGTCGACCATGCCGTAGGCGATGTATCCGGCGAGGACGGGCACCAGGAAGCCGAACGCGGCGCCGCCGATCTGGAACAGCAGGGCCGCCCAGCTCGCTACCTCGGTCCATACGAAGTGCTCGGCGACCGATGGGGCGGTGTTGATCTCGTATCCGCCGATGGCGAAGGCGAGCGCGATGAGCAGACCGCCCGCGGCGACGAACGGCACCATGTAACTGACGCCGGTCATCAGCCACTTGCGCAGACGGGTGCCGAAGTGGTCGCCGGGGGCGCCGGTGTCCATGGGTGCCGTGGCGGTGGCCGCGGTGGTGGTCTCGCCGCGGGCGGCCTTGCCGCGTACGTCGGCGATGAGTTCGGCGGGCCGGTTGATGGCCGCCTTCACGCCGACGTCGACGGTCGGCTTGCCGGCGAACCGGTCCTTCTCCCTGACCTCCACGTCGTGCGCGAGGATCACGGCGTCGGCGGCCGCGATCACCCGCGGGTCGAGGCGGGTGAATCCGGCCGAGCCCTGTGTCTCGACGACGAGTTCGACGCCCACGGCCTCGCCGGCCTTCTGAAGCGACTCGGCGGCCATGTAGGTGTGGGCGATCCCGGTGGGACAGGAGGTGACGACCACGATCCGGAAGGGCGCGGCCGCGGCCTGCGCGGGGGCGCCCGTGGCCGGAGTCTCACCGGCGGCCTGCACGGAGACGGGCGCGGACTCACGCGCGGGGCCGCCCGGCACCGCCGCCTCCTCCCCGCGGATCAGGGCCGCGACCGCCGCCGGGTCGCGCTCTGCACGCAGCGCGTCGGTGAACTCGGCGTCCATGAGCCGCCGGGCCAGCGACGACAGGATCGTCAGATGGTCGTCGTCCGCGCCCGCCGGCGCGGCTATCAGGAAGATCAGGTCGGCGGGCCCGTCAGGGGCGCCGAAGTCGATGCCGGACCCGCTGCGGCCGAAGGCGAGCGTCGGCGCGGTGACGTGCTCGCTGCGGCAGTGCGGAATGCCGATGCCGCCGTCGAGGCCGGTCGGCATCTGGGCCTCGCGGGCCGCCACGTCGGCGAGGAAGCCTTCGATGTCCGTGACGCGTCCGGCAGCCACCATCCGCTCGGCGAGGGACCGTGCGGCGGCCTGCTTGGTCTCGGCGGACAGGTCGACGTCGACCAGTCCTGCGGTGATCAACTCACTCATCGCGCGGCTCCTTGCTCGCGAACCGCCGGGGCGGCGGTGGTGGGACTGGGTGGTGCGGCAGCCGTCGGGCCGGTTGTGCCGGGGACGGTGCGGTGGGACCGCCCTCCGGTACGAGGGGGACGGTGGTTCCGGCCCGGACGGACGGTCATGGCGCCGGCTCCCCGAGGACGCGGTCCAAGGGGACGGACTCGGTGATCGTGACCACCGCCGGGTTCAGGTCGGCCGGTGTCGGCATGACGCTGCCCGGCAGCTGGACGGCGGCGGTCCCATGGGCGACGGCGGCCGCGAGGGCCGCGGGGCCACTGCCCCCGGCGGCGAGGAAGCCCGCCAAAGAGGCGTCTCCCGCGCCGACGTTGCTGCGGACCGCGCCGGCGGGCGCGTGGCCGAACCAGACGCCGGTGTCGTCCACGAGCAGTTGACCGTCCGCGCCCAGGCTGGCGAGGACCGCCCGCGCTCCCCGCTCGCGCAGTTCCTCCGCCGCCTTGACGGCGTCGCCGACGGTGGCGAGGGGGCGGCCGACGGCTTCGGCGAGTTCCTCCGCGTTGGGCTTGACCACATCGGGCCGTTCCCGCAGCGCGGCGGTCAGGGCGGCGCCGGAGGTGTCGAGGGCGACCCTGGCGCCGGCCCCGTGGATGCGGGCCACCAGTTCGGCGTACCACTCGGGGCGCAGACCACGCGGCAGGCTGCCGCAGCAGGCGATCCAGTCGGCATCGGCGGAACGGGTCCGTACGGCCTCCAGCAGCGCCTCGGCCTCGGCGGGGGCGAGGTCGGGGCCGGCCGCGTTGATCTTGGTGAGAGTGCCGTCGGGTTCGACGAGCGTGATGTTGACGCGGGTCGAACCGGCGACGGGGACGCCGGCGGCCTCGATGCCGTGTTCACCGAGGAGCCGGTCGAGCAGTGCGCCCTCGGGGCCTCCCAGCGGGACGACGGCCACGGTGCGCCGGCCGGCCGCGGCCACGGCCCGCGAGACATTGACGCCCTTGCCGCCGGGGTCGACCCGGTCCCTGGCCGCTCGCAGCACGGCGCCACGGTCCAGGGACGGCAGTTCGTAGGTGCGGTCCAGGCTCGGGTTCGGGGTGATGGTGAGGATCATGCGCGGACGACCTCCGTGCCCTGCGCCTCGATGGCGCGGGCGTCTTCGGGGCTGAGACCGGTGTCGGTGATCAGCAGGTCCACGTCGGCGAGGTCGCCGAAGCGGGCGAAGTGCTGCTGTCCGAACTTGGCGGAGTCGGCAAGCAGTACGACCCTGCGGGCGGCGGCGATGGCGGCCCGCTTGACCGCCGCCTCCGCCAGGTCGGGGGTGGTCAGGCCGCCGTCGACGGCGAATCCGTTGGTGGCGAGGAAGACGACGTCGGCCTTGATCTCCGCGTACGCCCGCAGCGCCCAGGCATCGACCGCGGCGCGGGTACGGTGCCTGACCCGGCCTCCGACGAGGTGGAGGGCGATGCCCGGATGGTCGGCGAGCCGGGCGGCGACGGGGAGGGCATGGGTCACGACCGTCAGTGGCGAATCCGCCGGGAGGTCTGCGGCCAGCCGCGCCGCCGTGGTGCCGGCGTCCAGGATGATGCTGCCGTCGACGGGGAGTTCGGCGAGTGCGGCCCGCGCGATGCGCTCCTTCTCCTCGGCGGCGACCGCATCGCGCTCCGCGAGGTCGGGCTCGAAGTCGAGATGGCCTGCCGGGATGGCCCCGCCGTGCACACGCCGCACCAGCCCCGCCCGGTCGAGCGCCTTGAGGTCGCGCCGCACCGTCTCGGCGGTGACCTGGAACTCCTCGGCGAGGGACAGCACATCCACCCGACCGCTTTCACGGGCCAGGCGCATGATCTCCTGCTGACGCTCCGCTGCGAACATGTGGTTTTACATCCGTTTCCATGACCGAGTCTGTGGTTTTTACCGATGCTACGCCCACGCCACCGAGAAGTAAACAGATTCGGGCATGCAACCGGGCAGAGACAGGCTCTGGCGGCCGCCGCACCCGTACGGACGGGGTCAGCGGCCGGGCAGCCCGTGATCGCGGAGCCGGCCCACGGACAGACCGCGTGCCCGGCAGTCGGCGACGATCCTCGGCAGCGCCCCCAGCGCCGCACGCCACGACCCTTGGGCGCTCGTCACGTCGGAGTCGTGCAGCAGCACCGTTGCCCCGCCCCTCAGGGTCCGGTTCACCTCCGCGCGCACGCTGTCCGGTGTGGCCACTGCCGTCCAGTCGCGGCCCCAGGACGTCCACAGCACCGGGCGCAAGCCGGTCGCACGGGCCGCGTTCCACCGGCCGCCGGTGAGGATTCCGTACGGCGGCCGGTACCAGAGCGGCCGATCGCCGCCGACCTCCGTGATCAGCCACGCCGTCCGCGCCAGGTCCCGGACGTCCCGCCAGGGCCGGGGCCACCACGGCCTCTCGTGGCGCCAGCCGTGGACCGCCAGTTCATGGCCTTCCGCCGCCATACGCATCCCCAGCCGGGGGTGCTCCGCCAGCCGACTGCCCAGGACGAAGAAGGTCGCTCGTACGGAGAGCTCGTCCAGGGCCCGGAGAAAGTACGGGGTGGTACGCGGATCGGGGCCGTCGTCGAAGGTGAGCGCCACCCGCCCCGGATCTCCTCGCCCGTCGAACACCGGGGCGAGCGCGCCGCGGACACCGGGGAGCCAGGTCGCGGCGGGCCCGATGTGTGCGCCGGCCACTGCGAGTGCCGCCGCCAGAGCGCCGGCGGCGGGTCCACTTTTCCTGTGCGTCACCACTTCGCCCCGCCGTCACGGTCCTCCGCCAGCAGTGGCGACCTGGCCAGCTCCAGACACCCCGCCACCAGCAGGCCGAGGGCCACCAATTCGAACGGTGCCCGCCAGCCCAGCTGTACGCGCTCGTCGAACAGCACCACGCCCAGAACCACGCTCAGCAACGCGTCGCCCAGCGTGAGAGCGGGCTGCGAGGCCGCCAGCGAGCCGGCCCGGAGCGTCACCTGCAGCAGCACGAAACTGCCGAGTCCCAGAGCCACGGCCGCGTACGGCTGCCATGTCGTCAGCACCTCGCCGATCCCGTCCGGCAGCCGGCCGAACGCGTCCTTCAACAGCGCCGCGGTGCAGGCGAACCCGATCGCGGTCGCGGTGCCCAGCACCGCGGCGCGGGCGGCGGACGGCAGCCGCAGGGAAACGAGACCCAGCAGGCCGACGGCAACCGCGACGGCGACCGCGGTCCACAGCCAGTGCACCAGCAGCACGGTCTCCCGCGCCCCGGAGGGCGCGGCCAACGCGAGGAAGACGCCCAGGCCCACCGCCATGGCGGCGAACGCCACCCGGGCCCGCCGGTCGGGCCGCCGCCGGAACACGATGCCCCCGACGACCAGGGTGAACAGCAGCTCCGTGCTCATCACCGGCTGCACCACGGAGAGCGGTCCCGTCGCCAGGGCCAGCGCCTGGCAGATGCCCGACACCGCCAGCAGTGCCGCGCCCCAGATCCATACGCGCTGGCGCAGCAGAGCCGCCGTCGGCGACGTCCCGTTCTTCGCACGACCGACCTTCGCCGCCGCTCGCCGCTGCAGCACGGAGGACGCCGCGTTGCCGAGCGCGGCGAGCAGCGCCAGGCAGACGGACAGCGCCATCATCGGGACGGGTCTTGCCGGCGCGGTCGGCGTCCTGCCCGCTCCTCCTCGCCGGGGCGGCGCGCAGCCGCCCGGAACCGGCAAAGCCAACGGCACATGCGGACCTCCCGACGTCACGACCGAGCACGTCCAGCCTGTCGAGTATTCGCTCCGCCGCCCCCCGGGAGCGGGCGCCGAGGCCGCCGATTCACCCGATCGGTCCCGCCGTTCCGGCCCCACGGGCGCCGGTACGGACGGGTCGGGGCCACCATGGACACACAAGGGTCCGTCCGGCGCACTGGTGCCGAGGAGGTGCCACATGGCCCGGCGCTTCATGGTGCTCAGTGCCGGTATGGGGGCAGGTCACGACGCGGTCGCGGGCGAACTGGCCCGCAGGCTCGCCGCAAAGGGGCACGAGGTGCTGGTACGCGATGTGCTGGCCCTGCTGCCGGTCGGCGTCGGGCGGGCACTGCGCTCCTCGTACCGATTCTCGGTACGCCACGTCCCCCTTCTCTACGCGGGAGTTCACGCTCTTTTTCTCGCGCCGGGTGAAACGGCGGAGGGGGACGAGGCGGCGAGCGGGCAGCGGGGCCGGCTCCTGGAAATGTCGCCGCTGCCCGCGCTGGCCGAAGGCCGGCTCGGTGCACTGGTGCGCGACTGGAAGCCGGACGCCGTCGTCTCGACGTTCCATCTCGCCGCCCAGATCACCGGCCGGATGCGCGACCGTGGCACGCTGCGCGTCCCCAGCGCGGTGTTCGTCACGGACTTCGCCGTGCACCGCGGCTGGCTCCAGCCGGGCAACGACCTTTACCTGTGCGTGACGGCAAGCTGTGCGGAGGCGGTTCGCTCGGCGACCGGCGCCCGGGCCGCCGTTTCCGGGCCGGTGGTGCCACCGGAGTTCGGCCGGCCGGCCGGCCCTGGCACGACCGGCCCGCCGGGGAGCCGGCCCACGGTGCTGATCTGCACGGGAGCGTGGGGCGTCGGCTCCGGGCTGACGCGTACCGCACAGGCGCTGGCCGACCATGGCTGCCTGCCGGCGCTGCTGTGCGGCCGGGACGAAAGGCTCCGTCGCAGGGCGGCCGCCGTGCCCGGCGCGGTCGCGCTCGGCTGGGTGAACGATCTGCCGCAGCGGATGGCTTCCGCACGGCTCCTCATCGACAATGCCGCCGGCCAGACTGCGGTGCAGGCCCTCGCCGCGGGTCTTCCCGTCGTCGGCTACCGGCCCATGGCGGGCCACGGGGCCACCGGCGTACGCGCGATGTCGGCGGAAGGGGTCACGGCGTCGGCGAGCAGCCTCGGCGAACTGCTGTGGTGGGTGGACGAGTTGCTGATGCCGGGTCCAGTGCGGGAGCGGCAGCTCGCGCGCGCCGCTGCCTTGTTCCGCGACGACGCGGCACGCTTCGTCGCGGAACTGGCGGCCGTCTGAAGCAACGGCCGGCCCCCTCAGCCGAAGCGTTCGGCCAGGCGTCGGAAGACCACCGGCACCGCACCGTGGATTCGCGCCGGGAGCCTGAGCCACGGCGGGATGAAGACCTCGGCCCTGTTGCGGCCCACGACCATGCGCCAGACCGCTTCGGCGACCTGCTCGGCGGGGACCGGCTTCGGCCTGGACCGCAGGCAGGGAGCGCCGCGCCGTTCGAAGAACGGCGTGTCGACGATGCCTGGGATCACCAGGCAGATCTCCACACCGCTGCCTTTGAGTTCGTAGCGCAGGCTGTCGGCGAAGGCGCCCAGCGCCGCCTTGGCCGCCGAGTACACCGCTTCGTCCGCGACGCCCACCGCACCGGCGATCGAGCCGAGCAGCACGACCCGCCCCCTGCCCCGGGCGACCATCTGCGGCAACAGCCGGCGCACCAGGTGCACCACGGATGCCAGGTCGACCGAGAGCACCTCGTCGATCGCCGCAGGCGGTATGGCGGTGAACGGCCCCGCCCAGCCGATGCCCGCCGCCGCCACGAGGACGTCCACGTGCCCGGCGGACTCGACGGCCCTGCAGGCGATGTGCTCGGCGCTCGCCGGGTCGGCGAGGTCGGCCCGCAGCACGGCCCCGCCGGTGCGGCTTGCCACCTCCTCCAGGCGCTCCTTGTCGCGTCCGTGGAGCAGCAGGTGCCAGCCCGGGGCGGCGGCGAAGCGGTCCGCGACGGCCGCGCCGATCCCCGAGGACGCGCCGGTGATCAGCACCACCGGCCCTTCCGGTCTTCTCGTCGATCCCTCGGGCACTTCGGACCTCGCAGGCGCCACGGGCATCACAGGCTCGTCAGAAGCTGCGGCGAGATGTTCTTGATCATGGTGTTGGTCCAGCGCATCTGCCGAAGCGTCCGCGGATGGCACGACGAGGCGAGCTCCAGCAGCCGTGTGTCCCTCGCGGCCTGTGCGGCCTGCGCCAGCATCTCCCAGTGGAGGGAGTTCCCGGTTGCGTCCAGATGCAGCTCACGCAGGTCGCGCAGGAGCAGCAGGCCCGGTTCCGGGCGGTGTCCGACGGCCTGCGCCGCCCTCTCCCGCACCATCGTCAGCAGCGCCGGCGACGGCTTCGAGGGGGGCGCGCCCAGCTCGAGACCGTACGAGCGGCCGGTGCCGGCCAGCCGTTCGACATGCTCCCTGGACCAGCCGGCGAGGTCCTTGGCCACGTGGTGGACCTCGTGCTCGGTGCGGTGGCGGTCGGCCACCGCGAGCAGTTCCCCGGCGAGATGCTGCTCCCCGTGGTGGAGGAGGCGCAGGGTGAGGGTGATGCCGTTCATCGCGCCCCTTCCTGCGAGGCCCGGTCCGTGGCGGTCGTCTGCAGCACACGGGCGCTCGGCCCGCCTTCTGTCGCGGGTACGCGGGAGCCCGGGCGGGGTTCGGAGGCGGTGGTGGTGGGAGCCGGGGAGGGCTGCCCGCCGCCCTTCTCCACCAGGGTGAGTCCGGCGGCTGCGGTCTTGAACAGCGGCTGCTTGGAGACCGGGTCCCAGTCGGTGACGGTCGCCTCGTTCGCGGCGCGCCCCGGTGTCCTGCCGTCCGGGCCCGAGCCGGCGGGAGTGTCCCAGTAGCCGTAGTGGAAGGGCACGAACAGGGCTCCTCGCCGCAGATCGGTGACGCGCAGCCGCCCCCGCAGGGCGCCGCGCGGCGAGGTGACCTCCACGAGGTCCCCCTCCTCGAGGTCCCGCGCGGCGGCGTCGGCCTCTGAGATCTCGACCCACACGTCGGGCGCCGCCGCGTTCAACTGCGGTGTGCGGCCCGTCTTGGTGCGGGTGTGGAAGTGGTAGGCGGTGCGCCCGGTGGTCAGCTGGAAGGGGTGCTCCTGGCTCGGCGCCTCGTGCAGCGGCAGGAACTCGGCAGCCTTGATCATCGCCTTGCCGTCCGGGTTCAGGGAGCGGTACTCGACGACACCGGCGGACGCGCCGGTCAGCAGGTCCTTGCCGTAGGACTCGCACTCGTCGGGGTGCGCCCATCCGATGCCGTCGGTGTGCAGGCGCGGCGTGCCGTCCGGCGCCTCTTCGGTGCACGGCCACTGGATACCGCTGCCGCCGCGCAGCCTGCCGTACGTCAGACCCGTGTAGTCGCACGGCCGGCCGGCGCTGCAGCGCTTCCACGCCTCGAACGCCGACTCCGGGTCGTGCCAGGGGAGCAGCGGTCCGCCGTCCTTGTCGCGGAAGTCCATGCGCGCCGCGTAGTCCAGGAAGATGTCAAGGTCCGGCCGTGCCTCACCCGGCGGCTCGACCGCCTTGTCCGAGAGGTGGACCGTGCGGTCCGCGTTGGTGAACGTGCCGGTCTTCTCGCCCCAGGCCGCGGCGGGCAGGACGACGTCCGCGAGTTGTGCGGTCTCGGTCGGGAACAGGTCCTGCACGACCGTGAACAGCCGGTCCTGGGAAAGAATCGAGCGGATGCGGGTGAGCTCGGGCAGGGAGACGGCCGGGTTGGTGCCGCTGATCCACAGCATGCGGATCGAGCCCTGCTCGGCATAGCGGAACATCTGCATCGCGTGAGTGGGCGGCGCGTAGTGCGGAATGGTGGTGGGCTCGACGTTCCACACCTTCGCCAGTTCGGCCACGTGGTCGTCGTTCTCCCAGTTGCGGAAGCCGGGCAGGTCCCCGTTGGCCCCGCATTCACGGGTGTTCTGGGCGGTGGGCTGTCCGTTCATCTGCAGGACGCCGGCGCCCGGCCTGCCGAGCATGCCCCGGATCAGGTGGAGGTTGTTGATCTGGACGGCGGCCGCCGTGGACTGGTGGGACTGGTAGATGCCCTGCAGCACCGTGGACAGCAGCCGGCCGGTGGTGCCGATGACCTCCGCCGCTTGGACGATCAGCCGGGCGGGGACGTCACAGATCGCGGCCGCCCATTCCGCGGTGCAGTTTGCGACCCGGGCGGCCAGTTCCTCGAAGCCGACCGTATGAGCCTCGATGTACGCGTGGTCGATGCGTTCGTGACGGATTGTCTCGTGCAGCAGGGCGTTGAGCAGGGCCACGTTCGTGCCGATGCGCGGCGCCAGATGGACCGTCGCCCTGCGGGCCACCTGGGTGGGCCGCGGGTCGACGCACACCAGGCGCGGCGGATCCGCGCCCTCCAGCCGGTCCAGGACACGCATCCACTGCACGGGCTGCGTCTCCGCGAGGTTGTGGCCGAACAGTGCGATCACATCGGCGTGGTCGATGTCGTCGAAGCTGCCGGGCTGGCCGTCGCAGCCGAAGGACTCCTTGAGCGCCTCGGCGGCGGTGGAGGTGCACAGACGGGTGTTGCCGTCGAGGTGGTTCGTCCCGATGCCGGCCCGGGCGAGCACGGCGAGCGTGTAGTACTCCTCCAGGAACAACTGGCCGGAGGTGTAGAAGCCGATGGAGCCCGGGCCCCGTTCGCCGAGCAGTTCGCGCGAGCGGGAGACGACGCGGTTCATCGCGGTCTCCCAGTCGGTCTCCACCAGCCGCCCGCCCTCCCGGATCAGCGGTCTGGTCAGCCGGTCGGGCGAGGCGCCTGCCTGCCAGGCGAAGAGGTCCTTGGGCCCGAGCCTGCCCCGGTTGACCCTGTCGATCGCCCGGCCGCGCACGCCGACCATGCGGCCGTCCCGTACGGCGATGTCCATGGCGTCCCCGCCCGAGTGAAGAACGGATGCCGTCTGCACCCACCGTTCCACCTCGTCCGCCGTCACCCCGTCGACCAGGTGGGTGTCCACTCGCGTCGGCCACTGCCCGTGCCGCGCATACGGAGTACGGCCTCCCCAGGGCCGCGCGATCCGGTCCACCCGAGCATCCACGTCGTACCTCCCGTGCCATGCGGCCGGTACGGGGCGTACCGACCGCACAGAAGTACCCGGCATCCCGGAGTCGTAACGCCCGCCCGTGCGCGGCCCGTCACCGCAATGGCGGATGTCGTGAACAACCCGTAAGCGCCCACACATATACATTGCACCGGTATAGGTCATTGGGGTCTCCGCCTCTGGGTGCATCCGCGCCTGAACCAGAGCAGAAGGCACCCGAACGTACGGGAGTTCGTGTGGCATCTGAGTCAGGTCCTCGCCTCGACGTGGAGTCGGAGGACGCGTACGAGAACGAGCTGCCCCTGCAGCGCAGGGAGCCCGGCAACGTCGTGATCAAGTGGCTGACGACCACCGACCACAAGACGATCGGCACGCTGTACATGTCGACATCGTTCGGCTTCTTCCTCATCGGCGGTCTGATGGCGCTCTTCATTCGCGCCGAGCTGGCCCGGCCGGGCATCCAGATCATGTCGAACGAGCAGTACAACCAGTCGTTCACGATGCACGGCACCGTCATGCTGCTGATGTTCGCGACGCCGCTGTTCGCCGGATTCGCGAACTGGATCATGCCGCTGCAGATCGGCGCGCCCGATGTGGCGTTCCCACGGCTGAACATGTTCGCGTACTGGCTGTACCTCTTCGGCTCGCTGATCGCGGTGGCCGGCTTCCTCACCCCCCAGGGTGCGGCCGACTTCGGCTGGTTCGCCTACAATCCGCTGTCGAACATCGAGCACACGCCAGGCATCGGCGGCGACATGTGGATCATGGGTCTGGCCTTCTCCGGCTTCGGCACGATCCTCGGCTCGGTCAACTTCATCACCACGATCATCTGCATGCGCGCTCCCGGCATGACGATGTTCCGGATGCCGATGTTCACCTGGACCATCCTGCTGACCGGTGTGCTGGTCCTGCTGGCCTTCCCGGTACTGGCGGCCGCGCTGCTCGGGCTGGAGGCGGACCGCAAGTTCGGCGCCCACATCTTCGACTCGGCGAACGGCGGCGCGATCCTGTGGCAGCACCTCTTCTGGTTCTTCGGCCATCCGGAGGTGTACATCATCGCCCTGCCGTTCTTCGGCATCGTCTCTGAGATCATCCCGGTCTTCTCCCGCAAGCCGCTGTTCGGTTACATCGGTCTGGTGGGCGCGACGATCGCGATCGCCGGTCTGTCCGTGACGGTGTGGGCGCACCACATGTTCGTCACCGGAGCAGTGCTGCTGCCGTTCTTCTCCTTCATGACGTTCCTCATCGCCGTACCGACCGGTGTGAAGTTCTTCAACTGGATCGGAACGATGTGGAAGGGGACTTTGTCGTTCGAGACTCCGATGCTCTGGGCGATCGGGTTCCTCGTGACGTTCCTCTTCGGCGGTCTGACGGGCATCATCCTGGCCTCACCGCCGCTGGACTTCCACGTCTCCGACTCGTACTTCGTCGTCGCGCACTTCCACTACGTCGTCTTCGGCACCGTGGTGTTCGCGATGTTCGCCGGATTCCACTTCTGGTGGCCGAAGTTCACGGGCAAGATGCTGGACGAGCGGCTCGGCAAGATCACCTTCTGGACGCTGTTCATCGGCTTCCACGGCACGTTCCTGGTGCAGCACTGGCTGGGCGCGGAGGGCATGCCCCGCCGCTACGCGGACTACCTCGACGTCGACGGCTTCACCGCGCTGAACACGGTCTCGACGATCGCCTCGTTCCTGCTCGGTCTGTCGATGCTGCCCTTCCTGTACAACGTCTGGAAGACGGCGAAGTACGGCAGGAAGCTCGAGGTCGACGACCCGTGGGGCTACGGCCGTTCGCTCGAGTGGGCCACGTCCTGCCCGCCCCCGCGGCACAACTTCACCACGCTGCCGCGCATCCGCAGCGAGTCCCCGGCGTTCGACCTGCACCACCCGGGCATCGCGACCCTGGACGAGGTCACGGACGCGGGCCGGCGGGACGTCTACGAGCCGGGCCGGGGGGTCGCCCCGCCACTCGGCGAGGACAAGGACGGCAGGTGAGGGGGCCGGTGCGGCAGCCCGAGCCGGACGTCGCCGCGGGGATCGCCCGGCTCGAGGGCTATCTGCTCGCGCAGAGCAAGGTGCAGGAGGCCGAGCGGGAGGCGGAGGCGTTCGCCGGCCGGATGCCGTGGCTGACCACCGCGCAGCGCGAGGAGGTCGTCCGCGTCTACACCCAGGACCGCATCGCGCTGTCCCGGCAGGTCCTGGAGGCCCTTGTGTCGCGGGCGCACGAGCTGCGGGCGGAGTACACCGCGCGTTACGAGGAGCTCAGGCGCCGGCTGCTCTGCGCGAGCGTCGCGGCACTGCTCGGGTCGACGGCCCTGTGCGTGCTCGCGGGGCTGCTGGCCGCGCGGCGCTGACACGGGCCGAAGGATTTGCCGCCACCGGCGCGATACTTGTGGGATGAACAGGTCGGTGCGCCGGATCCCGAACGTGCGTCGGCAACTGGGCAGCAGTCTCTTCGCCCGGGTCGCCGGCCCCTCGGGGGCCGAGACCCGTGCCCGCATCCATGACACACCGGGACCGCGCTGGTTCGGGCCCGACCGGCCGATCCGTACCGTCCACGGCGACGCCTCCATGTTCATCGGCGGGCTGAGCGCCCTGCTGCTTCAGTCGCTGCATCCGCTGGCCATGGCCGCCGTCGCGGCGCACTCCGGTTACCGCGGCGACCCCTGGGGGCGGCTGCAGCGCACCAGCACGTTCCTCGCGGTGACGACGTACGGCACCGCGGACGACGCGCGGGACGCGGTGGAGTCGGTGCGGGCCGTCCACGGGCGGGTGGCGGGCAGGACCGCTTCGGGCGAGCCGTACCGTGCCTCGGACCCGCATCTCCTCGGGTGGGTGCACGTCGCGGAGGTCCACAGCTTCCTCCGCGCCCATCAGCGCTACGGAAAGCGGCCGCTGGACGCCGCCGGCTGCGACGGGTACGTGGCCGACACGGCGTGCGTCGCCGAGGCCCTCGGGGTGATCGACCCGCCGCGCGACCGTGCCGGGCTGGCCGCGCGGCTCGCCGCCTACCGCCCGGAACTCCGGGCTTCGCGCGAGGCCCGCGAGGCCGCCCGCTTCATGCTCGTGCACCCGCCGCTGCCGTGGGCCGCCCGCCCGCCGTACGCCCTCCTGGCCGCGAACGCCGTCGCGCTGCTGCCGCCCTGGGCGAGGGAGCCGCTCGGTCTGCCGTACGCACCGGCGCTCGAGCGGCGCTGCGTACTCCCGACCGGGACCGCGCTGACCGGCACCATCCGATGGGCCATGGCAGCCCCTCGCCCGAACTCCGAAGACGCCTGACCGGGGCGGGGATGCACCCCGCGCGGCCCCCGGCCGTCGGAAATAGAATGAACGCGGGCCGGAAGGGCCCAGCCGGGCCGGGTTCCGCCGTGCGCCGCACGGGCACCGGGCCGGTCGACCTTCGGACGCAGTTCGGGGAGGTCCATGACCCGGCGTCGTCCCCTGCGATCGGCAACCGCGGACGAGATGCTGGTCACGCTCGGGCGGCTCACCGACCGCGCGCGACAGGGCGCTGAGCGGCAGAAGGCCCGGGTCGAACTGGCCGAGGCACTGCAGCGGTCGATGCTCCCGGCCGGACTCCCCTTCGTGCCGGGCCTACGGGTCGCCGCCCGGTACCTACCGGCCAGGAACGGTCTGGACATCGGCGGCGACTGGTACGACGGCTTCGTCCTCCCCGACGGCTCCCTGGGCTTCTCGATAGGTGACGTGCAGGGCCACGACGTGGAGGCCGCCGCCTTCATGGGGCAGGTCCGCATCGGGCTGCGTGCGGTCGCGACAGCCACCACCGACCCGGGCGAGGTGCTTGGCCGTGCCAACGAGCTGCTGCTCTCCGTGAACCAGGGGCTCTTCGCCACCTGCAGCTTCCTGCGGTACGACCCGGTCGCCAGTGAGCTCCAGAGCGCCCGGGCGGGCCATGTCCCGGCCGTCTGGGCGACGATAGACGGACAGGGCGGGGTCGTCGAGGACGAGGCGGGCGTGCCGCTCGGCATTCTGCCCGGCGAGGTGTATCCGGTGGCGACTCGGCGCCTGTCCACCGGTGGCGCGTTCGTGCTGGTCACCGACGGTGTTGTGGAAGGTCCCTCGTTTCCCGTCGAGGCCGGCCTGGAAGCGGTGGCCGCTCTGGTCCTCTCCGCGGCCCGCCGGGGGACGGAGGCCGGAGAGCTGGCCGCGCAGGTGATGGGCACCACGGCGCTGACCGATCACACGGACGACGCAGCGGTCCTCGTTCTGCTCCACAACACTGCGTAGCCGCCGGGTCCCGCGCGGAGCGGCTCCCGGCAAGTTCCCGGCGCTGACAGCGCGTGTCAGGAAGACGCGGCGACGAGGACGCTGTGTGATGACGTGCGTGGTCCGCAGCGAACAAGCCCTACGCCCCGCCGCAGCACTGCTGCGTATCCTCGCCGTCGCCGGTGCCTACCTGGTCGGCGCGCGAATCGGCCTGCTCCAGCAACTGGTGATCGAGGGGGCGGTCGTCACGCCTCTGTGGCCGCCCACGGGCATCGCCCTGAGCTGTCTGCTGTGGGCCGGGGCCGGGGTGTGGCCCGGCATCGCGCTCGGCGCGCTCCTCACCATCGCCACGATCGACTCGGTCGACCCCGCGGCCGTCGGCATCCTGGCCGGCAACACGCTGGCCCCGCTGGCGGCGTATCTGATGCTTCGGTGGATCGGCTTCCACACCCGGCTCGACCGGCTCCGGGACGGACTGGCGCTGGTGTTCCTTGGTGCGCTGGGCGGGATGCTCGTCAGCGCGACGCTCGGCGCCGGGACGTTGGTGCTGAGCGGCTCGCTGTCGCTCGGCGAGTTCTGGCCGGTGTGGTCCGCGTGGTGGGTCGGGGACGCGATGGGTGTCCTCGTGATCACCCCGCTGTTGTTGGTGCTGCGCCGGGCCCGACTCCCCCGCGACACTCGGGCGTGGTGGTGGACGGAGGCGGTGGCGCTCTGTGTGACGTCGGTGGCCGTGGTGCTGGTGGCCACCCGGGTCGATCTGTCGCTGCTGTTCCTGGTGTTCCCGGTGCTGATCTGGGCGGCTCTGCGGTTCCAGTTGCCCGGCTCCGCGCCGTGCGCGGTGCTGATCTCGGTGCTGGCGATCTCGGCGGCGACCGAGGGCTACGGCGCCTTCGCCGGTCGCTCCATGCTGGAGGTCATGGTCATACTGCAGGCCCTCAATGGCTGTGCGGCACTGACGGGGCTGCTGCTGGCGGCGATCGTCTCCGAGCAGATCGCCGTCCGCCGAAAGGTCGAGGAGGCCTGCTGGGCCCTCGCCGATGTCGTGGACCAACTCGCGCCGGGCGAGACGGCGCATCTGTGGCCGCCGCCCGAGCGCGAGATGCGCCAGGACCGGTAGCCACGCTTTGTTAATGGCATTCATTTTCATGTAGCGTCTCCTCGCTCACCCCGACCCGAGGAGGACAACGATGGCCGTTCCCAAGCGGAAGATGTCTCGCAGCAACACCCGGCACCGCCGCGCCCAGTGGAGGGCCACGACGGCCCAGCTCGTACCGGTGACGGTCGACGGCTCGACCCTGATGGTCCCGCAGCGGCTGGTCAGGGCCTACGAACGCGGACTGCTGCGGCCCGAGGACTGAGACGGCGGCACCGCCGTGGAGACGGCGCCACCCCCGAGCGGCTGAACGCGCTCGGGGGTGGTGATGTGCGGGTCGTGTCCGCGTTTCGCCGGGTGGATCAGTAGGCGGAGTCGACGTTGTCGATGGAGCCGTACTTGTCGGCGGCGTAGTTCGCGGCCGCGGTGATGTTGGCGACCGGGTCGGTCAGGTCGTCCGGGGTGCCGGGGACGTGGTACGCGTCGAAGGTCGGCTGGATGACCTGCAGCAGACCCTTGGACGGCGTGCCGTTCTGCGCGTTGACGTCCCAGTTGTTCTGGGCGTTCGGGTTTCCGCTCGACTCTCGCATGATGTTGCGGTGCAGGCCCTCGTAGGTGCCGGGTATGCCCTCGGCCTTCATGATGTCGAGCGCCTCCTTGATCCAGCCGTCCAGGTTGTCGGCGTAGACCTTCTTGGCCTTCTTCGGCTTGTCCGCCTTCTTCGCGGCCGGCGCCTCGGAAGAGACCGAGGCCGCCGCGGCCGGGGCGGCGTGAGCGGGGGAAGGGGCCAGGGTCAGGGCCAGTGCCGCGGCACCCGCGGTGGCCAGGCCGGTGAACGACAGCTTGCGGAAACGGGCGGTGCTGGACTGGGTGAAGGCGGTCATACGGAAGGAATCTCCAAGGTGGGACGTCGGGGGACCGACCAGGTGCGGTTCGGCGGGCGGCGGAGACATCTCCGCGTGGGCCCGGCGCGGTCGGGGCGGGCGGAGATCCGCCCTGTCCGGCACGTGCTCTCCGGGACGTCAGCAATGGTTAGAGGCAGCCGAGGCAGCTGGCAAGAATGTGACCTACTACCCGACTACAGAGGAATGCCGGACTCGCCCAACGATGCCCACTCGTCATGGGGTGCGGTTTCCACTACCCCGCTTAGGACGTGATCTGGCCCCTATGCGCGGTGTCACACGACGAGGCCCTGACCGGGCCCCGGAGCGCGGTGGACCTGCGCCAGAACGATCACCGCGTCGTCCATCGGCACATCGGGCAGCAGGCTCGCGAGAATCCGGTCCGCCGTCGCCTCCAGTGACCCGGTCGCGCCGCGCAGATGGCCGCGGAGCGCCTCCATGCGGTCCTCGATGTCGTGGCCGCGGGCCTCGATCAGGCCGTCGGTGTACAGCGCCAGGGTGGCGCCCTCGGCGAGTTCGATCTCTGCCGTACGGAAGGGGAAGCCGCCGACTCCCAGCGGGATGCCCAGCACGTCGTCGAAGGTCACCACCGTGCCGTCCGGATTGCGCACCAGCAACGGCGGGTGGCCTGCGTTGGCCATGCGGGCGCGGCCGGTCGCCGGGTCGTAGAGGAGGTAGAGGCACGTCGCCAGTTCGATGCCGGCCTCCTGGGCGCAGGCGTCGAGCTCCGTGAGGACGTCCCCGGGTTCCCGGGTGTGGCGGGCCACGGCTTTGGCCGTGATGCGCAGTCGGCCCATCGCCGCCGCGGCCCGTACGCCGTGTCCCATCACATCGCCCACGACGAGCGCCACCCGGTCGCCGGGCAGGGTGATCACGTCGTACCAGTCGCCGCCGACCTCCGTGACCTGGCTCGCGGGCAGGTACCGGTGGGCGATGTCGATGTGGGGGCTGCTGCCGAGGGCGGTGGGGAGCAGCGCGCGTTGCAGGGTGAGGGCGATGCGCCGCACATGGCTGTAGAGGCGGGCGTTGTCCAGGCACAGCGCGGCGCGCGAGGCCAGCTCTCCGGCGAGGCTGATGTCCTGATCGTCGAAGGCCGGGCGTGCGGCGGACCGGCCGAACATCGTGAGCCCCTGCACCGTCCCGCGCGCGATCAGGGGGGCGATGAGCAGGCAGGTCAGGCCGCTGTCGGCCAGCAGCTGTGCGCGGGCCTGACGGATGACGGTCCGTGACATGAACTCGTCGTTCACGGGGACGGCGACGGGCCGGCCGGTCTGCATCATGGCGTGGATGGTGGATCCGGGCGGGTAGACCACGCTCTCGAGTCCGCTCACCAGCTCCGGCGCGGGCGGCGGCAAGGTCGTTCCGGCCGCGATCCGGCGGGTGACCAGCGGCAGCCGGGGGTCGAAGACCTCCGGCTCGTCCATCCAGTCCACGACCTCCACCACGGACGCGTCGGAGAAATCGGGGACCGCGGCCTCGACGAGTTCCCGGGCGGTGACCTTCACGTCCAGGGTGGTGCCGATGCCGGCGGCGGCCCGGTCGAGCAGGGCCAGCCGTCGGCGCCCCGCGGTCGCCTCGACGATCGCCTGCTCACGGTCGGTCACGTCGACCAACAGGCCGCCCACTCCGCGGCGTGTGTCGCCCGCCCCACTGAGGGGGAACAGGCTCACCGACCGGACCTGGTCCCGGTCCGGACGGCCCGGCGTGCGCAGCCCCACGAGGGCGCCGACGACCGGACGGCCTTCGTCGGCGACGGCGCGCAGCATGCGCCCGTACGCGCCTCCGTCGGAGGTGACCATGAGCTCGTCCATGCGCCGCCCGATGTGGTCCTCGATCGGCAGTCCGTCCATGTCGGCGAGGGCCTGGTTGAGATGGATGTAGCGCAGGTTCTCGTCGAGCATCACCAGGCCGATGGGGCACGTCTCGAAGAGGGCGTCGAGGAACGTCAGGTTGGTCTTCACCCGGTCCAGTTCGTCGCCCCTGCTCGCAAGCCCCACGATCACGGACCGGCCGTCCTCGCCGGTCAGGGGGAAGACCCGGAATCCGCAGTCGAAGACGGAGCCTTCCGCATGCACCGCCGGCATCCGGACACGCCAGTAGCCCAGGGTCCGGCCGCGTTCCGCCAACCGAACGGCCGCGCCGGGTCCGCCGCCCGGCTCCCGCGGGAAGAGCAGCGCGGCGGGCCGGGACAGCACCGCCGCGGAGTCATGGCCGAAGAGGCGCTGCGCACCGGGCCCCCAGTAGCAGATCCGGTCTTCCTCGTCGATACCGAGCACGGCCACCGGGACGTGCTCCAGCAGGGTTCCCGGCTCCGAGCGCAGCGAGCCGGACGACTGACCTCCCCCCGGCCTGTCCGTCGGCACCATGGGCCCCCTTTCAGGCACTGCAGGCGGCGCCGAATGCGCCCGCCCCGCGGCGCCCGGGCCTCAGCTGCAATTCTGCCCGTCCTCCGCTGTTCGGACATCACGGCGGAGAACGGCAAGGGGCGGCCCGGTGATCCACCGATCACGAGCGACACCGGCCGCGCGACCTCCGGGAGCGCCAGGAAATCCGGGACCGCCGAAGAACGCCGGGAGGGCCGCGGGCGTTTCGGCCATGGGCGGCCGGCGGCGCGGGGCCCGCCGACGGCCTATGGGCCTGACCGGACCGGGCGGGGTCCCATCCGGTCGCGGCCGGCGCGTTCGGCGGCTACTCGAACCGCGAGGTGTCGCCCGCCCCTCGGCGTACGATCTCGGGTTCGCCGCCGGAGAAGTCGATGACCGTCGTCGGCTCGGTGCCGCAGTCGCCGGAGTCGACCACGGCGTCCACCACATGGTCGAGCCGCTCCTTGATCTCCCAGCCCTGAGTCATCGGCTCCTCCTCGTCGGGCAGGAGCAGTGTGCTGGAGAGCAACGGCTCACCGAGCTCGGCGACCAGTGCCTGGGCGACGACGTGGTCGGGGATCCGGACGCCGACGGTCTTCTTCTTCGGGTGCAGCAGCTGGCGCGGCACCTCCTTCGTCGCGGGAAGGATGAAGGTGTAACTGCCGGGCGTCGCCGCTTTGATCGCGCGGAACACGTCGTTGTCGACGTGCACGAACTGCCCCAGCTGCGCGAAGTTCTGACACACCAGCGTGAAGTGGTGACGGTCGTCCAGATTGCGGATGGTCCGGATCCGGCCGATGCCGTCACGACTGCCCAGCCGGCATCCCAGTGCGAAGCAGGAGTCCGTCGGGTACACCACGAGCCCGTCGGCTCTGATGCTGTCGACCACGGTGCCGATGGTGCGTCGGTGAGGGTTCTCGGGGTGCACGTCGAAGTACTTCGCCATCCGCCGAGTCTAGGGCGTGACCGGCGGTTCAGGGCTCCTGGTCGATCAAACCACGTCGCCGACGTACTCCTTCGGGCAGGACTTCGTCTCCTGCTAGGGCTGCTGCCAGGGGTGGCCGCTCCTGAGGGCGATGCCGTCGAGGACCATGGACAGGTACTGACGGGCGATCTCGTCGGGGCTGTGCAGGCCGCCGGGCCGGTACCAGGACGCGGCGACCCAGACGGTGTCACGCACGAAGCGGTAGGTGAGCCGGACGTCCAGGTCGGCGCGGAAGACCTGGGCGGCGACCCCTCGCTCCAGCGTTCCCAGCCAGGCCTTCTCGAACTTCTGCTGCGACTCGGCGAGATATGTGAAGCGGGGCTGGGCCGAGAGGTACCTGGACTCCTTCTGGTAGATCGCCACGGCCGCACGGTGCCGATCGATCTCCCGGAAGGACTCGACGACGAGCGCCTCGATGGTCTCCCTCGGGCCGAGATCCGCGGCCAGCACGGCGTCGTACCCGGCCCAGAGTTCGTCGAGGAAGGTGGAGAGGATCTCGTCGAGCATCGACTCCTTGGAGTCGAAGTGGTAATAGAGGCTCCCTGCCAGCATTCCGGCCGCGTCAGCGATCTTGCGGACGGTGGTGGCGTTGTAGCCCAGCTCGGCGAAGACTTCGGCGGCGACGCCGAGCAGTTCGCTCCGCCGCTCGGGCGAGGAGCTCACCGTCTTCTTCTTGCCGTCGGCCGGCACGCTGCCGGCCGACGCGCTGCTGTTGGGCACATTACGTTTCGGCACGCTGCCATTGTCGTCCCCTGCGATGCCCGTGGATGCCACGGCCCGGCTTCCCGCAGCTCAGCCGGTGGCCCGCACGGCGTCGGGGTCAGACCTCCGCGCCGCCGACCAGCGCGGTGACCAGCCGCAGCCGCCCCTCGCTCCCGTCCTTCCGCTCGGCGAGTCGTAGGCGATGACCTTGCCGCCCACTAGGACCGCGTCTCTGACTCCAGCGGCCGTGGCTCGGGCAGCGCGGGCGCGTCCGGGCCGTTGCCGTTCAGGCGCATCGCCGCGTAGGCACCCAGGTAGAGCGCGGCGACGATCAGCAGCAGCGTCTGATAACCCGTCAGCAGCGCGAGATACTCCAGGGTGCCGCCGGTGAGGGCGCCGAGCAGGTTGGCGCCGAAGGCGGCCGTGGGGTCGGGGGCGGAGGCCAGCCGGTCGGAGAAGATCAGGTTGGCGCAGAAGATGGGCGCGAAGGCGAGGGCGATCGCAGCGGCGAGCCGTCCGGCGAAGGGCAGCGCGAGGACGGACTCCGCGGGGACCAGCCAGGCCACGGCCAGGGTGGCGAGCAGGACGAGCGTCATGACGGGCTGGTTGAGCCGCCGCATCCGGCGGCGTACTTCGACGCCGGCCAGCACGGCGAGCAGTACGCCGATGAAGACCAGGGCGTTGACCAGCCAGGTGGTGCCGAAATAGAGGGCGAAGCCGATGACGCTCTTGGTCTCCAGCAGCATGAACGCGGCGCCGAGGAGGAACATGTCGGCGTAGCGGACGGTGCGCCGGACGCGGACCCCGGTGAGGCGCACGGACAGCACGGTGACCAGCAGGATGCCCCCGAGTGCGCCAAGGTACAGGCTGGGGATGGAGCGCTGGAGCAGATAGGGGAAGGGGTGGTCGTCGGTCGCGGGCTCCGGGACGGGGCCACTGGCCCGCCAGGTCTTCGCGCAGGACTGGTCGGCCGTGGTCCGGCCGGCCACGAACACGGCTTGTCGGCCACCGTAATCGGTCATGCAGGGGGCGTGTCCGAACACCGTGGTGAGATCACCGGCGAACCGGTCGATCAGCCACTCCTTGCGATAGTAGTTGTACATCGTGAACGCGCCGTGCGGGGCCAGGTGTTCGCGCGCGGCCTCGAATGCCTCCCGGGTGAACAGATAGCTTTCCAGCCGGAGATTGCTTGCACCCGAGACGAGTGTCAGTGAATCCGGCAGCGCGAGGACGATCAAGTCGTAGCGGGCGTTGGTCCGTTCGAGAAAAGCGCGGCCGTCGTCGATATATGTGTGCACCCTGGGGTCGTCGTACGGCTTCTCGGGATGCAGCCGCGCGCCGATCTCCCGCAGTTCCGGGTCGATTTCGACGGCGTCCACGCGCCGCGCCCCGTGGGCCAGCGCGACGGCGACGTCGTTGCCGTTGCCGGCGCCGATGACGAGGACCCTGCGATAGGGGTTGCCAGGCGTTTCGCGATACGGCCGGCCGTACGGCGAGTCCGGCCTCATCAGGGCACTGAGCGGCGCGATGCTCTGGTGCGGCACGCCGTTGGCGGAGATCTTGTAGTCGCGGGTGCTGCTGCCCGCCGGGGGCCGCTCGACCTCGATCTTGTAGTACGGCGACCAGGAGACGCCCTGCGCCGCCGATTCGAAGGCCAGGACCGCCACCATCACGGTGAGCGGTACGGCGTAGCGCATGCTGTTGCGTCGTCCGCCGAGCACGAGCATGGCCAGTCCGGCGATCACTCCCCAGGCGACCGAGGGGGCGCTCAGCCAGGACAGCAGGGCGAACGCCACGCACCCGGAGAGGGCGCCGAGGAGGTCGTACTGGTACGCCTCCAGGGACGGCAGCTGCCGGAACAGGTCTGCGGTGATCTTGCCGATGGCTGCCATGACGACCGCGGCCAACAGGAAGAGGACCGGGAGGGTGACCCATTGGGGCAGTCCTGTGGTTTTCACGGCGGTGAAGTAGATGACCTCACCGCTGGTCTGCTGCACCTGGACCGGAAATGCCCGTACCAGGACGACCAGGACGGCCAGCGGGACGGGCGCCCAGAGCTTCAGCCACTGCCCTCGTCGGGCCGGAATGAGGAATCCAAGGCCGATACCGAGGAACGAGCCGAGGAGAATGAAGTTCGAGAAGTAACTCAGATGGACGATGTTGGCACCAGCCCAGCGGATCAGTGCCAATTCGACGAACAGCATGGTCGCGCTGGCCAGCATTAGTTTTCCGCGAATTCCCCGGGCGCCAGTGCGACATTCCATGTGCCGAAAGGTGCCACTTTCGCCGCGCCGAGTCGAGCACCCGCGTGTCCGGCCCGGTGGCCTTTCTCCACCCTGACCGGCCGGATGAACACACTCTGTCGACGGCCCACGACCACCTCCAGGATCATCCTGGACACGGTCTGCCGACCACCAGGCGGCCCGTCGATCACCCGGCCGACGATGCGAGCCGAGCCACTGGCGGGATCAAGGACCGTCAGGTTCGCGAATGGTCTCCTCACGCCGCACCGCCACCCACCCCCCGGACGACACGCCGATTACCCAAACGCGGTCGCCGCGTCGTTCCCCGATCAGGCATCCCTCTTCGATACTGGATGTTGTCGCCCCGTTTGCCGGCGTCGGACGCTCGACTCCTGATGGTTCGTCAGGAACTGAGCGTCACGTCATCATCAGCTCTGCCGGAAACCACCGTACGCCGCCGTCAACAGCCACAGCTTCTTACTACCTGCTGATCAGGCAGAACCCTGTCCAGGAACCTGGCTGCAACTTTCCCGGGAGGAACCGTTGAGGATGCTCATCAATGTGCCGGAGACCGTGGTCGCGGACGCGCTGCGCGGGATGGCGGCGGCGCACCCCGAGTTGGCCGTGGACATCGAGAACCGGGTGATCGTGCGGCGGGACGCGCCCGTCGCGGGGAAGGTGGCGCTGGTATCCGGCGGCGGGTCGGGGCACGAGCCCTTGCACGGTGGTTTCGTCGGGCCCGGGATGCTCGACGGGGCCTGTCCCGGAGAGGTGTTCACCAGCCCGGTGCCCGACCAGATGGTGCGGGCCGCCGCCGCGGTCGACAGCGGCGAGGGCGTGCTGTTGGTCGTGAAGAACTACACCGGTGACGTGCTGAACTTCGACATGGCCGTCGAGCTCGCCGAGGACGAAGGTGTACGGCTGGGCAAGGTCCTGGTCGACGACGACGTGGCCGTGACCGACAGTCTGTACACGGCCGGGCGGCGCGGCACCGGGGCGACCCTGTTCGTGGAGAAGATCGCCGGGGCTGCCGCCGAGGAGCGGGCTCCGCTGGAGCGGGTGGAGGCGATCGGCCGGCAGGTGAACGGGTCGTCCCGCAGCTTCGGCGTCGCGCTGAGCGCCTGCAGCACACCGGCCAAGGGCGGCCCCACCTTCGATCTGCCGCCCGGCGAACTGGAGCTGGGCGTCGGCATCCACGGCGAGCCGGGGCGGGAGCGGCGCCCGATGATGACGTCGCGGGAGATCGCCGACTTCGCCGTGGAGGCCGTGCTGGAGGATCTGCGCCCCTCCGGCCCGGTGATCGCGCTCGTCAACGGCATGGGGGCGACACCGCTGCTGGAGCTGTACGGCTTCAACGCGGAGGTCCAGCGGGTGCTTGCGGAGCGGGACGTGGCCGTGGCCCGTACCCTCGTGGGCAATTACGTGACATCGCTCGACATGGCAGGCGTCTCGGTGACGCTCTGCGAGGTGGACGAGGAACTGCTCAGGCTGTGGGACGCGCCGGTGCGGACGCCGGCGCTGCGATGGGGCCTGTGACGGGCCGCCGTACCGTTACCGCTCGAACAGACCGACTCACCCAGGGAGTTCCTGTGCTCGACGCCGAATTCTTCCGCCGCTGGCTGGCCGCCGTCGCCGCCTTGGTGGACCGGGAGGCGGATCGACTGACCGAGCTGGACTCGGCGATCGGCGACGCGGACCACGGCAGCAATCTCCGGCGCGGGTTCACGGCCGTCGGCGCCGCTCTGGAGAAGGAGCCGCCGGCGACGCCCGGTGCGGTCCTGATGCTGGCCGGACGGCAGCTGGTCTCGACGGTCGGTGGCGCGTCCGGTCCGCTGTACGGGACGCTGCTGCGACGTACCGGCAAGGCACTGGGCGACGACGCCGAGGTGACACCGGCGCAGCTCGCACAGGCGCTGCGGGCGGGCGTCGCCGCGGTGGCGCAGCTGGGCGGCGCGAAGGCGGGCGACAAGACCATGCTGGACGCCCTCGAACCGGCCGTGGCGGCGCTCGGCGACAGGACGGAGTCGTTCGCGGCGGCCCGCGTGGCGGCCGAACAGGGAGCACTGGCGACCGTGCCTCTGCTCGCCCGCAAGGGCAGGGCGAGCTACCTCGGTGAGCGCAGCATCGGACACCAGGACCCCGGAGCCACCTCGTCCGCCCTGCTGGTCGCCGCGCTCGCCGAGACGGCGGAGGCGGCGGCGTGAGCGACGGCAAGCAGGTCGGGATCGTGCTGGTCTCGCACAGCAAGGAGGTCGCCGCGGCCGTCGCCGAGCTCGCCAAGGGGCTCTCGGGCGGCGGGGCGGCCCCGGTTGCGTCCGCCGGCGGCACACCGGACGGCGGCCTCGGCACCAGCGCGGAGCTGATCACCGCCGCGGCGGAGGAGGTCGACGGCGGCGCGGGTGTCGCGGTCCTGGTGGACCTGGGCAGCGCCGTACTGACCGTCAAGGCGCTGCTGGCCGAGGGCGACGAGCTGCCCGCCGGCACTCGGCTGGTGGACGCGCCGTTCGTGGAAGGCGCGGTGGCGGCAGTGGTGACCGCCTCCGCGGGTGGCGACCTGGACGCGGTCGAGGCCGCGGCGTCGGAGGCATACGCCTACCGGAAGCAGTGACGCAAGGCGGCCCGTGGCCGGAATGTGGCGAACGGCTCACCCGGCCGCGGGCCGGTGCGCCTGTGCGCGGCTTGTGATGTCGCTGGTCGGCGCATTACTGTCACGGGGCCTTGGTGTTCGGGAAACCGGTGCGGTACCGGTGCGGCCCTCGCCACTGTGATCGGGAAGTCCGGTTCCAACCCCTCGCGGGGAGCCACTGGGACATCGCGCCTGCGCGTGGTGCCCGGGAAGGCGGAGTCCGGGCGGCATGACCCGTCAGCCAGGAGACCGGCCGGGGTGCGCTGTCCATCCACGAGGTGCTGGAGAGGGTCTCCCACATCATGCATATTGCCGAGGGGTATCTGCCCCCGCTGCACGCTGCCGCCTGGGGCGTCGCGTCGGCCCCGTTCGTCGTCCACGGCGTGCGCGCACTGACCCGGGAGGTCAAGGCCAATCCCGATTCGACCCTGCTGCTCGGTGCGTCAGGCGCCTTCACCTTCGTCCTGTCGGCACTGAAGATCCCGTCGGTGACCGGCAGCTGTTCGCACCCGACCGGCACCGGTCTCGGCGCGATCCTTTTCAGACCGCCGATCATGGCGGTGCTCGGCACCATCACCCTGCTGTTCCAGGCGCTGCTGCTGGCACACGGTGGTCTCACCACGCTCGGCGCCAACGTGTTCTCGATGGCGGTCGTCGGTCCGTGGGCGGGGTACGCCGTGTACCGGCTGCTGCGCCGGTTCGAGGTGCCGCTGATGGTGAGCGTGTTCTTCGGCGCGTTCGTCGCCGACCTGTCCACGTACTGCGTCACCAGCATGCAACTGGCGCTGGCGTTCCCCGACCCGGGCAGCGGCGTGCCGGGCGCACTGGCGAAGTTCGGCGGGATCTTCGCCGTGACACAGCTTCCGCTGGCGGTCAGTGAGGGCCTGCTCACCGTGCTCGTGATGCGGCTGCTCAGCCGCTCCAGCAAGGGAGAACTGACCAGGCTCGGCGTCCTGGTCGCCGGCGAGAAGAAGGAGGCCACGGTCCGATGAGCCGTAACGCGAGGATCAACACGCTGCTGCTGCTGGCCGTGGCGGCCCTGGCCGTCCTGCCCCTCGTCCTGGGGCTCGGTGACCACAAGGAGGAGCCGTTCACCGGCTCCGACGGGGAGGCGGAGGCGGCGATCACGGAACTCGAGCCGGACTACGAGCCGTGGTTCTCCCCGCTGTACGAACCGCCCTCCGGCGAGATCGAGTCGGCACTGTTCTCCCTGCAGGCGGCGCTCGGCGCGGGTGTGCTGGCGTACTACTTCGGGCTGCACAGGGGCCGGCGCCAGGGCGAGGAGCGGGCGAAGGCGGCCACAGAGGACTCCGACACCGCCACGCCGGCTGCGTGACCGCCGATGCTGCCCATCGACGCTGCGGCGCACAGCAGCCGCTGGCGCCGCCGCCATCCGTGCGAGAAGGCCGTCCTCGGCCTCGGTCTGACGGTCACGGCCGTCTGCCTCCCGCCGTGGCCGGGCGCCGTCCTGGTCGCCGCGGCGACGCTCACCGTGCTGCTCGGCCCCGCCGGTGTGGCGCCCCGCCGGCTCTGGCGGGCGTTCCGCGTCCCGCTGGGGTTCTGTTTCACCGGGGCCGTACCGCTGCTGTTCGCGGTGGGTGGCCCGGACGGCCTCGTCGCACTCGCACCGAGCGGGCCGGCGGATGCGGTGCGGCTCCTGCTGCGCACCTCGGCCGCCTCACTGGGCGTGCTGCTGTTCGCGTTCACGACGCCGGTGTCCGACGTGCTGCCGCGGCTGGTGAAGGCGGGGGTGCCGCCGGCCGTGGTGGACGTGGCGCTCGTGATGTACCGGATCAGCTTTCTGCTGCTGGACGCCGTCGGCAACGTCCGCCAGGCGCAGGCCGCCCGTCTCGGACACACGAGCAGGGCGGCCGCGTGGCGTTCGCTGGCGGGCCTCGGTGCGACCGCGTTCGTGCGCGCCTTCGACCGGGCGAGCCGGCTGCAGGCGGGGCTCGCGGGCCGCGGCTACGACGGGACACTGCGGGTGATGGTGCCGCCCGCCACGGTGTCGCGGCCGTTCCTCTTCGCGGTCGCCGCGCTGCTGTCCGGGATCGTGTTCGCCACCCTCACGCTCGAAAGGTATGTCCTGTGATCGTGGAACTCGTCGGCGCCGGTTACGCCTACGAGGACGGGCCCGCCGTGCTCAGCGGCGTCGGCCTCGGCCTCGCGGAGGGCAGGTCGACCGCGTTGCTGGGACGCAACGGCAGCGGCAAGACGACCCTGCTGCGGCTGCTGAGCGGCGGGCTGCGGCCCCAGGCCGGCCGACTGCGGCTGCACGGGGAGCCGGTGACGTACGACCGGGCCGGACTGACCCGTCTGCGTACGACGGTGCAGCTGGTGCTCCAGGACCCGGACGACCAATTGTTCGCGGCGTCCGTCGAACAGGACGTGTCGTTCGGTCCGATGAACCTCGGGCTGGACGAGGCGGAGGTGCGGGCTCGGGTGGACGAGTCCCTGGCCGCGATGGACATCGTGGCGCTGCGGGACCGGCCGACGCATCTGCTGTCGTACGGTCAGCGCAAACGGGCCGCGATCGCGGGCGCGGTGGCGATGCGGCCGCGTGTCCTGATCCTGGACGAGCCCACCGCAGGGCTCGATCCGCACGGGCAGGAGCGGCTGCTCGATGTCCTGGACGGTCTGCGCACGGCGGGAACCACGGTCGTCATGGCCACGCACGACGTCGACCTCGCCCTGCGGTGGGCCGACGATGCCGCCGTGCTGACACCGGGCGGGTTGCGGACCGGGGCGGTGGGCGAACTCCTCGCGGACCAGGAGCTGCTGGATACGGCGCGACTGCGGAGGCCGTGGGGCACGGCGGTCGCGGAGCTGCTGCGGACGCAGGGGCTGCTCGACGAGGGCGAAGGTCCGCGGACCGCGGAGGAGTTGGCGGCATGGACACGGGGCGTGGCGCGCCGGGGGCTTTCCCCCACCGTGCCCCTCCCCGAACCCGGGGCTCCGCCCCGGTCCCCGTCCCGGCACTGAGGCCCCGCACCCGCTGGGGGCCACCGCGCGGCCGGCGAGCAGGCTGGAGGCGGCGGGCGACACAGGCCTCCGCCCCGGTCCCAACGGCGCGCGGGGGCGGACGCCCCTCGCAGCTCTGGGCGCCGTCCTTGCGGGCCGGCGCGCGACGCATGCCGAATGCGCGCCCCGGGCGGGGCGGTATGAGGCGGGCGCCTCCGGCCCGGCCCGGGTGGCATCCGGGTACCACGCCTTCCGGTACGGGTACATGAGTCCGGTTGCGCGCCCGGGCGTCGGGCCCGCGTGCGTGGCGGCCAGGTGCTCCGGCGCTCACGTCCGGCACTGCGCTGCATCACGTGTGCGGTCCGCCGCGCGGTCGGAGGCTCGCGCGCGTTGCGTCCCTCATGTCCCGGACACGACGCGTCCCAGTCCCCTTGCTCCGCTCAGCCGTTCCGCTCCCGTCAGAGCTCCACAAACGCCGACAGCGGTAGCACCCGCCCCGCCCTGTTGAAAAGCCGCACCCGCCGGCGGTGGGCCGCCCCGGCCCGCCGCGCCCGGAACGCACGTCACGCCCCCGTCGCGTCACGCCCCCGTCGCGTCACGCCAGGCCGACTCGCGGAGCAGGCGCAGGCCGTTGAGGCCCACCAGGACGGTGGAGCCCTCGTGCCCTGCCACGCCGAGGGGGAGCGGCAGGTGCCAGGCCAGGTCCCAGACGACCAGGACGCCGATGCACAGGGATGCGATGACGAGGTTCTGCACGACGAGTCGGCGGGCCCGGCGTGACAGGGCCACGACGGCGGGCACCGCGGCGGCCTCGTCGCGCACGACGACCGCGTCCGCGCTCTCCAGCGCCAGGTCGGAACCGGCGCGCCCCATGGCGACGCCGGCGCTCGCCGCGGCCAGTGCGGGGGCGTCGTTGACGCCGTCGCCGACGACGAGGACCTTGTCGCCGGCCCGTTCCCACTCGCGTACCGCCGCGACCTTGTCCTGCGGCAGCAGTCCGGCCCTGACGTCGGTGATGCCGACCTCGGCCGCGACACGCGCCGCCGCCCGCCCGTTGTCGCCGGTGAGCAGCGTCGGACCGGTGCCGGTGAGCCGGGCGAGGGCGGCGACGGCCTCCGGCGCGCCGGCCCTGAGCCGGTCGTCGACGGCCAGCACGGCGACCGGCTCGCCGTTCACCTCGACCACGACAGCCGTGCGGCCTTCGGCCTCCGCGTCCGTGACCGCCGGGCATGCGCCGGTGAGCAGGGCGGCCGGACTGCCGACGCGCACGGCGCGGCCCGAGACGAGTGCGGACACTCCCCGACCGGGCACCGAGTCGAACTCCCGCGCCGCGGGCGGCCGCAGGCCGCGTTCGAGCGCCGCGGCGACGACGGCGCGTCCGAGCGGATGCTCGCTGTGCAGCTCCGCCGCCGCGGCGAGCGTCAGCGCCGCGTCCTCATCGAGGCCGCCCGACGGCAGCAGGTGCACCTGGGCCACTCGGGGGGCGCCCTCGGTCAGTGTGCCCGTCTTGTCGATCGCGACGCGGGTGACGGAGGCCAGACGCTCCATGGCCACGGCGGACTTGACGAGCACTCCGTGCCGGCCCGCGTTGGCGATCGCCGACAGCAGCGGCGGCATCGTGGCGAGCACGACGGCGCACGGCGAGGCGACGATCATGAACGTCATGGCGCGCAGCAGTGTGCTGTTGAAGTCGGCGCCGAAGACGAGCGGCACTGCCAGCAGGGCGAGCGTGGCGACCACGACGGCGGCGGAGTAGCGCTGTTCGATCTTCTCGATGAGCAGCTGGGTGGGAGCCTTGGTCGCGCTCGCCTCCTCGACCATGGCCACGATCCGTGCGATCACGGACTCGGCGGCGTCCGCCTCGACACGGACGCTCAGCGAGCCGGTGCCGTTCAGGGTGCCGGCGAAGACGGTGTCGCCGGTGGTGCGCTCGACGGGAAGCGGCTCGCCGGTGATGGTGGCCTGGTCGATCTCGCTCGCGCCCTCCAGCACGGTCCCGTCGGCGGGCAGCCGCTCGCCCGGCCGTACGAGCACGGTGTCACCGACCCGCAGCTCTGCGACGGGCACCACCTCCTGTGCGGCGACCGTGAGGCGTACGGCACGGGCCGGGGCGAGGTCGAGCAGACCGCTGACGGAGTCGGCGGTGCGCCGGGTGGCGAGCGCCTCCAGCGCGCCGGACACCGCGAAGATGACGATGAGCAGCCCGCCGTCGAGGAACTGCCCGATCGCCGCTGCCCCGCCGGCTGCCACGACCATCAGCAGGTCCACGTCGAGGGTCCTGTCGCGCAGGGCCTGCAGGCCGGCCCAGCCCGGCTCCCAGCCGCCGGCTGCGTAACACAGCGCGTAGAGCGGACCCCATGCCCACGCCGGGGCGCCTTGGAGATCGAGGGGAAAGGCGCACAGGAACGCGGCCGCGGACAGCGCCGCCCAGCGGACCTCGGGGAGCGCGAACAGCCGGGTGCGCCGTCTGCCCGGCGGCGGCGCCGGTGTCAGGGCGGGCGCGGCGGTGTCGCGTACCGGCGCGGCGGGCGAGGACGTCGGAGACGTCGGGGGGACCATCGGGAGCACACCTCTTCCTCGGATTCCGGGCACGGGGATGCGAGCGGAACCCGACCACCATAGCGGAACACATGAAGAGCTCTTCATTCATCCGTTCCGACGCGTGGTTACGATGTGCACCATGGGACACGGAGTCAGCGACGAGAAGGCCACCCCGGCCGCCCACTTGGACGCGGACTCCGCGGCGACCATCGCGGCCACTCTCCAAGCGCTGGCGACGCCCTCCCGCCTGATGATCCTCACCCGGCTGCGCCAGGGACCCTGCGGAGTCACCGAGCTGGCAGAGGCCGTCGACATGGAGCAGTCCGCCGTCTCCCACCAGTTGCGTCTGCTGCGCGCCCTGAGCCTGGTGTCGGGCACCCGCCAGGGCCGCCGCATCGAGTACAGCCTCTACGACAACCATGTCGCCCAACTCCTCGACGAGGCCGTCTATCACATCGAGCACCTCCGGCTCGGCACACGGGACACGCCCGGAACGGCCGGCACCGAGGGCCCTGCGGCACGCCGTTGACGCGACGGCCCTCCGCACGGCCCGTCCGGGTGAGCCGTCGACGACCTTCGCACGGCCCGTCCGGGTGAGCCGTCGGCGGCGCGCAGGCGACCCCGCGACCTTCAGGGGCGCCCGTCGCACCGTCCATACGCCCACTGGACGCATGCCGACCACACCCCCGGCCCGGCGCCTCCCCGTGCATCGCGGCGGGTCCGGCACCCCCTGGCAGACTGGGTGCATGTCCGCTACCCGTCGTCCGTGCCCGACGTGCCGCCGCGAGATCGCCGTGGTGGCGGGACGGTTCGCCCGCCACGATCCGGCCGGTTCGCGAGCGGGCGCGGAGCTGGTGTCCTGCCCGGGGTCCCGGCGGCAGGCGCCGCTCGATCCTGCACTGCAGCCGTCCCTCGACGGCCGCTTGGCGACGGTGTTCCCGGGCAGCTCCCCCTGTTCTGAGCAGCCCCTTGCCACATCCGCTCCGCACCGGGCGGAGTGGGTGCGTCCACATACTGTCCGAACAGGACAGAAACCCCCGCCAGCGGGTAGATTGGTCTACACCACTGACCGGGTGTGCATACAGAGACAGGGATCTTCGTGGAAGTTGTCATCGTTCCGGATTCCGCCGCGGGTGGCGAGCTGATCGCCGAAGCCATGGCCGACCTGCTGCGACGCAAGCCCGACGCCCTCCTCGGTGTCGCCACGGGATCGACGCCGCTGCCGATCTACCAGGCACTCGCGGCGAAGGTCGCGGCCAAGGAGGTCGACGCGTCCCGGGCCCGTATCTGCCAGCTCGACGAGTACGTGGGCCTTCCGGCCGGGCACCCCGAGTCGTACCGCTCCGTGGTTCTGCGTGAGGTCGTGGAGCCGCTCGGACTGGACCAGGACTCCTTCATGGGCCCAGACGGCGCGGCCAAGGACGTCGCCGCCGCCTGCGCCGCCTACGATCGTGCGTTCGCCGAGGCCGGCGGTGTGGACCTCCAACTGCTCGGCATCGGCACGGACGGGCACATCGGTTTCAACGAACCCTGCTCCTCGCTCGCCTCCCGCACCAGGATCAAGACACTCACCCAGCAGACCCGCGTCGACAACGCCCGTTTCTTCGGCGGCGACATCGAGCAGGTCCCCCACCACGTCATCACCCAGGGCATCGGCACCATCCTGGAGGCCCGGCACCTGGTGCTGCTCGCCACCGGGGATGCCAAGGCCGACGCCGTCGCCCTCGCCGTCGAGGGCCCGCTCTCCGCGCTGGTGCCCGCCTCCGCGCTGCAACTCCACCCGCACGCCACCGTCGTCGTCGACGAGGCGGCGGCCTCCGGCCTGAAGCTCGCCGACTACTTCCGCGCGACGTACGCGGCGAAGCCCGACTGGCAGGGCATCTGATCCTTTCCGGAAGCGGGGCGGTGGTCGGGGCCGGCCACCGCCCGCCGCCGTTCGTACCGGAGACAGATCGCGTCCGTCGCCACGCAGCGTGAACCCGTGGGCGGTTCGAGGGGCCCCGTCACCGGGCAGGACGACCAGGAGCGGCCCGTGAGCTGCGGGTCGTCCGGGAAGGAGCACCACGATGGCAACGCCTCTGTCCGCCGACAAACTTCTCACTGCGTTACGCAACGAAGGACTGCGCGTCGTCGAACACCGGAACTGGCGCACACACAACCGGAATCACAAGGGCCCGTGGGGACCGGTGAACGGTGTGATGATCCATCACACGGTGACATCGGGCACGTCCAACTCCGTGGACCTGTGCTACGACGGCCACTCGAGCCTGCCCGGTCCGCTCTGCCACGGCGTGATCGCCAAGGACGGCACGGTGTACCTCGTCGGCAACGGCAGGGCGAATCATGCCGGGCTCGGGGACGACGACGTGCTGCGCGCCGTGATCAACGAGTCCGCGACACTGCCTGCCGACAACGAGGCCAACACGGACGGCAACAGGCACTTCTACGGCTTCGAGTGCATCAACCTCGGTGACGGCAAGGACCCTTGGCCGGCAGCGCAGTTGGAGGCCATCGAGAAGGCGGCGGCGGCCATCTGCCGGGCCCACGGTTGGACACACCGCAGCGTCATCGGGCACTTGGAGTGGCAGCCGGGAAAGGTCGATCCACGGGGCTTCGGCATGGACTCGATGCGCAGCCGCATCAGGGAGAGGCTGGGCGGCGATCCGCCAGGGCCGCCGCCCGCGCCGACGTACGAGCCGTTTCCCGGAGCCGCGTTCTTCCAGGTGGGCCGGCGCAGCGCGATCATCACGGCAATGGGCAGGCGCCTGGTGGCCGAGGGGTGCGGGCGCTACGAGGTGGGCCCCGGCCCCAGCTGGACAGAGGCGGACCGCAAGTCGTACGCGGCGTGGCAGCGCAAGCTCGGCTACTCGGGCAGCGACGCCGACGGCATTCCGGGAAAGACCAGTTGGGACAAGCTGAAGGTCCCCAACGTCTGACCGGTGGCGCGGGTGGTCCCGTGCGCCACACGCGGGGCTGCCTGCCGCCCGCTCGTCAGAAGTGGACGGTGTCGACGGTGACGATCTCGGCGCCCATGTTCCGTTCCATCATGCGCAGTGCCGCGTCGGCCAGGTCCTCGTGGATGTGTGCGACGGCATCACGCGGCACGCTGACGTCGAGGTGGCGGATGTGGGCGTCGAGAGCCGAGTAGAGGATGCACTGCTCGGTGACCTGCCCGCAGAGCACCACGTGCCGGACGTCGAGTTGGCCGAGCAAATAGGCCAGCGGCGTCTCGAAGAAGATCGAGTGGCGGGCCTTGACGACGAACAGCGAGTCGTCGTCGGGCCGTAGCGGTTCGACCAGGTCGGCGTGGTCGCCCGAGAGTGCGGTGCGCAGGATCTCTCCGTGGTGGGAGCGCCATTCGCCGAAGTTGTCGTTGACGTAGATGACGGGCACCTGCTGGCTGCGTGCGCGGTCGAGGAGTCGTACGACGGCGGGGACGGCCTGGGTGACGGAGGGCAGCAGCAGGTCGGCGTCGGCGTGGTCGTAGGTGTTGATCATGTCGATGACGACGAGTGCGCTGCTGCCCATGAGTCACCTCACAGTTCGCGCAGGGCGGGCAGCAGTTCGTTCCGCGCCCATCGGAGGAAGGGTTCCTGCTGGTCGCCGCCGATCTGCACGAGGGCGATCTCGGTGAATCCGGCGTCGACGTAGGCGCGGACGGCTTCGGTGAAGGCGCCGATGTCGTCGCCGCAGGGGATGGCTTCGGCGATGTCGTCGGGGGTGACGAGTTCGGTGGCCTGCTCGAAGGACTTGGGGCCGGGCAGTTCGGCGTTGACGCGCCAGCCGCCGAGGGCCCAGCGGAACTGGTCGTGGGCGCGTTTCACGGCGGCGTCGCGGTCGGTGTCGTAGCAGACGGGCAGTTGACCGACGCGGGGTTTGCCGGTGCCGCCGTAGCGGTCGAAGGCGTCGAGGAGTTCGCCTTTCGGTTCGGTGGCGATGACGAGGTCGGCGGTGCGGCCGGCGACGGCGCAGGACCTGTCGCCGGAGACGGCGACGCCGATGGGCACCCGGTCTTCCGGTACGTCCCACAGTTTGGCGTCGACGACGTCGAAGTGGGCGCCGTGGTGGGTGACGTGTTCACCGTCGAGGAGCCTGCGGATGATACCGGCGGCTTCGTCGAGCAGGTCGAGGCGTACGTGGGCGGGGGGCCAGTCGGCGCCGACGACGTGTTCGTTGAGGTTCTCGCCCGTGCCGAGTCCGAGCCGGAAGCGTCCCTGGGACAGCAGTTGCACGGTGGCCGCTTTCTGGGCGACGACTGCCGGGTGGTAGCGGATGGTGGGGCAGGTGACGAACGTCATGAGCGGGATCCGCGAGGTGGCCTGGGCGGCGGCTCCGAGGACGCTCCAGGCGTAGGGGGCGTGGCCCTGGGAGGCGAGCCAGGGGAAGTAGTGGTCGGAGATGACGGAGAAGTCGAATCCGGCGTTCTCCGCGCCGACCACATGTCCCACGAGTTCGCGGGGTCCTGCCTGCTCGGTCATCATCGTGTAGCCGAACTGCGCCATGGTCTACTTCTCCGTGTCCGTGCCGTGCCACAGGGTCGTGACATTGCAGAATTCCCGGATGCCGTGTCCCGACAACTCGCGGCCGTAGCCGGACCGTTTGACTCCGCCGAAGGGCAGCGCCGGGTGTGAGGCGGTCATTCCGTTGAAGAACACGCCGCCCGCTTCGAGGTCCCGGGAGAAGAGTTCCACCTCTGTACTGTCGCGGGTCCAGGCGTTGGAGCTGAGCCCGAAGGGGCTGTCGTTGGCCACGGCGACTGCTTGTCCCGCGTCGGCGACCCGGTAGACGGATGCGACAGGACCGAATGCTTCCTCGCGGTGGATGCGCATGGTGTCGGTGACGTCGGTCAGGACGGTGGGCTCGTAGTACCAGCCGCGCTCGAGGTGGGCGGGCCGGCGGCCGCCGCACCGTGCGGTGGCGCCGTTGCCGAGGGCGTCGTCGACGAGTTCTTCGAGGTCGGCCCGGCCGCGTTCGCTCGCGAGGGGGCCGACGTCGATGGACTCGTCCAAGGGGTCACCGACGGTGAGGTCCTTCATCGCCGCGGTGAAGCGGTCGCAGAACCGGTCGTAGACGTCGGTGTGGACGATGAACCGTTTGGCGGCGATGCAGGACTGGCCGTTGTTCTGGACCCGGGCGGTGACGGCTGTGCTGACGGCTGCGTCGAGGTCCGCGGAGGGCATGACGACGTAGGCGTCGCTGCCGCCGAGTTCGAGGACCGTCTTCTTGACCTCGTCACCGGCGACGGAGGCGACGGAGCGGCCGGCGCCTTCGCTGCCGGTCAGGGTGGCGGCGGCCACCCGGGGGTCGCGCAGGACGGATTCGATCGCGTCCGAGCCGACGAGCAGCGTCTGGAAGCACCCTCGGGGGTACCCGGCGCGGGTGAACAGGTCCTCCAGGTAGAGCGCGGTCTGCGGCACGTTGGAGGCGTGCTTGAGCAGTCCCACGTTTCCCGCCATGAGAGCGGGGGCGGCGAAGCGGATCACCTGCCAGAGGGGGAAGTTCCAGGGCATGACGGCGAGGACGACGCCGAGCGGCCGGTAGCGGACGGTGGCGCGTACGGCGCCGGAGTCCTCGACGTCGCCGGCGGCGGGGTGTTCGTCGGCCAGCAGGCTCTCCGCCCGGGCGGCGTACCAGCGCATGGCTTTGGCGCACTTGGCGGCTTCGGCGCGGGCGGCTGCGATCGGTTTGCCCATTTCCGTGGTCATCACCCGGGCGACATCCTGCTGGTCCCCGTCCAGGAGGTCGGCGGCCCGGTTCAGCAGTGCCGCCCGCTCGCCGAAGGGCCGGGTGCGGTGCTCCGCGAAGGCGGTCCTGGCGAGGTCGAGGCGGCGCTCGATCTCCTCGGGTGACAGGGATTCGTAGGTCCTGAGTGTTTCGCCGGTCGCGGGGTTGACGGTGGCGATGGGCATGGGCGGTGCTCCTCGGGCTCGGATGCCGGCCGTACGCGCGGCTGCTCAGATCTCTTCCTGGTGGACGCCGCTGCTGAGCCGGAGCTGGACGTCCTTCTCCTGGTCCCCTGCGGCCATGCCTTCCTCGAGCAGGTCGAAGGCGGCGGCAAGCATCGCCTGGATCCGGTCCACCGCCCAGTAGCCGCCCTGGAGCTCCGCCGTCACAGGTGCCGCGAGCCGCACGGGTTCGGCGTCCTCCTGGATCCGGGCCACGTCGAAGGTGGTGGTCCACACGGTCGCGTGGCCTTCCGAGACGTACTGGGGTGCGTCACCCGCCGCGCGGTCCGATTCGAACGACCTGCCGAGGGTGCGGAAGACCGCGTCGGCGTCCTCCCTCGAGCAGCCGCTGAGCGTCACCACGACGGACGTCGCGGATTCGTGTGCACTGTTCACCGTGTTTCCCGCCTCTCGGAACGTGCCCCCGTGCTCCAGCCTGACCCGGTGGCCCCCCGTGTGCGACCGGACCTGGGCCGGTTGCACACGGGGCGGCGACGGGCCGTGGGGAGCGCCGAGTACCCAGTGGCTCCCGGCCGGAACCTCACGGGGCGGCGAGCGGGCCGGGGCGGTGAGGGTCCGGGACCGGTGGGCGCCGGACGGTCCGGACGAGAAGGGTGACGGAGGCGAGCGCCGCGACGGCGCACCAGGTGGAGACGAAGGCGGTGTTCCACAGCACGGCGCACACGAGGGCTCCGGCGGCCACGAGCGCGCCGAGGATCCGCAGTGCGCGGTCCGGGGCGAGGAGCAGGGCGCCGAGGGTGGCCACCAGGTAGGCGGCGATCAGCAGCGGGGCGTACGGGAGGTCGATGGCGTAGCCCACGGTGTGCCGGCGGACATCGGCGGTGACGGTGCCCGTGGCGAGCCGCAGGGTCAGGACGGCGGCGGTCGCGGCGCCGACGGCGGCCGGCACGAGCAGCCGTCGGCGTGCCTCGGGCGGCGCGGCGAGCCGTACGCCGAGGGGGACCCAGAGGGCGAGTACGGGCAGGGCGATGACGGCCCAGGCGGTGGTGGCGGGTCCGGCGCCGCCGCCGGAGCGCCATATGACGGCCTCCACGATCTGGTGTGCGCCGAGCAGGAGCGGCAGCGCGGCAAGTAACAGGTCGCGGGGCCGGCGGCGCTGCGCGGTGACCGCCACGGCGATCACGCCGACGGCGGCGACGCCCGTGCCGGCCATGAGGTCGGCCGTCGCACTCCAGCACATGCCGCTCACGGTACGACGGTCGGGATCCGGACACCTGCGGCCGCTGCGCGAACGGGAGTGATTGAGGCATAAAGGAGTTGCTGCCGGGGCCTCGGGAGTGACCGGCGCAGAGTTCGCGGGTCGGCAGTCCGCGTCCGGGCATCACGGTAGGCCGGAGCGGCATCCGGACGGTTCCGGCTGCGGGCGTGGTGCCCGGGATGTGCGGGATCCACTGCAACGGTTCGCCGGCCCCGGTGAAACGTTGCGGTGAGCAATCGTGTGGCAGCGGCGGGGCGGCTCCTCACGGGCGGGGACCCCGCTCGACGCCGAGCAGCCAGGTCGGCAGGCACCGTCCCGCTTTGCCGGGAGGCCTGACGGCCACCCGGGCTGCATCGCCCCCGGCGTACACCTCCGCTGAGCCCTGGTCAGCAAACGGCTCATGCCCTTTGCTCCCGTGGCCAAGGCGCGCCCTTGCCGGGCCGGGCCGCCGTGCGGCCCCGCCGCGGGAGGAGAGGCCCGCGCAGGAGCAACGCGCGGTTCCGAGATGCGGCGCGGCCGTGGGACGTGCCGGAGCGGCCGAAAGACGACCTTGCCGCGACGCGGCCGGGACCGGAGGATTCCTTCCGCGGGGGTTGTCAGGCTCATGACCAAGTCCTTTCGTGTCACGTCCTGCAGCCGTCGTTCGACGGGCCCGCCCACCCAGCGGGCCCCGGATTCCCCCACCGGAGGATGCAGTGAAGATCAAGCGCCTTTCCCCCCTCGGCAGCGTCTCGAGAGGTGCGCGGCTGATCGCCGTCGCTTCCGCGCTCGTGGCCGCCTCCGCGCTTGCAGTCCCGTCCGCCATGGCCGAACCGGCCGACTCACCGCGGGCCACCACCGGCCAGCTCGCCCAGGCCGGTGAAGCGGTCCTCGGGGCCGACGTGGCCGGCACCGCCTGGTACACCGACAAGGAGAGCGGAAAGCTCGTCGTCACGGCCGACTCCACCGTCTCGGCAGCCGAGATCGCCAAGATCAAGAAGGCCGCGGGCGATCGTGCCGGCGCCCTCGAAATCAAGCGAACCCCCGGCACCTTCAGCAAGCTCATCGCGGGCGGTCAGGCCATCTACACCGGCGGCGGGCGCTGCTCGCTCGGCTTCAACGTCCGCAGCGGCAGCACGTACTACGCCCTGACGGCCGGTCACTGCACCAACATCGGCTCCACCTGGTACACCAACTCGTCGAACACCACACTGCTCGGCACACGGGCCGGCTCCAGCTTCCCGAACAACGACTACGGCATCATCCGTCACTCCAACGCCTCCGCGGCGGACGGCCGCGTCTACCTGTACAACGGCAGCTACCGCGATATCACCGGCGCCGGCAACGCCTATGTCGGCCAGAGCGTCCAGCGCAGCGGCAGCACCACCGGTCTGCACAGCGGCCGGGTCACCGGTCTCAACGCGACGGTCAACTACGGCGGCGGCGACGTGGTCTACGGCATGATCCAGACCAACGTCTGCGCCGAGCCCGGCGACAGTGGCGGCGCGCTGTTCTCGGGCAGCACGGCCCTCGGCCTGACCTCCGGCGGCAGCGGCAACTGCTCCTCGGGCGGCACCACGTTCTTCCAGCCCGTCACCGAGGCACTCGGCGCGTACGGCGTGAGCGTCTTCTAGCTCGCCCTCGGCCTGTGGCCGGCGGTCCGCCAACCCCTGGGCGGTCCGCCGGTCTTCGCGGTTGTCAGTGGGGTCGGCGATGCTTGACGGGTCGACACCGTCACGAGGGGAAACGCAGGATGACCGATCCCGGGACCACAGCCGCCCAGGCATACGTACGACTGCTGCAGACCGCCAGGGCCGTTCTCGCCGACCCGCAGCAGGCGCCGCTCGCGGTCCCGCTGCTGGCGGTGCCGATGGCGGAGGCGGACGACGCGCTGCGAGCCGTCGGGCTCGCGGGCAACGAGGCGGACTTCTTCCGATTGGTCGCGACACTGCATCCCGCCGGCCCGGAGGAGAGAAGGGCGGCGTGACCGCCGGCGGCCCACGCCCGAGTTCGTCGTGTTCAAGCGAGGGCGCACTCGCCGCCGGGACTCGATGCGGGGAACGCCTGGTCCAGCGACACGCCACGTACGTGGGCGGCTCCACCTCCACGCGCATGCGCCGTGCTCGGGAAGAGTTGCACCGCGGCCGGGCGCGGCTTCTGCCGGCCTTTCGGCCACTGATCACGGCACACTGGCGGCATGCACGCACACGAAAGGACCGGTCTGGCCCCCAGCCGCGTGGCAACCAGGCTTCCCGCGCAGGACCTCGACCGGGCGCGGCGTTTCTACTCCGAGCAGCTCGGCCTGGACCCCGTCGAGGAACGGCCGGGCGGGCTGCTGTATCGGTGCGGAGGCGCGGAGTTCGTACTGTTCCGGTCGACGGGAGCCTCTCCCGGCACCTTCACTCAGATGGCGTGGGAGGTCGACGGCATCGAGACAGTCGTGTCGGAACTCAGACGGCACGGCGTGGTGTTCGAGGAGATCGATGTACCTGGGTTTCGAACGAGGGACGGGATCGCCGAGATCGAAGGGAACTACCCGAGCAAGGGCGCACGGGGTGAACGCGGCGCCTGGTTCCGCGACAGCGAGGGGAACCTGCTGGGCGTCGGCGAGCCGGTGTTCTGAGCCGAGCACCCGGCGGAACACGCCGACCGACGCCGAGAGGGCCGCGCCGGGCGATCTCGCCGCGCAGCTCCCGCTCGTCCTCGACCGAACGGTCCATGATGGTTGATCCTCCTGGATGCGGGACGGGACGCGCACTGCGCCGGGATCCGGCAGCGGCACGCAGGCCCGACAGGAGGCGGCGGAGGCGGAGACCCGAGGCGCGGGAGCGGCACGACCGGATGTTCAAGGACGTCGCGGCCCGCTGGACGGGCCGCGCGGAGTCCGTGAGCCCTCACCGTCCCGCATGGCCAAGGACGGCTTGCAAGCCGACGACTCACAGCCGGAGGATCCCGAGTACGCCGGGAATCACACCTTCATGCAGCAGGCGCCGATGGACGGCGGCGCCTGTGCGGGGGCAAGACGCGCACCAACCGGAAACGCACGGGAACCCCCGTGCCCGGCGGTTCCGCGGCTCCGGACGCCCAGCGGGTCCCGGGCGGGCTCGCCGGACCCGGATGTCCCAGAGGGAGCGTGCATGTCTCCCGGTGGCCTGACCGGTGCCGTTCACCATGTCGGTCCCGCAGGCAGACCCGTGCGTCACGGGAGATTTTGTCGCGGGGCAGCACGTGGACGCGTCATCGAACGGCGTGTACATGAAGGGCGGGTGCGTCGAACCGTTCGGCGGGCACCGACTCCAGCGGCAGCGGCTTGAACTCCCGCACCGGCGACTGTGGCACCTGCGGACCGGACAGCACGCGCTGCGGCTCCTTGACGCGCCGGCTGAACCAGATCACCTTGCCCTCCTCCGTGGCGCAGGTGCCCCAGCTGTCGCTGAGCCTGGCCACCCTGGCGAGTCCGCCACTGGTGGGGGACGAGGTGTGCAGTCTGGGAAGGGTGCGGTCGCGGTCGGAGACGGAGGCGCCCAGATGGCGACCCGTCCAACGCAGCTCGACCACACACGTCTTGTCGCCTTCGACATGGTCGACGACATTGCCGACGAGTTCGTCGACGGCGCTGCAAACCGGCATGACATGGGCGTCGAGGCCCCAGTACTTCAGATGCGCCGCGAGGATGCGGCGGATCTGAGGAATGCGCTCAGGGGAGGCCGGTACTTCGATTCTGTACTGGCAGGCAACCGGAACGTTCATGACCGTGGCTCCTCACCGCGACGGCCCGTCATTCGCATACGGCCCCCGAGTACGAAGAGTGAGCCTGTGTCGCTTCTGGGTAACCCTTAGGGTGCACCGACCTTCCGCCGTTCGCAACACGCGGCCGCAGGGGGACGCGGAAGTTCCATGCCGTGTCAACCGTCGGCACGGGGCTCCGTTGCGTCGAATACCACGGAGCACAACACCGTACATATCGCTAGAATTCGAACTTGGCGGAGCGGGGCGCGCCGACCGCGCCCGCACTCCTTGTGGATGACGCCGGTTACACGGTCACGGATCCGATCCGGGCGTATCGCGTCGGGCGTGATTCCTGAGCCACATCGTCATCCATGACGCGCGCGTCCTGGCACCCGGTGCAGGAGTTCGTGGCCACCGGCCATCTCCCGCCGGATCCGCCGCGCCGGGCTCTGCCCGTCCTGTCCGGCCGCCTTCGGGCCGCCGTCACCGAGAACGCGGGACCGCCTGGCCCCGCCGACGGACCCGTGAGGCCAAGAGCCCGCCGATCAGACCGGTGACCAGCCCCCAGGCAGCGGCAACCGGCGCTGGTCTCGGCGATGACTCCGGCGTCCCCGGCGACTTCGACGGTCCCGCCGGCCGCCATCACGACGAGCGCCGCGAGGACCGGGAGGACCGGGAGGACCGGGAGGAAACCGCCGTCCGGCAGATCCGCCGCACCGGCCGCCCACAGCCCGAGTGCCGCGCAGGCGGCCATGACGGCGAGGCCGGCAAGTACCGAGGCGAGTGCGTGGGGCCAGCCGTGAGCGGGACGTGTCGCGCTGCCGGGGCTGCTCGGTGCCTGCTGACTCACGCCGCCACGCTATGCACGGCAACTGCGGTGCGCTCCCCGAGCGGGCCGACCGCGTCGGCTTGCGGGTCTCCCCCGCCGCTCTGCTCCCGAGCCGGGCGCCCCGGACGACCCGGTCCCCGAAGGGCCTGCTCCCGACGCCCCTCGTGACCCCCGCACTCGGCGAGACTCCGTAGCAGCGGTTCGCCTCCCGGCACAAGAGGGCGTGCACCGCCGTCGGCGTGCGTGGCTATGGGTGGCGTCACCATTACTCCTCGCACGGGCCGTTCCTACTGTGACCGGTAACACCCCGTCACCCGTGGGAGGTCCGGATGCCGCTCCGTCACCGTCGTGAACGCCCGTCCGAGCCCGTCGGCGCACGGCCGGTAGTGCGCCGACTGCGCCGTACGGCCGGCCGGTTGTGTGCCGCACTCGCCGTGGCGGCAGGCGGTCTGCTGTTCTCCCCCGCTCCCGCCGCGCACGCCGCCGTGCCCCTCGAGCGTGTCGGCGACTTCGGCTCCGATCCGGGCAACCTCGACATGTACGTGTACCGGCCGGCGTCCCTCGCACCGGACCCGGCCGTCGTGGTGGCCCTGCACGGCTGCACCCAGAGCGCCCAGGTGTACGCCGACAACTCGGGACTGACGGCCTTCGCCGACCGGCACGGCTTCCTGCTGGTACTCGCCGGCACCACGTCGGCGAACAACGTCAACAGTTGCTTCAACTGGTTCCAGGCGACGGACAACCGGCGCGGGCAGGGCGAGGCCGCGTCGATCCGGCAGATGGTCGCGCACGCCGAGTCCGCCTACGGCGCCGATCCCGCGCGCACGTACGTGACCGGTCTCTCCGCAGGCGGTGCGATGACCTCGGTCATGCTCGCCGCCTACCCGGACGTCTTCGAAGCGGGCGCGGTGATCGCCGGGATCCCGTACGACTGCACCAAGGACACCGGTCCGTTCCTCTGCATGAGCCCGGGCACGGACCGTACGCCGGCGGAGTGGGCGCGGCGGGTGCGGGACGCGTATCCGTCGTACACGGGTCCCTGGCCGCGGGTGGCCGTCTGGCACGGCGACGACGACACCACGGTCGCTCCGGTGAACGCCCGGGAGCTGAGGGACCAGTGGACCGCTGTCCACGGGATCGACCAGACTCCGGACAGGACGTCGGTGATCGGCCCGAACAGCACCCGCAGGGAGCAGTATTCGAAGGGGACGGGTCAGGTCGCCGTCGAGGTGGACCGGGTGCCGTCGATCGGGCACGGAACGCCGGTGGACCCGGGCAGCGGCCCGCAGCAGTGCGGGCGCACGGGCACCGCGCACTTCATCGACTCGATCTGCTCCAGCCTCTGGGTGAGCGAGTTCTTCGGGCTGACCGGCGCCACCGGCCCGGACCCTGACCCGGACGACCCTGACGCCCCGGTGTGCTGGAGCGACAGCAACCACACGCACGTCCAGGCCGGCCGGGCGACGACCACCGGCGGCTACACGTACGCCAAGGGGTCCGGTCAGAACATGGGCCTCTACAACACCTTCGTCACGCACACCCTCAAGGAGTCACCGGCAGGGCACTACGTCGTCGCCGACGACAACTGCCCCTGAACCGCACATCTCCCCTTCAACCACTTCTCACCAGGAGGCCTTTCCGTGCCGCTCGCCCTTCCCCCAGGCATCTCGCCCACGCGCCGCAGACGCTCCGGCCGGAGCGGACGTGCCGTACGGGCGGTCGCCGGGGCCGCGCTGCTGATCGGACTGGCCGTCGTCCCCGCCGCAGAGGCCCGGGAACCCGGCCACTGCGCCCGGCAGCACACCGTGCGGGTGCCCGGCGCCGAGCACCAGAAGCTGTCCTGCCTCGGCGAGTTGACGACCGCGGGGACGATCGCGTCCGGGCACACGGACCAGGCCGACTGGGCGGGCCTGACCCCGGCGGGGCTCGAGACGCCCAGCGGCGTCCCGGGCATCCAGATCGACGGCTACTTCCCCGACCACTCGGCCACGAACAACAACCACGGCTGGATGCACGACTCCCAGTTCGTCATCCGGCTCCCCGACCGCTGGAACGGCGGCCTGGTCGTCGCCGGATCTCCGGGTGTGCGCGAGCAGTACGCCAACGACCGGGCGATCTCGGACTGGGTGCTTTCCCGGGGCTACGCCTTCGCCGCGACCGACAAGGGCAACACCGGTGCCGCCTTCCACCAGGACGGGCGGCGTCCCGGCGAGGCGATCGCCGAGTGGAACGACCGGGTCACCCAGCTGACCAGGGCCGCCCGCGCGGTCGTCGCCCAGCACTACCACCGCCCGCCGCGGCGCACCCTCGCCACCGGCATGTCGAACGGCGGCTACCTGGTGCGCTGGCAGCTGGAGAACCGTCCGGAGCTGTACGACGGCGGGGTGGACTGGGAGGGCGCGCTGTGGCGCACCGAAGGTCCCAACCTGCTGACGTTCCTGCCGCCCGCGCTGCGCAGCCACCCCGTGTACGCGGCCGGTGGCGCCGGGGCCGAGCAGGCGCACCGGGAGATGGTCGCGGCCGGGTATCCGGCGGGCTCGGAGTTCCTGTGGCCCTACCACCACCGGTACTACTGGGACCTGACGCAGCGGATCTACCGTGAGGAGCTGGACCCCGGCTTCGACGGTTCCACGGAGGCCGGGACACCGTTCTGCGCTCCGGGGACGCCCTCCTGCGACGCGGACTACGACTACGCCTCGCGGCCCGGTGAGGTGCACCGGGCCGTGGACCGGATCGCGCTGACGGGCCGGATCGGGAAGCCGCTGATCACGCTGCACGGCACGCTGGACGTGCTGCTGCCGATCGGTGAGGGGTCCGACGTGTACGCGCGGATGGTGCGCGACGCCGGGCGGGACGGGCTGTTCCGCTACTACCGGATCGAGGGCGGGACACACGTCGACTCGCTGTACGACGCCTTCCCCGACCGGCTACGGCCTCTGACGCCGTGTCACCGCTCGGCGTTCACGGCGATGGAGGACTGGCTCGGGCATCGCGGCAGGCCGGCGGCGAGCCACACGGTGGTCATGCCCGGCGACGGGCGGGATCTGCTCACGGACTGCCGGCTCTGACACCGGTAGCGGCGACGGCCCGCCGGTCCGCCTCGAGGAGGGGGCGGACCGGCAGTCCGTCGCCTGCGGTCAGGCCTCGCGGACCAGGCGCAGCGTGACCAGCTCGAACGGGCGCAGCGCCAACTGCACGCACCCTGCCTGAAGTTCGGTCCGGCGGGCGTCCGTGAGCGGACGCTCCAGCAGGTCCGTGGCCGCCACCGAGGCAGCCGTGAAACCGGGTGTCAGCCGGGCGCGTGCGCGGCCGCCCGTCGACTCGTAGAGGCGCACCACGACGTCGCCACTGCCGTCGTCGGCCAGTTTCACCGCGCTGACGACCACGGCGTCGTTGTCGACGGTCACCAGCGGCGTGACCTCCGCATCACCGGGGACGCGGCGCTCCGGCAGGTTGACGCGGTAGCCCTCCCGTACGGCGTCGCCGATCGAGGCGCCCGGTACGAGGGCGTGGCGGAAGCGGTGGACGCCCTGGTCGGTCTCGGGGTCGGGGAAGCGCGGGGCCCGCAACAGGGACACGCGCAGCGTGGTCGTGGTACCCGAGTCGGTCGGACGGACGGTGCGCGTGACGTCGTGTCCGTACGTCGAGTCGTTGACCAGGGCGACGCCCCAGCCGGGCTCCTCCATGTGGACGAATCGGTGGTTGCACGCCTCGAACTTGGCCGCCTCCCAGCTGGTGTTGGTGTGGGTGGCCCGGTGGAAGTGGCCGAATTGGGTCTCGGAGGCGTACCGCTCCGCGTGGACGTCCAGCGGGAAGGACGCCTTGAGGAACTTCTCCGTCTCGTGCCAGTCGACCTCGGTGTCGATGTCGAGGCGCTTGGCGCCGGCGGACAGGGTGAGCAGTTGGGTGACCCTGGAGTCGCCGAAGGTGCGCGTCACGCGAACCGCCGCGCCGGAGGAGTCGGCGGTGGTGACCTCGTCGGCGTCGGTGAGGTCGATGACGGTGTTGCGGTAGAACTCGTCGACGTCCCAGGCGTCCCACATGTTGGGGAAGTCGGGATGGACCTGGAGGAGGTTGGCGGCCTGCCCCGGCGCGACGGTCTCGCGTTCGGCGCCGATGTCGTACGCGGAGACCACCAGCCCGCGGGCGTCGATCTCGACCCGGAGGAGTCCGTTGTCGAGGACGAAGCCGCCGCCGTCGCGTTCGGTCAGCTGGGCGCTGCCGCCGTCGGTGGGGGCGGCAGCGGCGCCGGCCGCGACGCCGTGCCGCTCGTGCGGGGCGGCGTTGAACACCAGCTCGCGTCCGGCGGCCGGGTCACCGGCGAGGGCGCGCTGCGCGGAGCCGATGATCCCGTTCAGCTCCTCGGCCACCGTGGCGTATGTCGTCTGCGCCTCGCGGTGCACCCAGGCGATGGAGGAGCCGGGCAGGATGTCGTGGAACTGGTGCAGCAGCACCGTCTTCCAGATCCGGTCCAAAGGCTCGTAGGGGTAGGGGTGTCCGGTGCGCACGGCGGCGGTGGCGGCCCACAGTTCGGCCTCGCGCAGCAGGTGTTCGCTGCGCCGGTTGCCCTGCTTGGTCTTCGCCTGGCTGGTGAGGGTGGCGCGGTGCAGCTCCAGATAGAGCTCGCCGACCCATACGGGCGGACCGGGGTACTCGGCCTCCGCCTTGGTGAAGAACTCCCCGGGGGTCTCCCACGTCACGGTGGCGGAGCCTTCGAGGTCGCGCAGCCGGGCGGCCTTGGCGACCATTTCGCGGGTGGTGCCGCCACCGCCGTCGCCCCAGCCGGTGGGTGCGAGCGAGTGCCTGGCGACCCCCTTGTCCTTGAAGTTCTTCGCCGCGTGGGCGATCTCGCTGCCCTTCATGGAGCAGTTGTAGGTGTCGACGGGCGGGAAGTGGGTGAAGATACGGGTGCCGTCGATGCCCTCCCACTGGAAGGTGTGATGGGGGAACCTGTTCGTCTGCGACCAGGAGATCTTCTGGGTGAGCAGCCACTTGGAGCCGGCGGCCTTGATGATCTGCGGCAGCCCGGCGGCGAATCCGAAGGTGTCGGGGAGCCATGCCTCCTCGTTCTCGATGCCGAACTCGTCGAGGAAGAACCGCTTGCCGTGGACGAATTGACGCGCCATCGCCTCCGAACCCGGCATGTTGGTGTCCGATTCGACCCACATTCCACCGGCCGGCAGGAATCTGCCGTCGGTGACCGCCTTCTTCACCTTCGCGTACACCTCGGGGCGGTGTTCCTTGATCCAGGCGAACTGCTGGGCCTGTGACATGGCGAAGACGAAGTCCGGCTCGTCCTCCAGGAGGGCCGTCATGTTGGCGGTCGTACGGGCGACCTTGCGCACCGTCTCTCGCAGCGGCCACAGCCACGCCGAGTCGATGTGGGCGTGCCCGACCGCGCTGATGCGGTGGGCGGACGGCTCGGCCGGCGTTGTCAGGACGCCGGAGAGCTCGGCGCGGGCGGCGGCCGCCGTGCCGTTCACGTCCTGCAGGTCGACCCGGTCGAGGGCGCGGCCGACGGCACGCAGGATGTGGTGCCGTCGGGCGCCGTCGGTGGGCAGCTCGTGCATCAGCTCGCCCAGCACCTCCAGGTCGAGGACGAGCTGCCACACGCTCTCGTCGAGAACGGCGAGGTCCATGCGGGCGATCCGGTACTGCGGGTCGCTGCCCGCCGTCTCCTTGTCGCCGAGCCGCGTCGGCAGGAAGGGGTGGTAGTCGAGGATCACCGGGTTGGACGCGGCCTCGATGTGCAGACGCACCTCCTCGCCGCCTTCGACGGGCGCGCCGATGCGGACCCACTGGTTGCGCGGGTTGAGGCCCTTCACCGGGGTGCCGTCGGGGCGGTAGACGAGGCCCTCGCACTGGAAGCCGGGCATGTTCTCGTCGAATCCGAGGTCGAGGATCGCCTCGACCGTGCGGCCGGCCCACTCCTCTGGCACCGTCCCGGTGACGGTGAACCAGCTGGTGCCCCACGGAGCACCCCACATGTCGCCCACCGCGACCGGCTCCGGCGCGGCGCCGATGCCCTCTTCGACCGGGACGGGCTCGCCCGGCGCGTTCCACAGGGCGACGTCGAGCGGCACGGACTCGGGATACACGGCGGGGCGGATGCGTTCGTCGAGGACACGCTTGAGTCGTCCTTCGACGAGCGTGCGGTCGTCATGCATGAGGGGTGCTCCGGGTTCTCGGGGGCGTTGTCACCAGCGGTGGACGGCGGTCGCGGGGGTGGACGCGGTGTAGAGCTCCCCCACCACGCGCACTTCGAACCGTGCGGCGCGCTCGCCCTGTTCGGCGCCAGGTCCGGTATGGAGAAGGCGCGCTGACAGGTCGCGGCGAGGAAGCGCCGGCTGCCTTCGGGCAGGAGCCCGGTGCAGCGTGCAGTGGCGGACGGCTCCGGCCGGACCCTGCCAGGCGAAGCGCAGCCCTGCCCGGTCACGTCGGTGACCCGCAGCGCGGCCGGGGCGGCGGGAGCGGAGGCGGCGCCGCGCCGTACGGCCGGCGCGCCGAGGCGCCACCGAATCGGGCCGCCGTCGCCGGTGATCCGTACGCCGAGCGCGTGCGCCGTCCAGGTGAGGCCGGTCAGCCGCACGGTCCGGGTGGCCCGGCCGGGGCCGGCGGTGCCCACCGGCACATACGTGTACGGATGGGCCTCGCCCGGCGCGGCGGTTTCGGCCGTGGCGACGACGAGTTCGACGGTGACGTGGCCGGCCTCGGCCCGGTGGGTGAGCTCGACGACCGTGTCGGGCGTTCCTCACCGCGCTCTCCCGTGACCCGGTGGTCTTCGGGCGGATCTCGGCCCGGGAGCCGACCGCCCTGCTGGACGGCGGCGTGGCCCGCTCCGTCCAGGTGCCGCTGCCGGAGCTGATCGAGCGCGAGAGCACCGCGCCCGCGAGCTGACGGCGCGGTTCGCCCCACAGGATGGGCCGCATGCGCACGGGCGCCGCTCACGTCCGGGCTGGTAGGGACCCGTCCGGCGTAGCGCCATGCGCGGCGCGAGGCGCGGGCGGCATGCCCGGCGGCCGCCGCTGCCGGCGCGCGGATGATCGGTGGGCCCGCGAGCCGTCTCCGCACGCGTCGAGGCCCTGCACAGCATCGGGACCAACGGCCCCGCCGCCCGCCCGGCATCGGCCCTGGCAGCCGCCATGGAGTGACCCGCCGTCCGCAGGTCCGGGCGGGCCGCCCGAGGCGGACCCACTCCATGCGGCGTGGCGCCCGGGGATCCACCGGCGGATATACCGGTGAGATTGGGTACCCGGTATGCATGGTCACTTTCAACCAGCCGGCCGGGGACGTCGAGACCCTCCTCGCGGCCGGTGAGGGAGCACCCGCGGTCATTGTCTTCGGCCTGATCGTGATCGGTCTTTTGGTGCTGCTCGTATGGATCGTCTGGCAGGTGGGCGCGCGCCGACGGCGTGACGCGCCGCCGCAGGCGGACGAGCAGCCGAGGCGCCCCGATCACCAGACCCACTACGAGAGCCGTCTGGAACCCGACGACTTCGACATCAGCGAAGGTCATGAGGTCCCGGGCCGGCTGACGCCTCACGAACTCCACGGTTACGGAAACATGGGGTCGCGCCCGGTGCCCGAGAAGAAGCCGCCGCGTGACTCCGACGAGAGCGGTGGCGCCTTCGGCAGTGGCGGCCACGGAGGCTGAGGCCCCCCGGGATCCGCAGCGCCGCCGGCACTGGGGCCGGCGGCGTTCAGCCCTGCCCGGCCCGCTGGGGCCGGGCACACTCAGCCCTCGGCAGGGCTCTTCCTCGGATCCCGCCCGCTCTCGTTCGGATCCCGCCCGCTCTCGGGTGCGGGACCGTTGCCGTGGCGTATCACGGCCGCCGGCACCAGCCAGCAGAGCGCGAGGCCGACGACGACGGCAGCGGCCATGACCAGCGCGGTCGTGTCGCCGAGCGCCGCGACACTGCGCAGCACGAGGAGCAGGGCGAGCGCCACCATGCACAGAAGCAGCGCCAGCCCCACCAGGGTGAGCCGTGAGGCCCACCTGGCCGCCTCGTACTTCAGTCCACGGCCGGTGACCATACGGTGAATGCCGACGGGTGCGATCAGCACGCCGGTCGCGGCCGCTCCCAGCATCAAGGAGGCCACGTACATGGCGCGGTCGCCATCGCCGAGGGCGGAGAAGAGCGGGGTGAACGCGACGGCCAGCAAAAAGGCGAAGAGCAGCTGCACGGCGGCGAGGGCGACCCTCACCTCGCGCAACAGCTCTCCCCACAGTCGGTTCAAGCGTTCTTGATCGCTCTCGCGGCGCCCTCCCGGGCCGGTGCGCGCTATCCCCATCGACCGCCGCCGTTCAGGCCCGGCCCGGCCCGCGCTCGCGGCGGCGGCCTGCCAGCCGTTTGGACCAGCGGCAGACGAGCAGCAGCAGACCGACCAGGGTCAGTGCCCAGGTGGTGGCGAACGCCCAGATGAGGCCGGGTGCCGAGGTGGACGCCGCCATCACCAGCAGGACGCATGTCAGTGCCGCCAGCACGCAGACGCCGACGGCGAGCAGATGCGACCGGAACCGGTGGGTGACCCGCACCAGCGGCGGCCCCGGACTCATCGTCCGCAGACGACGGTCCAGGAACTCGTCGGTGCGCAGATCCCGTTCGATCTCGGCGAGGATCAGCCGTTCCGGCTCGGAGAGTCCGGGTCCGTCCATGGCTGGCACCTCCGTACGCTGTCGGGCCTTCGGTTCAGTCCTCGCCCCGGACGATGTTGGCCTCCGGGTTGTTCTCCCCCTGGCGGTCGGACTCTCCCCGCGTCACGACGGCGGGTCTGCAGGTGCGTACCCGTTCCTGCTCGGAGATGCGACTGGTGATCCTTTCGGTGTCGGACCGGGTCTCCACGGCTGACACCTCCTCTTGGTTCTCGGTGCCGGCGAAGTGCCTGGCCTGCCGGATATGTGTTCTTCCGAGTACCCCGTCCGCCTCACGTCAGTCACTCGGCGAGCCGCTTGGCCGCGAACGCTTCGGCGGCCGGTTGCGGGGCACTCGGACGGCATGTCGAACGACTCTCATTCTCCGCGTGTGGCCGAGGGAACGCACTCCCGCACGCGTACGACGGACTCGCACTGGATCCGCACCAGCGACACCACCTCCTACCCTCCGCTGACCACCGACCTCGAGGTCGACGTGGCCGTCGTGGGCGGCGGGATCGCCGGTCTGAGCACGGCATGGGAACTGACCCGTGAGGGCGGCCGGTCGGTGGTGGTGCTCGAGGCGGACCGGATCGCGACCGGCGTGACGGGCTTCACGACGGCGAAGGTCACGGCACAGCACGGCATGATCTACGACCGGCTGCGGCGGACCAGGGGCACAGAGGGCGCCCGGCTCTACGCACGGTCCCAGCAGGCAGCCGTGGAACGCGTCGCCGAGGTCGCCTCCGCGCTCGGCATCGAGTGCGAGTTCGAGCGCGGCCCGTCCTATGTCTACTCCCGGGACGGTGCCGAGCGCTCCTCACTGAAGAGCGAGGCAGAGGCCGCGGCCGAGGCGGGTCTGGACGCGGCGTACGTGGAGGACACCGGGCTGCCGTTCCCGGTCGCCGGTGCGGTGCGGGTGGAGGAGCAGGCGCAGTTCCACCCGCGTAAGTACCTCCTCGCTCTCGCCCACGACCTCACCGCGTACGGCAACACCATCCATGAGCGGACCAGGGTGACCGGTCTGCAGGAGGGCACACCCTGCCGGCTCACCACGGAGAGCGGATTCCGTGTGACTGCGCGTGACGTCGTCGTCGCCACGCACTTCCCCGTCTTCGACCGGGCACTGCTGTTCGCCCGGATGTCGCCGCGCCGCGAGCTGGTGGTGGCGGCGCCGCTGCCCACCGACCGCGACCCGGCAGGCATGTACATCACCGAGGACGGCGACAAACGGTCGGTGCGGACGGCACCGCTGGGCGACGGCCGCCGGCTGCTGATCGTCACCGGGGAGCACTTCACGCCCGGCACGGCGGACGTCCCGGAGCGGATCGAACGCCTCGACGAGTGGATGCACACGCATTTCGCCGTGGAGGAGACCAGGTACCGCTGGGCCGCGCAGGACAACGACCCGAGCGACCGCGTGCCGCTGATCGGTCCCTTCCACCCGGGTGCCCGGCACACCTATGTGGCGACCGGCTTCGGCGGCTGGGGCATGAGCGGCGGCGTACTGGCCGGGCGGTTGCTGACCGGCCTGATCTGTGCCGTGCGACCCCCGTGGACGGACCTGTACGACCCGCGCCGGCTGTGGAGCACCCTGCGGGAGGCGCCGACCCTGATCTCCCAGCAGGCGGAGGTCGGCAGGCACTTCGTCGGGGACCGGCTGCGTACCACCCATGTGGACTCCGCGTCCGACATCGCCCCCGGGACGGGTGCGGTCGTGCGTCTGGGCGGGCGGCGCTGCGCCGTGTACCGCGACGACGAGGGCGTCTGCCATGCGGTGTCGGCCCGCTGCACCCATCTGGGGTGCCTGGTGTCGTTCAACGAGGCGGAGCGCAGCTGGGACTGCCCCTGCCACGGCTCCAGGTTCGCCGTGGACGGCTCGGTACTGAACGGCCCGGCGCTCCGGCCCCTCGAAGTGCGGCACGTCGACGGCTCGGACGGCGTGGACGGATCCTGAGTCATCGACCCGCGCGATCCTCCACATGCTGGTAGGAAGTAGAGCAAAACGTCATCACCCGACCGGAAGGGCTGCGGCGTGGACGCAACCAGCCGACCGGAGACCTCGGGCGCCCCGACCGGGGAGGGCGCCCATCAGTCCGCGGTCACCCTGCATGTCAACGGAGTCAGGCACACCCTGACACTCGACCACCGCACCACCGTCCTGGACGCCCTGCGCGAGCACCTGGATCTGACGGGCCCGAAGAAGGGGTGCGACCACGGCCAGTGCGGCTCGTGCACCGTCATCACCGACGGGCGGCGGGTCAACAGCTGTCTGATGCCGGCCGTGTCCCACGACGACGCGCACATCACCACGGCCGAGGGACTCGGACCCGGCGGCGAACTCCATCCCGTGCAGGAGGCGTTCGTCGCCAGGGACGCCCTCCAGTGCGGCTACTGCACTCCCGGCCAGGTCTGCTCCGCGGTCGCGATGCTGGCGGAGGCGGCCGACGGCCGGCCCTCCCTGGTGACCGGCCGGCAGCGGCCGGAGGGACCCGTGGAACTGACACCCCAGGAGATCAGCGAGCGCATGAGCGGCAATCTGTGCCGCTGCGGCGCGTACCCCAACATCGTGGCGGCCATCGAGGACGTGACCCTGTGAAGCCCTTCGCCTATGTCCGACCCGGCACGGCCGCGGAAGCCGTCGCCGCGTTCGCCGCGCACACCGGCGCGCAGTACCTGGCGGGCGGCACCAACCTCGTCGATCTGATGAAACTCGGCGTCGCGACCCCGGACGTGCTCATCGATGTGAGCCGGCTGCCGCTCGACACCGTCGAGGGAGTCCCGGGAGGCGGCCTCCTCATCGGCGCCGCCGTGCGCAACAGCGATCTCGCGGCCCATCCGGCGGTGCGGACGCGCTACTTCGCGCTGTCGCAGGCACTGCTCTCCGGAGCCTCCGACCAGTTGCGCAACGCGGCGACCACCGGCGGAAATCTCCTCCAGCGCACACGCTGCACCTACTTCCAGGACATCTCCAAGCCCTGCAACAAGCGCGCTCCGGGCACCGGTTGCCCGGCCAGGGAAGGGGTCCACCGCGACCTCGCCGTGTTCGGCCACTCGGAACACTGCGTCGCCACCCACCCCTCTGACATGGCCGTGGCGCTCGCCGCGTTCGACGCCTCGGTCCATCTGCACTCCACCGACGGAGACCGGTCGCTGCCGGTCACCGACTTCCACCGGCTGCCGGGTGACCGTCCTCAGGTGGACACCGAGATCCGCGTCGGCGAGCTGATCACGAACGTGGAGCTGCCGCCGGTGCCGCCCGGCGCCCGATCGGCGTACCGCAAGGCCCGCGACCGTGCCTCGTACGCCTTCGCCCTGGTTTCCGTCGCCGCGGTCCTCGCGGTCGAGGACGGGCGGATCCGGCACGCGGCGCTGGCCTTCGGCGGTCTCGCCCACCGGCCCTGGCGCGCCCGCCGGGCGGAGGAACTGCTCGCGGGGGCGCCGGCCACCCCGGCCACCTTCGCGCAGGCGGCGGAGGCGGAGCTCGCGGCGGCGGAGCCGTTGCGGGACAACGCGTTCAAGGTGCAGCTCGCACGCAATCTCGCGGTGGACGTTCTCAGCGGGCTGGCCGGCGACGACACCGGGGAGCAGTCATGAGCAGGACGGCCACCACGGTGCTGGGTGCGCCCGCGGAACGGCTGGAGGCCCGCGAGAAGGCGGCCGGCCATGCGCGGTACGCCGCCGAACACACGCCGTCGGGCTGCGCGTACGGCTGGCCGGTGCCGGCGGCCGTCGCCAGAGGCCGGGTGACGGCGCTCGGCACGGCGGACGTGCTCGACATGCCCGGCGTGATCGCGGTGCTCACCCACGAGAACGCGCCCCGCCTCGGGGAGCCGGACGATCCCACGCTCCGGCTCCTGCAGGACGACCGTGTCCCGCACCGCGGCTGGCACATCGCCCTGGCCGTGGCCGACACCCTCGAGAACGCCCGGGCGGCGGCCGCCGCCCTGCGTGTCGACTACGAGACCGAGGAGCACGACCTACGGCTCACCGACCGGCATCCCGGGCTCTATACACCCGAGGAGGTCAACGGCGGCTTTCCGGCCGTGCGCGAGCGCGGCGACTTCGACGGCGCGTACGACTCGGCCGACGTCCGCGTCGACGCCGCGTACGACCTCACCGCGCTGCACAACCATCCGATGGAGCCGCACGCCGCTACGGCCCACTGGCACGACGGCCGGCTGACCGTGTGGGACTCCAGCCAGGGCTCGGGTTCCGTCAGGGACGCCCTGGCCCAGCTGTTCGGGTTGGACAGGAAGCAGATCACCGCGGTGTCGGAGCACGTCGGGGGCGGCTTCGGGTCGAAGGGGACGGCGCGGCCGCCGGTGGTGCTGGCCGCGATGGCCGCCCGGCACACGGGGCGTCCCGTCAAGGTGTCCCTGCCGCGGCGGCAGATGCCCGCGGTCGTCGGCCACCGGGCGCCGACCTTGCATCGTGTCCGGCTCGGCGCCGGCGCGGACGGGAGGATGACGGCCCTCGCCCACGAGGTGGTCACCCAGACCTCGCGGGTGAGGGAGTTCGTGGAGCAGGCCGCGGTCCCGGCCCGTGTCATGTACGTCTCCCCCAACAGCCGCACCGTGCACCGGGTGACCGCGCTCGACGTGCCGACCCCGTCATGGATGCGGGCCCCGGGCGAGACACCGGGCATGTACGCCCTGGAGTGTGCGATGGACGAACTCGCCGTCGCCACGGGACTGGATCCAATCGAGCTGCGGCTGCGCAACGAACCGGACACCGAGCCGGACTCGGGCCTGCCGTTCAGCAGCAGGCACCTCGGCGAATGCCTCCGCCGGGGCCAGGACCTCTTCGGCTGGCAGCGCCGGGATCCCCGGCCGGGCGTCACCCGCGAGGGCGATCTGATGATCGGCAGCGGCGTCGCGGCCGCCACCTATCCCGTCTACATCGCCCCGTCCTCCGCCTCGGCCCACGCGGGCCCCGGCGGCGTCCACCGGATCCGGGTCAACGCCACCGACATCGGCACCGGGGCGAGGACCGTACTCGCACAGATCGCGGCACAGGCGCTGAACGTGCCGCTGGAGTCGGTCATCGTCGAGATCGGCAGCTCGGATCTGCCGAAGGCCCCGCTGGCAGGCGGCTCGTCCGGTACCGCGTCCTGGGGTTGGGCGGTTCACAAGGCCTGTTCGCAGCTCGCCGGGCGCCTCGCGGATCTGAGCGGCGAACTGCCGCCGGAGGGTGTGACCGTCACGGCGGACACCAGGGAGGAGACCGGCGCGGAGCCAGCCCACGCCCGGCACGCGTTCGGTGCCGTCTTCTGCGAGGTGCAGGTGGACACGGTGACGGGCGAGGTGGGGGTGCGCCGGATGCTCGGGGTGTATGCGGCGGGCCGCATTCTCAACGCCCGTACCGCACGCTCGCAGTTCATCGGCGGAATGACGATGGGCATCGGGATGGCGCTGATGGAGGGCAGCACGATGGACGAGCGGTTCGGGGACTTCGCGGAGTGCGACCTGGCCTCGTACCACGTGCCCGTCTGCGCCGACGTACGGTCGATCGAGGCGCAGTGGATCGAGGAGGACGACCCGCATCTCAACCCGATGGGCAGCAAGGGCATCGGGGAGATCGGCATCGTCGGCACCGCCGCGGCCGTGGCCAACGCGGTGCGCCATGCGACGGGCGTCCGCCTCAGGAATCTGCCGCTCACCCCGGACAAGGTGTTGGAGTCGCTCGGCTGACGGTCGATCAGCTGCTGAGGCCGCTGACGCGCGCGGCGTGCCGGAGCACGTCGACGAGCATCGGAAGGGTGAGCCGGCCGGTGAACACGTTGCGGCGGCTCGGGTGGTAGCAGCCGAGCACATGCAGCGCGGACCGGTCGTCGTCCCCGGGCAGCACGACATGGGCGCCGTGACCGAACACGGGCCGCGGCCTCGGCAGCCGGTGGCCGGCGGCTTCCAGGACGGGCAGCAGCGCCTGCCATCCGAAGCCGCCGAGGACGACGACGGCGCGCAGTCCCGTCAGCAGCGACAACTCCCGTGCCAGCCAGGGGCGGCAGGTGTTCCGCTCGTCGGGGGTGGGCCGGTTCTCCGGCGGGGCGCAGTGGACGGGTGCGGTGACGCGTACGCCGTTCAGGACGAGGCCGTCGCCGGGGTGCGTGGACGTCGGCTGCGAGGCGAGACCGACGGCGTGCAGGGCGGCGAAGAGCAGGTCGCCGGAGTCGTCGCCGGTGAACATCCGGCCGGTGCGGTTGCCGCCGTGGGCGGCGGGCGCCAGTCCGACGACCGCGAGCGACGCGTCGGCGGGTCCGAAGCCGGGGACCGGCCTGCCCCAGTACTCCCAGTCGGCGAACGCCGGCCGCCGGGCCCGGGCGACCTGTTCCCGCCAGACAACCAGTCTCGGGCAGGCACGGCACCGGCCGACCGCTGCGTCGAGCTCGGCGAGACCGGTGCAGCCCGGGGCCGTCCGGGCGGGGAAGTCGTCGTCCGCCGGACCTGGGGGCGGGGCGGGCGCGCGATGGCTGGGCATGCGTCCACGCTAGTCCCTGTCTTTCGGGTCATGCCGGTGTCGACCAGCGGGCCGCGAGCAGCAGGGCGATGTCGTCGGGGCGGTCGGGTGTCTGACAGGCCTCGTTGATCAGCCGGTCCGCGGTGTCCGCCAAGGGGACGGGGCCCATGTCGGCCAGCGTGCGGCGCAGCCGTTCGATGCCGAGGTCGATGTCCGTCCCGGGCTGTTCGACGAGGCCGTCGGTGAACAGGGCGAGCACCGCACCGGGCTCCAGGGTCAGCTCGGTGGCCGGATAGGGGGCATTTGCGTCGACGCCCAGAACGACGCCGCCGGACAGGTCGAGGACTTCGGTGCTCCCGTCCGGGTGCCGCAGCAAGGGCTGGGGGTGGCCCGCGCGCACCGCCTGGGCGCGGCCCGTGGCCGGATCGAGGACGATGTAGCAGCAGCTGGCGAACAGACCGGTATCGAGGTCGATCAGCAGCCGGTTGGTCCCGCTCATCACCTCCACGGGGGTGTGACCGCTGACGGCAAGCGCCCTGACGGCACTGCGCAGTTGCCCCATGGTGGCGGCGGCCTGCACCCCGTGGCCCTGTACGTCGCCGATGATGATGGCCGGTCCCCGACCGGTGTCGATGACGTCGTACCAGTCACCGCCGACCTCCATGCCCTGGGTGCCCGGGAGATACCGGCCGACGGTGTCGAGGTGTTCGACCACGGGCAGCCGGTGCGGCAGGAGTGCGTCCTGGAGGCCCCGTGCGAGCGCAGCCTCGGAGTCGTAGCGCTGGGCGCGTTCGAGGGCCTGGGCGATGAGTCCGGCGAGCGCGGTGAGGACCGTGCGCTCCTCCGGGCTGAAGTCGCGTGGCTGGTCGAAGCCGAGGATGCACGAGCCGACGGGGCGGCCGGAGGCGATCAGCGGCAGAAAGGCCCGGGCGCCGACGTGGGCGTCGAGGGGGATGCCCGGGTAGGCGCCGGCGAGATGCTGCATCGACTCGAAGAAGAGCGGACGGCCCGTGGTGAGGGTCTCGACGCCCGGCAGCTTCGCATCGAGTCCCACGCCCTCGAAACGGTTGAGGAACCCTCGAGGGAACCCGGTTTCCCAGGCGAGGTGGAGGTGACGATTGCTCAGCAGGTAGATCGCCAGCTGGCGGCCACCGAAGGCGGGCAACAGTTCCTCCGTGACCACGGCGGAGACCTGCCGGGCCGTCACCGCCTCGGTCAGCGCGATGGCGAGGGCGACCGGGCGGTACAGGGCGACCGTCCGGTCCTCCGGTGATCCGACACCGGTTCCGGGACTGTCCGCGGAGCTGGGGGCGTAGGCGGGCTGCTCCTTGCTGCTGAAGGTGACGGTCAGCCCGTCGAGGCCCGGATGGAGGGTGACGGAGAGCCATTCGTCGGTGTGCCGGACGATGAAGTGGACCGCGTCGGGCGACAGCATGGCGGCCCGGAAGTGGTCCTCGTGCGCGGGTCCGAACAGGTCGACGGCTTCCCACAGCGCGCGTCCGATCAGATCGGCCCGTTGCCGTCCGAGGAGCCGCTCCGCGTGGTCGTTCAGGTAGGAGATGCGACCGAGGCGGTCGAGCGAACAGACACCGAACGGGAGCCGGTCGGCGGATTCGGCGACGACCGGGCCGGCGCCGAGGTCGATCAGGTAGCCGGTCAGATGCGTGGCGCCCGCCTCGTCGGAGGGCCGTCTGCGACGCCCGGTGAGTTCGAGCAGGTGCGGTCGGCCGTCGGCTCCCTGCAGCCGCATTCTGCGGGTCACCGGCTGGTCCGACTCGGCCGACCGGCGGCCGAGTGCCCACAGCCCGTACGCGTCCTCCGGATCGATTCGCGCGGCCACCGCGTCCGCAGTGAGCGGGAGGTCCTCCGGCCGGACTGCGAGGATGGCGCGCCAGCCTTCGTCACCGGTCACGGTGCCTGCCTCGAGGTTCCAGTCGAAGGCACCGATGCGAAGCGGCGGCGAGGTCAGGGACTGCAGGGTCACGGCGAGTGGTTCGGCGTCCCATTCGATACGCGGTCGGTCCACCATGGCGGCCAGCGTGGCGCCCAGCCGGGTGCCCACCTGGTGGATACGCCGCCGGTCGGCGTCGGAGACCGGCACGCCGGGGGTGGCCGGGCGCAGCACCGCAAGGACGCCGAAGCATTCCCGCTCGTGGGAGATCGGCACGTAGAGCGACGCGAAGGGGAAGGGCAGGCCCGCCATGAGCTGCGGGTAGCGGCGCATGGCCTCCTCGGCGTCGCCGAGGTAGACGGGCTGTCCGGTGCGGTAGACGTCCGAGTGGGGGAAGGGGCGGTTCACATGCATGTTCCACCACTGACGGAACAATTGGGGCGGAAGCCCCGCGATCACCGCGAGGTGCAGCTGTTCCCGTGCGCGGGACCGCAGGTAGAGGCCGCCCGCGAACCCTCCGACGGCCTCGACGGCGCCGGCCTCCGCCTGGGCGAGGACCATGGCGAGCTCGTCCGACTGCGGGTCGCCCCCGTCCCTGCCCACGGGATCCGAACCGTGCTCGGCGGGCGGCCCGGGCCCGCCCTCGCCGTACCAGGTCACCCTGCCAGCATGCTCCCCGGCGGCCGGGGGCCGCATCTCCTCCGGTCCTGCCGCACGGGCTGCGTAACCGTCCGGCCACGGCCCCCGAGTGCCGGGCGCGGGGCCGCCTGCCGTACGGACAAGCGGCCTGACGGGCGCGGCCCCCGAGTGCCGGGCGCGGGGCCGCCTGCCGTACGGACAAGGGGCCTGACGGGCGCGACAGGTGGGCTATGTTGAGCACGGGCTTGACACAGAAGGGGGCACACCGGTGCCATCAGGGCAGCAGGAACGTGCGCAGGCGGCCGCGATCACCCCGGGCGGGCAGCCCGAGGAGCAGGAGCCCACTCCCGCTGAGCGGGTCCTCGCACTGCTCGGCGGCCACCGGCTCTCCCCCGGTCAGCGGCGCATCGCCCAGTACATCATCGACCATCTGCCGGAGGCGGCGTTCCTGTCGATCACCGACCTCGCGGAACGTGTCGGTGTGAGCCAGCCGTCGGTGACCCGGTTCGCCACGTCCCTCGGCTACACCGGCTATCCGGCGCTGCGGGAGGCGCTGCAGCCGATCGCGCTCAGCGCGGTCGCCGGGTCTCCGGAGAGCCGGGCGGAGATCCGCCGGAACGAGCTGCAGGCCGCCGTCGACGCCGAGATCCAGAACCTGGAGAACCTGCGGCGGGTGCTCGCGGACACCGACCGGGTGCTCGACATCGGACGGGAGCTGGCGCTGTCGGTGCCCCTGACGGTCCTGGGCCTGCGTATCTCGGTGTCGCTCGCGGAGTACTTCGCCTATGCCGCACGCCGGATCCACCCCGATGTGCGGCTCGTGACCCGCGGCGGGAGCGTGGCCTACGACGCGCTGCTGCAGTCCCGCGCGGCCGGCGGGACGTGGGTGCTGGCCTTCGCGATGCCGCGGCACGCCAACGAGACGCTGGCGGCCCTGCGGGCCGCCCGCCGCACCGGACTGCGGGTCGCGCTGATCACCGACCTGACGCTCGGGCCACTGGTGGAGGAGGCCGAAGTGACGCTGACGGCCGGGACGGGCTCACGGCTGGTCTTCGACTCCTACGCGGCGCCCGGCGTGCTCTCTGCCGCCGTGCTGCAAGCGATGGCCGACGCGGATCCGGGGCGGACGCAGTTGCGGCTCGAGGGCTACGAGCAGGTGGCCGATCAGCACGACTTCTTCATCGACGACTGATCCGCCTGTCTTTTGCAGCTCGAACCGGTCTCTTAGCGGACTTTTTCATGCCCGGCGGTGCATGAAATTTTTCATACCCTTGCTTACTCGACGGTATATATATTTACTACTCGTGGCACCCGGGTCCTCCGTCGCCATGAGGGGCCAGACCCGAGCCCCCTCAAAGCGGACACCCAGGGACGGCGCTCCCTCCTCGCGCCGTCCGAAGGTGTTCAATCCGGGCTCCGCATTCCGCCGCGGATGCCCTCGGCGGTCCCGGTCAACCCCTGGGCCGGGACCGCCGCACCTCTCTCGATCAGAGTTCATCGGCACCATCCGGAGCGACGACGATGTCCCAGCCCCTCTCCACGGCGAGCCCGGACTGGCCCTGCCAGGTCAAGTCCCCCGGCAGTCACGACTGGGAGCGCAGCGCCGCCCGCTGGCTGCGCGATCTGCTTCCCGCCCGGTACGCCGGCTACTCGACGCTCACCCGGCACCCCGTCCTGCTGGCCCGCCACGCACAGCTGCAACTCCAGCACGAGATACGGGCGGTACGCGTGGCAATGCAGACGTCCCGGACGGAACTGCCCACACTGGGCGTGGCGGAGACGGTCATCGAGAACACGATCCGGCTATACGCCGTCGAACTCGAGCAGCTCGGCCGCCTCGCCCGCGGCGCCAGGCTCGTCGGCGACGCGCTCCTCACGGGCGGCGGCACACACCGCAGGCGGTAGGCCCAACCCGTCCGACGGGGCGCTGCCCGTTCCGCTCACGCCAGCTGCCGCCGCACCAGTTCATGCAGGCGTCCGGCCGTGTCCGCGACGAGGTCGGCGGGGCGGCCCTCCTCGACGACCCGGCCCTCCTCCATGACGATCACCCGGTCCGCGTCCATGACGGTGGACAGCCGGTGCGCGATCACCACGCGGGTGGCGTCCAGCCGGCGGGTGCTCTCGATGACGACGCGCTGGGTCTCGTTGTCCAGCGCGCTGGTCGCCTCGTCGAAGAAGAGGATGCGCGGCCGCCGCACCAGCGCCTGGGCGATCATCAGCCGCTGGCGCTGGCCGCCCGAGATCGCGCCGCCGGACGAGATCAGGGTGTGCAGTCCCATCGGCATCCGCCTGATGTCCTCCGCGAGGCCCGCCATCTCGGCGGCCTCCCAGACCTCCTCCTGGGAGAACGTCTCCGCGCCGCAGATGCAGTCGAGGATGGACCCGGTGAGGGGCTGCGCGTTCTGGAGGACCACACCGCACTGCCGGCGTACGGCGGCGGGATCGAGGGCCGCCAGGTCCTGGCCGTCGTAGAGGACGGTCCCGGAGGCGGGGCGGTCGAAGCCGATGAGCAGCCGCAGCAGGGTCGACTTGCCGCATCCGCTGGGCCCGACGATCGCCACGAACTCCCCCTGCCGCACCTGGAGCGACACGTCGTCGAGGACGGGCGGGCCGTCCTCGGCGTAACGGAAGGTCAGCTTCCTGGCCTCGACGGCTCCGGACAGCGTGCCGGGCTGGGCGCTCCCCCCGCGCGCCTCCGGTGCCTCGTCCAGGATCGGGCGCACCTGCTCGAACATGGGCAGCGCGGCCGCCGCGCTCACCAGCACACCGGTGAGCTGGGTGACCGAGGTCAGCAGCATGGTGACGGCGGTGCTGAAGGTGAGGAACTCGCCCGCCGACATCGAGCCGCGCGCCGGGCCGGCGAGCAGCATGAACATGATGAGCGAGCAGAGCGGCAGGTAGACGGCGTCCAGCACGGTGGTCAGGTTCTTGATGCGGCCCACCCGTTGCTGGAGTTCGCGGGAGCGGGCGAACCGCCGTGCCCAGGCGGCGTACGCGAAGCTCTCCGCCGCCGCGACCCTGAGTTTCGGCAGGCCCCGCAGGGTCTGGAACGCCTGGTTGTTGAGCTTGTTGCTCAGTTCCACCAGCCTGCGCTGCCAGCGGACCTGCCAGAGCCCCATGCCGAGGAACACCGCGCCGATGACGAGCAGCATGCCGATGGCGGCGAGAGCCAGCGGCACGCTGTACCAGAGCAGCAGCCCGACGTTCATCGCACCGACGGTGGTGGACTGCAGGGCCACCGGGCCGATGCCGGACAGGACGCGGCGGATCGAGGAGATGCCCATGGCCGCGCTGGCCAGTTCCCCGGTCGACCGCTCGGCGAAGAACCTGGTCGGCAGCCTCAGCAGCCGGTCCCAGACAGCGGGTTGAAGGGTGCTCTCGATACGTCCCTCCATCCGCAGGATGGTCAGGTTCTGCAAGAGCATGAACGCGGCGGTGACGATGCCGGTGATCATGACGGCGAGCGAGAGCTGCACGATCAGGTCCGTCTGCGCCTTGGGCACGTACACGCCGAGGACCTGTCCGGTGGCGATGGGCACGAGCGCGCCGAGGGCGACGGTGACGAGGCCGCCGAGCAGCAGGTTCCGCACGTCCATGCGGGTGCCGCGGAGGCTGAAGCGCACCAGCCCCCGGACGCTCGCGGGCCGCTCGGGCAGCGGCCGGTAGAACATGACGGCGCGTTCCCCGAACTCGCCGGCGTTCTCCTTGCCGATCCGGGTCCGGGAGCGGGTGAGAGGGTTGACCGCCTCGTAGCGTCCACGGCGCCAGATCAGTGCGACGGGTGCTCCGGAGGCGGCCCGGTGGCCGACGAGCGGACCGGCGTCGGTGCGCCACCAGTGGCCCTGGAGGCGGACCGGACGGGTGCGGACACGGGAGGCGACGGCGATGCGTTCGACGGGGCCCACGCGGTCCTCCGCGGGCCCGCCTTTCGGCGGGTCGGCCAGGGTGACCCCGGCGGCGCGGGCGACGTGGCGGCACACCGCGAGGAGCGTGTCGTCGCCGTCCGCTCCCCCGTGGCCGCGCGAGGCCCGGTCCGGTCTGCCGATGGAGGCGAGCAGCGCCTCGTCGGCGCGGGCTCCGGCGTCGGCGCCGGCCTTGATACCGGCGGCGGTCCGGTCCTCGTGGGCCCGTTCCAGCTCCTCGATCCAGCCGTCCACCGCGGACAGCAACCGGTACTGCTGGTTCACCATGCGCTGCCACATGGCGCCCTCGACGAGCAGGTCGCCCGCCGCCTCGGCGCTGTAGGTGGCGCCGTACTGAACACTGCCCGGCTCGACCTGCATCCACAGGACGTCGTCGTCGGCCATGGTCTCGGCGGCCGAGTGGCCCTCGAGCGGCGCCTCGAACAGCACCCCGAGGCCGCGACCGACACCCAGTCCGAAGGCGTACTCCAGTTGGGAGGTGGCCGTGCGGCCGTACGGGTCCTGATACGCGGACGGATACGGCTCGGCGTACTCCGCGTACTCCGGCACGTACAGCTCCCGCAGCGGGATCCGGCGCAGCACGCAGTCCTGCGAGGGCCGGCCGGTCAGTGTGTGCCGGGGGCCCTCGACCGGGCCGAGGAGCAGGGTGCCCGGGTCGAGGCGGCCGAGGAAGTGCCAGTGGCCCTGCTCGGCCGCGTCCACGGCGAACAGGTCCAGCGTCCCGCCCACGACGAGCCACAGCACCAGCGGCCCTTCCAGATGCAGACTGCGCAGACCGGTGCAGTCGACGGGCGTTCCCATGCCGCCGAGCGCGTGGATCACCGGGTCGGTCTGCGCGAAGGCAGGCTGGTGGCCGGTGGCCGGGGGGTGAACGGACGACACGTCAGTGCTCCTTGACCAGCTCGGCGTACGCCCCCTGCGCGGCGACCAGTTCCTCGTGGCGGCCGCGTTCGACGACGGCGCCATGGTCGAGGACCACGATCTCGTCGCTGTCGCGCACGGTGCTCAGCCGGTGGGCGATGACGACGCATGCGCAGCCGCGCCGACGGAGGTTGTCGATGATGATCCGCTCGGTCTCCGCGTCAAGGGCGCTGGTGACCTCGTCGAGCACCAGGATGCTCGGCCGGCGCACCAGCGCCCGGGCGATCTCGAGGCGCTGGCGCTGCCCGCCCGAGAAGTTGCGGCCGTCCTGTTCGACGCGGCTGTGGATGCCGTCGGGGCGTCGCATCACGACGTCGTGGACGGCCGCGTCCCGCAGGGCGGCCTCGACCGCCTCGTCCGGGATGGAGGGGTCCCACAGGGTCACGTTGTCGCGGACGGTGCCCTCGAAGAGGAAGATGTCCTGGTCGACGAAGGAGACGGACGCGGCGAGCGCGCCGCGGGGGATGTCCTCGAGGAGCCGGCCGTCGATGCGGATGGTCCCCTCCCAGGGGCGGTAGAGGCCCGATATCAGCCGGGAGACGGTCGACTTGCCGCTGCCGGAGCCGCCGACAAGGGCCACCTGCCGGCCGGGCCCGACGCTGAGGGAGAAACCGCTCAGCAGCGGCGCGTCGAGCGGGCTGTAGCCGAAGGTGATGTTCTCGAGCGTCACATGGCCCTTGAGCCGACGGCTGCTCGGGTCGGGCTCGTCGCGGGAGTAGAGGGGGTCGACCGGGAAGCTCTCCACGTCCTTGAGGCGGGCCATGTCCGCGGCGAAATCCTGGATCCGGCCCGCGACTCCGTTCAGCCGGGTGATCGGGGCGGTGAAGCGGGCCACGAGCGCCTGGAAGGCGACAAGGAGACCGATCGATATATGGCCTTCGACGGCCCGCAGTCCGCCGATCCAGAGGATGAGGGCGCTGTTGAGCGTGGCGAGGGTGGGCGCGACGACGGCCAGGACCGCGCTGGGCACGCCGAGGCGCTGCTGGACGTCCAGGGTGGTGGCGTGCTGGCCCGCCCAGCGGCGGAAGAAGCCGTTCTCTCCGCCGGTCGCCTTCATGGTCTCGATCAACTGGAGGCCGGTGTACGAGGTGTTGGTGAGGCGGGCGCTGTCGGCGCGCAGCTTCTGGGTGTGTGTGGAGCGCAGCCGGATGACGATGCGCATCGCGACGACGTTGAGCAGCGCGATGAGCACGCCGAGCACGGTGAGCTGGGGGTCGTAGCTCCACAGCAGCGCGGCGTAGAGGATCACCACGACGCCGTCGACGGCGGCCGCCGCCAGGTCGCGGGCGAGGGTCTCGGCCACGGCGTCGTTGGACTGCAGCCGCTGCACCAGGTCGGCCGGGCTGCGCTGCGCGAAGAACGTGACGGGCAGCCGCAACAGATGGCGAAGGAACCTGGCGCTGCTCAGGGTCGAGGAGATGATCCGCCCGCGCAGCAGGTTCGCCTGTTGCAGCCCGGTGAGCACGGCGGTCAGCGCCACCATCACGGCCATGGCGGCGAACAGCGTCCCGAGCAGCGACGTTCGGCCGCCGATCAGGAACATGTCGATGTAGGTACGGCTGAGCGCCGGGACCGCCGCGCCGACCGCGACGAGGAGCAGACTGGCCAGGAAGGCGGCGAACAGGGTGCCGGTGGTTCCGCGGAGCCGGGCCGGGACGGCCGACATGATGCCCGGCTTCCGGCCGCCCTTGCGGAAGTTGCGGTCGGGTTCGAAGACCAGGGCGACACCGGTGAAGCTGGTGTCGAAGTCCTCCGCGGCTACGAACCGGCGCCCCTTGTCCGGGTCGTTGATGTGGACGCCGCGCCGGCCGAACCGGCGTCCCGTGCCGTCGTAGACGACGTAGTGGTTGAACTCCCAGAACAGGATGGCGGGCGGCTGCACCTCGGCGAGGGCGGTCGCCTCCATCTGCATGCCCTTGGCGGCGAGGCCGTAACTGCGGGCCGCTTTGAGCACGTTGCTGGCGCGTGAACCGTCCCGGGAGACGCCGCAGGCGATCCGGAGCTCCTCGAGCGGCACATGGCGCCCGTAGTGGGAGAGGACCATGGCGAGAGCGGCGGCACCGCACTCCACGGCCTCCATCTGCAGCACAGTGGGCGTGCGGACGGTGCCCGGCCTGCCGGCGCGCCGCTGCTGCCTGCGCCGGGGCGGCGGAGCGGCGCGGCGCGACCCGCGCCGTCCGCCCGGCGCCGCCGCCTCCGGCCGGTGCCTGCCGCGGCCGGCTGCCGGCGGCAACTGCCTTCCGGATACAGGGGCGTTGTGGTTCGTCTGTGTCACGGCAGCAGCCAATCGATCGGGCGCTGCTCTGCAAGGTGGACGGCACCGCCGGTCAGGGTCATGGATTCGAGCGGGTACGGCGGCCCTTCGGAGGACGACCACCGGTAGCCGGACTCGGTGCTCTGCGTACGCTCCAGCTCGACCAGAACGGCAACGGGCTGACCGGCTTGCGAGAACTGCTCGCCCAGCTGGCTGCTGCCGAGGAAGGCGGCGATCCGCTGCCGGGTCTGCGCCGTCCTGCCCACGGACGTGACGCGGCCGCGCAGGACTCCGTACTGCTCGGTCGCCACGGACTGGACGCTGAGGTCGACCTTCGCGCCGACGGGTACCGACGAACCGCGCTCGGCGGGCACGTACACCACGGCCATCAGCGGGTCGTCCGCCTCCTCGATCCGTTCGACCGCCGCGACGTCCGAGCCGGGGGTGACGACGGACCCGATCGTGGCGACGAGCGCGGTCACCCGGCCGGCGGCGACGGTACGGACGACGGTCCCGCCCTGTGCGGTGCGGACCTTCAACAGGGGCGCGTCGGCGCGGACCAGTTCGCCCTCCTCCGCGAGGACCTCGGTGACCTGGCCGGCGACCGGACTCTGCAGTACGTAACTGCCCTGCGCGTGGGTGAGGATGCCGGGTGCGTCCAGCGTGGAGGACACGGTGCCCGTCATGGCCCACCCGCCCGCGGCGATCATCACGACCACGGTGACGATCAGCACGAGCTGGCCCTGCGGACGGGCGAAACGCACCGGAAGGTCGATTTCTTCCGGCGATTGCAGCTTGGAAAGGGCCTGCTTACGGAACTGCACGTTGCTCTTCCCTCAACTGCCGAGGACTACGGGGAGTTCGGCGCGCGGCATGACCGGTCAACCGCGCGCGGCCGCGCGCCCCGGAACCTGGCAGGCTCCGGGGCACACGGCTCGGCGATGCCGGCAGAGCGGGGTGCCGGCGAGCCGTAGGACTTACAGACCCGCGACGACACCGGAGACCGGGCCGCCGATGCTGGCCGCGTTGATGCCAGTGGCACCCGCGACGACACCGGAGGCGGTAGCGACGGTCTCGGAGACCGGGGCGATGATGTTCGCAGCGGCCACGACGTTGTCCACGGTCTGGCTGTGGAGGCCGCCGGCCACGTTGTCGAGCTCGGAGTCGGAGATCTCCTGGGTGGGGACGAAGCTCATGAAAGTTCCCTTCGGATGGATACTGCGAATTGCTGCGACCGGCCACGCGAAAGGAGTGGGCCGGCCGCCCGGCGGGCGTGGGGGGATTCCCGGACCAGGAACCCTTCTTCGAATCCCGCGGTGCGAAGGATCAAAGCATGTGAGGCACTTGGGCGGCCAATCCCGGACAGCGGATCCACGCGGAGAGCGGCACCCAATTGCCCCCACGTGGACGGCCCTGCATCAATTGACGCCACCTTCTTCACCGGACCGTCAAACTCGCGCGCACAGAAGACACGCGGCCGCTTCACGGCGAAGTGGACATTCCCGCACAGAGGCAGATGCCGGCAGGTCAGGACGGAAGACAGCGAGGGCAGACCGTGTGCCGCATGAGTATTGAGTGTGCAGATTCACGGGAGGTCGAGGTTTCTTGACGGCACCTCACAAAGCCTTCACACCGGGGTGGAGCGACAATGCACTCCACCCCGGGACGAGTAATCACGCAAGTGCGGAGCGTTACCTCAGGCGGTGTCCGCGGCCGCTCTCTGCGCAGGTGCGGTGATCTCGGCGCGAAGTGCCGCGGCGTATGCCTCGTCCGGGTCGAGCCGGCGCAGTTCCTCGGCGATCAGTTCGGCCGTACTGCGCACTTTCAGCGCGAGGACCCGGGTGGGCTGCCCGGGGATGCTGAGCCGGGCCACCGGCCCTTCCGGCCGGTCGATGTGGATCTCGCCGTCCACCGTGTGGAGCCGGACGGCGGTGACGACCGGCCCGTCGGTGACGACCTGTTCGACCGGCACCTGCAGCCGGTCGGAGAACCAGCGGGCGAGCAGTTCGGCGCTGGGGTTGTCGGCCTCGCTCTCGACCACGGCGGAGACGACCTCCGAACGGGCCTGGTCGAGCGCCGCGGCGAGCATGGAGCGCCACGGCGTGAGTCTGGTCCAGGCGAGGTCGGTGTCACCCGGCTCGTACCCGGCGGCGCGGGCGTCGAGCTCCTCGATCGGCCGCTCCACCGCGTACGCGTCGGTGATGCGCCGCTGGGCGAGCGCCCCCAGCGGGTCCTTGGCGGGCACGGGCGGTGCGTCCACCGGCCACCAGACGACGACGGGGGCGTCGGGCAGCAGCAGCGGAAGCACCACCGAGTCGGCGCGGTGGGTGAGTTCACCGTGGAGCCGCAGCAGCACGGTCTCGCCGGCTCCGGCGTCGCTGCCGATGCGTACCTCGGCGTCGAGGCGGGTTTCGTGGCGCTCCCGCGGCGAGCGGGCATGGCGCTTGATGACGACCAGGGTGCGGGAGGGGTGTTCACGGGAGGCGTCTCCCGCTGCCTTGATCGCGTCGTAGGCGTTCTCCTCGTCGGTGACGATGACCAGGGTGAGCACCATGCCGACGGCCGGGGTGCCGATCGCACGACGTCCCCTGACGAGCGCCTTGTTGATCTTGCTGGCCGTGGTGTCGGTGAGGTCGGTCTTCATGGCCTTCGCCAGCTCCGTCCGTCTCGTGCGAGCATTTCGTCCGCTTCGGCGGGCCCCCAGGTGCCGGCCGGGTACTGCGCCGGCCTGCCGCTGCGGTCCCAGAACTCCTCGACGGGGTCGAGGATCCGCCAGGACTCCTCCACCTCCTCGGTCCGCGGGAAGAGATTGGCATCCCCCAGCAGCACGTCGAGGATGAGGCGTTCGTACGCCTCGGGGCTGGACTCCGTGAACGACTCCCCGTAGGCGAAGTCCATCGTCACGTCGCGCAGCTCCATCGATGTACCCGGCACCTTGGAGCCGAACCGCACGGTCACGCCTTCGTCCGGCTGGACGCGGATGACCAGCGCGTTCTCGCCGAGTTCCGCCGTGGCGGTGGAGTCGAACGGCGAGTGCGGGGCGCGCTGGAAGACGACCGCGATCTCGGTGACGCGGCGGCCCAGCCGCTTGCCGGTCCGCAGATAGAAGGGGACCCCCGCCCAGCGGCGGTTGTCGATCTCCAGCTTGATCGCGGCGTAGGTGTCGGTCCGGGAGTCGGGGGCGATGCCCTCCTCCTGGAGATACCCGAGGACCTTCTCGCCCCCCTGCCAGTCGGCCGCGTACTGCGCCCGCACGGTGTGTCCGGCCAAGTCCGCCGGGACCTTGACGGCCTTGAAGACCTTGAGCTTCTCGGTGACGAGGGAGGCGGCGTCGAAGGAGGCCGGCTCTTCCATCGCGGTCAGCGCCAGCAGCTGGAGGAGGTGGTTCTGGATCACGTCACGGGCGGCGCCGATGCCGTCGTAGTAGCCGGCGCGGCCGCCGATGCCGATGTCCTCGGCCATCGTGATCTGCACATGGTCGACGTACGACCGGTTCCAGATCGGTTCGAAGAGCGTGTTGGCGAACCGCAGCGCCAGGATGTTCTGGACGGTCTCCTTGCCCAGATAGTGGTCGATACGGAAGACCTCGTCCGGCGCGAACACCTCGTGCACGATCTCGTTGAGGTCGCGGGCGCTCTCCAGGTCATGGCCGAACGGCTTCTCGATGACCGCCCGGCGCCAGGACCCCTTGGGCGCGTTTGACAGTGAGTGGTCCTTCAGTTGCTGGACGACCTCAGGGAAGAACTTCGGTGGTACGGAGAGGTAGAAGGCGAAATTGCCACCGGTGCCCTGAGCCTTGTCGAGGTCCTCGACGGTGGCCTTCAGCTGCTCGAACGCGGCGTCGTCGCCGAAGTCGCCCTGGACGAAACGCATTCCCTGTGAGAGCTGACGCCAGACCTCCTCACGGAACGGGGTGCGGGCATGGTCCCTGACGGCCTGGTGGACCTCCGCCGCGAAGTCCTGGTCCTGCCATTCCCGGCGGGCGAAGCCGACGAGCGAGAAGCCCGGCGGCAGCAGCCCCCGGTTGGCCAGGTCGTACACGGCGGGCATCAGTTTCTTGCGCGACAGGTCACCGGTGACGCCGAAGATCACCAGCCCGGAGGGACCGGCGATACGGGGCAGCCGCCGGTCGAGCGGGTCCCTCAGCGGATTCGCCCAGCCGCTGCCGAGCGACCGCTGTCGCGTCCTCTGCTGCGACCTGCTCTGCGACCGGTTCTCTGACATGCGGTCAGGCCTCCCTGCGCCGACGGCGTGCGGATGCGTCCTTTCCGAGGATCGCATCTCCCGCTGATCCTGCCGGGGCTCACACACCCGTCGGTGCGAGTTCCGCGCAAGGGGATTGATCGCTGTTTTGCGGGCACACCCGCCGGCCCCGGGCCGCGCTCCCGCTTTGCGCCCGCTGTGCATGCCTTTGAACTCGACCTGGGGTGCTTCAGTGACACTGGTGTGACGTCAGCCGTCCTTCTCGGGCGCCCGGTCTCCGGCCTCGGGCCGCAGCACGCTGAGCGCGACGGACACCGTGAGAACGACGACGATGACAGCCAGGCTGATGGGCGAGGGAATCTCGGGGACGGCCGTGCTGATCACCTCGTGGGAGGCCTGCAGGATCAGCTTGACGCCGATGAACGACAGGATCAGCGCGAGACCCTTGCTCAGGTAGTGGAAGCGGTCCAGCAGGCCGGCCAGCATGAAGTAGAGCGCCCTCAGTCCGAGGATGGCGAACGCGTTGCTCGTGTAGACGATGAAGGCGTCGTTGCTGACCGCCAGGACGGCCGGCACGCTGTCGACCGCGAAGACCAGGTCGGCCGCCTCGATCGCGGCCACGACGGCCAGCAGCGGCGTGGCGACGTACCGGCCGGCCTCCTTGAGGAAGAATTTCGCGTCGGCGTACGAGTTCCGCACCGGCATGACCCTGCGCAGCAGACGTACGGCGATGCTCCTGCCGGGATCGAAGCTGTCCTCCTCCTCTTTGAGGATCTTGTAGGTGCTGTAGAAGAGGATCGCGGCGAAGAGGTACAGGACTGCGGTGAAGCGGCTGACGACGGCCACTCCGGCAACAAGGAAGACGCCTCGGAAGACCAGGGCCCCCAGCACGCCGAGGAAGAGCACACGGTGCTGGTAGGCGCGGGGCACCTTGAAGTACCCGAAGATCAGCGCGAACACGAAGAGGTTGTCCACCGACAGACTCTTCTCCAGCAGCCAGGCGGTGGTGTACTCGACCCCGGCCTGCGTGCCGACGACGAGGAAGACGACAGCACCGAAGACCAGCGCCAGACCGACCCACACACCGCTCCATGCCGCCGCCTCCCGGAAGCCGATGACATGCGCCTGCCGGTGAGCAAGCAGATCGACCGCCAGCGAAACAAGCACCGCGGCGGCAAAGACGACCCACAGCCAGTACGGCACGTCGTGCACGAGGCAGTCCTCACAAGGCGACCGGCATAACCGGGCAGCGCCCCTCTCTCCTACGAGTCTGGACGAGCGGGCAGCCGTTGTCCTCCGCGCGGTGCGGGAGGGTCAGCGGGCCGTGAGCAGGATCCACACCTGGCCGGGGGCGAAGTTCAGCCGCTCCCCCGCCGCGTCGGTGAAGACGGTGTCCCCCTCCGCGGTCGCCCGCTGCCACCGGGCGTCGTAGCCGCGGCCGTCGCGCAGCACCAGCGCCGTACCCGAGCCGACCGTCTCGGTGTACGGGGACACGCTGCCCGACCGGTCGCGGAACTGCGAAGGGCGGACCTCGGTGTGCTGCACGACCACCGTCGCGGGTGCGAGCGGACCGCCGTCCGTGGTCCGCGCGGCGGCCCCGTCCATCGCCACCAGCCAGCGTTTCCGCTCGGGCGACCAGCTGAAGGTGTACCGGGCGGAGGGATAGCGCACCGTGTGCTCGTCGAGTGGGCGGCCGCCGTCGGGGGCGGTGCCGAAGCGCATGCCGATGTCCGAGGCGTCGCTCACGTCGCGGGCGGCGGCGAGAGCACGTTCGGGTCGGAGGTACAGATTGTGGGGCGCCAGACGGTCGTCGGAGCGGACGAACGCTTCGGGGGCCGTACCGTGAGCCAGCGCGGCGATGGGAGCCGCCTCGATCAGTGGCCTCAGCGCCGACTGGGCGCCGGAGTAGGCGAGCGCGGGCCGGCCGAACTGCCGCAGCAGCGCGATGTCGGACTCGCGCGCGCTGCGTACGGGGCCGATCCGCTGCGGCAGCCGGGAGGAGAAGACCGCCAGTATCCGGCTGAGGCCGGACTCGACCTGCTCGACGTACACGATGTCGGCCGCGCCGAGGCCGGTGTGGGGACGCGCCGGACGAACGTTGTCGATCTTGACGGCGAGGACCGGCCCCTGCCGTGCCGGCAGGCCGGTGAAGAACGACGTGCCCTGCCGGGACGGCGGTGGCGTGCTCCCCTCGGGGCCCGGCTTTGGGCCGGTGCACCCGAAGAGGGACGCGGTCAGCACGGCAGCGACGAGCGTGGCGACCACAGCGCCGCCCCGTCGCCGTGCACCCCTGCATTCGCGTCTGTGTCTGTGTCTCGTGTCCATCGGCCACGCTCCCCGTGCCACAAGTGGACCACGAAAGGCCCTGTCCCGACAGGTTCTGGCGGCGCCTAGTCGGGCAGCAGCTGCTCCGTCCAGATGGTCTTCCCTGAAGCCGTGTACCGGCTCCCCCACCGGTGCGTCAGCTGGGCGATCAGGAACAGTCCACGTCCGCCCTCGTCGGTCGGCCTCGCCCGTCGCAGATGAGGCTGGGTCTCGCTCGGGTCCGAGACCTCGCAGACCAGCCGCTGGTCCCTGATGAGCCGTACCCTCACCGGCCCGCCTGCGTAGCGGATGGCGTTGGCGAGCAGCTCGCTGACGATCAGTTCGGTGGTGAAGACGAGATCGTCCAGTCCCCACTCCACCAGCCGCTCCGTCACCAGGGTCCGTGCGTCGGAGACGATCCGTACGTCGGCGGGGAGCTCCCAGGCGGCGACCGACCCTTCCGGTGAGGCCGACACACGCGCCAGCAGCAGCGCCGCGTCGTCGTCGGGCGGCTGCGCGAGGAAGGGGGCCAGCATCTCCCGCCCGATGCCCGACACCGCTGCCGTACCGCCCGCTGCCGTACCGCGCCGGCTCCGCAGATACTCGAGGACGTGGCCGGCGCCGGAACCGGGGGCGTGTGACAGCGATCCCGCAGTGAACGCCAGCAGGTCCCGGGGCCCCAGCTCCACGTCGAGGGGTTCGAACGGCGCGCCCTCCAGGCCGAGCGCCGGCCCGGGTGGCAGCTCCACCCGGGCCACCTCCTCCCCCGAGGCGCGGGCCAGCACGGGCGCGGCATGTCCCGCGCTGGCCATCGACGCCCGCGCGGTGACCGGGTCGTAGACGGCATAGAGACAGGTCGCGCCGCGGACCGTGCCGTCGAAGTCGCTGCTCTGCTGCTCGTCGTCGGCGAGCCGCACGACGAGATCGTCCAGGTGCGTGAGCAGTTCGTCGGGCGGCGGGTCCAGGTCGGCGAGGGTGCGTACGGCGGTGCGCAGACTGCCCATGACGGCCGCGGCGTTGAGGCCGTGGCCCCGTACGTTCCCGACGACGAACGCGACCCGGGTCGAGGAGAGCGTGATGACGTCGAACCAGCTGCTGCCCGTGCCGGCGAGGGACCTGCCGGGCACGTAGATGCCTGCGGTCTCCGCCGCCGTCACCTTGAGCACCGGACGGGGCAGCAGGCTGCGCTGGAGGCTCTCCGCCGTGCGGCGTTCGCGGGTGTAGCGCCGGGCGTTGTCGATGGCGAGCGCGGCGCGGGAGCAGATGTCCTCCCCGACGGCCGCGTCACGCGCGTCGAACGGCGGCTGGTCCGGGTAACGCCACAGCGACACCGCGCCGAGGACATGGCCACGGGCCTGCAGCGGCACGACCATGTAGGAGACGGCGCCCGGCGCCAGCACCAGCCGGCGGCGCTCGGGGTCCTTGGCGATCCTCGGCCGCAGCTCGTCGATGTCGGGCACGATGACGGCCGAACCACCGCGCAGACGATCGCTCTCGTACGCCTTGACGCGGATGACGGACCCCAGCGGATACAGCTCGTCCGGCCACCCGCCGCCTTTGACGACGGCAGAGATCCGGCGCAGCGGCGCCCCGGTCACGAACTCACCGGGCTCCTCACCGACGAGCACGGCCTCCGTGATGTCCACGCAGGCCAGGTCGGCGAAGGCCGGGACGAGCAGATCGGCCAGCACCTGCGTATTGCGTCCGACCTCCAGGGAGCGGCCCAGCGCGGACGCCGCCGTGCCGACGAGCGACGAGCGCCGCCGGGCCCGTTCCTGCTCGGTCACGTCCGTGAAGGTCACGGCGACACCGCGGACGACGCCGTCCCGGCCGGCCATGCGCAGGGCGGACAGGGAGACGGTCCGTTCGCGGTCCGGGTCCTCGGCGAGCCGGGCCGTCGTGACGAAGTCGATCAGCGGTTCGCCTGTGGTCACGACGTGGCGCAGCTGTGCCTCGAGCGACACCGCGTCCTCCGGCACCAGCACCTCGTCGAGCCGCCGGCCCGCGGGGTCGGCGGACGGCCGAGGGTCGCTCGGCAGCGCGTTGCCTCTGATCAGCCGCAGTTCGCTGTCGTGGACGGCGAGCCCGACGCCGGTCTGCGAGAAGAGAGCCCTGAGCAGCGCGTCGTTCTCGTCCCGCCGGTCCGCCACGGCAGCCGGCACGAGCCGCAGCAGGAACCGCGCCGCCGGCAGACCCTCCACGGGCAGCAGGTCGAGCTGGACCCATCGGCGGCCGTCGGCGCACTGTAAGGCCGTACGCATCGAGCGCGGGCGGTGGGCCGGGGTGTGGTTCCGCAGCTCGGTCCAGGCGCCCGGGACCGCCAGAAGCTCCTCCACGGTGCGGCCCTGCAGTTCCGCCGCCGGCCGTCCGGTGAGCTCCACGGCGCCGTCGGTGCAGGCGAGCACCGCACCGTCGTGGTCGATCACGAGCACGGCCGAATCCTCCGGCCGCTCCGTTCCCGTGCTCACGATGTGGCCGTTCCCGTGCTCACGATGTGGCCGCTGGTGCTCACGCGTCGATCACTCCCAGGTCGCGACTCCGAGCTCCGTGTCCGGACCGCGGACGCGGCAGGCGTGTGGACCCCGCGCCTCCATTGAACTCCTCACCGTGCGGCGCCGCCCGTCGGCACAGCCGGCGGCATCAGGTGAGGCATGTGCCGCCCCGGGTCCTCCGCGGTTGCCGCCATGGCCGTCTTCGAGGGTTCACCGACCCCCGTCCCGCTGCCGTCCACGACGCCTGGTACCCGGCGCTACCGACACCCCGTTCCACCGCGAGCTCGGCAGGAGCTTCCGGGCTCGGCTATGGCCGACGTCGGGTGCGGAACCGGGTCCTCGCGTGCGAGCCGGCCGGGCTCGGTCACCGGGTCACGTGGGGTGACCCAGCGGTGTCGGAGCGCGGGCCTGCCGCCCGGGAGGCGCCGGAGCCGGGCTTCGTGGCGTCCCGTGACTGACGGGCCGAAAATCGAACGTGACAGCGATCAGGGGCCACTCTAGGATCATGAGCACGGCATCGCGTGTCGGTCACCGACCGGGTGAGGCATGGAGGTGCCCGTGAGTTTGCCTTACGGAGGCATTCCACAGTGTCAGTAGAGTTGAACCACACCATCGTCCTGGCCAGGGACAACCGGAAGTCCGCCGAATTCCTCGCCCACATTCTGGGGCTCGAACTCGGCCAGGAGTGGGGCCCGTTCATCCCCCTCACCCTCAGCAACAACGTCACGCTGGACTTCGCCACCGTCGATCACGACGTCCCGCTGCAGCACTACGCGTTCCTGATCTCCGAGGACGAGTTCGACCAGGTCTTCGGGCGCATCCAGGCCGCGGGTATCACGTATTACGCCGACCCGCACGGCAAGCGGCCCGGCGAGATCAACCACAACGACGGCGGCCGCGGCATGTACTTCAACGACCCGGCCGGCCATGGCATGGAAGTCATCACCCGGCCGTACGGCAGCGGCAGCTGACCTCACCGCTCCCGCGCGCCCGGGTCCGCCGGCCTCCCGCCGCGGTCCCGGCGCGCGAGGGCACGCCGCGTACGGACCAGCAGCCGGGCCGGGGTCAGCACCCGCAGCGCGGCGCGCGCCGCGTTGGCACCCGGCGCCCCGTGCACCCCGCCTCCGGGGTGTGCCCCGGCCGACGCGAGATAGAGCCCCTCGACGGGGGTCTCGGGGCGCCCGGTGCCCGGCATCGGCCGGAAGAGCAGCTGCTGATGGAACGCTGTCGTACCGCCGTTGACTGCTCCGCCGCTCAGATTGGCGTCGAGGGCTTCGAGCGTCGGCGGGGCAAGGATGCGGCGGGCCATGATCCGCGTCCGGAATCCGGGAGCGTACCGCTCCACTTCCTGCTCCATCCGGTCGGCGACGGCCTCCTGCTCGCGCCGGTCCCACCGGCCGGTCAGCCCGTCGTCGCCCGCGTCACCCTTGATCCGGTGGGGAACGTGGGTATAGGCCCAGGCCGATTCGGTGCCCGCGGGTGAGCGGGTGGCGTCCGCAGTGGTCATCTGGCCGAAGAGCATGAACGGCCGGTCGGGGACCTGTCCCATCGCCAACTGGGCGGCGAACCGGGTGAGCCCGTCGACGCCGTCGGCCAGGTGCACGGTGCCGGCGGTGGACGCCTCACCCGCGGTCCACGGAACAGCTCCGTCCAGGGCCCAGTCGACCTTGCAGGTGGCGAAGTCCCACTGGAACCGGTGCAGATCGCGCAGGAGCCGGGACGGCAGATGCCGCTCGTCCACCAACTCCCCGTACAGGGCCGGGACCGACACGTCGGCCAGCACGGCCCGGCGGGCGGGCACCGACTCACCCGCCGCCGTCCGTACGGCCACCGCACGGCCCGCGCGCACGACGACTTCGACGGCCCGTTCACCGCATCGCAGCGCACCGCGGCGGTGTTCGAGCCGGCGCACCAGTGCCTCGGTCAGCATCCCGGCACCGCCGACGGGCACGGGAAATCCGTCGCTCTGGCCGAGCATGGACAGCAGCCAGCCGTAGCCACCGCTGCCGGCGGCCTCGGGCGCGAGGTCGGCATGCAGCGCGTTGCCCGCGAGGAGCAGCCGGCCCGCCTCCGCCTCGAACTCCTCCTCCCCCAGCCGCCGTACTGGAAGCAGCAGGGTCCGCGCGAGGCGCAGCCCGTCCCCGGCGCCCAGCCGGGCGGCCAGCCGCAGGGAGGGGAGCACCGGCGGGAAGGGGGTGAACAGCAGGTCCAGGATGTCCGGACGCAGCCGGTCCCACACGTCGTAGAGGTCCTGCCAGGCGGCGCCGTCACCGGGCGCGAAGGAGTCCAGGCCGGCGGCGGTGGCGTCGGCGCGGCGTTCGAGGACGGCGCACCGGCCGTCGGTGAGCGGATGGGCCACCACGCGGGGCGCATGGCTCCAGCGCAGCCCCTCCCGATACAGCTCGAGGCCGGCGAGCACCGGGGAGGCTGCCGCCAGCGGGTAGAAGGAGCTGCACACATCGCTGACGAAGTCGGGGTGGACGCCCCGGTCGCTGCGCACGGCGCCGCCGGGTTCCGGCTGTTCCTCCAGGACTTCGACGCTCCAGCCCGCGTCCGCCAGGAGGTTGGCGGCGACGAGACCGTTAGGTCCTGCTCCGATCACCACTGCGTCCGGCATCACCGGCTCCTGAACTCTCGACGACATCGGCCAGACGATCGAGCATCCTGCGGTGGCGCACGACGAGGAACGCGTCGAACACGGTGTTGTGGAGGGTTCCTCCGGTGCCGGTCAGCGGATGCTCGTCGACGATGACCAGGGTGTCCTCGCCCCAGGGCCGGACATCGATGGCGATCCTTGCGGTGCCCAACTTGCCACTCTCTGCTTCGAGTTCCAGCGCGCGCGGCTGCTCGCACCGGCGCACTACGGTCCGGCCGTTCAGGGTCCAGGGACCGATCCGCACGGTGTACTGCAGGGCGGAGCCGACCTCCGGCCAGTGGCCGTGTGCGGGCCGACTGTCCGAGGTGCCGACGACCCAGTCGCTGTACCGGTCCCGGTCACGCAGGACCGACCACACGGCGTCGGGCGGCCTTCTGATCAGCTGATGATGCACGGCCATGGGTCCTCCAGCGCGTGGAAGGGGCGCTCGTCCACACGCGAGTGCCCGGTCCGCGGAGATCTATCACGCGGGGAAGGCGGCTGCTGACCTGGGCCTGGCTGCTCCGTCCGGGAATCCGTCGAGCGGAGCAGCCCCGGCCGTTCCCGGATGGCGCAATGTCACTTCATGCCCATTAGATGTAACGACATGTGCGCGCTCAGGCGGCGCACGACGAACGACACGGTGTACGCCCACCCGGATGTTCCGCGAACGGAGCCCGCGCCATGACCACCGACCCCAGCGCCCCCTCCCCGTCCGACCGCCAGGACGACCGATCGCGGCCGCCCGGCAGGAGCCCTGACGCGGGGTTCGCCGCTTCGACCTGTCCCACCCACGCCGTTCCGCCCATTCCGCCGCTTCCCCCGCATCCGCCCGTCTTCCCGGCGTTCGGAGTGGTCTCCGCCGCCCCGGCGGGTCCCGCCGGCCTCGACCCCGTCCACCCCGCGCCCGGGGCGCCCTGCCCGGACTCGGAGCCGTTCCCCGTCCACGAGACGGGAACGGGCACGGGCGTCGGTATGAGCGGACCGAAGACGACGGGGCCGGACCCCGCACAAAGGCCGTCCCCCGTCCGTACCCCGGCCGAGAGGCCGCGGACGCCGCAGCCCGGCGGCGGGAGCGAGGCGCATTCCGGTTGCCCGGACGGGGGCCGGACACCCGCGCCCGGGCCGTTCGACGCGCCCGTGTCCGTGCGCGACCACGGCGCCCCTGGGCCGGCGCCGGAGGTCGCCGGGGAACCGACGCCCGTACGCGACGCCATCGAGGACCCGCGTCCGCTCCGCAAGGAGTCGCCGACACGGATGCCGACGCCCCTGCCGGACCGCGGCAGGGCGGCCCTCCCCGGCGACACCGACGCTGCCCTTCCCCTCGACCCGGCCGAGGACGCGGCGCCGCACGACAGCGAGCAGCCCATACACACGCTGCTGTGGACGGCCGCCACCGAACGCCCGGTGGAGGAGGTCGCGGCCCTGGTGAGCCGGCTCACGCGCACCGGCGAGGTCGACAGCCCCGGTGACCTGGCCCTTCGGGCGGCGGCGGTCTCCCGCCCGCTCGAGGAGGTGCGGCAGCTGGTCGCCCTTCTCAACGACCCGCACCCGCTGCACGAGGCCGACACGACGCTGCGGTCCGCCGCCGTGGGCAGGCCGATCGAGGACGTCGTGCCACTCATGAAGATGATCGGAACCGACGCCGGCGAACGGCGTCCGGCGGCGCAGGAGGCCGCCCTGGACGCGCCCCCGACCGGCGCCTTCGCCGCGCTGGACAACGAGGCGGGCGCGGTCGCCGCCGCCGAGCCGTCGCAGAAGTCGCCGTGGCCCGTCGCGGCACTGAACGGCGCCCTGGCCGACGGCCCTGACAGCCACGTCGTCTCCCCGGCCCTGCGTTCAGGGCTGCGCCGGCCCACCGCACTGGTTCTCTTCGCGTGCGGTGTCATCCACTTGCCGGCCGACGTCGCCGGTCTGCGGTCCGGCGGCTACGCCGAGACGCTCTCGGTGGCGGTCACGGCGCTCTGCCTGGTCGTCGCCGTCTGGCTCGCCCTACGGGACACCCCACCGGTCTGGGCGGCCGCCTCCGGACTCGCGGTCGGCGTCATCGCCCTGCACGCGCTGGCGGGCATGGGCACATTGAACCTGATGCAGAGCAGCCTGGGCGCTTCCGTCGGCTGGGCGAGAGCGGCTGCCGTGCTGTGCGCCGGGGCGACCGCGCTCCTCGCCGGCTCCGCCCTGCGGCGACGCCCGGAGCCGGCCGCGGGCGCCACGCACAACACCTGACTCCACGCGACACGCCGTGTACGTGCAGCAGGACGGCCGCCCTCGGGCCTTCCGCCACGGCCTCCGTCTCCGGTGCGGAAGGCGCGCCAAGAACGTCAGCTCTTGGGACCGCGCCGGTCGGGACCAGTCCTCTCCTCCTGCACCGGCTCGCTCTCCTCTTCCCGTTCCCCCTCCGCCTGCGACGGAGTCGTACGGGCGAAGTTGGGGCCGATCTCGTCCTCCGGTCGCTCGCCCTCGGCCTGCGAGGGCGTCTGCTCGCTCATGGGACCACTCCTCACCGTCGGAGCCGGATGCCGCGTCCTGGTGCCGGATGCCGTGACACCGGAAATCCGTCCGCCGGGCGGCACAGATCGGCGGGTTCCCCGACCTGCGGAAGCCAATCATGAGCGGCGGCCCGGGAAGCACGGCCGTGCGCGCGGGTGCGACCCGTGCGGGGCCGGTCGATGATGGCACCGGTCACAGACCCGAGCACCACCGGAGAAAGGGCGGCGGCCGACCATGTATCCCCACCCCGACTTCCCCGAACCGGCGCCCGGGCGGGCCGCCGCGGTGTGGCCCGCCGTGGAGGCGGCCCGCACCGCGCTGGCCGGCGAGGGAGTGCACTTGATGCCGGCGGCCGACGTGCTGGCCTGGACCGGCGCCGACGCGGCCGCCTGGGCGCGCTTCGCGGCCCACTGGGAGGACCTGTCGCAGGACGCCTACGCGGCCCGGCGCGGTACCCACAGACTGCGCCGCTACGGCCACTTCTCCCTCGCGCCCGCGACCGGGGTCCTGAGACTGCTGCCGCACACGGTGTTCGTCCAGCCCGACAACACCAATCCGCTGTACGAGACGGTGGACCGTCATTTCGAGCCGCTGACCGATGCCTTCGTCACCGATCCGGTCCTGCTCTCCGTCCTCGCGCTGCTCGGCCGGGTGGCCGACGCGTTGGACGCCGCCGAGTGGTGGAGCGTCAAGGTGCATCCCTTCCGGGTCCTCACCACGGCGGACGGCGGCGGGGAGCCCACGCCGGAGGGCAGGCACCGGGACGGCGTCACACTGGTCTCCTCGCTGCTCGTCGGCCGCGACAACGCCAGGGGCGGTGAGAGCACGGTGTACAGCCCCGAGGGGGCAGAGGTGCTGTCGGTGACGCTCGAAGAACCGGCGAGCCTGCTGCTGTCCGACGACCGGGGCACCTTGCACGGTGTGTCGCCCATCAGGCCGGTCCACGACGACGCCCCGGCCCGCCGCGACGTCCTGGTGACCACCCTCACGCCGGGCTGACGCCGCCCCTGCCGGCCGTCACGGCGAGGAGATCGTCGACGACGTCGGTCAGGCGTGACCGGCGTGCCCACGAGGTCCGCTGCCGCTGCGCACCGCAGCCGTACCGGGTCAGCCGCCGCAGAAATGCGTCCACCCGCTGGAGGTCGCCGTACAGCTCCAGTTGCGGCCGTACGTGGTCGAGCAGGCGCTGCGCCTGCGTGCCGAACGGCAGGATCCGTCCGGTGAGCGCGTCCGGGCCGCTGCCCGGCCAGCCGTCGCGCGCCGCACGCCAGTAGGCGGCGCGCAGCAGCTCGCCACAGGTGCGCGGCCCGGCGTCGCCGTCCCGTACCCGCTCGACCGCGCAGACGACCAGTGCTCTGACGAGGGCGGTCAGCGCGGCGGTGTCCGCGGCGTCCGCCGGGACGTCCATGACCCGGATCTCCAGCGTCGGCACCCGTGGATTGGGCCGCACGTCCCAGAAGGGGAGACTCGCGTCCAGCAGCGCCTCCGACTCCTGAAGTGCCGTCGTCAGCCGTTCGTAGTGGGCGAGCGAGGCGACGTACGGCGGGGCGCTCAGCGCGGGGAAGCGGCCGCGGATGACGATCCGCCAGCTCGCGTAGCCCGTGTCACGGCCCTCGAAGAACGGCGAGTTGGCGCTCATGGCCACCAGCAGGGGCAGCCAGGGGCGCAGATGGTTCGCGGCCAGCACGGCTACCTCCCGTTCCGGCACATGCACATGGACATGCGCGGAGCAGATGGTGAAGTCGTCGAGCATGGTCCCGAACTGGCGGACCCCGGCCCGGTAACGAGGGTGGTCGCCCAGGACGCGGGCTCCTGCGCCGCCGAGGACGGGCGTGCCCGTGGCGCACGGGCCGAGCGAGTCCGCGCCGCAGGCGTCGCCCGCCGCCGTCCGTAGGGCGGTCAGCTGCCGCAGCAGTTCGCCGGTGTCGTCGCACGGCGGGGTCCGCACCTCGAGCTGGCCTTCGTGGAACTCGCCGGAGACCAGGTCCCCGACGGTTCGGCGAGCGCGTGCCACGACACGGCTGCCCGCGGGTTCGACGGTCCGGCTGTCGGTCCTGACGAGGAAGAACTCCTCCTCCGCTCCGATCGTGGTGGTGGTCATGTCCCCAGAATCCCCCGGGCGCCGCCGGCGTGCGAGCAGGGGAAGCGCAGGTTCCGGCAGGAGCGCGCCGGATGCACCGGTCCGGTGCCCCTCGCAAGGAGAGACATGGGTCACCGGTGGGTGGCCGCCGTCGGAGACGGCCAGGCGTTGCGTGGGCCGGCCCCGTCGCGCGGCGCGCGAAGAGGCGGCGTCACCTCTCGTCGTCGGCGCTGTCGTTCGTGGCACCCGGACGGTCCGCGCGGTGGCGGGTGCCGGGGAGGAAGTCCTGCACCTTCGCCTTGAAGCCCTGCTTGATCATCGAGCCGCGGTCGCTGTCGCCACGCAGGATCGCCGCCGCCGCGGACTCGATCTGGTCGAGCGAGGCGTGCGGGGGGATCGGCGGGACGGCCGGGTCGGTGCGGAAGTCGATGACGAAGGGCCGGTCGGCGGCGAGCGCCTGCTCCCAGGCGCTTTCGACATGCTTGGGCTTCTCGACCCGGACGCCCCGCAGGCCGATACGTTCGGCGATCTCGGCATACGGCACGTCGGGGATGTGCTGCGACTCCTCGAACTGCGGTGCGCCGGACATGGCGCGCATCTCCCAGGTGACCTGGTTGAGGTCGCCGTTGTTGAGCACGGCCACGATCAGCCGCGGGTCGGACCACTCGCTCCGGTACTTCGCGGCCGTGACCAGCTCCATCATGCCGTTCATCTGCATGGCGCCGTCGCCGACGAGGGCGATCGCGGGCCGGTCGGGGTGGGCGAACTTGGCGCCGATGGCATACGGGACACCGGGGCCCATGGTGGCGAGCGTCCCCGACAGGGAGCCGCGCATCCGGCCCCGCAGCCGCAGGTGCCGGGCGTACCAGTTCGCGGCGGAACCGGAGTCCGCGGTGACGACGGCGTCGTCCGGCAGCAGCCCGTCGAGCGCGTGGACCACGTACTCGGGGTTGATCGGGTCGGCGTCGACGGCCGCCCTGCGCTGCATGACCTCCCACCAGCGGTCGACGCTCTGCTCGATCTCGTCGCGCCAGGTACGGCTCTCCTTGCGGTGCAGGCGAGGAAGGAGCCGCCTCAGGGTTTCGCGGGCGTCGCCGACGAGATTCACCTCGAACGGGTAGCGCAGGCCGATCATGTGCGGGTCGATGTCGATCTGCACGGCCCTGGCCTGGTCGAACTCGGGCATGAACTGGGTGTACGGGAAGCTGGAGCCGATCACCAGCAGGGTGTCGCAGCCCTGCATCAGTTCGTACGAGGGGCGGGTGCCGAGCAATCCGATCGAGCCGGTCACATACGGCAGGTCGTCGGGGAGGACGTCCTTGCCGAGCAGGGCCTTGGCGACCCCGGCGCCGAGGACGTCGGCGAGCCGTTCGACCTCGGCCCGGGCGCCGCGCGCGCCCTGGCCCAGGAGGACGGCCACTTTCTCGCCCGCGTTGAGGACTTCGGCGGCACGTTCGAGGTCCTCGTCGACGGGCACGGGTGCGTACCGTCCGATGCCCATGCTGGAGGGGACCATCTTGAAGGCGTGCTTCGGCGGACTGTAATCCAGTTCCTGCACGTCGGCAGGGACGATGACGGCCGTCACGGTGCGCCGGGCGTAGGCGGTGCGCATCGCACGGTCGATGAGGTTGGGCAGCTGCTCGGGGACCATCGCGGTTTCGCAGAAGTCGGAGGCGACGTCCTTGTAGAGGGTGTGCAGGTCCACCTCCTGCTGGTACGAGCCGCCCATGGCACTGCGGTTGGTCTGCCCGACGATCGCGACCACCGGGACGTGGTCGAGTTTCGCGTCGTAGAGCCCGTTGAGCAGGTGGATGGCGCCCGGGCCGGAAGTGGCTGCGCAGACGCCGACCTTGCCGGAGAACTTCGCGTATCCGACGGCCTGGAGGGCCGACATCTCCTCGTGGCGGGACTGGACGAACTTCGGTCGGTTACCGGCCCGCCCCCAGGCCGCGAGCAGCCCGTTGATGCCGTCCCCCGCGTAGGAGAAGACATGGGTCACGTCCCACTCGCGCAACCGCCGGAGGATGTGGTCGGACACTTTCGTACTGGCCATCGGTGTTCCGCTCCTGACTGTGCCGTGTTGCGCCGCTGTACCGGCCTGTCCTGGGTAACCGTGGGGCGCCGGCGGAAACCTCGCCGTCTCACCCGATCGGCCCGGCGCCCGGTGTGCCGGTGCCTCCAGAACGGGCCGCAGGATGGCGGCCGATCCGTTCGCCACGGCGAAGGCACTGGCGGCGAACCCGCTGGGCGCTCCACCGAAGGGGGCGCCCCGTGCGGCCGTACGGCGTCGCACCCGTCCCGCGGGCCGTTCTCGCCCGCGCGGGGGAGGACGGGATCAGCCTGCGGGCCGACGTCCCGCACCGTGGCGTCGGGCAGACTTTTCGGTGCGGATCACTGGTACCGACAGGGATCCGGGCCCGGCCGGGCGGGACTGACCCGGCGCCCGTGCCCACGCCCGGGGCACGTCACCGACCAGGTGGAGGTCCACGAATGAAGCTCCCGAACACCGCGCACACCTCCCGGCCCTGGCGGATCCACGAGATCGCGCCCGACTTCCGCGTCTACGACGTCTGGGCGCTGCCGACGCCGGGAGGCCCCGACGACTTCCCGCGCCTGGTGCAACGGACGGCCGGGGGCGACACGGCGAACAACCCCTCCCCGGTCGCCCGTGCCCTCTTCGCCATCCGCTGGAAGCTCGGGGCGCTGCTCGGCTGGGACTCACCGGGCGCCGGCCTCGGCTCCCGGGTGCCGACGCTGCGCGACCGCTTGCCGGACGACCTGCGCGACGGCCCGTCCGGCCCGGAGTTCGAACGGCTGCCCTTCCGGCCGGTGTATCTGACGAACGACGAGTGGGCGGCCGAAATGGCGAACAGCACGGTGCACGGGGTGATGCACCTGAGCTGGGTACCGGACGGCGCCGGGGGCCACCGGGGTCAGATGGCGGTTCTGGTGAAGCCGAACGGCCCGTTCGGAAGGGCCTATATGGCTGCCATCGCCCCGTTCCGGCACGTGTTCGTGTACCCGCCGCTGATGCGAAGCATCGGAGAGGCGTGGCGGACCGGGCCCGCGACGTAGGGCGGTCTCAGCTGTCGCCGGCCGACAACCGTTCCACCACCGCGGCCGTCCTGTGCGCACGGCGCCGCGCGTCCCGGGCGGTCCGGTCCGCCTCCCCCGCCCGGTCCCGCGCCTCGTGCAGCCCGCGCTCCGCCCGCCGCTGCCGCGCCTTCGCCTCCTCCAGCTCCCGGGCCAGCGCGTCCACCCGCTCACGCGCGTCGTCGTATTCGGCCTTCGACCGCTCGAGCGCCGACACCGCCTCTTCACGCGCCTGTTCGCTTTCCCGGGCCTGCTGCTCGGCCTCCTCGGCGTCCCGTCCGGCACGGTCGAGCTTCTCGCGGCGCCGCCGGTCAGGGCCCTCCTTGCGGTGGCGCCGCTCCGCCGGCTCGGGTGGCCCGGGCGACGGGGCCGGCTTCGGCGTGACACCGGCGCCGGCATCGAGACCGACGAAGCCGACGGGGGCGCTGAGCGGCTTGTGGAGGTGCCCGGCGGCCCAGCGGCGCGCGGCGTCCGGGTCCGCCAGCACCGCGTGCAGAGTGGCCTCGATCTCCTGGAGAGCGGACTCGCCGACCACCTGTCCGGCCTCCGCCGCCAGCTGCCGGGCTTCCCGGGCCAGCGCCCCGACCAGGAGGTGCTGCTGTCTGCCGAGCTCGCGCAGCTGCTCGCCGTCGAGGTTGCGGTGGGCGTCGCGCAGTCCTTCGCCGAGGCTGATCAGCGGCTGGATCTTCTCCGGCTCCCGGCGTACCAGCAGGTTGCCGGCCCACGCGGATATGGTCGGCTTGCGCAGTGCACGAATCCGGTCGGCCAGTTCACGGTCGCCGGCCCGGCGTGCCTGCGCCGCACGTTCGTTGCGGGCCGCGGTGAACTCCTGGGGCCGTAGCGCGTACAGCTCGTCGAGGGTGCTCTCCAGATCCACCGGGCTCCTTACGGTCCCTCCCCCGCCGGACACCGTGCCGCTTCCAGGGTCGCATCGCGTCCCGGCCGTGTCAGTCGGTGCGGTGCGGTGCGCGGGACGTTGACCGGCGGCGGGTGCGAGGGCCGCCGCCCGGCCCGGCCGCACCCGTGGCCGCACCGGCCCGTGTCATGATCGCCGTCATGGCTTCCGCACCCGGCTCCACCGTCTGGCCCGCCGCCCTTGCGACCCGCCGCCTGGCGCTGCGTCCCGTCGCCGCCGCGGACGTAGGGGCGATCGCCCGCCTGTGGACCGACCCCGAGGTGCGACGGCACCTCGGCGGGCCGGTCGACCGCAACGTCGTCCGCATCCGCGAGAAGCGGTGCGTCGGCGCCCCAGGCGCCTTCGCCGTGGTACGGCAGGCGGACCAGGCGGTCGTCGGCCTGGTGACGGTGGAACCCGGGGCCAGGGACGGCAGGACCGAGGTCTCGTACCAACTGCTCCCCGAGCACTGGGGCCGGGGCTACGGCCGCGAGGCCGTCGCCGCAGCCGTGACCTGGGCGCGGGACGGGTCCCCCTCGAGCGCGCCCGGAGTGGTCGCCCTGACGCAGCAGGCCAATCTCCGGTCCCGGCGGCTGCTCGAGGGCCTCGGGGCCACGGTGGAGGACACCTTCGTCGAATGGGACGAGCCACAGGTCCTCTACGTGTTCCCCTCACCTCCCGCGGAGTAGGGCTCAAGGGTCACACGCGGTCGGCGGCCTCGTGGAGAGCCGCCACATCGATCTTCTTCATGCCCAGCATGGCCGACATGGCGCGCTGGGCCCGCCCCTGGTCCTCGTCCTCCAGGAGCTCCCCCAGCGCTGCGGGGACGACCTGCCAGGACAGACCGTACTGGTCCTTCAGCCAGCCGCAGGGGCCTTCCTGTCCGCCCTCACCCAGCTTGTTCCAGTAGTGGTCGACCTCCTCCTGGTCCTTGCAGTTGATCAGCAGGGAGATCGCCTCGTTGAAGGTGAACTCGGGGCCGCCGTTGATCGCGGTGTACTCCTGGCCGTCGAGGACGAAGTCGACGGTCAGCACGGTGCCGGCCGGCCTCGGGCCCGCCTCGCCGTAGTACGAGATGTGCTTGATCCGCGAGTTCGGGAACACCGAGACGTAGAACTCGGCTGCCTCCTGGCCCTCGGTGTCGAACCAGAGGTTGGGGGTGATGCGCGGCATGGTGCGCTCCTGACGTGGTCGGTGGCGGCGTTTCGCCTGCCGTCCCGGTTGTGACCGCCGTGCCTGCCGGAACTCATCGCTCGCGTGCCCGCAGGACCGGGCGGAGGATAGGACCGATGACCGGATCCGTGACCCTGATCAGTGAGAGCCCGGAGGACCCGTACTCGCACGGTCGAGCCGCCTCCGTGGTGCTGGACCGGCACGGCCTGGTGACCGGCTGGAGTGAACGTGCCCGCACCCTCGTCGGCTATTCGGCCGAGGAGGTGCTCGGCCACCGGGCGGTGGAGCTGCTGGTGGACCCTGCCGACCAGGACCTCGTCCTGGCGGCCAGTGCGGCCTGTGTCCGGCAGCGGGGCTGGTTCGGGGTCGTGCCCGTACGGGCACGTGACGGCCACAGGCGGGGCTTCGGCATCCGGGTCCGCCAGGTGACGCGGGACGAAGGGATCCGCGAGTGGTACCTCGTGGCCGCGCCTGCGGAGGAGGTGGTGCAGTGGGAGATCGACCGCTCGGTGTTGGACGGGCTTTTCCGCAGATCGCCGATCGGCCTGTCGGTGCACGACCCCGAGCTGAACATCCTGCGGATCAACCGGGCGATCGCACGCCTCGGCGGTGTCAGCACCGAGCAGGCCCGCGGACATCGCATCGGCGACTTCCTCATCCGCGCGGACGCGGAGACCGTGGACATGGGGCTGCGTGAGGTGCTGCGCACCGGCACACCGATGATCTTCACGGAGCAGCCGTGTCGGGTGCCCGGCGCATCGGGCAAGGAGCGGTACGTCTCCGTGTCCGCCTTCCGCATGGAGGACTCGGCCGGCCGGGTGCTGGGGGTGACGCAGCTGGTCGAGGACGTCACCGACGGCCATCAGGCCCGCCGCCGGCTCGCTCTGCTCACGGAGGCCGGCGCCACCATCGGTACCACCCTGGACGTGCAGACGACGGCGCAGGAGCTGGTGCAGGCAGCTGTGCCCGGGCTGGCGGACTGTGTGTCCGTGGATCTGCTGGAGGCGATCAGCCGCGGTGAGGAACCGGTCGCGGACGGGGGCGTCGGACCGGTCCGCAGGACGGCGTACCGAAGCGTCACGCCGGAGACGGAGCATCTGCTGTTCCCGGTGGGTACGGTCAACTCGTTCCCGAAGGAGTCGCCGCAGGCGCGGTGCCTCGCGACCGGGCGTCCGGTGCTGGAGCCGTTCATCGACATCTCGGACAGGGTCACCGCCCCGGGAGACGAGGTGCCGGAGGCGGCCCACGCCGTCCACTCGCTGATGGTGGTCCCGCTGACGGCGCGCGGGCTGGTCCTCGGGTTCGTGAGTCTGTGGCGCTCCCGGCTGCCGGAGCCGTTCGAGGACGACGACCTCACCCTGGCCGGCGAGCTGGCGTCCCGGGCCGCGGTCTCCCTGGACAACGCCCGCCGCTTCACTCAGCAGCACCGGGCGGCACTGGCTCTGCAGCGGCGGCTGCTGCCGCGCGAGCTGCCCGCGCACCCGGCGGTCGTCGTCGCCCACCGGTACATGCCCGCCGGCGGTGCGACCGGGGTCGGCGGGGACTGGTTCGACGTCATACCGCTCTCCGGCGCCCGCGTCGCCCTCGTCGTCGGCGACGTCGTCGGGCACGGCATCAACGCCGCGGCCACCATGGGCCGCCTGCGTACCGCGGTCCACACGCTCGCCGACCTCGATCTCGAGCCCGACGAGGTGCTGTCCCACCTCGACGATCTGGTGACCCGTCTCGCCGGGGAGCAGGAGGAGGACATCGAAGGCGCCCCGGGCGAGCAGGTGGTGGGCGCGACGTGTCTGTACGCCGTGTACGACCCGGTGACCCGCCATTGTGCCGTCGCCCGTGCCGGCCATCCGCCGCCAGCCGTGGTGACACCGGAGGGCGAGGTGAGCATCACGGACCTGCCCGCGGGACCACCGCTGGGCCTGGGCGGGCTGCCCTTCGAGGCGGCGGAGCTGACGCTGGCGGAGGGCAGCGTGCTCGCTCTCTACACCAACGGACTGCTGGACGTCGCCCAGCAGGACATGGAGGCCGGTCTCTCCAAACTGTGCGCGACGCTGGCCGGTCCGGGCCGGCCGGTGGAGGAGATGGCACAAGCGGTGGTCGACGAACTGCTGCCCGCCCGGCCGACCGACGACGTCGCGCTGCTGCTGGCGCAGACGCTCACCCTGGCGCCCGAGCTGGTCGCCACCTGGGAGCTGCCCGCCGAGCCGACGGCGCCCTCCCGGGCCAGGCATCTCACCGCTGAGCAGCTGGCGGCGTGGGGGCTTGCGGACATGGCGTTCTCCACGGAGCTGATCGTCAGTGAACTGGTCACCAACGCCTACCGGTACGCGGGCGGGCCCGTGACCCTGCGGCTGATCCACCATCAGCGGCTCATCTGCGAGGTCTCCGACCCGAGCAGCACCTCGCCGCACCTGCGGCGGGCCCGCAGCACCGACGAGGGCGGGCGGGGACTGCTGTTGGTCGCGCAGCTCACGGCACGATGGGGCACCCGGCACACGCGGGAGGGCAAGACGGTCTGGACGGAGCAGACCCTGCCCCCGCTGCTCGGCGGACCGGGTCCCGAGACGCTTCTGTAGCCCGGCTCCCCGTGAGGAAGCCGGACGGCCGCGGCTTCGGTCCGCACCTGCTTCGTGCGGCGGCCCAGTCTGTCCTTCAAGCCGCCGGTATGCCACGGGGGTTGCCGCACCGAAGACGATCCGGGCCATCACCCACGCCGGGAGTCTCACCAGGGCGGCCACCGCGCCGGGTCCCGCCCGGCCCGCGTGCGGTGCGGTGCGGAGGTCGAGCGCTCGCACTTTTCCGTTCCGGGCTCCGCTGCGGGCGTCCGGGCTCTTGCCGCGCCGTTCGCGGGACGCTTCACTGTCGATCACCGCACAGCAGAGTCCCGTACCGTGACACCGAAGGGTTTCCCTTGACTGCCGTACCCATACGTCTGACCGGCGTCACCGCCGCCGCCTGCGCCCTCGTCCTCTGCGCGGCCCTGCCGTCGTCGGCGATCAACTCGTACAACGCGGCGCCCGCGCCCGAACGGACCGAGGTCGGTGCGCTCGTCGCCACCTGGGACGCCGACGGCGATGCGGCCACACCCGACCGGGTGGACTGGGTCTGCTCCGGAACGATGATCGACGCGGACACGTTCCTCACCGCCGCGCACTGCACCACCGACTGGCCGGAGAACGTGAAGTTCTACGTCTCCCTCGACCAGGACGTGCAGGCCGGCCTCGACAAGGCCGCCGCGCAGCATCCCGGCGACCCCGGGGCCGTGGCGGACGCCGTGGGCGTCCGGGGCACCGCGCACAGCCATCCCGGGTACCCGGGCCCTGCGGCGGACACCCACGACATCTCCGTCGTGGAACTGCCCGCCGCACAGGTGCGCGCCCGCTGGACGTTCACGCCCGCAGCGCTGCCCGAAGCGGGGGCGCTCGACGCGCTCGGGCCGCAGGGTCTGAACGACACGCCGTTCACGGTCGCCGGTTACGGCACCCGGGAGGCCGCCCGCGGACCGGGCGGCCACACGCACACCGGCGGCGGCGTCCGGATGAAGGCGCCCGTCTCCTTCGACGCCCTCAACGAGTCCTGGGTGCGACTCGCCATGACCGCCCCTCAGGGCAACGGCGGCGCATGCTACGGCGACTCCGGCGGCCCGAACTTCGCCGTCCTGGACGGCGAGCGCACCCTGGTGTCCACGACCATCACCGGTGACACGCCCTGCTACGCCACCAACGTGACGTACCGTCTGGACACGCCTGGCGCACGGGCGTTCCTGTCGCCGTTCGCCCAACTACCCTGACACCCGCCACCGGCCCGGGCGGCCCGGGGCCACGGACGGCGGCGGATCACCAGTCGCCGTCCGTGACCGCCTGCCCCGGCTCGGGCGCGTCGCCGAGCGACAGGACCTGCCCGGGGGCCGGTGGCTGCCACGGGGTGTGGTCGTCGCCGAGCCAGTCGCCGACCGGCCGCACGTCGCTGAGGGGATCGGCCGGCGCCAGGTCGGCGGCGCTCTCGTCGTAGTAGTCGTACCAGGGCAGGCCCGCCCGGGTGTAGGCGGCGCGGTCGGCGGGCGACGGGGGTGCGTCCTCCCCGGTGATACGGCGCCACTCCGGTGGGGTGACCAGGTGCACGAAGACCCGGCCGCAGGGCTCCTCGGCCCAGTCGGTGAAGCGCCTTTCGTCGCGGTAGACCTCCTGGCGCATGGAGCCGCCCACACCGAGGCCCATCGCCGCCGACCGGGCACGCGGCGTTCCCCCGGGCGCGGACGGCGCCGACCCGGGCGCCGGCGGCGCGGCTCCGAAGGCCACCGCGTGGGCAGGCGGTCCGCCCGCCCACGCGGTGGAAGCGGCACGCTCGGCGCGGGCCCGCTCCTCCTCGCGCCAGGCGTCCAGCGCCGCGGCGCAGAGTCCGAACGCCTGCAGCTGTACGCCGCCCCAGGTCTCCTCGCCGGTGAGCTGACCCTCGACGGTGGCGCCCATCCCCATGGGCACGGCGACGAACTGACGGACCGTGCCCTTGCCGGAGTTGATGCCGTCCAGCCACGGCTGGCGGGGCAGCACCACATAGTTCTGTGGCGTGCGCGTCAGGGTGCCGCGCCACGGCTCGCCGGAGACGGCGCACACCTTGCCGACGCCGACCTGAAGGGCGGCCGGCTCGCCGCTGCCGGCGAAGCTGAGCCACATCGCCTCGCGCAGATGGACGGGCAGCATCACGCCGCCGCGCTCGCGCATCTGCGGCGGCACGGCGTCCAGGTGGTCCTCGACGCGCCGCACCGGGAACTCGCCGAGCCCCGGCGGCAGTGGATGCGTGCCCGATTCCGGCAGGCGAAGCGTCCTGATGAAGCGGACCCGCACTCCCCCGCCCAGCAGCAGACTGCTTCCCTCGATCCGCACGGCGCTCGCGGCCACGGTGAACTCCCCTCGTCCCGGTACGTCTCCGCCGGTACCACGGCGTACGGCCGCTGCTGGTTCCCGCAGGACGGCGCTCGGGCGCAGCAGACCTGGCTCTCCGGGCCGGCGCCGTGGCGCGGGGCGCTGCCGACCACTTCGCCGGCGACGGGCTCCGTGGTGTCGACGAGGCCGTCGAAGTCCCGTCCGGCCAGGTGTTCCACCACGAGTCCGCGGGTCGCGGAGGCGGCGGGGGCCGGACCACCGGCGAACGCACGTGCTGCGCCGTCGCCTCACCGCCTGCGAGCCGTGGAGCCGCGCATCGCGGAGGGGTTGGTGCCGAACCACCGGGCCACCGCACGGCGCAGGGTCCGGGCGTCGCTGAAGCCGAGCATGCGCGCGATCCTGTGCAGGGGCAGGTCGCTGGTCAGCATCAGCTCCTCGGCCCGTACCAGCCGGACCGAGTCGACGAGCGCCTCGTAACTGGTGCCGTGCTCGGCGAGTCGTCTGCGCAGTGTCCGTTCGCTCATACCGCGCTCCAGCGCCTGCCGGCCCAGCGGCGGCACATGGGGCAGCGCGCGGGCGACGGAGACCTCCAACCCCTGTACCAGGTCCTGCCGTTCCCGTCCTTGGGCACGGGCCGCGTCGAGGAGCCCTGTGACCTGGGCAAGGGTGTACGGGTCGGCGCCGGGCAGCGGGCGCTCCAGGGTCTCGGCGGCGAAGACGAGCCGGTCGTCGGGCGCGTCGAAGGTGACGGGGCAGCGGAACCAGCGCTCGTACTCCTCCCCGTACGAGGGGCGGGGGTGCCGTACGGCGACCGAGTGCGGCGTGAACTCTTCGTGCCAGGCGTCCCTGATCAGGGCGACGATGCTGCCGAAGGCCTCTTCGAGGAGGAACGCCCGCAGTCCGGAGTCGGTGTAGCGGGCGGTCGCGAGGATCGCGGCGCCGGCCGGCACGGTCTCGAAGCGGTAGTCGAGCATGGACCCGGTGACGCCGTGGTGCCGGACGCCGAGGCGCAGGGCGTCGTGGAGGGAGGGGCTGGCCTGGAGGCCCAGACCGACCAGTCCCCATGCGGTCACCCGCTGCCGGCGCCCCACCGCCAGGCCGAGCGCGGGATCGCCGAGGTCCCGTATCGCCTCCCTGATCACGGAGCTGCCCTGCCGGTAGGACACCCGCTGGCCGACCGCGCTCAGGGCGGCCTCGCTGAGTCCCGCGCGGCGCAGGGCCGGGCCGAGGTCGTGCCCGCGTTCGGCGGCCACCAGGGTGAGGTATCGCAGGAGGTGAGGGGTGATGGTCGCGGACCCGTGGCGCGGGTCGGCGAGCCGTGCGGTGAGCGGTGCACTCGACGGGCCCTCCGTGGGCGGGGTGGGTCCGGGTTCGTGCCGCGCCATTGCCTCACCTCCGGGCGGTCACTGTAGGGACTGCGGCGGCGGGAGGACAGGGCCGGTGGCCGCTGAAGTCCCGTTACTGGCCGGTCGGGTCCTCTTCCTCTGCCGCCCACCGCGGTTACCTTCGGTCACACCTGTCACGGGTACGAGGGCGTACGAGGAGAAGGCATGCGGTTCCCCACAACCAGGTCCAAGGCGGTCTCCCTGCTGCTCGCGGGGTCGCTGGGCGCGCTGACCCTGGCGGCCGTACCGGGAGCCGTCCCGGCCGGCGCGGCGGCCGGGACGGCGGCGGCGTCCGGGTCCACGACGTATCTCGTCGGCCGGGGCATCTCGGATGTGACCGGAGAGGCCGCCGAGGTCGGCATGATGGGCTACTCGAGCTTCGAGCAGAAGGCGACCGGCATCCATCAGCGGCAGCGCTCGCGGGCGTTCATCGTGGCCGACCGGGCGAACGGGAAGCGGGTCGTGTACGTCAACGCCGACCTGGCCATGATCTTCCAGTCCGTGCGGCAGGGCGTCATCGCGAAGCTCGGGCAGCGCTACGGCTCGCTCTACAACGAGCAGAACGTGCTGCTGTCCGCGACCCATACGCACGCCGGCTCCGGCGGCCACTCCCACCACCTCGCCTACAACCTGGCCTCGCTGGGTTTCCAGAAGGACACGTACCGGGCGATCGTCGACGGCATCGTCGAGTCCGTGACCGAGGCCCACGACGACCTGGAACCGGGCACGATCACCCTCGGCAGAGGCGAGTTGAAGAACGCGAGCGTCAACCGCTCACGGACCGCGTTCGAGCGGAACCCCGCCCGCGACAGGGCAACCTTCCCCGATGCCATCGACCCCGCGGTGACCGTGCTCCGCTTCCGGCAGGGCGGCACCGACATCGGGGCCATCAGCTGGTTCGCCACGCACAACACGTCGCTCACCAACACGAACACACTGCTCAGTGCGGACAACAAGGGCTATGCGGCGTACGAGTGGGAGCACGACGCCAAGGGCGTGCGCTACCTGGAGGACCGGAAGGGCTTCGTCGCGGCGTTCCCCAACACCAACGCCGGTGACATGTCGCCCAATCTGAACCTCAAGCCCGGCTCCGGCCCGACGGAGGACGAGTTCGAGAACACCCGCATCATCGGCGACCGGCAGTTCCGGGCGGCGCAGCGGATCCACGACGCGGCGGCGACCCCGGTGAGCGGCAGCGTGGACTCGCGGCTGCGGTACGTGCACATGGAGAAGGTGACCGTCGACGGGAAGTACACGCCGGACGGCAAGGAGCACCGCACCTGCCCGGCCGTGGTCGGCGCCTCGACGCTCGCCGGCAGTGTGGAGGACGGGCCGGCGATCCCCGGGTTCACGGAGGGCATGAACAGCCCGGTGGCCAGGCTGCTGGAGCCGTTCGACATCGACCCGCCCGAGTGGCTGGTGAGCTGCCAGTACCCGAAGGCGAACCTGGTACCCACGGGGCTGGTCAACGCGGTGACGCCGACGACTCCGACGGTCCTGCCGGTGCAGATCGTCAAGATCGGCCAGTTCCACCTGGTGGCAGGACCCGCCGAGTACACGATCGTCTCAGGCCTGCGCATCCGCCGCTCGGTCGCCGAGGAGCTCGACGTACCGCTGGAGAACGTGCTGATGCAGGGCTACGCCAACGCCTACAGCCAGTATGTGACGACGCCGGAGGAGTACGACCTGCAGCAGTACGAGGGCGGTTCAACCCTCTTCGGCAGGTACACGCTCCCCGCCCACCAGCAGGAGTTCGCCGCGGTCGCGGCCTCCCTGAGGGACGGCACACCGATCGACGGCGGCCCCACGCCGCCCGACCACTCCGGCCGGCAGACGTCCCTGCAGACCGGCGTGGTGATGGACAACCCGCCGGCGGGCAGGCAGTTCGGCGACGTCCTGTCGCAGCCCGCCGAGTCGTACGGGGCGGGGTCCACCGTCACGGCCGAGTTCGTGACCGGTCACCCGAAGAACGATCTGCACCGCAACGGGACCTTCCTCGAGGTGCAGCGGCAGGTGGACGGCGAGTGGGTCCGCCACCTGGACGACGGCGACTGGGACACCAAGTACCGCTGGGTACGGCTGGACGGCGTGACGGGCACGTCCAAGGCGGTCATCACCTGGCAGGTGGCCCCGGGGACGCCGGTCGGCACGTACCGGATCGTGCACTTCGGCGACTCCAGGAGCCTGTTCGGCAGGATCACCGCCTTCACCGGCACCACCCGGACCTTCCAGGTCCGCTGACACCATTCGGGCGTATCCGGCAACCCCCGCCGGGTACGCCCCGCATCTGGCGTCGTTTCCGGAATGTGATGCTCAAGTTCCGCTCAGATGTAATGACTTTTAGCACATCGACTCCTTACCCTCCTCGCAAAATCGAGTGAAGGATGTCGCACCATGAAGGCCTACCAGTCCGCCGCTGCCGCGGTGATCACCGCGCTCGCCGCCGCCCTCACCGCAACCGGGTGCGCCGGCGACTCCGAGGGCGCCGGCGGTGGGCCGACCCGCACGGTGAACGCCAAGGACCTGCCCCGGCTGCCGACGTACAAGGTCGCCACGGACGTCGACATCGACTCACCGACATGGGAGAAGGCGAAGAAGGCCGGCAAGCTCGTCATCGGCGCCAAGAACGACCAGCCGTTCCTCGGCTTCGAGAACGAGAACGGAGAGCGCTCCGGCTTCGACATCGAGATCGCCAAGATGATCGCCGCCGATCTCGGCTTCTCCGCCCGGCAGATCGAGTTCAAGACGGTGGACACGGGCGTCCGCGAGGCCGCGCTCTCCAGCGGAGAGGTCGATCTGTACGTCGGGACGTACACGATCAACGAGGAGCGCAAGAAGAAGGTCGCGTTCGCCGGCCCCTACTACATGGCCGGTGCCGACCTGCTGATCCGCGAGGACGACCGGACGATCGCCGGTCCGTTCTCGCTGGAGGGCAAGACGGTCTGCTCGGCCAAGGGCTCCACGGCGCTGCGGGAGATCAAGAAGCCGGAGTACAACACACGGACGGTCGAGACGCCCAAGTACACCGAGTGCGTCCAGCGGCTGCTCGCCGGCGAGGTCGACGCGGTGACCACGGACGACGCGATCCTCAAGGGCTACGCGGCCCAGTACCCGGACAAGCTGAAGGTCGTAGGCCAGCCGTTCACCGAGGAGCCGTACGGGATCGGCATGGCCAAGGGCGACAAGGCGCTGCGTTACGCCGTCTCCGACGCCCTCCAGGCGCACGACGAGAACGGTGACTACAAGCTGGCGTACGACGCGACGCTCGGCCTCTCCGGCTCGCGCTACGTCGGACCGCCGATGGTCCGACGCGACTGAGAGCGAGGATCACACGGCCTTCGGCGGGCGGTGCCGGCCGGCACCGCCCGCCGCTGCATATCGCTCAGGCCTCGCCCAGATCCGAGCTGATCCAGCGCTGCGGCCGCATCCGGATGACCACCTGGTCGCTGTCGTCGTTCCAGAGGAAGTCGACGTACGCCTCCACCTTCCCCGGCTCGAGATAGCGGGCCGAGAGCTCCACCAGTTGCTCCCGGGTGGCCTGGACCGTGTCGACGACCGGGCCCTCGACCGAGACGTAGCGGACCGTCGGCTCGAGGCGGTCGACCATGAGGGCGAACCGCCCGGCGGCCCGGATCGCCGCCGCCTTGCGGGAGTTCCTGCCGGTCATGATCCAGATGTCGCCGCCGGGTTCGTACTGGTACCAGATCGGCACCATGAGCGGCGCCCGGCCGTCCTCGATCGCGTCGACAGCCAGCGCGGCGACGAGCGGCTCCGCCAGGAACTTCTCGCGGTCATCACGGGTGAGTGCCACAGATTCCTCCTTCGTACGCGGTCGGCCGCCGGGGCCGGCGGGTGCCGACCCGGCTCATGTCCCATGGCAACTGCCGCACAGCCCCGCGGTGTTCCCGACGCGCACGAAAACCGCCCCGGCCGGGCACGAGTGCCGGCCGGGGCGGTGCCGAGACGGGCGGCTGCCCGCCGCCCTGTCAGGCCAGGGTGGACAGAGCCTGGTTGAAGGTCTTCGACGGGCGCATCACGGCCGCCGCCTTGGTGACGTCGGGCTGGTAGTAGCCGCCGATGTCGGCCGGCGAGCCCTGCACGGCGATCAGCTCGTCGACGATGGTCCGCTCCTGCTCGCCGAGCGTCCTGGCGAGCGACTCGAACGCCTTCGCGAGCTGCGTGTCGTCGGTCTGCGCTGCCAGCTCCTGGGCCCAGTACAGGGCCAGGTAGAAGTGGCTGCCGCGGTTGTCGATGCCGCCCAGCTTGCGGCTCGGCGACTTGTCCTCGTTGAGGAAGGTGCCGGTGGCGCGGTCGAGCGTGTCGGCGAGGACCTTGGCACGGGCGTTGCCGGTGGTCGTCGCGAGGTGCTCGAAGCTCACGGCCAGCGCGAGGAACTCGCCGAGGCTGTCCCAGCGGAGGTAGTTCTCCTTGACGAGCTGCTGGACGTGCTTCGGCGCGGAGCCGCCGGCGCCGGTCTCGAACAGGCCGCCGCCGTTCATCAGCGGGACGACCGAGAGCATCTTGGCGCTGGTGCCGAGCTCAAGGATGGGGAACAGGTCCGTCAGGTAGTCACGCAGCACGTTGCCGGTGACGGAGATCGTGTTCTCGCCCCGGCGGATGCGCTCCAGGGAGAACGCGGTCGCCTCGACCGGCGAGAGGATCTTGATCTCGAGGCCCTCGGTATCGTGCTCGGGCAGGTACGCCTTGACCTTCTCGATCAGCTGCGCGTCGTGCGCGCGGCCCTCGTCGAGCCAGAAGACGGCCGGGTCACCGGTCGCGCGGGCGCGGGTGACCGCGAGCTTGACCCAGTCCTTGATGGGCGCGTCCTTGGTCTGGCACATGCGGAAGATGTCACCGGCGCTGACGACCTGCTCCAGCACGGCGTTGCCGGCGCCGTCGACGACCCGCACGGTGCCGGTGACCGGGACCTCGAAGGTCTTGTCGTGGCTGCCGTACTCCTCGGCCTTCTGCGCCATCAGGCCGACGTTCGGCACCGAGCCCATGGTGGACGGGTCGAAGGCGCCGTTGGCGCGGCAGTCGTCGATGACGACCTGGTAGACACCGGCGTAGCTGCTGTCCGGGAGGACGGCGACGGTGTCGGCCTCCTGGCCGTCCGGGCCCCACATGTGGCCGGAGGTGCGGATCATCGCCGGCATGGACGCGTCGACGATGACGTCGGACGGCACATGCAGGTTGGTGATGCCACGGTCGGAGTCGACCATCGCGAGGGCCGGCCCCTCGGCCAGCTCGGCGTCGAACGAAGCCTTGATCTCGGCGCCGTCGGCGAGCGACTCGAGGCCCTTGTAAATGCCGCCGAGTCCGTCGTTCGGGGTGAGGCCGGCCTTGGCGAGCGACTCGCCGTACTGCGCGAAGGTCTTCGGGAAGAAGGCCCGTACGACGTGGCCGAAGATGATCGGGTCGGAGACCTTCATCATCGTGGCCTTCAGGTGCACGGAGAACAACACGTCCTCTGCCTTGGCGCGGGCGACCTGCTGCGTGAGGAACTCGCGAAGGGCGGCCACGCGCATGACGGACGCGTCGACGACCTCGCCGGCGAGCACCGGAACCGACTCGCGCAGCACGGTGGTGGAGCCGTCGTCGCCCTTGAGCTCGATGCGCAGCGAACCGGCCTCGCCGATCACCGCGGACTTCTCGGTGGAGCGGAAGTCGTCGGCGCCCATGGTGGCGACGTTCGTCTTGGAGTCGGTGCTCCAGGCGCCCATGCGGTGCGGGTGCGCCTTGGCGTAGTTCTTGACCGAGGCGGGGGCGCGGCGGTCGGAGTTGCCCTCGCGCAGGACGGGGTTGACGGCGCTGCCCTTGACCTTGTCGTAACGGGCGCGGATGTCGCGCTCCTCGTCGGTCTTCGGGTCGTCCGGGTAGGCCGGCAGCGCGTAGCCCTGCTCCTGCAGCTCGGCGACGGCGGCCTTCAGCTGCGGGATCGAGGCCGAGATGTTGGGCAGCTTGATGATGTTGGCGCCCGGCGTCTTGGCCAGGGCTCCGAGCTCGGCGAGGGCGTCGTCGATGCGCTGTCCCTCTTCGAGGTACTCGGGGAACTGCGAGATGATCCGTCCCGCGAGCGAGATGTCACGGGTCTCCACGGTGACACCGGCCGTCGATGCGTACGCCTGGATCACAGGCAGGAACGAGTACGTCGCCAGGGCGGGCGCCTCGTCAGTGTGCGTGTAAATGATGGTCGAGTCAGTCACCGGGTGCTCCGCTCTCCACGTCTGCAACATTGCTCGACATCAAGATATCCCGTGATCGCTCCCCTCTCGACAGGGCCCTGCCCTGCGGCGGCCTCCACGGCCCCGGAGGCTCGTGATCCGCCGGAGCAGCCGGTAATCCGGTGGGCCCGCCGTGCCGCCTCCCGTAGGCTCCGGCGCGATGGAGGGGTCATGAGCATGGAGCGCTTCGGATCGGCGTTCGCCGCGTGGGCGGCCGGCGGACGTGGTGCCGCCGCGGCGGCTGACGCGGCGCGCGGGCTGGCCCACAGCGTCGGGCTGCGCAAGATCGTGCTGGTCGAGGGCGACAGCGACCGGGCCGCGATCGAGGCGCTGGCGCTGCGCCTGGGCCGGGACCTCGGCTCCCAGGGCGTCTCGGTCGTTGCGATGGGCGGCGCGACGAGCATCGGCCGCTTCCTGGGCCTGCTCGGGCCGCGGGGGCTCGACGCCGAGCCGGCGGGACTGTGCGACGCCGCCGAGGAGGTTTTCTTCCGCCGTGCCCTGGAGCGGGCAGGTCTGGGTCCTCATCCGGATCGCGACGCGCTGGAACGCCGCGGTTTCCAGGTGTGCGTCGCCGATCTCGAGGACGAGCTCATCCGGGCCCTGGGCCCGGTCGGCATGGAGCGGGTGCTCGCCGCGCAGGGCGATCTACGGTCGTTCCGTACGTTCCAGAAGCAGCCCGCCCAGCGGGAGCGGCCCGTCGACAGGCAGCTCCGGCGCTTCCTCGGCACGACCAGCGGTCGCAAGATCCACTACGGGCGGACGCTCGTCGAGGAACTCGACCTCGCCGGGGTGCCACAGCCGCTGCTGCGGCTGCTGAACGGACTGTGACCGGCCCGCCGACCGCACGGGACGACCGGCCGGACAGGTCTAGCGGCCCGCGAAGACGTCGCTGAAGTCCATGACGCGGCCCATCTCCCGCAGGGTCTCCTCGGCGGTGCGGCGGGCGTCGGCGGGCACGTCGCCGCGCTCGTCCACCAGGTCCGCGTAGATCGGGGCCTCGGTACGGTCTGCGGAGCTCATCCGGAACAGATCCTTTCGCAGGTGGCCTCGTGTCCGCGCCGACCGCGGCCGAGAGCAGGCACCGAGTGTAGGAGGTGGCCCGCGAGGTCCTCGCAGCGGCCCCGGGTGCCGGCACCGCTGCGCCCCTCAGGGCTCGATCAGACCGGCCCTGACCGCGTACCGGGTCAGTTCCGGACGGTCCCGCAGGCCGAGCTCGCGCAGCAGGTTCGCCCGGTGGCGCTGGACGGTCTTGACGCCGGCGAGAGCATGACGCGCCGCCGGCCGCAGCGGCACGGTGCGGGAACGCACAGGCGCATCCCCGCACAGCGACGACGTGGGAAGGCGTCAGTGCTGTACCGGCGGCAGCGCCGGGCGGCGACCTGTGTACGAGGGGAGGGGCCCGTGGGCGCGGACCGGAAGGACACAATCGGGTGATCCTCCCGGCGGGCTGCGTCCCTCGCCGGGCCAGGGGTTGCGCGTGCCGACACCCGCGCGGGGGGGGGTGCCTCTATGTCCTTCGTCAAGGCGCCCCTGTCGGGTTTGGGGTGGTTGGGGTTATGCGG
>NZ_BMWB01000007.1 GCF_014651015.1 Streptomyces xantholiticus
GCGATCTTCGACTCCATCAGGAAGGTGGGCATGCGGGCCTTCGCCGAGGAGAGCGGAGCCGGCTTGGGGCCGGCCCGCTGAGTCGTGGGTCCGGTCGCCGTGTGCGGCGACCGGACCCACGTGATCCACGGGGGCACCGGCCATTGCCGCTTCGAACGCGATGAAGGGGAAGAGTGCCTTGGCGTTCTCGGCTGCCCTGTGAGAGGGCACTCCGAGGGCCTTTGAGAGCCTGCTCAACGCCGCGCTTTCGTCCTTGTGCACTCCGGTCACCTCCATCACTTGATTGGCCCCTTGACTACATGCAGAGGTAGGGGAAAGCGAAAATTACTGGACTCAAAGTAAAGGAGAGTCACGCGTACCACAATACCGACGCAGGGTACGTGTTCGCGGGTCTTGTCTCTTTCTGACCACTTCTCGTGGCTGTGCACTGCAAAGCAGTGTCAGGCGGGTAGCGGAACGTCCTGTTTCAGCGCCCGGAGCATCCGTTCGATGCGTCGGATTTCGCCCGCGGGGTGGCACACGGCTTCCGGCAGAGTGTTGCGGCAGAAACCGCTCAGTACGCGCCCCGGCCCCGCCTCGACAAACGTCTGGACGCCGCCCTCCGCTATCGCCTGCAGGGTGTCCGTCCAGCGCACCGCTCCCGCCAGTTGACGGCGCAGCAGGTCCTTGGCCTCGGCTCCGGTACCGATCCGGGCAGACGTCACATTCGCCAGTACGGGCAGCACCGGGTCCGAGAAGGTGACCTGATCCAGCTCGGCGGTGAACTCCTCCTCCAGCTCGTTCATGAGGCTGCAGTGGAAGGGCGCGCCGACCTTCAGCATGATCACGCGCTCGGCGCCCATGGCCTTGGCGGCGGCCATCACCGCGCGCACCGCCTCGCGCTCGCCGGAGATGACGTGCTGCGCCGGGTCGTTGTAGTTGGCGACCTCGACGATCGCGCCGTCCGTGGCACGTGTCCCCGCGCAGAGCTCCTCGACCTGGTCGGCCGACGGGCCGATGACGGCAGCCATCGCTCCGGGCGTGCGTTCATTGACGCCTGCCATCAACTGCCCTCGCCGGGCCACCAGATGCAGGGCATCGGTCCACTCCAGCACCCCGGCGCAGACCAGCGCCGTGTACTCGCCCAGGCTGTGCCCCGCCGTCACGGCCGGGGTGATGCCACTGCCACGCAGCACATCCAGGACGGCGATGCTGGTGAGGAATACGGCGGGCTGGGTGATCTCGGTGGGCACCAGATCCTCGGCGGAGCCCTCCAGGCACAGCTGCGACAGCCCGAAGCCGAGGAGTTCGTCCGCGGGGCGGTAGTAGCGCTCCAGCAGCTCCGGGTGACGCTCGACCAGATCGCGTCCCATACCGGGCCGCTGCGATCCCTGCCCGGGGAAGAGAAAGGCGATGTCGTTCATGAGTACCTCCGTGGAATGTGAGGCGTGTTGTGCGACAGAGGGCCGACGCGCGTGGTTCGCGTCGGCCCCCATCGCCCCGGGGGCCGAATGTGTCATAGCAGGGACCGGAACTGTCCCTGGTGGTAGGCGAGCGGATCGGCCCGGTCGGCGAATGCGATGCCGGAGACCTCCCCGATGAAGATGCTGTGGTCGCCTGCGGAGACCTCCTGGGTCACCCGGCAGTCCAGATGTGCGACGGCTCCGTCGAGCACCGGCACGCCGGCGAAGCCGATGCGGTGCGGCACGCCCGCGAAGCCCGCGCTGCCGAGCGGCCGTCTCGACGAGGCGAACCAGCCCGCCAGCTCCGACTGGTCCCGCCCCAGCACGTTCACGGTGAAAACACCGGTGGAGCCGATCGTCCGGGCGCCGCGCGACGCGCGGCCGAGACAGACAAGGAGCATCGGCGGTTCGAGGGAGACCGAGGCCAGCGAGGAGACCGTGGTCCCGTGCGGCCCGTCGGGGCCGCAGGAAGTGACCACCGCCACGCCGGTGAGGAACCTCCCCATGGCCTGCCGGAACTGCCCGCTGACGACCCCGCCGCCGGGTGCCGTATCGGTTGCGGACGGCTGTGGGCTGGTACGGGACGTCATGACGATTCCCTTCTCAGCCCGCCGGAGCAGCCGCGGTCCAGTCCACGACGGCGCCCGCGTAGATCCACTTGGTGGACTCGACACCGACCAGCATCACCCGGTCGCCGGGCTTGATCCGGCCCCTGCGCCAGGCGTCGTCGAGGAAGAGCGGCACCGCGGCGCAGCCGACCGCTCCCATGGTGGAGAGGCTGTCGAAGACCTTCCCGTCCAGTGCCTTCCACTCGGCGGTGTCCAGACCGAGCTCCTGGAGCGCGTCCAGCATCCAGCCGACATTGCCCTCGGGGACCAGACAGAGATCGACCGAGTCGACGTCCACCTTGCTGTGCCGCAGTGTGCTGCTGATCGCCTCGGTGACCATCACGGGCGTGAAGTCCCCGGCGCCGACCACGTCGACCTTCAGGTCGACCAGCCGCTTGGCCTTCAGCTGCTCGTGGATCGGCGCATGGGTGCCGCCGCCCACCGAGTGGATGCCGGCCTTGCGGTCGCCGCCGATGGCCTCCATCGCGGCGCCCAGCAGACCGCCGGACTCCGCCTTCTCGTCGGCGCGCAGCACGATCGCTCCGGCGCCGTCGCCGAACATGTAGACCGGCATCCGGTCCCGCATGCGGATCTTGTAGGGGTCCTTGCCGAGGAAGATCGGCGCCAGTACGGGGGAGATGGCCTCGCTCCCGATGACCAGCGCGGTCTTGTAGACCCCCGACTCCAGGTACATCCGGGCGACATCCAGGCCCTGGACGACGCCCGCGCCGCCCGAGCGGATCTCCAGGGTGGCGCAGCGGACCAGGCCAAGACGCTCCTGGACCATGTTCACCAGCGGCGGCAGCGGGTAGTCGGGGGTGCCGGTGGCGAGGATGATCAGGTCGATGTCACCGGCTTCCAGGCCGGCCGAGTCCAGGGCCCGTACGGCGGCCTTGTAGGCCATGTCCGAGTTGTTCTCGCGGTGTTCGCCGGTGGCCGGGTCGATCATCCAGAACCGGCGCTCGATGGAGAGGCCCTCGCGCACCTCGTCGGGCAGCGGCCCGACGAGGCGCGCGATCTCCTCGGTGGAGATCGGGTCACCGGGCTGATAGCCGCCGGTGCCGATGATATGTACTGCGGTCATCTGGTACAGCCCCCTCAGACCGCGGCGAGCGCGGCGCGGTGCTCGACCAGGCCCACCAGGTTGTCGACCGTGAACAGGCCCATGACCTGCGTGGCCTGGAGCTTGCCGGTCAGCGCGTCGGTGTCGATCTGCGGCATGACCTTCTTCAGCTGGGCCAGACCCACCGCCGACACGATCTCGTTCTCGTCGCCGAACTCCTCGTCCGGTATGCCGCCCTGGACATAGGCGGCGAGCTCCGCCGCCTGGATCTTGATGCCGAGCGAACGCTCCAGACGGAACAGGATGTCGAGCAGGTCGATCGACTCGGCGCCCAGGTCGTCGAGCAGGGTGGCCTCGGGTACGACCTCGTCGGTCTCGGCGCCCAGCGCGTCGATCACGGCTTCGTTCACGGCTTCGATGATGGTGTTGCGGTCCATGGAAAGTCCTCCGGGACTGGGATGAGTGCGACGACTTGGTGTTCTCGTACTGTCAGATCCACCGGTGCGGGCTGCGGATACACCGTGATCAGCGGGCCCAGGAAACAGGCGAAACGGGTGGTGCGGAGCGCGGCACCGGCCAGGGGTCCGTGCGGCGTGCGGACTTGCGGTGCGTGGCGGCCTCGGCAGGCGCCGTGGCCAGCCGGAGAGCCACCAGCACAGCGCAGAGCTCCTCGGGGGTGGGGCTGCCGCTGACCACGGCCAGCTCGACGGGGCCGCTCACTGCGGCTGGTTCCCGTGCTTGCGCTGTACCAGCGGGACGTACTTGGCGCGCAGCAGGGCCAGCGAGCGGATCAGCACCGAACGCGTGTCGCGCGGGTCGATCACATCGTCGACGAGTCCGCGCTCCGCCGCGTAGTACGGGTGCATCAGGGTGCGCTTGTAGTCCTCGATGACCTCGGCGCGCTCCGCCTCCGGATCGTCCGCCGTCGCGATGCGCTTGCGGAAGACGACATTCGCGGCGCCCTCGGCGCCCATCACCGCGATCTCGTTGGTGGGCCAGGCGAACGACAGATCGGTGCCGATCGAGCGGGAGTCCATCACGATGTACGCGCCGCCGTAGGCCTTGCGCACGATGATCTGGATCCGGGGGACGGTGGCGTTGCAGTACGCGTACAGCAGCTTCGCGCCGTGCCGGATGATCCCGCCGCGTTCCTGGTCGGCGCCGGGCAGGAAGCCCGGCACGTCCACCAGCGTGACCAGCGGGATGTTGAAGGCGTCGCAGGTCTGGACGAACCTGGCGCCCTTCTCCGAGGAGTGGATGTCCAGCACGCCGGCCATCTGAATCGGCTGGTTGGCGACGATGCCCACCGTCTGCCCGTCCAGCCGTGCCAGGGCGCAGATCAGACTGGTGCCCCAGCCCTCGTGCACCTCGAAGAAGTCGCCGTCGTCGACGATCTCCTCGATCACCTTCCGCATGTCGTACGCGGCCTGCGGGTCGACCGGGACGATGTCGAAGAGCGCGTCGCCCGAGCGGTCCGCCGGATCCTGGGGGACCTCGGCCGGGGGCATCTCCCTGTTGTTGGACGGCAGCAGCGACAGCAGATGGCGGACGTCCTCGAAGCAGGACTCCTCGTCGTCATGGGCGAACGCCGCCAGACCCGAGACCTGGGAGTGCATGTCCGCGCCGCCCAGTTCCTCCTGGGTGAGCTCCTCGCCGGTGACCGCCTGGACCACATCGGGTCCGGTCAGGAACATCTGCGAGGTGCCGCGCACCATGAAGACGAAGTCGGTCAGCGCGGGGGAGTAGGCGGCGCCGCCCGCGCAGGGGCCGAGCACCACACTGATCTGCGGGATGAGACCGGAGGCCCGGACATTGCGGCTGAAGATCCCGCCGTAGCCGGCGAGCGCCGTCACTCCCTCCTGGATACGGGCCCCGGCGCCGTCGCAGAGCGAGATCAGCGGTACACCACTGGCCTCCGCCAGGTCCATCACCTTGTGGATCTTCTGGGCGTGCGCCTCGCCCAGCGCGCCGCCGAAGACCCTGAAGTCATGGGCGTACACCATGACTTCCCGGCCGTGCACCCGGCCCCATCCGGCGACGACCCCGTCGCCGTGCGGGCGCCTGCGGTCCATGCCGAAGTCGGTGGCACGGTGCCGGCGCAGCGGCTCGATCTCGGCGAACGAGTCCTTGTCCAGCAGGAGCTCGATGCGTTCCCGGACGGTCAGCTTGCCCTTGGCGCGCTGGCGTTCGGTGGCGGCCGGGTCGCCCGCGTACAACTCTTCCTTGATGACCCGCAGTTCGTCGGCCCGCTGCTCCATCGTCTCGCGCGGCAGCTCGTCGCGGGCAGCGGGGCGCAGCGCGGTCTCTCCGGGGCTGCTCATGGGCGCCCCAGACCCAGCGCGGTCATCGCGCCGCCGTCCACATTGACCAGCGATCCGGTCATGTACGAGGACTCGGGACCGCTCAGGAAGCGGACCACGTCCGCGATCTGCTCGACCTCGCCGAAGTCCCGCATCGGAATCTGCTTCTTGATGGAGCGGCCGGTGGCGCCCTCCGTCAGACCCGCCACCAGATCGGTGGGGGCGAAGCCGGGCAGCACCGCGTTGACGCGGATGCCGAAGCGTGCCGACTCCATGGCGCAGCAGCGGGTGAAGGCGTTGACCGCGCCTTTGGAAGCGGCGTAGTTGGACTCACCGACCCAGCCGCGCTCGCCCATGACGGAGGATACATTGACGATCACACCCGCGCCCTTGCTCATGAAGTGCGGCAGCACGGCCTTGGTGCAGTGGAAGACTCCGCCGAAGTTGACCTTCATGACGTCCAGCCAGTCGTCCATCTCCATGTTGAAGATGAGCGCGTCCTGGGCCACCCCGGCGTTGTTGACCAGGATGTCCAGGCCGCCGAGGTCCTCGACGGTCCGGCGGACCATCTCCTGGGCGGCGGCGGAGTCCGCGACATCGCCGTGCACGGTGATCGCGCGCCCGCCGGCCGCCTCGATCTCGCGGACCAGCTCCTTCGCCGGGCCCTCGGAGCTGCGGTAGTTGATGGCCACAGCGGCGCCGTCGGCGGCCAGCCGGCGGCAGACGGCGGCGCCGATGCCCCGGGAACCGCCGGTGACCAGGGCGACCTGTCCTTGGAGCTTCATCGGGCTTCTCCAGATGTAGTGGTGGTACGGGATTCCTCGGCGCCGCAGCGCACGGCCAGCGAGACATGACTGCCGCCGAGCGAGGAGCTGTTCAACAGCACCGGGCGGCCCCCGAACCGGCCCTGGTGCAGGGCCAGTGCGAGCGTCAGCGCCCCGCCGACGCCCATCGGCTCGCCGAGGACGGTCTTCGGCGCGTGCAACCGCGGCGCGCCGTAGGGGTGGAAAAGCCGCTGCACGGCCTGGCTCTCGGCGGTGTCGGCGGCGCACAGCCCGGCCGCCGCGAGCCACACCGCGTCCACCCCGGTCGGTGCCAGGCCGGCGTCGTCCAGGGCCGTGCGCATCGCGCGCTCCAGGCCCCGGCCGCGGGCGTCCCAGAGCCGGGCGCGGCTGGCGTCGGATGCCATGCCGTGGCCGAGCACCTCGCCGAGGACGGTGGCGCCGCGCGCGATCGCAGCGGAGCGGCGCTCCAGAACCACGGCCACGCTGCCCTCGGCGAGCGTGAACCGGCCGTCGGCCGCCTCGCCCGGCTCCCGTGTCGAGGCCGCGCCGACCGCCGCGTATGCCCGGCCCACCTGGTCGGTCAGTGTGTCGGTGACCGTGCACACCAGGGCGTCGGAGTGCCCGGCCGCCAGGAGATCGGCGGAGTAGGCGAGCGCGGCGGCGCCCGTGGCGTGGCCGACCGAGAGCGTGGACGTCGGTCCGCGCAGACCGAGGTGGATGGCGACCTGCCCGGCTGCCTGGTTGTAGACGGTGTTCGGGAAGACGGACGGGTCGGCGGCGGCGGGGCCCTCGGCGAGCAGTGGAGTGGTGAACTTCTCCATCGCCTCCATCGGTCCCGTACCCGTGCCGAAGACGACGCCGATCGCCTCGGCCGCCGCGCTGCCGGGCTCGAACCCCGCGTCCGCGAGGGCCTTGGCGGTGGCGGCGACGGAGAACTGGGCGAGCCGGTCCATCCGGCGGCGCTCGCGCTTGGTCAGATACGGGTCGGGGTCGAAGTCGACCCGGCTGCGGCGCAGCCCGTCGAACCACTCGACCGGGCACTGGTCACGGGTGTACGCCGACCAGACCTCGGCGGCCGTGGCGCCGGCCGGGCTGAGCAGCCCGATACCGGTGATCACCACGCGGTCGGTCTCCGGCTGCGGCGGGCGGTGGCCGTCCGCCGTCCTGGTCAGCACCAGCGAGGCGTTGGCCCCGCCGAAGGCGAAGTTGTTGGAGAGTGCGGCACCGGTATCCAGCGGCCGGGCAGGTCCCGGGATGTAGTCGAGCGGGCAGTCGGGGTCGGGCGTGGTGTACCCGGCGGTGGGCGGCGCCAGCTGGTCGGCCAGCGCCTGCGCCGTCACGATGGCCTCGGCCGCTCCGGCGGCGCCCAGCATGTGGCCGATCATGGACTTGGTGCTGGAGACCGGCGTCCGGGCTGCCGTGTCCTCGCCGAGGGCGAGCCGGATGGCGTTGGTCTCGGCCGGGTCGTTCTTCGGGGTGCCGGTGCCGTGCCCGTTGACGTAACCGATCTGCTCCGGTGTGATCCCGGACAGCCGCAGCGCCGACTCGATGGCCCTGGCCGCGCCCCTGCCCTCCGGCTGCGGGGCGGTGGAGTGGAAGCCGTCGGCGGAGAGTCCGTAACCGGCGATGTCCGCGATACCGGTCAGCCCGTGCTCGCGGGCGAAGTCGGCACGGACCAGGACGACCATGCCGCTGCCCTCGCCGAGCGAGAGTCCCTGCCGCTCCGCGTCGTACGGGGCGGCGGGCGCGGGCGACAGCGACTGGAGCGCGTTGAACCCGGCGAAGCAGATGTCCGAGAAGGCGTCGCTGCCGCCGGCGAGCACGGCGTCGGCCCGGTCCGCGCGCAGCAGATCGGCGGCGAGCCCGATCGCGTTGGCGCCCGAGGCGCACGCGGTGTTCACCGCGAGCACCGGTCCGCGCAGCCGGAACGCCGCGCCCACCGACTCGGCAAGCGCCTGCGGAGTGACGAGCAACGGCAGTTCGGGGTCCGGAACTTCACCGTTGCCTGCCGCGCGCAGCCACTCCCGGCCCGAGAGCAGCCCGGCATTGCAGGTGCCGAGCACCACGCCGAACCGCTCGGAGTCGACCAGACCCGCGGGCAGTGCCGCCATGGCCTCTTCGGCAGCCACCAGGGCGAGTTCGATCGCCCGCTCGCGGAATCCGTCCGGATGCCGGTAGCCGCGCGCGGGCTCCACCGGATCCGTCACCTCGCCGCCGAGCTTGGTGTCGAGTCCGTTCATCTCCAGGGCCTGTACGGGACGGATGCCGACCTGCCCCTGCCGCGCGCCGTCCCACAGGTGCCGGGCGGTGGGACCCAGCGCTGAGATCGCGCCCGCACCCACCACGGTCACACCACTGCTCCTGAGCTGTGGGTCCATCGTCAATTCCCCCTCTGAGCCGGTTCGACGGGGGCGCTCAGCACGAGCGCCGTCTGCTGTCCTTCCAGGCCGCGGCCGACGGCCACGGTGTGCCGGACCTGTCCCTCGCGGGCCTGCCCGGTCACCCAGTCCATCCCCGCGCACTCCGGGTCGAGCCGGTCCAGGCCCAGCGTCGGCGGCAGGGCCGAGCCGTCGATCGCCATCGCGCAAACGGCGGCGTTGAGCGCTCCCGCGCCCGCGACGAGATGTCCGGTGGCCGGTTTGACGCTGCCCGCCGCCGTTCGGGAACCGCGGCCGAAGACCCGGGTCAGCGCCCGTGCCTCGGTGCGGTCGCCGAGCCGCGTCGCGCATCCGTGGGCGGCCACGTAGTCGACGTCGCCGGTGTCCACCTCGGCCTCGCGCAGCGCCCGCTTCACCGCGGCGGCCAGTGGCTCGCCGTCGGGGTGCGGGGTGACCAGATCGGGGTCCTGCGTCGCGCCGAAGCCACGGAACTCCGCGTACACATGGGCGCCGCGGCGCCGCGCGGACTCCCACTCCTCGAGGACCAGGAAGGCCGAGCCCTCGCCCAGGACCGAGCCGCTGCGCTCCCGGTCGTACGGGCGGAAGGCGGCCGCGCCTGCCTCGTTGCGGGTGGTGAGCACGCCGAGGCCGTCCATCTTGGACATCACCCACCAGGACGCGGCGTCGTCGAAGCCGCCGGCGATCACCACATCGGACTCGCCGTGGCGGATCGAGCGGAAGCCCCGGGCGAGCGCCGTCACCCCCGCGTCGGCGGTGCCGTGGTAGTAGGAGTTGGCTCCCTTGAACCCGTGCGCGTGCGAGAGATGGAACAGCGAGGCGGACTGCAGGCCCTCCACGAAGTACAGCGGGTAGAAGGCGGACGAGGCTCGTTCGCCGAGCTGCCGCAGATCCGCTCTGCCGTCCTCGCGGCGCCCTGCCAGGCTGCCGTTCAGCAGGTGCTCCGGGTTGGAGATCTCCTTGTTGCCGCCGACGAACAACCCTGCCCGTTCCGGGTCGTATCCCGCCGCCTCGAGATCGAGCCCGGCGTCCTCGACGGCCAGCGCGGCCCCGGCGATGGCGAGTTGATCGTTGCGCGTGGTCATCCGCAAGGACTTGCGGTGGGCGTACCGGGTGGGCTTGAAGTCCACCAGTTCGGCGGCGATCCGGGTGGAGAGCGACGAAGCGTCGTACCCCAGGATCGGCCCGATACCGCTGCGCCCGTCGAGCAACGCCTGCCAGGTCTTGCCCCGGCCGTCGCCGATGGCGGTGAGCACTCCGATGCCGGTGACGGCGACCCGCCTCATGCGGCCACCTCGCGCTTCTCCAGGCGGAGTTGACGCACAGTGGTGATATCCCGCCCGTCCACGCCGACCGCCGCCTTGAACGTGACCGCCGACTCGGTCGCCTCGATCACCGTGACGCTGATCTCCAGCCGGTCACCGGGCTCGGCGAAATGGCGGTAACGCACCCGCCGTGCCTCTGCCGGCACCCACCGGGAGCCCTTCGGCACGTCGGGGGCGGCGAGTCTGGCGGCCCGGACGATGTCGTCCAGGATCAGCACCCCGGGCATGACGGGGAACCGGGGGAAGTGAGTGGCGAACACCGTCAGGGTGCCCGGGACGTTCCGGACGGCGACGGCCCGCTTGCCCGGCACCACATCGAGGACCTCGTCGAACGCTGTCATGCTGCCTTTCCTTCGGTTCCTTCGGCCGCGCGGATCACGAAGCAGGCGTTGGTGCCGCCGAACGCGAAGGCGTTGACCAGGGCGGCGCGCACCGGGCGACGTACGGCCTTGTTCGGCACATAATCGAGATCGAGCTTGGGATCGGGGCGGTCGAGGTTGATGGTCGGTGGCACCAGGCCCTCGCGGAGGGCGCCGAGCGCGGCGATCAGGTTGACGCCCGCCGCCGCCGAAGTGAGGTGGCCCGTCATGGACTTGGGTGAGCTCACGCACAGCGCGTCGGCGTGCTCCCCGAAGAGCTGCCTGATGGCGGTGGTCTCGCTGGCGTCATTGCCCGGAGTGGACGTCCCGTGCGCGGCGATGTAGTCGATGCCCTCCGGGCCGAGGCCCGACTCGGCCACCGCGTCCCGCATGGCGGAGATCGCGCCGCCACCGTCGGGCGGCGAGTCGGTGATTCGGTAGGAGTTCAACGTCGCGCCGTAGCCGACGAGTTCGCCGTGGATTCGGGCGCCGCGCGCCACCGCGCCGTCCCAGTCCTCCAGGACTGCGACGACCGCGCCCTCACCGAGGACGAAGCCGGAGCGGTCGGAGTCGAAGGGGCGGGAGGCTCGCTCGGGTTCGTCGTTCCACCGGTCGGTGATCGCGCCGAGCAGCGAGAAGCCGAGGACGTCCATCCAGGTCGTCAGCGCATCGAAGCCGCCGGCGAGCATGTGCGTGCACTCGCCCTCCTGTATGCGCCGGTAGGCCTCGCCGATCGCGTGAGCGGCGCCCGCGCAGGCGGTGGAGACGCTGACCATGGGACCGCGGCAGTCCCCGGCCCTGGCGACTGCGGCGACCCCGACGTTCTGATTGCGCAGCAGCACGTCCCCGGGGGCCTGCCGGTACAGATCGTGGAAGTCGCTGGTGCTCAACTGGTACGACATGTCGACCAGTTCCTGCAGTTCGGGCCTGCCGACGGTACCGGCCAGTGCCACACCGCGGTCGTACGGGTCGGCGGCGTCCCAGCCTTCGCCGGCGTCCGCCAGCGCTTCCTGGGCCGCGGCGAGTGCGAACAGCGCGGCGCGCGAGAGATGGCGCCGCTGCTTGGCGGGCGCCACGTTCTTCGGGTCGAAGTCCTTGACCTGGCCCGCGATCCGGACCGGGAAGGTGGAGGCGTCGAAGGTCTCCAGCACGCTCACGCCGCTGCGCCCCTCGGCAAGACCCTGCCAGGTCTCGGCAGTGCTGTTTCCGAGCGGGGTGACCGCGCCGACCCCGGTGATGGCGACCCGCCTCGCCGGCTTCGTCCGGTTCATCGGCGACCACCGCCGACCGACACCCGGGTGAGCCGCTCCAGCATCCGCCGGGTGTCCTCAGGACCGTCCAACTCCTCGGCGGGCAGCAGGGCGCACATCACGGCCTCGGCCTTCATCACGATCCTGCCGTTCACCGACGCGGTGCCGGAAAGTACCGCGGTCTCCTCGCCCATGGACTCGACCGCCCCCTCCAGCACCAGGACGTCTCCAGGACGTACCGGCTCATGGAAGGAGACCCCGTCCACCGAGAGCAGCGCGGCGCGTTGCCGCACCTCGGTGGTGGCGATGATCAGCCAGGTGCCGGCCTGGCAGAGGGCTTCCAGGATCAGCGGCTCGGGCATCTGCGGCCCGTCACCCTCGTCCCGCCAGAAGTCCTCCAGCCACGAGGTGAGTTTGCGGGCGCTGATGGTGCGCCCCGCATCCCAGGCGTCGATTCGGTCGATCAGATGGAAACGCATCGTCATCCTTCGTCTAGGAACATCACGGCGTGGGCGATGGCGTACTCCCCGCTGTGCGAGAGCGAGAGCTCGACCGAGGAGGCCCCGGCCTTCTCCGCCCGGTCACCGGCCCCACCGGACAGGCGAACCCGGGGGCGGCCGAGCGGGGTGTTGACCACCTCCACATCGGTCCAGCGAGTGCCGGGACCCAGCCCGGTGCCGAGCGCCTTCAGGACGGCCTCCTTGGCGGCGAACCGCGCCGCCAGATGAGCGAGACGGTTGCGTTTTCCGTCGCAGTAGGCGCGCTCACGGCCGGTGAAGATGTCCTGTTCCGCCGCGGGATTGTCCGTCAGCAGCCTGCGGATCCGATCCACTTGGACCAGATCCACCCCGACCGCGATTCGTGTCGCCACGCCACCATTCCCCCGTCATCCGTTCCAGCACTGCACTCAAGGATCCGGGCCTTGGCACCGCGGATACACGGCACTACGGATGTATCCGGGCGCCGTCGTGCGGGATCTGTCGTGCGGATCGGAGTCAGGACCAGGGGTAATTGCGCATCGACGAATTCAGTCGTCGGGTCGGCGTGCCGATACCGACGATCAAGTAATACCTCCGCCCGGGGCCTACTCTCGCCGGGCAGCCTCACCAGCCCCAACCAGGCCCATCCACGGGCCCCACGAACAGCGATTGCGGCTCGTGGGCGGATTCGGCGGGCTGGGCGGGGTCCCGCTCGATCCGGTGCGCGCGGTCCTGAAGGGGATGACCGCGCCGGACGCGACGATGCTCGGTGTGCTCCGCGCGCTCCGTGCGCACGAGACCGAGCCGGAACGGGAACGGAAGGACGGCCCCGAATACGACCGGGCACGGACGGCGGGTCCTGGAGTCCTTCGCCCAGTCGGGACGGTCGGATCTCCCCGGACGCCTCCGAGGCCCGGAAGCGGATCGCCGCGGTCCTCGCCTCGCGGGCCTGCGACATGCAGAAGTGGCGACGGCGGCCCTGAACGACTACGCGGAGGCAAGCGAGCAAACCGTGCGTGCGCAAGCCCGGTACATCAGCCGATCAGCCGGTGCGGCGGGAACCGGGCCGGCGAGGTGGCCGCTTTCGTCGAGAGCCGTGCGGATACCGAAGCGCTCGTGGACCTTGAAGTGCTGAGCCATCCCGCGGTCACCGCTCCGGCAGCCGCCCGGCCCGGTCCGCCAACCTCCGCGTGATCCGGCTGCACGACGCCCGCCACGGGGCGGCCACCTTGCTCAGGGCGGCCGGAGTTGCGCCCGCGTTGTGATGGGGATCCTCGGTCACTCCCGGATCGGTCCCGGACTCCTGGCTCGGACACCAGCCGCAAGGTGACCGTTGCAGCTTCCGGTCCTTGGTGACGCTGGTGGCCCGGGTCGCCCACACGGTAGGCGCGTTCCGCTCGCTTCGGCCGTGCGTGCGCTCGCCCACGAGGCGGTCCCTCACCAGAGCGACGTGTTGCCAGACCTTCGTGTCCGAAGGCGCCCGTTCACATTGCCACGCGGTCCCTCTGCTGAACCGCCACCCGCATCCGGGTTGAACAGCCCGGGTGCGGGCGGCGGCGAGTCAGGGCCGGGCGGCGAGGGCTTCGACCTCGAACAGCACGTCAGGCGCCGCCAGGCTCGCGACACCGATGAGGGTTTGCGTGGGCGGTTTCGTACCCCAGCGCTCCCGCACGGCCCCGGCGATCGGCCCGAGCTTGCTGACGTCATGGTTCACCACGTACGTCCTGAGCTGGACGACGTGGCTGAGGTCGAGCCCATGGGCGGCAAGAGCGACGCCGATGTTGTGGAACGTCTGTTTCACCTGCTCGGTGAAGTCGGCGGACACAACCGCGCCGTCCGGAGCCGATCCGTACTGACCCGAGACAAGCACCAATTCCGTACCTGCGGGGACGGTGGCGGTGTGGCTGTAGCCGAACGGGACCGGGTCGTGCAAACCGTCCGGATTGACAATGGCGTGTGTCATGTCGATCGCCTCTCGTGTGCGACGGGTCTTCGGGATGCGGGTAAGCCTCCCAACGAATCACGACATGGTGTGTCGTGTATTCCTTTAGAGTTCTCGTATGCGCGCCGACCGGTTGGTATCGCTGGTGCTGCTGCTGCGGCAGCACGGTCGGCTGTCCGCGGCCGCGCTGGCCCGCGAGTTGGAGGTATCCACCCGCACCGTGCTGCGCGACATCGAGGCGCTGTCCGCGGCCGGCGTCCCGGTCTATGCCGAACGCGGTCGGCACGGCGGTTTCGCGTTGCTGCCCGGTTTCCGGACCGAACTCACCGGACTGAACCACGACGAGGCACTTGCCCTGCTGGTCGCCGGATCACGGCGCGGCGCGCAGGCCTTCGGCCTCGGCCCGGCGCTCGCCTCGGCCATGCGCAAGGTTGTTGACGCGCTACCCGAAAGCTATGGGGCCACCGCGGCCGGCGCGGCTCAGCGATTGCTCATCGACCCGGAGACCGACCTCCTCTCGCGCCGACTGGCCGCTGACGAGGTGCCCGACGGCATAGTGACCGAGGTCCGGCGCGCGGTGTTCGCCGGACACAAGCTGCGCATCCACTACGCGGCTGTGGACCAGACCCCGAGGTGGCGCACGGTGGACCCGATCGGCCTGGTCACCGTACGCGACCAGGGCTACTTGCTGGCCACGAGGTCTGGCGCGGACCGCACCTACCGGCTGTCCCGGGTCTTGGCCGCCGAGGAACTCGCCGAACCGGCACAGCGACCGGACCGGGTCGATCTGGACCGGGCCTGGCAGGAACGCAGCGCACGGTTTCGGACCGGCGGTGACCAAGTCACCGTGCTGGTACGGGTGGACCCGGCGCGGCGGGGGGACCTGGTGGACACCGCGCTGGCCGTCCGCGCCGAAGAAGCCGACGCAGACGGCCGGCTGCGGCTGGAGGTGACCTTCCAAGACTCGAGACACGCCGAATGGGCACTGTGGCACCTCGCCACGAACGCTGAAGCCCTGGCCCCGCAGTGGTTGCGCAACTCCCTGCGCAACCGCGCCGCCGCGATCGCCACCTGCTACGGAGTGTCATCCTGAGAGTGGTCGCCGAGCTCGCCGAGTTCGGCCTCACCCCGCGGCACCCGTCACCGTTCGCGAAGGGGTCGAAGGCCCCTGGAAACCGCCCGTCACCACCTGCGGATACGACGCGAGCGGGCGCCCTGCTCCACGCGGCGAACGCGGACACGGAACTGACGCGGGAGCACGACCCGGTCGGCCGCGTCGTCTCCGAAACAGTCAACGGCCGCATCAGGCCCGCACGTCGCGGTGACGTAGATTCGTAACCCCCACACCTGGATTGACCACCTGGGCGGAATGGAAATGAACCGGGCGAGCCAGTCTCCCCGACGGGACTTCAGGAGAGGCCGCAGCACGTACGCAACGGGAAGTGTAAGAGGTAATGGCCGCGATCGAACGCCTTTGGGAAGACTTTGATCTTCCTGTCAGAGATTCACTGCACTTTGCGGACGGGCACTCCTGTGATGTCGCCCTCGACTCCGACGCGCCGAGCGGTCTTAGGGTGCTCGCCCCCTTCGACCTGGATGAGACGCTGGAAAGCGATCCGTCTCTGGTGTCTTCGGTTGATGGGCTTGCCGCGGTGGACCTGGGGAGGAAGGGCCTACTGTGGGGCGGCGAGGGTTCGTACGGGTCAGAGGGGTTCATCGCACGTCTGACTGTTGATCGTGCGCTGATGTGGGCGATTTTCTTCATGGAATCCAACCCATTTGATCGGATCCGGCTGTCCAACAATGTCGCCACCTTCAGCTCAACCTCGGGGACCGAGATCACAGTTGACATCGACGATCCACGAACCCCCATCTCCGGACCTGCATCGAACCGAACGGCGTAAGGATCATTTCCTCCGGTAGTAGGTGAGCGCGGCGGGAGCGCACGTCGTGTTGCAGAGGGTGACACCGATTCTCCGCACCCACAGGCGTGCGGAAACGGTTCCGAAACGGGGCCCGAGCCCACCGAGGCGGCGGAGCCCGGCCGGGGCCCGTGCCGGATGGTGCTGATCCGCCGGGGGAAATGGGGCGCGTGTTCCTCCAGCCTGCGGACGACGACAGGCACATCCGCCGCAGGGTCATGAGGCACCCTTCTCGCCCGATGACCACGCCCGCCCAAGCGGCTCCATCGCCTCGTCCGCCAACCGGTTGAACTCCTTGGCGGGTCGCGGATCCGCCCTCCGGGGCGGCTGGGACGATTTGCGCATGGCATCCGGGGCAGGCGCTGTCGAGAGTTCGGCCACGGCGCGACTCGTCCTGCCGACACTCGCGGCCGGCCAGTTCCTGATGGCGCTCGACAGCTCGGTCATGAACGTCTCGATCGCGACGGTGGCCGAGGACGTGGGCACGACGGTGACGGGGATCCAGGGCGCCATCACGGCCTACACCCTCGTGATGGCGATGTTCATGATCCCCGGAGGCAAGGTCGGGGCACTGATCGGACGTAAACGCGCGTTCGTGATCGGCTGTGGCATCTACGGCTGCGGCTCCCTGACCACGGCGCTCGCACCGAACCTGCCCGTGCTGCTGCTCGGCTGGTCGTTCCTTGAGGGGGTCGGAGCGGCGCTCATCCTCCCCGCGATCGTGGCGCTTGTGGCCGGCAACTTCGCTGCTGAACGCCGTCCCGCGGCCTACGGACTCGTCGCGGCCGCGGGGGCCGTGGCGATCGCGCTCGGGCCGCTCATCGGGGGTGTCGCGACGACGTACTTCTCCTGGCGGTGGGTCTTCGCCGGTGAGGTCGTGATGGTGCTCGGCATCGTGGTGCTCGCCCGCCACATCGCTGACGCCGCGAGCGACGAACGCCCGCGCATCGATCTCGTCGGCGCCGTGCTGTCCGCCCTCGGGCTGGGGACCTTCGTCTATGGCGTCCTGCGCTCCAGCGAATGGGGCTGGTTCAGGCCGAAGCCCGACGCGCCTTCGTGGCTGGGGGTTTCCCTGGTCGTGTGGCTGATGCTGGCAGGTCTGCTTCTGATCTGGCTCTTCCTCCGCTGGGAAGCACGCCTCGTGGAGCGGCGCAGGGAGCCACTCGTCGACCCGGCCATGCTGCACAACAAGCAGCTCACCGGCGGGCTGACGATGTTCTTCTTCCAGTACCTCGTTCAGATGGGCGTGTTCTTCGTCGTCCCGCTCTATCTGTCGGTCGCCCTGGGCCTGTCCGCGCTCGTGACCGGCGCCCGCATCCTGCCGCTCTCGGTGACGCTGCTGGCGGCCGCGGTCCTGATCCCCCGCTTCCTCCCGGACGTCTCGCCGCGGCGGGTCGTGCGGATCGGGATCCTCGCGTTGCTCACCGGCGCGGTGGTCCTGATGGCCGCGCTCGACGCAGACGCCGGCGCGGAAATCGTCACCATTCCCCTCCTGCTGATCGGGTTCGGCATGGGAGCGCTGGCGTCCCAGCTCGGGTCGGTCACCGTGTCCGCGGTGCCGGAAGAAAGGAGCGCAGAAGTCGGTGGCGTCCAGAACGCCGTCACCAACCTCGGCGCCTCGATCGGTACGGCACTCGCCGGGTCGATCATGATCGCGGCGCTCACGTCTTCGTTCCTGACCAGCGTCGAGCAGAATCCGGCGGTGCCGGCCGACGTGAAGAACCAGGCGACCGCCGAGCTCCAGAACGGCGTACCGTTCTCGTCCGACGCCCAGCTCAAATCCGCCCTCGACAAAGCGGGCACGAGCAACGAGGTGACACAGGCGGCCCTCGATGCGAACGCCGACGCCAGGATCGACGGTCTACGCGCCGCACTCGCGATCCTCGCCATCACCGCGCTCCTCGCGATGTTCTTCACGCACCGGATCCCGACGGCCCAGCCCCGCTCGGCCAAGCCCTAGCCGCAGACGTACCCGGGTCTCGGGCCGCAACCCGAGGCTCGTCCTCTGCTTCAGCGCTCCGCCGGGCTGGGAGCGGTGCACAGTGCCCAGATCACGAAAACGTTGATGGCGATCAGGACGATGGCCCAGAACGGCGCGTAGGGGATCCAGAGGAAGTTCGCGAGCATGGCCAGGCCGGCCAGCCCCACGCCGACGACCCTCGCCCAGGTGGCGCCCTGGAGCAGGGCGGCACCGGCGAGAGTGATGACCACGCCCATGACCAGATGGACCCAGCCCCATCCGGTGAGATCGAACTCGAACACGTAGTTGGGGGTGGCGACGAACACGTCGTCATCGGCGATGGCGGCGATGCCCGCGAAGAGCGTCATCAGGCCACCGAAGATCATCAGGACGGCGGCGAAGACCAGCCAGCCGCTCCCGATACCGGTCCTCTCCGAACTCCGCACCCCCGCACCCGAGTGGGCTCCACTCACATGACTGGTCATCGCAGGCTCCATCGTGTCGTACGGTCCCGCACAACCGCGCTTTCGCTTTCGGCCGGTCGGGCTACTTCCAATCTCGTCCTGCCGGGTGCGCCGCGCACCTCGGGGTGCCTGACCGGTAGCTCTTCATGAGTAGCTCGCAGACCATCTGTGCAGGCCAGGGCTGTGTCGACGGGGTTGCGGGGCAGGGGCCGCAGGCAATTACCCACCCGGTCGTTTCGTAGGTCGGTCCCGGCGCCGACGCACAGTAAAGGCACAGGCGAGCATGCCCAAGGCCCAGGCGATCAGAAGGGCTCCCCACAGCGGCATGGTCACTTCTGGGATGAGAAGACGGATCTCGACACTCGCGCGGTTCTCGAAGATGAAGACCAGAGCGATCGCAGTGATCAGAACGAACGGTGTGAAGCGGCGGACACCGGGGCGGGAAAGGAATGGGGTGTGCGGCTTTTGGTCCGTGTGGTCTGTGCTGGTTCTTCGAGCCATGGGATATCTCTCTCCATCACGTTGCCCCTTCGTCCAGCGTCCTCTCCCAGTACGCGGCTCGCTACCGAAGGAGCCGCAGCCGCGACTGCGTCATGATTGCTGCGGTCGGCGAGTCGCGCTCATGGCGCTTGGCTGCGCCTGACGAGTCCGGCCCGGCCCCGTCCTCGGACGGCTGGACCGCGTTGGTCGCGGCAGGGGGAGGCGGGCGCGGCAGCTCCGCGGGCAGCAGGTGGTCCTGCCGGCTCCGGTCGGGGCCGGCGGCGATGGGGCTGTGTGGTTCGGCGTCGCCCGCGCCGGGCCATGCGGTTTCTGGCTGCTGGAACCCGACACCACGCCTTCGGTGCCGTAGCTACGGGAGCTCGGGCCGTCTCGTCGCAGCGGCGCCGATGACCGAGATGCCTGCTGGTGCGGGGTGTGGAACGGTGGGACTGGGCCGGGGGAGCCGGGCCCGGACAAGGGCAGGTGCTCCACAGGCCCACTCCGCCCAGGAGGTGGCGTCATGGCTGACCGGGTCAGCAGGAGGCTTCCGGAGGAACGGGCGGCGCGGGGCCGGGCCGCGCGGGCGGACGCTCCGCGCTCCGCCCACGCGGAGTACCAGCCCTCGGCGAAGCGACCAAACCCGGTGGAGACCATCGAGGCGCAGTCGGCCGCCCGGCTGCCGGACCTCGTGCCCATCCGGTACGGCCGGATGCTGGAGTCCCCCTTCCGCTTCTACCGGGGTGCGGCCGCCGTCATGGCCGGTGACCTGGCCGACACCCCCCGCTCGGGAATCTCCGCGCAGTTGTGCGGGGACGCGCATCTGCTGAACTTCCGGCTGCTTGCCTCGCCCGAGCGGCATCTGGTGTTCGACATCAACGACTTCGACGAGACACTGCCCGGCCCCTGGGAGTGGGACGTCAAGAGGCTGGCCGCCAGCCTGGCCATCGCCGGACGCGAGAACGGCTACACGGATGCCGAACGGGCCTCCGTCGTACGGACCACCGTGCGGTCCTACCGCGAGCGGATGCGCCACTTCGCCGGCCTGGGCAACCTCGCCGTCTGGTACACCCAGGCCGACATGGACGTGCTGCAGGCGCTGGCGGACCGGAGGCTGGGAGCGCAGGGCCGCGAGCGTACCCGGCGGGCCATGGCCAAGGCCCGCAGCCGCGACAGCCTCCAGGCATTCGAAAAGCTCACGCACGTGGCCGAGGGCCGGCGCAGGATCGCCCCCGACCCGCCCCTGATCGTGCCGCTGGGGTCCCTGCTGCCGGGCGTCGAGCACGACGCGCTGGAGGAACAGCTGAGCGAACTGATCGAGCGGTACAGCCACAGCCTGCAGTCCGACCGCCGCCATCTGCTGCGGCAGTACCGGGTCGTCGACATGGCCCGCAAGGTCGTCGGGGTCGGCAGCGTCGGCACCCGCTGCTGGGTCGTCCTGCTGCTCGGCAGGGACGACGAGGATCCGCTGCTGCTCCAGGCCAAGGAAGCCGACACGTCGGTGCTGGCCCCGTACGCCGGGACGAGCGCCTACGACAACCAGGGCCAACGGGTCGTCGCCGGGCAGCGCCTCATGCAGGCCGCCGGCGACATCTTCCTCGGCTGGGAACGCGTCACCGGAATCGACGGACGCCAACGCGACTTCTACATCCGCCAGTTGCGGGACTGGAAAGGCATCGCTGAACCCCAGCTCATGGTTCCCAAGGACATGCGCGCCTTCGGCGAACTCTGCGGCGCCACCCTCGCCCGCGCCCACGCCCGCTCCGGAGACCGCATCGCCATCGCCGCCTACCTCGGCGCCGGCGACGCCTTCGACCACGCACTCACAGTCTTCGCCGAACGCTACGCCGACCAGAACGAACGCGACCATCAAGCACTCACCGACGCCGTACGCACCGGCCGAGTCCCCACCCAAAACGCGTAGCGCCTGCAGGGGCCGGAGACGACTGCCGCATGCGAGGCACGGCAAAGGCAGGAGGACGACTATGAGCACCAACCTGTATCTGGCATACGACTATCCGCTCCTGGGCGCGTTCTGGACCATGATGTGGATCTTCCTGTGGATCCTGTGGATCATCCTGCTGTTCCGCGTCATCGGCGATGTCTTTCGCGACGACTCGCTGAGTGGCTGGGGGAAGACGGGGTGGACCTTCTTCGTGATCATCCTGCCGTTCCTCGGAATCTTCGTGTACCTGATCGCCCGGGGTCGTGACATGGGCAAACGTGAACAGCAGTCCGCCAGGGCACGGCAAGAGTCGCTCGACGCGTACGTCCAGGGAAGCGCCGGAAGCGCGGGTCCGGTCAGCCACGCGGACGAGCTGACCAAGCTCTCCGAGCTCAAGCGCAGGGGTGAGCTCACCGAGGCGGAGTTCCAGCACGCCAAGCAGAAGGTGCTGACGTCCTGACCCCGCCCGGGCGTCGCACCGAGCACCCATGCCTGGAGGCGCCTCAGTGCGCCCTGCGCGATCCGCACAAATTGCCGCGACAAGGCCTGGAGGGCTTCTCCGATGGTGCGGCCGGCTTCCTGAGCGATTCGTGCGCGCCGTGAGCGAGGCGCCGAGACCGTATGCGTGACGGGGGCTCCCCCCCGAAAATGGTCAGCCGTCTCGCGCTCGCCGCGATCAGCGGACATGAAGTGGCTGACGCGGCCCCGGTGACCCGCCATGAGGGTGCGGATCGGAGTTCTCGCCGGTTGCCGTGGCGCTCGCTGTCGGCCGGCGCCGTAACCGGCGGATGCTGCCCGCTCTGGACACGTGGCGCCACGAGAGCCAATGGCTCGAGACCGAGTTGCGCCGGCTGCTGGACGGAGACGACGGAGCCACGCCGCGATCCCGTGCTGCGGCGTGGCTCAGGGACGCTGCCTCACATCGCAGGCGTGTCCAGGGGACCAAGCCTGCGGCGCACGGCGCTGTCGGGTACGGGCGTGCCCTCGCACAGGTCGCGCGCCCCCGCAGACCAGGGCGCCCTTCTCACGCTGGTCCCTCCGCACCAGCGGCGCGAACACCTCCCCCGCCGAACTCCTGCAACCGGGCACGACACGAAGCGAGTTCCCCGCCGTCGTACCGGCAGCGAACTACCGGACACCCACCATGGCAAGGCCCACGTATCAAAGCCCTACCAGACAGCGATCTGCTGACGCGTCATGCCGGTTCCGGGACGAAGGGGTACAACTCGTCGGCTCCGGCCCGTACGACGCCGTAGCTGCTCTCGGGTACCTCGTTCCAGGCGCCAGGCAGGTCGCCGAGGGGTTCGGACACGATGAGGCGGGTGTCGTCGGACACTTCCTGGAGGAAAGCCGCATCGGGGTGCAGCTTGCGCAGTGCGTCGACGCGGGTGCTGTAGAACAACGACCGGGAAGCGCCCTGGCTCGAGTAACGGAAGGCCCACACGCGTTCGCCGTCGGTCACGGCGATCGTCATCTGGAGCGGGAACTCCACACCGTGGTCGCGGCCGCTGCGCTCCACCACTCCCACCATCCGGGCCACCGCGCTCGGCGGGTCCTGGTCCAGCCCGAAGGTGACCGCCAAGTAGAACATCATCTCCGAGTCCGTCGTTCCTTCGATGTCGGAGTACAGCTCAGGGGCGACGAGCAGGGAAAGCTCGCGGCGTATGAGGTGGAAACCTGTGATGGCACCGTTGTGCATCCACATCCAACGGCCGTGCCGGAACGGGTGGCAATTCGTCTGCTGCACCGCCGTGCCGGTCGACGCCCGTATGTGGGCGAAGAACAAGGGAGAGCGGACATGATCCGCGATCTCCCTCAGGTTGCGGTTGTTCCAGGCGGGGCCGATGTCTCTGAGCAAGGCTGGGGTCTCGATGTCTTCCTGCGGATACCATCCGACGCCGAAACCGTCGCCGTTCGTCGTTTCGACCCCCAGCCTGGAGTGGAGGCTCTGATCGATCAGCGAGTGGGCCGGTTTGTAGAGGATGGTGTCGAGCAGCAGGGGTGTTCCCGAGTAGGCGAGCCATCGACACATGAGCGATCACCTGTGTTCCTACCTGCACCTGCGGGAATGCCTTGATGTCCCGCTCGTGGTTTGCGGAGTCTTCATTGCGTTGGCCGGCCACCTGGCTGCTGCGCCCCGCTGCCCCGTCGGCTCTGCTTCGAGCGCGCTGAGGATGGGTTGCCGCTTCCCCCACGCTGACGGCGACGCCGTGTCCGCTGATCGGGTGGCTCTTGTCCGGCCCATCTCATTTTCGCCTCCCTCGCCGCGCATCGCCATGCGGGCGCGGACCGGACGGTCGTCGCTCCGAGCTCGGGGCGATGGAACCAGCCGACCGTGCGGCTCCACCGTGGTCGTGCGCCATCGGTACTCCCGCCCCGCTCCCCAGAAGGCCCGATCGACTGGGTGCCCGAAGCTGTCGACCATGTGCAAGGTGGACCACTGCGGGCCCGCAACTTCCGTCAGCGGTTCGTCGCGCAGGCGGTCGTGAAAGCCGGGCTGGGGCACCTCAAGGTCACCCCGCCCAAGCTGCGCCACACGGCAGCCTCGCTCGCCATCGCCATCGCCAGCGGCGCGGACGTCAACGTCGTACAGACGACGCTGGGCCACAAGTCCGCGACGCTGACACTGGAACCCGGCACGTCAGCAACGTCTAAAGCACGGCCTGGCGCGCCACGCGGTAGCGGAGGTAGACGACTCTCGAGCTGAAGGTGCGGGTCTCGACGAGTTCGAGATCCACCCGGCGCTCGCGTTGGGGAAAGAACGGAATGCCACCGCCAACCAGCACCGGGTAGACCATGGCCCGGTACTCGTCGATCAGACCCGACCCGGCCGCCTCAGCGGCGAGAGTCGCGCCGCCGATCGCGATGTCGCCCTCCCCCGGCTCGGCTCGCAACCGCTCGATCTCCTCCGCCAGGCCGCCGGAGGCCAGACGGGCATTGCCCTGCACCGCCGACAGCGTGGTGGAGAACACCACCTTCGGGAGCGGCTTCCAGATCGCGGTCCACTCGAGCATTGCGTCGTCGAGCGATGGATCCTGGTCGGCGGTCTCCCAGTACAGCATCGTCTCGTACAGCCGTCGTCCCAACAGGTGGACGCCGACCTGTCGAGTCTCGTCGATCCAGAAGCGAAAGACCTCCTCGTCGGGCGCCGTCCAGTCGAAGTCGTCGTTCGGCCCGACGATGTAGCCGTCAAGTGAGACGCTCATCGAATAGGTCACGCTGCGCATCAGAAGTCCTCCTCGGGAGCAGGTTCGACACTATGACCGCCGGTCGCTCAGGACTCATCACGGCTCGCGGGATCCCCGCAGATCTCCCGGCCCCTCGACTGCTCGTTGCCGCTGCTGTCCGCCGTCGTTGATGTCAGGGGTGGATGTCAGGCAGGACGTTGAGCAGGGCTGGCGAAGAGTTTCGTGGCCGGCGACGGTAGCCAGCCGTTAGGGTCGCGTGCATGGGTGCCGCCACCGCTGCCATGGTCACTGCCATCGTCGGAGTACTTGGCACGCTCTTGGCGCCGCTGGTCACGACGTGGGCTACGAAACGCCAGCGGGCACAGGAGAGCCAAGCCGAGGAGAGAAGGCGGCTCTTCGAGGAGCGGCGTGCCACGTACACCGCGATGAATCGAGCCTCTCGCCACTTCCACACCATGCTGAAGGATGCCCTTCATCGCCTGCGAGATGGGGTCTACGCCGACGATGACCGTGCCCAGGTCGAGGAGGCGCGGCGGGACTACCGGGATCGCTACGCCGAGGCTCAGATGGTCGTTCCTGAAGTGGTACTCACGGCATCTCGCGAATTGAACGTCGTCTTGGCCGCGGTTGACGCTACTGCCAAGCGCATTGATCGCGGTCTCTCCAGAGAGGGGGAAAGCGCGGATCAGGCGCTCCTCGACCTGAAGGCCGCAGAACCCGCACTCACCGCCATGCGCCGGATCATGCGTGAAGACCTGGGCGTGGCCGACTAACCACGTGTTGGCTTCGGACTCGTACACGCAGGAGTGCCGATCTTCACCTTCGCGCCTTGCCGCCGGGACCTCTTCCTCCTGAAGCAACTTGGGATGCAAGCTGTCCTTGGCCCGATGCGCTCGCCACCTGCGTTGATGGTCCGCTGACGTACACGGTTGTTCACGGCCGTGCGTCAGCGTTGTCACCCAGTCGGACACTCACTGCCCTACTCGCTGCGAGCATGGTCGGTCGGCTGGACCCTTTGCTTCCCACTCGTGCAGTGCGGCGAGTTCTCCCAGGTCGTTGCCGACCATGACCTGAGCGAGTCGTCCGGCGACGGCCACGACCTCTGGCCAAGCGGCCGCCTGGAGGTATTCCGCGTCTGAGTCGTTGGTCGCCTCGTTTGCGGCGTTGTTGAGTGCTGCACCGAGCTCTCTCATGAGGGCGACCTCCTCTTCCGTTCTCAGGCTCGTGCCGAGGTGGCGCTCGGGTTCGTCGGCGTCGCAGAAGTCGTCGAAGAGCGTGTGGAAGATGTGGTCCAGGTTCTCGAACGCTGACGGGTCGAGCCACACGTCCCGTTGCCATGGCGGATTGGCCAGAGCCAAGACCGCCGGCACGAGGTGGACTCGGAAGTTCGCCAAGCGCCGGGAACCCTCATTCATGGGCCGAGCCCACTGACCGGGTTGATGCGGTGTCATGAAGAGCACCGCTTCAGGGGCGAGGTGGGGCCTGATCTGCGGCATCCAGACTTCGACGGATGCAGGCGGTGTGCGCTGCCGGCATTCGCGGTTACCCGTACTCCCCGCCCGATCTGGCGCGGTTGTGGCACGGCCGATCCCCTCGATGCGAACTACGGGCGGGGCGGTCGCCGAGGTCTGATCGACTGCTCAGCTGGGGTGACTGGGGCCGATGCCCGTCGGATGCGGGCGCGCCGGCTGCTGTACTTCGCTGCTGTGCTGACCCATGCTGCTTCAAGCCGGGAGGTCCGGCTGCCAAAGTGGGGAGCATTCGTGGGCAGGAGTGGGGGCGTGGCGGTGTCCGTCGCGCTCGGGCTGAACATCGGCTTTGCCGTCGCGTTGCTCGCGGCACAGATGCAGTTGCACGCCGTGTTGGGACGGATGCCACAAGGCGAGCCTGTCCTGCGAGCCGAGATGTGGGTGGGGAACCTCGGGGGAATCCAGGCGGCCGCGTTCGTGGGCACGGGCATTCTCTTCCTGCTGTGGTTCTCGCAGATGCGAGGACATTCCGAGCGGCTCCGGCCCAGTCCGCGGTGGATGGGTCGTAACGGCGCTCTGGGCTGGTGGTTCGTCCCCGTCGTGAACTTGTGGATGCCCTTTCGTATCGCTCTCGACATCTGGGCATCGAGCCAGCCGGAGGACACCGTTCGCCGCCGCTCCAGGCTGCCGGTCACTGTGTGGTGGTTGCTCTTCGCATCATGGACTTTCGCAAACGGGTGGCCCCGAGACCTCTACCAACGGGCTGAAGGCGCAGATCTGGTAAGAGCCGCGCTGCGCTCCGGCATGATCGCGAATGGGCTGTGCGTAGTGGCCGCCGTCGCCACCATCGTCTTTGTGCGGCAGTTCACGCAGATGCAGAGTCGGCAGTCGCACGGCGACACGAGTGCCGCTCTTTAGCGGACCATCCTCTCTGCAGCCCCCAGTTGTCTGTACTGGTCCGGTGACCGCGGCGACATGGGCTCCGTCTTCAGTGACATCACTCCGGCCCTGCGCTACGACCGCAGTGACACCAGTGACCCCACCGGTCCCGGAGAGCCGTACCTCGGCGTCGCAGCCGTCGCCGACCACATCGGTGACGCCCGGGCGAACCCCGACAGCACGCTGCCGCCCAAGGGCAACAAGAACTTGCCCGGCGCGGAACCTCTCGATCCGCTGCACCGCATCGCCGCTGCCGCCGGAGCATCTCTTCGGGCCCGCTCCGACGCCAACCGCAGCGTGGTCAGGTCGTACTGCAACAGCGGCGACGTGCCCGGCGGACCCGGCCAGGGGCTGGACTGCTACGAATACCCCTTCGCGTCCTCTTACCAAGGCGCGGCTCGCTACCAATTCGAGGGGGGGCCAGACGAGAGGGACTACTCCGTCCGCTACGTCGACCCGACGGAGAACCAAGAGGCCGGTCGCCTACTCGACGCCTGGTACGAGAACGACCGCATCCTCGACTGGGACGCCTTCGTCATCCGCATCGGTGACTGAACCACCACTGTGATCAAGTACATGACACTGCGGGGGCCGACCTGCCTCGGTCGGCCCCCGCCCGCAGACGTGATCCACCGGGCGTGGAGGACAGGCGCCACAACTGCCCCAGGCAGAACTCGTCCACGCCGCCAGCTTCTGCTCGTGCCCCGAGGGCGTCTCCACCACAGCGGGGCCGTCTTTGAATGGCGAGTAGAAGGGCCCTGTTTCCGGATTCAACGCCCAATGAAGACGCAGCCGGTACCGGCCCGGCGACGGCAGCACGATCACCGCCCCCTCCCGGCCGCCGGTGAGTTCGTGGACCTCCAGCACGCCGCTGGGAAGCTCCAACTCGACTTCCTCGCTGCCCGACCACTGCGCCTGGTCGGGCGGCGGCGTGGTGCTCCAGCTCTCCAACCGCAGCCGCGCTCGAATGACGGCCGACGGGCACTGCAGATACACCATCTTCGTCGCGCAGTGCTTCGACGAGGGCCTGCCGGACCGTTGCGTACGGCTGCCAGCCGTGAGAGATGCCGGTTCGACTGACTGCCCGCTCGACCTTCGCCAGACGGGCTGTCACGATCGGCATCGCCTTGTCGTACTCGCTCGGGTCTGTCGTCACGGACCCAGGCGATCAGGCGAACCGAGGACGTCAAGGCCGGCGCCGCGCACTGCTGAGCTTGGGAAGCTGGATCGCTTGGATCGCTGCTTTGTAAGCCCGGCACCGCTCGCGGGACAGTTCTTGCGGTTCAACTGTCATACGGGGCGCCGAGTCGCCGACGGCCTCTGCGCCGCCACACCCCGATTGACCCTGGCTGACCGCTCGATCTGGCACGGATCTGCACGCGCGAGCACGGAACCGTATCTTCGGAGCCACGTCTAACGGCCAGGAAGGGGGTGCCTCGTGATAGGTCAGAGCAGGGCCCGTCGGCGCTGTGTGGCGGCTGTTTCGGTTCGCGCGCGGCTCGTCGCGGTAGCGGCCACGTTCTTGCTTGCTGCCGGTTGCACGCTGAACGATCCAGTCAAGGAACGCTGGGAGTCTAGAACTGAGTTTTCAAGTTGTGGCGAGGTGCGCCTGGATCAGGGTGAGGAGATGCAGAAGCAGGCGGTGCGGGAAATCGTCTGTCTCCAGCGAGCCCTCAAGAGCGGCGAGAGCGCAGAACTGAAGGTGGCCTATCCCACCGTGGAGGGTGACCGGATTCGCGAGTACTACCGCTTGACGCCGCAAGGCAGCCTTGAGGTGTACACCGACAGCACGGACGACCACTACTCGGACCAGACGTGGTCGTTCGCTGAGTGCTACACCCCTGAATGGTTGGCTGAGATTTCCTGCGATCGATGACCAGCGCCAACGACCCCATCTGACGCGATGAGGTCGTCTATGGCCTCCTGGCAACCGACTGGCCCCCCATCAGACGCTTTCACGCTGAGTCGCAGCGTTGGCTTATTGGTGCTGGGGCCGTTCTCATGAGCGTTGTCCGTCAGTGACTCTTGTTCCCCGCTGTCTCCCGATGGAACGGGCACGGGAGGGGCACGGCCACTGCTGGTGCGTAGCTCCAGCCGGATCGGTCAGCGACGGCCATATCAGCCGCTACGAGGCCCCGGAGGGACGGTAGCGGACGGGGGCGGTTGCTGTGGATGCGGTACTGCGCTGCTGTACACCTACCGCTAAGTGCCGGTCTTGCCACTCCGGCGAGCCATCCCGCGATAGACCACCCAAAGGCTGACGAGAACCAGGAGTGCTCCGCCGATCGGCCATGCCACGGATCCGCCGTCCCGGTAATCCCTGATGCCGATCGCAAGGAGGAGGGCGGACGGGATCAATCCTGCCCAGTCGAGAGCTCTGCTCAGTCTTGTGGCAATCGATGACTCATTCACGGTCTGATCCTGGCAGGCGCTCGGGTCCTTCAACAGATACGAGCGGGCAGCAGGCGCATTGGTGAGCCGGTCGACGATCGCCGCGCAAAGTTTAGGGTCGCGAGTCAGCCCCTTGAACTCGATCGCGGCCGGGTTGCCTGTGTACTCCATCGGCGCGCAGTTGTCGGCTCAGATGGCGATGAGCCAGACGCGGGTACTCTCGTCACCTCAGCTTTCACCCCTCACCCACTGGGCTTCCGAAACACGGCTTGGGCGGAGAACGGGCAGTGCTGCGCAGTAGTCGCTGCCGTGTGAACGGTGGCTACCGACGGCCGGTGAGGAGCGCGCCGAGGCGGTCGCCGATTACGGAGACACCAGGGCGGGGCTCGTTCGCGTAGTACCAGGGCTTGCGTCGGCGCAGCAGCGCCTCACCGTGCTCGCTCCAGGTGAATCCGGGCTTCCGCAGGAGCTTTCGGAACACCGCGTCGGCTGTCTCCGGGTGCGCAGCGGCCAGTCGGCGGATCGGCAGTGGCGCAATCGACCCCTCGCGCAGGTACGTGCGCAACAGGTCCTGGTGCTGCCCACGGCTCGCGCGTACCGGGTCCGCGAAGAGGTCTCGCAACATCCCGTAGTCCGCGTAGAAGTTGAGCCCGTCGATCTGGTCGTAGATGACGCCGATGGTGTGCGAGCCCGCGAGTTCTCGCGGCAGCTCGAAGAACGGCAGGTCCAGGCCAGACAGCCGCCTGCCCCGGGCACGGTCGGGCTGTCCGGCGACGGCTGCCTCTTGGCGGTGGCGGTAGTAGGCGTTGAGGAGGTCCTCGGCTTCGGCAGGCGGAAGGACCAGTTCGTCGCCGCCGCAGAAATCGACGAACGCGGCCCGGTCCTCCCGCATCCGCTGCCATCCCTGCTCAAGTTTTTCGGGATTGCGGAAGACCAGTTCGGGTTGGCTGGTGGCCAGGTGGAGAGCGGCCTGGGCGATCTCGGTGGCACTGGACTTGGGGTAGCTCGACATCGCCCCGGACACCAGCCACGCCCCGCCGGCCGAGTGAACGGGTACCAGGCAGGTGTGGAGGAAGCCCCCCTTGGACACCCCACGGAACGCCGCCCGCCCGACATTCGAGTACGTGCGGTACTCCAGGTCGTCGACCAAGTTCAGCAGGACGACGGCATCCCCTTCCTTACGCTGGATCTCGAAGATGCCCTCCACCGCATCCCGCCAGCCGAGCAGCATCTCTCGGTCGACCGCGGTCAAGTCCTTCCGTCCAGCGACGAAGCGGTCCACCACGGTCGAACCGTCCGGCAGGCGGTACCGCAGGATGAAGTGGTCGATGATCCGGATCGCCTCGCCCTCGTCCAACTGCCGCTCAGGCCCTGCGGCCTCAAGCAGGAGGGGCGTCAGCCACCGGTCAAAGCGGGTGCTCTGCCCGAAGGCGACCAGCTGCCCTTTCAACTCGGCACTGCGCTCGATGAGATCGGTCAGCGACGGTTCGCCGACGCCCTGCTGCGTGCCTTGTACGACGTCAGCCACGTTCAGCCCTCCCAGACAAACCGGTTCCGCGCTGGGTGTGAGGTGCCCGACCTCAACCAGCCCAGTGACGGTACGCCTCTATCCACTCCGCGCCCTCGGGCGCCGGGCTGGGCAACGGCAGCTCCAGGATTCCGATCGATTGCCGCATGCCGCCGCGAGAGCACAGGGCGACGATCGTGCCGTCCGGCGTGAGGTCGATGACGTCCACGGTCACCTCGACGCCGAGCACCGCGGTGGTGAAGGGCAGGCCGAGGTATTCCTCAAGCATGGTGAACAGACCGGTCAGCTGTTCGTCCTCGGTGTAGGCATCGACAGTCGCCTCTTCGATCATGGCCTCAAGCTCGGCCGTGTCCAACACGCCCATGGGGCAACACTAGCGGCCAGCGGGGTGACACCGGGCGGCCATGACGCTGCTGGTATCCCACCTCCGGGCGACGAGGGCGAATGGTGGCCCGCGGCACCGGCCGACACCGACGTCGTCGCGGCACTCATCACGGTCTGGGCGTAACGCTTCAGTCACCGACCTGAACGAGATGTGACCGCCACCGTGAGTCGCCAAGTGAACCAGCCAGAACAGGGAGCCGGAGGCACAAGCTCGCGTCGGTCATGAACTGACCGAGGGAGAAGGTGGCCTTGACCGGAGACTCGATGTGGATCACGCCGTTCACGTCGTGCGCCCTCCGTCCCCGTTCGCCACAGCTGCCGCCGCCGCTCTACTCGCGGCCGTTCTGACCGCCTGCACAGGCGGTTCCGGTGACGGCACCACAGGCTCGGAGACGTCCCCCGAGGAAATGGCCCTCAGCCATATCCATGGGCTTGGCGTCGACCCCGCGGACGGACGGCTGTACGTCGCCACGCACGAGGGCGTCATCGCTGTGGCGGACGACGGCTCCTCCCCGGGGCAGCGACACCGCCGACTACATGGGCTTCACCATCGCCGGCCCCAAGACGTTCCTCGGCGGCGGTCACCCCGCCGAAGGCAGCGGCGACCACGCCAACCGCGGCCTGATCAAGAGCGCCGACGCAGGCTGCTGTTTTGCCAAGTCAGAGCCCTGATGAAGGTAGCGGGTTGTGCAGGCTTTCTCGATCCTTCGCCGGACTCTCGTTCCCACCGGGTTCCCGGTCGAGCGCCCCCGCACGGCTCTCTTCAGGTCCGCCCAGGTCGGAACGGGCCGCACATTCCACTGAGCGCCGCAGTTGCTTTGAGGCCGGAACGCGCATCTGGACCCCTCGCCCGGGGCCGAGCCAGTGACCGTTTTCGCAGGTCAGTAGACCGGCAAAGGGCGTGAGTTGCGGCTCTCCGGGACGTTGGTAACGGTGGAGGCCATGCTCCCCGTACGGGGGCGATGACCGAGACCGGGTCAGTCGCCGTGGTAGAGGCGAACTGGATCGATCAGCTGGATGGCGGGGTCGTTCTCGGCGAGGTGGCGCAGTTCGTCGGTGAAGCCGGTGCCGCTGTAGCACTGCAGCCGGGTGACGTCGGTGGCGGTGCCGCGCGCGGTGAGGAGAGCACGGATGTGCTGGAGACGTTCGAGGTGGCCCTTTCCCATGACGTCGTTCCATTTGGCTTCGCCGATGGCGAGTAGTGTTTCGCGGCCGCTGTCGGTCTCGCCATGGACCGCGACGTCGACTTCGTGGCTGGTCTTCGCGGCAGGATCGTTGACGGTGCCGCTGGCGACTCTTGTGACCTGCCCGCCGTGGGTTGCGGGGGACGCGTGCCAGCGGGCCCATTCGCGGCAGACCTGTTCGAAGTGCGGGCCGACAACCTTGCTGCGGAAGGTGGACTGGGCGCGGCGCCAGACGGCGGGGGCGCGTCCGGGGCGTTCCAGATCGCCCCAGGCGGGGCGCATGACCGCGTGGTAGAAGGCGATGAGAGGTTCGGCGATGCGGTAGGCGGAGCGGTTGCGGCGGAAGGCGTCGGCCTCGTGCGTGATCATGCCGACGTCCTGGAGGACGCTGAGCGGGTGGGCGAGGTCGGTGGACTTGCGGCCGAGGTAGTCGGCGATGCCGCCGCGTGCGGCGTTTCCGGCGGCGATGGCGGCCAGGACGGAGTGGTAGAGCGCGGTGTCGTGGAGTTCGGGTTCCTCTGCGAGCAGGTAGCGGGCCTCGCGGAAGAGCGGACGGGCGGGATTGAGAACGGCGCGGGTGACCCAGGCGTCGAAGTCGTGGGGCCCGGCGGGGGCGTCGCCCTGGGTGAACTCGCGGCGGTAGGCGGGGGTGCCGCCGACGATGGCGTGGGTGAGCAGTGCGGTGCGCGGGTCGGTGATCTCCCAGAACTCGGCGGCGAGGCGGAAGTCCAGGGTGGGGACGACGAGTTCCAGGCCGGCGCGGCCGCGCAGCGGGGCGTTGCCGGCGAGGAGTCCGCCCATGAAGGACAGGGCGGAGCCGCACAGCAGGAGCCGTACAGGGGTGTTGGTGTGCTGGGCCGCGGGGTCGAGGGCGCGCTGGATGATCGAGGGGAGGGCGGGGGAGGCCTTGGCGAGGAAGGGGAACTCGTCGATGACCGCGATGGCGGGGCCGCCCCTGTCGGCGATGCGCATGAGTTCCGTGAGGGCCTCGTCCCAGTGGGTGAAGCGGAACGGGGTGGGCTGGTCGCGGTGGCGGGCGAGGGCTTCGCCGAACTGGCGCAGGGCGTCGGTTTCGGTGGTCTCGGTGGCGGTGAACATGAAGCCGCCGCTTGCCCGCGTGACGGCGTCCAGGAGGAAGGTCTTGCCCTGGCGGCGGCGGCCGGAGACCACACCGAGGGTGGCACGCGGGCCGGGTAGGGCGGCGAAACGGGTCAGCTCGGCCCACTCGAAGTCGCGGTCGAACATCTCGGCGGGTTTGTCCACGGCACACCTCTGTATGGATAGGTGGGCTTATTATATCTGGACTTATTCAAGAATCCTTTCTTTCCGTGAGTGCCCGGCGTGGGCCCCGGACGGGGCGAGGGCAGGGGCCGACGTGCAGGGGCGGGGTCGAGTGGAGTGACCCCCGAACTTCCGACACCTGGACGCTGGATTTTTCGATCCAGGGGAAGTGGCCACGGTGGTGAAGCGGAAGCATTACCTCGCAGAGTTCAAGGGGACGCGGTGGATCCGGTGCGCTCCTCGAAGGGCCGCTCCCTCGCTGGCATCGCCCGGAGTCTGGGTATCCATAGGACGTTGAGTTGGAGAGCGAGGACCGCCCGGACGAGCTCGGTGATGCGGCTCGGGCTGCAACGGAGCTTGCGCAGGAGCCGCCAAGCCTTGAGGGTGGCCATGGCCTGGTCTGCCGCGGCGCGAACGTTGGCGTGAGAGACCTCGACCGCCTTCTGGTTTGCGGAGAGCTGGTGCCAGCGGTCGGCCGGGGTAGACCTGATCCGTCGGCACCCTGGTACTCGGTAACCCGCACGACTCGCGGCCGACGATGCGCGAATCGCCCACCGCCGCCACATTGGGCTCAGCATCGCCCAGGAAGCAGCTCGCCAGCCGCGGTAGCTGGTCACTGAATCGGGCAAAGGCTCGTAAAACCGAATCGCGTCGTCGACGTGGAGTTATCCAAAGGCACCCATCGTGCCGTTCCCATCAGGTTCCCATCTGGGATAAAAACGACCCTCCGTGGCACTCACGGAGGGTCGATATGTCCCATTACCTGGTACTTTCTGGTGCCCCCGGCAGGATTCGAACCTGCGACACCCGCTTTAGGAGAACCCGTGTACTGCGGGGGAGCACGTCAGAGCACTTCAGAGCACCCCGGAGAACCCGAAAAACGGTCGGAGAGAGCAACGCGGAGCAAACGCGAGCAACCGAAGGATGGGTGTGTGGCGTCGGTGTGGCGTCCGCGTGGCGTCGGCATCTCACGACACCGCCCGCAGCGTCGTTCCCTTGACCAGCGCGGCCCGCACCTCGTCGACCAACTCGGGCCCCGCGTGCTGGTACAGCCACGTCACCCGGCCGCCCCGCTCGTGCCCCATGATGACCTGCACGTCCTTCTCGGGTACCCCGGCGTCCTTCAACCGGGTGGCGAAGGTGTGCCGCAGATCGTGCACCCGCGGCCACCATTCCTTGCGGCCCGTCTCGGGGCTGACGACCATTCGGGCCAGGCCAGCATCCTTGATCGCCGGAACCCAGTGGCGGCGGAAATTCGGCCGGGTGAGCACGCCGCCTTGCGGGCCGCGGAACACGAGCTCCTCGGGGTGCATCTCGTCGCCGTCGATGGGTGACTCTGCAAGAGACGGGGCCCACCGGTCGAACATGACCCGCACCGCGGCGACAGCGACCGGAGTGAGCGGGACGGTACGGAAACCGGCGCGGGACTTCGGGGCCGGCTTCCGCCGGGTGTGCCCCTCGTCGTCAATGAGAACTTCCTTTACCTTCACCGTTGCAGCTTCAAGGCTCACGTTGCAGGCCCGTAGGCCCGTCGCCTCGCCCCATCGCATGCCGGTTTCCTCGAGGAAGGTTACCAACGGCCGATAGTAGTCCGTGAGCTGTTCCCGGATCAGGTCGCATTGGGCGTGCGTCGGCGGGATCAGGTCGTCCGGGTGCCGGGCCGGCGCCGAGGAGACCTCAATGTCGAGGCAGGGGTTCACGGTGATCCGGCCGTCTCGGAGCGCGGCGACCATCATGTGTCGGAGCAGCTCAAGAGCCTTCTTCTGTGTGGCGTGGCCCTTCACCTCGTTCGTGATCCAGTCCTGTACCTGCATCCACGTCACGGAGTTGAGTTTCCGGGCGCCCCACTTCGGCTCGACGTGGACCCGCCACGCGGACAGCTTGCGGTTCCGGGTGGTCACAGACTTGACCTTGATGGTCGGCCACCAGATCGCATACCACTCCGAGACGGTGATCTGCCCGCGCTTCGGATCCTGGTACGTCCCTTCGCGGACCTGTGAGCGGGCCTTGTCGAGATGGGTCTCCGCTTCCTTCTTCGTCGGGAAAGTTGGGCCGCACTGCTTCCCGGACGGATCGCGGTAGCGGGCCTGCCACGCGCCCGAGCAGTCCCGGACCGGCTTCCGCTCGCGGTAGCCCTTGCTGGGCGGGAACGTCTCGAGGCACAGCGGGCAGCCGCACAGCTTCGATCGCAGCTGCCGTGGGTTGGTCGATGGGCCTTTACGCGCCATGGTTCACCTGCGCACTCCTTCGCTGGATTGGGATGCGGGGAGTGATGATGATTGGCTCCCCGCACCAGCAGAGTGCACCGAACTCCGGTTGTGGCGCGGCGAGTTCGGCGAGAACCGCCCGCACGGCTATCGCTGTGAGTGACGGGTCGACGGAGTCAGGGATGGTGATGGTGCGGGTGGCGGAGTCGTAGACGGGGCGCAGCTGTGCCGAGGAGTAGCGGACGTGGACGCACATAGAACCCCCGTTATCAGGGCGGTAGGGACATGTGCGGCTACGGGGGAGGACGTGAGCCGTCGTCCGACCGTACCTCGGGTACGGGTCGGAAATCGACCGCTGGGACACAAGTTGTTGACGGTTAATGCACCCTGAGTGACAGAGTCCGTTTTAGCTTCGACTCCTGAGGCCGGGTAAAGGTTGCACAGTGCCAAGAAGTTTTTACTGCGTCTGCCGGTTGCGCTCGTTGATGGCGCGCAACTCCAGCTCTTTCAACTCCTGCTGCTCCGGGGTCAGGCCCCGGAACAGCTCGAGGAGCCGCTCCTCGGCAGCCGGCGACAGCGGTCCGGGCGCCTTCCGGCCGGCAGCTTCGAACAGCTCAGCTTCGGTGAAGGCGGGGAACTCGCGCGCGATGGTCCGCAGCGCGTCGGGCCGCGGCGTTGCCTTGCGGTGGGCCCAGTTGTTCACGGTGGAGACGTGCGCGCCGATACGCCGCGCCACCTCCGTCTCGGTGACCTTGTAGGTGTCACGGAGGCGCTTGAGGATCTGCGCGAAGTCGTCGGCGGCGTGAGGGGTGTCGGCGGTCTCCACACGGGTAAGGGTGCCCTTCGGGTTCTACTTTTCGCAAGTAAAAGTAGAAGCGTGGCGCAAAACTTCACGGCGCGCGGCCTCCCCGTCACCCGCCGTTGCACTGGGCATATGCCGACACTATAGAACACCCGTTCGGGTGTGTCGCCCGAGACTCGCCGTTCTCCGCTCCGCTCTGGATTACTCCGCGGTTCTCGTTGACAGCGGTTCGATTTCGAGAGTAGAAATATCGCAACGCCTCACCGATCCGGAGGGGCGCAACCGCCGCCGTCTTTACGAGGTCCGCATGCCCAAAGTGCTCCGCAAGAGCGAAGGTCGGCCAATACGCGACGAGATGGATCGCCAGGGCCTGACCCTCGAGGAACTCTCTGAGATGACCCGCAGGGTCGACCCGGAGGGGCGCGGAGTGAGCCCGAAGACGATCGGCCGGCTTGTCAGTCGTGGTCGGTCCGGACGGAACCCGTGTGAACTGCGGACCGCTTGGCTCATCGTCGAGGCGATGGACTGGCAGATGCACCGCGGTTTCAGCATGCCATCACCTTCGATTTCGAATCCCGAAAGGTCAACCCCCAATGCCGAAGATGACCGCTGACCTCTCCGCGCTCCCCGGCAGCCCGAAGCCCCTGTGGACGTCCGCTCAGCTGCAGGCCTACTACGGCGTATCCGACTGGCAGGTCCGCAAGTGGCGCAAGGCGGGCATGCCGACCGTGCCGGTCGCCCTGACGTCGCCGCGGTTCGACATCGACGCCGTGAAGGCGTGGATGGCAGCGAACGCGCCGGCCGACGACGACGCGGAGTCCCCGCAGCTGGCCGCCGTCGGCGCCTGACCCCCGAAAACGACGGGGCCGCCTGGACCCTGGCCGGTCCTGACAGCCCCTCCGGCACCACCTCAACTACGCGAGAGAAGAGGTCCACCGTGACCATTCAGCCTACCGAAGCCCCCGCCGTCGACGCTGGCGAGACCAGCCTGCGCACCGCGATGATGCGCGCCTTTGCCGTCGCCGAGACGGTGACGGCCCAGCTGCACGACGACCCGACCACGGTCACCGTCCAGACCAATTACGACGGCACGTACAGCGTGGACGTGTACTTCCACAACCACCCCGACTATGTGGCCCGCTTCGGGGCCGACTTCGATGTCCCGGTTTCCACCACCCACAACTACGGGCCGCAGAACGGGACGTACACGAGCGCTCAGGCCACGGTCAACGGGGTCAAGGTCCGCGGTTGGGCCCTGATGAACGTGCAGGTGGCGGCATGAACGCCCTCGACTGGTTGCGTGACTGCTGGCTGAGCGACGACCGGCAGCGGTTCGAAGCCGCAGCCGCCGCCTACCGGGACGCGGTGATTGCGGAGCACCGGGCCAGCTTCACCATGGACGACGCCCGCGGCATCGCCCGTAACCACCGCGCTGCGGTGTTGCGCGATGGGGCCGACGCTGTGGACTCCGGCAAGACCCGATTCCCCGAGCCGGTACGCAGCGGCGCCGCCTGGGCGGCGCGCATGCTGCGCCGCATGGCCGACGAGGCGCCGCGCGAGGAGTTGGCGGCGGTCGTGGCCAGGGTGGGCGCGTTGCCGGTGCCGCTCGGGCACGCCGAGCCCGCCGAGTCGCAGGACCGTCGCGAGCGGTACGCGAAGGCAGTGCTCTCCGTGAAGAGTCTCGCTGGTCTCTTCGCCGATGTGCGCGCCCACGTCGACCCGGTGATGGCTCTGGCGGACGAGGAGCAGGCAGGGTTGCGGGCCCGCGTCGCCGAAGCCGTTGCCGCCGTTGCGCGCCTGGAGCAGAAGCGCGTCGAGCTGGAGCGGATCGCGAACGCTGAGCGGTCCCGGGTCGTCGAGCTGGAGGCCGAGTGCGCCGCGCTGCAGAAGGACAAGGAGCACGTCCTCGCTGCGGCCGAGCGCCGGATGGCCCGCCTGGAAGCCGCGGCCGGTGACAAGTCGACGCGCACGGCCGACGAGGACCCGATCGCGTACTCGCTGACGTCGGCCGTGGAGGCGTTGCACGCCTCGTCGGGCGCGGTCATCGAGGTCCCGTCGACCACCGGGCCGCACGCCCCGGGCGCCTGTGACGCCTGCGGCTCCCGCTCCGAGCAGTGGTGCCCCGACTGCGCCGCCTGCGAGCAGGACTGTCACGGCGGTCACGTCGACAACCCATGCACCCACGTGAACGCCCCGTGGACCGAGACCACCGAGGAGAGCGCCCGATGACCGGACCCGAGCACGACCGCAAGGCCGAAGAACTCGCGCGCCTCGCTGCCCGCCACCCGGACAGCAGCGACGCGCCGGTCCTGGCGCAGCTGGCCACCGCATACGCGACGCTCGCACTCGCCGCCGCCACCCGCGATGCCGGCATTCCGCGCGGCAAGGTGCTCGCCGACCAGTGCCGCACCGCCGAATCGGCGCACGGGCGTCAGTGCGTCAAGGCCGCTGGCCACGACGCCGGCCACGACTTTGGCGACGGTGACGACTGATGACGACGACCGTGCAGGCCGGGGCGCTCGCCCCGGCCGCCGGCCCGGCCATCACCGAGCCCGGCATCTACCAGATGACGAACGAGGAGTACCACTCCCACCGGTACGCCCTCTCCTCGAGCGGCGCGCGGAAGCTGCTGCCCCCGTCGTGTCCCGCCCTGTTTCGGTGGGAGCAGGAGAACCAGCCCGCGCCGAAGAAGACGTTCGACCTTGGCAACGCCGCCCATCGACTCGTCCTCGGTGAAGGTGCGGACCTCGTCCGGATCGACGCCGACAAGTGGACGACGAACGCGGTGAAAGCCGAAGTCGCCGCCGTGCGCGCTGAGGGCGGTATCCCGTTGAAGCCCGACGAGTACCAGCAGGTACACGACATGGCCGACGCGCTGCGCCGCCACCCCGTCGCGTCCCTGCTGTTCGACCCGGCTTCGGGCCGCCCCGAACAGTCGCTGTTCTGGCGCGACGAACAGACCGGCATCATGCGCCGCGCCCGTCTCGACTGGCTGCCCGACCCGCGCTCCGGCCGGCTGATCATCCCCGATTACAAGACGTGCCGCAGCGCCGAGCCGGCCGCGCTGGCCCGGTCCGTCGATGAGCACGGCTACCACCAGCAAGACGACTGGTATCGGGCGGGCGCGAAGGCCCTCGGCCTGGCCGACGACACCGCGGCGTTCGTGTTCGTGTGCCAGGAGAAGACGGCGCCGTACCTCGTGACCGTCGTGGAGATGGACGCGACCGCCCGCCGTATCGGCGCCGCCCGCAACCGCCGGGCCATCGAGACATACGCCCGCTGCCTCGAGTCCGGCCACTGGCCCGGCTACAGCGAAGAAATCGAGTACCTCTCCCTGCCCCCGTGGGCCGAAATCCGTGACACCGAGGAGTACCTGTGAACTACCCCGCAGAGCAGCAGTACGCGCCGGCTCCCGCTCCCGTTCCGTCGTTCGTCGGGCAGGGCACCGCGGTTGAGCAGTCCCGCGCCGTCGCGGAGGTGCAGGCCGCGGTGATCGTGGCCCGCCAGTTCCCGCGGAACGAGGCGCTCGCGATCCAGAAGATGACCACCGCCTTCCGTCAGCAGAACCTCGCCGCCCGGTCGTTCTTCCGCTTCAGCCGCGGCGGCAGCAGCGTGACCGGCGAGACGATCCAGTTCGCCAAGGAACTGGCCCGCTGCTGGACCAACATTCACCACGGCCTGACCGAGCTGCGCCGCGACGACGTGGCCGGCGAGTCGGAGATGCAGGCGTGGGCGTGGGACCTCGAGACGAACGAGCGCGCGAGCACGACGTTCATCGTCCCGCACACCCGATGGACGAGCGCGAACGGCAGCAAGAGGCTCGAGGACCCGCGCGACGTGTACGAGTCGAACAGCAACAACGGTGCCCGCCGCCTCCGAGAAATGATCTTCACAGTGCTTCCGTCCTGGTTCCGGGAGCAGGCGAAGGAGATCGCCACCAACACCCTCAACAACGGAGCCGGTGACACCCCCATTTCCACGCGGATCGCCGAAGCAATCACCGCGTTCGAGGGCATCGGCGTCACCGTCGACCAGATCGAAACGAAACTGGGCCGCGACAGCAGCAAGTGGACGAACATCGACCTCGGCCAGCTGCAGATCATCCATCAGTCGATCCGCCGCGGTGAAGTCACCCGCGACGAAGAGTTCCCGCCGCAGCGCGTGACCGCAAGCGAGATCAAGCAGCAGGCCACCACGCCCGGGAAGACGGAGCAGCAGACCGAGCAGAGCACGCCGCCCGCCACTGGTACGACGGAGTGGCCGAAGGCTGCGGAGCCCGGATCGGGGGCCCGGTGATGACCAGCCTCTTTCAGGCCCTCGACGCGGAAACCGGTGACTTTCGCGCACACGGACTGTGCGCACAGACCGACCCAGAAGTCTTCTTCCCCGAGAGCGGATCGGCCGCCGCCGCAAAGCGCGTCTGCCTCGCCTGCAGCGTGCGGCGCGAGTGCCTCGAGTACGCCATAGAGCACGGCGAGCGCGGCGTTTGGGGCGGCACCTCCGAGAAACAACGCACCGCGATCCGGCGCGTACGGACGAAGGACGCGGCGGCATGACCGGCCTTGACCGTGCTCGCCGGCTTCTCGACCAGCCTCCGCCGGACGTCATCCCCGGGCAGATCGCCGCGGAGCTCCCCGACCGGCCGGCCCGGGTGTGCGACGTGCCGCAGGCCGAGCACACCGGCCCCGTCCGGCCGTACCCGTGCGGCCCGCGCTGCTCCGCCCACTCCCCGTGGGCGCAGGCCGGGCGCCCGGAGCCGAAGCCGGGCCCCGGCCTCCCGAAGGGCGCATGGTCCACCCCGTCGCCGCTCAACGACTCCCGCGTCCACGACGCCCGCGCGGTCGCCTCCGGTAAGCGCCGCTCCACCCCGACCACCTACCGCGCGGCACAGGCCGCCGTGAACCCCAGGAAGGACACCGCCTGATGGGCATGTACCACTCCACCTACTTCGCCTACGGCTTCCAGATTCCGGACACCCACCCCGGCGCGCTGGAAGACCTCGACGACCAGCTGCGGCAGCACAAGGAGCAGCACGGCGGCGACGTCGGGTACCTCAGCGCCGGCAACTACGACCAGGACATGACCTTCCTGGTCACCCACTCCACCGAAGTCAGTCTGGGCAAGTTCGAGCACGTCACGCCGCAGACGTACAGCGCGGAGCAGTACGAGGCGTGGAACCGCGAGCTCAAGGCCGCCGCCATGGCGCTCGGAGTCGTCACCCGCGAGCCCGGGTGGCTCGTCGTGCCCGACCTGAGCTGAGACCACCCCCCGTAGGACCGTCCGGGGCGGCCGGCCACCAGACCCCGCCCCGGACGAAGACCCCTCCGAACCACCGGAAGAAGGCCCCCGTTGACGATCGACGCGATGCAGTGGGTGTGGACGCAGTCCCGCAACACCGGCAATCCCCGCCTCGTGCTGCTCGCCGTCGCCGACAAGGCGCCGGGGCCCGACTGCACCGCACGTATGGGCACCACCGAGTTCCGCGCCCGGCTGGGCAACGTCAGTAAGTCGGTCGTCGTCCGCGCCGTGGACAAGGCACTCGAGTCCGGCGAACTGGTCATGGTCGAAGAGGCCCGCGGGAGTCGTCCAGCGGCCTACCAGCTGCCGAAGGCGGTCGGTTTCGTCCGACCCAAGCCCGGTGCTACCGGTCCTGATTCGGGACCCCTAAGCGACGGCTACCGGTCCCGAATCGAGACCCCTAACGCACAGCAGGGGTCCCGAATCGAGACCCCTAGCGATTCCGCTACCGGTCCTGAATCGGTACCGGGGGGGTCCCGAATCGAGACCCCTAGCGATTCCGCTACCGGTCCTGAATCGGTACCGGGGGGGTCCCGAATCGAGACCCCTACCGGTCCTGAATCGGTACCCCTCTACCAGACCACTCCTACCAGGAGTGAAAGCAAGCTAGCCCCCGAGCCCGCACCCGAGCCCATCCCCGCCAACGCACGCCCCCTCGTTGACGCGCTCACCACCGCCGGTGTCCTCGTCCGCTGGAACCTCTCCCACACCGACTGGTTCGTCGTCGAAGCGCTCATCAAGCGCAGCGGCATTCCCGCACTCGCCGCCTACGCCCAACGCCAGGCCGCTGCCAAAGACATCAGCTACGCGCGCTACTTCCTCCCCGGCTGGCGAGACCTCCCGCCCCTGCCCGAGCAGCCCGCCGGCCCCCGCCCCCTCCGCGCCGTCGGAGGCGGCGGCAGCGCCTGGCAGCCCTACCAGAACCCCAACAACCCGTCCGTGTACGAGAACGGATTCTGACCATGGCCGAACCCATCACCCTCGACAACGAAGCCGCCATGGCCCGACTCCGCGCCGGACTCGCCCACCGAGGACTGGCCGAAGTCGAGCCCGGACCCATCGCCGACGAACCCAGCCCCGACGAACCCGGCCACCCCGAATACCACCGCCGCCGCCGCGCCGAATGGGCGTTGAAGCGCTGGACCACCGCCACCCCGCCCCGCTACCGCCGAGCCGACGCCGAACACCCCGACGTCGCCGCATGGGCCGACCGCGTCGCCGACGACCCCGAGAGCGCCGGATCAATCCTCCTCACCGGCACCACCGGCACCGGCAAAACCCACCAGGCCTACGGCGCCCTACGCCGCATCGCCGCCGCCGGCCCCCACGTGTACGAGATCCGCGCCATCACCGCCGCCGACATGTACGGCCTGCTGCGCCCCAAGGGATCCGACCGCGGAGCCGAAGAAGAACTCCGACGCCTCACCCGCGTCCCGCTGCTGCTCCTCGACGACCTCGGCAGCGCCAAGGCATCCGAGTGGACCGAAGAAGTCACGTACCGGCTGATCAACGAGCGGTACAACGCCTGCCGGCCCTCGATCTACACCAGCAACCTCCCCGCCGACTCCCGCGACGAACACGGGCAGCGCCACGGGCCCGACCTCATCACCGCACTCGGGGAGCGCATCGTGTCCCGCCTCGCCGAGGACACCCAAGTCGTCGCCATGACCGGCCACGACCGACGCCGAGGAGTCAAGCCGTGAGCATCCCCGACGCAGCCGTCGCCGTCATCGCCGCCGCCCTCGACGACTACCGACTCACCACCCCCCACGACCAGCAAACCCCCCACGGCGCCGCCGAACGCGCCGCCGAATACCTCCTGTCCAGCGGCTACCGCATAGCCCCCGACCACACCCCGGAGCACACCATGCCCCACCTGGTCGACGTCGACCCCTACGCCGACCCCACCGGCCAACTCCCCACCTACCGATGGCGACAAGCACCCTCCGGACTCGCCACCCGCCGCCAACTCCGCGACATGGGACTCCGACCCGGCGGACACGACCCCGTCGCCGTCATCGAATGCCGCCGCGGGCAACGCGTCGCCTACCTGTACCGCATCGACCAGGCCGCCCCGAAATACCCCATGACCCTCGCCAAAGAAGCCGCCCTCGACCGCGCCATGGCCGCACGGCAAACCTGCCCCCACTGCCAGCGCCGCTACCACCACTGCCTACCGCTGAAAACCCTCGGCAGCTGCCTCGAATGCCACGACGGAACCCCCGCCGACCCGGGCAGCTACACCGCCCCCCAGCCGCAGCAGCTCGCCGCCTGACAGCCCCACACACCCCCCGGCGGCCACAGAGCCACACCACACCCCCAGAAGCCCACACACGGGCGCTGGCTCGGTTCGGCCGCCGCCCGCGCGCATGACCCACCCGAAGGAGCAGCAGATGGGACTTCACCTCGTCCCCGTCCGCTTCCGCGACGCCCGAGACTTCGTCGCCATGTGGCACCGCCACAACCCGCCGCCCGTCGGCATGATCTTCGCCGTCGGAGCAGCGGACGACGACGGCATACTCCGCGGCGTCCTCGTCGCCGGCCGCCCCGTGGCCCGCCACCTGGACGACGGCCGCACCCTTGAGGTCACCCGCAGCGCCACCGACGGCACCCGCAACGCGAACTCGATGCTGTACGGCGCAGCGTGGCGCGCGGCCAGCGCGTTGGGGTACCGCCGGCTGATCACGTACACGCAGGCGAGCGAGACCGGCGCGAGCCTCCGCGCAGCTGGTTGGCGGGTCCTTGCCCAGCGGCCGGCCCGCGGCGGCTGGGACTGCCCTTCCCGCCCGCGCGCTGAGACCCGATCCGAGCGGATGCCCCGAACCCTGTGGGAGGCCGCCTCGTGATCGGCAGCACACCCGCCCTGACCGCCCCGTGAACGTCGTATGCCGCCCCGGGTCCTAGCCGGGGCGGCACCCGCCCACCATCCCACGAGGAGAACCCGATGTACCCGACCCTCTTTGCCACCCCCGGCCTCAAGGCCTTCGCCGAAGCCGTCGACACCGAACGTCAGGCGCAGCTCTCCAAGTGGGGCGACCAGCACCACCGCGACGGGACCGGCGACAAGAGCCAGCAGGACGACGCGAACCGGGCCCGCAGCTGGTGCCAGGACGCCTTTGGCTCCGGCTACGGCACATGGGCCGACATCCTCGCCGAGGAGGTAGCCGAGGCCTTCGCCGAGCGCGACCCGGCCAAGCTGCGCGCCGAGCTGCTCCAGGTCGCCGCCGTCTGCGCCGCATGGATCGCCGACCTTGACAGTCGGCCAGCCGTGGCCGCCGCGAACGAGGGGGAGCAGCAGTGACCGGCCCGTCGTCGACCCCGCGCGGCGAACGAGCCAGCCGCCCTGGGACGACGTGGGAGACCCGCCTCAAGTGGACCGGCGAGCAGCTCGCCGACGACGACACCCCGACACCCCGACCGAACCGCGCCACCCGACGCGCCATGAAGCGAAGGAAGCCCCGCCGTGCCTGACCGACACACCGTCGACACGATCACAGGCGACGCCCTCGACGCCCTGTACGCAGAACTGGAGCGGACCGGCCGACTACTCCGCCACGCGCAGGCCCGAGCCCGCCACTGGCAGGGGCAGGCCGAGCGCTACAGGCAGGCGTGGAAGTCCGCCAGCCGTGGCCGCCACACCCTGACCAACGAGCTGACCCGCCGGGCGCCCCTCCTCGGGCAGTACCAAGCCGCCATCGACCGGGCGCGCAAGTTGGCCTCCCGCTGGGCCGTCCTCCGCGCATACGGCAGCGCAGCCACCGAACTGCGCGTCGCCCTCGACGGCCCGGAGTCGTGCGAGCAGCACCCCACCGCGCCCCGCATCGCCGGCATGTGTGGCGCCTGCACCCAGTACCCCGCCGACCTCCCGAAGGAGTCCCGCCCGTGAGCGCCACCACCCTTGCCGCGATCGGCATGGTCTGCACCACCGTCCTGTTCTGCGTCCTCGTCTGGGCCGCCGTCCGAACCAACGACCGCAAGGGGAAGTGACCATGGCCCGCTACCGCAAGCGCCCCGTTGAAGTCGAAGCCATGCACATGGCCCACCCCAACAGCCCCGAAGACGTCGCCGAGTGGTGCGGCGGTCGCATCGTCGCCGACGGCATCACAGGCCACCCCTACGCCATCGAAATCGACACCCTCGAAGGCACCATGCGCGGCGAACACGGTGACTGGATCATCCGCGGCGTGAAGGGCGAGTTCTACCCCTGCAAGCCAGACGTCTTCGCCGCGACATACGAGCCCGCCGACGCCTGACCCGCCCCGGAGCGTGCCGACCGTCACGGCACGCCCCGCCGACCAACCGCACCACGCCCGAGGAGAAGCCGTGACCACCGCTCAGCACCTCCGCACCATCATCAGCACCTGGCCCGACCTCACCGACGCACTCGGCGAACCCGTCCAACACGGCGCTTTCGGACTGGGTCTTCGCGGCTATCTCGCCACCCTCGAGCAGCACGACGCCGCCGAAGCTGTCGCCCTGCGCGCCCTCGAGCGGTCCCCCGACCAGCTCGGAGTGCGGCCCATCCCGATCCGGCTCCGCGTCCACGAGACGATGCACGTCATCCGCGCGGTGCTCCTCGACTGCGCCGACGCGATCGCCGAACACGTCCAGCGCGACCCCATCCCCATGCCGCCGCCGCGCCGCGCCGCCGTCGCCCGCACCCGCGCCGAACGCCTCGCATGGGACGACCACGCCCGCAGGGTGCAGGCCGCCCAGGACGACGCCGCCGACGCCCGCCGATGGAAGTGGACCGGCACCCGCCCGGACGCCCCGTACACCGCCCTCTGGCTGTTGGCTCGAGTCGAGCGCGCGCCCGGCCCGTTCTACCGCCTCACCGAGGAGCAGGAGCAGCGCATCGGCCACGTCGCGGCCGGCTGCGTCCAGCGGATAGAGACCGTCCTCGACACCGCCGCCCGCGAAGCGAAGCTGTCTCGGTCGTGTCACTGCGGCGGCACGATCACCGTGTACGGCGGGGCCGGCGCCTCGCCGCTCGCGCACTGCGACACCTGCGGCGGCATCTGGACCGAGCAGGGCGCAGCAGCATAGGCCCCGGACGCGGCGAAGCCCCCGACCAGCCGGCCGGGGGTTTCGCGTTGCCTGAGAGCGGGTCAGTCGGCCTCTTGGCGCGCCGTCTTGCGTGGCGACCGGCTGTGTCCGCGCGCAATGCCGCTGACGCGCTCGGGCTTGACGCCAAGGGCGGGGGCCATGTCGGTGTAGCTGGTGCCGTCGCGGTCGTGGAGGGTGCGCACGACGTGTTGGCGTTGCTCGCGTAGCCACTTCTGTAGGTCCGGGATGGCGTTGAGGGCTGCGGTGAGGGCCACGGCCTGATCAAGGGTTTCGTCACCGGCGACCAGGTCGGCGAGTTGGTCGAAGGGCGGGGGCGGCTTGTCCATGGCATGAGGGTAGTGGGTACCCGCCAATATTGATAGTGGGTACCCACTTGACGTGATTGATGGGTACCCACTAACTTGGAGGTATCGCAAGGACGACAGAGGGAGTGGACGACATGGCCAAGGTCTACGAGCGCACCGAGAACGGCACCACCGCTCACGTCAGCATCCGCGAGGCGATGGCCGAGGTGAACGGCGCGATGATGGCCGGCAAGCGCCACGTACGCACGATGTCCTCTGGTCGCACGCAGCACAGCATCGAGTACAAGGACGGCCGCCAGGTGCGCATGACCCTGGTGGACGCGCCCGCCCCGGAGGCACAGGAGACGGACAGCAAGGGGCGCCGGATCGTCGCCGTCAAGGGCAAGCGGTACATCGTCGGCGCCGTCGTGCCGGCCCGACCCAAGGTCGATGGTGTTCCCACATGGGTCCCCGAAGCGTACGTCGCTTACTGGTCCGAGCGGAACGGTGAGACCTTCGGCGCCACGAGGTTCGCCTCCGCGAGCGGGAAGCCGGGCACGGTCGGACGCGCCATCTGGGACGCGGTGAAGTAGACGACGCGGCCCGCCCCAACCGGGGCGGGCACCATGCCGGCTCCACCCGGCACCAACACAAGGGAGCAACCCCCATGACCACCACCCGCCGCTACCAGGTCCGCCGCCTTCGCGTCACCGGCGCGTACGTGCTCGACACCCACACCGGCAAGACGTGGCCCGCCATGGCCACCGTTGGCGCGCGGCAGCTCGCCGACCACCTCAACCGGCGCGCCGCATAGCGCCCCACCGCCCGCCCCGGTTGGGGCGGGCACCCCGTCCCGCAGGCGCAGCAGTAGACGGAAGCCCCCGACCACATGGCCGGGGGCTCCCGTACGCGCGAGGCTACTTGTCGAGATCAGTTCGCTTGCCCTGCCTGATACCGGCCTGACGCTCCGCCCAGTAGGCATCGAACCATTCGACGTCGTACTCCGGCCGGCTGCTGCCCTCCCGGAACACGGGCGCTGGCCAACCCTCCGCCGGGGTCGTCGCCAGACGATGCAGCAGCGTGCGGCTACGCCCCACCCGCTCAGCGAGCTTCGGAATGGTCATAGTCTCCCGCTGCTCCTCACTCTCCGGGGTCTCGGGCATGGGGCAATCCTCTCAGCGAGGTGTGGACAATGTCCACACTTCTCGCTACGGTCGAACCGGCAACAAGGAAGGCCCCGGCCGGCGCTGCGAACGCCACATGGCCGGGGCCAGACCCACCCCGAAGCGATCGAAGGAGTGGATCCGCCATGGAGCGTATCCCCACCAACCCCACCACCAAAGAGCTGGACGACGTCTTGGCCCGGATCCTCTCCGAGCCGACCCGCGCACACCTGCTGCTCCTCGGCGTCGCCACCGTCCTCGAGGACGAGCAGCCGTTCCAGACGATGAACCCCGCCGTGTACTGCGACGCGATGAACGCCGCGATCACGGAGCACCTTGCCGGCCTGCCCGGAGTCGTCGCCGCCGATGCGCTCATGCGCGCCACGGCCGCCGCGCCCCACGTGACCGGTACCGCATGGGAGTACGCCCAGCTGCTCCGCGACGTCGCGAAGGGGCTGTGATGGCGCAGCCCACGGACGTCGCCGACGACGCGAACGCCACCGTCCAGCAGCTGCAGCAGCGCGCAGCCGTCGACCGTCAGCGGCAGCAGGCTGCCGAACAGGCCCGCAGCCACCGCGGCTGACCCCTGACCGCCGCGCCCGAGCAATCCACGCCGCTCGGGCGCGGCCCTCTCTCCCGCTCCGGAGGAGCTGTGACGCAGGAACTGACCAAAGGGCAGGCGACCGTACTGATCGCCGCAACTCTCCCCATGATCGCCGCAGGCGCGTTCGGCGGTTGGGGCACGTACACCAACATCGTCAGCGAGTTCGGCCGCGCCGCCACCGCCCTCGGAGTCGTCGCAGCCGGCGAAGGCGTCACCCTCGTGCTCGCGTTGGTCATGGTCGGGCTGACGATGCTCGGGCAGCCCGCGCCCGCGCCCGTACGGGTCGGCCTGTGGCTCGCCCCGATCGGAGCAGCGGTCACCGGCCTGGTCGTCGCCGACGACGTCACCGAAGGCGTCGTCTACGCGATCACACCTATGGCCATGTCCGCCGCCGCGGAGGGTCTCGGGCTTCTCGCCCGTCGCGTCGTCGTCTACCGGACCGGTGTCGACATGGAAGCGCAGCGCAGCAACGCCGCCACGGTTCGCCGGCTCGCGTACCTCACCGCCCGCGCAGCGCAGCACCCGCACGACTGGACACGGAAGCGGTCGCAGCTCGCAGCCTGGCGCCTCATGGCCCGCGTAGGGCTCGGAGACGTGCAGCTCGGTTCCGACCTCGTCACCGTCCAGCGCGACCGGCTCACCGAAGGCGCTGACAAGGCACTCGCCGCCATGCTCGGACTGCCCGCACCAGCCCTGATCGCGAACACCGAACAGCCCCCCGAGCAGCTCGCGCCCGCCGCGCCGAACACGGCGAGCACACCCCCGAACGTCACCCGCGAACAGATCGCCGACCACGCCGCGACCAGCCCGAACACCGATCGCCCGGCACCGACCATCGCCGAACTTGCCCGCGAGCAAGTTGCGATCACCCCCGACAACCGGACCGCCGTGAACTTGATCCTCGCCGTTCGTCCGGACGCCGACCGCGAGTCGGTCGCGGCAGCTGTTCGCCGCGAACGCCGCAAGGGGAACGGCGGGTACAACTGATGGCCCCCGAAGGCGCCGACGAGCGCCGTATCCGGTCGCTGCTCCGCCGTCGTGGAGTCGGCCCCGACGCCGAACCGCAGCCGGTCGTACCCGCTCCCCGTGACCCCGATTGGCTTGACCGGCTGTACGCCGACGAGCAGAAGCCGGAGCCCGCGGGGGAGCCGGCCCCCTGGTGGACCGTCCGCAAGGACCCCGCCCCGGTGCCCGCGCCCGTCGTGGGGGAGCAGCAGGCCCCCGGAGTGCACGTCACCATCACCCCCGCCACGCCCGCCCGCCCGGTGTCCGACCGCAAGGCCCGTATCCGCTGGTGGGTCCTGCGTCGCGGCACCGCGGCCGGAGTCGGATGGCTGATCGGGCTCGGGCCCGTCGTACAGCGGCGGCTCGAGGAGTCCGGGCAGGGCGCGGTCGGGTTCGCGCTGCTCCTGTGGCTGGTCGCCTGGTTCGTCGCCGCCAAGCTGCTCCGTTTCGTCCCCCGCGAAGCCATCCCCGAAGTCCACGACGCAGCCGACTGGGCTGCACACATTCCGTCCGCGACCGTGCTTCTCGCGCTCGCCCTCAACACCCCCGGAGCCCTCTCGTGACCAGCATTGCCGCTCCCGTCGGAGCCATCTTCGGCGGCTTCGGAGCCGGCGGGCTTGCCCTGGCCCTGGCCGTGCTTCTCGTCCTTGGAGTGCGCGGCAAAGGCAAGATGAAACTCACTGTCAGCCCCGCCGCCTACGTGGCGTTCGTCGCCGCTACGGCTTTCAGCGCCGCCGGGCAGATCTGGGCCAACCCAGAGAAGATCGTCGGCCAGGGCCTGATGGGGCTCGGAGTTGGGCAGGGGAGCAGCGGCCCGTTCGGCGACGTCAAGCTAGGTGCGGTCGCGTTGATCCTCGTGATCCTGTTCCTGTTCGCCCCGAACGTCACGCCTGTGTTCGCTGCCGTGCTCGGCCTGATCGCAGGGTTCGTGTTCCCCGCCACCGGCGACGGTACGGTTTGGGCGATCCCCGCCGAAGTCGCCAAGTCCCTCCTCATGACAGTGGGGGGCTGACATGCGCGTCTGGATTGCCATCTGGACCGGATCCACGCTCATCTGTGGCCGCATCGGCGCATGGATCGCAGGGGGACCGGTCGCCCGAGTGCTCGCCGTGGTCCTCGCCGCCGGGTTCATCAAGGGTCTGCCGTGGACGACCTACCTGGTGTGGACGGGCGCCGCCGGGTGGCTGGGAACGGCGATCGCAATCGGCCTGCGCCCCGCCCCCGAGACGTCGGCCGAGGAGCAGCAGGAGAAGGCGCCCGCCCGGCAGCCGCTCACCCTCGACCAACTCTCCGCCGCCATGCACGAAGTCGGCGCGCCTCACGCGCATTTGAAGGCGATCGCCGTCGCGTGCGGCACCACCCCGGCGGCCGTACGGGAGAAGTTGGAGGCCGCTGGCATCCCCGTCTCCTCGGGGGTGCGCATGAGCGGGAAGGTGTCGACCGGTGTTGACCGGCGACACTTCCTGCCACGCTCCTCCCCCGGTAACCCCCCGCTCGAGCCGCCCGCTGTTGGCGTTGTTGTCGCAGGTCAGAGCAACAACAACAACGACGACAACGCCCTGACTGTGGAGCGCCAAGAGGGGATGTCGATCATCCGAGACCCGGCAGACCGCAAGCGTCGCCGCACGCTGCTCCGCCGCTGAAAGCCCCGGGACGGCCGCCCGCCTGGCAGCTAGTCGGCCGCCCCGGTCCCATCCCGAACACACGAGACAGGACTCCGATCATGGCATTTGGACGACGCAAGAACGAGACCAGCGGCACCCCCACGGGCAAGCTCCCGAAGACGATGCCCACCCGGTTCCAGCCGGACGACGCCCGTTCCGCCGGTCACGAGACGACGTATCAGAGCAGCCGTGGAGGCTGGCTGAAGCCGCGGAAGTGACCCCGTTGTCAGTGCCCCGCCGTAGCGTGGACACATCCCACCCGTGCTGACTGGCTGCAGCGCTGTTGAGACCGGAGCCCCGCCGTACGTCCCCCGTCGGCGGGGCTTCGCCATGCCCGGCACTACGGCTGTAGTTGCGAACGGGGCGAGCGTGGCCCATGATGGGCGCAGATCCGGCATGCCCGGAAACAATCGGCCCGCTCACCGGAGCGGGCTTTCCCGTTTCCCTTCACGCCCTCCCCGCACGCGTGCCACGATTCCCCCACACACGCTCCTGGGGGACACATGAGCTATCAGCGCTACGTCGAGCGCCGCGGGGCGAACCACGGCCTACACGTCGTCTTGTCAATTCTGACCTGCGGGATTTGGGCGATCACGGGATGGCCGCTCGCCGCCATCATCGGCCGCAGGACCGTCACGAAGGTGCCCGTCTACCAGCCGCCGCAGGTCATGCCGCCTCAGCAGCCGTACGGATATCCGCAGCAGCCCCCGCAGGCGTACCCGCCGCAGCAGTACGGGCAGCAGTACTACCCGCAGCAGCCCGGACCCTACGGGCAGCCCCCGCGGCAGTAGCCGCACCCCCCAATCGGCCCGGCCGCGTCCCCCGTTCGCGGCCGGGCCTTCGCACGCCCAGGGAGGACCCCGTGCCCGGCAAGAAAACGCGCGGCATCACCCCCGGCCGCGTCAGCGTGTACGAACGCCTCAAGACCCGCATGTCGAAGCGGAAGGCCGCGCGGATCGCGAACGCCGGCAAGACGAAAGCCGGCCGGAGCCGCATGGCGAAGAAGGCGGCACGCACCCGCGCCCGCCGCGGACGATGATCGGGAGGTGACCCCGTGCCGAACCAGTTCACCCACCCGGTCACCGACGAGGACCGCGCCAAGGTGCGCGAGCTGCACGCGCAGGGCCTGAGCCGTAACGAGATCGCGCGCCGGACCGGCCGCGGGCAGCGCACCGTTTCCTACATGGCCCAACAGATGGGCCTCGTTTTCGACTGCACCCGCACCGAAGAGGCCACCCGACACCGTGCCGCGCAGCTCGCCGAACGGCGCGCGATCCTCGCCGAAGCGCTGCACGACGACGCGGAGCGGCTGACGGAACAACTCTGGGAACCCGCCATCGTCCACAGCTTCGGAGGCAAGGACAACACCTTCGAGCGGCGTGAACTGCCGGAGCCGCCGGCCGACGCAAAGAAGAACCTGATGGCCGCCGCCGGCATGGCCATCGACCGGTCGCTGCGTCTCCTGCCCCCGGTCGCCGAGGACGGCGCGGAGCAGGCCCGGAGCGTGGTCGGCCAGCTGATGACCGGCCTGGCTGATGTGTACCGCGAGCAGCAGGCGCGAGCGGCTGCCGCAGACGAGGGGGCGGGTGATGCTCCGTGATATCGAGCTCCCGCTCTCCCCGAAGCAGATCGCGTCGGTAGTCGAGTCGCAGGATGCGCCCCTGGCCCTCTGGTCGGGGGCGGTGTCGTCTGGCAAGACGATCGCTTCGCTGCTCGCGTTCCTCATCCGGCTCACGGTCGCGCCCGATCACGGGCTCATCGTGATCATTGGCAGGACGTTGCAGACCATCGAGCGGAACCTGATCGACCCCCTGCAGTCGCAGCACCTGTTCGGGCCGCTCGCCAAGCATGTGCACCACACCACCGGCGCGACCACGGCCGTGATCCTCGGCCGTACCGTGCACCTCGTTGGCGCGTCCGACGCGCGTGCAGAGGGCCGCATCCGGGGTGCGACGATCGCGCTCGCCTACGTGGACGAGGCCACCCTCGTCCCGCATAGCTTCTGGATGATGCTGCTGTCCCGGCTGCGCGTCGGCGCCGAGTCCCGGCTGCTCGCCACAACCAACCCGGACGGGCCGTTTCACTGGCTGCGGAAGGAGTTCATCCTCCGCGGCCCCGAAGTCGGGCTCACGAACTGGCACTTCACCCTCGACGACAATCCGTCGCTGGATCCGGGATGGGTCCAGCGGCTGAAAGCGCAGTACGTAGGCCTGTGGTACCGCCGGTTCATCCTCGGCGAGTGGTGCCTCGCCGCCGGCAGCGTGTACGACATGTTCGACGAGGACCGGCACGTCGTCGACCTCATGCCGTTCATGAAGCGCTGGACCGCCGTGGGCGTCGACTACGGCACCGTGAACCCTTTCTCCGCGGTGCTCCTCGGGCAGGGCGAAGACGACCACCTGTACGTGGTTTCCGAGTACCGGCACGAGTCGAAAACGGCGCTCCGGCAGCTGACGGACGCCGAGTACTCCCGCGACGTGCGGCAGTGGCTCGCGAACGTGAAGCGGCCCGGAGAGCAGGGGATGCCGCGCGGAGTCCGCCCGGAGTGGATCTTTATTGACCCTTCCGCGGCCTCGTTCATGAACCAGCTGTGGCAAGAGCGCGTGCCGAACATCGCGCCGGCCGTGAACGACGTCCTCGACGGCATCCGGTCCGTAGGCGTCGCCCTCGGCTCCGGCCTGCTGCGCATCCACCGCTCCTGCACCGGGCTCCTCGGAGAGCTCCCCGGATACGCGTGGGACGAGAAGGCCGCGGAGCGCGGCGAAGACAAGCCGATCAAGGCTGACGACCACAGTGCGGACGCGCTGCGGTACGCCCTGCACAGCACCGCGCACGAGTGGCGCGGACTCATCGACTACCAGGAGGCTGCCTGATGCCGCTGCCTGAGCCGAACACGGCATGGCCGCCGCCGCAGATGGTGAAGCCGCTTGCCGCGATGGCCGTGGATGACGCCTGGTACTCCGGTGACCGTGACCGGATCCGCAAGGCGTACCAGAAGCCGGGCGCGGAGACGACGAGCACCGGCCGCCGGCTCCGCTTCTGGGAGCGGCCCCGGAACCTTGCCGCGCCGGATCACTCGCTGCACGTGCCGCTCCCCGGGGACATTGCCACGACCAGCGCCGATTTGCTGTTCTCGGAGCCGCCAAAACTGATGGCCGAGACCCCGTCGACACAGGAGCGGCTCGAGGAGCTCGCCGAAGCCGGAGGCCTGGCCAACACCCTGTTGGAGGCTGCGGAGGTGTGCGCGGCCCTACGCGGGGCGTACATGCGCGTGACGTGGGACGAGGAGTTGGCACAACGGGCGCTGCTCACCGTCCATCACGCCGATACAGCGATCCCGACATGGCGTTCCGGCATCCTGGCCGCGGTCACCTTCTGGCGGGAGCTCGAGAACGACGGCACGCGCGTCCTGCGGCATCTGGAGTTGCACGAGGTTGGCGCGATCCGGCACGCCCTGTACGAGGGCACGACGGCGAGCATCGGCCGCGTGGTGCCGCTCACCGAACACGAGGAGACGACACCGCTCGCCGCATCCCTCGACAAGGGCGGCGACGGGCAGACGATCAGCACCGGTATCCAGCGGCTCACGGCCCGATACGTGCGGAACATGGGCCCTGACCGGCAGGACAGGCGCTCACAGCTGGGCAGGAGCGACTATCAGGGCCTCCACGGCATGTTCCACGCCCTTGACGAGGTGTGGTCGTCGTGGATCCGTGACATTCGGCTCGCGAAATCGCGGCTGATCATCCCGAACGGGTACCTGCAGACCACCGGCCCCGGGCTGGGAGCATGGTTCGACGTCGATCAAGAGGTGTTGGCGGCGATCAACACGCCGCCCACGGCCGGCGAAGGGATCACCGAAAACCAGTTCGCGATCAGGGTGGACGAACACCAGCGCACCGCCGATGCCATCGTGCGGGAAGCGGTGAAGCTGGCCGGCTACTCCCCGCAGAGCTTCGGACTGGACGAGGGCGGCGCCACGGTCACCGCTACCGAAGTCGTCGCGAGCAGGAGCAAGAGCCTGACCACCCGGGGAAAGAAGTCCCGGTACTGGGCGCCGGAGCTGGCCGACATGCTCGAAGTCCAGCTGATGATGGACGTCCAGTTGGGGTTCTCGAAGGTCACGCCGGAGCGGCCAACGGTCGACTTCGGGAGGGGCTCCGAGGACTCCCACCGCGTCGCCGAAACGCTGTCGCTCCTCGCGCAGGCGCAGGCGATCAGCACGGAAGCGAAGGTTCGGATGCGGTCCCCGGACCTCGACGACACCGCGGTCCGTGAGGAAACCGCCCGGATCCTCAAAGAGACCGGGCAAGGCGAGATGGCCGACCCGACGCAGACCGGCGCCGAGTAGGCGGGAGGGCCGCTCATGCCCGTCTCGCCTGCCATGGCCGAAGACCTGGCCGCCGCGGTTCGCGTCCTGTACGAGGATGCCGAGGTGGCGATCCTCGAGAAGCTGGCCGCCGCGCTCGCCGAAGGCATCGACTCGCCCCTCTGGGCAGAGATCAAACTCCGCTCCATCGGCGATCTACGGGCCGCGATCGAAGAAGTGACGGACGCGCTGCAGACCGACGCTGACGGCGCCGTGGCGCGGGCCCTGGCGGAGGCGTACGGGCGCGGCCGGCAGGCCGCTGTAGCGGAGATGGGCGGGCTGGACATCGGCCGGGAGTTGCAGGCCCGCCGGGTGCTGCCGAACGCTCCCGCTGTCGACCGCCTGGCCGCGTCGTACGCGGCAGACACCCGCCCGCTGTACCAGCGCATCACGCGGGCCGTGGTGGACACGTACCGGTCGGTGGTGACCCGCGCGTCAGCCTCCACGCTCCTCGGCACCCTGACCCGCCGCCAAGCCTCTCAGCGGGCACTCGACCAGTTCGCCCAACGCGGCGTAACGGGCTTTGTCGACTCCTCGGGCCGGTCGTGGGAGCTCGCCGCCTACGCAGAAATGGCCGTGCGGTCTGTCACCGCCCGCGCGGCGATTGAGGGGCACACAGACGCGCTGGGAGAGATCGGCGTCGGGCTGGTCATCGTGTCGGATGCGCCGCTCGAGTGCCCGCTGTGCGCACCGTGGGAAGGCGAAACCCTCACCCTCGGGCCGCAGTCGGGACCGCACACGATCCGGGCGGAGCACGCGATCCAGCCGACCGGGCTACGCGCTGCGCTCCGGCCGCCGAAGACGGTTGCCGTGCACGTCGCGGGCTCCCTGGTGGAAGCACGGGCCGCAGGCCTCTTCCACCCCAACTGTCGACATTCCCTTGCGGCGTACCTGCCCGGAGTCACCACCCGGCCGCCGCACCACCCGACCCCCGGCACGACATACGAGGACACGCAGCGGCAGCGGGAGATCGAGCGGCACATCCGCGCGTGGAAACGCCGGCAGGCGGCCGCCATCGACGACGCCGCTCGCCGCCGCGCAGGCGCCTACGTCCGCAAGTGGCAGCAGGCGCAGCGCGAGCACGTCGCCGCACACGAGCACCTCCGGCGCAAGCCGGCCCGCGAGCAGATCGGTTCGGCCCACTGACCGCCAGGGAGGCACACCGATGGGTAAGGCGTTCGTCGCCAAGCTGGCACGCGAGGGGGCCCGGGATCCGGAAGCGCTCGCAGCGTGGATCGGCCGGAAGAAGTTCGGCAAGCGGGCGTTTCAGCGGCTCGCCAAGGCCGGCCGCGACGACGCGGAGGAGCAGCGCGCACTCATGGGCAGGGTCCGCCGCTCCGGGCGTCTCTCGCGAGACCTGACCGGCTTCTCAGACACCGAACTGGGCCGCGCGCTGCAGGATCTGACCCCGGACGAGATGGCGCGCGTTGCTGCAGAGATGGACCGGCGCGACGCCGCCGCCCGCATGCCCGGTGCCCGCCCGGACCTGATCGGCCTCTCAGACGAGGAGCTCGGGCAGCGGATGCGGGACATGACCGGCGCAGAGTTTGCCGCGGTCGTCGAAGAGGCCGACCGACGACAGAAGATCGCCGAAGTCTTCCCAGATAGCCAGCTCGCCGACGACCTGACCGGAGTGGACGAGAACACCCTCGGTTGGGCGCTGGGCTACGCCAGCCCTGACGAGGCCGCACGGATCGCCGCGGAGATGGATCGCCGGCACCCACCGGCACCACTTCGGCCGGCCGCCGGAGCGGGAACGGTTCGAGGGCAGCTGGACGACCGCGCCGCAGTCGACGACCTGTTGCGGTCGAACCCGGACGACTGGGCGCACCTGTCCGAGGACATGCCGGAAGATCCGCGCGACCGGATGACGGCCACTGAGCGGTGGATCGCCGACCGGGAGGACGCGGCAGCGTCTTCCCGTGCCGCGTACAGCCGGGAGCAGGTACGCGAGATGTACCGCGAGCACGTGTATGGCCAGTACCTTGCGGCTGAGGACGAACTACGGGGCGTGCTGCTCTCGAAGGAAGCCGTGCGGCAGGGCATTGACCCCATGGCCGTGTTCACCGGCCCGTCGCACGTCGCCTACGCCCGCGCGTCGGAGGAGCTGAAGCGCTGGTGGAGGGACAACCCCCGCACTACCCTGGCCGAGTACGAAGAGCAGGTGTCCGGGCAGCGCAGCGAGGCAGGCGACAGGGCCCGCAAGAGCGGCAGCGACCAGCAAAACCGGCTTTGATCAGGGGGCGTCATGGGACCGCGTCAGCAGATCGTGCAGGCACTCACGGAAGGCGCTGAGGCTGGACGCCGCGGCGACCGTCCGACCGTCTGCCCGTACAAGGGTGACGACCTGCGGCGCTCCGCGTGGCTCCGCGGCTACGCGAAGGCCCGGCCACTCCCGGGCGAGTAACCCCCGACCGCTTCACCCCACCTCTGGGCCCGCTACGGCGGGCCCTTTTGCATGCCCGCCGGGCGCGGGCTCCCACCGATGCCCCGGGAGGGCACACCATGCACAAGCGCAGTCTTGCCCGCCACCGCCTCGACGGCGCCGGCTGGGCGCACCCGTACGGTCACGGCCCTTTCTCGCCGATCGTCTACGCCGACGGAGGGGACGGCGCAGGCTCCGGATCCGGCAGCGACGCCGCCGGTGACGGTACGGGTGGCGACAACGGCAAGCCTCCGGCAGCTCCTGCGGCTGGACCGTGGGACGGATTCCAGTGGGACGGCAAGGTTGACTCGCTGCCCGCGGACGTCGCGAAGGTGATTCGCGAGGCGCGCGAGGAAGCCGGGAAGGCGCGCACGACCGCGAAGGAGAACGCGGCGCAGGCCGCCCGGCAGGAACTGTTGGAGACCCTCAGTAAGGCCGTGGGGCTGGACACCAGCGCGAAGCCTCCGACCCCGGAGGAGCTGACGCGGCAGCTGACGACCGCGACAACGGAACGCACCGTGGCCCAGGAGGACGCGGCGGCGGCCCGGATCGAACTGCACGTTTTCCGCACCGCTACCCGGCTGGGCGCGGACGCGGAGCAGCTGCTCGACTCGCGGTCCTTCTGCGACGCGATCGACGCGATCGACGCGAAGGACCCGAAGAAGTTCACCGAAGAAGTGGAGACGGCGATCAACAACGCCATTTCCGCGAACCCGCAGCTCCGCGCAGGCCAGGTGCCGCGGCGGGGCGGGGGCGACTTTGCCGGCGGGCCCGGCACGAACGGCCGCCCCACCTCACTGCAAGACGCCGTTTCCGCCGCTCTAGGCGGATGACCTAGGAGCAATCCATGCCCGTAACCCTGGCTCAGGCCAAGCTCAACACGCAGGACGACGTTGACCTGATGGTCATCGACGAGTTCCGCAAGTCGTCGTGGCTGCTCGACAATCTGACGTTCGACGACGTCGTGAATCCTGCGGGCGGCGGGGCGACCCTGACGTACGGCTACACGCGTCTGATCACGCAGCCGACCGCGGCTTTCCGTGCGATCAACTCCGAGTACACGCCGCAGGAAGTCACCCGGCAGCGGTACACCACGGACCTGAAGGTTCTCGGTGGGTCGTTCCAGATTGACCGCGTGCTGGCGAAGCTGGGCCCGGCCCTGTCGTCTGAGGTCACGCTGCAGATGCAGCAGAAGATCAAGGCCGCGCAGTCCACTTTCAGTGACGCCGTGATCAACGGTGACACCGCCGTGAACGCCAACTCCTTCGACGGACTGTCCAAGGCGCTCGCAGGGTCTGCAACCGAGCTGGACGGGACCGGGGTCGACTGGACCACGGTCAACAGCCAGGCCACCGCCGTGGCCGCGCAGTCGATGCTTCGCCGGCTCATGGCCGCGATGGACGGCCGCCCGGATGCGCTGCTGATGAACGCTGACGCGCTCGCCGCGCTCGAGACCGTCGGCGACTTCGCCTCGAGCCTCGACTCCCGCGACGTGTTCGGCCGCACCATCACCACGTGGCGCGGGATCGCCCTGGTCGACCTCGGCGACAAGCCCGGTTCGACCAGCCCGATCATCGCGACCGATGGTGTCGCGGGCACCACGGACATTTACGCCGTGCGGCTCGGGCTGGACGGCTTCCACGGCATCAGCACCCTGGGTGGCCAGCTGGTTCAGCAGTTTATGCCGGACTTCACCACCCCCGGCGCCGTGAAGACCGGCGAAGTGGAGATGGGCCCGGTTGGTGTCGCGCTCAAGGCGACGAAGGCCGCCGCGGTCCTGCGTGACGTGAAGGTGGTGACGCCGTGACCGTCATCCACAGCCCTGTGGAAGGGTTCACCGGATCCGGCCCCGGCGGGCTCGAGTTCAAGGACGGCCGCGCGGAGACCGACGACGAGAAGCTGATCCGCTACTTCCGGAAGGCCGGATACGGCGTCGGCGGCGACGCTCCGGCCGCTCCGGAGCAGCCGGAGCCGGCCGACCCGCGCGACTACGAGCAGCCCGAGCAGGTCGGTACCCGGCTGCGGGATGCCGCGGTGGACCCGCGGCCGGAGGATTTCCTCCCGCCGACGAACGCGGGTGAGGCGAACCCCCACGGGCCGCTGGTCGTTGCCCCGGAGATCCACGCCGCGGAGGGCCCGAAGCCCATCCACCCGGGGCCGGTCACTCCGGGCGACCCGGTGGCGCAGGAGCAGCGGGAAACCGCGCTCGCTCAGGCCGTGATGGTCGACAACGCGGACGCGAACGACGCGGCGCAGGCTGCCGCGGAGTCGAACCCGCAGCCGGAGGAGCCCCCGACGAAGGGCGCCGCAAAGGCCACGTGGGTGGACTGGGCCGTGGCCCGGGGCGCGTCCCGTGAGGCTGCGGAGCAGGCCACGAAGGGCGACCTGATCGCACAGTACGGACCGAAGGAGGACACCCCGGATGCCTCTGTATGAGCGCTACGGCGACAATCACGAGGTTGTCGAGCGGGTACAGACCGTTGCAGGCTCGCGGAACGATGCCCGCCTGGCCAGCTCGAAGGAGTGGAAGGCCGTAGACGAGTCCGCGGAGGCGACCAGCACGGCGCCCACCCCGGCCGCTGCTGCGCCGCTCCCGAAGCGGACCCCGAAGCCGGCCCCGGCCGCGCCGGAGGGCTGACCGGTGGCCCGCGTCTACGCCAACGTGGCGGAGTACGAGGCTTTCACGGGCGAGACCGCGCCCGCGAACGCCGGCCGGCTGCTGGCGCGGGCCTCCCGCCTCGTTGACCGCGCCATGGTGGCCGCGATCTACGACACGACGGCGGCCGGATACCCGTCCGACTCTGACGTGTTGGCGGGTTTCCGGGATGCCACGGCCGCTCAGGTGCAGGTGTGGGCGTCGCGGGATGCTGCGGCGTCCGGGAATGACCCGGTGAACAGCCCGTGGACGTCGGTGTCAGCGGGCGGGCTCAGCTTCTCCCGCCAGTCGGCGCCGGTGGCGACCGTGGACGACACGGCCCTGACGGCTGAAGCCGTGGAGATCCTCGAGGGGCTAGGGCTCGAGCGGGTGATCTGGTGAAGATGCCGGACTTCCTGCTGCAACACGAGGTGACGATAGAGCCGTACCTCGGTTCGTCGGCGTACGGACCGCGGTACGGGCCTGCAGTCACGGTGGCGTGCCTGCTCGAGCAGCAGACCCGGGCCGTGGTCGGCGCGGACGGTAGCGACGTCACTTCGTCGGCCACTTTCCGGGCGCCGCTCGACATGCCCGACTGCCCGCCAGAGTCCCGGGTGACGCTCCCCACCGGGGACACGACCAGGGTCATCGCCCGGCTACGGCACGACGGCGGCAACCTGCCGACCCCGCAATGTTGGGAGGTGCAGCTCCGGTGACCCAGTACAGCCGCATGTCCTGGCAGGGCGGCCGCCTGTGGGGCGGCCGCGGCCAGCGCCTCGCCTCCGATGGCCTGCGCCGCGCGCTCGAGCACACGCTGAGCGTGTCGAATCAGCAGGTGCCGTTGGAGGAGGGCACCCTCGAGCGGTCCGGCCGTGTCGATGTCGACGGCCTCGAGGGCTCCATCTCGTACGACACCGTGTATGCGGTCCGGCAGCACGAGGAGCTGACGTGGCGGCACTTGCCGGGCCGTAAGGCCAAGTACCTCGAAGACCCCATGGCCAGCGAGCGGGCCGTGATGCTGCGCTTGATGGCCGTGGGCCTGCGGAGGTGGCTGCGTGGCTGACTTCCTCGACGGCCTCGCACGCCATCTCGAGGGGCTGGGCCTACTCGAGTACGACCCGGACGGGGTCACCGGCGACACGTTCATCGGCACCATGCCATCCCGCCCGGACGCCGCGGTTGCGCTGACCATCTACGGCGGGCCCGAGTCGGATTCGAAACTGGGCTGGGACGAACCCTCAGTGCAGGTGCGGGTACGGGGCGGCCCGGATCCCCGCGTCTCCTACAACCGTTGCGCGGCGATCCGCTCCGAGCTCCACGGACTCGGGCCGATCACCCTGCCCGACGGGACGTTCCTGCAGCTGTGCATTGCGCAGCAGTCCGCCCCGGCGCCGATCGGCGCGGACGACACCGGCAGGCATGAGCACGTCTGCAACTTCCGCACCGAGGTGCGGTCCGTGACCGCGCACCGCGTGTAACCCCGCTTCCCCTGCCGCCCGGCGCCTTGCGCGTACGGGCTCTCACCCCATGCCCGAAGGAGGGCCCCATGGCTCGCTACAACGCGAGGGACTGCGTTTTCGAGATCGAGTCCGAGACGCCAGCCACGTGGATCGAGATCGGCGACATCAGCACTTTTTCCAAGAGCCACGAAGAGGAGACAGCCGACACCACCGTGTTCGGCTCGCAGGGCCAGGCCGAGTCGCAGAAGATGCAGTTGGGCAAGTCCCTGACGCTCGAGGGACTGCACAACACGACCGATGCCGGCCAGACCCGGGTAGAGGAGGTTTCCGAACTCCTCGGGGACGAGTCCCTGATCAAGTTCCGGTTTCACGCGCCCGGCGCGACGAACTGGACCGTGTGGACGGCGCATGTCAACCTCGGCGACCAGGGCGGCGGCAACAACGACAAGGGGGCGTGGGCGGCCACGTTCACCCGCTCCGGCGCGGACACCACGGCGGCGATCGTATGACCAAGCCGAGCCCTATCGAGGACTCCTTTGACGCGTTCTGGGAGGAGCAGACCGGCGGGCTGCGTACCACGGTCATCAACGGTGTTGAGGTTGCCGTGCCCAACGACCTCCCGCAGGGTTTCGCGCAGCGGTTCGACCGGCTCAAGGACTCCGACAAGGCTGAGGACGCGGCGGAGCTGGTCGCCATGCTGTACGGCGACGAGGCCGCGAAGAAGTGGATGGAGCCGCCGCAGATCGGCACCCGAAAGCTGATGACGGCACTCCTGTGGGGCATGGCGCAGGCATCCGGGGAGGACATCACTTTCGCGGAGGCGTACCAGCGGCTACAGGACCACCTCACGGGAAAAGCCAAGACGCCGCCGAATCGGGCAGCACGCCGAACCGCACAGAGGAAGCCGTCCGGCGCTACTGGTGGGCGGTAGAAGCCGACTTTCAGCGGGAGTACGGGCTCGGGCCGCAGGACATCGCCGCCATGACGCGGCGCCGGTTCGCGGTCCTGCTGGTCGGTCTGTCCGACGCCGCCGTGTTCCGGCGGGTCGCGGAACACGAGCTGTCGATCATCGACGATCCGGGCCAGATCAGTAGCGCTCTGCAGGGCTGACAACCACATACGGGAGGCCATCGTGTCCCTTGTTATCGGCGACTTGGTGGGCCTGATTCGCGCGGACGATTCGGGGATGCGCCGCGGCCTGAATGATGCCGAACTGCGGATGCGCGGCTTTCAGCGGGACGTGAACGGCCAGCTCCGCACCCTTAACGGCCGTTTCGCGACGACCGGCGAACTGCTGGCCGCGGGTATCCGGGAGGGCACGCAGGAGGGGCGCCGCTTCGGTTTCGAGCTCGGGCGGATCGCGTCTGCGGGGCGGGGCCTGCTGGGTGCGGTGTCGTCGCTGGGTCGTATGGCCGTGCTGCTCGGTGCCGCGGTGCCGGTGGCCGCCGGGCTTGTGGCGGCGCTGTCTCAGATCGCCCCGGCTGCGGCTGTAGGCGTGTCCGCGCTGGTGGCGCTGCAACTCGCATCGAACACGCTGAAGATCGCGATGGTGGGTGTAGGGGACGCGGTCAAGGCGGCGTTGGACCCGGAGGGTGCAGAGGCGTACGCGGAGGCGATCAAGAAGCTGTCCCCGGAGGCTCGTAAGTTCACCGACTCCCTGCGAGCCATGGCCCCGGAGCTGGACAAGCTCCGCAAGGCGGTACAGGACCGGGTTTTCGCTGGCCTTAACAAGGAGATGGAGCGCACCGCCAAGTCGGTTGCGCCCGCCCTTAAGCGGGCGCTCCTGAGTACAGGCGACACTCTCAACCGCATGGCTAAGGGAGCGGGCGCGGCAGCCCGCGACCTTGGCGACAAAGGCGTTCTCGGGCGCGCCCTGGATTCGGCCACCAAGTCACTCGAAAACATGGAAAAGGTGCCCGGCCGGGTGGTCACTTCGCTCGGGCTTTTGGCATCAGCGTCCGGCCCGTCGCTGGAGCGGATCGCGAAGAAGGCGGACGAAGTATCCGCCCGTATCACGGATTCGCTGACCGACTCGTTCGAGTCCGGCAGGCTGGAACGCGCCATCGACGGCGCCATTGACGCGCTCGCTCAAATGGGCCGGATCGTCCGCAATATTTTCGGCGGACTCAAGAACATCATCGGCGGAGTTACTGACGAAACGGGCTCGCTGTTCTCCATCCTGGAGAGGGTTTCCGAGGCGTTCGAGCGGCTGACTGCGTCGGAAGAATTCCAGTCCATCCTTCGCGAGCTGTCGAAAACTGCGGGTGATCTGGTTGACAATGTTTTGCCGCTGCTGAAAGAGGCGTTCATTCAGCTCGCCCCTGTAATCCGGGAGCTGGGCCCGCCCATTCGGGACTTCATCAACAAAATCGGCCCGGAACTGCTGCCGCTTATGCGGGAGCTCGGCCCGATCTTGGTTGACCTTGCCGTGATCCTCCGAGAGCAGATGCCTTTTGCCATCAAGCTGGCGACGGCCGCCATTCAAACCCTGACTTTCGTGCTCGGTATCGTCCGCTGGGTGCTGCACAACCTTGTTGTTCCGGCCCTCCGGTTGGTTTCGCAAATCCTCAACTCCAAGTACGTTGAGGCCATTGCCGCCGCGTCACGTGAGACGTCGGCCAAGATCGGCGTCATGGCCCGGAGGTTCGAGGAGTTTCGTTCCTCCGTGTCGGGCGTCGTCCGGGTTGCTGCCCTGAAAATCGCGGGCTTCGTTGGTTCTGTGGCTGGCTTCGGCCGGCGAGTCGCGGGCACGGTGGGCAACATGATCGGCATGTTCCAGCGGATTCCCGGTGAGCTCCGCAGAGCATTTGGCGGCCTCGGCAGCATGCTGTGGAATTCAGGCCGCGCCCTGATCGGCGGTTTCATCGGCGGCATTCTGTCGCGGATTTCAGAAGTTGCATCCGCGGCAAGTCGAGTCGTGGCCGCGGCCCGTAGTTACTTCCCCTTCAGCCCCGCGAAGAAGGGACCTTTCTCGGGTACGGGCTGGACGCTGTATTCAGGCCGGGCGATCAGTGAGGCTCTGGCCGCTGGCATCCGGTCCCGTGAGGGCGTGGTGTCGTCTGCCGTGTCGGGCCTGATGGCTGGCGCTCACAGCGGCATACCGGATGTTGGCAGCGGCGTGCCGGGATGGGCGCAGGCCGCGCAGTTCCGTGGTGTGCCGCAGGCTGGCGGCGGTGTGACGACGGTGCGAATCGAGGTGTCCGGGCCGGACGAGGTGAAGCGCCTCATTCGGAAGATCGTGAAGGTCGATGGGCGCGGGTCGGTGCAGACCGCGTTCGGTAACTGAGGAAAGGGGTGCGGAATGCCGGTGCCTGACGCGCGTGTGGAGTTCCTGATCGGCGGCGAGTGGGTCGATGTGACGGACGATGTGCGGGCGGCGGGTACGCAGATCACGCACACGCGCGGGTACCGCGAGGGTGGTACCCGCGTGGACCCGGCCGCCGCTGACTTCACGGTGGCGTCACCGGGCGGGAAGTACTCCAACCGCAACCCGCGCTCCGAGTATTTCGGGCTGCTGCCGCGGAACACGCCCGCGCGGTGCACCGTCGCCGGTCCTACGTACCTCTCCATGACATCAGATAGCAGCAGCTTTGGGGTCCTCGCTAGCGACTCTGCCGCACTTGACATTGTCGGAGACATCGACATCCGGTTTGAGGCCACCCTTGACAACTGGCAGGCCGCCGGGTCGGTCGAGCTGTGCGGCAAAGGAGAGGTAACCGGCAATCAGAGGTCATGGATTGTCATGGCCCGTGACGGAAACCTTCACTTCGAGTGGTCGACGGACGGCGTTACGGCGGTCGAGCGAGATTCAACTCAGCCGCTACCAGTGCCGGCATCGGGCCAACTCGCTGTGCGCGTCACGTTCGATGTCGACAACGGGGCTACCGGCAACACGACCACGTTCTACACCGCACCAACGATCGAGGGCCCGTGGGTGCAGCTTGGCGAGCCGATTACCGGGGCCGGCGTGACCAGCCTGTTCAACAGCACCTCAGGCGTACGCGTCGGTCAGGGCTGGTCCACGCTGTCGTTCGCGTCGGCCAGCGGCAAGGTGCACGCGTTCGAGCTGCGTAACGGCATCGGGGGAACGCTCGTTGCCGCGCCGCACTTTGCGGAGACCACCGCAGGAGCAACCGCGTTCGTCGACAGTGTGGGCCTGTCGTGGTCTGTGCGGTCGGGCAGCAGCTTGTCGGATCGCTGGCAGCGGTTCAATCTGGCCATTCCGGAGTGGCCGCCGTCGTGGCACGTGTCCGGGCATAACGTGAGCGCCCGCCTGGCCGCGGCGGGGACGCTGCGCCGGCTCGGGCAGGGCCGCAAGGCCCTCGACTCGACGCTGCGGCGCCGCATTCCGTCGTTTGGGCCGCTCGCGTACTGGCCGATGGAGGACGAGAGCGGTTCGACCGCGGCAGCATCACCCATAGCGGGCGTGCAGCCGATGGACACCCAAAACATGGACTTCGGCGCTAACGACACGCTTGCCGGATCGAAGGCGCTGGCTGTCGTGGACCGGTCCAGCGGCGCATGCCTGATGCAGGGCAAAGTCCCCGCACCGAGTAGCGCTCTCAGCTCGTGGGGCGTCGTGTGGATGTACTACTTGGAGCAGCCGAATACGACGCTCTACACGTTCATGCGGATTCAGTCCACGGGAACGGTGCGGGAGTGGTACATCCAAACGCGGAACGATTTGACCCGCGTTTTCGGGCTCGACTCCGACGGCGCGACAGTCTTCACCGAGGACATTGCCACGGACACCACCCTGTTCGGGCAGTGGATGCGCGTCGACTTCACCGCTACACAGTCCGGGGGCAACGTCGAGTGGCACATTGCGTGGGTGCCTGTCGAGGGCGACGGCGTTGGCGTAACCCTGAGCTTCGCTGGAACCGTGGGAACGCCAACGGCGGTGGGCAGTCCGCTAGGCGGATTTGGTACCGAGCTCGACGGCATGGCCATCGGCCACGTGTCCGTGTGGCCCACATCGAGCAGCAGCGTGGGCCCGCTTGCGCTTTTCAGCGCGGCCGACGCATGGACGGGTGAGACTGCTGGAGAGCGTATCTCCCGCCTGTCTGATGAGGAGTCGCTGCCGATCGCCGTAGCGGGCACGACCGATCTACAGCAGCGCATGGGCCCGCAACTGCCGGCCACTCTGCTGGAGCTGCTGGAGGAATGTGAGGCGACCGACGGCGGCATCCTCTACGAAGACCGCGAGTCGACCGGCCTGCGGTATCGGGACCGGGCCTCGCTCTACAACCAGACGCCGCGTCTCACGATCCCGTACGGGCAGCTTGCGCCGCCGCTCACCCCTGTGGACGACGACCAAGCGATTCGGAACGACGTCACGAGGCAAAGGATCGGCGGTAGTAGTGCCCGCGTGGTCGTCGAGGACGGGCCGCTGTCCGTACTGCCCCCGGAAGAGGGCGGCGTGGGCATCTATGACGAGTCCCTGTCGCTGTCGATGTACGACGACACGCAGCCCCTGCAGATCGCCGCGTGGGCCGCACACCTGGGCACGTGGGACGAGGCCCGGTATCCGTCGGTGCGGCTGTACCTGCACAAATACCCGGCGCTGATCTCCGATGTGCTCCTGCTGGACGTCGGCGACGTCATCCGCATCACCGACCTGCCCGACCACCTGCCGCCCGGACCCGTCGACCTGATGGTCATGGGCTATCAGGAGGAAATCGGCCCCCTGGCATGGGACCTCACCCTGTTCTGCGCGCCGGCCGGGCCGTGGTCGGTGGCCGTTGCGGACACGGCGCGGGCGGACACGTCGGGCACGGAGCTGGCGGCCGCGGTGGACGCGGACGACACGGTACTGCCGCTCGTGACGACCAGCGGCCCGGAGTGGATCGACAGCGCCACGTACGCGGACCAATTCCCGTTTGACGTCCGCGTCGGTGGCGAGGTGGTCACGGTCACCGCGTGCACCGGTGTGGCTGAGGACGCTTTTGGCCGCACGGTGGCCTCTGGGTGGGGCACGTCCGACTCTGGCCAGGCGTGGGCTACTTCCGGTGGTGCCGCGGCCGACTACGCGGTCAGCTCCGGCACGGGCCGGCACATCATGAATACGAGAGGCCTCTTCCGGGTCACGACCGTGCCCGTGCCGGTCTCCGATGTCGACCTGCGATTCGACTTCTCCCTATCCGCTGTGCCCGCGGGTGACGCGGCATACGTGTACGCCCCGGTGAGGTACATCGACGAGACACACATGTACTTCGCGCGGGTGCAGGTCTCAGCGGGCGGGGCTTTCTCCCTGTCGCTGCGGAAGCGAAACGGGTCGGAAACGCTGCTCACCAGCGTGGCCCCCGGGATCACGCTGACCGCCGGCACCTGGTACACGCTGCGGGTTGCAATGACCGGCAGCACCCTGAACGCAAAGGTGTGGCTGCGGTCCGGGACGGAGCCGAGTAGTTGGCAGCTGTCCGCGACTGACACCGACATGACCGCCGCTGGCTCGGTCGGTGCCCGTACCTTCCTGGGTGCGACGACGACCAACCCCCTGCCGGTCACCGTGCAGTTCGACAATCTGCGCGCCGGGCCGCAGCAGTTCACCGTCACCCGCTCGGTAAACGGCATCGTCAAGTCTCATGCGGCCGGGACCGCGGTCCGGCTGGCCTATCCGTCCTACGTCGCACTGTAAGGAGCCCGATGCCTGACACTGTGCTCGCTGGGCAGCTCATCACCGCGGACATGTGGAACCGCCGGGCCCCGGTGCTGAAGAACTACACGCCGATCACGGCAAATTCCTCGAACACTACGACCGTAGAAACGGTGGCTATCACCACCGCTTCTGTGACCTTCGAGACCGGCCGGGCCTACCGGGTGATCCTCAGAGGGCTCGGCCAGTCGTCGGTCGCTGAGGACACCATGACGATGCGTGTCCGCAAGACCAACACCAGCGGACAAGTGCTTCTGGAGAGCTTCCGGATCTACATTCCGGCTGGCGGGGTCAATGTCGACTACTACTCGGCGCAGGTCTGCACGAACACGACCGGTGCCGATGTGTCGGCCGCCCTGGTCGGCACCTACGTCCGCAACACAGGGACCGGCAACTGCTTCATGGCGGCCAGCGCCACACACGTGTCGTACATCCAGGTGGAAGACATTGGCCCGGCCAGCGATTTCCCGAGTGCTGTCGCCATCATCTGACCGCCCCCTGCTCTTCTTTCGCCGCCCCGCCTGTCGGGGCTTTTCTCATGTCTGGAGTCCCTATGGCCACACCACTATCCGCCGATCGGCTGCTGCAGGCGCTGCGCAACGAGGGCCTGCGCGTCGTCGAACACCGGTCGTGGCGGACTCACAGCCGGAACCACAAGGGCCCGTGGGGACCGGTGAACGGCGTGATGATCCACCACACGGTCACCGAGGGCACCCAGTCCTCAGTAGAGCTCTGCTACAACGGCCACTCCACGCTGCCCGGCCCTCTGTGCCATGGCGTGATCGCCAAGGATGGCACGGTCTACCTGGTCGGCAACGGCCGCGCGAATCATGCCGGGCTCGGGGACGACGACGTGCTGCGCGCCATCATCGACGAGCGCACCCTGCCGGCGGACAACGAAGCCAACACCGACGGGAACCGCGCCTTCTACGGCTTCGAGTGCATCAACCTCGGTGACGGTAAGGACCCGTGGCCGGCGGCGCAGCTGGAGGCGATTGAGAGGGCTGCGGCGGCGATCTGCCGCGCGCACGGCTGGACGCAGCGCAGCGTCCTCGGGCATGCCGAGTGGCAGCCGGGCAAGGTCGACCCGCGCGGCTTCGGCATGGACTCGATGCGCACGCGGATCGCTGGACGCCTTGGCGCTCCGCAGGCCCCGGCCGTGCAGCTGCCGGCGCCGCGGAAGCCGGTCGTTGACCTGTCCCGGCTCATCACCGCCGCCCGGACCGATCCTGCCCGGAGAGGCACACCGGTCACGTACAGCGGCGTACGGACCGTGGAGGCCGCCCTCATCGACGCCGGCCTCCTCGCCAAGCGATACGGCGACGGCCATTTCGGCTCGAGCACCGTGGAGGCGTACGCCAAGTGGCAGCGATCCAAGGCTGGTGGCGGGTACCGCGGCGCGGCCGCCGACGGCATCCCTGGCCGGGCCTCCCTCGAGCGCCTCGGCAAGCGGTACGGCTTCACCGTCACCGCATGACCCCTCCCCAACGAAGATCGGATACTCCATGCAGACACGTCTTTTCGGCCGCGAGCCGGTAGCGGTCCTGAACACTCTGGCGGCAACGCTCGGTCTGGTCGTTTCCCTCGGCATCTCCCCCCTCACGGCGGAGATGGCCGGCGCCATCGTCGCGTTCGTGACTGCCGTCCTGGGCGGCTGGGCTGCGGCCAAGACGCGGCCGATAGCCCCGCAAGCGTTCACTGCCATCACGGCAGCTGGCGCAGTCCTGGTTGCCACCTTCGGATACGAGGTGTCTCAGGAGGTCATCGGCGGTATCAACGGCGTGATCCTCGCCGGGCTGACGCTGCTCACCCGCGCGCAGGTGTCGCCCACGCTGACCGTACCGAGTCAGTCGCGCGGCGTCTGACCTGACAGGAGCACCGCCCCATGGCAGATGAGCCGACCCCAGGGGAAATGGTCCGGCGCCTCGAGGATCGGCTCGCCGACGTGCGCGACGATATCCAGCAGCTCGGGCGCCGCATGGACGAGAAGGTAGACCAAAAGGTCTACGACCTGCGCCATGAAGCGCTCGGCGCGCGCGTCGCCACGCTGGAGACCCGCCGCGAGCAGGACGCCGAAAAGCTGGTGGCCACCCGAAGGTGGCTGATCGGCGCCGTCGTCATACCGCTGATCGGCGTGCTGCTGCCGGTGATACTCCTACTGATGCAGGGGGCTGGGACATGACGCGGTCGGCGCTTCGCGCAGAGGCACGGAAGCACCGCCGCGGCGACGTCCTCGCCATCTTCGGGGCCCTGGTGCTGGGCATGGTCCTGGCCGGGATTCTCCTTAGCGTCCGCAGTCTTCAAGTCGAGCTGCGCAACGCGAACGCGGCGCGGGATCAACTGGCTGCGCAGGTGCAGCAGCTGGGCGAGAAGCCGATAGCGGGGCCGCCCGGATCCCGGGGTGAGCCCGGCCAGGGCAAGCCCGGCCCTACCGGACCTCCCGGGCCGCGTGGCGAAGAGGGCCCGAGCGGACCGCGCGGGCCCGTCGGACCGTCCGGCCCTGTAGGGGAGTCGGGTACTCCCGGCGCCGCGGGCATCGGCGCGACGGGGGCGCCCGGCCAGGATGGGGCCGCCGGTGAGGCGGGCGCGCCGGGACCGCAGGGCGAACCGGGGCCCGCTGGCCCGGAGGGACCGCAGGGGCCCCGCGGCGAGCAGGGCGAGCAGGGGCCCGCCGGGCCGGCTGGTCAGTCCTGCCCCGAGGGCTACTCCTGGCAGACACCGGAATACGACCCGGATGCGAAGGTGTGCCGCCGCGACGGCGCACCGCCGCCCGAAGACGACGAACCTTCGCTGCCGTTGTCCCTGGCGCTGGATCCGAACCGCCGCCAGTACCCGTGAACACCTGTGCCCCCTCTCGCCTTCGGGCGGGAGGGGGCATTTTTTGCGTTCCGGCTCCCCGTTGTCGGCGGGCTGTGCCATAGTCGTCTCGTCCCCGCCGCTGCGGGGGTGTTCCGATCTAGTGCTAGGCGTTGTCCCCGCCGCTGCGGGGGTGTTCCTGCCTGGTTCTATCGGGAGTCCCCGCCAACGCGGGGTTGGTCCAGATGATTCATCCGGACAAGCATTGCTCCCCGCCGTTGCGGGGATGGCCCAAGTTTTAGGGGCGTGCAACACCTGCTCCCCGCCAACGCGGGGATACGAAAGCCCCACCCAGATGGGTGGGGCTTCTTCGTCGCTCAGGGCCCATCACCCCCGGTCGGCGACGAACGTTCCCAACCCGACTTCGGCTCTGACCAGCCCTTCGGCTTTCAGGTGCGCCAACACCTTTTGCGCCGTGGACGCCGCTACCTCGAACTCCGCGCTCAGTTCGACGACGGACGGCACGCGACTGCCCGCGGGGTACGTGCCGTCCGTGATACGCTGCTCGAGCACCGCGGCAATCTGCCTCCACACCGGCCGCGTCCGGTCAAGATCACTGCTCATTCGGTTGACGCTAGGTAGCTGCGGTAGACGGCGCGACCGCAGTATGGTGCGGTAGACCTCGGTAGACCATGCCGAGCGAAGACCCCCGCAGCCGTGCGACCGGCTCGGGGGTGTGGACGACACCCCAGAGGAGGGCTTCGTCGTGGACGAGCGTACAGACCCCGCACCGCAGGGAACAGGTGGCTTCTGCCACTTCCACGGAGGCGACTCGGGCACCGCGCTACCGGTGAAGTCGGTCATCCGGAACTCCGGCCCGGACGTGCTGCTGTACGCATGCGCGCCGTGCCGCGAGCAGCGCCGCCTCACCCCGCTCCGGGGGACGGTGGCATGACCGGCAAGAGGCGTTGGTCGCCGATCCTCGATATCGAGCCGCGGGTGCGTATCCCGTCGCCGTGTTGGGTCAAGCATCCGGACCCGGACCGGTACGACCGTTGCAGCGAGTCTCCCGGGCACACGCACCGGCATTACGACTGGTCGACCAAGGCAGAGTGGCCGAACACGGGGAAGGAGCGGCAGTGACCGCCGAGGACACCACCCCGGTCACCGGCCGCTCAAGGTGCGCCGGCACGCCGATTCCGCCTGCGGCCGCCCTGTCGCGGGAGGCATACGCCGGCCGCGCCTGCTACGCCTGCGAAAAGCGGCTCACGACCGGGGCGATACTCGTCGGCCGGGCTGTCGGCCGCATGGGTGCGCACGTCCTCGACTGTGACGCCTACGCCTGCCCTTAGGTCCCCGCCCGGGGCTCGGTACTGTCCCCCGGGCGGTAAGCGGGAGCCCGACGGCGAGCAGTACAGGGCGCCCGCTGAAATGGCCCCGATCGTCCGTTGCCCCCGTGGCGGATGATCGGGGCTCGCTCGCGTGGCCACGGGGATTGAGGGAAGCAGAGTGGACGGCCGCATCTGACGGGACTGTTTGGGTGCGGCACCGCAGCGGCCGACGGGCGTACACATCTCCGCCACGCTCGGCCGTTAGACGCTAAGACTCGGTCAAGGCGTCCCGCCCCGCGCGCTTGTGCGTGCGGGGCGGTCTACTTTGGATACAGAAGGCCCCCACCGACAATCCCGGTGGGGGCCTTCCGCCTGTGGCGCCGGCCTCCCCGCCGGGCGACCACAGGTCTCGAGAGGCACATCTCAGGTGCGCGCGGGGAGACGCTCCTTACCCCTCTCGACGCCGACTCTAATTGGTGTGAGCACGCATTCGCCATCCCCCAATCGGGGGTTCCGGAGGGCCTCTCCGGCGGGGATGTGGCGTCGATGTGGCGTCGCGGACGAGAAAGGCCCCCCGGTCGGTCTGGACCGGGGGGCCTGTTGGGCTTCTCACCTGTGGTTTCTCAGTGTGCCCCCGGCAGGATTCGAACCTGCGACACCCGCTTTAGGAGAGCGGTGCTCTATCCCCTGAGCTACGAAGGCGGAAGCCTGGATCTCATTCCAGGCCAGGAACAGCGTAGCGGATGCGGGTCGGTGGTTGGGTGTCGGTATCAGTGTCGGACGGGCTGAAACGACGGAGGCAACGACCGATGTCCGAGAACACCGCCGCCGCCCAAGTGGCCGTCCACGAGACGCTCCCCTCCCGGGTGCTCGTGGGCCGTGGAGCGCGCCGCGAGATCCCCCGGGAGATCGAGCGACTCGGTGCCCGGCGGGTGCTGCTCGTCGCGACCGGCTCGGCGCGCGCTGCGGCCGATGATCTCGCGGGGGCGCTCGGAGCCCGCCTGGCGGCGCGGTTCGACCGGCCGGCCGTGCACACCCCCGTGTCCGTGACGGCCGAGGCGATGAAGCTCGTCGAGGAGACGTCCGCCGACGCCGTGGTGGCGATCGGCGGCGGCTCGGCCGTCGGTCTCGCCAAAGCGGTGTCCACGCGTACGGGGATGCCGCAGATCGCCGTCCCGACCACGTACGCCGGTTCGGAGGTGACCCCCGTCCTGGGCGAGACGGAGAACGGCGTGAAGACCACGCGCCGCGACCCCGCGATCGCGCCGGGGACCGTGGTCTACGACCCGGAGCTGACGCTGACGATGCCCGCGGGGCTCACGCTGACCAGCTCGCTCAACGCCCTGGCCCACGCGGTCGAGGCGCTCTGGGCGCCGGACGCGACCGCCGTGAGCGACGCGCTCGCCACGGAGTCGATCGACGGCATCCTCACCGCCCTGCCGGCGGTGCTCGCCGACCCGACCGGCATCGCGGGCCGCGAGCGTCTCCAGGAGTCCGCCTGGCTCGCGGGCCTCTGCCTGGCCCGGACCCGGATGGGACTCCACCACCAGCTCGCGCACGCCCTCGGCGGCACCTTCGACCTGCCGCACGCGGAGCTCCACGCTCTGCTGCTGGCCCACGTCATGGCCTTCAACCTCCCCTCGGCCCCGAAGGCCGGCGCCCGTCTGCGCCGCATCTCCGGCGGCGACCCGGCTGCCGTCGTCGGCCGCCTCGCCCGCAGCTACGACGGCCCGACCACGCTCGGCGCTCTGGGGGTGCCGCGCGACGGCCTGCGCGCGGTCGCCGAACGGGTCGCCGCCCGGCCCTACCCGAACCCGCGCCTGCCGGAGGCCGAGGCGCTGACCCGGCTCCTCGAGGAGGCCTGGTAGCTCCCACGAGGTGGGGCGACCTTGACGGGGTCCGGGGTGCGGCATAGCGTCGCGGGCGTACTGAGCAAGCGCTTGGAAGGGCAGACCGTGCCGCACCCGCACCCGTACTCCGCCGCCGCCCTCACCGCCCCCGGTGCTCCCTTCGCGGTCGTCCGCGGCGAGGACGGCGGGCTGCTGTACGAGAACGGGCCGCGCACTCTGCGGGAGTTCGTCGAGACGACCTGGGCGTACGGGGAGCGGCTGTTCCTCGTGGCGGAGAGCCGGACGTACACGTACGGCGAGTTCTTCGCCGCCGCCTCCGCCCTCGCGCGGCGGTTCGTCGACGCGTACGGGCTGCGGCCGGGGGACCGGGCTGCCGTCGCGATGCGCAACCACCCCGAGTGGCAGATCGCCTTCTGGGCGGCGCAGTTGGCCGGGCTCGTGGCTGTGCCGCTCAACGCATGGTGGACCGAGGAGGAGTTGTCGTACGCGCTGGACGACTGCGCCCCGCGCGTACTGCTGGTCGACGGTGAGCGGCTGCCGCGGGTGGCGCGATGGGCGGCGGCGCACGATGCCCGTACCGTCGTCTTCCACCACCACGGTGACGTGGCCGAGGGCGTCGAGCGGTACGAGGACTTCGACGCCCCCGACCCGCTCGCCGCGCCGCCCGCCGTCGAGGTCACGGCGGAGGCGGACGCCACGATCATCTACACGTCGGGCACCACGGGCCGGCCGAAGGGCGCTGTCGCCACGCAGCTGGCGCAGGCCGGTGCGGCACAGCACCCGCGCTACCACGCCGCCGCGGCGGCGCTGGCGCGTGGCGTGCTGCCGGGACAGGGACCCGCGCCGGTCGCGCTGATGACGTTCCCGTTCTTCCACGTGGCCGCCTTCACCACGCTGTACTCGATGATGGGCGTCGGCGGCACGCTCGTGCTGATGCGCAAGTGGGACGCCGAGAAGGCGCTCGCGCTGATCGACCGGCACAAGGTCACGCACTACTCGGGTGTGCCGACGACCGCGCTCCAACTCGTCGACGCAGCACAGCGCGCTGGGGCGCGCCTGGAGACGCTGACCAACCTGAGCACCGGCGGCGCCGCCGCGCCGCCGGACCTCGTCACACGGCTCACGGCGGCCTACGGGCACCGGATCGAGCCGCGCAGCGGATACGGGCTGACCGAGACCAGCGGCGGTGTGCTGGCGAACTTCGGCGACGACTACCGCGAGCACCCGCGCAGTGTGGGCCGGCCCGCGCCGGCCGTCGAGGTGCGGATCGCCGGACCGGGCGGCGAGGCGCTGCCCGAGGGCGCGGTCGGTGAGCTGTGGCTGCGGGGTCAGGGCCTGGTGCGCGGCTATTGGCGTGACGAGCAGGCCACCGCCGCGGCCTTCGCCGACGGCTGGCTGCGGACCGGGGACCTCGCGACCGTGTGCGAGGGCCGGGTGAGCATCGTCGACCGGATCAAGGACATGGTGATCCGGGGCGGGGAGAACGTGTACTGCGTCGAGGTCGAGGCGGTGCTGCACGACCACCCGGACGTCGCGGACGCCGCCGTGCTGGGCGTGCCGCACCCGGTGCTCGGCGAGGAGGTCGCGGCCGTCGTGCGGCTGCGGCCCGGTGCCACGGTCACGGCCGAGGGGCTCCGGGAGCACGTCGGCGGGAGCCTGGCCGCGTTCAAGGTGCCCGCCCATGTGCTGGTGCGGGACGAGCCGATGCCGCGCAACCCGACGGGCAAGATCCTCAAGCGGGTCCTGCGGGAGACACTCACGGTCCGGTGATCGGTCGCCTCGCCCGATCGGTCGCCTCGTCCGCTCGGTCGTCCCGTCGCCTCCGTGATCATTCGCGGGTGATCCGCACCCGGTAGCGGCCGTTCCTGTCCTCGTCGAGCACCGAGATGCGCACGCCGTTCTCGCGGTCGGTGAACGACTGGCCCGGCCGGTAGGGGGCGTCGGACAGTTCCGCGTGGACGTTGGGCCGGCGGGTGCAGCCGCCGCTGTCGTCGTCGCTGTCGGAGACGGTGACCGGGCCCTGTCCGGTGTCGATGTGGGACTTCACCCGGTAGATGAGCACCCCGGGCTCGCAGACGTGGGCGTCGTTGCCGGCCCTGGTGCGTACCTCCGCCGCGTAGCCGGTGTTCTCGCTCAGCGGCACGATCGCCATCTTGGAGCCGCCCCGGGTGGAGAGCGGGGTGAGGGCGTACTCCGCGGTGCCGGGCGCGGCGGCGCAGTTGACCTGACTGTTGTCGAGCCAGCCGAGCTTCCACTTGTGCCAGGCGAGCAGGTCGTTGTTGGCCCCCCAGTCCTCGGACATGATGTCCCAGTGGCCGACCGCGCTGCCGCCGCTGGCGGTGTAGAGGTCGGGCAGGCCGAAGACATGGCCGTTCTCGTGCGGCAGGACGCGGTAGCCGGTCTCCGCGTACGTCCCTGAGCCGTCGTCCTGGCGGCTGTAGACGAAGGACGTGTTGGCGAGCGGCATGCCGTCGGCGATCGGCGCCTGCTCGTTGCCGGAGAACGTCACCGACAGCACGGTGTCCAGCGCGGACGGCCCCGCGTTGGGGGTCACCAGGACGTTGACGAGGTCGTACGCGTCGAAGTCCACCTTCGGGTCGGCTACGGCGACCAGGTCCTCGACCAGCCGCCGGTAACCCGGTTCGTACGGAGAACCGCGCTCTATCCCGTAGGCGGCGAACGGCTTCGGCATCCGCAGCCAGTCGCTCACCGGGGCGTGCGGCCGGTAGCTGAGGCGCCCGTACGAGCTGGTGGCGAACCACTGCGAGGTCTGCGGGAAGAACTCCGCGAGCCGGTCGAGGGCGGAGCCGCTGCCTTCCGCGTCAGGGAAGTCGATCATCAGGTTGAGGGCGTGGACCACGCCGGTGGAGCGGACGTAGCCGGACGGGGTGGGCAGGCCCTCGGACATCTGGACGCCGACGGCCGTCGGGATGCGGCAGGGCCCGAGGCCCAAGGCGTCCGGCGCGGCGCTGGGTCCGGCCGGGACCCGGCCCGGGGCGGGGATCGTAGAGCTGGATGTGGTCAGGGCGGCGAGTGCGAGGGCCGCGAAGGCGGCGAGTCCGCCGACCCTGGCCCGTCCGCGTATCCGGTGACGGGTCTGCTCCATGCCGATCGCCTCCCGGTCCGCGGCAGCAGGCCCGGCCCTGGCTGCGCTCTGTCCGACAGCCTGTGTCGGGTGGTGGCAGGGCGCGCGCCGGGATGGTCCGATCGTGGGATTTTCCCGGCGGGACGCATATGTGGCTCAGGTCACAGCAGGGCCGGGAAATAACCGGGGATCGTTTCCCCGTTTGAACCGGTGTCCCGCGAAACGGGGAAACTATCCCCGGTTGGGAAACCGCTGAGGACACAAGGACAGGAAGGAAGTGGAGACGTGAGCACCGCCGCCGCGACGCGCCGCCCGCCGCGCCCCCGTGCGGACGCCCTGCGCAACCGTGAGCGGATCGTGTCGGCCGGGCGCGAGATGTTCGTCGAGTTCGGGCCGGACGTCCCGCTCGACGAGATCGCCCGCCGCGCGGGCGTCGGCAACGCCACGCTCTACCGGCACTTCCCCGACCGCGCGGCCCTCATTCGCGAGGTCGTCCTGTCCGTCGTCTCCCGCACCACCGAGCAGGCGGACGCGGCGGCTGCCGAGGAGCCCGACGCCTTCGCCGCACTGCGCCGCTTCGTCCACGCGGCGGCCGACGAGCGGATCGGCGCCCTGTGCCCGATGCTCTCCGGTGCCTTCGACATCGACCACCCCGACCTGCACGCCGGACGTGAGCGCCTCGAGGAGGCCGTGCTCGGTCTCGTCGAGGCGGCGCAGTCGGCGGGCAGGATGCGCACCGACGTCGCCGTGGGCGACCTGATGGTGGCGCTCTCCCAGCTCACCCGGCCGCTGCCGGGCACGGCGTGCCCGAACATGGACCGGTTCGTCCATCGCCATCTGCAACTGTTCCTGGACGGACTCGAGGCGCCCGCGCGCTCCGAACTGCCGGGTACGGCCGCGACCCTGGAGGACCTCCGGATCACCTCGTGACGCCGTAACTCCCTCGACCTCCTCGCATTTCTCTCCTTACATTCCCTTGCTCGCGTACCGCGTGACCTTCCGTTACCCGATGAGGTGGCCAACCCATGCCCAAAACAGCCGACATCCCACTCCCTGACCCGAGCCGCTGGAAAGCACTCGTCTTCATAGCCCTCGCCCAGTTGATGGTGGTGCTCGACGCGACGATCGTGAACATCGCGCTCCCCACCGCCCAGCAGGACCTCCACATCTCCGACGCCAACCGGCAATGGGTCATCACCGCCTACGCCCTCGCCTTCGGCGGACTGCTGCTCTTCGGCGGCCGCATCGCCGACCTGTGGGGCCGTAAGCGCACCTTCGTCGTCGGCCTGCTCGGCTTCGCCGCGGCCTCCGCGCTCGGCGGTGCGGCCACCGGTGAGGCGATGATGCTCGGCGCCCGCGCCCTGCAGGGCGTCTTCGGCGCGCTGCTCGCGCCGGCCGCGCTCTCGCTGCTCGCCGTGATGTTCACCGACGCCAAGGAGCGCGCCAAGGCCTTCGGTATCTACGGTGCGATCGCCGGTGGCGGTGGCGCCGTCGGTCTCATCCTCGGCGGGTTCCTCACCGAGTACCTGAACTGGCGCTGGACCTTCTACGTCAACATCCCGTTCGCGATCATCGCCGCCGTCGGTGCCTACCTGGTGATCCGTGAGCCGGAGGACGCACGCAACCGCTCCTCCCTGGACATCCCCGGTGTCGTGCTCTCCACGCTGGGTCTGGTGGCCCTCGTCTACGGCTTCACCCGCGCCGAGTCCGCCGGCTGGTCCGACGACCTGACCGTGGGCATGTTCATCGCCTCCGCGGTGCTGCTCGCCGCGTTCGTCGCCACCGAGGCGAAGGTGAAGTCGCCGCTGCTGCCGCTGCGCGTGCTGACCGAGCGCAACCGCGGCGGTGTCTATCTCTCGCTGGGTCTCGCCATCATCGCGATGTTCGGGCTCTTCCTCTTCCTGACGTTCTATCTGCAGGTCGTGAAGGGGTACTCGCCGGTGACGACGGGCTTCGCCTTCCTGCCGATGATCGTGGGCATGATCACGGGCTCGACCCAGATCGGCGCCCGGCTGATGACCCGTGTGGCGCCCCGGCTGCTGATGGGTCCCGGCTTCGTCCTCGCGGCGATCGGCATGCTGCTGCTGACCCAGCTGGAGGTCGACAGCTCGTACGCGGGCCTGATCCTGCCGGCGCAGCTGCTGCTGGGACTCGGCATGGGTACGGCGTTCATGCCGGCGATGTCGCTGTCCACGCACGGCGTGAACCCGGCGGACGCCGGTGTCGCCTCCGCGATGGTCAACACCTCGCAGCAGGTGGGCGGCGCGATCGGTACGGCGCTGCTGAACACGATCGCGGCCTCCGCCACGACCTCGTACATCACCTCGCACGCCGCCGGTGCGACGGACCCGAAGCTGCTGGAGCTCCAGGGCATGGTGCACGGTTTCTCGTCGGCCATCTGGTGGGCGGTCGGCATCCTGGCCGCCGCCGCGGCGATCGCGTTCACGCTGATCAACACCGGGCGCCCGCAGTCCGGTCAGGTCGCGGCCGGTTCGGACGAAGGCGCCGGTACGGAGGACGAGGTCAAGATCCCCGTCATCGCGCACTGAGCGGTCCATCTGCGGCGAGCGCGCCGCGGGAGCGGAAGTCGTACGCGCGTGAGGAAGGGCCCCGCCCGGGTGCAGCACATCCGGGCGGGGCCCTTCACGCTGTGGTCATCTGAGCCAGGGCAGGTCCGCGCCGGTGTCCTGCGGCTGCAGCCCCTCCGCCATGAGCTGCATGATCTCGCCGAGCTGCATGACCTGCTCGGGGGTGAGGCGGTCGAACATCACCTGTCGTACGGCCTCGACATGGCCGGGCGCGGTGCGTTCCAGGACGCCGAAGCCCTCGTCCGTCAGTACCGCGTTCTGGCCGCGTTTGTCGGAGGGGCAGTCCTCGCGTCGCACCCAGCCGTTCTTCTCCAGCCGGGCGATTGCGTGCGAGAGGCGGGAGCGGGTGATCTTGGCGTCGATGGCCAGTTCGGTCATCCGCTTGCGGCGGCGGGGAGCCTGCGCGAGCTGGACGAGCAGGCCGTAGTAGATGTGCGGCATTCCGGCGTCGCGCTGGAGCTGGCGGTCGAGGTGGTCCTCGAGGAGGGTGGTTGCATGGAGGTACGCGCGCCAGACGCGCTGTTCCTCGTCGCTCAGCCAGCGTGGTCCGGGACCGCCCTCGCCATTGAGTGCCCTGTTCATGTATCCCACTCTACGACCCCATCCTTGAAAGTTGAACTAAATGGGGCTAGGGTCGCTGGTGCGCTTGAAAGTTCAAGCAAGTCGCACTTCAGCGCACCGCACACCAGGTTCAGCAGACCGGGAGCCGACCGCCATGAACCACACCTCCGCCGCACAGCGCATGCCCGCCCTCTACCTCTCCCACGGCGCCCCGCCCCTGGCCGACGACCCGGTCTGGCCGGGAGAGCTCGCCGCGTGGTCGCAGTCACTGCCCCGGCCCGCGGCGATCCTGATGGTCTCCGCCCACTGGGAGGAGGCGCCCCTCGCGCTCGGCGCGACCCGGACCCTGCCGCTGGTGTACGACTTCTGGGGCTTCCCCGAGCACTACTACCGCGTCCGCTACGACGCCCCGGGCGCACCCCGACTGGCCGACTCGGTGCGCAAACTGCTGCGCCGCGCCGGGACACCGGTGCAGGACATCCCCGACCGGGGCCTCGACCACGGCGCTTACGTGCCGCTGGTGGAGATGTATCCGGGCGCCGACGTCCCCGTACTGCAGATCTCCATGCCCACGCTCGACCCGCAGAAGCTGCTCGAGATCGGGCGCAGGCTCGCGCCGCTCAGGGACGAGGGCGTACTGATCGTCGGCAGCGGCTTCTTCACGCACAATCTGGCGGCGCTGCGGCACGTCGGCACGCCCGGCTGGTCGACCGAGTTCGACGACTGGGGGCGGCGCGCGCTGGCGGCCGCCGATGTGGACGCGCTCCTCGACTTCGAGAACAAGGCCCCGGCGGGCAAACTCGCCCACCCGCGGACCGAGCACTTCGCGCCGCTGTTCGTCACCCTCGGGGCGTCGGAGGGGGAGACAGGGAGCGGCCGCAGTGTCATCGACGGCTTCTGGATGGGACTGGCGAAACGATCGGTTCAGTTCGGCTGAGACCCGAGCGCTGTCCCGAGCGCTGAGTCCTGGGCGCTGCGTCCTGGGTGTTGGGCCCTGGGCCCAGTCCGGGGAGCGCCCGTGCTCACTCCAGGCGCTTCTCGAACCAGGCCACGTCCCAGTACCGCCCGAACTTGCGGCCCACCTCTTCGTAGGTGCCGACGTGCCGGAAGCCGAAGCGGGTGTGCAGACGGATCGAGGCCTCGTTGGGCAGGGCGACGCCCGCATAGGCCCGGTGCACGTCCTCGGCCCCAAGTGCCTTGAAGAGCGCCTCGTACAGCAGCGTGCCGATGCCGCGTCCGGCGGCCTCGGGCGCGCAGTAGACGCTGACCTCGACGGAGGTCGAGTACGCCGGCTTGGGGCGGAAGGGGCTGCTGGTGGCGTATCCGAGGATGCCGGCCGGTGGATTCGTATCGACAAAACGGACATCCTGAGCAACCAGAAGCCGGTGGGGGCCGTCTTCAGGGTGGGAGTGCAGCCATGAGCGGCGCTGCTCGGGGGCGAAAACCGTGGTGTCGAACGTGATGGCGGTCTCACTGACGTAATGGTTGTAGATGTCCGTGAGAGCTTCGAGGTCGGCCTCGGCGCCTGTCCTGACCTGCACTTCCGCGTGTTCCGGCAGCATCCGTCCTCCTTCGGTGGCGCGACAGGGTACTGCATGATCGCGTAAATCGATGCACCCGATGGGAATTCTGTCCGGATTCCAGTCGTTGTTTCCTTCGGATGCAGGGCACCCGGGAGGGTGTCGCGACCTACTCAGCAAGGGAGCTCGCATGGCAACCCGTGCCGTCGCCCGTCGTCAGTCCGACTCCGGGGGGACGACCGACAGGGCAAGCAGCGTTCGCGCCGTGGGCGGGGAGATCGCCGACCGCGACCTGGTCGGCATGTACCTCGACGAGATTGCGCGTACGCCGCTGCTCGACGCCGCCAAGGAGGTCGAACTGTCCCAGACCATCGAGGCAGGTGTCTACGCCCGCCAGATCCTCGACAAAGAGGTGGAGAGCGAGGCGGGCGGTGCCACGCGGGAGGAGCTGGAAGCGCTGGCCGACGCCGGCGAGCGCGCCAAGGACATCTTCATCCGCTCGAATCTGCGGCTCGTCGTGGCCGTCGCCCGGCGCTATCCGCGCAGCGGACTGCCGCTGCTCGACCTGATCCAGGAAGGGAACGCAGGCCTGGTCCGTGCGGTCGAGAAGTTCGACTACGCCAAGGGGTTCAAGTTCTCCACGTATGCGACGTGGTGGATCCGCCAGGCGATCACCCGCTCCATAGCCGACCAGTCCCGCACCATCCGGCTCCCCGTCCACCTGGTGGAGGAACTCGGCCGCATCCGCCGTGTCCAGCGCGAGTTCAACCGGGAGAACGGCCGGGACCCGGAGCCCTCGGAGATCGCCGAGGAGCTGGGCTCGACGGCCGAGCGGATCACGGACGTCCTCGACTGGGCCCGTGACCCGGTCAGCCTGAACATGTCGGTGGACGACGCGGGCGAGACCCAGTTCGGCGACCTGCTGGAGGACACCTCGGCGGTGTCCCCGGAGCAGTCCGTGCTCACCCTGCTGCGCAGCGAGGAGCTCGGCGACCTGATCGGCAAGCTCGACCACCGGACGGCGTCGATCATCCGTATGCGCTACGGGATCGAGGACGGCCGGGAGCGGACCTTGACCGAGGTCGGCAAGGAGCACGGCCTGACGCGCGAACGGATCCGCCAGATCGAGAAGCACGCGCTGCTCGAGCTCAAGCGGATGGCCCGCGACACGGGCTTCGAGCCGGCGGCGTAGCCCGCGGGGCTACGCGGCCGGGGCCCGCCCCCCGGCCTGAGCGCGGTGCGGGCCGCCCCGAGCCCGCGCCCCGGGCGGCGCCGGGCCTGCTTCGTTCGACGGCCGGTCAGGCCGTTGCCCGCGTGAGCCGTGCCGCCAGGTCCGTCATGTACTCGCGCAGCGGCTGCGGCCCATGGACGGTGAACTCGCAGTCCACCAGAGCCAGTCGGAGCGCCAGCCACTCGACCGAGTCGGCCGACCGTGTCCGCAGGCGGCAGCTGCCTTCTCCCGTCGGGACCGGTGCGCCCAGATGCTCCGGCAGCCGTCCCGTCACGAAGGACGCAGGCGCCCCGAAACTCACATCGACGTCGTGCTCCTGCTGCTGGCGCGACATCGAGTGGCTCAGCAGTTCCGCCGCGTCCCCGACCGGCGCATCGCGCGGCGTGAAGCGGGCGCCCGTCGCGAGCGGCTCCGTCACCCGGTCCACGCGGAACGTGCGCCAGTCCTCGCGCCCGATGTCGTACGCGACGAGATACCACCGCCGCCCCGTCGACACCAGACGGTACGGCTCCACCTGGCGCCGGGTCTCGGCGCCGTCGCCGGCCCGGTAGGCGAACCGCAGCCGTTCGCGCGCCGTCACCGTGCCCGCGATGACCGTCAGCGTGTGCGGGTCGATCGTCGCGCCGTCGCCCCTGGTGAGGGGAAGCGTTGCCGCCTGGAGCGTGGTGACCCGGTGGCGGAGACGGGACGGCAGCACCTGTTCCAGCTTGGCCAGCGCCCGCACCGACGCCTCCTCGATGCCCTCGATGGCATGCCCCGCCCCCGCCCGCAGGCCCACCGCGATCGCCACGGCCTCCTCGTCGTCCAGCAGCAACGGCGGCATGGCCGTGCCTGCGACCAGCCGGTAGCCGCCGACGGCGCCTCTGGTCGCCTCGACCGGATAGCCGAGGTCGCGCAGCCGGTCGATGTCCCGCCGGATCGTGCGCGGGGTGACGTCGAGGCGCTCGGCGAGCTCGCTGCCGGGCCATTCCCGAGGAGTCTGGAGGAGGGACAGCAGATTCAGGAGTCGTGCCGGGGTGTCCGTCATGTTCTTCAGGATGCCCGCCATCTAGGACTTGTTCTGACCTATACGGGGCCTAGTTTCCCCGTATGAGTTCACAGCAGCCCGCCGTGGCAGAAACGGCAGCCGTACCGCAGGCGGAATCCGACCGCCGGCGCTGGATCGCCCTGGCGATCGTCATGACGGCGGCGTTCATGGACCTGGTCGACGTCACCATCGTCAACATCGCGATCCCCAGCATCCAGCGGGACCTCGGCGCGTCGTTCGGCGCGATCCAGTGGATCACCGCCGGATACGCGCTGGCCTTTGCCGCGGGCCTGATCACGGGCGGCAGGCTCGGCGACATCTACGGCCGCAAGCGGCTGTTCCTCATCGGCATCACCGGCTTCACGCTCGCCTCCGCGCTGTGCGGGTTCGCCGCGGGCGACGAGATGCTCGTCGCCTCTCGGCTGCTGCAGGGCGCGGCCGCCGCGATGATGGTGCCTCAGGTGCTGGCGATCGTCCACGTCACCTTCCCGGCGCACGAACGCGGCAAGGTCTTCGGCCTGTTCGGTGCCGTCGTCGGTCTCGGCGCGGTCTCCGGCCCGCTGCTCGGCGCGCTGCTGACCCAGTGGAACCTCTTCGGCCTCGAGTGGCGCCCGATCTTCCTGATCAATCTGCCGGTCGGCATCGCCGGGCTGGTCCTGGGGCGGAAGTTCATCATCGAGTCCCGTGCACCCAAGGCGCTCAGGCTCGACCTCGTCGGCGTCGCGATGGTCACGGTCGCCCTGCTGATGCTGGTCTACCCGCTCACCCGTGGCCGAGAGCTGGACTGGCCGCTCTGGGGCCACGTTTGCATGGCCGGCAGCCTGTTCGTCTTCGCCGCCTTCGTGGCGTACGAGAAGTACAAGACGCGCAAGGACGGTTCGCCGCTGGTGGAACTCTCGCTGTTCAAGGTGAAGAGCTTCGCCGCCGGTATCGCCGTGCAGCTCACCTTCGGCGTCGTGATGGGCATCTTCTTCCTCGTCTGGACGCTCTACATGCAGGCCGGGCTCGGCTGGAGTCCGCTCAAGGCCGGCCTGACCGGGGTGCCGTTCTCCATCGCCGTCTCGGCGGCGGCCGGGATGTCCGTGCAACTGCTGGTGCCGCGATTCGGCCGCAAGGTGCTGCAGGCCGGCGCGGCCACCATGGCCGCCGGGCTGATCGTCTACATCTGGGAGGCCGACCGCTACGGCACGGCCATCCACTCGTGGCAGATGATCCTGCCTCTGGTCGTGATGGGCGTGGGCATGGGGCTGATCGTGGCGCCGCTCACCGATGCCGTGCTCTCCGAAGTGCCGCGTGAGCACGCGGGCTCCGCGTCCGGCCTGATCAACACCACCGGGCAGATGGGCATGGCGCTCGGCCTCGGTCTGGTGTCGCTCGTCTTCTTCGGCTCGATCGACGATTCGGCCGCCGGGCTCGGGTCGCCGGACGCCATGGGCGCGGCCTTCGTCGAGGCCTTCGAGGACTCGCTGTGGTGGGTGGCCGGGGTGCTGGTCGCGATCTTCGCGGTGATGTTCGCTCTGCCGGCGCGGCCGAAGCAGCATGTGGAGGCCGGGGTCGCGGACGACGACGCCGGCGCCCCCGGGCAGCTCGAGGCGTTGCCGCCGGTGAAGCAGGACGCCGAGCCGGAGCCGGTGCTCTCGCGCTGAGCGACCGAAGGCCCTCGGTGCCCGCGCCACTTGCCCTGGCGCGGGCACCGACGTGCACGTGCTGCGGTCACCGTCGTGCGCGTGGCGGTGGCGGGTCGGGCCAGGGCTGCCGGGCGCGAGTCACCGGACCCGTGCGCGGAGCTCCATCGCCTCGCGGGCGTCGTGCTCCGCCTCGTACACCTCGCACATGTGGCGGCCGTCCGGCGTCGCCGTGTGCTCGACCTCCCAGAGGCTTCGCTCCGTCCCGTCGAGCAGCAGGAACGCGTGCTCGTAGAGCGTGAAGCCCGCGTTCTTGCCGGCTACGCGGAACTGGCGCCCGAAGACCTGGGTGATGTGGTGGGCGAAGGCAGCGCGCAGCAGACGCGCCGTCTCCTCGCCCGGCCGGTCGTCGTTCTCCGCGCGGCGCAGCAGCCGGCGCGCGTGGTCGGCGGAGTCGTCGGGGACGTACGTCGGCGGCATCGGGGCCGGGGGCGGTGCCATCAGGGCGGCCAGCAGTTCCAGGCCGGCGTCCAGCTCGGCGTCCAGGTCGATGCCGAGCTCCTGCTCGAGCGCGCTGGCCGGCCCGCTCCCCGGCCCTGCGAACCCGGGGAAACCGGCGGGCAGCCGGGACGCCGCCAGTCGTGCCTCGGACTCCTCCGAGTAGAGCTCGTGCTGCTCGGTGCCGCCACGACCGGTGTTGTGCACCAGCTCCCACAGGACGAGCGAGCTGCCGTCACGGAGCAGATAGGCATGGCGGTACGTGGAGCGGTGCAGCGGCGCGCTGTGGTGCGACGAGTGCAGCGAACTGGCGTGCGCCAGCGCGGAACCGAGCCGCTCGACCGTCGCGTCAGGCAGGTCGAAGGAGTTGAGCGCCCGACCCAGGAGTCGCTCGAGGTGCGTCTCTGTCGTCTCTGTCGTCTCGTACGGCTCGTACGGACCGTACGGCTCGTTCGGATCGTTCAAGAGGGGTCTCCAGGCCGTCGCCACAAGTCACTTGGTGATTGCTAAAAGTAGCGCTTCCGCCCGGCAGTGTGCTTCAGGGTTGGGTAAAAGGAAGGGGCGCACGGCAGAAGTTCCCGCGCGCCCCCAACTTGGCTGCCGGACACGTCAGTCGACGTCGTACAGCTCTGCGTAGGAAGGAAAGGTGCCGCCCGGTCCTTCGACGCTCGCGGCGGACTTCACGGCGCGCACGATCGCCCGGGTCACCATGTCGGCGCCTGCGGCGAGCACATCGTTGAGCGCCAGCGGGCTGTCGGCGTCCAGCGCGACCGAGCCCGTGGCCAGCGCGAACACCGTGTCGCCGTCGTTGAGGAGGTGTACGGGCCGTACGGCGCGCGCGATGCCGTCGTGTGCCGTTCCCGCGAGCTTGTGCGCCTGCGCGCGGGTGAGGTCGGCGTCGGTGGCGACGACGGCGAGCGTGGTGTTCAGCGGCGGCGGTCCGTTCGTCTCGCCCGCCTCGGCGAGCCGCAGCTGCGCCGCGGCGTGGACCGCGGCGGAGGGGAGCGCTGAACGGTGGACGCCTTCGGTGACCAACTCGCCGTACAGCACGCCGGTCCGGGGATCGACGGCCGAGCCCACGGCGTTCGCCACGACCAGCGCCGCCACGGTGACGCCCGAGTCGAGGACGGTGCTCGCCGTGCCGACCCCGCCCTTGAGCCGGCCGATCACCGCGCCCGTCCCGGCGCCGACGGAGCCCTCCTCCACCCGCGTGCCCTCGGCGGTGGCGGCCGCGGCCTCCACGGCCGCGCGCCCCGTCGACGCGTCCGGCCGCGCGCGCCAGTTCCCGCCGCGTCCCAGGTCGAAGACGCAAGCGGCGGGCACGACCGGTACGACTTGTGACGGGTCGGGACCCACCCGGACGCCCCGGCCCTGCTCCTCCAGCCAGGCCATCACGCCGGCGGCCGAGTCGAGACCGAACGCACTGCCACCGGTCAGCACGACCGCCTCGATGCGCTGGACGACATTGCGCGGATCCAGGGCGTCCGTCTCCCGGGTGCCGGGGCCTCCGCCCCTGACGTCCACGGCGGCGACGGCTCCGCCCTCGGGTGCGAGGACAACCGTGGTACCGCTGAGCGCGCCGGGCCCGGCGACCTGCGCATGACCGACCCGCAGGCCCGCCACATCCGTGAGCCCGCCGGCCGGTCCGTCGGCCTTCTCCATAACGACCATGTCCGTCAGGTTAGTTGGATCTGTGCCGTCCTGCGGCGGCCCGGTCTTCCCGGCGGCCCGGCGGCCGGTCTTCCCCGCAGCCCGGCGGCTCGGCGGCTGCCGGTACGGGTCGCGCCGCGCCGCCGGGACGAGCTCAACGGGGCCGGGCGCCCCACCGCCGTGCCACCGGGCCGTGCTTGCCCAGCGCCCGCGGGACACCGCCTGCTCCACCGCCAATGACATCGGTCTCAAGGAGCGCTGTCCGCAGATCCGGTCCACGAGCGGCTACGGCGACCCGAGGGGCACGTATCGCGGGGCCGGGGGCTGGTACCGAGCAGGAACCCGAGCGGTCCTCGAAGCCCACCGCCCGTCCCGCACCGGAGAGCGCCGTCGTCGGCCGACTGGGGCCCGACCGGGGGGCAACGCGTGGATAAGGGGCAGGCCCGGCTCCGCTTGGTGGGATGCGGCCTTTCTCATCCTGTCGTTCCTCGTCGTCCTGGCCCTGTGGTGGCTCGGCCCGAAGGACCGCTGACAGGGCGGCGAGCCCGCGTACCCTGGAATCATGAGCACCGCCCCCGCCCCCGGACCGCGAGATGCGAAGCAGCCCGGACAGCAGCGACCCGAGCCGAGGCTGATCTTCGACGATCCGCTGGACCAGCAATCGGCGGACGATACGGACCGTGGGTGGGGTGAGCGGCCTCCCGCGAGCGGCGACAGCGCCGCCGATCTTGCGCGCTTCCTCGACGAGAAGCCGCCCCATCACATCTGAGTGCCGACGAAGCGGCCGTCGCCTCAGCGACCCTCGCCGGACCCCGGCGCACCCGACGGCTCGGCACCCCCGGAGCCTGGGGTGCCGGAACCGCGCTGCGCCACCAGGGCGTCGCGGATCTCCTTCAGCACCTCCAGTTCGGTGACCTCCAACGTCTCCCGCACACCCTCTCTCGCCTTTTGCGCGGCGGCGCGGCGGGCCAGGTACTTCGACATGGGCAGCACCATGAGGAAGTAGACGACGGCCGCGGTGATCAGGAACTGGAGGGTCGCGCCGAGCACGGAACCCCACATGATCTGTATGCCCTGCATCTCGCCGTCGACCACCGCGCAGGGGGCCTTCAGACAAGAGCTGTAGGCGTCCAGGTCCTTCGTTCCGAATGCGCCGACCAGCGGATTGATCACGCCCTTCACCACCGCGTTCACGATGTTGGTGAAGGCGGCACCGATGACGACCGCGACCGCGAGGTCGATCACGTTGCCGCGGAGAAGGAATGCCTTGAAGCCTTCGAGCACGCTCGGCTTCTTCTCGCTCACGAATGAGCCTCTTTTCATACCTGCAGCAGGGGAGGGGGACGGCTCCGCAACCTACGGCAGCGCCCGACCACCTTGTCCAATCCGTGCCCGTCCACACGCGACCTGGCACGGCATCAGTACGAGTCAGCACATCGTCACCGCCAGACGTGAGGTCGCCCCCGCACCGGCCAACTGCGTCGCCGTGGCACGCGGCACGGACAGGACGACCAGAGCCCCGCCGTCCGGGGAGTCGTCACCCGTGCCCGGAACCTCGGCCACCCGCACCCCGGATGCCACGACCTTCGCCTCGACGGGGTCGCCCGCAGGGGAGTCGGCGGCCGCAATGACATCGACGCGGTCCCCGGGCCGCAGCAGCCGCACCGTGGCCGCATCCGCGATGCGTACGGGGGCGGACACCAGGTCGGCGGCGGGCCGGGGACCGCGCCCCGGAGCCGCGGCGGTCGGCACACCCGTACCGGCCCCGCCGCGGGCCTCCTGCCCCGGGGGCCCTCCGGGAGCATCGGCTCCGCGTGCCGTGGACGCGGCCAGCGCTGCGGCCGTCACCGCCAGGCCCGCCGCCATCGTGCGCCGTTGCCGCCACAGCGCGCGCCGTAGCCGCTGTGCCCTGCCGCGGACGTGCAGCGGGGCGAACGGTGGTACGCCCAAGGGCTCCGGCGCGGGAGAAGGGGGAGGGGAGGAGGGGAGACAGGACATGTTGCGCACCGCCTTGTGGCCAGTGGCCCGAGCCCGGTGCCCGTGACCGACCGCTCTCCACGATCCACATTCCGATGCCGACCTGCAGCGGCCTGTGGACAGGCCGCCGCATGTGGACAACTCGCTCACCGACAAGGGTGAGTGGGCGTGATGGCGTCCGACGCGGCCGGGGCCCGGCAGCCGGCCGCGTCGGACGGAAACCCCTGCAGACCGCGGGTGCCGTGTGCGGGAGGGCCCCTCGCGGCAGCCGCCTACGGAAGCCGGAAACCCGGGTCCATGCCGTCCAGCGCACTGCCGCAGAAGCAGGAGCGCTCCTCGTTCGCCGGCAGCCCGGCCACCGCGTCGAACAGCACGGTCCTCAGCCGGTCGACATTGGCCGCGAACACCTTCAGCACCTCTTCGTGCGAGACGCCCTCGCCCGCTTCCGCACCCGCGTCGAGGTCCGTGACCAGCGTGATCGACGTGTAGCAGAGCTCCAGTTCACGGGCGAGAACCGCCTCCGGGTGCCCGGTCATGCCGACCACCGACCAGCCCATCGCCGCGTGCCACCGCGACTCCGCCCGGGTCGAGAACCGGGGCCCTTCGACGACCACGAGCGTCCCGCCGTCCACCGGCTCCCAGTCGCGCCCGCGCGCCGCCTCGAGCACCTTCCGTCGCCCGGTCGCGCAGTACGGGTCGGCGGGTGACACGTGCACCACGTTGGGGACGGTCCCGTCCGGCAGCGGCAGACCGTCGAAGTAGCTCTGCGGCCGGGACTTCGTACGGTCGACGAACTGGTCGGGCACGAGCAGCGTGCCGGGGCCGTACTCGGGGCGCAGGCCCCCGACCGCGCACGGGCCGAGCACCTGGCGGACCCCCACCGACCTGAGCGCCCAGAGGTTGGCGCGGTAGTTGATGCGGTGCGGCGGCAGATGATGGCCGCGCCCGTGGCGCGGCAGGAAGGCGACCCGCCGTCCCGCGATCTCACCGAGGAACAGCGAGTCGCTGGGCGGGCCGTACGGGGTCTCGACCTGGATCTCGGTGACGTCCTGCAGGAAGGAGTAGAGGCCGGAGCCGCCGATCACGCCGATGTCCGCCGGTCCGGCCGCTTCGCTTGCGTTCGAATGGGTCGCCATGGCGATCACAGTAGCCGCACGCGGACACGCCGAGGACCCCGCCGTGGTTGCTGCTCCGGCGGGGTCCTCGGAACGTAAGGATCAGGCGGCGGAGCCGGACGCGCTCGACGTGCTCGAGGACGACGAGGTGGTCGTCGACGAGGAGGCCGAGGACGACGCCTTGGAGTCCGACGACTTCGTGGCCGTCGCCGAAGAGGACGAGGACGCCGGTGAGCTGGTCGACGACGAGCCGCGGCTGTCGTTGCGGTAGAAGCCGGAACCCTTGAAGACGATGCCGACCGCGGAGAACACCTTCTTCAGGCGTCCGTCGCAGCTGGGGCATACGGTCAGGGCGTCATCGGTGAACTTCTGCACCGCCTCGAGGCCCTCGCCGCATTCGGTGCACTGGTACTGGTAGGTCGGCACTTGTCTTCCTCCTGGCACTCTCACTCGATGAGTGCTAACGACACTCCATACTGACGTATTCCGCCGGATCAGTCCACCGTCACCGGCACTCGGTGACCGATCCCACGTGCCGCGACCCGCCCCGAGGTCTTCGGCGCCAGCCGCGAACGCAGCACGACGAGGGTGGCCAGTGCGAGTGCGGTCCCCACCAGCGGCACGGCGAACCCGGCGCTCGCGCCGTATGTGTCGGCCAGTCGTCCGGCGACCGTCACGGCGGCCGCCTGGCCTAGCGCCACCGCGCCCGTCAGCCAGGTGAAGGCCTCGGTGCGGGCTGTGGCCGGGACCAGCGGGTCCACCAGCGTGTAGCCCGTGATAAGTGCCGGGGCGATGAAGAGGCCCACGACCAGGCCCAGTGCTCCGAGCAGTACGACGGAGTGCGCCGTCCACAGCAGGGACGCGGCGAGGGTGAGGCCGGCGTAGCCGATCACCAGTCGTCGGAGCGGCCCGGTCTTCCAGGCGATGGCCCCGACCGCGACACCGGCGAGCATGTTGCCCGCGGCGAAGAGCCCGTAGAGCAGGCCGTTCATGCCGGGCTGCCCGATCTCTTCGGTGAACGCCGTCAGGGAGACCTGCATGCCGCCGAAGACGGAGCCGATGCCGAGGAAGGCGACCGCCAGGACCCGCACCCCCGGTACGGACAGCGCGGACGTGCGCTTGGACCGTGCGTCGGTGAGGGAGTGGCCGTGGGCCGGCTGGGTGCGGCGCTGGGCCGCGAACAGCAGTCCGCCGGCCAGCGTGAGCACGGACTCGGCGATCAGGCCGGCCGCCGGGTGGGCGCCGGTGCACAGGGCGGTGGCCAGGACGGGGCCCACCACGAAGGTGAACTCGTCGGTCACCGACTCGAAGGCCGCGGCCGTCGACATCAGCGGCGAGCCCTGGAGCCGTGCCGCCCAGCGGGACCGCACCATCGGGCCGATCTGCGGAACGGAGGCGCCGGTCGGAACGGCCGCGGCGAACAGCGCCCACACAGGGGCGTCGGCCAGGGCGAGCACGGTGAGTGCGGCACCCGACGCCGCGTGCACGAGCACGCCGGGCACCAGTACGGCGCGCTGTCCGAAGCGGTCGGCGAGCTTGCCGCTCTGCGGCGCGAACAGTGCCATGGACACGCCGGTGACGGCCGCGACGGCGCCTGCGCTGCCGTACGAGCCGGTGGTGTGCTGCACCAGCAGGACGATGCTGATGGTGAGCATCGCGAAGGGCTGGCGGGCGGCGAATCCTGGAAGCAGGAACGTCCATGCGCCTGCGGTACGGAGCAGCTGCCCGTAACCGGGACGCGTGCCAGAAGCGACCGTGGACTCCACGGTCCTTGCCTTTCTGCCGCCTGGTAGCGCTCCCCTGGGTGTCGGGAGCCGCCGAGAGCTGTCCTCTTGCGCGGAACTGCGGTAGATACCGGGGTCCACTGCGGGGGACTCCGCGGCCGCCATACGGTCGCGCCAGCTCTGCGTCAGGCAGAGTTGGTCGATCAGTGTGCCTTCATGGTACAGGGACTTTGGCTGACGGCCCCGGGGAATGACAGGGATCACGTGCCGCATTCCTGCGATTTCTCACCGGCGCGCTGACCGACCCCTGCATCAACCGGATCTGCGACGGGTTCCCCCGCCGGTGCCGAGCCAGCCCGCCAGCTTGCCGCCCTGGCCGACCGCCCGCAGCCGCCGCTCCGCCGCGTCCCGGACCGGATCGGTCGCCACCACGAGCAGCTCGTCGCCGTGCCGCAGCGCGGTGGCCGGCAGCGGCACGAAGCTCTTCCCGTCCCGTACGACGAGGGTGACCGCGGCGCCCGCCGGGAGCCGCAGCTCCGCGACCTCGACCCCGTGCATCCGCGAGCCCTTGGGGATCGCGACCGACAGCAGGTGCCCCCGCAGCCGCTCCAGAGGCGCGGACTCGATGCCCAGGTCGGCCGCCTCCGACGGGTCCCCGAGTCGTAGCCGCTTCGCCAGCCAGGGCAGTGTCGGCCCCTGCACCAATGTGTAGACGACCACCAGGACGAAGACGATGTTGAAGATCCGGTCGTTGCCCTCGACCCCCGAGACCATGGGGATCGTCGCGAAAATGATGGGCACGGCCCCGCGGAGGCCCGCCCAGGACATCAGGACCTGCTCCCGCCACGGGATCGAGAAGGGGAGCAGGCTGATGAACACTCCGACCGGGCGTGCCACCGCGGTCAGCATCAGGCCCACCACCACCGCGGGCCAGAAGTCGCCGAGCAGCTCGTGCGGCGTCACCAGCAGGCCGAGCAGGACGAACATGCCGATCTGGGCGAGCCAGCCCAGGCCCTCTGCGAAGCCCCGGTTCGCCGGGGAGTGCGGCAGTTTGGCGTTCCCGAGGACCATCGAGGCGAGGTATACGGCGAGGAAGCCGCTGCCGTGGGCCATGGCGCCGGCCGCGTAGGCCATCACCGCGATGGCCATGACCGCGATCGGGTAGAGGCCGGACGCGGGCAGTGCCACGTGCCGCAGTGCGTACGCGCCGAGCCAGCCGGTCGCGAGACCGATGACCGCGCCGATCGCCAGTTCCAGGGCGATCTCGCCGACGAGCAGGTACCAGGAGTCCATCGGCCCGGTGGACGAGAAGGCCACCACCAGGATCACCACGGGGGCGTCGTTGAAACCGGATTCGGCCTCGAGTGCTCCCGTAACCCGGGAAGGCAGTCGCACTTTGCGCAGTACGGAGAAGACCGCGGCGGCGTCGGTCGACGAGACGACCGCGCCGACGATCAGCGCCTGCTGCCAGGGGAGGCCCACCAGATAGTGGGCGGCAGCGGCCGTCACCCCCACGCTCACCGCGACGCCGACCGTGGCCAGGGCGGCCGCAGCGGGCAGCGCGGGCCTGATCTCCTTCCACTTCGTGCCGAGTCCACCTTCGGCCAGGATCACGACGAGTGCGGCGTAGCCGATCACCTGTGTCAGTTCGGGGTCGTCGAACTGGAGCTCGAGCAGGCCGTCCTGGCCCATCGCGATGCCGATACCCAGGTACAGCAGCAGGCTGGGGAGGCCGCTGCGCGAGGAGACGCGCACGGCCGCCACGGCGATGAGCAGAACGAGCGAGCAGACGAGCAGAAGTTCGTTGAGCTGGTGGACAGTCAGTGGCCGATCCTTCCCCTTGCGCCGTGCGGCCGGATCCTCTTACCGGCGGGCACACTTCGTTACCTTACCTAATCTTTAACGCTTCCTTGACGGTGTGATGATCCGTTTGTCTGTGAATGGTCGGTGCCTTGTGGATACCGCGTCCGGGCGGGTCGGGGGCTGCGCCTAGAGTTGCCTCAGCATTCCCAGGACCACCCTGCCCCTCGAAGGACAGCGATGCCCGCCAACACAACCGCCTCTTCCCCCAAGAAGAAGGGGCGACGCGCCCGCCTGCTCCTGCTCGTCCTGGTGCTGGCGCTCGTCGCGGGCGTCGGATACGGGGCGTACTGGAGCATCAGTACGGTGCGTGCCTCGTTCCCGCAGACCACCGGGTCGATCCAACTCGAAGGACTCGGCGGCCAGGTCGAGGTCAAGCGGGACGGCTACGGCATTCCGCAGATCTACGCGGACAGCGACGAGGACCTGTTCCGAGCGCAGGGGTTCGTCCAGGCGCAGGACCGCTTCTGGGAGATGGACGTCCGCCGGCACATGACGGCCGGCCGGCTCTCCGAGATGTTCGGCCCCGGCCAGGTCGAGACCGATGCCTTCCTCCGCACACTCGGGTGGCGCCGCGTCGCGCAGCAGGAGTACGACACCAAGCTCTCGGCGGAGACCAAGAAGTACCTCCAGGCCTACTCGGAGGGTGTCAACGCGTATCTCAAGGAGCGCTCGGCCGAGGAGATCTCGGTCGAGTACGCGGCACTGTCCTTCACCAACGACTACAAGCCCGAGCCGTGGTCGCCGGTCGACTCGGTGGCCTGGCTGAAGGCGATGGCCTGGGACCTGCGCGGGAACATGGAGGACGAGATCGACCGCTCCCTGCTGACCAGCAGGCTGAGCGAGAAGCAGATCAAGGACCTGTACCCGTCCTATCCGTTCGACCGTAACAAGCCGATCGTCCAAGAGGGGGGCATCAGCCAGGTCACCGGCAAGTTCGACCCGGCGGCCAAGCCCTCCGACCTCGGCGACGGCTCGACCGACGCGAACACCGGCACCAGCGACGGCAACGGCACGGGAGACGGCGCCGGCAGCGCCGCGAACGCGGCCTCCGGTCTGAACTCGCAGCTGTCGGCGCTTTCCGACACCCTCGAAGCCATCCCGTCGCTCCTCGGCCCCAGCGGCAACGGCATCGGCTCCAACTCCTGGGTGGTCTCCGGCCGGTACACGACCACCGGCAAGCCTCTGCTGGCCAACGACCCGCACCTGGCGCCGCAGCTCCCCTCCCTCTGGTACCAGATGGGTCTGCACTGCCGTGAGACCTCCGCGAAGTGCCGGTACGACGTCGCGGGCTACACCTTCTCCGGCATGCCCGGCGTGATAATCGGCCACAACCAGGACATCGCCTGGGGCTTCACCAACCTCGGCGCCGACGTCACCGACCTGTACCTCGAAAAGCTCAGCGGCGACAGCTACCTGGTCGGTGGCGAGGAGAAGCAGCTGACCACCCGCAAGGAGGTCATCAAGGTCGCCGGCGGCACCAGCAAGACGATCACCGTCCGCTCCACCGGCCACGGCCCCCTGGTCTCCGACCGCAGCGACGAACTGGAGAAGGTTGGCGAGAAGGCCCCCGTGTCCAACGCCGCACCCGACCGCGGCGCAGGCTACGGCGTCGCCCTGCAGTGGACCGCGCTCCAGCCCGGCAACACCATGGACGCCGTCTTCGAGATCGACCGGGCGAGCGACTTCCAGAGCTTCCGCAAGGCCGCGCAGAAGTTCGAGGTGCCCTCGCAGAACCTGATCTACGCCGACACCGAGGGCAACATCGGTTACCAGGCCCCCGGCAGGATCCCGGTCCGGGCCGAGGGCGACGGCTCGATGCCCGCGCCCGGCTGGGACCCGGCGTACAAGTGGAGCGGTTACATCCCCTTCGACGAGCTGCCCTACGAGTACAACCCCGACCGCGGCTACGTCGTCACCGCCAACCAGGCCGTCATCGACGCCGAGAAGTACCCGTATCCGATCACCAAGGACTACGGCTACGGCGCCCGCAGCCAGCGCATCAACGACCTCATCGAGTCGAAGATCCAGGGTGGCGGCAAGATCTCCACCGAAGACATGCGCACCATGCAGACGGACAACAGCAGTGAGATCGCCAAGCTGCTGACGCCTTACCTGCTGAAGATCGACGTCTCCGACCCGTACGTCCGCGAGGCACAGAAGCTCCTGGAGGGCTGGGACTACACCCAGGAGCCGGACTCCGGTGCAGCCGCCTACTTCAACGCCGTGTGGCGCAACGTCCTCAAGCTGGCGTTCGGCAACAAGCTCCCCAAGGAGCTGCGGGTCGAGGGCGAGTGCCTCAGCGTGCGGCCCGCCGACAGCACCGCCCCGGACGACGACCTCGAGGAGCGGGTGCGCGAGTGCGGACAGCGCGACGCGGACTCGGCCCAGCCGGACGGCGGCGACCGCTGGTTCGAGGTGGTGCGCCGGCTGCTGAAGGACGAGGACAACGCGTGGTGGCAGTCGCCCAGGACGCGTACGGAGAAGGCGACGGACCACCGTGACGAGCTGCTCGGCCGTGCGATGGTGGACGCCCGCTGGGAGCTGACCGCCGAGCTGGGCAAGGACGCGTCCAGCTGGAGCTGGGGCCGTCTGCACCAGCTCACGCTGAAGAACCCGACGCTGGGCACCGAGGGCCCCGGCTTCCTTCAGTTCATGCTCAACCGCGGCCCGTGGAACCTGGGCGGCGGTGAGGCCGCGGTGAACGCCACCGGGTGGAACGCGGCAGGCGGTTACGAGGTCGTGTGGGTCCCCTCGATGCGGATGGTCGTCAACGTCGGCGACTGGGACGAGTCCCGGTGGGTCAACCTCACCGGTGCGTCCGGTCACGCGTACAGCGCGCACTACACCGACCAGACCGAGAAGTGGGCCGACGGCGAGCTGCTGGACTGGGTCTACAGCGCTGACGCGGTGTCGGCCGGGACCGCCGACACGCTCACCCTCCACCCGCCGGGCCAGTCGGTCCCGTGAAGCGGCTGACGCCCCTGGGCGTCACCACCGCGTGCACGGGGTGGTCGTGGGGTTCCACCGGGACCCGCTCGACCACCTCGTTCGCGTAGAGGAGCACCACGAGCGCCGGGTCCGCCCCGGCGGCGGTCAGGCGCGCGAGGACACGGTCGTACGAGCCGCCGCCGCGCCCGAGCCGCATGCCGCGGGCGTCCACGGCGAGGCCGGGCAGCAGTACGGCGTCCGCCGTGACGACGGCGTCCGGGCCGAGCCGTTCCCCGGCCGGCTCCAGCAGCCCGCGCCCGGCGGGCTCCAGACGGTCCGGGCCCTGGTAGGCACCCCAGTCGAGGTCGTTGTCGGCCAGCAGTACCGGCAGCAGGACACGTACGCCGCGGGCGTGCAGCGCGTCGAGCAGCGCGCGCGTGCCGGGCTCGCGCCCGACGGAGACATAGGCGGCGACGGTGCCGGCGTCCGCCAACTCGGGCAGTTCCAAGGCGTGTCGCGCGAGAACCGCGGCGGTCTCCTGGACGTCCTGCTCGGACAGGAGCCGTCGTGCGCCGAGAAGTTCGGCCCGCAGCTCACTTTTTTCCGACATGTCGGCGTTCATTGACCACCCGTAAACATCTGGTACACCTCTTTATGGGGACGAAATTAACCGGAGCATCATCTTCCGCCCATGCGCAGCAGTTATTGTCTGCGCATGACTCAGTCGCACCCCAGGATCAGCAAGGCTGTCATCCCTGCCGCAGGCCTCGGCACCCGGTTCCTGCCTGCCACGAAAGCCACTCCCAAAGAGATGCTGCCTGTGGTCGACAAGCCCGCGATCCAGTACGTCGTCGAGGAGGCCGTCTCCGCCGGCCTCTCCGACGTGCTCATGATCACAGGGCGCAACAAGCGCCCCCTCGAGGACCACTTCGACCGCAACTACGAGCTCGAGGAGGCGCTCTCCCGCAAGGGTGACGCCGGCAGGCTCGCCAAGGTCCAGGAGTCCAGCGACCTCGCGACCATGCACTACGTACGCCAGGGCGACCCGCGCGGCCTCGGCCACGCCGTGCTCTGTGCCGCACCACACGTCGGTGACCAGCCCTTCGCGGTCCTCCTCGGCGACGACCTGATCGATCCGCGGGACCCGCTGCTGGCGCGCATGGTCGAGGTGCAGGAGCGTGAGGGCGGCAGTGTCATCGCGCTGATGGAGGTCGACCCGGCCCAGATCCACCTCTACGGCTGCGCCGCAGTGAAGCCCACCGGCGAGAGCGACGTCGTCAAGGTCACCGATCTGGTGGAGAAGCCGGACCCGGCGGACGCGCCCAGCAATCTTGCGATCATCGGCCGCTATGTCCTCGACCCCGCCGTCTTCGCCATACTGCGCGAGACGGAGCCGGGCCGTGGCGGCGAGATCCAGCTCACCGACGCCCTCCAGAAGCTCGCGGAGGCCGAGCAGTCGGCCGCGGGCGGGGCCGGGAGCGCGGGCGGCGCGGTGCACGGCGTGATCTTCAAGGGCCGCCGCTATGACACAGGTGACCGCGGCGACTATCTGCGTGCCATTGTCAGACTCGCGTGCGAACGTGAGGACCTGGGCCCGGAATTCCGGGACTGGCTTCGCAGTTATGTGACCGAGGAGATGTAGGACCGTGAGCAGCACGACCTGGTCGGTCGACGACCACCTCGAGGACATCCTCGCCGCGATCCGCCCGCTCGACCCGATCGAGCTGCAGCTGCCGGACGCGCAGGGCTGTGTCCTCGTCGAGGACGTCACCGTCCCGGTCGCGCTGCCGCCGTTCGACAACAGCTCCATGGACGGGTACGCGGTCCGGGTCGCCGATGTCGCGGGCGCCACGGAGGAGTCTCCCTCCGTCCTCACGGTCATCGGTGACGTGGCCGCCGGCAGCGACGGACCGCCCACCGTCGGCCCCGGCCAGGCCGCCCGCATCATGACCGGAGCCCCCCTGCCGCCCGGCGCGCAGGCCGTCGTACCGGTCGAGTGGACCGACGGTGGCACCGGCGGAGGAGCCGCCAGGACCATGCGTCCCGCCGGCGAGGCCCCCGAGGGCGCGAGCGGCGAGGTCCGTGTCCACCGGCCCGTCGAGGAGCGCGCCCATGTACGCGCCCGCGGCAGCGACGTACAGGCGGGCGACCTCGCCCTCGAGGCGGGCACGGTCCTCGGACCGCCCCAGATCGGGCTGCTCGCCGCGATCGGCCGCCACGTGGTGCGCGTCCGTCCCCGCCCTCGTGTGGTGGTCCTGTCGACCGGCAGCGAACTGGTCCAGCCCGGCGAGGAGTTGACCGAGGGCAGGATCTACGACTCCAACAGCTTCGCGCTCGCCGCCGCCGCGCGGGACGCGGGTGCGATTTCCTACCGGGTCGGCGCGGTCACCGACGACGCGGAGATCCTGCGCGCCACCATCGAGGACCAGCTCGTCCGCGCCGACCTGCTGGTCACCACGGGCGGCGTGAGTGTCGGCGCGTACGACGTGGTCAAGGAGGCGCTCTCCTCGGTCGGCGACGAGGGCGAGCCGGGCGGCGGGATCGACTTCCGCAAGCTCGCCATGCAGCCGGGCAAGCCCCAGGGCTTCGGCTCCATCGGCCCGGATCACACACCGCTGCTGGCCCTGCCCGGCAATCCGGTGTCGTCGTACGTCTCCTTCGAGCTGTTCGTCCGCCCCGCGATCCGTACGCTCATGGGCCTGCCGGACGTGCATCGCCCCACCGTCCGCGCCGTGCTCAAGGCGGACGCGGCGCTCGGCTCCCCGGCCGGCAAGCGCCAGTTCCTCCGCGGCGCCTACGACGCCCAATCCGGCAGCGTCAGCCCGGTCGGCGGCTCCGGCTCCCATCTGATCGCGGCACTCGCCCATGCCGACTGTCTGATCGTCGTCCCGGAGGCCGAGACGTCGGTGGAGCCCGGCACGGAGGTCGGTGTGGTCCTCCTGGGGTGACCGGCCCCCTGTGGCGGTACCGTGTCAGACCACACAGGCCCTGACGGGACCGGACCGGGAGCACAGGCGCACATGAGCACGCAAGGCAGGCTGACGCACATCGACGAGGCGGGGGCGGCCCGCATGGTCGACGTATCCGGGAAGGACGTCACCGCCCGCACCGCGCGTGCCACCGGCCGCGTCCTGGTCTCGTCGCACGTGGTGGAGCTGCTGCGCGGCGAGGGGGTTCCCAAGGGCGACGCCCTCGCCACGGCACGGATCGCCGGGATCATGGGCGCGAAGCGCACACCCGACCTGATCCCGCTCTGCCACCCGCTCTCCGTCTCCGGGGTGAAGCTCGAGCTGTCGGTCGCCGACGACGCGGTCGAGATCGCCGCCACCGTGAAGACGACGGACCGTACGGGCGTGGAGATGGAGGCGCTCACCGCGGTCTCCGTCGCCGCCCTCACGGTCGTGGACATGATCAAGGCCGTCGACAAGGCGGCAGTCATCACCGACATTCGGGTCGAGGAGAAGACCGGCGGCAAGTCCGGCGACTGGACCCGCGAGGCATCACAGGGAGCGCAGGAGGCGCGCGCATGACGGCCGCCCACGCCACCGCCCCGTACCGGGCGCTCGTGGTGACCGCCTCCAACCGGGCGTCCGCCGGGGTGTACGAGGACAAGGGCGGCCCGCTCATCGCCGCGAAGCTCACCGCGCTCGGCTTCGCAGTCGACGGCCCCCGGGTCGTCCCGGACGGCGGTCCGGTCGGCGACGCGCTGCGCGAGGGCGTGGCCGACCGGTACGACGTCATTGTCACCACCGGCGGCACAGGCATCTCGCCCACGGACCGCACTCCTGACGTCACCCGCTCCCTCCTCGACCACGAGGTCCCCGGAATCCCGGAGGCGATCCGCGCCCACGGGCGTGAGAAGGTGCCCGCCGCCGTGCTGTCCCGCGGTGTCGCCGGTGTCGCCGGCCGCACGCTGATCGTCAACCTCCCGGGATCCACCGGGGGTGTACGGGACGGGCTCGCCGTACTGGAGCAGATCCTGCGCCACGCCGTCGATCAGCTGCGCGGTGGCGACCATCCCAGCGAGTCATGAGCGTCAGCTGGCCTGTCGTCCTGGTGGACGGTGACGTCACCCTCCGCCCCATAAGGCTGCGCGACCAGCGGATCTGGCGTGAGGTCAACCGGCGCAACCGTGACTGGCTGCGCCCCTGGGAGGCCACGATCCCGCCGCCCGCCCCGGGCGGTCCGCTCATCCAGCGTCCGACGTACCGGCAGATGGTCCGTCATCTGCGCTCGGAGGCGAACGCGGGCCGGGTGTTGCCCTTCGTCGTCGAGTACCAGGACCGGCTGGTCGGGCAGCTGACCGTGGCCGGAATCACCTGGGGTTCGATGTGCTCGGGTCATGTCGGCTACTGGGTCGACCGCAGCGTCGCGGGGCGCGGGGTCATGCCGACGGCCGTCGCTCTCGCCGTGGACCACTGCTTCCGCTCGATCGGTCTGCACCGGATCGAGGTCTGCATTCGGCCCGAGAACGGACCCAGCCGCCGGGTCGTGGAGAAACTCGGATTCCGCGAAGAGGGTCTGCGCCCCCGTTATCTCCACATCGACGGCGCATGGCGGGACCACCTCGTCTTTGCGCTGACGGCAGAGGAGGTGCCGGAAGGGATGGTCAACCGCTGGCACCAGGTACGACCTGGAACCGCCCCCGGAATAAAATAAACGTTCGAATTTGGCCGCCCTCGGCCATGAATCGATCCGAACAATCACAAAAAAAGTCCTTGATATCAGCCAGATCGTGCGACACACCGGGCCAATTGGCGGATGCCCTGGTGCGAATCCCTCTACGGTGTGTTGCGTGAGCAGCAGCGGCCTCATCTACGCAGTCATCGTCGGGGCCTGGGCCGCCTACTTGGTGCCGATGTGGCTCCGCAGGCAGGACGAGCTGAACGAAGCCCGTCCCACGGAACGCTTCTCCACCGCCATCCGGCTGCTGTCCGGACGAGCGGCGATGGAGCGCCGGTACGCCAAGGAGCTGCAGGAACGCACCGCCGAGCAGCCCGAGCACGGCGCGGACCCGGACGCCGCCACGGACCGTTTGAGTTCCGTGGACGTCCGGGCCTTCGCCGCGCCCCGCACCGAAGTCCGCCGGGACACCCCCGAGGGTGCCGAGCAGGAGACGGACCGGCCCGCCCGGAACCCGGCCCGTCGCCCGGACCCGCGCCAGCGGGCCGACCGCGCCGCGGCCGCCGAGCGCGCGCGGCGCAGCCAGGTCCTCGCCCGGCGCAGACGTACGACCACGGTCCTCTTCCTGGCCTTCACCCTCGGCGCTGTGGTCGCCGCCGTCGGCGGGCTCGGCTTCCTGTGGGCGCCTGCCGTCCCGGCGGTGCTCCTCAGCGCCTACATCATGCAGATGCGCGCTCAGGAACGGCGGCGCTTCGCGTTCACGATGGACCGGCGGCGGGCCGAGGCCGCGGCCCAGCGGCTGCGGGAGAACCGTCCGCGCCGACACCAGGTGACGGTGGACGCAGCCCAGCCCGACGCGGTGCCCACCGAGCACGCCGAGCCCGAGCCCTCGCCGAGGCTCTCCCCGCAGGAGGCGGGCCGCCGCGCGCTGGTCGAGCAGACGGACCACGCGGAATGGGTGGACCAGCAGCGCCAGCGCGGCCCCGTGACCGGCGAGAGCTGGGAACCGGTCCCGGTGCCGCTGCCGACGTACGTCACCGCCCCTGTGGCACCGCGTGCCTCGAGCGGCGTGGACGTCAGCGACCCGGAGACGTGGAGCGCGGCCCGCTCCTCGACGGCCGAGCCGACGCCGGCCCAGCAGCGTGAGACGCCCGACCCGGCCGCCGACCCTGCCTCGGGCCGCCGCGCGCCCCAGCCTCGCCGTGCCCGTGAGCGTGGCCGCACGCCGCTCTTCGACCAGTACGCGGACCAGGACCGGCCGCGCGCGGCCAACGAGTGACGTCGGCCGGCGCGTGACGCCGCCTCCGGGCGGTGTCCGTGACCTGCGCAGGGACCTGCCGGGAACGGATTTCCAAGCACCCCGACCGGGATGCTAGAGTTTCACTCGTTGCAAGGGCCTGTGGCGCAGTCTGGTAGCGCACCTCGTTCGCATCGAGGGGGTCTGGGGTTCAAATCCCCACAGGTCCACCGCAGCTGAGAGCCTCTGCCGGATCCATCCGGCAGAGGCTCTCGCCTTTCGTGCGGTGGCCACGTACAGCAACTGGGTCCAAGACGTTCAGTGTTGCCTGTCAGCTCCCATCGCGGTGGCCTGTCAGCTCTCATCGCGCAGGCGGCCGTCGCCGAGGCGATCGGGATCCCCCCCCTACGGTCTCCGAGCACCGTCTGGCCGCCGTCGAGCAGTGGGCGTCCCTGCCGTGAGTGCGCGGATCCAGGACGAGCTGGTGGCGATCCTGTCCGAGCAGGGCACAGTGATGACCGCCGTGGAGCTGGCCCATGAGCTGCGTGCTCGGCACGGACGGCGACCCCGCCGACACGCTCGCCCCGGCGCGCAGGGGGCAGCGGCATGACCGAGTCGGTGATGAATCCCGCAACCCCTTCCGTGCCGGGCTCTGTAACCAGGCCCGCCGCCACCGCCTCCCGGGCACCTTGCCTGCTTCCGTGGCCGTCGCCGGAAGGCAGGCCTGCTTCCTCATACGACTCCATGTCCACGTACGGCGAGGTGCGTTACGCAGGGATCAGGCTCGCCGAGTGCCTGAGCGACGCCCTGCGCGTAGCGAAGTCCCGTGGCCTGTGCCTCCGGTCTCGAACGGCGACGCCGCCGACGCCGCGGACGGTGCCGGCAACGACGACGGCCTGGACGACACCGACACCACCTCCGACTCTCACACCCCGACGCAACTGAAAGCCTGACGATCACGCCAGTCGCGGCACTCGTCGCCATCGCCGCTTATACGAAGGCGAGTTGTCGGAGGCCGGTTGTACGGTTGATGTGAACCGCCGACCAAGCGCACGTGTAGATGGGGGATACATGTCGTTCGCGGATGAGTGGAGTCAGCTCAAGGAAGACGCACTGCGCAGACGCGATGCGGGCATGGAACTCGCCTCGGCGAGTGGTGGACCCGCCCCCACGCCGACCCTTCAGGGCACGGATCTCGGCCTGGCGGACGCGCCGCTTCGTTCAAGGGCTTCCGGACTGCACGTCGCGCAGGGTGAGGCACGCGGCAAGTCGAAGCTCGACGACGCCGAGGCCGTGGGGAAGACCCATTCCGGGTGGGACGCCGGAGCCGCCAGCAACGACTGTGTGGCTGCCTGGCAGAAACGTCTCCACCAGCTCAGTGACCTTGTTGAGGACGCGGCGAAGGCGCTGACGAAGGGCATGGACGCGCAGATCAGCGAGGACGGCTCCATCGCGGCGAAGCTCAGGAAGTCCGCCGACTGGCTGGAGGACGCCTGATGGTGGTCTCCGTCAACGACCTCGACTCCGCGAAGCCCCAGCAGTGGCGGGAAGCGGCCGACGACGTCCTGGGAGCGGCCAAGCAGTGCGACGGTCTCGCCGGTTATGCCCGTGACGAGATCGCCGCCACCCTGCGGCAGTGCTGGGTGGGCGATGGCGGCCGTGCCGCACGGGACACGTTCGTCAAGCACGGGGACGACTACGAAGCGGCAGGCCTCGCTCTGCGTGCCATGGCGCGGGCCTACGACGACCTTGCGGCCGGCATCGAGAACGCGCAGCGCGACCTGCAGAGCGGCCTCGACTATGCGCGCCGGAACGGGCTCAAGGTCGACGAGAGCGGCAGAGTCGACTTCGCGCAGCCGACCGTGCTGGGGCCCGAGAGTCCGGAGCGCGAGAAGCTGCAGCATGCGCACAGCGTCATATCGGATGCCCTGGCGAAGGCCGATCGCGCAGACCTGGAGGCGGCCCGCGCGCTGCGGACCGTTGAGGGTCTGACCAGGATCAGCGACCCGAAACTGGTCCGAGAAGCACTGGACGGCAACAGCCCACTGAGCATCGCGCTGCGCCTGGACGGAGGGCTGGACGGCATCCACCCGATCAATGTCCCGCCGAACGTGCTCAACGCGGTGAAGCTCGCGTCCGCGGAGACCGGGATCAGCAGGAAGCTGCTGCTGGCCATCCTGTGGCAGGAGCAGCAGTGGTACCAGAACCACAACCCCAGCCTTCGCGGGCCGCTCACCGAGTTCGGCCGCTTCTTCAACTGGGGACTGACTCTCTATCCCAAACCGGATAAATCGTTGGGTATCACCCATATGAAGCTGCCCACGGCCCGGGCGGTCATTGAGGAGTACCCGGACAGGTTCCGGCTGACGGACGGCAGGTCTTTGGGCGACCTGAGCGACGCCGAGCTCGCTGCCGAGATCGAGGCCGACCCGGAACTCGACGTGCGGCTGTCCGCGTACCACCTCGCCCAGCTGCGGGAGAATCCATATGGATCGGACACCGACAAGCAGCTTTTCACTCTGTATGCCGCGGATACTCCGGACGTTCGGGAACGGAACGAGCAGTCCGGAGATGATTCCGACTCCCGGGGCGGCGACATCAAGGCCCGTGGCATGAATTGGGACAGGATCGAGCCCCACCTGGACGACGCGATGGCGTGGGAAGACCTGAGCGACGAGGAACGTGCGCGGGCCATCAATCAGGTTGAATCGGAGACACCGGCAGGGCACCACGTGTCCATCGAGCCGATCTACAGCGCCGGCAGCCAGACCACCGGCACCGGTACAGGTGAGCCGGAGCCGGGTACACCGTCGCCGAGTCCCGGCCCGCCGCCCACGCCTCCTGGAGACTGAACGATGAGGAAGACGGGAATTGCAGGAGCAGCCTGTCTCCTGCTTCTGGCGCTGACGGCGTGCGACGCGTTCACGCGCAGCAGTGGGGCGCCGCCGACGCCGCTCCCGGGGAATGTGCCGGAGCGGCCCAGGTTCGCCACCGCCGATGACGTCGTCGTCGCGCTGCAGCGAAATGGCGTCGACTGCGAGGTGCTGCGCCGCAGGCAGGGACAGGCCGGCTCGGGCAGCAGTCTGGACTGCGTCTTCGAGGACCACGGCGCGACGGTCGAGACGGAGATCTCGGTGTTCGACACGGACGTCGTCAAAGAGGGAGAGATCGGACGGTCGGTCTACAGCCGCAGAACGCCGCCTCGCGGCCAGATGCTGGTGGCGGCGGGCAACTGGTACATCCGCGTCCTGCCGGGCGACTCTCCGATCGCCGCGCAGAAGGTCGCCACAGCACTGGACGCGGTCGTCCTCCCGCCGTTGCGCCCCCTGCCCACCATTCCGGCCGACCCCCGCTACCGGAACGTCGACGCCCTTGCCGATGCGCTGGACGCGGCAGTCACCTGCTCACAGCGCCAGAAGACCGACAAGGGCACGCTCCTCTGCGTGACGAAGGCGCCGAAGAACCCGACCTGCAGCGATCCGTCGGAAGGACGCGACGCGCATCTCACCCTCCACCGCACCAGCGCGGAACGAGACGATCACCTGCGGATGCTGCTTGCCGAGACACGTAGCCCGCGCCACTTCGTCGCCGCCGGGAACTGGACGATTCAACTGTGCGACGCCTCCACCGGGCGGACAATCGCCGACAGCCTGGGCGGCACCACCATCGATCACGATCCGAGCTGACGAATCCACCGACTCCTGCACCAGTTGCGGTGGAGAAGTCGCTCAGCGGCGCCGCACCGGCAAAGGCTGTCCTGGGGAGCGGGGCCGCGTTGAACACCACGAAGGCTGTCTGCCTCGTACCTGTCGCCACTCCGAGGGAGCTTCGCGGGCCCCAGGCAGCAGGCTGTGGCGGCCTTGGCGGGCGGCTCGGCAAGGGGCCTGGCGGACTCTTCCGCCAGGCCCCCTTCTTGTACCGGTTCGGCGATGGGGCCTCACCGCATCAGGACGCCTGCGCCTTGTCGTAGACCGCCTTCGCCTCCGGACCGAAGTACGGGCCGAACATGCGGTTCGGCAGGAACCGGTAGCCGAAACTGTTCACCGAGACCTGAAGGCCGGTGCCGGAGGACTCGTCGAAGGACTCGAACCAGGGGCCGCCGCTGGAGCCACCAGTCATGTTGCAGCCGAGGCTGTGGTCCTGGGAGAAGAGGAAGTCCTTCGAGCTGTTGCCGCTGCAGTGGATCAGCTTGCTGCCGTCGTACGGATCCGCCGCCGGGAAGCCGAAGGCGTACATGGCCTTGTTGTAGCCGCCGTTGAACTTCAGGCCCTGCGCCCCGACCGCCTGGGCGAGCGTCTTGCCGTCTCTCGGGGCGACGACGGCGGCGCCGACGTCGTAGTTGATGTCCTCGCTCGCCGCCCACTGGTCGGTGGCGAGCGTCTTGGTGGCGCTCCACTGTCCGTTGGGGGCCTGGCCGTTGTTGTAGCTGGGGACGAAGACCCAGTTGGTGTGCCAGGAACCCTGGTACTTCACGCAGTGGCCGGCGGTCATGACCGTGCTGCCGTTCTGGCTGGTGACCGAGTTGCCGGAACAGGAGGCGGTACGGCCCTGGAAGGTGAAGAAGACCCGGCCGGACGTCTTCACCACCGCGCCGCCACCGGTCCACGGCCCGCCGGCCTGGGGGAAGGAGGTGGGGCCGATGACGGTCTCCGTACCGGCCGGAACGGGTGCCCGGAAGGGGCCGGGGGTGGAGTGGACCAGGTCGAGCGGGGTGGCGCCGCGCATCCGTTCGGCGGTCCAGAAGCCCTCGGCCGCCTGCTGCGGCGCGAAGGAAGCGGGGGGTACGGGGGAGGGGGAGGAGGCGGCGCTCGCGGGGGTGGCGAACAGCGCCCCGGCGAGCAGGGCGCCGACGGCGGCGAGGACCGAGGCGGCGAAGCGGTGGCGTCTCACGCATGTCTCCTTCTGCCGTGCCCGCCCGCGGACGTGCTCGGGCGGGGAGGGGGCGAGGCGGTGCGGATCGGCGTGCGTGAGGCAGAGTGCCACGAATCCCGGATCTATGTCAGGGGCGCGTCAAAAGCTTGGCCATGCAGAGGCTGCTCTCGTACTCCCGGTAGTGACCGAATTTCGCGCAGGGCTCGTAGCCGCTGGAGGCGTAGAGCGCGATCGCCTCCGGCTGCATGTCCCCGGTCTCCAGCACCATGCGGGTCCGGCCGGCCGCCCGGGCGTCCTCCTCGAGCGCGGCGAGAATTCGTCGGGCCAGGCCCAGACCGCGTGCCTCGGGTATCACGTACATGCGCTTGAGCTCGGCGTCGCCGTCCGAGTAGCCCTCGGGGTTCGCGTCCTGGGTGCGCCAGCCGCCGGTCGCCAGGGGGTGGTCCTGATGGTTGTAGGCGATGAGATAAAGGCCACGCGGCGGCACGAACATCGAGGCGTCGAGCGGCGTGGCGTCGCCCTCCCCGTCCCCGTAACGCTCGACGTACTCGAGCTGGACCTGGTCATTGAGCTTGACGGCGTCCGGGTGGTCGAAGCCCACAGTTCTGACATGCATGCCGGAAAGCGTACGTGTATGCGAATGCTCCCGGCCGGTATCGTGCCGGGATGCTCACCGTGACCTCCGCCGGCGCGTCGGCGGGCTCACGCCGCTCCTGAACCCTTGGACCATGTCTTGCTCACCGTGACCTCCGTGAATGTGAACGGTCTCCGTGCCGCCGCGAAGAAGGGCTTCGCCGAGTGGCTGGCCACGACCGCCGCCGACGCGATCTGCCTCCAGGAGGTACGCGCCACCGCCGACCAGCTGCCGGCCGAGGTGCGGGAGCCCGACGGCTGGTTCACGGTGCACGCCCCCGCAGCGGCCAAGGGCCGAGCGGGCGTCTCCCTCTACACGAGGCGGGAACCCGACGCGGTGCGGATCGGGTTCGGCTCGAGCGAGTTCGACGGCAGCGGCCGGTATGTCGAGGCCGACCTGCCGGGAGTCACGGTCGCCAGCCTGTATCTGCCGTCCGGCGAGGTCGGCACGGAGCGGCAGGACGAGAAGATGCGCTTCATGGGCGAGTTCCTGCCGTATCTGAAGGAGTTGCGGTGTCGCGCGGCGGCGGACGGCCGGGAGGTCGTCGTCTGCGGTGACTGGAACATCGCGCACCGTGAGGCCGACCTCAGGAACTGGAAGGGCAACAGGAAGAACTCCGGGTTCCTGCCCGAGGAACGGGAGTGGCTCGGCCGCGTCTTCGACGAGGCGGAGTACGTCGACGTGGTCCGCGCCCTCCACCCCGACCAGGAGGGCCCGTACACGTGGTGGTCCTACCGCGGCCGCGCCTTCGACAACGACACGGGCTGGCGCATCGACTACCAGGTGGCGACGGCCGGTCTGGCGCGGCGAGCGGTGAAGTCGTGGGTGGAACGGGCGGCGACGCACGGCGAACGGTGGTCGGACCACGCGCCCGTGACAGCGGTCTACGAGAACTGAGGCCGCCCGAAAGTGAGTTGGTGGCCGAGCACAGCAAAGGCGCACCCGCTGTGGGCGGGTGCGCCCTTCGTCCGCAGAGCCGCAGGGCCTACGCCGTCTCGTCAGACGTCGTAGTCCTCGAGCCTGTCGCGGCGCTCGCGCATCGGGTCCTCGCCACGCTCGCGCGTCGGGTCCTCGCCACGCTCCCGCATGGACTCCCTGGACCGGCCGCCCTGCTGCTCGCGGCCCTGCGTCCGCTCGGAGGCCTCCTCCCGGGCGCGGCGCGCGCGCTGCTGGGGGTCTGCCTTGCCGGACTTCTGCTTCGCCTGGTCCGCGAGCTCGTTGGCCTTGTCCTTGAACTGGTCTGAGATGCCCATGAGATGTCACTCCTAAGGGGGTGTGGGGGGTCGGAAGCAGTCATGCCTCCGAGGCTGCGACCAGCCTGGCACGCACCGACAAAGCACGCATTTCGATCAGTGACGCTCAGTGGCTCTCCGTGCGTACGGCCTCGTCAGCGGCCCCACCGGCCCCTACGAGGCCCCTCGGGACCGAGCCGAGACGGGGCTCGAAACGGCGCATCTCGCGCTGTCCCACCGTCCCGATGACCGACGGGAGGTAGCCGCGGATCGACTGCATCCCGCGCAGCCACCACTGCCCGTAGACATGCGCGGAACGGCGTTCGATGCCCGCCACGATCCGGTCCACCGCGGGACCCAGCGGGTACGTGCGGTTCGACGGCCACGGCAGCCGCTGCCGCAGCTCCCGCATCACGTCGTCCTGGTCGGCGCCGCGCACCATGTCGGTGTCGGTCCAGGACAGATAACCGACGCCGACCCGCACACCGCGGTGGCCGACCTCCCCCCGCAGGCAGTGCGCGAACGCCTCCACACCCGACTTGGACGCGCAGTACGCGGACATCATCGGCGCGGGGGTGATCGCGGCGAGCGACGCGATCTGCAGGAAGTAGCCGCGACTCTCCAGCAGTGCGGGCAGAAACGCCCGTCCGGTCACGGCACTTCCGATCAGGTTGACCTCGATCACGCGCCGCCAGGAGACCGGGTCGGAGTGCACGAACGGCCCGCCGGACGCCACGCCGGCGTTCGCGACGACGATGTCGACCTTGCCGAAGCGCTCCTTGACCTCCTGCGCCACCCGCGCCATCGCCTCGTGGTCGGTGACGTCGGCGTGCCATTGGTCGGCCTCGGTGTGCAGCCGGGCAGCGACCTTCTTCAGCTCGTCGGGCTCCAGGCCGACGAGCGCCACCTTCGCACCGCGCGCGGAGAGCTTGCGCGCCAGCAGCCCGCCGACGCCGCGCGCCGCGCCCGTGACGACCACGACCTGTCCCTCAAGGCTCACCCTGCTCATGCGGCCTCCTCCTTCACGTCCAGGTACGCAACGACCAGCTCGCGGATCTTGGTGCTGACGGCCTCCGGGGCCTCCACCGGTGTCATGTGGCCCATCCCGGCCAGCTCCACCAGCTCGAGGCACTGCGGGAGTTCGGCGGCCAGCCGCTTGGCGTGCACGATCGGCGTGAGCCGGTCGGCCGTGCCGCCGAGCACGACTGCGGGCACACCCAGCTCCCTTACCCCCTCGTCCAGGTCGAGCCCGCCGAGGACGTGCGACCAGGCCACCCGCACTGCCCGCGGGCAGGCGTGCACGATGCGGGCGCATTCGTCGACCCGCTCCGGCGCGGACGCAGCGCCCATGGTCGCGTACTTGAGGATGCGGCGGGACACCGGCGTGACGGGGCCGAGCGGGGCGCGGGCCCCCAGGATCAGATGCGTCAGCCTCGTCCGCAGCCGCCCGGCCCGCATCGGCAGCACCAGGGACTCGTCCACGAGGCGTGCGCTGCCCGTGCTGCACAGCAGCACCGCGGCCGCGTGCTGACGGAAGCCGGCCCGCCCGGACGCGGCCATCATGGTCATGCCGCCCATGGAGTGGCCCGCGAGGACGGCCTTCTCGCCCGGGGCCAGTACGGCTGCGAGCACGGCCTCCAGGTCGTCGGCGAGCTTCTCGGTGCCGACTGCCCCGGCCGGTGTGCGGCCGTGACCGCGCTGGTCGTAGACGACGACGCGGTGGTCCGCCGCCAGGTCCCGTATCTGCGCGGCCCAGAAGAGGGTGGAGCAGGTCCAGCCGTGGGCCAGCACGACCGGGGGCGCGCCTTCGGGGCCGTGCACCTCGATGTGGATGCGCGCTCCGTCGGCGGAGACCGCGGTCAGTTCGCGGTCGGCGACGGGCGGGGCGTCCTGGCGGCGCGGCCGGAAGTGCCTTGCGGGCCGGAGGCTCCGGGGCAGGCTCATACGACGGCCTCCGTGTCCTGGGTGACGATCTCGGCGACCGGCTTCCTGCGGGCGGCCCTGATCACTTCGTACTCGGAGAGGTCCACGTGCCGCGTCGCGCTGCGGAACTCGGTCGTGGTGCCCGGCCAGATGGTGGTGTTGCGGCCGCTCGCGTCCAGGTACCAGCTGGTGCAGCCGCCGGTGTTCCACACGGTCCGCTTCATCCGCTCCTGCACACGGCGGTTCCACGCGTGGACGGAGGACGGGCGGGCCGCGAGGGCGGAGCCCTCGCCGAGGAGGTTCAACTGCCGCATGTAGTCGGCCATGTAGTTCAGCTGGGACTCGATCATCAGGATCATGGAGGAGTTCCCGAGCCCGGTGTTCGGACCGATGATCGTCATCCAGTTGGGGAAGCCGGCCGCGGTCGCGCCCCGCAGCGACTCCATGCCGTCCTTCCACACCTCGGCGAGCGTGGTGCCCTCCGCGCCGACGACCCGCTCGGCGATCGGCATGTCGGTGACACGGAAGCCCGTGCCGAAGATGATCACGTCGGCCTCGGTCTGCGTGCCGTCCGCCGCGACCACCGTGGAGCCGCGCACTTCCTTGAGACCGGAGGCGACGACGTCCACATTGGGCTGTGCGAGCGCCGGGTAGTAGGTGCTGGAGAGCAGGATGCGCTTGCAGCCGATGCGGTACGAGGGCGTCAGCTTGGCCCGCAGTGCCGGGTCCTTGATGGCCTTGTGCATATTCGCCTTGGCGATCCGCTCGACGAGGCCGAGCTCGTTCGGCCGCTTGGTGAAGGCTTGGACCTGCAGCTCCCTGATGCCCCAGAGCAGTCCCCGCCGCGCCGTCCCGGTGATCGGCAGTTGCCGGTGCAGCCAGCGCTCCGCCCCGGAGATCTTCCGGTCGACGCGCGGCATCACCCACGCAGGAGTGCGCTGGAAGAGGGTGAGCCTGCCGACCTCCGGCTGGATCGAGGGCACGATCTGGATCGCGGACGCGCCCGTGCCGATCATCGCGACGCGCTTGCCTCGCAGGTCGTGGTCGTGGTCCCAGCGGGCCGAGTGGAAGACCTTGCCGGGGAAGTCGGCGAGTCCCGGGACATCGGGCGTCTTCGGGTCGGACAGCGGCCCGGTCGCCGAGACGACGACATCCGCGGTGAGCGTGCCCCGGGAGGTCTCGATCTCCCAGCGCAGCGCGTCGGTGTCCCAGCGCATCATCAGCACCTCGTGCTTCAGCCGCAGGTGCGGGCGGAGCCGGAAGGTGTCCGTCACATGCTCCAGGTAGGCGCGGATGTGTTCCTGGCCGGAGAAGGTGCGGGGCCAGTCCGGGTTGGGCGCGAAGGAGAACGAGTACAGGTGTGAGGGCACATCACAGGCGCAGCCCGGGTAGCTGTTGTCCCGCCACGTGCCGCCGACCGAGTCCGCGCGTTCCAGGACGACGAAGTCGGTGATTCCCTCGCGGCGCAGCCGGACGGCCGCCCCGAGGCCACCGAATCCGGATCCGATCACCGCCACCCGTACGTGTTCGTGCTGCTGCTGGCCCATGCCGCCGCCTCCCGCTGGAACGTCCCGTGCAGAACCCAAAAACGCTGCCAGCGATCACTGGCATGGTTGGGAGGGTAGAGCAGCTCCATACCGAGCGGTAGGGGTAGGGCGCGACAAGTTACCGGCGGTACAACATAGGCTTCCGGTGTGACGGAAGCGCGCGAGTACCGCATGGAGGAATTGGCCAAGGAGGCCGGGATCACGGTGCGCACCCTGCGCTTCTACCGCGAGCGCGGGCTGATACCGCCACCGCGCCGTGAGGGCAGGATCGCCTGGTACGACGACCATCACCTGGCCAGGCTCCGCACGATCGCCGCCCTGCTGGAGCGTGGCCACACCCTCAACGGCATCGCCGACCTGGCCACCGCCTTCGAGAGCGGACGCGACGTCGGAGAGGTCCTCGGCCTCGGCGAACCGACCGAGGAGACGCCCGTCCGCCTCACCCCTGAAGCACTCGCCGACTACTTCGAGGGCGAGGTCACCCCGGAGAACCTGGCCACCGCGCTCGAACTCGGCTATCTGGCCACCGACGGCGAGCAGATCGTCCACATCAGCCGCCGTCTGCTGGACGTCTCTGCCGCGCTGGTGCGCGAAGGCGTCCCGCTGGCGGCCGTGCTGGAGACGGGCCGCCAGGTGAGGGTGCACGCGGACGCCCTGGCCGAACTGTTCATCGGTGTGTTGACCGAACACGGCGCCGACGGCGGACTGGAGAAGCTGCGCCCGCTTGCGAAGAGCGTCGTCGAGGCGGAGCTGTCCATGGCGATGGACCGCCGCCTGCGGACGCCGCCCCGCCCCTGAGCGGCTCTCAGCGCGGCGGTAGCGGGGGCCGGCGCAGGTTCGGCGCCTTGGAGTAGTCCGGCGGCACGGCGGCCGGAGCCGCCTTCAGCATGTCCAGCGCGAGCCGGATCGCGTCGTCGAGGCCCACATGGCGTCCCTCGGCCCAGTCCAGCGGGGTGCGCAGGGCGTCCAGGTCCGGTTCGACGCCGTGGTTCTCGATCGACCAGCCGTACGCGTCGAACCACGCCGCGTTCATCGGGACCGTGATCACCGTGCCGTCGCCCAGGCGGTGGCGGCCCGTCATGCCGACCACGCCGCCCCAGGTGCGGGTGCCCACGACCGGGCCCAGCCCCAGCAGCTTGAACGCCGCCGTGATCATGTCCCCGTCCGACGAGGTCGCCTCGTCGGCGATGGCGACCACCGGACCGCGCGGGGCGTTGGAGGTGTAGGAGACCGGCTCGGCGTTGCGCGTGAGGTCCCAGCCCAGGATCTTGCGGGTGAGCTTCTCGATGACCAGTTCGCTGATGTGGCCGCCCGCGTTGCCGCGTACGTCCACGATGAGCGCGGGCCGCGAGACCTCCATGCGCAGATCGCGGTTGAACTGCGCCCAGCCCGAGCCGCCCATGTCGGGGATGTGCAGATAGCCGCACTTGCCGTCGCTCGACTCCAGTACGACGGCACGCCGCTTGGCGACCCAGTCCTGGTAGCGCAGCGGCCGCTCGTCGATCAGCGGAACGATCGCGATCCGGCGCGGGTGGCCCTCGCCCTCCGGGGGCAGGAACGTCAGCTCGACCGTCGTGCCGCCCGCCGCGGAGAGCATCGGGTACGGCCCCGCCACCGGGTCGACGGGCCGGCCGTCGACATGGGTGAGTACCGCGCCCTCCCTGATGCCCGTACCGGCGAGCGGGGACCGGGCCTTGGAGTCGGATGAGTCGCCCGGCAGGATCCGTTTGACCACCCATTTTCCGTCCCGGCACACCAGGTTGGTGCCGAGCAGGCCCATGGCCCGCTGGTAGTGCGGCGGTCCTTCGTTGCGCCGTGCCCCGGTGACGTACGCGTGGGAGGTGCCGAGCTCGCCGAGGACCTCGCGCATCAGGTCGGCGAACTCGTCGGGGGAGGCGACCCGTTCGACCAGTGGACGGTACTGCTCCAGCACCCCCTCCCAGTCGATGCCGCACATGTCCGGTTCCCAGAAGTGGTCCCGGATGATGCGGCCGGCCTCCCCGTAGGCCTGCCGCCACTCGGACACCGGGTCCACCTCGTGCAGGATGCGGCGCATGTCGAGAAAGACGGTGGAGTCGCCGTCGCCCGTCTCGGTGGCGGGCACGGCACGCAGGTCGCCCTCGTCGACGACGACGAGACGGCTGCCGTCGCCGCTCACCGAGAACCAGTCCAGATGGTCGACCAGTTCGGTCCTGCGGGCCTTGGAGATGTCGAAGTGCTCCAGGGTGGGCCTGCCGGAGGTGTCGGCCGGATTGACGAACGTCTCGCCCAGGGCGCCCGAGATGGGCCAGCGCAGCCAGACGAGGCCGCCGCCGGCGACCGGGTGCAGTGCCGAGTACTTGGACGCGGCGACGGGGAACGGCGTCACCCGGTTCTCCAGGCCCTCGATCTCCACGAGGACCGTGCTGTCGGGCGACTCCTCCAGCGGATCGAGTCCGCCGGCGGCCGGCCGGCCCTCCGGTGTCAGCGCGAACGGCGACGGCGTCGCGGACGACAGCGGCACCAGGTAGGGACGGCAGCCCAGGGGGAAGGAGAGGTCGCCGGTGTGCACGTCGTAGACGGGGTCGAAGCCGCGCCACGAGAGGAAGGCGAGATAGCGGCCGTCGCTGGTGAAGACCGGATTCTCGTCCTCGAAACGGCCGTTGGTGACGTCGACGATCGTGCGGTCGGCGATCCTCGCCATCCTGATCTGCCGCAGCGAACGCCCGATGCCGGGCTGGGACCAGGTCAGCCAGTTCCCGTCGGGGGAGAAGGAAAGGTCCCGCACGGGCCCGTTCACGGAACGGACCAGCTCGGTGACCTCGTCCGACGGCGCCGAAGACGCCGGCGGCTCCTCGGTCCGTTCGGGCGGCTCCTCGGTCTTCGCCGGTTCGGGCGGCTCTTCGGACTCCTGCCACATCGTGGCCCCCGCGGGCGTGTCCGCCGCCTCGGCGGTGTCGACGAGCAGCAGCCGGCCGTCGTGTGACGCGACGGCGATCCGTTCGCCCTCGTTGTCGGCGACCATCTCCAGCACCCGCCCGAGCTTGCCCGCCGCCAGGCGGCGCGGTTCGCGCGGCCCGGTCGCGCGCGGCAGGTACGCGACCTCGATCGCGTCCTCGCCCTCCGCGTCCGTGACGTAGGCGACCCGGCCGCCGCTGCCCAGCATCTCCGGCAGCCGCACCCGTACACCGGGGGTGTCGGCGATGCTGCGGGCGGGTCCGTCGCGGTGGGTGAGCCAGTACAGGCTGCCGCGTACGTTGACGGCGCTGGCCCGCCCGGTCTCGTCCACCGAGATCGCGTTGACGTTGCCGGCGGCCGGTACCTGGTACGTACGGCGTCCGGCACGTGGCCCCCCGAGGTGTACCGCCAGCTTGCGCGGCACGGAACCCGCCGAGGTCATGTCCTCGACGATCCACAGGTCGCCGGCGCACTGGTACACGACCCGGCGGCCGTCGCTCGAGGCGTGCCGGGCGTAGAAGGAGTCGTGGTCGGTGTGGCGCCGCAGATCGGTGCCGTCGGGGCGGCAGGAGTACAGATTGCCGACGCCCTCGTGGTCGGAGAGGAAGGCGATGCGTCCGTCGTCCTCCGACCATCTGGCCGAGCCGTTGCCGAGGATGAACATCGGGCAGTCGAGATGGCCGTTCAGGTCGGGGAGCAGCCGCTCCCCGTGCAGCCAGAGCCGGCCTGTCGCCCCGCCTCGGTAGCGCTTCCAGGCGGCGGGTTCGTGCGGCGGCTTGCCGGTGAGCAGCAGCGTGCGCCGCTCGCATCCGGTCCCGCCGGCCTGGGAGGGGCCCTCGGACTCGTCGGTGACGGCGATGTCGGAGACCGGTCCCCAGGGGAGCCGGCCGCCGGGGGAGCCGTCGGTGGGGACGCTGTAGGCCCAGGAGAAGTACGAGAACGGCTGGCCGTGCGAGGAGACGGCGAGGATCTGGCCGTCGGGGGTCCAGCCGCAGACGCGGGTGTCGGTCGACCCCCAGTAGCTGAGCCTGCGCGCGGGGCCGCCGTCGACGGGTGCCAGGTGGATCTCCGGGTCGAGGCTGCGCCAGTTCGTGTAGGCGATGTGGCGGCCGTCCGGGGAGAAGCGCGGGTGGCCGACTCTGGTGCGGTCCACGGTCAGCCGCCACGCCCGGCCCGGCCGCTGCCCCTCCGGCACGAGAGGCGCGACCCACAGGTCGTCCTCGGCGGCGAAGCACAGCAGGTCCTCGTGCAGATGCGGAAAACGGAGATACCCGACGTCGTCACTCACCCCCCAATGCTTTCCGCGCAACGGGGGCGCGGCAACTCGGCGGCCGGTCGGGTTCCGGCCGCCCGCCGATGCGGCCTGCTGATGCCGTGACCGAAGCCACAAGCGAAACGGTTTCGTTTCGCTGACGGCCCGGAGTAACCTTGAGGTGTACGAAACAGTTTCGTTCGATCGTCTGCGACCGGGAGGCCGACGTGACCCGCAGCCGGCTCACCCCCGAGCGCGAGGCGCAGCTGTACGAAGCGGTGCTCGACCTGCTGCGCGAGGTGGGTTACGACGCCCTGACCATGGACGCCGTGGCGGCCCGTACGCGCTCCAGCAAGGCCACGCTCTACCGCCAGTGGAAGAGCAAGCCCGAGCTGGTGGCCACGGCGCTCAAGCACGGCAAGCCGGTGCATGTCGGCGACATCGACACCGGCACGCTGCGCGGTGACTTCCACACCATGATCGGACGCACCGACGACTGTCAGATGGAGAAGGACTCCGCGCTGATGCGGGGTCTGGCCCAGGCGATCCACGCCCATCCCGATCTCCACGAGGCCCTGCGCGAACTGCTGATCGAGCCCGAGATCACCGGACTCGACGCGCTGCTGCGGCGGGCCGTGGACCGGGGCGAGATCAGTGCGGACAACCCCGCGCTGGGTTATGTGCCGCACATGCTGGTCGGCGCCTTCGTCGCCCGGCAGCTGATCGAGTACCGCACCCCCGACCAAGCCTTCCTCACCGACTATCTCGACGCCGTGGTCCTCCCCGCCCTCGGCGTCTGACCTCCCCGGGTCGCCCTCTCCCCGCTGCACCACAGCACAGCACCTGACGCGCGCCGCTCTCGTCGTCGGGCCGACTCCCCATGCCCTGTTCACCCTCACAAACGGGAGTAGCCCTCGTGGCCACGTTTCTCTACAAACTCGGACGGTCCGCCTTCAGGCGCCGCCGTCTCGTCGCCCTGCTGTGGGTGGCGCTGCTGGCGATCGCGGGAGTCGGCGCCGCCACCGCGTCCACCGCCACCTCCTCGTCCTTCTCCATCCCGGGGACGGAGGCCCAGAAGGCCTTCGACCTGCTGGAGGAGCGCTTCCCCGGCGGCAGCGCCGACGGCGCCACCGCCCGGGTCGTCTTCAAGGCCCCCGACGACGAGAAGATGACCGAAGCGGGCCACAAGGCCGAGGTGGAGAAGGCCGTCTCCGAGCTGAAGGCCGGCTCCGACCAGATCGCCTCCGTCACCGACCCGTACATCGCCGGGGCCGTCTCGAAGGACGGCTCGACCGCGTACATATCGGTCACCTACAAGGTCAGCTCGATGGAGCTGACCGACGGCACGCGCGAGGCGCTCCAGGAGACCGGCACCGAGGCACGCGACGCGGGCCTGACGGTGGAGATCGGCGGTGACGCGCTGCAGGCGATGCCGGAGAGCGGAGCCGGCGAGATCATCGGTGTGATCGTCGCGGGCGTCGTCCTCGTCATCACCTTCGGTTCGCTGGTCGCCGCCGGGCTGCCGCTGCTCACCGCGATCATCGGCGTGGGTATCGGGATCTCCACGATCACCGCGCTGGCGAACGTCCTCGACCTCGGCACCACCACCTCGACCCTCGCGATGATGATCGGCCTCGCCGTCGGCATCGACTACGCGCTGTTCATCGTCTCGCGCTACCGCGCCGAGCTGGCCGAGGGCCGGGAACGCGAGGAGGCGGCCGGGCGGGCCGTCGGCACCGCGGGCTCCGCTGTCGTCTTCGCCGGTCTGACCGTGGTCATCGCCCTCGTCGGCCTCGCCGTCGTCAACATCCCGATGCTCACCAAGATGGGCTTCGCCGCGGCCGGCACCGTCGTCATCGCCGTGCTGATCGCCCTCACCCTGATCCCGGCGCTGCTCGGCTTCGCGGGCAAGCGCGTCCTCGGCCGCAAGGCCCGCAAGGGCGAGCCCGTCTCCGACAAGCCGAACGCCGGGACCCGCTGGGCGCGTTTCGTGCTGCGCCGCCCGGTGACCGTACTGCTCGTCGGTGTGTTGGGCCTCGGTGCCGTGGCCGTGCCGGCCGCCTCGCTGGAGATGGGTCTGCCCGACGACGGCTCGCAGCCCACGAGCACCACCCAGCGCAAGGCGTACGACCTGTTGTCCGACGGCTTCGGCCCCGGCTTCAACGGTCCGCTGATGGTGGTCGTCGACGGCGGCAAGAGCGCCGCGGACCGCACGGTCGACGTGATCAAGGGACTCGAGGGCGCCGCCGCCGTCACCCCGCCGACCCTCAACAAGGCCGGCGACACCGCGATGATCACGGTGATCCCCGAGGACCGACCGTCCTCGGGCGCGACCGAGGACCTGGTCCGCGACATCCGCGACAAGAGTGGCGACGGTGTGCTCGTCACCGGCGCCACTGCCATGAACATCGACTTCTCGCAGAAGATGAACGACGCGCTGCTGCCCTATCTGGCGCTCGTGGTCGGCCTCGCCTTCCTGCTGCTGATGGTGGTGTTCCGCTCGGTCCTGGTGCCGCTCAAGGCCGCCCTCGGCTTCCTGCTGTCGGTCGTCGCTGCGCTCGGCGCGGTCGTCGCCGTCTTCCAGTGGGGCTGGCTCGGCTCCCTGTTCTGTGTCGAGCAGACCGGCCCGATCATGTCGATGATGCCGATCTTCATGGTGGGTGTCGTCTTCGGTCTCGCCATGGACTACGAGGTCTTCCTGGTCACCCGGATGAGGGAGGCGTACGTCCACGGCCAGCGGCCCGGCGAGGCGATCGTCACCGGCTTCCGGCACGGTGCCCGCGTGGTCACCGCCGCGGCCGTCATCATGATCGCAGTCTTCGCCGGGTTCATCGGCTCCAGCGAGCAGATGGTCAAGATGATCGGCTTCGGTCTCGCCATCGCCGTCTTCTTCGACGCGTTCGTGGTCCGCATGGCGATCGTGCCCGCGGTGCTCGCGCTGCTGGGCCACAAGGCGTGGTGGCTGCCGCGCTGGCTCGACCGGGCGCTGCCCGATGTCGACGTGGAGGGCGAGAAGCTGCGGAAGGAGCTCGCCCGGAGCCCGGGCGACCCGGACGGGGACCGCGAACTGGTCCGCGTCTGACTTCCCGCGACCCCGGGGGCGCGGTCGGCGCGGCCCGTCCGCGCCGACCCCGAGAGCGGATCCCCGGCGTCCGTGGCGGCACCGTGGGCACGGGCGCCGTCACGCGGGACAGGTGGCCGTGTGCGCCGGCCATGGAGCCGGCGCACACGGCCACCTTCGTGTCTCCGGAACCGTCTTCGGGCCGGTTCCGGGGTGCTTCAGAGCGCCGGGGTCACCACCCCGTAGGTGTGCCGCAGGAACCTCATCAGCGTTTTCGCGTCGAACTGGACCACCGCGACGCCGTCGGTGGTGTGGAACTCGATGACCGCCTGGACCCGGCCGCACGGCCAGATGCCGACGTCCCCGTCCCGTGCGGGCGCGCGCAACCCCGACTCCAGGAGCTCGCGGGGGAAGGTCCACTCCCGGCCGCTGGGGAACCCGAAGCGGACTGCGCCGGGATCCTCGTTCGGGTCGTAACTCAGGAACACACGTACTGGTCGGTGCTGAGGGGCGTCGGTGACGATCCGCCCACTGGCTTGCTCCTTGACGGCGTGCGACATCGGCAAGCTCCTCACACTCGTCCACTTTGTCTCTAATGTCCCATATTTTGCGCGGGACGCTCCGTCTGCAGTCGCGTGCTCATATGTGACCCATACGCACTTGCAAGTCATTTGCAGTAGGGCACTATCATTGACCAGTTGTTCGTCTGTCCGAAGCGGAGCTCTCCATGCATGTCCCCGACGGATTCATCAATGCACCCGTCTCTGTGGCCGCCGGGGTCGCCGCCGCCGGCGCGGTCGCCGTCAGCCTTCGTGGGGCCCGCCGTGAGCTGGGCGGAACACCGTCCCAGCTGCCCGGCGCGGACCGCACGGCGCCGCTCGCCGGCCTGGTCGCCGCATTCGTCTTCGCCGTTCAGATGCTCAACTTCCCCGTCGCGGCCGGCACCAGCGGGCATCTGCTCGGCGGGGCGCTGGCCGCCATCCTCGTCGGGCCGTTCACCGGGGTGCTCTGCATGGCGGTCGTGCTGCTGATGCAGGGCATCCTCTTCGCCGACGGCGGCCTCACCGCGCTCGGCGTCAACATCACCGTCATGGGCGTCGTCACCGTCCTCGTCGCATACGGGCTCTTCCGCGGCCTGGTCAAGGTCCTGCCCCGCACCCGACGCTCGGTGACAGCCGCCTCCTTCGTCGCCGCGCTGGTGTCCGTGCCCGCGTCGGCCGCCGCCTTCACCCTCGTCTACGCGATCGGCGGGCTCACGGAGGTCCCCGTCGGCTCGGTCCTCACCGCGATGGTCGGGGTCCATGTCCTCATCGGCATCGGCGAGGCCGTGATCACCATGCTGACCGTGGGCGCCGTCATCGCCGTACGGCCCGACCTCGTGTACGGCGCCCGGGGCCTGACGACGCGGCTCAAGCTGCGTGTCGGGGGAGAGCTGGTCGACGCGCCCGCCGCCCAGCCGGCGCCTCTCGCCGCCCGCTCGCCGCGCCGACTGTGGCTGGGCGGCCTGGTGACCAGCCTCGTCCTCGCCGGCTTCGTCTCCTTCTACGCCTCCGCCAGCCCCGACGGGCTGGAGAAGGTCGCCTCCGACAAGGGTTTCGACAAGTCGGTCGAGGAGCACGCGGCCGCCGGCTCCCCGCTCGCGGACTACGGCGTCGAGGACATCGACAACACCCGGCTCTCCGGCGGTCTCGCCGGCGTGATCGGCGTCGGCGCGACGGTGGCCGTCGGCAGCGGCGTCCTCTACGTGGTGCGCCGTCGCCGCGACACGGCCGGCGACGAGCGCACCCCCGCGCAGAGCTCCGTCTGAGACGGGGCCGGTTCTGACATGGGTGCGGGACACGCTCACAAGCTCTACCGGGGCGGCCACTCGCCGGTGCACGCGCTGCCGGCGCACTGCAAGCTGCTCGCCGTCCTCGGCTTCGTGCTGGTGGTCGTCTCCACCCCGCGCGAGGCGGTCTGGGCCTTCGGTCTGTACGCGGTGCTGCTCGGCGCGGTCGCGGCGGTGGCCCGCATCCCGGCGGGCTTCCTGTTGAAGCGGCTGCTGATCGAGATCCCGTTCGTGGCCTTCGCGGTGCTGATGCCCTTCGTGGTGCCCGGCGAGCACACCGAGGTAGTGGGGATCTCGCTCTCCGTCCCCGGACTGTGGGGCGCGTGGAACATCCTCGCCAAGGGGACACTCGGCGTCGCCGCCTCCGTGATCCTCGCCTCGACCACCGAGCTGCGGTCGCTGCTCCTCGGCCTGCAGCGGCTGCGCCTGCCGTCGCTGCTGGTCCAGATCGCCTCCTTCATGCTCCGCTACGGCGACGTCATCGCCGACGAGATGCGCCGGATGTCGATCGCCCGCCGCTCGCGCGGCTTCGAGGCGCGCGGAGTTCGCCACTGGGGCGTACTCGGCAAGTCAGCCGGCGCCCTGTTCATCCGCTCCTACGAGCGCGGCGAGCGGGTGCACCTCGCGATGGTGAGCCGTGGCTACACGGGGACGATGCCGGTCCTCGACGAGGTGCGGGCGACCCGTGCCCAGTGGTCGGCCGCCGCCGTACTGCCCGTGACCGCGCTCGCGGTCTGTCTGCTGGGATGGACGCTATGACTGCTTCGGACGCCGTGAGTCCTTCGCTGAACGTACGCGGACTCGCGTACGCCTACCCCGACGGCCACCAGGCGCTGTTCGGCGTCGATCTGACTGTCGGGCGCGGCGAACGGGTCGCTCTCCTCGGACCCAACGGCGCGGGCAAGACCACGCTCGTGCTGCATCTCAACGGCATCCTGACCGGCGGTGTCGGCTCCGTCGCCGTGGCCGGGCTGCCGGTCGACCGCAGGAATCTCGCGGAGATCCGCCGCCGCGTCGGCATCGTCTTCCAGGACCCGGACGACCAGCTGTTCATGCCGACTGTCCGGGAGGACGTGGCCTTCGGCCCGGCGTCGGCCGGGATGCGCGGCGCCGAACTGGAGGCCCGCGTCATGACCGCGCTGGACAGGGTCGGCATGGCGGACTTCGCCGACCGGCCCCCGCACCACCTCTCGTTCGGGCAGCGCCGCCGGGTCGCGGTCGCGACCGTGCTGGCGATGGAGCCGGAGATCCTGGTGCTCGACGAGCCCTCGTCGAACCTGGACCCCGCCTCGCGCCGCGAACTGGCCGACGTCCTGCGCTCGTTGGACGTCACCGTGCTGATGGTCACGCACGACCTGCCGTACGCGCTGGAGCTGTGCCCGAGGGCGGTGATCCTCAGCGGCGGCGTGATCGCGGCGGACGGTACCACGCAGGCGCTGCTGGGCGACGACGAACTCATGCGGACGCACCGTCTGGAGCTGCCCTTCGGCTTCGACCCGAGGTCCGTGACAATAGGCGCGTGAACACGGAGCACGGACATGAGGACCGGAGCGGGGCGACGCCGATGTCGCTGCTGCTCGACGATCAGCTGTGCTTCGCGCTGTACGCGGCCCAGCGGGCGGTCACGGCCGCCTATCGGCCGCTGCTCGCCGAGCTCGGCCTGACCTATCCGCAGTACCTGACGATGCTGGTGCTGTGGGAGCGCGGCGAGATCCCGGTCAAGGAGCTGGGCTCCGCGTTGCGGCTCGACTACGGCACGGTCTCCCCGCTGCTCAAGCGGCTCGAGGCGGCGGGGCTGGTGCGGCGGGAGCGTTCCGCGGCCGACGAGCGCTCGGTGCGGCTGGTACTCACGGACGAGGGGGAGGCGCTGCGCGAACGGGCCGGGAAGGTGCCTGCGCAGTTGCTGGTGAGCACCGGCATGGAGGGGGCGGAGATCGCCCGCCTCCGCGCCGACCTCCACCGTCTGGCGGAGACGGCCGCGAAGGCTACCCCGGAGTAACAAGAGGTTCGCTGCACCGATACATTGTGCGCGATGTAAATTTCGCAATCCGCGACGAAATCACGCGCCGGCTCACGCGATGCGGACCATCCGGCGCACGCACCCCGGGGGCGCAGCATGACCGAACAGGTGGACACCTTCGGCACGACCGACACCCGCCCGACCAAGATCATGTATGTGGCGGAGGCAACTGCCCACGGCGGCCGCGACGGCTATGTGACAAGTCACGACGGCCAGATCGAACTACGCGTCGCCATGCCGCCCGCACTCGGCGGCGACGGCCGCGGCACCAACCCGGAGCAGCTCTTCGCCGCCGGCTACAGCTCCTGCTTCCACAACGCCCTGGTGCTCGTCGGCCGCCGTGCGGGCCTCGACCTCACCGGCTCCACCGTCGCCGCCAAGGTCGGCATCGGACCCAACAAGGCGCGTGGTTACGGCCTCGCGGTCGCCCTCAACGTCTCGCTGCCGCTCGTCGACCAGGACCTCGCCTCGCGGCTGGTGGCCGCCGCCCACCAGGTCTGCCCGTACTCCAACGCCACCCGCGACAACATCGACGTCTCCATCGTTCTCAGCTGACCGTGCCCGTCCCGCCCCGCGAGCAGACCGGTCTGCACCACGTTGCACCATGGGGGGATGGATCGCAGCGGAGGAGCAGACGTGGTGGACGTCCGGGGCACGGTGGCGGACGGCTTCGAGGCGGTCGCGCACGCCTTCGCGCGGGGCTTCGAGCAGCGCGGCGAGCGCGGGGCGGCCGTCGCCGTCTACCGTGACGGGCGCAAGGTCGTCGACCTGTGGGCGGGCACTCGGGACGTCGACGGGCACGAGCCGTGGGCGGTCGACACCGCACAGATCGTCCGCTCGGCCACCAAGGGCGTCGCCGCGGCAGTCGTCCTGCTGCTCCACCAGCGCGGTCAGATCGACCTGGACGCGCCGGTCGGCACGTACTGGCCGGAGTTCAAGGCGGCCGGCAAGGAACGGGCCCTCGTGCGCCACCTGCTCTCGCACCGGGTCGGCCTGCCGGTGCTGGACCGCCCGATCACCCCGGCGGAGGCCGGGGACGGTGTCAGCGGACCGGCCGCGCTGGCCGCACAGGCCCCCGTGTGGGAACCCGGCACCGAGCACGGCTACCACGCGCAGACCTACGGCTGGCTCCTCGGCGAACTCGTACGCCGTGTCACCGGCCGCACCCTCGGCCGCTGGGTCGCCGAGGAGATCGCCCGCCCCCTCGGCCTCGACCTGTGGATAGGGCTGCCCGGGGACGAGGCCCACCGGGTCGGCCGGCTCGGGCAGATAGCGGAGCCGCCGACCGCGGAGGGCGGCGGTCTCAAGCTGCGGCCCAAACGTTCCGTGGCAGAGGCGTACCGCGACCCCATGTCCCTGACCCGCCGCGCCTTCGAGGCCATCGACCCGCTCCCCGACGAGAACGACCCGGCCTACCGTGCAGCCGAACTCCCCGCCTCGGGCGGCATATCCACGGCACGGGCCCTCGCCCGTTTCTACGCCGCGACCATCGGCGAGGTCGACGGCGGGCCCCGGCTCTTCGCCCCGGCCACGCTCACCCTCGCCCGCACCGAGGAGTCCGCCGGGCGGGACAGGGTCCTGGTCGTACCCACCCGCTTCGGACTCGGGTTCATGCTGCACGGCCCGGTGTCGCCGCTGCTCGGCCCCGGCTCCTTCGGCCACCCCGGCCGCGGCGGCTCCCTCGGTTTCGCCGACCCCGAGTCGGGCATCGCGCTCGGCTACACGACGAACGGCATGCGCAAGGGCGTGACCGCCGATCCGCGTGCCCAGGCGCTGATCAGGGCGGTACGTTCGGCCCTATGAGACGTTTCGACGGCTACGGCGCATGGATCACGGGCGGGGCGCGGCATTTCCACCGCTGAGCGGCAGGCGTCGTCAGGCGGGGGCGTCCACGCCGAGCCCGGCCTCCCGCGCCGCGTCGGCCAGACGTTCGTCATAGGTGACGAACGAGGTGAGCTGTGTCCGTACCCGCAGCGCTGTGGCCAAGTGGATGGCATCCGGACTGCGTACGGTGGTCGGCTTGATGGTCTGTGCCAGGATGCGGACGCCTGCGTCCAGGTCGATCAGGCCGATCAGGTCCAAGACGGGATGCAGACGCGCCACGGCCTGCGGGGCATGGCGAGCCAGGGGCGCGGGAGGTCTCGACCTCCACCAGGACGGAACTGGTCCAGCTGATCTCGGCTCGCTCGTCGAGCCAGTCACGAAGGGCCTGCGACTCTGATTCCGCGTGGACGAGCTTCACGACAGCGGCGGAGTCGAGGTAGATCATCAGCGCTCTTCCTCGCGACCACGGGAGATCTCGGCGGCGACGTCGATGCCGTCCGGCTCGCCCAGTGGCATGCGCAGAACCGCGCGCCGCATGGCGGCAGCCCGCTCCTTGCGCAGGGCGGCTTCCAGCACGGCCTGCCGGATGGCCGCCGAGCGAGAACTGCCGTCGTGGGTGAGAACCGCCAATGCGTGCTCGGTCTCCTAATCACTTCGGATCGTGATGGTGTCAGCCATGGAAGCAGCGCAGGACAACCCGTCTTACGCGGCGAGTGGTCGACACCGGACACCGTCGCCGTGCGGCGTCAGGCGGTCGTGAGCATCAGGCCGATGCCGGCCACCATCAGGATGGCCGCCGCGATCCTCGGGCCGCCGAAGCGTTCCTTGAAGAACAGCGCCCCGATCGCCGCGCCCACGATGATCGACGACTCGCGCAGCGCCGCGATCGGGGCGAGCGGCGCACGCGTCTGCGCCCAGAGCACCAGGCCGTACGCGGTGACCGCCATCACCGCGCCGAGCAGCCCGCGCCCTGCGTACGGCCGCAGTTGCGGCCACAGCGCGGACCGGCGCACGCATATCGCGTAGAGGACCAGCGGTATGCCCTCCAGGATCATCAGCCAGGCGACGTAGCCGCCCGCGGTTCCGGCGGCCCGCACACCCACCCCGTCGACGACGGTGTACGCGGAGATCGACAGGCCCGTCGCGAGCGCGGCGAGCACCGCCGGCCAGTGCGGCCGCGCAACCTCACCGGTGCGGCGCTCGCCGGTGCCGCGGCGGATCGGAAGGACGCCCCACACGGCGAGCCCCACCAGCCCGGCGGAGGCGACCACCACACCGGTCAACTGCCAGCCGCCGACGCGCTCGTCGACGAACACGGCGGCGGCGAGAGTCACCACCAGCGGGGCCGTGCCGCGGGCGATCGGATACACCTGGCCGAAGTCCCCGAGGCTGAACGACCGCAGCAGCAGCGCGTGGTAGCCCACGTGCAGCAACGCGGACCCGATCAGATACGGCCAGGCAGCGGCGGCCGGTACCGGCACGAACGGAGCCATCAGCCCACCGATGACCGACGCGCCCCCGACGATCAGCGTGAAGACGACCAGCCGGTCCTTGATCCGGTGGGCGAGGGCGTTCCAGCCGGCGTGGGTCACCGCCGCCGCGAGGACCGCCCCGGTGACCAGAGGCGTCACGCGGTGCGCTCGCGGACGTCCACCAGGGTGCCGCCCGCGTGGGCGATCAGGGACTTCGGGTCGAGCGGGAAAACGGTGTGCGGGGTCCCGGCCGCCGCCCAGACCACGTCGTGGTCGAGCAGTCCCCGGTCGGCCAGCACCCGGGTGCGGGTCCGGTGGCCGAACGGCGGTACGCCACCGATCGCGTACCCCGTCGTCTCCCGCACCAGGTCGGCGTCCGCGCGCTTCACGGCCTCGGCGCCGAGCTCCTGCCGCACGCGCTCCACGTCCACCCTCGAGGCGCCGTCCATCAGCACCAGCACCGGCACACCCCGAGAGCCTTCGGCCTGGGGGTGCCCCCAGGCCGCGAAGATCAGCGACTTGACGATCTCGCTCACGTCGCAGCCGATCGCCTCCGCCGCCTGCGCGGCGGTCCGCGTGGCGTCCGGGAAGCGGCGTACGGGGACGTCGAGGCCGAGTTCGCGCAGGGCTTCGGCGAAACGGGGATGGGTGCCGGCGGTGTCGTGAGTGCTCATGGCCCGCACGCTAGCGGTAGCTGTAGGGGCCATGCGAACGGTTTCGGCCGTTGGTTCAGCGTGCGTTCAGCACCCGTGCGACCGCCTGTCCCGCCGCGTCGCCGCCGTGCCCGCCGGCCTGCACGACCGCAGCCGCGGCCAGGTCGTCGGCGTACCCGGTGAACCAGCTGTTGGAGTCGCCCTGACCGTCGACCTCGGCCGAGCCGGTCTTCGCGCCCTTGCTCCCGCTGACCGAAGCCATGGCCCGGGTTGCCGTGCCGCTCGTGGCGGCCGCGTTCATCATCTGCCGCAGCGACCCGGCGATCGAGTCCGGCAGCGGCGTGGCCCTGGCCAGTTCACGATTGTCCAGGCCCTGCGGGACGATGACGGGCTGCTTGAACCCGCCGCCCTTCACGGTCGCGGCGATGGACGCGACGTTGAGCGCGTTCATCTGGATCTGCCCCTGGCCGATGTATGAGGCGGCGGTCTCCGCGCCCGCCGACTCCGGCACCTTGCCGTCGAAGGTGACAACACCCGTCTGCCAGTCGAGACCGATGCCGAAGTACTTGCGGGCGGTGTCGCCGAGCGCCGTGCCCGCGCCCGCGCCGAGCGGTTTGACCGGCTTGATGAAGGTGGTGTTGCAGGAGCGCGCGAAGGCCTGTTGAAGCGTCGCCCCGGGGATGGAGAAGTCCTCGAGGTTGTGGAACTCCCGCTCCCAGGTCACCGTCGACGGGCACTCGACCGGTGAGTTCGGCCCGTTCACCAGGCCCTTGTCCAGCATCATCGCCGCCGTCACGATCTTCATCGTCGAGCCGGGTGCCTGGGCGCCCTGCAGCGCCGTGTTGAACTCCCCGGCCTCGGCGTCGGCGACCGCCTTGATCTCGCCGGTACTGGGCTGGATCGCGACGACCGACGCGGCGGCGTAGTTCCGCACCGCCTTCTCCGCGGCGGCCTGCACACCGGCGTCGAGGGTGGTGCGCAGCGTCCCCGCCTTCCCCTCCGTCAGCGTGAGCAGCGTCCGGTCGGGCACGTCCGGCGCCGCGGACGTGATCGCCAGCTCGATGCCGGGGGTGCCGCCCACCTCGTTGCCGTACTTCTTGCGCAGCTGGTCCAGGACCGGGCCGAGCGAGGGGTACTTCTCCCTCGTCAACTCGACACCGTTGTCGTCGACGGCCTTGATCTGCGGGGCCGACGCCTGTGACGTCACCAGCGAGGTGCCCTCGGAGAGCTTCGGGTGGACGACGGACGGCTGCCAGTCCACCAGCGCCTTCCCGGTCGTCAGCCCGCGCACCACGGTCAGCGAGGAGGCGTACGACCAGGGCTTGCTCTCCCCCTGGTACGACACGGTCGCCTCGACCGTGAACGGCACGGTGGCGCCCGCCGCCCGTCCGGGCTTGATGACGGCCCCCGTGACGTGCGCCTTGTCGCTGAACCCGGTCAGCAGCGGCTCGGCCTCGGCCTCGTTGTTCGTCAGCCGGGCCGCTTCGAGGCCCCTGCCCTCGGCCCATGCGGCGAGGAAGTTCTTCGCGGTCTGCTCGATCTCGTCCGCGCTGGGCGGTCCCGTCTTCTTCTGAGCCGATCCGGCCTTGGTGCTCACACCGCCGCCACCCGAGCCGGTCAGTCCGGTGTACAGGTTGTAGCCCCCGTAGCCGACGCCGGTTGCGACGACCGCGAAGACGCCGCCGACGACGGCGACCTTTGCTCCACTGCGCATGACCGCAGCCCCCTCCCCAGAGTGCACGCCTTTGAACGTGTTCAAAGGCGTGAGTCATTTGGCACTCTACGGGACAGGGGTGTCGGCGTCCGTGGTCTTTATGGGACCGGGACGCGAACCGGGCACGGGCCGGGCGGCGTCCCTGCACCCATGGGAACCCTCTCGCACCGGACACGCCAGCTGCTCCGCTTCACGCTGCTCGAGGCGCGCTGCTGCGCCTTCGCGGTGGCGCTGATCGGCGGCATCGCGGTCTCCGCTCTGCTGCCGGAGCTCCCGGTCGCCCGCTACGACCTGCTGCTGATCTACGGCTTGGCCCTGGCGGTCCTCGCGAGAAAGCTGGGCTGGGACAGCCCCCGGGACACCGCGGTGATCGCCGTATGTCATCTGATCGGGCTGGTCTTCGAACTGGTCAAAGTGCGGATGGGCTCGTGGAGCTACCCGGAGGAGGCGGTGACCAAGATCGCGGGCGTCCCGCTGTACGGCGGCTTCCTGTACGCGGCGGTGGGCAGCTACGTCTGTCGCGCCTGGCACCTGTTCGACCTGCGCCTGGGCGGTTATCGACCCCGCGTCATGGCGGTGCTGGCCGGCGCCGTCTATCTGAACTTCTTCACCCACCACTGGCTGCCGGACGCCCGTTGGATACTGGCGGCCCTGCTGCTGTGCGCGACCGCGGGCACGCGGGTGCGGTTCAGGGTGGGTGAGCAGGATCACCGTATGCCGCTCGCCCTGTCGTTCGTGCTGATCGGCTTCTTCCTGTGGATCGCGGAGAACATCTCCACCTACGCGGGCGCCTGGACCTATCCGGACCAACTGGCGGGCTGGCAACCGGTCTCGGTGGCGAAATTCGGCGCATGGGCGCTCCTGATCACGGTCACGTTCGTCCTGGTGGCCCGCTCCCGCCCGCCCCGCCCGCTGCGGTCCGCGTAGCACCTTGGGCGAGCCGTCCGGAGCGGGCCGAGGGCCCGCCCCGGAGCGCACCGTCATTCGGCAGGCAGCACCGAAAGCTCGGCCCGTACGCCTCGGTAGTGTGGTGTCTCACCCGGCTGACGTGCTCCGTCCGCCGACGGTTGCTGCAACCAGTCGTCCGACCGCTGACGGGCCCGACACCGAGCGGTGTCGGGCCCGTCTGGATCCCGGCTACACCCAGGTGTCGAGCCACATCCGGTTGCGCCAGTCGTCCATGGGGATCGGCGTGCCCGTGTAGATCGGGTAGAAGTAGACGAAGTCCCGGCGCTTGCGCTGTATATGGCCGCGACCAGCAGCTTCACCGCCGTTGAGGGCCGTCGGAAATGCACTGGGCCGTCTCAGGGCCGTGATCATGCTCTCGGAACGCCCCATGAAGGCTGTGCGCGTTGTGCCACTCTCACCGCTGATGCGACGGTTCCGGACCACGTGCTGAGCCGCGACGGCAAGCACAGGCGAGAAGCCAGCCCGATTCGAGGCCAGCGCAAGGGCTATGATCTCTCGCCCCATGACAGCTCCCGCCCAAAGCCGCTACACCGCCCTCGGTCTACCTCCCCGCTTCCAATTACTGCTGCACGTTCAGGCGTCCCAAGTTTCAACACGACGCGAGGTCGCGGGCTGAGGTGAGGGTGTCGGGGTGGTCCTCGCCCAGCAGCCGTCGACGCCGCTCCAGGGTGTCCTCGTGCAGGGCGCGTGCCTCGACGTGGTGGTCCAGATTGTTCAGGGTGATGGCCAGGCTGTGGGCAGAGTCCAAGGTGTCGCGGTGGTCCTCGCCCAGCCGCCGCCGCCGACGCCACGGCCGGATCGAGCCGGCCCAGGACGCCGCGCAGTGTCTTTTCGCTCGGGGCGCGGTAGCGGCCAAGGAGGGGGTGGTAGGGCAGATCGAACGCGGCCAGTTCCTCGGGCGCGGCCCGGTGGCACCACTCGGCCGCCGCGGTGATCGAGTCGTGGCCCGCCGTCGTCATCGCGCAGACCAACAGGGCCAACAGCGAGGACAGCCGGTAGCGCACCCCGCATGCGCCACGCGGATCAGAGATGGACTCCGATGCGTCGACCAGACTGCGGACTTGCTCGGGGACGCCGTAGCTGCCGAGCTCATCGAGACGGGGTACCGAGTGATGCGGAGCGGCGATGCGAATGGCGGGACGAACACGGCACCCTCGTGGATCGTGAAGCGTAGAGAACTCCATGATCCACGGGGCCACGTTCGTCATGATCAAATGTCAGACGCGCGTGGCACGCTTGCACGAAATACCTTCACGAGAAAGCAATGCCATGAGCGATCAATCCCTGCTGGACTCCAATGGAATGGCCCTTCCGATTCCCGCTGACCTCCTGAGCCCGGTGCCGGACGAGGTCGAACGCGGGCTGGCGGCGTTCCGGGCGGATGATGCCCCGCAAGCGCGGGCCCTGCTGACCACGATCGCCGGCGTCGGACGCACCGCGGTGTCCGGACATGCGGCCATGGCGCTGGCAGGCATCGAACTCGGCGAGAACGGGCTCGACGGCTCCTGCCGGACATGGCTGGAGCAGGTGGCCGCGGGAGAGGACCCGTGGCTGGGCCCCTTGGCTGCCGTGATACTCGCGCCGGTTTTCCAGTCGTATGTGTCCGCGGACTCCGACCGAGTGCTCCTGCGGAGCCTCGCGGCCCAACTCACCGGCGACCTGGACACGGCCCGGAACGGATTCGAGCAGGCCGTCAACCTCTACCAGGACACGGAGATCGGGGACCTCGCCAACCTTCTGCTCGGCAGCCTCCTGCTCCACAGCGGCGACCCGGCCGCGGCCCTTGAGCCGCTGAGGCACGCACGACAATGGTGCGACCTCCTGTTCGCAGGCTATGCGGGTTACCTTGAAGGGCACATCCTCATTGGGCAGGACGAAAAGGACCAGGCAGGCCAGGTGCTCCAGGACGCGCACAGCAAGTCCCACCCAGCCAGGGCAGGGAGTGAGGGCCTGCACCCCTGGGTCGCCCTCCGGTTCGGGGAGCTGCTGGCAGGCGAGGCGTTCAGCCTGGACCTGGTCGACGACCAGATGGAAAGCAGCGGCGTGGATGAGGGCACGGTGGTGCGGGAGCCCTTCGAGTCCGGCCTGTACTTCCAGCAGGTCAGCCGTCCCGCGCTCGTTGACGTCGGCTTCCATCTGTTCCCTGCGGAATTCGGACCGGTGCACGCGGGACTGGAGCGCCTGAAGACCTGGAGCGACGAACGGTACGAGCGTGGCCGCAGGCTGATACTCGCGCTCTACACGCATGTCGAGGACAGCCGCGACGAGCAACGCTCACAAGGGTTGGCGGAGCTGCGGCAGAAGCTTGACCTTCCCCGGCCCCGCTAGAGCGGGCCGTGGACGGGCCCTTCGCTCCCTGGCTTCGGGGCCCATCGATGAGCCATTCGCCCTGAGCCTCACACGCGCCTAGCGGCCACAGGTCGTCCTGCCGCCGCGTGTCCGGTGCGGACCGGTCAAGTCACCCCGCCCTTATACGAGGATTCAACGAGCCGGAAGTCATATCGTCACATGATCGAGTGGACAGGCTCGAGAATCGACTCGAACTCGGCGACAAGACTACGGACTTGGTCTCGTGCACCGCTTCCGCCCAGTGCTTCCAGCGGGGGTGTATGGAGGGCGGGTGCGGCAGTGGCCGGACACCGAGAGGTGTCGGGCCCGCCTTGATCCCGGCTAGACCCAGGTGTCGAGCCACATGCGGTTGCGCCAGTCGTCCATGGGGATCGGCGTGCCCGTGTAGATCGGGTAGAAGTAGATGAAGTTCCACACGATCAGCAGCACCAGCACACCCGCCCCGATGGCGCCGATCGCGCGGCGGCGTTCGTCGGAGCCGGGTGGGCCGAGGATGGCGCCGATCATCATGGCCACCGCCAGGCACAGGAACGGGACGAACACGACCGCGTAGAAGAGGAAGATCGTGCGCTCCTGGTAGTGCAGCCACGGCAGCCAGCCGGCCAGGATCGCGCACAGGATCGCTCCCGCGCGCCAGTCGCGGCGGAAGAGCCAGCGCCAGGCGATGTAGCAGATCGCGAAGCACGCGGCCCACCACAGGAGCGGGGTGCCGAGGGCCAGGACCTCGGAGGCGCACTTGTCGACCGCGTCCTTCGGACAGCCCTCTACACCTGGCTTCGGGTCCTCGTAGTAGTAGGAGACAGGGCGGCCGAGGACCAGCCAGCTCCAGGCGTTCGACTCGTAGGTGTGGCCGGAGGTCAGGCCGACGTGGAAGTCGAAGACCTGGTTCTCGTAGTGCCAGAAGCTGCGCCACCAGTCGGGGAACAGCCAGCTCCAGTTGCTGTCCTTGCCCCCGCCGTCGGATGCCCAGTCCCGGTAGTAGCCCTTGTCGGTGGCCAGCCAGCCGGTCCAGGAGGCCATGTACGTCACGAACGCGACCGGGACGGTGGAGACGAACGCCGGGACGAGGTCCTTCCTCAGCACGGCCCGGTACGGGCGGACCGCGCCCGCCGTGCGGCGCGAGCCCACGTCCCACAACACGGTCATCAGGCCGAACGCCGCCAGGATGAACAGGCCGTTCCACTTGGTGCCGGCCGCCAGGCCGAGCATCACGCCGGCCGTCAGACGCCACGGCCGCCAGCCGAGGCGCAGCGTCTGTGCGATCCGCGCGTCCGGTCGCAGGGTGCCGTCGTCGTCCGCGGGAAGCGCCGCCGCGAGCCGCAGCCGGGCCCGGTCGCGGTCGAGGATCAGCGCCCCGAACGCCGCCAGCACGAAGAACATCAGCACCAGGTCGAGCAGCGCCGTGCGACTCATCACGAAGTGCAGACCGTCCACCGCGAGCAGCAGTCCCGCGAGGCAGCCGAGGAACGTCGAGCGGAACAGCCGCCGGCCGATGCGGCAGAGCATCAGCACCGACAGCGTGCCGAGCAGGGCGACCATGAACCGCCAGCCGAAGGGCGTGAAGTCGATCATCTTCTCGCCGAGGCCGATCACCCACTTGCCGACGGGCGGGTGCACCACGTACCCGGGGTCGGTGGGGATCGTGACGGCCGACGGGTCCTCGAGGATCGACTCGTCGATGTCCTTGGGCCAGCTGCCCTCGTACCCCTGGTTGATCAGCGCCCAGGCGTCCTTGGCGTAATACGTCTCGTCGAATATCACCGCATGGGGCTGTCCCAGGTTCCAGAACCGCAGCACACCCGCGACCAGGGCGACCAGCAGCGGTCCGCCCCACGCGGCGACGCGCAGCAGCGGCTCGACGGCCCGCGGCGGGATGCCGAATACCGTCCACAGCTGCCGGGAGGGCCGGACGTACGGGGGCACCAGGCGGTCCCGCAGCCCGATCACCGGCTTGGGCGTGTAGCCGAAGCGGCGCAGCCGGTGCTCCCAGCCGGGCGGCTGCTGTTCGGCGTCGTCCTTGCCCCGCAGGGGCTGTGGCGCGGTACTGGTCACCGCGCCATCGTAAGGAACACGGCTGTGCGATTGGTGCTCCCCGTCCTGGGAGGATGGCGAGTGTGACAGGAACGCTGGTACTCGCAGGGACGCCCATCGGTGACGTGGCGGACGCGCCGCCCCGGCTCGCCGCCGAACTCGAGGGCGCCGACATCGTCGCCGCCGAGGACACCCGGCGGTTGCGCCGGCTCACCCAGGCGCTGGGCGTGCACACGCGGGGCAGGGTCGTCTCCTACTTCGAGGGCAATGAGGCGGCCCGGACTCCGGAGCTGGTGGAGGCGCTGGCCGGCGGGGCGCGGGTGCTGCTGGTCACCGACGCGGGCATGCCGTCGGTGTCCGACCCCGGCTACCGGCTGGTCGCTGCCGCGGTGGAGCAGGACATCAAGGTCACCGCGGTTCCCGGCCCGTCGGCCGTGCTGACCGCCCTCGCCCTGTCCGGGTTGCCGGTGGACCGCTTCTGCTTCGAGGGCTTCCTTCCCCGCAAGGCGGGCGAGCGGCTCGGCAGGCTCCGCGAGGTCGAGGGCGAGCGCCGCACCCTCGTCTATTTCGAGGCGCCGCACCGCCTCGACGACACGCTGGCGGCCATGGCCGATGTCTTCGGGCCCGGCCGCAGGGCCGCCGTGTGCCGGGAGCTGACCAAGACGTACGAGGAAGTGAAGCGCGGCGGACTCGGTGAACTGGCGGCCTGGGCGGCCGAGGGCGTACGGGGAGAGATCACCGTCGTCGTCGAGGGCGCGCCCGAGACCGGTCCGCAGGAACTTGACGCCGACGAGCTGGTGCGCAGGGTGCGGGTGCGGGAGGAGGCGGGGGAGCGGCGCAAGGAGGCCATCGCCGCGGTCGCCGCCCAGGCGGGGCTTCCCAAACGGGAGGTGTTCGATGCGGTCGTCGCGGCAAAGAACGCGGCTGGACCGGCGTCGGCAGAAGGTAAAGGTCTATCGTGAAAAGCAAAGCGCAGACCGTGTCCTGACCTCTTCTGTATGGAAAATCAAAAGACCGCACAATCAATCGACAGGCGCTGATGCGCTCCCGCCCGAAAAGGCGTCCACTGGACCCAGGTGGAGAGGAGCCGGCATGAGTGAGACCACACACACCGCCACGGTCCATGAGGCGTATTCCTTTGCCTGCATGCGCTGCGGGCACGGGTGGGAACAGTCCTACGAGATCGAGCATCACACCGACCCGGCGGGCGAGGACTTCGTGGTGTACAAGACGGACGGGCGACGGGTCCCGTCTCCGCTGTCCAGCCCGACCTGCGGCAACTGCGGCGGCCACGTCGTAAGGATCATGCAGCCGGGCCGGGTCTCGACAGTGCGGACCCTGATGGGGCTGACCGAACCGGGCACGGCGTCGCCCGTGTCGTCCGCCTCCCCGTCCGGGCCGGTGACTCCGGTGGCGGCCCCCGTCGCGACCGCGCCGCCGCCGGCGGGGTCGACCGTGGACGAGTCGACCGCGGACGAGTCGACCGTGGACCCGGGGACCGCAGAGGCGGAACCGGAAGCGCGCCACTGGCACCTCTCCGATCTGCTGCACCCCTTCCACCACCGCACATGAGCCGCCGGGCGCTCCTTACGTAGGATCGCGCCCATGAGTTCGAAATCCGCACCGCCGCCGCTGCCCGAACCGCTCGGTGTCGCGGTCGCCGATTCGCACACCCATCTGGACATGCAGGAAGGCACCGTGGAGGAGGCCCTGGCGAGGGCCGCCGCAGTCGGTGTGACGACCGTGATCCAGGTGGGCTGCGACATCAAGGGCTCCCGATGGGCGGCGGAGACCGCCGCCGCGCACCGTGAGGTGCACGCCGCGGTGGCCCTGCACCCGAACGAGGCGCCGCGCATCGTGCTCGGCGATCCGCAGGGCTGGTCGCGGCAGGGTGCGCGGGACGCGGGCGGGGAGGCCGCGCTCGACGACGCGCTCGCGGAGATCGACCGGCTGGCCGCGCTCGACGAGGTCAAGGCCGTCGGTGAGACCGGCCTCGACCATTTCCGCACCGGGCCTGAGGGCATCGCCGCGCAGGAACGCTCGTTCCGCGCCCATATCGAGATCGCCAAAAGGCACGGCAAAGCGCTCGTCATCCACGATCGCGACGCGCACGCGGATGTGCTGCGGATCCTGGCGGAGGAAGGGGCGCCGGAGCGCACGGTGTTCCACTGCTATTCCGGCGACGCGGAAATGGCCGAAGTCTGCGCGGCAGCGGGCTACTTCATGTCCTTCGCCGGCAATGTGACCTTCAAGAACGCAGAGCCGCTGCGCGACGCGCTCGCCGTGGCGCCCGCCGAACTGGTACTCGTCGAGACGGACGCGCCGTTCCTCACACCGGCGCCGTACCGCGGACGGCCCAATGCGCCGTATCTGATTCCGGTCACGCTCCGCGCCATGGCGGCGGTCAAGGGGATGGACGAGGACGCTCTGGCCGGGGCGATCGCAACCAATACCGCGCGCGCATTCGGATACTGACCGGACCGGGAGCCCGCCTTCCCAACGCTGCGTGTTCGTGTCCATCTTGGAGAGTGATGATCCCTCCGCTACTGTCCGTTGCCACTTGGCTGGCCGGACCTTACGGAGCGTCGTGAGTGTGAGTAATTCGCAGGGCAGTCACCGCGCGGCACGTGGCGCGCGGCGCGCGGGTACGTGGTGGGGGAGCAGCAAAGGAGTGGCGCCGCTCGGGCCGTCGGCGGCTCCGCAGCCGACCGTCGTGGACGTCCCGCTCACGGCGGCCTACACGCCGACCCTGCCGTACGTGGACCTCCGCAGGGACGCCGGGGCCGCAGAGGCCCGGCGCCGTCAGCACGTCCTGGCGCAGGCGCCGACCGTGCCGTACCTGGACCTCGGGGAAGCCGGCCGCCCGGGGCCGCCGCTGCCGCGGCAGTCGACGCCGCCCGGGGCGGCCGACCGGGTGCGCGGGGACGCGGCCGGCGTTCACACCGCGGAGGACGCCCGCCGAGTCGGGCGGGCGCAGGCGCGGCGCGGGGCACGGCGGCGGCCCGCCGAGCTGCCTGAGGCACTGCGCCGGCTCGTCCCGCAGGCCCTCGTCGTCGCGTTCCTCGCCGGAGGGACGTCCGCCTTCGTCGCCGACGACAAGGCGGTCCGCCTCACCGTCGACGGCGTGCCCCGGACCGCGCACACCTTCGCCGACGACGTGTCCGAACTCCTCGAGGAGCAAGGCGTCGACCTGCGTGCGCACGACGTCGCCGCCCCCGGCCCCGACGCGGCTCTCGACGGCGGTGACGAGATCACCGTCCGCTACGGCAGGCCCCTGACACTCACCCTCGACGGCTTCCGGGAAAGGGTGTGGACGACGGCCCGCACGGTGGAGGCCGCCCTGCGCGAACTCGGCGTACGCACAGAGGGCGCGTACGTCTCCGTGCCGCGCTCCACCCCGATCCCGCGGACCGGCCTGGTCCTGGACGTGCGCACGGAGCGGGCCGTGACGTTCATGGCCGACGGACGCGAACGCACCATCCGCACCAACGCCGCCTCCGTGCGCGAAGTGTTCGGCGAGGCGGGGAACGTGCTGCGCGGCCAGCACACCACGTCCGTGCCGCCCATCGGGTTCCCGCGCGACGGCCGGGCCGTCGCGGTCCTGCGGATCAGCGGCGGCCGCAAGGTACGGGAGGAGCCGGTCGACTTCGCCGTGGTCAGGACCCGCGACCCCGCCTCCTTCGCCGGCACCGAGGCCGTCGTACAGCAGGGCGAGCCGGGTGTGCGCCGGGTCACCTACGCCGTGCGGACCGTCAACGGCGTACGCAAGGAGCCCCGGCGGATCGACGAGGAACGGGTACGCGAACCCGTCACCCGGCAGGTGAGGACCGGCACGCGGCAACCGCCGTCCTCCGTGCGCGGGGTGGACGGGCTGGACTGGGAGGCGCTCGCCGCCTGCGAGTCGGGTGGGCGGCCCGACGCCGTCGACCCCTCCGGGAACCACGGCGGGCTGTACCAGTTCGACACCGCGACCTGGCGCTCGCTGGGCGGCAGCGGACGCCCGCAGGACGCGCCCGCCGAGGAGCAGACGTACCGGGCGAAGAAGCTCTATGTGCAGCGGGGGGCGAGTCCGTGGCCGCACTGCGGCCGTAGGCTGTATCGGTGAGCACCACTGATCCCGACGCACTCCTCGGCCCCGCCGACATCCGCGAGCTGGCCGCCGCGCTGGGCGTACGGCCCACCAAACAGCGCGGCCAGAACTTCGTCATCGACGCCAACACGGTCCGCCGGATCGTGCGCACGGCCGAGGTGAAGCCCGACGACGTGGTCGTCGAGGTCGGCCCCGGGCTGGGCTCGCTGACCCTCGGCCTGCTGGAGGCGGCGGACCGGGTCGTCGCCGTCGAGATCGACGACGTGCTCGCCGGCGCGCTGCCGTCGACGGTCGCGGCGCGGCTGCCGGAGCGGGCCTCGCGCTTCTCGCTGGTGCACTCGGACGCGATGCATGTGCAGGAACTGCCGGGTCCGCCGCCGACCGCCCTTGTCGCCAACCTGCCGTACAACGTGGCGGTGCCGGTGTTGCTGCACATGCTCGCCCGCTTCCCCACGATCGAACGGACCCTGGTCATGGTCCAGGCAGAGGTCGCCGACCGGCTCGCCGCACGGCCCGGGAACAAGGTGTACGGCGTTCCGTCCGTCAAGGCCAACTGGTACTGCGAGGTCAAGCGGGCCGGGGCGATCGGCCGCAACGTCTTCTGGCCCGCGCCCAACGTGGACTCGGGGCTGGTGTCGCTGGTGCGGCGGACCTCGCCGGTGGCGACGACTGCTTCCAAGGCGGAGGTCTTCTCGGTGGTCGACGCGGCCTTCGCACAGCGGCGCAAGACCCTGCGGGCCGCGCTCGCCGGCTGGGCCGGGTCGCCGGCCGCGGCCGAGGCGGCGCTCGTCGCGGCAGGTGTGTCGCCGCAGGCGCGGGGCGAGTCGCTGACGGTGGAGGAGTTCGCACGGATCGCGGAGGCGAAGAAGTGACCGTTCGCAGCGTGACGGTACGGGTGCCGGCCAAGGTCAACGTCCAGCTGGCGGTCGGTGGTGCACGCCCCGACGGCTTCCACGACCTCGCCAACGTCTTCCTGGCGGTGGGGCTTTACGACGAGGTGACGGTGCGCCCCGCCGCGTCGCTGACGATCACCTGCACCGGGCCGGACGCCGAACAGGTGCCCCTGGACCGCACGAACCTGGCCGCGCGCGCCGCCGAACTGCTCGCGGCCCGCCACGGCATCGCACCCGACGTCCACATCCACATCGCCAAGGACATCCCGGTCGCCGGCGGCATGGCGGGCGGCAGCGCGGACGGCGCGGGTGCGCTGCTGGCGTGCGACACGCTGTGGGGACTCGGGTCGTCGCGCGAAGAACTGCTCTCCATCTGTGCGGAGTTGGGGTCCGACGTGCCGTTCAGTCTGGTGGGCGGGGCGGCGCTGGGCACCGGGCGCGGCGAGCGGCTGACCGAACTCGAGGTCGGCGGAAGCTTCCACTGGGTGTTCGCCGTGGCGGACGGCGGGCTCTCCACTCCCGCGGTGTACGCGGAGTTCGACCGGCTGAACGAGGGCCTCAGCGTCCCGGCCCCGGTCGCCTCGCCCGCGCTGCTGGACGCGCTGCGCACGGGCGACGTCCTCGCACTGGCGGACGCGGTGTCGAACGACCTCCAGCCGGCGGCCCTCTCCCTGCGGCCGCCGCTCGCGGACACGCTGGCTGTGGGTGCCGGTGCAGGGGCGCTCGCCTCGCTGGTCTCCGGCTCGGGCCCGACGACGGCGTTCCTCGTCAAGGACGAGGACGCGGCGGAGGGCGTGGCCACGGCCCTGAGGGCGTCAGGCACGTGCCGGGCGGCGCGGGTTGCCGGGGCGCCGGCGATGGGAGCGAGGGCGGTCGCCGTCTGACGCGGTCGGGCCGCCGCGTGGGCCTGCTCCCCTCCCCGCCCCATCCCGGGACCGGGCTCCGCCCGGACTCCGTACCGCGCTTCACGCGGTGTCCTCGACCGCCGGGCGGGCCGGATCGTCCAGTCCCCGTCGGCGTCCGAGGCGCGGCGTACCGGCGGAGCCCGGTCCCGGGAAGGGGAACAGCTCCGCGCAGCGGCCCCGTTGCCCCGCAGACGCCCACGTACTCAGCATTCACCTGAGTACGAGCGCTCTCCCGCTCACCCCCACCGTCCCGGCACCGTACCCCCATGGGAACCACCGCTCGTGAGCTCGCCGCCGCCACGCCCGGTACACGGGACCGGTACATCGACCTGTTGCGGGTCGCCTCGCTCGGGACCGTCGTCGGGGGGCACTGGCTGATGGCCGCCGTCACCGGCGACGGCGTCGGGAATCTGCTGGCCGTCGTGCCGGAGCTGCAGCTGCTCACCTGGGGCCTGCAGGTCATGCCCGTGTTCTTCTTCGTCGGCGGGTTCTCGCACGCCCTCTCCTACCGGTCGCTGCGCCGCCGCTACCCGGACCGCTCCGTGTACTCGGTGTTTCTGCGCGTCCGGCTGCAGCGGCTCCTGCGGCCCACCATGGCGTTCGTCCTCGTCTGGGGCGCCGCCGCGCTCGTCGTGCAGCTGCTCGGCGGGGGCGGCGGGATGACCGGGGTCGCGCTGCGGCTCGTGGCGCAGCCGCTGTGGTTCATCGGGATCTATCTCGCGATGGTCGCGTTCACGCCGCCGCTGCTGAGGCTGCACGAGCGCTACGGTTGGGGCGCCTTCGGCGGGCTCGTGGGGGCGGCCGTGGCCGTGGACGTCCTGCGGTTCGCCGCCCATGTCCCCTTCGTCGAGTTCCTGAACTTCGCCTTCGTCTGGCTCGCCGTCCACCAGCTCGGCTTCCTGCGTGCCGACGGCCGCATCCGGAGGCCTGCCGCCCTCGCGGCGGCCGGTCTCGCCGGGGCCGCCGCACTCGTCGCGCTCGGGCCGTATCCGCTGTCCATGGTCGGGATGCCCGGCGAGAAGATCTCGAACATGGCCCCGCCGACGCTCGCCCTGCTCCTCCACGCCCTGTGGCTGGTGGGCGCGGTGGAGCTGCTGCGGGGCCCGGGGACACGGTTCGTACGGCGGGCCCGCGTCTGGCGGGGAGTGGTGGCCGCGAACGGGATCGCCATGACCGCGTTCCTGTGGCACCTCACCGCCATGCTCGGCGTCTACGGTGCGATGATCGCGGCAGGGTTCGCACTGCCGGAGCCGGCCACAGCCGCCTGGTGGGCGCAGGTGCCGCTGCGTGTGGCCGTGGCGGCGGGACTGACGGCCCTGCTCGTCGCCGGGTTCCGCCGGTTCGAACGGCCCGCGCACGGCAGTGCAGCGCCGGTGCGGGGCACCGCGCCGATCGCCGCCGCGGGGATCACGCTCTGCCTGTTCGGCGTCCTCGGCCTGTCCATGGTCGGCTTCGGCGGGCTGCTCGAAGGCCGGACGGCGATGCTGGTCGCCGTGCACGTCAGCGCGCCCGCCGCGGTGGTCATGGCGCTCGGCGGCTGGCTGCTGGTGGAACGCGCCGGACGGGGCAGCCGTGCCTGACAAGTAGGCTGGGAGGTCGATCGTTCCCCCTGTCAGGAGAGAAATGGCCGTCAACCTGGTCAATGTCGAGGCAGTCAGCAAGGTGTACGGAACACGCGCCCTGCTCGACGGGGTCTCCCTCGGCGTCTCCGAGGGGGATCGCATCGGTGTCGTCGGCCGCAACGGCGACGGCAAGACCACCCTCATCCGGATGCTCGCCAAGCTGGAGGAGCCCGACACCGGCCGGGTCACCCAGAGCGGCGGGCTGCGGCTCGGCGTGCTCACGCAGCACGACTCGCTCGACCCGGAGGCGACGATCCGGCACGAGGTCATCGGTGACCTCGCGGACCACGAGTGGGCCGGCAACGCCAAGATCCGTGACGTACTGACCGGGCTGTTCGACGGCCTCGACCTGTCGGGCTTCCCGCAGGGACTCGACACCGTCATCGGGCCGCTGTCCGGCGGCGAGCGCCGCCGTATCGCGCTGGCCAAGCTGCTGATCGCCGAGCAGGACCTGATCATCCTCGACGAGCCCACCAACCACCTCGACGTGGAGGGCATCGCCTGGCTGGCGAAGCACCTCCAGGCCCGGCGTTCCGCGCTCGTCTGCGTCACCCACGACCGCTGGTTCCTCGACCAGGTCTGCACCCGGATGTGGGACGTGCAGCGCGGAGATGTGTACGAGTACGAGGGCGGCTACAGCGACTACGTCTTCTCCCGGGCCGAGCGCGAGCGCATCGCCGCGACCGAGGAGGCCAAGCGGCAGAACCTGATGCGCAAGGAGCTGGCCTGGCTGCGGCGCGGCGCCCCCGCCCGTACGTCCAAGCCCCGCTACCGCATCGAGGCGGCGAACGAGCTGATCGCCGACGTGCCGCCGCCGCGTGACACGTCCGAGCTGATGAAGTTCGCCTCCGCGCGTCTCGGCAGGACGGTCTTCGACCTGGAGGACGTGACGGTCCAGGCCGGGCCCAAGGTGCTGCTGAAGCATCTGACCTGGCAGCTGGGACCCGGGGACCGCATCGGCCTGGTCGGTGTCAACGGCGCCGGCAAGACGTCGCTGCTGCTTACCCTCGCCACGGCGGCCTTCTCCCAGGGCGAGGAGCAGCCCGTGGCGGGCCGGGTCGTCGTCGGCAGGACCGTGCGTCTCGCCTACCTCTCGCAGGACGTGACCGAACTGCCACCGACGCTGCGGGTGCTGGAGGCGGTGCAGCAGGTCAGGGACCGGGTGGATCTGGGCAAGGGCCGGGAGATGACCGCGGGCCAGCTGTGCGAGCAGTTCGGCTTCGGCAAGGAGAAGCAGTGGACGCCCGTCGGCGATCTGTCCGGTGGTGAGCGGCGCCGGCTCCAGCTGCTGCGCCTCCTGATGGACGAGCCGAACGTGCTGTTCCTCGACGAGCCCACCAACGACCTCGACATCGAGACGCTGACCCAGCTGGAGGACGTCCTCGACGGCTGGCCCGGTTCGCTGGTGGTCATCTCGCACGACCGGTTCTTCATCGAGCGGACCACGGACCGTACGTTCGCGCTGCTGGGCGACGGCACGCTGCGGATGCTGCCGCGCGGCATCGACGAGTACCTGGAGCGCAGGGCCAGGATGGTCGAGGCCGCCGCACCGACGCCGCCGCCCGCCCCGGCCGGCGCCGTCAAGGAGAAGTCGGCGGCGGACGCCCGCGCGGCGAAGAAGGAACTGCAGCGGATCGAGCGGCAGCTGGACAAGGTGTCCGACAAGGAGACCAAGCTGCACGCGCAAATCGCGGAAAATGCCACGGACTTCGAGAAGGTGGCCAAATTGGACGCGGAACTCCGTGAACTCGCCGACGAGCGGGACGAGTTGGAGATGCGGTGGCTCGAACTGGCGGAAGACGCCTGACGAAGCGTCCCCGTACCGGCCCGTAGAGATGCCGTGCAAAGCGCGTAACAGCCCCATCACGGCCCGGTCCTCCCTTGGGAACAGGGGTGGACCGAGCCGACTCCCCCTTGGTCGCGGGTGATACAAAGAGGGCCCGCTCGACTGACACAAATCAAACGGAATCCTTGTCCGATTCACTCCTTTCCGGGGCAATGAGCCGACCGGAACAGCGGGGGAGTACGGCCGGGCAGCAGACCGTACGGAAAAAGGGGGAGGCGCTGATGACTCAGCCGCCCAGCCAGCAACCGCCGCAGCCGGGCTTCGGAGCACCGCAGGACCCTCAGCAGGGTGCTCATCAGCCGCCCGCGCAGCCGCCGCAGATGCCGCCCGCCCCGCAGGGCCCGCCGCAGACGCCGCCGGCTGCGCCCCCCGGTGCTCCGGCCCCCGGTTACGGCTACCCGCAACAGCCCCCGGCCCAGCCCGGTTACGGCTACCCGCTGGGGGCACCTCCCGGGCCGCAGGGCCCAGGGGGTCAGCCTCCTGGCCAGCCGGGACCGTACAACCAGCCGGGACCGTACAACCAGCCGGCCGGCCCCTACAACCAGCCCGGTCCCTACGGGGGTTACCCGACGCAGCCGCAGTACCCGGGCGCGCCGGCCCCCGGGGGCGGCAGCGGGGGCGGCTTCTTCAAGGGCAGGACGGGCATCATCGTGGCCGCGGCGGCCGCCGCGCTGCTCGTCGTCGGCGGCGGTACCTGGTTCGCCCTGAGCGGCGACGACAAGGAAGACAAGCCGAACGTCAGCAAGTCGAGCGACGATCCCAAGCCGACCGGCTCCGAATCCGTCGACCAGGGCGACGGCAGCGGCACCGGCCGTGAGGGCGACGAAGACCTCAACGCCGGCCGCCAGGACGGCGAGGCCAAGGTCCTCTTCCTGACCAAGAACGACATCGACCTGCCCCGCAACGGCGCCGACGTCTTCGGCCCGTGGGTCAACGGCGACACGGTCGTCAAGGCCATGTACCGGGAGGTCGCCGGCTACTCGGTGACCGACGGGCAGAAGAAGTGGAGTGTTGCGCTGCCCGCCGACGTGTGCTCGGCGTCGGTGCAGTCCTCCAGCGACGGCAAGATCGTCGTAGGTGTGAAGGACGGCCTCACCGACAAGGCCAAGTGCAACGACCTCCAGATGATCGACATGAACACCGGCAAGGCCGGCTGGAAGAAGTCGATTCCCAAGCCCTCCGGCATTTTCGCCTCGCTCGCCGACTACACGTTGTCCATCTCCGGCAAGACCCTTGCGGTCGGTGGCGGCAGCAACTCGTACGGCTTCGACGTGGCCACCGGCAAGCAGCTGTTCGGCACGCCCAAGAGCGGCTGCGAGCCGTTCGCCTACGCCGGGGGGCCCAAGCTGATCGCCGGTGCCGCCTGCGACTCCGACCCGGAGAAGCCCAAGCACCAGATCCAGCAGATCGACCCGTCCACCGGCAAGCCCCAGTGGACGTACAACACCCCGGAGGGCTGGGAGATCGACAAGGTCTACTCCGTCAGCCCACTGGTCGTCTCCATCACCCAGCGCGAGCCCGAGAAGAAGTGGTCGATCATCGCGCTGACCGACAACGGCAAGCTGCGCTCGCAGATCGCGGGCGGCAAGAACGACAAGTTCCAGCCGCGCTGCGGCGGCGCGTTCGTGATCTTCGGGCAGAACCTCGAGGGCTGCACCGGTGTCGCCGCCGACGCGAAGCACTTCTACATGGCCACGGAGACCGAGTACGGCAAGGCCAACGAGCTCGTCGCCTTCGACCTCGACACCGGCAAGGAGGCCTGGCGCTCGCCCGCGGGTGGTGAGCGCAAGATGACGCCGCTGCGCATGGAGGGCGGCAACGTCCTCGTCTACATGCAGCCCTCGTACAACACGGGCGGCGGTGTGGCCACCGTCGCACCGACCGGTGGCGCGCCGAAGACACTGCTCCAGCACCCCGCCTCGACCGCCGAGATCGAGAGCTCCTTCTACTCCCCGAAGATGGCGTACGCCGACGGGCGGTTCTTCCTCGCCAGCGGCCGGGTGAGCGCGCCCAACGACAAGGCGGAGGAGGAGACGAAGACCATGATGGGCTTCGGCCAGTGACCGCCGCCTTCGCCGTCGCACCACCCACCTTCCCTTCCCCAGAGGTAAGCACGCCATGACGCAGCCGCCGCCACCGCCCAGTCAGCCGCCCGGCCCGCCGCCGGGACAGCCCCCGAACCAGCCGCCCGGCCAGCCCGCGGGCGGCGGCTTCGGACTCTCGAAGGACCCCCAGCAGCCGGCCGGCGGGTACGGCACCCCGCCGCCCCCGCAGAACCAGCCCTACGGCTACCCGCAGACGCCTCCGCAGTCCCCGCCGCCGGCGGAGCCCGGCTACGGATATCCGCAGACGGCGCCGCAGAGCATGCCCGCGGGCCAGCCGGCCTACAGCTACCCGCAGCAGGGCGCGCCCGGCCAGCCGGCCTACAGCGCCCCGACGCAGCCCATGGCGGCGCAGCCCGCCGGGGCGTCGGCGGGTGGCGGCGGGCTGCTGAACAAGACGCAGCTGCAGATCGTCATAGCCGCGTGCCTCGCCATCGTCCTCATCATCGGCGGCGGTTTCTGGTACTCCTCCACCAAGGACGACGGCGGCAAGCAGGACCGGGCGGGCAACAGCTCGGGCGGCACGGACGGCGGCAAGGACGGCAAGGGCGAGGAGTCCCAGGCCGCCCCCGACGGTCCGGGCACCGAGAAGGCCCCCGCCGACACCGCCTCCAAGGTCGCCTTCCAGCTGCCGCTGCCGCCGCGCATCGACGTGACCGGCGTGCCCGGCTCCTGGGTCACGGACAAGGCGTACGTCAAGACCGGTGTGAACACGATCGAGGCGTACGACGCGACCAAGGGATCGAAGCTGTGGACCCTGCCGCTGCCCGGTCAGGTGTGCGCCGCCTCGCGTCACCTGACGGACGACAACAAGACCGCGGTCGTCTTCGAGGCCAAGAAGCGGGCCAAGGGCGACAAGGGCTACCCGCCGTGCTCCGAGGTCGGGGTCGTCGACCTCACCGCCGGCAAGCTGCTCTGGAGCAAGTCCGTCACCGGCGGCTCGAGCGGTGACGAGAAGGCCCGTTTCGACCAGGTCACCATCAGCGGCAACACCGTGGCCGCGGGCGACCTCAGCGGCAGCGCCGCCTTCGACCTGACCACCGGCGCCGTCCGCTGGAAGCCCACGGTCGACGCCGAGCAGTGCAGGGACATCGGCTACGGCGGTGGCAAGGCACTCATCGCGGTGCGCCGGTGCGGCTCCTACGACGCACCGTCGGTGACCATCCAGGCGCTCAACCCCGAGAACGGCACACCGCTCTCCTCATTCAAGATGCCCGACGGTCTGGAGGACGCGCGGGTCGTCTCCTCCGACCCGCTGGTCGTCGCGGCCGACGTCGGCGACACCGGCTCCTTCGGTATCTCCGACTTCTTCTCGATCGACATCAAGACCGGGAAGCTGCGGGCGAGGATCGCCGCGCCGGGCGACAAGTACCTGGCCCGGTGCTCCGCCAGTGACGGTGTCGAGGGCTGCCAGTTCGTGGTCGTCGGCAACGACAGGATCTACCTGCCGACGGAGGAGCACGAGGGCACCGGCGAGTCGTACTCGCGCACCAACGAGATCGTCGCCTTCGACCTCGCCACCGGAAAGGCCGTCAGCGGCCGTGCGGACGCCGGGAACGGGTATCACTCGCTGCCGCTGCGCATGGACGGCGGCAACATCATCGCCTACAAGTGGCCCCCGTACGACAAGGGCGGCCAGGTCGTCAGCATCAACGGCGCCACGCTCAAGGAGACCGTGCTGCTGGTGAATCCCGCTGACAAGACGGTGCGGGACGCGGAGACGAGCTTCGTCGAGACCGGCTCCGAGTACCGCTTCGAGAACGGGCGTCTGTTCATCGCTGACGACACCCTGAGCGAGCCCGGGACCGACAGCTCGAGCTCGACGAAGTACCTGGCCATCTCCTTCGGCCCCAAGGGCTGACCTCACAGACCGGCACACCGCGGCCCGGCCCCTCGCTCCGGCGGGGGACCGGGCCGTTTGCCGTACGCCACCGGGTTGTACAGCAAGTAGGCCTGTTTGGTGCGTAATTCGGCATTCTGGGGGGCTTCTGTGCAGTCGGGGGCGCGCTTCGCGGAGCAAGCGTGTAGCTTGCCGGGACTGACGGGGTAGTGGGGAGGGCCGGGGGGCCGACTCCAGCGGGACGGGGGTTGCTCTATGGGTGTTCGGCTCATGGTGGTCGACGACCACAGACTGCTCGCAGAGGCGCTCGCCTCTGCGCTGAAACTGCGTGGGCACCGGGTGCTCGCGGCGGCGGCCCCCGCGTCCGGGGCGGCCGAGCTGGTGATAGCGAGGTCTCCCGACGTGTGCCTGCTGGGCACGGCGACGCCCGCGGAGCCCGGTGTCTTCGACCCGGTCGTGCGGATCAAACGGGAGCGGCCGCAGGTGGCGGTGGTGGTGCTCGGGCCGGTGCCCAGCCCCCGTGGGATAGCCGCGGCGTTCGCCGCCGGCGCGTCCGGTTACGTGCGCCACGACGAGCGCATCGAAGGGGTCGAGCGGGCACTGGTGAAGGCCCGGGCGGGGGAGGCGGTGGTGGCGCCGCAACTGCTGCAGGGCGCGTTCGCGGAGCTGCTCAATCCGGCCGCGCAGCCCGACGATGAGGGCGAGCGGCTGCTGCAGCTGCTGACGCCGCGCGAGGTCGAGGTGCTGGTGCGGGTCGCCGAGGGCGAGGACACCCGGCTGATCGCCGTCGGTATGGGGATCGCACCGAGTACGGCCCGTACGCATGTGCAGCGCGTGCTGATGAAGCTGGGCGTCGGATCGCGGCTGGAGGCGGCGGCACTGGCCGCCCGGACCGGCCTGCTGGACCGGGCGGCGTACGGAACCCGGCCGCGCCCTTCGTGAGGACGGGTCCGCAGGTGGCCCGTGCCCGAGAAGCCGCAGGGGACACGGTGCCTGTGGAGCACAGCTCACCGGTCGCCGTGATCGGCGGGAAGAAGCGCAGGTAGTACCGGTCGTCGCGGCCTTTCTTCATGTACCGGGCCCGTCTGTCGTACGTGAACACATGCCGCATGTGGACGGGCGTCGACCGCGGGACGTCGGCCGCCTGCCGGCCATCAACGCCGGAGCAGGGCCGATCACGGCGATGCCCGGGCACACCGTGGCCGGCAGCCCTGCATCCGCATGCCCGCTTCCGGCTGCCCGCGGATGGACTCGTTGACGGAAGCTGTTGACTTGTGGTTTGCTGTGTTCGATTCTGTTGAATGGGAGTCGTGAGGGAGCTCCGAGTGAAGAAGACGTCGACCCGTCTCGCCGACGGTCGTGAGCTGCTCTACTACGACTCGCGCGACGACGCCGTCCGCGATGCCGTCGACCACCGGCCCCTCGACGCGGTCGCCACCACCGCGGAGATCAGGCGCGACGTGCTGCTCGGCGACTCGGTCGCGATCGCCTCGCACCGCCAGGGCCGCACCTACCACCCGCCGGCCGACGAGTGCCCCCTGTGCCCGTCCCGTGAGGGGGCTCCCAGTGAGATCCCGGCCGCCGACTACGAGGTCGTCGTCTTCGAGAACCGCTTCCCGTCCCTGGCCGGCGACGCCGGCCGCTGCGAGGTCGTCTGCTTCACCTCCGACCACGACGCGTCCTTCGCCGATCTCACCGAGGCGCAGGCCGGCCTGGTCCTCGAGGCGTGGACGGACCGCACCGCGGAACTGGCCGGACTTCCACAGGTCAAGCAGGTCTTCTGCTTCGAGAACCGCGGCGCGGAGATCGGCGTCACGCTCGGGCACCCGCACGGGCAGATCTACGGCTACCCGTTCATCACCCCGCGCACCGAACTGATGCTCCGCTCCCTCGCCTCCCACCGAGCCGGGACCGGCCGCAACCTCTTCGACGACGTGGTCGCGCGCGAGCGCGAGGAGGGCGTACGGGTGGTGCTGGAGGGCGAGCACTGGATCGCCTTCGTGCCGTACGCGGCGCGCTGGCCGTTCGAAGTGCACCTGCACCCCAAGAGGCGAGTGCCGGACCTGCGGAAGCTAGGCAACGCGGCGCGCACGGAGTTCCCACAGATCTATCTGGAACTCTTGAGGCGCTTCGACCGGATCTTCGGCGCCGGCGGACCGCCCACCCCTTACGTCGCCGCCTGGCACCAGGCCCCGTTCGAGGGCGGGGGAAGGGACGCCTTCGGCCTCCATCTCGAGCTTTTCACCATCCGCCGCACTTCCGGCAAGCTGAAGTTCCTCGCGGGTTCCGAATCCGGTATGAGCGTGTTCATCAACGATGTGCCGCCGGAGGCCGCGGCGCGGCGACTGCGAGAGGTAGCGAGCAAGTGAGCAAGAAATACCTGGTCACCGGCGGTGCGGGATATGTCGGCAGTGTGGTGGCGCAGCATCTGCTGGAAGCCGGTCACCGGGTGACCGTGCTGGACGACCTCTCCACCGGATTCCGCGAAGGCGTGCCCGCGGGCGCCGAGTTCGTCGAGGGACGGATCCAGGACGCCGCCCGGTGGCTGGACGCCTCGTACGACGGGGTGCTGCACTTCGCCGCCTTCTCGCAGGTCGGCGAGTCGGTCGCCGAGCCGGAGAAGTACTGGGCGAACAACGTCGGCGGCACCATGGAGCTGCTGGCCGCCATGCGCTCCGCCGGTGTGCGCACGCTGGTCTTCTCCTCCACCGCGGCCACCTACGGCGAGCCCGTCTCCACCCCCGTCACCGAGTCCGATCCGACCTCCCCGACCAGCCCCTACGGCGCCTCCAAGCTCGCCGTCGACCACATGATCACCGGTGAGGCGGCGGCCCACGGCCTCGCGGCGGTCTCCCTGCGGTACTTCAACGTCGCGGGCGCCTACGGCAGTTGCGGCGAGCGCCACGACCCCGAGTCCCACCTCATCCCGCTGGTGCTCCAGGTCGCCCTCGGCCGGCGCGAGTCGATCTCCGTCTACGGCGACGACTACCCGACCCCGGACGGCACCTGCGTCCGCGACTACATCCATGTCGCCGATCTCGCGGAGGCCCACCTCCTTGCGCTCGACGCGGCCACCGCGGGCGAGCACCTGATCTGCAACCTCGGCAACGGCAACGGCTTCTCGGTGCGCGAGGTCATCGAGACCGTCCGCCTGGTCACCGGCCACCCGGTGCCCGAGGTGGTCGCGGAACGCCGGGGCGGCGACCCCGCCGTACTGGTCGCCTCCGCCGCAACGGCCCAGGAACGCCTGGGCTGGAAGCCGTGCCGTGCCGACCTGGCCGACATCGTCACCGACGCCTGGGCCTTCGCCCGCAGGAGGGCCAAGGCATCATGAGCCTCAGGGGCGAGGGCGTGTGGGCGGCGCCCGGCAGGGTGAATCTGATCGGTGAACACACCGACTACAACGAGGGCTTCGTGATGCCCTTCGCGCTGCCCCACACCACGGTGGCGACCGTCGCCCGCCGCGACGACGGCGTATTGCGGCTGACCTCCGCCGACATGCCCGGCGGGGCGGTCGAACTGCACGTCGACGAGCTCGCCCCCGGCGGCCCCGCAGGCTGGACCGACTACCCGGCGGGCGTCGTGTGGGCACTGCGCGAGGCCCGCCACGCGGTCAGCGGCGCGGACATCCACTACGAGTCGACCGTGCCCACCGGCGCCGGCCTCTCCTCGTCCGCGGCGCTCGAGGTCGTCACCGCCCTCGCCCTGAACGACCTGTACGAACTGGGCCTGGAGCGGTGGCGGCTGGCCCGCCTGTGCCAGCGCGCGGAGAACGTCTACGTAGGCGCCCCGACCGGGATCATGGACCAGACTGCCGCCGCCTGCTGCACCGAGGGCCACGCCCTCTACCTGGACACGCGTGACCTCTCGCAGCGGCAGATCCCCTTCGACCTCGCCGCCCACGGTCTGGAACTCCTCGTCGTCGACACCCGCGTCGAGCACGCCCACAGCGACGGCGAGTACGGCAAGCGGCGCGCCGGCTGCGAGGCGGGCGCGGCGGCGCTCGGTGTGGAGGCTTTGCGGGACGTGCCGTACGACGGGCTGGACCAGGCCCTCGCCCGCCTCGAGGACCCTGAGGTGCGTCCGCTGGTGCGGCACATCGTGACCGAGAACCACCGAGTGGAGCGGGTGATCGCGCATCTGGAGGCGGGTGAGGTGCGGGCCGTCGGCCCCGTACTCACCGAGGGGCACGCCTCCCTGCGGGACGACTTCCGGATCTCCTGCCCGGAGCTGGACCTGGTCGTGGAGTCGGCCCTGGCGGCCGGCGCGCTGGGCGCGCGGATGACCGGCGGCGGCTTCGGCGGCTCGGCGATCGTGCTGACGGAGACGTCCCGGGCGCCGACCGTGGCCACGTCGGTCCTGGCGGCCTTCGAGACGACCTTCCTCCAGGGACCGCGTGTCTTCACCGCGATCCCGTCGGCGGGGGCCCGCCGCCTGTCGTGAGACGACGACTTCCGTCCAGGCAGGAACAGGGGCCACACCAGGAACAACGGTGGCGATCAGTTCTGCAAATCACCTTCCGCCGCCGCCCCGCGTCCGTACTCTGAACCACAGCACCGGTGGGGGCCGGTGCCGATCAGGGGGCGAAACAGCCGGGTACGGTGCCCGGGGCGGGGTATCGGTCACAGCACGGCGGCGGCCGGGCGATGCACGGGACCCCCCGTCCCCCGGGCGGCGTACCCGTGCCGACCCGTCTTGTGGCAGTGGGGGTGTCCTGTGGTCCGAATCCGGGTTCTGGTCGTCGACGACCACCGGATCTTCGCCGAGTCGCTCGCCGCGGCTCTCGCGGCAGAGCCCGATGTCGAGGTCGCCGCGGCTGGCAGCGGGCCTGCCGCGCTGCGCTGCCTGGAGCGCGCCGCGGCGGAGAGCCGCAGGTTCGACGTGATGCTCGTCGACGCCGACCTGGGGGCCGCCTCCGCGGTGCCGCCCACCGCCGTCGCGGTCGCCCGTGCGGTGCCCGACGGTGGAGTGGACGGCCTCGTCGACGGGATCTCCCTGGTGGCGGGCGTCCGCTCGCTCCAGCCCGCGGTGCGCTCGGTCGTGCTGGCCCAGAAGGACGACGCCCGCCGGGCGGCGCTGGCCCTGCAGGCGGGTGCCAGCGGCTGGGTGGCCAAGGATTGTTCACTGCAGCGTCTGCTCGCGGTGGTCCGCGGGGTGCTGCGCGGCGAGACCCATCTGGCGCCCGCGCTGCTCACCGGCGTGCTGCGGGAGATGACGGCGGCCCGCAAGCACCGCACCGAGAGCGAGCGGCTGGTGGAGTCGCTGACGCCGCGCGAGCAGGAGGTGCTGCGCTGCATGGTCGCGGGCCTGGGACGCAAGGCCGTCGCCGAGCGCCTCTTCCTGTCCCCGCACACCGTCCGGACGCATATGCAGAACGTGCTGGGCAAGCTCGGCGTCCACTCCACGCTGGCCGCGGTCGCCCTGGCCCGCCGGGCCGGCGTCGGCCCCGCCGAGCTAGCCGGGGACGTTGTCGAACGGGGCGGTCAACTGGCGTAGCAGCGCGGCCAGTTCCGCGCGCTGGGCGCGGGACAGCTCGGAGAGGATGGCGCGCTCCTGGGCGAGCAGCCCGGCCAGCGCCTGGTCCGCGCGGTCGCGGCCCTCGGGCGTCAGACGGACCAGGACGCCGCGCCGGTCGCTCGGATCGGGCAGCCGCTCGACCAGGTTCTTCTTGGCGAGGCGGTCGATTCGGTTGGTCATCGTGCCGGAGGTGACCAGGGTCTGCGTGAGCAGCTGGCCGGGGGAGAGCTGGTACGGCGCCCCGGCGCGGCGCAGCGACGTGAGCACGTCGAACTCCCACGGCTCGAGCTGGTGCTCGGAGAAGGCGATGCGCCGGGCGCGGTCGAGATGGCGGGCGAGTCTGGAGACGCGACTGAGCACCTCGAGCGGCTCCACGTCGAGGTCCGGGCGCTCACGGCGCCATGCTGCGACCAGTCGATCGACCTCGTCCTCCATGTCGATCAGTGTAAAGGGTCTGTCGACGTGAAGTCTCTTGACGTCAAGATATAGTCTGCTGGACTATTGGGCAGGTCGGCCGGGAACACCGTTCCGTTTCGGCCTTCCGTTCCTGCGAGGGGACTCCACCATGCATTCCGCGCCCACTTGGGACCCAGAGCAGTACCTCCGCCACGCCGGGCACCGCACCCGTCCGTTCCTTGACCTGCTGGCCCGCATACCCCCGCTGCCCTCCGGCAACCGCCCCGCCCGGATCGCCGACATCGGCTGCGGGCCCGGCAATGTCACCGCACTGCTCGCCGACCACTGGCCCGACGCCCATATAACCGGCTTCGACCTCTCGCCCCAGATGCTGGCCCAGGCCGAGAACGAGCACGCCGCCACCACCCCGGGCGGCGGCCGGCTCGACTTCCGGCCGGCCGACGCCGCGCACTGGATCCCGGAAGAGCCGTACGACCTGATCGTGTCCAACGCCGCCCTGCAGTGGGTGCCGAACCACCCCGAGTCCTTCGCCGCCTGGATCGACGGACTCGTCCCCGGCGGCACGTTCGCCTTCCAGGTCCCCGGCAACTTCACCTCGCCCAGCCATGCGCTCCTCGCCGAGCTGTGCGAGACCCCGCAGTGGCGCTCCCGCCTCGGCGGCCACGGCCGGCGCTACGTCCACGTCCTGGAACCCGCCGACTACCTCGGCCGCCTCGCCGACCTCGGCTGCGACGCCGACGCCTGGGAGACCACCTACCTCCAGCTGCTCGGCGGCGAGGACCCCGTACTGGACTGGGTCAAGGGCACGGCCCTGCGGCCCGTGCTGACCGAGCTCGCCGACGACCCGGAGGCCCGGGCGGAATTCCTCGGCCAGTACCGGGACCTGCTCCGCAAGGCGTACCCGCCCGGCCCGCACGGCACGGTGTTCCCCTTCCGGCGGATCTTCGCCGTCGGGCGCAAGGTGTCATGACACCGCTCCCGTGAGGACGCACGGGCGCCCCGCAGTCCGCGGGGCGCCCGGCGGTCCTGGTCCCGACGCGCTCAGCTCTTGCGGTGCCCTATGAGCCGCGGCTTCTGCTCGAGACCGTCGAGACCGTGCCACGCCAGGTTCACCAGATGGGCCGCGACCTCCGCCTTCTTCGGGCGGCGCGCGTCCAGCCACCACTGGCCCGTCAGCGCCACCATGCCGACCAGCGCCTGCGCGTACAGCGGGGCCAGCTTGGGATCGAATCCGCGGTTCTTGAACTCCATCCCCAGGATGTCCTCGACCTGGGTGGCGATGTCGCTGATCAGGGACGCGAACGTGCCCGTCGACTGGGCGACGGGCGAATCGCGCACCAGGATGCGGAATCCGTCCGTGTACCTCTCGATGTAGTCCAGCAGCGCGAAGGCCGCCTGTTCCAGCAGCTCGCGCGGGTGCCCGGCGGTCAGTGCCCCCGTCACCATGTCGAGCAGCTGACGCATCTCACGGTCCACGACAACCGCGTAGAGCCCCTCCTTGCCGCCGAAGTGCTCGTACACGACCGGCTTGGACACCCCCGCCTTGGCCGCGATCTCCTCGACGGACGTGCCCTCGAAGCCCTTCTCCGCGAAGAGCGCACGGCCGATGTCCAACAGCTGCTCACGGCGCTCGGCGCCGGTCATGCGGACGCGGCGGGCCCGCCTGCCGCCGGGCGTCCTGGTCTTTTCCGGGCTGCCGATACTTCCGTCACTCGCCACGACGTCCATCATGCCGTCTTCGCGGCACCCTTCTCACGGCGGGTTTCACCGGCCCTGGAGTCACTGCGCCGGGCGTCGATACGGGACTGCTGCGGCCAGCGCACGTCGTACGCCCAGCCCGCCTTCTCGAACCAGCGGATCAGTCGGGCGCTGGAGTCGAGCTGTCCGCGCAGCACACCGTGCCGTGCGCTCGTCGGGTCGGCGTGGTGCAGGTTGTGCCACGACTCGCCGCACGACAGCACCGCCAGCCACCACACGTTCCCCGAACGGTCCCGAGACTTGAAGGGGCGCTTGCCCACCGCATGGCAGATCGAGTTGATCGACCAGGTCACATGGTGCAGCAGCGCCACGCGGACCAGCGAGCCCCAGAAGAAGGCAGTGAACGCGCCCCACCACGACATCGTCACCAGACCGCCGACCAGCGGCGGGATCGCCAGCGACAGCACCGTCCAGTAGACGAAGCCGCGGGAGACCCGGCGGAGCGCCGGGTCCTTGATCAGATCCGGCGCGTACTTGTGCTGCGGCGTCTGCTCCTCGTCGAACATCCAGCCGATGTGCGCCCACCACAGGCCCTTCATCAGCGCGGGCACCGTCTCGCCGAACCGCCACGGCGAGTGCGGGTCACCCTCCGCGTCGGAGAACTTGTGGTGCTTGCGGTGGTCGGCCACCCAGCGCACCAGCGGCCCCTCGACCGCCAGCGAACCCATGATCGCGAGCGCGATGCGCAGCGGGCGCTTCGCCTTGAACGAACCGTGCGTGAAATAGCGGTGGAAGCCGATCGTGATGCCGTGGCAGCCGATGTAGTACATCGCCACCAGCAGCCCCAGGTCGAGCCAGCTCACCCCCCACCCCCAGGCGAGCGGCACGGCCGCCAGCAGGGCGAGGAAAGGCACCGTGATGAACAGCAGCAGGGTGATCTGTTCGATCGACCGCTTGCTGTCGCCGCCCCGGGTCGCGAAGGGCAGGTCGGACTCCGGGGTCTCCGGGACGTCGTCCAGCAGGTCGGGACTTGTGGTCATGTGGGTTCCCTGGGGGTGGGGAGAGCGGGGACGGACGCCTGGCTACGGTTCCGTAACCTACGGCGACGTAAGTATGGCAGCGCCGAGCAGCGCGGCAAGAGACCTGTGGACAACGCCGCGAAAATGGACACCTATCCTGTGTCACGTCGGACAGCGCGGTCCGCAAGCCTCCAGTACCCCTCCAGACGTGCTCAAACACTGCAAGGAGCCGCACCTGTGAGCAGTGCCGACCAGACACCCACAGCCAGTGCAGAACTGCGTGCCGACATCCGCCGACTGGGCGATCTCCTGGGTGAGACCCTCGTCCGCCAGGAGGGCCCGGAACTCCTCGACCTCGTCGAGCGTGTCCGAGCCCTGACACGCACCGACGGTGAGGCCGCAGCACAGCTGCTGGGCGACACCGACCTGGAGACCGCGGCCAAGCTGGTCCGCGCCTTCTCCACGTACTTCCATCTCGCCAACGTCACCGAGCAGGTGCACCGCGGCCACGAGATGCGCGAGAAGCGCGCCGCCGAGGGCGGCCTACTGGCCCGCACCGCCGACCGGCTCAAGGACGCGGACCCGCAGCACCTGCGCGAAACCGTGAAGAACCTGAACGTACGGCCCGTCTTCACCGCCCACCCGACGGAGGCGGCCCGGCGTTCCGTGCTGAACAAGCTGCGCCGCATCGCGGAGCTGCTGGAGAACCCGGGCATCGCGGCCGACCGGCGCCGCCACGACCTGCGGCTCGCCGAGCACATCGACCTCATCTGGCAGACCGACGAGCTGCGCGTCGTCCGGCCCGAGCCCGCCGACGAGGCCCGCAACGCCATCTACTACCTCGACGAACTGCACGCGGGCGCCGTCGGCGACGTACTGGAGGACCTCGCCGCCGAGCTCGAGCGCGTCGGCGTCGAGCTGCCCCCGGGCACCCGGCCGCTCACCTTCGGCACCTGGATCGGCGGCGACCGCGACGGCAACCCGAACGTCACCCCCGCCGTCACCTGGGACGTGCTGATCCTCCAGCACGAGCACGGCATCACCGACGCCATCGAGGTCATCGACTACCTCCGCGGCCTGCTGTCGAACTCCATCCGCTACGCCGGAGCCACCGACGAGCTGCTCGCCTCGCTCGGGACCGACCTGGAGCGGCTGCCCGAGATCAGCCCCCGCTACAAGCGGCTCAACGCGGAGGAGCCCTACCGGCTCAAGGCCACCTGCATCCGCCAGAAGCTCGTCAACACCCGCGAGCGCCTCGCCAAGGGCACCCCGCACGAGGAAGGCCGCGACTACCTGGGCACCTCCGAGCTCATCGCCGACCTCACCGTCATCCAGACCTCGCTGCGCGCACACCGCGGCGGCCTGTTCGCCGACGGCCGCATGGACCGGGTCATCCGCACCCTGTCCGCCTTCGGCCTGCAGCTCGCCACCATGGACGTACGCGAGCACGCCGACGCCCACCACCACGCCCTGGGCCAGCTCTTCGATCGGCTCGGCGAGGAGTCCTGGCGGTACGCGGACATGCCGCGCGAATACCGGCAGAAGCTGCTCGCCAAGGAGCTCCGCTCCCGCCGGCCGCTCGCCCCGACCCCGGCCCCGCTCGACGCCGCCGGCGAGAAGACCCTCGGCGTCTTCCACACCGTGAAGGAAGCCTTCGAACGGTTCGGCCCCGAGGTCATCGAGTCGTACATCATCTCGATGTGCCAGGGCGCCGACGACGTCTTCGCTGCCGCCGTCCTCGCCCGTGAGGCCGGCCTGATCGACCTGCACGCCGGCTGGGCCAAGATCGGCATCGTGCCTCTGCTGGAGACCACCGACGAGCTCAAGGCCGCCGACGTCATCCTCGAGGGCATGCTCGCCGACCCCTCCTACCGCCGGCTCGTCTCGCTTCGCGGCGACGTCCAGGAGGTCATGCTCGGCTACTCCGACTCCTCCAAGTTCGGCGGCATCACCACCAGCCAGTGGGAGATCCACCGCGCCCAGCGCAGGCTCCGCGACGTCGCCCACCGCCACGGCGTACGGCTGCGCCTCTTCCACGGCCGCGGCGGCACCGTCGGCCGCGGCGGCGGCCCCTCGCACGACGCGATCCTCGCCCAGCCCTGGGGCACCCTCGAGGGCGAGATCAAGGTGACCGAGCAGGGCGAGGTCATCTCCGACAAGTATCTGATCCCGTCCCTGGCCAGGGAGAACCTCGAGCTGACGGTCGCCGCCACGCTCCAGGCCTCCGCACTGCACACCGCGCCCCGCCAGTCCGACGAGGCACTCGCGCGCTGGGACGCGGCCATGGACACGGTCTCCGACGCCGCGCACGCCGCGTACCGCAGGCTGGTCGAGGACCCGGACCTGCCCGCGTACTTCTTCGCCGCCACCCCCGTCGACCAGCTCGCCGAACTCCACCTCGGCTCGCGGCCCTCCCGCCGCCCCGACTCCGGTGCCGGCCTCGACGGACTGCGGGCCATCCCGTGGGTGTTCGGCTGGACCCAGTCGCGGCAGATCGTGCCCGGCTGGTTCGGCGTCGGCTCCGGGCTCAAGGCGCTGCGCGAAGCGGGCCTCGACACCGTCCTGACCGAGATGCACGAGCGGTGGCACTTCTTCCGCAACTTCCTCGCCAACGTCGAGATGACCCTGGCCAAGACGGATCTGCGGATCGCCCGCCACTACGTCGACACGCTGGTGCCCGACCATCTGAAGCACGTCTTCGAGACCATCGAGGCCGAGCACGCCCTCACCGTCAGCGAGGTGCTGAAGGTGACCGGGAACGACGAACTGCTCGGCTCCAACCCGGTGCTGCAGCAGACGTTCTCCATCCGTGACGCCTACCTCGACCCGATCTCCTACCTCCAGGTCGCCCTGCTCAAGCGGCAGCGCGATGCGGCCGAACGCGGTGAGGAGCCGGACCCGCTGCTGGCCCGCGCCCTGCTGCTGACGGTCAACGGTGTGGCGGCCGGTCTGCGCAACACCGGCTGATACACGGACATGCGGGTGCCCCCGCCCGCCGCTGTGAGTCAGCGGCGGGCGGGGGCACCGTCGTTTCAGTGACGCTGTCGTTTCAGTGACGCCGTGCCGTACGGCGCCGCGCCAGCAGGTAACCGCCGACGGCGACCAGAGCCGCGGCGGCGGCACTGAGCGCACTGACCGGCGCACCGGCACCCGTCTCCGCCAGGTCGCCGGAGGCGCCGTCGGCCGACGGCGCGGGGGCGGCGGTTTCGGAGGCGGCCGGTGACTCGTCCGGGGCGGCCGGAGCGTCGTCGCCCGGCTTGTCACCGGGCTTCTCGCCCGGCTTCTCGCCCGGCTTGTCACCGGGCTTGTCACCCGGCTTGTCCTCGCCCGGGGTCTCCTCGTCGGTGCAGTCGACCTTGAAGACCTTGTGCTTGGCGGCGCTGCTCTTCTGGCCGTCGAAGGTCCAGAACAGCTTGTACTGGCCGTCCGCGAGCGTCATCTCCTCGGTGCGCTCGTGGCCGGAACCGTCCAGGGTCAGGGACCCGGACTTGACCACAGTCGCCTTGGCGAGGTCGTTCACCGCCCACGCCTGGATCTCCCAGTCGACCTTCTGGGCACCGTCGAACTGGAAGCTGTCGAGGTAGAACGTGCAGACCTTGGGGTTGTTGCGGTGGTCGTACTCGCCCGTCGCGATGTCGTGGATCTTGACGTTGCCGTTGTCGCCGGGCGGGGTGGCGAACGCGGCGGGGGCGGCCGTCAGCGAAAGCGCTGCGGCGGCCAGCAGGGCGCCGGTGCAATTGAGCATGCGCATGGGGCAGTCCATGGGTGAGAGGGAAGGCCGTGGGGGGCGGCTCAGCGTCCCGGTGAACCGGTGCGCGGGTCAAGCTGCCGAGCGCCGTATCCGCACCAAGAGTTCCCGCTCGTCCCGATAGTCCTGATAACGATCAGGTGAATGCATGATTCCGCCAAGGCACTTGGCTCCGGTCGACCCGCTTGCAGTGCCAGGGTCGACCCCGCTCACAGTGCCAGGAACGACGCCAGCAGCAGCGCCCCGCCGACACCCGCCGCGCCCCACGCCAGCCGCGTCAGCCGCAGACCGCCGCCGATCACCAGGGCCGACAGCAACAGCGCACCGCCCAACGGCACCCAGGCGTACAGACCACCGGCCGGCCCCGTACGCACCGCCTCGCCCGTACCCGGCTTCAGTACGACGGACAGCGTGACGCCCTTCTTCACCGAGACCGACTTCTCGATCGTCACCGCCGCCCGGTCCGGTGACGGAGCCATGGGCGTGTACGCCCCGGTGCAGGTGTCGTCGTCGCAGCGCGAGACGGCGAGCGTGCCGTGCTCACGGCCCTTGGAGAGCAGGATGTGCTGTGCGGTGCCCCACGACGACCAGAAGCCCGCGATCAGCAGCAGAAGGGCGACGAGCGCCATCGCCGCATTACGCGTGTGGACCAGCATCCGGCCGGAGGAATTCCGCTTCATGGGCCGTGATCCTTGGCCATGGGGCTACGCCGGGTCAACCTCGCGGGGTCGGTGACGAGAGCGTGCTCCTCCGGTGCGGTCGGGTGGCCCGCACCGCGCACGCCCGGGCAGCGGCCTACGGCTACCTGGGCGTGCGCTCGCCCGGGAGGAGCAACGGAAGGCGTCGCTCGCCGATGTCCGCTGCTACTCCGCGGTGAAGATCGCCTCGGTGGAGGCGGCGGTCACCGCGCGGCTGAGCCACGTGCTCATCAACTGCGTGTCGTCGCAGGTGGTGATCCGCTCGCGGGCCTCGTCGGGAACGGCGAGTCCCCGCTGCTGAAGGACGAGGAGGATGGCATCTGCGAGGCCTTTCGCGCGGCCTTCCGCGCGGCCTTCGTCCCGGATCTCCTCCGAGAGCGGAGACGTGTAGAAAGAAAGATCCACGGCCACCAGGTTCCTCCACTGATCTGCGGCCGGGCGGTTGCCCAGGCCCTGTGCGGTGAGTTCGACGATGGGGTCGGCTATGGCTTCCGGTGCGTCCCGAGGTGCGGCGGACAGCGTTTTCAGTATGGCACCGATGTCCGGATCGCCGGCGTGCGTGATGGCGGCCAGCGTGGCGAGCGCCAGGTCCTTCCGGGCTTCGGCCACGTCGACGATCACCGGCATGTTGTGCGGACCCACGACGAGGGGGCGCAGGGTGAGCGCAGGCCACTTTCGCGGGCCGATGGGTACGGGGCGCGAGGCCCATTCGGCGGTGGCCCGGTCCTGGCAGACGACCAGCAACAGTGGCGGCGTCCGGTACTTCGTGTACAGGAAGGACAGGTAATACGCCCAGCTCGCGGGTTTGTCCGGGTCCCTTTTCCCTTGGGCCTCGATGGCCAGGAGGAACGTCTCGTCGTCCTCGGTGTCGATGCGTAACAGGGTGTCGATGCGGCGTTCCAAGGGACGGGCCTCGGTGAGGTCGGTGGGCAGAAGTGTGGCCGAGACGGGTGCCGTGAAGGGGACACCGAGCACCTCGGAGACGCGGGAGAACAGCTCCGGATACTCCTGAAAGATGCGGTGCATCGCCTCGTGGGGAGAACTGACCATGGGGTGCCTTCGGTTGTGAGGGTGAGGACGGTTCAAGCGGCTGCCTGCGCCTCGCGGCAATCGCGGCAGCGGCCCGGCACCGGGCCGCGAAAGGCGCGGTCGCACCTGTCGCAGTTCTGGAGGGGGTTGCGGGCTTTCGGTGGGACGAGGGTCGGCAAGGGCGTCGGTAGGAGTGCGGTGAGGCGGTGGGCGAGAAGGGCGGCGGGCTGTTTCAGGCGTTCGGGCAGGTCGGTGGTGAGGGCGTGGCGTACGGCGTCGGGGTGGACTTCGCGTTCGAGCCAGGTGGCGACGGCGGGTGTCAGACGGCGGATGTCGTGCTCGGCCAGCAGCAGCCGCGGTTCGTGACGGCGCAGGCCGCCGAGGAGGTCGGTGGCCGCGCGGTGCCGCTCAAGGTCGAGGGCCTGCGGCTGGGGGAGCGGTGGACGCGGCGGCAAGGGCGCGGGTGGGGCGGGCGGCTCGGGCGCCACGGCCGGTTCCGGTGCCGGGGCGGCCTCCGCCACGGCGGCCGGTTCGGGATCCGGGGGCGGTACGGGTGCCGGCGTCGGTGTCGCGGCCGGGACGGCGGTGCACGGCCGGTTGTACGAGATCGTCCGCGTCACGACCTTGCCGTCGGGCAGCCGTTCCAGGGTGCGCGACAGGTAGCTGTGGTCCTCCAACTCCCGTAGCGCGGCGGCGATGCGGGCCTCGCTCTCGGGGAAGCAGTCGGCCAGCACCTTGATGCCGACTTTGGCCCCGTCGGGCAGCGACTGGATGTGGACGGCGAGCCCGATCGCGGTGAGCGACAACTGCTGGTGCTGGGCGAGGTGGTTGCCGACGATCGTGAAACGTGTGGTGTGGATCGCGTTGACGTGGATCACGCCGAAGGCGGTGACACGGCCGGGAACGCGGGACGTGGCGCGCGAGGGCGCGCTAACCTGCTGGGTATCCATCGGGAAGGGCCTAACTTCCTCGGTGGTCAGGCCCTCGATCGGGATTGCACTCCCGGCCGGGGGCCGTCGCATGTCTGTGGTTGTCGCCGCGAGCATATGCCCGCCAACCGGACGCAAATCCAGCCCAATTGGCCAATGTCACCCGTGCGAGTGACGGGGTGAGCGTGGGGCGGGGTGGGGTCGGGAGGGTTCTTTCCCCCGGTCCTTGAAGAAGTTCTTTCAAGCCTTTTGCGTCGTGCCCCGCCGCGTCGCGGAGAACCGCATCGCGGGAATCCGCGACCCGGCGGCGACGGTCACGGCAGCAGGTCGATATCCGCCCAAACCGTCTTGCGGGGCACGGGCCCTGGCGTGACACCCCAACTGTCCGCGAGCGCCTCGACGATCAGCAGCCCGCGTCCGCATTCGGAGGCATCGTCCGGTCCCGTGGGCCTTCTCGGCAGGCATTCGCCACGGGTGTCGGTGACTTCGATCCGAAGGCGCTTTCCGTCCTCCAGGACGGCGAGGTCGAGACGGAAGTCCCGCCCCGGTACGCGGCCGTGGAGGGCGGCATTGGCGGCCAGTTCGGCGACGACCTGAACCGCCGGCTCCGATTCGACGCCCCATCGGGTGAGTTGTGCTGCCGTCAGCAGCCGGGCGAGGCGAGCACCTCGGCGCGTGGGGGAGAGCAGCACGGTGAACTTCCGTACGGGAGCGGAAGATTCGGTTCGAGTGATTTGCGGATTCACATCACTCAGCGTGGCCGTCTCGCATCTACGCTGAACAGTAGTGACGTGCGTACGGACAGCGACTGTCCAGCAGTTGCCCCGGCCTGTCCACGCGGTACGGCGTCCAGCGCGAATCGGTACAGGCACGGGCGGAGGCGGGTGTCGTATGACAGCTGAGGTCAGCAGGGACTGCACGGCGGACGAGCCGGACCGGGACATCGACCTGGAGGACGACTCGGGCGCGGTGATCGCGGCGGTCGGCCGGCAGATCCGCCTCTGGCGCGAGGCGGCCGGCATGCGCGCGACCGAACTGGGCGCGGCGATCGGCTACGGCGAGAACCAGATCTACAAGGTCGAGACGGGCAAGCGGATCCCGAAGCCGGAGTTCCTGGACAAGGTGGACGAGGTCCTCGGCGCGGGCGGCAAACTCGCCGCGATGAAGAAGGATGTGGCGGAGGCCAGGTACCCGAAGAAGGTCAGGGACCTGGCGAGACTGGAGGCGGACGCGGTCGAGATGGGCGCGTACGACAACCACAACGTGAACGGGCTGCTCCAGACCGAGGAGTACGCACGAGCGCTGTACGAGATGCGGCGGCCCTCCTTCAGCCGCGACCAGGTGGATCGCTACGTAGCGGGCCGGATGGCGCGACAGAGATCCTCCAGAGGCAGCCGCTGACGACGCTGTCCTTCGTCCAGGAAGAGGTGACGATCAAGCGCCCTCTTGGAGGCAGGATGGTGGCACGTCGGCAGCTCGAACGCCTCTTGGAAGTTGGCCAGTTGCGGAACGTCGAGGTCCAGGTGATGCCGACGGACCGGGAGGATCACGCGGGGATGGGCGGGCCGCTCCAACTACTCAAGTTCGAGGACGGCAGTGCGGTGGCACACTGGGAGGGCCAGTTGTCCAGCCGTCTGATCTCCGATCCCAAGGAGGTTCGGATCGTCGAGCTGCGATACGGAATCATCCGGGCGCAGGCTCTCACCCCACGGGAGTCTCTGGCCTTCATCGAGAAAGCCCTTGGAGAGACATGACCGGCAAGGCTTCAGGCACAGACGGCTCCACGCTGAGGTGGGTCAAGAGCAGCTACAGCAGCAACGACGGCCCTGCGTGCGTCGAGGTCGCGGCGGCCACCGGCACGATCCACGTCCGCGACTCCAAGAACCCCCCGGGACCCCGGCTCGGCTTCACGTCCGACGCTTGGGCGGAGTTCCTGACGTACACGTCTGAGGGCTGACGAGCACGGCTTGCGGACCGCGAATGACCCGGTGTCAGGTCGTCGCGCACGCGGCTCGTAGAGTCGCAACGGTGAATGCAGACGCCGCCTTTGACACGCCGGACGCCCCTGACCGTGACCTGCCGATGCTGACCGCCGTACAGGCAGCACATCTGCGGGAACTCGCCGCGCCCTACACCGACAACAGCCACACCTACTCCCTGCAGAACCTGGCGCACATGTGCCGCCGAGCGCCGGAGGAGCGTTGGCCGGAGCTGGTGGAGACCCACTTCGCCCGATTGCAGGCGGCGGGCAACGGCGACGAGAGCGCAGCGGAACTGCTCAGCGGGGTGCATGCACGGCTGCTGCCCACCGAATCGATCACCCCGGACCTCGTCGGTGCCATGCGCTACGCGCGTGTGGTCGCCGACGGGCTCGTCTTCGCCTACGCCCTCGACCAGCCCACCACCGTGCGGATCCTCACCGACCCGGACGTGGAGCGGGCAGGGCTGGAGGAGCTGGGAGAGGCGGCGTACGCGAACCTGATGCGTATACCCGTCGAACATGAGGAAGTGGCCATCGAAGGACGGGCGTTGCTGCACTCCGTGTACGGCGACTCCCCGTTCGTCGCGAGCAAGGCGCTGTTCCTGTCCGAGCTGGCCCGGGAGGTCACCGGTGAACCACTCCCGGACGCCGGAGCCCTCGTTGCCGTGCCGACCCGGCACCTGCTGGCGTTCCACCCTCTCAGCGACGGGTCCGTCGCCGACGCCATCAACGACCTTTCTCAGTATGCCCTCGGTGCCTATCAGGACGGACCGGGTGCGCTGTCCCCTCGCGTCTACTGGTGGCACCGAGGAGGCCTTACGTCGCTCACCGTCATCGACCCCGAGACCCGTACCTTCTCCCTCCAGCCGCCGCCGGAACTGCTCGGCATCTTGAAGGGCCTGGTCCGCCTCGACCTGGCGGGGCGGCTCGCCGGCCGCGTCGCGGTCGACGCGCCGGACATCGACCAGCTCACGCACACCACGGCCGATGCGATAGCTCGGCTCGCACAGGACCGGCGTGGACTCGGCGACGCCTTCGCCTCCGCCCTCCAACTCGCCCACACCCATTGCGCCGTCGATCCCGACGTGGGCCGCCTCCCCGCCTGGGACGCGTGGGCCAGTGCCGTACAGCTCGGCTCCGCGCTGTTCACCGGCGCGCAGCCGCAGGAGTGTCACCTCGGCGGCGACCTCGTGCGGCAGCTGCCCGCCGTCCCCGCCGAGCCACCCGCGGACGCCCGCGCCTGGCTCGACGCCTTCTACGTCGCGGTCGTGTGCCGGCAGAGTGCCCGCATCGACCGGCTGTGCCAGGTGCCGCTGGAGGTCTTGCGTCAGGACGACTCGATCGACGAGTACGTCCTGCACTGGATCGACACGCTGCAGACCTACTGGGCCGAGCGCCCCATGGACAATGTGGTGGAGAAGCTGCTCGCCACCATGAAGACGTCCGCGCCCGACGCACTGACCCGGGCGCCGAAGGACTTCGTGAACCTGATCGACTACCAGCCGGTCGCCCTCTTCCATCGTCTGATCACCCGCGACCACGAGGCCTTCGCCGAAGCGCTGACCGAAGCCGTCGCACACCACGCCACCTACTGGGGCGACTCGCCGGCGCCGCGCGCCCGGGTGGCGCTCGGACCGCTGGCGATGGCGAGCCTGGCGTACGACCACGGGTTCCCCGTCGACCTGAAGCAGCCGTACCTGCCGACGCATCTGCTCAACCGCGAACGCATCGAGGAGATCCCGGGCTGAGGCTTCCGACTGGCGCCAGCAGCCGAGTTCCCCGCCGTCAGGTGGGGAACTCGCCAGCCGGCCCCACCCGGTCACGTGAGCTGGAAGAAGAGCGTGTCCTGGGTGTACCAGTCGACCTTCCTTGTCGCGCTCTCCCACTCGTCGTGCTCGAAGTCGAGCTTGTCGATGAGTTCTTGGACGTCGTACCGGAAGTCCGGGTCCATCCGGTCGAGAACGGCGCGGTAGGCGTCCGCGGCGGGTTTGGTCTTGGCCAGCGGCAGGTATCCGATGGCCGGATAGCCGTCCAGCGAGTGCGGTATATGCGGGAAGTCGTCGGGAAGCCCGCCATACAGGTAGCCGTGGGGCAGCAGGTCGGCAGGCACACCGAGGCGGCGCATCTCGTCGTCCACCAAGCCGAAGAACATGCTGGGCTTGGAGTAGGTGCCCAGGTTGTACGGATCGGACGCGTTGCGGTCGATGATGTGCTGAAGCGCGGAATGGTAGGCGTTGCCGGCGCACTCCGCGTCCGAGTCGGTGCGTCCGGCGATGAGGTGATCGAGCGCGTCCGGGATGGACAGGCCCCAGTCGACGCCCTGGCGATCGAGATCCTCCTGATGCGCCTGGGCATACTTGCGTATCCCGTCGAGACAGCGTCGCTGGTCTGCCGTGAGGTTGCCGTTGCTCCCCAGGTAGGCCAGGACGTCAGCCTTGTCCGCGGTCGAGTACGCGATGTTGTGACTCATGAGTGCAATCATGCCGAGCGGCACTGACATCCACCCGTCGGGGAGACGGAGTTGGCCGGGTCGCTTCTCGGCATGACGCGGCCCATGGTCAACGGCCCGGAGAGCTCCTCGCCACCGTCCCCCACGCAGCACGACACCGTTCGCTGCTGCGTCGGCGACCGTGTACCGGCTCCGCCGCCGCGGGCCAGATCCGCGGCCTGACGGACGCGGTCACTCCCGTTGCAGCCACGACGCAGCACCTGCCAAGTGACCTCTGAACACGGACCTGTACGGCGAGCCACCCACATGACCCTGAAGCCGGCGGCGTTGTCCCTCTGCCTAATGTGGCTGCTGCGCGAACAAAGCTCGACAGGAATGGCGGTGCTTGCCCCCGTGGGTGTGTCGATCGAGGTACTGATCGTTGACTGGGCACACATCGAGGCCTCTCCGCCGGACGAGCGGGCCGACCTCCTGGAGGAGGCTGCCTTCGGCCAAGACACGTGGCCCAACGCAGACGAGGGCTGGACCTGGCCCACACGGCCTGCCGCCGACTGGTACGCGAGCTATGAGTTCTCCCGGACGCTCGGCTCGTACAAGCCGCACTTCTGGGCGGGTGAACGGTGGGAACGGCTCCGCGACTTCGCGAATCCGCAGCTTCGGGGCAGGTTGGACCGCTTCGCTTCTGTACTGTTCTGGCACGGCCTCGAGTACATGGAGGACATCGATGCGGAGCAAGTACCCGAGCGGTCGAGCCCTTGGCCGGTGAACACGCTCATGTGGAGCTCGCCCATCGAGGCAGCAGAGCTGAAACTCCTGTGGGAATGCGTATCCCCGCAGCTGGAAGCACTGCGCGAACCGTTCGACCGGCACGTCGCGCGTCCAGAGGGCTGGATCAACGACTTCGATTCGTTCGTGACTTTCCTGGAAGGGTGGAACGAAGTCGTCACCGCCGCGCACGCCAGGGGATGGGGAATCGTGGGGCTGCGCTGCTGATCAGCGGGGCTGCTGTCCGGGGAGCTTACGAGGAGCCCCTCATGTTGCAGGGGAGTTGAGGTTCACGGGAACCGAGAAGCGGACGTACGACGCCGAGTTCCCCGAGGGAGCTGTACGCATCGTGATCGAGACGGGAAGGCCGATACCGCAGGTCGGCCCTCTTACGTGGGGAACTCTCCACACCAGTTCCGCTTGATCAGGACGGCAGGCAAGTACTCGGATTCGACCTCGATGGAGATGCCCGCGTCGTGGGCGAAGCAGGCAATGGCAAGGGGGGCGAGAGCGACGAGGCCTGGGGCCTGGACAGACCGGCTCTCCTCACTCCAGTACTCCTTGTGCCACTGCAGGGCGTTGGTCAGTGCCTGGGTGAAGCCGGCCTGGTCCTTGCGGATGATGCGATGTAGCAGTTCCATCGGCGGGTACAGCAGCTTGCCCACCGTCTCCGGGTCGGCGACGACTTGCGGGTCCGTGGCGTCGACCGCAGCAACCAGCTTCTGGCCGAGGTCGGGCCCGCCGAGCCAATAGGTCTGAAGAGTGTCGATCCAGGCGTAGTGGTACTCCTCGAAGCGCGAACCGTTCTCCCGAAGCAGAGACATGGGCACCTGACTCAGGGCTGTGATCCTGTCCCGCTCCCGACACACCACAGCCAGGTAGAACGCATTGATCCAGGCACCCGGAGTCACGTACCACTGTGGACCTGTGGCCTGAAGTGTGCGGTCCTTGTGCGCGATACGGCACTGCACCTGCTCTTCGACCGTGGTGGCGGCGGCGAACACGGCGGAGCCGACTTGCATCGCGGTGGCCCAGGCGTCCCACGTGGGGAAGATTGCCGCCCGCGGATCCAGCAGGCAGCGCGAGTGCGCCAGGGTCAGCGTGATGCGCTGGGCGTCGCCCAGATCAGTGGAGTCAGCCTCGAGTCCGTCGATCAGCTCCTGTGCGTTCTCCTGGAGTACGGCGAGGCCTTCTTCCGCGTTCCCTGTGGGAAAGGGGTGGCGGGGGATGATCGAGACCAACGAGCTTCTCCTTAGAAGATTTTCAAGTGCTTGAGCTCAGCTCCAGCATACTTACCGTTGTTTTCGACAGCCTGAACGAGGACGTACCGCAGTGTCTTGTCCTTGATGGCCGCTCGGATCTCTTTGGCGTACCTGGCATCGTTCGGTGAAGTGACGGCTCGCTCGTCCATGTCGGCCAGGATCGTGCGGATGTACTCAATGGTTCCCTGTTTCACCATCGTGCCGCTGTCTTGCGCACCGTTGCCCTGGCGCCACTCGAGCGTCCCGTTGGGGCCCTTTGCCTCCACAATGATGAGGTTGCCGTCCTTGTCGCGCCAAAGCTGGTCGAACCTCTTGGAGCCGTTGGGGGTGTCGGGGAGGTCGGTGATCTCCCTGGCCCCTTCGAATTCCTTCTGCCGGAGCATGTGCCGGCGTGCAGCCTCCTCACCGAGGGCCTCGCCGAGCTTGCTGTTGTTGGAGGCTCCTTCGCCGACCGTCTTGTTGAAATGCTCCTGCGCGTCGGCGAGCATCTTCGCGCTCTCGTGAGTCGGGTTGGCTTTGTAAGCCCTGTCCGCTGCGGCGAGGTCCATGCCTGCCACGCGGTTGGCCGAAACCTCGTCGAGGTGATTGAGGTTATCTGGGGTAACCGTGTCCCGTCCCCTGTTCATGGGGTTTACGTCGTACCGTTCCGGGTTCGCGTAAGGCAGGTCGTCAGCCGCCATCCAACCGCCGCCCGGCTTCTCGACGAGCTTAGGCAGGAGCTGTCCGTCGACCATTTCTTCGGCACTGTTGCGCTTGCCAGGCCCCCACTTGTCGTAGTGCTGCGAGCGCCAGACAGGATCCTCGTTGGCCAGCCGGATGTGCTCGCGGGTGATCGCCGCTCGTTCTGAGGGCGTCCGCTCGCCGGCGGGCTTCTCGCGGGCAGCCTCGTACTCCGCACGGTGTGTCGCATCGTCAGCCCTGCGGGCCGCATCGTCCAGGCCGCTCGGGTGAACGCTGCTCGCCGACGGGGGATCGAATTGGCTGCCGCCGGGAGTCACCGCGTTGCCGGAGCCGCTAGTGCCGTTGTCCGCAGCACTGCCGCCCGGGACGTCGCGGCCGCCGCTGCCCGTGGACGGGGTGTCGGCGTGGCCGCCGGCACCGCCCGTGGGTGTGTTGTCGCCCGCGCGGCCCGTGCCGCCGCCCACCCCGTTGTCCAGGTTGTTCGTTGGCATGTTGTCGCCCGCCCCGCCGCCCGGCGTGCGGTCCGGGAACGTGCCCGGGGCGTTGTCGCCGAGGCGTAAGCCGTCGTCGCCCGCGCCCACCAGGGCCGGCTGCCGAACGGGCGGTGCGGTCGGCGAGACGTCCGCGCCGTTGGCCGGGGTGGTGGCCTTGGGCGCGTCGTCGGCGTGCTGGAGCAGGGAGCCGTCCCTGGCGAGCAGATGGCCCTCGGGCGAGAAGAAGCCCGTGCCTGCCGGGGCCGTACCGGGCGGCAGTGCCGTTGCGCCCCCAGGGACCTTGATCGTGCCCTCGGGCACCGCCACCGAGCCGGCCGGGACCTCCCCGCGCCTCGGGAGCTGGACCATTCCGTCGCCCAGGTCCACCGCGCCCGGCGGGATGGGAGTGCCCTCCGCGAGCAGGACGCTGCGCTTGGGGACGGCGAACGCACCCTCCGGAATGGCCGCGCCTTCCGGCAGGTGGAGCGTGCCGTCGGGGAGCTTGTACGCGCCCGGCGGCAGGGTGATGGCGCCCTCGGGCAGCGGCGGGACCTTGATCTTGCCCATGTCCTTGAGCCCGACCATCACGTCGCCGAGCTTGGTCAGGCCCGCGCCCGCGCCCTTGAAGACGTAGGTCATCGGGTCGACTACGCGGCTCACCTTGCCGGCGACCGCCAGCGCCCTGGCCGCCGCGCCGGCCTTGCCCGCCGTCGACGCCGCGCCGCCCGCACCGCCGGTGAAGACGGTCGTCACCACGTTGAACGTGACCGCCCCGGCCGCCCGGCCCGGATGGGCGTCCCAGTCGTCCCAGGCCAGCAGCGCCTTGCCGGTCTCCTTGATCGCGACACGCGACTCGCGCAACCGAGGAGGGAGCTCGTCCTCCGGCGTCGTCCAATAGGGAGAGTCGATGCCGAAGATGATGGTGAATCCCAGGCCCTCGCCGAGCGTTGCGAGGCCGCTCCACGCTTCGCCTGCCGCGTCCCAGCCGTTGAAGCCGGCCAGCGTGCCCAGGCCCACGACCGTGGCCCACACGCCGTCCACGACGAAGCCCGTCACGAAGTCGGCGGCGTGCTCCCACACCTGCCAGCCCGGTGTGGACTCCTCCACCGCGTCGCCCCACGGCAGGCTCTTGGCCTGCTTGAGGGCCTCGGCGTCGTAGCCGTACATGCCCCCCTTGCCGGAGCCGTCGTCCGTCTTCAGAGGCGGGCCGCCGACGAGGGCGACGATCTTGTCGTAGCACGCCGTCTCCGCGGCCTGGAACGCGGTCCACACCTCGGCGACCTTGTTACGGCGTTCCAGGTTCTCGTCGATCAGATCGCCGTCCTCGCGCCACTCGTCGTCGTCCGCGACCTTGGCGCGAAAAGCCGCTGCTTCCGCTCGCAGTTCGTCGAGCTGTTTGGCCAGCGGCTGGGCATCCTGGGCGTAGGTCCGCAGCGCGCCGGCGATCACCGACAGATCGGAACCGATTTGCTGAGCCGTGGACTTGACCGGCTCGGTGACCGCGAAGAGCTGTTCCGCCTCGGGAGCCTCGTAGTACGCCCGCAGTCCACCGAATGTCGTGTGGACGTCACCGGCGGCGGTGGGAATCTTCGTACTCGCGCCGGACAGCGCCTTCACTCGCAGGTCCAGTTCGCACCAGCTGCCGGTGAAATGAGGTATCTCGTACGGGTCGACCGGATTGTTGTCGCTCACCGCTGGTTCCCCCCGGTGTCACGCATCAGCAGGTCCAGCCGCACCTGACGGGCCGCGTCCTGGGCTTCCTCGGCCGCGGCCAGGTCACCCTCGACGTACTCGCCGGTGGCCTTCGCCGCGCCCAGGACAGCCGCTTGGATACGATCGGCCATCGCCTTCAGCGCAGGCGACCGCCCTTCCGCGTACTGGGAGAGCGCCGCGGCAACCGGGCCCACGGCCTTCTGGTGAGCCATCAGTGGAGACGGCCGCGGTCCCGGCGCCAACGGACCCACGCGAGTCGGATAGACCGCCGAACCCGGCACCGCGGTGCCCGCGGCCTGCGCAGCCGCAGCCAGGTCCGCGATCATCGCACTCAGTACCTTCTCCAGGCTCCCGGCCCGTGCGCCGGTGAGCTGCAACTGGCCTTGTACACCCTGCGGTTCGATGTCCCACGCCGTCATGAAAGCCCCCTGCCGAATCCGGACTGGCACTGCCGCCACGCGCCACACACCCCGCCGGATCGTTTCTCCGGCGGGGCGGGCGTGTACGAGGTGTCTCAGCCGATGCCGTCGACCGCTGCCTTCGCCCGAGCCAGCGTCTGCTGCGCGGTCGCGTCGTTCTTCTCCAGCGTCGTCTTCAGCAGCCGGATGATGTTCCGCACCTCCTCCGAGGTGCTGTACCAGCGCAGTTCCTTGCCGTGGTACTCATCGGCCACGCCATCGGCCGCGAAGTCCTTCATCGCGTTCTTCACCTGGGCGTCACGCGCCGCTATGACCAGCTCCAGACGTGCGATCACCGCCTGGATGTTGCCCTGCGCCTCGTTCGACGCACCCGTGTCGTACGACCGACGGTCGCTGCCTGCACCCGCCATCACAATCACTCCCCGTAAGTTCCGGCCACCGCCGCCACGTCACTAGGTCAGCTACGACCCGAGAACCGCGCCGCGTCGAAGTTCGCCGCAGACATCTGCGTCCTCGCGTTCTCGTCCTGCTCCTGATCGCCGGAGCCGAAGGCCGCGTCCATCCCCGACTGCCCGCCGAGGATCGCCGCCAGCGAGGCGTTCAGATCTGCCGTGATCTCGTCCGCACGGGACTTGAACAGGTCGAACGCCGCCTTGCCCGCCCCGTTGAACCTGCCCTCCAGCGGCGCTGCCGCCTGGATCAGCTGACGGATCAACAGTCCCAGGTCCCGGCTCGAGCCGTGCGACTGCGACGTCAGGGTCGACAGGGTCTGCGCGCCCATGTCGAACTTCATCGAACTCCCCCGTTCGTTCAGATGGACGTACGAAGCTCATGCCTACCAACCCAGGCGTCACGGAAGCAATCAACATTAGTGACACTCCGAGCAGGAGTCGACAATGTCACACCAGGACCGTCCAATACCGGTCGCTGACCCGGGCGTTGGCGGAATCCCGCTCTCCGTGCCTCCTACACGCCCTGGAGATGGCTGACCAGTCGCTCGAAGTCCCGCCACCCCGACAGATCGGACGGATCCCCCGGCAGGGAGTAGTACAGGGCCGGCCGTGCCTTCGGCCCGAGCTGCACCGGCGGCACGGACAGCGGCGTACGACGGGCGCGATCACCAGGGATCCGGCGAACCTCCTCCGCGCCGAGCACGAAGGCCACCGGGACGCCAGGTCCCTCGAAACGGGGTGGCACCGCCAGATCGCGGCGGGCTTTGCGCAGTTGAACAAGCAGCGACTGGAGGTTGTGGCGCGTTGCGAGCAACTCGGACGCACCCGGAAGGGCGTCCAACGGAGGCGCCTCGCCGGTCCCGTAGCCGAACGCCAGCGTCACCTCCTCCTCGACGCCCGCCTTGGTGCGGCTGATGCGGACCGTCGCCAGGCCGGGCCGGTCCGGGCTGCCGACGACCACGGCCCAGGTCGGGCGAGGCGACCGCTCGTAGGCGACGTCGGTGAGCCGGCGCGGTGACCAGGGGACGCCGGCGGGCTCCGCGGTGCCCCACCCGGCGGGGGGTTCGCCGGTGAGCTCGCGCCAGACCGCCTCCACGGCTCCGCCGAGCACCAGACGCTCGTCCGCCGGGTGGATCGTCCTGAAGGTGAGGGCCAGTTGGCGCTCACCGGCGTCCACTGTCTCCTTGAAGGCGGCGGCCACCGGGGTACGGGCGGTGTCGGCGTTCCCGTCGGAGGCCAGGACCGCGTCGACCGGTGCGAACATGCCGTTCTGCCAGCGCAGTACCGCCCCGGACCGGCCGTCGTAGTACCCGTCCCGCTCGTCCTGCACCACCCAGCGCGACGGGTGTCCCGGCAGGGCGTTGCGCACGGCGGGGGAGAGCGTGGTACCCGCGGGACTGACGATCTGCAGGCCGAGATCCGCCTTTGCCGCGGCCCGGAACGCGTCGGACAGCCAGGCCGTCATGGCGACCACCGGACGGTCCTGGATCACGACGGCGACCTTGTCGGTCAGGACATCGACCGCCGGCTGTGCCGCCGCCGGGGCCGGCACGGCACTCGCCGCACTCGCCCCGTCGCCCTCCACGACCGCGAGCGACCGGGCGAGCTCAGGGGGCCAGGCCGAGCCTCCGAGGAGTGAGGTCAGCCGGGCCGCGAAGGTGCCCGCGAGCCGTTCGGCCTCCTGGACGCCCGTGGTGGCGCGGGCCTCCGTCCACCAGTACGGAACGGGCGGCGCCGTGGCTCCCAGCAGCCGCTCGGCCTCTCCGGCGACCTCGATGAGCATCGGAGTCTCCACGGAGACGAGCGGTCGCCCTTGCGGGTCGCAGAGTTGCACCACGGCACCGTCTCCCTCCGTGCCCACCAGTTTGTCGGGGCCTCCGGAAAGCAGGCCGGCGAGCACGCTCGAAGGGTCGGGCATGCGATCGGTGAGGGCGATGACGTCCTTGGTCATGTGGTCGTCCGGCTCCTGGTCATGGTGGGGTCGTCCTGTCGGGCGTCGTTCGTGCACCGCGCGGGGCCGCTCTGTCCGACGTGGGTCCGGTGAACGCCTCCGCCGTGGCCATGCCCCGGTCGTTGCTGCTGAACAGCGCTCGCAGATCCCGTCCCGCCACGCCATACCCCCGCTGGGTGATCGAGCGGCCCCAACCTACGTCCTCCGGCGGGTCCTTCGGAGGCAGCACCCCCTGACTGGTCGGCGCGGCCCAGCGCGGCTGCCGTCACCAGCCGGGCCGGCAACAGCCCGTTCCGCTGCTGTATCCGGCCCGTTTTCGCCAGCACCTCGTCCACAAGCAACTGGGTGCGCGCGTGCGTCGGCATCCCGACCGCGACCCGGCCCGACAGTCACCAAATGACCTCAGCGGAACTCCCCTTGGCACCAACAACGACCGGAAAGCCCCCAATTACCGCATTGAGTTGAGCGGCATTGCTGACAGCGCCACTCCGCGACGCCGGGCACTCATGCGGGCTGCACGCCATCGGGGTTGCTGGTGGCCAAACTCGTTATTGGATAAGCTGACGGCATGGTGGATACAGGGGGGGAACTGCCACTCGCGACCGAGCGGCTGGACGATTTATTCTTTCAGGATCCCCAGGGCTTGTTCGCGCGGCTGCGCTCGTCCGCGCCGGTGACTCCGGTCATCACGCCCGAGGGCATCCGGGTTTGGCTCGTCACCCGGTACGAGGACGTGCGCGCCGCGCTGGCCGACCCCCGGTTGGCCAAGGACTGGGTGACGCACATGACACCCGATGATTTCGACATCAACGTGGACCCCGTGCAGGCGTATCTCGACCAGCACATGCTCAACCTCGATCCGCCCGACCACACCCGGCTGCGACGCCTGGTGGTGAAGGCGTTCACTCCACGCCGGGTGGCCGCCTTGCGGCCGCGGATCTCGGCCGTCACCGGCGAGTTGCTGGACGCGATGGCGGACGGCCCCGCCGAGACGGACCTTATCGAGGCGTTCGCCTTCCCGCTGTCGGTGACCGTGATCTGCGAGCTGATCGGCATCCCGGTCGACGACCGGGAGTCGTTCCGCGAGTGGTCGGGGACGCTGCTGTCCTCGCGGGGGACGCGCGAGGAGTCCCGCGCGGCTGCCGTCGAGATGTACGAATACTTCACGCACATGGTCGCGGAGCGCCGGCAGTCACCGGCAGACGACCTGCTCTCGGCGCTGATCGCGGCCCGTGACTCGGGCGACTCGCTGTCGGAGCACGAGTTGCTCTCGATGGTGTTCCTGCTGCTCGTCGCCGGGCACGAGACGATGGTGAACCTGATTGCCAGCGGGGTGCTGGCGCTGCTGACTCATCCGGCCGAGCTGCGGCGGCTGCGGGACAATCCTTCGCTGTTGCCTTCGGCGGTCGAGGAACTGCTGCGGTACGCGAACCCGCTGAACCACGCGACCGAACGATTCACGCTTGAGCCGGTGACCATCGGCGACGCCATCATCCCCGCGAAAGAATGGGTCATGCTCGCGACGTCGTCGGCGAACCGGGATGCGTCACGGTTCGCCGACGCCGACCGGCTGGACGTGGGCCGGGACGCGTCGGGCCACGTGGGGTTCGGGCACGGGATCCATTACTGCCTCGGCGCGCCACTGGCGCGGCTGGAGGGCGAGATCGCGTTCGGGATGCTGCTGTCCCGGTTGCCCGGGCTGACGCTGGCGGTGCCGGAGTCGTCGCTGCGGTGGCGGCCCTCCAGCCTCATCCACGGTCTGGAGGTCCTCCCCGTCCGACTGCGCTGACCCGTGCCCCTTCCGGGATGCCGCCGGAGGCGCCCCGCGCAGCCTGACCAACCCGGCTCAACCCTCGAAGTCACCGCCCCGAAGGGTCGCCGGCTCGCAATACCTGGGGACGGCTGATACCCGGAACGTGCCGGGTATCAGCCAGAGTTGGCGTCAAGCCCTTGTGCGGTGATCGTATTGCTCCGCATCTGCCGGCACCGGGCTGGACTCCCGTAGCCGCTCCTCAAGGACCGCGGCCACATCGTCAGGCGCAGCATGGTGGTAGAAGTGGCCGCCGTCGAATACCGCGAGATGGAAGTCGGCTGATGTCAGGCTTCCCCATGCGCTGAGCATGTCCAGGCTGACGCCAGGATCGTGGCGACCGCCCATCGCCGTGATCGGCACCTGAAGTGGACCCCGGTGCGGGATATACGTCTCCCAGACTTCGAGGTCCGCGCGGAACAAGGGAAGCAGTAGCTGCACCAGCTCCGGCTGGGCGAGTACCTCCGGTGAAGTCCCTTCCAGCTTCGTGATGACCGCCAGAAGCTCGTCGTCCGGCAGGTCGTGAAGCCGCGGGCCTGCAGGCGGCAGATGCGGCGCGCCCAGCCCTGAGACGAACAGATGTCTCGGAGGCTTGCCGAGCGCGGACAGTACATGTGCCAGTTCATAGCAGAGCAGAGCGCCCATGCTGTGCCCGAACAAGGCGAAGTCTCTCCCTGCGCGGCCGGCCAAGGGCCCTCTCAATTCGGCGACGAGCTCTGAAGCCGAATGGAGCGCCGGCTCCCTATGGCGGTTTTCCCGTCCCGGCAACTGCACGGGTATCGCCTCGATGCCCGGGGCCAGCATTACAGGCCAGTCCCGATAGGCCGACGCGCCTGCCCCAGCATGGGGCAGGCAGAACAACTGGATCGCCTCCGCGTCCAGTGCCGGCGGAGGAGTGGCTTCCGCCCGGCAGGGAGGGAACCACGACACATCGGGCGTCCTCGTCATGGGCGCCCTGCCTCGGGCTGGACGGCCGGATCAGGCTCAGCAAAGCCCGAGGTTTCTGCGGCGGCGCCCTCGGTCCGCTGCCGGATGTACTCGGCAACGCCGCGCGCCGTCGGGTCCTCGAAGAACTCTGCCAGCGTCATATTGACACCGAAGCGCCTGTCAACCTGGGTCAGCAGTCGTATCGCAAGCATTGACTGCCCGCCGCCGTCGAAGAAGTTCTCCTCACGACCGAAGCTCGGCACGTCCAGCAGTCGCGCGATGATGGCGGCGATCTCGTCGTCGAGCACGTCGGCGTCCGCCGGGAGGAGGTCATCATCTGCTGGAGGCGATGAGATGACCGGGGACGGCAGCTGCGCCCGGTCGATCTTCATGTTGGCGTTCTTCGGCAGTTCGGGGAGGCCGATCAAACGTGACGGAACCATGTAGTCAGGCAGCCGTTCACGCAGGAACGCTACAAGGTCACCTGTTTCCGGGGATGCTTCGCCTGCGCCCACGTAGTAACTGACGAGTGTCCTGTCTCCAGATTGGGTGTCGGTGTCAGCAACCGTCACCGCCTCGCTGACCCCAGAATGCTGCAGCAGCGTCGCGTCGACCTCATTCATTTCGACCCGGAATCCCCGGATCTTGACTTGGAAGTCGGCACGGCCAAGGAAATCCAGCGAGCCGTCCGGCAACTGGCACACCAGATCTCCTGTCGCGTACATGTGCTTGCCTGCTTCTGCCGCGAAGGGGTCAGGAATGAACCTCTCGGTCGTCAGGTCCGAACGACCGAGATAACCGCGCGCGACGCCATCACCACCGATGTACAGCTGGCCGGGCACCCCGGCCGGCTGAGGCCGCAGCATGTCGTCGAGCACGTAGCAGGTCGCGTTCGAGATGGGGCGACCGATCGGCACCCTCAACTGGCCCTCGGGCACGGGCGTGACGTGGTGGGCAGTGGCGAGCGTCGTGCATTCGGCGGGGCCGTAACCGTTTATCAGCGTGCAACCCGGCAGCGCCGCGACGGAGTTGGCTTGGCGGACCGCCATTACGTCACCGCCGACCAGAACCTGAGAGACCGTGGCAAACGTCGAAGGGTCGTCCGCCGCAAGCTGATTGAAAAGCGGCGTCGCCATCACCACGGTGTCAATACGACGCTCTCGCAGAGCGGTTGCCAGCCGACCCGGCGAGAGTATTGTGTCCCGGTCGAATCCAACCAGTTCTCCCCCATTGAGCAACGCCCCCCACACCTCGACGGTGGCGGCATCAAAGGCCGCGTTCGAGATCTGCGCCACCCGGTCGCCCGGCTCGAACTTGAGGTAATCAGTGTTCCGCGTGCGCGCCACCACGTTGCGGTGCGTTACACAGATACCCTTCGGCGTGCCGGACGAGCCCGACGTGTACACCACATAGGCAAGATCTTCAGGGCCGGCGCCCCCGTCCGTCCGGACGTCGTAAGTGGCGCCGTCTCGCACAGCGTCCCCCAGGTGCCCGGCGACCGTGATCACAGGGATCCCAAGACCGCTTGGATCATCTCCGCCGGCTTCCGTCAACAGCGCCACGGGCTTGGATTCCTCCAAGATCGTGCGCATCCGGCCGGCAGGGTGGGCTGGATCCAGTGCCAGATAGGCGCCACCGGCCTTGACCGTGGCAAGCATGCCCACAATGACGCTGAGACTCCGGTCGGCGCGGATCGCGACCAACCGGTCAGGCTGCACGCCGAGTTCCCGCAGTCGGGAGGCCAGAGAGTTGGTCACCCTGTCGAGCTGCCGGTAGGTCAACGTAACGGGACCATATGTCACGGCGGGCGCGTCGGGACGGCGTTCGACGTGCTCTGCGAACAGATCGCTCAGCGAGCTGTCCCGCGGATAACCGGTATGCATCCGGCTCGACGACATGAGGCGATCACGATCCGACGGAGCGAGAGGCGCTGTGTCGATCTCCTCGATCCCCGTATTAGATTGCGACATGGGGGGCCAGTCCTTTCTCGTCAGATGATTCACTAACCAGCCGGTCTGCTCCGCGTGGCGAGGCCGGTTGCCAGAACGGCATGATGTTCCCGACCTTCTCAATCATTCCATGACAGTAGGAGCCGCTGTGGTCACGGCTCTGCGTCGGCATGAATGGATATTGCAGCCGTTTGTGCTCAACCGTGAATACACCATCCGCCGGCGTCGTCTGGATCTGGACCGAATCGGCCAGATCCGCCATGTATTCTTCTGGGACCCGGACTGTATAGCTGCGTGGACCGCGGTCGAGGAAGTGGAGCGCATGGAAGCCTTCAGGGTGCACGTCCATGGGCGTATTGCTGTACATGTAGGGACGGTTCAGAAGGTCGATCTCGAACAAGGCCCGCACCTTGTCGTCTCCCCACCAGTCCTGGCCCTGCACGAAGCGTCGCACGTGATCGTTGAAAAGCTCCCTGTGCTCGTGCACCACGGAATGAATGAAAAGACCGTAGTTATTCACGTCGTAATAGTCCGCATCTCGGACAGAGCGTTCCATGTACGCGAGAATGGGGTCATCCTCCCCTTGCCGGCGCAAGAATTCAGCGAAGGCGGAGAAGATGTCCTGGTATTGAATCCCCGACTGCTTCACCAGGTAGCGGCTCACCGTCCGGAGGCTGCGCGTATTATGCAGAGCATGGAAGGCATAGAAATAATACATGCCCTCGATGAAGTCCTCTTCGGAAGCCTCTTTCGTGCCAATGACAACCCGGGCTTCTGCGGCTCCCCCTCCGGCCGGCCGGCTCACTATCCCCATTTTCTCTGAATTGTGATATATGGGGGTGTTGTTGAGGAGCAGGTGAGGGTACGCGATCACTGTTTGCGCCTCGTTCTCGCACAGCGTGCCAATGCCGCGCTTGAAAGAATCGAGGGTTTCCCCCGGCAATGGCCAGATGAGTTCGACGTAGGAGCTGATCTGCTTTTCGCGCAGATCTTCCTGGATCTCCGCGAAGGCGCTCAGCTTGATGTTCGAACGAGAGATCAGATCGAGGCTGCTCGGCTCGAGGGTCTGCAGCGACACCGGCTGCGACGCGATGAGGTTTGCGTCCTGGAAGATGCCGGTGATTTTTGTGACCGCATGCGGCTTGTTCTTCGCCGCGGAGAAGTAGACGACGTTCGGCGCCCCATGGTCGCCTGCGCAATTTGTGATGTGCTGAGAGATGTCAACATCCCGGCTCAGCATTCCCCAATTCGCGTCGGCGATGAAGAGGAAAAGTATCTCGTTCTTGGCTATCCACTTGATTTCGTCACGGACCCGTTGCTCGTCGAAACGGTGCACCCGGTCGTTCGTGGCGGCACCCCAGAAGCAGAACCCGCAGTGGTAGGGGCAACCGCGGTTCGTCTCCAATATGGCGATGCTGTAATCGGAGTCGAAGATTCCGGTCAGGAATGGCGAGGGTACGTCGTCCAGGTTGCTGATCCTCGGCTGTTTCGGGGTCGTCACCAATTCCCCGTCACAGTAGAAGCTGAGTCCGTTGACCTCGTGGAAGCCCGAACCGGAGTCGGTCAGCGCGAGAAGGTACTGCGTGAAGGTGATCTCCCCTTCTCCGTTGCAGATAACAGTCCGTTCATCGGTCTTGCTCAGGTAACGACCGGCCTGCGACATCACCTGAGGGCCGCCAAGGATGATCTGCGCATGCGGCCTTGCTTGCCTGATGGCATCGACGGCAGCCTTCACCAGGCCCATGTTCCAGACATAGCAGCTGAAGGCGTACACATCGGCAGTTGATCGGACCAGGTCCCGGATGACATCGGCCCGGGGGGTCTTGGCGACGGTTGTATACCGCTCGAACCGGTACTCGCTGCGAACCACCGAATCCGTCATGGCATAAGCCTGAAGGTAACCGGAGGCCAGCGGGGTCATCCGCTCGAAAACGGACAGTTCAACGAGCAGGACCTTCTTCATTCGCTCGCCTTTCAGGACGTGAGAAGCACTCGACGAGTGGCGCCGCCTCGACCCCGGTGTGAACGACCAACGTCGCTCCGGCGCCGAGTGGAAGCACGGCGCAGGCTCGAAGCAGCGAGATGGGGTGCCGGAGGATCAGCAGTTCCACAAAGCATGGTCATCAGCGGATGGGTCCCCACGATGATGAATGGGGCGGCGGCAGTGGAGAGTTGAACGCCGGAGTTCTCGAGGATGAAGTAGGCAGTGACGCCCAGCAGTCCGCTCAGGTGGAGCACCCGGCGCCGGCGGTCATCCGGCCGCGTGACGCGACCGGAGGGAGGCGGACCATCACGAAGAGCGCAGCAGCTGCCATGGTGAATCGGATCGCGCCGGTGGTCAGCGGCCCAACGTCTGCGAGGGCCGGCCCTGGTAGCCGCGTACGAGCTGCTTCAGAGCAACCCGGCCAGGACCACGGAAGTAATCGCCACGAGCTTGGGACCCCGTTGACCGAGTACGCGTCACCTCCATCAGTTGACGAGTAATGGATCATTGACCGAAGCATGACCGGCGTATCGAGCCGTAGGTTAGCGGATGGATGGCCTGTTGACTAAGATGGCGAACTTAGTTCGGTAGATGAGGGTAGAAGCGTTTCATGGATGAACTTAATTCGCTGCCGGTACGGCTTCTGCGGGAAGATGGTCGGCGGGCCAACCGTGACTTTGCCCGGTAGTGCAGATCACGCCATCCACCCGCCTGGGGCGGTTGCGCCTGCCACGCGCGCGGCGTGATCCAGGGCCTCACGCCGAGGCCGACCTCCCCGCGCCCGGTCGGCGCCTGCAAGCGGTGATCGCCATCCCGGGTCCGGCCCCCGACCCGCCGGGCCCTCGAGCAGTTCACGCCTTCGTGGCCGCGCTGCCGGAGTTCATCGGTAGGCCGGGCACCTCATACTCGGGCGCGCCGGCCATTCTTCGCCGCGTGGCGCCACGAACGGCCCTTGAACCTGCGGGACTTGTCCTGATGACAACGCTGATGGCGGCACTCTTCGCAGCGTCAAGCAGACAGAAGGGCGCCGCGGTGGAAGTCTGCGCGGCCGCGTCTGCGCCATCGGCGACCAGGGCAGCCGGCTGCGGCTCCCGGGCAGCGGGTGCTTGCCCGGGAGGCATGCCGAGTCGCTGTTCAAATCTTCGCCCCACCCGACCCGACCGCCGGGCCTGCAGGCCACCCGTGGTCAGCCACACGCGCACCGAAACGGCCGGCCAGCGACTCCGACGGACCGTCATGGACGTCTGGGCAGTGCGTCGTGGCATCCGTCGCCGACGGCGGGGCGGTGTTCGACCACGGCATCGGGGGCGGCGACCCGCTCCAGGTTCGTGCCCTCGTGCCCGCCTGCGCTCCGGGCCTGCGTCCCGAAGGCCGGCGCTGCGAACATGGCGGGGCTTACGGAACGGCGAACCCGAGGACGGCGGCTTCGAGGAGTTCCAGGAGCCCTGAACCGGACGCACCTCGACTCGGCGTTCTCTGCCTCCGGTTCGGCAACGCGCGCTTCGAGCCGCTCGATCGCCGCAGCTTGCTGGGCAACCACCCGCGCGAGTCGCCGTACGACAGCCGGCGCTCGCCCGGACGCACGAACGATCAAGCCACGGTCGCACAAGGGCATGAGCAGTCACATCTGAACGACACTTCCTGCATCTTTGGCTGAAACATTGGCCCGCATTGGCTGAATGCAGGCCGGTGTTGACCGAATGTAAGACATGTCACGCCGCTTCTGTCTCATGATCCAAGACAAGGGGCTGTGAGCTCTTGTGGAAGCGAGTGAGGGCGTGGATAACATTCTGGCAACCAATGAATCGCAGACAACCGAAGGAGTTGTGGTTCGTGGCGCAGCAAAGTACGGGGGATTTAACGGCGAAGGCCGTGGAAATTGATGCGCACGCCGCCATCGAAATCGACCGACAAGAGATCGACACGCTCGACTCGAAGATTATCGAGCTGATTCAGAGCCGTCACCGGGTCTCCTTCCGGATCCAGCAGCGCCGTCAGGGCGAGGGCGGTCCACGCACCGTTCTGGCACGCGAGATGGTCGTCATCGACCGCTACCGTCAGGCGCTCGGCCCCGAGGGCACCACGCTGGTGACGGACATCCTGCGACTGTGCCGGGGCCCGGCCCCGGAGTCCGCCGCATCCACCGAGTCCGACCACGGCGAGCCGACTCCGTGACCGCAGTCCACGCCACCTCCCGACCGCCGGCCGCTTCCCGTCGTTCCACCTCCGCTTCTCCGCCCCCCTCGCTGAGGCTGGGAGACATCTCCTACCTCAACTGTGCCCCGCTGCGCTGGGGCCTGGCGTACAGCGGCGCCTGCGAAGAGTTCGACATGGTGTCCGGGCCGCCGGAGTGGCTGGCAGAGGAACTGCTGGCGGGACGCCTGGACGCCGGCCCGGTCAGTCTCGTCCGGTATCTGCGGCACGCCGACGCCTGGGAGCTACTGCCCGGTGGCGTCGCGGTCGGCAGCGACGGACCGGTGCACTCCTGCCACCTCGTCTCCCGCGCCCCTCTCGAGCGCCTCGACGGGGCCGTGGTCGTTCTGTCGGAGGCCAGCCGCACCACGGCCCTGCTGGCGCGGATGCTGCTGGAGGACGCCGTAGGCGTACGCCCGCGGTACCGCTCTGCTCCGCAGAACCTGGACGACATGCTGGCCGCTGCGGACGCCGCCGTCCTGATCGGGGACGAGGCGCTGCGGCTGCGCGCCCGGCCTCCGGCCGGCCTGCGGGTGCAGGACACCGGCGCGCTCTGGCGCAGCTGGACGGGCCTGCCCATGGTCTTCGCCGTCTGGGTGGTGCGGCGCGAGGTCGCGCGCGAGCACCCCGAGCGGGTACGGGCCGTGGCCGCGGCGCTCGCCGACGCGGCTGAGCGAGCCCGCGCGCACCCCGAGGCGGTGGCCACCGCGGCAGCCGCCGAGTCGGCCCGTAGCCCGGGCGGACGCCTGTCCGAGCAGGTGCTCCTCGACTACTACCGAGTGCTCGACTACTCCCTCGGTGACCGGCAGCTCGCCGCTGTACGCGAGTTCGCGCGGCGCGCCGCCGCCCGTGGCGAAGTCCCCGAGGACGCAACCCTTCCCCCCGTGCCAGGAGGACGCTTGTGATCCGCCACTACGTGCTCTTCAAGTTCAAGCCCGGCGTCTCGTGGGACGACGCCAGAGCCCAGCAGGCCGAGCAGATCGCGGGCAAGGTGGGCGGCGAGGTGCCGGAACTCCGCGAGTGGACCGTCGGCCGTAACATATCCACCCGGCCGATCGCTTACGACTTCATCGTCGTCGGTCTACTGGACGACATGGAGGCCGTGGAGCGCTATTTGGTGCACCCCTTCCATCAGGAGGCCATCAGCGCCTGGCGGGAGATCAGCGACTGGGTGATCGCGGATGTCGAAGAATGAGCACCGGATGAACCTTCGAGGAACTCCGTTGGCCATTCCATGAACGGCGTCTGAAGTTCTGTACGAGTACAAGAAATGGGGAAAACCCGTGGGGTACCAGTTCGAGAAGTGTGCCATTGTCGTGGACAAGGAGCTTCCCGCAGGGTTGGCGATGAACACCGTCGCCGCGCTCGCCCTGTCGGTCGGGAAGTTCGTCGACGGCATCGTCGGCGACGACGTGAAGGACGCCGACGGCCGGCTGCACACGGGTATCACCTCGATCCCACTGCCCGTCCTGAAGGCCGACGCCGGGGAGCTGCGCGAAGTCGCGCTCCGGGCGGTGGACGCGAGCGATGTCTTCGTCGTCGACTTCACCTCGGTGGCCCAATCGTCGCGGTCGTACGACGAGTACACGCGCCGGACCGCCGAGATCCCCACCGGCGAACTCCCCTACATCGGCATGGCACTGTGCGGCAGCAGGAAGGCCGTGGACAAGATCACCGGGAGCCTGCCGCTGTACCGCTGACGCGGGCCGCGGCAGCCCGTCCGCCGACCCGAGTCCGACCCACCTGACACTGCCGACCGACCGGCTGGGGCCGACCCGCCCGCGACCCCGGCCGGTCTGTCGTCCCTGCCCGAAACCGGCCACGGTCCCCCACGTGACCAGCGCAATCACCTCACACCGGATCACCGTCTTTCGCACAAGAACGATCAGCAGGGGAAGGCATGTTCACAGTTTTCGACGAGAAACTCGCCCACACCGCCCGTGAGATACGCGACCGGCACCGCTCCTACGCGGCCGGTCGGTGGACCGATGAAGAACTGGCCACCCACCAGCTCGAAGCGCTACGCACCACCGTGGAGTACGTCAAGAAGCACTCCCCGTTCTACGCCCGTCACTTGGCTGACGTGGACCCGCAGTCGATCGCCTCGCTCGCGTCCGATCAGCTCGCCACCCTGCCGTTCACCACCAAGGACCACCTGCGGCAGGAGTTCGCCGACGTCCTGTCCCTGCCGATGCACAAGGCGTGGATCTTCTACGAGACCACCGGCACCACCGGCCGCAGCACCCCGTGCCCGCGCGACAACACAGACTCACTGCACAACAACACCGCGCTGACCGTGTACTACGACACGATCTTCCGGCAGTACGGCGACGAGCAGATCATCGGCGTCTCCGGCCCGACCGAGCTGCACGCCTTCAGCGACACCTTCGGCGAGGTGTGCCGCAACCTCGGCCACGCCGTGGCCAAGATGTGGCCGCACTCCCCGATGGTCGGCTTCGACCGTGCCCTGGAGACCCTGCAGGTACTGCCCGCCACCGGGCTGTTCAGTACACCCGGCATGGCCCTCGCCCTCGCCAAGAAGGCCCGCGCCGCCGGCCTCGACCCGAGGCGCGACTTCCGCATCGACGTCATCATGTGCACCGGCGAACTCGCCTCGCCCAGCCTGCTGGAGAACATCGGCGAGGTCTGGGGCGCTCGCGTCTACAACGCCCTGTACGCCTCCCAGGAAGCATCCGTGATGGGCGCGGCCGGCGCCGACGGCGGCCTGTACACGGCCCCGCTGCTCAACCTGTACGAGGTCATCGACCCGGACACCGGGCACGCCGTCGCCCCGGGCGACGACGGCGTTCGCACCGGCGAGTTGGTCGTCACCTCCCTCTACCAGGGCAGCAAGCCTCTCGTGCGCTACCGCACGGGCGACCTCGTCCGGCTCCGCCCGCCCGCCGTCGGCCGCACCCTGCCCGCGCCCACCCTCGAAGTCCTCGGCCGTACCCGCGACACCCTGCTCATCGGCGGCCACCGAATCAGCGGCTACGACCTCGAAGAGCTGCTGCTCACCCATCCGCGCGGCTACCTGGACTACCAGATCGTCATCGACGCCGTGGACGGCCGGGACGAGTTGACGCTGCGCCTGCAACTCCCGGACGACCGCGACGGCCTACGCCTCGACGAGGGCGAGATCATCCGCGCCGTCGACGACCGGCTCGGGGTACCGCTCCGCTTCGAGTACGGCCCCCTCGGCAGCGTCACCACCACCGGCGCCATGGTCAGCTGGAAGGCCGCCCGTGTGGAGGACCGCCGACTGACCGTCCCCGACGAGGAGCAGGCCGCCGCGCTCTCCGTGGCCGGCGGGAGGGCCCAGTGACCGCCACCCAGGGCGGCTCTCCCGCGCAGGCATCCCCGGTCGTGGCGCAAGTCGCGTATCACGACGGGGAGTTCATGCCACTGGAGCGGGCCCTGCTACCCGTCACCACGCAGGCCCTGCAGTACGGCACCGGAGTCTTCGAAGGCATCCGGGCCTACGCCCAGGACGACGGCAGCCTCGCTATCTTCCGCGCCCACGACCACTACCGCCGCCTGCTGCGCAGCTCCCGCACCCTGCGCATCGACCCCGGCCGCTCCGTCGAGGAGCTGTGCGAGCTCACCGCCGAACTGCTGCGGCGGATCGGCACGACCGAGGACACGTACATCCGGCCGCTGGCCTACAAGCGGGCCCTGCTGCCCGGCCAGAAACCGGGCGTCAGCCTCTCGGGCGTCTCCGACGCGCTGTCCTTGAACGCCTTCCGGATGGGCTCCTACACCGACCCGGCCGGCATCCGCTGCACCATCAGCTCCTGGCGCCGGCCCACCTCCGACACGCTGCCGGTGCGCGCCAAGGTCACCGGCGGGTACGTCAACAACGCGCTCGCCGTGGACGAAGCCCGCGCAGCCGGATGCGACGACGCGATCCTGCTCAACAGCCGGGGGCAGGTCGCCGAGGCCAGCACATCCAACGTATTCGCCGTCATCGGCGGGCGGCTGGTGACTCCGCCGGTCACCGCCGATCTGCTGGAGGGCATCACCCGCGACACCGTGGTGACGCTCGCGGCGGACCTGCTGCAGACGGAGACCGACTTCCGCGACATGGGCCGTGACGAACTCGCCGGCGCGGAGGAGGTCTTCCTCACCGGCACCGGCACCGAGATCGTCCCGGTCACCGAACTCGCCGGCCGCCCCGTCGCCGAGGGCACCCCCGGCTCGCTCACCACTGCCCTGATGCGCGCCTACCAGGACGTCGTCCGCGGCAGGGAACCGAACTACCGCCACTGGCTCCACCACGTTCACGCGTGACCCGAAAGACAGCTCCGGCACGGCCGCACAGCTCCCAGGGGGGAACAGCATGACTACTGAGGCACCTGGCTGGATAGACACGTCACTCACCAACGGTCCGCCCATCGACACCATCGGCACACTCGGTCCCGCCGGCACGAGCAGTGAGCAGGCCGCCTTATATCTGTGGGCCGACCGGGGCCGGGACACGCCCCCGGACATCCGGCTGTACGACACCTACGAGCAGGCCGCCGACGCCCTGCGTGAACGTGACGTGAGCCATCTCGTGATCGCCAACGCGTACGCGGGCGTGCACAGCTTCTACATGGACCCGAAGCTTCGCTTCGCCGGCGCGTTCCTCTTCGACACCCCGCACTACGGCATTGCCGTCGCCCCCGGGCACCCCATCCCGAAGCGGCCCCGCATCGCCACCCACCCCGCGCCGGTCGCCCTCGTCGGGGAACTGCTGCCCGAGGAGTACACGGTGGAGGAAATCCTCTACGCGACCTCCACCAGCGCCGCCGCCGGCCAGGCCCGCCGCCGTGAGACGGATCTGGCCCTGACGACCCAGCCCGCGGCCAAGGCCAACGAACTGGAGTTCATCTCCCGGACCCGCCCGATCCGCATGCTCTGGTCGGTGTTCACGCTGGTCGGTCCGACGGCCTGATCCGTCCGGGGTTCAGGGGGTGCCGTACGCGATCGACGCGGTGTCGCACGCACTGAGGACCACGGTCCTGCCGTACGGGCCGGTCCCTCCGTACGGCACCCCCTCCCCGGTCTCCCACGAACGCCGAGGAAGGAAAACGCCCACCCATGCTCTTGATCGACCGTGCCACGGTGCGCCGGGTCTACCCCATGGAGCGCGCCACAGACGTCATGGCCGAGGCCATGCGCCGCTACAGCTCGGGCCTCGTGGACCAGCCGCTGCGCACGATCCTGCGCCCGGAGCGCGACAGCGGGCTGCTCGGCACCATGCCGGGCTTCGTGGCCGGTGAGGAACTGGCCGGATACGGGCTGAAGGCCATGGTGCTCAAGCCGGAGAACCCGGCGCGCGGCCTGGACCTGCACATCGGGATCGTCATGGTCTTCGACCCTGAGACCGGTGCCCCGCTCGCCCTCATGGACGCGGGCGCCGTGACGGCCGTACGGACAGCCGCGGTCTCCGCGGTGGCGACCGACACGCTGGCCCGACCTGATGCCGGGGACCTCGCGATCCTCGGCTCCGGGGTGCAGGCCCGCAGCCATCTGGAGGCCATGGCCGTGGTCCGCAAGCTCCGCCGGGTACGGGTGTGGAGCCGTACCCCGGCCAACGCCGAGGACTACCGCCGCTGGGCCGCGCAGGAACTGGGCATCGAGGTCGAGGTCGTGGGCAGCCCGGCCGCCGCCCTGGCCGGAGCCGACCTCGTGTGCACCACGACCGCCACCAGGGAGCCCCTCGTCGAAGCCGATGACCTCGCCCCGGGTGTCCACCTCAACGCCGCCGGTGCCTCCTTCGTCGATCACCGCGAGCTGTCCGCGCAGGCGGTGGTACAGGCGGCGTTCTTCGTGGACAGCCGCCAGTCGGCGCTCGCCGAGTCCGGGGACCTGAAGGCGCCCCTGGACGCCGGACTGGTCGGTCCCGGCCACATCCTCGCCGAGCTGGGCGAAGTGCTGCTCGGCCGCCATCCGGGCCGCCGCAACGAGCAGGAGATCACCGTCTACAAGTCGCTCGGGCTCGGTGTGCAGGACATCATGTCCGGTTTCGCGATCGCCGAGGCTGCCGCCGCCCAGGGGCTCGGCCAAACCTGGGACCTGGACTGACAAGGCCCGAGAGGAAGCAGAACCCATCATGAGCACGACGAGCGCAACGAGCACGACAAGCGTCCCGAGCACCCCCGCCCCCCGCGCGGTGCTCGCCGACATCCCGGCCTATGTGCCCAAGCCCCCGGCCCCGCCCGCCGAAGGTCCCTCCCACCGGCTGTTCCTCAACGAGAACCCGTACCCGCCACTGCCCTCCGTCCGGAAGACCATCGCCCAGGCGGCGGCGCAGACCAACTACTACCCGACCATCCACCCCGAGCGGCTGACGGACGCCCTCGCCCGGCGGCTGGGCGTCCCGCCCGGGCACCTCGTCACCGGCCCCGGCTCGGTCGGCATCTACCAGCAGATCGGCCAGGCCGTGCTGGAGCCGGGCGACGAAGTCGTCTACGCCTGGCCGTCGTTCGAGGCGTATCCGATCGTGGCGCGGATGGCGGGGGCCGTCCCGGTGGAGGTGCCGCTCGTCGACGGCGTCCACGACCTGGAGGCCATGGCCTCCGCCATCACCCCCAGGACCAAGGCCGTCTTCCTGTGCGAGCCCAACAACCCCACCGGCACGGCCGTCGGCTCCGCCGAACTCGAGCGGTTCCTGGACCGGGTGCCCGGCCATGTCCTGATCGTCCTGGACGAGGCGTACTTCGAGTTCTACCGCTCGCCGAACGCTCCCGACGGCGTCGAGTTGCACCACGACCGGCCCAACCTGCTGGCGTTGCGCACCTTTTCGAAGGCGTACGGGCTGGCCGGGCTGCGCGTCGGTTACGGCGTCGCCCAGCCCGCGATCGCCGAGGCACTACGCAAGTGCGCAGTGCCGTGCGGCGTGGGCCGCCTCGCCGAGGAGGCCGCGCTGACCGCGCTGCGCGTGGAGGCGGAACTCTTCGAGCGGGTGGAACGGATCGTCGCGGAGCGGGAACGGACCCGCGAGGCGCTCCTCGGACTCGGCTGGGAAGTGCTGCCCAGCGCGACCAACTTCCTGTGGCTGCCTACGGGCGAGGCCTCGGAGTCGGTGGCGGAGGAGTGGGAGCGGCGCGGTCTGCTGGTCCGGGCCTTCCCGGGCAGCGGTCTGCGGGTGACCGTGGGCAGCCCCGAGGCGAACGACCTGCTGATCACGGCGGCGAAGGAGATCGCACCACCGGCCCGGTGAGCCGCCCGCGACAGGCCCGCACCGGCGTCACGCCGGACCGATGACCTTCTTGCGCATGTGCCCGTAGACCACCGACGTCCGTACGTCGGCGAGTTCCGGCCGCTTCGTCAGTTTGTCCAGGACCACCGCGTGCAGGTGGTCGGTGTCGCGGACGGCGACGTGCACCAGGAAGTCGTCGTTTCCGGTGAGGACGAAGATCGAGATCACCTCGGGCATCCGCTCCAGGAAGGCCTGGAAGGCCTCGATCGCGGCACGTGTCGGCGGGCGGATCCGTACGGCGATCACGGCCTGCAGCCCGCGGCCGATCGCCGTGAGGTCGGCCTCCGCGTGAAATCCCGTCAGGACGCCGCTCTGGCGCAGCGACCGGATCCGCTCCAGACAGGTGGACGGGGCGATACCGAGTGCCTGGGCCATGTCCCGGTTGGTGCGCCGACCGTCCTCCTGGAGCATCCGCACCAACGCCGAATCTAGTTCGTCCACGCTTGCCTCACCACGCCGAATTCCGAAGGTTATTCGGATTATAAGCATCATTGTCGATGATCTTGTTAGCCTCCTCCCTAGTTGGCTGACGTTCGTTCGGTCACGGTGTGTCCGGTGGCAATGGGTAGGGGAGAGGGGCGACTTCAGGTGCGTGAACGAGGACCCACGGTCTGGGCAGTGTGTGCGGTCGTGGCAGCCGCGCTGTTCTGGAGCAGTTCGTACGCGGTGACCAAGCAGGTACTGGAGGACGTCGGCCCGCTCAGCATCGGCGCCATCAGGTTCACCCTCGCGGCGTTACTCCTTGGCGTGATGGTACGGCTGAGCCGACATCGCTCGGCCCGGCCGGACACGCGGCAGCGGCGGCTGCTCTACCTGAGCGGATTCCTCGGCATCACCGTGTACTTCATCCTGGAGAACATCGGCGTCGATCTGTCCACGGCCTCCGACGCGTCGCTGATCGTGGCCACGTACCCGCTGATGACGATGTTGGTGGAACTGTTCGTCTTCCGTACCCGGATGCCGCTGCTGCGGGTGACGGGCGTCCTGCTGGCCACCGTCGGCGCCTTCCTCGTCGTACGCAACGGCGCCGAGGTCGGCGGCAGTTCGCGCTGGCTGGGGGACATCCTGCTGCTGCTCGGCGGGGTGGCGTGGGCGGGCTACAACGTGCTCGGCAAGCGCGCGAGCGCCGGCCAGGACGTTGTGAGCGTCACCTACTACCAGACCCTGGCGGGAGCGGCCGGCTTCCTGCTCGCGTCCCTGCTGGAGGCCGACGACTGGCGGATGCCCGACGCGACCGCCTCGTCGCTGTTGGTCTACCTGGCCGTGGCGTGCTCGGTCGGCGGCTTCCTGCTGTACAACTACGGCCTGCGCAGGATGGCGTCGAGCGTGGCGGTGAACATCCTCAACCTGGTCCCGGTCTTCGGCGTCATCGGCGCCGTCGTGATCAACGGGGAGTCGATCCGGCTGGCCCAGGCGACGGGCGGCGTCATCATCATCGTCGGGGTGGCGCTGGGCATGATCGAGCGCGGGCAGGGAGCTGCGGCCAAGCCGGACCCAGGGGAGAACAAGCCTCCCGGGACCGCGACCGTACAGACTGCGGCAGAGGCCGGGCCCGCGCCGGACGAGCCCGAAGCCGCTGTACCGGTCGCCCATGGAGTGATCGACCGAGCCCGGTAGTGCGGTCGGCTCCCGCATGAAGGGCCGTGTCCCTCAGCCCGCAGCAGGGGAGGCGCCTCGGGAAGTGAGTACCACAGCCCCGGGAGAATCACGCCGGCTCATCTCCACCGGAACACTGCTGGTCAGCCGAAGTTCGGAAGCTCAAGAGAAGGAAACACGGCAATGCGGTCGATCCGTCTTCGGATCCTCATCACTTGTGGCGTACTGGTGGCGGCCGGGGTCGGGGCATGCCAGGTGCTGCCCTCCGACGACGTCCGGACCCGTCCGATCAGCGTCGGCACCACCGACGAAGTGACCTCCCTCGATCCGGCCGGTGCATACGACGTCGGCTCCTGGGCCATGTACAGCAATGTCTTCCAGTCGTTACTGACCTTCAAGCCCGGTTTGACCACTCCCGTCCCGGACGCCGCCCGTAGCTGCCACTTCACCGGGGGGAAGCTCAAGACGTACCAGTGCGAGCTCCGCGACGACATCACCTTCGCGAGCGGCCGCAAGGTCACGGGCGAGGACGTCAAGTACTCCTTCGAGCGCATACTGGCCATCAAGACGGACGTCGGCCCGCAGCGGCTCTTCTCGACCCTGAAGTCCGTCGTCGCAGAGGGCCGGACCGTCACCTTCAACCTCAGCGGCAGGGACGCGACCTTCCCGCAGAAGCTCGCCACCGGCGCCGGTTCGATCGTCGACCGCGCCCAATACCCCCCGAACGCGCTGCGCGAAGGCAACGCCGTTCACGGCTCGGGCCCGTACATCCTCAAGGAGTACGAACCGGGGGTCCGCGCCGAGCTGGAGCCGAACCCGAAGTACAAGGGCGCCGTCACGAAGACCGGCGGAACCGTCGTCATCAAGTACTTCAAGGAGTCCGAGCAGCTCGCGTCCGCGTGGAGGACGAAGGCGGTCGACGTCACGCACCGGCAGCTGCCGCCGCGGATGCTGTCCACCCTGGACGACACGGAGGGCGACATCCGGATCCATGAGGCCGACGGCGCCGAGATCCGGAACCTCAACTTCAATGTGCGCCCGGGCTCACTGATGGCCGAGAAGGCCGTTCGTCAGGCCGTGGCCGCCGTCATCGACCGTCCGAAGATCGTCACCGGCGCGTACCACGGCACGGTCGAGCCGCTGTACTCGCTGATCCCGCGGGGCTTCGCCGGTCACAGCACCCCCTTCTTCGACGCCTACCCGGAGCCCGACCCGAAGCGCGCCGAGAAGCTGCTGAAGGACGCGGACGTGAAGACCCCCGTGAAGTTCACCCTCGGCTTCCGCAAGGACGCCACCTACGCCGCCGAGGCCGCGGAGTTGAAGCGTCAGCTGGAGGGCACCGGCCTGTTCCGGGTCGAGGTCGTCCAGGCGGACTGGGCGGACTTCCAGAATGCGTACGCGAGAGGCCGGTACGACGCATACACGGTCGGTTGGCTCCCCGACTTCCCGGACGCCGACAACTTCACCGCGCCGCTCGTCGGCACCGACAACACCCTGCACAACGGTTTCTCCAGCAAGAAGATCGACTCGCTGATCTCCTCGACGCAGCAGTACGGCGACCGGACACGCTCAACGCCGGACTTCGAGGCCATCCAGCAAGAGGTCGCGAGGGACGTACCGCTGGTGCCGCTGTGGCAGAAGAAGGACTACATCCTGTCGACGGGGGACATTGCCGGATCGCAGTTCCTCACCAACGACACCCACATCTGGCCGCTCTGGGAGCTCGACCGGATCTAAGTCCGGGAGCTCGACCGGATCTAAGAGGGCATCTGATCAATGTCCACGTGGTCGTGAGCGGCATGTCCGTTTCGATTCGCCAGGTCGGTGCCGATTCTCCGGTGGGTTCGCGTGGTGTGGTGGTCGTGGACGGTCTCGAACGGCGGGAAGTCGTGCGGCAGGTGTCGGGCACTGTCGGGTCGGCGTGCCGCAGGCGCCCGGCGCCGGCCACGTCACCGGCAGATCACCGTGGCGCGTGCACGGTCTGGATCAGACGGTTCGACTGTCCCCGGCGGATGAACACTCCCCGTCCCGGCGGCTGCTGGGACGCGTACACCCCGGGGAACAGCTGCCCCTCGCTGCGGTCGCCCGCCATCAGGACGGCCGACGCCCCCGATTCGCGCAGGCCCTGCACCAGCGGCTCGTACATCCCGCGCGACGCGCCCGCGACACGGCGCGTCAGCACGAAGTGCAGGCCGATGTCGACGGCGGAGGGGATGTACGGCAGGAACGGACCGAGCGGCGACTGGCCGGCCGTGGTCAGCACGTCGTAGTCGTCGACGAGGACGACGATCCGAGGGCCGCTGCCCCAGCTGCCGGGCTCCAGATCCTCCAGGCGGGCGTTCTCGTCGGGCAGTCGCTTCTCCAGTTCGGTGGCGATTCCCGCCGAAAGGCCGGCGCACAGCTTGGCGTTGTACGCGTAGCCCCCGTTGAACTCCTCGGGGACCGCGCCGCGCAGGCTGCGCCGCGGGTCCATGACGGCGAAGACCAGCTCGTCCTCGCCATAGCGTTCGACGAGGCCTTCGGCGATCGCCCTCAGGAGGTTCGTCTTGCCGCACTCGCTGTCGCCCATGACGAGCAGATGCTGGTCATGGCCGAAGAGGTCGAGCAGCACGGGCGCCAGCGCGGTCTGGTCCAGGCCGATCGGCACCTTCGACTGCTCGACGGCCGGACCGGGCAGCAGGTGCGGTTCCAGGACCTGCGGCAGGACCCGTACGGGCTGGGCGACCTCACCGCTCCAGGTGGCACGGATCGTACGCGCAGTGTGTTCCAGGACCGTGCCGAGCTCCGAGACGTCCGGAAGCGAGTCCGTACGGGGCAGTGCGACCTGCGCGAACAGCTTGCCGTCGGTGAGCGCCCGGCCGGGCTCGTCCGGCGAGAGGGTCTCGGCGAGCTTGCGGTCGATGCTGGACTCGCTCGGGTCGTTGAGGCGCAGCTCGACGCGGGTTCCGAAATTCGACTGGGTGGCGATGCGGACGTCGTTCCAGCGGAGCATGCCGGCGACGACATGGATGCCGTAGCCGCCGCCTCGCTTGAGGATGTCCACGACGACCTCGTCCAGCTCCTCGAAGTCGTCCCGCAGCGCGCCGAAGCCGTCGATGACGAGCACGATCTCGGCCGAGGCCAGCTCGGGCAGCCGGCCCGCCGCGTGCAGGGTGCGCAGCTGCTCGACCGAGTCGATGCCGTGCTCGCGGAAGAGGTCCTCGCGCAGGGCGAGCATGTTCCGCACCTCTTCGACGGTGCGTGCCGCACGCTCGCGGTCGGCGCGGCCCGCCACGCCCCCGACGTGGGGGAGCCCGGCGAGGGCCTGGAGCCCGCCGCCCACCAGGTCGAGGCCGTAGACGCCGACTTCCTGCGGCGTATGGGTCAGGGCAAGGGAGAGGACGAGGGTCCGCAGGAGCGTCGTCTTGCCGGACTGCGGGCCGCCTATGACGGCGGCGTGTCCGCCTGCCACGGTGAGGTCGAGGTACCACTGGCCCTGCCACTGCCTGGTCGGGTCGTCGAGCACCCCGATCGGCACCGTCAGCCGTCCGCGCCGCTTCGACAGCTGCGTCCCCCGCCGGCCGACCTCCAGCGGGCCCGCCACGTCGTCCAGGGCGATGGCGCCAGGCAGGGGCGGCAGCCAGATCCGGCGCACCGGGGCGGCGGCGTTCTCCAACTGCCCGACCACGACGCCCAGCTCGGTCGGGCCGGTCTCCCGACGCCGCACGGTCTGCTCCTGTGGGGTCGAGGCGTCGGGTGAGCCCAGTGTGTTGTACGCCTGGTACTCCAGGGCGAGGGGGCCGGTCTCCTCCTCCTCGACGCGCCGCACTGGGCCGCGGTAGGCGCCGGAGACGTAACTCGCCTTGAAGCGCTCGTAGTGGCTGGTGTCGACCTTGAGGTAACCGAAGCCCGGCAGCGGCGGCAGGTGGAAGGCGTCCACGGTGTCCAGGACGGTGCGTGACTCGTCGGCGGAGAACGTACGCAGGCCGAGCCGGTAGGAGAGATAGGTGTCCAGACCCTTGAGCCTGCCGCCCTCGATGCGCTGGCTGGACAGCAGCAGATGCACACCGATGGAGCGGCCGATCCTGCCGATGGACAGAAACAGGTCGATGAAGTCCGGCTTGGCGGTGAGGAGTTCACCGAACTCGTCGATGACGACGAACAGGTGCGGCAGCGGCTCCAGGTCGGGGCGGTTCCCGGCGCGCAGCGCCGCGTAGTCCCCGATGTCCGCGACGTTGCCGGCGTCTTTGAGAACCTGCTGGCGACGCTTGACCTCGCCCGCCAGAGAGGCGTGGACACGCTCCACGAGCCCCGCCTGGTTCTCCAGGTTGGTGATGACACCCGCCACATGGGGCAGGTCCGCGAACGGCGCGAAGGTCGCGCCGCCCTTGTAGTCGACCAGGACGAGTGCGAGGTCCTCCGGCGGATGAGTGACCACCAGAGCGAGGACCAGGGTGCGCAGCAGCTCCGACTTTCCGGAACCGGTGGCGCCGACGCACAGACCGTGCGGGCCCATCCCGAGCTCGGACGACTCCTTCAGATCCAGGAGCACCGGTTCACGGGAGTCGCTGATGCCGACGGGCACGCGCAGGAAGGCACGTTCGCCGCGCGGCGCCCACAGCCGCGACACATCGATTCGCGCCACATCCTCGATACCGAGCAGTTCGGCGAAATCGACCGGCCCGGCGAGCGGTGCGTCGGTGAGGGACTCCGCCGAGAGCCGCAGCGGCGCCAGCATCCGGGCCAGGCCCTCCGCGAACGCGATGCCCACCTCGTCCACCGTGCCGTGAGCGCTGATCGTCTCCTCTTCGCGCAGGTCCTCCGTGACCACCTGGTCGCCGTCGACGGTGATCCGTACGCCGACGTGGCCCGGCTCCTGGATTCTCTCCTCGAGCAGGTGCAGGACGGTGACGCCCATCTCGCGCAGGCCGACCGCGTCATCGGGGCGCGGCAGGTCGACGGCGTCCTCGCCGTGTCCGTCACTGACGACGAGCAGTCTGGACGTCATGGTCAGGGCGTCCTTGCCGGACAGGCCGCGCCGGACCTCGGCGGCGTAGGAGGCGCGACGGCGCAGTTCGGGACCGATCTGCCGGGCGAGCTGGGAAACGGACGGGGCGATACGCCGGGCAGCGACCGGGCCGTCGAACTGATCGGTGTCGAGCAGATGCGGCATCCACTTCGCCCACTCCCAGTCCTCGAGCCGGTCACCGGGTACGGCGAGCGCGATGCCCACGTCGTCGGGCGCGTGCATGGCGGCGGCCTGGACGATCAGGGCACGCGCGACGCGCAGGCAGTCCTCGCGGGGGCCGACGACGCTGATGTTGCCGACGCGGTCCAGGGGGACGGTGAGCGGAAGTTCGGTGCCGGTACGGAAGCGTGAGGTGAGCGCCGACGCCTCGTTGAGCATGAAGCGGTCGGGCGGCGTGAGAACGGACGAGCCCTGCTCCGCGACATTGAGATCACGTACGGTCATCTCGCCGGTCCCGACACGCACCCGCAGGAAGTCCTCGTCGCCACGGCGGCGCTCCCACAGACGGGCCGGGTCGCGGACGATGTCGTACAGGGCGAGCGGTGGCGGATCGAGGATGCCGGCACGCTCACGGCGCTCGCGCTCCTCGGCGGAAAGCTCCTCGCGCAGCTCCTCCAGATAGGCGAGGTACGCCTCGCGCTGGGTGCGGCGGGTGCGCTGCGCCTTGCCGCGCTGCGAGAAGACCAGCACGACCGAGCCGATGATGGTGACGACGAGGATGATCGCACCCAGCGCGGCGAACTGGCTGTTGCGTACGACCGTCATCATCACCACGGACGACATGACACCGGCGACGGGCAGCAGCGACATCGCGATGTTGCCCGCCTTCCCCTCGGGGAGGTTCGGCGGGGCCTCGATGGTGCGGGCGGCGGAAGCGGCCGGGGGCCTCGTGTTACGGGCCGGGCGGTGTATCAGTCGGGTGCTCATCGTCGTCGTCCGTCGTCGTTCACGGTCGGGCTCGGCAGGGGAACCATCGGGCTCGGCATGATCAGTGACGTTTCTGCGACAGCTGGAACACGTCGGCCGAGAGACGGGCGGCGGTCTGCCGTGTCGAACGGGCCAGCAGACCGGTGTGGATCGCACCGCCTGCCGCCAAATGCCGGTCGTAGGGCAGGACATGCACGCCCGCTCCCGTCGCTTCCAGCCGCGCGACCGCCTTGTCCAGATCCACCCCGCGGTGCGGCACCAGTTCCGTGAGCACGACCACCGTGCCGGCGATCATGTGCCGGGGCAGCCCCTGCATCCACTGGAGCACCGCGTGCGTGCTGGCGATGCCCTCCAGCGTGGCGGGTGCGGTCAGGACCCGGGCCTGGGCGGCGGAGAGCGCGACGCGGGCGACCTCGGCAGGCAGTGTCTCGCAGTCGACGACCGTCACACCGAAATAGCGGCGCAGCGACACCATGACCCGCTCGTACGCCCGGGTGTCCAGCATCGCGCCGATCTGGCCCTGACTGCCGGGCAGCAGCCAGGCGTTGCCCGGAAGCTGGACGAGATATCCGGTGACGTCGAGCAGGGACATCTGCGGCTCGACGATGTCTGCCACGTCGCCGATCGTCCAGCGCAGCGACTCCGCGCCGAGCCGAAGCGGCAGTGAGCCGAGCGCCGGGTCCGCCTCGACCAGGAGGACGGGGTCCTGCCGGTAGTGGGAGTACGTGGTGCCGAGCAGCGCCGCGACGGTCGATTTGCCGGCGCCGCCACGTATGGAGGTGACCGCTATCTGGCGCCCGGTCGTCACGGGCTGCTGGAGCACCTCCGCGGTACAGGTGCTCTCGGCCACCTCACGCGCGGCCGACGACACGACGATGCGCCCCACGGCACGGGCGGCGCGGGCGGCGAAGGACTCGCCGCGGCGGGGCCCGCGACGTGCGGCGGCAACGTCCGCGCTGACCACGGGCCGTGAGTCGGGGGTGTGCCGGGGCCGGGTGGCGGGGCCGGCGGCCCGGGGAGATGTAGGACGGGGACGGGGCTGCACCTGAGGGTGGTGCGCCGGGCTGCCTTGCGCAGGGCCCGGGTCCGCCTGCGGCGCCTGATTCCCCAGGGCCGCTGCCGGGGCCGGGGCTTGAGCTGTCTGCGGCTGAGGCTGCTGGGCGGGCTGTGTCTGCGATCCGCCGCCGCCCGCCTGGCGGGGCGGGGAACTGCCCTGCGACGAGGCCGTATCCGGCGCCCGGTCGCCCCCTCTGAGGTCACGCAGCAGATCGCGCTGCCAGTTGTCTCCGTTCGGCATGCCTGCCGTCTCCTCCGCCCTGCTGCCCCGCCCCGGAGCGCCTTCGCGTTGACTCAGAACTTGTTGAGCAGTTGTCCGTACGTGCCGAACACTCCCACGGCGAGCGGGAAGAGCCCCACCACTGCGATCGACTCGACCAGATCGGCCGTACGCCGCAGCCGGACCCGAACATGCTCGGGAGGCTGCACCGCCAGGACGAGCAACGGCAGCACGGCGGCCGCGGACAGCACGGCGAGCGGACCGGCACCCCCGGCGTGCTGCATCCACAGGACGACGAGGCGTACGACGAGTGCCGCTGCGGCGGCGAAGAGCACCACTACCTCTGCGACCAGTGGGAAGGCCCGTGCGCGGGACAGCAGCACCAGGGCGACGAGCGAGGGAAGCACCACCGTCCACACGGTCGGACTCCCGGCCAGGGTGAGCAGCCACCCTGCGGCGGCTGCGGACACCGCGGCGACCATCGTCGCGAGGGCGAGCCCGCGATGTGTGGCGGCGAGCGCGCTGGCCACCTGGTGGCGGCTGACGGAAATGCCACCCGAGCGGCGGTCGTCGAGGGCGGTGAGTCCCGACGTCATCAGGGCGATCCGCGGCAGCAGGCCGAGCAGCACCACGGAGAAGAGGGCCATGACCGCTCCCAGCCGGGTCGGCTCGTCCTGGACGGCGGCAACGGCTTCCCACACGACCGTGACGACGCCGGTGGCCAGGGCCCCGATGAGTCCTCCGCGGCCGAGCGGCGAGAAGAAACCGAGGAGGAGCAGCGTCAGGCCCAGCGACGTCGCGACGACGGCGAGCCGTGCGGTGCCGGGCCAGCCGTAGGCGTCGGCGGCGGTCCACGCGGCGAGAACGCCGAGCCCGCCGGAGGTCAACAGGAGGGCGGTCGCCAGACCGCGGTTGCCCCGTCCGACCCTGGCGACGATCGCTCCCGCGATTGCGAGGACGAGTGTGACGGCCCCGAGAACGCCTGCCAGGGAGCCGAGCCCGACCTCACGGCGGGCGAGCAGCGCGGCGATCACCGCGAACGAGACGGTGGCCACCCCTGCGGCAGCACGGCGGGCGCCGGGCCGCCAGCGCCAGGTCTGCAGGTCGAGATCGTCGGCGACCTGGTCGATGACGTCGTGCACCACCGGGGCAGGCGGGGCGGAGTGGATCCTGACCAATCGAAGGACGGCGCCGTCGGACATCCCGGCCGAGGCCAGCGTGCTCTCGTGCGACAGCGCCGAGCCGTCGGCCGTGAGCAACTGCCGTGTCATGGGACGTGACGCGGCCCTGTCGTCCAGCAACTGGAGAATGTCCGGAAGCAGTTGACCGATGGGAGTGTCGGAGGGCAGGACGATGTCTGCGCGGCGTCGCTCGCCGACCAGCGTCACCCTGCTCAGTTGCGCCCGGGAAGTCGTTGCTGTACTCACCACTTGCGGGAACCTATCACCGCGCCGCAGTGAACTCCTGGGTGTTTTGCGCCGATCCGTATCGTCACCGGATCCCCCATTCTCTTCCGGTAATTCTCTCCGCCACTGCGAACTCCTCGCGCATGACCGGCGCTCGTCAACTCTTTCCTGCGCCCGCCGACTTCTCCGGCTCCGGGGACTGCACCGGCTGCTGGTACCGCTGCTCCTGGCGCTTCTGCTCGGCCTTCTGCCTCTCCAACGTGTGCTGGAGGAAGGACCACCCGATGCACCCGGCGCACAGGACCGCCGCTGCCGCGATGCCTGCGAACAGCTTCCCGAGCCTCTCGTCCGCACTGCGGCGCGTCCGCTGTGCTCCGAAAAGCAGAGCGTCCCGCATTCTGCGCCGGCGTACCGCCACCGACTCCAGAAGCTGACTGTCGTAATCCCGTGACATTCGTCGCTCCGTCGCCTCAGCCGTCCGTCACATCCGCCGCGCGGCAGCACGTCGGGCCGTCGCGGTCGACGACCGTCCGCGGCCGCCGTGATCGAGGCATGCGGAATCCCCCGGCAATTGCCTCTGCAACATAGAGCATGGCCACGACGCGGACACACTCGGACCGCCGCCGCCGGACACGCCTACGAGTTGTACGTGCTCTGCGCCCGCTCCAGCCCGTCGGCCACCAGCGACTCCACCGCGTCCGCCGCACGGTCCACGAACCAGTCCAGCTCCTTGCGCTCCGCCGACGAGAAGTCCTTCAGCACGAAGTCCGCGACCTGCATCCGCCCCGGCGGCCGGCCGATACCGCAGCGCACCCGGTGGTAGTCCGGACCCATCGCCTTCGTCATCGACTTCAGACCGTTGTGCCCGTTGTCCCCGCCGCCCAGCTTCAGCCGCAGCGTCCCGTAGTCGATGTCCAGCTCGTCATGGACGGCGACGACGTTCGCCGTCGGCACCTTGTAGAAGTCCCGCAGCGCCGTCACCGGGCCACCGGACAGATTCATGTACGACATCGGCTTGGCCAGCACCACCCGCCGGCTCGACGGCCCCGGAGCCCCGATCCGGCCCTCCAGCACCTGCGCCTGCGCCTTCTGCGCACGCTTGAACGAGCCGCCGATCCGCTCCGCCAGCAGATCGGCCACCATGAAACCGACGTTGTGGCGGTTGCCCGCGTACCCCGGCCCCGGATTGCCGAGACCCACGATCAGCCAGGGGGCATTCACGTCCGACATCTGCGCCGCGTCTCCTCGTCACCGGCCCGAACAACAAGAACGGGGTGGCGGGCCGCAGCCCGCCACCCCGGTCACACAGAGCTTACGGCTCAGGCCTCCGCGGCCTCTTCACCCTCGCCCTCGGCGCCCTCGGCAGCCGGCTCCTCGGCCTGCGCGGCCAGGACCTGCAGGACGACGGTGTCGTCCTCGACCGTCAGCGTGGTGCCCTTGGGCAGGGTGATGTCCTTGGCCAGGACGGAGTCACCGGCGGACAGACCCTCGATGGAGACCGAGACGGACTCGGGGATGTGGGTGGCCTCGGCCTCGACCGGCAGGGCGTTCAGCACGTGCTCGACCAGGAAGGCGCCCGGCGCCAGGTCACCCTCGGTGTGGACCGGGATGTCGACGCTGACCTTCTCGCCGCGCTTCACCAGCAGCAGGTCGACGTGCTCCAGGAAGCCCTTCAGCGGGTCGCGCTGCACGGCCTTCGGGATGGCCAGCTCGTTCTTGCCCTCGAGGTCCAGGGCGATCAGGACGTTCGGCGTACGCAGGGCGAGCAGCAGCTCGTGGCCCGGCAGCGTGACGTGGACCGGGTCAATGCCGTGACCGTACAGAACACCCGGGACCTTGCTGTCACGGCGGATACGGCGGGCGGCGCCCTTGCCGAACTCGGAACGGAGCTCGGCGGCGATCTTCACCTCGGACATGTGCACTCCTCGTATTGAGCAGAAATCTGGTGGCGGTCACCCGGCCACGACAGGCCTGCTACGAAGAGCGCGTCGATAACGGACCGCCGCAACCTGATCGGTGCGGCCTCCCTCGCCGAGCAACTCAGGCAGTCTACCCAGCGCACGCCACCACCCCAAATGGATCACCCTGCACCCGCCGGGCAACGGAAAGAGCCGCCCCACGGGGGGCGGCCCTTTCCGGAACGTACGACCCTGCGGCTACGCCTGCTCCTCGAAGAGGCTCGTCACCGAACCGTCCTCGAACACCTCGCGCACCGCACGGGCGATCGTCGGCGCGATCGACAGCACCTTGATCTTGTCCAGCTCCAGCTCGCCCGGCGTCGGCAGCGTGTTCGTCAACACGAACTCGCTCACCTTCGAATTCTTCAGACGGTCAGCGGCCGGCCCCGACAGGATGCCGTGCGTCGCCGTCACGATCACGTCCTCCGCGCCGTGCGCGAACAGCGCGTCCGCCGCGGCGCAGATGGTGCCGCCCGTGTCGATCATGTCGTCGACCAGGACACACACCCGGCCCTCGACCTCACCGACGACCTCGTGGACCGTCACCTGGTTGGCCACGTCCTTGTCACGGCGCTTGTGCACGATCGCCAGCGGCGCGTCCAGACGGTCGCACCAGCGGTCCGCGACCCGGACCCGCCCCGCGTCCGGAGAGACGATCGTCAGTTTGGCGCGGTCGACCTTGGCGCCCACGTAGTCGGCCAGCACCGGAAGCGCGGACAGATGGTCCACCGGGCCGTCGAAGAAGCCCTGGATCTGGTCCGTGTGCAGATCGACCGTGAGGATGCGGTCCGCACCCGCCGTCTTCAGCATGTCCGCGATCAGACGGGCCGAGATCGGCTCACGACCACGGTGCTTCTTGTCCTGACGGGCATAGCCGTACGACGGGATGATCACCGTGATGCTCCGGGCGGAAGCCCGCTTCAGAGCATCGATCATGATCAGCTGCTCCATGATCCACTTGTTGATGGGAGCCGTGTGGCTCTGGATCAGGAAGCAGTCGGCGCCACGTGCCGACTCCTGGAAGCGGACGTAGATCTCACCGTTGGCGAAGTCGAAAGCCTTCGTCGGGACGAGGCCGACACCCAACTGGTGCGCAACCTCCTCGGCCAGCTCGGGGTGGGCGCGGCCGGAGAAGAGCATCAGCTTCTTCTCGCCGGTCGTCTTGATCCCGGTCACAGCACTGTCTCCTCAGACGTGTTCTCTGGCCGCGGCGGTCCAAGGCACATGGGTCCCGGGCGCGAGCCAGCCGAATTTGTGTGCACGTATCACGGTACGCCGAGTTCGGCGCACCTGTTTCCGGTCAGTTCTCCTCGGCGACCCGTTCCGTTGCCGCCGCAGCTGCCTGCGCGGCCGCGCTCCCGGGCCGCTTACGAGCCACCCAACCATCGATATTCCGCTGCTGGCCGCGAGCGACGGCCAGCGAACCCGCCGGCACGTCCTTCGTGATCACCGACCCGGCAGCGGTGTAAGCACCGTCCCCGACAGTGACAGGAGCCACAAACATGTTGTCCGAGCCCGTCTTGCAGTGCGAGCCGATCGTCGTGTGGTGCTTCGCCTCGCCGTCGTAGTTCACGAACACGCTCGCCGCGCCGATGTTCGTGTACTCGCCGATCGTCGCGTCACCCACGTACGACAGATGCGGAACCTTCGTACCCTCACCGATCGACGAGTTCTTCATCTCGACGAACGTGCCCGCCTTGGACTTCACACCCAGACGCGTACCGGGCCGCAGATACGCGAACGGGCCCACCGACGCGCCCTCGCCCACCGTGGCCCCGTCCGCCACCGTGTTGTCCACCCGGGCACCCGCACCCACCACCGTGTCCGTCAGTCGCGAGTTCGGGCCCACCTCGGCGCCCTCGGCGATGTGCGACGCGCCCAGCAGCTGCGTACCCGGGTGCACCACGGAGTCCGGCTCGAACGTCACCGTCACATCGAGAAGCACCGAAGCCGGGTCCACGACCGTGACACCGGCCAGCATGGCCCGCTCCAGCAGCCGCTCGTTCATCAGCTTCCGGGCCTCGGCCAGCTGCACCCGGTTGTTGATGCCGAGGATCTCCCGATGGTCGGCTGCCACCGACGCACCCACCCGGTGCCCCGCCTCACGCAGGATGCCGAGCACATCGGTCAGGTACTCCTCGCCCTGGCTGTTGTCCGTCCGCACCTTCTTCAGGGCGTCGGCGAGCAGCAGCCCGTCGAACGCGAACACACCCGAGTTGATCTCCCGGATCGCCCGCTGTTCGTCGGTCGCGTCCTTGTGCTCCACGATCGCCGTCACCGCGCCGGTCGCCGCGTCCCGCACGATGCGCCCGTACCCGGTGGAGTCCGGCACCTCGGCCGTCAGCACGGTCACGGCGTTGCCGTCGGCGACATGCGTGCCGGCCAGCTCGGACAGCGTCCCGCCGGACAGCAGCGGAGTGTCGCCGCACACGACGACGACAGTCCCTTCCAGCCGGCCGCCGAGCTCCTCCAGCCCCATGCGCACGGCGTGCCCGGTGCCGTTCTGCTCGGCCTGGAAAGCGGTCCGCGTCCCGGCGTACCGCTCCCCGAGGTGACCCTCGACCTGCTCCCGCGCATGCCCGACGACGACCACGAGCTGCTCCGGGTCGAGCTCGCGCGCGGTGGAGACGACATGCCCGACGAGCGACCGCCCGGCGATTTCGTGCAGGACCTTGGGGGTCTTCGACTTCATGCGGGTGCCCTCACCCGCTGCGAGAACGACGACGGCTGCCGGGCGGATGGCGCTCACGGGTATGCCCTTCGGCTTCGGGTGGTGGGACAACCGAAGGATACCGGGGGGTTTCGGGCCGGAAACGAGCGCGGGTCCCGACCGTGCAGGTCAGGACCCGAAAGCGACAGCTCCCCCGCCAGGACTCGAACCCGGACATAAGGCACCAAAAGCCTCAGTGCTGCCAATTACACCACAGGGGACTGTAAAGGCGACCGAACCGGATATTTGGCCCGTGCGCCTACTGGGCACCCAACACTATGCCGTACCAAGCCCCTTCCGTGCGACGGCGGAGGTCGGCGCTCTTGGCGAGGTGGATGTCGGTGTACCCGGCCGTAGGCTTCGGCAGGTCCCGCACCCCCGGTGGGATCGAGTCCTCGGAGCACCCCGGCTCGACCTGGATCTGGTCGTACGTCATGCCCTGGAGCCGCCCAGCTGCCGTGCCTGCCCGCGCAGGTCGTCCTTTGCGGTTCGGGCGCTTCGTCCACTCGGGAGGCGGCTCGCCCTTCACCAGGCGACCCGGGATGCCGTCGTTCTCGATGTGCAGGCGCTCGCGGATCTGTCGGAGGCTTTGGCCGTCCTGGCGCCGCAGGGCTGCGCCCTGCTCGCGGAGGCCTTCGACGTCGGCGTGCTTGCCGAGGCTGTGTGTACTGCGGCAATCGTCGTTCGGAATGCGGACGTCCGGGTCGAAACTCTGGTCGATTCACCAGTTCGAGCGGACCTGGAACATTCCTCGCGGGAACGAGCCCCTCGGGTGCTGCCGCGCTGCCGTGAAAATGACTCGCGCCCGCCCGTAGGCTGGAACGCATGACCACAACGGGGGCGCAGGAGGAGGCCACGGGTTCGACCGCCCGGGGGCCGCTGTGGTGGGGGCGGCGGCGTAGTGCCGTGCTGGATGTGGGGCTTGCCGTCGTCTCCGCCTTGGAATGTGCGCTGGAGGGGGTCGGCTTCGCGGACAGGGCCGCTTTGCCGGTGCCCTTCGGTGTGTTGTTCGGGCTGGTCGTCGGGGCGGTGCTGGTGCTGAGGCGGCGCTGGCCGATCGCCGTGGTGCTGGTGTCGGTCGCGACCACTCCGGCCGAGATGGGCTACCTGATGGCGATCGTCGGCCTGTACTCGCTCGCGGCCTCGGACGTGCCGCGGCGGATCACCGCGACGCTGGCGGGGATGTCCTTGTCCGCGACGTTCATAGTGACGTTCGTCCGGGTGCGGCAGGACGTGGAGGCGGCGGAGTACAGCGCGTGGTACGTGCCGTTGATGGCCGTGTTCATGGCGCTGGGGCTGACGGCTCCGCCGGTGCTGCTGGGGCTCTACACAGGGGCGCGGCGGCGGCTGATGGAGAGCTTGCGGGAGCGGGCGGACAGCCTGGAGCAGGAGTTGTCGTTGCTCGCCGACCGGGCGGAGCAGCGGGCGCAGTGGGCGCGTCAGGAGGAGCGGACCCGCATCGCGCGGGAGATGCACGACGTGGTGGCGCACCGGGTGAGTCTGATGGTGGTGCATGCGGCGGCCTTGCAGGCGGTGGCGTTGAAGGATCCGCAGAAGGCGGTGAAGAACGCTGCGCTGGTGGGCGACATGGGCCGGCAGGCGTTGACGGAGCTGCGGGAGATGCTCGGGGTGCTGCGGTCCGGTGAGGACCGGGTGCGGGCGCGGGCCGAGGTGCCGTTGGCCGCGGTGGGCGTGGCGGCTGCGGCGGCCGCGGCCGCCGCAGCCGACGAGGGGCCGTGCATCGCGGACATCGACGTGCTGGTCGGGCAGTCGCGGCAGGCGGGCATGGTCGTGGAGCTCGCGGTGCAGGGAGATGTGCGCCTGTATCCGCCGGAGGTGGAGCAGACGGCGTACCGGGTGATCCAGGAGGCGTTGACGAACGTCCACAAGCATGCGGCGGGCGCGAAGGTGATGGTGCGCCTGGCGCACCGGGCGGACGAGGTCGCGATGCAGGTGGAGAACGGCGCTCCGGACGCGGCGGGTGGCGCGGCGGATGCGGGGCTGCCGAGCGGCGGCAACGGTCTGGTGGGCATGCGGGAGCGAGTGACGGCGCTCGGCGGGGTGTTCGTGTCGGGCCCGACGGAGGTCGGGGGGTTCCGGGTGTCGGCGGTGCTGCCGGACCGGGCGGAGGCCAGCCTGCGGTGAGCGGCCCGCCTGGGCGGCTGTTGTGCCGGGGTGTCGGCCTGCGGTGAGCGGCCCGCCTGGGGCGGTTGTTGTGCCGGGGTGTCGGCCTGCGGTGACCGGAGCGGGGGCCGCCATGGCCGGGCGTCAGCCGACGGTGAGGCGGGTCGGCCGGATGCCGGTGACGAGGGTGGCGAGGGCCTGGTCGATGTCGGGGCCGAGGTACCAGTCGCCGGTGTGGTCGATGCTGTAGACGCGGCCTTCGGCGTCCATGGCGAGTACGGCCTGCTGGTCGCCTTCCATGCCGAGCGGGGAGATCTCGGTGTCGAGTGCCCGGCCGAGGTCGGCGAGGGTGCGGGCGTGGTGGAGCCCGTAGAGCGGGTCGAAGTGGAGCGGCGCGGGCGCGTACTGCCGTCCGGGCCCGGGGGCGGTGACGGTCAGTCCGCCGAATTCCGCCCAGGCTTCGACGACGGCCGGGGAGACGGTGTGCCGGTGGCCCGCGGGGGAGACGTGGGCGCGCAGGGTGTCCGCCCAGCGCTCGGCCTGTCCTATGTCCCAGCGGCCGGGTTGCCAGCCCGCTTCGCGTAGTGCGGCGTCGACGGCGACGGGGAAGCGGGTGGTGCTCAGGTGGTCGGGCATCGGTCGCTGCTCAGCCGTTCTCGGGTGTGGTCGGGGCGACGGGTCGTACGCCGAAGTGGTCGAGCATGGCCGTGCAGGACCGGCAGGGCGGGGCGTAACTGCCGTGCAGCGGGTCGCCGTCCTCGCGGATGCGGCGCGCGGTGAGTTTGGAGTGCTTGAGCGCGCGCCGGGCCTCGCCGTGGGTGAGGGGTTTGCGCATGGCGCGTTTGGAGCGCTGGGTCTCGGCCGCGGCGAGGTGGCGGGAGAGCAGGATCGCCTCGGGGCACCGTCCGGTGAAGCGTTCGCGTTGGCCGCTGGTGAGGGTGTCGAGGAAATCCTGTACGAGCGGGTGGAGGGACGGTGGCTGGTCGCCCTTGCCGGCGGTGCACGTGAGGGTTTCGCCGCGTACGGAGAGTGCGGCGGCCACGGCGGGCAGGATTCCGTCGCGCCGGTGCCGGAGCGCGGGCGTCCGCCTGGACTCGTCGGTGCTCCAGCTGAGGCGTGGATCACCCGAGGTGCTCGGTTGCGCTGTGTGCATGGTGTTGCCGTCCCTCCCGTGCACTCCCCCGTGGTGCGGGTAGACAGCCTGCCAAATGGGGTGGCTGGTAAGGAAGCTGGGTAGCTGAAACGTGTCGCGGGGTGTCGCCGCAGGGGCTTTGGGTCACTCGAAAGTGACTCTTCGTTACGGAGCCGGAGGCCCGGCGGTCACTCTTGCCGCACCGCTTAGGCTGTGCTGAACCAGCCAGAAGCCAGCAGGGGGCAGAACGCCATGACGACAGGTCGGCAAGGCCTGGGGGCAGCTACGGGCCCCGGGGCCGGCGCGGGTACGGCGCCACCGAATGCGGCCTACGCCGGGCAGGTCGTGCACTTCCCGGACCCGGTCCGGGCCTCCCGTCACCCCAGAGGGGTGCGGGTGGACGACGAGGGCTACCCGGACTTCTCGCCGTACGCGCGTGCGGCCGCGGACATCGCCGAGCCTCCGGAGGGCTTCGGTGTCGACGAGCTGAGGCTCACGGACTTCGTGTCGGCGAACGCTGCGCTCGCCGCGGACGGGCACGCCCTGTGGGACACGATCCCGGCGGTGGCGACGCCGCACGGCTGGACGTGGCACCACGTGCCGGGGTCGCGGCGGCTGGAGCTCGTACCGGTCGAGGTGAAGGCGCTGCTGCGGCATCACGGCGGCCTGGCTACGGCGGCCGTGGACCAGGGCAAGCGGGGTACGCGCCCGTTGCAGGAGACGCGGCCCGCCCACTTCGGCCTGCCGAAGGGCGCCGTGGCGGTGACGGAGCAGCAGCTGCTCGGTGTCGAGGAGGATCTCGGATACCGCCTGCCGGGCGCGTACCGCTCCTTCCTGAAGGCCGCGGGCGGCTCGGCGCCGGTCGGCGTCGCCTTGGACGCGGAGTTGGGGCTGTTGGTCGACCAGCCGTTCTTCACCGTGCGGGACGAGGCCGCGGTCAACGACCTTGTGTATGTGAACAAGTGCCTGCGGGACCATCTGACGAAGGACTATCTGGGTGTCGCGTTCGTCCAGGGCGGGATCGTGGCGCTGAAGGTGCGGGGAGCCGACATCGGTTCGGTGTGGTTCTGCGCGTACGACGATGCCCGCGACCAGGACGGGTGGAACGTCCAGGAGCGCGCGGAGCGGCTGCTGCTGCCCTGTGGCGAGGACTTCGACGCGTTTCTGCAGCGGCTCGCGGGCAATCCGCCGGAGCTGGAGACGGTGGCGAATCTGATGGTGGACGGCGGCTTCGCGCGCGCCGTTCCCGTTTCGGGCGAGGGGTGATTGTCCGGTGGTGACTTTCGCGCAGGCGCAGGAGCGCGCCGAGGAGTGGGTCAACGGCGATGTGCCCGCGTACCAGCACCGTGAGGTGCGGGTCCGTGAGTTCGATCTGGGCTTTGTCGTGTGGGCGGAGGACCGTGAGCAGGGCGCCCGTTCGGACGGCGGCCGTCAGCGGCTGGTGATCGCCAGGGACAGCGGTGAGGCGACGCTGTGGCCGGGGCTGCCGGTCGGTGAGGTGATCCGACGGTACGAGGAGGAGTACGGGGGCACGGAGGACGTGTCGCCGGCGCCGGCTCCCGAGGCGCCGCAGCGGATTGATCTGAACCAGACGTCGTTCCTGCTCAGCCCGCCGGAGTGGCTCCAGGACGCGGCGGACCGGCTCGGCATCCCGGATCGACGCGCGGCGTCGTCCGAGCCGGCGGGCTCGTCGGAGCCGGCTGTGGCCGGGTCCGCCCCGGTGGTGGACGCTTCGCCGTCTCCCGCCGCTGATGGGCATGACACGCCGTCGTCGGGTGCTGCGGAGTCCGATGCTTCGGGTTCGATCGGGGGCAACTCCTCGCAGTCGACGGGAAGTTCCTTCCACTCCTCTCTCTCTTCTCCCTCGTCGTCGTCCATGTCGTCGTCCTCCTCCGCTTCACCGGCTTCGGGTTCGTCGTCGGCCGGCCCGGCGTGGCCGACGCCCGGTTCGACATCGGGCTCCGGTTCGTCGTCGAGCGCCGGCGCGGACGCCTCGCAGGGCGGCTCCCCGTGGCCGAGCGCAGGGGCGGCCGACTACGAGCCGACGGCGTCGGACGGGGTTCCGGCCACGCCGTCCCGGGGCACCGGCTGGACGGACACCAGTTCCGCCGGCGGGGACGACGCGTCGGTGCCGCTGCCGGCGACCGTGTTCGCGCCGCCACTCTCGGCGGACGACGGTCGCACCCCGCCGCCGGTCTCTGCGGACGCGCCGACGGCACTGATGTCCGGCGGCAGCCGGCTGCCGAGGACCGCGATCGTGCCGGGCCTCGGCCCGCAGCCCGAGCCCTCGTCCTCTTCGCAGCCCACCCCGCCGCCCACCCCGGGCCCCGGTGCGGCCGACATCGCCGACGCGGCGACGAGCAAGGCCGTGCTGCCGCCGCGCGGTGCGCGCGGCGGTGCGGGGGCGACGCCTCCGCCGCCGCCCGGCGCTCCCGGCACTCCGGGTGCCCGCCCGGGTGCGGGGGCGACGCCTCCGCCGTCGGGCCCGGGTGCTCCGGGTGCTCCGGCGGGCGGCTACCTGCCCACCCAACTGGTGCCCCAGCTCCGCCCGGAGGGGCCGCAGCCGTCCGGCGGGCCTGGTTCGACACCGCCGCCTCCTGGTCCGCCGGCGCCTCCGGGTTCGACGCCGCCCGGTGGTGGTGCGCATCATGCGGCGACGATGCTGGCCGACCCGAGTCAGATGGGTCCGGGGGCTCCGCAGCCGCCCGGTCCGCCGCGGCCGCCCGGCTCCACGCCGCCGCCTCCTGGTCCGCCGGCGCCTCCGGGTTCGACGCCGCCCGGTGGTGGTGCGCATCATGCGGCGACGATGCTGGCCGACCCGAGTCAGATGGGTCCGGGGGCTCCGCAGCCGCCCGGTCCGCCCGGCTCGCCGCCGCCCGGCTCCACGCCGCCGCCCGGCGGGGTGCACCAGGCAGCGACCATGCTCGCCGGGCCCGCCCAGATGGGCCCGGCCGCACCGCAGCCGCCCGGCCCGCCCGGTGCCCCTGGCGCTCCTGGTCCCGTGCCGAACGCGCCGCAGCCTCCGATGGGCGGCGGGCGCCCGCCGTACGGGTATCCGCAGCAGCCCACCGGTGTGCCGACGGTCGGCCCCGGCTACCAGGCGGTGCTGCGCTACCGCGCGCCCGACGGTTCCGAAGCCCAGCTGATCCGCCGCTCCGCCCCGGGCACCCCGCACCCGGAGTGGCAGATCCTGCATGAGCTGCGCGCGATGAACGTGCCGCCGCAGCAGGTGCTGGAGCTGCACACGGAGCTGGAGTCGTGCGAGCTGCCGGGCGCGTACTGCGCCCGGATGATCCGGGAGACATGGCCGCAGGCACGGATCACGTCGATCGCCCCGTACGGCAGGGACCACGCCTCGCGCCAGCAGGGCATGCAGCAACTCCTGGCCCATCAGGGTGAGTTGCACCAGGTTGCGGACGGGCCGGCCCGGCCCGCGCCGGTGCGTGCCCCGCTCCCGCAGGTGCAGCCGGTGCCGCCGATCCCGCCGGAGGCGGTGGCGCAGGAGCTGGCCGGGGCGTTCGGGCCCCAGGGTCTGTGCCGGTTCGACCAGCGGGCCGTGTCGCGTCAGGGCGTGCCGGAGATCGTGGCGGCGACCCTGGTGTGGGCGGGCCTGCCGGGTGACTTCAACCCGTTCTTCTGGGCACAGCCGGCGCAGCCGGTGGTGCCGACGCTGGCGGAGCTCGCCGCCCAGCGGCAGGTGCAGCCGGCGTCCGACGCCGGTTCGTACCTGGTGATCGGCAGCGACTTCGGCCGGGCGATCTGTGTCCAGTACGGCACGGCGCACATCGTCGCGGTGCCGGTGGAGGCCGGTCCGGGGGGCAGGCCCGTGACGCCGCAGTTCGTGAACACGGGTCTGCCCGAGTTCGTGCGCTGTCTCGCGCTGCTCGGCCGTATGTGGCGTCTGCGCTTCGGCCTCAACCCGGAGCAGGCGGGCCGCTGGACGGTCGACTTCCAGGCCCAGCTGGCGGCGCTCGACCCGGCGGCGCTGTCGTCGCCGGAGAGCTGGTGGTCCGTGCTGCTCGAGCAGATGTGGGACGGGCTGCTGTAGCTCCCTTCTCCGCAGTGTGCCCGGCCCGTAAGAGCCGGGCACACTGCGTTGGCGAACTCCCCTTCGACATGACGAAGTTGGCGGCACTGTGCGGGAGCGCGGGCCGTGAGGACCAGCGCCGCCGGGTCCGACTACGCGCCGGCCGTGGCCGAACTCGGAATGGAGGTCGACCCTCCGGCGCCGTACACGCCCGGAGCCCGGCTCGTGGCTCTGGCCGAACAGTTGCGCGGCCGCTGGGATGCGTGGCCAAACGCGGGCGCCCGGTCCGTGAATCACGGACCGGGCGCACCTTTGCCCACTTCAGGAGTTCGTCGGTACCCCGGCGAGGATCGTGGGTTCCAGTTCCTCGTAGCGGCGGCGCTGCACGATCGTGTCGCTGTCGTAGAGGACGGTCGCCAGCCAGCCGGCGAGGAAGCCGAGCGGGACGGAGACGAGGCCGGTCGTGGTGAAGGGGAACCAGTTGAAGTCCTCGTCGGGGAAGATCGACTGCGGCGATCCGGACACCAGGTTGCTGCCCGTCATCAGGACGAGCGCCGAGCCGGTGCCCACGATGAGCGTGGCGAGCAGTCCCGTACGGGTGTAGCGGCGCCAGAAGAGGGTGTAGACGAGGGCCGGTGCGACGGCGGAAGCGCCGATGCAGAAGGACAGGGTGAGCAGCGCCTGGAGGTTCAGGTGCCTGGCGCCGGCGGCGATCGCGATGGCGACCAGGCCGACGACCGCTGCGGCGGCCCTGGCGACGGCCATCTCGGTGCGGTCGTCGATCCCCGCCCTGCGCAGTCCGTGCGCGATCAGGTCGTGCGCCAGTGTGTTGGCGCAGGCCAGGGTGATCCCGGCGACGGAGGCGAGCAGCGTGAGGAAGATCGCGGTGGCCACCGCCGTGAACAGCAGCGTCTCGAGGGTGCTGGGGTCGGGGCCCATGACCGCCTGACTGACCATCAGGAACGCCGTCTTGCCCTGCGGGTCCCCGGCGGCGAGCTCCTTGTGGCCGACGAGGGCGGCGGCGCCGAGGCCGATCACGGCGATCAGCAGGCAGGTCACGACGGCGATCGACACGGCCCAGGACATCGAGCGCCGCACGGCGCCGGCGTTGCGGGCGGTGAACATGCGCATCGTGATGTGGGGCAGTACCGCCGCGCCGAGCACGACCGTCAACTGGGTGCTGATCATGTCGATCTCGTCGCCGGCGAACTGCAGCCCCGAGGTGAGGTACGCGTCCCCCAGCCCGCTGCCGTCCTTGGCGGCGTCGAGCAGCGCGGGCGGGCTGAAGTCGAAGCGGTCGAGGATCAGTACGGCGATGGCGGTGGCCGCGCCGAGCAGGACGACGGTCTTGACGATCTGGATGAAGGCCGTTCCCTTCATGCCGCCGATCGCCGCGTAGGTGATCATCAGCAGGCCGAGGAACACGATCGAACCGGTCTTGAACCCGTCGGCGTGGAAACCGAGTACGACGGCGAGCAGCTCGCCCGCGCCCGCCAGCTGGAAGATCACCAGCGGCAGCAGCGCGGCCAGCGTGACGGCCGCCGTGGTGATCCGTACGAGGGGGCCGTGGGCGCGGCGGCTGAAGACGTCACCCATGGTGAATCGGCCCGCGTTGCGCAGGGGTTCGGCGAGCAGGAACATCATCAGGACCAGTGACAGCACGGTGCTCAGGGCGAGGGTCATCCCGTCGTACCCGAGGAGCGCGATGATGCCGATGGTGCCGAGAACGGTTCCGGCGGAGATGTAGTCGCCCGCGATGGCGAGTCCGCTCTGCACGGGGGAGAGGGAGCGGTAACCGGTGTAGAACTCGCCCAGGTCGTCCCGGTCGGGCCCGGTCATCACGCACAGCAGCAACGTCACGGTGATGACGGCGATGAATGCGATCAGGGACATGGTCTGGGCCTCGGAGCTGAACCCGTTCATGCGCGCGCACCTCCGGCCGACTGCCATCCGCCGCGCGTCCGGGGCGGGGCCGTCTGCTCGGCGGCCTGCTCGGCACGCTCCCTGATCGAGGAGGCGAGCGGGTCGACACGCCTGCGTGCGATCCGCTCGTAGAGCGCGATCGCGGCGAGCGCCACGGGCAGTTGGAGAAGCCCCAGCAGCAGCCCGGTGGTGAGCCCCCCGCCGGCCTCGCCGGCCATCGTCCCGGGGGCGTAGGCGGACAGGAGCAGGAAGAGGACGAAGTAGCCGAGAGCGGCGAGGGTCGACACCCGCCGCAGCCTGCGGTAGGCCGAGCCCAGGCTTTGCAGTTCGCGGCTGTGGTCGTCGTCGGCACGGTCCGGCTGCTCGGCCTGCGGCCGGTCCCACGGCTGCGGTTCGAAGTCCCACGCCGGGTCCGCCGCCTCCTGGCGGTGACGGCCGGGCGCGCTGGGCGTACGCGGCGGATCGGGGAAGAGCTGGTGGTACGACATCGTTCTTGCTCCTTGCCGCCCGGGCAGGGGGCGGGTGGGCGCGTTGGTGGTCCGCGTACGTTACTCACCGGTAGAGCGATGATGTAAGGCCTTCCCGACCGATGGGTATGTCAGTTCGGTGACGATCCTGTGCGGGCGCGAACGGACCGCCGGTAACCCCGGGTCAAACATCACCCTTGTCCTGGATGACCGGAAAGCGCCTCGGCGCCACGAGGACCAGCACCAGCAGCGCCAGCCCCGCCGCGGCCGCCGCGCCGACGTAGACGTGGTCGACGGCCGAGTCCACCGCGCGGCGGAGGCCGTCGGTGGCGGAGGCGGTCAGCGTGGCCGGGTTCTCCAGGGCGTGGGAGACCGAGTCGAGGCTTCCCCCGCCGAGACGGGCGAGGAGGACGGCGTTGGCGATCGCGCCGAAGAGGGCCGCGCCCAAGGACTGGCCGACCTGGCGGCAGAACAGGACGGACGCGGTGGTGGTGCCGCGCTCCGACCAGCCGACGGTGGACTGGACACCGACGATCAGGGGAAGTTGGAAGAGGCCGAGTGCCGCGCCGAGCAGCAGCATGATCAGGGCGGGCTGCCACGGTTCGCCGGGGAACGGCAGTAGCGGGAAGGCGAGCAGGATCAGCATCGCGAGGCCGATTCCGAGCATCGCGCACCGGCGGAAGCCGATGCGGTTGTAGACGCGGTCGGACAGGGCGGCACTGACCGGCCAGCTCAGCGTCATCACCGAGAGGACGAAGCCCGCGGCGATCGGGCCGAGGCCGAGGACGGACTGGGCGTAGGTGGGGAGGAAGACGGTCGGGGCGACCATCAGCAGGCCGAGCGCGCCCAGCGCCAGGTTGACCGCCGCGATGGTGCGTCGGCGCCAGACCCAGCCGGGGATGATCGGCTCCGCGGCGCGGCGTTCGACGGCGACGGTGAGGGCGACGAGGACCGCGCTGCCTCCCAGCAGGGCCAGTGACGGGGGCGAGAGCCACGGCCAGGCGATGCCGCCCTGGACGAGGGCGGTGAGCAGCAGGGTGCCGGCCGCGAACACGCACAGGGCGCCTGCCCAGTCGACGCGTGGCCGCGCCGTGGGCGCGGGGCGGGCCGGTTCCGTGAAGTAGTGCAGGACCAGGAAGAGCGCGACCGCGCCGACGGGCAGGTTGATGAGGAAGATCCAGCGCCAGTCCGCGTATCCGGCGAGCAGCCCGCCGACGGCGGGCCCCGCGACGGCCGAGGTGGCCCACACCGTGGAGAGTTTGGCCTGGATCTTGGGGCGCTCGGCGAGCGGGTAGAGGTCGGCGGCGATGGTCTGCACCGTGCCTTGGAGCGCCCCGCCGCCGAGGCCCTGTACGACGCGGAACGCGATGAGCGCGGCCATGTTCCAGGCGAGCGCGCACAACAAGGAGCCGACGAGGAACAGGACGATGCCGGCGACGAGGACGGGCTTGCGGCCGAAGGTGTCGGACAGCTTGCCGTACACCGGGAGGGTGACGGTCACGGCGAGGAGGTAGCCGGAGAAGAGCCAGGAGAAGACCGCGAAGCCGCCCAGATCGCCGACGATCTGGGGCACGGCGGTCGAGACGATGGTCCCGTCGAGCGCGGCGAGCGCCATGCCCAGCATCAGTGCGGCGACGACCGGGCCCCGCCCCCGGGGAGCGGCCGGGTGCGCTGCGGCGCCGGGCAGGCGTTCCGTACGGCCGGTGATTCCCATGGCTTCCCCGGGTCCTTTCGTCATGCATCTATTTCCGGGGGACACCTTCTCACTTGGCCCCCACGCGGGGGGAGGGTGCAGTCGCGTCCTTGGAAGGTCCACCTGGGGGTGGAGTCCCCTAGGGGCTCCTCCTTACTTCTGCCCAGGGGACGTTCGTACCGGCGGACGACGAGAAGGCGGGTGCCGTTCCTTAGCTTGTTCTTACGGCCGCAGGAGGCCGCTGCGCAGGAGCAGTACCGGACGGGGGTGGGGAAAACCCCCGGGCCAAGACTGCGCTGCGCACCAGCGCGCCGGACCGCTTCCGTCGCGAGACTCGGGACAGAGACGCGGCGACCTCGATCGCTGACTTCGGACCACTGAATTCCCAGAGCAAGGAGACCTACCGTGACTACGGCTGTAACCACCCCCGCGTACGGGGAAACCGGAGGGCGTACGGCCGTCGCCGCACGGGGGCGGCAGGTCGTCAAGGCATACGGCGCCGGTGAGACCCGTGTCGTCGCGCTCGATCACGTCGACGTGGACATCGCCCGCGGGCAGTTCACGGCGATCATGGGGCCGTCGGGCTCCGGCAAGTCGACACTGATGCACTGTCTGGCCGGCCTCGACACCGTCACCTCGGGCCAGATCTTCCTCGACGACACCGAGATCACCGGCCTCAAGGACAAGAAGCTCACGCAACTGCGCCGGGACCGGGTCGGCTTCATCTTCCAGGCCTTCAACCTGCTGCCGACGCTGAACGCCCTGGAGAACATCACGCTCCCCATGGACATCGCCGGCCGCAAGCCGGACGCCGCGTGGCTGAACCGGGTCGTGGAGACGGTGGGTCTCGCGGAGCGGCTGGGGCACCGGCCGACCCAGCTCTCCGGCGGCCAGCAGCAGCGCGTCGCCGTGGCCCGTGCCCTCGCCGCCCGCCCGGAGATCATCTTCGGTGACGAGCCGACCGGAAACCTGGACTCGCGGGCGGGTGCCGAAGTGCTCGGCTTCCTCCGCAGGTCGGTCGACGAGCTGGGCCAGACGATCGTGATGGTCACCCACGACCCGGTCGCCGCCTCCTACGCGGACCGCGTCCTGTACCTCGCCGACGGCCGCATCGTCGACGAGATGCTGCGGCCGACCGCGGAGGCCGTCCTCGACCGTATGAAGGACTTCGACGCCCGTGGGCGGACGTCATGACCGTGTTCAGGACCTCGCTGCGCAACTTCTTCGCGCACAAGGGCCGTATGGCCCTCTCGGCCGTCGCCGTGCTGCTGTCCGTGGCCTTCGTGTCGGGGACGCTCGTGTTCACCGACACCATGAACACCACCTTCGACAAGCTCTTCGCCACCTCCGCCGCGGACGTGACCGTCAGCCCCAAGGGCGCCGAGGCCACGGAGGCACCGGCGACCGGTCGGCCCGAGACACTGCCCGCCGATCTCGTCGACGAGGTCGGCTCGGTCGAGGGCGTGAAGTCCGCCGAGGGCGCCGTGTCCAGCATGAGCGTCACCGTCGTCAACTCCGAGAACAAGAACATGGGCTCCACCACCGGCGCCCCGACGATCGCGGCCAACTGGACCGAGAACGAACTCAAGTCGATGGAGATCGCCTCGGGTCACGCCCCGCGCGGCCCCACCGAGGTCATGGTCGACGCCGACACGGCCGACAAGCACAACCTGAAGATGGGCGACGAACTGCGGACGATCGCCGTCACCGGTGACTTCACCGCGAAGATCTCCGGCATCGCCGACTTCAAGGTCACCAACCCCGGCGCGGCCGTCGTCTTCTACGACACCGCCACCGCACAGCGTGAACTCCTCGGCAAGGAGGGCCTGTTCACCCAGGTGCTGGTGGTCGCCGACGCCGGTGTCAGCGACGAGGCGCTGAAGAAGAACCTGGCTTCCGCGCTGGAGCAGCCGTACAAGCTGCAGACAGCGAAGGAGGCGGCGGACGCCGGGCGCGAGGAGGTCGGTTCGTTCCTCGACGTGATGAAGTACGCGATGCTCGGATTCGCCGGGATCGCCTTCCTCGTCGGCATCTTCCTGATCGTCAACACCTTTTCCATGCTGGTCGCGCAGCGCACCCGGGAGATCGGTCTGATGCGCGCCATCGGGTCGAGCCGCAAGCAGGTCAACCGCTCCGTGCTCATCGAGGCGGTGCTGCTCGGGCTGGTCGGCTCGATCGCCGGTGTGGCCGCAGGTGTCGGGCTGGCCGTCGGGCTGATGAGGATGATGTCCGCGGTCGGTATGAACCTCTCCACGGACGACCTGACCGTGAAGTGGACCACCCCCGTGGTCGGCATGGTGCTCGGCATCGTCGTCACCACCCTCGCCGCGTACATTCCCGCGCGCCGCGCCGGCAAGGTCTCGCCCATGGCGGCCCTGCGTGACTCGGGCATGCCGACCGACGCCAAGGCCGGCTGGATCCGCGGCGGCACCGGTCTCGTCCTGACCGCCGCCGGTGCGGCGGCCCTGGTGGCCGCCACGCAGGCGGGCAAGGCGAGCGAGGGGTCGATGTTCCTCGGCCTCGGTGTGGTGCTGTCGCTGATCGGTTTCGTCGTGATCGGTCCGCTGCTGGCGGGGGGTGTGGTGCGGGTGATCAGCGCCCTGGTGCTGCGGATGTTCGGCCCGGTCGGCCGGATGGCGGAGCGCAACGCGCTGCGCAACCCGCGCCGTACGGGAGCGACCGGCGCCGCCCTGATGATCGGCCTCGCCCTGGTGGCGTGCCTGTCGGTGGTCGGCTCGTCGATGGTTGCCTCCGCGACGGAGGAGCTCGACAAGTCGGTGGGCGCCGACTTCATCGTGCAGTCCGCCACCATGGGACCGATCGTGCCGCAGGCGCAGCAGGCCCTGAAGAAGACGCCGGGCCTCGAGCACGTCACCGAGTACAAGGGCGTCGACGCGAAGATCACCGCTCCGGACGGTACGACGGAGGACCTCCAGCTGGCCGCCGCCGACCCGACGTACGCGCAGGACCTGCGCCGCGAGACGGTGGCGGGTGAGCTGTCCGCCGCGTACGGCAAGGACGCGATCTCCGTCGGCAGCGACTACGCGGACCGGCGGGGTGTGAAGGTCGGCGACACGATCGAGGTCGACTTCAAGAACGGCCGTCCGGCCGAGCTGAAGGTCGCCGCGATCACCTCCGACGACACCAACGTCGACAAGGGCGCGATGTACCTGAACATCACGACCGCCGCGCGGTACATCCCGGCCGAGAAGATGCCCGAGAACATGATCATGTTCGCCAAGGCGGTCGACGGTCAGGAGAAGGAGGCGTACACCGCGCTGAAGAAGTCGCTCGCCGAGTACCCGCAGTACAAGGTGCAGAACCAGACCGACTTCAAGCAGGACCTGAAGGACCAGATCGGACAGCTGCTCAACATCGTCTACGGCCTGCTGGCGCTCGCGATCATCGTCGCGGTCCTGGGTGTGGTGAACACCCTCGCCCTCTCGGTGGTCGAGCGGACCCGTGAGATCGGTCTGATGCGGGCCATCGGCCTCTCGCGGCGCCAGCTGCGCCGCATGATCCGCCTGGAGTCGGTGGTCATCGCCCTCTTCGGGGCGCTGCTCGGCCTCGGTCTGGGCATGGGCTGGGGCACGTCGGCCCAGAAGCTGCTGGCGCTGGAGGGCCTGGGTGTCCTGGACATCCCGTGGCCGACGATCATCACGGTCTTCGTGGGGTCGGCGTTCGTGGGCCTGTTCGCGGCCCTGGTTCCGGCGTTCCGGGCGGGCCGGATGAACGTGCTGAACGCGATCGCGACCGAGTAGTCGACGGTCTGCCGGTCCCGTACGGGGGTCGGGGCCGGCGGGCACGCGACGGCCCCGGGTGTCCATGGCGGACACCCGGGGCCGTCGTCTGCGGGAACGTGTCAGACCTGGAGCACCGGGACGTCGTACATCGGAATGCGCTTGTCGCGGGTGACCAGGGTCAGGCCCTCCGTCTGGGCCTGGGCGATCAGCATCCGGTCGAACGGATCGCGGTGGTGGAACGGGAGCTGTCCGGCGCGGATGCCGTGCAGGCCTGTAATGGGGAGCGGTTTGAGCTGGCAGTCGCGGGCTCGTTCCGGTAGGTCCTCAGGACCGTCCAGCTTTCCCAGAACCTGCTTGACGGCGAGTTCCCATGGAGTCACGGCGCTGACATAGGCAAGTGCTTCCGTGTCGAGCAGTTCCTTCGTCTCTTCGGACAGTTGAGGCGAGTCGAGCAACCACCACACCACGATGTGGGTGTCTGCGAGCAGTTTCACCGGCCGTTCTCCGTGGAGAGACCGAAGGCGTCGGCGAAGCCTTCGTCGTCGGAGATGTCGTCGAAGTCGTCGTGGAAGACGACCGGCTCGGGCAGTGATCCCCGTGCCGTCCTGCGGACCTTCGAAGCGAGCGGGATCACCTTGGCCACAGGTGCGCCCGCCTTGCTGATGATCACCTCTTCGCCGGTGGCGACCGCTTCGAGGATCTTGGAGAAGTGGGTCTTCGCCTCGTGGACGTTGTACTGCCGGGCTGCTTCCATCGCGGCCTCACCGATGAAGGGATGGACTAAGGAGTGGACTTAGTTTAGCGGTCCCCTCGGCATCCGAGCCAGCTCGTGCACTCTCCGGAGTGACGTCGATCCGTCGAGCGAGTGACATACGCACGTCGTAGGCTGGAGACCCCCCGGCCCGTTCGACGTGTCGGGCGCATCGCGTTGCCCACCCCCCTCGCTCCTCCTGGACGGAACCCCTTCATGAGCCTGCACGGTCTGCTCGATGCCGTCGTATCCGACCCGGCGCTCGCCGAAGCGGTCAGGACGGCCGCGGACGGCCACCGTATGCACGTCGACCTGGTGGGACCGCCCGCCGCGCGGCCCTTCGCCGTGGCCGCGCTGGCCCGTGACTCGGGCCGACCCGTGCTGGCCGTCACCGCCACCGGGCGGGAGGCCGAGGACCTGGCCGCCGCGCTGCGCTCGCTGCTGCCCGGCGAGGGCGTCGTCGAGTACCCGTCCTGGGAGACGCTGCCGCACGAGCGGCTCTCGCCCCGCTCCGACACCGTCGGCCGCCGCCTGGCCGTGCTGCGCCGCCTGGCGCACCCCTCGTCCGACGACCCGGCCACGGGCCCCGTGCAGGTCGTCGTCGCTCCCGTACGGTCCGTGCTGCAGCCACAGGTCAAGGGCCTCGGCGACCTGGAGCCCGTTGCGCTGCGCACCGGACGGCAGGCCGACCTCGAAGAGGTCGTGGAGGGGCTGGCGGCCGCGGCGTACTCGCGGGTGGAACTGGTCGAGAAGCGGGGCGAGTTCGCGGTGCGCGGCGGCATCCTGGACGTCTTCCCGCCGACCGAGGAGCACCCCCTTCGGGTGGAGTTCTGGGGCGACGACGTCGAGGAGATCCGTTACTTCAAGGTGGCCGACCAGCGCTCCCTGGAGGTGGCGGAGCACGGTCTGTGGGCGCCGCCGTGCCGTGAGCTGCTGCTGACGGACGACGTGCGGCAGCGGGCCGCCGCGCTCGCGGAGGCCCATCCGGAGCTGGGCGAACTGCTCGGCAAGATCGCCGAGGGCATCGCGGTCGAGGGCATGGAGTCGCTGGCGCCGGTGCTCGTCGACGAGATGGAACTACTGCTGGACGTGCTGCCCGAGGGCGCGATGGCCGTGGTGTGCGACCCGGAGCGGGTGCGTACGCGGGCGGCGGACCTGGTCGCCACCAGCCAGGAGTTCCTCCAGGCGTCCTGGGCGGCGACGGCGGGCGGTGGCCAGGCCCCGATCGACGTCGACGCCGCGTCGCTGTGGGGCCTCGCCGACGTACGGGACCGGGCGCGCGAACTCGGCATGATGTGGTGGTCCGTGTCCCCGTTCGCCGCCGACGCCTCCGACGTGGCGGACGACACCCTCAAGCTCGGCATGCACGCCCCGGAGGCGTACCGCGGCGACACCGCCCGGGCGCTGGCCGACACCAAGGGCTGGCTGGCCGACGGCTGGCGCACCGTCTTCGTGACCGAGGCGCACGGACCCGCGTCCCGGACGGTCGAGGTGCTCGGCGGCGAGGGCATCGCGGCCCGGCTGGACGCCGACCTGGCCGACATCACGCCGTCCGTCGTCCATGTCGCCTGCGGTTCGGTCGAGTACGGCTTCGTCGACCCGGCGCTCAAGCTGGTGGTCCTCACGGAGACCGACCTGACCGGCCAGAAGGCGGCGGGCAAGGACGGCCAGCGGATGCCCACGCGGCGCCGCAAGACCATCGACCCGCTGACCCTCGAGGCCGGCGACTACATCGTCCACGAGCAGCACGGCGTGGGCCGCTACATCGAGATGGTGCAGCGCACGGTCCAGGGCGCGACCCGGGAGTACCTGCTCGTCGAGTACGCCCCGGCCAAGCGCGGCCAGCCCGGCGACCGGCTCTACATCCCCACGGAGCAGCTGGAGCAGGTCACCAAGTACGTGGGCGGCGAGGCCCCGACGCTGCACCGGCTGGGCGGCGCCGACTGGACGAAGACCAAGGCGCGCGCGAAGAAGGCGGTCAAGGAGATCGCCGCGGACCTGATCAAGCTCTACTCGGCCCGGATGGCCGCACCCGGCCATGCCTTCGGGCCGGACACCCCGTGGCAGCGGGAGTTGGAGGACGCCTTCGCGTACGTCGAGACGCCCGACCAGTTGTCCACGATCGCCGAGGTCAAGGAGGACATGGAGAAGACGGTTCCGATGGACCGTCTGATCTGCGGCGACGTGGGCTACGGCAAGACGGAGATCGCGGTCAGGGCGGCCTTCAAGGCGGTCCAGGACGGCAAGCAGGTCGCCGTCCTCGTCCCGACGACCCTCCTCGTCCAGCAGCACTTCGGTACGTTCTCCGAGCGGTACTCGCAGTTCCCCGTCGTCACGCGCGCGTTGTCCCGTTTCCAGTCGGAGGCCGAGGCGAAGGCGACGCTGGAGGGGCTGCGGGACGGCTCGGTCGACATCGTGATCGGCACGCACCGGCTGTTCTCCTCGGAGACCAGGTTCAAGGACCTGGGTCTCGTCGTCGTCGACGAGGAGCAGCGGTTCGGTGTCGAGCACAAGGAGCAGCTGAAGAAGCTGCGGGCCAACGTCGACGTGCTGACCATGTCCGCGACCCCCATTCCGCGCACGCTGGAGATGGCGGTGACCGGCATCCGCGAGATGTCCACGATCACCACCCCGCCGGAGGAGCGGCACCCGGTGCTGACCTTCGTCGGCCCGTACGAGGAGAAGCAGATCGGCGCGGCCGTCCGGCGTGAACTGCTGCGCGAGGGCCAGGTCTTCTACATTCACAACCGCGTCGAGTCCATCGACCGGGCGGCGGCCCGGCTCCGGGAGATCATTCCCGAGGCGCGTATCGCCACCGCCCACGGCCAGATGTCGGAGTCGGCGCTGGAGCAGGTCGTCGTCGACTTCTGGGAGAAGAAGTTCGACGTGCTGGTCTCCACGACGATCGTCGAGTCCGGTATCGACATCTCCAACGCCAACACGCTCATCGTGGAGCGCGGCGACAACTTCGGCCTCTCGCAGCTGCACCAGCTGCGCGGCCGCGTCGGCCGCGGCCGCGAGCGGGGCTACGCGTACTTCCTCTACCCGCCGGAGAAGCCGCTCACCGAGACCGCTCACGAGCGTCTTGCGACCATCGCCCAGCACACCGAGATGGGCGCGGGCATGTACGTCGCCATGAAGGACCTGGAGATCCGCGGCGCGGGCAATCTGCTCGGCGGCGAGCAGTCGGGCCACATCGCGGGCGTCGGCTTCGACCTGTACGTCCGCATGGTCGGCGAGGCGGTCGCCGACTACCGCGCGTCGCTCGAGGGCGGTGTGGAGGAGGAGCCGCCGCTCGAGGTCAAGATCGAGCTCCCGGTCGACGCGCACGTGCCGCACGACTACGCGCCCGGCGAGCGGCTGCGGCTCCAGGCGTACCGGGCGATCGCCTCCGCCAACACGGAGGAGGACATCAAGGCGGTCCGCGAGGAGCTCACCGACCGCTACGGCAAGCTGCCGGAGCCCGTGGAGAACCTGCTGCTGGTGGCCGGTCTGCGAATGCTGGCGCGCGCGTGCGGTGTGGGCGAGATCGTGCTCCAGGGGGCGAACATCCGCTTCGCACCGGTGGAGTTGCGCGAGTCGCAGGAGCTGCGGCTGAAGCGGCTGTACCCGCGTACGGTGATCAAGCCCGGGGTCCACCAGATCCTGGTGCCGCGCCCGGCGGCGGGGAAGATCGGCGGCAAGCCCGTGGTGGGCCGGGAACTGCTGGCGTGGACGGGCGAGTTCCTGACGACGATCCTGGGTTCGTGAGCCGCGTGTGATTTCTTCGGTCGTCGGCCGAGCCGGGCACGGCCGACGGCCTCGGTGACCACGGTGGTCAGAACGCGTCGAGGTCCAGGGCTTCGGCCATCGCGCGGTACCCCGCGTCACCCGGGTGCAGATGGTCGCCCGAGTCGTACGCGGGGAGGATGCGGTCTGGGTCGGCCGGGTCGGCCGGGTCGGCCGGGGCGCGATCGAAGTCGGCCACGGCGTCGTACTCGCCGGACGTACCGACCCAGTGGTTGAACGCCTTCCCGCTATTTCCCCGGCACTTGCACGGCACCGGGTGCGAAGAGCAGGTCGGCGAGCGACCGGAAGGCGTCAGCGGGATCCCGGTCTCCCACCGGCTCGTCCAGGTTGTGGGTCAGCAGCAGGGTCGCGAAACCGTGCGCCAGGGACCAGGCCGCGATGCCGGCGGTGCGCGGTTCGGGGACCGTGTCAAGGGTGGTGATCCCCGCGCGGAGTTCGGCCGAGGCCCGCTCCTTGGCCGCGAGCAGCCCGGAGTCGTCGCGGCGGTGCAGCTCCGGCTGGAACATGACCTGGAAGTGCGCCGGGTGGCCGAGCGCGAAGCGGACGTAAGCGACCCCCCGCTCCCGCAGGTCCGGGGCCTCGGACAGGGCGTCGGCCAGCAGCTCGTAGCCTTCGGCCGCGATGGCCGTCAGCAGGCCGGTCCGGTCCTTGAAGTGGTGGGCGGGGGCCGCGTGCGAGACGCCCGCGCGGCGGGCGAGGTCGCGCAGCCTCACGGCGGACGGGCCTTCGGCGCGGATGACGTCGAGGGCCGCGGAGAGGACGGCCCGTCGCAGGTCACCGTGGTGGTAGGTGCGCTCGCTGCTCATGGAGCCAGGCTACCCGCAATCTAGGCATTGACAAGTTCAGCGACGCCTGTGCAATCTAGACGATGACTAGATGACATGGAGGCGGGAGTCATGACCGACGAACTCGGACGCGTGCGGCAGATGTGGCATCTGCTCGAGCCCCTGCACGCCGTGCTCTACTACGCGCCGCAGGCCTTCGAGGAGGCGGCAGCCCTCGGCCACCGGACCGACGAGCGCTGGCCCAGCTACTTCGCCTGGCGTGCCGCACCCCTCGGAGAGGCCGGAGCGGCACAGGTCGGCTCGGCGTTCTACAGCTTCAGCCCGGCGATGGTGCGCCGCTACGTCCCCGACGCCTGGCGCGTGGCATCGCCCGCGGAGGTGATCGCCGCCCGGCTGCGCGCCGTGGACCGCACCTACCGGGACGTCCTCGGCGACGCCGTCGCGTCGAAGGAGCTCGCGGAGGCCGCCGGGCTCGCTCGGCGCGCCGCGGAGGCCGCGGACTGTGCCGGGCGTCCGCTCGCGGCGGCCAACTCCGCCCTTCCCTGGGCCGACGAGCCGCACCTCGTCCTGTGGCAGGCCGCCACCCGGCTGCGCGAGCACCGGGGCGACGGGCACCTCGCCGCGCTGTTGACGGCCCGCCTCGATCCCGTCGAGTCGCTCGTCTCCTTCGCCGGCATCGGCGCCGCCCCGGTCGAGACCTTCGCGAGCCGCGGCTGGAGCGAGGCGGAGTGGACGGCCGCACACGCAAGGCTGGTGGCGCGCGGTCTGTCGGCAGCCGACGGCACGGCCACCGCCGACGGGCGCGCACTGCGGGCCGAGGTCGAGCGGCGTACGGACGAGATGGCCGCCGCCCCGTGGGCGGCGCTCGGTCCCGAGGACACGGCGCGTCTGTCCGAACTGCTCGGCGCGTACTGGGTCGCGATACTCGGCACCGGACTGCTGCCCGCGCAGAACACCCTCGGCATCGGCAAGGTCTGAGTCCGGCAGTACGGTACGGACCGTGAACAGACATGGGGTGGTCGGGGGAGGGACGGCGGCGCTGCTCGCGGCGCTGCTGCTGACCGGTTGCGACGCCGCCGGCATCGACGAGGGCGGCGCCGAGGGCGACGGGGGCACGACGCACGCCGCTCCGGGCGGCGGCGGCACGAGTCCGCTCGCCAATCCCCGGGGCACGGAGCCGGGGCTGGCCGCCCTCACCACCGAGCAGGAAAAGGCAGCCGCCCGTGCGCTGATGGCGAAGGTGGCCACCAAGGGGCGCGGCCCGAGGACCGGTTACGACCGGGACGAGTACGGCTACGCCTGGATGGACACGGCCGACGGCGTACCTCTGGCGCGCAACGGCTGCGACACACGCAACGACATGCTCGCCCGTGACGGGCAGCGCCTCGCCTTCCGCGCCGGCTCCGACTGCGTCGTCGTGGAGATGACCGTCCACGACCCGTACACCGGGACGACCATCGAGTGGCGCAAGCAGCAGGCCGCCGAGGTGCAGATAGACCATGTCGTACCGCTGTCGTACAGCTGGCAGATGGGTGCGGCCCGCTGGGACGAGGCCAAGCGCCGGCAGTTGGCCAACGACCCGCTGAACCTGCTGCCGGTGGAAGGCCGGGCGAACAGCGCGAAGAGCGACTCCGGCCCCGCCTCGTGGCTGCCGCCGAACAAGGAGATCCGCTGCTCCTATGCCGTGCGTTTCGCGCAGGTCGCCGTGAAGTACGACCTGCCGGTGACGGCCGCCGACAAACGGAGCATGCTGGACCAGTGCGGCGGATAACCGGTGGGGTCCGCGGGTGTCGCTGGTTAGCCTGCGGCCATGGAACTTGAGATCACTACGCTCGCCGAGCGCCCCGAACTCCAGGGCCCCATGTGGCAGATGCTCGACACCTGGGACGAGTTCATCGTCAACGACCCGGTGGGCTGGGCGTACGTCGGACGGATCGTCGGCGAGCTGCCCGAGTATGTGCTGGTGGCGACCGACCCTGAAGGGAAGGTCGTGGCACGGGCGTTCAGCGTCCCGCTGGCCATGGACGTGGACGGACGCCGGGAGCTGCCCGCCGGCGGCTGGGACCAGGTGATGCTGTGGGCGTTCTCCGACCTGCGGCACGGTCGGAAGCCGGACATCGTGAGCGCCATCGAGATCACTGTGGCCACCGACCGACAGGGCCAGGGGATATCGGGCCGGATGCTGGCCGCGATGCGGGACAACGCCCGCCGTCTCGGCTTCGACCAGGTGATTGCTCCGGTGCGGCCGAGCGCGAAGAAGGCCGAACCGCAGACCCTGATCGACGAGTACGCCCACCGCACCCGCGGGGCGGACGGCCTGCCGCACGACCCGTGGCTGCGGGTGCATGTGCGGGCCGGCGGTGTCATCGAGAAGGTTGCGCACACGTCGATGACCGTCACCGGTTCGCTGGACCAGTGGCGCAAGTGGACCGGACTGCCGTTCGACATGACCGGTCAGGTCGAGGTTCCGGGCGCTCTGGTGCCGGTGCACTGCGAGGTGGAACGCGGCTACGCGGTGTACGTGGAGCCGAACGTCTGGGTGCGGCACCGGTTGTGACGTGCGGGGCGGGGCCGTCCCGGCGGATGCCCGCTCGCGGGGTCGGGTCGCGGCGGCGACGCACGGGACCTCGAAGACGGAGGCGGCGATGACGACGTCCGTCCTCGGCAGCGGGTCGACCTCGGCCGGACGGATGCGCTCCGCCACCGGACAAGGGTCCGGTGGATCGGCTCCGCTTCGGAGCCGGCCCGGTTCCGGTCGCTTCCGTCGCCGCGCCGACCGGACTTGTCCGCGGAGGGAGAACGAGTCAGCCGGGGAGGCCGCCTGCTTCGGCGGCCTCCCCGGCTGACAGGGGCGGGACGGTCAGACCGTCAGCTCCCAGTGCGAGGCGTCGTAGTCGAAGCCGGGGGAGACCTCCACCGTCAGGTTCTTCGCGTCGGCCGGGGCGTCGAAGGCGAAGGTGACCGTGGCCTTCTTGCCGGGCAGGATCGTGCCCTCGAAGCCGGCGCCCGCCTTGTCGTCGAAGATCTGCTCGGCGGTCACGCCGTCCTTGCCGGCGCGGGCGTCGACGGTGACGAGGTTCGCGTCGTACTTCTCCTTGCCGGCGTTCTCGATGGTGATGGTGACCTGGTAGGCCTTGTTGCCCTTGGTGTGGCCGACCGCGAACTCGCCGGGCGTGTACGGCTCGGGCGCGGAAACGGTGACCCGCACGTCGTCGTCGTAGACGGACGTCTCGTCGGCGGCGAGGGCATTGCCCTTCTCCTTGGCCGCGCCGTCCTGGCCGCCCGTGGTGGTGTCCTTGGGGGCGGTGTTCTCGACCGACTTGTTGATCTCGTCGACCGCTTCGTCCACCGCCATCACCGTGACGATGCCGATGACGACGCTCGCGATCAGTGCCAGCAGGCCCAGCACCGTACCGGCCGTCGCCGTGCCCTTGTTGGTGGCCTCTCCGCGCTTGGCGCGACCCCGGCCGACGAGGCCGAGGATCAGGGCGAGCAGTCCGAGGATCGTGCCGATCCAGAAGAGGAACGGGATCACTCCGAAGATGATGCCGATGATTCCGAGCACCAGGGCGGCGGTGCCGAGGCCGTTGCGCGCCGGGCTCGGCGCCGTGAAGCCCGGCTGCGGCTGGGTGTACTGCGACATGGGTCCCCCCCATTGGTTGTGGCGGGCCCGATTGCCGTGGCCCGTGCTGCCATGGGTCAATGACAGCAGAGCTTGTGAACCGAGTCAACAGCGTTGTAGTTGGTTCTTCAATTTCATGTTGTGAAGCGCCGCTGGGTGTGAACCCGAGTACAGTGCCGGTCACAGCACAAGCGGAACTGTGACGGGGAGACAGCCGAGTGCCGGAGAACGAACCAGAGGTGACGGCCGCCGAAATCGCCAGGCTCGCCGGCGTGGGCCGTGCCGCCGTGAGCAACTGGCGGCGCCGGCACGCCGACTTCCCCAAGCCCGTCGGCGGGACGGAGACCAGCCCGTCCTTCGCCCTCACCGATGTCGAGCGCTGGCTGCGCGACCAGGGAAAGCTGGCAGAGGTACCGCTCCGTGAACGGGTCTGGCAACAACTCTCCGGCCACCCGGCCGGAGCCGTCACCGCACTCGTCCACGCCGGCTGTGCGCTCCTCCTCGTCCACCACCGGCCCTCGGGCTGGCCCGCCCTGAGCGCCGTCTCCGACGCCCGGATCGCCGAGACGCTGCCCGCCGCGCTCGAGGAGGTGCTGACCCTGCGCTTCGGCGCCCCGCGAGCCGTACGGACACCGGTCGCGGGCGAGCTCGGGCCCTCCGTGCCCCTCATCCGCGGGGCCGCGGCGCTCGCATCGGAGACCGGTGCCCGCCAGGCGTTCGAGTTCCTGCTGGGTCGCCATCTCGATGCCAACCCGCGCCAGTACACACTCACCCCGGCCGAGCCCGCCGCGCTGATGGCCGCCCTCGCCGGGCCGGCGAGGACCGTGCTCGACCCCGCCTCCGGGACCGGCACCCTGCTGCGCGCCGTCGACCGTCCCGCGGCCCTCCACGCCCAGGAGAGCGACCGCGACCTGGCCGCGCTCACCGCACTGCGCCTCGCCCTGCACACGGACGCCGACGTACGGGCAGCGGCCGGCGACGCCCTGCGCGCGGACGCGTTCCCCGCGCTCGCCGTGGACGCCGTCCTGTGCCACCCGCCGTTCAACGAGCGCAACTGGGGCCACGAGGAACTGGCCTACGACCCGCGCTGGGAGTACGGCTTCCCCGCCCGCACCGAGTCCGAGCTCGCCTGGGTCCAGCACGCGCTCGCCCGCCTGCGCCCCGGTGGCACCGCCGTGCTGCTGATGCCTCCCGCCGCCGCCTCCCGCCGCTCCGGGCGCCGCGTCCGGGCCGGGCTGCTGCGCCGCGGTGCGCTGCGGGCGGTCATCGCCCTCCCCGCCGGCGCCGCGCCCCCGTACGGCATCCCGCTCCATCTGTGGGTGCTGTGCAGGCCCGACGCCACCGAACGCCCGTCGCCGGAGCTGCTCGTCGTCGATGCCGCCACGACCGAGCACGCCGCCGCGGGCCGCGACAGACTCGACTGGCAGGCCATCCGCACCGTGGTGCTCGACGCCTGGCGGCCCTTCGAGCGGCACGGGTCCGTGGCGGAGACCCCAGGTGTGAGCCGGTGCGTCCCGGTCATCGAACTCCTCGACGACGACGTGGACCTGGCCCCCGCGCGTCACCTGCCGCTCCCCGCCGCGGGTGGGGGCACCGCCGAACTGGGTCGCGTCCGCGAGCGGTTGACGCAGACGCTCGGCCGGACCGCCGAGCTCACTCCCCGGCAGGCACGCTCCGCCCCGCCCGCCGCCCCCGTGCACTGGCCCTCCACCACCGTCGGTGAACTCGCCCGCGCCGGCGCCCTCGTCCTGCGCGCAGGCGGCACCGGCGCCGCACCAGCGGACGGGCCGGTGGCAGTCCTCACCGAGCAGGACGTCCTCGCAGGCCGGAACCCCTCGGGCACACTTCCGGCCGGCCCCGAGGAGGAGCCCGTGCTGATCGAGGCGGGCGACGTCGTCGTCCCGGTCCTCGGTGCCGGCACGATCGTGCGCGTGGCGGACGAGGAACTGGCCGGTGCCGCGCTCGGCCGCAACCTCCAACTGCTGCGCCCCGACCCGGCCGCGCTCGACCCCTGGTTCCTCGCCGGCTTCCTGCGCGGCAGTGCCAACCAGCGCCAGGCCAGCAGCTACGCCTCGACCGCGACCCGGCTCGACGTCCGCCGCCTCCAGCTGCCCCGGCTGGCGCTCGCCGACCAGCGGCGCTACGGCGAGCGCTTCCGCGCGCTGGGCGAGTTCGAGGAGGCGCTGCGTCTCGCCGGCAGGCTCGGCGAACAACTGGTGCAGGGGCTGCACGACGGTCTCACGGACGGCAGCGTCCTGCCGGAATGACCGGCTCGGCAGCAGGGCCGTAGCGCACGGAGCGAACCGCGCGACCGGGGCCGTCGATCTCGGGCTGACGCGTCGGACAACGGTTCCGCACAACCGGCAACCGCTTGTACTCGTCGGTGTATACGCTTCAGTCCGCTTGAGTCCTTTTCCCCCGTCCAGTCCTCCAGGAGCAGGGATGCACGGCCACGGCTTCGCGCCGCCGCAACCTCGGCGCCCTTCGACAGCGCTGCTCGTCGTCGTGCGCATCGTCTTCGTGGCGCTCGCGCTGCTCAGCTTCGGACTTCTGGCCTGGGGCACGATGCTGCGCATCGCGATCATGAGGGGGCGGCGGTCGGACTGGCTGCTGTTCTGGCTGTCGCTCGCGATCGTCGTGACCTGCCTCGTCGTCATCGGGGAGTTCTCCTCCGAAGGCGAGACACCGGCGGCCGATGCGCCCCCGAGGCCGGTGGACTACGTGTGTCTCCTCGCCATGCTGGGGCTGGCGCTCGGTGTGCCGACGCACTACCTGGTCGCCGACATCCGCCACTACCAGGAGCCGCAAACGGCCGCGGCATGGCCGCCGCCGCTGCCGACGGGCTCGCCGTACGGTCCGGCGGCAGCGACCGGGGGGCCGTACGGGATGCCGCGGCAGCAGTCGGCGGGATACGGCTACCCGCCCGCGCAGCCCCCGGCCCAGGTCGGGCCCGCGCAGCCTCAGGTCCAGGCCCCGTCCGGCCGGCCCCCGGCGCCCCCGATACCGACGCCCGCCCCGTCGTCACCGCCGGCCTCCGCGCCCGCCATCGGGCGGATCGACCAGGTCCGCGCCGAACTCGACGAGCTCAGCGACCTGCTCCGCAAGGAAGAGGACAAGTGAACGGCCGCGTCATCGCGAACCGTTACGAGCTGTCCGCGCTCATAGGGCAGGGCGGCATGGGCCAGGTCTGGACGGCGTACGACGGGCGCCTCGACCGCCGCGTCGCCGTCAAGCTGCTGCGCCCCGACCACATGGCCGCCGCCACCGCCGCCGACGAGATGCGCCGCCGCTTCGTGCGCGAGTGCCGGGTGACGGCCCAGGTCAGCCACCCCGGGCTGGTCACGGTCCACGACGCCGGCAGCGACGACGACGACCTGTACCTCGTGATGCAGTACGTCGAGGGCGCCGACCTCGCCGACCACCTCGCGGAGCACGACCCCTACCCGTGGGAGTGGGCCGTCAGCGTGGCCGCCCAGCTGTGCGCGGTGCTCGGCGCGGTCCACGCCGTGCCGATCGTCCACCGCGACCTCAAGCCGCGCAACGTGATGGTCAAACCCGACGGGACGGTCACCGTGCTGGACCTCGGAGTCGCCTCCGTCATCGACACGGACACCACCCGGCTCACCCACACCGGATCGCCCATCGGCAGCCCCGCCTACATGGCCCCCGAACAGGCGATGGGCGGTGCTGTCGGCCCTTACACCGACCTGTACGCCCTCGGCGTCCTGCTGCACGAACTCCTCAGCGGCAACGTCCCCTTCGCGGGCTCCACCGCGCTCGGCGTCCTCCACCGCCATCTCTACGAGCCGCCGCTCCCGGTCCGGCAGCTGCGCCCCGAGGTCCCCGAGCCGCTGGAGGCCCTCGTCCTGCGCCTGCTCGCCAAGGATCCGGAGCACCGGCCGTCCGGCGCGCAGGAGGTGTACGAGGCGCTGGCGCCGCTGCTGCCCGCGCGCGGCGCCCCGGCCGGGCCGCTCGACCCGGCCCGCCCGTTCCTGCGTCCGCACGCGCCCTGGCCCGACCGGGTCTCCGCCGCCCCGCCCGCGCCGGTCGCACCCCCGGTCGCGGCGGAGCCCAAGCCGGACGTCGCCGCCGCCGTCGACGAGGTCAAGCGCCTGCTCGGCGAGGGGAGTATCACCCGGGCCGTGGACATCCTCGGGGGCATCCTGCCGGCCGCGGCCGCGGAGCACGGCGAGCACTCGCCCGTCGTGCGCATCCTGCGCAAGCAGTACGCGGCGACCCTGATGGACGACGGCCAGTACCGCCGCGCCCTGCCCGAATTGCGCCGCCTCGCGGACGACCGCACCGCGGAGGCCGGCCCGGCCGACCCGCAGTCGCTGCAGTTCCGCCACGACGCGGCCCTCTGTCTGGAACAGCTCGGCCGGCCCGCCGCGGCGCTCGCCGAGTACCGCGCGGTCCTGCCGTACTACGAGAGCTCCGACCGCGACCGCGCGCTCCAGGTCCGCCACCGCATCGGCCATCTGCTGATCGCGGTCGGCGACCACACGGCGGCGCACCAGCAGTTCCAGTCACTGCTGTACGACGCGGAGCGCGCGTACGGCCCCTACCATCAGCTCCCCGCGGAACTGCGCCGCGCCCTGGAGCGCCAGCAGCAGTTCCGCACGGACAGATAGAGGGGCCGAGGCCGAGGGTGACGCCGTGGGTTCAGTCCGCCCGCAGGAACGCCGAGGTGGACACCCGCCCCAGCATCCGCAGCCGGGAGCTGCCCTCGGCCAGGTGCTTGTCCAGCGCGTCCTGCACACCGGGCCACTTGTTGTCGCCGTAGTCGTCGAGGACCACGATCCCGCCGGGGGCGACGATCTCCTCGACCCATCCCAGGTCGGCCCGCACCCCGTCCTCGGAGTGGTCGCCGTCGACGATGATCACCCCGTACTTCCGGTCGGAGACGGCGGCCCGCACCTCGGCGTCGGAGGAGAAGCCCTGCTGGACCCGCGCGGTGTACGCGCCGGGGGAGCCGCCCAGCGCCAGGTTGGCCCGTACGACGTCCTCCCGCACCGGCGTGCCCGTCGGGTCGGCGGCCTGCACCGTGCCCGGCTGGAGCTGGGACCCGGCCAGCGGGTCGACGATCGTCAGATCGGGCTCGATGCCCGCCCGGTGCACCATGCGGACCAGCGCGGAGGCGAACAGCCCGTACAGGGTGCCGATCTCCAGGATCGTGCCGTTCGGCGGGGACAGCAGCGGCACGGTGGCGAGCTTGCCGCAGATGTTGGACGTCGAACCCGCCAGCCGGCCCACGCCGAGCGCCTCCAGCGCGACGACCGTGCGGAAGGCGACGACGACGCTGCGGCGGGCGTGGTCGCTGCCGCTGACGTTCCGGATCTCCTTCACCAGCCGGTCGATCTCGTGGGCCGTCGGGGTCCGGTGGGTGCCTCTGCCGGTGCTGTCGAGCAGCAGCCCCACCGCGTGCTGCTGCCTCCGCATCTCGGCCACCTCCCGGCGCAGAGTGTCGAGATCGGGCTGCATTCCGCGTCTGACGCGCTGCTCGAGCACGGTCAGGGCGGGACGCAGGGCGCGCTTGGTCAGACGGTTGCGGAGAATGGGCATGCCCGGGAACGTACGCGTGAACAACGCCCACGCCCACCAAGCTCCAGTGCTAGGAAGATGAAGTCTTGGTGTCGCCGCGGCGACGGAATCCGGAGCCCATCGCCCGGCCCAGCGGCACGGCGGCGAGCCCCAGCAGCCCCGCCACCGCGACGGCCGCCCCCGCGCGCAGCCCCGGTGGCCGGAAGGTGCACTCCACGGACGTCCGGCCGGCGTCCAGCGGGGTCGCCACCAGTCCCAGGTACGAGTCGGCGGGGCGACCGCCGCAGCTCCAGCCGGCGATCCGGGGCGCGGCCAGCACGGCGATTCCGCTTGTGCCCTCGGGCAGTTCCGCGCGTACGCCGTTGCCGGTGACGTCGACGGAGACCGCACCCGTGCGCTTCAGACCGGCGACGGCGGCGGACAGCCGGTCCCGGTCCAGGCAGCCGACCGCGTCGTGGGGAAGCGTTCCCCGCCGGACCGCGTGCAGTGACACGGTCACCGCAGTGCTGCCGCCGGCGCGGCCGACATGCGCCAGAGCGGCGCGACGGCTCGGCAGTTCGCCGCGGAAGTCGACCATCTCGCCCGAGCCGATGCGTGCGGTGCCGAACAGGTCGGGCGCCCACAGGAAGACCTCGCTGCCGGCCGGGCACTCGGCGGTCAGTGAGTAACGGCCGGGTGCCAGGCGATGGTCGGTGCGGTCCGCGCCGGGGACGGGCGCCCCGGTCCCGGTCCGCAGCCGGGCCCGGGGCACGGTGTAGACGGAGGCGCCGAGCAGCGTCTCCTGGTTGCGGTAGGGCGAGCGGCCGAGACGTACGGAGGCGTCCGGGTGCGGTCGCAGGGTCACCAGCGGCGGTACGTCCTGCCGGGTCACCGTGGTGGGCCGGCTGTCCGGTCTGTTCCATCCCTGGTGCGGGTCGCGCGGAACGTGCACCCGCGCGCCCACGGAGAAGATCGCATCGGTGACCGGGTTGTCGAGGCTGTGCAGGGCGCGGCCGCCCGACGTCCAGCCGCTGCCGAGGGCGACGAAGGTGCGGGTCAGTACGTCGGGGGTGTGGCTGCTGTAGTAGGCGGCTCCCTGACCCCCCACCGTCATCGGGTCGTTGACGGTGGTCTGCTCCCGCCCCGGGTCCGTGCGGTACCGGGGCCAGCCGTCCGCGCTCGCCACGGCGTCGGCCTGCAACCGCTGGCGCTCGCCCCAGGGCGCGTAGTCGTCGAGCCGGTTCAGCCGCTGGCGGTCCGCATAGGCGGTCGTCGCCGCGGCCTGGCCGGCCTGCGCGCCGATCAGCAGCACGGCGGCGAGCACCGCGAACCGCCTGCCGCGCCGGGCCAGTATCAGCCCGCCCGCCACGGCCGCGAGTCCGGCCAGGAACAGCGGATACGTCCACCCGGTGATCAAGGAGCTCCACGTCGTCGTGGCCGCGCCGGCGAGGAGCACCGCCCCGCCTCCGAGCAGCGCGCGGCGGTCCGGCCAGGCGTGCGCGACCGCGGTCCAGGCCGCGACCACGATGACTCCGGCCAGCACGAAGGTCTGCCGGTAGGGGCTGCCGTTGGGTGTCGCGAACGCGTGCCAGAGCAGATGGGTCGGCCCCCACTGCAGCGACAGCGCCACCGCCGCAACCAGCCCCGCCCAGCCCCACCTCTCGCGTCCCGGCACCGCCCGGTGGAAGGCGAGAGCGCAGGCCAGCAGCAGCGTCCCGGTCCCGAGGAACAGCGCCGGGGTGAAGAAGCTGTATGTGGCCGGCAGCATGCGGGCGAAGACGTCGGACCACGCGGCCGGTCCGAACTCCCGCTTCCAGCCCGGGTAGGCGTGCCTCGTGCCGAGGAACACCGGGAGGAGGACCGGCGCGGCCAGCGCGATGCCGAGCAGCACGGTCCGCACCGCACGCAGCAGCGCCCGTATCCGCTCCCGCCGTTCCGCGTCCTCGAGCAGCAGCCGCAGTACGAGGACGAGCGCCGCGCCCAGGGTGGCCATGTACGCGGTGTAGAAGTTGGCGATCCAGGCGAGGGCCACCAGCACCGGACCGAGCACCGGACGCCGGCCGGTGCGTGCCCACTCGCCCGCCAGGCACAGCACCGGGAAGGCGATCAGCCCGTCCATCCACATCGGGTTGTACACCGCCTCTGCGACCGACCAGCCGCACAGGGCGTACGAGGCGCCGAGCACGGCCGCCGCCCATCTTCGGTCCGCGCCCCGGCGCAGCGCGGTGAGCAGCCAGGTCATCGCGGCGGCGGCAGCCGCCATCTTGACCAGCGTGACCACGTAAACGGCCAGGTCCGTCTCGTCCCGCGGGAAGAGCGCGACGAGCACCGAGAACGGGCTCGTGAGGTAGGTGCCGAGGTCCGGCAGGAAGCTCGTGCCGTACCCGGACTGCCAGTTGAGGAGCACTCCGCCGTCCGCCCGTCCGTGCAGCAGGTCCCACAGCCGGGTGTGGAACGGGACGAACTGGTTGCCGAGGTCGTTCACATTGCGCGTGTGCGGGCCGAAGGGGAAGCTACGGGCGACGGCGTCGCCGGTGCACACGGTCCCGACGGTGATCAGCGCGGCGAGCGCGGCGGCACGGCCGCGCGCGGATTGCAGAGTCCACATGATGGTTCGAATATGGCAGCGAGTGTCGCCAAATCACGCCACCCACACTTCAGTTCACCTGACGGTCCCCTGATTGTCATGTGATGAATCCGTCGGATACACGCGGCTCCGTTGTTGTTCTCCTGTGCTGATCTCGATAGTTGTTCCGTGCTTCAACGAAGAGGAGATCATCGGCCGCTTCCATGAACACGTGACCGCGGAACTCGCTCTTCTCGGGGAAGAATTCGAGCTGGTCTATGTGGACGACGGAAGCTCGGACCGGACCCTCCCCCTCCTGAGGGAGATCGCCGCTGCCGACTCCCGTACGCGCTACGTCTCCTTCAGCCGTAACTTCGGCAAGGAGGCGGCGATGCTCGCCGGTCTCCGGCACGCCGGAGGCGACGCCGTCGTCATCATGGACGCGGACCTCCAGCATCCGCCGGAGCTGGTCCGGCGCATGCTCCAGCTGCACCAGGAGGGATTCGACCAGGTCATCGCCAAGCGCACCCGCAAGGGCGACCGGGTCACCCGCACCGTCACCGCGCGCGCCTACTACTGGCTGATCAACCGGCTCGTCGACGTCGAGCTGGTGGACGGCGTCGGGGACTTCCGGCTGCTCTCGCGCCGCACGGTCGACGCCGTCCTGGAACTGAGCGAGTACAACCGGTTCTCCAAGGGCATCTTCGCCTGGGTGGGATTCCGCACGACGACATTCGAGTACGAGAATGCGGTGCGCGAGCAGGGCCGTTCCAAATGGAGTTTCGGGAAGCTGCTCAACTACGGTCTCGACGGCCTGTTGTCCTTCAACAACAAACCGCTGAGGGCCGCGATCTATCTCGGAATGCTGCTTCTCGCGGTCGCCATGGTGTACGCGGCCTGGATCGTCGGCGTCGCCCTGGTGAACGGCGTGGACACCCCCGGGTATGTCACCCTACTCGTGGCGGTCATCGCGCTCGCCGGTGTACAGATGCTGATGCTGGGAGTGGTCGGCGAGTACGTCGGCCGCATCTATTACGAGGTGAAGCGGCGGCCGCACTTCCTGGTGAAGGCGACCAACGCCGGCCTTCCCCGAAAGGACGACGACGAGCGGAACAGGCGCGCGGGGGAACTGGTAGGGAAATGACGGTACGCGGCCAGATCGTCAGGTTCGCCCTGGTCGGCGTCGTGAACACCGGGACGTACTACGGCCTGTACCTGGCGCTGCTGACCGTGCTGCCGTACGTGGCGGCGCATGTCGTCGCCTTCCTGCTCAGCATGGTCGGGTCGTTCTTCCTGACCTCGTACTTCACGTACCGCACCCGGCCCACATGGCGGAAGTTCCTGCTGTTCCCGCTGACCAACGCGGCGAACTTCGTGGTCACCACGAGCGGGGTCTATCTGCTGGTGGACGTGTTCCGCTTCGAGCGCACGTACGCGCCGCTGATCGCGGCGGCCGCGGCGATCCCGATCACGTTCGCGGTTTCCCGCGTGATCATGCTCGGCCCGGAGCGCCGCTCGGTGGAGCCCGCGCCGGAGGAGGAGCGGGCCCCGGCCCGCTGAGTGGCCCCGGAAGAAGACCGAACCCGCACGATGACGGCGCGGTCGTCTCGTCGCCGCACCCCAAGGGCCGACGAATCGTTTGGCGAATCAGTGGCCCGCGCCACTGAAGCTGCCTAACATCGATCACCGCAAGGCTTTGTGCACCGATGCACAATCTCGGCCCCCGGGAGGCTCCTTTGCACCGCCGTCGTCGCACCGCGCTCACCGTCTCCGCCGCTCTCTTCGCCGCCGTGCCCCTCCTCGCCGCCTGCGGCAACGAGGCCCACCCGGGTGCAGCCGCCGTCATCGGCGGGGAGCGGATCGAGGTCGCCGCCGTCCAGGCGAAGGTCCGGGACGTCCGCGACGCGCAGCAGGCTTCGCCGCAGTCCGCCCAGCTGATCAAGGACACCGGGCAGCTCGGCCGCGCCAAGCTGTACGACCTGATCGTCGACCGAGTCGTGCAGCGTGCCGCCGACGACGCAGGGGTGAGCGTCAGCCGCAAGGAGATCCAGGACGAGCGCGACACGCTCACCAAGCAGTCCGGCGGCGAGGAGCAGCTCGCCGCGATGTATCTGCAGCAGCGCGGCGTCGCCCCTGGTCAGCTCGACGACGCCGTGCGCCGCGACATCCTGGTCGGCAAGATCGCCACGGCCATCGGCGCCACCAACAGCCCGCGGGGCCAGCAGCAGCTGAACGAGACGTTCACCGCCGCGGCGAAGTCCCTGGACATCGATGTGAACCCGCGCTACGGCGCCTGGGACGACACGAAGCTCGAGCTCGGCACGTACAAGGCGCCCTGGATCACCCAGGTCTCCCAGGTCACGGAGCCCGTCGAGGCAGGCGCGTAACCGCGAGCGGTAGGTTCGGGGTGTGACCACAGAAGCACCCGCCGCCGGCCGTATCGTCCTGCTCACCGCCAGCCACCGTGTCGCGCCCGGACTGCTGTCCTGGCCCGCCTGGCAGACGCTGCACGCCGCGGACCGGGTGCTGTGCGCCGACGCGGCGCACCGGCAGCTGTCCTACCTGCGCGAGGCGGGCATCACCGTGGAGCACGCCGCGCCGGCCGCGCAGGAGCTCGTCGACTACTGCTCGGCGGGCGGCCGAACGGTCGTCCTCCTGGCCTCCGGCGAGGGCGACACGGCGCTCACCGACGGCCTGGCCCGCCTCGGCGGCTCCGGCCGGGTGCGGATGCCGGACCTGGAGCTGCTCCCCGGCGCCTACGACCTGCCGGGCGCGCGGCTGCTGGACCTCGTCGAGGTCATGGACCGGATCCGCCGCGAGTGCCCCTGGTCGTCGCAGCAGACCCACAAGGGGCTGGCCAAGTACGGCATCGAGGAGGCGTACGAGCTCGTCGAGGCCATCGAGGACGGCGACCGGGAGGAGCTGCGCGAGGAGCTCGGGGACGTGCTGCTCCAGGTCGTCTTCCACGCGCGCATCGCAGAGGAGGACGCGGAAGAGCCGTTCTCGGTCGACGACGTCGCGGCCACGATCGTCGAGAAGCTGATCCACCGGCACCCGCATGTCTTCGGTGAGGAGACGGCCTCGACGCCCGAGGAGGTCAAGGCGCACTGGCTGCGCACCAAGGCGGTCGAGAAGCAGCGCGAGTCGGTGACCGACGGTGTCCCGCTCGGCCAGCCGGGCCTCGCGCTGGCGGCGAAGCTGGCGTCCCGCGTCCGTACGGCCGGTCTCGGTGTGGAGCTCCCCGCCGGCCAGGGCATCGGCTACGAGCTGCTGGCGCTCGCCGTCCGCGCAGAGGCGGACGGCGTCGACCCGGAGGCGGCGCTGCGGGCCGCGGCCCGCGCGTACCGGGACGCGATCCGGGCGGCGGAGCAGGGCGGCGCGGCCGGTAACGTCGAGGGGTGAACGACCCGAGCACCGCGCCCGAACTCTTCACCTGGGAGTTCGCGACCGACCCGTACCCCGCCTACGCCTGGCTGCGCGAGCACTCGCCCGTGCACAGGACCCGACTGCCCAGCGGGGTCGAGGCGTGGCTGGTGACCCGTTACACGGACGCCCGGCAGGCGCTCGCCGACCAGCGGCTGTCGAAGAACCCGGCGCATCATGACGAACCCGCGCATGCCAAGGGGAAGACGGGCATTCCCGGCGAGCGCAAGGCAGAGCTGATGACGCATCTGCTGAACATCGACCCGCCGGACCACACCCGGCTGCGCCGGCTCGTCTCCAAGGCGTTCACGCCGCGGCGGGTGGCCGAGTTCGCGCCCCGGGTGCAGGAGCTGACGGACCGGCTCATCGACGCCTTCGTCGACAAGGGGGAGGCGGACCTGATCCACGAGTTCGCGTTCCCGCTCCCCATCTACGCCATCTGCGACATGCTCGGCGTCCCGCGCGAGGACCAGGACGACTTCCGTGACTGGGCGGGCATGATGATCCGTCATGGCGGGGGTCCGCGCGGCGGCGTCGCCCGCTCTGTGAAGAGGATGCGGGGATACCTGGCCGAGCTGATCCACCGCAAGCGGGAACAGCCGGGCGACGACCTCATCTCGGGCCTCATCAAGGCGTCCGACCACGGCGAGCACCTCACGGAGAACGAGGCCGCCGCGATGGCCTTCATCCTCCTCTTCGCCGGGTTCGAAACCACCGTCAACCTCATCGGCAACGGCGTGTACGCGTTGCTGCGCAATCCGGAGCAACGCGAGCGCCTGCAGGCCTCGCTCGCCGCAGGGGAACGGGGGCTGCTGGAGACGGGCGTCGAGGAACTGCTCCGCTACGACGGTCCGGTGGAGCTCGCGACGTGGCGGTTCGCCACCGAGGCGCTCACCGTCGGCGGGCAGCGGATCGCAGCCGGGGACCCCGTACTCGTCGTCCTCGCCGCCGCGGACCGAGACCCCGAACGCTTCGCCGACCCGGACGCGCTCGACCTGTCACGGAGCGACAACCAGCATCTGGGGTACGGCCACGGCATCCACTACTGCCTCGGCGCACCGCTGGCCCGGCTCGAGGGGCAGACCGCGCTGGCCACGCTGCTCCGCAGAGTGCCCGACCTGCGACTTGCGGAAGATCCAACCGATTTGCGGTGGCGTGGAGGGCTCATCATGCGTGGTTTGCGCACTCTGCCCGTTGCCTGGGGACCCGGGGGCGCCCCCGGGGGAATCAAGCCCGGCACGGCGCAAACCAACTGACGATGCATCAGATCTGTGACTTTCACGTGATCTGCGCTGCATCGACTTGTGACTTACGTTCGAATGCGGCTACGTTCACCGTCGACTCGGCAGGCATCAGCAGGCCGCAGGGTTAACAACTGTCACGCGAAAGGCAACCGCATGCTCTCCGGGAACGGACGACACCGCCGACCCCGCCAGGCTCCGGCCCTCATCGTCGCAGCAGGGGTGACCGGTTCGGCCATCGCCATCCCGCTGCTCGGCGCGGGCTCGGCGTCCGCGGCCGAAGCGAGCACCTGGGACCGCGTCGCGGAGTGCGAGAGCGGCGGAGCCTGGAGCGCCGACTTCGGCAACGGCTTCTACGGCGGACTGCAGTTCTCGCAGGAGACCTGGGCCGCCTACGGCGGCACCGCCTACGCACCGAGCGCCGACCTCGCGAGCCGATCGCAGCAGATAGCCGTGGCGGAGAAGGTGCTTGCCGCCGAAGGCCCGGATGCCTGGCCGGCGTGCGGCCCTCTCGCGGGACTGCAGGACGACGGCGCGGACACCGGCGTCGACCCCGGCATCCTGCCGCTGCCGCAGGGAAGTGACGCACCGGCCGACGGGGCGTCGCCGGACGCCTCGGAGACCTCCGGCGCCCTCGACCCGGCCGAGCCGACCGACGTCACCGGCAGTGGGGCCTCCGAGGACTCTTCGAGCGCTTCGGGTGAGTCCGGCGCATCGGGCGACGGTGACGCGTCCGAGCCGTCCGGTGACGCCACCGGACAGCCGGTCCCCGAGGGCGGCGACGCCGAAACGGCTCCCGCGGGCGATGCCGCCCCCTCCGACGACGCGACGTCCGGTACCGGCAAGCACCGCGGCGTGCCCGCCGATGACGAAGCCGAAACGGGCAATGCGGACGACGACCGCGAAACCGGTCGTCATGCCTCACGTGGTGACAGTTCAGGACGGGATGGTGTGGACGGGTCAACCGGCCCTGGCGCGTACACCGTTCAGCCCGGCGACAACCTGTGCGACATCGCCACCGCGCAGGAGGTCCCCGGCGGGTGGCCGGCCCTCTATGAGGCGAACGAGGAGACGGTCGGCGGCGACCCGGACCTCATCCTTCCCGGTCAGCGCCTCGATCTGGGCGCGGCGCAGGGCTAGTTCGCGAGGCGGTTCGCAGGCTTATGTCCGCTTCGTTCGAGTGAGACAAGGGTCTCTTTGCTGCAACTGGAGCAAATCGCCCGGCGAATTCGACCACTCCGCCCCTCACCTGCGAAAACGGACACTCATCGGTGGCCGGTTCGGGCGTTTTCTCCCCGATGTTCGACTTTGAACATCGGGGAGTCCTGTGTCTACGGTCTGAACCGCTCGCCATCGCGGGCACCGTCGACCGATACGCCGAATCCTGCCGTCGGTCGGGGGGAACAGTCGTCGCTCACAGCGCCGACGGCAGGAGCGGGGGACCCAAGGTAAGCGCCGGGACCGTCCGCCTCGATCGTGGAGATCGGCGGACCGGAACCGGCTGGGGGTGAAGCCCGCGCGTCACACCGACGTGCGGCCGGGCAACTCACGGGCCCGAACCCGACAGCTCACCTCGTAGGCGTCGGTGAGGAGAAGTTCCATGCTGCGTTCTTCCGGCAAGGCCAAGCACCGTCGCCCGTCGAAGGTCACCCGTCTCGTCGCGCTCGCCGGTGTCGCCGGTGCCGCCATCGCCGCTCCGGTTCTCGGTGCCACCTCCGCCTCCGCCGCCACTGCCTCCGAGTGGGACGCCGTCGCCCAGTGCGAGTCCGGCGGCAACTGGTCCATCAACACGGGCAACGGCTACTACGGCGGCCTGCAGTTCTCCGCCTCGACCTGGGCCGCGTACGGCGGCACCGCCTACGCCTCGACCGCCGACCAGGCGTCCAAGGCGCAGCAGATCGAGATAGCCGAGAAGGTCCTGGCCGGCCAGGGCAAGGGTGCCTGGCCGAGCTGCGGCGTCGGCCTGTCCGACGCCGCCTACGACGGCGGCTCCGCCGAGGCGGAGCCCGCCCAGCCGTCCCAGGAGCGCGCCGAGGTCCCCACCACGCGCTCCGAGCGCGCAGAGGCCCCGGCGAAGAAGGCCGAGAAGCCCGCCGCCGGCAAGCCCTTCAAGAAGGGCGACGGCGAGTACGAGGTCAAGGCCGGCGACACCCTGAGCAAGATCGCGGAGACCGAGAAGGTCAAGGGCGGCTGGGAGAAGCTGTTCGACCTCAACAAGGACATCCTCGAGGACGCCGACGTGATCCACCCGGGCCAGCAACTCCACCTGAGCTGACCCCCACCCGTTCGAAACGGGACCCGAGCACCCCGGTCCGGCGCGCCTTCCCCCGTACGCGCCGGGCCGGGGTTCGGTCCGTCCAGGGACCGTCGGCGGGGTCCGCGAATCGGTTACCGGCAGGTAGATACCGCCCGATTCGTCCCGCCCCAGGGGTCTTGATGCCCTTTTTCGTCCCAGGGGGCGGGCATCGGCCGGCCTTTGCGCCCGGTCCGGTTAGGCTCTTGCCGCAAGGCCAAGCAGACCTTTGCACTTTTCTCGCGTCACATCCCAGAAGGAGATGCTCGTGCCGTCCATCGACGTCGTCGTAGCCCGGGAAATCCTGGACTCCCGAGGTAACCCCACGGTCGAGGTCGAGGTTGGCCTCGACGACGGCAGCACGGGTCGTGCTGCAGTTCCGTCCGGCGCCTCCACCGGTGCGTTCGAGGCTCTCGAGCTCCGCGACGGTGACCAGAACCGCTACCAGGGCAAGGGCGTCGAGAAGGCCGTCCTCGCCGTCATCGAGCAGATCGGCCCGGAGCTCGTCGGCTACGACGCCACCGAGCAGCGCCTGATCGACCAGGCGATGTTCGACCTGGACGCCACCCCGGACAAGTCCTCCCTCGGCGCCAACGCCATCCTCGGCGTCTCCCTCGCCGTGGCGCACGCAGCCTCCGAGGCCTCCGACCTGCCGCTCTTCCGCTACCTGGGCGGCCCGAACGCGCACCTGCTGCCGGTTCCGATGATGAACATCCTGAACGGCGGCTCGCACGCCGACTCCAACGTGGACATCCAGGAGTTCATGATCGCGCCGATCGGCGCCGAGTCCTTCTCCGAGGCGCTGCGCTGGGGCACCGAGGTCTACCACACCCTCAAGAAGGTCCTGAAGCAGAAGGGGCTGTCCACCGGCCTCGGCGACGAGGGCGGCTTCGCGCCGAACCTCGACTCCAACCGTGCCGCCCTCGACCTCATCCTCGAGGCCATCAAGGAAGCCGGCTACGCGCCGGGCAAGGACATCGCGCTCGCGCTCGACGTCGCCGCGTCCGAGTTCTACAAGGACGGCTCGTACGAGTTCGAGGGCAAGTCCCGCTCGGCCGCCGAGATGACCGAGTACTACGAGGAGCTCGTCGCCTCCTACCCGCTGGTCTCCATCGAGGACCCGCTGTTCGAGGACGACTGGGCCGGCTGGCAGACCATCACGGAGAAGCTCGGCGCCAAGGTGCAGCTGGTGGGCGACGACCTGTTCGTCACCAACCCGGAGCGCCTGGCCCGTGGCATCGAGGAGGGCGCCGCCAACGCGCTGCTCGTCAAGGTCAACCAGATCGGCTCGCTGACCGAGACCCTCGACGCCGTCGAGCTCGCCCAGCGCAACGGCTTCAAGTGCATGATGTCCCACCGTTCCGGCGAGACCGAGGACGTCACCATCGCCGACCTGGCCGTCGCCACCAACTGCGGCCAGATCAAGACCGGTGCCCCGGCCCGCTCCGAGCGCGTCGCCAAGTACAACCAGCTGCTCCGCATCGAGGAGATCCTCGACGACGCGGCCGTGTACGCGGGCCGCAGCGCGTTCCCGCGCTTCAAGTACGAGGGCTGATCACCGGCTGACGCCCTGTCGCACGTACGTCCCCGGCCACGGTCCCGTACCGTGTCCGGGGACGTAGGCGTGTGAAGGGGAGGCGACAGGAATGGCGCGCAGGCCGGAAGCGGACCGGTTCTCCACCGCGACCAGGCTGCGGCTGCTCGGCGAGCAGACCGCCGAGCGCGTCTACCGCTCCCAGAACCGCCGCCAGGCCCGCCGCTCCCGGCTCACCGGTCGGGCGGCCTTCCTCGCCCTGGTCGTCTGCTCGCTCGTCGTGGCGCTGGCGTACCCGATGCGCCAGTACGTCTCCCAGCGGGCGGACATCGCCGAGCAGGAACGCCTGATGGACGAGGCGCGCGAGCAGGTCGATCAGCTCAGGGACGAGAAGGCGCGTCTCCAGGACGACATGTACGTCCGGCGGCTCGCCCGCGAGCACCTGCACTACGTGCTCCCGGGGGAGACCGGCTACACCATGATCGACCCCGAGGCCGCGGAGGCGCAGCGCGAAGAGGGCGGCGCGGCCGAACGGCCGTGGTACTCGAACGTATGGAACGGCGTGGACAGCGCCGACGGTCCGCAGCAGAAGTAAGTCAGCGAGCAAGGCAGGCATGGAAACTCCTCCTCCCACCACCGAGCCCACCGAGCCCACCGACGCGGACGTCGCCGCGTTCAAGGAGCAGCTCGGCCGGCCGCCGCGCGGTCTGCGCTCGATCGCGCACCGCTGCCCCTGCGGGCAGCCCGACGTCGTCGAGACCGCGCCGCGGCTCCCCGACGGGACCCCCTTCCCGACGCTGTACTACCTGACGTGTCCGCGGGCCGCCTCGGCGATCGGCACGCTGGAGGCGAACGGCGTCATGAAGGAGATGACCGACCGCCTGGCGGCCGACCCCGAACTCGCCGCCGCGTACCGGGCCGCCCACGAGGACTACATCGCGCGCCGTGACGCCATCGAGGTGCTGGAGGGCTTCCCCAGCGCCGGCGGCATGCCGGACCGCGTGAAGTGCCTGCACGTCCTGGTCGGCCACTCGCTGGCGGCCGGCCCCGGCGTCAACCCGCTGGGCGACGAGGCGATCGCGATGCTGCCGCAGTGGTGGGCGAAGGGTCCGTGCGTGACCCCGTGCGCCCAGGGAAAGGACGCCGAATGACCCGCGTCGCCGCCATCGACTGCGGCACCAACTCCATCCGCCTGCTGGTCGCGGACGTGGACCCCGCCACCGGCAAACTGGTCGACCTCGACCGTCGTATGACGATCGTCCGCCTCGGTCAGGACGTCGACCGCACCGGCCGGCTCGCCCCCGAGGCGCTGGAGCGGACGTTCGCCGCCTGCCGCGAATACGCCGCCGCCATCGAACAGCACGGTGCCCACCGCCTGCGCTTCGTCGCCACGTCCGCGTCCCGGGACGCCGAGAACCGGGACGAGTTCGTCGCCGGTGTCCTCGACATCCTCGGCGTCGAGCCCGAAGTGATCACCGGTGACCAGGAGGCCGAGTTCTCCTTCACCGGCGCCACGAACTCCCTCGACGGCCGTTCCGACCTCGGCAAGCCCTATCTCGTCGTCGACATCGGCGGCGGTTCCACCGAGTTCGTGGTCGGCGAGGAGCATGCCCGGGCCGCCCGGTCCGTCGACATCGGCTGCGTACGGATGACCGAGCGGCACGCGCCGGCCGGCCCGGCGACGCCGGAACAGATCGCCGCCATCACCGCGGACATCGAGGCGGCGCTCGACGACGTCGAGAAGACCGTGCCGATCAGGCAGGCGCACACCCTCGTCGGGCTCGCCGGCTCGGTGACGACGGTCGCCGGGATCGCGCTCGGCCTGGACGAGTACGACTCCGAGGCGATCCACCACTCGCGGATCTCCTACGAGCAGGTCGAGGAGGTCACCACCATGCTGCTGAACTCCACGCACGACGAGCGCGCCGCGATCGGCGTGATGCACCCCGGCCGCGTCGACGTGATCGCGGCCGGGGCGCTGGTGCTGCTGACGGTCATGCGACGCATCGGGGCCCGCGAGGTGGTCGTGAGCGAGCACGACATCCTCGACGGCATCGCCTTCAGCGTCGCCGACCAGGGCCAGGCCGGGGACTAGGACGCGGCCGCCGGCTCCGGGGCCGGGGTGAGCACGACGAATTCCGCCCCGGCCGGGTCGCTGCACACCGCGAGCCGGCCGACGCCCTCCGCGTCCTCGGGGCCCATCGAGACCGACCCGCCGTTCTCCCGTACGAGGGCGACCGTGGCGTCGCAGTCGGCGGAGCCGAAGACGGGGTGCCAGTACGGCCGTACATCCCCGGACGCGAACATGTCGGGGACCGCCATCACGCCGCCGAACATCCGCTCCGGCGGGCAGTCCTTGGGCGTCACCATCGTGTACGTGCCGCCGCCGCCCGGGAGCTCCATGTCCTGGCCGGTCCAGCCGAATACGGTGCGGTAGAACTCCTGCGCCGCCTGCGAGTCGGTGGTGTAGAGCTCGACCCAGCCGAGGCTGCCGGGCCCGTCGGCGGCCTGGATGCCGGGGTAGCTGCCGGGCTGCCAGAGCGCGAACTGGGCGCCCTGCGCATCGGTGACCTGGGCGAACCGGCCCTCTTCCGACACCTCGGACGGCGGGGTGCGGACGGAGCCGCCGGCCTGCTCGACGGCCTTGACGCTCGCCTCGATGTCCGGGGTGTGGAAGTAGATCATCCAGGCCGAGCGGGCGCCCTCCTCGGTGAGCTGCCCGACCGCGCCCACCACCTTGCCGTCGAGACGGAAGGACTTGTAGGTGCTCATCTCCGGGTCGAAGGCCTGGGCCTCCCAGCCGAACACGGCGCCGTAGAAGGTCGCCGCCGCGTCCACGTCGGGGGCGCCCAGGTCGATCCAGGCGGGGGAGCCGGGGACGAAGTCAGTGGTGATCACACGCTTCCCTTTCTCCATGATTCACCCGGTTCTGTCCGGGGTTCTGTGGATCTGTGAGGTGTTGCGTTCAGCCTGGCACCACGCGTGGGCCCAGGCCCGTCGACCCGCGGTGCGGTTCACCACGACGGTTCGCCGCGAGATGCATGGCGAGGTCCGTGCCTGGTTGTGCCGAGGTCCGGCCGCATCGGGCTGGTCCGTCACGAGGTCCGTCCCGAGGATCAACGCCGACGGTCCGCTACGGCATCGGCCCCGAGTGCTCCGGCACGCTGTCGATCACATGCTCGCGCCCCCACGCGCCCAGCGGCTCCAGCGCCGCGTTGAGCGTCGCGCCGCGCGGTGTGAGGGAGTACTCGACGCGCGGCGGAACTTCGTCGTACTCCTCGCGGTGCACGATGCCGTCCGCCTCCAGCTCCCTCAGGTGCGAGGCGAGGACCTTCTCCGTCACGCCCGGCAGCAGTCGGCGCAGCTCGCCGAAACGGCACGCCTGCTCGGCGAGCGCCCAGAGGATCAGTACCTTCCACTTCCCGCTGATCACGTCCATCGCCGCGTCGATCCCGCAGTGGTACGCCCCCGGCCTGCGCGTGGTCGCCATGTGCCGGCCCTCCTGCCTGCTCGCTCACCCCCGGGTAACCACCCACTCGAAAGTGCGTACTTGATGGTCCCGGGGCCCGGGACAAGGCTAAACGGCATGACTGACAACACCGTTGGAAAACGTCCCCTGTCCGTTCTCGGGCTCGGCGCCATGGGTGCCGCTCTGGCCTTCGCCTGGCTCGCCGCCGGTCATCCGGTCACCGTCTGGAACCGCACACCCGCACGGGCCGAGCCGCTCGCGGCGGCGGGTGCGTCGGTCGCCGCCTCCGCCGCGGAGGCCGTGGCGGCGAACGCACTGGTGGTGCTCTGCCTGCTCGACGACGACTCCGTCGGCGAGGCGCTCGCGGAGGCGGACCTGTCCGGCAAGGACCTGGTGAACCTCACGACCGGCAGTCCCGCCGACGCCCGGGCCCGCGCCGAATGGGCGCGGGAGCGTGGGGCGCGTCTGCTGGACGGCGGCATCATGGCCGTACCGCCGATGATCGGAGTCCCCGAGACCGGGGGCTATGTCTTCTACAGCGGCTCCCGCGACCTCTTCGACACCCACCGGGACACCCTCGCGGTGCCTTCCGGCACGAGGTACGTGGGGGAGGACCCCGGCTTCGCGGCGCTGCACGACGTGGCGCTGCTCAGCGCGATGACCGGAATGTTCGCCGGGGTGCACCACGCCTTCGCGCTGATTCGCAAGGAGGACATCGCGCCGAAGGGGTTCGCCGCGCTGCTCGCGGACTGGCTGGTCGCCATGGCGTCCATGGTGCACACGACCGGGGACCGGCTGGAGAGCGGGGACCGCACGACGGGCGTCGTGTCCAACCTCGCCATGATGGTCGCCGGAGACGCCACGTTGCTGCGCACCGCGGAAGAGCAGGGCGTCAGCCCCGAACTGCTGACCCCCTACATGGCGCTGATGGCGCGGCATCTCCAGGACGGGCACGGCGAAGAGGACGGCACCGGCGCGATCGACCTGCTGGTCCGGTGAGCCGTTGGCCGGTGGCCCCGACGAGCGCCCGGTCCGGCCGGCGGTGCGGTGGGCCCGGGGCAGTCCGGCTTCCCCCTTCCCCCGGGCGTGCGGAAGGCCCGGGACAGGACGGTCGAGCCGGGTTGCTCACCGACCCGGCCGGCCGTGCGCAGCCGGATCGGGGACCCGGACGCGCTGCGCCGGGGACTGCGCGCGGCCGGAGCGCGGGATCGCGCCCGGCGCGACCGCGGGTGCGAAGGGGGCAGGGCTTTGCCCGCCGACCGGGCCGCTCCGAGCGGACGCCGGGCCGTCCGCCGACCGCTCTCGTCGCCGGGACCGGGGGTGCCCGGAAGCCGCTCGCGGAGGGGGCGCGGGCGGCCCGGACGGGCCTCTTGGACCGGCCCGGCGGCCCCTCGCGAGAAACTTCGTGAAGTTCTTCACAAGGAAAAGCGTCCCGATGCGGCCGCCGGAACCCCGATAGCCCGCCCGCGCCCGCTTGTTGGGATCGGAACCGGCACATTCGAAGGTGTACGGACACGTCGGCCCCCAGAGCGAAAGGGGCGGTGGTCCGGTTGCCCATACGCCCTACGGGCCAGTTCAGAGGGCTGATCGACGCATCCCGGGGTGGCGCCGTTCCCCGTCGAGGCCATGACCTCGGTCACGTGGGCGGGGCAGTGTAACAGAGAGGGCGGAAGTGCTTGTGAAGGGGCTCACGAGCACCCCCTCCGAGGGGGGTGGATACTCGATGGCATGAGCACCACGGAGCGTCCCAGGATCCTCGTTGTAGGCGGTGGGTACGTAGGCCTGTACGCGGCTCGGCGCATTCTCAAGAAGATGCGCTACGGCGAGGCGACCGTCACGGTCGTCGACCCGCGGTCGTACATGACGTACCAGCCCTTCCTCCCCGAAGCTGCCGCCGGCAGCATCTCGCCTCGGCATGTCGTCGTCCCGCTGCGACGCGTGCTGCCCAAGGCAGAGGTTCTCACCGGTCGGGTCACGACCATCGACCAGGACCGCAAGGTCGCGACGATCTCGCCGCTCGTCGGCGAGGCGTACGAGCTGCCCTTCGACTACCTGGTGATCGCGCTCGGCGCGATCTCCCGCACCTTCCCGATCCCCGGCCTCGCCGAGCAGGGCATCGGTATGAAGGGCATCGAAGAGGCCATCGGTCTGCGCAACCACGTCCTCGAGCAGCTCGACAAGGCCGACTCGACGACCGACGAGGACGTCCGCCGCAAGGCGCTCACCTTCGTCTTCGTCGGCGGCGGCTTCGCCGGCGCCGAGACCATAGGCGAGGTCGAGGACCTGGCCCGCGACGCGGCCAAGTACTACAGCAACGTGAAGCGCGAGGACATGCGCTTCATCCTGGTCGACGCCGCCGACAAGATCCTTCCCGAGGTCGGCCCGAAGCTGGGCAAGTACGGCAAGGAGCACCTCGAGGGTCGTGGGGTCGAGGTCTACCTCTCCACCTCCATGGACTCGTGCGTGGACGGTCACGTGGTGCTGAAGAACGGCCTCGAGGTCGACTCGAACACCATCGTGTGGACGGCCGGCGTGAAGCCGAACCCGGCGCTCGCCCGCTACGGCCTGCCGCTGGGCCCGCGCGGCCACGTCGACTGCACCGAGACCCTCCAGGTCACGGGCAGCGACTACATCTGGGCCGCCGGCGACAACGCCCAGGTCCCGGACATGGCCGCCCGCAAGGCCGGCGTCGAGAACGCCTGGTGCCCGCCGAACGCCCAGCACGCGCTGCGCCAGGCCAGGGTCCTCGGCGACAACGTCATCTCCGGGATGCGCGGCTTCCCGCAGAAGACCTACGAGCACGCGAACAAGGGTGCGGTCGCCGGACTCGGCCTGCACAAGGGTGTCGCGATGATCGTCCTGGGCAAGGTGAAGATCAAGCTCAAGGGCCGGCTGGCCTGGTACATGCACCGCGGCTACCACGGCATGGCCATGCCGACCTGGAACCGCAAGATCCGTGTGCTCGCCGACTGGACGCTGGCGGTGTTCCTGAAGCGCGAGGTCGTCTCCCTCGGTGCGATGGAGACCCCGCGCGAGGAGTTCTACGAGGCGGCCAAGCCCGCTCCGGCCGCCGCCAAGCCGGAGGCCGAGAAGGCCAAGGCCTCCTAGCGGTACCCCCGCCCTTTGAAGGGGCCGCCCGCCATCCGTGGTGCGGGCGGCCCCTTCGCCGTCCCCCTGCGCCCGCGTCCGGCGCGCGCCTCCGCACCGCGACGTCCCCGTGCGCCCGCATGCGGCGCCGCGCCGCCGCTCCGTGGCCCACGCCCCCGCACCGCGACGCCCCCGTATGCCCCCGTACGCCCCCGTGCGGCGCCGCGGCGCCGGGCCGCCGGATCGCCGACGCCGCCGGCCCGACCAGGGCTCCCCCGGGGCGTGACCTGACTCCGACCAGGTGTCATCCGTGGCCGAATTGCCTGTGCGTTGCGTAGTGCGGGGAAGCACACACGGTGGTCGCATTGTTGAAGGAACTGCACCGTGCAAGCCCGCCGGCGCGGGGTTGCCGGGCGTTCGCGGGAACCACCGTCACGGAGGTGTGCGCCATGGCCGATGCCGCGCTGCGGCTGACCACTCTTGCCGAGGAGCTGCTGGGAGCCCCGCTCCCCGTACGCATCCGCGCCTGGGACGGCAGCGAGTCCGGACCCCCGGGCGTGCCCACCCTCGTGGTACGCCACCGGCGCGCCCTGCGGCGGCTGTTGTGGCGGCCGGGCGAGCTGGGGCTTGCGCGGGCCTGGGTCGCCGGGGAGATCGACATCGACGGCGATCTGTACGAGACGCTGGATCTGCTCGCCGGGCTCGTCTGGGAACGCGGCTCCGACCAGAAGACCGCCGTTCACCCGGTACGCGACCCGCGGCTGCGGGCCGCCGCCCGCGGCCTGCTGAAGCTGGGCGGGGCCCTGCCGCCCCCGCCCCCGCCCGCCGAGGAGGTGCGCCGCCGCACCGGCCCGCTGCACACCAGGCGGCGCGACAAGGAGGCCATCAGCCACCACTACGACGTCGGCAACGACTTCTACGAGCTCGTGCTCGGGCCGTCCATGGTCTACTCGTGCGCCTACTGGGACGACGCCGGCACCCTGGAGGACGCCCAGCGCGACAAGCTCGACCTGGTCTGCCGCAAGCTCGGGCTGAGGGCGGGCGACCGGCTGCTCGACGTGGGCTGCGGCTGGGGCTCCATGGCCATGCACGCGGCCCGTGAGTACGGCGCCCGGGTCACGGGCGTGACTCTCTCCCGGGAACAGGCCGTCTACGCTCGTAAGCGCATCGCGGACGAGGGCCTCACGGACCGCATCGAGATCCGGGTCCAGGACTACCGCGACGTCAGGGACGGCCCGTACGACGCCGTTTCGTCCATCGGGATGGCCGAGCACGTGGGGCGTGTCCGCTACCGCGAGTACGCCGGCCAGCTGTTCTCCCTCCTCGTGCCCGGCGGCCGGCTGCTCAACCACCAGATCGCCCGCCGCCCCGAGAAGGACGAATCCGCCTACCGCATCGACGAGTTCATCGACCGGTACGTCTTCCCCGACGGCGAGCTCGCGCCCCTGGGCCGTACCGTCGCCACCCTGGAGGACGCGGGCTTCGAGGTCCGCGACGTCCAGGCCATCCGCGAGCACTACGCCCGCACCCTGCGCGCCTGGGTCGCCAACCTGGAGCGCGCCTGGCCGCAGGCCGCGCGGCTCACCTCCGTCGGACGAGCCCGGGTCTGGCGGCTCTACATGGCCGCCTCCGCGGTCTCCTTCGAGCGCAACAGGATCGGCGTCAACCAGATCCTCGCCGTGAAGACCCCGGATGGCGGCAGCTCGGGAGTGCTGCTGCGGACCCGCGACTGGCGCTGAACGCGGAACGCCGAAGGCCCCCTGTGGTGTGTACGGCAGACACCACAGGGGGCCTTCGGCGGAGTCTCTACTCCGTCTTGATCGCCGTCAGCATGTTCAGCTTCGCCGCGCTCCGCGCCGGCCACAGCGCGGCCAGCACGCCGACCACACCGGCCAGCAGCAGGAAGATCCCGATCCGGTCCCACGGCATGACCAGCACGTAGCCGGGGATCTCCTTGCGGATCGTCTCGCCGATCGCCCAGGCGAGGAACGAGCCGAGGCCGATGCCGATCACCGCGCCGAAGACCGAGATCACCACAGCCTCCAGCCGAATCATCCGCTTCACCTTGCCGCGGTCCAGGCCGATCGCCCGCAGCATGCCGATCTCCTGCTGACGCTCGAAGACGGACATCGCCAGGGTGTTGATGACCCCGAGCACCGCGATGATCAGGGCCATCGCCAGCAGTCCGTACATGATGTTCAGCGCCGTGTTGATGAATCCGCCGAACATGTTCCGGATGTCCTGCTGGTCCATGATGCTCATCGCCGGGTTGTCGCCCAGGGCGTCGACCAGCGCCTGCTCGTTCGCCTCTGTCGCGCCGTCGTCCATCTTCACCCAGATCTCCGGGATGTACGGCTTGGGCTCGTACGGGGCGACGACGTCGGTGGCGACCAGGATCGGCGACAGGAACTCGTTGCCCTTGTAGACGGCGCCGACCGTCAGGTTCTTGGTCTCCTTCCTGCCCTCCTGGCCGAACTCGGCGGGCAGCGTGTCACCGGTCTTCCAGCCGTTCGACTCGGCGGTGTCGTCGTCGACCGCGATCTGCCCCTTGCCGAGCGTGGCGAGCGAGCCGGAGACCGTCTCCAGGTCGAAGACCTTCTCCACGTCGCCCGGGGTGACCGCGGACGCCGAGTGCCACTCTCCCTTGATCTCCATGGACGAGGCCTGCTGCGGGGAGACGGCGCTGATGCCCTTCGCCTTCTCGATCGCGTCGAGCGCCGACTTGTCCAGCGCGCCGCCGCCGGCCATCGAGACCATGTAGTCGGCCCTGATGTTGTCGGTGGTCATCCGGTCCACTGCCCGGCCCATCGTGGCGCCGAGCACCGAGATCCCGGTGACCAGGGTGAGCCCGATCGCCAGCGCGGAGGCGGTGGCACCCGTACGGCGCGGGTTGCGCACCGCGTTCTGCCCGGCGAGCTTGCCGGACACCCCGAAGGCGCCCTTCAACAGCGGCCGCACCAGCGCGATCACCGGCCGGGAAAGCAGCGGGATCAGGACGATGACGCCGACCAGCGCCAGGAATGCGCCGCCCCCGATGATCATGCGCCCGTCGGAGCCCGCCGCCGCACCGGCGACGATCGCGGCCGCGCCGAGCAGGGTGAGCACACCGCCGATGGTGTTCCGCAGCACCAGCGACTTGGTGGTCGCCACCGCGTGCACGCTGCTCATCGCCGCCACCGGCGGGATCTTCGCGGCCCGGCGGGCGGGCAGCCACGCCGCCAGCACCGTGATGAGCACACCGACGGCAAGGGCGGCTGCCACGGCGGTGGGGGAGACGACGAGCGGTCCCGCGGGCACCTTCGCGCCGAAGGTGCTCATCGCCGACCGCAGGCCCGTCGCAAGCCCCAGGCCGAGCAGGAAGCCGACCACCGACGCGACCGCCCCGACGACCAGCGCCTCGAGGATCACGGAGCGCTTGACCTGGCGGCGGGAGGCGCCGACGGCACGCAACAGCGCCAGTTCCCTGGTGCGCTGGGCGACCAGCATGGTGAAGGTGTTGGCGATCAGGAAGACGCCGACGAAGAGGGCGATGGCCGCGAACGCCAGCAGCATCGTGTTCATGTTCGACAGACCGCTCTCGATCTGCCGTGCCTGGTCATCCGCCAGCTCCTTGCCGGTCTGCGCCTCGGAGTCCTTGGGCAGCAGCGGCTCGAGGGAGGTGAGGATCTTCGTGTCGGAGGCGCCGGGCTCGGCGGTCACGGTGACGTCGGAGAAATAGCCGGGCTGCAGGTACAGCTTCTGGGCCACGTCGGTGTCGAAGAGGACCAGGCTGCCGCCCGCGTTGACCGCGCCGTCCTCGGTGGTGAAGACACCGGCGAGGGCGTACTCCTTCACCGGGCCGTTGGTGGCCACCCGCACGGTGTCACCGACCTTGTACTCGCCCTTGTCGGCGGAGTCCTTGTCGAGGGCGATCTCGCCGTCCTCGCGCGGTCCGTCGCCGTCGGTGAACGTGTACGCGGCGTCCTTGCCGTCCTTGCCGGGGGCGAAGTTCGCGCCGGTGTTGGACCAGCCGTTGCCGATGAGCTTGCCGTCCCGGTCGGCGACGCCGGCGAAGCCGGAGACCCGGCCGGTGGCACCGGCCACCCCGTCGACGCCCCGGATCTTCTGCAGGGTCTTCTCGTCGATCCCTGCGTCCTTCTCGCTTCCCGTCTGGTCGATGTAGGTCGTCACGGCGACCGCGACGTCGTCGTAGCTCTTCGCCGACTGGTTGCGGTAGGCGTTGCCGAGGGTGTCGGTGAAGACCAGGGTGCCGGAGACGAAGGCCACGCCGAGCATCACGGCGAGCACGGTCATCAGCAGCCTGGCCTTGTGCGCAAGCACATTGCGCAAGGCGGTACGGAACATGTGGGTGTCCTGGAAGTGGGCGTCGGGGCGCGACGGCCGGCCCTTTGGGCCGGCCGTGGCCGACGGGAAGAAGATCTGGGAGGGGGCGCGGGGCGAAGTCGCCCCGGCGCGCGTCAGCTCGTACGGCCCTTGGCGTCGAAGGCCTTCATACGGTCGAGGACGCCGTCCGCGGACGGGTTGTGCATCTCGTCGACGATCGCGCCGTCCGCCAGGAAGATCACCCGGTCGGCGTAGGAGGCGGCCACCGGGTCGTGCGTCACCATGACCACGGTCTGACCGAGCTCGCGCACCGAGTTGCGCAGGAAGCCGAGGACCTCGGCGCCCGAGCGGGAGTCCAGGTTGCCGGTCGGCTCGTCACCGAAGATGATCTCCGGCCGGGACGCCAGGGCGCGGGCGACTGCCACGCGCTGCTGCTGGCCGCCGGAGAGCTGCGTCGGCCGGTGACTGAGCCGGTCCCGCAGGCCCACCATGTCGATGACCCGCTGCAGCCACTCCTGGTCGGGCTTGCGGCCGGCGATGTCCATCGGGAGTGTGATGTTCTCCTGCGCGGTCAGGGTCGGCAGCAGGTTGAACGCCTGGAAGATGAAGCCGATCTTGTCGCGGCGCAGTTGCGTGAGCTGCTTGTCCTTCAGGCTGCCGAGCTCGGTGTCGCCGATGCGTACGGAGCCGGAGCTGAAGCTGTCCAGACCGGCGACGCAGTGCATCAGCGTCGACTTGCCGGAGCCGGACGGGCCCATGATCGCGGTGAACTCGGCCTGCCGGAAGTCGACGCTCACATGGTCCAGCGCGACCACCTGGGTCTCGCCCTGTCCGTACACCTTGGACAGATCCGTGGCGCGGGCCGCCACTGCGGTGGCGCGGTGAGCGATGGGGGTGGTGGTCACGAGAAGAGCTCCTGTCGGGACGGTGCCGCGGGGACGACACCATCCTGTCGGCGCCGGCGCCGCGGATCGTCAGCCCCGGTGCCCGTTCCGGGGGCCCTCTCGGGTCGGACCGTACGGCACGTTCCTCCTCCTTTGGGATGACGATGTCCCTGAGGGTCCATGGGGGCCGAAGGAGGGCGCTTTTCCGTCAATCCCAGGTGCGTGAGGCAGTGCCCCCGGGCGGTACGAGGAGGGTGCGAATACCCTGTTACCTGGCCTGACACACCCTCAGGAGCCTTTGGTACCAGTCAAGATCGGGCCATCGGCCCGCCTGCGGAGCGGCCCGCACCGATAGGGTCGTGAGCCGACGCGGAGCCCTCGCGCCACGCCCGGGTGGTGGAATGCAGACACGGCGAGCTTAAACCTCGCTGCCCCTCGGGGCGTGCCGGTTCAAGTCCGGCTCCGGGCACTCGCTGCCCATCCCCTGTCGGGACACGGCTGAGGGCTCCCGCCGCCCGACGGCGGCAGGAGCCCCTCGGTCCGTGAGCACCCGTCAGGCGGCCCTGGCGCACCGGGGCCGTGCCCATGTACGTCCCCCCTTCAGCGCGCCGACGGTGACGTCGACGGTGCCGGAACGCCGCGCCTCGGGAGCGCTCACGTCGACCCTCTGGGTCGCCGAGGCGCCGGCTTCGTGGGCGCGGGTGCGGCCGTCGTCCTCGTGGACGGTGAAGGACGAGCGGCCCTCGGGATGGATGTCGAGGTCGAGCCGGCCCGCGTCCTTGCCCTGCTTCCAGTCCGTGGCCCCCTCGGGGAACATCGGCACGACCGCGCCCGCCCGGCCGAACAGCGGCAGCGTGTCCAGCAGGGCCCGGTAGCCGTCGATCGTCTGCCTGCCCTCGTGGGCCCGGCCGGTCCAGTGGTCGGCCCAGTGGCCCTCGGGCAGGTGGATGCCGTCGCGGACGGCGCTGTCCTCGTGGACGGGGGCGAGCCACGGTGTACGCGTCGCCGTTCGCCTCGAAGCCGGTGATGTCACCGAGCCTCTCGACCGCGGAGGCGTCGTCCGCGGGTGGGGCGGCGCCTGCGGTCGTCATGGACGCCCCCATGAGGACGGTCGCCGGGACCGGGACGCAGAGTCCGGCTCGCCGGTGGTTCATGAACATGCTCCGGGAGTAGGCGGAGGGGCCGCTGCGCATACGAGCCCGGTGCCCGCACGCGGGTCAACGCGCACGACGGACATTGCTGCTTGGATCCATGCCGGAAGGTGCAGAGAAAATCAACCGTTCGGAGGGGTGGTGGCCGACCCCGCAACCCCGCTGTGCTGCTGCTGTCACTGCAGGTGTGCATGCCGAAGTGGCAACGATCTCGGAAAGATCCTCCCCGAGCACTAGGCCGATCCCTTTGCTTCCGCATTACTCTTGACTCCTAGTGCCGCGCACGGTGGCCAAGGAGGAGTGAGATGAGGAGCAGCAACCCGGTCTTCTCGCGACGGGGTTTCAGCCGCGACAACGGCTACGCCGGCTTCAACGCGCAGCAGCCGCAGGCCGGGGGCCCCGCCGTAGGAACCAACCCCTACGCCCAGGGCGCCGGCAACCCTTACGTGACCAACCCCTACGCCCCGGCGGACACGCAGTACGGCGCCCCCGCGCCGGTCCGTACGGATGTCATGACGATGGACGACGTCGTCACGCGCACCGCCATGACTCTGGGCACCGTGATTGTCGGTGCGGTCCTCGCCTGGGCCGTTCTGCCGGTGTCGCCGAGCAGCTACGGGATCGCCATCGGCTCGGCCCTGGTGGCGTTCGTCCTCGCGATCGTCCAGTCCTTCAAGCGGACGCCGTCGCCCGCGCTGATCCTGAGCTACGCGGCCTTCGAGGGCATCTTCCTCGGCGTGATCAGCGAGATGTACAACAGCCGGTGGGACGGTGCACCGTTCCAGGCGGTGATCGGCACCATGGCCGTCACCGGCGCCATGCTGTTCGTGTACAAGCAGCGCTGGATCCGGGTCACCGCGCGGTACGCCCGCATCGGCATGACCATCGCGCTCGCCTTCATCGCCGTGATGATGGTGAACCTGCTGCTGGTCGTCTTCGGCGTCGCCGAAGACGGCGGTCTGCGCAGCTTCGGCCCGATCGGCGCGATCGTCGGCATCCTCGCCATCCTGATCGGCTGCTTCTTCCTCACCTTGAACTTCAAGGAGATCGAGGACGGCATCAGCTACGGTGCGCCGCGTCAGGAGTCCTGGCTGGCCGCCTTCGGACTGACCGTGACGCTGGTCTGGATCTACCTGGAGATGCTGCGTCTGGTGGCGATCTTCAGCGGCGACGACTAGTCGGCCCCGCCGCCCGGCCCCCGCGGCCGGGTGACAGCCGCACGAAGGGCCCGCAGGCACTGCCTGCGGGCCCTTCCGTCGTGTGCGGCACCTGAGGCGTCTAGAGCAGCTTGCGCGCGGCGCGCCTCAGGTCGTACTCGTGGATGATCGCTTTCGCATGGCCGTAGGCGAGATTGTGTTCGCCTCGGAGCCAGCTGACCTTCTCCTCGAAGTTGAAGAGAGACGGCCCTTCCTCGACGGTGCGGAGCCAGTCGGAGATGGCACGACCGGTGCACTCGGGGATTCGGGAGAGCAGATTTCGGTGGGTCTCTTCGGAGAAGACTTGGGACATCGGCGCCTCCGGACGCATTGCGCGTGTGCTCTTCACGCCACCGTGCCTGAGCCTTGGCGTATTGGCAACAGTCCGGGGCGGGCGCGTAGGGTCGCGGGGTGCTTGATACGACGGAACTGACCGCTGCCGCGGAGCGCTTCGCGGACCGTCTGCGGGCCGCGCCGCAGAGCCGGCTGCAGAGGGGTGCGGCGGAGGAGGGGCTGGCTCTGGCCAGGGAACTGTCCGCCATGGCCCAGCGGGCTGAGGAGCCGGGCCGGCAGCCGAGAACGATGCCGGACTCGGGGGTCTTCGTGGTCGCGGACCAGGTATTGGTTGCCGCGAACGATTTGGCCGAAGCGTTTCGTTCGGTGCCCGTCTCGCCACACGCGGTTGACGAGGCCGTTGCGCTGGTGAGGGCGGCGGCCGAGAGGTCGGGGCTGTAGAGGTCCCTCAGGGCATCCGCGCGCCCGGGAGGGTCAGTGGGAGGCGATCACGCGGTCAGCGAGGATGTACACGCTCTCCTCGCCGCAGGAGAACGTCAGCGCGTACGCGCCGGAGACGCCGGACCCGCCCAGCAGCACCGGGGCGTCGCCCGCGCGCAGCGCGTCCGCGAGGCGTTCGGCGGTCTCGCGGTGGCCCGGGGTCATGCACAGGGTCGTACCGTCGGCGAAGACGTACACGTCCAGTGTGCCCAGCGGGCCGGGACGGACGTCCGCCAGCTCGGTGCCCGTCTCGGCCAGCTCCTCGAGCTTGGACACGGTGCGCTCGTGGTCGGTGACGACCGGCGTCTGGACCGGCACGAAATCGGGGTGCGAGGGGTGGCGGCGGCGGGCCGCGGCCAGTTCGGGGGAGTCCTCGGCGAACTCGGTCACCTCGGGCAGGTCGGCCATGTCGTCGAGCGCGTCGAGCCCGTCGATGGCGTCCAGGTCCATCGACTCCAGGCCCACGAGGTCGGCCTGGCGCGGGACGTAGAACGGCGGGAAGTCGTCACCGGCACCGGACAGGCCGCCCAGCGCGGACGCGGACCCCTCGCCGGCGTAGCGCGCGGAGGCGTCCGCGGCGTCGCGTGCCTCCTGCGCGGCCCAGAAGGCCCGAGCCTCGGCCAGTTCGCGCTCCCGCTCCTCGGCGAGCGCCTCGGCGACGGCCGCGCGTATCTCGGCGGCGTCACCGCTGCGGGCCTGCGGAATGGCGGCGGTACGGGCGGGCCCGGACGACGCGGCGAGCTCGGTGCGCAGGGCCGTGACCTGCTTACGGAGCCCGTGGGCGGCGTGCAGGGCAGCGGCGCCCACGGCCGTGGCGGCGGCCGTGGTCAGCAGCAGGGCAAGAGACATGGCGCTCACTGACGTACTCCCGGTTTCAATCGGATCCCCCCGACTTCTACATCAGCTTGCGATGAACCCGCGCCCCCTGTCAGTGCATTACGTCACGAATTGGACAGGACTTTGGGTCCGGTGTTTAGCAGTGGGGTGGCTGTGACCTGCGTAAAGAGGTCTCCCCCAGGAGGTAGGTCACATCCTGGGGGAGATTCAGTCACGAACTGAGATCCGACGCGGGCGTCCGGCTCGGATCGGCACGGTCCAACTCGGCGTCGGGGCAGCTGAGCCGCTCGGCTCTGTCGGTCGCGGTCCGCTTCGCCACCGCTGCGGGCAGGTGCCGCCCTCGTTCCTCGGGCGACCCCTACCCTCCGCTCCGGCTCAGCTGAGCCGCTCGATGACCATCGCCATGCCCTGGCCGCCGCCCACGCACATCGTCTCCAGACCGAACTGCTTGTCGTGGAACTGGAGGCTGTTGATCAGCGTGCCGGTGATCCGCGCGCCGGTCATGCCGAAGGGGTGGCCCACCGCGATCGCGCCGCCGTTGACGTTGACCTTGTCCAGGTCGAAGCCGAGCTCGCGGTACGAGGGGATGACCTGCGCGGCGAACGCCTCGTTGATCTCGACCAGGTCGATGTCCGAGGCGGTCAGACCGGCGCGCTGCAGCGCCTGCTTGGACGCCTCGACCGGGCCGAGGCCCATGATCTCCGGGGAGAGGCCCGTGACGCCGGTGGACACGATCCGGGCGAGCGGGGTCAGCCCGAGCTCGCGGGCCTTGGTGTCGCTCATGATGACGAGCGCGGCGGCGCCGTCGTTCAGCGGGCAGCAGTTGGCGGCGCTGACGAGGCCGTCGGGGCGGAAGACAGGCTTGAGGCCCTGCACGGCCTCGAGGGTGACGCCGGCGCGCGGGCCGTCGTCCTTGCTGACGACGGTGCCGTCAGGGGTCGTCACCGGGGTGATCTCGCGCTCCCAGAAGCCGTTCTTGATGGCTTCCTCGGCGAGGTTCTGCGACCGGACGCCGAACTCGTCCATGTCCTGGCGGGTGATGCCCTTGATGCGCGCCAGATTCTCCGCGGTCTGCCCCATGGCGATGTACGCGTCCGGGACGAGGCCGTCCTCACGCGGGTCGTGCCAGGTGGAGCCCTCGGACTCGGCAACGGCGGCGGTACGTGCCTCGGCCTCGGCGAAGAACGGGTTGTGCGTGTCCGGCAGGCTGTCGGAGTTGCCCTTCACGAACCTCGACACCGTCTCGACGCCCGCGGAGATGAAGACGTCGCCCTCGCCTGCCTTGATGGCGTGCAGCGCCATGCGGGAGGTCTGGAGGGAGGAGGAGCAGTAGCGGGTGACGGTACAGCCGGGGAGGTGGTCCATCCCCATCTGGACGGCCACGATGCGGCCCAGGTTGTTGCCCTGCTCGCCACCGGGCAGGCCGCAGCCGAGCATCAGGTCGTCGATGTCACGCGGGTCGAGCTCGGGCACCTTGGCGAGCGCGGCCTTGATGATCTCGGCGGTCAGATCGTCGGGACGGACATCCTTGAGCGAGCCCTTGAAGGCCCGGCCGATCGGGGAACGGGCGGCAGAGACGATCACGGCTTCGGGCATCACGGCTCCATGAGGGAAGGAAGGCGGAAGGAAGGGCTGTTGGGAAGTTACCCCGACGTACAGCTTGGGTCACTGTGCGGATGCTGTGATGCGGGCCTCTTTTCTAAGCGGGCGCTTGCTTACGTCTGTGACCGGTGGCTTCTTCCCCACCGCGCCCCTTCCGGAAACGGGGGCAGGCTCGGCCCCTTGACGTGGGCGCCGCCCCCCTCCCGCACCTAACCTGCCGACGGGCCGGGGTGTGCCGGTCGTGTCGGTGCTCTGCCCCGAGCCCCGCGCCTCAATCGCCGGCGAGGCTCCGAACAGCGGCACCCCCGTTATGTTTTCCGCGGTCCTGCAAGAGGGCCGCTGGCCTCCGGGCCCGGCATGACTTTTGCCCCCTGTCGAACGGATGACCTGGGGGGTGGTGTCACCGGGCCCGAGAGGTGCCGTCGGAGACGCTGATGAGAGGTCCGACCACCGCCTGGCCGGGCGCAATGCCCAGCCATCCGCGGGCGGCAGGTCTGCATAACGTGGATGCGCGAGAACGGCCCGATGCCCAGGCCAGCACGTAACGAAC
>NZ_BMWB01000008.1 GCF_014651015.1 Streptomyces xantholiticus
ACCGCCGAAGAAATCCTCGAATCCCTCGCCCGCTTCTGCCGACGGATCTCCGGCGCAGGACACTAGACGGCATCGGCCAGTTCGGGCAGGCCCACCAGTTCCAGCAGGGCGAGCAGATCGGATCCGGCGTTGCGGAGCCGGAGCCGAGTGCTCTGCCGCCGCGCGGTGAGGTGCAGGCGGGCGAGGGCGTCCACGGTGGCCAGGTTCACCTGCTCGAGTCCGCCGATGTCGCAGAACACCTCGTCAGGAGGAACGCCGCCCGTCCCGTGGTGACGGAGCAGGCGGCTGAGCTCCTCGCAGAGGCGCGAAGCATCGCCGGGGGTGATCCTCCCGGTGATGCGCATGACAGCAGGCTCTATGGCGTCCACGTCAGGATGACCGCCGCCGCTCGGGGAACTCATCGCGGCGGCGGGCAGGACCCGGGCGGGACCGGCGGTTCGCACCGGTCCCCTTCGACCGCGGCAGGTCAGGCGATGCGGTCCAGCACGATGGGATTCGCGGTGAAGTCCGCGCCGGACTCGGCGATGTCGTAGGCGGCGTGCAGGGACCGCAGCGCGTAGTCGAACTTCTCGGGCGTGTCCGTGTGGAGCGTCAGCAGCGGCTGGCCGGCGGTCACCGTGTCGCCCGGCTTGGCGTGCAGCTCGACGCCCGCGCCGGCCTGGACCGGGTCCTCCTTGCGGGCGCGGCCGGCGCCGAGGCGCCAGGCGGCGATGCCGATGTCGTAGGCGTCGAGGCGGGTCAGCACGCCGGAGGCCGGGGCGGTGACGACGTGCTGCTCCCGGGCGACGGGCAGGGTGGCGTCCGGGTCGCCGCCCTGCGCGGCGATCATGCGGCGCCACACGTCCATCGCGGAGCCGTCGGCGAGGGCCTTCGCCGGGTCGGCGTCCTTGATGCCGGCGGCGTCGAGCATCTCGTGCGCGAGCGCGAGGGTGAGTTCGACGACGTCCGCGGGGCCGCCGCCCGCCAGGACCTCGACGGACTCGCGGACCTCGAGGGCGTTGCCGGCGGTCAGACCGAGCGGCGTGGACATGTCGGTGAGCAGGGCGACCGTCTTCACACCGCTGTCGGTGCCCAGCGCGACCATGGTGGAGGCCAGTTCGCGGGCGTCGTCGATGTTCTTCATGAAGGCGCCGGTGCCGACCTTGACGTCGAGGACGAGCGAGCCGGTCCCCTCGGCGATCTTCTTGGACATGATCGAGGAGGCGATCAGCGGGATCGCCTCGACGGTGCCTGTGACGTCCCGCAGGGCGTAGAGCTTCTTGTCGGCGGGGGCGAGGCCGTCGCCGGCCGCGCAGATGACCGCGCCGGTGGTCTCGAGGACGTTCAGCATCTCCTCGTTGGAAAGCAGGGCCCGCCAGCCGGGAATGGACTCCAGCTTGTCGAGCGTGCCGCCGGTGTGGCCGAGGCCGCGGCCGCTCAACTGGGGCACGGCCGCGCCGCAGGCTGCGACCAGCGGGGCGAGCGGGAGCGTGATCTTGTCGCCGACGCCGCCGGTGGAGTGCTTGTCGGCGGTGGGGCGGGAGAGCGAGGTGAAGTTCATCCGCTCCCCGGACGCGATCATGGCGGCGGTCCAGCGGGCGATCTCGGTGCGGTTCATGCCGTTGAGGAGGATGGCCATGGCCAGCGCCGACATCTGCTCGTCGGCGACCTCGCCGCGGGTGTAGGCGTCGATCACCCAGTCGATCTGCTCGGGGCTCAGCTCGCCGCGGTCCCGCTTGGTGCGGATGACGGAGATGACGTCCATGGCATTTCCTCCAGGTTGATCTGCCCGCGCTCTACGCGCATAGAAAGAGGGTAAGGGCGCGGCCCTTCCGCCGGCAGCGGAAGGGCCGCGAGGTGTTGCTCTTGCTCAGTCGAGATGGCCCGGCCCGAAGGCGTGCGGCAGCATCTCGGAGAGCGGCAGGACCCCGGCCGGGGTGTCCAGCAGCAGTCCGGGGCCGCCGAACTCGTACAGCAGTTGTCGGCATCGGCCGCACGGCACCAGCAGCTCGCCCCGGCCGTCGACGCATGTGAAGTGGGTCAGCCTGCCGCCGCCGGTGGACTGCAGCTGCGAGACGAGGCCGCACTCGGCGCACAGCCCGAGCCCGTACGAGGCGTTCTCGACGTTGCAGCCGGTAACCGTACGGCCGTCGTCGACGAGGGCGGCGACGCCGACCGGGTAGCCCGAGTACGGGGCGTACGCGTGCGACATCGCCTCGCGCGCCAGCGCCCGCAGGGCGTCCCAGTCGAAGCCGTCGTCCGCCGTCACTTGCCCTGGCCCTTGAAGTACGGCTGACCGTTGGCCTTGGGCATGCGCAGCCGCTGTGCGGACACCGCCAGCACGAGCAGCGTGGCGACGTACGGCGCGGCGTCGACGAACTGGCTCGGCAACTCGTCGGTCAGCGCGTACCAGGTGAACAGCAGCGCGGAGAACGCCGCGGAGACCACGGCCTGGACGTACTTCTTCTTGTAGAGCAGCCAGAACACCGCGATCAGCAGCAGGATGGCGAGCAGCAGCAGCATCGCGTGGACGTTCATCGCACCGCCGCGCAGCTTGAGGCTGTCGGTGAAGCCGAACAGGCCCGCGCCCAGTGCCATTCCGCCCGGCATCCAGTTGCCGAAGATCATCGCGGCGAGACCGATGTAGCCGCGGCCGCCGGTCTGGCCCTCCTGGTAGATGCCGGTGATGATCGCGAGGAACGCGCCACCGAGGCCGGCCAGACCGCCGGAGACGATCACGGCGATGTACTTGTACTTGTAGACGTTGACGCCGAGCGACTCGGCGGCGACCGGGTTCTCACCGCAGGAGCGCAGCCGCAGACCGAAGCTGGTGCGCCACAGCACCCACCAGGTGCCGGGGACGAGCAGCAGCGCGACGACGGTCAGCAGCGACAGGTTGGTGACCAGGCCGCCGAGGACGCCGGCCAGGTCGGACACGAAGAACCAGTGCTTGGCCTGGAGGTCGCCCAGGGCGTCGGAGAGCCCGGGGATCGTGATGCGCTCGATGGCGTCGATGCGCGGCGACTGCTTGGAGGAACCGCCCTCGGTCTCGGCGAAGGTGAAGTTCGACAGATAGCGGGTGAGGCCGGTGGCCAGGATGGTGATGGCGACGCCGGAGACGATGTGGTTGACCTTGAAGGTCACCGTCATCACCGCGTGCAGCAGACCGCCGAGCGCACCGCCGACGATGCCCAGCAGCACACCGGTCCACGGGCCCCACTGGTAGCCCGCCCAGGCGCCGAACCAGGTGCCGAGGATCATCATGCCCTCGAGACCGATGTTGATGACGCCGGCCCGCTCGGCCCACAGTCCGCCGAGGCCGGCGAGACCGATCGGCACGGCGAGCTGGAGCGCGCCGGAGACCTGGCCGATGGAGGTGAGGTCGTTCGCGCCGCTGATGACCCGCACCAGCGAGAACAGGGCGAGTCCGCCCGCGATGATCAGCAGGATGACGGGCAGGGACAGCTTGCGGCGGCCGCCGCCCTTCTTGGGCGCGGTGTTCGCCATGGAGACGGTGCTCGTCGACTCGCTCATGCCGCCACCTCCTTCTTCTTCCGGGCCTGCGCGGCAAGCTCCTCGCCGACCTTCTGCTGCTGACGGCGGAGCCCGTACTGACGGACCAGTTCGTAGGACACGACGACCGCGATCACGATCAGGCCCTGCATGATCAGCGCGATCTCCTTCGGATAACCCTCCAGGCCGATGCCTTCCGCCGTCTTGTCCAGGAAGGCGAAGAGCAGTGAGGCGAAGAAGATGCCGATGGGGTTGTTCCGGCCGAGCAGGGCGATACCGATGGCGGTGAAACCGACACCGACCGGGAAGCTCAGGCTGTACGTGTGGGTCTGGCCGAGCAGCATCGGCATGCCGGCCAGGCCCGCCATGGCACCGGAGATCAGCATGGCGGTGAGGACCATCTTCTTGGCGTCCACACCGCTCGCCTGGGCGGCGGACTCACTGGCGCCGGTGGCGCGCAGGTCGAATCCGAAGCGGGTGCGGTTCAGCACGAACCAGTAGACGATGCCGAGCGCGAAGGCGACGAAGGTGAAGCCGTAGATCGTGCCGCCGTCCAGCGCCAGGCCGGGGAACCAGCCGGACTCGGCGATGATTCCGGTGTTCAGGTCGTTGGAGCCCTCCGGGCGCACACCGAGGTTCGCCGGCAGGATCATCCAGGCGATCAGGCTGGTCGCGATGGCGTTGAGCATGATCGTGGAGACGACCTCGCTCACCCCGCGCGTGGTCTTGAGGACGCCCGCGATGCCGGCCCAGGAGGCGCCGACTGCCATGGCCACGAGCACGATCAGCAGGACGTGCAGCGGACCGGGCAGTTCCACCGCGGCACCGACGACTGCGGCGAGCATGACCGCGAGGCGGTACTGGCCGTCGACGCCGATGTTGAACAGGTTCATCCGGAAGCCGATGGCGACGGCCAGGGCTGCCAGGTAGTAGATGCCGGTCTGGTTGACGATCAGGACCTGGACGTCCGTGAACTGGATCTGGTCGATCATCAGCCGGTACGGCTCGAGCGGGCTGAGGTTGGAGAGCAGCAGCACCACCGCGGTGAGCAGGAAGGCCACGACCAGGGCGAGCGCCGGGCCGGCCAGGCCCAGGATCAGCCGGTCCTTGTCGAACTTCTTCATCGGCTCTCACCGTTCTCGTCGTGCTCGAGGTGGCCGGACGTGGCACCGGTCATGGCGGAGCCCAACTCCTCCGGGGTGATCGTGGCGGGGTCGGCGTCGGCGACCAGACGGCCGCGGTACATCACACGCAGGGTGTCGGAGAGTCCGATGAGCTCGTCCAGGTCTGCGGAGATCAGCAGCACGGCCAGACCCTCGTGGCGCGCCTCGCGGATCTGGTCCCAGATCTGCGCCTGCGCGCCGACGTCCACACCGCGGGTGGGGTGCGCGGCGATCAGCAGCTTCGGCGCGTGGCTCATCTCACGGCCGACGATCAGCTTCTGCTGGTTGCCGCCGGACAGCGAGGCGGCGGTGACCTCGATGCCGGGCGTGCGCACGTCGTACTCGCGCACGATGCGCTCGGTGTCCTGGCGTGCGGCCTTGAGGTCGAGCAGCCCCTTCTTGCTGTTCGGCTTCTCCGTCACATGGCCGAGGATGCGGTTCTCCCACAGCGGGGCGTCCAGCAGCAGGCCGTGCCGGTGCCGGTCCTCCGGGATGTAGCCGATGCCGCCCTCGCGGCGCTTGCGGGTGGCCGCGTGCGAGATGTCGGCGCCGTCGAGCGTGACGACACCGGCGTCGGGGTCGCGCATGCCCATCAGGGCCTCGATGAGCTCGGTCTGGCCGTTGCCCTCCACACCGGCGATGCCCATGACCTCGCCCTTGTGGATGGTGAAACCGATCCCGGCGAGGACCTCGCGAACCACGCCGTCCGGGTCGGTGGCCGTGAGCCTGAGGTCCTCGACCTTGAGCATCGGCACGTCCGTGACCGTCGACTCCCGGGTCTCCGGCGACGGCAGCTCGGTGCCGACCATCAGCTCGGCGAGCTGCTTGGTCGTGGTGCTCCTCGGGTCCGCGGTACCGACCGTCGTACCGCGGCGGATGACCGTGATCTCGTCGGCGACCGACAGCACCTCGCCCAGCTTGTGCGAGATGAAGATGACGGTCAGGCCCTCGGCCTTGAGCTCGCGCAGATTGTCGAAGAGCGCGTCGACCTCCTGCGGGACGAGCACGGCGGTCGGCTCGTCGAGGATCAGCGTGCGGGCGCCGCGGTAGAGGACCTTGAGGATCTCGACGCGCTGGCGGTCGGCGACGCCGAGCTGCTCGACGAGGACGTCGGGACGCACCCCGAGGCCGTACGCGTCGGAGATCTCCTGGATCTTCCTCCGGGCCCTGGCACCGATGCCGTACAGCTTCTCTCCGCCGAGAACGACGTTCTCCAGGACGGTGAGGTTGTCGGCCAGCATGAAGTGCTGGTGCACCATGCCGATGCCGAGGGCGATGGCGTCGGCGGGGCTCGAGAAGGTGACCTGGTCGCCGCCGACGGTGATGGTGCCCTCGTCCGGCTTCTGCATGCCGTAGAGGATCTTCATCAGGGTCGACTTACCGGCACCGTTCTCACCGACCAGGGCGTGCACGGTGCCCTGGCGGATCGTGATGTCGATGTCGTGGTTGGCGACGACGCCGGGGAAGCGCTTGGTGATGCCGCGCAGTTCTACGGCGGCAGGAGGGCTGGACGCGTTGATGACGCACTCTCCTTGGCGGGAAGGAGCGGGAAGGCAGGCGGAAGGGGCGGGCTGTGGTGGTCATGGGGGCGTGGCGAAGTTATCGCGCCGGAACGCCCTCTACGCGCGTAGCGCTCCCGAATACCAAAACCCGGGGGCCGGAAACCGGTCCGCGGGCCGTGGGGCTCACGCCCCGGGCCCGCGGACCTGCGGTACCGGCCGCTCGGTTACGGAGCGGTCTTGACCTTGATCTTGCCGGCGGTGATGTCGGCCTTGGCCTTGTCGACCGCCGCGATGACGTCCGTCATCTTGGTGAAGGCCGGGTTGGAGCGGGCCAGGGCGACGCCGTCGTCCTCGAGGCCGTAGCGGATCTCACCGGTCTGCGGCTTGCCGTCCTGGACCGACTTGATCAGGTTGAACACGGCACCGGAGACGTTCTTGGTGACCGAGGTCAGGATCTGGTTCTTGTAGGCGGCCAGACCCTTCTGGTTGTACTGGTCCGAGTCGACGCCGATGGCCCACTTGCCGGCCTTGGCGGTCGCCTCGATCGAACCGGAGCCCGCGAGACCGGCAGCCGCGTAGATCACGTCCGCGCCCGCGTCGAGCTGGCCCTGCGCGGCGGCCTTGCCGAGGTCCGGCTTCGAGAAGCCGCCGAAGTCCGGCGGCTGCGTCAGGTACTGGACCTTGACGTTGACGCCCTTCTTGGTGTCCTTGACGCCCTGGACGAAGCCCGCCTCGAACTTCTTGATCAGCGGGGTCTCCACACCGCCGATGAAGCCGACGGTGTTCGTCTTCGTCACCTTGGCGGCGGCGACGCCGGCCAGGTAGGAGCCCTGCTCCTCGTTGAACACAAGGTTGGCGATGTTCGGGCCGGTCTTGGAGGTGTCGTCGATGAGACCGAAGGTCGTCTTCGGGAACTTCGGGGCCACCTCCGCGATGGCGGGCGCGTAGGCGAAACCAACACCGATCACGGGGTTGTTGCCGGCCCGCGCCAGCGCGGTCAGGCGCTGGATCTTGTCCGGGTCGCCCTCACCCTCGCTGGGCTCGGCGTCGTTGCCCTCGATGTCGAGTTCCTTCTCGGCCTTTTCCAGGCCCGCGAAGGCGGCGTCGTTGAACGACTGGTCGCCGCGGCCACCGATGTCGTACGCGATGGCGGCCTTGCCGCCCTTGTCGTCCGAGCCGCTGGACTCGGACGACGACTTGCTGCCACACGCGGTGGCAGACAGTGCGAGAGCCGCGGACGCGATGCCCACGGTGGCGATCCTGGTGATCCGGCGCACTGGGGGGCTCCTTTAAACCTGACCGAAAGCGCCACTTCCGGCGCTGGGTTCGCGGCGATCGTAACGCGCGTAGATGTCAGTTAAAGACCCGTTCATCAGTCGTTATCGGATCGTCGCGAAGCCCTTTGGGATCGGCAGCCAGGTTATGCCCCGGCCACGGCCTCGCCGCGTCCCGGCGTGTCGCCCGGTCGGGGGCCCCTGGGGCGGGCGCGGGGCCCGCCCGCGTTGTCGGGCGGGGCCCGGGCCGGGTGCGTGGCGTTCTGGGGGCGGGCGGCGGGCCCGGCAGGCGGGGCCCGGGCCGGGTGCGTGGAGCCCTGGGGACGGGCGCCTCCGGGCGGGCGCGGGTCCGGGGACGCGCCCTGGGGGCGGGCGCCTCCGGGCGGGCGCGGGTCCGGTGGGCGGCGTCCGGCATCCGGGCGCCGGATCTGGGGCGGGGCCGGCCTGTGCGTATTACCTGGGGGGCGGGCCCGCGTTTTCCGGGCGGGGCCCGAGTCCGGTGGCCGGTGTCCGGGTGCCGCTCCGGGCCTGTCCGGTCTCTCGCGCCCCCCTGAGCCCCCGGTCCGGTGGTTTCGCTCCCGCAGGTAGATCGGTACGGGTGGGGAGATGCCCCCTTGCCGAGACCGGGCTCCGTACCCGTTCCGGGGGCTCCGCCCCGCACCCCCGCGCCCCCTTCGGGCGGCGCGGGAGGTATCGCATCCCGTCCGGGCCCTGGATACCGAGCGAAGCCCGATACCGGGGCGGATCCCCCGAAGCACCGTGCGGAGCGCGTTGGCGGGTCCGGACGGAGCCCGTTTCGGCCAGGGGGCGGGGTGGGCGCAGGCCCGCCCAGCGGAACCTGCTCCGGACCCGCCACGAAGGGAACGCAACGCCCCCGGATCCGACCCGGCGGGTCAGAGCGGCAGGCGCGCGTCCAGGACGGCCGCCGCCGTGAAGAGTTCGACGCCCACCGCGATCGCCGACTCGTCGACGTCGAAGTCGCCCCGGTGCAGGTCGCGGCGGACCGTGTCGCCCGGCACGCGCACGCCCAGGCGGGCCATCGCGCCCGGGACGTGCTCCAGGTACCAGGAGAAGTCCTCGCCGCCGAGGCTCTGTTCGGTGTCCTCGATCGCATACGATCCGCGCCGCGCCGTCTGCGCGTCGCGCAGCAGGTCGGTGACGACGGGGTCGTTGACGACCGGCGGGACCCCGCGGACGTAGTTGATCTGGGACTTGGCCCGGTGCAGCGTCGCGATCTCGTCGATGGCCGCGTGCACCAGGTCGGGCGCCTCGCGCCACCCCGGCAGGTCGAGGCAGCGGACGGTGCCGGAGAGTTCGGCGTGCTGCGGGATGACGTTGCAGGTGTGCCCGGCTTCGATGCGACCCCAGGTCACGGCGAGGCCGGACCGCGCGTCGACGCGGCGCGCGAGGAGGGCCGGCACCTCGGTGACGATCTTGGCCGCCGCGGTGACCAGGTCGGTGGTCAGGTGCGGGCGGGCCGTGTGGCCGCCGGGGCCGTCGAGGGCGACTTCGAGGCGGTCGCAGGCGGAGGTGATGGGTCCGGGCCGCAGCCCGATGATGCCCGCGTCGACCTTGGGGTCGCAGTGGACGCCGATGATCTTGTTGACACCCTCGAGCACGCCGGACTCGATCGCGTCGGCCGCACCGCCTGGCAGCACCTCTTCCGCGGGCTGGAAGATCAGCCGGACGGGCTGCGGCAGGGCCCCCTTCCGGTCGAGCTCGGCGAGCACGAGCCCGGCGCCGAGTGCGACGGTGGTGTGCACGTCGTGGCCGCAGGCGTGGGCGCGGTCGGGCACGGTGGAGCGGTAGGGGACGCCGGTCTTGGTGTCGGGGATGGGCAGGGCGTCGATGTCGGCGCGGATGGCGAAGAAGGGCCGTACGACGCCAGGAGCCGGCGTACCGATGTCGCAGATCAGGCCGGTGCCCGCAGCGAGGACCCGGGGCTTGAGCCCGGCCTGCTCGAGGCGCGCCTTGATGACGGCGGTGGTGCGGAACTCCTGGTTGCCGAGCTCGGGGTGCATGTGCAAGTCGCGCCGGAACGCGATCAGTTCGGCACGCAGCGACTCGGACAGCGTGCCGGGCAGTGCGATTGCGCCGGGCCGTTCGACTTCTTCTGACTCGCGGGACATCAACTGGTTCACCCAGTGAAGGGTATGCCCCTTCTCGCCTCAACTGCCGTGCGATCAACAAAACATCAGCCTCATAGGGGACAGGATTTTGGTCACACGGCGATTGGTTGCCTTTGATAGTGGGTAAACTCACGCGACTCGCTATTGAGTCGATCTTCCCCTTTCAGGCGGTGTCCGTCCGCTTACTGCGGCCTCTTCTCGGCTCTTCAGGCCGGTGCCGGCAGCCGCTGCACATCACGGGCCGTGCCCGTGACCCCGGCCAGGAAGCCCTGGGCGCGCGGCGAGGCGCTTTCCTTGAGCCATTCGGGCGCAACGTCGCAGACCGCCACCTTGATGCCCGTGCCCGCCAGGGCCAGCGGCAGGGTGTGGACGACGGTGGAGGGAAAGCTGAGGACCGTTGCTCCGATCGGGCCGCGCCGGGCGATCAGCTCGAGCGGCAGCTCCGGGCGGACCACCTCCAGGCCGGTCTCCACGGCGAGCCGGTGCAGTTTGTCCGCATTCTCCCTGCGGTGCGCGAAGTAGCGGGTGGCGCCATGGGTGCGGGCGAGTGCGGAGACCGCCTCCAGGTACTGCCCGAGATCGATGACGCCGGTCTCCACGAGGGAGGTGCCGACCAGGTCCGCGCCGCGGGTGATGGTCGGCGGGCCGAACCGGGAACGGGTCCAGGCGAAGACGTTGCGGGTGACCGTGATCCCCGGCTGCGGTTCGACCGGCATGGAGGTGAAGACCTCGACCGACCGGTCCTTCGACGGGCTGAGCCGACGCCGCGCCAGGAACGTCACCGGCGCGAGCACCAGCTCGCGGGGCCTGCGGCGGCCCCCGCGCCGGTGCCAGCGCACCAGCTGTTCGCCACGGGCGACCTGGGCGACGAACTCCATGGTCGCGGTGCCGTCGTCCACGACGGTCACGTCCTTCCTGCCGACCAGGGTCAGCAGGAGCTGTACGTACCGGGAGAACGGGTCGCCGATGACGATGCGCTCGGCACGGCGCAGTACCGGGGCGAGCCGGCGCAGCGTGCGCAGCGGGGCGCCCGCCCCGCCGCGCGCCTCCTGCCAGCGGACGGTGAAGCCGGCGTCACGGGCCAGCTCGGCCATCCGGCGCAGCTGGCCGCGGGACATGGGGTCGGTTGGCGACAGCACGACCACGATGAGGCTGTCGGGCCCGGGCGCGACCGGCGCGGCGTGGGCCCACTCCAGGACGTTCAGGAGCTGGACCGGACTCTCGACGAAGGCGAGATTCACTGGTTGTCACCTCGTGATGCCGGGCCGGCCTGCGGCCGGGTCCGTGGCTGACCGCCCCGGAGGGCGTTGGTTGCTTGCGGTCCGCGTGGCCGCGGGGTCCGGGGGCCTGCCCCGGACCCGGTGACACCCGCGCGAAGCGCGTCCGCGCGGTCGTCAGACCGCGGCCGGCTCACGGTCGCCCGCCTCGGCCACGACACCCGCGACGCGGCGCAGCTTCTTCATGGGGGCGAGTTCGGAGTCGTAGACCTTCTTGACACCGTCGCCGAGCGCCTCCTCGATGGTGCGGATGTCGCGCACGAGGCGGGTGAGGCCCTGCGGCTCGACGGAGGCGGCCTGGTCGGAGCCCCACATGGCACGGTCGAGCGTGATGTGGCGCTCGACGAACGCGGCGCCGAGGGCGACGGCGGCAAGGGTGGTCTGCAGACCGGTCTCGTGGCCCGAGTAGCCGATCGGGACGTTCGGGTACTCGCCCATCAGGGTGTTGATGACCCGCAGGTTGAGCTCCTCGGCCTTGGCCGGGTAGGTCGAGGTGGCGTGGCAGAGCAGGATGTTGTCGCTGCCGAGGACCTCGACGGCGTGGCGGATCTGCTTCGGGGTGGACATGCCGGTGGAGAGGATGACCGTCCTGCCGGTGGCGCGCAGTGCGCGCAGCAGCTCGTCGTCGGTGAGCGACGCGGAGGCGACCTTGTGGGCGGGGAGGTCGAACTTCTCCAGGAAGGCGACGGCCTCGGTGTCCCACGGGGACGCGAACCAGTCGATGCCGCGCTTCTTGCAGTGCTCGTCGATCTGGCGGTACTCGTCCTCGCCGAACTCGACGCGGTGACGGTAGTCGATGTACGTCATCCGGCCCCAGGGGGTGTCGCGCTCGATGTCCCACTGGTCGCGCGGGGTGCAGATCTCCGGGGTGCGCTTCTGGAACTTGACCGCGTCGCAGCCGGCTTCGGCGGCGGCGTCGATCAGGGCGAAGGCGTTGTCCAGGTCGCCGTTGTGGTTGATGCCGATCTCACCCGTGATGTAGACGGGGTTGCCGGGGCCGGCGGTCTTGGTGCCGAGGGAGCGCAGACGGGACGTGCTCATGGGGGTGGTTCCTTACTTCTTGGGGGACATGGGGGTGGATTCAGGGGTGTTGAGCGTCGGGCCGAGGAGCCAGGCGGCGATCTCGCGGATCGCCCCCTCGCCGCCGGGCGTGGCAGTGACGGCACGGGCGGCGGCGCGTACGGAGTCGTGCGCACTGGCGACGGCCACGGGCCAGCCGACGAAGTCGAAGCACCGAAGGTCGTTGACGTCGTTGCCGACGTAGAGCACCCGCTCGGGTGCCAGGCCCCGCTCCTCGCACCACTGCTTGAGTGCGAGGTCCTTGCGGTCGATGCCGTGCAGGACGGGGATCCGGAGTTTGCGGGCACGGGCGGCGACGACCGGGTTCTGCTCGGTGGACAGGATCAGCAGTTCCAGGCCGGCCTTGCGCAGATGGGAGACGCCGAGGCCGTCGCCGCGGTGGACGGAGACGATCTCGCGCCCGTCGGCGTCGATGAACACGCGGTCGTCGGTCTGTGTGCCGTCGAAGTCGAGGACGACGGCGTCCACGTCGGCGCGTCCGGGCACCGCGGCGGTGTCCAGCAGCGGCGCGAGCGCGCGGGCGCGGGCCAGGTCGTGCGGGTCGTCGACCTCGAGGACCCGCGCCGGGTCGGTGCGCACCAGCGCGGTGCGGCCGAAGAAGCGGTGCCCGGCTTCGCGGAATCCGGGCGCTGACATGGCGTACGCGGCGCCGGTCTCCAGGAAGTCCTGCGGGCGGTCCTGGCGGCGGGGCCGGAACGACGAGTCGTGGTTGACGCCGTAGCCGGTCCCGGTGGCGGTTTGCGTGGCGGTGTCGACGAGCACGGCGGCACCGCCGCCGGCCCGTTCCGCGCTCTTCTCCGCGGCGTCGGCCGCCTCGTCGGTCTCGCGCCACACGAAGCCGTGGAAGGGCGCCACGGTCACTGCGCTGTCGGCGCCGTCCAGGACGACGGCGCGGGCGACGCCCTCGATGTCCTCCCTGGCGATGAAGGGGCTGGTGCACTGTACGAGCAGCACCACGTCGACGGGCGCGCCGTGCACGGCCTCGTGGGCGTCCATGGCGTGCAGTACGGCCGACTCGCTGGTGGCGGTGTCCCCCGCGATGGCCGCGGGCCGCAGCACGACCTCGGCGCCTGCGCCGCGGGCGACGGCCGCGATCTGCGGGTCGTCGGTGGAGACCGCGACATGGGTGACGAGCGGGGCGTCGAGGCAGGCGCGGACGGCCCGCGCGACGAGCGGTACGCCGCCCACCGCGGCCAGGTTCTTGGCCGGGACGCCCTTGGATCCACCGCGGGCGGGGATCACGGCGAGAACGGTCATCGGTGGCTCCAGACGTTCTTGACGCTCTTGGCTCTTCTGGCGGGGCTCTTCTGAAACGTGGATGTCGGGGGTCACAGCTCGCCCATCCGCCGGATCACGGGCGCGACGCGCTGCACGCCGTGGCGGTACGCGCCGCGCGCCACCTCGCGTACGGCGTCGCGCACCACCCGGCGTACGCCCGTGACCTCGGCCTTCGGGGCGGCGCCGGCCAGCGGAGTGCCGTCAGGGGCGAGGTGGTGGCGGGCGAGGAGGGCCGGCAGGTAGCCGGGCGCGGTGGTCGGCGTGTAGTACGGCGCCGGTGCGGGCAGCGCGGGGACGAGCAGCAGCTCGGCGACCCGCTTGCGTGCCTCGTCGAAGGCGCTGTCGTACGAGCCGTCCGCCGCGACGCCCTGGCGCGAGAGCCAGCCGGCGTCGGGGGTGGGACGGTGGCCGCCGTCGAGCTGGTCCCAGGAGGCGAGCAGACCGGAGCCGAGGAAGTGGTGGTTGCCGAGGGCCTCGCGCACCCCGAGGTCGGTGAGCACGGCGGTGGGAATGCGGCGGTGCAGCGCTTCGAGCGCCGCCGTGGACGACACGGTGACCAGCAGATCCGTGCGGTCCAGTACCTCGCCCATGTGCCCGTACACCAGGCGGAAGTTTGGTGGCAGACCGCCGGGCAGCCTGTCCGCGAGCTTCTGGTACGGGAGTTCTTCGAGGTGGGTGGTGTGCTCGCCCGGCTTGGAGCGGAGCTTCAGCAGCACCTCGCGGTCGGGGTGGCGCCGGGCGTGCTCCACGAGCCTGCGCAGCAGGTACGTACGGTCGGCCCGGGACTCCGGCACGGACGGCTGGACGGCGAAGACGACGGTGTCGCGGCCGTCCTCGGCCTGGTACGGCGCGCCGCCGAGGAAGGGCAGCGCCGCCTCGGTGACGGCACAGGCGTCGGCGCCCACTCCCTCGTACACGGCGCGGAACCGCTCCGCATCGTGGCGGGAGTTGGCGAGGACGACATCGGCGCCGTGGCGCAGCAGCAGCCCGTCGGACAGCTTCTCGTAGACGACACCGACGTAGCCGGTGACGACGACGGGCCGGCGTTCGAGACCGAGTGCGGCGAGCCCGTGCAGCATGGCCTGGACTCCACCGCCCACGAGGGCGAGCACGACGACGTCGTACGTCTCGTCCTTCATCGCCCGCAGGAACTCGTTCCCCGTCACCTCGCGCAGATCGTCGGCGCGGACACCCACTTCCGCGAGCTGGCGGGCCGTGGGTGTGGCCCGGCCGCGCAGCAGAAAACCGCTCAGCGCGACGGAGGTGCTCGGTGCAATGCGGCGCGCGGTGAGCGCGCCCCATTTCCACCGGGTGTCGGAGTCGGCGAGTACGGCGACCCGTACAGCCTCGCTGGTACTTGTTGGCACGTCGAGGACGTTAGAAAGCCATTTGGTTTCACGGCCCAACTCGACTGCAACAAAGGGTTAACAGAGCGTCTACGGACGGCGAAGCAGGCCGGGAAACGGATGGGTTAACAAGCTGGCCGCCTGGCGTTCACCTGACATCCTTGTGTGCGTCGATGCGAATGACGCGTGGCCGCCTAACCTCACGCAGGTGGTTAAGCTCTCCGTCATCGTGCCGTTCTACAACGTGCAGACATATGCCCCCGACACACTGCGAAGCCTCATGGCGAATGCCCGCGCCGACTTCGAGTTCGTGCTCGTCGACGATTGTTCGACGGACGGGACTCCGGAGATCCTGCAGCGTGCGGAGCGTGAGCTTCCCGGCGCGGTCCTGGTCAGACACGAGCGGAACGGTGGTCTGGCCACCGCCCGCAACACCGGCCTGGACGCCGCGAACGGGGAGTACCTGACCTTCCTCGACGGCGACGACTGGCTGGCGCCCGGCCACTTCGAGCACCTGCTGGCCGCCATGGAGGACCTCGGGTGCGACTTCGTCCGTACCGACCACGTGCAGTGCACCGGCCGGTCCCGCTCGGTCCACCGGGTGCCGGTCGGCCGGCGCGGCGAGGTCCTGCGACCGCGTGACGTGATCCTGCCCTCCGACCGCTCGACGGCGGTCGACTACCCGTACGCCTGGGCCGGGATGTACCACCGGCGCCTCGTGGACCGCGGACTGCTGCACTTCACGCACGGCCTGCGCACCGCGGAGGACCGGCCGTGGATCTGGCGGCTGCACCGTGAGGCGGACTCGTTCGCCGTGATCAGCCACCTGGGAATTTTCTACCGCCGAGGTATCGCGTCGTCGCTCACCCAGATCGGCGACATCAGACAGCTCGATTTCATCAAGGCATTCGACCAGGTGATCGAGGAAACTGCGAATGACCCCGAATCGGACCGTCTGTTGCCGAAGGCCGTTCGCACCTACTGCGCCGTCATTTCCCACCATCTGGGATCCGCCGAAAGGTACGAACCTGCTGTGGCACGGAAATTGCGGACGATGAGCGCGGCCGCACTGAAGCGTATGCCGCAGGACGTGCTGAAGGAGGCGCTCGACTCCATGGACGCCGAACGCGCCTCGCGGCTGCGCAGGGCGCGCAGGCGCCCCGCTCCTCTCTCCGTGGAGGCGGCAGCCTGATGGCCACGACGCAGATCTTCTTCGCCTCCTCGCTCTTCGGCGCCGCCACACTGGCGGCCGCGATCGACAGCGGCGCCTTCGCCGACGCCGACCGCCGGCTGCTGCTGGTCTCCAACAACGCGGCGAACCCGGAGACCACCCCCGCCCTCGACGAGATGGAGGGCTTCGAGCGGCTGCGCGACCGCTTCGACGGGCTGCTGTCCTGGAACGAGACCATCTCCCCCTTCCATCCCGGCGGTTGGGCTCCACGCGGCGACGACGTGCCGCTGTGGGAGCGGTATCTGCGCCGGCTGTGGGACCTGGGCGAGGACCGGATCGAGCTGGCGGTCGAGTCCATCCAGGTCAACCCGGCGCTGGCGATCGCCCAGCTCTTCCCGGACGCGGCGCTCGACGTGTACGCGGACGGGCTGATGAGCTACGGCCCCACCCGCAACAAGATCGACCCGCTCGTCGGCGAACGGGTGCGGCGACTGCTGCACCTGGACCTGGTGCCCGGTCTGAGGCCACTGCTGCTGGCGGAGTTCGGGGTGCAGCCGCAGCTGGTGCCGACGGAGGCCTTCGTCAAGGTCGTCGGCGAACTCTCCGACGCGGTGCCGGACGCCTGCGCGGGCGTGCCGGAGGGGCCTGCGCTGCTGCTGGGCCAGTATCTGGCGGCGCTGGACATCCTCTCACCGGCGGAGGAGGAGGAACTCCACGTCCGCATGCTGGCGGGCGCGGCCGCCCTCGGGCACCGCCGGATCGTCTTCAAGCCGCACCCCACGGCTCCGGCCGCGTGGACGCGGACGCTGGAGCGCCGGGCCGAGTCCCTCGGGGTCGAACTCACCGTGCTGGCACGGCCGCTGCTCGCGGAGGTGCTGTTCAAGCAGATGCGTCCGGCGCTGGTGGTGGGGTGCTTCTCCACGGCGCTGTTCACCGCGGGCACCTTCTACGGCGTCCCGGTCGCCCGGATAGGCACGGTGCCGCTGCTGGACCGGCTCACGCCGTACCAGAACAGCAACCGCGTACCGCTGACCATCGCCGACGCGCTGCTGCCCGACCTGGCGGCGGGCGAGGCGAGCACTCCGGCCGAGGCCGGCGAGGAACTCGCCGGCCTGCTCTCCGCGGTGGGCTTCGCGATGCAGTCGCAACTGCGGCCGGATCTGCGGCCGGCCGCCGAACGCTTCCTCAGGACCAGCCTGGACGAACGCACCGCGCGCTACTTCAAGCGACGCCGTCTCACGGTCCTCGGTCTGCCGGGCGGCGTCCCGGTGCCACGGGGGCAGGTGGCCCGCCGGGTGGTGCGGCGGGGGCGGCGACTCAAGCGGGTCCTCAAGCGGGTCGCGGCACTGGGCTGACGCGCCCCCCGCACGCTGCGCGGGGCCTTTCCCCCGCCCCGCCGCCGGCGGGCCCGCCCGCCGCGGCACTGGGCTGACGCGGTGCCGGGCTGACGCGGTGCCGGGCTGACGCGCCGCCACGCCGCCGGGGCCTTTCCACCGCCCCGCCCCTTCGACTGCGGTTCCGCCGCGTGGCGCGGGGCGCCCCCAGCCCCCTACCGCGCTCCGTGTGGTGTCCGCGGCCCGGAGGGCTGGATTTCGCTGCGTGAACATCGGCCCCGACTCGGGGCACTCCCCTGCACCTGGCGGCGTGGGAGGCACGCCCGCCCACGGCGGGCCGGGCCGCAGGGCGAATGCGAGGCGTGGTGGTCCGGGTGGGGTCCCCAGGGCCGCCAGGCCCGGGGAAGGAGCCCCGTGGAAGCGTCCGGGGCGGAGCCCCACCACGCGCTGTGGCCGTAAATGCGGCTACAGCGGAGAGGGGCTGGGCTGGAGAATCGGTCCCGCAGCGGAGCGTTACGTCCCGCTCAGCGACAGCTTCACCGCGAAGCCCAGGAACAGCGCGCCCGCCGCCGACGTCGCCCCCGCCGACAGCCGCCTCCGGCGGCGGAACGCGGCTGCGAGGTGCGTGCCCATGAAGATCAGCAGCGTCAGGTAGAGGACGCTCGCCGCCTGCGCCAGCGCGCCGAGCACCGTGAACGACAGGGCCGGGTATGCGTACGCCGGGTCCACGAACTGTACGAAGAAGGCGATGAAGAACAGGATCGCCTTGGGGTTGAGCAGGCTGATCACGAACGCCCGGCGGAACGGCCGCTCCCCGGTGGGGGCCTCGGAGACGACCTCTGCCACCCGCTCCCGCCGCGTGCGCCACATCGCCCGGGCCGCGCGCAGCATCCCGATCGCCAGCCAGGTCAGATAGCCGGCCCCCGCGTACTTGACGATCCCGAACAGCACGGCGTTCGCCTGGAGCAGCGAGGCCACGCCGGCGGCCGAGAGCACCATGAGGACCGTGTCGCCGCACCACACACCTGCGGCGGCCTTGTAGCCGGTGCGCACACCGCGGCGCGCAGCCACGGACAGCACGTACAGCGAGTTCGGCCCCGGCAGCAGAATGATCAGGACGAGGCCTGCGAGATACGTCGGCAGATCGGTGACACCCAGCATGGGCGGAAGTGTCGCACACGGGTACGACACTCCGCCCATTCGCCTCAGAACGCGTCGGTCGGGACGTACGTCCCCCACACCTCGCGCAGCGCGTTGCACACCTCGCCGACGGTGGCGCGCGCCTTCAGCGCGTCCTTCATCGGGTAGAGGACGTTGTCCGTGCCCTCCGCCGCCTTCTTCAACTGCGCGAGCGCCGCGTCCACGGCGGCCTGGTCGCGCTCGGCGCGCAGCTTCGCCAGCCGCTCCGCCTGCTGTGCCTCGATCGCGGGGTCGACGCGCAGCGGCTCGTACGGCTCCTCGGTGTCCAGCGTGTAGCGGTTGACGCCGACGACCACGCGCTCGCCCGAGTCGGTCTCCTGGGCGATGCGGTAGGCGCTGCGCTCGATCTCGTTCTTCTGGAAGCCCCGCTCGATGGCGTTGACCGCGCCACCGAGGTCCTCGACACGTTCCATCAGCGCGAGCGCAGCCGCTTCGACGTCGTCGGTCATCTTCTCCACGACGTACGAGCCCGCGAAGGGGTCGACGGTCGCGGTGACGTCCGTCTCGTAGGCGAGGACCTGCTGCGTGCGCAGGGCGAGGCGGGCGGACTTGTCCGTCGGCAGCGCGATGGCCTCGTCGAAGGAGTTGGTGTGCAGCGACTGCGTGCCGCCGAGAACGGCCGCGAGGCCCTGCACGGCGACCCGGACGAGGTTCACCTCGGGCTGCTGGGCGGTGAGCTGCACGCCGGCCGTCTGCGTGTGGAAGCGCAGCATCAGCGACTTCGGGTTCTTCGCGCCGAACTCCTCCCTCATCACCCGCGCCCAGATGCGTCGGGCCGCACGGAACTTGGCGACCTCTTCGAGGATGGTCGTCCGGGCGACGAAGAAGAAGGACAGCCGGGGCGCGAAGTCGTCGACGTCCATCCCGGCGGCGACCGCGGTACGGACGTACTCGATCCCGTCGGCGAGCGTGAACGCGATCTCCTGCGCGGGCGAGGCACCGGCCTCCGCCATGTGGTAGCCGGAGATCGAGATCGTGTTCCACTTCGGGATCTCGGCCTTGCAGTACTTGAAGATGTCCGCGATCAGCCGCAGCGACGGCTTGGGCGGGAAGATATACGTGCCGCGGGCGATGTACTCCTTGAGCACATCGTTCTGGATGGTGCCGGTCAGCTTGTCCGCGGGCACGCCCTGCTCCTCACCGACCAATTGGTAGAGGAGGAGAAGGAGGGCGGCGGGGGCGTTGATCGTCATCGACGTGGAGACCTTGTCCAGCGGGATCCCGCCGAACAGCACCCGCATGTCGTCGATCGAGTCGATGGCGACGCCGACCTTGCCGACCTCGCCGTGCGCGATGGCGGCGTCGGAGTCGTGGCCCATCTGGGTCGGCAGGTCGAAGGCGACGGAGAGGCCCATCGTGCCGTGGGCGATGAGCTCCTTGTAGCGGGCGTTGGACTCGACCGCAGTGCCGAAACCGGCGTACTGGCGCATCGTCCAGGGCCGGCCCGTGTACATCGACGGGTACACACCGCGCGTGAAGGGGTACGCACCGGGCTCGCCCAGCTTCTCGGCCGGGTCCCAGCCCTCCTGGTCGGCCGGCCCGTAGACCGGCTTGATGGGCAGTCCCGACTCGGACTCGCGCGCCATGTGACTGTGCCTCCCGCTGAACCTACTGACAGGTAACAAATGCTGCGACGGACTGTAGCGGCGGGCGGGCGACGGATGGAGCGCCGTGCGCTGGGACCTTGCTCACAGCCGCGCGCCCCACGACCCGCCGGACAGCCCCTCACCGTGTCACGTCTGTCCCCCAACTGTTACCCCCATGATGCCCGCGATTGCGCAACCGGGCCGGACGGGAATTTGTCTCACCAGTACACAGATACCCGTGGGGGGCGACATGTTCAGAAAAAATGCCGGGACGAGAACGCTGGCCGCTGCGGCCGCGGTGCTCGTGGCAGCAGTGACGGCCGGCTGCAAGGCGGAGGCTGCGACCGACGCACCGACCGCCGACAGCAAGCCGAGCTCGGCACCGGCGGCCTCGGCGTCGCCGACACCGTCCGCCTCGCCGTCGTCGTCCCCCTCGGAGTCGTCGTCCCCCTCGGAGTCGCAGAAGCCGTCTCCTTCGGCCTCCACGACCCAGCCCGCGCCCAAGGTGCTGATGGCCCCCGGCGCCAAGGGTGAGCAGGTACGGGAGCTGCAGGCCCGGCTGGCGCAGATCGGCTGGTTCGACGACAAGCCGACCGGCACGTACGGACCGGTCACCACGACCTCCGTCAAGGGCTTCCAGGGCAAGCGCGGTCTGCCTGTGACGGGCAGCACGGACACCGTCACCTGGCAGCGGCTGCTGGGCATGACGACGAAGCCGACGCGTGCGGAGCTGGACGGCAAGGACGTCAACAAGCCGAAGGCGAAGCTGGATGCGCGCTGCATGACGGGCCGGGTGATGTGCATCAGCAAGACCACCCGCACCCTGTCCTGGATGATCGACGGCAAGGTGCTGTCGACGATGGACGTGCGCTTCGGGTCGCAGTACACCCCGACCCGGGAAGGCGTGTTCAACGTGGGCTGGAAGTCCCGTGACCACGTCTCGACGCTCTACGACACGCCCATGCCCTACGCGATGTTCTTCAGCGGCGGCCAGGCCGTGCACTATTCCTCGGACTTCGCGGCCCGCGGCTACAACGGGGCCTCGCACGGCTGCGTCAACGTCAGGGACAAGGGCGCGATCGCCGCGCTGTTCGACCAGGTGCGGACCGGCGACAAGGTCGTCGTCTACTGGTGACGGTCCTGAGTGGGGAGGGCGCGGGCGGGACCGGGGGAACGTGTCCCGCCCGCGCCATTTGCGCTGAGCCGTAGGTACGGGGGGAACCCCGGCTCGTTGCGCCGCCGATGACCAGTCGGCTCACTATCTACTGCGCCATGGCCCGGAAAAACGTCACACCCTGCGCGCCTCTCGGGAAAAGCGCTGGTCAGAAGGGCTGTACGACCGCACTGAGGGAAAGAGCGGTGGAGGTCACCGACGGCGTCACGGCCGCGGAAGGTGCCGGGACGAGGGACCAGGAGACCTGCGGGGTGGCGGGGGCCTGCGGAAGATCGTCGCCGCCCGCGTCGCGGTCGCCGTCACCCGAGCCGCCGGAGTCCTTGTCCCCGTCGCCGCCGTCGTTGTCGCCTTCGCCGTTGTCACCGCCGGAGCCGCCCGAGCTGTCGGCATCGCCGGCTCCGCCGTCGGCGGAGTCGCTGCCCAGCAGCTCGTCGCAGAACCGCTCAACGCGTGTAGCACCTTTGGCGGTCGCCTCCAGCGTGCGCTTGCGGTCCTCCGCGATCCGGCCGCTGCGGTAGTCGCGGCAGGCCTCGACGGTCTTGCGGTAGAGGTCGCCCTTCCTGGCGGAGCCGTCGCCGCCCTGCGTGGCTCCGCCGTCGTCGACGGGACCGCCGGGAGTGGCGTTGCCCGTATCGGTGGGTGACGGGGTGGCGCTGTCGACGGGCGGCAGGCCCGGAGGCGTGCCGGTGGCGCCGGGCGACCGGGAGTGCGAGCCGGTCCCGCCGACGCTCTGCGTCGGAGAGCCGAGCGGCCCGGGGGTCGAGGCGGCCGAGACGGAGGAGGCGGGCGTCGGACGGTCGTCGTCGAAGGTGGGGAGCACACCGCTGCCGGCCGCGACGGCCACGCCGCCGATGGCGCAGCCCGCGAGAGCTGCCGCGATACCGAACCGCAGGGGGCGTGCGAGGCCCGTGCCTCGGCCCGGCCGGGCGTCCGGGGCGACCCGTACGGTCCCGAGCGAAGTCCCTGCCGATGCCCCGACGTCGGCCCTCGCCTTGCGGAACGCGGCCATCGCGGCCGCCTCGCCGGGCAGTTCGCCGTCGTCATACCGATAGCCGGGGTCCGTCGCGCTTTCCAGGGCGGCGAGGAGCCGTGCGGCCTCCGTGCGGGCACGTTCGTCCGCGGCCTCGACAGTCTCACCGCGCAGCAGGCGCTCCGCCGCGTCCCTGTCAAGCCACTCGTACCGCTCGTCGGCCATCACATGTCCTTCTGCGTCCGCAGACGTGAATGCGTCACACCGGCGGGTGCCGTCGCTCCGGGACGCGAGTCGCGCTGGGAGGGCAGGCCACCGAGCTCCGGAGCCGTCTGCGCAGGGCCCTCCCCGCCCCGGCGTGTGGTGTCGCGGGGGCTCCCGTCAGCGCTTTCGAGCGCCGTCACGCCGTCTGCTCCCAGCAGCTCCGCGAGCCGTTTCAGGCCTCGGTGCGCCGCGGTCCGCACGGCGCCGGGCCGCTTTCCGAGCGTCTTCGCCGCGCTCTTCGCGTCGAGGCCGACGACGACCCGCAGCACGACCGCCTCCGCCTGGTCCTGCGGCAGCTGGGCGATGAGCGCCATGGTGCTGCTGGTGGAGATGGACTCCATGGCCTCGTCGACGGTGTCGGAGTCTGCGGGCCTGCCGGTCAGTTCCGTCTCGTCACCGCCGACGGCGGGACGGCGGCCCCGCATCCGTATGTGATCCAGAGCACGGTTCCGGGCGATCCGCGCGGCCCAGCCGCGGAACCTGTCGGCGTCCCCGCTGAATCGGTCGAGGTCCCGGGCGATCTGCAGCCACGCCTCCGATGTGACGTCCTCGGCGTCGGCATCGCCGACCAGAGTGCGCACATAGCCGATCAGCCGCGGATGCACCGCGCGGTACACAGCACGGAAGGCGTCCTCGCCCCCGCCCTGAGCCGCGAGCACGGCGGCGGTCAGCTCCGCGTCGTCCCCCAGCACTACCTCAACCTGTCGTTCCGAACCGCAGCTGGTCATCACTGCCGCGTCACCGTACGCGAACCAGCACGCTACGTTGTTTCCCGGCCCCGCGTCCACGCCTTGTACAAGTTGCAACGACTCTGCCACTCAGCGCGGTGTGACAGAAACAGCACTCTCGGCGCTGAGGGTAGTACGGGGTGCCACTGCACCCCCACACGAACGACGACCGGGGCCTCTCCTGTGGGGGGTGGCGGCCCCGGTCGTCCTTCATGTCCGGGCCGGTCGGTCCGGCGGGGGCCGTCAGCCGATCGCGATGCGCGGATGTGCGGAGGGCTGGACCCAGCCCATGAACCTCTCCATCGTCGCCCGCGGCACGGAGACGCAGCCCGCGGTCGCACCGCTGCCGTTGACGTGCAAGAAGATCCCCGCGCCGCGGCCGGGCACGGCGGGCCAGCGGTTGAAGTTGATGACGAGCGCCTTGGCGTACTGCGTCGGATAGTTGATCAGGTGCTCGCTGCCGCGGTCCCCGGACTCGGTGAGCGGGAAGTCCGCGCCCTCCTCGGTGTGCATCTGGTTGTAGAACTTCGACTCGGGGTCCTGGACCCACCAGTGGCTGTCGTTGACCTTCGTATACGGCATGGCGGTGCCGCTGGACTCCACACCGAAGCCCTCGGTGATCGTGTACGTGCCGGACGGCGTGGTGTACGTGCTCTGCTTGCGCGTCGAACCGGGGACGACGCCGTTCGACCCGACGCGGCCGGCAGTCGTGGAGAACTGCGCCTTCCAGCCGGAGGAGCCCTTCTGCCAGGCGGTGACGGTGGCGTACGAGCCGCTGGCCTTGACGGTGATGACCTGGGTGGCGTTGCCGACCTCGACCGGCACGGGGAAGTCCGGCGCGGCGGCCGGCGCGGCCGACTGCTGCGATCCGCCGCTCCCGCTGCCACTGCCCGAACCGCCGCTGCCGGACGCGCCGGTGGCGGTAGTCCCGGGGGACGCGCCACCGGACGCCTTGGCGGAGGCCGAGGCGGAGACGGACGGGGACGCGGAGGCGGACGCCGATGCCGAGGCGGAGGGGCTCGGCGTCGTGGACGAACCGGACTGGTCCCCGGCCTCGCTCACCGCCCCGGGCGAGACGGACGCGGCGGCGTCGGCCGACTCCTCGCCTCCTCCACAGGCCGACACGAGCGACATCGCACCGACCACGGCCAGCACGGGCGAGAACTTACGGGAAGAGCGCAGCACAGGAAGATCCTTGGCTCGACGGAACGGCGCGGCGGGAAGGGCCGCGCTGAGGCGGGCAGGTTATACATCGCCGCATCGGCCGAAATCCAGGCGCAGGACATAGCGGACAGGGGTGGGCTGACCGGGTGTCAGCGGTGGCGGATACGGTCCGGGCCATGAGCTTCCATATGCACCTGCGTGCTGTACAGGAGTCCACGATCGAGGGTTCCGACCATGCCCGGCTGGTGGATTTCATGGCCGCGGCCTGGGACTGGGACGTCCGGCGGGCCGAGCACTCCTCGGGTGTCGCGTACTCCATCGAGAAGGACTTCGCCTCGGTGAACGACCTCTGCGCGGCGGGCGCGGCGCTGCCCGAGGGGTTCGACGGGGCGTGGGAACTTCCGGTCTTCGGCGGGCGCGTCTTCCACGACCCGGCGAGCCCGGAGGCACCGTTCGCCGTCCTGGACCCGGCCGGCACGGTGTGCGCGGCCGCCTTCCTCACGGCCGTGCCGTTCGACACGCTCTGGGACGTGGCCGGTGCGAAGCTCCGGGACGGGTTCGGCCCCGGCTGGGACGCCGACGAGATCAAGGGAACGTACGCCGGGTACCACACCGGCCTGCGCATCTTCTACGAACGCGCCGCGGCGTCAGGCCACGCGGTGGTCAAGGCGTTCTGGTACTGAGGCGCCGACAATGACGGCACGCACCGCAGGAGGGGGCGCGGGCAGGGGCGGGGGCGCGGGCAGGGCGCGGGCGACCGTCAGGATGCGGCCCCCAGGGGCGGTGCGCCGACCACCGGCGCCGCGCAGATCAGCGGGAACGGGATGTACGCGTACCGGCGCCGGGGAAATCCGTCGGCGGCCGCACGATCGGAGACCACCGGTACGGTTCACCGCATGACACACGAGTGCGACCTGGGCGGGTCGTCGGCGGCCGGCGTCGAGGACCGGCAGGCGGCCTGAACGGCTGAGCGGCAGCCGTTGGTCGGATCGTTCGTCTTCACCACAGACGTGCAGTAGCCGGCCCCGGGGGCGGGGCGGGCGCCGGCAGTACGACGGCCGTCGTGGGAAGGGCGTCCCCGTCACGGGCGGTCAGCACGCTGAAGCCCGCGTCCGGGAAGACCAGTTCCGCTTCCCGGTCCAGCACCCGCAGCCCCGCTTCCGTAGCCTGCGCCCGTACGTCCCACCGCGGGCGCCCCAGCAGCGGCACGCCGTCGTGGCCGACGGACGTACGCCCCGTGAAGGCGATCCGTACGACGGTCTCGTCCGCGGCGTACGACAACACCACGCCGGAGAAGAACGTGTCCTGCCAGGCAGCACCGAACTCCGGGACGGAGCCGATGCCGGGGCCGAGCAACCCCCGCATGGCGCTGCGGCCCGCGCCCAGCCGCACCGGGCCGATGCCCCGGTGTGGAAGCACCACCGCTTCTCCCGGGCCCGACCGCCCCTCAGGTCCCTCGAAGAACTCGAAGGCGTCGAGCGTCGTGGGCACCCCACAGAACCGCACGCTCTCGAACCCGTCCGTATCCCGGGCCGTCCCTCCCAGAGTGACGCCCAGGGCGGGCAGCGCCCACCCGATGCTCCCTGCTTCCTCCTCGGCCACCACCTCGTGCCCGGCGTCGCGGAGTTCGCCGACGACCTCGTCCTCGGGCCGCCCGAGCAGCCGCACCCCGTGCAGGGTGACGGGGCCGGGCGAGGCGATCTCGATCGCGTGCAGCAGGTCGGCGCCGTCGTACTCGAGGAAGACGCAGGACTCGTCGGCGTACATGTCCGTCAGGGGCGCGTCGGCGCCCCGCCGGAACGCGGAGTCGGGCTCTCCGCGCACGGCCCGCACCGAGGCGCGGGACTGCCCGAAGGCCGCACCGGCCACGCCGGTGAGGGGAACGATCTCCATGTCAGCGCACGCCCGCCGGAAGCTCGATCTTCCCGTCGTACGGGCCCTGGTTCTCCTCGCCGACCTGCTGCTCGAAGGTGATGTCCTGCCCGTTGTACGGAATCAGGAAGCCGAAGTCGAGGCGGTGGCTCTTGATCCGGTACGTCTTCGCGTCAAGGACCAGCACCTCCTCCAGGCCGGAGAGGGTCAACCGGTCGTCCTGCACCGCGATGCCGGCCTCGCGCAGCTGCTCGGCCGTGGGGTCGAACTCGCGCTTCGCCTTCTTCGCCCACGCCCTGTCCTGGACGGCGCTCAGCTTCTGCCTGCCGCTCGCGACGCGGAGTTCGACCGTGCCGTCTCCCGCCTCGGTGACCTTCACGTCGTCTCCGGAGGCCTGCGCGTAGATCCGGAACTCGTCGACGACCGAGACCGGGTCCTCGGCCTTGTTCCGCATCTCGGGGTCGGCGGGGGACACGGCCTTCCAGGCGCCCCCGTCCTCCTTCAGATACCCCGCGTCGCCGATGACGTAGAGCTCCTCGGACTTCTTCTTCCCCTTGCTGCTGGTGCTGACGCCCTGCGAGTGCAGTGTCGCCGTCCCCATGCCGCGCCTGACGGTGCCCCGGTAGGTCGCGGCGCTCTTCTGCCCCTGGAGCGTCAGACCCTCCTCTCCCGTCACGGAGAAGGTCCAGGCGGACTCCGCCGCCATCGCCTTCTCGGCGAGGTCGAGGAAGTCCTCCGCGGACTCGGGCGCCGGGGACGACGGCGCCGCCGCCTCCCGGCCCCCCGACCCGGCCGGCTCCTCCGCCTCCGCGCCGCAGGCGGCCAGCGAAAGAGCGAGCGGGAGGGCGAGCAGGACGGTGCGTCCGGGGCGAGTTCGCATGGGCCTTTTCCTTACGTCACGACGGGCGGCGCGGACTGTACAGCAGCGCCCGGCCCTGATCACCCCGGCGGACATTCGTGACGTCCGGACCCGTCACGTCAGGTGGATCCTCAACTCTTCGTCGTGTTCCACGTGCCCGACCACGACCCCGGTGACCGGGTCGCCCGCACCGGGCCGGATCACCACCGAATCGTCGGCCGGGTCCTTGCGCATCCCGGCAAGGTCCGCGACCACGCCGTAGCGCCGCACACCTTCGACGGCCACGAATACGCCGAAGGCGGCGACACTCTCGACGGTGCCCCTGACCTCTGATCCGACGGGGTGCTTCAGCTTCGCAGCGGCCCATTCCCGATGTGTCACGGCGACGGCGCGCTCTCGTAGCTCTGGAACCAGTGGGTGTCGAAGTAGCGGGCCGTCGAGAAGGGGTGTTCCCGTTCGGTGAGCATCCGGTGGACGAACTCGGCGGTCGTGCCGTCGAACCGGACCCACGAGTCGGGGATGTCCTCGGTCACGAGGACGGGCCACTTGTCGGGGTCGGCGTCCTCGGTGAGCCAGTAGAACTCGTCCGCCTGCTCGGAGCTCGCCCACTTCAGCAGCCCGCCGGCGGCCGGATACACCTCGTACGGCCTCCACAGCTCGCTGCCGCGCGTCCTGGCCCACTCGCCCAGCCACTCGGTGTGCCGGACGATGTCCCCGCTCTCGAAGGCCGCGTCGGGTACCTGGAGTTGGAGGAAGCCGTCGAAGGCGCCCGCCCCGAAGATCTCGGCGAGCCGCTTGTAGTCGCTCGGCAGCGCGGTCCCGAGCCGGGTCTCGACCGCCGCCCAGTCGACCGTGCGCACGCGGGTCGTGTCCCATCCCGTGACGGCGACGACCCCGTCCACCCAGGAAGTCTCGTCCGCCATGTCCGCTGCGGGATCCTCTCGTTCCGCGACCAGCGCCACGAGCCGGACGCCGTCGCCGTCGCCGTCACGAGCCTTACCGCAGCCGATCCATCGGTCCGCGTAAGCCCATGCGCGCATCTCGACGATCCGCTCGCCGAACGGCGTCAGCAGCGGGAGCCCGGTCCGCCCGGTCACGGTCGGGTCGGCGTACCCGTCCATGGCGAGGTTGCGCGGCTGCCCGTACCGCCCGCCGAGCTCCCCCAGGAGCTCCGGGAGGCCCACCTCCGCCGACGGTGCCAGGCATACGTGCCCTGCCGGATGCCCCGGCTCCGCACACACCAGGTCGCCGGTGCCCGGGGCGGCCAGCCGGTGGACCGCCGAGAGGAGTTCGTCCAGGCGGAGTTCTTCCCGTTCATCCATGGCGGACATTGAAGCGGGCGGGGCTGACATCGACCTGGGCGGGCAGGCCGAGATGTCGCTCCACCACCGACCCGCACGCCCGACGCTCCTGCTCCCCGCGGGCGACGACGACGTGTCCGACGACGCCGCCGAACGCCCGACATCCGTCCTACGAGCCGTTGTCGGTGTCGAGGACCCCGAAGCGCTCGCCGCCGCGCTCCTCGACGGCCAGGGTGCATCCGGCACCGCGACCCGGACCACGACAGGGGACGGGGTCCGGATCGACGACGGCCCGTACTCCCACCGGAACCCTGCCGACCGCCTCGCCCTGCCGACCGCCTCGTCCCTGCCGTCCGCCCGACTGGCCCGGGTGTCGGCCGCGCCGGCCTTCCGACTGCCAGGTCGCCAGCTCGCACCACACGGTCTTGCTGCCGGGCCCCTGTTCCACACCCCACCGCAGGGTCAGCGCGTCGAGCAGCGCCAGACCGCGGCCCGACTCGTCGTCGGCGGTGGCTTCGCAGAGGACGGGCAGAGCATGCGGGTCGGGGTCGGTGACCTCCAGTCGCGTACGGCCCTGCTCGCAGCCCACCTGAACGGTCACGAGTACGCCCTCACCGAGGTGCCGGACGACGTTCGCCAGCAACTCACTCGCACAGAGCTGGAGATCGGCGCACGGACCGCCCATGTACGCGCGCAGGGCGCTGCGCACCCCGGCAACGGCCTGCGGGGTGGCGAGCAGTGCCAGGGTCAGGGGTGGTCGCATCACGCGGCCCCCTTGCGGAGGGCGGCCACCAGCGCACGGGCGGTCAGCAGGTTGCAGTTGCCGAGCGCGATGAGCGGCCGGTTCGGATAGCGAGCGGCGAAGGTCGGCAGGTCGACACCGAGGGACGGCAGCGTGATGCCGTGTGCGGCGAGGGCGGCCCGCAGCTCCTCGGCGCAGGTCTGGGCGTCGGGCTGGTCGTGCATGGGGTTCACACCTTCCAGTGCGCTCTGTGACGAATCACTCACACACTGCCCACCAGGGGCGTAGCTTGAAAAGTGTTCAGGCCCCCGGCTCTGAACTGCACCAATTCGTGGGAGATGTTGGTACGCGCCCGGGAACGCCGGGAACCGGGCGGTAAACGGGACCAGGGACGGTGGACGATGGGGCAGCGCAAGGACATCGACGGCTCGGCAAGCGTCCCGACCTTCTACGGCAGCGAGTTGCGCTGGAAACGGGAGGAGGCCGGGCTCACCCTCCAGCAACTGGTCGAGGGCAGCTTCTACGGCCCCAGCCACCTCAGCGAGATCGAACGCGGCACGCGCCGGATGCCGGCGGAACTGGCCGAGCACGTGGACGAGGTGCTCGGCACGGACGGCTTCTTCAAGCGCCGCTGCGAGGACGTGCGGAAAGCGAAACGGCGGGGCCACGCGAGCTACTTCGAGCGGGTGCTTGAGGCGGAGAAGCACGCGGAGACCATCGAGGAGTGGTGCCCGACCCTGATCCCCGGCCTGCTCCAGACCGATGCCTACGCGCGGGCGGTGGTGCGGTCGGCGCACCCGATGGCCCTTGACGAGGCGGTCGAGGAGAAGGTGAGCGCCCGGATGGCGCGGGGCCGAATCTTCGAGGACGACCACACAAAGCCGGACTACTGGGCGATCCTGCCCGAGTCGCTGCTGCGCCAACCGATCCTTCCGCCGGAGCAGACGGCCGAACAGCTGGAGCGCATTGCGGCGCTGGCACGCTGCCGCCGGATCGTTCCCCAGATCCTTCCGTGGAGCTGCGGGCCGCACCCCCTGATGCTCGGCACGGCCAAGATCATGACCTTTCCCGACGCCCCGCCACTTGTCTACACGGAGGCGCAGTACAGCGGAGACACCATCGACGATCCGGCCCTCGTGAAGCAGTACCGCAAGGCATACGATCGGCTCAGGGCCGCCGCACTGCCGCCGGAGGCGTCCCTCGCCCTGATCGAGCAAGCGGCTGAGGATGTTCGAAATGGCAAGCATCAGCATTGACTTGAGCACCGCCGTCTGGCGCAAGAGCACCTACAGCAACGGCGACGGCGGCGACTGCGTCGAGGTCGCCGAGGCCTTCCCCGGCGCCGCCCGCTGGCGCACGAGCACCTACAGCAACGGCGACGGCGGAAACTGCGTCGAGGTGTGCGACGCCCACACCGGTGTCGTCCCCGTCCGCGACTCGAAGGTCCCGAGCGGCCCGGTCCTCACCGTTCCTGCCCCGGCCTGGTCGTCCTTCGTCAACGCCTTGAAAGACGGGGTCGTCGGGGCCGCGTAAGCCGAGGGTGGGTCAGCCGATGGGCTGGAAGAAGGGACCCTCGGGAGCGAAGTTGCGCGAGCAGACGCCCACGTCCTCGCCCCTCACATACGCCAGCATCCAGTCGCCGAACGACATGTCGTACTCCAGGAACTCCCCTTCGTCGCTCTCGTAGACGAAGACCGACCACGCCTCGGGCGCCTCCTTGGGGACGCGGAAGAACATGGTCTCCCCCGATGCGGCCGACCCCCAGGGGAACAGCTCCCCCGGGCCGGTACCCACCGGCTGGGTCACCATGTCCTCCGGTGCGTGTGCCCAGGCCTCGATGTCCGACCTGATCAGCCGTCCGAGATTTCCGTGCGCCACACCCGGATGAGTCGTGTGCACCTGATTGTTGATCAGCACCGGCCCGTAGGCGTCGCAGAACTCACGGAAGTCGTCGGGAAACACGATCCCGAGCTCTCCCTCGAGCCGGTGCCAGGGAGCCGGGTCGGACCACCCGAACCGCGGCTCCCCCAGCAGCGCCCTGATGTCGTCGAAACTGGTGATGATTCGCTCCCCTGGACGGTGTACCGGCGGCCGGGCGGGCCGGACCCGCCCCGATGCGGACTACCACCTGCCGGCGCTGATCACATACGCGCCGATCGCGGCGGCTGCGGTCGTGAAGAGGACGACGACCAGCCGGGCCGTCCAGTTGTCCTCCTCGATCGCCATCTGGATCGTTCGCCAGAACTGGCTTCCCATAACGCCTCCTTGGCATCGTGCGGTCTGTATCCGCGCGAAGACCAGTCGGCTCACCCGCTACTGCGCCCAGACCCCAAAAAACGTCACACGACGGAGACGGCGCACCGCCATCCTCGGCAGGATCCAGGCTCCATGACCAGCCCGCGGAATCGGGCCACGGGAGTCATGAGCCGAGCAGCGGCGGGTCTGGCACGCTTCTGCCCATGAAGGACGACCTGATCGCCACGCAGACTCCCAAATGCCGCGTCACCGAACCCGAAGCGGCCATTGCGGCGCTGGAGCACGCTGCTCCCGGACTGCCCGATTTCCGCCGGCCGGAGAGTGCTGCGATCGACTGGGCCGTCGTCGAAGGGGGTTTGGGCACCGCGCTTCCCTGCGATTACAAGTACCTCGCGGAGTGGTACCCGCCCTTCGCCGTCGGAGATTTCCTTCTCGTCCCTCTTCCCGAGCCGGGCAAGGAGCACCACGCCCTTCGCGGTATCCGCGACAGCCTCGAAGTACTTGCCGACGCCTGGCTGGAACCCCGCATCGGTCTGCGAGCTCATCCCGCACCTGGCGGTCTGCTGCCGTGGGCGGAGTCGGACGAGAGCGACAAGTTCATGTGGAGCACCACCGGAGACTCCCCGCAGGACTGGATCGTCACGGTCGCTTCCCGTGGCGGAGGGTGGTGGCACTACGCCGGCGGCGCAGTTCAGTTCCTCGCCGAGTACTGCGACGGGACGCTCGAACCCTGGGCACTGCCGCCGGTCGCCCCCGAAGTGACCCCCTGCTGAGCAAGCGGCAGAGGGTCCGGACCTGGCCGGACGTCCTGGCAGCCCTTCGGTGATCACTACGCGACGGACCGTGGCTCGCCTTTCGCATGACGAAGCGTTCCCAGCGGCTCCGACCAGTCGGTGACCCGGCGCTCGGTGGCGGTCCCGGTGGGCGAAGTGAGCATGGATCGACGGGGTGGCGATGCCGATCTCGCGCCCGACCGGCGCCCGCAGCTGCGCCGTCCAGGCCCGCCGAAGAGGCCGGTTGCTCTACGGAACCGGCCTCCGACGTTCTCCTGCATGAGCTCTACCGGGGGCAGCTGATCAGGCGCACGGCCGGCGCGGAGACGACCTGGACGTGCGGGACTTCCGGGAGCCGGATGTTGACGAAGCCGCCTTCGATCGCGAAACGGACGTCGTCGGCGCGGGTGACGCGACGACCGTCGGCACCGCTGAGCGTATAGCCGTCCATGAGTTCGATGGAGCCGGTACGCCAGTCGCGTGTCATGCGGCGACCTCCGGGAAGTCGAGGTCGGGCCGAGCCAGGTGATTGAAGTAGTTCGACAGCGTGTTGAGCGCGACATGGGCGACGATCTCGGCCAGTTCGGCGTCGGTCACCCCGGCCTCGCGGGCGTCGGCCAGCATCCCGTCGTCGACCCGGCCCTGGGTGCGCATGATGTCGTGGGCCAGACGCAGTACGGCATCGGCGTGCGGGTCGGAGTCGTCGGACGCCTGCCGGGTGCGGGCCAGCTCCTCGTGGGTCAGGCCGAGCCTGCTGCCCCGCAGGGTGTGGGCACTGACGCAGTAGGTGCAGTGGTTCTTCTGTGCGACCAGCAGTGCGAGCTGCTCTCGAAGGCGGGCCGACAGGACGCCTCGGGTGAGGTGGTCGCGCATGGCCAGGTAGCCGGCGAGGGCGGCCGGGCCGTTGGCGAGCGCCGCATAGAGGTTGGGCACGCGGCCCAACTGGCGGCGGGTCGTCTCGAGCAGCTCCGAGGCGTCCTCGGCGAGCTGGGGGATTCGTGGCACGATGGCTCCAGATGGTACTGATCGGTTCCGTCTTGCAGAGACGGTACTGATCGGTTCCATTTCCCGTCAAGACCGGGATACGGTGGGTTCATGGCCACCAGAGCACGCGAACGCCTTCTCGACACCGCCGAGGACCTCTTCTACGCCGAAGGCATCCGGGCGGTCGGAGTGGAGCGCATCCTGGCCGAGTCCGGGGTGGGCCGGGCCTCCTTCTACCGCCACTTCGCGAGCAAGGACGACCTCGTCGTGGCCGTCCTGCAGCGGCGGGACCAGGCCTGGCGCGCCTGGCTGGCCGAACGGGTGGCAGCGCTGGGCGGCGAGCCGCTGGACGTGTTCCACGCTCTGGCCGAGCGATTCTCCCGCGCCGACTTCCGCGGCTGCGCCTTCATCAACACCATGGCGGAGACCGCCGACACCGGCAGCCCTGCCTACCGGGTCGCGGCCGAGCACAAGGAGAGCGTCACGGCCTATGTCGCCGGCCTGCTCGCGGACAGCGGCCACGCCGAAGCCGAAGAACTGGCACGGCAGTTCGTTCTGCTGATGGACGGGGCGATCGTCACCGCGCTGCGGGAACGGACGACCGCCCCCGCCCACGAAGCACGTGCCATGGCGGCAGCCATGCTCGGCACCTGACGTCCCGGCAATGCGGCTCCCAGGGATCGAGGGCGCCGTCGACCGCCGCACGCCCAGGGGCGGAACCTGCGGAATGGGCGAACGCCCCGAACCGAACAAGGAACGGCACATGGTCAGCATCAGCCACGAAACACCACAGGAAACGCGCACGCGGCTGCGCCGAGTGCTTGCAGGGGCCCTCTTCAAAGTACTGCCCGGGCACTGGGCCTACCACGAGCACCCCGCAGGGCCGATGCCGCAGCCGTCCGCCGACGCGCTTGCTCTGGTGCGCGACGAGGAGAGCTGGTCGGTCCTCGAGCCGGCGCAAGGTGACGAGGCGGAGATCTTCGGCGTCTTCTCCTTTCACTTCCCGGCCGCAGCGGACAACAGCGGCTTTGTGGGCTGGCTGGCCGGCGAGCTCAAGGACCACCTCGGCACAGGCGTGGCCGTGCTCTGCGGCTACAACTCCGCGCAGGGCGGCATTTACGACTACTGGCTCGTCCCCGCACGACTTCTGGGCGAGGCCGTGGCGCACGTGCGGAGCATGACGGCGGACGGCGATGAAGACGGCCAGTAGACGGGGTGCCCGGGCGGGTGGGCCGCGCAAGCGGCCGAGACGGGTGCGCGGCCGACAAGGCGTACGCGTGCCGCCGGACGAGCCACCGGCACCACCGAGGCAGGACCGACGCGACTGGCATCGCACACGGCTACTTGGCATCTTTCGTCTGTCGCGCTTCGACGAGGGATGAACTGACGATGTCCAGCGCGCGAGGATGGTCCGCGCGGACCAGGGTCCGCGCGGCGTGGCGGACCACATAGCCCATCTCGCGCGGATGCCGGCGCCCAGAGGCCCGCCACCGCTCAAGGGTGTCGAGCGCCAGGTTCGGGTCCTTCTTGGAGATGTCGTTGACGTGGTTGGCCACGGACCGGGTGACGTAGCGGGTGGGGTCTGCGAAGAGCCGGTCGAGGAGCGGAATGCCCACGTCGTAGGGCAGCGTCAGGTTCCGTGCCCAGGGGAGCCGCGGTCGCGTGCCCTCGCTGCACAGCCGACGTACGTGATAGTGCTCGTCCTCCGTCCAGACCAGCAAAGCTGCCAGCACTTGGTCCGGGAAAGCGTCGAGGAAGCGCCGGATTGCGAACTCGGCGGAGAACCGTGTGGTGACCTCGCGGAGCGCGGCGAGCGAGAACTCGAGGTCGGCGACGGTGCAGCCGCGCCGGGCGATGTACTCGGCGTACGGCGCGTAGATGAAGTCACCGAAGTCGCCGTCGGAGAGGGCCGGGTCGGCTGCGGCGGGCAGCGAGCGCACCAATACGCCCGCCGCCCGCCGGAAGTCGTGCGGCAGATTCTCCTCCAAGCACGTGGCAATCCAGTCGATGCGCGCCTTCAGCTCGAGCTCCGGGAACCGCGCAACGACGGCCGCGACGAACTCGTCCCTGCGGAATGCCGGGTCCACGCTCACAATCTCCCCGGCCATCAGCTCGACCTTCTCGCGCGTGAAGAGCTGGTCCTTGAGGAGAATCCGCGCCGCCGTCATCCGTAGCTCTTCAGGACCTCGTAGACGCGGAGCGAGCCGTCGCCGTCCATGATCGAGAAGAATGCGGCACAGACGTCGCTGTTCTGCTCCGCCTCGACGACCCGGTCGATCGACTCCAGGTCGCGGAAGAACACGAGGTCGGCGTAGCCGCTGCCTGCGCCGTCCTTCACGAGGACCCGCCTGATGATCCCGTCCTGCTTGCTGACGAACTCCTCCTCGAACCGGTCGGAGGCGCTGATCAGGGCGTCCTCACAGACGCCCGCTCTGAGCACGAACGGTGCCAGTGCGATGTGCATGTCGGTCTTCTCCTTTCGCGGTGAGACCGACGATAGGAAGCAACCTGTCATTCTCTGGCATATTTGGGCGATGGGTGGAGATCAGCCCCGGGAGAGCCGGGTCCTGCGCCTCGACAAGCTCAAGGCACTGCTGGCGGAGCGCGACAGCACGACGGCTGCCGACCTCGCCGAGGAACTCGGGGTCAGCATGCGCACCCTGCACCGTGACCTCGCCCTGCTGCGGGAGATGGGGGTCCCCGTCGAGGGCGACCGGGGAACCGGCGGTGGACTGCGCCTCGAGCCCGGCTGGTCGCTCGGCCGGGTCCACCTCAATGAGTCCGAGGCGCTCGGCCTGCTCCTCAGCCTCACCATCGCCGAGAAGGTGGGATCTCCGCTGTTGCTGGACGACCTGCGCTCGATCACCCGCAAGGTCGCAGCGGCGTTCGCGCCGACGCAGGCACGCCGGATCCTCGCGCTGCGTCGGCGCATCCTGATCGGGCAGGCCGCATCCGTGCAGGTACTCGCCGGCTACACCCCACCCCGGCCGGCGGTGACGAAGGCGCTGCTCGACGCATTTGTGCGACGTCGCACCGCCCTGGTGCGCTACGAGGACCGGCACGGCGCGGTCACCACGCGCGAGATCGAGCTCCAGTTCCTGTACTACAGCCTGCCCGTCTGGTACGCCCTGGCGTGGGACCTGCTTCGGGACGACATCCGCTCCTTCCGCATCGACCGGATCCGGGACGTCCGGCTGCTGCCCACCGAGTTCCGGCTGCGGCCGCCCGACCCGTTCCTGGCGGCCGGTGAGGCGACCGCGCGAACCATGTGAACGTCGTCGAGACGGCCGGGTACGGTCCCGGCCACACGGCTACTCGCCCTCATCCGCGTCGCCCACGCCGCCCCTGGCGACCTATGGCGGTTCCAGGGCTCGCCGCCGGTCAGTTGTCGCGCGGGGCGTACATGATGGCCGTCATTCCAGCGAGGCAGGTGAGAGCGCCGATGGCTTCGTGGCGGTCGGGCGTAGCCGCCGGCGACCATGCCCCGGGCGATTGGCCCGGCGACGACCCCTACTTGCAACGAGCCGCACAACCGACAGCTCGCCGGATCTTCATCTGCAGATGCCAACCAGACGTAGCTGCACTCCATCTCGCTGAACGAAACGCAGGTCGGGTCACTGACTACGCGACGGAACCGAGGTGGCCTTCCAGGACGGTCCGAGGAATCCGGGGGCGGTCCCACAGGGCGAGGAGTTCGTCGGCGAGGGCCACGATCGGGAACGGGTGCCGATCGCCCTGCACGTCGATGGCGGCAGCCGACAGGCTGCGCGGTACGGCTCCGGCGTCGAGGAGGACGCGCCACTCGTCCGGCCCGAGTTCCAGGAACTCCAGTCCTGTCAGCTCGGCGATCTCCAGCGGGTCGGCCAGTGTGCCCGGGCAGGCGGTGAGGGTTCGCAGACGGGGCAGCCCGACGACGGGAGCGAGACTGAGCGGCTCGCCCTCCCATGCACCGATGCGCAGGACCTCCAGCGCGGGGTGGGCGGCGGCCTGCACACTGTCCAGACTTCGAATGTTCACCCAGGCCACGACCGGCGGCTGGTCCCAGCGACGGCCCCCGCGCTCCTCCCTGCGCCGGTCCATCACCAGGTCGGTGAGGGAGTCGGCGAGCAGCTCGGCGCCGATGTACTGCTCGTGGTCGAGGATGATGATCTGCGCGGAGTGTCCGCCCGGGCCCGGTGTCAGGTCGACCGCGATCCGGTCGCCGCCGCCGCTGTCACCGAAGACGATCCAACCCGGTGAGCCGACCAGACCCTGCACCGCGGCGTCGGGCGGGGTGACGGCCGCCGATGCCGCCGCGAACCGCCACGGGCACGGACGGGACGCCACATCGGCAACGTACAGCTCCTCCAGGGCGAAGAGTTCGCAGCCGACTGCCCTGGAGATGCGTTCCGCCGCCTCGTAGTCGTCGCCCCAGTCCTGCCAGTGCGCCCGCACCACGCGGTACAGCACCCTGAGCTCATCGGGCAACGCGATGCCGAGACGTGCTTCCACCGCGGCGATCTCCGCCTCGGTGGCGCCGACGGCGCCGGGAAGCCGCTCGCGAAGCGTGCGCTCCAGGAGCGCCAAGTCGACCGATGGGGCAGGCACCGCACCGGGCACAGGATCGGGAAGGCGGCGCCAAGGCTCGGGGACGGCGTCCTCGGCCAGGATCAGCGAACCCGGGTGCGAACTGCCGATGCCGGGTTCCACGGCGGGGCTGGAACCGAGCAGGTGGAGCACGGCCTTCCCGGCCGGGGAGATCTCCGCCACGAACGAGATGTCGTCGACGCCGTTGTCCACGAGCGCGCTCTGCACCCGCTTCACCGCGGCGAACTCGTCCTGCATGTCCTCGACCTGGGCCGCCCGTCCCGGACGTGGACGCGGCCGCCGCAGGGGCACGCTCCAACTGCCCCGGCCGATCCGGCCCGCCACATATCCGCCCGGAGCAGCGAGGCGCTCCGCGTCGGAGGCCCTCAGGAGCCTCAGCAGCGGCTCCCAGGTCGCGAAGTCGTGTATCGAGGGCAACGGTGGCCTCCGGTCGTTCCGTTGAGCGCAAGGGAAGTGAGTATCGAGCAAAGCCGCCGACCCGGCCGCCGTCGGGACGGCTCAGTCGCCCGAGTATCCGAAGATGCCCAGGTGGGTCGGCTCGTCATCGGTGTACAGGACGACGTACACGCCGGTCCACCGCATGCGGCACTCGTCGAGCACGGTCTTCTCGGACGCGGGCGGCAGCCCGATGGCCGCATACGCCTGGGCAAGCACCTCCTCGAAACGGCCGGGCGTCGGCCGGTCGGTGCCGGAGTGGTGCACGATGCGGTCGTGCACCAGCGGACGCAGCGTCCCGTAGTCCTCGACGTTGCGCGGCGACGGGGGCGGCCGTCGAGTGGACGACGCGCTGGATGTCGAGGATCGAGTGGGTCCCTTCTTCACCCATGAATTCCTCGTCCGCCCACAGGTCCTCAAGGCGCCGGTAGGTGTCGTCGCCGCCGTAGAGCTCCTGGAAGACCTGCGCGTGCAGAGCCGCCAACGACGCCTCGGCACTGCCTTCGTACGGAGTGACGTACTCCCAACCACTGGCACCCATCGCGCCGCCCCTCCCGTTGAACTGTGAGACCGGCGCCACCTTAGAGAAGGCCACTGACACTCGCGCCTGTTCGGCAGTGCGGCAACACCCTTCAGCGCTGCCGGGACGGTCCACGCGCGGCTTTCGGCCGGGTGTCGAGGAGCCCGCACAGCACTACGCCCGTCACCAGAAAGCCGGCCATGGCCGACAGCAGCGCGACCTCCCCGTACGAACGAGAGGTCAGCCGGAGGGCGAGGGCCGCACCGGCGGACTCCGTGGGCGATCCGCTCATATGTCGACAGGCACGACGGCACCGTCCCCGTCCTGTGGGTGCCGAGGGCCAGGCCGGGGTGACCCCTCAGCGAAGGCGCCACCGGTCGACCTGCAGCACCGACTTCATCGAGACCGGCGACACCTTGGAGCAAGATCCTGTCGGCACGGTGGTATCCCCAGTCACCAGGACAGGAGATACCACCGTGTTCATTCTCAGGGCAGGGGTTCGTAGAACGGCCCGTCAGGCGCCCGGTTGCGAGAGCACAACGTCACGTCCCGCCCCTTGAGATAAGCCAGCAACCATTCGCTGAACGTCATCTCGTAGAGAGTCCAGGCCGGACTGTCGAACTCCTGGACAACAACACGCCAGGGCGACGAGGGCCCATCGGGAACGCGAAGGAATACTGCCTCCCCCGTCGTGGCCGTGGCCACCGGCATCAGTTCCCCGGGCTTCGCTCCTGCCGGACTGGGCAGGAACTCCGCCATGTCCTCATCGCGCCAGAGCTCGAGATCCCTCCTGATCATCGTTCCCAGATCGTGCAGAAGATGGACGGCGGGGTGATTCAGATACAACTGGTTATTGATCTCGATCGAACCGTATGCGTTCACGATCTCGCGGAAGTCCGCCGGGAATTCGATACCGAGTTCCCGCTCCAGTCCGATCCATGGCGCCGGATCCGACCAGTTGAACCGGGGTTCGCCCAACAGGGCCTGTACCTCTGGAAGCGTTGACACCACTGGAATCCTTCTGGCATGTGCGGCCGACGCCGCTCTTGGAGTCGATCACGGTACAGGAGGAACTCCACCGGATTCCATGGGTCCGCATACATCCAATCACCCTCCGCCGGCCGGATCAGCACCGACGGGTCGTCGGCGTCAGCACATCAGTTGTCGTCGCCGCAATCGGGCTTGAACGTCGCACCGAGGTCGTACTGAGCGATCCCGGAAGGTTGGAAATCAGCGTCCGTGAGCACTCTGTAGAGGAATTCCGACGTGGACGTGTCGTACCGGCGCCAATCGTTGTCTTCGGCTCGCGCGAGGATGGGGTACTCACCGGGCCGCTGGGCGTCGATCAGCCAACAGTACTCATCCCCCCATTCCGTGGTGCCCCAGGTGATGAGGCCTTTGCCTCCCGGTGCGTAGACCGAGTAGGGATCCACAGCGGAAACGCTGCCGTACCTTGGGTCTCGATCGACCGCAAGGTCCCCTCGCCACTGCGTAAGGAGGTCGCAGGAGGCATCCTCGTCACGCGCGAGAAAAAAGACGGAATCAGAGAATACGCCGCCACCGAAGGCCTCGAAGAGCTCTTTGTGGTCCGTCGGCAGCGGGACCCGCAGCTCCTCATCCACCGCTGCTCAGTCGACAGCAATCCCCAGGGGCTCCCACCCCGTCAGCTCGATCAGACGCTGGACCCACATACGGCAATCTTTCAGTGCAGTGCCCGTCCATCTCCACGAGCGTCGTGGGTTGCCACCGGTGAAGGCATATCGGTTCCCGGTGTAGGGATCCGAGCCGAGGCCCATTTCCGCGAGGGCACCGTTGTACATGTCCCGGCTGATGAACCGGTTGAGTCCGGGTTGCGGCTACGCCTCGACCGTCGGCCGCCGCCCTTGCCGGGAAGCCCATGTCGTAGGTGCCGGCGTGGGCGTCCCACCGCTTGGAGTTGTACGCCATGGCCCGCTAACGCGGCAGCACTACCCACGTCCTTGAGCCCCGGGGTGGCCTGCGGCGTGGCTTCACAGATCCCCCACCCTCCGCCCCACGCATCACACCTGACGGTGTCAAGAAACGTTCAAGCGCAGGACATTATCCACTTCCATCCGACTACTCAGATCGAGCGGATCGTGGCCGCCAGGGTTCCGGTAGCTGAGTTCTCCCTCACAAGTCCAGGCGCCGTCCTCTCCCATGAACCATTCGGGCTCGCCCCACATGGTTCCCCCTTCGGCCAACAAGCGAGCCAAGTCGTTCGGGTCCCCCGTTGCCCCTACGTGGTCAAGCGCCCAGGAAAACTTCCGTGCTGCACGATCCGTGTTACGGGCATCCGAGTACATCGGAGCCAAGAGAAGCAATCTCTGGGCCTTCTCGCGGCTTCCCCCAGCAGCGTCAGAGATCGACTCAAGTTCGTCCCAGGAGATACCAGGCCCCATGAAGTGCCCCTCAACTGCCGCAATTCCAATACAGTACTTCCCCCCTACCGGGGTCGACGACATAGTCAACACCGTCGTCGTCTTCGAGATTCCGAAACACGACCACAAGGGCACTGTCATTGCCCACTGGGATCCTGAACGTTGGCCAGGCGTCTTCTCCTTTCATATTTCGATGCGCCTCAAGCGCATCATCTTCGGTACCTTCAAAGACTTCAAAAACAAGGTCCTCGTCCTCGATGCCCTGCGACAGGAAGTAAGCCGGCCAGAACCCTTCGGTTGAGAGGAAAGGAAATCCATCGACATGCGGGATGCCGCCGTCCGGTTCCACGCCGAATCGCCCATATCCACGAACATGCAGACTCATCTAATCTCCTGGACGGTCAACACATGGCTATTCACCAGTGTTGGGTAGCTGACGCTGTGACAGCAGCAGGGGCGTCCTGATCTGAGAAGATCGGCTGCTGAAGTCGGATGTGAGGCCTGAGCAAGGACACGCTTCTGGCGAGTGAGCGTACAGGGTGGGGCCCTGGGCTGCCTGGGGCAGCCGATGGGAAGGCACTGGTCAGGCAGCAGGAGCAGTGCCGGTGCGGAAGCCTGTGGACATTGCCCACATGTCCGCGGAGCGGGTCAACATGGGCATGCCCCCGATCCCGCACTTCCGGGACAGCGGCGTATCGGCAGCCCTTGGCCATTCGCTCTCCAACGGGCAGAGGTGGGCGTCCTGCCAGCAGGACGCCCACCTCTTTCACACCCCATCCACAGACTTCAGGAACGGAACCCTGATGTCTCGTCCCAAGGGATTCCGTGCCATTCCGTCAAGGCGTAAGCCATGAGGCGGTCATTGAACATAGGATCCGTCACCCCACTGAGAATAGTGATCAACATCAGATCCTTGCCCCGGGTGGCATCTTCTCCCAATGCGGGACGTGCTTCCTCGAGGAAGATGTCGAGAATCTCACCCCCGACGCTCACTTGGACGTACTGCTCGAGGACCGGTTCGGCAGGGCGGGAAATACGTACCGTGCTGCTCGCCCAGCCCTCTCCTTCCTTCACCTCACCGCTGGAGACGTCCACATCCTCGTCGCGCAGGTGAGTCAGAAGAACGTTCAGCGCCTCCATTGGAGATCGCCCTCCCGACTCCCCGAGGGCGCCGCACTCGAAAGCCATTCTTCACTCCTCCGCACATCAGTCGTCAAAAACATAGTCAAGGCACCGGCGGCCGTGCCGGGATCGCTGGTGGGGGTCGTCCGGGCGCCCACAGCCGGGAGGGACAGCACCAGCAGGAACAGCGCGACGGCGTACAGACCTGCGTGGCCACTCCGCGCAACCAGAGGCCGGCTCTCGCACCCGGCGCCCCGGTCGTGGCCTCCTCCCCGTTCCTTCCACAGCGGGACCGCCCCTCCCGTGACCACCTCGACGCTCACATCCATGAGTTGCTTGAGGTCCACCGTGCCAGACCCCACGAGCACCCGAGAAGTCGCCTGAAACCCCGAAGCCCCCGCCCGGCGAAGTGATCACCGGGTCAGGGGTTCGTAGTCCGCGGGAATTCGATACCGAGTTCCCGCTCCGTTCGATCCATGGCACCGGCCCCCACCAATTGGAGCCGGGTTCGTCCAACAGGGGCTTGCCGCGGGTCCTGGGGTAAGAGCCAGGTCTTGAGGGAGCCACGGACAGCGAGAAGCCCCGCCGGAGACCGGCGGGGCTTCCCGTTCCATCGCCGTGACGCTAACGATCCCGATCGGCACCGATGCACGGCTGCGACGCACAACTCACTCGATCACTCGATCGAGTTTGTGGACTCGCGCGCAGGTGCCAGTATCCGACTCGATGTCCGCGGTCCTCAGTCGATAGACCGCGGGCTCGACGTCCACCAACAGAAGTTCATCCGCGCGGGCGTCCGTCCCGGGCAGTGCGGCGTCGAACACGGCCAATCGGCCGTTCACCTGCACGACCGGGCCGTCCTCCCACTCGTTCACGAAATCGATGCCCCCACGCACGACCTCGACGAGTCGAGAATCACTGGGAGCCGCGATCCACTGAACAATGGCATGGAACTCGTCCATATAGGTTGTCGGAGCGGGAATATCGTTGATCGCCAACGCCGGGCAGGGTGCTGACGGCTCTCCGAACGGCACCAGCCCGGTGTAGCCCTCGACCTCACAGGCGTTGTCGTAGTCGGAATTCGTGTAACCACCCCAGAGGCGCCTCAGCGATTCCTCCACGACGATCACCGGTCCGCCCTCCGACTCAATCCATGCGAGGCTCATGGCGCACTTCCTCCTAATATCCGAGTTCCTTGGCGATTCGATCGTAAATCGGCCTCATGATAGGCGCCAACTGCCTCGCCCATCCAGCCTGTTCCCTGCTGCACTTGAGGCACTGCGGATACAGCCGCTGCGGGAAACCGTCGGGCACCCAAGAACTGATGGGCTGATGGTCAGGAACGTACCCCTTCTTCGAGCCGAAGGGGAAGATGATTCCGCAGGTATGGCACCCGAATCGGCTGCCGATCTCGTTGATCTGATCCCTTTCCCCGCCCGGAGATTCGTCGAACTTCTGCGACTTGCTCTTCGCCGGGATCGATTCGGCCGCGTAGGGACCGATGGGACAGACTACTTCGGCATCGGACCGGTTCTTCTTCTTGGCATTGTGCACCAGAACCGGCGCATCGCCGGCCATCACGTAGTACGTGTGCTGGCCTTCCACGGTGATGTTGTGGACGCGCTGCGTGCGGTGTGCCTCATCCACTGCTGTTACCTGCGCCCAGGCACCGGAAGCCGTCTGCAGCCACATGCCGGGCTCGAGTTCACCCGCATCGGCCCACGTGCCGAAGTCAGGCAGCCAGAAGGGGTGCTCGTCCGTCGCAGTAATTGTGGTGGGCTTGACGCCACCGTCCTTGCCATCGGGGTCGATGGTGAGCGTGACCAGGTGCTTGACACCATCACCGGTGATGGTGTCGGTCACCTTGCGGGCCTGCAGTTCGCCGGTCTCCGGGTCGGAGGCCACGACGTACTCGCCCTGCTTGAGGTCCTCGATGTTCTTCGTGGACCCGTCGACCATCAGGACCTTGGTGCCAGGGACGAAGCTGTTCTGCGTCGCAGGCTTCTTACAGGAACTCCTCTCGCCGTCCTTGGGCTTGGACTCCTTCTTGTGCTTGGGCTTGGACTTGGGCTTTGCCTTCGTCTCGTCCTGAGGCTTCTTGTGCTTCGGCTTGGCATTGGACGCCTTGTTGCTGCCCTTGATCGCGTCAGCAGCCTTCGCGCCCTTCTTGGCGTACTTGGCCGCCGTCGCCGCCGCGCCGATACCCGGGATGGCCGCCGCCATCGACAGCGCCGCGTCCTCGTAGTTGCCCTCCGCCGCGTACCACACGCCGTTGGCAACATCCGCGACCTCGCCGATCACCGGCACCATGCCCGCCACGTCCAGGGCCGCGTGGCCCACGTCCGAGAGGGAGATGTCGATGCCGAAGAGGTGGCCGTCGAGCTCCACGAAGGAGATCGGGTTGCCGCCGGCGAACGCGTAACGGTTGCCCGTGTACGGGTCGGTCGCCAGGCCCATGTCGTCCAGGGCGCCGCCGTACATGTCACGCGTCAGGAACCGGTTCAGGCCCGGGTCGTAGTTCCGGAAGCCCATGTCGTACGTACCGGAGCCGTCGTCGTGACGTGCCGCGTTGTAGCGGTAGTCGTTGTACTGCTCCTTGTCCGGGTTCGCAGCGTCCGGCTTGTCCGCGCCGGTGAACTGCTTCTCGTCGTCGGAGCCGTACGCCGAGTATCCGTACGTCGCCCGGGTGTTGCCGTCGTCCTTGGTGATCGCCTCCACGTCACCCTTGGGGTGGTAGAGGAACTGCGAGTACTCCTTCGTCGCATCGGTGTTGTGCTTGATCTGGGTCAGCTTCTGGCCCCACGGGCTGTACTGGTAGGACTTGGTCGCCTTGCCGGCAACCTCCTCCCGCAGAACCTTGGACTCCATGCCCAGGTACGTGAAGAGCGTCGTCTTCCCGCCCGTCCCGGACGTGGTCTCCTGCGCCGTGCGGTCGAACGCGTCGTAGACGTACGACGTCGTCTTCGCCGCCGCACCCGTGCCCGCCGTGTGCTTGGAGATCCGGTCGAAGCCGTCGTAGGTGTACTTCTCCTGCACCGACCCGTTCGACGAGACCGTGTCCAGGCGGCCCAGCGGGTCGTAGTTGTACGTGGAGGCAACACCGCCCGCGGACGTCTTCAGCAGACGGTTGCGGTCGTACGTCGACGTGGACACGACCGTGCCCACCGTCTGCTCGACGATGTTGGAGTTGCCGTCGTACGTGTACTTCTCCGTACCCGCCGCATCACCGGTCTTGGTGACCGTGTCGATCCGGTCCTGCGGGTCGTAGACGAACGTCGAGACGGTGTCCAGGTAGTCCGCCGCGTTGTCGGCGTTCATGACCTTGGACGTGTCCTTGGAGCGGTTCCCGTTCGGGTCGTACTCCAGGTCGTGCGAGGCGACGACGGTGCCGGTGCTCTTCTTCTCCACCTGCGACTTGACCGCGCCGTTGAGCCAGTAGGCGTAGTCGACGGTGTTCCCGTTCGGCTTCGTCTGCTTCAGCGGCTGACCGCGGTCGGTGTAGGTGAAGGTGGTGATCTGCTGGTTGCCCGCCGTCGGCGAGTCCGCGTTCGTGATCTTGTTGATCATGTCACGGACGTCGTACTCGGCCTTCGACCACGTCACGTCGTGCGTGGTCTCGACAGGGTTGCCGTTGACGTCGTAGGCCAGCGCGGTCGTGTTCTTGACCGTCGTGCCGAGCTTCTCCTCGACCTTCGTGAGCTGGTTGAGCTCGTCGTAGGTCATCGCGTACGCGTCGGCCTTCGCGCCCGGCGAGAGGTCCTTGACCTCGGCCAGCAGACCGTTGACGTCGTACCGGTAGGTGAAGTCCTTCTTCTCGTTGTCGGTCTCACCCGTGTTCGAGCGGACCAGCTTCACACCATCGGCCACGACCGTGCCGTCGGCCAGGTCGGACAGGGTGACCTTCTGGGTGCCGGACTCGGTGAAGGAGTACGAACCCAGCGAGACCCACTCACCGGAACGAGTGGTCTGGTTCACCGGCTTGGTGACCTCACCGCCCGCGTGGGTGATCTTGAATGGTGCATTGGTCGCCGCGCCGGTCACGGCACCGTGCCGGACAAAGACCTCGTACGTGCCGTCCTGCGGGATGTTCAGCTGCCAGGTGAACGAGTCCGCGCCTGTGCCCTTGGGGTGCGTACGGACGTCGTAGCCCCACTGGCCCATGGCCTGCGAGGCGCCCCAGCTGCCCTGCGTCGCCGTGTTGTGGACGTCGCTGGAGTCGACGACCACGACGTGGTTGCCGACCGGGATGCCGTCGTCGGAGCGGGCCTTCTGGTTGCCCGACGGGTAGAAGTCCCAGGTCATCGTGCGCTGCGACGAGCCGCCGGCCGAGGTCAGCGTGTTCCTCGTCTGCTGGCCGAGCGCGTTGTAGTCGTACGACGTGGTGATCTCGAACGGGTCCTTCGCGGACTTCGTCCACCCGTTGTCGTAGTAGGTGTACTCGGTGTCGTTGCGGACGCTCTGCCCCTGCGACGGCGGCGCGGAGACACGCTCCAGCTGACCGACCGAGTCGTAGAAGAAGAAGGTCTTGTCCGGGGTGGCGTACTTCGTGTTGTCCTTGTCGAAGGGGCGCAGCTGCTCCTTGACCCGGTTCAGCTCGTCGTACACCGTCTCGGAGGTGAAGTCGGTCGCGTCGTCGGTGGTCTCGACGCCGCGCGGGCTGATCTCCTTCGTCTGGTTGCCTACCTCGTCGTACTCGAAGCGGGTCGTCCGGTAGGTGATGACGCCGGAGCCGTCCTTCGAGTACGGGACCTTGATCTCCTTGACCAGGCCACGCCGGTCGAAGACCGTCTCCGTGGTGTTGTTCTCGGCGTCCGTCGCCTTGGGCGAGCGTCCGTCGAGGTCGTACTCGACGGTCGTGAACTTGCCGGCCGCGTCCGTCGTCTTCGTGACCCGGTTGTTCAGGTCGTAGGTGTACTTCGTGGTGAAGTCGGCGGTGTCCGCGGTCGCGTTCTTCTTCGGGTCGACGACGGTGACCAGGTTTCCGACGTTGTCGTACTCGCTGGAGACCTTGTCACCCTTGGCGTTGACCACCGAGACGGGCTGGTAGATCTCGTCGTAGGTGTAGGTCGTGGTGTAGTCGCCGACCGTGGCCGTCAGGTTGCCCTTGGGCTCGGTGACGGTCTTGACGTTGCCGACCTTGTCGTACGTCGTGGTTGTGCGCCGCTCGGGGTCCGTCGTGAGGTCCTTCGGCGCGAGCGAAGCGGTGACCTGGTCGGCCTCGTCGTACACCGAGGACGACTCCGCGCCGCTCGGAGTGAAGACCTTGAGCAGGTTGTTGTTGGCGTCGTACTCGGGCGCCGGGGTGGTGATGTAGACGCCTGCCGCCTGGTCCTTCGGCTGCTTCTGCTCCAGCGGACGGCCGAAGTAGTCGTAGGACTGGGTGACCTTGGCGCCCTTGGCGTTGATGACCTCCTTGGTGTTGCCGCGCTCGTCGTAGACGAAGTTGGTGGAGTTGTTCAGCGCGTCCGTGATCTTCGTCGGGTAGCCGTGCGGGCCGAAGCCGAAGTACGTGGTGGCGTGGCCGTTCGCGTCGGTCTGCTTGGTGGGCTGGCCGTACGCGTCGTACTCGGTGGTGGCGGTGTAGTCACCGGCGGTCGCCGAGGCGACGCCCTCCGGGTCCGTCACCGACGTCTGGTTGCCGAACTGGTCGTAGCCGAACTCCCAGACGTTGCCGAGCGGCGAGGTCTTGCGCCACAGGTCGGCGGAGTAGCCGTCGATCCGTGTCGTGTACTCGAACTTCGTCGCGTTGGCGGGGTACGTGGCCGGGTTGCAGTAGTCCGTCGGGTTGAACTGCGTCCAGGACTTGGTGACCTCCGCGTCCCACGTCCGCAGCGGGTAGCCCGTCTTCGGGTCGTAGCAGGTCGCGGTCTTGGCGCCGTTGGCCGCCTCCATGTAGACGACGTTGTTGTCCGCGTCCCAGCTCAGCTTGGTGGTCTGGGCCTTGGCGTTCGTCATCTGCACCGGGCGCGCGAAGTCGTCCAGGACGTGGTCCGTGGCGCGCGACTCGGCGTCGGTGACCTTGGTGTCGGTGAACTTCGTGTTCAGGACATTGGGCTTGTACGCGAAGTTCGTGGCGAAGTTCCGGCGATCGGTGATCGTCTTGGTCCACCAGTGGTACTTCGGGTCGTCACCCACCTGCGGCGCGTAGTACGCGAAGGAGGTCGCGTTGCCCCGCGGGTCTGTCGCCTTGACCAGCTTGACGTTCTTGTTGCCCTGCGTCGCGTCGTAGGTGAACTTGAACACCTTCGGCTGCGTCCAGGCCTCACCGTCGACGATCTGACCGAGCAGACCCTTCGTGGTGTAGTAGAACGTGATCTTCCGGCCCGAGATGTCCGTCATGGACTTCACGTGGTCGTAGATCTTCGAGTTGGTCAGGTTGGTGCCGGAGACCTTCGCGCCCGTGTCGTCGATGTACTGGTAGGACGCGTCACCCTTCTTGTAGTACTCGAGGGTGAGGGTCTGACGGCCGGCCGGGTCCGTGATGTAGGTCAGGAACTTGGTCGGCTTGTTGTTGGACCTGCGCTCCTCGTACGTGAACGTCTGCGTGTTGCCGTCGTTGTCGACAGCGGACGTCATGTAGCCGTCGCAGCCGAACAGGAACCGCGTGCCGTCGGGGCGCGTGAGCGTCCAGGCGTCCGGGACCGGGTCCGCGGTCGGCTTGCAGTCCAGGCCCGACTTCTTCGTCAGCTTGAAGTGGACGCCCGCGGGGGCCTTCCACACGCTGTTGACGCTGTCCCAGCGGAAGACGTGCGTGGTGCCGTCGCCGTCGGGGAGGCGGATCTCGGTGGGGTTGGGGTTCGGGTGGAAGTCCAGCGGAGCGCCGAGGCGCGTCGGGCCGGAGACCTGCGCCGACCAGCCGTGGCCCAGGACCGTGTCCGAGGTGTCCAGGGTGTTGTAGGCCAGGCGCGCGAAGGTGTTGAGACCGCGGCCCGGGTTGTTGATGGCGTTGTACTGCCACACGCCGTTGCCGGACGCCAGGTTGTTCATGAAGCTCGAACCGGCGCCGGTGTTCTTACCCGTGTACGAGTAGAACTTCTCCAGACCCAGCGTGTTCGACGTCGGGTCCTCGACCGCCACGTTCTGCTTCAGCGAGGGAATGCCGCCGGTGCCGGCGGACAGCCAGGTGCCGTCGGCGATCTTGCGGACGTCCCAGCCCAGCATGTACTCGTTGCGCTTGTTGCCCGAGTCCGAGTTGATCGGGGTGGCGACCTTGGCCTGGATCGTGGCCGACTTGCCCGGCAGCAGGGCCGGGATCGGGGTCTCCAGCTGGTTGCCGCCCGTGGTCACGTCCGTGCCGTCGGGGAGCTTCCAGGTGTAGGACAGCTCGCGCTCACCCGCGGCCCACGCCGAAGCGGTGGTGTTGGTGACGGTGAACTCCACGGTGTACGTGGTGTTCGGCGTCATCCGCGCCGGGGTCGTGGGCGCGTAGTACGTGTCCTCCGTCGTGGAGTCCACGTAGATCACGCGCAGCAGCGGGCGCAGCTGGGGGTCGGGGGCGGCGGAGGACAGGAAGATGGAGCGTTCCTGCGGGCCGGCGGTGGACTCGTCCTTCAGCTTGATCAGGGTGCCCTTGTTGCTGGTGGGCGTCTTGACCCAGCCCTGGGTGAGGGACGTGGCGTCCCACCAGTGGCGGCCCAGGTCGGTGTTGAACGCCGGGACGTAGTCGGAGACGACGGAGGAGTGGTCACCGCCGGGCGTGGTCCACGCGGTGGTGGAGTTGGCGTTGTTCCAGGTGGCCTGGGTCTCGGTGAAGTCCCTCGTCAGCCCGTGCAGGTTGTACTGGGCCTTGGACGTGGCGACGTCGCGCGTGGTCATCGTGGACCACAGGAAGACCCGGCTCTCGAGCACCGTGGCGGTGGTGGGGATCGTGGTGGTGGGCCACTTGATCACCGAGCGCGTCTTGCCGTAGGTCGCCGAGTTGTTGCCGACCGTCAGCCAGTCCTGGCCGACCGTGCCCTGCTCGATGGTGTTCAGGTTGGTCGTCGGCTTCAGCGAGGACAGCGTGGTGTCGGTGACACCGGCGCCGGCCTGGATGAGCCGCATGGTGCGACCGGCCTTGGGGATGCCCACCACGCGGGTCGGGGAGCCCAGTACCTGGCCGTCGGCCGTCTTGACCGCGATCTGGTAGTAGTACGACTTGCCGATCTCCGCGCTGCTGGAGTCCGGCGTCGGAACCGCGGTGGTGTCCGTGTAGGTGGTCGCCGTCTTGGCGATCGGTGCGACCAGCGTCGCCGCGGAGGGCGTGAACACCTGCTGCGTGGAGCGGTGCAGCTGGTACTCGACGATGTCGAGGTCCGTGTCACCGGTGGTGTTCTTGTACGCCGCCCAGGACAGCTCCGGTCCGGTGCCGTGCACGACGGTCGGCGAGTTCAGCGAGGTGCCGACCTTGCCGAAGGTGACCGTCAGGCGCGGGATCGTGGACGTCTCGCCGCCGTAGTCGTAGTCCCCCGCCTGATACTGCGGGCCGCCCAGCGGCGCGGTGGAGGACTCGTCCACGGCCTTGATCACGAAGCCGTAGTTCGGCGAGGTGCCCGAGACCCACTTCTGGACGGTGTCGCCGACCCGGAAGTTGTGCCACTGGTTGTACTCGCCGATGTCCTTGCGGATCTGCGCCGGGTTGACCAGCCGGACCGCGTCGGCGATCGTCCGCTTGGTCGCATCACCGGTGTCCCCGAGGACGATCTTGCCGGTGTTGCCCTTTGCGAAATCGATCTGCGTGGTGCCCAGCTGACGCCAGCCCGTGGTGCCACTCGCCTGGTTGACCGTGAAGTTCGCGGTCGGCTCGGCCGACGTCACCGTGTAGGGGGCGGCCGTTGCACCGTCGGTCTGCACCGGGGTGTGGACCTCGACCTTGTAGTCCGCGGCATCGACGATGTTCGGCTGCCACGTGTACGACTCACCGGTCGCGGTGTTCTTGTTGTACGCGTAGTCACTGCCGTAGCCGGTACCGGTCAACCGCGGCCACTCACCGACCGCCGCCGTACCGGTGTCACCGTCGTCCATCAGGACCGTGGTCGCCGACTGCTCACCCACGAACGTACTGGTGTTGTTCCAGTTCGCCCCGGCCTCGGTCCACGAACCCGTCGCCCGGCGGACCTCCACGTCCACATTCGTCGAACCCGAGGTGTGAACCTGGTCGAAATACAGCGACAACTGCGCCGTGTCGACCTTCGACCCGGCCGGGATCTCATCCAGCGGGAACGAGATCAGCGACCGGGCGATCCCCGTGCTGCTGGTCTTGCCCGCCGACATGTCCCACGTGCTGTTGAAGTTCGTCGTCGGCGCGTCCGAACGCACCATGACGTCCTGCGACACCGAAGCAGACGGCGCGATCGTGATCGTCGGGTCGATCACCACCGGGTACTGACGCTCCGGCGCCGCCAGCCACTTCTCGTCCGGAGTGACCGTCAGCCGCCACTGCTTCCCGTGCCGGGACAGCTCCTGCGCCACCTTCGCGCTGTAGGAGGTGCCGTACGGAGACGCCTTGTCCTTCTTCGCGTCCGTCATGAACGCCGGAGGAATCACCAGCACCGGATTCGCCGGATCCTCGCCGAACAGGGCGATCGAACCGTCGCCCTGCTCCTTCGGCTCCAAAGAACCCGCGTCCAGCGTGAAGGTGAACTTCACCGGCTCGGCAGGCTTCTCGGCCAGGGTGATGTTCTCCTTCACCCGGCCCCGGCCCACCCGGTAGGCGACGTCCGCACCCGACGCCAGGCCCTTGTAGGTGACCGTGTCACCCTTCACCGACGGCGCGACACCCCTCGCCGCACCCTCCAGCCCGAGCGTGACCGCCTGACCCGCAGCCGTCTCGAACCGCACCAGCCGCGACGGGTCCTTTCCGAACCAACTACGCCCGGTGTTCGTCGTGTTCGCGAACTCGAAGCCCTTCGCATCCGACGCACGGACCGTCGTGTCGATCGGCTTCCACGACCCGCCCGACCGGTACGACAGCGGCTTCGCCGACAGCTCCGCCTCGATGCGCCCGTCCGACATCTGCCAGAACCGCGCCTGCGGCGTACGCCGCTCCGTCAGTTCCTTGACCCGCTGCGCCGGCGGCAGCTTCTCGCCCTTCGGCAGCTTCTCCCGGCTCGGTATCTCGAGCTTTCCACCGACCGGAGGCTTCGCGTCCTCCTTCTCGTCCTCGTCCGAGAACCAGCCCGCTATGGTGTCGACAACGCCCTTGCCGTCGTCCTTTTCTGGCCCTGACGGTGGCGCCGCATAAGCGACCTGCGGCAACAGCGTTCCCGCCACCGCCGACACCACCAAACAGGAGATGTATCTCCTGTATGGAACTTTCACGTCATTACCTTTCCGCACTGCGGGGCCGAATCCCCGCAGGCGGAAGGGATCCGCAGACGGAAAAACGGCACGCCGAGTAAGCCCCACCGGGGGTTTCCGATGCAGCCTGAATCCGTGCCGCTCTTGTGCACGCGAGCAGGGATCGGACCAGCTCACGAGCGCGGCAGGGGATTATTGATCATTGAAGTGACGCCGCGTCAAGTCCACGGACATTCAGGGCAACGCACGAACACCCCGTCGCTTCACCCCTTTTGTCCAGTCGCTCGCGCGGCGCGCCGCGCGTGGTGTATAACCGCCCGGTTCGACGTCACCCGATCCAGCCGACTCACCGAAAGCCGGGCCCCGTTCATGTCATCCAAGGAATCCACGGAAAGCGCAGAGCCGGAGGGAATGTCCGACGAGACGCCGGACACGGAAACCGCGGAAGCGGAAACGACCGGCGTGGAAGCGGCCGGCGCGCAAGAGGCTCGGGCGGAAGCGAAGGAAGAGCGAACGCCGGACACCGGGACGGTGAACGAGAGTCCGAAGAAGGGCGCCGGCGGCGGTCGGGCGGGAGTGGCGATCGCAGCCGTCCTGCTGCTCGCCTGCGGCGGCCTCGTGGGCTACGGCGTGCTCGACACCGAGGAGAAGCCGAAGCCCCCGGCTGTGCCGACCGCCTCGGTGACCTACGAAGTCACGGGCGAGGGCCCGGTCGAGATCTCGTACCTCGCCCGCAGCGAGGACGGCACGGCGACCGTCGTCCGGGATGCCGAGCTTCCGTGGAAGAAGACCGTCCAGGTGCCGCTGGGCAAGCCGCCGACCATCGCCATCGTCCTCGGCCAGAAGGGCGGCCAGGCGGCCTGCACCCTGGCCATCCGCGGCGTACATGTCCAACGTGCCACGGCCATGGGTGAGTTCGGTCGTGCCACCTGCGCGGGCGAGCTGCCCGCCGGCGACAACTGATCATCGCGCACACGATGCGCGTACGAGGTTTACGAGGGATGGGCATGAATCCGAGAGGGACTCGCGCGCGGCGGGCGAGAAGAGCACCGAAGGCCGTTTGGCTGGCAGCGGGGGCAGTGGTCCTGGCGGGCACGGGGGTGACGGCCGTCGCCGTCACCGGCGGCTCCGAGAGCACCGGCGCCGACGACAACTCCCGTGCCGCGAAGGCCCACACACTGGCGCTGGACGGCAAGGACGCGAAGAAGCGCGAACTGCCGCGCACGCAGACGCAACTGTTCTCGCTCGTCGGCGTCTCCTGGGAGGACAGCGCCGACGACTTCGAGGGCACCGCGCAGATACGCACCCGCAGCGCGGACGACGGCACCTGGACCGACTGGCGCGATCTCGACTTCGACATCCGGGCCCCGGAGTCGGAGGAGGGCGACGCCTCGGGCGTCCGAGGTGCCTCCGAGCCCCTGTGGGTGGGACCGTCGGACGCCGTCGAGGCCCGTGTGGCGGCCGGCGGCAAGGAGACCGCGGTGCCTCAGGCCCTGCGGCTCGACATGATCGACCCGGGCGGGACGGACACCGGCAGGGGACAGGGCAAGGAGAACGGGACGAGCAAGCCGTCCGCCGAGCCCAAGAAGACGGACACCGCGGCACCGAGCCCCTCGTCCACCGGCGGGGGCACCGCGCCGAGCACCGCCCCCGAGCCGACCGGAGCTTCGTCGGAGCCGACGGAGGCACCGGCCACCGATCAGCCGGTCTCGCCCACGGCGCCGGCCCCCTCCGAGGAGCCGATCGAGGAGCCGCAGGAGCCGACGGCCGAACCGAGCGCCCCCGCCCCGAGCCAGGAGCCGACCGCTCGGCCCAGCGCCCCGACCGAGGACCCGACGGCCCCGACGCCTCCGGTCACCGAGGAGCCGCAGGAGCCGACGGCCGAACCGAGCGCCTCCGCCCCGAGCCAGGAACCGACGGCGGAGCCCAGCGCCGCTCCGACCGGCGAGCCCACGACGCAGCCGAGCACTCAGCCCGATCCGGCCGAGTCGACCGGACCGACCGCTCCTGCCGCACCGTCGATCGTCAGCCGGGCCGACTGGGGCGCGGACGAGTCGCTCGTCGCGGACCCGCCCTCCTATCTGGACAAGGTCGACGCGGTGTTCGTCCACCACACCGCCGGCACGAACAGCTACGACTGCACCGAGTCGCCGGCGATCATCCGGGCGATCCTCACGTACCACGTGAAGACCAACGGCTGGAACGACATCGGCTACAACTTCTTCGTCGACAAGTGCGGAACGGTCTTCGAGGGCCGCGCGGGCGGTGTGGACAAGCCGGTGCGCGGAGCCCACACGTACGGCTTCAACGGCTACTCGTCCGGCGTCTCGCTCCTCGGCGACTACGAGAACGGCGGTACGCCCACTCCCGCGGCCAAGCAGGCCATCGCCGACATCGCCGCATGGAAGCTCGGCCTGCACGGCGTCGACCCGGAGGCAGAGGTGACGCTCACCGCGGCCGGGGACACGGGCGTCTACAAGACCGGCGAGAAGGCCACGCTCAACACCGTCTCGGGCCATCGCGACGGATTCGCCACGCTGTGCCCGGGCGCCACGCTCTACTCGGCGCTGCCGGAGATCCGCCGCACGGCGGGTGCGTCGGTGTACGCGCACTGATCCCGCACGGCCCGACGGCCGCCTCCCGCCCCAGTGGTGGGGGGTGGCCGTTTCTCGTGTCCGGCCCGGCGGCCGGACGTACCGCGCCGCCTCAGCCCGTGACGCGCGCCCGGCGCGAGACCGCGGCGCGCAGGACGCGGCGGCCCTCGGTCGACACCTCGAGCGCATGGCGCAGGCCGTTGCCGCCGGGCGGTTCGGCGAGGATCTCCAGGATCTGCGCCTGGCGCCGCAACTCCCCGGCCACCAGCGGCCCGGCGCCCTCCGCGTCGCCCTCCCGGCAGCGTTCGAGGGTCTCGGGCGCACAGTTGCCCATGTCGAACCGGCGGTGCACCTCGAGGGCGGCGACGGAGCAGCCGTCCGCCCATTCGCGCAGCGGCTCGGTGGCCCAGTCGGAGGGAGCCGCGCCGAGCATTCGGCGCACCAGGGCGGCGTCCTCGTCGTCGAGGGACGTGTGCTCCAGGGCGCGGCGCGCCGCCGCGAGTTCGCCGGCCCAGTCCTCCTCGCCGCCGGCCAGTCCGGCCCAGAGCGGGCGCAGGGTGTCGTCCTCCGCCGCGAGCAGCGGCAGGCAGCGGTCGAGACACGCGAGCCCGCTCGCGGCCAGGCCACGCTCATCCGCCTCTGCGATGAGTGCCGTCAGGCTCTTGGAGGTCATACGGACACCTTCCGTAGCGGACGAAGTACTTGCCCTTGTACCTGTCTCTACTGCGTCCGATGGCGTGTTTACGTCACAGCGTGGCCGGAACGTTACCCCCGACGCAATGCGTTCGCGCACAAATGCGCCACACCTCTGTTACCTTCCATTCACAGGAACTGGGCCCGCGCCAGGCGCCGTTGACCCGTCCTGACGTGACCGCGGTGTGAGCCCGCACACCCCCGGGCGGACTCACACCGCGACGGTCCGTCCCCGGCTGCGCGGCCGGGAATCGTCCCCGTCATCCGAGCTTCTGTGCCAGCTGCTCGAACGACTGCCAGTTCCGCTCCGGCTGCCGCGGGTCCCACAGTTTCTGGGCCGTCGCCTGCAGCGGGCGGCGGATTCCGGCCGCGACCTGGTCCTGGGTCTGCGCGTTCGCCAGGTCGCACCAGACGGCGAAGCGGCCGCCCAGGATCTGGGCCGAGTACTGCTGGGGCACCGCCTCCGTGCCGCGCAGCACCAGCGGTGTCCACTGCTCGTAGATACGCCGGCCCGTCGGGTACGTGAACTGGTTGGGCTCGCCGAGCACGTAGTAGAGGAACTCGTCGTTGAGGTTCACCACCCGGCGGCCCTCGGCCAGATACTCCTCGGGCTGGCGCGCCCCGATCTCCTTCCCGGTCCAGTACTCGACCTCGATGCCCTTGTCGGCGGTGACCTTTCCGCCGCTGAAGAAGCCGTCGTTCCATGCCTTGGGCGTCTTCCTCGCCTCGCGGACCACCGCGGCGCGGTCGTTCAGCCAGCCCTCCGCCAGGTCCTCGATGGTGGCGCCCGCGCCGTACTTCTGGCGGGCGGCCTGGGCCAGCTGCGGATAGGAGGCGGCCGGGTCGCTCACGGTCAGCGCCTGGTACTCGTCCGCGCCGACGTGGAACCAGGCGCCGGGGAAGAGCGCGGTGTACTCGCGCAGCAGGTCGTCGACGATCCGTGCCGCGTCAGGCTGGGAGATGTCGATGGCGCCCTGCCTGGCCACGCCCTGGGTGTTGCGGAGCTGGAGCTGCGGGTGCGCCCGCAGCACGGCGCCCAGGTGCCCCGGTGAGTCGATCTCGCCGAAGACCGTGATGTGGAGGCGGTCGGCGAGCGCCAGGATCCGGCGGACCTCGTCCTTGGTGAGGTGCTGCTCGGAGACCACCTCGGGGTGCGAGTCGGACTGGATGCGGAAGGCCTGGTCGTCGGAGAAGTGCAGGCCGAGCTGGTTCAGCTTGAGGTCGGCCATCTCACGCAGCCGGTCCTCGATCCACCCGGCCGTGAAGTGCTTGCGCGCGATGTCGAGGTTGAGTCCGCGCTGCGGACGGTCCGGCCGGTCGCGTACGACACCCTCCGGCATCGAGCCGCCCGAGCGCACCGCCTGCTTCAGGGTCCGGGTGCCGTAGAAGACCCCGGCCTCGTCCGGCCCGGTGATCCGTACCCGACCGCCACCGGTGGTCAGCGTGTACGACTCGGCCGCGCCGTCCCCGGCGAGAGCCAGTTCCACGTCGCCGGCCCTGGCGGCGACCGCGCCCCGGTAGGTCAGCTTCAGCTCCTGGGCGAGGAGCCTGCCCTCGTCGGACAGCGCCTCGCTGCCCTTCGCGACGACGACGCCACTGTCGCCGGTCCGGCTCCAGCCGGGGCCGCGGGCGGCCTGGTGAGCGCGTACGGAGGGGATGGTCGCGGGCTCCTCGGAGAGCGCGTAACTGCGGGTGGGGCTGGGGGTCCGGCCCGGGGCGGCGGCCGCAGAGGTCGTACCCGCCTGGTCCGGTGGCGCGCCGCCCGGGTCGGGGGCGCCTTCGTCGGAGCAGCCGGCGAGCGTCATGGCGAAGACGGCGGCCGAGGCGGTTGTCGCACCGATCAGACGGATCCTGCGAGAGAACCACATCGTTCTCATACCTCCCATAAGCGGTGAACCCCCTTGAAGCAGCAGCACCCCCTCTGCGTCCATTACCTGTGCCCAAACTCTCCCGTCCGGGTGAAATTCGTGCATCCATCGGACGGCTTCGCGTCGATATCGATAGCGTTACGACTCACCCTTCTCTCCCTTCCCACCGTCCCGCTGCCCTTCGAGGAGCCCCCGCTGACCAGCGATTCCCACGCCGGCCTCCCGAAGCGACCGCCGACACTCCACCACACCCGGGGCGTCGCCGCTCCCTCTCCCATACCGTCCCAGCGTCGCGCGGAGTCCGGGCTCGAGCACTTCAACAGCGCCCCGGCCGACGCCGCGGAGGCGACCGTCCTCGCCTGCTGCGGCAGCCGCCGCTGGGCCCGCCGGGTGGTCGCGCACCGCCCCTACCCGGACCTCGGGTCCCTCTTCGCCGCCTGCGACGAGGCCGGGTACGACCTCAGTCCGGGCGACGTCCACGAGGTCCTGGCCGGCGAGTCGTCCACCGGACTGCCGCCGAGTGCCCCGCAGGCCGCCCACACCGCGCTCGCCGCGGCACACGTGGCCTACGAGAGCCGATTCGGACACGCGTTCGTCATCTGTCTCGACGCCTACCGGCCCGACGAGTACCTGGACCAGGTACTGGCCGGTATCCGGAGCAGGCTTTCCCATGAACCGGACGAGGAGCGGGCCATTTCCGCGGAGGAACTGCGCGCCCTCGCCCGGTCCCGGCTGGTGCACGCCCTGGCCGACCACCCGGGGACGGGGACCGGCGTCGCGGGGGTCGTCACCTAGTCCGGTCCGTTCGTCCGGTCTGTTCGTCCTCCGTCTCGGTCGACAGCCCGCCGTGGTCGAAGGATGGAGGATTGGTCCGTCCGTGGCTGTTTGATTGCCTGTTTGATCACACCAGTGGACCCCAGGCCAACGAACCGACAACACGTCGCTACGATGGCCAGGGCCGGTGGACCGTACCCGGCCGGGCCAGACCGACACCCCAAGCCGGCAGGCCCCAATCCCCGCTCCCGGAGGGTTCTTCCGTGCCGGCTGGAACGCTGTACCGCGGCCGGGAAGGAATGTGGTCCTGGGTGGCTCACCGAGTCACCGGCGTCCTCATCTTCTTCTTCCTGTTCGTACACGTGCTGGACACCGCTCTCGTCCGCGTCTCCCCCGAGGCATACGACGAGGTCGTCGCCACTTACAAGACGCCAATCGTCGCGCTGCTGGAATACGGCCTGGTGGCCGCGATCCTCTTCCACGCGCTCAACGGCCTGCGCGTCATCGCCGTGGACTTCTGGTCCAAGGGCCCGCGCTATCAGAAGCAGATGCTCTGGTCCGTGATGGCCATCTGGTTCGTACTGATGGTGGGCGCCCTTTACCCCGTGCTCGGCCACGCCGTCCGCGAAGTCTTCGGGAGCTGAGGCCAGAAATGTCCGCTGACACCACTTCCGCGATCGGTCCCGTCGAAGGCGCACGCCGCTATGACGTGGACAACCCGGCCCCGCTCATCGAGGCCCCGCGCAAGCGCACCGGCAAGACCCCGCGCTCGACACGCGGCAACTTCGAGATGGCCGCATGGCTCTTCATGCGACTGTCCGGCGTGGTCCTCGTCGTCCTGGTCATCGGCCACCTGCTGATCCAGCTGGTGCTCGACGGCGGCGTCTCCAAGATCGGCTTCGCCTTCGTGGCCGGCCGCTGGGCGTCCCCGTTCTGGCAGACCTGGGACCTGCTGATGCTGTGGCTTGCCATGCTGCACGGCGCCAACGGCCTTCGCACCGTCATCAACGACTACGCGGAGCGTCCGAACACGCGCCTGTGGCTCAAGGGCCTGCTGTACACCGCCACGGTGTTCACCATCCTTCTGGGCACGCTGGTGATCTTCACCTTCGACCCGAACATCCGCTAGGCACGGGGCTGAGGTAATCCACTCATGAAGATCCACAAGTACGACACCGTCATCGTCGGCGCCGGCGGCGCCGGCATGCGCGCCGCCATCGAGGCGACGAAGCGCAGCCGCACCGCCGTGCTCACGAAGCTCTACCCCACCCGCTCCCACACGGGCGCCGCGCAGGGCGGCATGGCCGCCGCGCTGGCCAACGTGGAGGAGGACAACTGGGAGTGGCACACCTTCGACACGGTCAAGGGCGGTGACTACCTGGTCGACCAGGACGCCGCCGAGATCCTGGCGAAGGAGGCCATCGACGCCGTCCTCGACCTGGAGAAGATGGGCCTGCCGTTCAACCGCACCCCGAACGGCACCATCGACCAGCGCCGCTTCGGCGGCCACTCCCGCAACCACGGCGAGGCCCCGGTCCGCCGGTCCTGCTACGCCGCGGACCGCACCGGCCACATGATCCTCCAGACGCTGTACCAGAACTGCGTCAAGGAGGGCGTGGAGTTCTTCAACGAGTTCTACGTCCTGGACCAGCTGATCACCGAGGTCGACGGCGTCAGGAAGTCCGCCGGCGTGGTCGCCTACGAGCTGGCCACCGGCGAGATCCACATCTTCCAGGCCAAGGCCGTGATCTACGCGTCCGGCGGCACCGGCAAGTTCTTCAAGGTGACCTCCAACGCGCACACCCTGACCGGTGACGGCCAGGCCGCCTGCTACCGCCGCGGTCTGCCGCTGGAGGACATGGAGTTCTTCCAGTTCCACCCGACGGGCATCTGGCGCATGGGCATCCTGCTGACGGAGGGCGCCCGCGGTGAGGGCGGCATCCTCCGCAACAAGGACGGCGAGCGCTTCATGGAGAAGTACGCGCCGGTCATGAAGGACCTCGCGTCCCGTGATGTCGTCTCCCGCTCCATCTACACCGAGATCCGCGAGGGCCGCGGCTGCGGTCCGGAGGGCGACCACGTCTTCCTGGACCTCACCCACCTGCCGCCGGAGCAGCTGGACGCCAAACTCCCGGACATCACCGAGTTCGCGCGTACGTACCTCGGCATCGAGCCCTACACGGACCCGATTCCGATCCAGCCGACCGCGCACTACGCCATGGGCGGCATCCCGACCAACGTCGAGGGTGAGGTCCTGAGCGACAACACCACCGTCGTACCCGGCCTGTACGCGGCCGGCGAGGTCGCCTGCGTCTCGGTGCACGGCGCCAACCGCCTCGGCACCAACTCGCTGCTGGACATCAACGTCTTCGGCAAGCGGGCCGGCATCGCCGCCGCGGAGTACTCGGCGAAGTCCGACTACGTCGACCTTCCGGAGAACCCCGCGTCGTTCGTCGCCGAGCAGGTCGAGCGCCTCCGCAACTCCACCGGCTCCGAACGGGTCTCCGTGCTCCGCAAGGAGCTGCAGGAGACCATGGACGCCAACGTGATGGTGTTCCGCACCGAGCAGACGATCAAGACCGCGGTCGAGAAGATCGCCGAGCTGCGCGAGCGCTACCTCAACGTGTCCATCCAGGACAAGGGCAAGCGGTTCAACACGGACCTGCTGGAGGCCATCGAGCTGGGCAACCTGCTCGACCTGGCCGAGGTCATGGCCGTCTCCGCACTCGCCCGCAAGGAGTCCCGCGGCGGTCACTACCGCGAGGACTTCCCGAACCGCGACGACGTCAACTTCATGCGCCACACCATGGCGTACCGCGAGGTGGGCGACGACGGCTCCGAGTCGATCCGTCTCGACTACAAGCCGGTCGTCCAGACCCGCTACCAGCCGATGGAGCGTAAGTACTGATGGCTACCCCCGTCATGGACAAGGCCGAGGCAGTGGCCAAGGCCGCCTCTCCGTACATCACGGTCACCTTCCGGATCCGCCGCTTCAACCCCGAGGTCTCGGCCGAGGCGGAGTGGCAGGACTTCCAGATCGAGATCGACCCGAAGGAGCGCGTGCTCGACGGTCTCCACAAGATCAAGTGGGACGTCGACGGCTCGCTGACCTTCCGCCGCTCGTGCGCGCACGGCATCTGCGGCTCCGACGCGATGCGGATCAACGGCAAGAACAGGCTCGCCTGCAAGACGCTGATCAAGGACATCAACCCGGAGAAGCCCATCACGGTCGAGGCCATAAAGGGCCTCACGGTCCTCAAGGACCTGGTCGTGGACATGGAGCCGTTCTTCCAGGCGTACCGCGACGTGATGCCGTTCCTCATCACCAAGGGCAACGAGCCGACCCGTGAGCGTCTGCAGTCCGCCGAGGACCGCGAGCGCTTCGACGACACCACCAAGTGCATCCTGTGCGCCGCGTGCACGTCCTCGTGCCCGGTGTTCTGGAACGACGGCCAGTACTTCGGCCCGGCGGCCATCGTCAACGCGCACCGCTTCATCTTCGACTCGCGTGACGAGGCCGGCGAGCAGCGGCTGGAGATCCTCAACGACAAGGACGGCGTGTGGCGTTGCCGCACCACGTTCAACTGCACGGACGCCTGCCCGCGTGGTATCGAGGTCACCAAGGCGATCCAGGAAGTGAAGCGCGCGCTGATCACGCGCCGCTTCTGACACTTCGGCAACTCGTGTGACGTGGTGTCACGGGCCCCTGTTCCCCAGTGTGGAACAGGGGCCCGTGCCCGTATCTCCGTACGGGCTTCACCGACCGGGGGCGTACCTGGCAGGATCGGGGAACGTCTGATCTGACGCAGCGGGAAAGCGGGGACGAGAACATGACGACGCCCAATCCGTACAAGGACGGGGAGCCCGAGTACCAGTGGGGCCCGACCCAGCCGCCGGGCAGCACGCCTGCCTACGGCTACCCCAACCCCGCGCCGGGCTACGGCTACCCCCAGGATCAGACCCCGGCCTACGCCCAGACCCAGCCCGCGGGGGTCCCGGTGCCGTACACCGGTCCTCCCGCCGCCATGGGCGGAGCGCCGCTGGTGTCGATCGGCGACATCACGGTGATGGGTGACTCCATCGTCACCCCGGCCGGCACCATGCCGCTGAAGGGCGCCGTGTGGAACGCGACGGACATGTCGCGCACCGAGGAGAAGATCCCGACGCACGCCATCGTGCTCGCGATCGTCTTCTTCATCTTCTGCCTGCTGGGCCTGCTGTTCCTGCTGATGAAGGAGAAGACGACCACGGGCTTCATCCAGGTCACCGTGACCAGCGGTGGCAAGCACCACTCGACGATGATCCCGGCGCAGGGTCCTCAGACGTTCCAGATGGTGATGGGGCAGATCAACTACGCGCGTTCGCTGAGCAGCATGTGACCCCGGGCGTGTGAGCGCCCCTCATGGCGCGAGGGCACGCCGAATCCTTCTCAGCGTCACCGTGTGGGAGACATGGTCGGCGAGCCGGGACAGTTCCGCATGCCCGGCGCCGCCCTCCATACGGGCCAGTGCCCGGACCGCGGCACCGGCGACGACGGCCTTGACGGGCGGCCGTTCGACGAGGGCGCCGAGGGTGCGGACGGACTCGGGGTGCGGCGGCAGCAGGGACAGCAGCCAGGCGAGACCTCGGACCGCGGTCACGTCACAGGGATCGTAGCCACCGCCCTCCGCCCGGCCGCCTTCGGCTGCCAGGGCCGCCCACGCAGTGACGGTCCGCCGGACGGTCTGGGCGTCGATGCCGTCGAGAAGACCTCTCGCCGCCTTGTCCCAGCGCCCGGTGGGGGCGGCGGGCGCCGCGTGCAGATGGGCGACCAGAGCGGGCCAGGGGTCGCCCAGGACGGGCAGGTCGGCGCGGATACGGTCGGCCCACGGCTCTCCCGGGTTGAGCAGCGGAAGAGGCACCCGCTCGAGCAGCAGGGCCGCCCAGTCGTGTCCTTCGAGCGCCGATCTGCGCAGCATCCCGACCACCGCGTCGGAGAGCGGGAGCCCCGCGTCCAGCAGCGCCTCGGCCACCGGAGGCGGTCCGTCGTCGGTGCCCATGGTGTACCAGTGCGCGGCCCAGTGCTCCAGCAGTGCGGTCCACTCGTCGCACCAGGAGGCGCGCACGAAGCCGCGCGAGATTGTGGCGAGCAGCACCATGCCCTGCTCCCGCAGGACCCGGGGCAGCCGGGGACGCTCACGGCCTCGAGGAGGGCGCCGGCGAAGGCCCTGCGCCGCGCCTCGGGCATGGCACGCAGCCGGGAGACCGCGCCGTGGCCCTCGCAGCCGTTGGCGTACAGCAGGTGGGCCACCAGCGCGCCGGGGTCTCCTTCTGCGGCGAGACGCCCCACGTAGTCGATCCGGTCCTGGCTCTCCCACGGCGACGGCCGGTACGCCACAGCCCCGTGTCCTGGGGCCCGGCCGCCCGCCCCTGACGCCGTCCCGCCGGCGAAGGTCACCGTTGCCATGCCCGAACTCTAGGTCCTGCCACCGACATTCGGGCCGGGACCGGCCTCCACGGTGGTGCGCCGGACGACACGCCGTTCGCGGAGCTTCCGCACCCCTTCACGGATCACGCGCGCCCTCCCGACCGGCAGGGTCCGTCAGGCGGCGCTCGCGCCCGCCGGGCGTCCCGCTCCCGCCAGGAAGCCGGTCAGCAGGGCGCTGATCTCGGCAGGCCGCTCCATGCCCGGAAGATGGCCGGCCCAGGGCAGTTCGAGATGGCGGGCGTTCGGCAGCAGCCCCGCGACACGTGCCGCCGCCCGGCGGAAGTCCGGCAGGTCGTGGGCGCCGGACACGGCGAGGCAGCGTGACTCGATCGCCGAGAAGTCGGGCAGTTCGGTGACTCCTTCACCGGACAGGACATGGGGCGCGCCCTCGGCCGACACGGCCTTCTCCGCCGCTGCCTGCATCTCAAAGGCGTGGAGCTGCATCCCGTACACGGCGTCCCCGGCCGCCTCGTCGGCGTCCGGACCGAGCCAGGTGGCCACGTTCAACGCGGCAGCGGCAGCCAGGTCGCCCGTTTCGAGGAGCGCGTCCTCCCGGGTGCCGAAGGCGGCCAGTTCGGCGCTCGCCTCCTGATCCGGCAGCGGGGCTGCGCACAGCAGCGCCAGCGAGGTCACCCGCCGGGGGCTGTCGGCGGCCGCCAGCAGGGCGACCCGGCCTCCGAACGAGGAACCGACCAGGGCTGCTTGTTCGATGCCGAGGGCGTCCATGAGCCCCAGGACGTCGCCGGCGTCCGTGTACGGGCGGTCGGCCACCGGTGTGGCGCCGTGGCCCCGGAGGTCGCAGCGCACCACGCGGTGCCCGGCGTCCGCGAGCGCCTGGAACTGGGCGTCCCACATCCGCCGGTCGCACACGGATGAATGGAGCAGGAGGACCGGGGCGCCTTCACCGGCCTCGTCGTAGGAGAGCGTCATCCGGGCGAGGTTAGGGCCCGGCGCGCACGGCACGCTCACCTTTTCCGCCCGCCCGCGCCGGGGACGACCATGACTTGAACATGTTCAACGGCAGGTCTACAGTCATGACCGCCAGCTTTTGAACATGTTCAAGGAGGGTGGGGCATGGACCTCACTGTTGTCGCGTACGTCGTCTACCTGCTGATCAGCGTCGGGCTCACCGCCTGGGTCGCACGCACACTCAGCAAGAACGGCCGGATCTTCCTCGCCGACGTGCTCAAGGGGGACGAGAAGCTCGCGGATGCCGTGAACCACCTTCTGGTGGTCGGCTTCTACCTCGTGAATTTCGGCTTCATCGCGCTCTACCTCCGGTCCGCCGACGAGATCACCGAGACCCGCGGTCTCTTCGAGGCCCTGTCGGTCAAGATCGGAGTCGTCCTGCTCGTCCTCGGCATCATGCACCTCGGCAACGTCTACGTGCTCAACAAGATCCGCCGCCGTCGGGTGATGGAGCGCGAGCAGACCCCGCCGGTCGGACCCCAGGGCTGGACGCCGCAGACCCCCGCGGGCCCGTGGGCCGCGCCCGCCACCCGCCCCACCGGAGCGTGACCCCGATGCGCCCCGCCGTCCGGGCTCTGACGGTCCTCTACGACGCCGACTGCTCCCTGTGCGTGCACCTGCGGAGCTGGCTGCTGCGCCAGCCGCAGCTCGTGCCGCTGCGCCTGGTGCCCGCGGGTTCGGCCGAGGCACGGCACAGGTACCCGCAGCTCGATCACGCGCGGACCAAACGCGAGATCACCGTCATCGGCGACCGTGGCCAGATCTACTCGGGCCAGGCCGCCTGGATCGTCTGCCTCTGGGCACTGGCCGAGCACCGGCCGAAGGCCCACTGGCTCGCCACTCCGGCCGGCGCCCCGTTCGTGCGGGTCACGATGCTCGCCGCGGCCAAGTACCGCGAGGCGACCGGGGCGGGGGCGACGGGAGCCCCCGTGGTCGCGGGGGCGGAGGAGGTCGCGGGGGCGGAGGGTGTCGCTCCCTGCGACGACCGGTGCTCGGTACCCGACTAGGCTCGGGCACCGTGACTGAAGCGAACTCCCCTACCGAAGCGAAGGCCCCCAAGAGCGAGCAGACCCGCACGCTCATCCTCGAAACCGCGCTCCGGCTCTTCCAGGAGCGCGGTTACGACAAGACGACGATGCGGGCCATCGCCAAGGAGGCCGGTGTCTCGGTAGGGAACGCGTACTACTACTTCGGCTCCAAGGAGCACCTCGTCCAGGGCTTCTACGACCGGATCGCCGCCGAGCACCAGGCCGCGGTCCGGCCCGTGCTGGACAAGGAGACCGACCTCGAGTCCCGGATGGCCGGCGTGCTCACCGCCTGGCTGGACATCGCCGCGCCGTACCACGAGTTCGCGGCCCAGTTCTTCAAGAACGCGGCCGACCCGGAGAGCCCGCTCAGCCCCTTCTCCCCCGAGTCGGAACACGCCCGCGAGGCCGCCATCGACGTCCACCGGGAGGTGCTGGCCGGGTCGAAGTCGAAGGTGGCCGAGGAACTGCGGGAGATCCTCCCGGAGTTGATGTGGCTCTCCCAGATGGGCCTGGTCCTGTACTGGGTCTTCGACCGCTCGGAGAACAGCGAACGCAGCAGGCGCCTCGCCGAACGCGGCGCCCGGCTGACCGCCCGGGGCGTGGCGCTCGCCCGCTTCCGGGTGCTGCGCCCGCTCGTTCGCGAGGTGCACGAGCTGTTCACCGACTTCCTGCCCGGCATGGCGCAGACGGTGGCCGCCCGCAAGAAGGCCTGACGCCTCGCCTCACGCCCGGCCTGAGCGCGGCGCCTACGCCTGGCGCGACGCGAGCTGTACGACGGTGATGTCGGACGGCGCCCCCACCCGCACCGGCGGCCCCCAGGCGCCCGCGCCACGGCTCACGTACAGCTGCGTGTCGCCGTACCGTTCCAGGCCCGCCACGGTGGGGTTGGCCAGCTCGGCCAGAAAGTTGCCGGGCCAGAGCTGGCCGCCGTGGGTGTGACCGGACAGCTGGAGGTCCACACCGTGTTCGACGGCGTCGTGGATGACGACGGGCTGGTGCGCGAGGAGCACGGCGGCGCGGGAACGGTCACGGTCGCCGAGAGCCCGTACGAAGTCCGGGCCCTGACCCTCGTCCTCACCGGCCACGTCGTCGACGCCTGCGAGGTCGAAGCCGCCGGCGATCTCGACGCGCTCGTTGCGCAGCGGCCGCAGGCCGAGCTCACGGACGTGGTCGACCCACTCGTCGGCACCGGAGAAGTACTCGTGGTTGCCTGTCACGAAGAACGAGCCGTGGCGGGCGCGGAGCTGCGCGAGCGGTTCTGCAGCGGACCCCAGGTCGGCGACCGAGCCGTCGACGAGGTCGCCGACGACGGCGACAAGGTCGGGCTGGGTGGCGTTGATCGAGTCGACGATGCGCTGCGTGTGGGCGCGGCCGAGGATCGGCCCGAGGTGAATGTCGCTGACGACGGCGACACGGAAACCGTGGGCGGCGCGCGGCAGCTTCGCGAGCGGCACCGTGACGCGCTTGACGCGGGGGCCGCGGAGCACGCCGTACGTCCCGTACCCGACGGTCCCCAGCGCAGCGGCGGCGGCCGCGCCCCCGACGATCCGGGAGACGAACACCCGCCGCGACACGGCGCCGGGGGCCGGTAGCGCGTCTCCCGCCGGGCGGGGCTCCTCCCCACGGGGACCGGCAGCGCCCGGCTCGTCGGCGCCGCGGTTCGCGACCCCGGCGACGACCGGGCTGTCGCTCGCAGCCGCGCCCGGCACGTCGCCCGCGGCACTTTGCGGTCCCTCAGGGCCGGCCGACCGCCCGGCAGCCGGTGGGCTGTCGACGGCGACCGCCGCAGCGGCGCCCGCCGGACGGGGCCCCTGCCCGGCGGCACCGGCCCGCGGTGGGACGGCGACCCCGGCCGGGACGGACGTGGCCCCGGCCGCGGCGGTCTCGTTCGGGTGATCCGCAGGCGCGGCACGGCGGTCGAGGGCCCTGCGGAGGAGGGGGCGGGCCACCTCGCCCACGAGCAGTGCCAGGACCAGGTAGAGCAGTACCGCGAGCCAGAGGTACCCCGGCCACGCCAGGATCCGCTCCAGCCAGAACGGCGCCCCCGCCCGGCCCGACACGAGGGCGGCGAAGGACAGCAGGGGCAACACCCAGGCCGCCGCGGTACCGAGCCTGCGCGCACTGCCGCCCCGCGCGGTCGTGTCACGGACGAGGCGCCGCCACACGTACCAGTGCGCCCCGGCGAGCAGGGCGACAACCAGAATGATCACGAACACGACGACTGCCGCCACGATCGGCTCCCTGTCCCCTAGCCGTTTTCCGTGTCCTGGCCGCGCTCGCCGCCGAGCGCGCGCACGCCGCGCAACCCGATGACCCCGATGACCGTCCCCAGAACAAAGGACGTGACGGCGAGCAGCAGATGGACCCAGAAGTAACCGGTGGGGTCGCCCGCGTCGTCGAAGGCGAGCCCGCTGGCGTCACTCCACAGGTTCTTGACGAAAGTGATCCAGATGAACCAGCTCCACACCCCGAATGCGAGCAGGAACCAGGAGACGGACCGGCTGAGCTTCATGAAGCAAGTATCGCGGCCGTCGTCCGACCGGGTTCTCCGGGGTGAACTGTCCCGAGGCCGGTGTAGGCCGAATGGCGGTCCGATCTCCATATTTTCAACGCGGCCCTGTACGTTCTCGTCCGTGTCTGCACTGAAAACCACCGCGCGACGAACCGCGTTGACGGTCATCGCCGCCGCGTTGCTGCCCGCGATGACCGCTGCTCCCTCGTTCGCGGCCACGCACGACAACAACCCGGACCGCAAGAAGCCGAAGCCTCCGGCGATGATGTCCTCGGTCGGCGGCGCGCAGCTCGCCAAGCCGGGCACGCAGGTCCGGCTCGGCCCGGGTGCGCCGGTCCTGCCCAAGGAGGTCAGCGGCCGGTCCTGGATCGTCGCGGACGCCGAGAGCGGAGACGTGCTGGCCGCCCACAACGCACACTGGCGGCTGCCCCCGGCGTCGACGCTGAAGATGCTCTTCGCGGACACACTGCTGCCGAAGCTGCCGAAGACCACCGTGCACAAGGTCGCCCCCGCGGACCTCTCGGACCTCGGTGAGGGCAGCAGTCTGGTCGGGATCAAGGAGAACCAGAGCTATACGGTGCACGACCTGTGGCTCGGGGTCTTCCTGCGCTCCGGGAACGACGCCGTCCACGTCCTGTCGTCGATGAACGACGGCATCGACAAGACCGTCGTGGACATGCAGAAGCACGCGGAGGAACTGCAGGCGCTCGACACCAAGGTCGTCTCCCCCGACGGGTACGACGCCCCCGGCCAGGTCTCGTCCGCGTACGACCTCACTCTGATCGCCCGCAGCGGCATGCAGAAGAAGGACTTCCGCGAGTACTGCTCGACGGTGAGCGCCGACTTCCCGGGTGAGGCGAAGAAGGGCAAGAAGCGCGAGACCTTCAAGATCCAGAACACCAACCGGCTGCTCACCGGCTCGAACGGCATCGCCCCGTACAAGGGCATCGCCGGGGTCAAGAACGGCAGCACCACCCAGGCCGGATCGACGTTCACCGGTGTCGCCGAGCGCAACGGCAGGGTGCTGCTGGTCACCGTCATGCACCCGGACTCGGACGAGAGCATGGCCGTCTACAAGGAGGCAGGCAGGCTGCTCGACTGGGGCTTCGCGGCGTCCGGCAAGGTGACGCCGATCGGTGAGCTGGTCCCGCCGACGTCGGCGCAACCGGCGTCCCCGGACCCGGAACCCGTCAAGAACGGCGACGCGGACAAGGACGACGCGGCGGACCCGGTCGCCGCCTCGCAGGCCGGCTCGAGCGGAATCGGCGTCGCACTGAGCGTCGCGGGCGCCGTGCTGGCAGGTCTCGGCACCGCGATGTTCCTGATCAGGCGCCGGTGGCCGCTGCCGAACCGGGCGCGTCGCGACCCGCGTCCGTAGCGGGCTTCACGTCATGGGCGGCCTGCTCTTCGGCGGGCTGCTCGTCGCTGCTCCGCGTCGCCGTCCACGCGGCGCAGAACAGCAGCAGCTTCGCCGTGAAGTTGATCCACAGCAGCAGCGCGATCGGGACGCCGAAGGCGCCGTACATGCTCCGTGACGCGACACCGCTGATATAACCGCCGAGCAGCAGCTTGAGCAGCTCGAAACCGGCCGCGCCGATCAGCGCGGCCACCACCAGCCGGCGGCGCGGCGGCTGGACTCCCGGCAGCAGGGTCAGCACGTAGAGCAGGATCAGGAAGTTCGCCACCACACCGACGGCGACGGCGGCGATCTGCAGCAGCACCCCACCGATCCCGCCGTCCTCAAGGCCCAGCCTGTCGGCGGTCCAGCCGACCGTCGTGGAGCCGAGCGCCGAGGCCGCGAACGAGGCCAGGCCGATGCCGCCGAGACCGGCCAGCACCCCCACGTCCTTGATCTTGCGGACCACCGGGTTGCCCTCGTCCACGTCGTCCAGTCCCCACACGGCCCGCAGGCACTCCCGCATGGAGCCGACCCAGCCGACGCCCGTCAGGAGCAGCAGCGCGCCGGCGACGACGCCGACCGTGCCCGCGTTGGCGACCAGGCCGTCGATGTCGAGCTGCTCGGAGATACCCGGCACCTGGTCGGACAGCTGGTCGTCGAGCTTGTCCAGCGCCTGCTGGTCGAGGGTCGCGGCGACGATCGCCGCCGCGACGGTGATCAGCGGGAAGAGCGCCAGGAAACTGAGGAACGTGACCGCGGCCGCAAGACGCGTCCAGTGGACCCGGTCGAGCGTCTCGTACGACCGCCAGGCATGGGTGCGCATCAGCCGCTGCGCGAGCGGGCCGACGACGGGAAGCTTGATCAGCCAGTCCATGCGGTACGCCTACCCGCCGTCACCCGCCGCAGGCCCGCGGCACGCCGGGCCGCTGTGGACCGCCACCGACGGTGACCGTTGCCGGCGCGGGTCAGAGACTGGTGGCGTGCTCGTCGACCGGTGCGCCCTGGGTGGGCACACCGGAGATGCCGCCCCCGAAGCTGAACGTGCTGAGCTTGCGCCACACGGCGTCCGCTCCCTGCTCGTAGAGGGCGAGGGACGCGCAGGTCCACCCCGCGCGGTACTCGGACAGCTCCTCGTAGGCCCGGTCCATGGCCTCCTCGGAGATGCCGTGGGCCACGGTCACATGCGGGTGGTACGGGAACTGCAGCTCGCGCACCAACGGACCGGAGGCGTCCCGCACCCGCTTCTGCAGCCAGGTGCAGGCCGCGCCGCCCTCGACGACCTGGACGAAGACGACGGGCGACAGCGGGCGGAAGGTACCGGTGCCGGAGAGCCGCATGGGGAACGGCCGGCCGGCCGCCGCGACAGCCGCGAGGTGCGCCTCCACGGCCGGCAGCATCGAGGAATCGACCTCGGTCGGCGGCAGCAGGGTGACGTGCGTCGGAATGCCGTGCGCGGCGGGATCCCCGAAGCCCGCGCGCCGCTCCTGGAGCAGGCTGCCGTAGGGCTCCGGGACCGCGATCGAAACGCCGAGCGTTACGGTCCCCACGTCGTTCTCCTCAGTTGTCGGTGCGGAAGCTGTCGGTACGGATCGGTGAGCGGGTCAGCCGCCAGTGTGGCGGCTGCACCCTCGGTAAGGCCAGAGTCCCTGGACACACGTCCTTCGACTCTTTCCGGCTCAGTGCTTCGCGGGGACGAATCCCAACTTGTCGTACGCGTCCGCCAGCGTCTCCGCCGCGACCGCACGGGCCTTCTCCGCCCCCTTGGCCAGGATCGAGTCCAGCGTCTCGGTGTCGTCCAGGTACTCCTGCGTACGGGCCCTGAAGGGTGTGACGAAGTCGACCATCACCTCGGCCAGGTCGGTCTTGAGCGCACCGTAGCCCTTGCCCTCGTACTTCTGCTCCAGATCGGCGATCGTCGCACCCGTGAGGGTGGAGTAGATGGTGAGCAGGTTGCTCACGCCCGGCTTCTCCTCCGCGTCGAAGCGGATCACGGTGTCGGTGTCGGTGACCGCGCTCTTGACCTTCTTCGCGGTCGTCTTCGGCTCGTCGAGCAGGTTGACCAGGCCCTTGGGCGTGGAGGCCGACTTGCTCATCTTGATCGACGGGTCCTGGAGGTCGTAGATCTTGGCGACCTCCTTGACGATGTACGGCGCAGGGACCGTGAACGTCTCGCCGAAGCGGCCGTTGAAACGCTCCGCGAGGTCACGCGTCAGCTCGACGTGCTGGCGCTGGTCCTCGCCGACCGGCACGGCGTCGGCCTGGTACAGCAGGATGTCCGCGACCTGCAGGATCGGATACGTGAAGAGACCGACGGTGGCCCGGTCCGTGCCGTGCCTGGCGGACTTGTCCTTGAACTGGGTCATACGGGAGGCCTCGCCGAAGCCCGTGAGGCAGTTCATGACCCAGCCGAGCTGGGCGTGCTCCGGGACGTGGCTCTGGACGAAGAGCGTGCAGCGCTCGGGGTCGAGGCCGGCCGCGAGCAGCTGGGCCGCGGCGAGTCGGGTGTTCGCACGCAGCTCGGCCGGGTCCTGCGGCACGGTGATCGCATGCAGGTCCACGACCATGTAGAACGCGTCGTGGGTCTCTTGCAGCGCAACGTACTGCCGGATGGCACCGAGGTAGTTCCCGAGGTGGAACGAACCGGCGGTGGGCTGGATACCGGAGAGCGCGCGGGGTCGGGATGAGGCCATGCACACCATTCTCTCAGGTGTGGAACCGATCTCCGGCCGCCGGTGCATCAAAGGTGTGAGGACGCGGGAGGGGACCCTCGAGCGGGGTCCGGAGGGGGCCGCATCGTCGACGCCGAGGGCGCGGTGATCGCTCGTGTGCGCGCCGGAGAGCCGGAGGCGTACGCGGAGCTGGTCCGCGCCCACACGGCGGTCGCGCTGCGCGCCGCGGTGGCCTTCGGAGCGCGCGCGGACGCGGAGGACGTGGTGCACAGCGCGTTCCTCAAGGCGTATCAGGCGCCGGGGCGCTTCCGGGACGGGGCGGCGTTCAGGCCGTGGCTGCTCCGGATCGTGGCCGGCGCGAAGTCACCGTCCGGCGGCGTGGCGGGCGCGAAGTCACTGTCCAGCGGCGTGGCGGGCCGTCCGTCCGCCTGGGAGCAGGACCGGGGCGCCGCCGCGCCGGCGCCGCAAGCGCCGGAGGCAGCCGGGGCGGACCCGGCGACCACCACCGGCTGGTGGTGGTCACTCCCAGGCGTGGCAGCCGGCGCGGCCGTGGCCCTCTGCCGCCGCCCGCCGGCCGCCCGTCTCCCGCGCCCACCGTTCGGCGGCAGTGCACGCCACTCGAACCGGGCCCACGCGGGCAACTCCTGGACAACTGGCGGTGTCCGCCGCAGGTGGGGCGTGCGGGACGGCGGCACGGCCCGGAGCGACGGACGCCGGGCCGGGCGGGCTCAGGCCCTCAGGTCGTCAGGCCCGGCGCGGGGTAGGCGGTCATCAGGTCCGCCACCTCCGCGCGGATTGCGGTGAGCTCGTCCTCGTCGCCCTTTCCGGCGGCCGTGACGCCCCGCTCGATCCACGCGGCGACAGCGGCCATGTGCTCCACGCCGAGACCACGGGAGGTCAGGGACGGCGTACCGATGCGGATGCCGGATGGGTCGAAGGGCTTCCTCGTGTCGTAGGGCACGGTGTTGTAGTTGACGACGATCCCGGCACGGTCGAGCGCCTTGGCCGCGACCTTGCCGGGGACGTCCCGGGAGGTGAGGTCCATCAGGATCAGATGGTTGTCGGTGCCGCCGGAGACCAGGTCGAAGCCACGGGCGAGCAGTTCGCCGGCGAGCGCCTTGGCGTTGGCGACGACCTGCGCGGCGTAGTCGCGGAAGGAGGGCTGGGAGGCCTCGTGGAGGGCGACGGCGATGCCCGCCGTGGTCTGGTTGTGCGGCCCGCCCTGCAGGCCGGGGAAGACAGCCTTGTCGATGGCCTTGGCGTGCTCCTCGCGAGACATGAGCATCGCACCGCGCGGCCCTCGGAGGGTCTTGTGGGTGGTGGTGGAGACGACGTCGACGTGCGGCACGGGCGAGGGGTGGGCACCGCCCGCGATCAGGCCGGCGATGTGCGCGACATCGGCGACCAGCACGGCCCCGGCCTCGCGGGCGATCTCCGCGAAGGCGGCGAAGTCGATGGTGCGGGGCAGGGCGGTGCCGCCGCAGAAGATGACCTTGGGCCGTTCTTTCAGGGCGAGTTCGCGCACCTCGTCGAAGTCGACGAGACCGGTGTCGTGGCGTACGCCGTACTGCACACCGCGGAACCACTTGCCGGTGGCGGAGACGCCCCAGCCGTGTGTGAGGTGGCCGCCCATCGGCAGGGCCATGCCCATCACGGTGTCGCCGGGCTCGGCGAAGGCGAGATAGACGGCGAGGTTGGCCGGGGAGCCGGAGTACGGCTGGACATTGGCGTGGTCGACGCCGAAGAGCGACTTGGCGCGGGCGACGGCGAGCAGCTCGATCTGGTCGATGTTCTGCTGACCCTCGTAGTACCGGCGGCCGGCGTAGCCCTCGCTGTACTTGTTCTGCAGGACCGTGCCGGAAGCCTCCAGCACGGCCTGGGAAACGTAGTTCTCGCTGGGGATGAGCCGCAGAGTGTCGGCCTGAAGCTGCTCCTCCGCGCCGACGAGCGCCGCGAGCTCGGGGTCGGTCGCGGACAGAGCGGGATGGGAGAGGGGAAGGGTCATGTCAGTGGTCCTCCGGGGCGATCCGTGGTCGTCGGTCGTGGTCCCGGGGTGCCCAGGCGGGCGGCACCTCGCGCGAATACCCGCGCACGGCTTCCTCGGGGTCGCTTCCCCGTACGCCAGTCGCCGCGCGTGCCGACCACACTAGCGGCCGGACCGGCCGCCACGCCGTCCCGTCCACACTGCGAGCCGCGGGCGGAGCGCGACGATGGAGTGGAAGGGCGGACGGGGCTCCGGCTCCGTCCGCGCCGCCGGAGGGCGGCCCCGACGATCGGAGGACCCGTGCCGAGAACGACAGCCGCCTTCGCCTCTGCCGAGGCGCACAGCGCGCACAACTACCACCCGTTGCCGGTCGTCGTCGCCACGGCGGAGGGCGCCTGGATGACGGATGTCGAGGGCCGCCGCTTCCTCGACCTGCTCGCCGGGTACTCGGCACTCAACTTCGGCCACGGCAACCGCCGGCTGATCGAGGCCGCCAAGGCGCAGCTGGAACGGGTCACTCTGACCTCCCGTGCCTTCCACCACGACCGGTTCGGTGACTTCTGCGCACAGCTCGCCGAGCTCTGCGGCATGGAGATGGTCCTGCCGATGAACACGGGCGCCGAGGCGGTGGAGACAGCCGTGAAGACCGCCCGCAAGTGGGGTTACCGGGTCAAGCGGGTGCCGGACAACATGGCCAAGATCGTGGTGGCGGCCAACAACTTCCATGGGCGGACGACCACGCTGATCAGTTTCTCCACCGACCCCGAGGCAAGGGCCGACCACGGTCCCTACACCCCGGGTTTCGAGATCGTCCCCTACGGCGATCTGACCGCGCTGGAGTCGGCGGTCACGGAGAACACGGTGGCCGTACTGCTGGAGCCCATCCAGGGCGAGGCGGGGGTGCTGGTCCCGCCCGCCGGCTATCTCACCGGCGTCCGCCGGATCACCCGCGAACGGAACGTGCTGTTCGTCGCGGACGAGATCCAGTCCGGGCTGGGCCGCACGGGCAGGACGTTCGCCTGCGAGCACGAGGGCGTGGTGCCGGACATGTATGTGCTCGGCAAGGCGCTGGGCGGCGGTGTGGTGCCGGTGTCGGCCGTGGTGTCCTCGGCGGACGTGCTGGGCGTCCACCGGCCGGGTGAGCACGGCTCGACGTTCGGCGGGAATCCGCTGGCCTGTGCCGTCGCCCTGGAGGTGGTGGCGATGCTGCGCACCGGCGAGTTCCAGCGGCGCGCCGCCGATCTCGGTGAGCACCTCCTCCGCGAACTGCGCCTGCTGATGGGCAGCGGCGCGGTGACGGCCGTGCGCGGGCGCGGCCTGTGGGCGGGTGTGGACATCGCGCCGGACCGCGGCACCGGGCGGGAGGTCTCGGAGAAGCTGATGGACCGCGGGGTGCTGGTGAAGGACACCCGTGGACCGACGATCCGGATCGCCCCGCCGCTGGTGATCAGCGAGGAGGACCTGGACTGGGGCCTTGCCCAGCTCCGGGCGGTGCTGACCGGCTGACGGCGACCCGCTGACTGCCACCCGCTGACGAGACCGGACGGCGGGCGCGACCGCGAGCCCCCGGCCACCGGACCGCCCCGCGCTCGCCCCTGTCGCCCGGCAAGCGCCCCCGCCGCCGGGCAACGGGGCCACGACCTGAACCTACGCCAGAACCCCGCCTACGCCAGCGCCCGGCACAGCGCGTCCAGCGCGCCCGCCCAGGCGCTGTCCGGCGGGGTGGCGTAGCCGACGACGAGCGCGTCCCTGCCGGGCGCGGCGTCCGGGTGCCGGAAGCGCCCGAGCGGCTCCACGACCAGGCCTTGCCACGCCGCCGCCCGGACGGCCGACTGCTCGGTCCCCGGCGGCAGTTCGAGGACCGCGTGCAGCCCGGCGGCGATACCGCTCACCCGGATGCCGGGGTCGTGCACGGCCAGCTGCCGCACCAGTTCGTCGCGGCGGCGCCGGTAGCGCATCCGCATGCCCCGTACATGCCGGTCGTACGCACCGGAGGTGATGAACTCCGCGAGCGTGAGTTGGTCCGGCGTGCCCGACATCCATTCGGTGCCGCCCTTCGCCTCCAGCACCTCGCCGACCAGGTCCTGTGGCAGCACCATCCAGGCCAGGCGCAGCCCGGGGGCCAGCGACTTGCTCGCCGTGCCCATATAGACGACGTGCTCCGGGTCGAGGCCCTGGAGCGCGCCGACGGGCTGGCGGTCGTAGCGGAACTCTCCGTCGTAGTCGTCCTCGAGGATCAGACCGCCCACCGTGCGTGCCCAGTCGACTGCCGCGGCCCGCCGGTCGGCGTGCAGCGGCAGTCCGACGGGGAACTGGTGGGCCGGCGTCATCAGCGCCGCGCCCACCCCCCGCAGCCCGCCCTCACCCAACCCGGTGGTGTCGGTGCCCAGTTCGTCGAGGGGCAGCGCCGGGGTGCGCAGCCCGGCGTCGGCCAGCAGGTCGCGGTGCACGTCGAGGCCGTAGGACTCGACGGCCACGTCCTTGACCCGTCGCCGCCGCAGCACCTTGCCCATCAGCATGAGGCCGTGCACGAAACCCGAGCAGATGACGATGCGTTCCGGGTCGGCGTACACACCGCGTGCCCGCGCCAGGTAGTCGGCGAGCACGCTCCGCAGCTCGACGCGGCCGCGCGGGTCCCCGTAGCCGAAGGCCTCGTGGGGTGCGGCGCTGATCGCCCTGCGGGCGGCCTTGAGCCACTCCGCTCGTGGGAAGGAGGCCAGGTCGGGGCTGCCCGGCAGCAGGCTGTAGGCGGGCCCGCCGCGCGCCGGGTGCACCCTGACCGGGCCGGAGGCGGCCTTGCGCGGCGCGGACCGGCGGGCCACCCGGGTACCGGATCCCTGCCGCGCGGTGAGCCAGCCCTCCGCCACCAGCTCCGCGTACGCGTCGGCGACGGTGTTGCGGGCGATGCCGAGGTCGGCGGAGAGCGAACGGGACGACGGAAGCCGGACGTCCGGCGCGAGTCTGCCGCTGCGTACCGCCTCGCGCAGCGCGTCCATCAGTCCCTGCCGCAGCCCCGGTCCGCGAAGCTCGAGGTGGAGATCCGCCCCCACGGCTCCGAACGCGCCGGACACGGCGTCGTCACGGGGCGCGGCGGCGTCGCCGGAAGCCGCGGCGGGGGCGGGATTGGCCCGCGAATCCGTCATGAAAGTGGACCATACCCCTGCGCCACTGCGCCTCTACGGTCGTACTCATGACAACCACGAACGCAGCCAACGCCCCGGAGCACACCCCCCGCATCCGCTGGACCGAGCACGCACCCGACGTCTACAAGGCCATGGTCCGGCTGGACCAGGCGTCCCGTAAGCATCTTGACCCGGCGCTGCTGGAGCTGGTGAAGATCCGCGCCTCGCAGATCAACCACTGTGCCTTCTGCCTCGACATGCACAGCAAGGACGCACTGGCGGCCGGCGAGTCGGTGGAGCGGATCGTGCAGCTCAGCGCCTGGGAGGAGTCGCAGCACTTCTACACGGAGAAGGAGATCGCCGCGATCGAGCTGACCGAGGCGATGACGGTGCTCACCGACGGCTTCGTTGCCGACGAGGTCTTCGAGAAGGCAGCCAAGCACTTCGACGAGATCGAACTGTCCCACCTCATCTCGGCGATCACGGTCATCAACGCCTGGAACCGCTTCGGCGTGACGGCCCGTCTGGTCCCCGGCCACTACACACCCGGCTCGCTGAAGCACTGAGGGGGAACGAGATGACCACGAAGGCGCAGGCGTTCCGCGCGCTGCACCGAGGCCGCGAGGCCGGCGATCCGCTCGTGCTGCCGGGGCCGTGGGACGCGATGAGCGCCCGCGCCTTCGCCGACGCGGGCTTCCCTGCCCTGGCGACGCCGAGCGCGGGGGTCGCGGCGTCGCTCGGTCACGAGGACGGCGCGACACCGGCCGAGGAGATGTTCGCCGCCGTCGCCCGTGTGGCACGGGCCGTCGACGTCCCCGTGAGCGCCGACATCGAGGACGGCTACGGCTTGCCGCCGAAGGAACTGGTGGCACGCATCCTGGAGACCGGTGCCGTCGGCTGCAACCTCGAGGACACCGACGGCGCGACGAAGGTGCTCAAGGACCCGCGCCGGCACGCCGACTGGCTGGCGGACGTCTGCGCGGAGGCGGGCGAGGAACTGTTCGTGAACGCCCGCGTCGACACGTTCCTGCGCGGGGTGAACGACCCGGCCGAGGCCGCCCGGCGGATCCGGCTGTATGTCGAGGCGGGCGCGGACTGTGTGTACCCGATCAGTGTGCCGTCCGCGCAGCTGCCACTGCTGCGGGCGGCGACGGACTCGCCGATCAACGTGTTCGCGTCCGTCGCGTCCGCGTCCGACCCGTCGATCGCAGAGCTGGGGCGGCTGGGCGCGACCCGCATCACCTTCGGCCCGGGTCTGCAGCGCCGGGCGCAGGCCGCGGTGGCGGACATCGCCCGCGAGCTGTACGAGAAGGGGCCCGGGCGGGCAAAGCTCTGAAGAGGCTCAACTGCGTTGAACAGCAAGCTGTCACGGGACACGATCACCGTATGCTCGGACTCAGCAAGCAGGAGCAGTCAGTGATCGTGCTGCGCGACGCGGACGGCATCGTCGACGCCGTCCGCGCCGCGCTGGACCGGGCCGCCCCGGAGGAGCGTCCCGGACTCGAGCGGGCCCTGGAGATCGTCGAGGACGCCTCGGCCACGACGTACGAGGACCTGCAGGCCCGATGGGTGCGCCAGCGTCTCGACGCGGCGGGCGTGACGGGCCCCGCCGACTCGATCCCGGCGATCAAGGCCCTGCGGGAAGCGGCCCCGGGCCTGAGCCTCAAGTCGGCGGTGGACCTGGCGAAGACCACGCGGTCGGCCGAGTCGCTACGCCGCGGCGCCTAGCGGAACCCGCTCGCCTACCGAGCCACGGTCCCGCTCGCCTACCGAGCCACGGTCCCGCTCGCCTCCCGAGTGCCGCAGGCGGCGCGCGGCGAGCGGGCCGGTGCCGGCCGGCACCGCCTGCGGCCCGCCCCGGAACCGGCCCGCCCCAGGTGTCACTTCTTCGGCAGCCAGGCCTTCCACGTCGACTCGTTGGCCTTGACCCACTTCTCGGCCGCCGCCTCGGGGGACATCTTCTCCCCGGCGATCATCTGCGCGACCTCGTTCTGCTGCTCGGTCGTCCACTTGAAGTTCTTCAGGAACTCGGCGGCCTCCCCGCCGTTCTTCGCGAAGTCTGCGTTGAGGAACTTCTGCAGCGGCGTGTTCGGGTAGGCGCAGGCAACCTTCTTCGGGTCGGCGTCGCAGCCCTCCTTGTACTCGGGGAGCTTGACCTCGACGAGTTCGACCTCGGCGTTGAGCCACTGCGGCGTCCACCAGTACGTGAGGAAGGGCTTCTTCTCCTTCACGTACTTCTTGATCGCCGTGATCTGCGCCGCCTCGGAACCCGCGTAGTTCGTCTTCAGGTCCAGGTCGAGGTTCTTGATGATCGCGTCGTCGTTGGTGACGTAGTCGGGCGAGCCCTCGAGGATCTCACCCTTGCCGCCGCTCTCGGCGGTCGCGAACTCCTTGGCGTACTTGTCGAGGTTCTTCCAGTCCGTCACGTCGGGGTGCGCGTCGGCGAAGTACTTGGGCACGAACCAGCCGATGTGGCCGGTGACACCGAGATCGCCGCCCTTGACGACGGTCTTCTTGTCCTCGACGTACCGCTTCTCTTCCTTGGGGTGACCCCAGTCCTCCATGATCGCGTCGACGTCGCCCTTGGAGAGCGCGTCCCAGGCGAGAACCTCGCCCATCTGCTGGGACTTGACCGTGTAACCGAGCTCCTTCTCCAGGATGTACTCCGCGACAGCCGTGTTGGCCTGCGCGCCGACCCAGGAGGGAACGGTCAGCTTCACGGTCTTCTCACCGCCGGCCGCGTCCTGGCTCTTGCCGGTCTCCGCGGCGCTGCACGCGCTGAGCGTCAGGACACCCAGGGCGCCGACGACGGCGGTGGCGGTACGGAGGGTTCTGGTGCGGTTTCGCATGATGGTGCTCCTGCTGTTCGTGACGGGGACGTCGGTGGTGGCGGTGGTGGTGGATCAGGGGCGTTTGCGGGCGGTGGGCTGGGTGACCCTGTCGAGCACGAGGCCGAGGCATACGATCGCCAGGCCGGCGGTCATCCCGAGGCCCATCTCGCCGCGGGACAGGCCCTTGACGACGTCGTAGCCGAGCGCCCCGCCTCCGACGAGCGCGCCGACGACGACCACGGCGAGGACCAGCACGACGCCCTGGTTGACGGCGAGTTGGAGAGCCGGCCGGGCGAGCGGCAGCTGGACCTGGAAGAGCTGCTGCCTGGTCGAGGCGCCGAGTGAACGTGCCGCTTCCATGGCCGCGGGGTCGACCTCGCGCAGGCCCTGGGCGGTGATGCGCACGACGGCGGGCAGCGCGTACACGACGGCGGCGATGATGGCCGAGGCCCTGGTGACTCCGAAGAGCGCCACGACCGGGATGAGGTAGACGAACTGCGGCATCGTCTGCATGGCGTCGAGCACAGGCCTCAGCCAGCGCTCGAGGCGCCCCGCACGCGCACATACGACGCCCGCGAGCACGCCCAGGACCAGGGTGACGACCAGCGCGGCCAGCACCTGCGAGAGCGTGTTCAGGGACTTCGTCCACACGCCGAGCACACCGATCGCCGACATCGCGAGCGTGGCCGTCAGCGCGGTCGCCCAAGTCCCGACGAGCCACGCCAGGGCCGCGACGATCAGCAGGACCGACCACCAGGGCAGCCAGAGCAGGCCGTCCCGCAGCGGGTTGAGGACCCACACGGTGAACTGCTCCGACCAGACCTCTGTGCCGCCGAGCACCGGGACACCGGACGAAAGGTGCTCGGTGATCCAGCTCTGCGCCTTGTTCACCGGCGTGGAGATGTCGAACGTCCAGGCCTCGGGCCATGCCCCGCCGATCAGGAACCGGGCCGACACGGCCACGGCGACTCCCGCCGCGACCAGGGCCCAGCCGGAGCGGCCGTGCAGCAGTCCGCCGCCCGGGACGCCGCGGCCGATGCGGTCACCGGCCGCGGCCGTCGTGCGGTCCAGCCAGATGGCGATCAGCACGATCGGGATGCCGGCGGTGAGTGCCTTGCCGACATCGACGGTGGAGAGCGCCGAATAGACCTCTTCACCGAGGCCGCCCGCGCCGACGAGGGCCGCGATGACGACCATCGACAGCGCCATCATGATCGTCTGGTTGAGGCCGAGAAGCATCTGCTGACGGGCGAGCGGCAGCCGGGCGGTCCGCAGACGCTGCCACGGGCTCGCGCCGAGCGACGCGGACGCCTCCAGCACCGAAGGGTCGGCGCCGCGCAGACCGAGCGCCGTCAGCCGGGCCATGGGCGGGGCGGCGTAGATGACCGTGCAGAACAGCGCGGCAGGTGTGCCGGTGCCGAAGACCAGTACGAAGGGCAGCAGGTACGCGAAGGCCGGCAGGACCTGCATCGTGTCGAGCACCGGCCGCAGTGCGCGGTTGATCCGGTCGGACAGGCCGGCCGCCAGGCCGATCAACACGCCGAGCAGCGCGGCCAGCGCCACGGCGACGATCATCAGCGCGATGGTCAGGAGTGTGGCGTCCCACATGCCCAGGAGTCCGCACAGCGCGAACGCGCCGAAGGCGGTGGCGGCGACCTTGGCGCCGCCGCGACCGAGTCCGGCAGCGCGCCAGGCGACGAGGACGCCGACGGCGAGCACTCCGAGCCAGCCCATCGAACGCAGCAGGTCGTAGACGCCGCCGACCGCGTCGGTGGCGGTGTTGGACAGGTGCAAGAGGAAGTAGAGGAAGAGCGGGTGGGAGTCGCGGTTGTCGATGACCCACCTGTTGGCGTCGTCGAGCGGTCCCGAGATGTCGACGTGCAGTGCTCCGGGCCAGCTGCCGCTGCCCCACAGCGTGACCCCGGCGGGTACGAGGACCACCGCGAGCGCGGCGAGCGCAAGCAGCTTGCCCTTCACGGGATGGCGCAGGACGTCACGGAACGACGGACCGGTGATGTTCTTCTTCTCCGCGGCGGGCGCGGACACGGCGGCGGTCATCGGGGCCACCTCCCGTCGGCGTTCCGGCAAGGTGTCGGGTGGGGTCTGCGGATCACGCGGCGACCCCCTTGGGCGCGGTCGTGCCTGCCACGACCCCCAGCAGGTCCGCGTGACCGACGACGCCCAGGCACCGGCCGTCCTCGACGACGCGGGCGGTCAGTCCGGTGCGGGCCACGGCCTCGATCGCCTCGAAGACGGTCGCCTCCGGGGCCAGCGCCGGTCCGCCCTCTCCCTCGTCGCCGTCGGCGGGCCGCATGGCCGTGCGCACGGTCATGACCTGCTCGCGCGGCACGTCGCGGACGAAGTCCCGTACATAGTCGTCGGCGGGGGCGCCCACGATCTCCTCCGGGGTGCCGAGCTGCACGATCCGGCCGTCGCGCATCAGGGCGATACGGTCGCCCAGCTTGAGCGCCTCGCTCAGGTCGTGGGTGATGAAGACCATCGTGCGACCCTCCTCGCGGTGCAGTCGTACGACCTCCTCCTGCATGTCGCGGCGGATCAGCGGGTCGAGCGCGCTGAACGGCTCGTCGAAGAGCAGCACCTCGGGGTCCACGGCGAGCGCACGCGCCAGGCCAACCCGCTGCTGCTGGCCGCCGGACAGCTGGCCGGGCCTGCGGTGTTCCATGCCCTCCAGGCCGACCTTCGCGACGACCTCGGCAGCGCGCGAGCGGCGGGCGGCCCTGCCCATGCCCTGGATCTCCAGGCCATAGGCGACGTTGTCGAGGACCGACCGGTGCGGCAGCAGGCCGAAGTGCTGGAAGACCATGGAGGCACGGTGGCGGCGCAGTTCCCGCAGCCGCGTGGTGTCCATGGAGAGCACGTCCTCGCCGTCGATGGCGATGGACCCGGAGGTCGGCTCGATCAGCCGGGTCAGACAGCGCACCAGCGTGGACTTGCCGGAGCCGGACAGGCCCATGACGACGAACACCTCGCCCTTGCGGACGTCGAAGGAGACGTCGCGCACGGCGGCCGTGCAGCCGGTACGTTCGCGCAGCTCGGCGGGGGCCAGGGCGGCGAGTTCCGGGTCGGCCGGGACCTTGCCCGCCTTCGGTCCGAAGACCTTCCACAGGTCGCGGACGGAGAAGACGGGGGGTCGTCCGGCGGACGTGGCGGCGTCCGCCTTCGTGTCCAACGCCTTCGTGCTCGTCGCCTTCGTGCTCGTCGCCTTCGTGTCCGTCGCCTTCGTGTCCGGCACCATCGGCTCTGTCTTCATGGGATCTGACTTCATCGGTTCCCGCCCCTCTTGTCGGCTTCCGCGCCCAGTAGTTCGGCGCACTTCTCCCCGACCATCAGGACGGTGATCATCGGGTTGACGGCCGTCATCGTCGGGAAGACGGACGCGTCGGCGATCCGGACGCCCTCGAGGCCCCGGATCTTCAGGTCGGGTGCCACGACGGCGAGTTCGTCGTCGGCGGCGCCCATCCGGCAGGTTCCGGCCGGGTGGTAGACGGTGTGCGCGACCTTGCGCGCGTACTCGCTGATGTCCTCGTCGGAGGTGACCTCCGGCCCCGGGCAGACCTCGCGCTTCAGCCACCCGGCGAGCGGCTCCTGAGCCGCGATCCGCCGGGCGAGTCTGATCCCGTCGACGAGGGTGCGGCCGTCGTAGTCGTCCTCGTCGGTGAAGTACCGGAAGTCCAGCGCCGGCTTGACCTCGGGGTCGGCGCTGGTGAGGTAGAGGCGGCCGCGGCTCTTGGGCTTGGGGATGTTCGGGGTCATCGACACGCCGTGGGCGGGGCGTTCGTAACCGAGCCGCTCGGGGTTGTCGGTGAAGGGGATCTGGTAGAAGTGGAACATCAGGTCGGGGCCTTCGGATCCGGGGTCCCGCCGTACGAAGAGCCCGGCGTCGCTGTCCATGGCGGAGTTCTCCGGGATGGGCCCGTGGGTCTCCCAGACGATGACCGACTCGGGATGGTCGAGCAGGTTCTCGCCGACGCCCGGCAGGTCGTGGACGACGGGTATGCCGAGCTTCTCGAGGTCGGCGCGGGGTCCGATGCCGGAGTACATCAGCAGCCGGGGCGTGTCGACGGCGCCCGCGCACACCAGCACCTCGTGGCGCGCCCGTACGAGGCGCTCCTCGCCGTCCTTCGTCCGCACGTGCACGCCGGTCGCCCGCGTCCCGTCCAGCTCCAGCCGGTACACCCAGGTCTCCAGCGCGATGTGCAGGTTCGGCCGGTCGAGGAACGGGTGCAGATAGGCGACGGAGGCGGAGGAGCGCTTGTTGTTCTCCGGGTGGTAGGCGAGGTCGAAGAAGCCGACGCCCTCGTGGAAGGGTTCCTTGTTGAAGCCCTCGACGCGGGGCACCTCCAGCGCGGTCTGCGCGGCGTCGACGAAGTCGCGGGCGATCGCGTTCCGGTCGTCCTCGTCGACGGGCACGATGTTGTTGCGCAGCTTCGCGAAGTAGGGGTCCATCGCCGCGGCGTCCCACCCGTCGGCGCCGGCCTCGGCCCACTCGTCCCAGTCGGACGGCAGCGGCTTGAAGGCGATGAGGGTGTTGTGCGACGAGCAGCCGCCGAGCACACGGGCGCGGCTGTGCCGGATGTGCGAGTTGCCGCGGGGCTGCTCGGTGGTCGGGTAGTCGTAGTCCAGTTCGCCGCCGAGCAGGCCCATCCAGCGACGCAGGGTCAGGACGTCGTCACGGCCGACATCGCTCGGGCCGCCCTCGATGACGGCGACGGTGACGCCGGGGTCCTCGGTGAGGCGGGAGGCGATCACCGAGCCGGCGGTGCCGCCGCCGACGACGACATAGTCGTACTCGTGGATGTGGTCGGTCATGGTGTGCGTTTCCTTGGCTCAGCCCGCGAACCAGCGCACGGGGCGCGGGGCGAGGTTCTGGTAGATGTGCTTGGCCTCGCGGTACTCGGCGAGCCCCGTGGGCCCCAGCTCACGGCCGGTGCCCGACCTGCCGAAGCCGCCCCACTCCGCCTGCGGCAGGTAGGGGTGGAAGTCGTTGATCCAGACGGTGCCGTGCCGCATCCGGCGCGCCATCCGCCGGGCCCGTCCGGCGTCGGCCGTCCAGACGGCGCCGGCGAGGCCGTACTCGGTGTCGTTGGCAAGGGCGAGGGCCTCGTCCTCGGTGCGGAAGGTCTCGACGGTCAGGACCGGGCCGAAGATCTCCTCGCGGACCACCCGCATGGAGCGGTGGCAGTGGTCGAGGACGGTGGGCCGGTAGAAGTAGCCGGGGCCCTCGGGCTTCTCCCCGCCGGCGCGCAGGACCGCGCCTTCGGCGAGCGCGGAGGCGACGAAGTCCTCGGTCCTGGCGAGTTGCTGCGCCGAGACGAGCGGGCCGCACTCGACGCCTTTCTCGGTGCCGCGGCCGAGGCGGATCTTCTCGGCCCTGCGGGCCAGTTCGGCGACGAACCGCTCACGCAGCGACTCCTCGACGATGAGCCGCGAGCCGGCGGAGCAGACCTGCCCGCTGTGGATGAACGCGGCGTTCAGCGCCTGGTCGACGGCGGTGTCGAAGCCCTCGGGGGTGGCGCAGGCATCGGCGAAGACGACGTTCGGGTTCTTGCCGCCGAGTTCGAGGGCGACCTTCTTGACGCTGTCGGCGGCGGCGCGGGCGACCTTCGTGCCGCTGGCGAACCCACCGGTGAAGGACACGAGGTCCACGTCGGGGTGGTCGGCCAGCCGGGCACCGACCGGGTCTCCGGGGCCGGTCACGATGTTCGCCGCGCCCGGGGGAAGCCCGGCCTCGATCAGGAGCTCGATCAGGGCGACGGTGGTCAGCGGCGTGATCTCGCTGGGCTTGATCACAAAAGTATTGCCCGCGGCAAGAGCCGGGGCAATCTTCCAACTCGCTTGGAGGAGTGGATAGTTCCACGGCGTGATGAGTCCGCAGACCCCGACCGGCTCGTGCACCACCACGCTGTGGATGTCGTCGGACCCGGCGTCGACGACCCTCCCGCCGCTCTCGTTCATGACGAGGTCGGCGAAGTAGAGGAAGGCGTCGCGCACACAGTCGACGTCCACGCGCCCCTCTTCGAGAGTCTTCCCGGCGTCCTGGCTCTCGAGGGCTCCGATCTTCTCGCGGTCGCGCTCCAGGAGCGCCGCGACGCGCCTCAGCAGCGCGGCCCGCTCGGCGACCGGGGTACGCGGCCAGGTCCCGTCGTCGAATGCGGCACGCGCGCATGCGACGGCGTCATCGGTGTCGGCGACGCCACCCTCTGCCACGACGGCGAAGACGCTACCGTCCACGGGGTCGATGATGTCGCGCGTGGCGCCGGAGACGGCGAAGCGCCACTCTCCGCCCACGTGGATGGTCTGCTGTACTGCCGACACGTCGCGTTTTGCCCTTCGTTCCCGTTTGGTCCCACTGGTCTGCTGACTCAGCGATCTGGCCGCCTGCCCGGGACCGGAGAAACCATGCGCAACGGCTGACGGAAAGTGACATGGCTCACGGGGCGGCCCCCTCGGCGGCCCGAACGGCTGCCGGCGGCGCCCCATAGGGTCTGCTCATGTCCATGACCTTCAGCGACCCGTTCCTCCACCTCACCGAGCAGCACGCCGCCTGGGGCGCGGAACAGCTCGAGACGTTCAACGAGTACATGCCCATGGGCGAGTGGAGCGCCGACCTCGGACAGTGCCTGTACCGGCAGGCCGGGCGGGAGCTGAGGGTCTCGCTCCTGGGGACCTTCGACGTACACGAGCAGGCGTGGCTGTGGGCCTGGGCCAACCCCGGCTTCGCGGGCTCACCGGTGGTCGCGGCGGCCGAACGGGTCCGTGCGTACGGGCAGGCGCACGGTCTGAACGAGTTCACCGACGAGCTCGTCCCCCTGGCCGGGCACGACGAGCCCCGCCGCGCCGTCGAGACCCTCGCGTTCACCGCGATGGGCGTGCTCGGCGCCGCCGGATACATCGGCGTACAGGCGAGCGCCGACGGCCGGGCGTACATGGTCTCGGACGATCCGCAGGTCCCCCGTGCCGAACCCGACGCCATCACCCTGCCTCGCGTCCTGCTCACCGGCGCGGGCCTCCTCGGTGGATCGGCCCGCCGGGTGGTGGCCGGCTACTTCGGCCACCACGACCTGCCGCAGCGCCGCACAGAGGACCGGATGAGCGCGGGACTCCCGAACGGCGGCACGGTCGACGTCCTCTTCGACGACCTCGACCGCATAGCCTCGGTCCACGTCAACTCGGGCGCGCCGGGCGAGTAGCCCCCGTCACGGCCGGTCCGCCGTCCCGTCGGTCACCAGGCAGGCGCCGGCCGGCGGTGACGAAGCCCTTGCCGCCCACCTCGAGGACGGCTGAAGGGCGCCGCTCACGACGGATCTGCCGCGCCTGGGAGGTCCCCGCGGCACCGCGCTCGATCCGGAAAGTGACGCGGAGCGACATCCCCACCCTGGTCGTGTCAGCCGGGTTCGACGCCCAGACCGGGGCGAGCAACGGTGCGTACGCCGCCCGTACGCTGAGCAGGTCCACCTCCGTCACGGTCCCCTACGTCGCCCATGTCGCCTTCGCCGAGTCACCGTGTGCGCAAGCGATCACCGCCTCGTTCTTCGACAGTCCGACCGCGCCGAACACGGGATGCCTCGCGGGTCTCCAGCCGCCCGAGTTCGAGATCGGGCCGTAGTCAGCGCTTCCTGACCGTGCCCCCGCTCCGCCGGGGCACGGCGCGCCCAGGGGCACCGCCGGCCTGGTCCCGGCCGTCACGACGTATCTGGACCGCGACCCGGGCCGCGGGTCGCGGGTAGCCGCCGCGCTATCCGCAGGCACCCTGTACCGGCCGTCCCGGATCCTCGCGTACCGCGTTGAGCACTGGCTGCCGCCCGAGCTTGCCGAAGGCCGCCGCGCCGGTCGAGGACTGCGGCCGCCCCTTCGCATCGACGGTCGCGGGGAACTGCCGCGACTGCCGGCGGCGCGAGTCCTCGGACGCCGCCTCCGGGGAACTGGGCGTGACGCCCGGCCGTCTCAATGATCAGGAGACCACTGGATCGAGGGGGAACACGCATGGCGGTCACGCTGGGCGAGGAGATCATGCTGCTGTCGCTGGACGACGAGTCCGGGGCGGCGAAGGACCGGCAGTCCGCCGGGTGGGCCGTGGCGGGCGCCATCCTGCTCGATCTCGTCATGGCCGGACGGGTCTCGGTGGACGACGGGCGGGTCGAGGTCACCGACCGTACGACCACCGGCACCCCTCTCCTCGACGGCCGTCTGGAGCAGCTCGCGGCCTGGGCGGGCAGGAGGAACAAGCCGCCGAAGGTCACGGACTGGCTGACGAAGGACCACTCCAAGGCCGTCAGCGCCACGATCGACAGCCTCCGCGGGCGTGGCCTCGTGGCCGAGGAGCAGCACAAGGTCCTGGGCCTCTTCCCGGTGAAGCGCTACCCGGAGGCGGACGGCTCGACCGAGCGCGAACTGCGCGAACGCCTGGCCGCCGTCGTCCTCCACGGCGCCACTCCGGACGACCGCACGGCCGGCCTCGTCGCCCTGATCCACTCCGCGAAGCTCCACCGCCTCGCCTTCCCCGACCTGCCGCGCAAGCAGCTCTCACCACGGATGACGGAGATCGCCGACGGCCAGTGGGCCGGCGAGAGCGTCCGTACCGCGATCCGCAACATGCAGGCCGCGATGGTCGCGGTCACGGTGGCGACGTCGGTCGCGGTCATGGGCTGAGCCCGCGGGGCCGCCGTCCGCCTCCGTCCCGCGCCGACAGGACTGCGACTGACCGCCGCGGCGGACGTTCTCGGCCGGCGGCGCCGCCCGCGAAGGCCGGGCGCGCCGCTTCCCCGGCCGGCTGTCGAAGGCCACTGGACGCGACCGGACCCGTCGGGCCGATCTGGCGGATCGGGCGGATCGGGCCGACGGCGGGCCCGTAGGCGTGTGGACACTTCAGGGCCTGGCCGACGCCCGTGCCCCGGAAGCCGGTTCAACCCTGCGGCCGCCGAACGCGGCCAGCGTGCGCTCCAGCATCGGCATCGCGCGGACCGTGCGCCTGGAGCGGATCAGCGCGTCCCAGGCGGGCTCGAACTTCTTCCAGCCGCCCGCGTACGCCAGGTGCCGAAGGCGCTCGTGCGTGCCGGGCTGGGCGGAGGCGCCGCGCCAGATGTTGGACCAGCGGTAGAAGTCGCGGTACGCGCGCCGGTAGCCGGCCTCCAGTTGCTCCGGCGTCATGCCCTGGGGGCGGTAGACGACATGGCGGGTGTCGTACAGGTCCCAGTCGCGGTGCACGATCCGGTCCTCTGCCTCCATCTGCTTCCACAGTCCGGTGGACGGGTACGGCGTCATGATGTGGAACGTCGCCGTCTCGATGCCCTGCTCGACCGCCCATTCCACGGTGCGGTCGAAGACGTCGGGACCGTCCTGGTCCAGGCCGAAGACGAAACTGGCGTTGACCATGACGCCGGCGTCGTGGAGGCGGCGGACCGCCGCGTCGTAGTCCTTGCCGATGTTCTGGTTCTTGCGGCGCTCGGCGAGGTTCGCGTCGTTGACGGTCTCGAAGCCAACGAACAGGCTGCGCAGCCCCGCGTCCACGGCGCGCTCCAACAGATCCGGCTGAAGCACCGAGTTGACCGTTCCGGCGGCCTGCCAGAGCCGCCCCATCCCTTTCATGCCGTCGAACAGGGACTCGGCGAAACGGCGGTTGCCCAGCAGATGGTCGTCGAGGAAGTACAGGTGCTTGCCCGGCAGGCGGTCGATCTCGGAGAGGGCGTCGTCGACGGTCTGCGTGTAGAACGACTTGCCGCCCTCGAAGAACGCGTCCTTGTAGCAGAAGTCGCAGTGGTGCGGGCAGCCCCGCGAGACGACGATCGAGTTGGGGACGAGGTAGAGGTGCCGCTTGATCAGGTCACGGCGGACGGGTGGCAGGCCGACGAGGGTGCGCTGCGCGGTGGAGTCGTAGCGGCCGGCGGCCGCCCCGTCCCGGAAGTCCTTCAGGAACAGCGGCCACTGCTCCTCCCCCGGCCCGGTGAAGATCGTGTCGGCGTGCTGCGCGGCCTCGTCGGGCAGTGAGGTGACGTGCAGCCCTCCCATCGCCACGTGCACACCGCGCGCCCGGAAGTGGTCGGCTATCTCGTAGCTGCGGCGGGCGGAGGTGATGTACGGCTGGAGGACGAGCAGGTCGGGGCTGGGCAGGGACTCGATGTCGATGCGCTCGACGTGCTCGTCGTAGAGCGTCACCTCGTCCGTGTCGTCGAGGTACCCGGCGAGGGTCGCGAGGCCGAGGGGCGGGAACAGCGAGTACTTGATGGGGCGGAAGAGCGGACTGGTCGCTTCGGTCAGAGCCGGCAGGATCATCATCACGCGCATGACAGCCCAGACTTCCGGAACCGCCCCGGCAGTTCCCGCACACACGTCCGCCCCGGCCGCAGGGCGACCGGGGCGGACGTACGACGGAGTCAGATGAGGCCGAGCTCGCGGACCGCGGCGCGCTCCTCCTCGAGCTCCTGCACGGACGCGTCGATGCGCGTGCGCGAGAACTCGTTGATGTCCAGGCCCTGGACGATCTCGTACTTGCCGTCCTTGCAGACGACCGGGAAGGAGGAGATCAGGCCCTCCGGGACGCCGTAGGAGCCGTCCGACGGGATGCCCATGGAGGTCCAGTCGCCCTCGGCAGTGCCGTTGACCCAGGTGTGGACGTGGTCGATCGCGGCGTTGGCGGCGGAGGCGGCGGAGGACGCGCCACGGGCCTCGATGATCGCCGCGCCGCGCTTGGCGACGGTCGGGATGAAGGTGTCGGCCAGCCAGGCCTCGTCGTTCACGGTCTCGGCGGCGTTCTTGCCGGCGATCTCCGCGTGGAAGATGTCCGGGTACTGGGTCGCCGAGTGGTTGCCCCAGATGGTGAGGCGCTTGATGTCGGAGACGGCGGCGCCGGTCTTGGCGGCCAGCTGCGAGATCGCGCGGTTGTGGTCGAGGCGGGTCATGGCGGTGAAGCGCTCGGCCGGTACGTCCGGGGCCGCGGCCTGGGCGATCAGCGCGTTGGTGTTGGCCGGGTTGCCGACGACGAGGACGCGGATGTCGTCCGCGGCGTTGTCGTTGATGGCCTTGCCCTGCGGCTTGAAGATGCCGCCGTTGGCGGAGAGCAGGTCACCGCGCTCCATGCCCTTGGTGCGGGGACGGGCGCCGACGAGGAGGGCGACGTTGGCGCCGTCGAAGCCGACGTTCGGGTCGTCGGTGATCTCGATGCCCTTGAGCAGCGGGAAGGCGCAGTCGTCGAGCTCCATGGCGGTGCCCTCCGCGGCCTTGAGGCCCTGCGGGATCTCGAGCAGGCGCAGCTTGACCGGCACATCCGCGCCGAGCAGGTGGCCGGAGGCGATGCGGAAGAGCAGCGCGTAGCCGATCTGGCCGGCCGCGCCGGTCACGGTGACGTTGACGGGAGTGCGGGTCATGGCGATCTCCGTAAGACAGCTGGCGGTGGGCAACACTGCCCCTCGTACGGGACCTCTCGTCCACGCCCGTGCTGAATCTTGACGTGAAGAGATTTCCAGCGGTCAGGCTATCCGACCCGTGCCCGACCCAATCCCCACCCCCTTGTGGCGCGGCTCACGCGGTAGTGCCCCAAGGGCGCTCACTGTCCGGAAGTACAGCCTTCCGTGCCGGTCTTGAGCGTGGTGCACGCCTTCACATCGGCGGGATCCGGCACTGCCGCCATCGGGGTGTACGCGTCGTTGTCGTTGACCAGAGCGGACTGACGGGCCTTGCCGCCGACGGCGATCCGGACCTCGTCGCCGGGCACCGCCTGGGTGATACGGGCCCAGCCGGCGCCGCAGACCTCGCTGTAGCGGACCTCGATAACCGCCTTGCCCACGGTCGCCGTGGAGACGGTTCTGGCGTACTCGCCGCCGCAGCCCATGGTCTCCGGGTCCTGGCCGGCACAGTCGTCGCCGTTGCACTTCACCCCGGCCGGAAGCTTCGGGCTGCTGGTGGTCGGCGTGACGGACGGGGTCGGCGTGGCGCGGTCCTCGCGGCCGTCTCCGCCCTCACCGCTCACGAGGAACCAGCCGCCGGTGCCCACGATGAGCACGCTCACCACGGCGGCGGCGACGAACGGGGCCTTGCGGCGGCGCCTGGCAGTGCCGGCGGGCCCGGACGGGGCGGACGCGGCCTCTCCGCCCTGGTGCGGCGGGCGCGCTCCGGCCCCGGGAGCGGGGGCGGCAGCGGCGCCGTACGGTCCGGGGCCGTACGGCGACTCGGTGACGGTCGGCCAGGTGTTGCCGGCGGATCCGCCGCCAGGGCCATGGCCCGCGGACCGGCCGCCTGTGGCGCCGGAGCCGGTCGAGCCCCGTCCGCCGGGCGCTCCCGACGCTGCGCCGTCGCCGCCGAGCGCTTCGCGCGCCTGCGATATTCGTATCGCTTCCATCGTCATGTCGTGCCGCATCTCGGCACGGCTCCAGGCACGCTCCGCGAGCTCCCACATGGTGGTCACATGGACCGTGTCCGTGCCGGTCACCTCGGCGAGCGCGACGACCGCGCCCTTGGGCGCGAGGAGCCGCCCGTTGAGATAACGCTCCCAGGACGTCTTGCTGTACCCGGTGCGGTCCGAGACGGCCGAGATGCTCAGTCCGCTGCGGTCGACGAGCCCGCGCAGCTGGCCGGTGAACTCGCGTACCTCCGGGTCGAGCTCCTCGGGCAATTCCTTCCAACGAGGCATCGATACTTCCCCCTAGTCCCCCGAATGTGCTGTGTTTACCCCCGGCGCAACCGATGGGCGTCGGATGCGGCCCCAGTCTCGCATCCGTAGCACGACGATCACACCGTGGCGGAATGGTCACTTCCGTGCCACAGGCCACAGTCGCCCCTTGAACGCTCTTGGCGCGTGCATGACTCTGGAACCCACGACGGCGCCCGTCCTCCCTCGGGGGAGAGGACGGGCGCCGTCTCGTTCGCACGGGCGCCGTCACCTTCGTACGGGCACCGTCGCCCTCGTACAGGCGCCGTCGCCCTCGTCCGTGAGCCGCCGGCCCGGCCGCTCACAGCGCCGTGCGGTCCACCATCTTCTTCTGCAGATTGGCGTCCAGCGTGTCCAGGAACTGCTCCGTGGTCTGCCACGGCTGGTTGCGGGAGATCAGCAGCGCCAGGTCCCTGGTCATCTGACCGCTCTCGACGGTCTCCCTGCACACCTGCTCGAGCGTCTCCGCGAACCGGATCACCTCCGGGGTACCGTCCAGCCTGCCCCGGTGGGCCAGGCCTCGTGACCAGGCATGGACCGAGGCGATCGGGTCGGTCGACGTCGCCCGGCCGTGCTGGTGCATGCGGTAGTGCCGGGTGACCGTGCCGTGCGCCGCCTCCGCCACGACCGTGCTGCCGTCCGCGGACATCAGCACCGAGGTCATCAGGCCCGGCGAACCGAAGCCCTGTGAGACGGCGTCCGACTGGACGTCACCGTCGTAGTTCTTGCAGGCCCAGAGGTAGCCGCCTTCCGACCTGAGCGCCGCCGCCACCATGTCGTCGATGAGACGGTGCTCGTACGTCAGACCGGCCCGGTCGAACTCCGCCTTGAACTCGGCGTCGAACACCTCCTGGAAGATGTCCTTGAACCGGCCGTCGTACCGCTTGAGGACCGTGTTCTTCGTCGACAGAAGGACGGGATAGCCGCGGGCCAGGCCGTAACGGAACGAGGCGCGCGCGAAGTCCCGGATCGAGTCGTCGTGGTTGACCATGCCGAGCGCGACGCCGGGGCCGGAGAACTCATGGACCTCGAGCTCGACCGGGTCCGAGCCGTCCCTGGGGGTGTACGTCATCGTGAGCGTGCCGGGCCCTGGGACCTTGATGTCCGTGGCACGGTACTGGTCACCGAAGACGTGCCGGCCGACGACGATCGGCTTGGTCCAGCCGGGTACGAGGCGGGGGACGTTCTCCATGATGACCGGCTCGCGGAAGACGACGCCGCCGAGGACTTCCCGGATGGTGTCCTCGGGCGAGCGGTACATCGCCTTGAGGTTGAACTCCTCGACGCGCGCCTCGTCGGGCGCGATCGTGGGGCATTTGACGCCCACGCCGTGCTTCGCGACCGCCCCGGCGGCGTCGGCGGTCACCTGGTCGCCGGTGGCATCGCGATGCTGGATGCCCAGGTCGAAGCGGTGCAGCTCGACATCGACGTACGGCAGGATCAGCTTGTTCCTGATGAACTGCCAGATGATGCGGGTCATTTCGTCGCCGTCGAGCTCGACGACGGGGTTGGCTACCTTGATCTTGGCCATCGGGTGAACGTCCCTCTCGCGCGGCAACCGGTCGCTGTCACTGCGGGTGACGAGCGGACCATCTCCGAATCAAGCTACTCGCGTGAGAGGGCGACACTTCGGACCCCGGGCGCTAACGCACGGTGAAATGAACCGCGTCTTCCAGGAAGGGCACATCGAGCCACGGCTTCGGCTGCACCACCAGCGCGAGCAGAACGATCACCGTGCCCAGGAGGCCGTACGTGATCATGTCGGTGAAGCGGGAGCGGACGGCGAGCATGCCGACGGACGGCGTGACGCGGCGCAGTACGGCACCGAGGATCAGAGCCGCGCCGATCAGCATCGTGCCGACCCGGAAGGCGTCGGCGAAGGCGTTGGTGCCGACGATCAGCAAGCCGATGCCGGTCAGGGAGAGCACGCTGAGCAGCGGCCACTGCCGCGCGGGGGCGGGCGCGTCCCCGCGGGCGGCACGCCCGCCGCCCTCGGGCCGCGCGGTGTCCCGCGTGACGGTCGGCGGCCGCCGGGACCCGGCCGGACGGCCGGCGCCGTCGTCCGGCTCCTGGGTTTCACCCACCGGGCAAGCCTCGGCCCCGGCAGGCCGGTCGGGGCCGGCAGGGCCGGACCGGCGGGCGCCGCCCTGTGCCGCAGCGCCAGCGACTGCCTTCCCGCTGTCGGCCGCCCCGGCCCGGGAGGGCGCGCCTGCCTCGGCCACATCCGGCTCGGCCTGCTCCGCGGCCCCGCTCCCCCGGGCGGAGCCGAGCCCCGCCGCACCGGCCGCCTCGGCTCCGGCCGCCGCCTCGCGGGCCGCGCCGGTGCGGCCGGCAGGATCGGGCTGCGCCCCGGGCGCATCGGCCCCGCGGGCGGGAACGGGGTCCTCCCCCGCCCGCCGGTCCGCGTCGCCCGGCCCGTGGGCGGCGGTGCTGTCCGCGCGTACCTCCATGGGGTCAGCCACCCTCAGGCCGCGGAACCGGCCGACGCCGCGCGCTCGGCCGCGTCGACCACGTTCACCAGCAGCTGTGCGCGCGTCATCGGGCCGACACCGCCCGGGTTGGGGGCGACCCAGCCGGCCACCTCCGCGACGTCCGGGTGGACGTCGCCGACGATCTTTCCGTTCTCGTCGCGGCTGACGCCGACGTCGAGCACGGCCGCGCCCGGCTTGACGTCCTCGGGCCGGATCAGGTGCGGTACCCCGGCGGCCGCGACGATGATGTCGGCCTGGCGCAGGTGGGCGGAGAGGTCGCGCGTACCGGTGTGGCACTGCGTCACGGTCGCGTTCTCGGACTTGCGGGTCAGCACCAGCGGCATCGGCCGCCCGATGGTGATGCCACGCCCGACCACCACGACGTTGGCGCCCTTGATCTCCACTCCGTGGTGGCGCAGCAGTTGGATGATGCCGTACGGGGTGCACGGCAGCGGCCCCGCGATGCCGAGCACGAGCCGGCCGAGGCTCATCGGGTGCAGCCCGTCCGCGTCCTTGTCGGGATCCATCAGTTCGAGAACCCGGTTTGCGTCGATGCCCTTGGGAAGCGGGAGTTGGACGATGTAGCCCGTGCACTCGGGGTTCTCGTTGAGCTCCCGTACGACCGCCTCGATCTCCTCCTGCGTGGCGTCCGCGGGCAGTTCGCGCTGGATGGACGCGATACCCACCTGTGCGCAGTCGCGGTGCTTGCCATTGACGTACCAGCGGCTCCCCGGGTCGTCCCCGACGAGCAGGGTCCCCAGGCCGGGCGTGACACCCCGCTCCTTGAGGGCCGCCACGCGGGCGGTCAGATCGGACTTGATCGCGGCTGCGGTGGCCTTGCCATCGAGAATCTGGGCGCTCATACCCCCATCCTCGCGGATGCACCCGCCCCGGTTCCAATCCGCCCTGCCCGCGTCTCGACGGGCGGATGGCCAACAGGTTGCACTTGCACAACACATACGGATTCCGGCTGGACAAAAAGTCCATTGTCAGACGACTATGAGCCGCGCAGTGCCGCGGGCAGTGCCGGGGGGCAAAACAGCAAAAAACCATGCAGTTCCTCCGCTCGGACCGCGTCGTCCCCGCATTTCAAACGGAGGAACCCGCCATGAGCTTCGGCGACCCGAACAACCCCTACGGCCAGCAGCAGGGCCAGCAGCCCGGCTACGGCTACCCGCAGGCCCCGCCCGTCCAGCCGTACGGTGGCGGCGGTTACGCGCCGGTGCCGCAGGAGATGCCGGGCGGCGTCAAGGCGGCCCGCGTGATGCTCTTCGTGATCGGCGGCCTCCAGCTGATCGGTGTGATCTTCGGCGCGCTCACCGCCTTCGGCGTCAGTGCGGCCAAGGATGACCCGGCGCTCCGCGACGAGCTGCAGTTCCAGGAGGCTGCCGACCTTTCCATCGGCGTCATCTGGTTCATCGTGGCGCTCATCCTGGCCTGGGGTGTCTTCGCCGTCTTCCTCGCCGCCAAGTTCGGCAGCGGCGGCAACGGCATCCGCGTCACCACCATGGTGTTCGGCATCATCACCGCGGTGCTCGGCATCTACCCGTTCATCCTGGTGGGCCTGGTGCACACCGTTCTGGCGATCCTCGTCGCCGTGTTCGTCGGCAAGTCCGACGGTGGCGCCTGGTTCAACCGTCAGCGCGCGTAAGTCCCGCTCCGCGCCGCTTCGAAGGCCGTGACCCCGCCCCGGCGGGTTCACGGCCTTCGGCCGTTCCCGGGTCGCGGACGCGGGTCTTGCCGGCGCTCCGCTTCGGCCGACGCACCGCGTCGGCCGGGCCGTCGGCGGGAGTCGGCCGAGCCTGAGGCATCCTGGGCCGGCGGTCACGACGTCGTACGGCTGTCCCAAGTACGACGGGCGATACGACCGTTGCGACCAACGACCAACGACCAACGACCAACGAAAGGTACGTCGGCGGCCGGGCCCGCGAACTTCTGCGGAAACGGCAGGAACGGCGGTACGGACGGGCCCGCCGGTCGTCCCGACCGGCGGGCCCGTCCGCGGGGCTCACGTTCAGTGGAAGAAGTGCCGCGTCCCCGTGAAGTACATCGTCACGCCGGCCTTATGAGCCGCCTCGACGACCAGCTCGTCACGGACCGAGCCGCCCGGCTGGGCCACGGCCTTGACGCCGGCCTCGGCGAGGACCTCGAAGGCGTCGGGGAACGGGAAGAACGCGTCGGAGGCGGCGTACGAGCCGCGTGCGCGCTCCTCACCCGCCCGCTCGACCGCGAGCTTCGCGGAGTCGACCCGGTTGACCTGACCCATGCCGACGCCGACGGACGCACCGTCCTTGGCGAGCAGGATCGCGTTGGACTTGACCGCGCGGCAGGCCTTCCAGGCGAAGGCCAGCTCGGCGAGCTCGTCGGCGGACAGCGCGTCGCCGGTGGCGAGCGTCCAGTTCGCCGGGTCGTCGCCGTCGGCCTGGAGACGGTCGGCGACCTGGAGCAGCGCGCCGCCGTCGATGGGCTTGAGCTCGACCGGGTTCGCCGGGGCGCCCTCGGCGCGCAGCACGCGGATGTTCTTCTTCTTGGCCAGGACCTCGACCGCGCCGTCCTCGTAGCCGGGCGCCACAATCACCTCGGTGAAGATCTCGGCGACCTGCTCGGCCATCGCGACGGACACAGGACGGTTGACGGCGATCACGCCGCCGAACGCGGACAGCGGGTCGCAGGCGTGCGCCTTGCGGTGCGCCTCTGCCACGTCGGCGCCGATCGCGAGGCCGCACGGGTTGGCGTGCTTGATGATCGCGACGCAGGGCTCGGAGTGGTCGTACGCGGCCCGGCGCGCGGCGTCGGTGTCCGTGTAGTTGTTGTACGACATCTCCTTGCCGTGCAGCTGCTCCGCCTGCGCGAGGCCGCCGCTGCCGGAGGTGTAGAGCGCCGCGGGCTGGTGCGGGTTCTCGCCGTAGCGCAGGACGTTCTCGCGCTCCCACGTGGCACCCAGGAAGTCGGGGAAGTCGCTCTCGTCGGCGGGCGCGTAGGAGGATGCGAACCAGGAGGCGACGGCCACGTCGTACGCGGCGGTGTGCTGGAACGCCTCCGCGGCGAGCCGCTTGCGGGCCGGGAGGTCGAAACCGCCCTCGCGGACGGCCGCGAGCACGTCCGAGTAACGGCCGGGGCTGGTGACGACCGCCACCGACGGGTGGTTCTTGGCGGCGGCACGGACCATGGACGGGCCGCCGATGTCGATCTGCTCGACGCACTCGTCGGGGCTCGCGCCCGAGGCGACGGTCTCCTTGAACGGGTACAGGTTCACGACCACCAGGTCGAACGGCTCCACGCCCAGTTCGGCGAGCTGCTCGCGGTGGGCGTCCAGGCGCAGGTCGGCGAGGATGCCGGCGTGCACGCGCGGGTGGAGCGTCTTGACGCGGCCGTCCAGGCATTCGGGGAAGCCGGTCAGTTCCTCGACCTTGGTCACGGGCACCCCGGCGGCGGCGATCTTCGAGGCGGTCGAGCCGGTGGACACGAGCTCGACGCCGGCCTCGTGCAGCCCGCGGGCAAGCTCCTCAAGACCCGTCTTGTCGTAGACGCTGACCAGTGCGCGACGGATGGGCTTGTTACCCGACTTATTCACCGACATGAACCTTTCGTCCCTCAATGCGGTAGCCGTGCCGGGCGAGACGCCCCACGACCTCGACGAGCAGCGATCGCTCGACTTCCTTGATGCGCTCGTGGAGAGCGTCTTCGTCGTCCGTGTCCCGTACCTCGACCACGCCCTGGGCGATGATCGGGCCGGTGTCGACGCCGTCGTCGACGAAGTGGACGGTGCACCCGGTCACCTTCGCGCCGTAGGCGAGCGCGTCCCGCACTCCGTGGGCACCGGGGAAACTGGGCAGCAGCGCGGGGTGCGTGTTGACGGTGCGCCCGCCGAACCGTGCGAGGAATTCCTTCCCCACGATCTTCATGAACCCGGCCGAGACCACGAGGTCCGGCTCGTACGCGGCGGTCGCCTCGGTCAGGGCCGCGTCCCACTCCTCGCGGGAGGCGAAGTCCTTCACCCGGCAGACGAAGGTCGGCAGCCCGGCGCGCTCGGCACGCTCCAGACCGGCGATGTCGCCGCGGTCCGCACCGACGGCGACGACTTCCGCCCCGAATCCTTCGGGATCGTCGGCGATCGCGTCGAGCAGGGCCTGGAGGTTCGTTCCCGATCCGGAGACCAGGACGACGAGGCGGGCGGCAGCCACGGAAGGGACTCTTTTCGCGTTACGGTGCGGCTTACGGTGCGACTTTGTGCGGTCGTACAAACGAGTCGCATCCCCTGATACGGGGAACTCTACGAAGAGGTCGACCGTCAGCAACGATACCGGCACACAGGACGGCCCCCACGGGACGGGGGCGTGGCCGGACGGTAGCGTCTGGGGGCAGGGCCCGCGTCCAGACGGACCCGACCAGGGCATGACGAGGGGAAGACGTTCACCAGATGCCGGACCGACGCCGCCGTACGGACCTCCTGTTGCCGCGGGAGCGCCAGTCCACGGACGACAGCAACCCCTTCGCGCCGCCGCCGGAGGGCACGCCGGACCAGCCGTGGCAGCCGCGCCACCCCTCGTCGAACGACGCCCCGTCGTCGTCCGGCTCGTCCGGTTCCGACGGTTCGGACTCCGGCTCCGGCCCGGCTTCCGGATCGGGGTCGAACCGGGGCAGCCAGTGGAGCAGCCGCCAGCCCGGCCGTTCCTCGGGCGGCGGCTTCGGCGGCCGGCCGGGCGCCGGCCAGAACGGGCCGGAGGGGAAGGGCGGCCCCGGTGGTTCCGGCGGCCCCGGTCTGCGCTGGGACCCGACGGACCCGGCGCAGCGCCGGGCGCGGTACGCCCTGCTGTCGGGCATGTGGGCCTTCTTCTTCGCGCTGTTCGACTTCCCCGAGATCGCCCTGCTGCTGGGCGCGCTCGCGCTGTACTGGAGCATCAGCTCCCTGCGCGCCAAGCCGCGCAGCCGGGTGACCGCCGACGCCCTGACCGGCGGCGGCACCCCGCCGAACGCCCCGCCTCCGTCGGCACCCGCCTCCGCGGCCGCGGCTGCCACCTCGAACCGGCCGCAGATCACGGCGGCCGTCAGCGGCCTGGTGATGGCGAGCATCGCGCTGGTGATCGTGGCTGCGTCGTTCACGGCGCAATTGGTCTACCGCGACTACTACACCTGTGTGAACGACGCGCTGACCAAGTCGGGACAGCTGACCTGCAACGAGAAGCTCCCCGAGCCGCTGCGTGGCGTGCTGGGCGTGAAGGAGTAGAGGCCGCCCGGCCGTCCCGGGCCCACGCTCGCCACGGGCGGTTCATCGGGCCTCGTCGTCCACGGGCGGCTCGGGCTCCGACTCGAGCGTCTCCCCGGCGGCACCATCGGGTTCGGGCCGTGCCGCCGGGAACGCCGCCGCCGGCTCAGGTGCGGCCGGGTGCTCGGGCCCGGCCCCGGAATCCGGACCGGCCGCCGTCGCGCCGCGCGCCGGCACCGGCGGTGAGTCCGGGTCGCCGGAGGACTCCTTCAGTGCCGCCCACCGGTCCTCGTTCGGCGCCCGATCGGCCCAGGTGTCCTGCGGCAGGTAGTCGTAGAGCTCGGACTCGTCGTCGAGGAGGTCCGACGCGGGGTCGAGGTCCGCCTCCGAGGCCGCGCTCCGTTCGGCGGGTGCCTCGGGCACCGCGGGTTCGGCGACGGCCGCCCCCGCCGACCCGTCGGCGGCCTGGGCGGAGTGACGGCCCAGCAGCCTTGGCCACCACCCTTGCGCCGGTGTCCGCAGCCGCCACGCCCGCAGCACCAACGCCAGCGGGATGCTCAGGCCGGCCGTCCAGGCCAGTGCCGCAAGGCCGACCAGCCACCACACGGGCCCGAACGCCGCGAGTCTGCCGGTGCCGAGCGGGCCGCCGGACGCCGCGGCGAGCAGCGCCGTCAGTCCCGCACAGCCGACCGCGCCGAGCAGCGCCGCGCGGGCGGTGTCGCCGGGCCGCCAGGCCGTCTCGCGCTCCCCGTACCGAGGTGCCGCCGCTCCCACCGTGAACCAGGCCAGCACCGCAGCCGCGACGACCGGCACCGCGACTGCCGCCCAGTGCAGAGGTGTACCCGGCCCCTGGTCCGGCACGGCCGCGAGCAGGGGGAAGTCGGGAAGGGCGGGCGTACCGGTCAGGGCGAGCGGCGTGGCCGTGGCGCCCGTGCCGACGGCGAAGCCCGGCCCCAGCCCGTAGCACGCGCCCCAGACCGCCGCGTTGGGCACCAGCGCCAGGACCAGCAGGGCGATCGCCGTCCGGCCCGACCACTCCCCCGACAGGTTCATGAACGACTCCTGCGCCGCCCGCCCGTGCCAGACCGTCGAGGCCACGACGAGCACCGCACCGCCGACGAGCAGCGCGAGCGCGCCGGCGGCCGCGGATCGCAGCGCGGCGGACATCCGGCTGCGGGCCAGGGCCACCCGCAGTCGCTGCGGCACCCAGGACGGCAGTGGGCCGAGCGGCAGTCCGTTCGCGGTCCAGGCCCCGGAGGCCGCCGCGAGCAGCGTCAGGAGCGGCAGATGGACCAGCGCGCTCAGGGGGTCCGCGGCGAACGAGCCGCCTGCGACGTAGAGCACGACCGGCGCCCCGACCATCACATATCCGCAGGCCACCATGATCGGCGCGCTCCACGCGGACGGTCGCGGCCTGCCCGGGTCCGGTTCCAGTGCGTCGCGCGCCGCCCGGTGCGCCAGCCAGACCGGCAGCGCGACCAGTAACAGCGGCGCGACCCCCATGGGTGCGGGAGCCCCGGAGAGGGTGTCCGCCCGTACGAGTTCGGTGCCGTGGGCGAGCAACCACAGCGCCGCCGCCACATGCAGCGCGTCACCGGGGTCGCTGTCGGGGAAGGGCGAACTGATCCACATCACCGTCACGAACACGGCGATCAGACCGAGTCCGAGTCCGGCCGCCGTCGCGCCGCGCACGAACGAGGCGACCAGCGCGACCGATGTGCCGCCCTGCACGGCGACCGGGGCTTGCGGCATCGACGGGCTCTGTTCGGTCACTTGGGTCACGCGGCCATGCTGCCAACGACACGCGCTTTATCCATGCAACAGGCCAATGACCGATGTGTCGCTCAAGATACGCTTATGTGCTTTTTCGTCGAGTACTGTGCCGCTGGGGGCCCTTCATGACCAAGAGCACCGCCCGCTCCGCCTCCGGCACCCCGCTGCCGCCGCCGAAGGAACGGCGCAGCCTGCGGGAGGCCAGGTCGATCTCCGAGGACGCCGTCGCGGCAGCCATCGGCGTCACACGGGCGACGGTCCGCTCCTGGGAGGCCGGGCGTTCGACCCCCAGGGGGCGCAAGCGCGAGGCGTACGCCCGGATGCTCGCGTCGTCCGGTGCGCCGGACGAGAAGGCGCCCGGGACCCCGACACCCACGCCGTCGCCCACGCCCGCAGTCCCCGCCGGGCAACTGCCGCCGGACTCCGGGCCCCTCATCGCCCCGGTTCCACCACCGGACTCCCGAGCCCTCACCGCGCCGGTTCCACCACCGGAGCCCGCCCCCGCTCCCGTGGCCCCGATCCGGCCCGCGCTCAGCCCGGAGGAGGCCTTCGACGTGCTGTACGCGGGTGCCGCCCCGGGCCTCGTGGGCCAGACGTATCTGCTCACCGGCCGTCGCCTGCTCTCCCTCGAGTCGGTGGAGCGCGCGTTCCACCACGCCTGGCAGCGCTGGCCGGAGGTCGCCGTGGACCGGGACCCGGCAGGCTGGGTCCGGGCCGTCGCGCACGAGTACGCCATGTCCCCGTGGAACCGGCTGCGATCCGTCCACCGGTACCCCGACGAGCTGCCCGCGGAAGACCCCCGCCGCGGGCTGCTCGAAGCGCTGCAGGAGCTTCCCCCGGCCTGCCGTCGCGCCCTGCTGCTCCACGACGGCCTGGGCCTCGGCCTGCCGGATACCGCGGCGGAGACGGAGGCCAGCACCCCGGCCACCGTGAACCGCCTCGTGCACGCGCGCGCGGCCCTCGCCGAACGGCTCCCCGAACTGGCGGACGCGCGCGTGCTGCGGGACCGGTTGCGGGCACTGGTCGGCGTGGGTCCCGGGCCGTTCACGACCCCATCTGCGAGGACTGTGCGCAGGGGCTGCGAGCGCCGGACGAAAACATGGACGCTCATCGTCGCCTCTGCGATCACGCTGCTCACCGCGGCGACAGTCTTCACACTGGTCACCGCCCCGCGGCAGTACGAACCGCCGCTGCCTGCGGCCCGGCAGATCGAAGGCGTGCCCGCCCCGCAGCACGGCCCGCACGCGCTGACGGCCGAGGACAAACGGCTGCTGGGCAAGCTGCGCGCCGAGCCGGCCGGCGGCCCTGCGCGCCTGGTACCGCTGCTGCACTGAGCGGCCGCGCCGACACGCGTGTGGGCCCGCCCCCTCGCCCGGGGAGCGGGCCCACATACGTACAGCGGAAGGTCAGCCGGCGAGAATGGCGCGCGCCAGCTTGGCCGTCTCGGTCGGCGTCTTGCCGACCTTGACGCCCGCGGCCTCGAGGGCCTCCTTCTTCGCCTGGGCGGTGCCGGAGGAGCCGGAGACGATGGCGCCGGCGTGGCCCATGGTCTTGCCCTCGGGCGCGGTGAAGCCCGCGACGTAGCCGACGACCGGCTTGGTGACGTTGGCCTTGATGAAGTCGGCCGCACGCTCCTCGGCGTCGCCGCCGATCTCACCGATCATGACGATCAGGTCCGTCTCGGGGTCGGCCTCGAACGCGGCGAGCGCGTCGATGTGCGTCGTACCGATGACGGGGTCGCCACCGATGCCGACGGCCGAGGAGAAGCCGATGTCACGGAGCTCGTACATCATCTGGTAGGTCAGCGTGCCGGACTTCGACACGAGACCGATGCGGCCGGGCTTGGTGATGTCGCCCGGGATGATGCCGGCGTTGGACTGGCCCGGCGTGATGAGACCGGGGCAGTTCGGGCCGATGATGCGGGTCTTGTTGCCCTTGGACTTCGCGTACGCCCAGAAGGCGGCGGAGTCGTGCACCGCGATGCCCTCGGTGATGACGACGGCCAGCGGGATCTCGGCGTCGATGGCCTCGACGACGGCGGCCTTGGCGAAGGCCGGCGGGACGAAGAGGACGGAGACGTTCGCGCCCGTCTTCTCGATCGCCTCGGCGACGGTGCCGAAGACCGGTACGTCGGTGCCGTCGAAGTCGACGGACGTGCCGGCCTTGCGCGGGTTCACGCCGCCGACGATGTTGGTGCCGTCACCCAGCATGAGCTTGGTGTGCTTCATGCCCGTGGCACCGGTCATGCCCTGGACGATGACCTTGCTGTCCTTGTTCAGGAAGATAGCCATGGTTCTACAGTCCCTCTTCCCTTACTTGGCCGCAGCAGCGAGCTCGGCGGCCTTGTCGGCCGCGCCGTCCATGGTGTCCACGCGCTGGACCAGCGGGTGGTTGGCGTCGGAGAGGATCTTGCGACCCAGCTCCGCGTTGTTGCCGTCGAGGCGCACGACCAGCGGCTTGGTGACCTCCTCGCCCTTGGAGGCCAGGAGCTCCAGCGCCTGGACGATGCCGTTGGCGACCTCGTCACAGGCGGTGATGCCACCGAAGACGTTGACGAACACGGACTTGACGTCCGGGTCGCCGAGGATGATCTCGAGGCCGTTCGCCATGACCTCGGCGGAGGCGCCGCCGCCGATGTCGAGGAAGTTGGCGGGCTTCACGTTGCCGTGCGCCTCACCGGCGTAGGCGACGACGTCGAGGGTCGACATGACCAGACCCGCGCCGTTGCCGATGATGCCGACCTCGCCGTCGAGCTTGACGTAGTTGAGGTTCTTGGCCTTGGCGGCAGCCTCGAGCGGGTTGGCTGCGGCCTTGTCCTCGAGGGCCTCGTGCTCCGGCTGGCGGAAGTCGGCGTTCTCGTCGAGGGACACCTTGCCGTCGAGGGCGATGACCTCACCGCTCGCGACCTTGGCCAGCGGGTTGACCTCGACGAGGAGCGCGTCCTCGGCGATGAAGGTCTTCCACAGGGTCACCAGCACCTCGGCGACCTTCTCTGCGACCTCGGCCGGGAACTGGGCCTGGGCGACGATCTCGCGCGCCTTCTCGATGGAGACGCCCTCGTTGGCGTCGACCGGTACCTTCGCCAGCTTCTCGGGGGTCGTCGCGGCGACCTCCTCGATGTCCATGCCGCCGGCGACGGAGGCCATGGCCAGGAAGGTGCGGTTGGTGCGGTCGAGGAGGTACGAGACGTAGTACTCCTCGGCGATCTCCGGAGCGGTCTCCGCGATCATCACCTTGTGGACCGTGTGGCCCTTGATGTCCATCCCGAGGATGTCCGTCGCACGGGCGACGGCCTCGTCCGGGGTGGCGGCCAGCTTCACACCGCCGGCCTTGCCGCGGCCGCCGACCTTCACCTGCGCCTTGACGACCGACTTGCCGCCCAGCCGCTCGGTGGCTTCGCGCGCCGCCTCAGGCGTGTCGATGACTTCACCGGCCAGCACCGGTACACCGTGCTTGGCGAAGAGGTCCCTCGCCTGGTACTCGAACAGGTCCACGCGCGTCCGTCCCTTTTCTGAAGATCGCGGTTCGTTGTCTGCGTGGGCGTGCCGCGAAGGGCAACGTGACTGCTCTTGTCACAAGGGAGGCACACACGGTGTCCGTGGGCGCGGCATGTCCGCCTGGCAGGTTATCCCCGCCGGACCTGCGCCCCTAAATCGCAGATCACACCTACGTGGTGATTACAGTCACAGAGGCCACCCCGGCCGGACGGCCGGTCCAGGGCCGGCGCGGCCTGGGATGCCGAGGCGGCCGGAACGCCCCTCCGGACGACGGGGACGTCCCGGCCGCGTGCTGGTTGCCTGGTCAGGCACCTGGCGGCCTGACGGCGGCGCTGCTCAGATGCCGTACGGCAGGTAAGCTCGGCGTCATGTCGGAGACGACGCCCTGCACACCGCCGGCGGCGTTCCCGGCGAGCGGCACGGCGTCGCCCGTGACGTTCGTCGCAATGTTCTGCGCGAAGGGCTGCACCTCGGAGACCAGTCCCGCGGCGAACGGGTCCACCTGGGCGGCCACGCCGTGGACCAGACCGGTGGCGCTGTGGCCGACGCCCTGGGCGAGCGGGTGGGCGTGGCCGGCCACCGTGTCGACCAGCGGCTGCACCTCGGCGACCACACCGGCCGCGAAGGGCTGCACCTCGCCCAGGGCGCCCGTCGCGAACGGCTGTGCCTCGGACACCACGCCACCGGCAAACGGCTGGACCCGGTCGCCGACCCCGCCGGCGAACGGCTGCACCTCGGCGGCCACGCCATGGGCGAGGACGCCCGCGTCACCGACGGCCTGAGCGGCGACCGGCTGGGCGCCGGCCAGGGCCGTGGCCACGACGGGCGGCAGCACGGCCGCGGAGGTCTCGTCGACGATCGGGCCGGACGCCTCCACCACGCCCTGGGCCCGGGCCTCGGCACCGGCCGGAACCTGGCCGAGCTCGTGCGCGAAGGCGGAGAGCGGACCGAAGAGGTAGTCGATGTCGGCGTCGACGGCCGGGGCGTCCGCGGAAGGCGCGGCCGGGACGTCGACATGCGGGGCGGCCGGGACGCCGACGGAGGGGAGCTGCGCGCCGGGGACGGACGGGACCTCGTAGGAGGGGAGCTCACCCTCGACGTACTGGCGGGCCCGGTCCTGGACGTCGGACGTCACGCCCTGGAGGCCGGCCGAGGACAACCGGCTCTCCGCCTCGACACCGACGACGTCCTCGTCGGCGACCCGGAGGCCGGCAGCGGCGTCCCCGGCATCGGCGCCGAGCGACAGGTCGACCGCGTCGGCCGCGTCGGTGGCCTGGTCCGGGGTGGACAACGGCACGGAGACGGGTGCCTCGTCGGCACTGGCCACGGCGGTCCCGAGGGCCCACATACCGGTGGCCGTGGCGGCGACGGCGATCGAGCGGCGGATGTTCTTGTGCATGCTTGGTGGTTCCTTCGAATTCGTTCGGCGGTCCGGAGCAGCAGAAGGGCTCCGGAGTGGCGGGCAGACCTGCCCACCCCCGCGTGGCAGGTCCTGAGGCGCGGGAATGCCTTGCCCTAGCCGGGGAATTCGAGAACGTCGCGCGGCCTGTCGCGGGTCGGCGGCTCCGCCGCCGGACAGCCGGGGCCCGAGGCGGAAGCGTCCGGAGAAACGTCGGCGAACGTCGCCGCCGGCTGGTCGCCCGGGCGAGGCGCCTGGGTCTCGCTCGACTGCTGCACCGCGCCCTGCTGGTGCTTGCGCGGATCGACGGGCCCAGGTGCGGGCGTGTGCACCGGGGACTTCGCGGACACGAGCCGCGCCGTGCCGAAGCCCCCACCCTGCGCGCCGCAGTCCCGGTCGATGCCGACGAGGGCGGGCTGCCCGGCGTCGGCCGAGGAGCGTGCGCCGCCCACGGCCGGGGCCGTACCGGCGCTGGTGAACGGCGCTCCACCCGGTGCCAGTTGTGCCGCCGGAAGATCGCCGGGGACGACGACACCAGGTGCCGGCAGATGGCCGCCGGGCAGCGGACCGGCGATGATCCCGGCCGGCAAACCGGTCAGCCACCCCATGCCGTCGGTGACCGGACGCGTCACCGCACGGACCGCTTCCGCTGTCCGGGCGGTGCCTGCGGCGGCCGCGGCCTCGACGGCGCTCATGGACTCGTCGGCCGCACGCCGCAGTTCCCGTTCGGCGGGCCGCTCGGCGGAGGTGGCGGAGTCGACCCGCGGGGAAGCACCGTCGGACGGTGCGGACTTAGTGGACCCGGGCGCCGTGGAAGCCGAGGCAGGCGCCTGTGACCCGGTCGACCGGGAGGCCACCGTCGCGTCGGCGCCGCTCTTCTGCCGGGCTTCGGCCCGAACCTCCGCAGTGGAGCCCGCGCCGGACTCGGCCGCGTACGCCGGAGCGCCGAGAAGAAGACCGAGCGTCAGAACCCCGCCGAGAAAGAGCAGGACCCGCAGCATGCGACGCCCGTACACCGCCCGGCGCAGCGCGCGCGGGTCGGCAGCGGGGCGGAGCGCTGCGGAAGTCACGGGGCGGGCCCTCTCTCTTGGTCGGCGTCGGGCCGGATCAAGGCGATGCTCGCACGAGGCTCCCAGGGCGACGCAAGCCCCCTGTCACCGATGTCACCGATGGATCACCCTGTCCTGTCCTGCTACTGATGGGCCGCCATGTCCGGTATGGGGAGCGGCCGTTTTTCGATGGCCGCGGCCATGACGTCCGGGAAGAGATCCGGCGTGCAGGCGAACGCCGGTGCTCCGAGCCCCGCGAGGGCGGCCGCGTGCTCACGGTCGTAGGCCGGGGCGCCCTCGTCGGAGAGCGCCAGCAGAGTGACGAACTGCACTCCGGACGCCTTCATCGCCGCGACCCGTTTCAGCATCTCGTCGCGGATCCCGCCCTCGTAGAGGTCGCTGATCAGCACGACGACGGTGTCGGCGGGGCGGGTGATCTGCGACTGGCAGTACGCCAGCGCCCTGTTGATGTCGGTCCCGCCGCCGAGCTGAGTGCCGAACAGGACGTCCACCGGGTCGTCGAGCTGGTCGGTCAGGTCGACGACCGCCGTGTCGAAGACGACGAGCCGGGTCGCGATGGAGCGCATGGAGGCCAGCACCGCGCCGAACACCGATGCGTACACGACGGACGCGGCCATCGAGCCCGACTGGTCGATGCAGAGCACGACCTCCTTCTTCACCGCCTGGGACGCCCGGCCGTAGCCGATCAGCCGCTCCGGGACGACGGTGTTGAACTCCGGCAGGTAGTTCTTGAGGTTCGCCCGGATCGTGCGGTCCCAGTCGATGTCGCGGTGGCGCGGGCGGTTGATCCTCGCCGAGCGGTCCAGCGCACCGGTCAGCGTCGACCGGGTGCGGGTGGCGAGCTTCTTCTCCAGTTCGTCGACGACCTTGCGCACGACCGCACGGGCCGTCTCCTTCGTCGTCTCCGGCATGGCCTTGTTGAGCGACAGCAAGGTGCCGACGAGGTGCACGTCGGCCTCGACGGCCTCCAGCATCTCCGGCTCCAGCAACAGCGTGGAGAGGCCGAGCCGGTCTATCGCGTCGCGCTGCATCACCTGGACGACCGAGCTGGGGAAGTACGTGCGGATGTCGCCCAGCCAGCGGGCGACGGACGGCGCGGACGCGCCGAGCCCCGCCGACCTGCTGCCGCTGCGGTTCCCGTTGCCGGCACCGGTGCCTGAGCCCTTGCCGTAGAGGGAGGCGAGTGCCCCGTCCATCGCCGCGTCCGTGCCGGTCAGTGCGCAACCCGTGCCGTCCGCGCCGGATTCTCCGCCCAGCACCAGCCGCCACCGCCGCAGCCGCTCGTCGTCGACGCCAGTACTGCTCGCGCCCGTGTGCTTGCTCGCGCTTGCTTCTGTGCTCGCCGTCATCGGGCCACCCCCGCCAGGTCGTTGTCATCGATGCCGAGCAGCAGCTGCAGCACGGGAAGCACCGCGTCCGCGCGCGCGGCGTCGAGGCCGGGGCCGAACCCGGGTGTGCCGGCGTCCGTGCCCGCCGACCCGGCCGCCGCACCCGGCCCTCGCCGGACGAGCTCGCCGAGCGTGCGGCGGACGCCCGGTTCGTACGCGGAGAAGGTACGGCGCAGCAGCGGCAGCACATCGGTGAAGGCCCCCACCGGTACGCCGGTCAGCCAGGAGTCGACGAGGCCGAGCAGGCGCTCGTCGTGGACCAGCAGCAGCCCTCCCCCGGACGCGCCGCCGACGAAGCCTTCGATCCAGGCCGCCGCCTCGGCCGGCTCCGTGCCCGGGGAGAGCGCGAGAGCCATCAGACGCGCGGCTTCGTCCTCCTCGAGCCGCCCCTCGTCCAGCAGCAGCCGGGCCGCGCGCCCGCGGATCACTCCGGGGACGGTGTCGCGGGCGGCGAGTCTGTGCAGGACGGTCCGCCAGCGCTCGCCCGTACCGTCGGCGTCCGGCAGCAGACCGACGGCGGTGTGCACGCCGTCGAGGTGGCCGCGCATCTCGGCCGCCCCGTCCGCGTCGAGTCCGGTGCACGCGGGCGGCAGGCCGACGCAGATCCGCTCGGCGAGTCCTGCGGCGACCTCGCCGAGCGCGGCCGTGTCGGTGCCCCGTACGTCGCCGTACCGCAGCGAGCGGGCCAGCGCGGGCAGTGCCTGCGCGAGGTGGCTCACATCGGCGTCGAGAGCGGCCCGGTCCGCGAGTGCCTTCATCACCACCGGGAGCGCGTCCGGCAGTTCCGCGAGGAGGCACTGCTCGGCGAGCGCCGTCACCTCCGAGAGCGCCGTCGCGGAGACGGCCTGCGTCTCGGCCTTGGCGGTGGCGGCGGCGAGCACCGTAGTGCCCCATACTCCGGCCTCCGCGACCTTCACGGACAGCTCCGGCTCCCAGCGCAGCCGCCAGGTCTCCCGGAACGTGCCGGTGCTCCCCCGCCCGGTGACCGGCTCGCCCCAGCCCACCGCGAGCAGCCGCAGCCGGTGCAACAGCCGGCTCTTGGCCGCGTCGCTCTCCTTGCGCAGGTCGAGTTCCAGCTCGCGCTCGAGCGCCTCCGGCTTGAGCCGCAGGCCGCGCTGCTGCCGGGTCAGGTCCCGCTGGAGCGGTACGGCGGGCGCCGTGTCGGGCACCTCGCCGAGGACGTCCCCCACCACGAGCCGGTCCCGGACGAGGTCGAGCGGTACGTCGGAGCCGTCGCACATCACGGCCCGGACGGCGTCGACCGTCTCGGTCAGCCCCGCGAGCGGGCGGCCTCGCACGGCGGCCAGTGTCCCGGCGAGCCGGACGGCTTCGATGACATGGGCGGAGGACACCATGCGGTCCTCGTCCCGCAGCAGCCTGGCGACCTTGGTCATCCAGCGCTCGACGGGCCGGTCGGGCGCCCCGAAGAGATGCCCGTACCAGCCGGGCGAGTCGATGCCCGCCCCGTACCCGGAGCGGCGGGCCAGCCTGCGGTGTGTCCAGGGAACCCAGGTCATCTCGGTCCGGACCTTGGGGAGCCCTTTGAGGAGGGCCCTGTCGGCGGTGACCGTCGTCCTCGCTTCGAGCGCGGGGACGTGCCAAGCGCCGCAGACGACCGCGACAGCGCTGTCCCCGAACTCCTTCCTGGCCGCGCGGAGTTGCAGCCGCATACAGGCCTCACGGACGAGATCCCGATCGTGGCCGCCGTGGCCGTACGTCTCCCGCAGTGCGGTCATGGCCTCCCCGAGCGCGGCGAACGGGGCGAACGGATCGGCGCCGTCGGACGCCGCGGCGCCCCCGCCCGGCTGGCCGGCGGCTTCGTCGGCCCGGGGCCCCTGACGACCCCGGCCGCCGCGCAGTTCGACGACGTCCTCCCACCACCGCTCCGGATCGTCGTACCCGGCGGTGGACGCGAGCACCGCGATCGGGTCGATGCGCACATCCGGCGCCTCTTTGCCGGAGTCCTCGTCCTCCGTGCGGAATTCGTCGGTCAGCGCGAGCGAATGCGCCGCAGGCAGATCGATGAACCGCACCGCCGCCCCGTTGGCCAGCGCCCACCGGACAGCCACCCACTCGGGGGAGAACTCGGCCAGCGGCCAGAACGCGGCCCTGCCCGGGTCGTCCGTGGCATGGGCGAGCAGGGCGACGGGCGGACGCATCTGCTCGTCGGCGGCCAGCGGCAGCAGGGCATCGCCCTCCGGCGGGCCCTCGATCAGCACGACCGCGGGTGCGGCCGCCTCCAGCGCGGCCCGCACCGCCCGGGCCGAGCCCGGACCGTGGTGACGGACTCCGAGCAGGAGCGGGCCGGTCATGCGCTCACCTCGCGGCAGGCGCGGTAGAAGTCCTTCCAGCCGTCCCGCTCGCGCACCACGGTCTCCAGGTACTCCTGCCAGACGACCCGGTCGGCCGCCGGGTCGCGCACGACCGCACCGAGGATGCCGGCCGCCACGTCGCCCGGCCGCAGCACGCCGTCGCCGAAGTGCGCGGCCAGCGCCAGGCCGCCTGTGACGACGGAGATCGCCTCGGCCGTCGACAGGGTGCCGGACGGGGACTTGATCTTTGTGCGACCGTCGCTGGACACACCGTCGCGCAGCTCGCGGAAGACCGTGACGACGCGGCGGATCTCGTCCAGGCCTTCCGGCGCGGCCGGCAGGTCCAGCGAGCGTCCTAGCTGGTCGACGCGCCGCGCCACGATGTCGACCTCTGCTTCCGCCGTCTCGGGCAGCGGCAGGACGACGGTGTTGAACCGGCGGCGCAGGGCGCTGGAGAGGTCGTTGACGCCGCGGTCGCGGTCGTTGGCCGTGGCGATGAGGTTGAAGCCGCGGACGGCCTGCACCTCCTGCCCCAGCTCGGGGACGGGGAGCGTCTTCTCGGACAGGATCGTGATGAGCGTGTCCTGCACGTCGGCCGGGATGCGGGTCAACTCCTCGACCCGCGCGGTCATCCCCTCGGACATGGCGCGCATGACGGGACTGGGCACCAGTGCGTCGCGGCTGGGGCCGTGGGCCAGCAGCTGGGCGTAGTTCCAGCCGTAGCGGATGGCCTCCTCGGGAGTGCCGGCGGTGCCCTGCACGAGGAGGGTGGAGTCGCCGCTGACGGCTGCCGCCAGATGCTCCGACACCCATGTCTTCGCGGTGCCGGGCACGCCGAGCAACAGAAGAGCGCGGTCGGTGGCGAGCGTGGTGACGGCGACCTCGACGATCCGGCGGGGTCCCACGTACTTCGGCGTGATCACCGTGCCGTCGGCGAGTGTGCCGCCGAGCAGATAGGTGGCGACGGCCCATGGCGACAGCCGCCAGTTCACCGGGCGAGGCCTGTCGTCGAGCGCGGCCAGCGCCCTCAGTTCGTCGGCGAACGCGTCCTCCGCGTGCGGCCTCAGCGCTTCCGTTCCGGTCCTCGCGACGGTTTCCGACACGGTCATGGATCCCCCCTGCAGATCGTTCGACCCGATGTGGGAACCACCGTGCACCATGCCACTGACAGTCGCCCCGTCGCGACGACATGACCGCAGGTCAGTAACGGGAAGAGGGGTGTGCGGGAGGAGTCGGCCGCCGACCGGGGACTCCGCCACGCAGCCACCCGAGGGCACCAGCGCCTTGCCGTTCTCCTCGGCGAGCACCTTGCCCTTGTGCGTGATCCTGCACATGATCCCGGCGCCGGCGGGGTCGGCGACCGGCATCACGGCCGCGGGCATGATGCCGCGGAGCGTGACCGTCTTCTTCCACGGCAGGGTGGGCCTGTCCACCGTCTCGATCTTCGGGTTCGGCGCATCGCCCCCACCGCCGTGGAACTGGATCGAGTCGGCGCTCCTGCCGGTGACCTGGTATGTCACCTCGTGCGTTTCGTCGACCTCCTTGTCTACCTGCTCGACCGCCTCGTTGGAGCACGCGGCGAGGGCGAAGGCCAGGACGGCGGCGAGGCCGGCGGCCGTGACGGCGCGGAGCGCCGTGCGGGTGGAGCGCTGCATGGTGTATCCCCCCGGACTTCCATGGTGCTGATGAGCCCGACCGTAGGAAGGCGAATCGGGCGCCAACAGCATCCGGACACCGGCGAATTCGCAGGTCGCGACGATTGTCAGTGGTCGGCCGTAGCGTCGTTCCCATGCTTCTGACAAACGGGGAAACGGCGTCGGGCGCCCTGGCTCAGGGGCCCCGCTGGGCCACGGAGCAGGTGCTGTCACTGGCTCCTGACGACGCATCGCGCAAGGCGGGAAGCAAGCTGGGCGCTGCGGGGCCCTGGTCGACCGCGGGCTGCGACGCGTCCGGGGCCGTGTGGGGCCTGTGCAAGGGCAGCGGCAGCAGGCCCTACCAGACCGTCGTGGACACCACCGGCCCCGCGTACAAGTGCAGTTGCCCGAGCCGGAAGTTCCCGTGCAAGCACGCCCTGGGCCTGCTGTTGCTCTGGGCCTCCGACGAGCGGAGCGTGCGGGCGGGCGACGCCGTGCCGGACTGGGCGGAGGAGTGGCTGTCCGGTCGCAGAGCGCGCGCCGCGGGCCAGGACCGGGCGGCCGCCGGCTCGGGCACGTCCGCGAGGAGCGCCGATCCGGAAGCCGCCGGGCGGCGGGCCGAGCGCCGTGCCGAGCGGATCACCGCGGGCGCCACCGAGCTGGAACAGCGGCTCGCCGATTTACTGCGCGGCGGCCTCGCGGCGGCAGAGCAGTCGGGGTACGGCCTGTGGGAGGAGACCGCCGCCCGCATGGTCGACGCCCAGGCGCCCGGACTGGCCGCACGTGTCAGGGAACTGGGGGCCATTCCCGGCTCAGGGCCGGGTTGGCCGGTGCGGCTGCTGGAGGAGTGCTCCCTGATCCATCTGCTGGACTCCGCCTGGCTGGGGCGCGAGCGGCTGCCGGAGCCTCTGGCCGCCACGGTCCGCACCAGGGTCGGGCTCTCCTCGTCCGCCGACGGCTCGGCCGTCCGCGACCGGTGGCTGGTGCTCGCCCAGTACGACTCCTCCGACAGCAAGCTCACCACACGTCGTATCTGGCTGTACGGACGGGAGTCACAACGAGCCGCACTGCTGCTGTCCTTCGGCGCGGCGGGCCGCCCGCCCCGGCTTGCCCTCCCCGTGGGGCTGATGCTCGACGCCGAGGTCACCGCGCACACCGGCAGCGGGCCGAGGGCCGAACTGGGCGAGCAGTTCACCCCGCCGGTCGCCATCGACGCACCGCCGCCCGGCGGGCCGTGCGCCTCGGCGGCCGACACGTACGGGCAGGCCCTGCGCGCCGACCCGTGGCTGGACTCCTGGCCGGTCACCCTCAGCGGCGTCATACCCGTGCGGGACGGCGAGGGATGGCAGCTGGTCGACGCCGACGGCGGCGACGCGCTGTCTGTCGCGCCCGCCGTGCTCGCCCGCCCCGGCCTGTGGAAGCTCGTGGCGCTCGCCGGAGGCCGGCCGGTCACCGTCTTCGGCGAGTTCGGCCACCGGGGCTTCGTGCCGCTGACGGTGTGGCCCGCGGACATGTCCGAGACGGTCCCGCTGATCTGAACGCCAGGAACGTTAGGGAGGCCTCATGACCCGCACCGCCAGTACGTCACCGTGGGAAGACCTCGTCACCTCGGCGCTGCTCGGCACCGATCGCCGTACGCCGCCGTCCGGGCCGACGCCCGCGGGCAAGGACGCTCCCGTCGCCCTGCTCGACGCTGCCGCGCTGCACACCGTGCGGCGCCGGGCGGGCCTGCGCCCCGCGACGCGGGCCGGCGGGTCGCCGCCGGAGCCGGCGCCGCACGACGCCCGCCGTGCCCTGCCGGAGCCCGCACGGCGGCGCCTCGTGCAGCTGCTGGCCGACCGTGCCGGGCCCGCCGGCTCCGGCGGCAGGCGCGGCACCACCCCGGACCTGACCGAGCTGCTCCCCCAATGGCTCGCCGCCGCCAACGAACACGGCTACCGGGCGCCGGCGTCCGTCCTCCCCGGACTGCTGGACGCCGCCCGGGCCCGCACGGACCTTCGCCCGCAGGCGTTGGAGTTCGCGGGGCCGCGCGGGCTGTGGCTCGCCCGGCTCAACCCGGAGTGGAAGTACGCGCTGCGCGGCGGGTCCACGGGCTCCGCTCTGCCCGCCGTGGACGACGCGGAAGCCGTGCGGAAGCTCTGGGAGGAAGGCCTGTTCGCGGAACGGGTCGCGCTGCTCACCGCCCTGCGGGCCCATGACGCCGGTGCCGCACTGGCACTGCTCGGCACGACCTGGTCCACGGAGCGGGCGGAGGACCGGCTGATGTTCCTCGATTCCCTGCGGGCCGGGTTGTCCGACGCGGACGAGCCGTTCCTCGAGCAGGCGCTGTCCGACCGCAGCCGCAACGTCCGGGCCACGGCGGCGGAACTCCTCTCCGCGCTGCCCCGCTCCGCGCTCGCCGGCCGCATGGCCGCGCGTGCCGCGTCCTGCGTCGCGATCGACCGCAGCGGTGACGCCGCGGCGGCGATCGTCGTGGAGGCGCCCCACGAGTGTGATGCGGACATGCAGCGCGACGGCATCGTTCCCGCTCCGCCGTCTGGACGCGGTGAGCGGTCCTGGTGGCTCGGACAGTTGGTGGAGGCAGCCCCGCTGTCCGTCTGGCCGGGCAGGCTGGGTGGGCGCTCTGCCCGCGAGATCGTGGCGCTGCCCGTGTCCGACGACTGGGCGGAGGAACTGCATGCGGCGTGGTGCCGGGCTGCGGCACGGCAGCGCGACGCCGACTGGTCCCGCGCCCTGCTCGGCACACCCGCCACGCCGCCGTCGACCGGTCCCGGGACGACGTCACCGGCCGAGCGGTCGAAGCTTCTCGCCGCCCTGCCGGACGACGAACGTGCCTCCTGGGTGGCCGAGTTCATCGCCGCGCACGGCCTGTCGGAAGCGTTCCAGCTGCTCGGCGTGTGCGCGGTGCCGTGGGCCGAACCGCTGGGCCGTGCGGTCGTCGACGCTCTGGAGATCGCCCGGGACGCGGGTAGCTACCCGTGGAGCTTCAGCGGCGTGATGGGTCTGGCGGAGCGCTGTCTGTCCCCCGAGGAGGCCGGCCGCCTCGAGGTTCTCACCGCGACGCCGGACGATCAGGAGGACGCCTCACCGGGCGCGGGAAGCTACTGGTCGGAGGCGTTCCAGCGGCTCGTCTCCACGCTGCGGCTGCGCGCGACGATGCATGCGGAACTCACGGCGTAGGACGCACCGGGCCGTGTTTCTTCTGGCCGGCACGGTGTGGGGCTCTTGACCGGCGGACCGCTCCGGGGCTCGCACGGGTCTCGTGCGGCTGAGGGGCTCCTCGGTCGTACGACGGCGGGGTGAGCCTTCGGCTGCGGGCGGTGCCCTCCAAAGGCCCGGCCCACACGTCGGGCCGGGCGCCCGGCCCGACGCAACCGGGCCCGCAGGCAGACTTGGCCCGGTCCGCCGCCCGCCCAAGGGCTACGCCGCCACGCGCACGTTCGCGTTGACCCAGTCCACGATCGACGCTGTCGTCGCACCGGGCGTGAAGATCTCCGCAACGCCCTGCTCCTTCAGCGGCGCGATGTCCGCCTCCGGGATGATCCCGCCGCCGAAGACCTTGATGTCCTCCGCGTCCCGCTCCTTCAGGAGTTCGATGACCTTCGCGAAAAGCGTGTTGTGCGCACCGGAGAGGATCGAGAGTCCGATCGCGTCGGCGTCCTCCTGGATCGCCGTGTCGACGATCTGCTCGGGCGTCTGGTGGAGCCCGGTGTAGATGACCTCCATACCGGCATCGCGCAGCGCCCGCGCGATCACTTTGGCGCCGCGGTCGTGGCCGTCGAGACCCGGCTTGGCCACCACCACGCGGATCGGACCAGTCACACCCATCACTGCCTCCTGGGTCCCCGCGGTCGTACCGAGGCGCGGGGAAGTGAACGAACGTTATCTCCAGCATCCCGCAAGCGGCCGTTTCGCGGGCCGCCGGGAGGGGGAAATCACACGTGGGACATTTTCGCTGAGCGTCGTACCCGCTTCAGGCATCGCGCACGCCCCCCGCGCGGCCCCCGCAGGCACGGTCGCACGGGGAGCCGCCGCAGGTCCACCACAGGTCGCCGTACCACCGCGCCGACAGCCGCACGGCACGGTGGTACGGCGACGCCGACGGCGCGGGACATGGTGCACATGACCACGCCGGCCTCGATCACGCGCGCTTCCCATGAGGGCACGCGGGGCAGAGCCGCCCCCGCCGTGCCGTACGGGAGGTCGTCGTGAGGATCCCGCGTCTGCCCGCCGCGCTTCTGCGGGCCACCGCACTCGAGCTGCTGATCCTCGCCGGACACCTGCTCCTCTACCCCACCGGCCTCACACCGGAGCGCCGCATCCGCACCCGCCCCGCGCCCACCCTGCCGAGGACTCCGGCCGCCGTGCCGACGGTGCTGCTGCACGGCTTCGCAGACAACCGCTCCGTGTTCGTGCTGCTGCGCCGCGCCCTCACACGGCACGGTCCCCACCATGTCGAGTGCCTCAACTACTCACCCCTCACCTGTGACATCCGCGCCGCCGCGGATCTGCTCGGCCGCCATGTGGAGGAGATCTGCGCGCGCACCGGCCACCACGAGGTCGACATCGTCGGTCACAGCCTCGGCGGCCTGATCGCGCGCTACTACGTCCAGCGCCTCGACGGGGACCGGCGCGTGCGCACACTCGTCACGCTCGGTACCCCGCACTCGGGCACCACCGTCGCGCCGCTCGCGAGCGCACACCCGATCGTGCGGCAGATGCGGCCGGGCTCGCCGGTGATCGAGGAGTTGCGGCTGCCCGCGCCCGGCTGCCGCACCCGGTTCGTCAGCTTCTGGAGCGATCTCGACCGGATCATGGCGCCGGTCGAGACGGCCCGGGTAGACCATCCCGACCTTCTCACCCAGAACGTGCAGGTGAGCGGAATCGGTCATCTCGCACTGCCGGTTCACCCCGCGGTCGCCGACAGCATCCGCGAGGTCCTCGAGTCGGGCGCCTCGGACGCGGTCCGCTCCCTCGCCTCTTCCGCCTCCGCATCCGTCGCCTGAGGTGACCCCCATCGACGCCGGCCGATCGAACACTTCTCGAACGTAGGGCCAAGGCTCCGCCCTTGGACCGCCGAAACGCAACCGAATGCCCGTTTCCTGATTGCGTAGATCCCACCGAAGATTGTCGCCGTCGCGTACCGCCGGGTACAGTCGCGCCACTGCTTCCCCCCGGGACCCCCCGCGCAACAGGCGGCCCGCGGAAAACAGGTCCTGCTGCCGAGGCGAGAGAGAAGTTGGTGAACGACCAGCACGCCCACGCCGGGTACGTCGGCTACGCCACCGGCAGCTTCGACTCCGACCCGCTCTTCGGTGCCCTTCCGGGCAGTTACGAAGCGGGCCACAGCGGCCAATACGACTCGTCCCAGTGGGACACGGGCGCCGCCCCGACCGTCGGCTACGACGCCTACGGCACGGCGCAGCAGGCCCAACAGCCGCAGCACGACCAGGGTTTCGAGCAGCAGCAGTACGTGCAGTACGACACCACCGGCCAGTGGGACGCGAGCGCCTGGAACGAGGCGGGCGGAACCGGCCAGTACGAGACGGCCGCGGCGGCCTTCACCTACGACGCGACCGGCCAATGGGCGCCCGGCGCCTTCGAGACGGGCAGCTACGACGCCACCGCGTGGAACTCCGCGACGGCCACGCCGGACGGCCTGGTCCCGCAACAGTTCGTCCCTGAAGAGGGGTTCGCCCAGCCCGCCGAGTACGAGCCGCACCAGACATACGGCACGTACGAGACAAACGACGCGTACGACAGTGGTGCGTACGAGACCGCCCACTCCTTCGAGACGGAGTCCGAGGCGCAGTCGCCGGCAGACCTCGAAGCTGATTACGCGACGGAGTATGAGCCGTCGCCCGAGGCCGAACCCCAAGCCGCCGAAGCCGAGCCCGAGTCGGACCACGACGCGCTGACCCGGACGATGGCCGCCGTGCCGGTCGTGCCGGCCGCGCCCGTCACCCCCCGCGCGGTCCGCCGTGCCGGCGGCAGCCGAGGACGCCGCCGTACGCCGGCCAAGCGCTCCGCGCTCCTCACGGTCGCCGTGCCGTCCGCCTGTGTGATGGGCGTGGCAGGTGTCGCCGCCGCCTCCGTGAGCGGCCTCGGCGGCGAGACGCAGGACGACAAGAGCAGCGTGGCGGCACCCGACCCCGGCTCCGTGAAGCCGGCCGCCGCCAACAACGCCATGGACACCCAGCTCGCCGCGCTCAGCGCCGACGCCCGTGACTTCGGCGACCGCGCCTCCCGCACCCAGGAACGCATCGACCTCAAGGCGCGCCAGGCGGCGGAGAAGAAGAAGCGCGAGGAGGAGGCGGCACGCCGCGAGGCACTGCGCCCCAAGTTCATGCTGCCGGTGAAGCTGCACCAGCTCAGCGCCTACTACGGGCAGTCCGGCGTCAACTGGATGTCCCTCCACACCGGTATCGACTTCCCCGTCCAGTACGGCACTCCGGTCATGGCCGCGACGGACGGCACCGTCCGCACGCAGTGGAACGGCGCCTACGGCAACATGGCCATCGTGACGGCGGCGGACGGCACGGAGACCTGGTACTGCCACCTGAGCAGCACCAAGATCCGCAGCGGTTCGGTCAAGGCCGGCGATGTCATTGCCTATTCGGGCAACTCGGGCAACTCCACAGGGCCTCACCTGCACTTCGAGGTCAGGCCCGGCGGCGGCGCGGCCATAGACCCGCTGCCGTGGCTGCGCAGCCACGGCATCGACCCCACCTAGGCCCGGCGCGTAGCCCCAGCCACGGCATCCACCCCACCCCGGCCCGGCGCGTCGCCGCAGTCATGGAAGGGCCGGATGACGACGCAGAGCCGCACGCGAATACTGCTGAGCCACCGACGAGAGGCCGGCCCCCGCGGGGGCCGGCCTCTCGTGGTCAGAGCTTCTCGTGGTCAGAGCTTCTCGACCGGCGCGTACCGCAGCAGCAGCCGCTTCGGCTTCTCGTCCCCGAAGTCGATCGTCGCCTGCGCCTCCGATCCCGAGCCCTTCACCTCGAGCACGGTCCCGAGGCCGAACTGGTCGTGTGTGACCCGGTCGCCGACCGACAGCGAGATCACCGGCTTGTCGTTCGTACGCCGAGTGGCGAAGCCCGAAGCGCCGCCGCGTGAACGCGAGGAGGAGAGCGACGACGCGATGCCGGACGTCGGTCCGGCGGGCGCTGCCATCGGGCCCGTCCGCTTCCACGTCAGATGCCGGTCGGGGATCTCCTCGAGGAACCGCGAGGGCGGGTTGTACGAGGGCTGGCCCCAGGCGCTGCGCATCGACGAACGGGTCAGATAGAGCCGTTCCCGGGCGCGGGTGATGCCGACGTACGCCAGACGCCGCTCCTCCTCGAGCTCCTTGGTCTGACCCAGCGCCCGCATGTGCGGGAAGACGCCGTCCTCCATGCCGGTCAGGAACACGACGGGGAACTCGAGGCCCTTGGCGGTGTGCAGGGTCATCAGGGTGATGACGCCGGTGCCCTCTTCGTCCTCGTCCGGGATCTGGTCGGAGTCGGCGACCAGCGCGACCTGCTCCAGGAACTGGGCGAGCGTCCCCGCGCCCTCCTCCCCCCGTTCCTGCTCGAACTCGAGCGCCACGGACGCCAGTTCCTGGAGGTTCTCGATACGTGTCTCGTCCTGCGGGTCCGTGGACGCCTGCAGCTCCGCGAGATAGCCGGTCCGCTCCAGCACGGCCTCCAGCACGACGGCGGGGCCCGCGCCCGAGTCCACGATGGTGCGCAGCTCCTCCATCAGCACGTTGAACCGCTTGACCGCGTTGGCCGAGCGGGCCGCCATGCCGTACGCCTCGTCGACCCGCTTGAGGGCCTGCGGGAAGGTGATCTTCTCGCGGAGCGCGAGCGCGTCGATCATCGCCTCCGCACGCTCGCCGATCCCGCGCTTCGGTACGTTCAGGATGCGGCGCAGCGGGACGTTGTCCTCGGGATTGGCGAGGACGCGCAGATAGGCCAGCACATCGCGGACCTCCTTGCGCTCGTAGAAGCGCACACCGCCGACGACCTTGTAGGGCAGGCCGACGCGGATGAAGATCTCCTCGAAGACACGCGACTGGGCGTTCGTACGGTAGAAGACGGCGACGTCGCCGGCCTTCGCCTCGCCCTGGTCGGTGAGCAGGTCGATCTCGTCGGCGACGAACTGGGCCTCGTCGTGCTCGGTGTCCGCCACATAGCCGGTGATCTGCGCGCCTTCGCCGGCGTTCGTCCACAGGTTCTTGGGGCGGCGGGACTCGTTGCGCTCGATGACGGCGTTGGCGGCGGACAGGATCGTCTGGGTGGAGCGGTAGTTCTGCTCCAGGAGGATCGTGGTCGCGTCCGGGTAGTCCTCCTCGAACTGGAGGATGTTGCGGATGGTCGCGCCGCGGAAGGCGTAGATCGACTGGTCGGCGTCACCGACGACGCACAGCTCGGCAGGGTCCAGGTCCTCGTAACCGGTGCCCACCAGTTCTCGCACGAGCGTGTACTGAGCGTGGTTGGTGTCCTGGTACTCGTCCACGAGAACGTGCCGGAAACGGCGCCGGTAGTGCTCGGCGACGTCCGGGAAGGCCTGGAGCAGATGGACCGTCGTCATGATGATGTCGTCGAAGTCCAGGGCGTTGGCCTCGCGCAGCCGCGCCTGGTACATCCGGTACGCCTCTGCCAGCGTCCTCTCGAACCCTCCCCCAGAGCCTCCGGCCTGGGAGGTGCCGCCAAGCGCCTGGTCGGCGAAGGTCTCCTCGTCGATCAGCTCGTTCTTCAGGTTCGAGATCTTGGCGCTGAAGGACTTCGGCGGGAACTTCTTCGGGTCGAGGTCCAGGTCACGGCAGACCAGCGACATGAGCCGCTTCGAGTCGGCCGCGTCGTAGATCGAGAACGAAGAGGTGAAGCCCAGCTTCTTGGACTCGCGGCGCAGGATGCGCACGCACGCGCTGTGGAAGGTCATGACCCACATGGCGTTGGCACGCGGGCCCACCAGCTGCTCGACGCGCTCCTTCATCTCGCCGGCGGCCTTGTTGGTGAAGGTGATCGCCAGTATCTGGCCGGGGTGGACACGGCGCGTCCCCAGCAGATGCGCGATGCGGTGCGTGAGCACCCGGGTCTTGCCGGAGCCCGCGCCGGCCACGATGAGCAGGGGTGACCCTGTGTGCACGACGGCGGCACGCTGCTGTTCGTTCAGCCCCTCGAGCAGCACGGCGGGGTCCACGACGGGGCGCGGCGCACCGTCGCGGTAGTACCCGTCGCGGGCCGGAGGCACGTCGAAAGCGCCCTGGAAGAGGTCGTCCGGAATCTGCTCCGGAGCCGACTCCTCGGGCGGCGGCGGGTGCTCGTCCGCTTGGGGCTGGAGGTCCGCCAGGAAGCTGTCGTCAAAGAGGCTGCTCATCGCCTAACGAGTCTAGGCGGCCGGACCGACAATCCGTGACCGCTCGGGGAACCCAGAGGGGGCCACGGTACGTGACGGGACGAATCCGGCAAGCGACCGATCCGCGGGCCTGGTCCGGACCGGCGGTCACCCACCGAAAAAGGTCACGAAGATGTATCGGACATATCGAACATCAACCTTCACAGCGGCGACACGAGTTGGCTAGCGTGCTCGACCAGGCGGCCCGCACCCCTCCCGGCGAACCACGCCGAACGGGCGGCCTACGCCGAATCCGGCTTCCCGCAAGGGAGTTCGGAACCGGGGACCCACCATGCACAACCGGGGTGAATCGGACCGCGCTCCGCTCGGTCCGTAGGGCACCTTCCGTTCGCCCGAACCCGACAGCTAACCCGGTAGGCGGTCCACGGAAGAAGGAGATGCCGGCCTTGGCGTCGCATCGCAAGCCCCGCAGCCGAACCGCAAAGCCGTCCCCCGCCGTCGGGTTCACGACGGCAGCCCTCGCCGGTGTGACCCTGCTCTCGACGCAGAGCGCGACCGCCGCGCCGGCCGAGCCGAAGCCCAGCATCGAAGAGGTGCAGAAGAAGGTCGACGACCTGTACCGGCAGGCGGGCAGCGCCACGCAGGAGTACAACAAGGCGAAGGAAGCCACCGCCGAGAAGCGCCAGGAGGTGGACCAGCTCCTCGACGAGGCGGCCAAGCGCACCGAGAAGCTGAACGAGTCCCGCCGGGCCCTCGGCAACTACGCGGCCGCCCAGTACCGCACCGGTTCCGTCACCCCGACCGCCGCGCTGATGTTCGCGGACAGTCCGCAGGCGTACTTCGACCAGACGCAGTTGATGGACCGGATGACGGACCAGCAGCGCACCGCGGTCAGCGAGTACGAGACCGAGCGGGCTGCGGCAGCCAAGCAGCGTGCGGAGGCCACGAAGCGCCTCGAGTCCCTCACGGACTCCCAGGAGGCCCTGCGCACCAGCAAGCAGACCGTGCAGACCAAGCTGGCCGAGGCGCGCACCCTGCTCTCGAAGCTGACGGCGGAGGAGAAGGCCCGGCTCGCCGCGATCGAGCGGGAGAGGGAAGAGGAAGCGCGCCGCAAGGCCGAGGCGAAGGCCGAGGCGGAGGCCGAGGCCCGCGCCAGGGCGGAGGCCGAGCGCCAGCGCGAGGAACGCGAGACGACTCCGGACACCGGCACCACCGACCCGGGCACCGGGACCGGCACGGACGACGGGACCTACGCGGCCAAGGCCGACAAGGTCCTCGCCTTCGCCCGCGACCAGATCGGCAAGCCGTACGTCTGGGGGGCGACGGGCCCGAGTTCGTACGACTGTTCCGGCCTCACCCAGGCCGCGTGGAAGGCGGCGGGTGTGGACCTGCCGCGTACCACCTGGGACCAGGTGAACGTCGGCACCCGCGTCGCAACCGCCGACCTGCTCCCCGGCGACCTGGTCTTCTTCTACGACGACATCAGCCACGTCGGGATCTACATCGGCGACGGCAAGATGATCCACGCCCCCAAGCCGGGCGAGAACGTCCGCGAGGAGTCCATCTACTACATGCCGATCTACGGCAGCGTCCGTCCTGCCTGACCTCGTCACACGGGTGCCCGGGCGGCCGAGCCGCCCGGGCACTCGCCTGTCCCGTTCGGGTCAGGTCCAGAGGGTGGCGATGAAGATGTTGACCACGGTCAGGCCGCCCACCGCGCCGAACAGCGCCTTGTCGACCTTCTCGTCGTCCCGCTTGACGTACACGAGGCCGAGGATCACCACCAGGACCGCCAGCTTGATGCCGATCTTGAGGTTGTTCACCGTCTGGTCGTCCGCCTGGTTCAGCCCCACCAGCGCCACACCCGTGACCAGCATGGTCAGGGCGCCGTGCAGCATCGCCGGATTGAAGCGGGCCCTGCCTTCGCCCATCGCCTTCATCTGGGTCAGGAATCCGCCCAGCAGCGAGGCGATGCCGATGATGTGGAGAGCGACGAAGACATTGATGAGTACGTCCATGGCCGGAGCCTAACTCTCCCCATACCACCGCCTGTCGGGCAGGTGGGCCGGTTCCGCCTCATCGGTCGGCCGGGCACGGCATGCGGACCGGCGACGTCGTCCGGGCGGTCACCAACCGGTCCCGAGTGACCTTCTTCGACAATTAGCGGTCCTTCGGCCCCACCACCATGACCGCGAGGTTTAGCGTCATGCCCCAGGTGGCCGACTCCCCACCCCCCGTCGTGGAGCCGGACGGCACTCGGCCGCCACCGCCGAGAGATCCGGCGGCGGACCGCTCCCCCGTGCGGCCCGCCGCCGGATGCGAAGGTACGGCGGAAGGGACGACGGAAGGACGTGGAAGCCCTCGTGGCAGCCCACCGGAAATCCAGGCAGCACCCGCTGGGCGGCCCTGCCGCCCGTACCGCGGTCACCTTCGCGCTCGCCGGCGCGGCGACCGCCACCGCGTTCGAGGGCACGGGTCACGCCGAACCCCGCCTCACCCCCGCCCAGGTCAGGGCCAGGTCGACAAGCTGTACCAGGAGGCGGAGGCCGCCACGGAGAAGTACCACGGCGCCGAGGAGCGGGGGACGGGCGCCCGCACCTCGCTGACCCGGCTCGCCCCGGGCGACCTGGTGTTCTTCTACTCGGGCGTCTCGCACGTCGGCCTCTGCATCGGCGGCGGACAGATGATCCACGCGCCGCGTCCCGGTGCCCCGGTGCGGGTCGCGCCGATCGACCGGATGCCGTTCACGGGAGCGACCCGCCCCGCGTGACGGCCTCGTGACGCAGGCCGATAATCCGTTGGCCCGGAGCCTGTTCTGGTGTCAGCATCCGGACGTCCGCCCGCAGATGCCCGACCAGCAGGAGCCGTACGTGGACCTCGACGTCCAGAACTATGTGCGCACGCTCGCACTCCGCTCGCCCGGCCACGTACGCGTCGGCCCCTTCACCGTGCGCTACAACGCCGACTGGCCCATCCCACCGGTCAATTACGCCGTCCCGGACCACGGTGCGAGCCCGACGGTCGACGACATCGAGGCCCTGATCGAGGTCTTCCGGGCACGGGACCGGCTACCGCGCCTGGAGTTCCTGCCGTCCTGCGCACCCGACCTCGAACCGGCCCTGCTGGCCGCCGGTTTCACGGTCGAGCGCCGCGCCCCGCTGCTCGCCTGCACCCCCGAGTCGCTGGTGGCACCACCCCCGGTGCCGGGCATCACCTTCACCGTGCTGTCCGACGAGGCCGGTTACCGCGCCGCCGCCGGCGTGCAGCACGCCGGGTACGGGCTGGAGGGCGAGGGGACGGACGGCGAGATCGGTGCCCTGCGCAGCGTCACGGAGGGCGGCGGGGTCGCCGCCCTGGGCACCGACGACACCGACGGCACACCCGTCGCCGCCGGCAGCTGCTCGATACCGGTCGACGGCCTGAGCGAGCTGACCGGGCTCGCGGTCACCGCCTCCCACCGCCGCAGGGGCATCGGCGCCGCGCTCTGCGGACATCTGACGGCCCAGGCCTTCGGCCGGGGTTGCCGCACGGTCTGGCTGGAGCCCGGCGACGCGGACGTCGAACGCATCTATGCCGCCGTCGGCTACACCCGCGTCGGCGACAAGACCGACATGTCCCTGGCGTGAGCCGGATGACGTCCCGTCACCCGTTAGGTGCGTGACGGAACGTCACACCAGACGGCGGGCCGTCGCCCACCGCGTCAGTTCGTGCCGGTTGGACAGCTGCAGCTTGCGCAGAACCGCGGAGACGTGCGACTCGACGGTCTTCACCGAGATGAACAGCTGCTTGGCGATCTCCTTGTACGCGTATCCGCGCGCGATCAGCCGCAGTACCTCCCGCTCCCGCTGGGTCAGCCGGTCCAGGTCCTCGTCCGCCGGCGGCGCGTCCGTCGAGGCGAACGCGTCCAGCACGAAGCCGGCCAACCGCGGCGAGAACACCGCGTCGCCGTCCTGCACCCGGAAGATCGAGTCGACCAGGTCCGTGCCGGTGATGGTCTTGGTGACATAGCCGCGGGCGCCGCCCCGGATCACGCCGATCACGTCCTCCGCGGCGTCGGAGACCGACAGTGCCAGGAACCGCACCGGGTTCTCCACGGCCGCCATCAGCGCGGCGCAGCGCCGCAGCACCTCGACCCCGCCGCCGCCGGGCAGATGCACGTCGAGCAGGACGACCTCCGGCCGGGTCGCCGTGATCACGGTGACCGCCTGGTCGACGTCGGCCGCCTCGCCGACGACCTCGACGCCCGTACGCTCGGTCTCCCCGATCTCGGCCTGCACACCGGTGCGGAACATCCGGTGGTCGTCGACGAGCACGACCCGCACCCGTCGCTCCGCGGTCTGTTCTGCGGCCTCGGTCATCCGTCCGCCCTCTCCATCTCGAGCTCCACTTCCGTGCCGTCCCCGGGCACGGAACGCAGCCGTGCCGTCCCGCCGTTGCGCTGCATACGGCCGATGATCGATTCTCTGACGCCCATCCGGTCCTCCGGCACGGCGTCAAGGTCGAAGCCCGGCCCCCGGTCCCGTACGGACACGAAGACCGTACGGCCCTCGACCTCCGCGAACACCTGCACCGCCCCTCCCGCGCCACCGTACTTGGCCGCGTTGACCATCGCCTCACGCGCGGCCTGCATCTGCGCGGCCAGTTTCTCGTCGAGCGGGCAGTCGCCCACGACGACGACCTCGATGGGGACCCCGTGCTTGTCCTCGACCTCCGCGGCCGTCTTCCTCACCGCCTCCGCGAGGGTTTCGGGCTCCTCGTCCTCGTCCTTGCCGGTGCCCTCCGGCTTGTAGAGCCAGTTCCGCAGTTCCCGCTCCTGGGCGCGGGCGAGCCTGCGCACCTCGCCCGCATCGTCGGCGTTCCGCTGGATCAGCGTGAGGGTGTGCAGTACGGAGTCGTGGACGTGCGCGGCGACCTCGGCCCGCTCCTGGGCACGGATGCGCATGGTCCGTTCCTCCGAGAGGTCCTGCGTCATCCGTACCAGCCACGGGCCCGCGAGCAGCGCGACACCGGCGATGACGGCCACGGCGGCGGTCAGCACGTTGCCCAGCTGGGCGGCGGAGCCGCGCACCACCATGAAGACGGTCAGGCCCACGCCGACCAGCGCGACGCCGGCCAGCGCCCGGGCCAGTTGGAGCAGCCGCCGGCGGCGGCCGACGTCGGTCCAGCGGGCGCGCCGGGCGTTGTCCGCCTGCCGCCAGACCAGGACGACGCCCGCGCCGATGAGCAGCGTCGGCCACACATAGCGGTTGCTTCCCCGCAGGTCGACGTTGCCGACGAAGACCGCGGCGCCGAAGAGGAGGGCGGCCACGGCGAAGAGCTGGCCCTTGTCGGGCTTGCGGAGCCTGCGACGCCCGTCGGAGGTGGTCTCGAACACCGAGCGCGGCTCCGCGGCCCTGCCGCCGACGCCGAGCGGCACCACGATCCAGAAAACCGCGTAGAGCACCGCGCCCAGACCGTCGGCCAGGAACAGTCCGAGGAAGACCAGGCGCACCCAGATGACGGGAAGTCCCAGATGCCCTGCCAGACCGCGGGCCACCCCACCGAGCATCCGCCCGTCGGCACTGCGGTACAGCTTGCGCAGAGCCGGCTCCTCCGGCAGGGGGGCGCGGGAGGAGCCGGTGGTTCCCGGTGTGGCGACTGGCATGCCTCGATCGTCACACGCGGGTACGGCGCGCGGTATCAGGGTCGTCCCTCAATCCGCCCCTGAATCCCCACGGTCTCCGGGCCGGATATCAGGGAACGGCCAGGGTCGGCCGGGCTCCCGCCGTACGGCCCCGCCCGTCACCATGGACCCATGACAGAGCAGCCGACCGTCCCGCCCCCCGAGACGCCGCAGCTGCGCCGCTCCCCCCGCCACAAAGTGGTGGCCGGCGTGTGCGGCGGTCTGGGCCGCTACTGCGACGTGGACCCGGTGATCTTCCGGATCGCCGTGGGCGTGCTCTCGGTGACCGGCGGCATCGGGCTGATCTTCTACGGGTTCGCCTGGCTGCTGCTCCCGTCGGACGACGAAGAGGAGAACGAGTTCCGCCGGCTGCTGTCCGGCCGGGTCGACGGCGCCTCGCTGACCGCCGTGCTCCTCGCCCTGATCGGCTGCGGGATCTTCCTGTCCATGCTGGGCAACAGCGGAACGCTCTTCTTCGCGGCGCTGCTCTCGCTGACGGTCGCCGGCGCCGCCGTGTGGTCCCAGCGCCGCCGGCTCGTGTCGACCGACGGCGCGCCGATGGACGCGGCGACGGCGCACGCGGTGGCGGAGGCGCCGCCCGAGACGAAGGCTCCGCCCACGCCGGAGAGCCCCTCGTGGTGGCGCGACCCGATCGTCAAGGACGGCACGACGGGGCCGGTCCCGACCGGCTATCTGTGGGGCCCGGAGTCGGCGATGGCGGAGGCCGCGGCGCCGCGGGACCGCACCGGCAATGCGCCCGTGCCGCGGCAGAACCGGGGGCCCCGGGGCATCGGCGGACCGGTGTTCCTCCTGGCGCTGCTTGCGGGTGGTCTCGGGACCGGACTCAGCTGGGAGGGGCAGCCCCTGGGCACGGCCCTGCAGATCGGTCTGGTGGCCGCACTGGCCGTGTTCGGCCTCGGCCTGCTGGTCGGTTCACTGCTCGGGCGCACCGGCTTCGGCACGATCCTGCTGGCGCTGGTCACCGCGGGGCTGCTCGCCGGTGCGTCCGCCCTGCCGAAGGACATCAGCACGAGCTGGGGCGATCAGACCTGGCGGCCCGCCTCGGTCACCGCCGTCGAGCCGCTCTACGAGCTGGGCACCGGGGCCGGCACGCTCGACCTGTCCACCCTCGCCGTTCCCGAGCGCGCGACGGTGTCCACTCGTGCCGAGGTCGGGGCGGGCCGGCTCAGGATCGTCCTGCCGAAGGACGCGACGGTGAAGGTCGACGCCGAAGTCGGCGTCGGCGACATCCGGCTCCCCGGCGAGACCGCCGAGGACATCGACGTCGGCCCGAGCCAGGACCGCCGGCGCACCCTGCCGCCCCCGGCGGGGGCGAAGCCGGCGGGGACGCTGGAGCTGCGGCTGGAAGTGGGCATCGGACAGGTGGAGGTGACCCGTGCCACGTCATGAGTCGACGCAGGGGCCCGGCCGGGCGTTCCTGCACGGTTTCCGCCCGGCCAGGATGATCGCCGGGCTGTGTGTACTGGCCACCGCCCTGCTCTACGGCGGCGACGCCGGCGGCGCCTGGCACACGCCCTGGTGGGTGGCGTTCCCTCTGGTCTTCGGCGGTCTCCTCGTGGCGGGCGCGGTGGCCGCGCTGCACTACGGGATACGCCGCCGCCGTGCCGCGATCAGCGCGTCCAGGGAGAACAGGGAGGCGCCCGCGAGCACCAGCGGCAGCCAGGCCATCAGATAGGCGAGGTCGTTGCCGTAGTAGTACGGGTCGGTCTGCCAACTCACCGTCAGCCACAGACTCAGCGAGATCAGCGCCCCGCCGAGGGCGGCGAGCCGGGCCACCAGCCCGACGAGGGTGCCGATGCCGACGGCCAGTTCCCCGAGGGCGATGGCGTGGCCGAAGCCTTCCGGGTTCTTCAGCGCCAGGTCGACGAGGGACGGGATGGCGGAGGTGTCGCGCACGTTGTTCATCAGCTCACCGATGGAGCCGGTGCCGGTCGCCGACATGAAGGCGCTGTCGGTGAGTTTGTCGATGCCCGCGTAGATGAACGTCACGCCGAGGAAGAGGCGCAGCGGCAGCAGTGCGTACCGGCCGGCCTGCTCCCTCCAGCCGCGCGGCCGGTCGTCGAGCGTTCCATAGACCGATGTCGCCCGCTGCGTGTGTGTCATCGCTCGTCCCGCCTTCAGTTGACCCGTCAACCGACCATACGTACGGCGTGGCCACGCCGCTCACCAGGCTAGCGGCGCAGTCCGTGACAGAGGAGAACCGTCAGAGGGTGTCGATGTCCCCGATGTCGATGTCGAACGGGACGGAGAGCTCGAGCCGGTCGTGGTGGATGCCGGTCGCACAGGACCTGGTGACCTCTGAGCGCTCGAAGACCTGGACGACCGGGTGATCGTCGGTGCCGCCCGTCTCGACCCGCCGGAAGTGGGGAATGCCCGCCGCCGGGGGTTCTGGTCCGTACGGCGGCGTACCCAGGGGGAACGGACGATGCCGCCGCTCAAACGAATGAGCGACGGCATCACGGTTGGCCTTGCGGAAGGGTCACTCCCACTCGATGGTGCCCGGGGGCTTGCTCGTCACGTCGAGGACCACGCGGTTCACGTCCGCGACCTCGTTGGTGATCCGGGTCGAGATCTTCGCCAGCACCTCGTAGGGCATCCGCGTCCAGTCCGCCGTCATCGCGTCCTCGGACGAGACCGGGCGCAGCACGATCGGGTGGCCGTAGGTGCGGCCGTCTCCCTGGACGCCCACGCTGCGGACGTCGGCGAGCAGTACCACCGGACACTGCCAGATGTCCCGGTCCAGGCCGGCCGCCGTGAGCTCCTCGCGGGCGATGGCGTCGGCCTCGCGCAGCAGGTCGAGCCGCTCTCGGGTGACCTCGCCGACGATCCGGATGCCGAGGCCCGGGCCCGGGAACGGCTGGCGCTGGACGATCTCGTCCGGCAGGCCGAGCTCCTGGCCGACCATGCGGACCTCGTCCTTGAACAGCTTGCGCAGCGGCTCGACGAGCTCGAACTCGAGGTCCTCGGGCAGACCGCCCACGTTGTGGTGCGACTTGATGTTGGCGGTGCCGGTGCCGCCGCCGGACTCGACGACGTCCGGGTAGAGCGTGCCCTGGACGAGGAAGGCGACGTCCTCGCCGTGCTCGGCCTCGGCCACGATCTCGGCCTGCGCCTGCTCGAAGACGCGGATGAACTCGCGGCCGATGACCTTCCGCTTCTCCTCGGGGTCGGACACCCCGGCCAGCGCCTTGAGGAAGCGCTCCTCGGCGTCCACGACCTTGAGCTGCACGCCCGTGGCCGCGACGAAGTCCTTCTCGACCTGCTCGGTCTCGCCCTTGCGCATCAGACCGTGGTCGACGTACACGCAGGTCAGCTGGGAGCCGATGGCCTTCTGGACGAGGGCCGCGGCGACCGCGGAGTCCACGCCGCCGGAGAGACCGCAGATGGCGCGCTTGGTGCCGACCTGGGCACGGATCGCCTCGACCTGCTCCTCGATGACATTGCCCGTGGTCCAGTTCGGCTCGATGCCGGCGCCGCGGTAGAGGAAGTGCTCGAGCACCTGCTGGCCGTAGGTGGAGTGCATCACCTCGGGGTGGTGCTGCACGCCGTACAGCTTCTTCTCGTCGTTCTCGAAGGCGGCCACCGGCACGACGTCCGTGGACCCGGTGACGGTGAAGCCCTCGGGGGCGGCGGAGCAGGCATCGCCGTGCGACATCCACACCGACTGCTCGGCCGGGGTGCCCTCGAAGAGCGTCGAGCCGGGCTTGGTGACGTGCAGCGGCGTACGCCCGTACTCCCGCGCGCCGGTGTTGTCGACGGTGCCGCCGAGCGTCGTCGCCATCAACTGGAAGCCGTAGCACATGCCGAAGACGGGGACACCCGCCTCGAAGATCGCGCGGTCCAGGCGCGGGGCGCCCTCCGCGTACACCGACGAGGGGCCGCCGGAGAGGATGATCGCCCTCGGGTTCTTGGCCAGCATCTCGGCCACCGGCATGGTCGACGGGACGATCTCGCTGTAGACCCGGGCCTCACGGACGCGGCGGGCGATGAGCTGGGCGTACTGCGCACCGAAGTCGACAACGAGTACGACGTCGGGGGCGGCGGAGGGTGCTGCTGGCACTGGGGCTGCCTTCCGGCGGGGAAAAAGGGTCTGCCTTACCGATTCTACCGGCGCGCCGGACGCGGCTTCTCGTCTCACCATCCGAACCCGGTTTGGCCTCCGCGGCCGGGTGCGGTCCATACTGACCGCATGCAGAAGCAGCTGACCTTCGTCTTTACCTATGGCACCGGCCCGTCCGGCTGCCATGGTCGTGCTGCCTAGCTTCAGACAGCGACTTCCCAGGCGCCCCGGGCCGACAAGGCCCGGGGCGCTTCGGCTTTTCCGGGCCGTGCCGATCCGAGGGCCGCGCGAGAGAACCCGGAACAAGGAGCCCATGAGATGTCCGTCACCGAGACCGAGAAGACCGGCGCCCGCACCGACCAGGCCGCAACCGTGATCACCGGCGCCCGCGAGCGGATCGACGCGCTCGACGACCGGATCATCGGCCTCATCCAGGAACGGATGGCCGTCTCCGCCGTCATTCAGGACGCCCGTATCGCCTCCGGCGGCCGCCGGGTGAATCTGGCGCGCGAGATGGAGGTGCTCGCCCACTACAGGGACGCGCTCGGCAAACCCGGCACGGCGATCGCGATGACGATGCTCGAGCTGTGCCGCGGCCGGATCTGACCCAACGGCCCGCGTACGCCTGCGTATCCGCGTTCGGGCGGATCCTCACCCGTACGGCGCGTGACGCACCCGGCCGGGTTTCGTTGGTCCCGTTGTCCGTGCCAGCCAGGGGCGGCCTCGAAGGAAACCACGCGTGGCTCCGCTGGGGCGTGTGACGTACCGCAGGTGCGTCGTGGGACCTCGCCCCAGTGCGCGTGACCGGTAGGCAGGGGACAGCAGCCCGGTCACCCCAAGGGCGGTCGGCGCCGGGGACGCCCGGCACCGACCGCATTCGGTCCGTACGGTTGCGCGCGCCGCAGCCCGCCCAGCAGATGCAGCACGATCAGATCCCCCCCACTGCGCGGCCACATTCCCGAAGGCCACCGCTGCCCGTGCGCGCTGCCCGCGCGCCGGGCCGGCGGCCTGCCCACGACGCGGCGCAACCCCCGGCGCCCCTCGGCACCGGCGCTGCCCTGACGTCGGTGCCGACCTGAAGAGCCCCGCGGACGCCGATGTCCGCAGGTCCCTTCTCGACGTCGGCGCCGGCGTCACGCGGAGCGGCGACGACGGGCGACCACTAAGAGCCCCCCACCCCCGACGAGTGCGACGGCGGCGCCGGCCGCGGCCGGTGCGGCGGTGGAGCCGGTGGAGCCGGTGGAGGCCAGACCACCCTGGGTGGAGTCCCCACCGGTGGTGCCGGTGGAGGAGCCGCCGGCCGTGCCGGACCCGCCCTCGTCGTCACCGGGCCCGCCGGTCGAGCCACCGTTGGAACCGGAACCGCCGGTCCTACCTCCGGAGTCACCGGTGTCGCCGGGGGTCTCCTCCTCACTGGTGCCGTTCAGCACGATCCAGCCGTCGTCGTCTGCGGGCTTCCCCTCCCAGGGGCTGTCCTCCTGCCCCGGGAACGCGGGGAAGTGGATCCTGCCCTTGGCGCTGCGACGACCTTCTCGATGCGGAGCTCGAACGGGTAGCTGCGCTTGTCGTTCTCCAGGACCGGCGTGTCGGCCCAGCGCAGGTAGCGGGACTCGTCCTTGCCGTTCTCGGTGTTCACCGGGCCGCAGGCAGCGGGCTCTTGGTGACCTTCGCGCCCTGCGGGACATTGACCAAGAAGCTGAACGGTTCGCCTCCCGCGCGCAGCGAACCGATCCACGCCGGGCCGTCGTTGCTCATCCGCACGTCGGCATGACGCAGGTCACATAAAGATCCTGTGAGTCGGCGTGCAACCAATCCCCCTGGTCACAGGTCATGCATGCGTAACACCGACCTCACGTGTTCGCACCCACGGTGGTGCCCCGGGGGGTCCCCATCAGCCTTCGTGCCGCATCAGCGGTACCCAGACTTCACTGAGGTCTCAATGAAGCTTCGCCGCGCCATGGCTGTCGCTGCCGCGACCGCCGTCATCGCACCCGCCACCTTCCTGGCGGCGCCGGCTGCGTACGCGACGATCAGCACCACCCCGATCGTGTCCGAGACGGACCCCAACACGCCGGGCACGGAAGACCCCGGTACCGAGGACCCCGGCACGGAAGACCCGGGCACCGAGGACCCGGGCACGGAAGACCCCGGTACCGAGGACCCGGGCACGGAAGACCCCGGTACCGAAGACCCGGGCACGGAAGACCCCGGTACCGAGGACCCCGGCACGGAAGACCCGGGCACGGAAGACCCCGGTACCGAAGACCCGGGCACGGAAGACCCCGGTACCGAGGACCCCGGCACGGAAGACCCCGGTACCGAGGACCCCGGCACGGAAGACCCGGGCACGGAAGACCCCGGTACCGAGGACCCCGACGAGGAGCTTCCGCCGTACTGCGAGGAGCTGGACGAGAACTTCGAGGAGAAGGCGCTCGGCCTCAAGCTCTCCGGGCTGCCCGGCAAGATCGTCGCGGGCAGCGGCTGGGAGGACTTCAACCTCACCATCACCAACAACTCGAAGGCCGACCTCAAGGAGGTCGCCTTCTACGCCGAGGTCGAGAACTACGAGGTCGACGAGGCCAAGTGGCTCAGCAAGTACGTCGAGCTGCAGTTCCGTCTTCCCGGCACCAACCAGTGGGAGCGGATCGGCGACGAGACGTACGCCGGTGACTACTTCTGGGGCGTCCAGACGATGAAGCCCCAGGACTTCGTGAAGATCGACCTTCGGGTCAACATCGCGAAGGACGCGCCTGCCGGTGACAGCTACGCCATCGGTTCCGGCGGCTACCTCGGCGATGTCGAGGGCCAGGAGTGCATCGCCGAGAACGCGGGCGCCTGGGCGGACTTCACCGTCCTGAAGCCGGGTTCCCCGAACGAGAACCCGGGCGACGCGGAGCCGGGCAAGGGCAAGCCGGGTGACAAGGGCCCCGACACCAAGCCGCAGGGCGGCGTGAAGGAGCTTCCCGTCACCGGCAACCTCGCCGAGACCGGTTCCGACTCGAGCCTGCCCGTCATCGGCACGGTCGGCGGTATCGCCATCCTCGCCGGTGCGGGTGTGGTCTTCGCCATGAAGCGCCGCCGTGGTGACGCCACCGCGTAACCGCTGACGCCTGACGCTCGCGTTCAGGCCCGTAGAGCCACCAAGGCCGCTGCACTCGGAGGGGGGTGCAGCGGCCTTTGTGCTGGGTGCGGCCGGGTCACCTCTTCGGCGGGAGCGCCGGCATGCCCAGGAACGGCAGCTTCAGCGCGCCGAACGCATCCGCCGGGACCGCCGGTGACTTCGGCGCCACCGGGGACAGCCGCTGGTACTCCACGCCCTGCGCCGGCCGGGGGTCCTCCTCGCCATTGTTGGGCCAGAAGGACATCGCCCGCTCCGCCTGGGCCGTGATCGTCAGCGACGGGTTGACGCCGAGGTTCGCCGAGACCGCGGCGCCGTCCACGACCGAGATGCCGGGATGGCCGTACAGCCGGTGGTACGGGTCGATCACACCGGTCTGCGGGGAGTCGCCGATCGGGCAACCGCCCAGGAAGTGCGCCGTGAGCGGGGTGCCCATCAGCTCACCGATGTTGGAGCCGGCGAAGCCGTTGATCTCCTCTGCGAGCAGCGAGGCCGCACGCGTGGCCTCGGGGATCTGGTTGGGGTTCGGGGCGCCGTGCCCCTGGCGCGCGGTGAGCAGCCCCTTCCCGATGCCCTTCGGCTTGCGGTACGTGGTCAGGGAGTTGTCGAGGGACTGCATGACCAGGCCGATGATGGTCCGCTCCGACCAGCGCCGGTTGGAGAGCGCGCGCACCGCGAGCAACGGGTGCTTCGCCATGTTGCCGAGCCAGCCGACGACCCGGCCCTTCACCCGGTAGGGCACCTGGAGGACGGTCATGCCGCCCATCGCGTTCGAGCCCCTGCCGTAGCGGACGGGCTCGATGTGGGTGTTCTCGTCCGGGTGGATGGACGAGGTGATGGCGACACCGCGGGTGAAGTCGACCCTGTCGGCGCCGTGGCGCCTGCGGTAGCGCCGGTCGTCGGTCTGCGCGCCGACCACTGCCTCCGAGTTGGTGCGGGTCAGCTCGCCGAGCCGGGCCGACAGATGCGGCAGCAGTCCGCCGTCCTTCATCCGGTGCAGCAGCGTCTGCGTCCCGTACGTACCGGCGGCGATGACGACCCGGCGGGCGGTGAACGTGCGGCCCCTTCCCTTGCGCCGGTTGTCGCTGGGCAGGGTCTTGACGGCGAAGCCGCCCTGAGAGTCCTCGGTGACGGCGACGACGGACGTCATCGGGTGGACGACGGCGCCCGCCTTCTCCGCGAGGTACAGATAGTTCTCGTTGAGGGTGTTCTTGGCGCCGTGCCGGCAGCCCGTCATGCACTCGCCGCACTCGCTGCATGCCCTGCGCGAGGGGCCCGCGCCGCCGAAGTAGGGGTCGGCGACCTCCTCTCCGGGCCTGGCCTTCACCGTGCCGTCGGCGTCGTCGCCGTCGCCGAAGAACACCCCGACGGGCGCCATGTGGAAGCTGTCGCCGACGCCCATCGCCTGTGCGGTCGCCTTCAGATGGACGTCGGAGGGGGTCATCGTCGGATTGAGGCGGACACCGAGCATGCGCCGCGCCTGGTCGTAGTACGGCTTCAGCTCGTCGTGCCAGTCCGTGATGTCCTTCCACTGCGGGTCGTTGAAGAAGGGTGCGGGCGGTACGTAGAGCGTGTTGGCGTAGTTGAGCGAGCCGCCGCCGACGCCCGCTCCGGCCAGCACCATCACATTGCCGAGCAGATGGATGCGCTGGATGCCGAAGAGGCCGAGAGCCGGGGCCCAGAGGTAGTTGCGCAGGTCCCAGGAGTTCTTCGGCAGGGACTCGCGGGTGAAGCGCCGGCCCGCCTCGAGCACCCCCACCCGGTAGCCCTTCTCGGTGAGGCGGAGCGCCGAGACGGAGCCGCCGAAGCCGGAGCCCACGACGAGCACGTCGTAGTCGTACGCGACGCCGTCGCCCGCATCCTGGTTTCGGGCAGGGGGTACCTCGGACATGGCTCTCCTCGTGAAATGTGCGGGCGGTGAAGGGGGACGGGGGCGGCGGGTCAGCGCAGGCGCAGGGCCTTCATCGCCTTGAGGCTGACGCTCATGAAGGCCGCGTACTTCTCGTCGTCCATGCCGAACGACGGGGCCAGCGGCATCAGTCGCTGCTGGGCCACGGTCTGCGCCTCGGTGTACTTGAGGATGCCCTCGGAGCCGTGGCGCCGGCCGAGGCCGGAGTCATTCATGCCGCCCATCGGGGACTGGACGCTGCCGTACGCCGGTGCGTAACCCTCGTTGATGTTGACGGTGCCGGTGCGCAGCTTGGCGGCGACGGCGTGACCGCGCCGGGCGTCCTTGGTCCAGACGCTGGAGTTGAGGCCGTACGGGGTGGCGTTGGCCCGGGCGATGACGTCGTCCTCGTCGGTGAAGCGGTAGAGGGAGACGACCGGGCCGAAGGTCTCCTCCGAGCACACGGCCATCGGTGACTCGACACCGTCGAGAATGGTGGGCTCGTAGAAGAGCGGGCCGATGTCGGGGCGGGCGAGCCCGCCGGCGACGAGCCGCGCGCCCTTGGCGACGGCCTCCTCGACGTGGCGGGTGACGGTCTCGAGCTGGCGCTCGCCGACGAGGGAACCCATGTCGGCCCCGTACGCGAGGGAGTTGCCGAGCCGCATGGCCTTCGTGCGGGCGGCGAACCGCTCGATGAAGTCATCGGCGACGGATTCGTGAACGTAGAGCCGCTCGATGGAGATGCACAGCTGGCCGGCGGAGGAGAAGCACGCACGCACCGCTCCGGCGGCGGCCTTCTCCACATCGGCGTCGTGCAGTACCAGCATGGCGTTCTTGCCGCCGAGTTCGAGGGAGACGCCGACCAGACGGGCGGCCGCACCCTGCGCCACCTGACGGCCGGTGCGGGTGGAGCCGGTGAAGGAGACGTAGTCGGCGTGCTTCACGACTTCGGGTCCCACGACCGGTCCGTCTCCGACGACGACCTGGAACACCTCGGCGGGCAGTCCCGCCTCGATCAGCAGGTCCCGCGCCCAAAGGGCGGTCAGCGCCGTCTCGGTGTCGGGCTTCATCACGACCGCGTTACCGGTGACGAAAGCGGGCAGTGCGTCTCCGACGGACAGCTCCAGCGGGTAGTTCCAGGGTGCGATCTGCCCCACGACCCCGCGCGGGTGGCGCAGTTCGGTGGTCCTGGTGAGGACGGGTACGACTCCGGTGTGCCGCTTCGGCTTCAGGTACGAGGGGGCCTTGCGCCCGTAGTGGCGCGCGGCGACGGCGACGGCCTGGACCTCTTCGTGCGCGTGCAGCCGGGCCTTGCCGGTCTCCAGCTGGATCAGATCGAGGATCTCGGCCTGGCGCTCGAGGACCAGGTCGTGGAAGCGCAGCAGGACGGCCGCACGGGCCCGGACCGGGGTGGCCGCCCATGCGGGCTGCGCGGCGCGGGCGCGTTCGAAGGCCGTGGCCACGTCCTCGGGCGTCGATTCGGGAAGCTCGGCCAACTGCTCGCCGGTGAACGGCGTGTGGTTGGCGGTGCGGCCGGAGCCGACGACGCCCTTGGTCAGCCGGGCGACCACCTCGGGGGTCACCACGTCGGCGGCGGTGCGCGCCCCGGCCGGGGCAGCGGCGGTCGGGTTGGTGCCGAGGGCGGTGGCGGTGGCCTGCGAGTCCGTCATGGGGGCGAGAGTAGGCGTAGAGCAGCACTTTGGGTACCCGTCGGTAACACCTTTTCACCATGTGCGCACGACCATGCCAGTGATCACTGGCACATAAGCCCTGATCAGGTCCTATTCAGCGCCCGAAGGCCGCCATCCGCGCAACATGGTGTCGAACTGCTCACGAGTCGTCGTCCAGTCCTCCGCGGGGCCCGACATGTAGAGGGCGTACTCGGTGCCGTCCTCCTCGTAGTACATCTGGTCGATCGCCCGCCGGGGGCCGGGGTGCTCCGTACGCTCCGTCCAGGTGAACTCCCAGAGCGCGGAGAGCGTCCGGTCCCGGAAGGTGTTCGGATGCAGCTGAAGGCGCCGGTACTCCGGCAGTCTCTCCTCGAGGCTTCTCTGCATGTCGAGCATGTGCATGTACGGGTTCTCGTGGTCGGGCGCCGGATCGATGCTGATACGGATGCGGTGCCGGCCGTTGTCCGGCGTGTAGTCGATCTGGTTGCCGTCCGTCTGACGCCGCCAGCCGTCGGGCACCCACAGGCTGAAGCCCTCCGGGTCGGCGACGCGTTGCCAGCCCTCCGGGAGTCCTGACGGGTCCGCCCCCGGATCGCCCTGCGGCTCGCCCGCCGACTGCGTGCCGCCGCCCCGAATGTCACCGTCCGCGAACTGCATCGCCACGCCCGCGCCGCCGCCGACCACGGCCGCCAGCACCACGACGAGCGCCGCCCTGCGTATGCGGCCCCCGCGACGGCGTGGGGCAGCCCCGGCCGGCGGTGCCTCGGGGGACTCCGGTACCGGAGCGGGCTGCGGCATCCGCTGCGTCGGCACGCCCGTGCGCCCGGTGGCCTCCTCTCCCTCCATGGCCTGTGTCAGCATCCGCTCCGCTTCGGCGACCGAAGGCCGTGCGGCCGGATCCTTGCGCAGCAGCGCCAGGATCACCGGCCCGAGCCGCCCCGCCCGCACCGGCACCGACGGCTCGTCGTCCACCACGGCCTGCATCGTCGACAGCGGCGACGAACGCCGGAACGGTGACGTCCCCTCCACTGCCGTGTACAAGGTCGCGCCCAGCGACCACAGATCCGAGGCGGGCCCGGGGTCGCGGCCACGGACCCGCTCCGGTGCGAGATAGTCGATCGAACCGACGATCTCGCCCGTCCTGGTGATCGTCGCATCGCCCTCGATGGCCGCGATCCCGAAGTCCGTGATCAGCGCCCGGCCGTCCCTGCCCAGCAGCACATTGGCGGGCTTGATGTCCCGATGGAGCACCCCGGCGGCGTGCGCGGCGCCCAGCGCCCGCAGGACGTCGAGACCGATCCGCGCCGCCTCCCGCTCGTCGATTCGCCCCGGCACCTTGGCGGCGTCCGCGAGCGAGGGTCCGTCCACGTACTGCATGACGATCCAGGGCCGTGCGTCGTGCTCGAGCACGTCGTGGACCGTGACGACTCCGGGATGGCTGATGCGGGCGGCCGCCCGCGCCTCCTTCTGCGTGCGGGCGTGAAGGACGGCCCGATCGACCTCCGACACGTAGAGGCCCGCCGTCAACTCCTTGACGGCGACCACTCTGTGCAACAACTCGTCATGGGCACGCCAGACTTTGCCCATGCCACCACGACCGATTGTCTCGCCCAGCCGATAGCGCCCGGCGAGCAATAGACCGGTGTTTGCGCTTCGAGTGTGTTCCACGTACCCCGCCCCGTTCCTTGGAATGCCAGGTTACGGAGGGAAAGTACGGGCACGGAACCACGGACGCCTCAATTAACCGCACTGTGATGCGCGTTCCGTGCGCGTCCGGGCACTCAGCGGGTGGCGCGGTAACTGCCGGTGGCCTGTTCGAAGATCTCGGTCACTTTGTCACGCTCCGCTTCCGGACCGATCACTTGGACGACGTGGTACACCCCGTCGACCGCGATCGCGAGATTACGCACGTACACCTCGCGGCCGTTGCTGTCCTGCCAGGTGAACTGCCCCTCCGCCATGGACCGTCCGCCGACGTCGATACGGCGCAACCCGCTCGCGCCGGCCCACGACGAGTCACGGAAGGGCTGCAGCTCCGGCTCCTTGTCCCGCTGGTAGACCAGCGGGTCGTCGCCGTTCGCCCGCACGGTGTCCCGGCCCGGCACCACGATCAGGGTGAAGTCGTCCCCGGTGTAGCGCACTTGACCGGCATCGTTGATCGGCCGGCGCTGCCACGACCTGTCGACGGCGATCCGGAAGCCCTCCGGATCGTTGCGGAGTTCATAGCCCTCGGGGAGGTCCCCGGCCGGGGCGGACGTCTGCGGCTGCTGCGACCCCGGGGTGCCGCTGGGAGCGGGCCCCGCACTGCCCTCTCCACTCGTACGGCCGGGGCTCGGACCCCCCTGCGACGGCTGCGCCCCGGTGTTCTGCCCCTGCGAAGTCCGCTGTTGCTCACCGGACTTCGGCATGAACAGCACCGCGTAGGCGATCGCGGCCACCAGGGCGAGCAGTATCAGCAGCAGGAGCGTACGGCCGAAAGAGCGCGGCCCCCGCCCGGCGTTCCCGTACGACTGCCGGTACGGCAAGTCGCGGGGCGGCACCTCGTAAGGCTCCTCGTACGCCCGCCTGGGCGGCGCCGCTTCGGCACGGGCCGCCCCGTCCCGCGCGCGGCCCTGCGGCTTCTTGTGGCGGTGGCGGCCGTGGGCGGCGTCGGCCGTGCCCCACCGGCGCCTGCGGACGAGCTCGCCCCTGCGGCGGACGACCGGCAGCCGCGATCCGTCGACCGCGCCGGCCGGCAGGGGCACGACGTTGACACCGGCCTCCGGCTCCGGCGCCGACCGTACGAGGGAACGCAGCCAGCCACGCAGCTCCTCGAAGTCCGGCCGCTCCGTGGGGTCCTGGCGCAGCAGTGACTCGACGACCGGCCGCAGCGGACCGCACTCCTCTGCGAACGCGGGCGGCTCCGCGCACACCATGTGGACCAACTCGGCCGCGGTGTCCTCCGGGTAGGGAGCGTGGCCCTGCACGGCCCGGTACAGCAGCGCACCCAGCCCCCACAGATCGGTGGCCGGGCCGACGGGCGCGGCCAGTTGCCAGTTCTCGTGAACCGGACCGGCCTGCTCGGGCGCCCACCGCTCGGTCACGGCGCCGACGACGGTGATCCGCGCCTGGCGGGCACGCTCGGCGTGGAGCGGGGTGGCGGGACCGCGGTACGCCGGGACCCCGGCTCCGGCGACGGTCCCGTCCCAGCGGCCGTCCGGCGCTTCGTTTCCCGCGGCCGCCGGCCGGCGCTGTGCATCGGCGCGCATGGCGTCGCCGCCGCGCTGCCAACTGCCTCCGGCGGCAGCTTCCGTGCGCGCCGGAGGAAGAGCGGGTCGCTGCCCGCCCGCGTGCCTGTTGCCGGAGCTTTGCTGCCCCGTTGAACCGCTGTCCGCCCGGGCGGCGGGCAGCACGGGCCGGACGCCGTAGGGGTCGTCGCGGTAGGGATCGTGGTCGCGTGCGCCCGGCAGGGCGGGGCGGGCGGCGATGCCGCGCGGGCCGCCGCCTGCGACGGGCAGCGAGCCGGGACCCTCGCGGCCGGCGAACGGCGCGTCGTGCCAGGTGCCCGCCAGCCGGACCCGCCCGGGCCCTTCCTGGTCCGGGTCCGACACGGGTATGCGGTCACGGCGGCCGCCGTCGTGGTACGGGTCGCGCTCGGCGTACGGGTCGCGGCCGGGCGGGTCGACGCGCTCGGCGTACGGGTCGCGGCCCGCGTCGTCCGTGCCGGGAAACGGACCGGCGAGACCCAGGTCGTCGAAGTCCGCTTCGTCGTCCTCGTCCCGGACACCGAGCCCGAGCAGTCCACGGCGTCCCTCGTCCGGCCGGCGCGCCCACCAGTCGGGGTCGAGGCCGTCCTGCTCCGGGCGGTCGCGGCGTACCGCCTCCGGCTCCTCCTCGCGGCGCCGGTCCTCGCCCGTCCGGGCACCTGCCCGGGCTCCGGCCCGGTACGCCGCGATCGCGCCGGCACGGGCGGCACGCACGTCCGGCACATCGCTCGACGGGGTGCTCTGCCGGGGCAGTTGCAGGTGCCCGGAGCCGCCCGGCATCGGCAGGCCGTCCACCCCTGGACCGTCGTCGGCCTCGGCCGCGAACTCGGTCTCGACCTCCGCCTCGGATTCGGGCTCCGGCACGGGCGCGTACCCGCACAGCGCCTCCTCCGCCGCACCGGACGCCAGCCCGGTCAGTACGACGCGGCCGTCGTCGCAGACGAGCACCGTGCGCACGGTGATGTTGCGGTGGGTCCAGCCGTGCGCGTGCAGGACGCGCAGCGCGGTCAGGACGTCCGACGCGACCTCCGCGGCCCGGTAGGGGCTGAGCGGCTTCTCGGCGAGCAGGGCCGCCAGCGGCCGGGCCGCGACCCGTTCGCTCACTATCCACAGTGAGCCGTCCTCGGCGAAGACGTCGAAGACCTGGTCGAGTCGCGGATGGTCGGGAATCCGAGCGGCTGCCTGCGCCGCCTCGACGGCCCGGCGCACCGCCGGGTCCGCGGGCCGCCGTGTCGTGCCGCCCCTGCCTCCGCCGTGGGCCCGCCGTGGCACAGCGGCCCCGGCGAGGTCGTCCGAGTCGAGCACCTCCGCGTCCACGATCTCGGGCAACGGGACCTGCCGTATCAGGACTTCGTGCCCGCTGTAGGTGTCGAACGCACGGGTCTCTGCGAACTCGAACTCGCCGGAGGGCGGCAAGGGCAGGCGGTAGCGGTCGGCGAGCACTCTGCCCGCGTAGTCCTCCACGACGCCTCCCCACCAGCGCGTTGTCCCGGTCGGAACCGGAACAACGCACGAAGCCGTCAAATCCGGTCGCTCAGCGGCCCCTTGCGGCTGCGTACCGTCCACGGCTTCTCACGATACGTGTCATCGGTCAATCCTTGGGGCTGAACGTGGCGAACGCCGTCTGCCGCAGCGTCCGGCACTCTTCGCCGTCCCATTCACTCGCCTTGCACGTGATCATGATCGAGTAGCCGCGCTTGGCGTCGACCTTGAAGCCCCTGTTGAGGACACGCACCCGCTCGCCGCTCTCGTTGCGCTCGAAACTCCAGTCCGCGACGGTCGGATAGCCGTTGTAGCCGACCGTTTTGATCCCGAGGTGCTTGTAGCCGTTGCTCGTGGCGCTCACGCCGGCGACCGCGGCCGCCCATGCCGCCGCGGCATCGTCCTTCGGGCCGCTGTTGAAGTCGACCTGGACCCGCGGGGTTCCGCCGTCGACGCTGAACTTGCCGCCCGAGTTCTGTCCCGCCACGCCCGTGAGCCTGAAGTCCTTCGGCATGGCCATCGTGAAGTGCCAGCGGTCGTTGGAGACCATCACGTAACCGGCCGGGAGGGTGAACCCGCCCGCCGAGTCGTCGCCCTTGGGGTCACCCAAGGGCTGACCGCCGGGTGTACCGGTGGCACCGCCCTGGTCGTCCTTGCCGTCGTCGTCCTTGCCGTCGTCCTTGCCGGTGTCGTCCTTGCCGGTGTCGGAGCTCGCGTCGCTGCCCGTACCACCGGTGGCCTTGTCCTCCCCGCCGCCGGCGGTGGCGCCCGCGGAGGCGGCCGTTTCGTCCTTGCCCTTGGTCCTGTTCACCGGGTCGTCGTCACCGCCGAAGGCGAAGACGAGCACGGTGGAGAGCACGGCGAGCACGGCGACGACCGCGATGATCACCAGGGTGCGGCGCGGCACCACATCGGTGAGCGGGGCGCGCACCGGCGTGGGCCTGCGGGCCGCCCCGTCAGGCACGGGCGGCTGCTTGGACTCCGCCTTCACGGCAGCGGCAGCGTTGCGCACCGAACGGAGCGCGCCGCGCAGCCGGTCGGCGGCGGGGTCCTTCGGTCCGGCGGCAGGCCCGGGCACGGCCATGGGCGGTACGGGGGGCACCGAAGGCAGCCGTAGGGCACGGGTCGCCTCGGGTGACGGCTCCGGCTCCGCCGGCCGCTCCGGCGCCTCCGGCGCGTTGACCACCCGGGTGAGCAGAGTGCGTGCGCCGGCGTCGTCCAGCCGCTGGGCCGGGTCCTTGGCGAGCAGGCCGTAGATGACCTCCTCCAACGGGCCCGCGTTCTTCGGCGGGTCGAGCGGCTCGGTCATCACGGCGGTCAGCGTCGCGATCGCCGACCCCTTGTCGTACGGCGGGCAGCCCTCGACGCTCGCGTAAAGGAGGCCGCCGAGCGACCAGAGGTCGGCCGCCGGACCCGGCTTGTGGCCGCGGGCACGCTCGGGCGAGATGTACGACGGGGCGCCGACGAGCATGCCGGTCGACGTGATCGACGGGTCACCCTCGACCTGCGCGATACCGAAGTCGGTGAGCACGACACGGCCGTCGCGGCCGATGAGCACGTTGGACGGCTTGACGTCGCGGTGCAGGATGCCCTCGCGGTGGGCGGAGCGCAGGACGTCGAGGATCGCGAGTCCGACCTCAGCGGCCCGGCGGGGCGTGAGGGTGCCGTCCTCCCGTACGACCTCGGCGAGGGACTTGCCCTCGACCAGCTCCATGACGATCCAGGGGCGGTCGTCCTCGTCGACGACGTCGTAGACGGTCACGGCGCTGTTGTTGCGGATACGGGCGATCGCCTTGGCCTCGCGCAGGGTACGCGTGATGAGCCGGCGCTTCTCGTCGTCGTCGACGCTGCCGGGGAAGCGCAGTTCCTTGACGGCGACGGTACGGCCGAGGGTCTCGTCGACCGCACGCCACACCGTGCCCATGCCACCACGCCCGAGCACCCCGCCGAGGCGGTAGCGCCCGGCGAGCAGCCGCCCGTCGGCCCCGGTGGCGCCGCGCCCCTTCGCCCCGGCCGCACGCCCGCCGCCTGCCGGCTTGTCCTCGGGGGCGGCTTTCGCGGACGCTGAGCCCTTGGCGCCCGGTGCCGCTGCGTCAGCCGGGACCGCGTCGGCACCGGCGTCTGTCGGGTCGGTCTTCGCCCCGGCCGCACGCCCGCCGCCTACCGGCTTGTCCTCGGGGGCGGCCTTCGCGGACGCTGAGCCCTTGGCGCCCGGTGCCGCTGCGTCAGCCGGGACCGCGTCGGCACCGGCGTCTGTCGGGTCGGTCTTCGCTCCGGCCGCACCGGCGCCTCGGCCGCCGGCCGGCTTTTCGTCGGGCGACCCGGCGGACTTCCCACTCGCGTGGGCGGCAGCCTCGGCCGAAGACTCGGCGCTCGGCTTCGCGTCGACGCCGGTCGACTTCGCGGCGGCATTCGGCGTCGCGTCGGCGCCGGTCGGCGTCGCGTCGGCATTCGGCGTCGCGTCGGCGCCGGTCGGCGTCGCGTCGGCGCCGGTATCCGTCGACTTGTCCGCCGAAGTCGCGCCCTTGTCCGACAGGGACGCAGCATTCGGCGCGTCCGAACTCGGGGCGCGCGGGCCGGGCACCTTGTCGCCCGCCGCAGCCGCCTGAGCGTCCGTCACGGGGCCGCGGGCGCGGCGGTCGTCGTCGACGCTTTCCGACGAGGTGGGGCCGTCTCCACCCCCCTGCGCTTCCGAGGACGCACCGGACTCCGAAGCGTCCGCGTCCGGGCCAGGCCGCTCGGCACGGTCCGCGCTGTCGACTCCCGCGGCCTCCGCGCCGGCCACGGCATCCGCGTCCTTGCGCGCCGCCTTCAAGGTCGCCGTGCCCGAGTCGGAAACGGCGCCGCCACCGGCGGAGCCGGCTCCCGCGCCCGCGGCAGAACCCGCATACCCGCCGGCGAAGCCGGCCCCCCGCTGGGGCTCCCGCGACTGCTCAGCCTCCGACATGCGTCCCCTCTGCGATCCCTGATCTTCGCCCGCGCCTGCCGCTCTCCGCGCGATGCGTAACCCGCCCTGGCAGAGCGCCCATTGTCCCTCACTCCGGGACCGGTACGTCGTCCGGGTCCACCCTGTGGCGCGCCGGACGCGCCTGGGTGTGCCACCCCACCATGCCATCACCCGGCGTCAGGCCCACCCCTGTACTGGTCGGGGCCTTGCCCGCTCTCCCCAACTGGCCTACGCCGGGCCGGTGTCCGCCGTATCAGGCCGGCGGGACGGTCCCTGCGTGCGACGCTCACGACGCAGCGACCCCATGGGCGCTCGGACCGGGAAAACTCAGAGAGGCACGATGTCCGGCGCCCCCAGCCGCGCCGCGTCCGCCGTCAGGTCGTCCGGCTGCCGCTGCGACTCCCGCTCCGCCTCCACCCGCTTCTCGTAGTGCTCGACCTCCTTCTCGATCTGCGCCTTCTCCCAACCGAGGACCGGAGCCATCAACTCGGCGCACTCCCGCGCACTCCGCGTCCCCCGGTCGAACGTCTCGATCGAGATACGGGTGCGCCTCGTCAGCACGTCGTCCAGGTGACGGGCACCCTCGTGCGACGCCGCGTAGACGATCTCGGCCCGCAGATAGTCGTCCGCACCGCCGATCGGATCACCGAGCGTCGGATCCTTTGTGATGAGGGCGAGGAGTTCCTCGGCCAGTGCGCCGTAGCGGTTCAACAGATGCTCGACGCGTACCACATGAAGGCCCGTCCGGGCGGCGATCCTCGCCCTGGAGTTCCACAGGGCGCGGTACCCCTCGGCGCCGAGCAGGGGCGTGTCCTCCGTGACGCACGCGGCGACCCGCTGGTCCAGGCCGTGCACCGCCGCATCAACGGCATCCTTCGCCATCACCCGGTACGTCGTGTACTTCCCGCCGGCCACGACCACGAGGCCGGGCACGGGGTGCGCCACCGTGTGCTCGCGGGAGAGTTTGCTGGTGGCGTCCGACTCGCCGGCGAGCAGCGGCCGGAGCCCCGCGTACACCCCTTGGACGTCGTCCCGGGTGAGCGGCACGGCCAGCACCGTGTTGACGTGCTCCAGCAGATAGTCGATGTCGGCGCTGGAGGCGGCCGGGTGCGCCTTGTCGAGGTCCCAGCCGGTGTCGGTCGTGCCGACGATCCAGTGCCGCCCCCAGGGGATGACGAACAGCACGGACTTCTCGGTCCGCAGGATCAACCCGGTCGTGGAATGGATCCGGTCCTTGGGCACGACCAGATGGATGCCTTTGGATGCCCGCACATGGAACTGTCCGCGCTGCCCGATCAGCGCTTGGGTGTCATCCGTCCACACCCCTGTGGCGTTGACGATCTGACGGGCCCTGATCTCGTACTCACCGCCGGCCTCGACGTCGAGCACCCGGGCGCCCACGACCCGCTCGCCCTCCCGCAGGAAGCCGACCACCCTGGCCCGGCTCGCGACGTGGGCCCCGTAGCTCGCGGCCGTGCGCACCAGGGTCGTCACGAAGCGGGCGTCGTCCATCTGGGCGTCGTAGTACTGCAGGGCGCCGACCAGGGCGTCCTTCTTCAGGGCGGGCGCGACCCGCAGCGCGCGCCGCCGCGAGAGATGGCGGTGGACGGGCAGCCCGCGCCCGTGGCCGGAGGACACCGACATCGCGTCGTACAGCGCGACGCCCGAGCCCGCGTACAGCCGCTCCCAGCCCTTGTGCTGGAGCGGGTAGAGGAACGGCACCGGCTTGACCAGGTGGGGGGCCAGTCGCTCCAACAGCAGCCCGCGCTCCTTGAGCGCCTCCCTCACCAGGGCGAAGTCGAGCATTTCCAGATAGCGCAGGCCGCCGTGGATCAGCTTGCTCGACCTGCTGGAGGTGCCCGACGCCCAGTCGCGCGCCTCCACCAGACCGGTCGACAGTCCTCGTGTCGCGGCGTCGAGCGCCGTGCCGGCTCCGACCACGCCGGCGCCCACCACCAGCACGTCCAGTTCACGCTCGGCCATCCCGGCGAGCGCCTCGGCGCGCTCCGCGGGTCCCAGTGTCGATGTCCTCACTGCTGCCTCCCGTCGCCCCCGTGCGTTTCCTGCGGTCGGTCTCACAACGTCGAACTCACACGTCGATTCTGTCCGCAGTCGCCGACTTCAGCCACCGCCTGTGGATAACACTCGGACGGCCAGAGGCCCACAATCCGACAGAACGGTCATATTTACGCCTAGTCTGACATTGCGCGTGCCCGTTCTGCCCACAGGGCTTGCGTTCACTGTCCCCTTTGGCTATGGGAAGGACGGCCACAGCCATGCCCGCCGATCTCGCCGTCATCGGACTCGGCCATCTCGGTCTGCCGCTCGCCCAGGCCGCCGTGGCCGCAGGCATCGAAACCATCGGCTACGACCCCGACCCACGCCAGCTCACGGAGCCCGCCGCTGGAGTGACACCCGCCGACATCCGGCGCATGGTCTCCAGCGGATTCCGCAACGTCACCGACCCGGCCGAACTCGGCCGCGTACGCACCGCCGTCATCTGCGTCCCCACCCCGATGGGCGCGGACGGCACTCTGGACCTGACCGCGCTCACCGACGCCGCTCGGGCCCTCGCGTCCCGGCTGCGCCCCCATACGACGGTCCTGCTGGAGTCGGCGGTCGAGCCCGGCACCACGGAGGACTTCCTGCGGCCCCTGCTCGAAGAGGGCTCCGGCCTGCGCGCCGGCCGGGACTTCCACCTGGCCTACTCCCCCAGCCGCACCGACCCCGGCCGCCGCACCCACGGGTACGCCAACACGCCGAAGGTCATCGGCGGGCTGACCCCCGCCTGCACCGAGTCCGCCGCAGCCTTCTACGCCAGGCTGACCGACAAGGTGGTCCGCGCCCGCGGACTGCGCGAGGCGGAGACCGTCAAGGTCCTCGAGACGAACTTCCGGCACGTGAACATCGCGCTGGTCAACGAGATGTCGGTGCTCTGCCACGACCTCGGCGTCGACCTCTGGGACGTCATCCGCTGCGCAGAGACCAAGCCCTTCGGCTTCCAGGCCTTCCGACCCGGCCCCGGGGTCGGCGGCCACGGCGTCCCCCTCGACCCCGGCCACGCGCCGGGCCGCCCGCTGCGCATGGTGGGCCTCGCCCAGGAGATCAACGCCCGGATGCCCCAGTACGTCGTCCGGCGCTGCGCCACCCTCCTCAACGAACACGGCAAGTCGGCCCGCGGTGCCCGCGTCCTGCTCCTGGGCGTCACCTACAAGCCGGACCTCGCCGACCTGCAGGGATCACCGGCCACCGAACTGGCCCGCCGTCTGATGGACCTCGGCGCGTCCGTGAGCTACCACGATCCCTACGTCCCCGACTGGCGCGTGGGCGAACTCCCCGTCCCGCGCGCCGACTCGCTGTACGAGGCGGCCGCCGCCGCGGACCTGACGGTCCTGGTGCAGCACCACCGCACCTACGACCTCCAGGGCTTGGCGGTCAAGGCCCAACTCCTGCTGGACACAAGGGGAGCGACTCCGGCGGGAGCCGCACACCGCCTTTGATCCCTTGCTCCCGGACCGGCCGGTCGCCGGGCTGTTGGCGTTCACGACGTACTCCCGCGAGCCATGGACCGTAGGGGTCGCGGGAGGCACGCTGCCGTGCATCGGATGGTCTTCCGCGCATGCTCGGGGACCGGCCGGCCTGAGCCGACACTCTCTCAGGAATCCGACACCGTCCTTACAACGGTCATATAACCGAATGCCGCACCGTCGGACCGGACTGCTAGTCTCCGGGACCGCCGCTCGCACGATCGTGCGACGCGTTCGATCCCAGGGGGAGTTCCGCCATGAGCCAGCCCGTCCCGCCGCCGTCCGGCAACCCGTTCGCCGGTGACGCCCAGTACGCACCCGCCCCGCCGCCGGCCCCGGTCCGCAACAACATCGGCCTCGGCATCGCCGCCGCCGTCGTCACCGCGCTGGTCACCGCGGGCATCTACGGCGCCATCGCCGGCTCCATCGAGGCCGAGGTCGGCTACGCGGCCGTCGCCGTCGGCTTCCTCATCGGTTTCGTCGCCGCCAAGGCCGGCGGCCCCAACCCGGTCCTGGCCGTCGTGAGCGCCGTGCTCGGCATCGGCGCCGTGTACCTGGGCCAGTTGGTCGGTATCGCGATGATCCTCGGCGACATGGGCGGCGGCTCGTTCGGCGAGATCTTCTTCCAGCACTTCGGCGACCTGACGAAGGTGTGGAAGGAGGCCGCGGACGGCATGACGTACGTCTTCCTCGCCATCGCCGCGGTCACCGCGTTCGCCGGCGCCAAGAAGGCCAACGCCTGACGCGCACTCAGCACATGGGAAGGGCCCGGCACCGAAGTGCCGGGCCCTTCCCATGTGTACGGCCGGAAGTCAGCGGCGGTGCTGCGAGTCCGCCACCGTGACCTCGACGCGCTGGAACTCCTTGAGCTCGCTGTAGCCCGTCGTCGCCATCGCCCGGCGCAGCGCGCCGAAGAAGTTCATCGAACCGTCAGGGGTGTGCGAGGGCCCGGTGAGGATCTCCTCCGTGGTGCCCACGATGCCCAGGTCCACCAGCTTGCCCCGCGGCACGTCCTCGTGGACGGCCTCCATGCCCCAGTGGTGGCCCTTGCCCGGTGCGTCGGTGGCGCGGGCCAGCGGCGAGCCGATCATCACCGCGTCGGCACCGCACGCGATTGCCTTCGGCAGGTCGCCGGACCAGCCGACGCCGCCGTCCGCGATGACGTGGACGTAGCGGCCGCCGGACTCGTCCATGTAGTCGCGGCGGGCCGCGGCCACGTCCGCGACGGCGGTCGCCATCGGGACCTGGATGCCCAGCACGTTACGGGTGGTGTGCGCGGCGCCACCGCCGAATCCCACCAGGACACCCGCCGCACCGGTGCGCATCAGGTGCAGGGCCGCGGTGTACGTGGCACAGCCGCCGACGATGACCGGAACGTCGAGCTCGTAGATGAACTGCTTGAGGTTCAGCGGTTCGGCGGCGCCGGAGACGTGCTCGGCGGAGACGGTCGTGCCGCGGATGACGAAGATGTCGACGCCCGCGTCCACGACGGCCTTCGAGAACTGCGCGGTGCGCTGCGGGGAGAGCGCGGCGGCGGTGACGACACCGGAGTCGCGCACCTCCTTGATGCGCTGCCCGATCAGCTCCTCCTGGATGGGGGCCGCATAGATCTCCTGCAGCCTGCGCGTCGCGCTCGCCTCGTCCATCTCGGCGATCTCGTCCAGCAGCGGCTGCGGGTCCTCGTATCGGGTCCACAGGCCCTCGAGGTTCAGTACGCCCAGGCCGCCCATCTCGCCGATGCGGATGGCGGTCTGCGGGGAGACCACGGAGTCCATCGGCGCGGCCAAGAAGGGCAGCTCGAAGCGGTAGGCGTCGATCTGCCAGGCGATCGAGACCTCCTTCGGGTCCCGCGTACGCCGACTCGGCACGACGGCGATGTCGTCGAACGCGTACGCCCGGCGGCCGCGCTTGCCGCGCCCGATCTCGATCTCAGTCACGTGTGTGGCCTTTCCTTCTGCATCTGCGCCTGGGCCCTACCAGTATCCCCGACGCACACGTGAGGGGCGGCCCCGGCAACCCCGGGACCGCCCCTGTCACGCGGGGGACTACTTCCTGCCGTAGTTCGGCGCCTCGACCGTCATCTGGATGTCGTGCGGGTGGCTCTCCTTGAGCCCCGCCGAGGTGATCCGCACGAACCGGCCGCGGTCCTGCAGCTGAGGCACGGTGCGCCCGCCGACGTAGAACATCGACTGGCGCAGACCGCCCACCAGCTGGTGGACGACCGCGGAGAGCGGGCCGCGGTAGGGCACCTGGCCCTCGATGCCCTCGGGCACCAGCTTCTCGTCCGAGGCGACGCCCTCCTGGAAGTAGCGGTCCTTGGAGAAGGAGCGCTGCTCGCCACGGGACTGCATCGCGCCGAGCGAACCCATGCCGCGGTACGACTTGAACTGCTTGCCGTTGATGAACATCAGCTCACCCGGAGACTCCTCGCAGCCGGCCAGCAGCGAGCCGAGCATCACCGTGTCCGCGCCCGCGACCAGTGCCTTCGCGATGTCGCCCGAATACTGCAGACCGCCGTCGCCGATGACCGGGATGCCGGCCGCCTTGGCGGCGAGCGAGGCCTCGTAGATCGCGGTCACCTGCGGGACGCCGATGCCGGCGACCACGCGGGTGGTGCAGATGGAGCCCGGGCCGACACCGACCTTGATGCCGTCGACACCGGCGTCGATCAGCGCCTGGGCGCCGTCCTTGGTGGCGATGTTGCCGCCGATGACGTCGACGCCGGACGCATTCGACTTGATCTTTGCCACCATGTCGCCGACCAGCCGGGAGTGGCCGTGCGCGGTGTCGACGACGATGAAGTCGACACCGGCCTCGATCAGCGCCTGGGACCGCTCGAAGGCGTCGCCCGCCACGCCGACCGCCGCGCCGACCAGCAGTCGGCCGTCCTTGTCCTTGGCGGCGTTCGGGTACTTCTCGGCCTTGACGAAGTCCTTGACCGTGATCAGGCCCTTGAGGATGCCCGCGTCGTCGACCAGCGGAAGCTTCTCGATCTTGTGGCGGCGCAGCAGCTCCATGGCGTCCACGCCGGAGATGCCCACCTTGCCGGTGACCAGCGGCATCGGGGTCATGACCTCGCGCACCTGGCGCGCACGGTCCGACTCGAAGGCCATGTCACGGTTGGTGACGATGCCGAGCAGCTTGCCCGCGGCGTCGGTGACCGGCACGCCGCTGATGCGGAACTTGGCGCACAGCTGGTCCGCCTCCGCGAGCGTCGCGTCCGGGTGCACGGTGATCGGGTCGCTGACCATGCCGGACTCGGAGCGCTTGACCAGGTCGACCTGGTTGGCCTGGTCGGCGATGGAGAGGTTGCGGTGCAGCACGCCCACGCCGCCCTGCCGGGCCATGGCGATCGCCATGCGCGCTTCGGTCACCTTGTCCATGGCGGCGGACAGCAGCGGGATGTTCACCCGCACGTTCTTCGAGATGTACGAGGAGGTGTCGATCTGGTCGGGCGCCATGTCGGAGGCACCCGGCAGCAGAAGCACATCGTCGTAGGTCAGCCCGAGTGTCGCGAATTTCTCGGGCACTCCGTCGACGTTGGTCATGACACCTTCCCCAAATGGCCTTGATCCCTGCGAATGTCCATGCTAACGGCCCGAGGAGCCGTCTCATTCCACGATCAAGATCGATGAGCAGCTTTGTACGTTCACACGACAGTCATACGGAGATCGCCGGCGAGCGGTTCACTGCTCGGCCAGCGCCCGCAGCCTGCTGAGCGCACGGTGCTGGGCGACCCGGACCGCGCCCGGCGACATCCCCAGCATCTGGCCGGTCTCCTCCGCGGTCAGCCCGACGGCGACCCTGAGCACCAGCAGCTCGCGCTGGTTCTCCGGCAGATTGGCGAGCAGCTTCTTGGCCCACTCCGCGTCGTCGCTGAGCAGCGCCCGCTCCTCCGGGCCGAGCGAGTCGTCCGGCCGCTCGGGCATCTCGTCGGACGGCACGGCCGTGGATCCCGGATGACGCATCGCCGCGCGCTGCAGATCGGCGACCTTGTGGGAGGCGATGGCGAAGACGAACGCCTCGAAGGGCCGGCCGGTGTCCTTGTACCGCGGCAGCGCCATCAGCACCGCGACGCAGACCTCCTGCGCCAGGTCCTCGACGAAGTGCCTGGCGTCACCGGGCAGCCGGCTCAGCCGCGAGCGGCAGAAACGCAACGCGAGCGGATGGACGTGCGCCAGCAGATCGTGCGTCGCCTGCTCGTCGCCGTCGACGGCTCGGTGCACGAGTGCCCCGATGGCCCCCTGGGCGGTCACCGCCTCGTCGTCGCGCATCGGTCCATGGTGCCTCGGCCCACGACCGTCCGTGGCACCGCGTCCCGTGTTGTGCACCGAAGCGTTATGAGCAGGTGCGCCGGAACTCATCTCCTGCGCCCTCCCCTCCCGCTCGACCGACTCGTCCCCGAGGAACTCCACACCTCAAGGATGCGGCATCGCGCGGGAAACGGATGCCCTCGGGCATCCGTCACCCCCGCGCCGCCCTCTTCGTACGGTCCTCAGCGGACCAGGCCCCAGCGGAATCCGAGCGCCACCGCGTGCGCCCGGTCCGAGGCTCCGAGCTTCTTGAACAGCCGCCTGGCGTGCGTCTTCACCGTGTCCTCCGAGAGGAACAACTCGCGCCCGATCTCCGCATTGGAGCGGCCGTGGCTCATGCCCTCGAGGACCTGGATCTCACGCGCGGTGAGCGTGGGCGCGGCGCCCATCTCGGCCGAGCGGAGCCGACGCGGGGCGAGCCGCCAGGTCGGGTCGGCGAGCGCCTGCGTGACGGTCGCGCGCAGCTCGGCGCGAGAGGCATCCTTGTGCAGATAGCCGCGGGCACCGGCGGCGACCGCGAGCGCGACGCCGTCGAGGTCCTCGGCGACGGTCAGCATGATGATCCGCGCGCCGGGGTCCGCGGACAGCAGGCGGCGCACGGTCTCGACGCCGCCCAGTCCGGGCATGCGTACGTCCATCAGAATCAGGTCCGAACGATCGGCGCCCCAGCGGCGGAGGACTTCCTCGCCGTTGGCCGCGGTCGTCACGCGCTCGACGCCGGGCACGGTCGCGACCGCGCGGCGGAGCGCCTCTCGGGCAAGCGGGGAGTCGTCGCAGACGAGGACGGATGTCATGGCCGCCCTCCGCAGCTGATGCGCGTCACCTTGAGCCTCCAGGCTGGGTACGTTTCTTCACCTGTGCGGTTGAACGCTCTCGGACATGTGCCCGAGAGCTTGTTCTTTCAACCGCCTCCGCCCTCTCAACGACGGTCACTCGAAAGAGTTACGGGTCGTATGCAGCACTTCCGCACGCTGCGTGAGGGAGCCGTCGGACACGCGTGAGCACCGGTTCCGCGGGCCTCGGGCGGCCCGTCGCGGCGCCGTCCAGGTTTCACCGACGGCAGGCGGAGCACCCGTTCTCCTCGGTTGCGGGTCCTGCCCCATTCAGCGGCTTTTCTTCCCTTTTTCCAGTGTCTGTGGCTAGATTCGCAATGAGTCATATTTACATCTACTTACACAGCAGATGTACGGTCGTTGGCACGGTGCTGGTGCCGGATCCGGCGCACGTCCGGTCGGCGTCCCGCCCGTTTCCGACCTGGTCCTGTATCCACCCAGCACGGTTTCAAGGGGACATGCGCCATGGCAGATTTCTCTCGCCTTCCCGGACCCAACGCCGATCTGTGGGACTGGCAGCTCCTCGCGGCATGCCGTGGGGTCGACAGCTCGCTCTTCTTCCACCCGGAAGGCGAGCGGGGCGCGGCGCGCAGCGCGCGCGAGAACTCGGCGAAGGAGGTCTGCATGAGGTGCCCGGTACGGGCCGAGTGCGCGGCGCATGCGCTGGCCGTACGGGAGCCCTACGGCGTCTGGGGCGGACTGACCGAGGACGAGCGCGAGGAGCTCATGGGGCGAGCACGCCACCGGCTGATCCCCGCCACGAGTGCGGGGGGTGCGGTACCCAACTGACGAGCGCGCCGCGCCCACGAACAGAAGAAACGTTCCTTCATATGGACTGCCCTGCGGCCGGTGATTCGGCCCCACCGATGCGCAGATGTTCCGGCCCCCGGCCCTGACGGACGGGGGCCGTAGATCGTCCGGGACCGGCGACGACCGCCCCGCCTCCGCGCCCCGGCCGGGCCACAGCGCGATGCGGATACCGGAAAGCAGTCCTGGGCACGCCCCCGGAGCGGCACCGGACGCAAGCGCTCCGTGACCGGGCCGGGGAAAGCAACGCGTAACCCGGTCCGCCGCCACCCGAGGGCCGGGCCGGTCAGCGGACGGACGCGCGCGCGAGTTGGGTCAGGGTCGCGGAGACGGCCGGCACCTGGGCCAGGTCGGGGAGGGTGAGCGCCACGATCTCGCGGCTGACGGCCGGCTCGACCGTCACCAGCCGGGCCTTCTTGGGCCGTACCGACTCCAGTGCCAGCTCGGGCAGTACGGCCACGCCGAGACCCGCGCCGACCAGCCCGATCACCGCCGGGTAGTCGTCGGTGGCGAAGTCGATGCGCGGGGTGAAGCCCGCCTCCTCGCAGACGTCAACGAGCTGCCGGCGGCATCGGGGACAGCCCGCGATCCACGACTCCTCCGCAAGGTCCCCGATGGCGACCGACGTAGCTTCGGCGAGCCGGTGCCCCTCGGGCACCAGCCCGACGAGCCGGTCGGTGAGCAGGGGCCGCACCACCAGGTCGTCCCATTCCGACTCCGCGCCGGCCGGGCCGTACCGGAAGGCGAGCGCCACGTCGCAGTCACCCTCGCGCAGCATCTCCACCGAGCGCGGCGGCTCGGCGTCGACGAGGTAGACACGCGTGCCCGGGTGGGCGGCGCGCAGGGCGGCCAGCGCGGTGGGCACCAGCGTGGAGCTGCCGCTGGGGAACGAGACGAGGCGCACCCGGCCCGCCCGGAGCCCGGCGATCGCCGCGACCTCCTCCTCTGCCGCGGTGAGCCCGGCGAGGATGCCTGCCGCATGCCGGACGAGCGCTTCACCGGCCTGGGTGAGGCGCATCTCGCGGCCGGTCCGGATCAGCAGCGGGGTGCCCGCGGAGCTCTCGAGCGCCTTCATCTGCTGGCTGACCGCGGGCTGGGTGCAGCCGAGTTCACGGGCGGCCGCGGAGAACGAACCGGTGGCGGCGACGGCACGCAGGACGCGGAGGTGGCGGGCTTCTATCACCCCGAAAGCATAAGGGATGCTTGGGGGAGTGAGCGAGAATTCGCTGGCTGCTTTGAGGAGGGGGCGATTAGCGTACCCGGCATGAAGCTCTTGACCGTGAACCTGGGGCGGCCGAAGGCCGTCGACTACTCCGATGCGCCTGACGGCACGACCGGTATCGACAAGCGCCCGGTTGACTGGCCCGTCCGGGTGACGGACCCCGGCCCCAAGGGGCAGGGGGCGAGCGGAGTGTCCGGCGACGCGGTCTGCGATCTGCGCCACCACGGGGGGACGGACCAGGCCGTCTACGCGTTCGCCCGGGAGGATCTCGACGCCTGGGAAAGGGAGTTGGGGCGTCCGCTCGCCAACGGCACATTCGGCGAGAACCTCACCACGAGCGGCGTGGACGTCACCGGCGCCAGGATCGGCGAGCGCTGGCGCGTCGGCGACTCGCTGGTGCTGGAGGTCACCTCCGGCCGCGTCCCGTGCCGCACGTTCGCGGGTCGGCTCGGGGAGAAGGGCTGGGTCAAGCGCTTCACCGCGAACGGCGCCTCCGGCGCGTATCTGCGGGTGATCGTGCCTGGCGAGATCCGCTCGGGCGACCCGATCGAGATCGTGCACCGGCCGGAGCACGACGTGACGGTGGCGATGGCGTTCCGGGCGGAGACGACCGAGCGGACGCTGCTGCCCCGGGTGCTCGTCGCCGGTGAGGCCCTCCATGCCGAACTGCTGAAGGGCGCCCGCGAGTACGTCGCCAAGTACGGCCCCGCGCCCCAGCCAGACCCGGTCTCCGGCCGCACCGCGCAAGGCACCCCGTAGGGCGCCGCCGGGACGGCGCCGCGTGGGGGAAACCCCTGAGACGACGGGCCGTTGGATCGGGGATCGCTGGGGGCGTCCCCCGATACCACCGCTCACGCCCGGCCGTGACGCTGAAGACATGTCCCCTCTCAGGCGCGTCCTGGTCGCCCTCTCCGTCGCCGGCGTCGTCCTCGGTCTCGCGCTCGGCGGCGGAGCGCTGTGGCTCTACTCGGACGCCAAGGTGTCCACCGCCGGTACCGAGTTCACCCGGGAGCTGGCCGTACCGCCGCTCGCCCGGTCGACGGTGCGGAGCGACGGCACCCGCGTCTTCGATCTGACGATGCAGGCCGGGCACAGGGAATTCAGGGCCGGGGCGAAGACACCCACCTGGGGCTTCAACGGTGACCACCTGGGGCCGACCCTGCGTGCGAAGCGCGGTGAGAAGGTCCGGGTGCTGGTCAGAAACATGCTGGACGAGGCGTCCACGGTCCACTGGCACGGCATGCATCTGTCGGCGCGGATGGATGGCGGACCGCACCAGATGGTGGCGCCCGGCGCGTCCTGGGCCCCGCACTGGACGGTCGACCAGCCGGCCGCGACCCTCTGGTACCACCCGCATCCGCACGGGCGGACCGAGAAGCATGTGCAGCGGGGACTGGCAGGAATGTTCCTGCTGAACGACGAGAGGTCGGCGAAGCTCCCGCTCCCGAAGAGATACGGCATCGACGACCTGCCGGTCGTGGTCCAGGACGTGACCTTCGACGGCGTGCACTTCGAACACGGGCGCAGACTGATGGCCAACAGCGGGTTCCTCGGCGACCGGACGATGGTCAACGGCACGCTCGCCCCCTACAAGGTGGTCAAGGACGAGCTGGTGCGGCTGCGGCTGCTCAACGCCTCCACCGCCCGGGTCTACGACTTCGGCTTCACCGACGACCGGCGGTTCTCGCTCATCGGCACGGACGGCGGGCTGACGGAGCAGCCGGTCGCCATGGACCGGGTGCAGTTGTCGCCCGGAGAGCGGGCCGAGATCGTGGTGCGGATGGAACCGGGCGAACGGGCGGTGCTGCGCAGCTTCCCGCAGAAGAACTACGGCGACTTCTGGCAGACGCGCTTCAACGGCGGCGACGACACCTTCGACGTCCTCGAACTGCGGGCCGCCGACCACCTGCGCCCCTCCCCCGAACTTCCGGCCGCGCTCGGCGAACCGGAACTCCCTGACGGCTCCGACTCCGTACGCAGCCGGTCGTTCGGGCTGCAGATGTCCGGGATCAACGGCAAGGCCATGGCCATGGACCGGATCGACGAGACGGTCACCCGTGGCATGTCGGAGATCTGGACCGTGCGCAACCACGACGGCGTCCCGCACAACTTCCATGTGCACGACGTGCAGTTCAGGGTGCTCGAGGTGGACGGCCGGGAGCCGCCGCCCGAGCTGCGGGGCGCCAAGGACACGGTCTTCGTGCCCGGCGGCAGGACCGTGAAGCTCGCACTGCGGTTCACCGGACCAGCGGACCCGGACACTCCGTACATGTACCACTGTCACCTCCTGTACCACGAGGACGGCGGCATGATGGGGCAGTTCGTGGTCGTCGAGAAGGGACAGCAGGCGGGGAAGGTGCGTACACCGCACTCACACACGGGGCATTAACGTGCCCCGTATGACGACTGCACTGATCACGGGAGCAACGGCGGGCATCGGCGCCGCCTTCGCACGGCGGCTCGCGGCCGACGGCCACAACCTGGTGCTGGTGGCCCGCGACACCAAGCGGCTGCAGGAGCAGGCCACCGAGCTCCACGACCGCCACGGCATCGAGGCGGAGGTGCTGACCGCGGACCTGTCCGAGGAGGACGGGATCACCGCGGTCGAGCAGCGCCTCGCGGACCGAACCCACCCCGTCGACCTGCTGGTCAACAACGCGGGTTTCGGGAACAAGGGACGCTTTCTGGAAGTGCCCATGGCCGACGAACTGACGATGCTGAAGGTGCACTGCGAGGCGGTGCTGCGCCTGACGGCCGCCGCGGCCCAGCCGATGCGCGAGCGCGGCCGGGGCGGTGTGGTGAACGTGGCCTCGGTCGCCGCATTCGTGCCGCGCGGCACCTACGGCGCGTCGAAGGCGTGGGTCGTGCAGTTCACGCAGGGTGCGGCCAGGGACCTGGCGGGTACGGGAGTGCGTCTGATGGCGCTGTGCCCCGGTTTCGTACGGACCGAGTTCCACCAGCGGGCCGGGATGGGCACGGACAACATTCCCGGCTGGATGTGGCTGGACGCGGACAAGCTGGTGGCGGCGGCGCTCGCGGACCTGGCCAAGGGGAAGTCGCTCTCCATCCCCGATCCGCGGTACAAGGCGCTGATGGGCGTGGTGAAGCTGGCGCCGCGCGGACTGCTGGGCGGGCTCTCGTCGAGGACGGGCAGGAAGTACGGGCCGCAGTAGTGGCCCGCGATCACATACCGCACGGGATGTGACTTGCATCACTAAAATGGACGTATCCCCTCGGGGGCCCCAGCGGCTCGGGAGGCGCCATGAAGTTCGTACAGATCATCGACTACAAGACCGCCAGGTTCGACGACTTGAACGCGGCCATGGACAAGTGGGTCGAACAGACGAAGGGCAAGCGGACCACCGGCCACGCACTCACGGGAAAGGACCGCACCGACAGCAACCACTACGTCGACATCGTCGAGTTCCCCTCGTACGAAGAGGCGATGAAGAACTCGCATCTGCCGGAGACGGACAAGATGTTCCAGGAGATGGTGGCGCTCTGCGACGGCATGCCCTCGTTCACGGACCTCGACGTGGTCCGTGAGGAACAGCTGAACGCCGCCACCGCCCGCCGCTTCTTCCACGAGATCGCGGCCGGCGGGAATCTGGACGCCATCGGCGAGGTGTTCGCGGCCGACTACATCGACCACGACATCGCCAACGAGGAGGAGTCCGAGACCGGCATGGACGTCATACGCCGCGACCTCACCATGTGGCGCGGCGCCTTCGACTTCACCTTCGAGCTCGACCGGCAGATCACCGAAGGCGACGACGTGGTGACGCTGTGGACCTGGAGCGGCAAGCACAAGGGCGACTTCCAGGGCATCCCCGCCACCGGTGAGCAGTGCACCATGACCGGAACGACGGTCTTCCGCTTCGAGGACGCAAAGATCAAGGAAGGCTGGTGGCACTTCGACATGATGCGGCTGATGCGTCGGCTCGGCGCCATGTAGGACCGTGCCACGGAGGAAGGCCCCCGGCCCGCTCTGCGGGACGGGGGCCTTCTGCGGTGCTTGTCGCGTCAGTGGCTGTGGCCGTGACCGTGGCCGTGACCCCCGTCGGCCTCCTCCTCGGCCGGCTTCTCGACGACCAGGGTCTCGGTCGTGAGCAGCAGGGAGGCGATGGAGGCAGCGTTCTCCAGAGCGGAGCGCGTGACCTTGACCGGGTCGATGACGCCGGCCTTGACCAGGTCGCCGTACTCGCCGGTGGCGGCGTTGAAGCCGTTGCCCTTGTCGAGCTCGGCCACCTTGGAGGTGATGACGTATCCCTCGAGGCCGGCGTTCTCCGCGATCCAGCGCAGCGGCTCGACGGCGGCGCGGCGGACGACGGCGACACCGGTGGCCTCGTCGCCCTCCTTGCCCAGGTTGCCGTCGAGCACCTTCACGGCGTGGACCAGCGCGGAGCCACCACCGGAGACGATGCCCTCCTCGACCGCGGCGCGGGTCGCGGAGATGGCGTCCTCCAGACGGTGCTTCTTCTCCTTCAGCTCCACCTCGGTGGCGGCGCCGACCTTGATCACGCACACGCCGCCGGCCAGCTTGGCGAGGCGCTCCTGGAGCTTCTCGCGGTCCCAGTCGGAGTCGGTGGTCTCGATCTCGGCCTTGATCTGGTTGACGCGGCCCTTGACGTCCTCGGAGTTGCCGCCACCGTCGACGATGGTGGTTTCGTCCTTGGTGATGGTCACGCGGCGGGCGTTGCCCAGCACGTCCAGACCGGCCTGGTCGAGCTTGAGGCCGACCTCCTCGGCGATGACGGTGGCACCGGTGAGGGTGGCCATGTCGCCGAGCATCGCCTTGCGGCGGTCGCCGAAGCCGGGGGCCTTGACGGCCACCGCGTTGAAGGTGCCGCGGATCTTGTTCACGACCAGGGTCGACAGGGCCTCGCCCTCGACGTCCTCGGCGATGATCAGCAACGGCTTGGAGCCACCGGCCTGGATGACCTTCTCCAGCAGCGGGAGCAGGTCCTGGATGGAGGAGATCTTGCCCTGGTGGATCAGGATGTACGGGTCGTCGAGGACGGCCTCCATACGCTCCTGGTCGGTCACCATGTACGGGGACAGATAGCCCTTGTCGAAGGCCATGCCCTCGGTGAAGTCGAGCTCCAGACCGAAGGTGTTGGACTCCTCGACGGTGATGACACCGTCCTTGCCGACCTTGTCCATCGCCTCGGCGATGAGCTCGCCCACCTGCTGGTCCTGCGCGGAGAGCGCGGCCACGGCGGCGATGTCGGTCTTGTCCTCGATCGGGCGGGCGGTCGCGAGCAGCTCGTCGCAGACGGCCTTGACCGCGGCGTCGATCCCCTTCTTCAGGGCGGCCGGGGAGGCACCGGCGGCGACGTTGCGCAGACCCTCGCGGACCAGCGCCTGGGCCAGCACGGTGGCGGTGGTCGTACCGTCACCCGCGATGTCGTTGGTCTTGGTCGCCACCTCCTTCACCAGCTGGGCGCCCAGGTTCTCGTACGGGTCCTCGACCTCGACCTCGCGGGCGATGGTGACACCGTCGTTGGTGATGGTGGGAGCGCCGAACTTCTTGTCGATGACGACGTTGCGGCCGCGGGGGCCGATCGTCACCTTGACCGTGTCGGCAAGCTTGTTGACGCCGCGCTCGAGGGCGCGACGGGCGTCCTCGTCGAACTTCAGGATCTTCGCCATGGGAGCGGTTCAGCCCTCTCGGAAAGTCGTGTTCAAAGAACTGCGCCCCTCGCCGCCCGGCAATCCGCGGGGTGACCAGGGGCGCAGCTCAAAGCAATGCAGGTGAAGCCGGTGCTTACTTCTCGACGATCGCGAGCACGTCGCGGGCCGAGAGGACGAGGTACTCCTCGCCGCTGTACTTCACTTCGGTGCCGCCGTACTTGCTGTACAGCACGATGTCGCCGGTCTTCACGTCGAGCGGCAGGCGCTCGCCGTTCTCGAAGCGGCCCGGGCCCACGGCCAGGACGACGCCCTCCTGGGGCTTCTCCTTGGCAGTGTCCGGAATGACCAGGCCAGAGGCCGTGGTCTGCTCGGCGTCGAGCGGCTGGACCACGATGCGGTCCTCGAGCGGCTTGATGGCAACCTTGGAGCTGGCGGTCGTCACGATCCGACCTCCCCCTTCGGAGATCTCACGGGGTTAACTGTCTGAGGTGGCGACCAGGTGGATCCGTCGTCGCGGGTGCCGGACCTGCCCGTCGCTGTGTTGGCACTCTCACTCGGGGAGTGCCAGAGCCGAGACTATGACTGCGATTAGCACTCGGTCAAGCGGAGTGCCAATGTGGCGGCCGACAGGACCCGATCCGGTACGCACAACGCCATGCCGGCACCGATGGTTCCGGGAGGTCCTCTGCGGCTGACGACGCCGGCTCCGTCAGACGTAGTCCTCCAGCCTGGCCACCGCGTACCCCTTCGACGTCACCGTCTCCATCACCCGCCGGATCATGTCCGGCATCGTGCCCTTCCAGTCCCCCTTGCCGCGGAAGTGGGTGAGGATGATGTCGCCCGGGTGCAGGTCCCGGTCCCACTCGCGCCACTCCATGTGGTCGGGGAAGGCCTCCGCCGCCCACAGCGGCACGGCCTCGATCCCGCACTTCCCGGCGACCCGCAGGGTGTCCTTGTTGTAGTTCCCGTACGGCGGCCGCATCAGCCGCGGGCGGGTGCCGTACCGTTTCTCCAGCTTTTCCTGCTGACCGCAGATCTCACGCTTCTGCGCGCTGTACGAAAGTCCCGGCAGGTAGGGGTGGCTGAGCGTGTGGTTCTGCAGCGCCACCCCGCGGTCCTGCATCTTCTCGAAGTAGCCGTAGTCGTCGTCGATCACGTAGTCGCTGAGGAAGGCGCTGTAGGGGATCTGCAGCTCGGACATCATCCGCAGCAGCTCAGGGTCCTTCTCCGCACCGTCGTCGATCGTCAGGAAGACGACCTTCTCCTTCGTCGGGACGGTGGTGAAGACCGGTGGCAGGTCCTCGCCGCCCTTGACCTCGAAGCCCTTGCGGGTGGTGATCTTCGGCTTGACGGTGGGTGGCGGGGGTGCCGCGAGGGGAGTGCGCGCCAGTCCCCACTTCTTCGCGGCGACGGCGCGGGCCTTCTGCTTGCGCTTGACCTTTTCCACGTACGCGGAGAGCGCCCCGGCAGGACCGGCCGCATCCTGGGCCTCCGGCTTCCCGCCCTGCGGCCCCTTCTGCGCCGGCTGTCCGGCGGCGGACCCGGCCGGCGCGGCGGGGCGCGAGGCTTCCGAGGACCCGCCGGCCGCACAGCCCGAGCCGAGAGAGGCGACGATGAGCGCGGCCAGGGCCGCACGAACCCGATACGCCCTCAGCTTTCCCTTTTGTCTTACTAGCTGCATGGCGACGCATCCTGTCAGCGCCCCGCCCGCCCACCGGCCCGACACCGCCGCAGCGCGCGCACCATCCCCCGGCTGGCCCACAATGGCCCGGTGAACGACCTCGACCCGCTCGCCGCCTTTGCCGCACTGCGCACCGAGGAAGGCGGAGCGCTGCTGGCGTCGCTCGCCTCCTACGACCCGGCCCAGGAACTGTCCGTCGCGACGCGTCTGCGCCGCGAGCACCCGGCGGCCCTGGTCTCCGCCGCCCTCGGGCAGGCCCGGTTGAGGCAGCGGGCGACGGCGAAGTTCGGCGAGGAGGACGCCCGCCGGATGTTCTTCACCCCGAACGGCGTCGAACAGTCCACCCGCCGCTCGGTCGCCGCCCACCGCGCCGCACGCTTCGCCGCGCTCGGGGTACGCAGCGTCGCCGACCTGTGCAGCGGCATCGGCGGCGACGCGATCGCGCTGGCTCGGGCGGGCATCCGGGTCCTGGCCGTCGACCGCGACCCGCTCACGGCGGAAGTCGCACGTGCGAACGCCGAAGCGCTGGGCCTGTCCCTTCTGATCGAGGTCCGTTGCGCGGACGTCACGGACATCGACACCTCCCCGTACGACGCGGTCTTCGTCGACCCCGCCCGCCGCGGCGGCCGTGGCCGCATCTTCGACCCGGAGGCGTACTCCCCGCCCCTGTCCTGGGCGGTCGGCGCCGCCCGCACCCGCCCCCACGCCGCCCTGAAGGTCGCCCCCGGCATCCCTCACGAGGCAGTCCCCGAGGGCGCGGAGGCGGAGTGGATCTCGGACGGCGGCGACGTGAAGGAGGCGGTGCTCTGGTTCGGTACCGCCCAGTCCGCGATCCGCGCCACCCTTCTCCCCGGCCCGCACACCCTGACCGGCCGCAATCTCCCCGACCCGCCGGTCCGCCCGGCCGGCCGGTACCTGTACGAGCCGGACGGCGCGGCGATCCGCGCCCACCTGGTCGCGGAGGTCGCCGAGGGTGTGTCCGGCGGCCTGCTCGACGAGACCATCGCGTACATCACCTCCGACGAACTGCACTCCACCCCGTATGCGACGCCCTACGAGATCACCGACGAACTCCCCTTCAACATGAAGAAGTTGAAGGCACTGCTACGGGAACGCGAGATCGGCAACCTCACCGTGAAGAAGCGCGGCTCCGCGGTCGAACCGGAGGAGGTCCGCCGCAAGGTGAAGCCCCAGGGCCCGAACGCGGCGACGGTCTTCCTGACCCGGGTGGCGGGCGCCCCGGCGATGCTGATCGGCCGACCCCTGTAGCGGACGACACATTTGCCGTTGCCTTTGCAAAGTCCGTACGTCAGCGGCCGTTGTCACGGTTCGGGGAATGCTCATCGACCGCGCGGGGGGAACCAGGGTCGACAAGGCCCGTCTCGACGTCTTCGACGAGGATCTGACCAGACTCGGCGGCGACCTCGGCGCGACTCGACGGCTCCTGGCCCGTCAGCGGTGCGCGCCGCCCCGCACGGCGGTGGGAAGCGAGGGACGCGACACCAGCCGGAGCGCCCAACGGTAGTGCCTCACCGCCTTGGCGATACCGAGCAGGCCGGTGAGCCAGAGGATCAGGCCCAGGCCCATCAGCAGGACGACGCCGGCCAGGGTGTCGCCCGGTCGTGCGTCGGCCGGGGCGGTGAAGGAGAGCCACAGGCCGTACGCGCACAGCAGGAACGAGGGCAGGAACCAGAACAGGCTCAGGGCAGGTGCGCCGTAGCGGGCGTCGCCGGCCGGGTCGCGGGCGAGTGCGCTCCACTGGCGCAGCCGCCCGCGTAGTTCGGCGTCATGGGCGATGCCGAAGCCGACGACCAGGCCCGTCAGGATCATGCAGGCGAGCCCGATGGCGCCGAGGACCGCACCGAAGAAGTGGCTGAACATGTCCAGCCCCTCTTCGAACGTCCGCAGCGCCGCCCCGAAGATCGACCACCCCACCGCGAACCCGACCGCCGTCAGCCACAGCAGCACCAGCCGCTTGGGGTCGAGGCTCAGCCGGAGGAGCTCGCCCATCGCCTGCCGCCGGTCGGCGAGCAGCGCCTCCTGGTCGGGCCAGGTCCGTATGTCGGCAGGCGGCGGCGGAGGCGGCAGGACACGGCTGGGCATGGCGACGAGGCTACCGGGCGGTGTCCGCGGCGCGCGCCAGCAGCAGTTCCCGCTCCCGGGCGTTGCGGGTCAGCGACGCCGCGCGCTCGAACTCCGCCCGCGCCTCGTCCCGTCGGCCCAGCCGGGCCAGCAGGTCTCCACGGACGCTCGGCAGCAAGTGGTAGTCCTTGAGGGCCGGTTCGTCGGTGAGCGCGTCGACCAGTGCCAGGGCGGCCTCGGGGCCGTCGGCCATCGAGACGGCCACCGCCCGGTTCAGTTCCACCACTGGGGACGGGGTGAGTGCCGCCAGTTTCCCGTACAGGGCGGCGATCATCGCCCAGTCCGTGTCCTCGTACCGCACGGCCCGCGCGTGGCACGCGGCGATCGCGGCCTGTACGGCGTACGGGCCGTACGGGCCGCCGCCCGCGCGGTGCAGCGCCTCGATGCCGCGGCGGATCAGCAGCCGGTTCCACTTGGTGCGGTTCTGGTCGCCGAGCAGCACCGGTTCCCCCAAAGGGCCGGTGCGGGCCGGGATCCGGGAGGCCTGGATCTCCAACAGGGCTGCCAGGCCGTGCACTTCGGACTCGTCCGGCATCAGCGCGGCCAGTACGCGTGCCAGCCGCAGCGCGTCCTCGCACAGCGCGGGGCGGACGAGGTCGTCGCCGGCGGTCGCCGAGTAACCCTCGTTGAAGATCAAGTAGATGACGTCGAGCACGGACCCGAGGCGGGCTGCGCGGTCCTCGCCGTACGGCACCTCGAAGTGGACACCCGCCTTCGCCAGCGACCGCTTGGCCCGGACGATGCGCTGCGCGACCGTGGACTCCGCGGCCAGGAAGGCGCGGGCGATCTCCTCGGTGGTCAGGCCGCCGAGCAGTTTCAGGGTGAGGGCGATCCGCGCGTCCGTGGACAGCACCGGATGGCAGGCGGTGAAGATCAGCCGCAGCAGGTCGTCGTCGATGTCCTCGGGGTCCGACGGCTCGACCGGGGGCCCGACGTCCTCCAGGGTGCGACCGACCTCTGCCAGCTTGCGCGCGTACGTCTCCTTGCGGCGTACGAGGTCGATCGCACGGTGCTTGGCGGTGGCCATGAGCCAGGCTCCCGGCCTGTCCGGGACGCCCGACTCCGGCCACTGCTCCAGCGCGGCGACCAGAGCGTCCTGCGCGAGTTCCTCGGCGATGCCCACGTCCCGCACGATGCGGGCGGCACCGGCGATGATCCGCGCGGACTCGATCCTGAACACCGCTTCGACCGTCGCGGTCGCTCCTGCTGCCGTCACGGCCACCCATCAGAGCAGCCGGGACGAACGGCAGGCAAGCGCGGCCCGGGTTCAGCCCTCCTCGATCTCGCGGACCTCGCAGGTGATCGTCCATTCCTTCGGATGGATCTCGAGGAAGCGCTTGGCCCACTCCAGAGCCTCGGCCTTGTCCTTGCACTGTGTGATCGAGTAGCCGCCGATGACTTCCTTGGTCTCCGTGAAGGGCCCGTCGGTGTAGGAGATATTGCCGTCGGACCACGTGACGCGGGTGCCGTCGGAGGTCGGCCGGAGGCCGGCGGTGTCCAGCATGACGCCGGCCTTGGTGATCTCCTCCAGCAGAGCGCCCATCCGATCCCCGAAGTCCTTGGGGAAGTCGTTCTCGGAGATCTGGTTCTCCTCGATGCGGATCATCGTCAGAAAGCGCGGCATGGTGACTCCTCGTCCCGTGAGTACGAGGCCGTTCCCCGCCTCTCACCCATGCGTCGAACGGGAGACCGCCGGATCGACACACCTGCCGAAGTTTTTCCCAGGAATCATCCGCCGAGCGATTCGAAACGCCAGCGGTGCACCGGCCGGGTGATCAGATCGGCCGCCGGTTCGGGGAGTTCGGGCAGATCGGCGGCCATATCGGCCACCTCCCACCAGGTGATCACCAGCACCCGGTCGCCACTCGCACGGAAGGTCTCACGGCGCAGCGGCTCGCGCCCCAGCTGCTGCGCCCTGGCCCACTCCAGCAGCTCCGCGCCGCGGTCCTGGACGGCCCGGGCCTCCCACATCAGCGCGACGACAGTCATGAGTACAGATTGTCCTTGCTGACCTCGTGTACATGGTCGTGGTCGGGCGCGCCCGGCACGTGCGGATCCGTCACCGGCAGCGACGAGTCCGCCGACAGCTCCCAGTCGGAGGCGGGCCTGCCCCGGGCGACCATCTCGGCCCCCAGTGCGGCGACCATCGCTCCGTTGTCCGTGCACAGCTTCGGCCTCGGCACGCGCAGCCGGACACCCGCCCGCTCGCAGCGCTCCTCGGCGAGCGCGCGCAAGCGCGAGTTGGCCGCGACGCCGCCGCCGATCATCAGGTGGTCGACGCCCTCGTCCTTGCAGGCGCGCACCGCCTTGCGGGTCAGCACGTCGACGACCGCCTCCTGGAAGGACGCCGCCACATCCCGCACCGGCACCTCCTCGCCGGCCGCGCGCTTCGCCTCGATCCAGCGCGCCACGGCCGTCTTGAGGCCGGAGAAGGAGAAGTCGTACGCCGGGTCCCTGGAACCGCTCAGTCCGCGCGGGAACGCGATCGCCTTCGGGTCGCCCTCCTTGGCGAGGCGGTCGATCACCGGGCCGCCCGGGAAGCCCAGGTCCAGGACGCGCGCGATCTTGTCGAAGGCCTCGCCCGCCGCGTCGTCGATCGTCGCGCCCATGGGCCGTACGTCGGCGGTGATGTCGGGCGCGAGCAGCAGCGAGGAGTGGCCGCCGGAGACCAGCAACGCCATCGTCGGCTCGGGCAGCGGGCCGTGCTCGAGCTGGTCGACGCAGATGTGGGAGGCCAGATGGTTGACCCCGTACAGCGGCTTGCCCAGGGCGTACGCGTACGCCTTCGCCGCCGAGACGCCCACCAGCAGCGCGCCCGCGAGGCCCGGGCCTGCCGTGACCGCGATGCCGTCGAGGTCGCGCGCGCTCACCCCCGCGTCCTTCAGCGCACGCTCGATGGTCGGCACCATCGCCTCCAGGTGGGCGCGCGAGGCGATCTCGGGCACGACGCCGCCGAAGCGGGCGTGCGTGTCGACGCTGGAGGCGATCGCGTCGGCGAGCAGGGTCGTGCCGCGGACGATGCCGACGCCGGTCTCGTCGCAGGAGGTCTCGATGCCGAGTACGAGCGGTTCGTCAGCCATCAGTTGGTCTCTGTTCCTTGTACGGTCAGTCGCATGACGAGGGCGTCGATGTTGCCCGGCTGGTAGTAGCCGCGGCGGAATCCGATGGGCTCGAAGCCGAAACGCTCGTACAGCTTCTGGGCCCTTGTGTTGTCCACCCGCACCTCGAGCAGCACCTCGTCGCACTCGAAGGCGGTGGCGTGCTGCAGCAGGTCGGTGAGCAGCCGGGCGCCGAGGCCGGTGCCCCACTGGTCCCGGTCGACGGCGATGGTCTGCACGTCACCGAGGCCGCCGGCCGCCGCGAGGCCCGCGTAGCCGACGATCGTCCCGTCCTCGGTCTCCGCAACCACATAGCGGCGGGTGGCCTTCGGGCCGCGTGCATGCGCGAGTTCGGACCAGAACATGCCGGGCGACCAGGCGTCCTCGGGAAACAGCTCGTTCTCGAGCTCCAGCACCGGCTCCAGGTCCCACCAGCGCATCTCACGCAGGGTGGCGGCGCTCACTTCGGGGTGACCACCTTGTAGTTCTTGGGGACCTGCGCGTCGGGGCGGCGCAGGTACAGCGGCTGCGGGGGCAGGAACTCCCCGCCTGCCTCGAGCTTCTCCGCGGCCAGCGCGGCGAGCGCCGCGGCGCTCACATGCTCGGGGCCGCGGGCATCCGGGAACGTCTCCGGGTAAAGCAGCGCGCCCGCGCCGACGGCCGGCAGACCCGCGACCTGCTCGGCGATCTCCGCGGGGCGGTCGACGGCCGCGTCGGTCGCGCGGGTGCGGGCGTTCTCGTAACGCGCCCAGTAGACCTCCTTGCGCCGCGCGTCGGTCGCCACCACGAAGGGCTCGTCGAGTCCCGCCTCGTACGCCAGACCGTCCAGCGTGCACACTCCGTGTACGGGGACGCCGAGCGCCGACGCGAAGGTCGCGGCGGTGACCAGTCCGACCCGCAGACCCGTGTACGGGCCCGGGCCGACGCCCACCACGACGCCGGTCACGGCGTCGATCTTCACGCCCGCCTCGGCGAGCACCCGGTCGACGGCGGGAAGCAGCAGTTCCCCGTGACGGCGCGCGTCCACACGACTCGACGCGGCGACGACGGAAGTGCCGTCGTGGAGGGCGGCGGTGACGGCGGGTGTGGCGGTATCCATGGCGAGCAAGAGCACGCAAACAGCCTACGGCCACGGCGAGGGGGCCACGGCGGCACCGTCGAACGGAGCCGCGGTGCTACCGTCACCAGGAGTACAGACATTCGGGGATCCGAGAGGTGGACAGGGTGGCACGGAGCAGCTCGGGAGTCGTGGCCGGGCTCACGGCGGCCGCGTTGGCCGTCGTCGGTTTCCTCGCCTACCAGGCGTCGGCGAACGTTCCCGACAACCTCGCCTCGAAGCGGCCGAGTGCCGGCCCCTCGGCGACGGCCCCCGGCGCCACGCCGTCGGCCGAGCCCGAGGACCTGCTGGTCGTACCCGCCGACTCCGGCACCGGCATGCGTGTCGTGTACGCGCTCGGCGACCGGCGGGTGTGGCTCGTCGACGCCAATGAGAGGGCGCAGCGGAGCTTCGGGGTCATGCCGTCCACCGTCAGCCCCAAGCCCGGGTCCTACGCGGTGACCTCACGGTCCGGCAGCGTCTCCGGCTCCGACGGGGTGCCGATCGAGCACGTGGTGCGGTTCGCGAGCGTGGACGGCGTGACCGTCGGCTTCAGCGCAGCGGTCGACGGCTCTATGGCCAGCCCCGACCCGACGCAGAAGACGGGCGGCGTGCGGATGAAGCGGGCCGACGGCGACGCCTTGTGGGTCTTCGCGACGATCGGCTCGAAGGTGGTCGTCGTCCCGTAGCTACCCGTACGGGTGGCCACGTACGAACCTGGTGCGAATCAGGCGGCGTCGCGGTGCGTGGCCCCGCTCGCGCGGGGCGGGGTCGACACGGCGCTGGCCGCCGCGCACGCCGCCAGCAGATCCCGCATCGACACGGCCGGGACGTCGGACGTGGGGGGCGCCTCCGGGGCCCTGGGCCTGGGCGCCTTCTCCGCTTCGCGCTTCGCTGCGTGCTCCGATGCCGGCATGGACGCCTCCTGGGGTCGGGGGCGGGCGAGGTTAGGTTGACCTAACCAGGTCTCCCTACCATGTCATCACGCGCGATGCCGCGGGCGCAACACTTTCCCGACGTCTTGTCGGAACGTGCCGCCTGCGTTGCGGCCCCGGGCCGGGTTGCTGCGGCAATGCAGGTGCGGGTTCCGCTGCGCGGGGCTGTTCCCCACCCCGCCTCTTTCGCGGAAACCGGGCTCCGCACCGGCCCCGTGCATGCGCTCCACGCGGTGTTCGGGGCTCCGACCCGGGCCCGTACCGCGCTTGGCGCGGTGTCCTCAAGCGACGGATGGGCTGCCTTCCACGCCCGGCTGGGCCAGGGGGCGCGCGGAGATGCGGGGCCGGAGCTCCCGGAAACGGGGCCGGGCGGCGCCCGGTCCGGGGTACCACCCCCGCCGCCAGGCGCAGGCCGGAGGGCGGGGTGGGGAAACCCCACCCACCGGCGGGAGCAAACCGTCGCCCGGAGCAGGGGGACGCGCAGAGGGCGTGTTCCGGGACGTAAGGCGCCGTTGGGCGGGGCCTGCAAGTACGGGAAAGCAGTCCCGGGCATGCCCCCGGAGGCGGAAGCCGGACGCACACGATACGGACCGGGTCACGCCCGGAAACGCGGGCCGGCCCCCGGGGCGTCACGCGCACGGACCGGGCCACGCCCGGCAACCGGGCCCGGTCCGCCGCCCACCCGACGGCTACGCGGAGGTGGCCGCGAGGTCCGCGTCCGCCCAGCGGACGCCGTGGCCGACGAGCGTCACCACGCGGCGATCGTCGTCCGTGTCGCCCACCACCCGGTCGATGATCACGTGCAGCCGGTCCTCCGAGAGGTCCTCCACCTTGCCGTCGCCCCACTCCACGACGACCACCGACTCCGGGAGCGAGACGTCGAGGTCGAGGTCCTCCATCTCGTCGAGGCCGCCGCCCAGCCGGTACGCGTCGACGTGCACCAGCGCAGGGCCGCCCGTCAGGGACGGGTGGACGCGGGCGATGACGAACGTCGGTGAGGTGACGGCGCCGCGGACGCCGAGCCCCTCGCCGAGGCCGCGGGTCAGAGTCGTCTTTCCGGCCCCGAGCTCGCCCGTGAGCATCACCAGGTCGCCGGGGCGCAGCAGCTTCGCGAGGCTGCGCCCCAGGTCCTGCATCTGCTCGGGGGAGTCCACCGAGAGACGTACGGAGGCGGCGGCGGTCTCAGCCACCGGGCTGTGCGGTGCTTCCATACCGACCAACGTTAGCCGCTGCCGGTACCGCCCCGACCCGCACCAGAAGGTCCGCGAGCCGGTCGGTGACCGCCTCCGGGTGCTCCAGCATCACCAGGTGGCCGCCGTCCGGCACGATGACCAGCTCCGCGTTCCGCAGGACGTCCGCGATCGCCTCGCTGTGCGTACTGGGTGTGACCAGGTCCTTGTCACCCGCGAGGACGAGCACCGGGAACCCTTGGAAGACGGCGAGCGCCTCCGCCTTGTCGTGTTCTGCGAAGGCCGGGTAGAACTCGGCGACCACGTCGATCGGCGTGGACTCGATCATCCGCTCCGCGAACCTGGCCACCGCCGGGTCGACGTCCTTCGAGGAGAACGAGTACCGCTTGATGAGGCCGGCGAACAGGTCCGCCGTGGCCTGCCGGCCCCGTTCGACCAGCTCGGCCTGGGAGCCCAGGGCGCGCAGCACGCCCGGCAGCACGCGCCGGACCACGTTCACTCCGGCGACCGGCAGGCCGTAGCTGACCTCGCCGAGTCTGCCGGACGAGGTGCCGACGAACGCCGCGCCGACCACGCGTTCCCGCACGAGCTCCGGGTAATGGGCCGCGAGCGCCATCATCGTCATGCCGCCCATGGAGTGGCCGACCAGCACCAGCGGCCCTTCGGGCGCCGCCGCGTCGATGACGGCCTTCAGGTCGCGGCCCAGCTGGTCGATGGTGACCGGCAGGCTGCCGGAACCGGCGTGCGAGGCACCCCGGCCGGAACGGCCGTGGCTGCGCTGGTCCCAGTGGACCGTGCGGACCAGGCCGCGCAGCGCGGCGCGCTGGAAGTGCCACGAGTCCTGGCTGAGGCAGTAGCCGTGGCTGAAGACGACCGTCACCGGAGCCGGCGTCTTGCGCCCGAAGAGCCTTCGGCGACGCGGCGCGGCGGCCTCCGGGTCGATCTCGTCGACCTCGTAGTAGAGCGCCGTGCCGTCGTCGGCGAGCGCTTTGCCCGGGGTGCCGCGCAGAGCGCCGTACGGGCCTGCCGCATCGAGCGCGAGACGGGCCTTCTTGCGCATCCCGCGCCCGACGGTGAGCCGTTCGAGCGCGACACCCGCGGCGGCGCCCGCCGCGACCACGCCTATCGCCGCACCGGCGAAGCCCGCGCGCCGCCAGTTGTCCGAAGCCGCGGCGGCCGCCGCGGCAGCAGCGTCGACGGCGGCCTCGGCCACGTCCCCCGTACCGGTCTCGCTCACCGTGCCGCTCTCCTACTCGTGGGGGTGTTCCTCGAAGTTGTCGAGGTCCTCGTTCAGATAGACGCGTGGGACCCGGGTACCGATGCGTGTGACGATCTCGTACGCGATGGTCCCCGCGGCCTGCGCCCAGTCCTCGGCGCTCGGTTCGCCCAGGTCGCCCGGGCCGAACAGCACTGCCTCCGAGCCCTCCGGGATCTTCTGCCCGCCGAGGTCCACGACGAACTGGTCCATCGCGACCCGGCCGGCCACCCGCCGCCACTCGCCCGCGACCAGGACCGGCCCGCTGCCGGAGGCATGGCGCGGGATGCCGTCCGCGTATCCGACGGGGATCAGGCCGAGGGTGGTCTCGCCGTCGGTGACGTAGTGGTGGCCGTAACTGACCCCATGGCCCGCGGGCACGTGCTTGACGAGGGCGACGGAGGCGGCGAGCGTCATCACAGGGCGCAGCCCGAAGTCGGCGGAGGTGCCCAGCTCCGGGCTGGGCGAGATGCCGTACATGGCGATGCCGGTGCGTACGAGGTCGAAGTGCGCTTCCGGGATCGTGAGTGTCGCCGGGGAGTTGGCCATGTGGCGGACCTCCGGCTCGATGCCGGCCTTCTCCGCGTGGTCGACCATGTCGTGGAAGACACCGAGCTGGGCGGCGATCGAGGGGTGGCCCGGTTCGTCGGCGCACGCGAAATGGGACCACAGGCCGGTGACGTCGACGAGCCCGTCCTCCTCCGCCGTGCGTGCGGCGGCGACCAGTTCGGGCCAGTCGGCGGGCTGGCAGCCGTTGCGTCCGAGGCCGGTGTCGGCCTTGAGCTGGATCCGGGCGGGCCGGCCCGCCTCCCTGGCCGCCGCGATGACCTCTTCGAGTGCCCACATGCCGCTCACCGACATGTCGAGGTCCGCGTCGATGCCCTCGCGCCAGGGGCCGCCGGGCGTCCACAGCCAGCACATGATCCGGCCCTGCAGGCCTGCGTCGCGCAGGGCGAGCGCCTCTTGAGGGGTGGCCGTGCCGAGCCAGGTCGCGCCCGCCTCGAGCGCCGCGCGGGCGCAGGGCACCATGCCGTGTCCGTACGCGTCCGACTTCACGACGGCCATCAGAGCGGCGTGCGGTGCCCGGGCACGCAGGGCGCGCACGTTGGCGCGCAGGGCGCCGAGGTCTATCTCGGCACGTGCGCGCAGTGGTGCGGTTCGGCGGGTCGGTGCTGTGTGGCTCATCCCGCCCAGTGTCTCAGAGCCGTACGGCCGGATCCGTACGGCAGGCGGTCGCGTGCGTCACTGGGCGGGGCGCCAGGATCTCGGATCCGGCGCCGGGACGCCCGGCAGGTGGGGCGTCGGCCACTCCCGCGAGGACGGGCTGCGCGCCGCGGGCGCACCTGCCGGACCGGCGACCGCACCGGCGCGCCGCGTCCATGGCCGTGGCTGGTCAGTCGGCGTGCACGTCCCGCCACGCGGCGGGAAGCGCCGCGGCCACCTGCATCGCCGTGATCGGCACGCCCCGGGCTGCCGTGTGACGGGCCGCCAGGCCGTGCAGATACGCGGCGGCCGAGCCCGCGTCGCGCGCGTCGAGCCCGGCGGCGAGCAGCGAACCGGCCAGCCCGGACAACACGTCGCCGCTGCCCGCCGTGGCGAGCCACGGAGTGCCCATCGGGTTGACCCGGACCGGTGCACGCTCCCGGCGGGGCGGGGCGACCAGGGTCGTCGAGCCCTTGAGCAGCACCGTGGCCCCGAAACGCGCGGCCAGTTCCCGTACGGAGTCGAGCCGCGCGGCCTCCACCGCCTCCCGCGCGACGCCGAGCAGCGCCGCAGCCTCCCCCGCGTGCGGGGTCAGCAGGGTGGGGGCTTGCCGATCCCGTACGGCCGCGGCGTCCAGCAGGCGCAGCCCGTCCGCGTCGACGAGCACGGGCACGTCGGAGGCGAGCACCTCGCCCACGGCGTCCGCGTTGTCACCGAGCCCCGGGCCGACGACCCACGCCTGCACACGGCCCGCCTTGCCCGGGGGGCCGGAGTGGACCAGGGTCTCGGGGAAGCGGGTGACCACCGCGTCGGCCGCCGGGCCGACGTACCGCACGGCCCCGGAGCCGCCGTGCAGCGCGCCCGCGACCGAGAGCACGGCCGCACCCGGATAGCGCGCGGACCCGGCGACGACGCCGACCACACCGCGCCGGTACTTGTCGCTCTCCGCGGCCGGTACCGGCAACAGCCGGTCGAGGTCCCCGTGTTGCAGCGCCTCCAGCTCCGGCAGGGACGGCAGGTGGTCCTCGAGGCCGATGTCCACGAGCCGCACGGTGCCTGCGTACTCCTTGGCCGGATCGACGAGCAGCCCGGGCTTGTACGTTCCGAAGGTCACGGTCGCGTCCGCGAGCAGCGCCTCGCCCGGCACCTGGCCCGTGTCCGCCTCGACCCCGCTGGGCAGGTCGACGGCGACGATCACGGCGTTCGAGCCGCGGGCGGCCCGGGCCACGGGGACGGCCTGGGCGCGCAGGCCGCCGTGGCCGCCGATGCCGGTGATCCCGTCCAGCACCAGGTCGGCGGAGGCGAGCACCTCGAACGGGTCGTCCGCGATGCTCCCGCCGGCGGCGAGCAGCGCGGCGAGACCTCCAGGGTGCATACGGTCGCGCGCGAGGGGTACGGCGACGACGCCGGCGCCGCGACGCGCCAGGCGGGCCCCGGCGTACAGGGCGTCGCCGCCGTTGTCGCCGCTGCCGACGAGCAGCACGACCCGCGCGCCGTACACCCTCCCGAGCAGTCCTGCACAGGCCGCGGCCAGCCCGGCGGCGGCGCGCTGCATCAGCGCGCCCTCCGGCAGCCGTGCCATCAGCTGTGCCTCGGCGTGCCTCACGGTCTCCACGCTGTACGCAGTACGCATGGCCCCGAGTCTGCCGCACGCGCGCCTCCTGGGCGCGGGTTGCGCCTGCGGCGGCCTTGCCCCTCCCCGCCCTTTCCCGAAACCGGGGCACGCCCCGGTCCCCGGTACCGCGCTTCGCGCGGTGGCCTCAATCTCCCCTACGGCCTGGCGTCCATGGGCGGTGCCCCCAGGCGGGCTGCCGGCGTTCGAGCCGCGGGGGTCCGGGTGGGGTCCCCCACGACGCCAGGCCGTAGGGGGAGGAGCCCCCGTAAACGGGCCCGGGCGGAGCCCAATTTCGGGAAGGGGCGGGGAGGGGAACCAGCCCGCGCAGCGGTCACCGGCTACCCCTCCGCGATGACCACCGCCGACGCGATGCCGGCGTCGTGACTGAGCGACACGTGCCAGGAGCGGACGCCGAGTTCGGCTGCGCGGGCCGCGACCGTGCCGTGGACGCGGAGCAGCGGGCGGCCCGAGTCCTCCACGTACACCTCGGCGTCCGTCCACAGCAGGCCCGCCGGCGCCCCGAGGGCCTTCGCGAGGGCCTCCTTCGCGGCGAACCGCGCCGCGAGGGAGGCGTACCCCCGTTGCTCCCCGCTCGGGAGCAACAACTCCTGTTTCAGGAAGAGCCGCTCGGCCATCCCCGGTGTCCGCTTCATGGACGCGGCGAAGCGGTCGACCTCCGCCACGTCGATCCCCACCCCGATGATCATTCGACGCTCACTCCACCGTCACTGACTTCGCCAGGTTCCGCGGCTGGTCCACCTCGTTGCCGCGGGCCGTCGCCAGCTCGCAGGCGAAGACCTGCAGCGGCACCGTCGCGACCATCGGCTGGAGCAGCGTCGGCGTCGCCGGGATGCGGATCAGGTGGTCCGCGTACGGCACCACCGCCTCGTCCCCTTCCTCCGCGATCACGATGGTCCGGGCGCCACGGGCCCGGATCTCCTGGATGTTGGACACGATCTTGTCGTGCAGCACCGAGCGGCCGCGCGGCGAGGGTACGACGACCACCACCGGCAGGTCCTCGTCGATCAGCGCGATCGGCCCGTGTTTGAGCTCACCCGCCGCGAACCCTTCGGCATGCATGTACGCGAGCTCCTTGAGCTTCAGCGCACCCTCCAGTGCCACGGGATAACCGACGTGGCGCCCCAGGAACAGCACCGTGTTCTTGTCCGCCAGGGAGCGGGCCAGTTCCCGCACCGGTTCCATCGTCTCCAGCACCCGGTCGACCTGGCCGGAGATCTGCGCCAGGTCGCGGACGACGGCCCGGATCTCGTCCGCCCACTTCGTGCCGCGGACCTGCCCCAGGTAGAGCGCCACCAGGTAACAGGCGACCAACTGCGTCAGGAACGCCTTCGTGGACGCCACCGCGACCTCGGGTCCGGCGTGCGTGTAGAGCACGGCGTCGGACTCCCGGGGGATCGTCGACCCGTTGGTGTTGCAGATCGCGAGGACCTTGGCGCCCTGCTCACGGGCGTGCCGCAACGCCATCAGGGTGTCCATGGTCTCGCCGGACTGCGAGATGGCGATCACCAGCGTCTGCTGGTCCAGGATCGGGTCCCGGTAGCGGAACTCGCTCGCCAGCTCGACCTCGCACGGGATACGCGTCCAGTGCTCGATGGCGTACTTGGCGATCAGGCCCGCGTGGAAGGCCGTACCGCAGGCGACGATGACGACCTTGTCCGCCTCGCGCAGCACGGACTGCGCGATGCGGACCTCGTCGAGGGTCAGCGCGCCCGAGGCGTCGATACGGCCGAGGAGCGTGTCGGCGACGGCCTTGGGCTGCTCGGCGATCTCCTTGAGCATGAAGTAGTCGTAACCCCCCTTCTCGGCCGCTGAGGCGTCCCAGTCCACGTGGTAGGACCGTACGTCCGCGGGCTCCCCGTCGAAGCCGGTGATCGTCACGCCGTCGCGGCGGAGCTCCACGACCTGGTCCTGACCCAGCTCGATCGCGGACCGCGTGTGGGCGATGAACGCGGCCACGTCCGAGGCGAGGAAGGACTCGCCCTCGCCGACGCCCACCACCAGCGGAGAGTTGCGCCGCGCGCCGACCACCACGTCCGGCTCGTCCGCATGGACCGCGACCAGGGTGAACGCGCCCTCCAACCGTCTGCACACCATCCGCATCGAGTCCGCGAGGTCCCCGCAGGAGGAGAACGACTCCGCCAGCAGGTGGGCGACGACCTCGGTGTCGGTCTCCGACTCCAGTTCGTGGCCGCGCTCGGCCAGCTCGGAGCGCAGGGCGGCGAAGTTCTCGATGATGCCGTTGTGCACGACGGCGACGCGACCGGCGTTGTCCAGGTGAGGGTGCGCGTTGGCGTCGGTGGGCCCCCCGTGCGTGGCCCAGCGGGTATGGCCGATGGCGGTCGAACCACTCGGCAGCGGCCGCTCCCCCAGTTCCTTCTCCAGATTGACGAGCTTGCCCGCCTTCTTCGCAGCGGCGAGTCCCCCGTCGGCGAGTACCGCGACTCCGGCCGAGTCGTAGCCGCGGTACTCGAGCCGCTTCAGCCCGGCGATGACCACATCGAGCGCCGACTGTCCGCCGACGTAACCCACGATTCCGCACATGTCGGCAGCCTACGGCCAGCAGCGCGGACGGGCAGGTCAGTCGAGCTTGGCCACCTGGGCGTCGATGACCGCCGTGGGCAGCGGAAGGTCGCCCTTCTCGACGGGGGCCGTGATGTTGAACGAGGAGAACGAGGCCAGGGAGCCGCCCTTGCGCACGGCCGCCAGGTTGAAGGGCAGCTTCTCGCCGTCCTGCTCCGCCGTCATCGCCCAGGCCACCGCTTCGTCGCCGCCGGAGACCTTCGCCTCGCTGATCTTCACGACCTTCTGCTCGGTGCCCGCCATGGTCATGGTGAAGCCGGCGGCACAGGCGGTCCCCGCGGACCTCAGGGCCGCGACGGCGTCGGCCGCGCCCTTGCCGTCGTACGAGGACACCGAGACCAGGGACGTGGTGATGTCGAACGCGTCGGTGAACGCGTCGTCCATCTCCTCCTCCGTCATGTCACCGGGGTCCTTCCCCGCGTCCCCCGCCTTGGGCTCCGCGGTGACCCTGCGCTTCACCGTCGCCCCGGGCTCGCCCAGGGGCACCCCGGCCAGAGCCTTGGCCAGGGGCTCACACTCTGCCTTGTCCGTCGTGACGTCCTTGGCCGCGATCTCGTCCTGCGGGCCGGTCTTCGCCACCTTGTGGCCCTTGACGTCGCCCTCGGCGAGCGCGAGCTTCTCCAGCTCGGCCGCGGTCAGCGCCTTTGCCGCGGGCTCGGCGGCAGCGGCCTCCTTGTCCTTGTCCTTCGTCCCCCCGTCGGAGCCTTCGCCACTGCAGGCGGTGACCAGCAGAACCAGTGACGCCGCGGCGGCGGCCAGAGCGGTACGGCGTACAGCAGTGCTTCGCATTGCACGACTTCCTCGGTGTGATCGCAGCGACCCCTCCCGGGGCGGCGGATCACTCCGGGCCGACCCCGTATCGCTGCTGGTGAGCCGTACGATAGCCCGCCCGGCGGACGACACCCGGCCCACCGCCTCACACCTTCGCCCGGTAGGCCCGCATCGCCAGCGGACAGAACACCAGGGTGATGCCGGCAGCCCACACCAGCGACCACATCACCGGCTCGGCCACGGGGCCACCGAGCAGCAGCCCGCGGAACGCGTCGGACAGATGCGTCACCGGATTCACGTCACTGAAGGCCTGCAACCAGCCCGGCATGGTGTCGACCACCACGAAGGCGCTGCTGGTGAAGGTGATCGGGAAGATCAGCGTGAAGCCGAACGCCTGCACCTTCTCCGCGTCGCCCGCCAGCATTCCGATGAGCACCGCGCTCCACGACACGGCCGCGGCGAACACGACCAGCAACAGCGCGCCGAGCAGGAAGCCCCCGAAGCCGCCGGTCACGCGGAAGCCGAGCAGCAGGCCGAGGCCGATCATCAGGAGCATGGCCCACACATGCTTGGTGAGGTCCGCGGCTATACGGCCGACGAGCGGGGCGGATCGCGCTATCGGCAGGCTCCGCAGCCGGTCGAAGACGCCCTTGGTCAGGTCGGTGTTCAACGCCATGGCCGTGTACATGGTCATGAAGAGGGTGTTCTGCACGATGATCCCGGGGAGGGCGTACTTCAGATACGCATCCGGGGACCCGGCCATCTGCCCGCCCAGCACATAGGTGAACAGAAAGACGAACATGATCGGCGTGATGCTGTAGTCCACCAGCTCCAGCGGGTTGTGCTTGACCGCCACCAGGCTCCGCCAGGCCATCGTGAACGTCTGCCGCAGCCCGTCGAGCGGCTTCACCCTTCCCGACCGGCCCGGCGCGAGAGGCATCGTCGTCGCGGTCATGTCGAACTCACCGCCCTCTCCCTCGCGTGCTCGCCGACCGCGCCACCGGCCTCGTCGGTCGCCTGGGCCGATTCGTCGGGCTGGTCGGACTCCTCGGGCTCGGCCCGGTGCCCGGTCAGCGCCAGGAACACCTCGTCCAGCGACGACCGCCGCAGCGTCAGCTCGCCCACGGCTATCCCCTCGCGGTCCAGCCTGCGCACCACCGCCGGCATCAGCTCGGCGTCCTTGACCGGCACGGTGACCGACTCGCCCTCGATCTGCGTCCGGGTCCCCGCCGTCTCCGCCACCAGCGCGTGCGTACGCACCAGGTCGTCCGCGGCGAGCGGCCGGACCTGCAGCACCTGACCGCCGACCTCGGACTTCAGGGCGTCCGGCGTGCCCTCGGCGATGACACGGCCCTTGTCGATGACCACGATGTCGTCGGCGAGCTGATCCGCCTCGTTCAGATACTGGGTGGTCAGCAGCGCGGTCGCGCCGTCGGCTATGAGGGCACGCAGCATGCCCCACAGCTCTCCGCGGCTTTGCGGGTCCAGGCCCGTCGTCGGCTCGTCCAGGAACAGGATGCTCGGCCGTCCGACCAGGCTCGCCGCCAGGTCCAGCCGGCGACGCATACCGCCGGAGAACGTCTTCACGGCCCGGCCGGCGGCGTCGCTGAGCCGGAACCGGTCCAGCAACTCGGCGGCCCGCGCCCTGGCCCCCCGTCTCTGCAGACCGAGCAGACGGCCGATGAGCAGCAGATTCTCGGTACCGGTCAGATTCTCGTCCACCGCCGCGTACTGCCCGGTGAGACCGATGAGGGAGCGCACGACTCCCGCTTCCCGGACGACGTCGTGGCCCGCGACGGTCGCCCTGCCCGCGTCGGGGGTGAGCAGCGTGGCGAAGATCCGCACCGCGGTCGTCTTCCCCGCCCCGTTCGGCCCGAGAAGACCCAGCACCGAGCCGGTGCGGGCCGCCAGGTCGACGCCTGCCAGCGCCTCGGTCTCCTTGAAACGCTTGGCCAGGCCTTCCGCCTGGATCGCGTACGTCATGGGACACCCCTCGGGGATTCGGACGTCTCGGGTCGGCGCCCACCTCTCCGGTCAACTGTGACGCACACCACTGACATTCCTCGCCGGGGCCCGCTCCGCGTGACCGAGCACACGGCCCACAACCGTGTCGTACGCACGACAATGGGCCTGTGATCACTTCGCCGCCACGAAGCGCCCTCCGCCGGGCCGAGCATGCGTCGACGCCGTACGTCGACCTCACCCGCGCGGAATGGAGCGCCCTGCGCGAGAAAACACCGCTGCCCCTCAGCGCCGAAGAGGTCGAGCAGCTGCGCGGGCTCGGCGACGTCATCGACCTCGACGAGGTCAGGGACGTCTATCTGCCGCTGTCCCGGCTGCTGAACCTGTACGTCCAGGCCACCGCCGGGCTGCGTGGCGCCCTCAACACGTTCCTCGGCGACGCGGGGAACGGCCACGGCGCGCAGCGCGGCACGCCCTTCGTCATAGGGGTCGCCGGCTCCGTCGCCGTCGGCAAGTCGACCGTCGCCCGGCTTCTCCAGGCGCTGCTCGCCCGCTGGCCGGAGCATCCGCGTGTCGAGCGGGTGACCACCGACGGGTTCCTGCTGCCCATGAAGGAGCTGCAGGCCCGCGGGCTGATGTCGCGCAAGGGCTTCCCCGAGTCGTACGACCGCCGGGCGCTGACCCGTTTCGTGGCCGACATCAAGGCCGGCAAGGACGAGGTCACCGCCCCCGTCTACTCCCACCTGATCTACGACATCGTCCCGGACGAGCGCCTGACCGTGCGCCGCCCGGACATCCTGATCGTCGAGGGGCTCAACGTCCTGCAGCCGGCGCTGCCCGGCAAGGACGGCCGGACCCGGGTCGGCCTCGCCGACTACTTCGACTTCAGCGTGTACGTCGACGCCCGCGCGGAGGACATCGAGACCTGGTACCTCAACCGGTTCCGCAAGCTGCGGGAGACGGCCTTCCAGGACCCCTGCTCCTACTTCAGGAAGTACACCCAGGTCTCCGAGGAGGAGGCACTGGACTACGCGCGCACCATGTGGCGCACCGTCAACAAGCCCAATCTGCTGGAGAACGTGGCGCCCACACGCGGCCGGGCCACACTGGTGCTGCGCAAGGGCCCTGACCACAAGGTGCAGCGGCTGTCACTGCGCAAGCTCTAGGAGACCGCGGCGTGCTGCATCTGCGTCTGATCACCCCGGCCGACCGCACTGCGGAGGTCGTCGCCCTGCTCGAAAAGACCGTCGGCACGACGCACCTCGCCGTCGTCCCCGGCGCCGCCCGAGACCCCGAGGGCGACCTGGTGCTGATCGACGTGGCCCGCGAGGCGGGCGACGAGGTGCTCGAGGGACTGTGCGACCTCGGCATCGACCGCTCCGGCTCCATCGCCGTCGAGAACATCGACCTCTCGCTCTCGCAGCGCGCCGAGACGGCCGAGACGGACGCCCCCGGCGAGGGCGCGGACGCTGTGCTCTGGTCCCAGCTGGCCGGCGCGACGCACGAGGAGTCGACGCTCAGCGTCACATACCTGGCGTTCCTCACGCTGGCGACGATGATCGCGGCCTGCGGTGTGGTGCTGGACAACGCGATCCTGATTGTGGGCGCGATGGCGGTCGGTCCCGAGTTCGGCCCGCTCGCGGGCATCTGCACGGCCCTCGTGCAACGTGCGCCGCGGCTGGCGCTGCGGTCGTTCGTGGCGCTGATCGCCGGGTTCGCGGCGGCGATGGTGCTGACCGTGGGCTTCAGCTACTTCATGGACGCGGTGGGCCTCTTCCAGGAGACGAAGTTGCAGGCCGAACGCCCCAACACCAACTTCATCTACAACCCGGACTGGTTCTCCTTCGTCGTGGCCCTGCTGGCCGGCGCGGCCGGAACGCTGTCGCTGACCTCGTCGAAGTCGGGCGCCCTTGTCGGCGTCGCGATCTCCGTCACCACGGTCCCCGCGGCGGCGAACGCGGCCGTCGCCTTCAGCTACGGCTCGTACGCGCAGGCCTTGGGTTCCACCGAGCAGCTGCTGCTGAACCTGCTGGGCATCGTCGTGGCCGGCACGCTGACGCTGCTCGCGCAGAAGTTCTTCTGGCGCAGGACACGGAAGGGGCCCGTACGTAGCCGTACGAGCCCCCCCGCACCGTCGGTCTCGAACGAAGGACCCTAGCCGAGGGCGGACTTGACCACGTCGGCCAGCCGCCCCGCGACACTGCGCGCCTGCTCGATGTCCGCCGCCTCGACCATGACCCGCACCAGCGGCTCCGTGCCCGAGGGACGCAGCAGCACCCGGCCGGTCGAGCCGAGCTCGCGCTCCGCCTCGCTCACCGCGTGCGACAGCTCCGCGGAGGTCTCCACCCGCGACTTGTCGACGTCCGGCACATTGATGAGCACCTGCGGCAGGCGCTCCATCACCGCGGCCAGCTCGGCCAGCGAACGGCCGGTCGCCGCGACACGGGAGGCCAGCATCAGGCCGGTCAGCGTGCCGTCGCCGGTCGTGGCGTGGTCGAGCACGATCACATGGCCGGACTGCTCGCCGCCGAGCCCGAAGCCGGCGGCCTTCATGGCCTCCAGGACATAACGGTCGCCGACCGCCGTCTGCACCAGCTCGAGGCCTTCTCGCTCCATCGCGAGCTTGAAGCCCAGGTTGGACATGACCGTGGCGACGACGGTGTCGCCGCGCAGCGTCCCCGCCTCGCGCATCGCGAGCGCCAGCACGGCGAGGATCTGGTCGCCGTCGACCTCGTTGCCCAGCGCGTCCACCGCGAGGCAGCGGTCCGCGTCTCCGTCGTGCGCGATGCCGAGATCGGCGCCGTGCTCGACGACGGCCGCCTTCAGCAGGTCCAGGTGCGTCGAGCCGCAGCCGTCGTTGATGTTGAGGCCGTCCGGCTCGGCGCCGATCGTCACGATCTCGGCCCCGGCGCGGGCGAACGCCTCCGGCGAGACGCGGGAAGCGGCACCGTTCGCCTCGTCGAGGACGACCTTCAGACCGTCGAGGCGGTGCGGCAGTGCGGCGATGAGGTGGGCGACGTACTTGTCGAAGCCCTCGTCGTAGTCCGTCACCCGGCCCACGCCCGCGCCCGTCGGCCGGTCCCAGGGCTCTCCGGTCCGGTGCTGCTCGTAGACCTGCTCGATACGGTCCTCGAGCTCGTCGGCCAGCTTGTGGCCGCCGCGGGCGAAGAACTTGATGCCGTTGTCCGGCATGGCGTTGTGGCTGGCGGACAGCATCACACCGAGGTCGGCGCCGAGCGCACCGGTGAGGTACGCCACCGCCGGGGTCGGCAGCACACCGACGCGCAGCACGTCGACGCCCGCGCTCGCGAGTCCCGCCACGACGGCGGCCTCCAGGAACTCTCCGGATGCGCGGGGGTCGCGGCCGACCACCGCGGTCGGGCGATGGCCCGCGAAGGTGCCCGCCTCGGCGAGCACATGCGCCGCGGCGACCGACAGGCCGAGCGCGAGCTCCGCCGTCAGATCGGCGTTGGCGACGCCGCGTACCCCGTCCGTACCGAAGAGTCGTCCCACTGTTGTCCTCCGAGAATCCTGAATGCTCGAACCGTAGTACGCCCGAGGCGGTCGATAGACGAACGCCCCGGCAGCACGGAGTGCCGCCGGGGCGAACGAGAAGCCGTACAGGTGTCTGCAGGCCAGCGTGCGATTTAGCGCTTGCTGTACTGCGGGGCCTTACGGGCCTTCTTGAGACCGGCCTTCTTGCGCTCGACCGCACGGTCGTCGCGGGAGAGGAAGCCGGCCTTCTTGAGCGCGCCGCGGTTGTTGTCCACGTCCGCCTCGTTCAGCGCACGGGCCACGCCGAGGCGCAGGGCGCCGGCCTGGCCGGAGACGCCGCCACCCGAGATACGGGCGATGACGTCGTAGCGGTTGTCGAGCTCGAGCACCTTGAAGGGCTCGTTGACTTCCTGCTGGTGCACCTTGTTCGGGAAGTAGTCCTCGAGGGTGCGACCGTTGATCTTCCACTTGCCGGAGCCCGGGACGATCCGGACGCGGGCGATGGCGTTCTTGCGACGGCCCAGGCCGGCGGCCGGCTGCGGGTCGCCGAAGCGGGACGCCATGGACTCGGTGGTGTACTCGCCCTCGACCGGAACCTCGGTCTCGGTGGTGTACTGCTCGACGTCAACCTCTTCGAGCGGGGTCTCGGCGGTGGTCTCAGCCACGATTCTCCTCAGATTCTTTTCGTCTTAGGGGGTGGCCGGACTTACTGCGCGACCTGGGTGATCTCGAACGGGACCGGCTGCTGGGCAGCGTGCGGGTGGTTCTCGCCCGCGTAGACCTTCAGCTTCGAGAGCATCTGACGGCCCAGGGTGTTCTTGGGGAGCATGCCCTTGACGGCCTTCTCGATGGCCTTCTCGGGGCTCTTCGCGAGCAGCTCGTCGTAACGGATGGAACGCAGACCACCCGGGTAGCCGGAGTGGCGGTACGCCATCTTCTGGGTCCGCTTGTTGCCGGAAAGGTGCACCTTCTCGGCGTTGATGATGATGACGAAGTCACCAGCGTCAACGTGCGGCGCATAGATCGGCTTGTGCTTGCCCCTCAGAAGGGTAGCGGCGGTGGTCGCCAGACGGCCCAGGACGATGTCCTGCGCGTCGATGATGTGCCACTGGCGCGTCACATCGCCGGGCTTGGGGCTGTACGTACGCACGGTCGTAGCCTTCGCTTCTTCAGTGAGTGTGGTCCTGACAAGGCCACCCGGACGATCACGACAGCCCTGGCGGCACACGGGGACGCAACCCGTGCACCTGCCGCTGGTCATCGGCCCGGTGAACCGGCGTAAGGGCCCCTCACGTGAGATAGAGCAAGCCAATACGCATAACGAACCAGCAGAATACCCGTGAGGCCCCGCACGGGTCAAAACCGCGGGCGCGGGTGGGCCGAGGGGGCATGAGGGTCCGCAGGCCCAGAACGGGCAAAGACGGCAGTGCGGGCGGAGACGTCAGGGCGCTCCCAGCGCCTCGGCCAGGAACCGGGCCTCGTTCTCACCGAGTCGCATGGCGATGATCGCAGTACCGCCCTCCAGCTTGCTCGCGATCACGAAACTGGCCAGCAGCCTCTTGTCACCCTGGACGAACGCCAGCCGGGACTTCGGATCTTCCGGTGGCAGTTCCTGTCCCGCGATCTTCCCCGTCAGCTCGGCGAACGCCGCACGGTCGGAGTCCTTCAGGGCGACGCGGACGGACCAGCCCTCCATCCCCGGCTCCCGCTCCTCGAAGGCGGCGACCTCCTTGAACCGGTTGACCGTCATCCCGGGAGCCGTCGAGACGACGACACAGTTCTGACGGTCGTCCGAGGTGAAGGACCGTCCCGGGGGCGCGGGACTCTGCGGCGGCCACGCGCCGGGATCGGGTGAGCCGATCAGGCACACGCCCTCGAACTCGTCCTCCACCTCCAGGATGCGCACGGGCTCGTCCGGCACCCCCGCAGCGGCATTCTCCGCACCTGCGTCCCAGGGGCGTACCACCAGGACGACCGCGAGCGCGACGACGGCGACGGCCGCGCCGGTCGCCCACCACAGGCGTCTCCGCGGGGCGGCGGGCAGCGGAGACCTCAGTCGGGACGTCCTGCCCGGCGCAGGCACCGCCGTCGTCGCCGCGTCCGGATCGATACGCCGCCGGGCGGCCTCCACCGCCCGCACACGCCGCTCGCGGTACCGTTCGATCGTCTCGATCCACGCCCCGCTCAGCCAGTCCTCGCCGCCGCGGGCGTCCGGGCGCTCGCCCAGCCTGTCCGCGCAGTACGCGAGGATCTCCGCGGGGGCCGGCCGGTCCGCAGGGTCCAGCGCCAGACACGGCAGCACCAGCCCTTCCAGCTCGGCCGGCAGTCCCGACACGTCCAGGTCGCCCGTCGCCGCGCGGACGAGCTGCTCCATGGCCGGACCTGCGCCGCCATCTCGGTACGGAGCCCGGCCGACGGCGAGGCAGAACAGCGTTGCTCCCAGCGAGTACACGTCCGAGGCGGGGGTGGTCGCCTCGCCGCGGGCCTGCTCGGGAGAGGCGTAGGCGACCGTGCCGAGGGCGGTCTGGGTCCGGGTGACGTCATGGGCCTGCGAGATCCCGAAGTCGATCACCCGCGGGCCCTCCACCGGCAGGAGGACGTTCGACGGCTTCACGTCCCTGTGCACGAGGCCTGCCGCGTGGATGGAGACCAGCGCCTCCGCCATCCCGGCCGCCACCCAGTGGAGCGCGCTCGCGTCCAGCGTCCCGCAGCTCTCCACGAGGTCGCGCAGGGAGGGGGCGGGGACGTATTCGGTCGCCATCCAGGGCACGGCGGCCGCCGCATCCGCCGCCACGACGCTCGCGGTGAAGACGCCCTGGACGCGCTGGGCGAGCTCGACCTCGCGGGCGAAACGGCGGCGGTCGTCCTTGCTGTCGGTGATCAGTGTCTTCACCGCGACGGTGCGACCGCCGGGCGAACGGGCGAGGTAGATGCGGCCCATGCCTCCGCTGGCGAGCTCGTCCAGCACCGTGAACGTCCCGAACCTGTGGCCGGGACGGACCGCATCCGCCACACCGTCGCTCTGCATGTCCGCCCCCCGGAGATCACGTTGCCGCTCAACCTACCCACTCCGACCGCGCGCTGCACCGGGCCCGGGGGAAGCCGCTCCACCCCGGCGGCGCGTCGCGAGGGGCCCGAGTCCCCGGGCCGGGACGCAGCCCCGCCCAAGGGGCAGCCGCCCCGCCGAGGGCCACTCAGGCTCCCACAGAGCTGGGCGGCCCTACCGTGCCCGCTCCACCCTGCGTTCGTCCCACACCGGCTCCGGCGTCTCGCGCACCACCCCGTCCGAGCCGAACACCAGGTACCGGTCGAAGGCGCGCGCGAACCACCGGTCGTGCGTGACCGCCAGCACCGTTCCCTCGTAGGACTCGAGCCCTTCCTGCAGCGCCTCCGCCGACTCCAGGTCCAGGTTGTCCGTCGGCTCGTCCAGGAGCAGCGCCGTCGTCCCGGCCAGCTCCAGCAGCAGGATCTGGAAACGCGCCTGCTGTCCGCCCGACAACTTCTCGAAGGGCTGGTCCCCCTGACGCTCCAGCTCGTACCGCCGCAGCACCGACATCGCCCCGCCCCGGTCCTTGGCGTGCTCCGTCCACAGGATGTCCACCAGCGAGCGGCCCAGCAGCTCCGGGTGCGCATGGGTCTGCGCGAAGTGCCCGGGGACGACACGCGCCCCCAGCTTCCACTGCCCCGTGTGCGCGACGGCCTCTCCCGCGAGCAGCCGCAGGAAGTGGGACTTGCCCGAGCCGTTGGACCCCAGTACCGCGACCCGCTCCCCGTAGAAGACCTCCAGGGAGAACGGCTTCATCAGCCCGGTGAGCTCCAGCCCGGTGCAGGTGAGCGCTCGCACACCCGTCCGCCCGCCGCGCAGCCGCATTCTGATGTCCTGCTCCCGCGGCGGCTCCGGCGGCGGGCCGGCCTCCTCGAACTTCTTGAAGCGCGTCTGCATCGCCCGGTACCGCGACGCCATGTCCGGGCTGTTCGCCGCCTGTTGCCTCAGCCGCAGGACCAGCGCCTTCAGCCGGGCGTGCTCCTCGTCCCAGCGCCGCTTGAGCTCCTCGAAGCGCGCGAACCGTTCCCGCCGCGCCTCGTGGAACGTGGCGAAGCCCCCGCCGTGCACCCAGACGTCCGACCCGGCGGGCCCCGGCTCCACCGCCACGATCCGCTCCGCCGCCCGCGCCAGCAACTCCCGGTCGTGGGAGACGAAGAGCACCGTCTTACGGGTCTCCTTCAGCCGGTCCTCGAGCCACCGCTTGCCCGGCACGTCCAGGTAGTTGTCCGGCTCGTCGAGCAGCAGCACCTCGTCGGGGCCGCGCAGCAGCGCCTCCAGCACCAGCCGCTTCTGCTCGCCGCCGGACAGGGTCCGCACCTGCCGCCACTGCGCCTTCTCGTACGGCACCCCGAGCGCCGCCGTGGTGCACATGTCCCACAGCGTCTCCGCCTCGTATCCGCGCGCCTCCGCCCAGTCGCTCAGCGCCTGCGCGTACCGCATCTGCGCGGCCTCGTCGTCCACGGTCATGATCGCGTGCTCGGCGGCGTCGACAGCGGTGGCGGCCTCCCTGATCCTGGGCTGGGCGACGGACACCAGCAGGTCCCGGACGGTGCGTTCGTCACTTCCCCGTAGCCCTCCGGGCCCGGGAGGCGCCTCCATGGAGCCGACGAACTGCCGCATCACTCCGAGCCCGCCCGTGACGGTGACCGAACCGCCGTGCGGCTGGATCTCCCCGGCGATCAGCCGCAGCAGTGTGGTCTTGCCTGCGCCGTTGGCCCCCACCAGCGCCGCGACCGCGCCCTCGCCCACCCGGAACGACGCGTCCGCGAGGAGCGGGCGCCCGTCCGGAAGGTAGTACTCGAGATGCGCGGCCTCTACATGTCCCATGGGCCGATTCTGTCCGCAGCGACCGCCCCCGCCCAACAGGTTTAGGATGCGCGGCATGAGCTTTGGGCAGGGGGGACCTCAGTGGGGTTCCGGCGGACAGGACCAGAACCCGTACAACCAGGGCCAGTACGGGCAGAACCAGTACGGCCGGTACGGCCAAGGGCCAGGCGGCCAGGACTCCGTCGACCCGTTCGGCAACCGTGCCGGCAGTGACGCCGGCACCCCCGACTGGGCCGCTCTCGCCGAAGCCTCCGCCGCCCGTACCCGCCGCAAGCGCTGGCTCATGGTCGGCGGCGGCGCACTCGCGACCGCTCTCGTCGCCGGCGCCGTGGCGACCGCGATCGTCTCGTCCAACAAGGACAGCGACAACAACGCCTCGGACAAGAACAGCAGTCAGCTCCCCGCGCCGCCTGACCTGCCGCAGAACACCACCGCCCCGGAGCCCTCCTTCTCCTCCGTGGCCCCGCTGCCGCCGCCGGACCCGAAGGACTTCATCTCCGACCGGAAGAAGGACACGCTGCCGCTGAGCGCCGAGACCCTGTTCCCCGGCAAGAAGCTGACGATGGGCGACCGCGTCTACGACAAGGGGGCACTGGCCCGGACCGGGAACTGCGCGTCCGCCGTCAAGGGCGCCCTGGCCGGCGCGCTCGAGAACAACGGCTGCGAGCAGGTCTTCCGCGCCACCTACAGCAGCGACGGCATCGCCGTCACGGTCGCAGTGGCCACCTTCGAGAACGCGGCCAAGGCCAGGAAGGCGCTGCAGCAGGCGTCGGGCAGCGTCGTACCGCTGCCGGGCGCGGGCGTGCCCACGTTCTGCAAGGGCGGGCCGGTCTGCCGTTCCACCTTCAACGCGTACGGCCGCTATGCCTACTTCACGACCACCGGCTACACCAAGGCCAAGTCCGTCACCGAGAAGGACGCCAAGGCCTTCCAGACGGGCGACGACCTCGGCGAGTTCACGTTCCGTCAGATCGTGCGCCGCGGTGAGGCGCAGGCCTCAGCCGCAGCCTCCGCACCCGCCCAGTAGCGGGGCCGAGGGCAGAGAACGCCGGTTACGGGCCTCCTTGTTACGGGCGGCCAGCAACTCGTCGGCGGGGTAGCCGACCTCCTCCAGCGTCAGCCCGTGCGGCCGTACGACATGGACGGCCGAGTCCCGCACCCCCGCGGCCAGGACCTGCGCGGGCCACTGGACCGGCCGGTGCCCGTCGCCCACGAACAGCAGCGCGCCGACAAGCGAGCGCACCATGTTGTGGCAGAAGGCGTCGGCCTTCACGGTCGCGGTGACGACTCCGGACGCGTCCCGCTGCCAGGACAGCTGCTGCAGGGTGCGGATGGTCGTCGCGCCGTCGCGCTTCTTGCAGTACGCCGCGAAGTCGTGCTCCCCGACCAGCCCGGCAGAGGCCTCGTTCATCGCCGCCACGTCCAACGGCCAGTCGTGCCAGAGCACATGACCGCGCAGCAGCGGGTCGACACCGCCGGGATCGTCCGTGACCCGGTACGCGTAACGCCGCCAGATCGCGGAGAAGCGCGCGTTGAACCCTGCGGGGGCCTCGGCCACCTGCCAGATCCGCACATCGCGCGAGAGGCGTCCGGCGAGCCGCTTCAGCAGCTTGTCACGGTGCTCGGCCCAGATCTCCTCGGGGAGGTCCACGTGCGCGACCTGACCCCGCGCGTGCACACCGGCGTCCGTGCGTCCGGCGACGGTCAGCTCGTACGTCGTCCGCGAACGCGTCACCGTGCGCAGCGCGTCCTCGATCTCGCCCTGGACGGTACGCCGGCCGCCGGCCTGCTTGGCCCAGCCGGAGAAGTCCTTGCCGTCGTACGAAAGATCCAGCCGTACCCGGACGTGCCCGGGCTCCACCTCGTCGCTCACGCGACCCTCCTCTCAACTCACGCGGAACGGGCCCGCCCCCGAATGGGGAACGGGCCCGCTCGACGAACCTGGGATCAGGCTCAGGCGTCCTTCGACTCCTCGGCGGACTCCGCCGGAGCCTCCTCGGACTTGGCCTCGACGGCCTCGTCCTTCTTGAGGGCGTCTTCCTTGACCGCACGCTTGGTGGCGGCCTCGGCCTCGGCGACGGTCGCCTTCTTCGCGATCTCACCCTCGACCAGCTCGATCACAGCCATCGGGGCGTTGTCGCCACGACGGTTGCCGATCTTGGTGATGCGGGTGTAGCCGCCCGGACGCTCGGCGTAGCGCGGAGCGATCTCGGTGAAGAGCGTGTGCACGATGCCCTTGTCCGTGATGGTCTGCAGCACCAGGCGACGGTTGTGGATGTCGCCCTTCTTCGCCTTGGTGATCAGGCGCTCGGCGACCGGACGCAGGCGGCGGGCCTTGGCCTCGGTCGTGGTGATGCGGCCGTGCTCGAACAGCGACTTCGCCAGGTTCGCGAGAAGCAGCTTCTCGTGAGCGGCGCTACCGCCGAAACGGGCTCCCTTGGTGGGACGCGGCATGGGGTTTCTCCTTGTGATCTGCACCGGCCGTATCAGGTACCGGTGTCAGTTCCCTCCTGGCGGTCGCCGGAGGGTGTGCGGGGAGCCTGGGCTCCCCGCAAGCCTTCTCAGTACTGCTCGGTCTCGACGAACCCGGCGTCCGCGTCGTCGTCCGCGCCGAAGGCGTCGGCGGCGGCGGTCGGGTCGAATCCGGGCGGGCTGTCCTTGAGGGCCAGGCCCATGCCGGCCAGCTTCGCCTTGACCTCGTCGATCGACTTCGCACCGAAGTTGCGGATGTCGAGCAGGTCGGCCTCGGAGCGCGCCACGAGCTCACCCACGGAGTGGATGCCCTCACGCTTGAGGCAGTTGTACGAACGAACGGTGAGCTCGAGCTCCTCGATCGGCAGCGCCAGGTCGGCGGCGAGGGCGGCGTCCGTCGGGGACGGGCCCATGTCGATGCCCTCGGCGTCGATGTTGAGCTCGCGGGCCAGACCGAACAGCTCGACCAGGGTCTTACCTGCGGACGCCATGGCGTCGCGCGGGCGCATGGCCTGCTTGGTCTCGACGTCGACGATCAGCTTGTCGAAGTCGGTGCGCTGCTCGACTCGGGTCGCCTCGACCTTGTAGGTGACCTTGAGGACCGGGGAGTAGATGGAGTCGACCGGAATACGGCCGATCTCCTGGCCCACCTGCTTGTTCTGCACGGCGGAGACGTAGCCGCGACCGCGCTCGACGGTCAGCTCCATCTCCAGCTTGCCCTTGCCGTTCAGCGTGGCGAGCACCAGGTCGGGGTTGTGCACCTCGACACCGGCCGGCGGGGCGATGTCAGCAGCGGTGACCAGGCCGGGACCCTGCTTGCGCAGGTACATCACGACCGGCTCGTCGTGCTCCGAGGAGACGACCAGCTGCTTGATGTTGAGGATGAGGTCGGTGACGTCCTCCTTGACGCCCGGCACGGTGGTGAACTCGTGCAGGACACCGTCGATGCGGATGGACGTGACGGCCGCACCCGGGATCGAGGAGAGGAGCGTACGACGAAGCGAGTTGCCGAGCGTGTAGCCGAAGCCCGGCTCCAGGGGCTCGATGACGAACCGCGAGCGGTACTCGTCGACAACCTCTTCGGTCAGCGAGGGGCGCTGAGCGATCAGCATGGTGTGTTTCCTTCAGTCGTGGACGCCCGCTATTTGACGTCCTCTGATACAGGGTACGGGCGGCACGCCCCAAAAGGGTCGTACCGCCCGGAACACCCTGGTCAAGCAGCAAGCGGCAGTGCGTCAGACGCGGCGGCGCTTGGGGGGACGGCAGCCGTTGTGCGGCGTGGGGGTGACGTCCTGGATCGAGCCGACCTCAAGGCCGGTGGCCTGGAGGGAGCGGATCGCGGTCTCACGGCCGGAGCCGGGACCCTTGACGAAGACGTCGACCTTGCGCATGCCGTGCTCCTGCGCGCGGCGGGCGGCCGACTCGGCAGCCATCTGCGCGGCGAACGGGGTGGACTTGCGCGAGCCCTTGAAGCCGACGTGGCCGGCGGAGGCCCAGGAGATCACGTTGCCGGTCGGGTCCGTGATGGACACGATCGTGTTGTTGAACGTGCTCTTGATGTGCGCGTGGCCGTGAGCGACGTTCTTCTTTTCCTTGCGGCGCACCTTCTTGGCAGCGCCCTGACGTCCCTTGGGGGGCATCTCTTAACTCCTACGGGAGGTGGTCGGTCCTACAGCGAAGACCGCTGATGAGCGTCCGGCTGAGGACTACTTCTTGCCCGGCTTCTTCTTACCGGCGATGGCGCGACGCGGGCCCTTGCGGGTGCGGGCGTTCGTGCTGGTGCGCTGACCGTGGACCGGCAGGCCACGGCGGTGACGCAGACCCTGGTAGCAGCCGATCTCGACCTTGCGGCGGATGTTGGCCTGGATGTCGCGGCGGAGGTCACCTTCGGTCTGGAAGTTGACGTCCACGTACTCGCGGATCTTGACCAGGTCCTCTTCGGCGAGGTCACGAACGCGGGTGTTCGGGTCGACACCGGTGGCGGCGAGGGTCTCCTGGGACCGGGTGCGGCCGATGCCGAAAACGTAGGTGAGGGCGACCTCGATGCGCTTGTCGCGCGGGAGGTCAACGCCTTCAAGGCGTGCCATTCATGGCTCCTGATGTAGTCGGAGGTCTTCCGCAGAGCCGTTCCGTGGCCGCCGCCCCTTGACAAGGAGAGGGAGGTACGGACCAGGTCCCCGGCCTCCACCGGAGGTGTCGCCAGCCATAGCCAGGCGGGCTCTGCGTATGTACGTGATTACTTGCGTCGCGCGATGAACTGCGAGTGCAGGTGGTCGTGCGTCAGCCCTGGCGCTGCTTGTGGCGCAGGTTGTCGCAGATGACCATGACCCGGCCGTGACGGCGGATCACCTTGCACTTGTCGCAGATCTTCTTGACGCTCGGCTTGACCTTCATGGGATGTGAGGTTCTCCGGGTCAGTGTCGGCACCCCGCCATGGGGGTGCGACAAGATCTACTTGTACCGGTAGACGATCCGGCCACGCGTCAGGTCGTACGGAGAGAGCTCCACGACGACCCGGTCGTCCGGAAGGATGCGGATGTAGTGCATACGCATCTTGCCGGAGATGTGCGCGAGGACCTTGTGACCGTTCTGGAGTTCCACCTTGAACATGGCGTTCGGGAGGGACTCGATCACGGTGCCCTCGATTTCGATGGCACCTTGCTTCTTGGCCACGCTTCGCCTTTCGAATCGGCTACCTTGATCGACTCCCGGTCACCGCATGCGGACGCACGGATACACGAGAGCCGACGCATCAGTCTACGTCAGGGGCATCCAAAAGACGAATCCGCCAAGTCTGCCCATCCAGGAAGATCGTTAAGCGAGAGGGTCCGGGGCTGCCGTGACACCCAGCTCGGCGAGCTTCGCCCTGCCTCCGTCGGGGGCCGTGAGGACCAGCGGGCCCTCCTCGGTGAGCGCGACGGAGTGCTCCCAGTGGGAGGACCAGGTGCCGTCGGTGGTGATGACGGTCCAGTTGTCGGCCAGGACCTCGGTGTGTGGTGTGCCGAGCGAGACCATCGGCTCGATCGCGAGGCAGAAGCCGGGCACCAGCTTCGGCCCCCGGCCGCGCTTGCGCGAGACGTAGTTCAGCAGATGGGGGTCCATGTGCATCTCGGTCCCGATGCCGTGGCCGCCGTAGTCCTCGATGATCCCGTACTTGCCGGTCGCGGGACGCGGCTGGCGGCGGATGTACGTCTCGATGGCACGGGAGATGTCCACGAGGCGGTTGCCGTTCTTCATCGCGGCGATGCCGGCCCACATCGACTCCTCGGTCACCCGGGACAGCTCGATCAACTCCGGAGCGTGACCGCTGCCCACGAACGCGGTGTACGCGGCGTCGCCGTGCCAGCCGTCGACGATCGCTCCGCAGTCGATGGAGATGATGTCGCCGTCCTTGAGGACGGTCTTGTCGTCGGGGATGCCGTGGACGACAACCTCGTTGACGGAGGTGCAGATGGTCGCGGGGAAGCCCCCGTAGCCGAGGAAGTTGGACTTCGCACCGTGGTCGGCGATCACCTTGCGCGCGACCTCGTCGAGGTCCTTGGTCGTGGCGCCCGGCACCGCTGCCTTGCGGGTCGCCTCGTGGATGGCGGCGACGACCAGTCCCGCCTCGCGCATCTTCGCGATCTGCTCGGGGGTCTTGATCTGCACCATTGCGGCGGGCGCCTTTCTGGACAAGGGGTTCGGGGGTCAATCAACGATACGGCCGCGGCGTCCGAAGGACACCGCGGCCGTATCTCACAGACTCTTGCGGGCGGGGGTCAGGCCTGTGCGGCCCTGTCCACCTTCAGCGCCTCCATGGCGCGGCCGGTCACATCGCTGACCTTGCCCAGCGCCGAGATGGTGACCACGAGGTTCTGGGCCCGGTAGTAGTCGATGATGGGCTCGGTCTGCGTGTGGTAGACCTCGAGCCGCTTGCGCACGGTCTCCTCGGAGTCGTCGTCGCGCTGGTACAGGTCGCCGCCGCACTCGTCGCACACACCCTCGGTCTTCGGCGGGGTGTACGTCACATGGAAGACATGCGCGCTGTTGTTGCGGCACACCCGCCGGCCGGCGATGCGCTTGACGACCTCGTCCTCGGGGACCTCCAGGTCGAGGACGGCGTCCAGCTTGACGCCCTCGCCGGAGAGCATCTCGTCCAGCGCCTCCGCCTGTCCCACGTTCCGCGGGAAGCCGTCCAGCAGGAAGCCGTGTACCGCGTCCGGCTGGGACATGCGGTCCTTGGCCATCCCGATGGTCACCTCGTCCGGGACCAGGTTGCCGGCGTCCATGTACGCCTTGGCCTGCTTCCCCAGCTCCGTGCCCTGGGAGATGTTGGCGCGGAAGAGGTCGCCCGTGGAGATGTGCGGGATCGACAGGTTCTTGGCGAGGAACGCGGCCTGCGTTCCCTTGCCGGCACCGGGCGGTCCGACGAGGACGATTCGCATCAGCGGAGGAACCCTTCGTAATTGCGCTGCTGGAGCTGGCTCTCGATCTGCTTCACGGTCTCCAGACCCACACCCACGATGATGAGGATGCTCGTCCCGCCGAACGGGAAGTTCTGGTTCGCGCCTCCGAAGCCTGCCAACGCCATCGTCGGAACAAGAGCAATCAGACCCAGGTACAGCGAGCCCGGCCAAGTGATCCTGTTGAGCACGTAGCTCAGGTACTCGGCAGTAGGCCGACCGGCCCGGATACCCGGGATGAAGCCACCATACTTCTTCATGTTGTCCGCGACTTCCTCGGGGTTGAACGAGATCGCCACATAGAAGAAGGCGAAGAACACGATCAGGAGGAAGTACGTGACGATGTAGTAGGGGTGGTCACCCTTGACGAAGTGGGCTTCGATCCAGGTTTTCCAGGCCGACTGCGAGTTCGAGAACTGCGCAACGAGCGCCGGGATGTAGAGCAGCGACGAGGCGAAGATGACGGGAATCACACCCGCCTGGTTCACCTTGAGCGGGATGTAAGTGGACGTACCGCCGTACGACCTGCGGCCGATCATGCGCTTCGCGTACTGCACGGGGATGCGCCGCTGGGCCTGCTCAACGAAGACGACCAGCGCCACCATCACGAAGCCGATCAGGATGACCGTGCCGAACTCGATCCAGCCCTGCGCGAGCTTGCCGCTCTCCTTGATGGCCCACAGAGCACCCGGGAAGCCGGCGGCGATCGAGATGAACATCAGGATCGACATGCCGTTGCCGATGCCACGGTCGGTGATGAGCTCACCGAGCCACATGACCGCGGCCGTACCGGCGGTCATGGTGACGACCATCACGATCGTGGTGAAGATCGAGCGGTCCGGCACGATCTCGTTGCCGACCGGGCAGCTGGCGAAGAGGGCGCCGCTCCGGGCGGTGGCGACCAGACCGGTGCCCTGCAGGACGGCCAGCGCCACCGTCAGGTACCGCGTGTACTGGGTGATCTTCGCGGTGCCGGACTGGCCCTCCTTCTTGAGAGCCTCCAGCCGCGGGATGACCACGGTCAGCAGCTGCAGGATGATGCTCGCCGTGATGTACGGCATGATGCCGAGCGCGAAGATGGTGATCTGCAGCAGCGCTCCGCCGCTGAACATGTTCACCAGCCCGAACAGGCTGTTGTTGCCCTTCGTGGCCGCGTCGACACAGATCTGGACGTTCTGGTAGCTGACGCCTGGAACCGGGATGTGGGACCCGATTCGGTACAGAACGATGATGGCCAGTGTGAAGAGCAGCTTCTTGCGCAGGTCGGGCGTCTTGAACGCCCGGGCGAACGCGGTGAGCACGGTGCCTCCTGCGACCCCCGCGCTACTGCGTCAGAGGTGACGGTCTTGAGGATCGACGAATACGTATCAGGCAAAATCCGCACGGCCTGCCAGTAGGCACACCGGGCTGAAGTTAACAACGCACGACACCTTACCGGCGACCGTGCCCGCCAAGGAACGACCAACCGGGGATGCCCCTTTTGAAAGGCATCCCCGGTCGGGTGTTCAAGCCATCGAGACGTCTCAGACGAGCTCGGTGACGGTGCCGCCGGCGGCGGCAATCTTCTCCTTGGCGGAGCCGGAGACGGCGTCGACCGTCACCTGCAGCGCCACGGAGATCTCGCCCTGGCCCAGGACCTTGACGAGGCTGTTCTTGCGCACGGCACCCTTGCCGACCAGGTCGGCGACGGTGACCTCACCACCCTGCGGGTACAGGGCCGCGAGCTTGTCCAGGTTGACGACCTGGTACTCGGTGCGGAACGGGTTCTTGAAGCCCTTGAGCTTCGGGAGGCGCATGTGGAGGGGCATCTGCCCGCCCTCGAAGCGCTCCGGAACCTGGTAACGGGCCTTGGTGCCCTTGGTACCACGACCGGCCGTCTTACCCTTCGACGCCTCACCACGACCCACACGGGTCTTGGCGGTCTTGGCGCCCGGGGCGGGACGGAGGTTGTGGACCTTCAGCGGCTTCTGCTCCGCCATGTCAGTCGACCTCCTCGACCGTCACGAGGTGGCGGACGGTGTGCACCATTCCGCGGAACTCGGGGCGGTCCTCCTTGACGACCACGTCGTTCAGGCGCTTGAGCCCGAGCGAACGCAGGGTGTCACGGTGGTTCTGCTTGCTGCCGATGTACGACTTGGTCTGCGTGATCTTGAGGCGAGCCATTACGCACCCGCTCCCGCACGCGCACGCAGCAGAGCCGCGGGGGCGACGTCCTCGAGCGGCAGACCACGGCGAGCCGCGATCTCCTCGGGACGCTGCAGGCCCTTGAGGGCCGCCACGGTCGCGTGCACGATGTTGATCGCGTTGTCCGAGCCGAGCGACTTCGACAGGATGTCGTGCACGCCCGCGCACTCGAGCACGGCGCGCACCGGGCCACCGGCGATAACACCGGTACCGGGGGAAGCCGGCTTGAGCAGAACGACGCCGGCAGCCTTCTCGCCCTGAATCGGGTGCGGGATGGTGCCCTGGATACGGGGGACCTTGAAGAAGTGCTTCTTGGCCTCCTCAACACCCTTGGCGATGGCGGCCGGCACCTCCTTGGCCTTGCCGTAACCGACGCCTACGGTGCCGTCACCGTCACCCACCACGACGAGCGCGGTGAAGCTGAAGCGACGACCACCCTTGACAACCTTGGCGACGCGGTTGATCGCGACAACGCGCTCAACGTACGCGGTCTTCTCGGCGGCAGCTGCGCCACCGTCGCGACCCTTCCGGTCCCGCCGCTCGCCGCCACCGGCACCGCTTCCGCGGCGCTGGGGTCCAGCCATTGGATTTACCTCTCTCTGTTACGTCCGTTAGTCCCGGAACCGGGGCTCAGAACTTCAGCCCGGCCTCGCGGGCGGCGTCAGCCAGAGCGGCAATGCGCCCGGCGTACCTGTTGCCACCACGGTCGAACACGACGGCCTCGACGCCGGCGGCCTTGGCGCGCTCGGCGACCAGGGAACCGACCTGCTTGGCCTGGGCGCTCTTGTCGCCCTCGCCACCACGGATCGAGGTGTCCAGGGTCGACGCCGAGGCGAGCGTGTGGCCCGCGATGTCGTCGATGACCTGGGCCACGATGTGGCGGTTGGAACGCGTCACGACCAGGCGCGGACGCTCCGGCGTACCGGAGACGTGCTTGCGGACGCGGATGTGGCGGCGCTTGATGGCGGCGCGCTTGTACGCGTCACCCTTGGCAATCTTCACACCGTATGCCATGGCTTACTTACCCGCCTTTCCGACCTTGCGGCGGATGACCTCGCCCGCGTACTTCACGCCCTTGGCCTTGTACGGGTCGGGCTTGCGCAGCTTGCGGATGTTCGCGGCGACCTCGCCGACCTTCTGCTTGTCGATGCCCTCGACCGAGAACTTGGTCGGCGACTCGACCTTGAAGGAGATGCCCTCGGGGGCCTCCACCAGGATCGGGTGGCTGTAGCCGAGCTGGAACTCCAGGTTGGAGCCCTTCGCGGCGACGCGGTAACCGACACCGCTGATCTCGAGCGCCTTGGTGTATCCCTGGGTCACACCGGTGATCATGTTCGCCACCAGCGTGCGGGACAGGCCGTGCAGGGCCTTGTTCTGACGCTCGTCGTTGGGACGGGTGACGTTGAGCACGCCCTCCTCGCCCTTAACAATCTCGATCGGCGCGGCGACGGTGTGCGTGAGGGTGCCCTTGGAACCCTTCACGGTGACCGTGCGGCCATCGATGGTGACGTCCACACCGGCGGGAACCTGGATGGGGAGCTTGCCGATTCGCGACATGAGCTTTTCCTCCGTTCCCGACTACCAGACGTAGGCGAGGACTTCCCCACCCACGCCCTTCTTCTGAGCCTGCTGGCCGGTCAGGAGACCGTGGGACGTGGAGATGATCGCCACGCCCAGGCCGCCGAGGACCTTCGGCAGGTTGGTGGACTTCGCGTAAACGCGCAGACCCGGCTTGGAGATGCGCTTGATGCCGGCGATCGAACGCTCACGGTTCGGGCCGAACTTCAGCTCGAGGACGAGGTTCTTGCCGACCTCGGCGTCCTCGACCTTCCAGCCGGTGATGAAACCCTCCTGCTGGAGGATCTCGGCGATGTGCGACTTGATCTTGCTGTGCGGCATCACCACGGAGTCGTGGTACGCCGAGTTCGCGTTACGCAGACGCGTCAGCATGTCTGCGATCGGATCAGTCATGGTCATGAATTGGCCTTCGGCCTCTCTCGCCGGGGTTTCCTGTATGCGCCATCCCTCTCCCCACACTGAGGCGGGACGGGTGCGGCGCGGGGACCTACGGCGTAGTAAGTCGTACGGGCGGCAGACGCCCAACCCTCCTAGCCTAAGCCATGGAGAGAAGGGCCCCTGCCAACCCTCTGCTTACCGAGAGACTCCGGTTTTCCCGATTAAGGGACTACCAGGAGCTCTTGGTCACGCCCGGCAGCTCGCCACGGTGAGCCATCTCACGAAGGCACACGCGGCACAGGCCGAACTTGCGGTACACGGAGTGCGGACGGCCGCAGCGCTGGCAGCGGGTGTACGCACGCACACCGAACTTGGGCTTACGAGCAGCCTTGGCAATCAGAGCCTTCTTCGCCATCTCGCTTACGCCTCCTTGAACGGGAAGCCGAGGTGACGGAGAAGCGCGCGGCCCTCAGCGTCGTTGGTCGCCGTGGTGACCACGGTGATGTCCATACCCCGGACGCGGTCGATCTTGTCCTGGTCGATCTCGTGGAACATGACCTGCTCCGTGAGACCGAAGGTGTAGTTGCCACGGCCGTCGAACTGCTTGGGGGACAGGCCGCGGAAGTCGCGGATGCGCGGGAGCGCGAGCGACAGGGTGCGGTCCAGGAACTCCCACATGCGGTCGCCACGGAGCGTGACGTGGGCACCGATCGGCTGGCCCTCACGCAGCTTGAACTGCGCGATGGACTTGCGGGCCTTGGTGACGGCCGGCTTCTGACCGGTGATCGTGGTGAGGTCGCGAATCGCGCCGTCGATCAGCTTGGAGTCGCGGGCGGCGTCGCCCACACCCATGTTGACCACGATCTTGACGAGGCCCGGGACCTGCATGACGTTCTCGTAGGAGAACTCCTCACGCAGCTTGCCCGCGATCTCCTCGCGGTACTTCGTCTTCAGACGCGGAGTGGTGGTGGTAGCCATCAGATGTCCTCACCCGTCCGCTTGGCAACGCGGATCTTGTTGCCCTCGTCGTCGAAGCGGTAACCGACGCGCGTGACGACCTTGTTGCCGTCCTTCTCCACGACGAGCTGAACGTTGCTCACGTGGATCGGGGCCTCGGTCGTGACGATGCCACCGGTCTGCGAACCGCGAGCGGTCTGACCGGCCTTCGTGTGCTTCTTGACCCGGTTGACACCCTCGACCAGGACGCGGTCCTCGCGGGGGAAGGCCGCGATGACCTTGCCCTGCTTGCCCTTGTCCTTACCGGTGATGACCTGAACCAGGTCGCCCTTCTTGATCTTCATGCTTACAGCACCTCCGGCGCGAGCGAGATGATCTTCATGAACTTCTTCTCGCGCAGCTCACGGCCCACGGGGCCGAAGATACGGGTGCCGCGAGGGTCGCCGTCGTTCTTCAGAATGACGGCGGCGTTCTCGTCGAAGCGGATGTACGAGCCGTCCTGGCGGCGGCGCTCCTTGACGGTGCGAACGATGACCGCCTTGACGACGTCACCCTTCTTCACGTTGCCACCGGGGATCGCGTCCTTGACGGTGGCGACGATGACGTCACCGATGCCCGCGTAGCGGCGACCGGAGCCACCGAGAACACGGATGCAAAGGATCTCCTTGGCACCAGTGTTGTCGGCGACGCGCAGTCGCGACTCCTGCTGGATCACGTCTATCTCCTGATTGTCTGCCGGTTCCCGGCAGGGGTGTCAGTGACACCCCTGCCGAGCCTGGCGGAACGAACTCGAAGGGTTACCCCTCCAAGCAATTACTTGGCCTTCTCGAGGATCTCGACGATGCGCCAGCGCTTGGTCGCCGACAGCGGACGCGTCTCCATGATGAGGACGCGGTCGCCGACGCCGGCAGCGTTCTGCTCGTCGTGCGCCTTGAGCTTGTTGGTACGGCGGATGACCTTGCCGTACAGCGCGTGCTTCACGCGGTCCTCGACGGCGACGACGACGGTCTTGTCCATCTTGTCGCTGACGACGAGACCCTCACGGGTCTTGCGGAAACCGCGGGCGGTCTTGTCTTCAGTCACATTGCTCTCGCTCATCAGGCGCTCTCCACCGTCTCGATGCCCAGCTCGCGCTCACGCATCAGGGTGTAGATCCGGGCGATGTCCTTGCGGACGGCCTTCAGCCGGCCGTGGTTCTCGAGCTGACCGGTCGCCGCCTGGAAGCGGAGGTTGAACAGCTCTTCCTTGGCCTCGCGGAGCTTGGCAACAAGCTCCTCGTTGCCCAGCTCGCGCAGCTCGGACGCCTTGGTACCGGCCGACATCACGCTTCACCTGCCTCGCGCTTGACGATCCGGCACTTCATCGGCAGCTTGTGAGCCGCACGAGTCAGAGCCTCACGTGCAATCTTCTCGTTCGGGTAGGACAGCTCGAACATGACCCGGCCCGGGTGCACGTTCGCGACCCACCACTCGGGGGAACCCTTACCGGAACCCATGCGGGTCTCGGCGGGCTTCTTCGTCAGCGGGCGGTCCGGGTAGATGTTGATCCAGACCTTGCCGCCACGCTTGATGTGGCGGGTCATCGCGATACGAGCCGCCTCGATCTGGCGGTTGGTCACGTACGCCGGAGTCATGGCCTGGATGCCGTACTCGCCGAACGCAACCGTCGTACCACCCTTGGCCATACCGCGGCGCTTGGGGTGGTGCTGCTTGCGGTGCTTGACCCTACGGGGGATCAGCATGTCGGTCAGGCCTCCGTTCCGGTGCTCTCAGCAGCCGGAGCGGCGGCGGGAGCGTCGGCCTTGGGGGCCTCGGCAGCCGGAGCCTGCTGCGGCTTGCGACCGCGACCGCCACGCTCGCCACCGCGGCCACCACGGGCCGGGCGGTCGGCGCCACCACGGGCCGGGCGGTTGCCGGCGCGGGCAGCAGCGTTCTCGGCGCGGACCTCGGCGATGTTCTTGACGTCGCCCTTGTAGATCCAGACCTTCACGCCGATACGGCCGAAGGTCGTCTTGGCCTCGAAGAAGCCGTACTCGACGTTCGCGCGCAGCGTGTGCAGCGGCACACGACCCTCGCGGTAGAACTCCGAGCGCGACATCTCGGCGCCGCCGAGACGGCCGCCACACTGGATCTTGATGCCCTTGGCGCCGGCCTTCATCGCCGACTGCATGCTCTTACGCATGGCGCGGCGGAAGGAGACGCGGGAGGACAGCTGCTCGGCAACGGCCTGGGCCACCAGCTGAGCGTCGACCTCGGGGTTCTTGACCTCGAGGATGTTCAGCTGGACCTGCTTGCCCGTGAGCTTCTCGAGGTCGCCGCGGATGCGGTCGGCCTCGGCGCCACGGCGGCCGATGACGATGCCGGGACGCGCGGTGTGGATGTCCACCCGCACGCGGTCACGGGTGCGCTCGATCTCGACCTTCGAGATGCCGGCGCGCTCCATGCCGGACGTCATCATCCGACGGATGGCGACGTCTTCCTTGACGTAGTCCTTGTACAGCTTGTCGGCGTACCAGCGGGACTTGAAGTCCGTGGTGATACCGAGCCGGAACCCGTGCGGGTTTACCTTCTGGCCCATTACCGGGTTCCTTCCTTGCTGCTGACGACCACGGTGATGTGGCTGGTCCGCTTACGGATCCGGTAGGCACGGCCCTGAGCACGCGGACGGAACCGCTTCAGGGTCGGGCCCTCGTCCACGTACGCCTCGCTGATGACCAGCGAAGAGGCGTCGGTGTGGTCGTAGTTGTGCGCGGCGTTGGCAATGGCGCTGTCCAGCACCTTGCCGACCGGCACGCTCGCGGCCTGCGGGGCGAAACGCAGGACCGCCTGAGCCTCCGTGGCATCCATGCCACGGATGAGGTCCACCACTCGGCGGGCCTTCATGGGCGTGACGCGGATGTACCGCGCCTGGGCCCTGGCTTCCATGGTTGTCCCTTCGGTGTAAGTCATTAGTCGTTCCACCCCGCGGTTAGCGGCGCTTCGACTTCCGGTCGTCCTTGACGTGGCCGCGGAAGGTGCGAGTCGGCGAGAACTCGCCGAGCTTGTGGCCGACCATGGACTCGGTGACGAACACCGGGACATGGATCTTGCCGTTGTGCACCGCGATCGTGTGGCCCAGCATGGCCGGGACGATCATCGAGCGACGGGACCAGGTCTTGATGACGTTCTTGGTGCCGGCTTCGTTCTGCGAATCCACCTTCTTGATCAGGTGGTCGTCGACGAAGGGCCCCTTCTTGAGACTGCGCGGCATCTAAACCCGCTCCTAGCGCTTCTTGTTCGTCTTGCGGCGGCGGACGATGTACTTGTTGCTCGCCTTCTTGGGAGAACGAGTACGACCCTCCTTCTGACCCCACGGGGAGACCGGGTGGCGACCACCGGAGGTCTTGCCCTCACCACCACCGTGCGGGTGGTCAACCGGGTTCATCGCGACACCGCGGACGGTCGGGCGAACGCCCTTCCAGCGCAGGCGGCCGGCCTTGCCCCAGTTGATGTTCGACTGCTCGGCATTGCCGACCTCGCCGACGGTGGCGCGGCAGCGGATGTCGATCAGGCGAATCTCGCCGGACGGCATACGCAGGTGGGCCATCTGGCCCTCCTTCGCCAGCAGCTGCACGGAGGCACCCGCGGAGCGGGCGAACTTCGCGCCGCCGCCGGGCCGCAGCTCGATGGCGTGGATGGTCGTACCGACCGGGATGTTGCGCAGCGCCAGGTTGTTGCCGGGCTTGATGTCGGCGGTCGGGCCGTTCTCGACACGGTCGCCCTGGTTCAGGCCACGCGGCGCGATGATGTAGCGCTTCTCGCCGTCCGCGTAGTGCAGGAGCGCGATGCGCGCGGTGCGGTTCGGGTCGTACTCGATGTGAGCGACCTTGGCCGGCACGCCGTCCTTGTCGTGACGACGGAAGTCGATCACGCGGTAGGCGCGCTTGTGGCCACCGCCCTGGTGACGGACGGTCACACGACCGGTGTTGTTACGGCCGCCCTTGCTGTGCAGGGGGCGGACCAGCGACTTCTCCGGCGTGGACCGCGTGATCTCGACAAAGTCGGCGACGCTGGAGCCACGACGGCCCGGGGTCGTCGGCTTGTACTTGCGGATACCCATTTCTCAGTCCTCGTCCGATTCCGGACGACTCGACCTCCGTCAGGAGGTCGGGCCGCCGAAGATGTCGATACGGTCGCCCTCGGCAAGGGTCACGATGGCGCGCTTGGTGTTGGCGCGCTTGCCGAAACCGGTGCGGGTGCGCTTGCGCTTGCCCTGGCGGTTGATCGTGTTGACCCCGGTGACCTTGACCGAGAAGACCGCCTCGACGGCCTGCTTGATCTGGGTCTTGTTGGAGCCGGGCGCGACGATGAACGTGTACTTGTTCTCGTCGAGCAGGGCGTAGCTCTTCTCCGAGACAACCGGCTTGACGAGAACGTCACGCGGGTCCGTGAAGGTCTTGCTGGTGATCGTGGCCTCGGACATCAGGCCTCGCTCCCTTCGGTGTCGTTGGCGGCCTTGGGGCCGGACACGAAGGACTCGAAGGCGGCCTGGGTGAAGACCACGTCGTCGGAGACGAGCACGTCGTACGTGTTCAGCTGGCCCGGCTCCAGGATGTGCACCTGGGGCAGGTTGCGGGCGGACAGCCACGCGGCCTCGTCGGCGCGCTCGACGACCAGGAGCAGGTTCTTGCGCTCCGAGATCTTGCCGAACAGCGTCTTCGCTGCCTTGGTGGAGACCTCGCCCTCGACCACGCCGGAGACGACGTGGATACGGGAGTTGCGGGCCCGGTCGGTGAGGGCACCGCGCAGGGCGGCGGCCTTCATCTTCTTCGGGGTCCGCTGCGAGTAGTCACGCGGCACGGGGCCGTGGACGACGCCACCGCCGGCGAACTGCGGCGCACGGGTCGAACCCTGACGGGCGCGGCCGGTGCCCTTCTGGCGGTAAGGCTTCTTGCCACCACCGCGGACCTCGCCACGCGTCTTGACCTTGTGCGTGCCCTGGCGGGCAGCGGCCAGCTGCGCGACGACGACCTGGTGGATCAGCGGGATGCTGACCTTGGCGTCGAAGATCTCGGCCGGGAGCTCGACGGTCCCGGACTTGTCGCCTGCGGGCGACAGAATGTCAATGGTGCTCATAGTCCTCAGGCCCCCTTGGCCGCAGTGCGGACCAGGACCAGGCCGCCGTTCGGACCAGGAACTGCGCCCTTGATGAGGAGCAGACCCTTCTCCGCGTCAACGGCGTGAACGGTCAGGTTCTGGGTGGTGACCCGCTCGTTGCCCATGCGGCCCGCCATGCGGAGGCCCTTGAACACACGGCCCGGGGTGGCACAGCCACCGATGGAGCCGGGAGAGCGGTGCTTGCGCTGGGTGCCGTGACCGGCGCCGAGGCCCTTGAAGTTGTGACGCTTCATGACACCGGCGAAGCCCTTGCCCTTGCTCTTGCCCGTGACGTCGACCTTGACGCCGGACTCGAACACCTCGGCAGTGATCTCCTGGCCCAGCGTGTACTCGCTGGCGTCAGGGGTGCGGAGCTCCACCAGGTGGCGGCGGGGGGTCACGTCGGCCTTGGCGAAGTGGCCCTTGAGGGGCTTGTTCACCTTGCGAGGGTCGATCTCGCCGAAGGCGATCTGGACCGACTCGTAGCCGTCGATGTCGTTCGTACGGACCTGGGTGACGACGCAGGGCCCGGCCTTGACAACGGTCACCGGGACGACACGGTTGTTCTCGTCCCAGACCTGGGTCATGCCGAGCTTCTCGCCCAGGACGCCCTTGATCTGCTTAGCCATCTCTTCCGCGCCTCTCAGAGCTTGATCTCGATGTCGACGCCGGCCGGAAGGTCCAGGCGCATCAACGAGTCAACGGTCTTGGGCGTCGGGTCGAGGATGTCGATCAGGCGCTTGTGCGTGCGCATCTCGAAGTGCTCGCGCGAGTCCTTGTACTTGTGCGGCGACTTGATGACGCAGTACACGTTCTTCTCAGTGGGCAGCGGCACCGGGCCCGCGACCGACGCACCAGTGCGGGTCACCGTCTCGACGATCTTCTTCGCCGAGGAGTCGATGACCTCGTGGTCGTAGGCCTTGAGCCGGATGCGGATCTTCTGTCCCGCCATGGCTACTCAGTAGTCCTTTGTCTAGTGAAACGCTCTGGAACCCGGCGGGTACTGCTCTCTTCTCCGACCCACGCGGTCGGGCGTGTCGCACTCCCTCTACGAAGATCTCCCGAAGGATTTCCCAACCAAGGGGGTGCGGCCTGCGGCCGCGTATCGGGGGAAGAGCTCCCGCCGAGTGCCTGGCCGGTACCCCGCTGACACTTCCCGGAAGATTCCCGTACGTCCGCTCCTGATCAGGGGCGACGAGTACTGTGGGACTCGCTTCCGGTCCTCCCGGCGGGAGGCGCGCAGCATCGGCACTCAACCGAGCAACCCGGACAGTCTGCCACACGGCTGTGCGCCCTGGCCAATCGAGCCGAGAAGATTACCCCGCGAGGGTTGCGTGTCAAACACTCGGCACGCCGAGCCCCGGTCGGGCACAGCAGGTTCGGGTGACCGGGCGGCACTCTTCGAGGCCCCGGCGACGGGTGGGGCTGTGCGCCGCCCACTCCCACCGCCTCCTGGGCCGACCCGCGGCTCACCCACGCCTGAAACGTGCTTATTCGGTCGAGGAGGCATCGGTCGCGCTCCTACAGTGACCGGGCACGTCATCGACCACGGGGGTCTCGGTTCGCCATGCGCACGCACTATCCACGCACGCCGCATCTGCCGTGGTCGCCCGGCGCGACCTCGGACGACATACGGGTGGCGGACCTGACCGGACTGCGCGGGCGGGAGGTCGTCGTCACGGAGAAGCTCGACGGGGAGAACACCACGCTCTACTCGGACGGGCTGCACGCGCGATCGCTCGACTCGGCGCACCATCCGTCGCGGGCGTGGGTCAAGGCACTGCAGGGCCGGATCGCGCACGGGATCCCGGTGGGGTGGCGGGTGTGCGGGGAGAACATGTACGCCCGGCACTCGATCGCGTACGACGACCTGGAGAGCTACTTCTACGGGTTCTCCGTGTGGGACGAGCTCGGCCGGTGCCTGGACTGGGACCGCACCGTCCGCTTCCTGCGCGACCTGGGGGTTCCGGTGCCGCGCGTGCTGTGGCGCGGGGTCTTCGACGAACGGGCGTTGCGTGCGCTGAAGCCGGATCTCGAACGCCAGGAGGGATACGTCGTCCGGGCCGCTGACGGCTTCATGGCCGAGGAGTTCGGGCAGCGGGTCGCCAAGTGGGTGCGGGCCGGGCATGTGCGGACCGACACGCACTGGATGCACGCGGCCGTCGTCGAGAACGGGCTCGGGGCGGGCGCCGCGTTGTGGGACGTACGGTCCGGGGCCGCCGTCGACGCGCGGGTACTGGGTGAGGGGGACACCGGCGCCCTCGCGCGGCTGGACCAGGGAGGGCGCACGGGCGACGCCCGGCTCGCCGGGGTACTGGCCGCGCTGCTGCACCAGGAGCGGCGGGCCGCACTGGGGCCGAAGCTGGCGCCGCTGCTCGGGACGCCGCTCGCCCGGCAACTCGCGGACCTGGTCGGACTGCACACCGCGCTGCACCGGCCGTACCCGGACGAGGACCGCCGCGCGGGCCTGGTGCGGATGTCGTACGCCGTGGACCTGGATGTCCTGCACGCCGTCGCGGCGGCAACGGCAGAGACGGCGGAGGCCCGGGAGCAGGTCGCCTGGTCGGAGCTGCACGCCGAGGAGATCACGCCGCTGAAGGACCTGGCGGAGGCGTTCGCCGATCTGGAGCCCCACGCCGCCGCCCGCTGCCGTGCCGAGGCGCGGCTCGCGTACGCGGACGGGCGTATCGGCTCCGCAGAGGAGGCCGTCGCGGCGACCTGGCGGTGGCGGGACGGCGACTTCCCGCGACTGATCCACATGGTCGGCCCGTCCGGCAGCGGCAAGAGCACCTTCGCCCGGAGCCTCAGGGGCGTCGACGCGTACGTCTGCCTCGACGACCTGCGCGCGGCACGGGGTTGCCGCGCCGACCAGAAGGCCAACGGCGACGTGCTGCGCGCCGGGCTCGACCGGCTTGACACGGCCCTGGCCGCCGGCGGGACCGTGGTGTGGGACGCCACGTCGCTGGGGCCGCACCAACGATCCCGGGTCCACGCGGTCGCGAACCGCCGGAACGCACTGACGACCCATGCAGTGGTGCTGGTCGACGAGGACGAGCTGGTGCGGCGCAACGCGACCGGCGAGCACCCCGTGCCGCCGGAGGTACTGACCGCCCAGCTGCACCGGTTCGTCCCGCCGTATCCGGGCCAGGCGCACCGCACCTGGTACATCGGGGCGAGCGGGACCGTGGAGGAGGAGACGTAGCCGTGCGCACCAGCGAGGAGATCTACCACCGCATCCGCTGGGACGCGCGCTTCGACCCGGCCCGCTTCGTGATCGGCGTGCGCCGGCGGGAGGCCGCACCCAAGCGGATGCCGCTGTCGGCGTTCGTGCCCGGCGGCGACATCCCCTGGCACAGGGTGCTGTTCTTCGAGGCGGACGGCGAACTCGTCTGGGACCGGGCGACGGGCGTGGACCGCATCGACGACACCGGGGCCGGGCGGGTGCGGGAGGCGCGCCGGCTGCGGGCGCCGTTCTTCACGGCACGGACGCCGTACGTGTGGGACCGCGACGGCTGGGTGCCCGCGCACACACCGAAGGGAGTCGCGGGCGGCCTGCGCGTCCTGACCTGGAACACCCTGTGGGACCGGTACGACTCCGACCGCATCGACACCGCGCTGCGCCGCCCGCTGCTGATCGACGCCCTGCGCGACGCCGACGCGGACGTCATCGCGCTCCAGGAGGTCGAGCCGGAGCTGCTCGTCATGCTGCTGCGAACGCCGTGGGTGCGTGACGGGTACACGCTCGCGACCGATCCGGCCGGCCGTGACATCGACGAATGCGGGCTGCTGCTGCTCAGCCGACTGCCGGTACGGGAGGTGGGCCACCACGCCCTCGGGCCGCACAAGGCGGTCGGCGCGATCGTCGTCGACACGATCGCCGGCCCGGTCACGATCGCCGCCACGCATCTCAGCAGCGACCACTCGGACGACGGCGAGGTACGGCGGGAGGCCGAACTGGCCCGCATCGCCGAGGGGCTGGCGGCCTTGGCCGGTGACGTGATCCTCGTCGGGGACTTCAACGACGGCACGGACGCGCCGCAGACGACGCTCGGTATGCGCGACGCGTGGAGCGAGGTGCACGGCCCCGCCGACACGACCCCCACCTTCGCCCCTGCCGCCAACCCGCTGGCCGCTGTCTCCTCCCGGTCCGGGCGGGCGGCGCGGCTGGACCGGGTGCTGCTGCGGGCGGACGGCCTGGTCACCGAGTCGGCGGAGCTGCTCGGCGAGACCCCGACCGCCGGGGGTCTGCACGTCTCCGACCACTACGGCGTGGCGGTCGACCTCGGCCCGGTGCACGAGGGGCGGCGTGTTCTCGGCGTACGGCCGACGGCCCGTACCGCCGTGGCGTGGATCCCGCCCGCCGGGCTGTGGGCGCCGATCCAGGACATCCGCCGGGACCACGACCCGCAGATCCACCGCTGGCCGCCGCACGTCAACGTGCTCTTCGGTTTCGTACCGGAGTGCGACTTCGACGCCGCGCTCCCCCTGCTCACGGAGGCGGTGTCGGCCGTCGCACCGTTCACCGCCCGTCTGGAGGGCGTGCACAGCTTCGGCCACCGCGAGGACGCGACGGTGTGGCTCGACCCGGCGGCGGCCGGCGATCAGCCGTGGCAGGAGCTTCGGCGGGCTCTGGAGCAGCGGTTTCCCCGCTGCCGTGGCCGCCATGAGGGCTTCACGCCTCATCTGAGCCTGGGCCGGACGACGGAACCGCAGCGGCTCACCGCCGAGTGCGAGACCCGTCTGCCTCCGCTCTCCGCCCCCGTGGGCGAGCTGGTTCTCCTGTCGCGCCGCGGCGGCGAGCCGATGCGGGTTCGGGCGACGGTGGTGCTGGGGACGGGTGAGGTGCGCTGGGCGCCGGAGGCGGCGGATCCGGGCCCCGGCGCCGGGGCCGAGGGCGGTGACGCTCCCCGGATCGCTCGCCGCGTCGCCGGCGCGCTGCCCGAGGGTGCGGTCCACGTCGTCGGCTCGCGCCGGATGGGCTGCGAGCTGCCCGGTGCGGACCTGGACCTCGTCGCGGCGCTGCCCGGAACGGACGAACTCGCGTCCGTGCGAGCCCGGTTGACGGCCGCCCTGCCCGAGGCGACGGGTGTACGGGAGGTGATCGGTGCCCGCGTCCCGGGGCTGCGGCTGAGCATCGACGGCCTGGACGTCGATCTGGCCGTCGTCGCCACCGGCACGGCCGATCCGGCAGAAGCGGTCGGCCGGCGGGCCGAGTTGGGCGAGGACGCGGCGATCGCGCTGAGCGCAGTGAGCGACGCGGACGCGCTGCTCGCCTCCGTCGGCGAGCAGCGCGAGGCGTTCACGCGCCTGACCCGGCAGGTCAAGACGTGGGCGAAGGCCCGCGGTCTGGACTCGGCCCCGTTCGGCGGGCTCCCTGGCCTCGCCTGGTCCGTACTCGCGGCCCGTACGGTCCGGGAGGCCGGCGACCTGCCGTCCGACGAACTGCTCCGCCACTTCTTCGCCACCTGGGCCGCCTGGGACTGGCGCGAGCCGATCGGCGACGGCCCGGCCCGCCCTGACTTGCCGGTCACGGTCCTGACCCCGAGCGAGCCGGTGCGCCCCTGCTCCGACCAGGTCACTTCCGGCATGCGGGACCTGCTCACCCAGGAGCTGTTCCACGCCTGGGAGCTCCTCGGCGAGGACCGACCTACAGGCGAGCTGCTCACCCCTCCCCCGCTGCACCGCCGCCACGCGGCCTGGGCGGTCGTGACCGTGGCCGACCCGGCGGAGGAGGGCCGGGTCCGCGGCAGGATGCGCGCGCTGCTGACGGCCCTGCCCGAGCAGGGCGTCCACGCCTGGCCCCGGCCGTTCACCACCGTCCCCGTCCGCTACGCGATCGGCCTCGGCCCGACCCCGCCCGGCCGGGAGCGCCTGGCGGAGATCGCGGCCCCGTGGCTGAAGGGGTTCGCGCACACGACGGTGGCCCATGCGGGCGCCGGCGAGGTACCGACCCTCATGTAGGGACATGCCGGGCGCTGCGGCTGCCGGTCGTGGCCCCGCGTTCTGGCCGACTGCCGTTGCCCGACGGTTCCACGGCACCTGCCGCCGCCCTGCTCCGTGCCCTCACGCTCCCGCCCACTGCCACGGCCGCCACATCCCCCGGCGCCCGTACCCGCAGCCGATCATCGGCGGCGACTGTGCCCGGGACGCCCCTCGCGCGGCCCGCTCGGGAGTGCCGAACTACACGTGGACGTCGAGGCAACCTCACCCCTCGAACGGTCGTCTAGTCATACGCGGAACCGGTGCTGACCAGCCCCTTCCGCGTTCCAGGGGAGATCAGGGTACGCAGACGGGGGCGACGCCCGGCCGCTGCGGGGGGAAGCGGACGGAGCACGACAAGTGAACGAGAGAGCTGTGTCCGGGCTGCGCCCTGCCACGAACCGGCCCCGCCGGCGCAGCGTCGTCGCGGCGATGACCGCCTTGGCGGCGGCTGCCTCCACCACCCTCACCTCATGTTCCGTGCCGGCGCCGCGGCGGACCGGTCCGGTCGCCGATCCCGCGCCCGGGATGCCCATCGCCACCTCCCGGCGGGCGCAGCTGATGCAGATCCTCGCGCACCCGGACGACGACCTGTACTTCATGAACCCGGACGCCCAGCAGATCCTGGACTCCGGTGTACCGCTGGTCTGCGTCTACGTCACGGCGGGCGAGCACAACGGCATGAACCACATACCGGGGCGGGACGACGCTCCCGCCGACAAGGGCGCCTACTCCTCCGCCCGCCATCAAGGCCTGCGCCAGGCCTACGCCAGCCTGCTCGGTCTGGACAAGTTCACGGAGTGGCAGAAGGGCGTCGCCACGCTCCGCGGCGACCGGCGGGCGGAGATCAACACGCTCGCCGACGGCAACCGCCGCGTCGAGCTGATCTTCCTCAATCTCGCGATGCACGCCCCGCGCCGCTGGATGGCCCTGCCGAGCCTCTGGCACGACCGTGCGCTGAGCGTACGGACGGCGATCGCCGACGACTCGCCCGTCCGCAGGGCCGACAACTACGACTACGACGAGCTCATAGACGTCCTCGTGGGTCTGATGGAGCGGTACCGGCCGACCGTGATCCACACCCTCGACCCGGACCCGGACATCCAGTTCAGCGACGAGGCGACCCGCAAACGCGACAGCGAGCAGCCCGGCTTCTCGGACCACGCCGACCACACGGCCGTCGCCTCCTTCAGCTGGGCGGCCATGGTGCGCTGGGTCGCCGAGAGCACCAAGGACGGCGGCGGGATACCGGCCTTCGTCGCCACCGCCTTCCGCGGCTACTACAACCGCCACTGGCCGAAGAACCTGCCGCAGCAGGTGATCGAGCGGAAGGCCGCGAACCTGGTCCCGTACGGCGGTGATCCCGACTGGGAATGCGGCAACAGCGGAGGGTGCGGCGACTACAACGTCGGCGGCGGGCGGCCCCTGACCAACAAGAAGGGCTGGGTGCGGTCCACGCACCACCGTTATCCCGGCCCACGCCCGGCTGTCGCCACCGATCTTGACGGCCGGCTCGTCGCCTACGGCGTCCTGGGGCTGCGTGCCGTGCGCTGGCGGGAGACCGAGCGGGGCAGCGGGATCTGGGGCGAGCCGGACGACCTCGGCGGCGGTCCGCTCGCGCCCGCACTGGGGACGACGGCCCTGTCGGACGGCCGTCGGCTGATCTTCGCCCTGCGGTTCTCCGGGATCAGCGGCCACAGAGGGGGCAACTCGCGGGAGATCGTGCTGCTCGAGCAGCGCACCCCGGGCGGGGAGTTCCACGCCTGGCGGGGACTCGGGAACCCGGAACGCTCCGACGGCCGCGGACGGCGCATCGGCGTGCCGGTGGCCGTGGCCGCGCCCGACGGACAGGTCCATCTGTTCGTGCGCAACGCGGACAAGGGCGTGAGCACCCGGGTCCGTGACGCGAACGGCGGCTGGAGCACCTGGCGGGCCCTGGACGGGGACGCCGAGGTCCAGGACGGTCTGACCACTCTCGTCGACGGCGCGGGCCGGATCCATGTCTTCGGCACGGGTCACGACACGGTCCATCACTGGGCCCAGGACGCACGCGGCGGGCCGCTGCACCACCGGCCCGCCGACAGACTCCCGGCCGCCGTGGACCGGCCCGCCGCGCTGGTCGGCGCGGACGGAACGGTGCAGCTGATGTACCGCGCGGAGGCCCCGTGGAAGCGAGAGGGCCCGGCCGACGCACGCGGCAGCGCGGCTCCCGGGACGGTCGTGTTCACGGCGGACGGCAAGCGGCTGGCGGGCATCCGCTTCGACGGGTACGGGCCGCTCGACGCAGTCGCGGCCCCGGAGGCCGCCGGGGCCCGCGGGCCGAAGAGCGCCGGGCCGCGGGGCCACGCCGTCGTGGGACGGGATCTGCACGGCCGGATTCAGGTCCACCACAACGGCCGGCTGCTGACCCGTACCACCGGCCCGATGTCCCTGGACGCCCCCGCGCCGGTCATCACCGGCGGGGGGCCCACCGTGGTGGGCATGGGCCCGGACGCCTACCCGTGGAGCTGGTCGCCCCGCCCGGGCACGGCGGGATAGGCCGTGGCATGACAGCGGGGTGTCACGGGGCCGAAGCCCCGGGACACCCCGCTCGCCGTGTCACGGCCTGCGCGTCACATCACTTCACGAAGTAACCCGTGATGTCCGCGATCAGGTCGACGCTGTAGGCGTTGTTGTAGAAGCTGACCCTGCCGTTGACGACCGGCACGATCACCAGGTTCGGCACGGTCTGGCCCTCGACCACGTTCAGGTTCGACGCGGCCGTACGGGTCGTACCGTCCGGGTACACCGAGATGTAGCTGGTGCCGGTCACCCGCGTCGCCGTCACGTTCAGCACCACCGCGCTGGCGTCGGCCGGGACGCCTCCGACGCCGGCGACCTTGAGCGTCACCACATCGGCCGCGCCCAGCTTCTCCTGTGGGACGCCGAGACCGACACGGGTGTCCATCAGGCGCTTCGGTCCGACGTTGTAGTGGAGCGCGCCTTCACTGCCGGAGGTGTAGTAGCCGGTGATGTCCGCGATCAGATCGACACTGTTCGCGTTGTTGTAGAAGCTCACCTTGCCGTTGACGACCGGCACGATCACCAGGTTCGGCACGGTCTGGCCCTCGACCACGTTCAGGTTCGACGCGGCCGTACGGGTCGTACCGTCCGGGTACACCGAGATGTAGCTGGTGCCGGTCACCCGCGTCGCGGTCACGTTCAGCACGACCGCCGTGACGCCATCCGCGGGGACGCCGTTCACACCGGCGACCTGAAGGGTCGCGACGTCCGCCGGGCCGAGCTTCTCCCGCGGCACGCCGAGACCGGTACGGGTGTCCATCACCCGCTCGGGACCGATGTTGACGTGCGTGGAGCCGTCGGCGCCCGTCGTGTAGTAGCCGGTGACGTCGGCGATCAGGTCGATGCTGTAGGCGTTGTTGTAGAAGTCGACCTTGCCGTTGACGACCGGCACGATCACCAGGTTCGGCACGGTCTGGCCCTCGACCACGTTCAGGTTCGACGCGTCCGTACGGGTGGTGCCGTTCGGGTACACGGAGACGAAGCTGGTACCGGTCACCCGCGTCGCGGTCACGTTCAGCACGACGGCGCCGACGCCGGTCGCGGGAATGTCACCCTTGCCGGCGACCTGAAGGGTCACCACACCGCCGGGGCCGATCTTCGCCTGCGGCACACCCAGCCCGACCCGGGTGTCCATCAGCCGCTCGGGGGTGACGGGCACGAACTTCTTCGGGAAGGGCACCTTCACCGTGACGGCCGAGGTGACGGTCGTCTTTCCGGACTGGTGCACGGCCTTGACCGCCACCGTGTGTGTCCCTGCCGGGAGGGTCGCCGACGCGCTGCGAGCGCTGCCCGAGGTCGTGGTGACGGGCGCGCCGTCGACCAGCAGCTCGAACCGGGTGATCAGCGAGCTCGGGGTGCTCGTGGACCAGCTCAGGGTGACCGGCCCGGGGCTCTCGTACGCGCCGTCGACCGGCAGCGCTCCGCCACCCACCGAGGTGACCTGGAGGTTCTGCACGGGGCCGGCGGCCAGCGTGCGGATGCTGGGCAGCTGCGGGTACAGCTTCATGCCCGGGCACTGGGTGTTGAAGCCGTCCCGGTGACCGGAGATCTGGTTGAACGTGTACGCCTGCCCGGCGGTGAACTTCTGCCCGTGGTAATTCGTCTGGGTGGCACCGGCGACCAGCGTCGTCGTGCCCGCCGGGTCACCGCCGTACTGGCCCAGCTTGTAGGCGGCCATCCGGGCGGTCGCGGTCAGCGCGGCGTTCGACGCAGCGACGTCGGTGTAGTCGCCGATGACCGAGACGCTCGTCGACTCCGCGTTGAAGCCGTACGTGTGAGCGCCCTGGACGGGCTGGTCGATGCCGCCCTGGCGGCCCTCGAAGATCGTGCCGCACTTGTCGACGAGGAAGTTGTAACCGAGGTCGCGCCAGCCGTTGGTCTTCACGTGGTAGACGTGAATGGCCCGGACGATGGCGGCGGACTCCGCGCAGTCGTAGTCGGCGTCCGTGGTGTGGTGCACGAAGACGGCCTTGATCCTGCCGTCCGGCAGGTAGATCGGTCCCTCGTTGTTCAGGCTCTCGTCGGCGCCCCACTGCGCACGCGTCACGACCGGCGGCTGCGGAACGGTGGACGGCGGGCCGGGGTCGATGGCGGGGGCCGCGAAGGCTGCCGGCTCGGCGTTCAGCTCGTCACCGCCCTGGTCCGCATCGCCGTCGGCGATCGGGTCGACCATGTCGAGGCGGAGCCCGGCCGGCAGCGTGCCGGAGGCCGCTCCGTCGCTCACCCGCACCTCGGCGCCGTCGGAGCGCCCCACCCAGACGGGCTCGGTCGAGCCGCGCTCCGCGGCGCGCTCGCCGTCCAGGCCGCGCAGATACGGCTCCAGGGCGATCCAGTCGGACCACTCCCCGGTCTCCGCGCTGCGGGTACGGGCCTCGATCGTGCCCTTGACCTCGGCGTCCGCGTCGGTCCAGGACACACCCAGCATGCCGAACGGCTCGGTGGCACGGCGCGAGAGGGCGGCCTCTCCCCGGCCCTTGGACGTCAGGGCGAGCCTGTGCACCTCGCTCTTGACCGGGCCGGTCTCCTTCGCCCGGGCGCTGTACGCCGAGGGGCCGTTCGCCGCCTGGTCCTGCGCTTCCGTTTCTGCTTCGGAGCCGCCTGCGATGCCCTGGACGCCCAGGACCGCCACGACACCGAGCGCCGCAGCGACGGCAGTGCCGCGCACTCGTCCCAATCTCAAGTTGTCCCCAACCCCTTAGTGGACATGTCACAGCTGACCCGCGAATGCTACGGGCAGACACTGACACACCCCCTACCGGGGTGGGGTGTACCGACACGAGCAGGGCAACGGCGAGGGCCCCCGCCCCGCCGATAAAGGCGGGCCGGGGGCCCTCATATGACGCTCCGTCCGGAGCGGCACAGGTCAGAACAACAATTACTTGTTGATCTTGGTGACCTGGCCGGCGCCCACGGTCCGGCCACCCTCACGGATGGCGAACTTCAGGCCCTCCTCCATGGCGACGGGCTGGATCAGCTCGACGGTCATGGTGGTGTTGTCGCCCGGCATGACCATCTCGGTGCCCTCGGGGAGGGTCACGACGCCGGTCACGTCCGTGGTACGGAAGTAGAACTGCGGGCGGTAGTTGTTGAAGAACGGGGTGTGACGGCCACCCTCGTCCTTCGACAGGATGTAGGCCTGGGCCTCGAAGCTGGTGTGCGGCGTGACCGAACCCGGCTTGATGATGACCTGGCCGCGCTCGACGTCCTCGCGCTTGATGCCACGGAGGAGCAGACCGACGTTCTCACCGGCCTGGCCCTCGTCGAGCAGCTTGCGGAACATCTCGATGCCGGTGACCGTGGTGGTGGTCTTCTCGGTCTTGATACCGACGATGTCGACGGTCTCGTTGACCTTGAGGACACCACGCTCGATACGACCGGTGACGACCGTGCCACGACCGGTGATCGTGAAGACGTCCTCGATCGGCATCAGGAACGGCTTGTCGACGTCACGCTCGGGCTGCGGGATGGACTCGTCGACGGCCTTCATCAGGTCGAGAACGGTCTGGCCCCACTCGGCGTCGCCCTCGAGCGCCTTGAGCGCCGAGACCTTGACGACCGGCAGGTCGTCGCCCGGGAACTCGTACTCGGAGAGGAGCTCACGCACCTCGAGCTCGACGAGCTCCAGGATCTCCTCGTCGTCCACCATGTCGGCCTTGTTCAGGGCGACGACGATGTACGGAACGCCGACCTGGCGGGCCAGGAGCACGTGCTCCTTGGTCTGCGGCATCGGGCCGTCGGTGGCGGCGACCACGAGGATGGCGCCGTCCATCTGGGCGGCACCGGTGATCATGTTCTTGATGTAGTCCGCGTGACCGGGGCAGTCGACGTGGGCGTAGTGACGCGACTCGGTCTGGTACTCGACGTGCGCGATGGAGATGGTGATACCGCGCTGGCGCTCCTCAGGAGCCTTGTCGATCTGGTCGAAGGCCGAGGCCTCGTTCAGGTCCGGGTACGCGTCGTGCAGCACCTTGGTAATGGCGGCCGTGAGGGTCGTCTTACCGTGGTCGATGTGACCGATGGTGCCGATGTTGACGTGCGGCTTAGTCCGCTCGAACTTCGCCTTCGCCACTGGGGTCCTCCTGTGGAGTGGTTCTGTACGCCTTACTCATCGGCGCCAGGTGATCTTTGCTGGGATGCCGGGGCCCGGGGAATTCCCTCCTGGATGCGGAGGGAATTCCCCTTGTGGCTCCGGTGACAAGCCTAAAGCGTGAACCCGGGTGAGTTACTCGCCCTTGGCCTTCGCGATGATCTCCTCGGCGACGTTCCGGGGAACCTCGGCGTAGGAGTCGAACTGCATCGAGTAGCTTGCGCGACCCGAGGTCTTGCTGCGGAGGTCTCCGACGTAGCCGAACATCTCCGAGAGGGGCACGAGGCCCTTCACGACGCGAGCGCCGCTGCGCTCCTCCATGGCCTGAATCTGACCACGGCGGGAGTTGATGTCGCCGATGACCTCGCCCATGTAGTCCTCGGGCGTGGTGACCTCGACGGACATCATCGGCTCGAGCAGCACGGGCGAAGCCTTGCGCGCGGCCTCCTTGAAGGCCTGCGATCCGGCGATCTTGAACGCGAGCTCGGAGGAGTCGACCTCGTGGTAGCCACCGTCGAGAAGAACGACGCGAACGCCGGTCATCTCGTAGCCCGCCAGGATGCCGAACTGCATGGCCTCCTGCGCACCCGCGTCCACCGAGGGGATGTACTCCTTGGGGATGCGGCCACCGGTGACCTTGTTCACGAACTCGTACGAGGCGTCGCCGCCCTCGATCGGCTCGATCGCGATCTGCACCTTGGCGAACTGACCGGTACCACCGGTCTGCTTCTTGTGCGTGTAGTCGTGACGCTCGACGGCCTTGCGGATCGTCTCGCGGTACGCGACCTGCGGCTTGCCGACGTTGGCCTCGACCTTGAACTCGCGGCGCATACGGTCGACGAGGACGTCGAGGTGAAGCTCGCCCATACCACCGATGATGGTCTGGCCGGTCTCCTCGTCCGAGTGAACCTGGAAGGAGGGGTCCTCCTCCGCGAGACGCTGGATGGCGACACCCAGCTTCTCCTGGTCACCCTTGGACTTGGGCTCGATCGCGACCTGGATGACCGGCGCCGGGAAGTCCATGGACTCCAGGATCACCGGGTTCTTCTCGTCGCAGAGCGTCTCACCGGTGGTGGTCTGCTTCAGGCCCATGACGGCGACGATGTCGCCGGCGCCCACCGAGTCGATCTCCTCACGCTTGTTGGCGTGCATGCGGTAGATCTTGCCGATGCGCTCCTTCTTGCCCTTCACGGAGTTCAGCACCGAGGTGCCGGCCTCCAGGCGACCCGAGTAGACCCGGATGAAGGTGAGCTTGCCGAGGTGCGGGTCGCTCGCGATCTTGAACGCGAGCGCCGACAGCGGCTCGGCCTCGGACGGCTTGCGGCGGACGACCTCCTCCGGGTCCTTCACGTCGTGGCCCTCGATGGCCTCGACGTCCAGGGGGGAGGGGAGGTAGCGCACGACCGCGTCGAGCAGGGGCTGGACGCCCTTGTTCTTGAACGCGGTGCCACAGAACACCGGGGTGACCGTGGTGTCGCCGCCCTTGCCGGACGCGATGGTGATACGACGGATCGCGGCGTACAGCTGCTCCTCGGTGGGCTCCTGGCCCTCCAGGTACAGCTCCATGATCTCTTCGTCGTTCTCCGCGACCGTCTCGACCAGCTTGCCGCGCCACTCCTCGGCGGCCTCGGCGTGCGTGGCCGGGATGTCGACGACGTCGTACATCTCGCCCTTGGTGGCCTCGGCGGACCAGACAAGAGCCTTCATACGAACGAGGTCGACGACACCCTTGAAGTCTGCCTCGGCGCCGATGGGGAGCTGCATGACGATCGGGGTCGCGCCGAGGCGGTTCACGATCATGTCGACACAGCGGTGGAACTCGGCACCGGTCCGGTCGAGCTTGTTGACGAAGCAGATACGCGGCACGCCGTAGCGGTCCGCCTGACGCCAGACGGTCTCGGACTGGGGCTCGACACCGGCGACACCGTCGAACACGGTGACAGCGCCGTCGAGGACGCGGAGCGAACGCTCCACCTCGACGGTGAAGTCGACGTGACCCGGCGTGTCGATGATGTTGATCGTGTGATCGACGTCCTCGAGCGGCCAGTGACAGGTCGTCGCGGCCGACGTGATCGTGATGCCGCGCTCCTGCTCCTGCTCCATCCAGTCCATGGTGGCGGCCCCGTCGTGGACCTCACCGATCTTGTAGCTCACACCGGTGTAGAACAGGATGCGCTCGGTGGTCGTCGTCTTGCCCGCGTCGATGTGGGCCATGATCCCGATGTTGCGGACCTTGGCCAGGTCAAGCGAAGTGGTGGCCATATGGCTCAGTCTTCTCTCGGTCTCGATGTGGGTAGCGACTACCAGCGGTAGTGCGCGAAGGCCTTGTTGGACTCGGCCATCTTGTGCGTGTCCTCGCGCTTCTTGACCGAAGCGCCGAGGCCGTTGGAGGCGTCGAGCAGTTCGTTCATGAGGCGCTCGGTCATGGTCTTCTCGCGACGGGCACGGGAGTAACCGACCAGCCAGCGCAGCGCCAGCGTGGAGGCGCGGCCGGGCTTGACCTCGACCGGCACCTGGTAGGTGGCGCCACCGACACGGCGGGACTTGACCTCGAGCGCCGGCTTGACGTTCTCGAGGGCGCGCTTCAGCGTGATGACCGGGTCGTTGCCGGTCTTCTCGCGGAGGCCTTCCATGGCGCCGTAGACGATGCGCTCAGCGGTGGAACGCTTGCCGTTGAGCAGAATCTTGTTGATGAGCGAGGTCACCAGAGGAGAACCGTAAACCGGGTCGATGATGACCGGGCGCTTCGGGGCGGGGCCCTTACGAGGCATTCTTACTTCTCCTTCTTGGCGCCGTAGCGGCTGCGGGCCTGCTTGCGGTTCTTGACACCCTGGGTGTCCAGCGAACCGCGGATGATCTTGTAACGAACACCCGGCAGGTCCTTCACACGGCCACCACGCACGAGCACGATGGAGTGCTCCTGCAGGTTGTGTCCCTCACCCGGGATGTAGGCCGTGACCTCGATGCCGGAGGTCAGACGCACACGCGCGACCTTACGCAGGGCCGAGTTCGGCTTCTTCGGGGTGGTCGTGAACACACGCGTGCAGACGCCGCGGCGCTGAGGGGAACCCTCGAGTGCGGGCGTCTTGTTCTTCTCGACCTTGTCCTGCCGGCCCTTGCGGACCAGCTGCTGGATCGTAGGCACTACTTCTCCGGTTTCTGTGTGCCGTCAGTAAAGCTAACCTGGAACGTCACCGACCCACGCGGTCGGGTGTGTCGAATGCTGCAGACCTCCGCCGAACAGACGGAAGGAACGCAGATTGCGGTGGCCGATATCTGACTCGCCGTGCGGCTGAGGACACGCACACGAGCCCAGGCACACCCCAGGCACAAGGTCTGAGCGTACCTATCGCATGGACTCCGGTCAAAACAAATGCCCGCGCACGGAAACGGCGGGACTCCACGGCCCTCGCACGCGCCGCGGGCCCGTCCCGGACCGGCCCCCGCCCCCTCGTCGCCGGCGCGGGCCGTGCCGGGCGTCCGAGAGGCGCTCTGCGGGCACTGGAGGACCTGCACGGCAACGTGGAAGGGCGGCCACCCCGATGGGGTGACCGCCCTTCCACGCGAACCACTACTGGTTGTACGGACCGTAGTCGTAGTCCTCCAGCGGAACGGCCTGGCCGGAGCCCGTGCCGAACGGGGAGTAGTCGATGTCGTCGTAGCCGACGGCCGAGTACATCGCGGCCTTGGCCTCCTCGGTCGGCTCCACCCGGATGTTGCGGTAGCGGGACAGGCCCGTACCGGCCGGGATGAGCTTACCGATGATGACGTTCTCCTTGAGGCCGATCAGGGAGTCGGACTTGGCGTTGATCGCCGCGTCCGTGAGGACCCTGGTCGTCTCCTGGAAGGACGCCGCCGACAGCCACGACTCGGTCGCCAGCGAGGCCTTGGTGATACCCATCAGCTGCGGACGGCCGGAGGCGGGGTGACCGCCCTCGGTGACCACACGACGGTTCTCGGTCTCGAACTTCGAGCGCTCGACCAGCTCGCCCGGCAGCAGCTCCGCGTCGCCGGACTCGATGATCGTCACACGGCGCAGCATCTGCCGGATGATGATCTCGATGTGCTTGTCGTGGATCGACACACCCTGCGAGTTGTAGACCTTCTGGACCTCGCCGACCAGGTGGACCTGGACCGCGCGCTGGCCGAGGATCCGCAGCACGTCGTGGGGGTTGGTGGCACCCACGGTGAGCTTCTGGCCCACCTCGACGTGGTCGCCCTCGCCCACCAGCAGACGGGCACGCTTCGAGATCGGGAACGCCGTCTCGTCGCTGCCGTCGTCCGGGGTGACGACGAGCTTCTTGGTCTTCTCGGTCTCCTCGATGCGGACGCGGCCGGCCGCCTCCGAGATCGGGGCGACACCCTTGGGCGTACGAGCCTCGAACAGCTCGACGACACGGGGCAGACCCTGCGTGATGTCGTCACCGGCCACACCACCGGTGTGGAAGGTACGCATCGTCAGCTGCGTGCCGGGCTCACCGATGGACTGGGCGGCGATGATGCCGACCGCCTCACCGATGTCGACCAGCTTGCCGGTCGCCAGCGAACGGCCGTAGCAGTACGCACAGGTGCCGACCGCGGACTCACAGGTCAGGACCGAGCGGGTCTTGACCTCCTCCACACCGGCCGCGACCAGCGCGTCGATGAGCACGTCACCGAGGTCGACGTTGGCAGGCGCGATGACCTTGCCGTCGACGACGACGTCCTCGGCGAGCATCCGGGCGTAGACGGAGGTCTCGACGTCCTCGGTCTTGCGCAGGCTGCCGTCGGCGCCACGCTCCGCGATCTTGAGCTTGAGGCCACGGTCGGTGCCGCAGTCCTCCTCGCGGATGATGACGTCCTGCGAGACGTCCACCAGACGACGGGTCAGGTAACCCGAGTCGGCGGTACGCAGGGCGGTGTCCGCCAGACCCTTACGGGCACCGTGCGTGGAGATGAAGTACTCCAGCACGGACAGGCCCTCGCGGAAGGACGCCTTGATCGGACGCGGGATGGTCTCGTTCTTGGCGTTGGACACCAGACCACGCATACCGGCGATCTGACGCATCTGCATCATGTTTCCACGAGCACCCGAGTTGACCATCATGAAGATGGGGTTGGTCTTCGGGAAGTTCGCGTTCATCGCCTCGGCAACCTCGTTGGTCGCCTTGGTCCAGATCGCGATGAGCTCCTGGGTGCGCTCGTCCTTGGTGATCAGACCGCGCTCGTACTGCTTCTGGACCTTCTCGTCCTGCTCCTCGTAGCCCTTGACGATCGCCTTCTTCGCCTCGGGAACGACGACGTCGGAGATGGCCACGGTGACACCGGAACGGGTCGCCCAGTAGAAGCCGGCCGCCTTCAGGTTGTCGAGCGTCGCCGCCACGATGACCTTGGGGTAGCGCTCGGCCAGGTCGTTGACGATCTCGGAGAGCTGCTTCTTGCCCACCGAGTAGTCGACGAAGGGGTAGTCCTCGGGCAGCAGCTCGTTGAAGAGCGCGCGACCCAGCGTGGTGCGCAGACGGAACGAGTCACCCTGCTGCCACTCCGGCTCACCCTCCTCCTGCGCCGGCGGGGTCCAGCCGCGCGGCGGGATGGTGCCGACCGGGAAGCGGATGTCGATCTTCGCCTGGAGCGAGAGCTCCCGGGCGTCGAACGCCATGATCGCCTCGGCGGTGGAGCCGAAGGACCGGCCCTCACCGATGACCTTGCGCTCCTCCTCGTCCGTGGTCAGGAAGAAGAGGCCCAGCACCATGTCCTGGGTCGGCATGGTGACCGGACGACCGTCGGCCGGCTTGAGGATGTTGTTCGAGGACAGCATCAGGATGCGGGCCTCGGCCTGCGCCTCCGCGGACAGCGGCAGGTGCACGGCCATCTGGTCACCGTCGAAGTCCGCGTTGAACGCGGTGCAGACGAGCGGGTGGATCTGGATGGCCTTGCCCTCGACCAGCTGCGGCTCGAAGGCCTGGATGCCGAGGCGGTGCAGCGTGGGCGCACGGTTCAGCAGCACCGGGTGCTCGGCGATGACCTCTTCGAGGACGTCGTACACCACGGTGCGGCCGCGCTCGACCATGCGCTTGGCCGACTTGATGTTCTGCGCGTGGTTCAGGTCGACCAGGCGCTTCATCACGAACGGCTTGAAGAGCTCCAGCGCCATGGCCTTGGGCAGACCGCACTGGTGCAGCTTCAGCTGCGGGCCGACGACGATGACGGAACGCGCCGAGTAGTCGACTCGCTTACCGAGCAGGTTCTGGCGGAAGCGGCCCTGCTTACCCTTCAGCATGTCGCTGAGGGACTTCAGCGGACGGTTGCCGGGGCCCGTGACCGGGCGGCCGCGGCGGCCGTTGTCGAAGAGGGCGTCGACCGCCTCCTGGAGCATCCGCTTCTCGTTGTTCACGATGATCTCGGGGGCACCGAGGTCCAGCAGACGCTTCAGACGGTTGTTGCGGTTGATCACACGGCGGTACAGGTCGTTCAGGTCGGAGGTCGCGAAGCGGCCACCGTCCAGCTGCACCATCGGACGCAGGTCCGGCGGGATGACCGGCACGCAGTCGAGCACCATGCCCTTGGGGCTGTTGGACGTCTGCAGGAAGGCGGAGACGACCTTGAGGCGCTTGAGCGCACGGGTCTTCTTCTGGCCCTTGCCGGTGCGGATGATCTCGCGGAGACGCTCGGCCTCCTCCTCGAGGTCGAAGGACTCCAGGCGCTTCTGCAGCGCCGCGGCACCCATCGAGCCGTCGAAGTACGTGCCGAAGCGGTCACGCAGCTCGCGGTAGAGCAGCTCGTCGCCCTCGAGGTCCTGGACCTTGAGGTTCTTGAACCGGTTCCACACCTCGTCGAGACGGTCGATCTCGCGCTGGGCACGGTCGCGCAGCTGCTTCATCTCGCGCTCGGCGCCCTCGCGCACCTTGCGGCGCACGTCGGCCTTTGCACCCTCGGCCTCGAGCTCGGCAAGGTCCGTCTCGAGCTTCTTGGCGCGGGCCTCGAGGTCGGAGTCGCGGCGGTTCTCGATCTGCTGGCGCTCGACGGAGACGTGGGCCTCCAGCGACGGCAGGTCGCGCGTGCGGCGCTCCTCGTCCACGAACGTGATCATGTACGCGGCGAAGTAGATGACCTTCTCGAGGTCCTTCGGCGCCAGGTCCAGCAGGTAGCCCAGGCGCGACGGAACGCCCTTGAAGTACCAGATGTGAGTGACGGGAGCGGCCAGTTCGATATGGCCCATCCGCTCACGGCGCACCTTGGCGCGCGTGACCTCGACGCCACAGCGCTCACAGATGATGCCCTTGAAGCGGACGCGCTTGTACTTGCCGCAGTAGCACTCCCAGTCCCGGGTCGGACCGAAGATCTTCTCGCAGAAGAGTCCGTCCTTCTCGGGCTTGAGGGTGCGGTAGTTGATGGTCTCAGGCTTCTTGACCTCGCCGTGGGACCAGGTCCGGATGTCGTCCGCGGTGGCCAGGCCGATCCGCAGCTCGTCGAAGAAGTTGACGTCGAGCACTGTGCGTCAATCCCTCTTTCGGGGTCGTGTCTCAATCATGGTCTGAACGGTCCCGGGAATGGCGGGGGCTCCTTCACGGCAGCCCCCGCCAGGCCCGTCAGACCTCTTCGACGCTGCTCGGCTCACGCCGGGACAGGTCGATACCGAGCTCCTCCGCGGCGCGGAAGACGTCCTCGTCCGTGTCGCGCATCTCGATGGACATGCCGTCCGAGGAGAGCACCTCCACGTTGAGGCAGAGCGACTGCATTTCCTTGATGAGCACCTTGAAGGACTCGGGAATGCCGGGCTCGGGGATGTTCTCGCCCTTGACGATGGCCTCGTAGACCTTCACGCGGCCGGTGACGTCGTCGGACTTGATGGTCAGCAGTTCCTGGAGGGCGTAGGCCGCTCCGTACGCCTCGAGTGCCCACACCTCCATCTCTCCGAACCGCTGGCCACCGAACTGGGCCTTACCACCCAGCGGCTGCTGGGTGATCATCGAGTACGGACCGGTCGAACGGGCGTGCAGCTTGTCGTCGACCAGGTGGTGGAGCTTGAGGATGTACATGTACCCGACCGAGATCGGGTCCGGGAACGGCTCGCCGGAGCGGCCGTCGAACAGGTTGGCCTTGCCGGACGACTGGACCAGGCGGTCGCCGTCGCGGTTGGGGATCGTGGCGTCGAAGAGGCCGGCGATCTCGTCCTCACGCGCACCGTCGAAGACCGGGGTCGCGACGTTGGTGCCGGGAGCGACCTGGTCGGCGCCGATGGACTGCAGGCGCTGCGCCCAGTCGTCCGCCAGCCCGGAGACGTCCCAGCCGCGGCTGGCGAGCCAGCCGAGGTGGATCTCCAGGACCTGCCCCGGGTTCATTCGGGACGGGACACCCAGCGGGTTGAGGATGATGTCGACCGGGGTGCCGTCCTCCAGGAACGGCATGTCCTCGATCGGCAGGATCTTCGAGATGACGCCCTTGTTGCCGTGACGGCCGGCGAGCTTGTCACCATCGGTGATCTTGCGCTTCTGGGCCACGTAGACGCGGACCAGCTGGTTGACGCCCGGGGGAAGCTCGTCGCCCTCCTCGCGGTCGAAGACGCGCACACCGATGACCTTGCCGGTCTCGCCGTGCGGCACCTTCAGCGAGGTGTCACGGACCTCGCGCGCCTTCTCACCGAAGATCGCGCGCAGCAGACGCTCCTCCGGGGTCAGCTCGGTCTCACCCTTGGGCGTGACCTTGCCGACCAGGATGTCGCCGGCGACGACCTCGGCACCGATACGGATGATGCCGCGCTCGTCGAGGTCCGCGAGGACCTCCTCGGAGACGTTCGGGATGTCCCGGGTGATCTCCTCGGGGCCGAGCTTGGTGTCACGGGCGTCGACCTCGTGCTCCTCGATGTGGATCGAGGAGAGGACGTCGTCCTGCACGAGGCGCTGCGACAGGATGATCGCGTCCTCGTAGTTGTGACCCTCCCACGGCATGAACGCCACGAGCAGGTTCTTGCCGAGCGCCATCTCACCGTTCTCGGTGGCGGGGCCGTCGGCGAGGACCTGGCCCTCGATCACCCGGTCACCCTCGGAGACGATGACCTTCTGGTTGACCGAGGTGCCCTGGTTGGAGCGGGAGAACTTGGCGATGCGGTACGTGGTGTACGTGCCGTCGTCGTTGGCGACGGTGACGTAGTCGGCCGAGACCTCCTGGATGACACCGTCCTTCTCGGCCTTGATCACGTCACCGGCGTCGGTGGCACACCGGTACTCCATGCCCGTGCCGACGAGCGGGGCCTCCGCCTTGATGAGCGGAACGGCCTGGCGCATCATGTTCGCGCCCATGAGGGCACGGTTGGCGTCGTCGTGCTCGAGGAACGGGATCATGGCCGTGGCCACCGACACCATCTGGCGCGGCGAGACGTCCATGTAGTCGACCTCGGTCGGCGGGACGTAGTCGACCTCGCCGCCACGACGGCGGACCAGCACGCGCGCCTCGGTGAAGCGCAGTTCGTCGCTCAGGGTGGCGTTCGCCTGGGCGATGACGAAGCGGTCCTCCTCGTCGGCGGTCAGGTAGTCGACCTCGTCGGTGACCTGGCCGTCGGTGACCTTGCGGTACGGCGTCTCGACGAAGCCGAACGCGTTGACCCGGCCGTAGGACGCGAGCGAGCCGATCAGACCGATGTTCGGGCCTTCAGGGGTCTCGATCGGGCACATGCGGCCGTAGTGCGACGGGTGCACGTCACGGACCTCGAAGCCGGCCCGCTCACGGGAGAGACCACCCGGACCAAGAGCCGACAGACGGCGCTTGTGGGTGAGACCCGACAGCGGGTTGTTCTGGTCCATGAACTGCGACAGCTGGCTGGTGCCGAAGAACTCCTTGATGGAGGCGACGACCGGCCGGATGTTGATCAGGGTCTGCGGCGTGATCGCCTCGACGTCCTGGGTGGTCATGCGCTCGCGCACGACGCGCTCCATACGAGCCAGACCCGTACGGACCTGGTTCTGGATGAGCTCGCCGACATTGCGCAGACGACGGTTGCCGAAGTGGTCGATGTCGTCGGTCTCGACGACGATCTGGGTGCCGGACTCGCCCACCGTCTCGGTCTCGCCGGCGTGCAGCTTGACCAGGTACTTGATGGTGGCGATGACGTCGTCGGTGGTGAGCACACCGGCGTCCAGCGGCTCGTCGGCGCCGAGCTTCTTGTTCACCTTGTAGCGGCCGACCTTGGCGAGGTCGTAGCGCTTCGGGTTGAAGTAGAGGTTCTCGAGCAGCGTCTGAGCGGCCTCACGCGTCGGCGGCTCGCCCGGACGCAGCTTGCGGTAGATGTCGAGCAGCGCGTCGTCCTGGCCCTGGGTGTGGTCCTTCTCCAGGGTGGCGCGCATCGACTCGTACTCGCCGAACTCCTCGAGGATCTGCTCGGTGGTCCAGCCGAGCGCCTTGAGCAGCACGGTGACGGACTGCTTGCGCTTGCGGTCGATACGGACACCGACCATGTCGCGCTTGTCGATCTCCATCTCCAGCCAGGCACCCCGGGACGGGATGATCTTGGCGGTGAAGATGTCCTTGTCGGACGTCTTGTCGATGGAGGAGTCGAAGTAGACACCCGGCGAGCGGACCAGCTGGGACACCACGACACGCTCGGTGCCGTTGATGACGAAGGTGCCCTTGTTGGTCATGAGCGGGAAGTCGCCCATGAAGACCGTCTGGGACTTGATCTCGCCGGTCTCGTTGTTGGTGAACTCGGCGGTGACGAAGAGCGGGGCCGCGTACGTGAAGTCGCGCTCCTTGCACTCGTCGATCGAGTTCTTCGGGGGCTCGAAGCGGTGGTCGCGGAAGGTCAGCGACATCGACCCGGAGAAGTCCTCGATCGGGGAGATCTCCTCGAAGATCTCCTCCAGACCGGACTTCGTGGGGACGTCCTGTCCGCTTTCGAGAGCCGCCTCGACACGAGCCTTCCATGCGGCATTGCCGAGCAGCCAGTCAAAGCTCTCGGTCTGCAGCGCAAGGAGGTTCGGAACCTCGAGGGGCTCCTTGATCTTTGCAAAGGAGATGCGCAGCGGGGCAGTGCTGGCGCCGTTGTTCGTATTCGCGGTCGAGGCGTTGCGCGAGGCGGCCAAGAGGGGGTCCTTCCGAGGGCTCGGACTCACTACGCGCGTACCGGTCCCCTGCTGTGCACGGAGGGAGAAACCCCAGCTGGGGCTGTTCTTCATCCGATGCTCAGACACGGGCATGCCCCTGGTGACGGGCAGAGGGCAGCTAACAGGCAGCGCAAAGGGTCAGTGTAGCCACTTGGCACACTGATGTCCAGTGCGGGTTTTCGAGACCCTCGAGACCCTCGTTTTTCTCATCTCCGCTGCGAACCCATGCGCCGTGAGGCGCACATCGATACTGCCCGTTCGGTCGCCGATCCATGCCTCGGAACGTGGATCGCCTCGACGACGCGTCCTGAGAATTGCGCGATGCGTGCGGTTCGTCAAGGCCCCTGTCCCTGAGCTGCTGCTCCGGGACCGTCGTCTGCCGCCGTGAGGGGCGCACGGCGAAGATCACCATACTCCCCGGAGGGGGAAGATCAAGGCAGCCTCGGCGGGTATGCCGAAGGGCGACCACCCAGTTGGATGATCGCCCTTCGGTGTGCGTGCGTTACGCGCGGCGAGTCAGAGACTCGACGAGGTCACTTGACCTCGACGGAGGCGCCGGCGGCCTTGAGGGACTCGGCAGCCTTGTCCGCGGCCTCCTTGGCGACCTTCTCGAGGACCGGCTTCGGGGTGCCGTCGACGAGGTCCTTGGCCTCCTTCAGACCCAGCGAGGTCAGCTCACGCACGACCTTGATGACCTGGATCTTCTTCTCGCCGGCGCCGGTGAGGATGACGTCGAACTCGTCCTGCTCGGCAGCGGCCTCGACCGGGGCGCCCGGGGCGGCAACGCCGACAGCGGCGACCGGAGCGGCGGCGGTGACGTCGAACTTCTCCTCGAAGGCCTTCACGAACTCGGAGAGCTCGATGAGGGTCATCTCCTCGAACTGCGCAAGCAGGTCGTCCTGGGACAGCTTCGCCATGATGGCGTCCTTCCACTCATTCGGCTGGTGCCGATGTACATGTGAGGCGGGCGTACGTTCGGCCCGCTGCGACCGGCGCCTCAGGCGGCGTCGGTCAATGCGCGAGCCGAGTTACTCGGCACCGCCCTGCTCGGCCTGCTTGGCACGAAGCGCCTCCGCGGTGCGGACGAACTTCGAGGGAAGCGCCTGGAAGAGCGCGGCAGTCTGGGACTGCTTGCCCTTCATGGCGCCCGCCAGCTTGGCGAGCAGAACCTCGCGGGACTCGAGGTCCGCAAGCTTCTTGATCTCATCGGCGGACAGCGCCTTGCCATCAAGGACACCGCCCTTGATGATCAGGTTCGGGTTGTCCTTGGCGAAGTCACGAAGACCCTTCGCCGACTCCACCGGGTCACCGGTGATGAAGGCAACCGCCGTCGGACCATTGAACTGGTCGTCGAGCGTGTTGATCCCGGCCTCGTTGGCCGCAATCTTGGTCAGCGTGTTCTTCACCACGGCGTACTGGGCGTTCTCACCGAGCGAACGGCGCAGCTGCTTGAGCTGAGCCACGGTGAGACCCCGGTACTCGGTCAGCACGGCGGCGTTCGAGCTGCGGAACTGCTCCGCGAGCTCGGCCACCGCGGCAGCCTTGTCGGGCCTTGCCATAGAGCGTCGGCCTCCTTCCGGGTGATGAGGACCGCTCAGAAGGGGCTGAACAAAACGAAACGCCCCGGCGCAGGCGCACGGGGCTCAGCTCGACCGGAATCGCTTCCGGGAACTTGCTTCCAGAGTCACCTGCGCGGGTCGTCCGCTGCTGAGCGGATCCTTCGGCCACCGGACCCTCGGAAGGAGAGCACGGCAACGACCAGCGGTCTTTGGCTTCTCAGGGAGAGTACGGGAACGGCTCCCGCTCACGCAAATCGGGTCATCCGCAGCGCCGGCCGCCCTCGAGAGCGGCGAGACCACGGAACCCCGAGTGCATCGGCCCGTAGAAGACCCACAGCGTGGACACCCGGCCTCCAGGGGCTCCCTCACGGTCGCCGAGATGATGGAAGACCAACACCCCGCTCGACGTCCTCACGGACGGGGAGCGGGAAGCTGCCGGCCGGCACCGAGAAGTCCGCCGTCGAGGCTACGACGAACACCGCCGATGTCCGGCCGACGAGGACGGCCGGTAAACATGGACAGTCGAAATGAACCGGCCCCCACCGCTCCGAGGAGCGGTGGGGGCCGGTCGCACAGCACGCGTGCCCGTCAGGGCCCCGGTCGTCGGTCTCAGACCGCGGCCGGGTCCTCCTCGACGAGGAGGTTGCGGGTGCGGTTGGAGTCCAGCGGGATGCCGGGGCCCATCGTCGTGGTGAGGGTCGCCTTCTTGATGTAGCGGCCCTTCGCGGCGGACGGCTTCAGACGGAGGATCTCCTCCAGCGCCGCCGCGTAGTTCTCGACCAGCTTCGTCTCGTCGAAGGAGACCTTGCCGATGATGAAGTGCAGGTTCGAGTGCTTGTCGACACGGAACTCGATCTTGCCGCCCTTGATCTCGGTGACGGCCTTGGCGACGTCCATGGTGACCGTGCCGGTCTTCGGGTTCGGCATCAGGCCACGCGGACCGAGCACGCGGCCGAGGCGGCCGACCTTGCCCATGAGGTCCGGGGTGGCGACAACCGCGTCGAACTCGTTCAGGCGGTTGCCCTTGGAGATCTCGTCGATCAGTTCGTCGGAGCCGACGATGTCGGCGCCCGCGGCTTCCGCGGCCGCAGCACGGTCACCGGTCGCGAAGACCAGGACCCGGGCGGTCTTGCCGGTGCCGTGCGGAAGGTTGACGGTGCCACGGACCATCTGGTCGGCCTTACGCGGGTCAACGCCCAGACGGAAGGCGACCTCGACGGTGCCGTCGAACTTGGTGGCGGCGGTGTCCTTGGCGAGACGGACGGCCTCGAGCGGGGCGTAGTTGCGCTCCCGGTCGACCTTGGCGTCCGCAGCGCGGAGGGTCTTGCTGCGCTTCACTTCTGCTCCTGATGTGTTGAGCGTGGAGTCGTGGTCCGGGCCAGCGCTTGGCCCTGCCACTGGGGGCTTGCGGGGGCGGTCAGCCCTCGACCGTGATGCCCATGGAACGGGCCGTGCCGGCAATGATCTTCGACGCGGCGTCGAGGTCATTGGCGTTCAGGTCGGGGAGCTTCATCGCGGCGATCTCGCGGACCTGGGCAGCCGTCAGCTTGGCGACCTTGGTCTTGTGCGGCTCGCCGGAGCCCTTGTCCGCACCCGCGGCCTTGAGGATCAGCTTGGCGGCCGGCGGAGTCTTGGTGATGAAGGTGAAGGAACGGTCCTCGTAGACCGTGATCTCCACCGGCACGACCATGCCACGCTGCGACTCGGTCGCGGCGTTGTAGGCCTTGCAGAACTCCATGATGTTGACGCCGTGCTGACCGAGCGCGGGGCCGACCGGCGGAGCCGGGTTGGCCGCGCCGGCCTGGATCTGGAGCTTGATGAGCCCCGTGACCTTCTTCTTCTTGGGAGGCATTGCTCTCTCCGGGTCCTAGTGAGAGTTTTCCGCCTGCCACCCGATCATCCGGATGGAGGCATACCGCACAACGATAACGGGTATTGATGCGCGGCCAAAAACCGAGCAGGTCAGACAACCTGCGAGAGGCGGTCTGACCTGTTCGGAGGTCTTGCGTCCAGAAGCGGCTAGTTCTTCTGGATCTGGTCGAAGCTCAGCTCGACCGGGGTCTCGCGGCCGAAGATCTCGACGAGGCCCTTGACCTTCTTCGAGTCGGCGTTGATCTCGTTGATCGTGGCCTGCAGCGTCGCGAACGGGCCGTCGGTGACGGTGACCGAGTCGCCGACCTCGAAGTCCAGCACCTGGACCTCGACCTTGCGGGCCGGAGCCGGCTTGCCCTCGGCCTCCGCGGCCTCGCGGGCGGCCTTCTCCTCGGCCTCGGGAGCGAGCATCTTGACGATCTCGTCCAGGGTCAGCGGGTACGGGTCGTAGGCGTTGCCCACGAAACCGGTGACGCCGGGGGTGTTGCGGACGACGCCCCAGGACTCGTTCGTCAGGTCCATGCGGACGAGCACGTAACCGGGCAGCTTGTTCTGCCGGACGTTCTTGCGCTCGCCGTTCTTGATCTGGACGATCTCTTCCTCGGGCACCTCGGCCTGGTAGATGAAGTCCTCGACGTTCAGCGAGACGGCGCGCTGCTCCAAGTTGGCCTTCACGCGCTTCTCGTAGCCCGCGTAGGTGTGGATCACGTACCACTCGCCCGGGAGGCCGCGGAGCTCGTCGCGGAGGGCGGTGATCGGGTCGACGGGAGCCGCCGGCTCCTCCTCGGCCTCGGCCGGCTCCTGCGCGTCCGCGGACTCGCCGGTCTCGGCGGCCTCGTCGTCGTTCTCGACGTGCAGCGCCTCTTCCTCGGCCGGCTCGCCCGCCACGGAGTCGGCAACTTCGGCCTGGTCCGGCTCCACGGCGTCCGCCGCCTCGACGATGTCGAGCTCGTCCTCGGCGGACTCGAAGCTCTCGCCGGAACGGTCGGCGTCGTTCAGGTTCGGGTCAGACACGGTGGCTGCTTCTTCCTGGATACAGATGGGTGGAACATGCGAAAGGGGCGCCGAGTCCGGCGCCCTCCGCGGATCAGCCGAAGACGTACTTGACGGCTTCCTGGAAGCCGAAGTCGAGCGCGAGCACGATGCCGATCATGATCACAACGAAGATGATCACCACTGTGGTGTACGTCGTCAGCTGATTACGAGTCGGCCAGACGACCTTGCGCAGCTCGGCGACGATCTGGCGGTAGAAGAGACCGAGGCGACCGAGCGGGCCCTTCTTGCCCCGCTTGCCACCCTTGCGGTTCTTCTTCTTCGACTCGGGAGTCTCATCCTCGGCATCAGGCATGTCGATGGAGCCTACGGCGTCCGTCACGATCTCTCACCTGATCCCGGGTCGTGGCCGTGCCGCGCCCGGATGAGCCGCACGGCGGTGCATAGAAGTACGTACATGCGCACACAGTCTGGCGAAGTGTGTGTAGCAGGGCCGGAGGGACTTGAACCCCCAACCGCTGGTTTTGGAGACCAGTGCTCTACCAATTGAGCTACGACCCTTTGTGGATCCCCAACCTACCGCATCCGCCCGGATGCACTAAGTGCCCGGCTCGGACGTGGCTGATGAGGGCCAACAGCCAGTGAGTGTACGTGTTCCCAGGCCCGGCGTCGAACACAAAGCCCCGCCGTCCGTTTCCGACCGGCCCGGCCGCCCATCGTTGACCGGTTCTGTCCGCTACTCGAAACCTGTGTGCCGCCTCTGTTTGCGGTCTGCGAGCATGGGCCGCATGAGCGCTGCAACCCCTCCCACCGAGCGCCGGGTCTCCGCGCGCATCGGCGCGATCTCCGAGTCCGCGACCCTCGCCGTCGACGCCAAGGCCAAGGCCCTCAAGGCCGCAGGGCGTCCGGTGATCGGCTTCGGCGCCGGCGAGCCCGACTTCCCGACGCCCGGCTACATCGTCGAGGCGGCCGTCGAGGCGTGCCGCAACCCGAAGTACCACCGCTACACCCCGGCCGGCGGTCTGCCCGAGCTGAAGAAGGCCATTGCGGAGAAGACGCTCCGCGACTCCGGCTACGAGGTGGACCCGGCCCAGATCCTGGTGACCAACGGCGGCAAGCAGGCGATCTACGAGGCGTTCGCCGCGATCCTCGACCCGGGTGACGAGGTCATCGTCCCGGCTCCGTACTGGACCACCTACCCCGAGTCGATCCGGCTTGCGGGCGGTGTCCCCGTCGATGTCGTGGCCGACGAGACCACCGGCTACCGCGTCTCCGTGGAGCAGCTGGAGGCGGCGCGCACGGAGAAGACCAAGGTCGTCCTCTTCGTCTCGCCGTCCAACCCGACCGGCGCCGTCTACAGCGAGGCCGACGCCCGCGCGATCGGCGAGTGGGCCGCCGAGCACGGTCTGTGGGTGCTGACCGACGAGATCTACGAGCACCTGGTCTACGGCGACGCGAGGTTCACCTCGCTGCCCACCCTCGTCCCGGCGCTGCGCGAGAAGTGCATCGTGGTCAACGGCGTCGCCAAGACGTACGCCATGACCGGCTGGCGCGTGGGGTGGATCATCGGCCCGAAGGACGTCGTCAAGGCCGCGACCAACCTGCAGTCGCACGCCACGTCGAACGTCTCCAACGTGGCGCAGGTCGCCGCCTTGGCCGCCGTCTCGGGCAACCTGGACGCCGTGGCCGAGATGCGTGAGGCCTTCGACCGCCGGCGCCAAACGATCGTGCGAATGCTGAACGAGATCGACGGTGTGGTCTGCCCGACCCCCGAGGGCGCGTTCTACGCATACCCGTCGGTGAAGGGCCTGCTGGGCAAGGAGATCCGCGGACAGCGTCCGCAGTCCTCCGTGGAGCTCGCGGCCCTGATCCTCGACGAGGTCGAGGTGGCCGTCGTGCCCGGTGAGGCCTTCGGCACGCCGGGCTATCTGCGCCTCTCGTACGCGCTGGGCGACGAGGACCTGGTCGAGGGCGTGTCCCGGATCCAGAAGCTGCTGGCCGAGGCGAAGGCCTAGAGCCGCCGGCGCACTCGATCGAGCGGCGTCCGTCCCTGACCGGGGCGGGCGCCGCTCAGGCGTTTGCGCAGGCCGTTCCTTCGTCCGGACAAGAACCCGATCGTGGAAACCCCCTGTCGGGCGGCGGCCACCTGGGGCAGGATCACTCAATGCCGTCCTCTTCAGGGGAACACCCCCCCAACCCCCCGTACGTACGAGACGTCAGCCTGCTGCCGAAAGCCCATCTGCACCTGCACTTCACCGGGTCGATGCGGCACACCACCCTGCTGGAGCTCGCCGACAAGCACGGCGTGCACCTCCCCGAGGCGCTGACCGGGGCCGAGCCCCCGAAGCTGCGGGCCACGGACGAGCGGGGCTGGTTCCGCTTCCAGCGGCTGTACGACATGGCCCGCTCCTGCCTGCGTGACGCGGAGGACATCCAGCGGCTGGTGCGCGAGGCGGCCGAGGAGGAGATCAAGGACGGCTCGGGCTGGCTGGAGATCCAGGTCGACCCGACGTCGTACGCACCACGGCTCGGTGGGCTGATCCCGGCCCTGGAGATCATCCTCGACGCGGTGGACACCGCGTCGAGGGAGACCGGGCTCGGGATGCGTGTCCTGATCGCGGCGAACCGGATGAAGCACCCGCTGGACGCCCGTACCCTGGCCCGGCTCGCGGTCCGCTACGCGGACCGGGGCATCGTCGGATTCGGGCTCTCCAACGACGAACGGCGCGGCATGGCACGGGACTTCGACCGCGCGTTCGCCATCGCGCGGGAGGGCGGCCTGCTGGCGGCTCCGCACGGCGGCGAACTGACCGGCCCCGCGTCCGTACGGGACTGCCTGGACGACCTGCGTGCCTCCCGGATCGGCCACGGCGTACGGGCCGCGGAGGACCCGCGTCTGCTGCGCAAGCTCGCCGAGAAGGGCATCACCTGCGAGGTGTGCCCCACGTCGAACGTTGCGCTCGGGGTGTACGAGAAGCCGGAGGACGTGCCACTGCGAACGCTGTACGAGGCCGGCGTCCCGATGGCCCTCGGCGCCGACGATCCCCTGCTCTTCGGCTCCCGGCTGGCGGCACAGTACGAGCTCGCCCGCCGCCACCACGGCTTCACGGACGCGGAACTCGCGGACCTTGCCCGCCAGTCGGTGCGGGGTTCCGCGGCGCCGGAGGAGACCAAGGAGAAGCTGCTCGCCGGGATCGACGATTGGCTGACCGGGCCGGCGGCCTGAAGGCTCCTGTTCAGCGCGGGTCGTCGGCGACGGCGACACCCCGCAGCAGGGTGCGGGCGGCGGCCGCGAAGGTGTCGAGAGGCTGCGACGGCTTGCGGCGCAGCGCCCGGTCGATCGGGCGGGCCGACGTGGCGCACGCGATGCTTTCGATGACCCACGACCCCGCGACGCCCGAACAGGGCTTGGGCGTCGCCTATCGAGGCAGGCGCTACAGGCTGACGCCGACCGTCACCGGCTCGTTGACCAGCGTCACGCCGAACGCGTCGCGCACCCCTGCCACAACCTCACGCGCCAGGGCCAGCAGGTCCTCGGTGGTGGCCTCTCCACGGTTGGTGAGGGCCAGCGTGTGCTTGGTCGAGATCCGGGCCGGCCCGGAGCCGTAGCCCTTGGTGAAGCCGGCCTTGTCGATCAGCCAGGCGGCAGAGGTCTTGGTGCGGCCGTCGCCGGCGGGATAGGCGGGCGGGGCGACCCCGTCGCCGAGCCGGTCGCGTACGCGGGTGAGGAAGGTCTCGTACTCGGCCGCGGTGAGGATCGGGTTGGTGAAGAAGGACCCGGCCGACCAGGTGTCGTGGTCGTCGGCGTCCAGGACCATGCCCTTGCCCGCGCGCAGCCCGAGCACGGTCTCGCGGGCGGTTGCGGCCGGGACGCGCTCCCCCACCTCGACCCCGAGGGCACGGGCCGTCTCCGCGTACCTCACGGGGGCGGACAGGCCGCCCGCGTCCTCCAGCCGGAAGCGGACGCGCAGCACGACGTAACGGTCGGGGTCCCGCTTGAAACGGCTGTCACGGTAGGCGAAGCCGCAGTCGGCGTTCGCCAGGACGACCACCTCACCGCTGCGGCGGTCGTACGCGACGACCTCCGTGATCGTCGACGAGACCTCCTGGCCGTAGGCGCCGACGTTCTGGATGGGGGTCGCACCCGCGGAGCCGGGGATGCCGGCGAGGCATTCGACGCCGGCGAGGCCGGCTTCGACGGTACGGGCGACGGCGTCGCTCCACGTCTCCCCGGCAGCCAGCTCCAGGCTGGTCCCGCTCAGCTCGTAACCGCGGGTCGCGAGGCGCAGTGCGGTGCCGTCGAAGCCCTTGTCGCCGATGACCAGGTTGCTGCCGCCGCCGATGATCAGCAGCGGCGCGCCGGCCTCGTCCGCCTCGCGCACGGCGGCGATCACCTCGTCGTCGGTGGTGGCCACCAGGAGGCGGGTCGCGGGGCCCCCGAGCCGGAAGGTGGTCAGGGGGGCGAGGGGGGCGTCGTGAAGTTCCTGCACGGGGACAAGGGTACGGTCCGTGGCCCTGCCGCTCGGGCGGGGCCACGGACCGTGAGAAAGACCGGGTCAGACCGCGACCGGCGCGCGGTCGTCGTCGGCCCCGGTGTGGGCGGCGGCCGCCGGCTCGATCACGGGACCGCGCGGTGGGGTGCCCCTCTTGTGGATCAGCAGCGCGACCAGGGCGGCGAGGGCGAGCACCCCGGCGCCGATCCAGACCGCGGGGACCGTGCCGTCGGAGAAGGCCTGCGGCGACTCGTAGCCGCCCCGGGCCGCGAAGACCGCACCGAGCACCGCGATCCCGAGGGCGCCGCCGACTTCGCGGAGGGCGTTGTTCGCCCCGGAGGCGATGCCCTGTTCCGAGGAACGGACGCTGGACATGACCACACTGGCGGCGGGCGCGAAGTAGAGCGCCATGCCGACGCCGGTGATGACGAGCGCGGGCAGCAGCTGGGCCGCGTACGAGACTCCCGGTTCGAGGACTAGCGCGAAGAGCGCAAGGCCGATCGCCTGGAGCGCCAGTCCGGTGGCGACCACCGGGCGTCCGCCGATCCGGTCGGAGAGGATGCCGGCGACCGGGGCGACGAGCAGCGACATGCCGGTCCAGGGGAGCATCCGCAGCCCCGCCTCGGTCGGCGAGTAGCCGGCGACGCCCTGGAGGAACTGGCTGATCAGGAAGATCGAACCGAACATCCCCAGGAACATCAGCAGACTCGCGATGTTGATGCCGAAGAAGGCGCGGCTGCGGAACAGGCTCATCGGCAGCATCGGGTTCCTTGCGACGGAGCCGTGCCATGCGAAGGCCACCAGCAGCACGGTGCCAGCGATCAGGCAGAACAGTATCCGGGTGCTGGTCCAGCCGTCGCTGTTGCCGTTGACCAGCGCGTAGACGATACCGAAGAGGCCTCCGCTGACCAGGAGGGTGCCGGGGACGTCGAGCCGGGCGTTCGGGGCATAGGACTCGTGCAGACGCAACCGGGCGAGGGGAAGCAGCAGGAGGCCGATCGGTACGTTCAGCCAGAAGATCCACTGCCAGGAGATGTGCTCGGTGAGGCTGCCGCCGATGAGCGGGCCGGTGGCGACGGCGACGCCGGTCAGGGCGCTGAAGATGCCGAGCATGGCGCCACGGCGTGCGGCCGGGACGGCGGCGGTGAGCAGGGTCAGCGTGAGCGGCATCATGATCGCCGCGCCGACGCCCTGGACGGCGCGGGCCGCGATGAGGGCGTCGATACCGGTCGCGAAGGCAGCAGCGGCGGACGCTCCGGTGAAGACCGCCAGGCCCACGATGAACAGCCTGCGGCGGCCGAAGCGGTCACCGAGCGCCGCGCCGAACATCAGCAGCACGGCGAACGTGAGCGTGTACGCGCTCACCGTCCACTCCAGGTCCTCCAGGGCCCCGCCGAGGTCCTCGCGGATGGAAGGCAGGGCGGTGGTGACGACGAGGTTGTCGAGGGCCGCCATGAAACCGGCGACGCTGGTGATGGCGAGGGTCCAGACGGCGCCGGGGCGCCGTCCGGGCTGCTGGTTCTGGTTCACTGCTCCCCCAGGGGGTTAGTTATTGATGACTAACTTTTGCGGGCGTAGAAACACACCGGACCGCCTTCATGAATCCACGCTCACTCCTCGAAGCTGGACCAGATGCGGTGCTCGGCGGGAAAACCGAGCGAGACAAGGACGTTGATGAGCATGCCGTAGGCGAGGAAGGTCGTGGTCTCGCCGATATCGGCGCCCAGGTGGAGATGGACGTCGTCCCACAGCTCCAGCCAGCCGGCTCGCACCTGCTTGCCGAACTCGTGGTCGCCCGCCGCCTCGGCGGCCGCCACCGCGACGTACATCTGCATCTGCATCAGCAGCTTCTCGGGGTCGTCCGCGATGAGGCGCTGGTAGGCGGCGGCCATCGCATCGAGGGCCTCTTCACCCTCCAGTCCCTCGGCGGCCTCCCCGAAGACGTGCCGGGTGTCCGCGAGGCATCGCGCGGACGCCGCGAGGAAGATGGCCTGCTTGTTGGGGAAGAGGCGGAAGAGGTAGGGCTGCGAGACTCCGACACGCTTGGCGATGACCTCGGTGGAGGTGCCGTTGTAGCCGGCGCGGGCGAACTCGGTGATCGCCGCGCGAATCACGCTCTCGCGTCGCTCTTCTGCGCTCATCCTGACCATGCGACTAAGTTATTGGCCAATCACTAATCAAGTCAAGGGGCCGGCGAGCGGAACCGGTCCGGCCGCGGTAAGGGGGCGCCCTCCCTGCATGCACGAGCGCCCCTTGCCGTTCCTCGCGCCCGTCAGGCGAGCTGAACCACCGCGCGCGACATGCCCAGCACCTTCTGGCCACCGCTGGTCGCGACGAGGTCCACGCGGACCCGGTTGTCGTCCAGCTTCGCCGCGACCTTGCCGCTCACCTCGATCAACGCACCCTTGTCGTCGTTGGGGACGACGACGGGCTTGGTGAAGCGCACCCCGTACTCGACGACCGCACCCGGGTCGCCCACCCAGTCGGTCACGACCCGGGCAGCCTCAGCCATGGTGAACATGCCGTGTGCGATGACGTCCGGCAGCCCGACCTCGGTGGCGAACTTCTCGTTCCAGTGGATCGGGTTGAAGTCACCGGACGCGCCCGCGTACCGCACCAGCGTGGCGCGCGTCACGGTGAAGTTCTGCGCCGGGAGTTCGGTGCCGACCTCGACGTCCACGTAAGAGATCTTCGCTGTCATCACGCCTCCTCGGCGGCGCGGGCCACCAGCTTCGTCCACGCGGTCACGACCAGTTCACCGCTCTCGTCGTGGACATCACCGCGGATGTCCAGGATGTCGTTGCCCGCGAGGGACTTGACGGTCTCGATCGTGGAGGTGACCGTCAGCCGGTCGCCCGCCCGCACCGGCCGCCGGTAGGCGAACTTCTGGTCGCCGTGCACCACGCGGCTGTAGTCCAGCCCCAACTGCGGGTCCTGGACGACCTGCTCGGCGGCCTTGAACGTGATCGCGAAGGCGAAGGTCAAAGGAGCGATCACGTCGGAGTGACCGAAAGCACGGGCCGCCTCCCGGTCCGTGTAGGCGGGATTCGCGTCCCCCACCGCCGCGGCGAACTCTCGGATCTTCTCCCGGCCCACCTCGTACGGCGCGGTGGGCGGATAGGTCCGCCCCACGAACGACTGGTCGAGCGCCATGAACTGGCTCCCTCCTGATATTGATCACAACGTGCATGCCGGCGGGGCGACCTGATCGACGGCCCGCGACAAACGACACGAGGCCGCCCCCAGCGGGGACGGCCTCGTATACGAGCCTGATTCAGCGAGTTTCGCGGTGCGCCGTGTGCGAGTTGCAGCGCGGGCAGTGCTTCTTCATCTCAAGACGGTCCGGGTTGTTACGCCGGTTCTTCTTGGTGATGTAGTTCCGCTCCTTGCACTCCACGCAGGCCAGCGTGATCTTCGGGCGGACGTCGGTGGCAGCCACGTGAGTGCTCCTTGGACGGACTATGGACGGATGAAGCCCCCCACGCCGGATGGCAATGGGGGCGCATAAAAGAGTAGCCGACCGGAGGACCGACCCCACAATCGGCTACTGTGTGTAGCGGTGACCGGACTTGAACCGGTGACACAGCGATTATGAGCCGCTTGCTCTACCGACTGAGCTACACCGCTGCGATGTCGGTTTCCCTCGCCCGAAGGCAAGGTCACCTACATCAGAGCCCCAATACGGAATCGAACCGTAGACCTTCTCCTTACCATGGAGACGCTCTGCCGACTGAGCTATTGGGGCGAGCGATGAAGACATTACACGGTCCGCCGCCGTTCGCCCAAATCCGTTTCGCTGCGCCCGGCCGGCCCCCTTCCGGCCCGTGGGCACGTCCCGCTCTCCGGTGGCCGTCCGCCCGTCATCCGGGAGTCCCGCGCACGTCACACGCACTGCACCGGCGGCACCCCGCCCGTCTCGTACGTCACTTGCGACCGCACCGGTACGACTATTGCGCTCCTCCTCGAAGCGCACCGCGAGCGCCCCTAGGCTCGACGCACGCTGTGTGATCCCCTCCGGCTCCCACGCCACGGCTCCCCACCGCCCGGGCAGTGGGGAAAGCCGCCCGAGTCCGACCGCCCCACTCAGGAGCGCGATGCCCGACAGCCAGCCGCAGCCCCCCGGCGGCGCCCCCGCGGACACCGCCGCGCTGCTGCTCTGCGGTGCGAGGCTCACGGACGGCCGCACCGTCGACGTACGGCTCAGCGGCGGCCGCATCGAGGCGGTCGGCACCGCGGGCTCCCTCCCGCCGCACTCCTCCCGGGTCGACCTGACGGGCTTCCTGCTGCTGCCCGCCCCAGCGGAACCGCACCTGCACAGCGACACGGCGCTCAGCGCGGAGACCCCCGGACCCGTCTCCTACGACACGGAGGACGTCCAGCGGCGTGCCACCGAAGCCGCGCTGCTCCAGCTCGGGCACGGGGCGACGGCGCTGCGCTCGCACGTGCGGATCGGTGACGTACAGGGACTCGGCCCGCTCGAGGCGGTGCTCCAGGCGCGGCACTCGCTGCGCGGGCTCGCCGACCTGACCACCGTCGCGGTGCCCAGGCTGCTGACGGGTGTCGCCGGCGCCGACGGCCTGGCCATCCTCCGGGACGCGTTGAAGATGGGTGCCGGCGTGGTGGGCGGCTGCCCCGACGCGGACCCCGACCCCACGGGATACGTGGAGGCGGTGCTGGAGATGGCCGCCGAGTACGGCTGCCCCGTCGACCTCCACACCCATGGGGACGACCCGGCACGGCTCGCGCGGCTCGCCGCCATGGCCGGGGGGCTGCGGCCCGGCGTGACCGTCGGGCCCTGCGCCGGTCTCGCCCGGCTGCCGAGGGACATCGCCTCCCGGACGGCCGACCGGCTCGCTGCTGCGGGGGTCACCGTCGTCTCGCTGCCCCAGGGTGGCTGCCCCGGCGTGGAGCAGCGCGGCAACGCGCCGGTACGGCTGCTGCGGGCAGCAGGCGTGCGGGTCGCGGCGGGCAGCGGGGCGCTGCGGGACGTGAGCAATCCGGTCGGGCGCGGGGATCCGCTGGAGGCGGCGTATCTCCTGTCGTCCCAGGCCGGTATGCGGCCCTCGGACGCGTACGGGTGCGTGGCCGGCACCGCCCGCGAGGTGATGGGGCTGCCGGAGGTACGGGTCGAGGCCGGCTTCCCCGCGGAGTTGCTCGCGGTGCGCGGGGAACGGATCTCGGGCGTGCTGTCGCTCGCGTACAGCCGGATCGTCATCCACCAGGGTCGTGTGGTGGCCCGTACGAGCGCGGTGCGCGAGTACTGCGACTCTGCGGCGACGGCTGCCTTCGAACTGCCGCGGCAGGGGCGGCCGGACCCGGGGCCCTGAGGGCGGGCGGTTGCCGGCAGGAGCGGTCCCGGCCCTCTGCGTTCCTGTCCCCTGCGCACGGTCGGGGCTTCGGACGTAACGTCGTAGGCATGCGCATTGTCATCGCTGGAGGACACGGTCGGATCGCCCGCCGTCTGGAGCGGCTGCTCTCCGCGGCCGGGCACGAGGTCGCGGGCATCATCCGCAATCCGAAGCAGGGTGACGACCTGCGGGCAGCGGGCGCCGAGCCGGTGCTCCTGGACCTGGAATCGGCTTCGGTGGAAGGGGTCGCGGCCGTGCTGCAAGGAGCGGGGGCCGCGGTGTTCGCCGCGGGGGCGGGACCCGGCAGCGGCGCCGAACGCAAGGACACGGTCGACCGCGCCGCGGCCGTGCTCTTCGCCGACGCGGCCGAACGGGCGGGCGTGCGGCGGTACATCGTGGTCTCGTCGATGGGCGCCGACGCCGAGCACCAGGGCGACGAGGTCTTCGACGCCTACCTGCGGGCGAAGGGTGCGGCGGACGACTACGTACGGTCCCGCACCGGCCTGGAGTGGACGATCCTGCGACCCGGCATCCTCACCGACGACGCGGGCAACGGCCTTGTGCGGCTGGAGGTCTCGACGGGACGCGGGCCGGTGCCCCGGGACGACGTGGCGGCGGTGCTCGCGGAGATCGTGGAGACACCGGCCACGGCAGGGCTGACGCTGGAGCTGATCAGCGGTTCGACACCGGTCACCGTCGCGGTGAAGGACATCGCGGGGAACTGACGCCGCCGGCTACCGCCGGCCTCGTCCGGGGAGACCGGTCGATGCCTCGTCGAGGAATCCCGTTCGCACGTGGGGTCTTGAGTTCATGAGCAATCACACAGAGGAAATCCGGCCGGTGGTCGTGGAGCGCGACGAGCAGCTCTACGCGTACATCCGGGGCTCGGTCCGGATGAACGCGTTCGCCGTGATCGCCGACCGGCTGCCCGAACTCGTCAACTGGCTTGCGGGCAACGGAACGGAGTTCGCGGGAGCACCGTTCTTCCGCTACAACACCGTCGACATGGACGGCGAGTCGGTGGTCGAGGCCGGCGTGCCCGTCGCGGCGGCCCCGGAGCCCGAGGGCGACATCGGCGTTGCCGTCCTCCCACCCGGCCGCTACGCGACGGTCACCCACAGCGGCCACCCCGACCAGCTCTTCGGCGTCGTCGCCGCGATGCGCGAGTGGGCGGCGCGGGAGGGGCTGGAATGGGACATGACCATGGTCGACGGCGTCGAGCACTGGACCTGCCGGACCGAGTCGTATCTGACCGACCCGCGGGTGCAGCCGGACATGTCGAAGTGGGAGATCCAGCTCGCTTTCCGCCTGGCCGACTGAGGGAGTCCCGCTGGGTACGACGATGGCCCCCTGGCCTGCGTTTCCGCAGATCAGGGGCCATCTCATCGCGTGGCGGCGCCAGGATTCGAACCTGGGTAGGCTAAGCCGACGGATTTACAGTCCGCTCCCATTGGCCACTCGGGCACACCGCCATGGGATGTCGCCTGGGGAGAGACCGCTGTGGGCGGTGCTCCGTGGCAACGACGTAAACGATACCTGATGTGCAGGGGTGCTTCGCCACCGGATTGATCAGCACCCCGGGCGGGCGGGGGTGGCTAGGCTTGGCCGAGCGGCTCGGTGATCCGGGCCGCGCCTCCACGCACCCGATACAAGGAGCCACAGGACATGGCCGACTCCAGTTTCGACATCGTCTCGAAGGTCGAGCGGCAGGAGGTCGACAACGCCCTCAACCAGGCCGCCAAGGAGATCTCGCAGCGCTACGACTTCAAGAACGTCGGTGCCTCGATCTCCTGGTCCGGCGAGAAGATCCTGATGCAGGCGAACTCCGAGGACCGCGTCAACGCGATCCTGGACGTCTTTCAGACCAAGCTCGTGAAGCGCGGCATCTCGTTGAAGGCGCTGGACGCCGGTGAGCCGCAGCTCTCCGGCAAGGAGTACAAGATCTTCGCCTCGATCGAGGAGGGCATCTCGCAGGAGAACGCCAAGAAGGTCGCGAAGATCATCCGTGACGAGGGTCCGAAGGGCGTCAAGGCCCAGGTCCAGGGCGAGGAGCTGCGGGTCAGCTCCAAGAGCCGGGACGACCTGCAGGCCGTGCAGGCGCTGCTCAAGGGACAGGACTTCGACTTCGCACTGCAGTTCGTGAACTACCGCTGACGTCTGCGGGCGCGCCGGGGGCGACCGGGGGCGGAGCGGCTGGTCCGCTCCGCCCCCGTCCCGTGCCGCCGGGGTGGGCAGTCGTCGCGGTACCGGCCCGGCGGACCGGGGGTGACGTCCGAAATCCGCCAGCGCCGGCAGGGCCGCAGTCGCAGACTCGAAGGAGCGGGGCGGACGAAGGCCCCGGGACCGGACAAGGAGCTCCTGAGCCATGACGAGTGTGTACGAGGTCGTCGACAGCCCGCTCGGCGAGCTGCTGCTGGTCGGCCGGGCATCGGCGACGGCTACGGGTGGTACGGCGCTGGCCTCCCTCTCGCTGCCCGGGCAGAAGGGCGGCGCAGTCGTACTGGACGGCTGGCGCCGTGATCCCCCGGCCTTCCAGGAGATCGGACGCCAGCTGTCGTCCTACTTCGCGGGACGGCTGACCCGATTCGACATCCAGTACGCCGATGCCGGGACCCCCTTCCAGCGCCGCGTCTGGAAGGCGCTCGAGGACGTCCCCTACGGGCGGACGACCACGTACAAGGAGATCGCCGAGGCGGTCGGCACCTCTGCGGTGGGCGTGCGGGCCGTGGGGACGGCCATTGGGCGCAATCCGCTGCTCGTCGTGCGGCCGTGTCACCGGGTGATCGGCTCGGACGGCGCCCTGCGCGGGTACGCCGCCGGTCTGGCGTCCAAGGCCAGGCTCCTCGGGCTGGAGGGGGCGTCGGCGCCGTGAGCGGAGCGGCCTCATGAGCGGAGCGCTCTTCCCACGGGACAGGAACGTCGTCGCCCCGGGGGCGGTGCACGTGCCCGGCTGGCTGCCGGTCGAGCGCCAGCGGGAGCTGGTGGACGCCTGCCGTGAGTGGGCACGCGGGCCGGTGCCGATCCGGCACACCGTGCTGCCCGGCGGCGGAGTGATGTCGGTGCAGACGGTGTGCGTCGGCTGGCACTGGCAGCCGTACAGATACTCACGGACGGCGGACGATGTGAACGGCGCGCCGGTCGCCGAATTCCCCCAGTGGCTGACGGAATTGGGGCGCGAGGCACTGGTCGAGGCGTACGGGGAGCATCAGGGCTACTCCCCCGACACCGCGCTGATCAACTTCTATGACGGCACGGCCCGGATGGGGATGCACCAGGACAAGGAGGAGCGGTCGGCGGCGCCGGTCGTCTCCTTGAGCATCGGCGACTCGTGTGTGTTCCGGTTCGGGAACACCGAGACACGGGGACGGCCCTACACGGACGTGGAACTGGCGTCGGGTGACCTGTTCGTCTTCGGCGGCGCCTCCCGCTTCGCGTACCACGGTGTGCCGAAGGTGCTTCCCGGTACGGCCGACCCCGCGACCGGGATGAGCGCCGGCCGGCTGAACATCACGCTGCGGGAGACCGGACTGGCGGGCTGAACCGTCCCGGTCGGCTCCTCGGGTCCGCGGGCATCTTCAGCGCGAGCGTGAGTGGCCGAACAGCAGCCGGTAGACGATCAGGAGGACGAGCGCGCCGCCGATGGCCGCGACCCAGGTGGGGCCGTCGTAGAACTGGTTGGCGATCTCGCGGTCCAGATAACGGGCGGATATCCAGCCGCCGATGAACGCTCCGGCGACGCCGATGAGGGTGGTGCCGATCAGGCCGCCCGGGTCGCGCCCCGGCAGCAGGATCTTGGCTATGGCTCCGGCGAGCAGCCCGAGAACGATCCAGCCGACGATGGTCATGCCAGTGAACCTGCCTTTCGTGCAGTGTTGTCGGTGAAGACGCCACCCGGCCTGGGCGCGGTTGCGGTGATCACTAGGGTTCGGCGTATGACACAGGAGCTACGACGGTCGCTCGGCGTCTTCGACGCGGTGGTGATCGGTTTGGGGTCGATGCTCGGCGCGGGCATCTTCGCCGCACTGGCGCCGGCGGCGCGGGCAGCCGGGTCGGGCCTGCTGCTCGGACTGGCGCTGGCCGCGGTGGTGGCCTACTGCAACGCCATGTCGTCGGCGCGTCTCGCCGCCGTGTACCCCGCATCGGGCGGCACCTATGTGTACGGGCGGGAGCGGCTGGGCGAGTTCTGGGGGTACCTGGCCGGGTGGGCGTTCGTCGTCGGGAAGACGGCTTCTTGCGCGGCGATGGCTCTGACCATCGGCGCGTACGCCTGGCCGGAGCAGGCGCATGCGGTGGCGGTCGCCGCTGTGGTCGCGCTGACTGCCGTGAACTACGGGGGTGTTCAGAAGTCCGCCTTTCTGACGCGGCTGATCGTCTCGGTGGTGCTGGCGGTGCTCGCCGCGGTCGTGGTGGTGCTGCTCGGTAGTGGTTCTGCGGAGTTGGGGCGGCTGGAGCCGGCCGGCGACGCGTCCGCGGCCGGTGTGCTGCAGGCCGCGGCGCTGCTGTTCTTCGCCTTCGCCGGGTACGCGCGGATCACCACGCTGGGCGAGGAGGTGCGTGATCCGGCCCGGACGATCCCGCGTGCCGTACCACTGGCGTTGGGCCTCGCGCTGGTCGTCTATGCGTGTGTCGCTGTCGCGGTCCTTTCCGTACTGGGCGCCGGGGCGCTGGGGGAGGCGACGGCCCCGCTCGCCGATGCCGTGCGGGTCGCCGGGGCGTCCTGGCTGGTGCCGGTGGTTCGTGTCGGGGCCGCCGTGGCGGCGCTCGGGTCTCTGCTCGCGCTGATTCTCGGCGTGTCGAGGACGACGCTGGCGATGGCCCGTGACGGCCATCTGCCCGGAGCCCTGGCCGCCGTCCATCCGCGGTTCCAGGTGCCGCACCGTGCGGAGATCGCTGTGGGGGCCGTTGTCGCGGTGGTGGCGGCGACCGTGGACCTGCGCGGGGCGATCGGCTTCTCGTCGTTCGGAGTGCTCGTCTACTACACGATCGCCAACGCTTCGGCCTGGACGCTGAGTTCCGGACCGCGGGGCGATGCACCCGTTCGGGTGTCGCGGACCGTCAAGGTGACGGCCGGCTTCGGGGTGGTGGGGTGCCTGGCTCTGGCGTTCTCGCTGCCGCTGTCGTCCGTGCTCACCGGTGCGGCCGTGCTCGCACTGGGCGCGGCGGTGTACGCGGCCCGGATCCGTCGCCGCCACCGCTGACCGTCATCGGTTGACCGGCATCGGGTCCGGTCGCCGGGCCGCCGCACACCGCCCGGCTCGGCGACCACGGCGTAGGCGGGATGCGCCGGTGACTCCGTCAGCGCGCGGCGAACGGCTGATCGGTGCGGACGATCTCCCTGCCCAGTGGCATCAGGGACACCGGTATCAGCTTGAAGTTGGCGACACCGAAGGGGATTCCGATGATCGTGAAGCAGAGGGCGATGCCCGTGACGATGTGGCCCAGGGCGAGCCACCAGCCGGCCAGGACAACCCACAGGACGTTGCCCACCAGCGAGGGCGCACCGGAGTCACGGCGTTCCACGGTCGTGTAGCCGAAGGGCCATAGGGCGTAGACGCCGATCCTGAACGCCGCCAGGCCGAACGGGATGCCGATGACGGTGATGCAGAGGATCACTCCCGCCAACAGGTACCCGAGAAACAGCCAGAAGCCGCTCAGTACCAGCCATATGACGTTCAGAATTGTCTTCACGGGCGGGGACCTGCCATCTGTTCGAGTCGGGCGATTCGTTCCGCCATGGGCGGGTGGGTCGAGAACATCCTGGAGAGTCCCCGGCCGGGGCCGAACGGGTTGGCGATCATCATGTGGCTCGCCGTCTCGAGCCGCGGCTCCGGCGGCAGCGGAAGCTGCTTCGTGCCGGCGTCCAGCTTGCGAAGAGCGCTCGCGAGCGCCAGCGGGTCGCCGGTGAGCTGGGAACCCGACGCGTCCGCCTCGAACTCCCGGGAGCGGCTGACGGCGAGCTGGATCACGGACGCCGCCAACGGGCCGAGCAGCATGATCAGCAACATGCCGACAAGGCCCGGGCCCTCGTCGTCGTCGGAGCGTCCGACGGGAATCAGCCAGGCGAAGTTCACCAGGAACATCACCACGGAGGCGAGGGCTCCGGCGACCGAGGAGATGAGGATGTCGCGGTTGTAGACGTGGCTCAGCTCGTGACCGATGACGCCCCGCAGCTCACGCTCGTCGAGGATGCGCAGGATCCCCTCGGTGCAGCAGACGGCAGCGTTGCGCGGGTTGCGGCCGGTTGCGAACGCGTTCGGTGCCTGGGTCGGCGAGATGTAGAGGCGCGGCATGGGCTGGCGGGCTGCCGTGGAGAGTTCGCGGACCATGCGGTAGAGCGCGGGTGCCTCGAACTCACTGACGGGGCGGGCACGCATGGCGCGTAGCGCGAGCTTGTCGCTGTTCCAGTAGGCGTAGGCGTTGGTGCCCAGCGCCACGACGAGCGCGACGAGCAGCCCCGTCCGGCCGAAGAAGCTGCCGATGACGAGGATCAGTGCGGACAGTCCCCCGAGGAGTACGGCGGTCTTCAGCCCGTTGTGCCGGCGGTGCACGGTACGCCCTCCAGGTGGTGCGGCAGGGGACCCTTCGCGTGGTGGCTCTCCACTCTCCAGTGGACCCTTCTGTACTGGTCAACGCCAGGCGAAGGACGCTGGTTCCCTTGCATGCACACGCCCCGGGCTCGACCGTTCGGGTGAGGCGTCCGAACGGCCCCTGGAATCCCCGGGCGAGCGGCTCAGAACAGGCTGTTCGCGGCGAAGCGCAGAACCAGCTGGGGGTAGCCGGAAAGGACGACTCCGGCGACGGCCGTCAGGACCACGGCGGCGGTGACCGAGGCGGGGGTCCGCTTCCGGGCGGGCTCACCGGCTTCCACCTCGTGCGGGGCGCGGAAGAGGATCGCCGTCCACTGCAGGTAGTAGTAGAGGGCGATCACGACGTTGACGCCCATGACGACCGCCAACCACCCGAGGCCCGCGTCCACAGCGGCGGAGAACACCGTCACCTTGGCGAAGAGACCGACGATGCCCGGCGGCAGTCCCGCGAGACAGAGCAGGAAGAAGCCCATGGCCAGGGCGGTGAGCGGGCGGGTGGCGTACAGGCCGCGGTAGTCGGAGATCCGGTTGAGCGGACGGGTACGGCCGACGACGGCGGCCACCGCGAACGCGCCCAGGTTCACCACGGCGTACATCAGGGCGTACGCGACGGTGGCACCGATCTGGTCGTCGCTCGAGTAGGCGGCGGCCGCGATCGGCACCAGCAGATATCCGGCCTGGGCCACGGAGGACCAGGCCAGCAGGCGCACCGCGCTCCACGCGCGGTTCGCGGACTGGCGCAGCGCGGCGACGTTGCCGGCGGTCATGGTGAGGGCGGCGAGAACCGCGAGTGCCGGGCCCCAGATGTCGGCGTACCCGGGGAAGGCGACGACGCTCACCAGGATGAGGCCGGTGAATCCGACGGCCTTGCCGACGACGGAGAGGTAGCCCGCGATCGGCAGCGGCGCACCCACATAGGTGTCGGGCACCCAGAAGTGGAAGGGAACCGCCGCAGTCTTGAAGGCGAAGCCGACGAGGGTCAGCGCGACGCCGGCCTTCGCGAGCGTGTCCAGCTGGCCGGGCACGTCCTCGAGGCCGGCGGCGACCTGGGTCAGGTGCAGCGTTCCCGTCGTGGCGTACACGAAGCTGACGCCGAGGAGCGTCACGGCCGTCGCGGTGACGGAGGAGAGGAAGAACTTGAGGGCGGCCTCGCTGGAGAGCCGGTCGCCACGCCTCAGGCCCACCAGCGCGAACGCGGGCAGTGAGGCGACTTCGAGGGCGACGACGAGGGTGGCGAGGTCGCGGGAGGCGGGCAGCAGCGCCGCACCCGCGGCGGACGACAGCAGCAGGAACCAGAACTCGCCCGCCGGAAGCTTCTCCCGGGTGTCCGTGAGGGAGAGCAGCGCGGTCAACAGCGCCCCGCCGAGCACCAGGAACTGGATCACCAGTGTGAAGTGGTCGGCCGTGTAGCTGCAGGCCTCCGCGTTGTCGGTCAAGCAGAAGGTCGAACGGTCGCCCTTGCGCAGCGGGACGAGCGCGACGATCGAGGCGACGAGGCCGGTGATCGCGGCCGCCCCCAGAAGGGGCTTGCGCCGGGCGTCGATGAAGAGGTCGGCGACCAGGACGATCAGAGCGACGATCGCGGCGATCGTGGGCGGCGCGATCGCCGCCCAGTCGACGGACTGGACGAGACTGGTGACGCTCTCGGCTGCCACGGTCACGACTTGCCTCCTGCGAGGAGCTGCTGCACGGCCGGGTCGGTGAGGCCGAGGAGGACCGCGGGCCACAGCCCGGCGATGACGGTGAGGGCCACGAGTGGGGTCCATGCGGCGAACTCGTACGCACGGACGTCGGCCAACGGCTCGGCCCGCTGCTCGTCCTGCGCTTCCTGCGGCCGGGCGCCCATGCACACACGGCGCACGACGACGAGCAGGTATGCGGCCGTGAGCAGGGTGCCGAAGGCGCCGATCGCCATGAAGGTGAGGAACGCCGGCCGGCTGAGCCCGTCGGCCGGGTCGAACGCTCCGAACAGGGCGAGCATCTCGCCCCAGAACCCTGCGAGTCCCGGCAGTCCGAGCGAGGCGACCGCCGCGAAGGCGAGCAGGCCGCCGAGGCGAGGGGCGCGGCCGTACAGCGCTGCTCCGGTGGCACCCGCGAGGGTGTCCAGATCCGCGGTGCCGTAGCGGTCCTTGACTGCCCCGACCAGGAAGAAGAGGAGGCCGGTGATGAGACCGTGGGCGATGTTCGCGAAGAGGGCGCCGTTCACGCCGGTCGGCGTCATCGTCGCGATGCCGAGCAGTACGAAGCCCATGTGACCGACCGAGGAGTAGGCGATCAGACGCTTCAGGTCGCCGCCCGCCCCGCTCCGTGCGAGGGCGAGGCAGGCGAGGGAACCGTAGATGATGCCGACGACGGCGAAGGCGGCCAGATAGGGAGCGAAGGTCTTCATGCCGTCGGGCGCGACCGGCAGGACGATACGGACGAATCCATAGGTGCCCATCTTCAGCAGCACACCGGCGAGGAGGACGGAGCCGACGGTCGGTGCGGCGGTGTGGGCGTCGGGCAGCCAGGTGTGCAGAGGCCACATCGGCGTCTTCACCGCAAGGCCGAGACCGATCGCCAGAACGGCGATGACCTGCACGGATGTGGTCAGTCCCCGGCCGTTGTCAGTGGCGAGTGCCACCATGTCGAATGTGCCGGCCTTCAGCCCGATGAGCAGAAGGCCGAGCAGCATGACCACGGAACCGAGCAGTGTGTAGAGGATGAACTTCCAGGCGGCGGGCTGCCTTGCCTCGCCGCCCCAGCGGGCGATGAGGAAGTACATCGGGATGAGCACCATCTCGAAGGCCAGGAAGAACAGCAGCAGGTCGAGGACCGCGAACGTCGCCAGGGTGCCGGACTCGAGGACGAGAAGCAGAGCGACGAATGCCTTCGGGGACGGGCCCGCGGGCATGTTGAAGTAGCTGTAGAGCGCGCAGAGGAAGGTCAGCAGCGCCGTAAGGACCAGAAGGGGGAGCGAGATGCCGTCGACACCGAGGTGGATCCGCACGTCGAGTGCCGGGATCCAGCTGATGTCGGTCGCGGCCTGCATCTTCGACGGATGGTCATGGTCGAAGCCGATCGCGAGGACCACCGCGGCCAGCAGGATCGTGCCGGTCACGGTCACGCCGTGGCGCAGGACCGCCTGGTCGGGGCTGCCGCCGCGCAGCCCCGGCGGGGCGGGCAGCAGGGCGGCGGCGGCCCCGACGAGCGGGCCGAGGACGACGAACGCGAGAAGGAACTGCATCACGGACGCGCTGATATCGATCACGGCTCACGATCCGGCGTTGATGTTGGAAAGGACGACGGCGGCGATCGCCAGGACGACTGAGCCGGCCAGCAGCGCGCTCAGGTAGGTCTGGACGTTGCCGGTCTGGGCGCGCCGGACGGCCGCGCCGAGCCAGCGCGTGCCGGTGCCGGAGCCGCGTACGTAGGTGTCGACGACCTCGCGGTCCAGGAAGCGGACCAGTTGGGCCCCCGCGCGGACGGGGCGGACGAACAGCGCCGTGTAGAGCGCGTCGACGTGGAAGCCCGCGGCCGCATGGCGATGGAGCGGGCCGAGCAGCAGCCGAGCGGGGTCGGCAGGGTCGGGAGCAGCCGCGATGTCGCCGTAGGCAGGGATGTGGGCGGCGATGGCTTCCGCCTCGGAGACGGCCGGTTCGGCATCCGGGTGGGCGGCGACGGCGCCGATCGGAGGGCGGGCGGCAACCGCGGTGGAGTGCCGCCACGCTCCGTAGGTGATCAGTCCGCCGACGAGGGCGACGCCGGTGCCGAGGACCGCTGTGGTGAGGGTCGGTGTGAGCTCGTGGCCGTCGAACCACCGGGGCAGACGACCCGCGGTCAGCCCGAAGGCGAGCGAGGGGACGGCGAGGACCCACAGCACGGTGGTCATGGAGAGCGGCTGGCGGCCGTGGTCCGGGGCTTCGGAGCCCCGGCCGCGGAAGGCCAGCAGCCATAGCCGGATCGCGTAGGCGGCGGTCAGCAGCGCGGTCATCAGCCCGGCGACGAGAACGAACCAGCCGGCCGTCGTGGGAGCGACGGCCGAGTCGCCGAGAGCGGCGTGTTCGGCGGCCACGAGGACGGCTTCCTTGGAGAAGAAGCCGGCGAAGGGAGGGATCGCGGCGAGCGCCAGCAGAGCGACGGTCATCGTCCAGTACGCGTCGGGCACGCGCTTGGCGAGGCCGCTCATACGGGACATGGCGGCGAGCGAGTTGGTGCCTGCGGCGTGGATGATCACGCCGGCGGCGAGGAAGAGCAGCGCCTTGAACGCACCGTGGGACAGGAGGTGGAAGACAGCGGCACCGCGGTCACCTACGGCCAGGGCGCCGGACATGTAGCCGAGTTGGCCGATGGTCGAGTAGGCGAGGACCCGCTTGATGTCGTCCTGCGCGAGGGCGGCGAGTGCCGAGCCCACCATCGTCACGGCCGCCATCACGGCGAGCACGGTCATGGCGGCCGCGGAGGCCGCGAAGAGCGGAAGGAGCCGGGCCACGAAGTAGATGCCGGCCGCGACCATGGTCGCGGCGTGGATCAGCGCGGAGACGGGGGTGGGGCCCGCCATCGCGTCGGGGAGCCAGGTGTGCAACGGGAACTGCGCCGACTTGCCCGCCACACCGGCAAGGAGCAGCAGTGCGATGAGGGTGGGGTGCTCGATGGCGTCGGCGGCGACGGCTCCGAGGATGCCGGTGATCCGGAAGGTGCCTGCGTCGGCCGCGAGTGCGAACAGACCGATCAGGAAGGGGACATCGCCGAGTTTGGTGACCAGGAAGGCCTTGAGGGAGGCGGCGCGCGCCTCGGGCGTCTCCCAGTAGTGGCCGACGAGGAAGTACGAGCAGATGCCCATGATCTCCCAGCCGACCAGCAGCACCATCAGGTCGCCGGAGTAGACGACGAGCAGCATGGCGGAGGTGAACAGCGAAACCAGTGCCGCATACGAGGGGTAGCGCGGGTCGTCGCGCAGATAGCCCGTCGAGTAGATCTGCACACACGAAGCGACGATCCCGACCAGGATCGCCGCAAGGACCGCGAACCCGTCGAGATGGAGGGCGAGGTCGATCGGGACCGAGCCCGTCGGGGTGAGCTGCGTGGCGGCGTCGATCGCCTTGCCGCCGTCCTGTCGCAGGGCGACGAGGACCGCGAGCACGGCTGCGGCGAGCGTCGGCAGTACGGCCAGCGGACGTACGAAACCGGGCGCGGTGCGGCCGAGCAACAGCCCGGCCACGGCGCCGAGGAAGGGAAGGAGGGGTACGAGGACGGCGAGGGTCGTGGTGGTCACGTGGTGGCCTCGGCCTTCTCCTCGCGGTCTGCGGGTGTCTCGCCGTCGTGGCCGGCGCCGGAATCGTCAGGGCCGTGCGCCTCCGCGGTGTCGCGGAGACGGTCGACGTCCGAGCTGCCGCGGTTGCGGTACACCATGAGGACGATCGCCAGACCGATGCCGATCTCCGCGGCGGCGATGGCGATGATGAAGAGGGTCAGTGCCTGGCCGGCGTGCAGGGTGTCGCGCAGCCAGACGTCGAAGGCGACCAGGTTGAGGTTGACGGCGTTGAGCATCAGCTCGACGGACATCAGGACGAGGATCGCGTTGCGGCGGGCGAGCACCCCGTACAGCCCGACGCTGAAGAGGAGCGCGGAGAGCACCGCGGGATGGGCGAGGTGCATCAGCTGTTCCCCTCTCGGACCGGTCGGTCGGCCGGCAGGCCCTGGGCCGGTCCCTCCTTGTCCCTGCGGGACAGGACGATCGCGCCGATCAGGGCGGCGAGCAGCAGCACGGAGAGCGCCTCGAACGGCAGCACCCAGTGCCGGAAGAGGATCTCGCCGGACACCTCGGTGGAGCCCTGGGCCGGTCCGTCGAGGTCGATCCAGGTGGTGCGGAAGGCGTCGACGACGACCCACACCAGGGACGCCGCGGCCGCCACCGCCACTGCCAGGGCGACCCACCGGTTACCCGAATCGGCGTCCGGTGAGCGGCCGATGGGCGCCTTGGTGAGCATCAGACCGAACAGAAGGAGGACCACCACGGAACCGACGTAGATCAGGACCTGCACCCACGCGATGAACTCCGCGGTGAGCAGGAGGTACTCGACGGCGAGGCCACCGAGCGCCACGACCAGCCAGAGGGCGGCGTGCACCAGCTGCCTGGTCGTGACCATGATGAGGGCCGCGCCGAGGGTCGCGATGCCCACGAGCAGGAAGGCGATCTCGACCCCTGTCGGGGAGAGGAAGCCGTGCGTCGCGGCTGCGGCGAGCGTCATGCCGGACCTCCCTGACCCGAAGCCGGGCCGCCTTCGTCCCCAGGGCCTCCGCCGCCGGCCGGCGGGGTGTTCTCCGCCTCCTGCGCGGCAGCCAGCTTGTCGGCTGCCTTGCGGGCCGCGCCCAGCTCCTTCGGTTCCTCCGCGCCCGGGTCCAGTGCCGGGGGTGCAGGCACCGTCCACATCCAGTCACGGAGCTTGTCCCGCTCATGGGTGAGGTCACGGATGTCCGTCTCCGCGTACTCGAACTCGGGCGACCAGAACAGCGCGTCGAAAGGACACACCTCGATGCAGATACCGCAGTACATGCAGAGGGAGAAGTCGATGGCGAACCGGTCGAGGACATTGCGGCTGCGTTCGCGGCCACCGGGTGTCGTCGCCGGCACGGTCTCCTTGTGGGAGTCGATGTAGATGCACCAGTCGGGGCACTCGCGGGCGCAGAGCATGCAGACCGTGCAGTTCTCCTCGAACAGGCCGATCACACCGCGCGAGCGGGGAGGGAGTTCGGGCTGGACGTCGGGGTACTGGGCGGTGACGGTCTTCTTCGTCATCGTGCGCAGGGTGACGGCCAGGCCCTTGGCGAGACCGGATCCGGGGATCGGGGACACGGCTAGATCACCACCTTGACGATGCCGGTGAGGGCGATCTGGGCGAGGGCGAGCGGGATGAGGACGGTCCAGGCGAGTTTCTGCAACTGGTCCTCGCGCATCCGGGGGTAGGTCACGCGCACCCAGATGACGATGAACGCGAGCACCGCGGTCTTGAGCAGGGTCCACACCCAGCCGAGGCCGTCCGCGCCGAACGGACCGTGCCAGCCGCCGAGGAAGAGGACGGTGGTGAGGCCGCACAGCACGACGATGCCCGCGTACTCGGCGAGGAGGAACAGCGCGAAGCGCAGCCCCGTGTACTCGGTGTACGCGCCGAAGATGATCTCGGAGTCGGCGACCGGCATGTCGAACGGCGGGCGCTGCAACTCGGCGAGACCCGCGACGAAGAAGACGATGGCGCCCACGATCTGCCAGGGCAGCCACCACCACTCGAAGGCGTTCAGGATGCCGGGCAGCGAGACCGTCCCGGCCGCCATGGCGACGGAGGCGGCGGTCAGCAGCATCGGCAGTTCGTACGCGAGGAGTTGGGCGGCGGTGCGCAGACCTCCGAGCAGGGAGAACTTGTTGGCCGACGCCCAGCCCGCCATGAGCGAGCCGAGCACACCGACACCCATCACGGCAAGCACGAAGAAGATGCCGGCGTCGACGACCTGACCGACCGCGCCTTCGCTCGGGCCGATCGGGATCGCGACGAGGACAAGGAGGTACGGAAGGAGCGCGACGGCGGGAGCGAGCTGGAAGACACGGCGGTCGGCCTCGGCCGGCACCACGTCCTCCTTCTGCGCGAACTTCACACCGTCCGCGACGAGCTGGGCCCAGCCGTGGAAGCCACCGGCGTACATCGGGCCGAGGCGGCCCTGCATATGGGCCATCACCTTGTGCTCCGTCTGCCCGATGACGAGGGGAAGGACGAGGAAGACGGCGAACACCACGATGAGCCGGAGGGCGACGTCCAGTGCGTCGTTCACGCGGGCTCGCCTCCGGCGGGTCGGTTCGGCTCGTCGTCGGGTCCGTCGGCGGACCCGGGCGCGGGCCGGGTGGTTTCGGGTCGTGGGGATCCGCTCTCGGAGGCGGGGCCGCCGACGGCATCCGGATCGGGCGTATTCGGGTCGGGCGCCTCCGGAGCCGGCGCATCGGCAGCCGGCGCCGTCCGAGCGGGCGCCTCCGGAGCCGGCGCATCGGCAGCCGGCGCCGTCCGAGCGGGCGCCTCCGGAGCCGGCGCATCAGTAACCGGCGCCGTCCGAGCGGGCGCCTCCGGAGCCGGCGCATCGGCAGCCGGCGCCGTCCGAGCGGGCGCCTCCGGAGCCGGCGCATCAGTAACCGGCGCCGTCCGAGCGGGCGC
>NZ_BMWB01000009.1 GCF_014651015.1 Streptomyces xantholiticus
ACCGCCGAAGAAATCCTCGAATCCCTCGCCCGCTTCTGCCGACGGATCTCCGGCGCAGGACACTAGCGGAGCTCCGCCGGCGGGGTGCGCGAGGCGTCGACCTTCTCCGTGCGCTCCAACTCGCCCCACACGATGTACCGGTAGTCGGACGTGTAGATCGGCGTGCAGGTGGTCAGCGTGATGTAGCGGCCGGGCTTGGTCCTGCCGGATTCCTCGGGGACCGGCTGCAGGACGTCCACGTTGTACTTCGAGGTCTTCGGCAGCGTCTGGTAGACCTTGTAGACGTACCAGGTGTCCTTGGTCTCGAAGACGATCGGATCGCCGTTCTCGATCTTGTGGATGTTGTGGAACTTGGCTCCGTGCCCGTCCCGGTGGGCGGCCAGCGTGAAGTTGCCCTTGTCGTCCCAGGGGAGGGCCGCCTTGATCGGTTCTGTGTAGTAGCCGGCGATGCCGTCGTTGAGGTCCGCGGTGTCGGTGCCCTTCTTCACCAGGACCTCACCGTCGCCCATCGCGGGTACGTGGAGGAAGCCGATGCCGTCCTGGAGGTTCAGGTCCTTCTTGTCCGAGCTCTCGGGGCCGCCGTCCGCCCAGTCCTCGCGGATCCGGTCGCCCTGCCTGGAGGCTTCACGGTCGGCAAGGACGTTGGTCCACCACAGCGAGTAGACGACGAAGAGCCCCAACACCACGCCCGCGGTGATCAGCAGCTCTCCGAAGACACTGATGGCGCCGGTGATCCGGCCTCGTGCACGTGCCACTGCACCTTTTCCCTGTCTTGAAGTGTCTCGGCCTTGAAGTGTCTCGGCGTCTCAGGCGACGAGTGCGTCGGGTTTGCCCTTGCTGCGCGGCCGTTCCTCGACCATCTTGCCCCACACGATCATTCGATAGGTACTCGTGAATTCCGGGGTGCACGTCGTCAAAGTGATGTACCGGCCGGGCTTTGTGAACCCGGACTGCTCCGGTACGGGACTGATCACGCTCACGTTCGACGGCAGGGTCTGCGGAAGGATGCTCGCCATCTCGTACGTGTAGTAGGTGTCCCGTGTCTCGACGACGATAGGGTCCCCCGGCTCGAGGCGGTTGATGTACCGGAACGGTTCGCCATGGGTGTTGCGGTGCCCCGCGACCGCGAAGTTGCCCTGCTTGTCCTCGGGCATCGCCGTCTTGAGCTGTCCCTCGCCGTAGTGGCCGACCATGCCCCGGTCGAGCACGCTCTGCTTGTCGATGCCCTCGGCGATCGGCACGACGACGTCCAGTTTGGGGATGTACATCATGGCGAAGCCCTGGCCGGGCTCGAAGGCGTCGGGCTTGCGGCCCTTCGCCCAGTCCTGCTGGATCTGGTCGGCCGCCCTGTCGGCCTGCTGGCCTGCGAGCACGTTCGTCCACCACAACTGGTACGTGACGAACAGCAGCATCAGGACGCCGAGGGTGATGAACAGTTCACCGATGGCACGGCTGGCGATGACCGTCGGACTGTCCTTGGCCGCTCGCGCGGCACGCCGGGCCTCTACGCGGCTGAGCGGCCTCCCCGGTTCCGACGACTCCACGGGCCGCGCGGCAGCACGCCTACGGCCCCGCCCCTTGGCCGCGCGGCGCCGCTCCGCCCGGCCCGGGCCCGGGGGTGTCTGGGCGGCACGGCGGGTGTCGGAGGTCCGCAGGGCCACCGTCTCGTCGTCGGACACGACGATCGGATCGGACACCGGGGCACGTACCTGCTCCGGCTCCGGCGCGGCCTCTGCGGGCACGGCCGCCTGCTCGTTCGCGTACCAGTCGCGTCCGTGTTCCTCCGGGGGGTGCACGGGGTACTGCCCGCCCGACCATTCCTGCTGCTGTCCGTACGTCGCCGGAGGCGACTGCTGCTGTGCCTCGTCGGCCGCCGGAATGTTCGTCGTCCGGAACCACGGCGAGCCGTGCCCGCCGGGAGGGACCGGATCCGTCAACGGGTCGTACGGCGGCTCGCCCTGGCTCTCCGACTCGAACCCGTAACGGGGTTCGTACTCGTGCTCGTGCTCGTGCCCGGGGCGCACGGCACTCACGCCAGAGCCTTGCCCACCACCGGTGCGAGCCCTGCCGAACGCCCGACCGCCCCGGCGTCGCCGCACTGCTCCAGCCAGTTGGCGAGCATCCGATGGCCGTGCTCGGTCAGAACCGACTCGGGATGGAACTGCACACCCTCCACCGGCAGTTCACGGTGGCGCAGCCCCATGATGATGCCGTCCGCCGTGCGCGCCGTAACTTCCAGCTCCTGCGGGAACCGCGCCGGCTCGGCCGCGAGCGAGTGGTAGCGGGTCGCGGTGAAGGGCGACGGCAGGCCGGCGAAGACGCCCGTGCCTTCGTGGATGACCGGCGAGGTCTTGCCGTGCAGCAGTTCCGGCGCCCGGTCCACGACGCCGCCGTAGGCCACGGTCATCGACTGCATGCCCAGGCAGACGCCGAACACGGGTACGCCGGTGGCGGCGCAGTGCCGCACCATGTCGATGCAGACACCGGCCTCCTCGGGAGCGCCGGGGCCGGGGGAAAGCAGCACGCCGTCGAAGCCGTCCTGAGCGTGCTCCAGGGCGACTTCGTCGTTGCGCACGACCTCGCACTGCGCACCGAGCTGGTACAGGTACTGGACGAGGTTGAAGACGAAGCTGTCGTAGTTGTCGACGACGAGAATGCGTGCGCTCATCGAGCCGCACCTCCCTCTCCGTCGACCGTCACGTCACCGAAGGGGAGCAATGGCTCCGCCCACGGGAAGACGTACTGGAACAGCACGTAGACGACCGCAAGGACGAGCAGGAGCGAGAGGGCCGCCCGCACCCACACGTTGCCAGGCAGATGCCGCCAGATCCAGCCGTACATGCCGTCCCTTTCCGTTCGGTACGGCACCAGACTAAAGGGCCGCACGGGCGCGTGGGTCAGCTGTGCAGACCCGGCGGTTTGCCGTCGGTCACAGACTGCGTCGCGTCGAGGTACGCCCAGACGACAAGCCGGTGGCTGCTGCCCCACTCCGGCTCGCATGTGGTGAGCGTCAGATAGCGCCCCGGCTCGTCGAAAGCGGCTGCCTCGTCCTTCAGCGGCCGGGGCATCGGCTCGATGACGCCGACATCGCTCGGGACGGTCCGGTACGGCTTGCTCGCGATGCGGTAGGTGAACCATGTCGTCCCGTCCGTGAGCACCACTTCGTCACCGGGGCGCAGCTTCGGGAAGTCCTTGAAGGGATCCCCGTGGGTGCGGCGGTGCCCGGCGACCGCGAAGTTGCCCTTGGCACCGAGGACGGCGGTGGAGGCGTAGTGCCCCAGGCCCTTCTTGAGCGTGTCGGTCCCGGTGCCCTGGAGGACGGGCCAGTCCCAGGCCTCGCCGAATCGAGGGATGTACATGACCGCGAACGGCTGACCCGGCTCGTATTCCACCGGCGCCGCCGGCGGAGGGCCTCCACCGCGAGAGGGCGCCGGCGGCTCCAGCGGCTCTGCCGCCCAGCCGGCCTCCAGCCGGTCGATCTCGCGGTCGGTGGCGCTCTGCGCCCTGATCCCGGTCCAGAAAAGCAGATGGACGACGAACAGCACGATCAGTGTGCCGATGGTGATGCACAGTTCGCTGAAGGTCCTCAGCAGCGCACGCGGCGACATCTTCACCGGCTCCCCCAAGCGCCACAGGCCTTACAGGACAGGCTTCGCGTAGTGCAGATCCACTGTGCCCGAGTAGCCCGGAAGAGTCACCGTCTCGTTCTCGTCGACCTGCCACCCGAGCCCGTACGCCTCGACGTACAGCTGGTAGTTCTGGATCGCGGGGGATTCGGCGAGGGCCTTCTTGAGCTTCTCCTGGTCACCGACAGCGGTGACCTTGTAGGGCGGTGAGTAGACACGGCCCTGAAGGATGAGCGTGTTGCCCACGCACCGTACGGCGCTGGTGGAGATCAGCCGCTGGTCCATGACCCGGATGCCCTCGGCGCCGCCCTGCCACAGCGCGTTGACGACGGCCTGGAGGTCCTGCTGGTGGATGACCAGGTCGTTGGCCTGCGGCTCGGGGTAGCCGGGCGCGGCCCGGGCGTCCGGCGGGGCGTCGTTGAGCGTCACCGTCAGGGCACTGCCCTTGAGCGGGTCGGTCCCGGCGGACCTCTGCAGCGCCTTCAGCTTCGCGTCCTCGGCCTGCGTGGAACCGTCGTCGCGCTGCGCCAGGGCGTCCACGTCGCTGCGCACGGCCGAGGTGGACTCCTCCAGCTCGCCGTTCTTGTCGCTGCGCTGCTTGATCAGGTCGGCCAGCTTCAGTAGGGAGTCGTCCGTGCGCAGATCGGTACCCTTGGCGGTGTTGAAGCTGGTCACGAAGATCAGTCCCGCGAGGGCGAAAACGGCAGCCGTCAGCAGCCGGACCGGTCGCCGGACGAATCGGCGAACAGGGCCTTGTGGGGAGTCGGCAGAATTGCTCAACGTACCCTTATCTCCTTCGGCACCGCGGAAGCACTACGCTAACGGACGCCCGGGGGCAGCAGTGGCCCCCCTGGCTCCATCCCCGGCGCCAGCCACAGTTCCCTGCGCGGTCACGCAGCGCATCGACAGGAGAGTCCCTCGTGCCGAAGTCACGTATCCGCAAGAAGGCCGACTTCACGCCGCCGCCGGCCGCGAAGGCGGCGACCATAAAGCTGACCAACCGCAGCTGGGTCGCGCCGGTGATGCTCGCGCTGTTCCTGATCGGACTCGCCTGGATCGTCCTCTTCTATGTGACCGAGGGCGACCTGCCGATCAAGAGCTTCGGCAACTGGAACATCGTCGCCGGCTTCGGTTTCATCGCCGCGGGCTTCGGCGTCTCCACCCAGTGGAAGTGACTGCCGCGCCGTCGGCTCCCTGAAGCTCCGGCCGCGGGTTGTCCACACCGTTTTCCACAGGCCGGGGAAAAGGTCAGACGATCTGTGGATAACTCTCGGGCCGTTGACGCCGATGTGACTGCGTCACCCATGCCGGTGAAGCGATCCGCCCCTTGCCGCTCCTGGAAAATCCCAGGTCAGCGGCGAGGGGCACGCTTGTTCCCCACGGGATGCACAAGATCCGCCACACGCTGTGGACAACTCTGGGGAAAGCTCCTCCGTCGTCGCCTCACGGTCAGGTGATGGAGGCGGTCCTGATGACGACCGCGCCGACGGCGGCAAGCAGCACGAGCGCGCAGGTGGCGAACTGCACGGCGGTGCGCCGCTTGCCCTGCGGGGCGTGGACGAGGCCGTAGGCCATCACGGCCCCTGCGACCAGGCCGCCGATGTGCGCCTGCCAGGCGATGCCCTGCCAGAAGAACGTGATGACCAGGTTGATCCCGATGAGCACGGCGATGGGCCGCAGGTCGTGGTTGAGCCGGCGCATCAGCACCACGGTGGCGCCGAGCAGACCGTAGATCGCACCGGAGGCCCCGAGGGAGCCCTGTGGCGGCACTTCGAGCAGATAGGTCAGAGCGCTGCCGGCCAGCCCGGAGATCAGGTAGAGCGCCAGATAGCGGACCCGACCCAGCGCCTCCTCCAACGGGCCGCCCAGCCACCACAGCAGCAGCATGTTGAAGAAGATGTGCCAGATCTCCTCATGCAGGAACATCGCCGTGGCCAGGCGGTACCACTCGCCGTCCGCCACCCCGACGACTTCCGTCAGGCGTGGGTCGTAGGCCAGGCCGATCATCGTGAACCGGTGGACGAACTCTTCCCTCAGCCCGAGCGCCAGGCCGAACATGACGATGTTGATCGCCAGAATGACCTTGGTCACCAGCCGCGGGTCCGCCGCAATGGCGCCGCCCGCGATGGTGCGCGGCCTGTTGGCGCCCGGTGCGTGTCCCGTACCGGCCCCCGTGCGGACGCACTCCGGGCAGTGGAAACCGACTGACGCGTCGACCATGCAGTCCGTGCAGATCGGGCGCTCGCAGCGGGTACAGCTGATCCCCGTCCCACGGCCCGGATGCCGGTAGCAGTTGGGCAGGCCGTGGGTGCCCTGCGGCTCCTGTGGACTGCCTGGCGCCTGGTCCATGAGGTCACCTCATCAATCTGGGCTCGCGACGTCGCCCCGCCCATCCTTACGGACGGACGGGGCGAAAAGGTTCCCCTGGGAACCCGGCGACGACGTGCTGCAGAGCGTCTCGACGACGAGGCGCTCAGCGCGTCTCGACGACGACCGACTCGATCACGACGTCATTGAGCGGACGGTCGGTGCGCGGGTTGGTCTTGGTGCTCACGATCGCGTCGACGACCTTCTTGCCCGCCTCGCTGCTGACCTCACCGAAAATGGTGTGCTTGCGCGTCAGCCAGGCGGTCGGCGACACGGTGATGAAGAACTGCGAACCATTGGTACCCGGGCCGGCGTTGGCCATGGCCAGCAGGTACGGCTTGTCGAAGGCCAGCTCCGGGTGGAACTCGTCCCCGAACTCGTAGCCCGGGCCGCCCGTACCGTTGCCCAGGGGGTCGCCGCCCTGGATCATGAAGCCGCTGATCACGCGGTGGAAGACCGTGCCGTCGTAGAGCCTGTCCGTGGACTTCTTGCCGGTCCCCGGGTGGGTCCACTCGCGCTCACCCTGTGCGAGTTCGACGAAGTTCTTGACCGTCTTGGGCGCATGGTTCGGCAGGAGCCGGATCTCGATGTCGCCTTGGTTGGTCTTCAGGGTGGCGTAAAGCTGCTCGGCCACGATGTGCCTTCCGTAAGTCGTCTCTGACGGCTCACGATCCTCGCACGGAAGGAGCGTCGTACGGAGAAATGCAGCGGGTCGTCGTAGGCCCGGCGCCTTCTGTGCCGAACAGTGGCATCGTCGTCCACATGCTCCCGACATGACCCGGATGCCCGCCCCACATGCCGGGGCGGCGTTCAACGGGCATGATTTCGAACCGGGTGGATAGGCGGAACAGAGCCCCAACCGGGGACAAACTCCGGTCACCCTCAGTACGCCACCGAGGAGGAGGATCCCGTGACCCGCATGGACAGCGTGCGCGCCGCGACCGGTACGGCGAAGGACAGCGTGCTGCACGCCGCGGACGTGGTGGCGCCTTACGCCGGCACGGCCAAGGACCAGGCCGCGCATTATGCGCACGAGGCCCGCGTACGGCTCGCGCCGAAGGTTTCCCAAGCCGTCACTGCGGCCCGTGTTCAGTACGGAAGCCGTGTCGCACCGCACGTGCCGCCGAAAGTCGATGTGGCCGCGCGCCGCGCCGCGGTGCAGGCCAGGAGGGCCGCCCGTCAGGCGGCCGACTACACAGTCCCTCGCGTCGAGCACGCGATGGCCGCTGCTCAGCCCGTTCGTGAGCAGGCTGCGGCCCGTTCTGCTGCCGCTCTGGCCGGGCTACGCGGTCAGGTGACGGCCAAGGAGATCCGGAAGCTTGTGAGGAAGCACGAGCGACGGTCACGGGCCGGACGCCTCGCCAAGGGCCTCGCGGTCCTGGGCGCACTGGCCGGCGGAGCTTTCGCCGCATGGAAGTGGTGGGACAAGCAGGCCAATCCCGACTGGCTGGTGGAACCACCCGCCGCGACGGAAGTTTCCGACCGTGCCCCGCTGACGTCGGTCGACGGCAGTTCACAGACCGGGCTGGACCGTGAGGGGCAAGCGAAGCAGGACGAGGCAGAAACCGGGGATCGCGACGACCGTCGCTGACGGTCCGTCGTCCTTCGGACTTCGGGCGCCGGGAGTGGAGAAAGCTCCCGGCGCCTCATGCTGCGACGAGCGCGGTGAGCGCGGCCCGGATCTCCTGCTCGGCGCGGAGTTCCTGCTCGAGGCGGGCGTCCTGCGCCGGGCGGGCGTCCAGCGACACGACACCGGCGGTCCGGAAGTCGGCCGGAACGACGACCGCCGAGCCTTCGGGGGCGTGGCCGTCGGGGGCGGCGTCCGGAACGACGACCACAGAGCCGTCGGGGGCGGCGTCCGGAACGACCACCACGGAACCGTCGGGGGCGGCGTCCGGCGAACCTGCGGAGACGGCGGCCGGGGAGACGGCCAAGACCGCGTCCGGCGAACCTGCCGAGACGGCGGCCGGGGAGACGGCCAAGACCGCGTCCGGCGAACCTGCCGAGACGGCGGCCGGGGGGACGGCCGGGGAGGTGGCCGTGGGCGCCTCGGAGGGGGTCGCCGGAGATTCAGCGGGAGCGTGGGTCCGGGAGTCGGACGGGGCGGCTGCGGAAGAGCTCACCGGGGCGTCCGCGGTAGAGCCTGCCGCAGTGCCGGCCGACGAGCCACCATCGGAAACGGTGGCCACCGGATCCACGGGGGACGCGCCGGTGGCAGGAGCGGCGGCGGAGCCTGAGGACGCACCGGCGGAAGCTCCCGCGCCCAGGGAGGCTGCAAGGGTCCTGGCCGGCGCGGCGCCGCTCGGGTCGAGAGCCGGCAGGTGTCGCACGGAGGGCGACGAGCCGTGGGCCTCGGCGCCGATGCGCTGCTTCATCGTCGGCGGCAGCGACCGGTCTCGTGCCGTTGGCGGCGTCGGCCGTGTGGCCGTTCGCCTGCTCTGGGCCGGCACGGTCGCGCGCCGCGCCTTCGGGCGGGTGGTGTCGACCGGCTCGTCCGCCGACTGCGCGGCCGGCTGGGCCGAGGCGGCAGCGGTGCCGGTGGTGAGCCCCACCGAGGCAAGCAGAGCAAAGAACGCGGTGATGAACGCGGTCCACAGATTCCTGACCTTGAAGGCGGCCATGACCCCTCACTTTCGGGTTGAGCGCTTTACATACCTTCCTCATGATCTGTACGCATCTCGAGAAGTGGGGGAGCGACGCCGCCACTGCGCAGTTCTTCTGATGAACACCACCCAGATGGTCCAGCCGGCCGTCCCGCAGCCCCGACTTGCGCGCCCACCGGCGCCCCTCCAGGGCTTCTCCGTTCTCGGCGTGCCTCCACGACCGCGCAGGTCAGCACATGCGAAACGGTTCTGGCCGGGTTGCCTCTACGAGCCATGACAGTGCCGGCCCGCCGCCTCGACAAGAACCTGAAACCCCTCCATGGCGCAATGCCGAGGGGAACGGAAGCAGCGGCGGCCGATTCGACAGATCCGGTGGACGCCGCTAGGAGGGCCAGGGGCCGGTCATATGAACACGAAAAGGTCCCCCGCCCGGCTTCTGCGGGCGAGGGACCTCTCCTGATGTGGAGCCTAGGGGAGTCGAACCCCTGACATCTGCCATGCAAAGACAGCGCTCTACCAACTGAGCTAAGGCCCCGGAACAGCGGAACGCCCGAGGAGAACGACGCCCCGGCAACCGCCGTGGAACAGAGTACCGGGTCACCCCCATGATCCTGCAAAAAGATTGGGGTGCCGGCTGGGACTCCCCGTCACCGACCACGCTCCGTAGGATGCACCACTAGGTTCGCGACAGCGAAGCCGCTTGGGGAAGCGATGGGGAGACGCACATGGACGCAGCGCAGCAGGAAACGACAGCAAGAGCCAGGGAACTGCAGCGCAGCTGGTACGGGGAGCCGCTCGGCGCTCTCTTCCGTCGTCTCATCGATGACCTGGGGCTCAATCAGGCCCGGCTCGCGGGCGTCCTCGGGCTCTCCGCTCCCATGCTGTCGCAGCTGATGAGCGGACAGCGCGCCAAGATCGGAAACCCTGCGGTGGTCCAACGCGTGCAGGCGCTGCAGGAGTTGGCCGGTCAGGTGGCCGACGGCAGTGTGAGCGCCGTGGAGGCGACTGCCCGGATGGACGAGATCAAGAAGTCGCAGGGTGGCTCCGTCCTCACCAGCACCAACCAGTCGACCGGCGGCTCGGGGGCGCCGACGGTCCGCCGCGTGGTGCGCGAGATCCAGTCCCTGCTGCGTTCGGTCGCGGCTGCCGGAGACATCATCGATGCGGCGGACTCCCTCGCCCCGACCCATCCGGAGCTGGCAGAGTTCCTCCGGGTGTACGGCGCAGGGCGCACTGCTGACGCGGTCTCCCACTTCGAGTCGCACCAGAGCTGAACGGGCGGACAGTCGCCACAACAAGGAACCGGGGAGCTGGCGCAGCACAATGGGTGAGGTCTTCGCTGGTCGGTACGAGCTGATCGACCCGATCGGACGAGGTGGGGTCGGCGCGGTATGGCGCGCCTGGGACCACCGTCGTCGCCGGTATGTGGCGGCGAAGGTTCTGCAGCAGAGCGATGCACACACCCTGCTCCGCTTCGTGCGTGAGCAGGCGCTGCGGATCGACCATCCTCATGTCCTCGCCCCGGCCAGCTGGGCCGCGGACGACGACAAGGTGCTGTTCACCATGGACCTGGTGAGCGGCGGCTCCCTGGGCCATGTCATCGGTGATTACGGGCCGCTGCCGGCGCGGTTCGTGTGCACCTTGCTGGATCAGCTGCTGTCCGGACTTGCCGCGGTGCACGCGGAGGGGGTCGTGCACCGCGACATCAAACCGGCCAACATCCTGATGGAGGCGACGGGGAAGGGGAGACCGCACCTGCGGGTCTCCGACTTCGGAATCTCCATGCGCAAGGGCGAGCCCCGGCTGACCGAGACCAACTACGTGATCGGCACGCCCGGTTACTTCGCACCGGAGCAGATGCTCGGTGCGGAGCCGGACTTCACCGCCGATCTCTTCGCGGTGGGTCTGGTCGGCCTCTATCTGCTCCAGGGCAGAAAGCCGGACTCCCAAGCCCTGGTCGAGCACTTCGCCCAGTACGGCACGCCGAGCGCCCCCCAGGGAATCCCGGAGCCGCTCTGGCAGGTGCTCGCGGGGCTGCTGCAGCCCGACCCGCAGGCGCGGTTCCGCAGCGCCACAGGGGCGCGCAAGGCTCTCACGGCCGCCGTGGAGATGCTTCCCGAACCGGCGCCGGGCGAGGAGGCCGTCGAGATCTTCGACCAAATCGGCCCGCTTCCCGCCGGCTTCGGCCCGAACGGCCCGGAATCGGCGTCCCACCAGGCTTCTGCCCAGGCACCGCAGCAGCCCTCCTTCCCGTCGGAGACGGGTAGCTTCCATCTCGCCCCGCCACCTCAGCAGCCGCCCGCCCGGCCACCGCACACGGCCCAGCCGCAGCCTCCGTCCCCGATGCCGGTCCCGGCCGACTCCACTCCGAGCCCGCCGCAGGTCCACCCCTCGGCGCCCGCGGCCGCTCCTGTCGCCTCGCATGCCGTCTCCCCCCAGCAGATCCAGCAGACCCAGCAGACGCCGCCGTCGTACGGCGGGCCTTCTACCAGTGCTTACACCGCTCAGGGCCCTCAGGTTCCACACCCGGGCGCTCGAAAGCGGCCGGGACCGCCCTCGAAGGTCGCGGTCCCGGTGCTGCTCGTCGCTGTGCTGTGCTTCGCCGTGGGGATCTGGGCTCTGACCCAGGTCTGATCCCTCGCCGCGCCCGCCGGCAGGCGGTTACTGCCCCGGCGGCGGCCCGTACTGCCCGTACCCGTGGCTCTGGCCGGGCGCCTGGCCGTATCCCGGAGCAGCGGCCTGTACGGGTCCCTGCGGCCCGGCCTGGCCCGGCAGCAAGACGGCCGCCGGTTCCGTTTCCTGTGGCGTACGGCGCCGGGCCAGCAGCGTCCAGGCGCCGAGTCCGAGCACCAGAACGGTCCCCGTGCCGATGCCTCCGGCGGCAACGAGCATCATCGTGTCGCTCTGCGCCGCGGCCTCGGCGCTCTTGCCGCTCTCCGCCGCCTCGTAATCGTCCTCGTCGACCCGGAACTCGTCGGCCGGCCCCGCGTAGGCGGGCGCCGCCTCCGGCTCACCCTTGAGGTTCACCCGCAGCGTCAGCGGGACCGGGTTCTTGCCGAACGACTCCGCGATCTCCGGGCTGAGCGTGACCGAGAGGTAGTACCAGCCGGCGAATCTCATGGCGGCGGCCGAGTCGTCGGAGGCATAGCGGTTCTCGTACGCCACCGGTGGCAGCGGGTCCAGCGAGACCGTCTTCTGCTTGCCGTCGTAGTACATGCTCGAGTCGTCGCCGACAAAGCCCCTCGCCGGGTTGTACAGAGCGAGCACCAGGGCGTTGCTGACGCTCTGGGCGTCGTCGGCGGCCGGACTGTTGGCGAGGTCGGCACCGGCGAAGAGCTGCTGCCCCCAGTCGACCGGCACCCGGTAGAACAGGGTCTCTCCGGGCTTGATCGAGTCCTGCCATTCGCCCTGGCTGAGGCCCGTGGAGTCGTGGAAGCTGGTGCCGCCGTGACGCTTCTGCGGTCCGTCGGCCGGTGCCGCCGGTGAGGCGGAGGGCCAGTTCTCCGGCGCCTGTGTGGGTGCCGCGGCCTTCAGGCCCGGCTCGGAGACGAAACGGAGTTCCACGTCCCAGGGCTCGGGGCCGGCCGCCCCGTCACCGGACCTCTCCAGGAGCACGTAGTACGCACCTGCTTCCTGGCAGCTGTTGCCGTCCTTCTCGATCCTACGGCTCGCGAGGTCGGCCACCGGCCGCGCATAGGACGCGGAACCGAACTCGGCGGTGCCGTCGCTGCACGCCGTTCCGGAGCCGTCCTCGATGCTCACCTCGAGCTTGTCCATGTAATCGACCTTGGTGCCCGGCTCGGGAACGGCCACCGCCGAGACATAGGCGTTGGACTTGTCGTCCAGGTCGATGCGGTAATAGCGCTTCTCACCCGGCTTGATCGAGTCCTTGTACGTCGATCCGGCCGTCAGCTCGGGGCCGTTGATGTTGGCCTCGGTGCCCTTGACCGGCTTCGCCTCACTGTCGAAGACGTACGGGCTGGGTTCGCCCACCGCCCACGACTGCCCCGGCAGCGCGGTCACCGCGCACATCGCCGCAATCCCGGCCAGCGCCCCCCGGCCCCTGCCGCGCTGCCTCTTCACGCGCTTCTCCTTGTGGTCGATGAGTCCGCCGGGTAGCCGGACGGGCCGGTGCCATCCTGCCCCGACCGCCCCTCCGCTGTCTGCGCGCGCGGGCGAATCATCCCCCTTGTCCCCCGCGGTGCGGCGCCGACTTCAGGCGTGCACCCGAAATCCACGGATTTGCACTAGCAACCGAAAGGTTCGCTCAGGTGAACCGCTTTCCTGTCCGGGACAGCACAGAGCCCCGGCCGCTTCCGCGACCGGGGCCCATGTCCAAGAAACGCTGCGTCTCACACACCCGAACCTGCGGGCACGGAGTCGGTCGCCTCCGTCCACAGATCCTGCTCGGCGCGATCCGCCTGGATCTGGCGGTACACGAGGAGCCCGCCGATGGCGGCCAGTGCGACCAGGAGGAGCTTCTTCACCGCGCGACCTCGTCTTTCCTTGACGTATGAGGACTTCTGGCGCCCGACTATACACACCGACCGATACCGATCGGTGACCTATGCCGATGCGCAGCCGCCCCATGCCCCGCCCCAACTCCGGTGGCCGGCAAAGCAACAGGCCCGGCGGGAGATTCTCCTGCCGGGCCTGTCGTCACTGTGGGGCTAACAGGATTTGAACCTGTGGCCTCATCCTTATCAGGGATGCGCTCTAACCAACTGAGCTATAGCCCCTCCGCGCTGCGCGCTGACCTCTGAAGATTAGCGCACACGCGGTGCAGCGCCAAAATCGGATTCCGTGGAGTGCTCCGCCGCGCTACTCGTCCTCGGCGAGCGTGAGCTCGACTCCGCCCACGAAACCGGCGGAGAGGTTGTAGATGAAGGCTCCGAGCGTCGCCAGTGCTGTGGCCAGCACCACGTCGATCACCGCGATGACCGAGGTGAAGATGAGCACGCGCGGCAGCGAAAGGAATGACTGGAGATCGAAGCCGTTGCTCTCGTTCGAGCCGGTGGCCTCGCTGATCGTTCCGCCGACGGTCGAGAAGACGCCCATCGCGTCCATGACCATCCAGAGCACCGCGGCGGCCACCACGGTGCAGATACCCAGCGCGATGGAGAGCAGGAAGCTGACCTTCATCACCGACCACGGGTCGGCCTTGGCCACCCGAAGCCGTGCCTTGCGCGTACGCGGCGTCGTACGCGCCCCTGTGCGGGGCCGGCGCACCGCCGCGCCCGAATCCTGGCCCGCCCGCTGCTGTCCGCCCTGTGACCCGCCTGGCGCCGCGTACGCCTGCGGTGGGTGGTACGGCTGGCCGACCTGCTGCGGGGCAGGCTGCTCGCCGCCAAACATCTGGTACGGGGGCTGCTGCCCCCGGGTGTCCGTCACTGTGGCCCCCTGGGAGTCCGCGGCAGGGCCACGGGCACCGTTCTCTCCGGATCCGGTCGATCCGGCGCCCGTGGCTCCACTCACGATCTACTCCTCGTGCTCCCCGGCCGAGGACTGTGTGCCCTCGGCTGCCGCCTCGGCCGTCTCAGCGCCGGCCTCCTCGGTCCCTTCGACCTCTTCGGCCTCGCGACCGGCCTCGGCGTTGCGAGCGATGCCGACGACGGCATCGCGCTTGCCCAGGTTGATCAGTTGGACGCCCATGGTGTCACGGCCCGTCTCCCTGACTTCGTTGACTCGCGTACGAATCACACCGCCCCCGAGGGTGATGGCAAGGATCTCGTCGGACTCCTCGACAACCAGCGCCCCCACGAGCGACCCACGGTCTTCCACGATCTTGGCGGCCTTGATACCCAGGCCGCCGCGACCCTGGACGCGGTACTCGTCGACAGCGGTCCTCTTCGCGTACCCGCCGTCGGTGGCAGTGAACACGAACGTACCGGGCCTGACGACATTCATCGAGAGCAGTTCGTCACCCTCTCGGAAACTCATCCCCTTCACACCGGAAGTCGCACGTCCCATCGGTCGCAGCGCCTCGTCGGTGGCGGTGAAGCGGATTGACTGTGCCTTCTTGCTGATGAGCAGCAGATCGTCCTCCGCCGACACCAGCTCAGCACCGATCAGTTCGTCGTCGTCACCGCTCTCCGTCTCACGGAGGTTGATCGCGATGACGCCGCCGGAGCGCGGGGAGTCGTAGTCCTTGAGGGACGTCTTCTTCACCAGGCCGGCCTTGGTGGCGAGCACCAGGTACGGCGCGGCCTCGTAGTCGCGGATCGCGAGGATCTCCGCGATCTGCTCGTCCGGCTGGAAGGCCAGCAGGTTGGCGACGTGCTGGCCACGGGCGTCACGGCCGGCGTCCGGCAGCTCGTACGCCTTGGCCCGGTAGACCCGGCCCTTGTTCGTGAAGAAGAGCAGCCAGTGGTGGGTCGTGGAGACGAAGAAGTGGTCGACGATGTCGTCTTCCTTCAGCTTCGTGCCGCGCACGCCCTTGCCGCCGCGCTTCTGCGAGCGGTAGTCGTCGGTCTTGGTGCGCTTCACATAGCCGCCACGGGTGATCGTGACGACGATGTCCTCTTCGGCGATCAGGTCCTCGATGGACATGTCGCCGTCGAAGGGCACCAGCTTGGAGCGGCGGTCGTCACCGTACTTCTCGACCATCGCGGACAGTTCCTCGCTGACGATGCCGCGCTGCTTCTCCGGCGAGGCGAGGATCGCGTTGTACTCGTTGATCTTCGACTGCAGTTCGTCGTGCTCCTGCACGATCTTCTGGCGCTCCAGGGCGGCCAGCCGGCGCAGCTGCATCTCGAGGATGGCGTTGGCCTGGATCTCGTCGATCTCAAGGAGGCCCATCAGGCCTTCCCGCGCCGTCTCGACCGTGTCGCTGCGCCGGATCAGCGCGATGACCTCGTCGATCGCGTCCAGCGCCTTGAGCAGGCCGCGCAGGATGTGCGCCCGCTCCTCCGCCTTGCGCAGGCGGAACTTGGTACGGCGGACGATGACCTCGACCTGGTGCGTCACCCAGTGGCGGATGAACGCGTCCAGCGACAGTGTCCGCGGCACGCCGTCGACGAGCGCCAGCATGTTGGCGCCGAAGTTCGTCTGCAGGTCGGTGTGCTTGTACAGGTTGTTCAGCACGACCTTGGCGACGGCGTCGCGCTTCAGCACGATCACCAGACGCTGACCGGTGCGCGAGCTCGTCTCGTCACGGACGTCGGCGATGCCGCCGACCTTGCCGTCCTTGACCAGGTCGGCAATCTTCTGGGCGAGGTTGTCGGGGTTCGTCTGGTACGGCAGTTCCGTGACCACCAGGCACTGGCGGTTCTGGATCTCCTCGACCTCGACCACCGCGCGCATCGTGATGGAGCCGCGACCGGTGCGGTACGCCTCCTCGATGCCCTTGCGGCCCACCACCAGCGCACCGGTCGGGAAGTCGGGGCCCTTGATCCGCTCGATGAGCGCCTCGAGCAGTTCCTCGTGCGGGGCGTCCGGGTGCTCCAGCGCCCACTGGGCACCGGCCGCGACCTCGCGCAGGTTGTGCGGCGGGATGTTGGTGGCCATGCCGACCGCGATTCCCGCGCTGCCGTTGATCAGCAGGTTCGGGAAGCGGGCCGGCAGGACCGTCGGCTCCTGGTTGCGGCCGTCGTAGTTGTCCTGGAAGTCGACGGTCTCCTCGTCGATGTCCCGGAGCATCTCCATGGACAGCGGCATCATCTTGCACTCGGTGTACCGCATGGCCGCGGCCGGGTCGTTGCCCGGAGAGCCGAAGTTGCCGTTGGAGTCCACCAGCGGCATCCGCATCGACCACGGCTGGGCGAGGCGGACCAGAGCGTCGTAGATCGACGAGTCGCCGTGCGGGTGGTACGTGCCCATGACGTCGCCGACGACGCGGGCGCACTTGTAGAAGCCCTTCTCGGGCCGGTAGCCGCCGTCGTACATCGCGTACAGCACGCGGCGGTGGACGGGCTTGAGGCCGTCCCGTACGTCCGGCAGCGCACGCGAGACGATGACGGACATCGCGTAGTCGAGATACGAGCGCTGCATCTCGGTCTCGAGCCCGACGGGCTCGATGCGCAGGTTCAGGCCCTCTTCTTCGGTGGTCACGGGAGTGGGGGTGTCCCCGCCGGCGGCAGGGATGTTCTCGTCGGCCATTGCTGGTCTTCAGTCCTTTCGTGCGGTCAGCTGAGACCGACTCAGATGTCGAGGAAGCGGACGTCCTTGGCGTTGCGCTGGATGAACGAGCGCCGCGCCTCCACGTCTTCGCCCATCAGCACCGAGAAGAGGTCGTCGGCCTGCGCCGCGTCGTCGAGCGTGACCTGGCCGAGCACCCGGTGGTCCTGGTCCATCGTGGTGACGCGCAGCTCCTCCGCGTTCATCTCGCCGAGGCCCTTGAAGCGCTGGATGGAGTCTTCCCTGATGCGCTTGCCGGACCGCTTGCCCAACTCGACCAGGGCATCACGCTCGCGGTCCGAGTAGGCGTACTCGAAGTCGTCCCGGCCCCACTTGATCTTGTAGAGCGGCGGGCGGGAGAGGAAGACATGGCCCGCCTCGACGAGCGGCCGCATGAAGCGGAACAGGAACGTCAGCAGCAGGGTGTTGATGTGCTGGCCGTCGACATCGGCGTCCGCCATCAGGATGATCTTGTGATAGCGGAGCTTCTCGATGTCGAAGTCCTCGTGGACACCGGTGCCGAAGGCCGAAATCAGCGCCTGCACCTCGGTGTTCTGGAGGATCTTGTCGATCCGCGCCTTCTCGACGTTCAGGATCTTGCCGCGGATCGGCAGGATCGCCTGGTACATCGGGTTGCGGCCGGACTTGGCCGAGCCGCCCGCGGAGTCACCCTCGACGATGAAGATCTCGCACTTCGTCGGGTCGTTGGACTGGCAGTCGCTCAGCTTGCCCGGCAGCGACGCCGACTCCAGCAGCCCCTTGCGGCGGGTGAGGTCCCTCGCCTTGCGGGCGGCGACGCGTGCCGTCTGCGCCTGGATGCCCTTGCGGATGATGTCCGCGGCCTCGTTCGGATTGCGGTCGAACCAGTCGGTGAGGGTCTCGTGAACGACCTTCTGCACGAAGGTCTTCGCCTCCGTGTTGCCCAGCTTGGTCTTCGTCTGCCCCTCGAACTGCGGCTCACCCAGCTTGATCGAGATGATCGCGGTCAGACCCTCGCGGATGTCCTCGCCGGAGAGGTTGTCGTCCTTCTCCCGCAGCAGCTTCTTGTCCCGCGCGTACCGGTTCACCAGTCCCGTCAGAGCGGAGCGGAAGCCCTCTTCGTGCGTACCGCCCTCATGCGTGTGGATGGTGTTCGCGAAGGAGTACACACCCTCGGTGTACTGCGAGTTCCACTGCATCGCGATCTCGACGGAGAGCATCCGCTCCCTGTCTTCGGCCTCGATGTCGATGACCGTGGGGTGGATCAGCTCGCCCTTGCGGGAGTTCAGGTACTTCACGAAGTCGACGATGCCGCCCTCGTAGTGGTACTTGACCGTACGGGCCGGCTCCTCGATGTCCTCCGGCTCCACGCCCGTCTCCGCGCCGGCGGTGGCCTTGGCCGATTCGCGCTCGTCGGTCAGCGTCAGGGTCAGGCCCTTGTTGAGGAACGCCATCTCCTGGAAGCGGCGCGAGAGCGTCTCGAAGGAGTAGTCCGTGGTCTCGAAGACGTCGCCGTCCGCCCAGAACGTGACCGTGGTGCCGGTCTCGGTGGTGGCCTCGTGGCGCTCCAGCGGCGCGGTGGGGACGCCCGACTTGTACTCCTGCGTCCAGCGGTAGCCGTCTGTCCTGATCTCGACGGCGAGCTTGTAGGACAGCGCGTTCACCACGGAGACACCGACGCCGTGCAGACCGCCGGAGACGGCATAGCCGCCGCCGCCGAACTTGCCGCCCGCGTGCAGCACGGTGAGCACGACCTCGACGGCCGGCTTCTTCTCGACGGGGTGGATGCCCACCGGGATGCCACGGCCGTTGTCGACGACGCGCACGCCGCCGTCGGCCAGGATCGTGACGTCGATCGTGTCGGCGTGGCCGGCCATGGCCTCGTCGACGGAGTTGTCGACGACCTCTTGGACGAGGTGGTGGAGTCCACGCTCACCGGTCGAGCCGATGTACATGCCGGGGCGCTTGCGGACCGCGTCCAGACCCTCGAGGACGGTGATCGCGCTGGCGTCGTACGAGGCGGTGACCTCGCCGTTCCCACCGGCAGCAGTGGACGGGGTGTTCTCGTTGGGGTTGCCGGAATCGGCCACGAAGCGCCCTTTCTGGCACAGCACAAGCCGTTCTCCGGGCTGGCGGGAGCGGCTGCGTCGTTCGGCATCTAATCGAGGTGTCCCGCGACAGAAGCGGGACTGCCGACCAGTCTACCGGTACCGCTGACACTCATGGGGGTTTGCCGGTAGCTGAGTCCGCCTGTGGCGCCCTGAACCATCACCGCCCGACTCCCCATATCCGGGAAGGGGCTCCAAGAGGCTCACACCGGCTTTGAGCGCTTCGGCCTGTCAACCTCTCGCTACCGTGAGGGACACCTCACCCGCAGGGCAGAGCTGAAGGCGGTCGGCGCTCAGCCGTAGGTGTCGCCCGGACCGGTGCTGCCCGGTGCCCGAAGAGGCCCGAACCTGCGCTGCGGGCCTCCCGGGCCCAGCACCTTGATCGCACGGACGGTTCCGTGGCCCAGGTCCTCGTTGAGCCGGGCCACCAGCCGGGGAGCCAGCAGACGCAGCTGCGTCGCCCACGCCGTCGAGTCGCACTGCACGGTGAGCACCCGCTCGTCCGGGGCCTCGTCGTAGCGCAGCGGAACGCAGTGGTTGGCCAGATCCTCGCCCACGATCTGCGGCCAGCGCCCCATCACTCCGCCCACGGCGGCAGGTGTCTCCCAGCCCCGCTCGGTGATCAGCCGGTTGATCGCCGCTCCCAGCGGCAGCGGATCACGTCCGTCCGCCCTCGCCCCGGAGCGCAGCCCACCCCCACGTCGGGCCTGCTTCTTCTGCTGTGCCGCCGCGCCGCGGGCCTTGGCCTGCTCCTTCGCGGCGCGCAACGCCACCCGCGCCAGGTCCACGCCCGACGCCTCGGGTACCCCCGGCCGCTCCGGCTCGGCCGGCCGCTCCGCCCCGTCGCCGGTCATACGCGCTCCACCGATCCGCCGAAGACCTCGTACCGTGCACCCGCCAGCACTCCGGGCACGTCGCCCTCGACGGCCGCGGTGACCAGCACCTGCTCACCGGGCGCCACCAGCTCGGCCAGGCGTTCCCTGCGCCGGGCGTCGAGCTCGGCGAAGACGTCGTCGAGGACGAGTACGGGTTCGTTCCCCTCGGCCCGCAGCAGGTCGTAGGAGGCCAGCCGCAGCGCCAGCGCGTACGACCATGATTCGCCGTGGCTCGCGTACCCCTTGGCGGGCAGCTGCCCCAGCTTCAGGACCAGCTCGTCCCGGTGCGGGCCGACCAGCGTCACTCCCCGCTCGATCTCCTGCTTGCGCACCTCGGCCAGCGCTGCCGTCAGCTGCTCGTACAGCGCCTCGCGGCTGTTCCCCTCGCCCACCGGACCGGCGGAGGAACGGTACTCCAGCAGAACCGGTCCGCCTCCCGGCGCGAGTGCCTCGTACGCCTTGTCGGCCAGCGGCTGCAGGGTGGCGATCAGATCCAGCCGTTGGGCCGTCATCTCGGCACCCGCCCGCGCCAGATGCTGGTCCCATACGTCGAGGGTCGACAGGTCCATGCCGGGCCCGCCGTGGCGCCGGGCCATCGCGGCCGACTTGAGCAGCGTGTTGCGCTGTCTGAGGACCCGCTCGTAGTCCGAGCGCACACCTGACATCCGCGGCGAACGCGCCGTCACGAGTTCGTCGAGGAAGCGCCGGCGTTCGCCGGGGTCGCCCTTCACCAGGGCGAGGTCCTCCGGGGCAAAGAGCACCGTGCGCACTATCCCCAGCACATCACGCGGCCTGACCTGCGAGGACCTGTTGATCCGCGCACGGTTCGCCTTGCCGGGGTTCAGCTCGAGCTCGACCAGCTGCGAGCGCTCCCCCTGGGTGACGGCCGCCCGGATCACGGCCCGGTCGGCGCCCATCCGCACCAGTGGCGCGTCAGAGGACACCCGGTGGCTGGCCAGGGTGGCGAGGTAGCCCACTGCCTCGACGAGATTGGTCTTGCCCTGACCGTTGGGCCCCACGAAAGCGGTGACGCCCGGTTCGAGAGGGACCTCGACCCGGGCGTACGAGCGGAAGTCGGCCAGCGACAGATGCGTGACGTGCATGGTGTGCGCCGACCTTCCCCCGGCATGACCGTGCACCATGGTGCACAGCCTGTGGACTACTTCTTGCTCTCCACCGCGTGACCGCCGAACTGGTTGCGCAGCGCCGCGATCATCTTCATCTGCGGGGAGTCGTCCTGGCGGGACGCGAAACGGGCGAACAACGACGCCGTGATCGCGGGCAGCGGTACGGCGTTGTCGATGGCGGCTTCCACCGTCCACCGGCCCTCGCCGGAGTCCTCTGCATAACCGCGCAGCTGCTCCAGGTGCTCGTCCTCGTCCAGCGCGTTGACGGCGAGGTCGAGCAGCCAGGAACGGATGACCGTGCCCTCCTGCCAGGAACGGAAGACCTCGCGCACATCGGTGACCGAGTCGACCTTCTCCAGGAGCTCCCAGCCCTCGGCGTAGGCCTGCATCATCGCGTACTCGATGCCGTTGTGGACCATCTTCGCGAAGTGCCCGGCGCCCACCTTGCCGGCGTGGACGGAGCCGAACTCGCCCTCCGGCTTGAGGGCGTCGAAGATCGGCTGGACCTTGGCGACGTTCTCCGCGTCGCCGCCGTACATCAGTGCATAGCCGTTCTCCAGGCCCCACACACCGCCGGAGACGCCGCAGTCGACGAAGCCGATGTCCTTGAGGCCCAGCTCGACGGCGTGCTTCTCGTCGTCGGTCCAGCGGGAGTTGCCGCCGTCGACGACCACGTCGCCCGGGGAGAGCAGCTCTGCCAGCTCGTCGATCGTGGACTGCGTCGCGGCACCCGCCGGGACCATGACCCAGACGACCCGCGGGCCCTTGAGCTTGCCCACAAGCTCCTCAAGGCTGTGGACATCGGCGAGGTCCGGGTTGCGGTCGTACCCGATGACGGTGTGGCCGGCGCGGCGGATGCGCTCGCGCATGTTGCCGCCCATCTTGCCCAGACCGACGAGACCGAGCTCCATCAGATGATTCCTCAATCGTTGTGTGCAGTACCTACCCGCGTCCGAGCCTACGCCCGGACACGGGTGCACACCTGTGGGGTCGTGCGCTCAAAAGCCGCTGATCAGCCGCTCAGACGCACCGGCATGATCAGGTACTTGTACGCCTCGTCCGCCTCCGCGTCCACGGCCGGCTTGCCGCTCAGCAGCGCCGGCTTGGTCGAGGTGGTGAACGACAGCTGGGCGACGGGCGAGTCGATCGCGCTCAGACCGTCCAGCAGGAACGTCGGGTTGAAGGCGATCGAGATGTCGTCGCCCTCCAACTGCGCGTCGACCCGCTCCACAGCCTGTGCGTCGTCGCTGGAACCGGCCTCGAGGATCAGCACGCCCTGCTCGAAGGTCAGCCGCACCGGGGTGTTCCGCTCGGCGACGAGGGCCACACGCTTGACGGCCTCGACGAACGGCGCGGTCTCGATGACGGCCACCGAGTTGAACTCGGTCGGGAACAGGGTGCGGTACTTGGGCAGGTCGCCCTCGAGCAGCCGGGTGGTGGTCCGGCGGCCGGCCCCCTCGAAACCGATCAGACCCTCACCGGCACCGGAGCCGGACAGTGCCAGGGTGACCGTGTCCCCGCTGGTCAGCGCCTTGGCAGTGTCCAGAAGCGTCTTGGCGGGGACCAGAGCGACAGCTGAGGCGTCCGGGCTCTCGGGCTTCCACAGGAACTCGCGGACAGCGAAGCGGTAGCGGTCGGTGGACGCCAGGGTGACGGTGTCGCCCTCGATCTCGATCCGCACACCGGTCAGGACGGGGAGGGTGTCGTCGCGGCCGGCGGCAATGGCGACCTGGGCCGCGGCGGAGGCGAACACCTCACCGGGCACGGTACCGGTCGCGGTCGGCATCTGCGGCAGAGCCGGGTACTCCTCCACAGGCAGGGTGTGGAGTGTGAATCGCGAGGAGCCGCAGACCACGGTCGCCCGTACACCGTCTGTGGAAATCTCCACCGGGCGGTTGGGGAGGGCGCGGCAGATGTCGGCAAGAAGGCGGCCGGAGACCAGGACGGTGCCGTCCTCGTCCACCTCGGCCTCCACCGAGACGCGCGCCGAGACCTCGTAGTCGAAGCTCGAGAAGCTGACCGCGCCGTCCTCCGCCTTCAGGAGAAGGCCCGCAAGAACGGGCGCCGGCGGGCGGGCCGGGAGGCTACGGGCCACCCAGGCCACCGCCTCCGCGAGTACATCGCGCTCCACCCGGATCTTCACCCGAACCGCCTCCTGCTGTTGCTGGCTCGCCCTGCTGGCCTTCGTCGTCGGCTTGATGCCGAGGACCAGTCTGACGCACGGCGCCGACGGTCGGTGCGGCTCGGGGTCAAGTCACTGCGATCGGCACCGGCGGTCCGGGCTCGAGTTGTGCACAGGGCCCTCTTCGAAGCGAATTCCCAGCTAACTCTGAGTGGGAGTAGTAGTAGGGCCTGTGGAAACCGTGGATAACGCTGTCTACGCAGGTCAGAGCCAGTTTTTTGTCCACTGACCCTGTGGGCGGGAGCGGTGGACAACCAGGCGTTTCTGTGGACACCCGAAAGTTCTGCACACCCGATGCACAGCCAGGAAGCACTTCTCCCCAGTGCCGTCCCCAGCTTTACCCACGTTCCCCACAGGCCAATCGAGCTCGTTGGTGTGACGGCTTTCACTCGACGCGGTGAGCGGCCGTGTTTCGTTGCCGAACAGTGGACAGGGGTGTGGAGAAGCTGTGGGCAACGGGCCGCTGCCTGTGGGCCGCCGGTGGACAACGTTGAGCACAGCCTGTGGACGGATTCCGCGTCCACAGGCTGTGGAGCTCGGTTGACCACAAATCCCCAAGGTACTGACCTGGCAGGACGACCTGCCGACCGGTGCGGCTGTGGACCGGATCTGGACAACTTCCTGGTCCCCAGGCTGTGGAAGCAAGACTGTCCCCACATCTGTGGAGAACGGCTCGACGGCCACCCGAAATCGAACACGTCCGGCGTCGGTGAACGGTCCGGGAACGGCCGAGGGCGCTCCCGGACAGGTCCCGGAGCGCCCTCAGGTGCCGTGGCGGCTTGTTCGTCAGCCGTTCTTGATGCGGTTGGTGAGCTCGGTGACCTGGTTGTAGATGGACCGCCGCTCCGCCATCAGTGCGCGGATCTTCCGGTCCGCGTGCATCACCGTCGTATGGTCACGGCCGCCGAACTGCGCGCCGATCTTCGGTAGCGAGAGGTCGGTCAGCTCCCGGCACAGATACATGGCGATCTGCCTCGCCGTCACCAGGACGCGGCTGCGGGACGAACCGCAGAGGTCCTCCACCGTGAGCCCGAAGTAGTCCGCGGTGGCCGCCATGATGGCGCTCGCGGTGATCTCCGGCGCGGCGTCCTCCCCACCGGGGATCAGGTCCTTCAGGACGATCTCGGTGAGCCCCAGATCCACGGGCTGCCGGTTGAGCGAGGCGAACGCCGTCACGCGGATCAGCGCACCCTCGAGTTCCCGGATGTTGCGCGAGATGCGGGACGCGATGAACTCCAGGACCTCCGGAGGTGCGTTGAGCTGCTCCTGGACGGCCTTCTTCCGGAGGATCGCGATGCGCGTCTCCAGCTCCGGCGGCTGCACGTCCGTGGTCAGACCCCACTCGAACCGGTTGCGGAGCCGGTCCTCCAGCGTCATGAGCTGCTTGGGCGGGCGGTCCGAGGACAGGACGATCTGCTTGTTGGCGTTGTGGAGGGTGTTGAACGTGTGGAAGAACTCCTCCTGCGTCGACTCCTTGCTCGCCAGGAACTGGATGTCGTCGACGAGCAGGATGTCCACATCGCGGTAGCGCTTGCGGAAGGTGTCGCCCTTGCCGTCCCGGATCGAGTTGATGAACTCGTTGGTGAACTCCTCCGAGCTCACGTATCGCACCCGGGTGCCCGGGTAGAGACTCCGCGCGTAGTGCCCGATCGCGTGCAGCAGGTGGGTCTTGCCGAGGCCCGACTCCCCATAGATGAAGAGAGGGTTGTACGCCTTGGCCGGAGCCTCGGCCACCGCCACGGCCGCTGCGTGGGCGAACCGGTTGGACGCGCCGATGACGAAGGTGTCGAAGAGGTACTTGGGGTTGAGACGCGCGTGCGGCTCGCCGGGCCCCGGTGCCGGTGCGGGCTGAGCACCCAGCGGACCGGGTGCTCCCGAGGGGCCGCCGCGGTGCGGGGCCTGCGGCTCGGGCAGGGGATGACGCTCCGGGCGGGATTCGTAGAGCCGGCGCTCCGACGGCTGCGGAGACCGGTAGTCGTGCCGTGGCTGCTGCTGCGGGGCCGAGGCATAGGGGTCCCGCTCCTGGAAGCCGCCAAGGCGCGGCTGCTGCCACGACAGGTCTTCCTGAGTACGCGGCCAGGCGCCGGGCTCGGGGCGCTGCTGGTACTCGGGATAGGCGGGCCTTGCCGTCGGCAGACCGTCGTCGGAGACGGACCGGCGCCCGTACGTGTCATAGGGGTCGCCCGGCCTGGGCTCGTCGTGCTGCGGGCCGGGGTACCGGGGCGGCTGCTGCTGGGCCGGGGGCGCCTGCGGGGCGGGACCGTCACCGACGGAGTCGTCGACGGTGATCGCGATCCGGATCGGGCGGCCGCACTCACGGCTCAGCGTCTCGCTGATGAGCGGCGCCAGCCGGCCTTCGAGGACCCGCTTGCCCCATTCGTTGGGGACGGCGAGCAGGGCGGTGTCGGCGACCAGGGCGAGCGGCTGGCAGCGCTCGATCCACTGTTTGTCCTTCGGCTCGACGCCCTGCTGGCCCTCGTCGAGGAGCTGCTCGAGCACTCGTGGCCACACTGCGGCAAGATCGGCAGGTACGTCAGCCACAAGGCACGCTCTCTCGCAGGTCCCACGAATGTGTGGTTCTCGGGACGGGATGGGAAGACAGGCAGGAAAAGATTCGGAGTTCAGTCACGGTAGTCAGGGCGACCCGGGTGGTTCAAGTTGTTGTCCACAGCCTGTGCACAGTGGACCACGGCATCGGCCTGGTTTGACCGGATGGCGTAGCCCCGCGTACCGTGACCAGGTCGAGTTGTCGATGGCTGCTGCCGCCTGCCTCCGATGGGCAAAGATCACGATCTGTGGTCGTGAAGCGGTGCACTCGGGCGTATACGCGAGCTACTCGTGGGCGCACGGTGACAGCCAGGCGATGTCCCGCCATCTACGAATCATTTCTGGAGCCCCCGAGTGAGCAAGCGCACCTTCCAGCCGAACAACCGTCGTCGCGCGAAGACCCACGGTTTCCGTCTGCGCATGCGTACCCGTGCCGGCCGCGCCATCCTGGCGAACCGCCGCGCCAAGGGTCGCGCCAACCTGTCCGCCTGATCGCGTACAGGTCATGACGTGCTGCCTACCGAGAATCGGCTGAGGCGGCGCGAGGACTTCGCGACCGCGGTACGACGAGGACGCAGGGCAGGTCGTCCGCTACTCGTCGTCCACCTTCGCAGTGGCACAACGGACCCGCACGCGCCTGGGGAGAGCGCCTCCCCGACGTGTGCGGGTTTCGTCGTGAGCAAGGCTGTGGGCGGTGCCGTCGTCCGGAACAAGGTCAAGCGGAGACTGCGCCACCTCATGCGCGATCGGCTCTCCGAGCTGCCCCCCGGTAGCCTGGTGGTCGTACGGGCGCTGCCCGGCGCGGGCGACGCCGAACATGCTCAGCTGGCCCGAGACCTGGACGCCGCTCTTCAGCGGCTGCTGGGAGGGGGCGCGCGATGAAGTACCCGCTGCTGGCTCTGATCAAGATCTATCAGTGGACGATCAGCCCGCTGCTGGGGCCCGTCTGCAGGTACTACCCGTCGTGTTCCCACTACGGATACACAGCCATCGACCGGCACGGCGCGATCAAGGGCACGGTGCTGACCGCCTGGCGCATCCTGCGGTGCAACCCGTGGTCGCCGGGCGGCGTGGACTACGTGCCCGAGCGCAAGCGCCCACGGTGGCACGAAATGCTGCGCAACGCCTTGCGCGGCGACAGCAAGGGCGGGGACTCCGCCGCTGATCTGCCTGCCTCGGGATCTTCCTCCGGATCCCAGGACCCGGCCGCAGAGACCTCGTCCAATGCTCAAGGAGCCTGATTAGTGGACACGATTGCCAGTCTGTTCAGTTTTATCACCACGCCTGTCTCGTGGATCATCGTCCAGTTCCACAGTCTCTACGGGGCGATCTTCGGCCCTGACACGGGATGGGCCTGGGGACTGTCCATCGTGTCGCTGGTGATCCTGATCCGGATCTGTCTGATCCCGCTCTTCGTGAAGCAGATCAAGTCGACCCGGAACATGCAGGCGCTCCAGCCGAAGATGAAGGCGATCCAGGAGCGCTACAAGAACGACAAACAGCGTCAGTCCGAAGAGATGATGAAGCTGTACAAGGAGACGGGTACCAACCCGCTCTCCTCGTGCCTTCCGATCCTCGCGCAGTCGCCGTTCTTCTTTGCGCTGTACCACGTGCTCAGCAAGATCGCCTCGGGTGACGAGATCGGCGTTCTCAACCAGAGCCTGGTCGACAGCGCCCGACAGGCCCATATCTTCGGTGCCCCGATCGCCGCCAAGTTCATGGACGACCCGTCGAAGGTGGAGGCGCTCAATGCCTCGCTGACCGACGTGCGCATTGTCACTGCCATCATGATCATCCTGATGTCGGCGTCGCAGTTCTACACGCAGCGCCAGCTGATGCAGAAGAACGTCGACCTCACGGTCAAGACCCCGTACATGCAGCAGCAGAAGATGCTGATGTACATCTTCCCGGTCATCTTCGCCGTGATGGGCATCAACTTCCCCGTCGGTGTTCTCGTCTACTGGCTGACCACCAACGTCTGGACCATGGGTCAGCAGATGTACGTGATCAACCAGAACCCGACGCCGGGCAGCAAGGCCCAGGACCAGTACCTGCAGCGTCTGCTCAAGAGCGTCACGGCTCACAACGAGGTCCGCTCGCGGCGCAAGCGCACCGTCGTCCAGGCGATCGTGGCCAAGGGCGCGGACCGCAACGACAACGAGCGCCGGTTCATCTCCGGTCTCGCCAAGGCCGGCCTGGCCGCTCAGGCGGACGGCACGGTGATCAAGAGCGAGTCCGCCATGGCTGATACCGAGGGAGGCGCCGCGCAGAAGCGCCAGCAGCCCAAGCGTCAGACCAAGGCGAAGCGCCAGGCCGGTACGACCCAGACCGGTGCGGCCAAGAGCTCCGAGGACACCGGCTCCGCGTCGAAGACGTCTCTGCAGAAGGACAAGCACGCCACCGGCCGCGCTCGTGCAGGCTCGTCGCAGGGTGATGCGAAGCCGAACACCAGCGGTGGCACCACCGGTTCCGCACGCCAGCCCAAGGCGGGACAGCGCAAGGGTCCGCAGCGGCCCAAGCACCCGTCGTCCAAGAAGTAAGAAGGAGTCCATCCGTGACGGAAGGCACCATCTCCGCTGCCGCAGAGGGTGACGACACCCTGACCCGCCTCGAGCAGGAAGGGGAGATCGCGGCCGATTACCTCGAGGGTCTGCTGGACATCGCCGATCTCGACGGCGACATCGACATGGATGTCGAGGCCGACCGGGCCGCGGTCTCGATCATCAGCGACACGGCCAGCCGGGACCTGCAGAAGCTCGTGGGTCGGGACGGCGAGGTGCTCGAGGCACTGCAGGAGCTGACGCGCCTTGCCGTGCACAGGGAAACCGGCGACCGTAGCCGACTGATGCTCGACATCGCGGGTTTCCGGGCGAAGAAGCGCACCGAGCTCGCCGAGCTCGGCGCCAAGGCGGCGGCTGAGGTGAAGAGCTCCGGCGAGCCGGTGAAGCTCGACCCCATGACGCCCTTCGAGCGCAAGGTCGTTCACGACGCCGTCGCGGCGGCGGGTCTGCGCAGCGAGTCCGAAGGCGAGGAGCCTCAGCGCTTCGTCGTCGTGCTCCCTGCCTGACCGTTTTGTTCTGTCGGCCCCGTCTGTTCGCAGGCGGGGCCGATCTTTGTCAGCCTGTTAATCAGCCACCACAGTCCACATAGCGGTAGTGGGGTACGGAAGGACGGTCCTCGTGACGGAGGCAGCACAGCTTCCCCAGGCGCCGGAGGCGGCACGGAAGGTATTCGGCGAGTACTTTCCAGCGGCCGTGCGGTACGCGGAACTGCTCGCGGACGCCGGGGTCAAGCGCGGTCTGATCGGTCCTCGCGAAGTGCCGCGACTGTGGGAGCGGCATCTGCTGAACTGTGCCGTTCTCTCCGAAGTCGTGCCGGAGGGGGTCACGGTCTGCGACGTCGGCTCTGGTGCCGGGCTTCCCGGTATTCCGCTGGCCCTGGTGCGGCCCGACCTGAAGATCACGCTGTTGGAGCCGCTGCTCCGCCGGACGAACTTCCTTCAGGAAGTGGTGGAACTGCTGGGCCTGGACCACGTGACAGTGGTGCGAGGACGAGCTGAAGAGGTCCTCGGGAAGCTGCCTCCGGTGCATGTGGTGACCGCGAGAGCGGTGGCCCCGCTGGACCGGTTGGCCGGCTGGGGTGTCCCTCTGCTCCGTCCCTACGGCGAAATGCTGGCGCTCAAGGGCGATACGGCAGAGGAGGAGATCCAAGGAGCCAGGGCTGCCCTGAGCAAGTTGGGTGTTGTGGAGACCTCGGTACTTCAGGTCGGAGAAGGGATCGTCGATCCGCTGTCCACTGTTGTGCGGGTCGAGGTCGGGGAGAGCCCTGGTGGTGTGAGGTTCGCCGCAAAGCGGGCCAAGGCGGCTCGGACGAGTCGTACGCGCCGTCGCCGCTGAGCCATACACGTAGCCATACGTACTGATTTCGGAGTGTCGTCCCGGTCTGGTCGTGCGGCTTGGGCATCGTGTTTCACGTGAAACGTCGCTCACTGCTGCAGGGAATCATCAGCCGCGGCCGTGCGGCCGCCCCGTCGAAGGGCCGCAAGCCCCTCTTGCGGGCTACGGAATTGTCCACAGGTGTGGATTCGTCCACAGAACCCCGGGCCTCGCTGGTTCACGACCCCGAAAGCATGGCAGGCTCTGTTCATTGCGAGCCTGATGTCGAGGAGAGTGAATCCTTGCGGTCCGACGCCAACATCGCGGGACCGATGACCGATCCGGTCCCCGGTCCCCGTACCGAGTCCGCGGGGGAGGATGTTTCACGTGAAACACCGCCCCCCATGGATGACACCCCCATTGGCCGCGCTGCTCAGCTGGCCGTGGAGGCACTGGGGCGTGCCGGTGAGGGGCTGCCCCGGCCTGAGCAGACACGCGTCATGGTCGTCGCCAACCAGAAGGGCGGTGTGGGAAAGACCACCACCACGGTCAACCTCGCCGCTTCGCTCGCGTTGCACGGCGCACGTGTGCTGGTGATCGACCTGGATCCGCAGGGCAACGCCTCGACGGCTCTGGGGATCGATCACCATGCGGAAGTTCCCTCGATCTACGACGTCCTGGTGGAGAGCAAGCCTCTCTCCGAAGTGGTCCAGCCGGTCCCGGATGTCGAAGGACTCTTCTGCGCCCCCGCCACCATCGATCTCGCCGGTGCGGAGATCGAGCTGGTGTCGCTGGTGGCGCGGGAGAGCAGACTGCAGCGGGCGATCCAGGCCTACGAGCAGCCGCTGGACTACATCCTCATCGACTGTCCCCCCTCGCTCGGTCTGTTGACGGTCAATGCCCTCGTGGCCGGCGCTGAGGTACTGATCCCGATCCAGTGCGAGTACTACGCGCTGGAAGGGCTCGGGCAGCTGCTGCGTAACGTGGACCTGGTGCGCGGACACCTCAATCCCACGCTGCATGTCTCGACCATCCTGCTCACCATGTACGACGGCAGGACCAGGCTCGCCTCACAGGTCGCGGAGGAGGTGCGCAGCCACTTCGGTGAGGAGGTGCTGCGCACCAGCATTCCGCGGTCGGTACGTATCTCGGAGGCGCCGAGCTATGGGCAGACCGTACTGACCTACGATCCAGGGTCCAGTGGCTCCCTCTCTTATCTCGAGGCTGCCCGTGAGATCGCTCTGCGTGGGGTCGGTGTGCGCTATGACCCGCAGCACGCCCAGATGGGCCAGAACAGCCAGCAGAACTTGTCGGAGGGGATCCAGTGAGCGAGCGACGTAGAGGATTGGGGCGTGGGCTCGGTGCGCTGATTCCTGCCGCTCCCCAGGAGAAGCAGCCGGATTCCCAGGCAGCCTCGCCGTCTCCCGTGCTGACTGCGGAACGCGGGGTGGCGGCGGCCAAGGTCGCCACCCTGCCCTCCGCGTCGGTGGCTCCCGAGGCGGCCGTTCCCGCATTCGAGGGAGAGGCTGCCGCAGTACAGCCAAGCGCCCCTGCCGGCGTCCACTTCGCCGAGGTGCCGCTCGACGCGATCACTCCGAACCCGCGTCAGCCGCGCGAGGTGTTCGATGAGGACGCCCTCGCGGAGCTCGTCACCTCCATCAAGGAAGTGGGGCTCCTCCAGCCTGTCGTCGTACGCCAGCTGGGCCAGGACCGCTACGAACTCATCATGGGTGAGCGCCGCTGGCGCGCTTGCCGAGAGGCAGGACTCGAGCGGATCCCCGCGATCGTTCGGGACACCGACGACGAGAAGTTGCTGCTGGACGCTCTCCTGGAGAACCTGCACCGGGCCCAGTTGAACCCGTTGGAAGAGGCGGCCGCCTACGACCAGCTGCTGAAGGACTTCAACTGTACCCACGACCAGCTGGCCGATCGGATCGGCCGTTCGCGTCCACAGGTGTCCAACACGCTTCGGCTGCTGCGGCTTTCCCCGCCGGTCCAGCGTCGGGTTGCCGCAGGCGTGCTCTCCGCCGGTCACGCTCGTGCTCTGCTCTCGGTGGACGACTCGGACGAGCAGGATCGGTTGGCGCATCGGATCGTCGCGGAGGGCCTGTCGGTCCGCGCTGTCGAGGAGATCGTGACGCTGCTGAACTCGAACCCGAAAAGCGCGCCCAAGCAGAAAGGGCCCCGGGCCGGCGCACGACTGTCTCCGGCGCTGTCGGATCTTGCCTCTCGGCTCTCCGACCGCTTCGAGACGCGGGTGAAGGTCGACCTCGGTCAGAAGAAGGGGAAGATCGTTGTCGAGTTCGCCTCGATAGATGATCTCGAGCGAATTCTCGGCACCCTGGCACCCGGCGAGGGACGTGTTCTCGAGAAGGGCCTCGGCGAGGACCCTGCCGAGGACGAGGCCCTCTGATCTCATCCGCTCGGCTTGTAAAAGGGCGGGTTGTGTTCCGGGTATCGGGACACAACCCGCCCTTTGCCTTGGTGCGCTATCCGTGCCAGGGCTGGGTGGATACGATGCGTTCTGGTATGACGCATCCACCCTTGAGCCACTTCGGAGAGAAGGCGACGGCCATGCGATCGGTGAGCTGCGGCCAACTGGTGACAGCAGGCCTGGGGCTCGGGGCGGTGGGCGGCTTCGTCAGCAGCCTGCTCCTCGAGAGGAGCGCGCTGGCAATCGCTCGCAGTGCGGCAGACGAAGGAAGTGAGGAACAGCCTTCATGGGGCGTCGGCTCGTACCGCTCACGCTGGACAACCTTTCGGACCTTCCCAAGCGCTGTCGTGCGTGTGTCTTCTGGGAACTCGACCCGGTCAGCGGTGAAGCCGCGGTAAAGGCCGGGACCCCCGAACTCGAGAAGGAGGCCTGGATCTCGGCCGTGCTCCTCGAGTGGGGCTCCTGCGGTCGGGTGGTCTACGTCGACGACGTGCCCGTCGGCTTCGTTCTCTATGCCCCGCCTGCCTATGTGCCCCGTTCGATGGCATTCCCCACGAGTCCCGTGGCTGCGGACGCGGTGCAATTGATGACTGCCTGGATCATGCCGGGCTATCAGGGGCAAGGGCTGGGCAGGGTCATCGTGCAGACCGTCGCCAAGGACCTGCTGCGTCGCGGGTTCCGGGCCATCGAGGCCTTCGGCGACGCACGGTGGAAGGAACCGGCCTGCGTGCTGCCGGCCGACCACCTTCTCGCGGTCGGCTTCAAGACCGTGCGGCCGCATCCCACGTATCCACGCTTGCGCTTGGAGCTGCGGACGACGCTCTCCTGGAAAGAAGACGTGGAGCTTGCTCTGGACCGTCTCCTGGGAGCTGTGCAGAAGGAGCCCGCGCTGCGACCGCTCTGACCACTGAGTACGAATGGGCCCGTCCCCAAGGGGACGGGCCCATTCGTGTTTCACGTGAAACAGCGGCGTGGTGCTTACTCGCCGATGAAGCTCTCGAGGTCGCGCACGATCGCGGCCTTCGGCTTGGCGCCGACGATGGTCTTGGCGACCTCACCGTTCTGGTAGACGTTCAGAGTCGGGATCGACATGACGCCGTACTTGGCCGCCGTGGCCGGGTTCTCGTCGATGTTGAGCTTCACAACCTGGATCTTGTCGCCGTGCTCGGCCGCGATGGCCTCGAGGGACGGCGCGATCTGGCGGCAAGGGCCGCACCAGGCGGCCCAGAAGTCCACCAGTACGGGCTTGTCGCTCTTGAGGACGTCCTCCTCGAAGGAGTCATCGGTCACGTTCTTCAGGGCGCCGGCCACGGCGGCCTCCTAACTTTCTGCGGGGTGTGAGGGGAGTGGTTTCCAGGGGGTCAGACCACGGGGGTCTTCTCCGGCTCGGCCGCCTTTTCGCTGTCCGAGAGGGCGGCGAGATAGCGCTCAGCGTCCAGGGCCGCGGCGCAGCCGGTGCCGGCGGCGGTGATGGCCTGACGGTAGGTGTGGTCGACCACGTCACCAGCGGCGAAGACTCCAGTGACATTGGTGCGGGTCGAGGGGGCATCGACCTTGAGGTAGCCCTCGCCGTCCAGCTCGAGCTGACCCTTGAACAGCTCGGTCCGGGGGTCGTGGCCCACCGCGATGAACAGGCCCGTCACCGCAAGCGGGGACTTCTCAGCCGTCTTCGTGTTGTTCAGCGTCAGTCCCGAAAGCTTCTGATCGCCGTGGATCGCCGCGACCTCGCTGTCCCAGGCGAAGGAGATCTTCGGGTCGGCGAAGGCACGCTCCTGCATCGCCTTGGAGGCACGCAGGGTGTCGCGGCGGTGGATGATGGTGACGGACTTGGCGAAGCGGGAGAGGAAAGTGGCTTCCTCCATCGCCGTGTCGCCACCGCCGACGACGGCGATGTCCTGGTCCTTGAAGAAGAAGCCGTCACAGGTGGCGCACCAGGAGACCCCGCGGCCGGAGAGCGCGTCCTCACTGGGCAGGCCGAGCTTACGGTGCTGGGAGCCGGTGGTGACGATCACGGCCTTGGCGCGGTAGACGGTGCCGGCGGTGTCGGTCACGGTCTTGATGTCCCCAGTGAGGTCGACGGACACAATGTCGTCGGGGACGAGCTCGGCGCCGAAGCGCTCCGCCTGGGCGCGCATGTTGTCCATGAGGTCAGGCCCCATGATGCCGTCACGGAAGCCCGGGAAGTTCTCCACATCGGTCGTGTTCATCAGCGCACCGCCGGCGGTGACAGCGCCCTCGAACACCAGCGGCTGCAGCGATGCCCGCGCGGTGTAGAGCGCGGCTGTATAGCCCGCGGGCCCGGAGCCGATGATGATCACGTTACGGACGTCGCTCACGGGTTTCTTCCTCGTCTCTGCAGACTGCCTACTGCCTACGGGGCGGGTTCATGGACTCTCACCCCACCCAACGGATCCTACGGGGCGTGCATTCCCGTGGAGCCGGAGCGGCACCGGCGATGTCTCGCAGGATCTCAGGGGCGAGGGAAGGACCGCGTGAAAAGCAGCTCGCCCGTGGAACCGGCCGGGTGATCCACGCACGCCGCGGCAATGACATACGCCTGGACCTGAGTGCTGTCCTTGGGGTGCGCCATGAGAACGAGGTAGGCGGTCGCGCCTTCGTAAGTACCCCGCTCGACGACGATCGGTGTATCGGTCCTACCCGTTCCTTGCCGGATGCAGCTGGGCACAGCCGCACCCGGGCTGCTCTTGGGAGCGACGGTCGTGGGACCGCTCTCGAGAGAAGGCGCCCTTTCGATCCTGGGCTCGGCCTCCTGTGTCGGTCCGGCGGCCAGCAGCGAGCGGACACGGCCGTCAAGGTCGGTACCGGAGAACTGCGCGCCGTCGCGTGCCGCAGCGCTCACACTCGCGTCCTTCCTGGCTGATTCGGCGTCATTGCTGGAGCCTGTCTGCACCGACTGGAGGAACATCACACCCACGCCCAGGGCGGCGGCGCCGAGAACGGCACCGAGGACCGTAGCGCTTCGCCTGCGTGCCCTGCCCTTCCGCCCCGGACCGCTCGCAGCTCGAGGGTGCCCTGTGGGACGGTCCGGTGGAGGCGGCGACTCCGCCGTATGAGGGGGTGGCGCTGTTTCACGTGAAACATGGTCCGCTTCCCCTCGGCCGGTGGAGTCGAGAAGAGCCTCCGCGGCCAGGGCGGCATCGATACGACCGGCGATCTCGGCCGGCATGCGGGGAGGCCCGGGCAGAGTGCCGAGCAGCCCACGGATCTCCTCGAGGGATGTCTGCACGTCCGAGCAGAGTGCACAGTCCTCGAGGTGCCGGCGCAGCTCGTACGTACGGGAGGCCGGGAGAAGGCCTTCGGTGAGGTCGGAGATCTCCGAGACGTCCGGGTGCCGAGTCGAGTCGGTCGAGGAAGTCACGCGCGCCCACCTCCGCCCTTCACTGCAGCAGGGTCACCCGGCCCTGTCTCTTTTGGTCCCGACGCCGGTGGGACGGATGTCCCCGGCGTCCGGTTCCTTCCCATGCCGACGTCGGTGTTATCCCCGGCCTGACCACGCAGATGCGTGAGCATCGGAAGGAGACGGGCCCGGCCCCGGGCGCAGCGGCTCTTCACCGTTCCGGTCGGCACTTCGAGTACACGCGCGGCTTCGGCGACCGGGTACCCCTGCATGTCGACGAGCACGAGCGCGGCGCGCTGGTCCACCGGGAGCTTCGCCAGGGCCGCCAGCAGCTCGCGATGGAGGTCGTGACGCTCGGCCGGGGCCTCCGCCGACTCATGGGGCTCCAGGAGCTGCTCCAGGCGCTCCGTGTCGTCGACGGGTGAGGTCCTGCGGGAGGCGGCCTTCCGGGCCCGGTCCAGGCAGGCGTTGACGGTGATGCGGTGCAGCCATGTGGTGACGGCGGACTGCCCACGGAAGGTGTGGGCCGCCCGGAAGGCCGAGACAAGGGCGTCCTGGACCGCGTCGGCAGCTTCCTCGCGGTCTCCCAGGGTGCGCAGGGCGACTGCCCACAGTCTGTCGCGGTGGCGCCGGACGAGCTCACCGAAGGCGTCGGGGTCACCGTCGACATGGCGCGCCAGAAGATCCTGGTCGCAGGCATCGCCGAGCGTCGCATTGTCCAACGGTGAGCCCCCTCCCCGTTCGTCGGTGCGTGACCGTCAGCCGGTGAACTTCACGTCCGCGATGCCCTGCTTGTGTCCGGCGCCGTTGTACCCGTCTCGGGGGGAGTAGGGCATCGCGGTCATCCACAGCAGCACAAACCGGCTCTTGGTCGCCTTCTGGGCCGTCAGTGTGAGATTGGATCCGTTGGTCTGCCCGGTGGCGATCCGCTCCATCGAGTTGACGGAGCCGGACGGCGACAGGGAGTCGACCGCGTAGAGAGCCATGGTGGTGTGGTTGCCGCCGTAGCGCAACGCTATGGAAGCACCCGAGATCTCCTTCTCGGACCCGAGGTCGTAGACGATGCCCACACCCTCCTTGACGGCAGGAACCAGCTCCGGCCCGTCCACGAAGTAACCGGTGCGCCAGTCGCTCGCGGTGTCGTCGTCGTAGGAGGCACCTACCTTGGCGGCATTCTGCGGCCTGCCGTCAGGTGCGTACTCCTGCGCGCCCTGGATCGCCAGTGGCACGGGTGCCTTGGGCCGGTCGCCGGTCCCCCCTGGGGCGGCGGTCTCCGACTTCTTGGGCTCGTCCGTGGTGTTGCGGTCGTCCAGCAGCTTGTCGGCGATCTGCCAGCTGCCGAGACCCAACGCCGCGATGAGCAGCGCGGAGACAGCCCACTTGAGGGCCTTGCCCGAACGGGTCTGCAGGGGCGGGGGCGGCGTGGGTGCTGCCTGGGCGGCCAGGGGTGAACCCGGCCTGGCTGTCGGCCGCCCGTGGTTGATCGGCTGGTAGGTGGAGCGCTGGTACTCGGGAGGGGCGGTGAACGACGGCTCCGGTGGCCGGATGCGCGGCATCGCGGCGACGGCCTTGGCCAGTTCGTCGGGCGTGGTGCACGGCGGTTCCTGGCGCGATGCAGTGGCGCCGTCGTTGATCAGCGCCCGCATGGCGAGCTCGGAAAGGCCCCGATGGACGCCGGCGCGAACCTGGTCGGGCGCGACCAGGCCGACTCCCTTGGGCAGGCCGGTGAGGCCGTACGCGTCGTTCTCGTAGGGCCAGCGCTGGGTCAGAGCGGCGTACAGGAGGGCACCGATCGCCTCGGTGTCGGTGCGCTGAGGTCCGTCGGTGGAGATGCCGCGCAGAGCGGCGTTCACGGCCAGGCCGCGGATCCGGTACTGGCCCGTCGAGGTCCGCAGTACGGCCCCTGGGGTGAGCCTCAGATGGGCGAGTCCCTCGCGGTGGGCGGCGGCCATGGCCTGGGAGACCTGGTCGACGAGCTGATAGGCGTCGTGCGGCTCGAACGGTCCGGACGCCAGCAGAGCGGTCAGCTCGACAGCGTCGGGGAGCCATTCGTGCACGACGTAGACAAGGTCGTTCTCCTCGACGGCGTCCAGCACCTGGACGAACCGGGGGTCGCCGAGCAGGGCCGAGGAACGGGCCGCTGCCAGGACGGAACGTGCCCGGGGGTGGTCTGACGGAAGGATGTGCACGCCAACAGCGCGCCGCAGTTTCTCGTCGACCGCACGCCAACTGCTGAAACCGTCCAGACGGGTGACGCACTCCTCGAGCCGGTAGCGTCTGGCGAGCTTGTGGCCACTGTGCAGTTCGGGCGTGGAGTAGGACGGCTCGCCGCCCTGCTTCTCACCGTCCGTGTCCGGCGTCTCCTCCTGCGCCGGGCTCAGGGAGTCCGCCGCAGGGGACTTTGTCGTCTGGGATTCCGCCGCCCCGTCGGTCGTGGCCTTGCCCGCCTTGGCGGTCAGCGGTTCGTCCCCGCCGTTGTCGGCCACGTCGACGGCAGCCGTGCTACGTTCCGCCACCGTCGTTCCTGCCTCCCCATCCGTTGCGCCATGTCCAAACAGCCATGCCAATTGTGCCCACAGTCCGACGCTATGCACGACACGCGGGGTCCGACGATGGTTGTGCGGACTCGCTCGATGCCGCCTGCTGAGCGTCGTTCCAGCAGGCCTAGCGGCCGAGACGGCCACGCACCATGCCCACCATGGCGTTGAGTTCCTCGATGCGCATGCGCTTGGCCGCTACGAAGAAGATGCCCAGGAGCGCGACGCCGCCTGCCACCAGCGCGACCAGGGAGCCGCCGGCACCGCTGCCGAGTCCCCTGAGCACGCCGTAGGCGACGGCTCCACCGGCCGCCGCTGCGGGCACGGAGGCCATGGAGAGCCGGGCGTAGGTGCGCATGACGTGGCCGCCGTCCAGGTCGCCGCCCAGGCGGTTCTTGAGCCTCCGCCAGGCGACACCCACACCCACGGCGTAGGCGAGGCCGTACGAGGCGGCCATGCCGACGACTGCCCACTGGGCGGGCAGCAGTACGTAACAAAGGGCGGAGGCACTGGCGTTGACGACGGCGACGATGACCGTGTTGTAGAAGGGCGTCCGCGTGTCCTCGTAGGCGTAGAAGCCGCGCAGCACCACGTACTGCACGGAGTACGGAATCAGACCGAGACCGAAGGCCATCAGGATGAAGCCCATGCTCCGGGCCGCCTCGAGGCCCGTGGAGGCGAACAGCAGGGTGGACATCGGCACACCGAGGGCGAGGAACGCGAAGGAGACCGGGACGATGGCCACGGCGGAGTTGCGCAGGCCCTGGGAAATGTCGTCACGCACGGCGCCGGGGTCGTTGTCGTGGGCCGCGCGGGAGATGCGGGGCAGCAGCGCAGCCATCACGGAGACGGTGATGATGGCCTGCGGCATGCCCCAGATCAGCTGGGCGTTGGTGTAGGCGATGAAGCCCGCACCCTGTTTGCCGGACGCCGCTCCGGCCGCTGTGGCGAGCTGAGTGACGACCAGCACACCTGCCTGGTTCGCGAGGACGAAGAGCACGGTCCACTTCGCCAGCTTCACGGTCTTGCCGAGCCCGTGGCCCTTCCAGTCGAACCGGGGGCGGAAGCGGAAGCCGGTCTCACGCAGGTACGGGATCATCGCCAGCGCCTGGACGACCAGGCCGAGCAGCGTTCCGACGCCGAGCAGCCGGACACCTTCCGGCGGGATCGTCTGCACGCCCATCTGGGACTCGGCGGAGGTGCCGTACACCCAGATGAAGAGCCCGAACGTGGTGATCATGACGATGTTGTTCAGGACCGGGGTCCACATCATCGCGCCGAACTTGCCGCGGGCGTTGAGGATCTGCCCCATGACCACATGGATGCCCATGAAGAAGATCGTGGGAAGGCAGTAGCGGGCGAACGTGACCGCGACGCCGTTGGCGGCCTGGTCGGTCGCGATCGTGTCCGACATCAGCCGGACCAGCAACGGCGCCGCGAAGATCGCCACGGCGACGATCGCGCCGAGCGCCACCATCACCAGTGTGAGCAGACGGTTGGCGTAGGCCTCGCCACCGTCGTCGTCGTTCTTCATCGCGCGGACCAGCTGCGGGACGAAGACGGAGTTGAGACCACCGCCGACCGTGAGGATGTAGATCATCGTCGGCAGCGTGTACGCGACGGTGAACGTGTCACCGAGGAGCGCGGCACCGAGGGCAGCGGTGATCACGAGGCTGCGCACGAAGCCCGTGAGCCGGGAAACCAGGGTTCCCGCAGCCATCACGGCGCTGGACTTCAACAGGCTCGTGGCACGGCCCGGCGGCTTCTTGGGCGCCGGGGCGGCGGGCATGGGCTCGGGAGCGGGAGAGGGCACCGAGGACTGCTGGTCCCTGAAGAGGTGCGCGAATGCGTCGGGCTCCGGCTTGTCCTCGCCGGCACGGGAGACCAGGTCGTCCACTCCGGTGAACTGTGTGGTCCGTGCGTCGTCGCCGTACGGCAGGTGACGGGACGGGCCCTCGGGCTCCGGCGGCGGGGTCTGCGCCCAGATGCGGGGGTCGGGGGCGTACGGGGGTGCCGCGGGCTGCTGATAGAGCGGCTGCGGTTCCGGATAGGTGCCCGGGGGCGGCGGAGGGTGCGCGGAGCGGTCGTAGAGCGCCTTGTCCACCGGGTCCTGGGCGGACGGGTCCTGGGCCTGGAAGGGGTCGTGGGCGTAGGCGTCCTGGACATAGGGGTCCTGCGCATACGGGTCGGACGAGGGCTGCTGCGGCGGGAACGAGCCTGCCTGGTCACCGCCCGCGACCTGACCGCGGTCACCGTCGTACGGCGCGTTCATGACTACCCCACCTCATCGTCCCCGGCCGACCGGCCACGACATCGCTCAACGGTCCACCTTCTCACCAGCGCCCGACGGGTTGCCGCTTTCCGGTCCGGTGTCAGGTGCGAGGTCACTCGGCTGCTCAGCATCCGCACCCTCGACGTCACTCTCCGTGTCCGAGGTGTCCTGATCCCTCCCGGGGCCGGCCTCCTCCGCGGCAGCGGCGCGCTTGCGCTGTGTGTACATCCTGACGCCGGCGAGGACGAGCAGGAGCACACCGCCGGCGAGGACGAGCATGACGGTCGGAGTGACCTCCGAGACCTTCACCGTGAACGACATCGGCCGGCCATAGGGAGTGCCGTCCTCGGTGTAGAGCTGCGCGGTCATCTGAACCTGGCCGTTGGCGTTGGCGGCGGCCGGGAACTTCACCGACTGGCTGTGGCCGCCCTCGACCTTGATCGGCTGCTCCGCCACCCCCTTGTTCCTGTCCCCGTCGAGGTGGAGACGGTTGGGGTTGTTGGACTTCAGCCGGAGCACAAGGTCGTCGATTCCCTGGACCAGCTGGTTCTGCACCGTGACAGGGATGGTCGCACTGCGCCCTGACAGAGTCACGGCCGACTTCTCGATCAGTTGGACCTCTTCGGTCAGGCTCTGCAGATACGACTGGACCCCGTCCCGGTACTGCTGTGCGGCCACCGGCTTGCCCCGCCAGGCCGCCGACAACTCACGGTCGACGGCTCGCCCGAACGGTGCCTCCACCCGGTCCGCGAAGGTGAGAATGACCTTGAACTTGTCGAGGGTGTTCTGCGTCTCCCTGATGTCCTTGAAGGCCTGGACAGGCAGCTCCTGCTTGCGCAGCCCGGCAGGGTACTGGGAGGCGCTGGGCACCTTGGTGTTCGCGTCGGCGTCCGGCTTGGCGGAGCCCGCGGCGACCAGGTCCAGCGGTTGTGTCCAGCGCTGGGGCTCCAGGGCGCGCAATGCGCGGGCCATGGACTGGGCCTGGGCGATCGTGGGCACGCGCTGCGGGGCCACGACGATGCTCCGCTGGTTCTCCGGTTGCTGGAGGGTCAGGGCCAGCGACTGGGAGAGGAACTTCTGCACGGCGAGCGTGGACTCGCCGGCGCGGGTCATGTCGCCCTGGAAGGCGGTCGACAGGCGGGTGTCGGCGACCACGGCCGTCGTGCCGCCACCGATCGGACGGGCCGCGGTTGGCGTGTAGGAGAGGTTGTCCTGGAGGCTGTCGCTACGGGCGATCACCTTGTGCGCTCCGGCCGAAGTGGCCACATCGACGATCGAGGAGTCGATCGCGCCCTCCACCGGCCAGGCGAAATCGAGGGATGGCTTCACGTGGAGAATCGTCTCCACTGTGACCTCTGCCACCTCTGTGGCCGGCTGCAGATGGCTGAGCGAGCCGGAGACAGACTTCCCCTTGTGCGCCAGCGAGGCGAGATCCGGGTCCGCGAAGGGAAGAGCGACCACTTTCTCGCCCTGCACGGCGGACTCCACGGCGCTCAGCCATCGCTTGGCCACGGCCTGGTTCTTGCCGGCGACCGTGGAGTCGCCGGCCTTCACCCGGTAGTTCCGTGTCATGGCGTCCACGGTGGCCAGGAGGTCCGGGTCGATGACCCAGGTCACCGGCAGGTCCCTGCCGAGGGAGACGAGCTGGTCGAGCCGTCCGCCGGGGGCGAGCTCGGCGGCCAGTGCCTCGTCCTCGAAGACGGGAGTCTGCTGTTCGTCCGAACCGGTCTCCGAGGTGAGATGGGTCGAGGAGATCAGCGGCCAGAGATAGGTGAGGCGCGTCTTCTTCTCCACGTCCTCCGGCTGCCAGGGCAGGAAAATCCGCTCGATGCCCAGCACCCGCTCGTAGGACTGGTTCGGCGTCTGTCCCGCGAGAGAGACTCCCAGCTGATAGACGCCGCCGTCGTCGTTGAGGTCGAGTTCATCGGCCGGTACCGAGAGCGTGAAGTCGTAAGAGACACCCGAGACCAGCTTCGGGAGCTCGACGCTGTACTTGTCGTCGACCGTCGGGGCATCGACCCCGTAGGTGAAGCCGGTTCTCCCCGCGGCCTCGTCGATGGCGGTACGGCCGATCAGCTCCGGACCCACCCGGAGATCGACGTGAGCATCGGTGACGGTCTCCCGCCCCTTGTTGACCACCGTTCCGGAGACGGTGATCTTGTCTTTCTCCCCCGGTGCTTCGGGTGTCAGTGTGTCCAGAGACACATCCACGGTCCGCGATCCGGTGGGTTCCTCAGCGGCGTACGCCGATTGCGCGGCGGGACCGCACAGCAGTCCGGCCACGAGTGGCACGCCGGTGATCAGGGAGGCTGTGCGACGCAGCCACCGGCGCGCAGGAGAAATGCGCATCCCCTGGAAGTCTGCCGCCTCGGCCACGCGCTCGTCCGTCCCTCGTCGTCTGCTGCCTCTGGTGGTTCTCCGCTTCTTGCGTCCACGCATGGTAACGAGGCCCGCTGTGTCCAAGTGCCGCGGAGTACTCCACAAGATCGGGAGCCGGTGCCTACCCTGCCTGCCCGGAAACGGGGACGACCCGGTCGGCCCGGGCACGTACCCTTTTCTGTTGTGCCGAACGCCAATGAAGACAACCCCACTGCCCTGAGCCAGGTGCAACGCCGCGCGGTGAGCGAACTGCTGCGGGTCTCACCCGTCGCCGACGACCTGGCTCGCCGTTTCCAGGATGCCGGATTCGGTCTTGCACTGGTCGGGGGCTCGGTCCGCGATGCGCTGCTCGGTCGGCTCGGCAATGATCTCGACTTCACGACGGACGCCCGGCCCGAGGATGTGTTGAAGATCGTCCGTCCATGGGCGGATTCCGTGTGGGACGTCGGTATCGCCTTCGGTACGGTCGGTGCTCAGAAGAACGGACCCGTCGGCGACTCCGTGCAGCGCTTCCAGATCGAGGTGACCACCTACCGCTCGGAGGCGTACGACCGGACGTCGCGCAAGCCGGAAGTTTCCTACGGAGACTCCATCGAGGAGGACCTCGTCCGTCGCGACTTCACGGTCAACGCAATGGCGGTGGCGCTGCCGGAGAAGGAGTTCATCGATCCGCACGGCGGCCTGGAGCACCTCGCCCTGCGAGTCCTGCGTACGCCCGGCACTCCGGAGGAGTCCTTCTCCGACGATCCGCTGCGCATGATGCGGGCAGCGCGTTTTGCCGCACAGCTCGACTTCGAGGTGGCGCCCGAGGTGGTGTCGGCCATGAAGGCCATGGCAGGTCGTATCGAGATCGTGTCGGCCGAGCGCGTGCGCGATGAACTGAACAAGCTGCTTCTGTCCGCGCACCCCCGTAAGGGGCTTGCGCTCCTCGTCGATACCGGTCTTGCCGCGTATGTGCTGCCCGAGCTTCCGGCGCTTCGGTTGGAGAGTGACGAGCACCACCGCCACAAGGACGTCTACGAGCACTCGCTCACGGTGCTGGATCAGGCCATCGCCCTGGAGGAGGACGGGCCCGACCTGGTGCTGCGGCTGGCCGCCCTGCTGCATGACATCGGCAAGCCCCGGACGCGGCGGTTCGAGCCGGACGGCCGGGTCTCTTTCCATCACCACGAGGTGGTGGGCGCCAAGATGACCAAGAAGCGGATGATGGCGCTCAAGTACTCGAACGAAACGGTCAAGGACGTCTCGCGGCTTGTGGAGCTGCATCTGCGCTTCCACGGCTATGGAACCGGCGAGTGGACCGATTCCGCGGTTCGACGTTACGTGCGCGATGCGGGGCCGTTGCTGGACCGACTGCACAAGTTGACGCGGTCGGACTGCACCACGCGGAACAAGCGCAAGGCCGGAACTCTCTCCCGCGCCTACGACGGTCTCGAGGAGCGCATCGCACAGCTCAAGGAGCAGGAGGAGCTCGACGCGATCAGGCCGGACCTGAACGGCAATGAGATCCAGGAGGTCCTGGGGATCGGTCCGGGTCCGGTGATCGGCAAGGCGTACGCCTTCCTCCTCGAGCTGCGCCTGGAGAACGGGCCGATGGAGCGCGACGCAGCGGTGTCGGCGCTCAAGGAGTGGTGGGCGAGTCAGTCCTGAGCGCGAATCGGCGCGATGTTTCACGTGAAACATCGCGCCGATTCGTCGTGGTCGGGNNACCCCCCCCCCCCGACGGGCAAGCTACTTCTTGATCTCGTTGAGGCAGAGCACGAACGACTTGCCCGAACTGCGCCTGCCTCCGCTGGTCTGCTCGTAGTAGCCGATGTCGGCCTTGCCTTCGCAGATCGCCGAGTCCGTGGTGTCGGCGTGCACGGAGACCACCTTGAAGGCCGCCTCGGAGCCCCCGCAGTCGACCACCTGCAGATCGGGGTTGATGTCATTGCCGCTGTTCTTGAGGCAGTCGCCGACCTTGGCGGTGTCCGCGTCGTCCTGGCCCATGAACCAGAACACGGCGAATGCGATCGCTGCCAGGACGCCTACGACTATCTGGAACTTCATCTTGAGGCTGAGGCGGCTGCGCGTGGGTGCCGGGGGCGGCGGTGGCGGCGCGCCCCACTGCTGCTGAGCCGCCTGCGGCTGCTGCGGATGGCCGTACCCGGGCTGCGGCTGTGCCTGCTGCGGGTAGCCGTATCCCGGCTGCGGCTGGGGCGGCTGCTGCTGGGGGTATCCGTACCCCGGCTGGGGCTGTTGGGGCGGCTGACCGTACGGGCCCGGCTGCCCGTAAGGGCCCTGTCCCTGCTGCGGCGGATATGTCATGCGGAGGTTCCCCCGTGAATGTGTGCTCGAATGTTTGACGCGCGCACGCTATAGCACTCGGCCGACATGGCTCCAACGGGCCAGGGTGGCGGCCACTATTGCGTAGATCACCGCCACCATGACGACCAGCGGAACCGACCGGCCGTCAGGAGGGAGCATGAGAGCGGCGATCGCCGCTGCTCCGACGAAGGCGACGTTGAACAGCACGTCGTAAAGGGAGAAGACCCTGCCACGGAAGGCGTCGTCCACGGACGTCTGCACCACGGTGTCCGTTGCGATCTTCGAGCCCTGGGTGATGAGCCCGAGCATGAATGCGGCGGCAAGTATCGGCTCTGGGGTGAAGGGCAACGCCAGGGCCGGTAGCAGGACGGCGGCGGCTGCCGCGCAGGCCACCATCCATCCGTACCGGCCGAGTCTTCCGATCGCCCAGGGGGACACCACGGCCGCTGCGAAGAAGCCGGCCCCTGAGAAGGCGAGGGCGAGGCCCAGCAGGGCGAGTCCGTCCGACTCGTCGGTGGACCATGAGTAGCGGCACAGCATGAGCACCATGACCGTCAGCGCCCCGTAGCAGAAACGCAGCATCGTCATCGCGGCGAGCGCATGGGCCGCGTCCAGGCGCCGGCCCAGGTGCCGTAGCCCGTCCAGCAGTCCTCGTGCGGTGGAGGCGAGCGCGGCACCCAGGCGGGGTTGCAGCATGTCCGGGTCCGGCCCGAGGAGTTCGCGGCCCATGCGCAGCGATGCGAGCGCCGAACAGAGATAGAGCACTGCTCCGAGCAGGACGACCGCGGCGTCCGAGTCGGAGGCGACCAGCCGCATCAGGAAGGCCAGTCCGCCGCCGGCGGTCGCGGCCAGCGTTCCCGCCGTCGGTGAGAGGGAGTTGGCCATGACGAGACGGTCGGAGTCGACGACACGCGGCAGGGCTGCCGAGAGTCCGGCCAGGACGAAACGGTTGACGGCGGTCACGGACAACGCAGAGGCATAGAAGAGCCAGTCCGGGACGGAGGCAAGGATGAGAAGGGCAGTGCAGCCGGCGAGCAGGGCGCGCAGCAGATTCCCGTAGAGGAAGATCTGGCGGCGTTGCCAGCGGTCCAGCAGGACCCCGGCGAACGGGCCGACGAAGGAGTAAGGGAGGAGCAGCACGGCCATGGCGGAGGCGATCGCTGCCGGGGACGTCTGCTTCTCCGGAGAGAAGACCACGTATGTGGCGAGGGCGACCTGGTAGACGCCGTCGGCCGCCTGGGAGAGCAACCGCACGGTCAGCAGTCGGCGGAAGTCCGGCAGGCGCAGGAGTACGCGCAGATCACGTACGACGGGCATGCGAGTAAGGGTCACACACGCGGAGGGTCCCCGGGGGAACGACCCGGGGACCCTCCGCGACGGCAGGTGGAAACGCTTAGCGCTCGACCTCGCCCTTGATGAACTTCTCGACGCTCTCGCGAGCCACGTCGTCGAAGTACTGCACCGGCGGGGACTTCATGAAGTACGAGGACGCGGAGAGGATCGGGCCGCCGATGCCGCGGTCCTTGGCGATCTTCGCGGCGCGCAGGGCGTCAATGATGACACCCGCCGAGTTCGGGGAGTCCCAGACCTCGAGCTTGTACTCCAGGTTCAGCGGGACGTCACCGAAGGCACGGCCCTCGAGGCGCACATAGGCCCACTTGCGGTCGTCCAGCCAGGCCACGTAGTCCGACGGGCCGATGTGGACGTTCTTCTCGCCCAGGTCACGGTCGGGGATCTGCGAGGTGACGGCCTGCGTCTTCGAGATCTTCTTGGACTCCAGGCGCTCACGCTCGAGCATGTTCTTGAAGTCCATGTTGCCGCCGACGTTCAGCTGCATCGTGCGGTCCAGGATGACACCCCGGTCCTCGAAGAGCTTCGCCATGACGCGGTGCGTGATGGTGGCACCGACCTGGGACTTGATGTCGTCGCCGACGATCGGGACACCGGCCTCGGTGAACTTGTCCGCCCACTCCTTGGTGCCGGCGATGAAGACCGGAAGAGCGTTGACGAACGCGACCTTGGCGTCGATGGCGCACTGCGCGTAGTACTTCGCAGCTTCCTCGGAACCGACGGGCAGGTAGCAGACCAGGACGTCGACCTGCTTGTCCTTGAGGATCTGGACGATGTCGACCGGGGCCTCGGCGGACTCCTCGATGGTCTGGCGGTAGTACTTGCCGAGACCGTCGAGGGTGTGGCCACGCTGAACGGTGACGCCGGTGTTCGGCACGTCGCAGATCTTGATGGTGTTGTTCTCGCTGGCGCCGATGGCGTCCGACAGGTCGAGGCCGACCTTCTTGGCGTCCACGTCGAAGGCGGCCACGAACTCCACGTCACGCACGTGGTACTCGCCGAACTGCACGTGCATCAGACCCGGCACCTTGCCGGCCGGGTCGGCGTCCTTGTAGTACTCGACGCCCTGCACCAGCGAGGCGGCGCAGTTGCCCACGCCGACGATGGCTACGCGAACCGAACCCATTCCGGTTGCTCCCTGTGTGATCTCGGTATTCCGGATGAAACCCTGCGGTGCGCAGGGCCTCACTTGGCGGTGTCGTCGGACGGATCCGGCGGGGTGGAGCCGCCGGGAGGTGTCCCTCCAGAAGGCTCGTCATCCCTGTGCCGGGGCAGGCCGCCCGTCGCTCCAGATGTGTTGTCCTGCTGAGCGGTGCTCTCGGGGGAGGGCCGTCGCTGATCCCGCCCTGCCCGCTCGCTCTCGATGAGCTCGTTCAGCCAGCGCACTTCACGCTCCACGGATTCCATGCCGTGGCGCTGCAGCTCGAGGGTGTAGTCGTCGAGGCGCTCGCGGGTGCGGGCCAGCGAGGCGCGCATCTTCTCCAGGCGCTCCTCCAGCCGGCTGCGGCGGCCCTCGAGCACCCGCATCCTTACCTCGCGCTCCGTCTGGCCGAAGAAGGCGAAGCGTGCCGCGAAGTGCTCGTCCTCCCATGTGTCCGGTCCGGTGTGGGAGAGCAGCTCCTCGAAGTGCTCCTTACCTTCCGCCGTCAACCGGTAGACGATCTTGGCTCGTCGGCCCGCGAGAGAGGCGGCGAGGGCGTCCTCGGGAGCGTTCCCCGGTTCCTCGATCAACCAGCCGTTGGCGACCAGCGTCTTGAGGCAGGGATACAGGGTCCCGTAGCTGAAGGCCCGGAAGATTCCCAGTGACGTGTTGAGCCGTTTGCGCAGCTCGTAACCGTGCATCGGGGCTTCACGGAGGAGACCGAGAACGGCGAACTCGAGGATGCCGGAGCGCCTGCTCACAGTCGCCTCCTTCGCCTGGCCCGGTTACTTATGTCGTGCTGATGTATCGATTCGATACATCAGCACGATAGAACGACGCGACTGCTGCGACAAGAGGGGTCATCGTGAGCGGCGTCACATCGTCAATTCGTAGGGGGCGAGTTGCCTGATTTGGGGTGAACTTCAGGCCTAGGAGGGTTTTGGCCGTGCGTAGTCTGTGCGGATGCAGACCACCGGGAACCATGTGACGTCCCCAGGCGTCATCGCCGTGGATGCACAGCGGATAGGTCCTTCGCAGGGCCTGTCCGTGTCCATTTCGGGGGGACCGGAACTCAACTGCCGCTTCCAGGCGTCTCGCCTGCCCGAGGAGTAGTCGTTCGATGAGCGAGCACCGTCGCAAACCGCCGCAGCCACAGGGTGGCGGGCGAGCCGCGGCCAGACGCGCCGCCCAGCAGCCTTCCGGCCGTCGAGGCGCCCCACTGCGGGGCGCCGCATCGGCCTCTCCCTCCGTTTCCCATGGCGAGGAGCGCCCCTATGGCGGCCGCGCCGCGGCCCGGCGTGCCGCGCAACGGGCCGGCGGCCGCCGCGGCGCCGACGGGCACGAGGTTGCCGGCCGGCGCGGCGTACCGGGCAAGAAGCGGCTGATCGACTACCCCCGCCATGACAAGTACGGATGGCGTCGCTGGGTGCCATCGTGGAAGCTCGTCACCGGTCTGTTCCTGGGGTTCCTCGCCAGTCTGATGGCGGCGGGGACGATCGCCTACGCCATGGTCGGCGTCCCCGAGCCGGCCAAGATCGCCGGCGCGCAGAACAACGTCTACTACTGGGGCGACGGCTCGCAGATGGTCGCGACCGGTGGTGAGGTCAACCGGCAGATCATCGGCATCGACCAGATCCCCGGGGACATGCAGAACGCCGTCATCTCGGCGGAGAACAAGACCTTCCGCAAGGACTCGGGCATCGACCCGATGGGCATCGGTCGGGCGCTGTTCAACATGGCCCGGGGCGAGCAGACCCAGGGTGGCTCGACCATCACCCAGCAGTACGTGAAGAACGCGCGGCTGAACAACCAGGACCAGACGCTCAGCCGTAAGTTCAAAGAGCTGTTCATCTCCATGAAGATCGACTCGGAGATGGAGAAGTCCGAGATCATGGCGGGCTACCTCAACACTTCCTTTTACGGACGTGGCGCCTACGGCATCCAGGCGGCCGCCCGCACGTACTTCAACAAGGACGCCAAGCAACTGAACGCGAGCGAGTGCGCCGTCCTGGCCTCCCTCCTCAAGGGCGCTACCTACTACGACCCGGCCGGCGCCACCGCCATCGACTCGACGGCGACCAAGGAGGCCAACACCGAGCGGCTGAGGAAGCGCTGGGGCTGGATCCTCGACGAGATGGTCAAGGACGGGCACCTGAAACCCGCGGAACGCCAGACGTACACCGAGCTCCCCACAGTGCAGAAGCCCCGTAAGAACGCGCAGCTCAGCGGTCAGATCGGTTATCTGGTCGACCTGGCCAAGGCCAACTTCGTCAACAAGAACACCGAGGGAATCACTGCCGAGGACCTCACCAAGGGCGGCTACGAGATCCACACGACCTTCGACAAGAAGAAGGTCGCCGAGCTCGAGAAGGCCGTCAAGAAGGTCATCGACGAGAACATCGACCCGAAGAAGCGTCCCAAGACGGACACCCACGTGCAGTTCGGTGGTGCTTCGGTCGATCCCCGGACGGGACAGATCGTCGCGATCTACGGCGGTGAGGATGCGACGAAGCACTTCACCAACAACGCCGACGCGACGGGCGCACAGGTCGGCTCGACGTTCAAGCCGTTCGTGCTCGCTGCTGCCATGCGTGACGGTGTCCGAGACCCCGAGCTCGGTGCGGAGCAGGGGGCCGACACCCGCCGAATCGTCGATCCCGACAAGAGCCGGTACAACGGCAAGAACAAGCTCAAGATCAGGAACTGGGACGGTTCCGTCTGGCAGAACGAGGAAGGCAAGGAGTGGCTCCAGACCAACGACGGTCAGGAGAACTACGGCAACATCAGCCTCCGCGAAGCCATGATCCACTCTGCCAACTCCCCCTATGTGCAGCTCGGTATGGACATCGGCATCCCGCAGGTCAGGGAGGCGGCCATCGACGCGGGGCTGCTCGAGTCCAGCCTGGCCAAGTCGAACGTGCCGTCCTTCTCGCTCGGCATCTCCGAACCGAGTGCCATCCGTATGGCCGGTGCCTACGGGACCTTCGCCGCCGAGGGCGAGCAGCGTGAGCCGTACTCGGTGAAGTTCGTCGAGCACGAGGGGGTGAAGGTCTACGAACACGAGGAGCAGGCCGAGCAGGCCTTCGACGAGAACGTCGCCAACAACGTGACCGATGTGCTCAGGGATGTCGTCGACGACGAGGAGGGCACCGGTAAGAACGCCCGGCTCCCCGGACGTCAGGTCGCCGGCAAGACCGGTACGACCGACGGCAACAAGTCGGCATGGTTCGTCGGCTACACGCCGCAGCTGTCGACGGCGATCGACATGTACCGCCTGGACGACAACGAGAAGAACAAGAAGCGCGAGTTCCTCGAGATGTACGGCACCGGTGACCAGAACAAGATCCACGGTGCGTCGTTCCCGTCCGAGATCTGGCAGGACTACATGTCGAACGCCCTCAAGGGCACGAAGATCATGGAGTTCCCCGAGCCGGAGCCCATCGACGGCGAGGCGGTCTTCGGTGGCGGCGCGGTCAGTCCCAAGCCGACCCCGAGCAGCTCTCCCTCCGAATCCCCGTCCTCGAGCCCCTCGGAGTCCCCGTCCCAGTCCCCGTCGAAGACTCCGGGGCGGCCTTCGGAGTCCTGCAACCCGTGGGAGGACTGGACCTGCGGCGTCGACGGTGGTACCAGCACCGGCACCGATCAGGGCGGCGACAACGGCGGCGTGACGACCAGCCCGTCGACAACACCCGACAGTGACGGCGGCACGGACACCGGTGGAAACGGCAACACCGGCGGGAACGGCAACTCCGGCGGTGGCCTCTTCGGGGGCTCGGACGGCTGAGAGTGACGTACGAGTGCCGCTGACGGCCGACGTCTGACGGCGCTCGCCCGCACCGCCCACGAGGGCCGCCGCACCCGGGAAGGCGCGCAACGATTGCGCCGATCACCGGGGCGGCGGCCCTCGCCGTATCCCCCACCCCGTACGGCAGGATGTGCACCATGCCCAGCGCAGAAGAGACGAGCGTGTACGAGGAACGGTCCGACGCACGCCCCGCCCCGTCCGAGGTACGTCCCACACGGCGTGACCGGGTCGCCACGGCCGGCAGCGAGCTGATCGGCGGCCCGGCCGGACGCTGGGCAGTGCGCAGCGGCAACAGCCGGTTCACGCCGGTGCATGTGGTGGCGCTCGTCGCCATCGGCATGTTCGCGCTCGGCATGGTGCAGAAGCTGCCCTGCTACAACTGGGCCTGGTTCAGGGGGACGAGCTCGCAGTACACCCATGCCTGCTACTCGGACATCCCCCACCTGTTCGTGGGCCGTGGCTTCTCCGAGGGCCTGATCGCCTACTTCGACCGGCTCCCCGGCGACATGGAGTACCTCGAGTACCCCGTGCTGACCGGCGTCTTCATGCAGGTCGCTTCCTGGATCAGCCATGTGGGCGGCAGCTCGGGCCAGAACCAGCAGCAGCTGTACTGGATGATCAACGCGGGCATGTTGATGATCTGTGCCGCGGTCATCGCCGTCTGTGCCGCCCGCACCCATCGCCGGCGCCCTTGGGACGCCCTGCTCGTCGCCCTGGCACCGGCCTTCGCGCTCACCGCCACCATCAACTGGGATCTGCTCGCGGTGGCGCTGACCGCGGCTGCGATGCTGATGTGGTCACGCGGCAGGCCGCTCGCGTTCGGCGTCCTCATCGGACTGGCGACCGCCGCCAAGCTCTACCCCGTGCTGCTGCTCGGTCCTCTGCTGGTCCTGTGCTGGCGGGCCGGTAAATGGCGCGAATTCACCGTGGCGACGATCGCCGCGGCCGCGGCCTGGCTCGCCGTCAATCTGCCGGTGATGCTGCTCGCACCGGAGGGTTGGAAGAAGTTCTATTCCTTCAGCCAGGAACGGCAGATCGACTTCGGCTCGTTCTGGCTGATCATCACGCAGCGTACCGGCGACTCGATCGATGTCGAGAAGGTCAACACCTACGCCACCCTGCTGATGCTCCTCGCCTGCGCCGGCATCGGCCTGCTCATTCTGCGGGCTCCCCGCCGCCCCCGCTTCGCCCAGGTCGCCTTCCTGGTCGTGGCCGCGTTCATCCTCACGAACAAGGTCTACTCGCCGCAGTACGTGCTGTGGCTGATTCCGCTGGCCGCCCTGGCCCGCCCGCGCTGGCGTGACTTCCTGGTCTGGCAGGCGTGCGAAGTCATGTACTACCTCGGGATCTGGATGTACCTGGCGTACACGACCAGCCCCAAGCACCAGGGACTGCCGGCCGAGGGCTACCAACTGGCCATCGCGCTGCATCTGCTCGGGACGCTGTATCTCTGCGCCGTGATCGTGCGCGACGCCCTCATGCCGGAACGCGACGGTGTACGCCAGGACGGCTCGGACGACCCCGGTGGCGGCGTACTCGACGGCGCGCCCGACGTGTTCGTCCTGGGGGCGGCGGCGTATCCGCCGCGCCATGCCGCACACGCCGAGGAAGGGCCGCGCGTGGAGTGGGGCGCCTCCCTGGCCGGCGGCGGGGAGACAGGGCCGCGACCGTCGGCCTGAGTCCGGACGCTCTTCGAGGGCGCTCCCCCGGGCCCTCTCCGGTCCGGCGCCCGCCCCACAGTCAAACGGTCCTTCGTCGGGATCAGGTCAGACCCCACGAGAGGCCCTAGCGGTCCACCAGACGGTCGAACTGGGTCGTCGTGTGCCGCAGGTGCGCGACCAGTTCGTCCCCGACCTTCGGCTCCTGGGCGTCGGCGGGCACGAAGAGGATCGAGACCTGCATGTGGGGCGGCTCGGCGAACCAGCGCTGCTTGCCCGCCCACACGAACGGCGACAGATTGCGGTTGACCGTCGCCAGGCCCGCCCGTGCCACGCCCTTGGCGCGTGGCATCACTCCGTGCAGTGCTTTCGGGGCCTCCAGGCCCACGCCGTGGGACGTACCGCCCGCCACGACCACGAGCCAGCCGTCGGACGCCACCTTCTGCTGGCGGTAGCCGAAACGATCTCCCTTGGCCACACGGGTGACGTCGAGAACGGCCCCGCGGTACTCGGTCGACTCGTGGTCGCCGAGCCACAGTCGGGTGCCGATACGGGCGCGGAACCGGGTCTGCGGGAACTGCTGCTGCAGCCTGGCCTGCTCCGGGGCGCGCAGATGGCTCACGAACATCGTGTGCAGCGGCAGCCTGGCCGCACGCAGCCGGTCCATCCAGCCGATGACCTCCTCGACCGCGTCGGAACCGTCCGTGCGGTCCAGCGGAAGGTGCAGGGCGAAGCCCTCCAGCCGTACGTCCTCGATGGCCGCGTGCAGGTGGCCGAGGTCCTGCTCGGCGATGCCGTGCCGCTTCATCGAACTCATGCATTCGATGACGACCCGTGCGCCCACCAGCGCGTGCACTCCGTCGACCGAGGACACCGAGCGGACCACCCGGTCCGGCAGCGGCACCGGCTCCTCACCGCGCCGGAACGGCGTGAGCACCAGCAGGTCCCCACCGAACCAGTCCTTGATCCGCGCGGCCTCGTACGTGGTGCCCACGGCCAGCATGTCGGCACCGAAGCGCGCAGCCTCCTCCGACAGCCGTTCGTGGCCGAAGCCGTAGCCATTGCCCTTGCAGACCGGGACGAGACCGGGGAACTGGTCGATCACCGACTTCTGGTGCGCCCGCCAGCGAGCGGTGTCGACGTAGAGGGAGAGCGCCATGGCCGGCCCGGAACCTTTCTGGTGGCTGCGGTGTATCAGAGACATGTATGAGAGTGAGTGACGAGACTACGGAGTCGTCCGCGACGTCGTCAGCGACGCGACATGTAGATGTCCAGCGCCTTGTGGAGCAGCTTGTTGAGCGGGAAGTCCCACTCACCGACGTACTCGACGGCCTCTCCACCGGTGCCGACCTTGAACTGGATGAGACCGAAGAGGTGGTCGGTCTCGTCGAGCGAGTCGCTGATGCCCCGCAGGTCGTAGACCGTCGCGCCCATGGCGTACGCGTCGCGAAGCATCCGCCACTGCATCGCGTTCGAGGGCCGGACCTCGCGCCCGATGTTGTCCGAAGCGCCGTAGGAGTACCAGACGTGGCCACCGACGACCAGCATCGTCGCCGCCGACAGATTGACCCCGTTGTGCCGCGCGAAGTAGAGGCGCATGCGGTTCGGGTCCTCGCTGTTCAGCACCGTCCACATGCGCTGGAAGTACGACAGCGGACGCGGCCGGAAGCGGTCCCGCTCGGCAGTGATCTCATACAGACGCTGCCACTCCTCGAGGTCCTCGTAGCGGCCCTGGACGACCTCGACGCCGGCCTTTTCGGCCTTCTTGATGTTGCGGCGCCACAGCTGGTTGAAGCCCTTGAGGACGTCGTCGAGCGAGCGGTTCGCCAACGGCACCTGATAGACGTAGCGCGGCTGCACGTCACCGAAGCCGGCCCCACCATCCTCGCCCTGCTGCCAGCCCATCTTGCGCAGCCTGTCCGCCACCTCGAAGGCGCGCGGTTCGATGTGCGTCGCCTCCACGTCCCGCAGGCGCTTCACGTCGGGGTCCTGGATCCCGGCCTTGATCGCCGGTGCGTCCCAGCGGCGGATGACGACGGGCGGGCCCATCTTCACGGAGAAGGCGCCCTGGTTCTTGAGGTGCGCCAGCATCGGCTGCAGCCAGTCGTCCAGGTTCGGGGCGTACCAGTTGATCACCGGGCCCTCGGGCAGGTACGCGAGATACCGCTTGATCTTGGGCAGCTGGCGGTAGAGGACCAGGCCCACGCCGACGAGTGCACCACTCTTGTCGAACCAGCCGAGGTTCTCCGAGCGCCACTCCGTCTTCACGTCCGCCCACGCCGGGACCTGGCAGTGACTCGCCGAGGGCAGGCCCTGGATGTAGGCCAGATGCTGCTCACGACTGATGGTCCTCAGGGTCAGGCTCATGCGGGGCGCTCCTCGGCAGGTGTGTCCCCATGGGTCAGGGGCTCCGGCTCTCGCGGCGAAGCCTACTGCGCTGAGGCAGGGCCCCGAATGGCTGTGGGCAGGAGCGGGCCGCCGATCGGCCCGCTCCTGCTCGCCGCTTCCGTGTGCGGCCGGCTCCCGTCTCAGCCGAGGACTCCGCCGAAGAGGCCGCCGTGGGCCATACCGAGGAAGAACCCCACGGCAGATGCGCCGAGACCGATGATCAGCAGGAACCGCTCACGCGTCGTCGCCGAGATGAACTGCCCGTACGCCCCGGTGACGATTCCGATGAGCCCGGCCCACGAACTCAGTAGATGCAGGTGATGGAACATCGCCGTGCTGAACGCGACAGCGCCGAGCACCAGGGTCACCGCCATCAGCGTGTCCTGGCGCGGATGGGGCTTTCCGTCCGTGTTGAGGAGAGAAGCGGGAGACTGACGTCGCATTGCCTGTGCCATGAGGCACCTCCTGGCTGAGCCGGAAGGCGGCGCATGGTAGCGCCGCGCGCACCCGATGTGTACAGATTGGGGCCATCGGTCACCGGATTTCAACCGGAAGCCTGGGTGCGGGTACTGTGTACGGTCTGCACCGGTGTCTGCCCAGGCCACGATGCGATCTCCACTCGACGAGGGGGATTGTCAGTGGCGGCCGATACCGTTGCTCACGCATCACGACCCTCCTGCCACGGATCGACCGTGGCCGCTGAGTCCAAAGGAGGTGGGTTCCACATGCGTCACTACGAGGTGATGGTCATCCTCGACCCCGATCTCGAGGAGCGCGCTGTCTCCCCGCTGATCGAGAACTTCCTCTCCGTCGTCCGTGAGGGCAACGGAAAGGTGGAGAAGGTCGACACCTGGGGCCGTCGTCGTCTCGCTTACGAGATCAAGAAGAAGCCCGAGGGCATCTACTCGGTCATCGACCTGCAGGCCGAGCCTGCGGTCGTCAAGGAGCTCGACCGCCAGATGAACCTGAACGAGTCGGTCCTCCGGACCAAGGTCCTCCGTCCCGAGACCCACTGAGCGCCTAGCTCAGAGGTCATCGGGTTCGAGTAGCAGCAAGCAGCCAGAAGCAATCCCCGCCGAGAGGTTCACCCATGGCAGGCGAGACCGTCATCACGGTCGTCGGCAATCTCGTCGACGACCCCGAGCTGCGCTTCACCCCGTCCGGTGCGGCGGTCGCGAAGTTCCGCGTCGCGTCCACTCCCCGCACCTTCGACCGTCAGACCAATGAGTGGAAGGACGGCGAAAGCCTCTTCCTCACCTGCTCGGTCTGGCGTCAGGCGGCGGAGAACGTCGCCGAGTCGCTTCAGAAGGGCATGCGCGTCGTCGTGCAGGGCCGACTGAAGCAGCGGTCCTACGACGACCGCGAGGGCGTCAAGCGCACGGTCTTCGAGCTGGACGTCGAGGAAGTCGGCCCCAGCCTCAAGAACGCCACGGCCAAGGTCACCAAGACCACCGGCCGCGGTGGCCAGGGTGGCTACGGGGGCGGCGGCGGCCAGCAGGGCGGCAGCTGGGGCGGCGGCCCCGGCGGCGGTCAGCAGCAGGGCGGCGGAGCACCCGCCGGCGACCCCTGGGCCACCGGAGCTCCGGCCGGCGGCGGCCAGCAGGGCGGGGGCGGCTGGGGCGGAAGCTCCGGCGGTTCCGGCGGCGGCTACTCGGACGAGCCGCCCTTCTAGGGCGGCCCGTACCCCCACTTCTTGATCACACAGGAGATACACCATGGCGAAGCCGCCTGTGCGCAAGCCTAAGAAGAAGGTCTGCGCGTTCTGCAAGGACAAGACCGCGTACGTGGACTACAAGGACACGAACATGCTGCGGAAGTTCATTTCCGACCGTGGCAAGATCCGTGCCCGCCGCGTGACCGGCAACTGCACGCAGCACCAGCGTGACGTCGCCACGGCCGTCAAGAACAGCCGTGAGATGGCGCTGCTGCCCTACACGTCCACCGCGCGATAAGGGGAGGGTGACAGAAACATGAAGATCATCCTTACCCACGAGGTCTCTGGCCTCGGCGCCGCCGGCGATGTCGTCGACGTCAAGGACGGATACGCCCGCAACTACCTGGTCCCGCGTGGTTTCGCGATCCGCTGGACCAAGGGTGGCGAGAAGGACGTGGCGCAGATCCGCCGCGCCCGCAAGATCCACGAGATTGCGACCATCGAGCAGGCCAACTCGATCAAGGGCCAGCTCGAGGCCGTCAAGGTGCGCCTTGCCGTTCGCTCCGGCGACGCCGGCCGCCTCTTCGGCTCCGTCACCCCGGCCGACATCGCCTCGGCGATCAAGGCCGCCGGTGGCCCGGAGGTCGACAAGCGTCGCGTCGAGCTCGGTTCGCCGATCAAGACCCTGGGCTCGCACCAGGTGTCCGTGCGTCTGCACCCCGAGGTCGCCGCGCAGCTCGGCGTCGAGGTCGTCGCCGCGTAAGCGCTGTGCTCGGTAGAGCAGCACGAAGGGCCGCACCCCTCGGGGTGCGGCCCTTCCGCGTGCGGTGGAAGGGCCGTTTCACGTGAAACGACGCTCAGCGGGTGGCTCCCGTGACGATCCATCGCCCTGAACGCGCACGCCACCAGAGCGTCAGCAGCCGGACGGTCATCATCAAGGTCATCGCCCACCACAGAGCGGTCAGACCGCCACCGAGAGCGGGGACCAGGAGCGCGACAGGCGCGAAGACCGCCAGGGTCAGCAGCATGGCGACCGCCAGATACGGCCCGTCTCCCGCGCCCATCAGCACGCCGTCCAGTACAAAGACCACCCCCGCGATCGGCTGGGAGACCGCGACGACCAGCAGCACGGGAATCAGCGTGTCCTGAACAGCCGGATCGCCCGTGAACAGTGGGGTGACAAGCGGCCGGGAGGCCACGACGAGGATTCCGAGCACCACGCCCGACGCCACACCCCACTGCACCATGCGCCGACATGCCTGTTGGGCCCCCATGGCGTCGTCGGCGCCCAGGTACCGGCCGATGATGGCCTGACCGGCGATGGCGATGGCGTCCAGCGCAAAGGCCATCAGGCTCCACAGGGAGAGCACGATCTGATGAGCGGCGATGTCCGCGTCGCCCAGGCGGGCCGCGACGGCTGTGGCGATCAGCAGGACAGCTCGCAGGGAGAGCGTGCGCACCAGGAGCGGCAAGCCCGCCTGGGCGCTGGCCCGTATCCCGGCGGCGTCGGGCCTCAGCGAGGAGCCGTGCTTCCGCGCTCCCCGGACCACGACGACGAGATAGGCGGCCGCCATGCCGCACTGGGCGATCACGGTGCCCCAGGCGGAGCCGGCGATACCGAGGTCCGCCCCGTAGACCAGGCCGGCGTTCAGGCCGGCGTTGGCGGCGAAGCCGCCGATGGCGACATACAGAGGAGTGCGCGTGTCCTGGAGGCCGCGAAGGACTCCGGTGGCGGCCAGCACGATCAGCATGGCGGGAATGCCAAGACTGGAGACGCGCAGATAGGTGATCGCATGGGGTGCGGCCGTCTCGGAGGCGCCGAACAGTTCCACCAGCCATGGGGCCGTCGGCAGGGTGACGCCGATGACAGCGATGCCGAGTCCCAGGGCCAGCCAGATGCCGTCCATCCCTTGCCGGATGGCGGCTTGGAGGTCGCCCGCACCAACCCGTCGCGCGACGGCGGCCGTGGTGGCATAGGCCAGGAAGACGAAGACGCTCACCGCGGTCATCAACAGGGCTGCAGCGACACCGAGGCCGGCCAGTTGTGGAGTACCGAGATGGCCGATGATGGCGCTGTCGACCATCACGAACAACGGCTCGGCGACGAGCGCTCCGAAGGCGGGCACGGCGAGCGCGATGATCTCCCGGTCGTGCAGCCGGCGCTGTTCCTTCGGCTCTGTCGGTGCCTGTGTCATGGCGCCAATGTAATCTTCCACAGGTAAGAGATGCAATCCGCCTGCACTCCTTACTGAGGGGTGCCTGGGCCGCTCGTCCGTGTGCCGTTTGTTCTGATCTTGGTCCGGCTGGGAAAGTTTTTCTCCCCCACAGGCGGTGGATGCTGAAACAGCAGCTCAGGCGGGGTGTTGTTTGACCCGCGGAAACTTTTCCACAGTGCTGTCCCCCGGTCCGTGCACAGGTTGCGGAGAGTTCTCCACAGCATCTGGTCCTTGGTCCACACCCCCTGTGGATAACCAGATTGGCTGACGGTGCCGCCGGGCCTACCGTGGACCGTCGCCCGAGGTGCGGAAACCCCCGCTGCAAGCGGAGTCGGGCGACGCGTTTTGTCAGTGTCGTGGCGTAGAAAGAGTGCCACCGCGTAGGTCCGTGGAGCGGACGGGAGGAGGTGGCCCGGGTGAGCATTTCCGAACCTTTGGACGACCCGTGGGCGGCCGACAGTCCGGGAGACCGTCTCCCCGCCTCCCGTCAACGGCGCCACGAAGGACGCGGCCGCGAGGACCAGCACGACCGGGGCAGGGACGGCGGCGGCTGGGACGGGGGTTCTCCAGGGTTCGAGCGCGTTCCGCCTCAGGATCTGGACGCCGAGCAGTCCGTACTCGGCGGCATGCTGCTCTCCAAGGACGCCATCGCCGACGTGGTGGAGATCATCAAGGGCCACGACTTCTACCGGCCGGCTCATGAAACGGTCTACCAGGCCATCCTCGACCTGTACGCCAAGGGCGAGCCGGCCGACCCCATCACGGTCGCGGCCGAGTTGGTCAAGCGAGGTGAGATCACCCGGGTCGGCGGAGCCCCGTATCTGCACACCCTCGTCCAGTCGGTGCCGACCGCGGCCAATGCCTCGTACTACGCCGAGATCGTCCATGAGCGCGCGGTACTGCGCCGGCTTGTCGAAGCCGGTACCAAGATCACGCAGATGGGTTATGCCGCCGACGGTGACGTCGACGAGATCGTCAACTCAGCGCAGGCCGAGATCTACGCCGTCACCGAGCAGCGCACGAGCGAGGACTATCTGCCGCTCGGCGACATCATGGAAGGCGCACTCGACGAGATCGAGGCGATCGGTTCCCGCAGCGGCGAGATGACCGGTGTGCCGACGGGCTTCACGGACTTCGACTCGCTGACCAACGGCCTGCACCCCGGCCAGATGATCGTGATCGCCGCCCGTCCTGCGATGGGTAAGTCGACGCTGGCGCTGGACTTCGCGCGCGCAGCCTCCATCAAGAACAACCTGCCCAGCGTGATCTTCTCCCTGGAGATGGGCCGCAACGAGATCGCCATGAGGCTTCTGTCCGCCGAGGCACGGGTGGCGCTGCACCACATGCGGTCCGGCACGATGACGGACGAGGACTGGACGCGGCTTGCCCGCCGGATGCCGGATGTCTCACAGGCCCCGCTGTACATCGACGACTCCCCGAACCTTTCCATGATGGAGATCAGGGCGAAGTGTCGGCGTCTGAAGCAGCGCAACGACCTCAAACTGGTGGTCATCGACTATCTGCAGCTGATGCAGTCCGGCGGTTCCAAGCGGGCCGAGAGCCGTCAGCAGGAGGTCTCCGACATGTCCCGGAATCTCAAGCTGCTGGCGAAGGAGCTCGAGGTTCCGGTGATCGCGCTGTCCCAGCTGAACCGTGGCCCCGAGCAGCGCACGGACAAGAAGCCGATGGTTTCGGACCTGCGTGAGTCGGGCTCGATCGAGCAGGACGCGGACATGGTGATCCTGTTGCACCGTGAGGACGCCTACGAGAAGGAATCACCACGCGCGGGCGAAGCGGATCTGATCGTGGCCAAGCACCGTAACGGTCCCACCGCGACGATCACCGTGGCGTTCCAGGGCCACTACTCCCGGTTCGTGGACATGGCGCAGACCTGATAGCGGGGCACGGCCCGCGTGTCCCGGTTATGCGGTCGACGTGGGGAACCGGCACCGATAGACCTGCTCCCATGACCTCATCCTTGGAAGAACTGCTTCCCAGCACGCGGCGGGCTCTGCTGCATCGCATCGCCGTCGCCCAGAGCGAAGGCCGTGCGCCGTCCTTTGCGGCCGCCGTACAGCGCGACGGGCAGCTGGTGTGGACGGGTTCCCGTACCTCTGTGGACGGGCACGCGCCGGACGCCGACACTCAGTACCGCATCGGTTCCATCACCAAGACGTTCACCGCGGTTCTCGTGATGCGGCTGCGGGACGAGGGGCTGATCGACCTGGACGATGCGCTGGAGAAGCATCTGCCCGGCACCGGGGCCGGCGAAGTGACCGTCGCTCAGCTGCTGGGCCACAGCGCCGGCTTGAGCGCCGAGGCACCGGCGCCCTGGTGGGAGCGGACGCCCGGATCGATGCGTCCGGAGCTTCCCGACGTACTCGGGGACGGGGCGGGGATGCACCCTGCGGGCCGGCGGCACCATTACTCCAACCCTGGTTACACCCTGCTCGGTTCTCTGGTCGAGGCGGCCCGCGGGGTGTCATGGGAGGAGGCGCTGCGCCGGGAGATCCTCGAGCCGCTCGGGTTGTCGCGGACGACCACGCAGCCGCGGGCGCCGCGTGCGGGGGGCTGGGCGGTCCACCCGTGGGCCGACGTGATGCTTCCCGAACCGGCTGAGGACCTCGGACTGATGGCCCCCGCCGGTCAACTCTGGTCCACCGCTGCCGACCTCTGCCGGTTCGCCGCCTTCCTCGCCACGGGGCATGACCTGGTGCTCGGTGCCGAGTCCGTGCGGGAGATGCGGACGCCCTCAGTACCGCCGGAGACGGGGGAGTGGAACGGCAACTACGGGCTGGGGCTCCAGATCCTGCGGAGCCAGGGACGCACCCTCGTCGGGCACTCGGGCTCCTTGCCGGGGTTCCTCGCCGCGCTGTGGGTGAGCGTGGAGGACGGCGTTGCCGCCGTGGCGCTGGCCAATGCGACCTCCGGCCCGCTGACGGCGACGGTCGCAGCCGACCTCGTGCACATCGTGGCGGACGCCGAGCCGCGGATCCCTGAGCCTTGGCGACCGCTGCCCGAGGTCGATCAGGTGCTGTTGGCGCTGACCGGCCCCTGGTACTGGGGGACCTACACCTACGGCCTGCGTCTGGTCTCCGAAGGGGGCCTGGAGCTGGAGCCACTGCGCGGCGGGGGGCGCCGCTCCCGGTTCCGCGCCCATGGGAAGGAGGCATGGATCGGTCTGGACGGCTACTACGCGGGCGAGACGCTGCGCGTCGTGCGCCGGGACGACGGCTCGGTGAGCCATCTCGATCTGGGCTCGTTCGTCTTCACCAGAGAGCCCTATGGGCCCATGGATGCCGTGCCCGGAGGCGTGGACCCCGCCGGATGGCAAGGGTTCCGGTTTTAGCCCCAAGCCGTGTTTCACGTGAAACGGGACGCATCGGCTGCTGGATGCCCGTGTTGCGGCAGCGATCCGCGTAGGCCGCCGACCTCGGTGGCCTACGGGGTGCGGGCGGGAACTTTGAGCTCTTCCACGGCCCTGACCAGTGGAGCGAGCTCGGGGTTCCTGGCTGCCTCGTCGAGGGCCTCACGCAGCGCGGTGTCGTTGGTGGGTCGTGCCTCCGAGAGCAACTGGAGGCCTGCGTCGCTCACGTCGGTGTAGATGCCGCGGCGGTCGGTCGGGCAGAGGTAGCGGGAGAGAAGGCCGCGGTCCTCGAGGCGGGTGACGAGGCGGGTGGTGGCGCTCTGGCTGAGAACGACGGCGTCGGCGACCTGCTTCATCTGGAGGTGGCCGCCCTCACCGCTGTGCTGGCGGCTGAGAACGTCGAGGAGCGAGTATTCGCGGGCGCTGAGGTTGTGCCTCGCCTCCAGGGCCCGCTCGATGTGGGACTCGATCCGGCCGTGGAGCAGCGAGAGCGCGCACCAGCCCTGCGCGAGGGCGGTGAGGGCGGGGTCGCTCGCGGTCATGTGTCTCCTCCTCGGTGTCGGAGCGGCTTACACAAGGATAGGCCATGACCGCAATAGACCGCGTATGCAATCAATAAGCCATAAGCTCTTGAGCGGCCGAAATGGAAGGTGCTCGGCGAGCCGCTAGCCCGCCGCAACCGTCAGAGGCGCGAAACGGCGCGTCCAGTCGCCGGGCAGTCCGTCGACCCCGAAGGTCATCACGGCGTTGAAGGCGATCGACGTCAAACCCCGCTCCTTCACCCAGGCGAGCAACTCTTCGTGGCGTACATCGATGTCCGTGCGCAGCGGCCGGTCCGTGCCCTCGGCCAGCGAGGCGATCAAGGCCTTCGCCGTCTCGGTGTCGCGGGCGATCAGCGGACCGACGACATGGGTGTCCATGTTCGGCCATGCCGCCGCGTACCCGGTCAGCACTCCCTTCTCCTCCGCGACTCGTAGCTGGTCGGCGAAGGCGGGGAGCCGCGTGATCATATGGGTGCGGTCGAGGCCGAAGACCTCGTTGTCGAGTCGGAGCATCGCCGACAGGTCCTCCGCCGTCGCCGGGCGCGTCCTGACCCTTGGCTGCGGCCCGGAAGGGATGAAGCGGCCGCGGACCATCTCGGCGCGACCGGTGGTGGCGAAGCCCAGTTCTTCATAGAGAGGCCTGCCGTAGGGGGTGGCATGGAGGGTGACCGGAAGGCTCCCGGTCTCCGCGAGCACATGCTTCATCAGGCGGCGTCCGACGCCCTGCCGAGCATGGCGCTCCGCCACGAGCACCATGCCGATGGCTGCGAGGCCGGTGCCGTAGCGGGTGAGCACGCAGGCGGTGACCAGGCCCTTGCCGTCGGGGTCGTCGATCCCGTAACCGGTACCTGCCGCGAGAAGCAGACCCCACTTGTGCTCCTCGCGGGGCCAGCCGCGGTCCTCTGAGAGATCGGCGCAGGCCACCAGGTCGTCCATGGTCAGACGCCTGATGGGGAGTTCGGAGAGGGGTGTCTGCATGGGGTCAGGCTGTCTGACGCAATGATCGGTCGTCCACCGCTTTTGGTGAACCAGCCGATCCACGTATCCGCCGACCGCGTCGTGTGAGCCCCCATGGCTTCAGGACGGAGATGGCGGTCATGAACACATAGGCGGTCAAGGACACCGCGGGCCCCATCAGCAGGTCGCGAGGCTCGGCCACCATCCCGCCGGAGGCGACGATGTCGGCGGCCCTGCTGACTCCCGGCCGGAGTATCAGGACGGACGCCGTGGTGGTGGCAAGGGTCACCCAGAACTTGACGAAGACCCAACGGTGCAGAGCGAGAGCCCATTTCGTACCCAGCGACAGCACGAGGCCGCTGGTCAGGGTGAGCAGTGCCAGCGGCAGCACCAGCCAGTCCGTGAAGACCTTCATCGACCGATACGAGGCCTCGATCGCGGAAGCCGATTCCGTGGCGTACGCGGTGAGCGCCAGCGCGAGCAGGCCGAGAGTGAGACCCAGCCAGGCGGCCGACGCGGTGACATGGACAACGAGGGTGGCCCTGCGAACGGGACGCTTGAGTGGTTTCACGTGAAACACGGTGCCTGCGGACGGGGTCCCGCTGCGTCTGACGACGGGAGTAATCGCGGGTACTAACCTCGGCGTACATGAGCAGACGCCCTCGGCTTCACATTTTCGACCTGGACGGCACCCTGATCCATGGCTCGGCGGCGACGGTGGAGATCTCCCGTCAGCTCGGGCTGCTGGACGAGATCGGTGAGGTGGAGCGAGATCTGGTTGCGGGCCGGATCGGTCCGCCGGAGTACGCGGTGCGGGTGCACGCCCTGTGGACGGACCTCACCGACGCCCATGTCACGGCGGCGTTCGAGACCGCTCCCTGGCTGCTGGGCATCCAGGAGGTGTGGAGCGAGATCCGCGCAGGCGGCGACTACTGCGCAGTCATCTCCCTCTCGCCGTCGTTCTTCGTGGAGCGATTGCTGGACTGGGGCGCCCACGCCGCCCACGGATCGCGCTTTCCGGAGATTCCCTTCACCCGGCCGGTTGATCCGACGGGCATCCTCAGCGCGGCCGCCAAGGTGGAGATCGCCGGCCGGCTCTGCACGGAGTTCGGCGTGGCCCTGGACGCCTGCATCGCCTACGGCGATTCCCTGTCGGACGCCGCGATCTTCGCGGCGGTGCCCACCGCCGTCGCCGTGAACGCCGATCACCATCTCGCCGACCTGGCGACGCACACCTATGCGGGAAGTGATCTCCGTGAGGCCTATGAACTGGTTCGCCCCCTCGGGTAGTTCGGCCCCGTTTATTCAGCCCAGGTCAGGAGCGTGCATGGCCCTTACGCCTTCGATGTTGCCGTCCAGGTAGTGGCGCAGCGACAGCGGCACCAGGTGTACGGCGGCGATCCCGACGCGGCTGAACGGTACGCGGACGATCTCGTACTCGCCGCAGGGCTCGTCGATCTCGGGGCCGTGGCGTAGAGCGGTGTCCATGGACTCCAGCCGGCATACGAAGAAGTGCTGCACCTTCACCCCCGTCACGCCGCCGTCCGCGATGTGCTCGACGGTGTCGACGAAGCACGGCACCACATCGGTGATCTTGGCTCCGAGTTCCTCGTCCACCTCCCGGTGGAGGGCGTCGACGACGGTGGCGTCCTCCGGCTCGACCCCGCCGCCGGGGGTGAGCCAGTAAGGGTCCATCCCGGGCTTGGTGCGCTTGATCAGCACGAGGTCGTCGCCGTCGAGCAGGATGGCGCGGGCGGTGCGCTTGACCACTGGTCGTTCGGTCATGGCAAGAGAGTGGCCCATGTCCGGGCTTCTGAAACGCATGCCGGTGTTCTGTGCCGTGTCCGTCACCAGTCGGCTGCGGCGCGCAAAAGCCCTTCATGGGCCCGGGCGATGTGCGGGTGAGCGAGCGTACCTGTGCGTATGACGAGGAAGTAGGTGCGCAGAGGGGGCACGGGAGGGTCGAGGAGAGCGACGATCCGACCCTGTTCCAGTGCCTCCTCGCACAGGTAGCGCGGCAGTACAGCGAGCCCGGCACCGGAGGCCGTGGTCTCCAGGACGGCTCTCAGGTCGGGCGCGATGACGGTGCCTGCCGCGGCCGGCCGCGAGTCGAAGACGGCGTGCCAGTAACGCGAGACGAACGGCAGGCTTTCATGGACCTCCACCACCGGGAGTTGCTCGAGGACGACATGGCTCCTGCGCAGCACGGCGGGCCCCAGGTGTGCCGCCCACCTGGGAGCTGCGACGAGGACGTGCTCCTCGTCGCAGAGCGCCGTGGCGGTGAGCAGTCGGCCCCGTGGCCGGGCGGTGGCGATGGCGAGGTCGTGGTGGCCTGCCGCGAGCCCGTCCAGGGTTTTCTCCGCGTTCCCGAACGAGGCGCGTAAGGCGAGCCCCTGGTCGATCAGAGGAGTGAGCGCGGGAAGGGCGCGGGCCGAGGTGAATTCGGGCGGGCCGGCGAGGTGGAGTGTGCGGGTTCCCGCGTCGCTGTCGAGCCGGGCTTCGGCTATCTCGAGGAGGGCGTCCAGATGGGGCGCCGCCCGGTGGGCGAGTTCGTCGCCGATGGTGGTGGGGGTGACGCCGCGCGCCTGGCGCAGGAAGAGCGGCTTGCCCAGCTGACGCTCCAGTGTGCGGATCTGACCGGTGACCGCGGGTTGGGAGAGGCCGAGCAGCGCGGCTGCGCGCGTGAAGGACCCGGCCCGGTGCACTGTGACGAATGTGCGTAGAAGGGCCAGATCCATGCCATGCCTTCCTGATCCGACGTTGCCCCCCGAACCCCGCCAACTATAAATATGTCGATAGGTCTCTGTCGCTAGCGTGATTGGACACTGACGCTGAGTCAATTAGCCTTGTCGGCATGGTTCTTGGCGCGCAGGAACCAGGGCGGTCCGAGCCATGAGGGGGGAGGCTCGGACCGCCCTCATACGCGACGGAGCCGGTGGTCGTACATGAGCTGCTGTGCCGGGCGGCTGTGCGTTTCACCCGGGAGGTACGGCCTCGTCCAGCGCCCGCAGCACGTCGGCCACCAGGTCCTCGCCGTCCTCGGCACCGGCCGAGAAGCGGATGAAGCCCTCCGGGACCGCGTCGCCGCCCCAGCGGCCGCGGCGTTCGGCCGTGGAGCGCACCCCGCCGAAGCTGGTCGCGCCCTCGACCAGCCGAAGCCCTTCCAGGAAGCGCTCCGCGTGGGCACGGTCGGGCAGACAGAAGGACACCACGCAGCCGAAGCGCCGCATCTGCCCCGCCGCGATCCTGTGTGAAGGATCGGTCGGCAACCCTGGATGCCGCAGGCCGCTGACCTCGGCGCGGCCGCTCAGCGCCTGGGCGACGGCCAAGGCGTTCGCGCTCTGCCGGTCGGCGCGCAACTGCAGCGTGGCGAGCGACCGGTGTGCGAGCCAGGCCTCCATCGGACCGGGAATGGCCCCGACGATCTTTCGCCAGCGCCGCACTCCGGCCGCGAGCCGCGGGTCACGGCAGGTCACGTGTCCGAGCAGGATGTCACCGTGCCCGGTCATGCCCTTGGTGTCACTGGCCACGGAGAAGTCGGCGCCCAGCTCGAGGGGCCGCTGTCCGAGCGGGGTGGCCAGGGTGTTGTCGACAGCCACGAGGGCGCCTGCCGCACGGGCCGCGTCGGCCAGCCGCCGCACGTCGCACACGTCGAGCCCGGGGTTCGAGGGAGTCTCGATCCACAGCAGCCGGGCTCCGTCGAGCAGAGCCGCCTGTGCGTCGCCGGCGGTGGGCGCCGTGCGGACCTCGATGCCGAAGGCCCGCAGCTGCTCATGCACCAGCGGTAGGGCCTGGTACCCGTCGTCGGGCATGACGACGGCGTCTCCCGCCTTCAGCTGGGACATCAGTACGGCGGAGATCGCGGCCATGCCCGAGGCGAAGGTGACGGTCTCCACCGTCTCCCCTGGTGCCTCGAGTTCACCGATGGCACGCTCCAGATGCGTCCAGGTCGGGTTCTCGTCGCGGCCGTAGGTGTATGGGCCTGTCGGCTCACCAGGCAGGTGGAAGTGGGCGGCGAAGACGGGGCCGGGCAGGGTCGGCTCGTACTTCACCGGTTCCGGCAGACCGGCCCGTACCGCCGTGGTGCCGTCCCCTTGGGGGGTAGCGGTCATGTCACTCGCTCCTCGGCTCAGTCCTTGTCGGGCAGGACGAGGTTCAGCGCCCAGGAGACGACGGAGATGATCAGACCGCCGAGAACCGCTGTCCAGAAGCCCTCGACGTGGAAGCTCAGGTCGAGCTTGTCGGCGAGCCACGAGGTGAGCAGCAGCATCAGAGCGTTGACCACCAGGGTGATCAGGCCCAGGGTGAGGATGAACAGCGGCAGGGTGAGCAGCTTGACCACGGGCTTGACGACAAAGTTCACCAGACCGAAGAGCAGCGCGACCAGGACCAGCGTCCATGCCTTCTTACCAGTGCTGTCACCGGTCAGGGTTATGTCCTGCAGCAACCACACGGCCACCCACAGGGCACCTGCGTTGGCGATCGTCTTGACTAGGAAATTCATCATGTGTCTGATCGTGGCAGACGTGATCGGACCAATGCAGGGGCGGGACCGCGATGAAGGCATTCCGACTGGACGAGCTGGAGGCGGAGCGTGCCGCCAACGACGGGGCGTATCTGCAGTTCCTGCGCGAACGGAACATGTCGGTCGGTCTGTACGCGCTGGATGCCGGTGATGTCGACCCCCAGCTCCCCCACAAACAGGACGAGGTCTACTTCGTGGTGAGCGGCCGGGCGGCGATCACTGTGGGCATGGAGACCACGCAGGTCGCGCGGGGCAGCGTGGTGTACGTGCCGGCGGGGGTGCCGCACAAGTTCCATCACATCAGCGAGGACCTGCGGGTCATGGTGGTCTTCTCTCCGCCTGAGAGCTGATGGCCGGCCCCGGCTGTCCCTAGGGGGTCGGTCAGGGGAGTTCAGGGGCTCGCGGCACGCTTTCGGCGCTTTCCGCCGCCTAGCATCAAAGGCAGGCAATCCGGAGAGACGAGGTAGGGACGATGGCTGTGCGGGAGATATTCGCAGGGATGCCGTGGTGGGTGAAGTGGGTCGCGGTTCCGCTGATCGCGCTGGTCGTTTTCGGCGGACTCATCGCGAGCGTCGCCGCGTTCGTGATCGGCCTGCTCTTCAAGCTGCTGATCTTCGTCGCCCTCGTCGGCGGACTGGTTTTCGTGGTCAGGAAGTTCATGGCCTCTTCCGGTTCGCGCAGTGACTGGTAGCGGTACGGGCGGCCGCAGAGCCGTTCGTCAGCCCGGTCGGGGGACCGGCCGGGCTCTCCCACGTTCCGACCGGTGCTGCCATTGGTGTGGTTCACCGCTGCCGCCCGTCGGGAAATGTCCGGAGCGGGACTGCTCTCACCAGGCCTTTCGCGCGACCCGGTGCTGAATTGCCGTTCCAGGGCTCGGGGCTGCGGCGTCTGCTGGGGCGGCCCCCGCGGGCGGGCGCGCTGCCCGTCACCACGCCTGGGGGTGACCGGTGGCCGGGGCAATGAAAGCCGCTCCTGCACCGACCCTGATCGGCTCCGTCCAGCGGGCACTGCGGCTGCTCGAAGCCGCAGGCGCGCATCCCGACGGGGCTCCGGCAAGGTGCTCGCGCCGACAGGCCGGAGTTCCCCTGCCGACCCGCCTACCATCGGCTGCGCACCCTGACCCACGACGACTACCTGAGGCGCCGGGACGGCCTGTACCTGCTCGGGGACGCGGTGGAGCGGCTGATTGCCGGTAGGACGTCGCAGAATCGTCGCAGCACCCTCGAGGAGTCCCTCGACCACTGGCGCGACGCGACCGGCACTCTTCCGGGCAGGGCGGCACCGCTTGTCGCCTTCCTCGACCGAACGGACAAACCGGTGCCCGTGGGGCAGGAGCTCGCGCTCGGTGACTTCGAGCCGGAGGAGGCGCTCGGGCGCATTCTCGCCGAGGAGAACGCCGGCTGACGCGTCCGAGCGTCGTGACGCCTCACCGCTTGCGCCGTCGTCCCCTGCCTGTGCGGGCCGGCGAGCCGTTCTGCTCGGCCGAGGGACCAGAGCGGTCGGCGGAGACCACCAGGGTGGCGAGCGCCGTCGTCACCGGCACCGAGGCGACCAGGCCGATCGAGCCGACGAGCGTCCGTACGATCTCCTCCGCGACCAGCTCGCTGTTGGCGACGGTTCCCACACTGGACTGCGCGATGGAGAAGAGCAGCAGCAGAGGCAACGCGGCGCCCGCATAGGCGAGTACGAGCGTGTTGACGACGGACGCGATGTGGTCGCGGCCGATGCGGATGGCGGAGCGGTAGAGGGCGCGCGGGCCCATGTCCGGATCCGCCTGGTGCAGTTCCCACACGGCGGATGTCTGCGTCACCGTCACGTCGTCGAGCACGCCGAGCGAGCCGATGATGATACCGGCGAGCAGCAGACCGCTCATATCGATCTCCGGATACAGGCCGTGGATCAGACCGGTGTTGTCGTCGGTGTTCCCGCTGAGGCTGGCCCAGTCGATGAACAGCGAGCCGAGCAGCCCGATCAGCAGCAGTGAGATCAGGGTTCCGAGCACCGCGACGGAGGTCCGCGCGGTCACCCCGTGGCACATGTAGAGCGCGATCAGCATGATGGCGCTCGCCCCGACCACCGCAACGACCAGCGGATTCGACCCCTGAAGGATGGCGGGCAGGATGAAGAGCGTCAGGATGGCGAACGAGATGGCGAGAGAGATCAGGGCCATCACACCGCGCATCCGGCCGACGAGAACCACGACGAGCGCGAAGAGCCCGGCCAGCAGCGCCATCGGGACTCCCCGGTCGACATCCGTTACCGAGTACTGGAGGTCGCGGGGGGCGTCGGGGGCGTAGGCGACCACGACGCCCTGGCCCTCCTTCAACTGCCGTGGCGCGTCCGGCTGCACGATCTCTACGAAGGTACGGCCCTTGTCCTTGCCGGTGGTCACTTCCACGGTCGCCCTGCCGCACTCGCCCTGCTGCGAGTTGACCGCCTCGCGCCCCTCAGGGGTGGTGGTGTCGCCGGTCGGAGGGACCTGAGCGGCGTTGACGTCCTTGCAGTCGACCTTCTCCAGAGCCACCACCTTGCCCTGCTCGGTCTGCCGGTCGAAGCCGACGCCGGTGCGCTCATGGCCGGGTGCGCCCCCGGGCCACAGCACGACGAGCCCGACGAGGACGGCCGTCGCGAAGGGGATGAGGACGGCGGCGATGACCCTGCGAAGGTGCTGGGAGACTGGCGCGGCGGGCCCATGACTGTGCACATGACTGTGGGCCTGGCCGTGCGGTTCTGGGGGCTGCGGCGATGAGGTCACGGACCGATCATCGCAAGAGTCGCAGGGGGGCCTCTGTTCAGCACGCCAGACATGACGCTAGCGTGGTGGCACCTTTGCACACGCGGGAGCTCGGAGCACCGGGCTGAGAGGGCGCTGACCTTCGTACCTCCGTACGGGACAGCTGCGCCGACCGCCGAACCTGTTACCGGGTAATGCCGGCGTAGGGAGTAGGTCTCATGACCGTATCGGACGCACGCACGCCTGCCTCGAGCCAGAACGACGAGGCAGGGAAGTCCATCGGCTGGCACAAGGGATACCTCGCGGGCTCGCGCCCCGACCTCCGCGTGCCGGTCCGCAAGGTGCACCTCACCAACGGCAAGGACGTGACGCTCTACGACACGTCGGGGCCGTACACGGATCCGAACGTCGAGACGGACGTACGCCGGGGTCTGCCGCCGCTGCGGGAGAACTGGATCATCGGCCGCGGCGACACCGAGGAGTACGCGGGAAGGCCGGTCCGCCCGGAGGACGACGGGATCAAGCACACGTCGCCGCGCGGGGGGCTGCGCAATCTCGATGCCGTCTTCCCGGGCCGTTCGCGGCAGCCGCGGCGGGGCCGGGACGGGCAGGCGGTGACGCAGCTCGCGTACGCCCGCCGGGGCGAGATCACGCCGGAGATGGAGTACGTCGCCCTCCGTGAGAACGTCTCGCCCGAGGTGGTGCGGGAGGAGATCGCGGCGGGGCGCGCGGTCCTGCCGGCCAACGTCAACCACCCGGAGATCGAGCCGATGATCATCGGCAAGCGGTTCCTGGTGAAGGTCAACGCCAACATCGGGAACTCCGCGGTCACCTCCTCCATCGAGGAGGAGGTCGAGAAGATGACCTGGGCGACCCGCTGGGGCGCCGACACGGTCATGGACCTGTCCACGGGCCGCAACATCCACACCACGCGCGAGTGGGTGCTGCGCAATTCCCCCGTGCCGATCGGCACCGTGCCGCTCTACCAGGCGCTGGAGAAGGTCGACGGCAAGGCCGAGGAGCTGACGTGGGAGATCTACAAGGACACGGTCATCGAGCAGGCCGAGCAGGGCGTTGACTACATGACCGTCCACGCCGGAGTGCTGCTGCGCTATGTGCCGTTGACGGCTCGCCGCAAGACCGGCATCGTCTCGCGCGGCGGCTCGATCATGGCGGCGTGGTGCCTCGCGCACCACAAGGAGTCGTTCCTCTACGAGAACTTCGAGGAGCTCTGCGAGATTCTCGCCGCGTACGACGTGACGTACTCCCTGGGCGACGGCCTGCGGCCCGGTTCGATCGCGGACGCCAACGACGAGGCGCAGTTCGCCGAGTTGAAGACGCTCGGGGAACTCAACTCGACAGCCAAGCGTTTCAATGTGCAGACGATGATCGAAGGCCCCGGTCACGTCCCCATGCACAAGATCAAGGAGAACATCGACCTCCAGCAGGAGATCTGCGAGGAGGCCCCGTTCTACACGCTCGGCCCGCTGACCACCGATGTGGCCCCGGCCTACGACCACATCACCTCCGGTATCGGGGCGGCCATGATCGCGTGGTGGGGCACGGCCATGCTCTGCTACGTGACTCCCAAGGAGCACCTGGGCCTTCCGGATCGTGACGACGTGAAGACGGGCGTCATCACTTACAAGATCGCCGCGCATGCGGCGGACCTCGCCAAGGGGCATCCGGGCGCGCAGGAATGGGACGACGCGCTGTCCGACGCGCGCTTCGAGTTCCGGTGGGAGGACCAGTTCAATTTGGCCCTCGACCCCGATACGGCAAGGGAGTTCCATGACGAGACGCTGCCGGCCGAGCCGGCCAAGACCGCGCACTTCTGCTCGATGTGCGGGCCGAAGTTCTGTTCGATGAAGATCAGTAGGAGCATCACGGAGCAGTTCGCCCCGGACCTGCTTCCCTCGGCCTCGGCCGAGGAGGTCGAGGCGGGGATGCTGGAGAAGTCGCGGGAGTTCGCGGCGGGTGGCAACCGGGTGTATTTGCCGCTTGCGGACTGACTGTGACGTTTTTGGCAGTGCCCCCGTGGTTCGATCGGCCAGGGGGCACCGCCTTGGTCAAGGGTGCTGTGCCTGCCCCGATGGGCGGTTTCGCGACAGCGGCCGGGGCTCTTGGCATCTTTTCGCAATAGTGGATGGGATGACCGGTCCTCACCCATGTAGCGTAAACGTTTCACTCGAATGTCACGCATCAGGGCTATTGGATCGCTCGTTGTTAGGAATATGACGAGAGCACAGCTTCCTCCCGAGGCCGGGGCCCGACGTACGGCCGGCACGGGGGCGGTCCCAATGGGCGCGTGGGCGTTGGATCCCCGCTCTGCGGAGGGCGTGGCGGAGGGTAACGCGACGCTCCACCATGAAGAGGATCGAATCGACCTGACGCAGGCTTCCTCCCTGCTGAACGACTTTCTGGCGTTGATCGGCCGGATCCAGGCCGATTACCACCGACTGTCGAGCACAGCGCACGTGTCGCCGACTGTACGCGGCGACGAACGGACGGGGCGAAGCCTTCATGTATGACGAGTACGGCTCATTCGGTGCAGCGGTTTCCCACCCGGAAATGGGCGGCTATGGCAGGTGGGAGGACCCGTATGCCGCCTCCCCGAAGAACTTGCTGAGTACCCATGAGCCGATGGCTCCTCTCGGCCTGGAGATCCTTGACGGGACGTGGGACCCGACAGCGGAACTGCAGCAATTGCTGCAGCCCTCGGCCGGGCCGGAAATGGCCACGGCCTTCTCCGGCTACGGCAGCGCCCTTGAGTCGGGGGACGGCAACGCACTCGCGGACCGGAACAGCGTCACCGCCGAACTTCCCCGTGTACGCCCCGCGCCGGGGCATCGCCGACGGGTACCGTCGCGGAGGACCAGGTTCACCCTGCTGCAGACAGTCAGCGTCTCCATTGCCGTGCTGGCCGCCATCATCGTCTCCGGAGTGAGCATCTTCGGAGGCATGGTCGCCCTGGACCCACTACGGCACATTGCCGCGTCACGAACGTCCCAGGGCCTGATGAGCTGGTGGCCGGTTCTGGTCTATGGACCCTGGATGGTTGCGTCTCTCTGCATCCTGCGCGCCTCGCTCCATCATCGCCGGGCGGTGCAATCCTGGGTCGTCGTACTCTTCTTCTCGGCCATCGCGACCTGGCTGTGCGTCATTGAATCAGCCGGGTCTCTCACCGACGCCGCTGCGGCCGCGCTACCTGCCCTCGCGGCTCTTGCCTGCTTTCAGCAGCTCGTCCGGCTCGTCACCCTGGCCCGGCCACCCCGCCGCCCCTCCGCGCGCCATCGTGTCCGTGTTCCGTCCACACCGTTCGTGCCCTCGACGCCCGGCTGACGAGCCCGCTGGACAACCTGCGCCCGCCCGGCCGGTTCACAGGGCAGTCCCACCGGACGACCGTCAGCGGGCTGATCTTCTGTCGTCACAGCGTCCCCCGGACAAGCTCCGGGGGACGCTGTCGTTGTGGCAGGCGGGCAGCGGTCGGCTCAGCCGTTCCCACGCCGCATCGAGCAGATCACCCGCCCCATGTCCACATCGGCGCCTCCGGCATGAGACAGCCACATGACCGTGGCCACCGACCGGTGATCAGTCCGGCCGGTGCTCGGGGCCGCCGAAGTCCGGGCTCGTGAAGTCCGGGCTGGTGAAGGTGGGGCGCTGCCCCGAGGCTGCCCCGTCCGCAGGACTGGAGAACTCCGGTCCGCTGTATCCGATCTTCGGCATACGGCTCACCGGTCGCGGTGGCCCCGGGGACGCCGGGTCGGCGCTGGGGTCGGCCAGTGCTGCCCGCAGGAAGGGCAGAATTCCGCGCTCCAGCAGTGCGTGCCGCCACGCTTCCTTCGCCCGTGCCACCTCGTCCGGCAGCTCTCCGGCGGGCGCTTCTTCGGCCACCTGGGCGGCCCCGTTGCGCAGAGCCGTCAGCAGCAGCCCCACCGCCGCGACCAGGGTGGCGGCTGCCGTGAGCGCACCGAAGAACCACCCGGCCGTCAGCAGGGCGTCGGCGAAGGACGGGGTGGCGCTGAGCATTTTGAGGATGTAGCCGACGAGAAGGAAGATCGCCGCGGCCGTCCCGGCGAGGACGGGGGCGAGCACGGCGATGACGGCGGCGAAGCCGGCGCCGCCGCCCTGCGAGGTGTCGCCGACCGCGGGGGCCGACACGGAGCCGCGCACCGAGGCGGCTGTCGTGGGGGTGCGCATTTCCCGGCGCACTTTCACATAGTGCTCGTACTCGGCGGCGGCCGAGGCGGTTATCAGTGCCGTCGCGTTCAGTGCCATGGTGCGCAGCTGCTCGGCGTTGAGACGTAGTCCCACGGTGGCGAGGTCAGGCCGTTCACGGGCGTTGCGCAGTGCTTCGTCGAGGACTCGCTGGTACTCGGCGCGGTCCTCGTTCAGCAGGTTCGGAGCGCTGTTCATGTGCATCCCCCGATGCTCCGCCCGCCGACTGCCCTTACAAGCTGGGCAGTTGAGCGAAGACGGAGGAGAGTCTGCTACGGATAAGCCGATGGTAGAGCGGTTACGGCACAGCGTGACAGGGGGTTTCCGTAAATCACCTGCCGCAAGTCGGCTCAGCGCGGCAACGGGAGTTGCTGGACAAGAAGCTTTCCGGCCATGGTCACGCCGCCGTCCATGGCGATCGCGAGCCCGTCCGCGTACACGTGCGGACATTCGACCACGGGGCGCTCGCCGTCCTCGCCGTCCTCGGTGCCCACCTCGCCCAGCAGATACGGAATGGGACTGTGGCCGTGCACGATGCGCCGGCCGCCATAGGCCCCGAGCAGCTCGCGCACCGCCTGCGGGCCGCCGTCGTCGCGGAAGGCGAAGCGCTTGGTGAACTTTCGGAAGAGGTCCCAGCACTCGTCCGCGTCATTGCGCGTGAGGATCGCGTGCACGGTGTCGTTGACGTCCGCGATGGTGGATCCGTACTCGAGATAGGCGGTCGTGTCGGAGTGCAGCAGCAGATGGCTGTCCTCCTCGACGATCGCGTCGAGCCTGGCCATCCACTGCAGATGAACCTCCTGCAGCCGGTCCATGTCGGCCTTCTGGCCGCCGTTGAGAAGCCAGGCCGCCTGAAAGGTGGCTGTGCCGGCACCGGAGTTGACGGGCTTGTCCCCGAACCGTTTGGCACCGAGCAGCAGCAGTTCGTGGTTGCCCATCAGGGCCTTGCAGTAGCCGCCGGCCGCGGCGGCCTCGGCCGAGAGGCGCATGACGAGGTCGATCACGCCGATGCCGTCCGGACCGCGGTCGGTGAAGTCCCCAAGGAACCACAGCCGGGCGTTGTCCGCCGCCCAGTGTCCTTCGGCGTCGATGAGGCCTTGTTCGGCCAGTGCCGCGACGAGTTCGTCGAGATAGCCGTGGACGTCGCCGACGACGTACAGCGGGCCGAGCCCGTCCGGAGCGGGAGCCTCGTCGGGGTCGACATGGACCTGGACCGTGTCGCCGGGGCCGTCTCGGCGGATGACGGGGAGGTCGCGTGCGGTGGGCGTGTAGCCCTCCGGGGGTTCACCCTCGGGGAAGGCGTTCCCGGGATGGCCCGAATGGATCGGGTCCGCCGCGTGGGACTGCACGGGAACCTGCGCGTACGGCGGGACACGGAAATCGCGCAACGTTGCCGTCCGCACCACGGGTCCTTGACCGGCCCCCTGAGTCATCGACCCCTCCACCACCGTCGCGCCGCCGTTCACCTCTCGGCCCAGCCTGGTCGGGGTGGTCCGCGGTGTCGTTCGCCCATCATAGGAATGAGCCAGGCGGTGTGTGACGCACCAGGGGTGATGAATCCTCGAGCATCCCTGCTTCGCCGGCCGTTTCGCCCCAATTGGGAAGGTACGGACCTTCGGGTGGAACGGCCCGGGCGTGTCCGGCCCTGATCCGTCGGACATGCCCCTAGTGCTGCGAGGGAGACCGTGGCGCGCTCACAGTCGTCCGCGGGGGGCGACGCTGGGACGACGTCCTGACGATCAGTTCCGTGGGTATCACCTGCTCGATCGGCCGGTCCTCGTCGATTCCCTCGATCGCGTCGATCAGTAACTGGACCACGGCAGTACCGATCCTGCGCGGCTTCAGCGAGAGCGTGGTGATGGGGGGCTCGGTCGTGGCGTAGACGGTCGACTCGCTGCAGCACACCAGCAGCAGATCGTCGGGGACCCGCAGGCCGTACCGGCGGGCGGCGGCGAGCAGGTCGGTGCCGTTGGGGTCGAAGAGCCCGTACACCGCGTCCGGCCGGTCGGGCCGGGCCAGTAGCCGGTCGGCGGCGACGGCGCCGGCGCACGGGTCGTGCGCGGGGTAGGACTCGTAGACGGGGTCCTGGCCGACGCGCTCGCACCAGTTGAGGTAGGCGGTGGTCGAGAGCCGGGTGTAGGTGTCGGTGGTGGTGCCGGTGAGCAGACCGATCCTGCGGGCGCCGGCGGCGGCGAGATGGTCGAGCAGATCGAGTACGGCGGCTTCGTGGTCGTTGTCCACCCAGGCGGTGACCGGCAGGGTGCCGGCGGGGCGCCCGTCGGAAACGACAGGCAGCCCCTGGCGCACGAGTTCGGTGACGACCGGGTCGTGGTCGGATGGGTCGATGACGACGGTGCCGTCGAGCGCGACGTTCGACCAGACGTCGTGTCTGGAGGTCGCGGGCAGGATGACCAGCGCGTAGCCGCGCGCGAGCGCGGCCGAGGTGGCGGCTCTGGCCATCTCGGCGAAGTACGCGAACTCCGTGAAGGTGAAAGGTTCATCCCCGTATGTCGTCACCGTCAGGCCGATCAAGCCCGACTTTCCGGTACGGAGGGTGCGGGCCGCGGCGGACGGGCGGTAGCCCAGCCGGTCTGCGACCTCGCGGACGTGTCGGCGGGTGGCGTCCGGAAGCCGGCCCTTGCCGTTGAGGGCGTCGGAGACGGTTGTGATGGAGACCCCGGCCGCGGCAGCCACGTCTCTGATGCCTGCCCGACCCTGCCTACCGCCCCGGCGGGATGTGTCCGTCCGGCTCACCTGGTGCTTCCCTGCTGCTGTCATGGCGAGCCGATAGTAGGGCTCGCGCCGGTGATCCGGCCGGTCGCATATGCATGCGTTGACAGTCACGTTTCTGCATGATCATTTACAGTCAATTGCCTTGTAAAATAAGGGAGTTGACGTATGCAGCCATGGAGAGTCGGGTGCTGGGCTGCTAAGGCCTGGCGAAGGCCCCATGTCTCGAAGAGGTCTCAACTCATCACTACGGGGGATGCGCGCCACGGCGCGAGCCACCGGCGCGCGCCATGGCCCCCAGCGCCCCCCCACCCAGGATTCCCCACGGATCCCTTCGGGTCGCGTCCTCGGCAGGCTTCCTCTCAGGGCCGGCAGGCGTTCCTCTGATCCGGCCATTCGCAGCAGCGGCGAATCCTCATAAGGTGAGCAGTATTGGTTGAGCGACAACGATGTGCACGGACCCTCGAGGAGGACCTGCGGTGAGCGAGACGAGCCCCAAGCTGCGCGCCGAGCTGGACGGCATCCCCACATACAAGCCGGGCAAGCCCGCGGCGGCCGGCGGCCCGGTCGCCTACAAGCTGTCCTCCAACGAGAACCCCTATCCGCCGCTGCCCGGCGTGATGGAGAGCGCCATGGCGGCGGCGCAGAACTTCAACCGCTACCCCGACATGGCCTGCACCGGACTGATGAACGAGCTGGCGAACCGGTTCGGGGTGCCGGTGACCCATCTGGCAACCGGCACCGGTTCCGTGGGTGTGGCGCAGTCGCTGCTGCAGTCGACCTCCGGCCCCGGCGACGAGGTGATCTACGCCTGGCGCTCCTTCGAGGCGTACCCGATCATCACGCAGATCAGCGGCGCGAAGCCCGTGCAGGTTCCGCTGACCGACGGTGAGGTGCACGACCTCGACGCCATGGCGGACGCGATCACGGAACGGACGCGGCTGATCTTCGTCTGCAACCCCAACAATCCGACCGGCACCGTGGTGCGCCGCGGGGAGCTGGAGAGGTTCCTGGACCGAGTGCCCTCCGACGTGCTGGTGGTGCTGGACGAGGCGTACCGGGAGTTCATCCGTGACGCCGACGTCCCCGACGGTCTCGAGATCTACCGGGACCGGCCGAACGTGGCGGTGCTGCGCACTTTCTCCAAGGCGTACGGTCTGGCGGGTCTGCGGGTCGGCTTCGCGGTCGCCCACGAGCCGGTGGCCGCTGCACTCCGCAAGACGGCGGTGCCCTTCGGGGTGACGCAGCTCGCGCAGGACGCGGCGGTGGCGTCGCTGCGCGCCGAGGACGAACTGCTCGGCCGGGTCGGCTCCCTGGTCACCGAGCGCGCCCGGGTGCACCACGCTCTCGTCGAGCAGGGCTGGACGGTGCCCGAGACGCAGGCGAACTTCGTCTGGCTGCGGCTCGGTGAGCGCACGCTCGACTTCGCTGCGGCGTGCGAGAAGGCCGGTGTCGTCGTCCGGCCGTTCGCGGGCGAGGGGGTGCGGGTGACCATCGGCGAGTGCGAGGCGAACGATGTGTTTCTGCACACCTCGGAGACGTTCCGCAAGAGCTTCTGACAGGGCCGGCGAGTCCTGGGGCCTCTCGTTCGGATCAGGCTTGATCCGAACGAGAGGCCTTGGGCCGTTTGGCCTCCGGCCGGTTCGATCCGCTCGCCCCTGAGCTGGGTCGCCCGGCGCGGATGCTCACCGAACGGCGGTGGGCACCGTCGATCCCTGCCCGAGGGTCCACCCAAGAGTGACCCCCCGATAGAAGGTGCGGATTCTGTATGCGCCATAATGCTTGTGAATGTGAACGCGTTCACAAGCACGCTCCGGTTCCTCCAGCAATCAGTGGAAAAGGAGGGGCCGGCTGCCGCTCGACGGCGGCGACGTAAGGAGAGACGACGTGGACCTCGCTCTGGCGCCCGAGACCTTGGCGCGATGGCAGTTCGGCATCACCACCGTCTACCACTTCCTCTTCGTGCCCCTCACGATCTCGCTCGCCGCGCTCACCGCCGGCCTGCAGACCGCCTGGGTGCGGACGGGCAAGGAGAAGTACCTCAAGGCAACGAAGTTCTGGGGCAAGCTCTTTCTGATCAACATCGCCATGGGTGTGGTCACGGGCATCGTGCAGGAGTTCCAGTTCGGCATGAACTGGTCCGACTACTCCCGCTTCGTCGGTGACATCTTCGGTGCACCGCTCGCCTTCGAGGCGCTGATCGCCTTCTTCTTCGAGTCCACCTTCATCGGGCTGTGGATCTTCGGCTGGGACAAGCTGCCGCAGAAAATCCACCTGGCCTGCATCTGGATGGTCTCGATCGGCACCATCCTGTCGGCGTACTTCATCCTGGCGGCCAACTCCTGGATGCAGCACCCGGTCGGCTACCGGATCAACGAGGAGCGGGGCCGGGCGGAGCTCACCGACTTCTGGCTCGTGCTGACCCAGAACACGGCGCTCACCCAGTTCTTCCACACCATGACGGCAGCCTTCCTGGTCGGCGGCGCCTTCATGGCGGGCATCTCGGCCTTCCATCTGGCACGCCGGAAGCATGTGCCGGTGATGCGCAGTTCGCTGCGAGTGGGCCTGGTCACCGTCGCCGTCGCCGGGCTGATGACCGCCGTCAGTGGCGATCTGCTCGGCAAGGTGATGTACGAGCAGCAGCCCATGAAGATGGCGGCCGCCGAGGCGCTGTGGGACGGCGAGGCGCCCGCACCGTTCTCCGTCTTCGCCTACGGAGACGTGGACAAGGGACACAACAAGGTCGCCGTCGAGATTCCCGGCCTGCTCTCCTTCCTGGCACACAGCGACTTCGACTCGTACGTGCCCGGCATCAACGACGTGAACGAGCAGCTCCAGGAGGAACACGGTCCCGGCGACTATCGCCCGAACATCCCCGTCGCCTACTGGGGCTTCCGCTGGATGATCGGCTTCGGCATGGCGTCGCTGACCATCGGGATGATCGGACTCTGGCTGACCAGGAGAAAGTTCCTGCTGCCCCGCGCACTGCGGACGGGCGAGGACGAGGTGCCGAATCTGGTGCTCTTCAGGAGCAAGGCGCTCAGTCCCCGGCTGGGCAGGTGGTACTGGCTGATCGCCCTGTGGACGATGGCCTTCCCGCTGATCGCCAACTCCTGGGGCTGGATCTTCACCGAGATGGGCAGGCAGCCGTGGGTCGTCTACGGCGTGCTCCGCACCCGCGACGCCGTCTCCCCCGGAGTCTCGCAGGGCGAGGTCCTCATATCGATGGGCGTCTTCACCCTGCTCTACGCGGTGCTCGCCGTGATCGAGGTCAGGCTGCTCCTGAAGTACGTCAAGGCAGGGCCGCCCGAACTGACCGAGGCCGACCTCAACCCGCCCACCAAGATCGGCGGCGACGACCGTGACGCCGACCGGCCGATGGCCTTCTCCTACTGAGGCCGCTGAGGAGCTGCTGAGGCATGGAACTCCACAACGTCTGGTTCGTACTCATCGCCGTCCTGTGGATCGGCTACTTCTTTCTCGAGGGCTTCGACTTCGGAATCGGCGTCCTCACCAAGCTGCTGGCGAGGGACCGCACCGAGCGCCGCGTGCTGATCAACACCATCGGGCCGGTCTGGGACGGCAATGAGGTGTGGCTGCTCACCGCGGGCGGGGCGACGTTCGCCGCCTTCCCCGAGTGGTACGCCACGCTCTTCTCGGGCTTCTACCTCCCGCTGCTGCTCATCCTGGTCTGTCTGATCATCCGCGGAGTCGCGTTCGAGTACCGGCACAAGCGGGAGGAGGAGCGCTGGCAGACCAACTGGGAGCACGCGATCTTCTGGACCTCGCTGCTGCCGGCCTTCCTGTGGGGCGTGGCCTTCGGCAACATCGTGCGCGGCGTGAAGATCGACGAGAACAAGGAGTACGTCGGCGGCCTGGTCGATCTGCTCAACCCGTACGCACTGCTCGGCGGACTGGTCACGCTCGCGCTGTTCACCTTCCACGGGGCGGTCTTCGCGGCACTCAAGACGCTGGGAGACATCAGGACCCGGGCCAGGGCGATGGCGGTGAAGCTGGGGCTGTTCGCCCTCGTCCCGGCGCTCGGGTTCCTGCTGTGGACCCAGGCGTCGCGCGGTGACGGCAAGAGCCTGGTGGCGCTGGTCGTCGCGGTGCTGGCGCTGACCGGTGCCGTCGGGGCCGTCAAGGCGGGCCGGGAAGGCTGGTCGTTCGGCCTCTCGGGAGTCACCATCGCCACCGCGGTGGCAATGCTCTTCCTGGCGCTCTTCCCGAACGTCATGCCGTCCACGCTCGACGGGGACTGGAGCCTGACGGTCACCAATGCCTCGTCGAGCCCGTACACGCTGAAGATCATGACCTGGTGCGCGGCGATCGCGGCACCGCTGGTCATGCTCTACCAGGGGTGGACGTACTGGGTCTTCCGCAAGCGGATCGGCACCCAGCACATAGCCGACGCCCACTAGCGGGGGATGTTTCACGTGAAACCGATCGATCCGCGCCTGCTGCGGTACGCACGCGCCACCCGCGGTTTCCTGGCAGCGGTGGTGGTGCTCGGGGTCGTCGGAGCGGCCTTGGTCATCGCGCAGGCGATGCTCATCGCCGAGGTGGTGGTGGGGGCGTTCCAGCGGGGGCTGCCGGTCGCCGACCTCGCTGCCCCCCTGACCCTGCTGGCCGCGGTGGCGGTCGGCAGGGCGGCCGTCTCCTGGCTGACCGAGCTGGCCGCGCACCGGGCCAGCGCCGCGGTGAAGTCCGAGCTTCGGCGCAGGTTGCTGAACCGGGCCGCCGAGCTCGGTCCGGGCCGGCTGAGCGCGCATGGGCCCTCCCCTGCTCAAAGCGCTGGGGAAGGCACCGGTTCGCTCGTCGCCCTGGCCACCCGCGGCGTCGACGCGCTGGACGACTACTTCTCGCGCTATCTGCCCCAGCTCGGCCTCGCGGTCGTGGTGCCCGTCGCGGTGCTGGCGCGGATCGTCACCGAGGACTGGGTCTCGGCCGCGGTCATCGTGGTGACCCTGCCCTTGATTCCGCTCTTCATGGTGCTGATCGGCTGGGCCACGCGGACGACCATGGACCGCCAGTGGCGGCTGCTGTCCCGGCTCTCCGGTCACTTCCTCGACGTGGTCGCCGGGCTGCCGACGCTGAAGGTGTTCGGCCGGGCGAAGGCGCAGGCCGAGTCGATCCGCACCATCACCACCCAGTACCGGCAGGCGACCCTGCGCACGCTGCGGATCGCGTTCCTTTCGTCGTTCGCGCTGGAGCTGCTGTCCACGCTGTCGGTGGCCCTGGTCGCCGTCGGTATCGGTATGCGTCTGGTCCACGGCGATCTGGATCTGTACACGGGGCTCGTCATCCTGATCCTCGCCCCCGAGGCCTATCTGCCGATCCGGCAGGTGGGTGCCCAGTTCCACGCCGCCGCCGAGGGGCTCTCCGCGGCGGAGGAGATCTTCGAGGTACTCGAGACCGCACCCCGACGCTCGGGCGGGTCCCCCGTCCCGGGCACGCTCCGGCTGGAGGTCGACGCGGTCACCGTCCGCCACAAGCGGCGCAGTGAAGCGTCGCTGGACGCCGCCTCGCTGGTGGTGGAGCCCGGCGAGACCGTCGCACTCGTGGGGGAGAGCGGCGTCGGCAAGTCCACGTTGCTCGACGTCCTGCTCGGCTTCGTGGACCCGGTGGAGGGGCGGGTGCGAATCGGCGGGACGGATCTCGCCGACCTGGACATGGAACGGTGGCGGGAGCAGATCGCCTGGGTCCCCCAGCGGCCGTATCTCTTCTCCGGGACGATCGCCGAGAACGTGCGGCTCGCGCGGCCGGACGCTGACGACGCGGCGGTCCTGGCAGCGCTTCGGGAGGCGGGGGCGTACGAGTTCGTCTCCGAGCTCCCCCTGGGGCCGGAAACTCCGATCGGGGAGGACGGCGCCGGTCTCTCGGCAGGTCAGCGGCAACGGCTCGCGCTGGCACGGGCGTTCCTGGCGGACCGGCCGCTGCTGCTGCTCGACGAGCCGACGGCCGCGCTGGACGGGGCCACGGAAGAGGGCATCGTCGAGGCGGTGGGCAGGCTGGCACGGGGACGGACGGTGCTGCTGGTCGTGCACCGCCCGGCACTCCTGGCGGTGGCGGACCGGGTGGTCACCCTCTCCCGTACGGCAGAGGCAGCCGCGTCAACCGCAGACCCCGTGGCACCGGCAGGCACGGCCGGGACGCGGGCCCCGGCGGCGGCACGGACAGGTACGGAGGCCGGTACGGAGGCACCCTGGGCTGCCGCACCACAGGCGCCGGTCCGGATCCGGAAGGGCCGGTCACCGCTGGTGCGGGTGCGTGGGGCCGCCCGTCATCTGCGCGGACGGCTCGCTCTGGCCCTTCTGCTGAGCAGTCTGGCCCTCGGCTCCGCCGTCGGGCTCATGGCCGTCTCCGGTTGGCTCATTTCCCGTGCGTCCGAACAGCCGCCGGTACTCCATCTGATGGTGGCCGTGACGGCGACCAGGGCCTTCGGCATCGGACGGGCGGTGTTCCGGTACGCGGAGCGCCTCGTCTCCCACGACGCCGTCCTGCGGATGCTCGCCGAGCTGCGGGTCGCGGTGTACGCCAGGCTCGAACGCATCGCCCCGGCCGGACTCGGCAGGACCCGGCGCGGTGACCTGCTGTCCCGGCTCGTCGCCGATGTGGACGCCCTTCAGGACTACTGGCTGCGCTGGATGCTGCCCGCCGCCACGGCTGTTCTCGTCGGCGCCGGATCCGTCGGCTTCACGGCCTGGCTGCTGCCCGAGGCCGGTGCGGTCCTGGCCGTCGGCCTGCTTCTGGCGGGAGTCGGCGTACCGCTGATCAGCGGTATGTTCGCCCGGCGTGCGGAAGAGCAACTGGCCCCGGCGCGCGGCTCCTTGGCCACCAGGGTCGTCGACCTGCTGCGCGGAAAGGCCGAACTGACCGTCGCCGGTGCGCTCCCCCGGCGCCTCGACTCGATACGTGACGCGGACCGGACGCTGACCCGCATCGCCGCACGGCAAGCCGCCGCCACGGCGCTCGGCGCCGGCTTCTCGGCCCTCGTCTGCGGGCTGACCGTGGTGTGTGCCGCGGTGGTCGGCGTTCGGGCGGTGTCGGGGGGACGTCTCGACGGCGTCTGCCTGGCGGTCGTCGTGCTCACGCCCCTCGCCGCCTTCGAGGCCGTGACCGCCCTGCCCGTCGCCGTGCAGTACCGGCGACGTGTGTCGCGCAGCGCCGAGCGGGTGCACGAGGTCCTCGACGCGCCTGTCCCCGTCCGGGAGCCGGAACGGCCGGCCACCCCGCCCCACACCGCCTTCCCGCTGGTGCTGCGCGGGGTCGGCGCCCGCTACGTGGATCAGGAGCGGGACGCGCTGAGCGGTTTCGACCTGAACCTGACCGCAGGCAAGCGGTTCGCCGTCGTCGGTGTCTCCGGCTCGGGCAAGACGACACTCGCGCAGGTGCTGCTCCGCTTCCTGGACGCCGGCGCGGGGACGTACACCATCGGCGGTGTCGACGCGGCCTCCATGGAGAGCGACGCGGTGCGGCGGTACGTGGGACTGTGCGCCCAGGACGCCCACCTCTTCGACAGTTCGGTACGGGAGAACCTACGGCTGGCGCGCACGGACGCGACCGAGGAGGAGCTGAGGCGGGCGCTGGACGACGCACGGCTGCTGGAATGGGTCGACGCCCTGCCCGACGGGCTCGACACCCTCGTCGGCGAGCACGGCGCCCAGTTGTCCGGCGGTCAGCGGCAGAGGCTGGCTCTGGCACGCGCGCTGCTGGCCGGGTTCCCGGTGCTCGTGCTGGACGAGCCCGCCGAGCACCTCGACCTGGCGACGGCTGACGCGCTCACCGCCGACCTGCTGGCGGCGACCGGGCGGCAGGCGGCAACGGGCACCGGCACAGCAGCCGGCGAGGCTCCCGCGACCGTCCTCATCACCCACCGGTTGCGCGGCCTGGAGGCGGTCGACGAGGTCGTCGTCCTGTCGGCGGGGCAGGTCGTGCAGCGCGGACCGTACGACGATCTCGCCGTTGTCGAGGGCCCGTTCCGGACGATGCTGGAGCGTGAACGGGCCACGGACGGGATCGGCACCCGACCGTCCCTGTCACATGGGACCCGCTAGCCCCGGGGCGTGACCTCGCGGGAATCGGAGGGCCTGCTCGACGCCGCGGCTCGGGCGGCCCGCACACTTCCTGGCCTGTCCGCCGAGGTCACCGCAGCTGCTGGAGGCCATGCACCCGGGGCGGCACGGGCTCGAACTGCACGCGACCCTCGACCGCATCCGCCGCACGCCCGCCGAGCGGTTCGGCCCGCCGGATGAGGTTCCGCAGGCCCGCTGCGCAGCCCGCCGGCAGGCAGTCCGACGCTGCCGTCAGCGACCGCACCATGGTGACGCGGGAGGGGCCCGCCGAGGGCCGCCCCCGATCCTCGTACGGTACGACTGATCCCGCCCCGTACTACCCGGCCCGCGCCGGCCGGCACCTCGTACGGCCTGATCCGGACGGGAGGCCTCGCTCGTGGTCGCCCGAGTTGCGGCTGTGACTGGGCCAGTCGGCCGTACGACACCGCATCGGTCCCTGCGATCCGGCGGTTCCTGGGTGACGATCCGTGAATGTGCTTGAAACACCGCGACCGGATGCTGATCGTCCCGGTGATGCTGTGCGCGCTCCTCGGCACACCGGCCCCCACCGCCGTGGCGAACGACGGCCCGGCGCCTCCGACCGGTGTCGAGGTGGCGCGGCTCTACGCGGAGGCGGCCAAGGCGACGGAGCAGTACGAGAAGGGCCGGCGCGCCGCCGACCGGCAACGGGTCACGGCCGGTCGGCTCCAGGACAGACTGACGCAGCAACGGGAACGCCTCGACGCCGTCCACGACACCCTCGGCGGCGTCGCGCGCGAGCAGTACCGCACCGGCGGTTCGCTCGCCCTCACCGGTCGGCTGCTGCTCGCGGACGACCCGGACGCGCTGCTGCGCGGCTACCGTGTCGCCGAACGGGCCGAGAAGGCCGTGAGCCGGCTGCTGGACCAGGAGCGGGCGGCCGAGCGGGAGCTCGCCGCGGCAGAGGCGGACGCCGACGCCGCCTGGCAGGACCTCGCCGCACGCAGCACGCGACTGGCGGCCGTCAAGCGGGGCATCGAGACCAAGCTGGAGACGGCGCAGTGGAAACTGCAGGCCGAGGCGGACAGCAGCGCGGCAGCGGGCAAGTGCGCGGGGGCCGTGCGTCTGAAGCAGCCGGGCGGCCCGCCGAAGGGCCTCGAGTGGGTGGCGCCCGTGAAGGACTACAGCCTGTCCGCCGGATTCGACAGTGCGGGGGAGATGTGGGCGCACCGCCACACGGGCCAGGACTTCGCCGTGGGCATCGGTGCTCCCGTGCGGTCCGTCGGGGCGGGCCGGGTCACCTCGGTCTCCTGCGGCGGAGGCTTCGGCATGCAGGTCCTGGTGCAGCACCCCAACGGCTACTACTCGCAGTACGCCCACCTGGCAGGCGTCACCGTCGACCAGGGCGAGCAGGTGGCCACCGGCCAGTGGATCGGCCAGGCGGGCACGACGGGCAACTCGACGGGACCGCACCTGCACTTCGAGGTGCGGCTCACGCCGTATCTGGGCTCGGGGGTGGACCCGGTGTCCTGGCTGCGCGAGCGCGGCGTGTACCTCTGACCCCGGGGCCCTGGAGCCCGCTGCCCTGCGTCAGGCCTTCTGCTGCTCCGCGCGCCGGGCGACGATCTGCTCGATGACCACCGCGACACCGTCCTCGTTGTTGGCGACCGTCCGTCCGGAAGCGGCGGCGATCACATCGGGGTGCGCGTTGCCCATGGCGTAGGACGTGCCGGCCCAGGTCAGCATCTCCACGTCGTTCGGCATGTCGCCGAAGGCCACCACCTCGTCGGCGGAGATCCCGCGCTGCGCACAGCACAGTGCGAGGGTGCTGGCCTTGCTCACCCCCAGACCGCTGACCTCCAGTAGGGACGTCGGACTGGAACGGGTGAAGGAAGCGAGCTCGCCCGCCGCCGTACGGGCGAGGGTGAGGAAGCCGTCGGGCGTCAGCTCGGGGTGGTGAGCCAGCAGCTTGATCACCGGGGCGCCCTCGCCCGGCTGTTCCTCGTGGAGCAGCTTCTCGGCCGAGGCGACGGTGGCCCCGGGGTCGAGGTGGAAGGGCGGATAGGCGGGTTCGTAGTGGATGCCTGTGGTGAGCTCGACCGCGAACGAGGTGCCGGGGGCGGTGGCGCGCAGCGTCCGTACGACGTCCATGGCGGTCGATCGCGACAGGTCGCGGACCTCCAGCAGCTTGCCGCCGGCGTGCAGGTCGACCACTGCGGCGCCGTTCGCGCAGATCGCGAGGCCGTGGCCGTGGACGTGGTCGCTGACGACGTCCATCCAGCGGGCCGGCCTGCCGGTGACGAAGAAGACCTCGATCCCGACCGCCTCTGCTGCGGCGAGTGCGGCGATCGTCCGGTCGGAGACCGATTTGTCGTCCCGCAGCAGAGTGCCGTCGAGGTCGGTGGCGATCAGCCGGGGTGTGGTGGTGGGCATGCGGCGGGGATCGGTAGCTGAGGTCACAGATCCATTCTCCCGTACTGGGGTGCACGGGCGTGCGAGAGGGCGCACATCTGAGTGGGCGACTCGGCGAGGTCCCGCCACGTACTCTCGAGGGCATGCGTCTGAGCACTGTGATACTCCCCGTCCGCCCCTGGCGCAGCGGTGGCCGCGACGAGTGGCTGCGCGCCGAGCAGCTCGGTTTCCACACCGCGTACACGTACGACCACTTGTCGTGGCGGACCTTTCGCGACGGCCCCTGGTACGGCGCCGTTCCGACGCTGACCGCCGCTGCCGCGGCGACCGAGCGGCTGCGGCTCGGCACGCTGGTCACCTCGCCGAACTTCCGGCATCCGGTGACGCTGGCCAAGGACCTGATCTCGCTGGACGACATCTCCGGCGGTCGCTTCACTCTGGGCATCGGCGCCGGCGGCACGGGCTTCGACGCCACCGCGCTGGGTCAGGAGGCGTGGACACCGCGGGAACGGGCCGACCGCTTCGCCGAGTTCGTGCCGCTGCTCGACCGGCTGCTGACCGAGGACTCCGTGACCCACGAGGGGGACTTCTACTCGGCGGATCAGGCGCGGAACATCCCGGGGTGTGTGCAGCGGCCCCGGTTGCCGTTCGCCGTCGCGGCGACCGGCCCGCGGGGACTGAAGCTGGCGGCGCGGTACGGGCAGGCCTGGGTGACCACAGGGGACCCGAAGCTGTTCGAGACGGGCAGCCCGGAGCAGTCCCTCGAGGCCATCCGAGGCCAGATCGACAAGCTGGCGAAGGTTTGTGCCGACACTGGCCGTGAGGTGTCCGAGCTGGACAAGGTGCTGCTCACCGGCTTCACCCCCGACCGGGGCCGTCCCCTCGAGTCGCTGGACGCGTTCGTGGACTTCGCCGGCCGGCACTTCGAGCTCGGATTCACCGAGATCGCCATCCATGCACCGATCCCGGACTCCGACTTCGCCGCCGATCAGGCGGTCTTCGAGCGGATCGCGACCGAGGCCCTGGCACAACTGGGCGGCTGACGGGTCCGAAGGCGGCCCGCCCTTCAGGCGTGCCGGTCCGGGAAGCGGATGAACTCCGGCGGTACGGAAGCGGTGAGCCAGACGCCGTTGGCGCTGACCCGGAAGACGAGGCCGGCCCGGTGCATCGCGCCCGCGTGCACGGGAAGGACGACGGGGCGGCCACGGCGGGCGCCGACGCGAGTCGCCGTCTCCCGGTCGGGCGACAGATGGACGTCGTGGCGGGCCATCGGCCGCAGGCCTTCGGCCCGGATGGCGTCGAGGCTGTCTGCGACGGTCCCGTGGTACAGGTAATCGGGCGGTTCCGCCGGGGGCAGGCCGAGATCGACGTCGACGGTGTGGCCCTGGTTGGCACGGATGCGTCCGCCGTCGATCGTGAAGCGCCGCTTGTCGTTGACCGCCACGACGTGGTCGAGTTCGGCGCGGGTGAAGCGGAAGCCGTGCTCGGCCGCCGCGCGCATCAGCTCGTCGATCTCCACCCAGCCGTTCTCGTCGAGGGTGATGCCGATCCGGTCCGGTTGGTGGCGCAGATGTTTGGAGAGGTACTTCGACACCCTGACTGTGCGTCTCTCGTCGGGGGCCCTGCTGTCGGATCCTGCGTTCATGCGGCCAGCGTGCCTGGCCGGATGTCGGCGACGCCACTTATAAAATTTCGGTCCGGATGTTTGATCCACAGTCAACTTGACTTATCCACAGAGGAATTGGCGTTTCTGTGGACAAGGGCCTTGCGAATCAGTCGCTTTGGTCAAGTATGCCCTGTTTCCTGTGGTTTGCCGTCAAGGACTCCAATGTTCTGCTGTACAGCTCGCGTTGTGTGGCGGCGTGGACGAATGCAGCGACGTTGTCCATGCCAACCAGACGGGCCACGGCCTGCCTTGTCTCATGCGGCAGGGACACCGTGGCGCGGCCCTCGACCACTTGCGCCCTACCCTCCGGAATGAGGTGGCGCTGAAGCTGCAGCGTGGCGAACGCCCGCATGGCACGCGCCAGTTCCGCGTCGATCGTCTGCTGCGCGAGAGGGCGCAGACGCCGTACGAGTGTCGCCGCCTCGGCCGCATCGGCGTCGGTCGGCGGCCCGTTCTCCAGAAAGCGGGCGAAGACGTGCTCCGCCGTGAACTCGAGGAAACGGGAGGCGATGTGCTCGACCTGCTGCCTAACCTCCCTGAGATGCCTGATGATTTCGGCCAGTGGAACACCGGCCGCGTGCAACTCGGCGGCCACCGCCAGCGCTTGGGGACTCGGTACGACGAACTCGTCCTGCTTGCCGGGGACAGGTTCCAGTACGCCGAGCTCCACCGCCTCGGCGAGAGCGTCCTCGTCGGGCGTACCGCCGAATCTGCGCTCCAGTTCCCGACGGGAGATCCTGTCGGCCTCCTCGTCGGTCCACGGTCCCTGCACCTCCGCCACCAGCCCGAGCACCCCGCCGAGGCCGCGACCCGTGTCCCAGGCCTCCAGAAGCTCCTTGATGGACGCCAGGGTGTAGCCACGGTCGAGCAGGTCCGCGATCCGGTGAAGCCGGGTGAGGTGGGCGGAGCCGTAGACGTTGGAACGTCCCCGTCGCTCTGGTCTCGGGAGCAGTCCGCGGTCCTGATAGGCGCGGATCGTCCGGACCGTGGCGCCGCTGCGGTGGGCCAGGTCCTCGATCCGGTATTCGGCTGCAGGCTGCTCCGGCACGTTCCGCTCCCTCAACAACCCTCTGCCGCAGGGCTCACAGCCTCGGCCCGATTCTGGCGAGGGCACGCAGCACACCGGGAGCGAGGCGCGACAGGACACGAGCACCACGGGCCTCGGGAGTGACCGGCACGACCGCCTGGTTGCGCGCCACTGCCCGCAGGATCGCCTCCGCGACCTTCTCCGGAGGGTAGTTGCGCAGCCCGTACAGCCGGGCGGACTTCTTCCGGCGCCGCTTCTCCTCCATCTCGTCCACCCCGGCGAAGCGTGCGGTGGCGGTGATGTTGGTTTTGACGATGCCCGGGCAGATCGCGGTGACGCCGATGTCCCGGCCGGCCAGCTCGGCGCGCAGGCATTCGCTGAGCATCAGCACCGCGGCCTTCGAGGTGCTGTACGCGGGCAGGCTCCTGGTCGGCAAGTAGGCGGCGGCAGAGGCGACGTTGACGATGTGACCGCCCTGGCGGCGCTCGGCCATCAGACCGCCGAAGATCCGGCAGCCGTGGATCACGCCCCACAGGTTGACGTCCAGCACCTGCTTCCAGTCGTCGGAGGCGGTGTCCAGGAAGGGGCCGGAGAGACCGATACCGGCATTGTTGACCAGCACGTCGACGGTCCCGTACCCGGCGGTGACCTTCTCCGCCAGCTTCTCCATGGCCTGCTCGTCGCTGACGTCCACCACTTCGGCCCAGGCGGCCGAGGCGCCGGCGTGCCGGGCGGCCTCCGCCGTCCTCGCCGCGCCCTGCGCGTCGCGGTCCACGGCCACGACCCGCGCTCCCGCCTCTGCGAAGGCGAGTGCCGTGGCGCGTCCGATGCCGCTCGCCGCACCGGTCACCAGGACGAGCCGGCCGCCGAACCGTTCCGCGTACGGGCCGGTGGCGGCCTTCGCCGCCGTCCCGGCCGGACGGTGTGACCCGTTCTCCTGGGCTTCGACGAAGTCGGTGATCCACCAGGCGAGTTGGTCGGGACGTGTACGGGGCACCCAGTGCTTGGCGTCCAGCGTGCGCCGGGTCAGCCGCGGCACCCACTCGCCGAGGTCGTCATGGAGCCGTTCCGACAGGAACGCGTCCCCGGTCGGGGTGATCAGCTGGACCGGCGCGTGGGCATGCGCATCGGTACGCGGGTGATGCAGCCGCGCCCGGACGTTGTCCCGGTAGAGCCAGGCGCCGTGGGTCGCGTCCTGCGGCAGGGAGGCCGTCGGGTAGTCACCGGTCGGTACCTTCTCGAGCCGCTCCAGCATCTTCGGCCAGAGCTTGCCCAGCGGGCCGCGCCAGGCCAGCTCGGGCAGCACCGGCGTGTGGAGCATGTACACGTACCAGGACTTGGCGCCCTGGTCGAGCAGCTGTCCCACCCTGCGCGGGGTGGGGCGGCTCATCCGGCGCTTGATCCAGTGCCCGAAGTGGTCAAGGGACGGGCCCGACACGGACGTGAAGGAGGCGATGCGGCCCTCGGTGCGGCCGACGGTGACGAACTCCCAGGACTGCACGGACCCCCAGTCGTGCCCCACCAGGTGCACGGGCCGGTCCGGGCTCACCGCGTCGGCAACGGCCAGGAAGTCGTCCGTCAGCTTCTCCAGCGTGAAACCCCCGCGCAGCGGCTTCGGCGCGGTGGAGCGGCCGTGGCCCCGGACGTCGTACAGCACCACGTGGAAGCGCTCGGCCAGGCGGGCCGCGACCTCGGACCAGACCTCCTTGCTGTCCGGATAGCCGTGGACCAGGATCACGGTCGGCCGTTCGGCGTCGCCCAGTTCCGCGACGCACAACTCGATCCTGCCCGTGCGGAGCCGGCGCTCCCGCGCCCCCGACAGTCCTCGCACGCTCACCGGTCCATCCACCGTCCGTCCCCTGTGCGACACGAGTCGTAACCTCACATCGATGAATGTGACAATGACCGGCGGCCGGGTCAAGGGGTGTGCACGACGCATCACCGCAGGACCTGGACCCGTCTCCCTGAGTGCCGCACTCCACTTCGGTCGCACAGCCCCTACGGGCGCGTACCTCTTGAGTCGGAGACGGGTCCAGCCGCGAGGCTGACGTCAGCTGTGTCGCGCGCCACTACCTTCGAAACGTGACTGTGATCGCGACCGAAAGCCTGAGCAAGCGGTTCCCCCGGGTGACCGCGCTTGACCGGCTCTCGTTGGACATCGGCCCCGGTGTGACCGGCCTGGTGGGCGCCAACGGAGCCGGCAAGTCCACGTTGATCAAGATTCTGCTGGGACTGTCCCCCGCCACGGAGGGCCGCGCCGCCGTGCTCGGCCTCGACGTCGCCACCAAAGGCGGCGAGATCCGTGAGCGGGTCGGCTACATGCCCGAGCACGACTGCCTGCCGCCCGACGTCTCGGCCACCGAGTTCGTCGTCCATATGGCGCGCATGTCCGGCCTGCCACCGACCGCCGCAAGGGAACGCACCGCCGACACCCTGCGCCACGTCGGCCTCTACGAGGAGCGCTACCGCCCCATCGGCGGCTACTCGACCGGCATGAAGCAGCGCGTCAAGCTCGCCCAGGCCCTGGTCCACGACCCGCAGCTGGTCCTCCTCGACGAGCCGACCAACGGTCTCGACCCGGTCGGCCGCGACGAGATGCTGGGCCTGATCCGGCGCGTCCACACCGACTTCGGCATCTCGGTCCTGGTCACCTCGCACCTCCTCGGCGAACTCGAGCGCACCTGCGACCACGTCGTCGTCATCGACGGCGGAACGCTTCTGCGCTCCAGCTCCACCAAGGACTTCACCCAGACCACCACCACACTCGCGGTCGAGGTCACCGACTCCGACACCCATCCCGACGGCACGGCCGCACTCCGGGCGGCCCTTGTCGCCGCCGGGCTGCAGGTGCACGAGCGCACGGAGGACGGTCTGCCGGGCGCCGGCCACATCCTGCTGCTGGAGGCTACCGGCGAGGAGACGTACGACGTCGTCCGCGACGCCGTCGCCGACCTCGGCATCGGCCTCGTACGGATGGAACAGCGACGCCACCACATCGCGGAGGTCTTCCGCCCTGAGGCCGTCCAGGCCATGGAGGTGCAGGCCCGATGAGCACCCACACACACGGCGGTCGGACGCCCGAGGCGACGCGGATCCACAACATCGGATACCGCCACTACGACGGCCCGCGCCTCGGCCGCGCGTACGCGCGCCGCTCCCTCTACTCGCAGTCCCTGCGCGGCGCCTTCGGTCTCGGCCGCTCGGCCAAGTCCAAGGTGCTGCCGATGATCCTGCTCGGCGTCATGTGTCTGGTCGCGGCGATCATCGTGGCGGTGGCCGTCGCCACGCCCAACATGACCGACCTTCCACTCGAATACACGCGGTACGCGATCGTCATGCAGGCGCTGATCACCCTCTTCCTGGCGGCGCAGGCGCCGCAGTCGGTCTCCCGCGACCTGCGGTTCAAGTCCGTGCCGCTGTACTTCTCACGGCCCATCGAACGCGTCGACTACGTCCTCGCCAAGTTCGCGGCCATGGCGTCGGCCGTCTTCCTGCTCACGGCGACGCCGCTGGTGATCCTCTATCTCGGCGCACTGCTGGCGAAGTTCGACTTCGCCGACCAGACGAAGGGCTTCGCACAGGGCATGGTCTCCGTGGCGCTGCTGTCCGTCCTCTTCGGCGGAATCGGGCTCGTGCTCGCCGCGTTCACCCCGCGCCGCGGCTTCGGCGTCGCCGCGGTCATCGCGACCATGACCATCACCTACGGCGCGGTCTCCACCGTCCAGGCCATCGCCTGGGAGACCGGATCGTCCGGTGCCATCCAGTGGCTGGGCCTGTTCTCACCGGTGACGGTCATCGACGGGGTGCAGACCGCCTTCCTCGGCGCCACCTCCGCCTTCCCCGGCGGCGAGGGCCCCGGCACCGGTGCCGGGGTGGTCTATCTGCTCGTCGTCCTCGCGCTGGTCGCCGGTTCGTACGGCGTCCTCATGCGCCGCTACCGAAAGGTCGGGCTGTGACCACGATCAGCATTGACAACACCTCGCGGTGGTTCGGCAACGTCGTCGCCGTCAATGACGTGACGATGACCATCGGCCCGGGCGTCACGGGGCTGCTGGGCCCCAACGGCGCGGGAAAGTCGACCCTCATCAACATGATGGGTGGCTTCCTCGCTCCCTCGGGCGGCACCGTCACCCTCGACGGGGCGACGATCTGGCGCAACGAGTCGGTGTACCGGCAGATCGGCGTCGTCCCCGAGCGGGAGGCGATGTACGACTTCCTCACCGGCCGTGAGTTCGTCGTCGCCAACGCCGAACTCCATGGTCTGGGCGCCAAGGAGGCACAGAAGGCGCTCGCGACGGTCGAGATGGAGTACGCGCAGGACCGCAAGATCTCCACGTACAGCAAGGGCATGCGCCAGCGCGTGAAGATGGCCTCCGCCCTGGTGCACGAGCCGTCCGTGCTGTTGCTGGACGAACCGTTCAACGGCATGGACCCGCGCCAGCGGATGCAGTTGATGGACCTGCTGCGGCGGATGGGCGCCGAAGGCCGCACCGTGCTGTTCTCCTCCCACATCCTGGAGGAGGTCGAGCAACTCGCCTCCCACATCGAGGTGATCGTCGCCGGACGCCACGCGGCCAGCGGTGACTTCCGCCGTATCCGCCGGCTGATGACCGACCGGCCGCACCGGTATCTCGTACGGTCCAGCGACGACCGGGCGCTCGCCGCGGCCCTGATCGCCGATCCGTCGACCGCCGGGATCGAGGTCGACCGGGCCGAGGGGGCGCTGCGCATCCAGGCCGTCGACTTCGGCCGGTTCACCGAACTGCTGCCGAAGGTCGCCCGCGAGCACTCCATCCGGCTGCTCACGGTCTCTCCCTCCGACGAGTCCCTCGAGTCGGTCTTCTCCTACCTCGTAGCGGCCTGAAAGGAGCTGTGACGCACATGTACGACCCCACAGTCGCCAGGCTCACCTATAGGGCCGTCCTCGGCAGGCGCCGCGCCGCGATCCTGTTCGTGCTCCCCGGGCTGCTGCTGCTGATCGCGGCCGCCGTGCGGGGCTTCAACGGCGCCGACGACCAGGTCGCGGCCGATGTCCTCGGCGGGTTCGCCGTCGCCACGATGGTGCCGCTGATCGGAGTCATCGCGGGCACCGGCTCGATCGGTCCGGAGATCGACGACGGCTCGATCGTCTATCTGCTGGCCAAGCCGGTGAAACGGCCGACGATCATCTTCACCAAGCTGATCGTCGCGATCGCCGTGACGATGGCCTTCTCCGCAGTGCCCACCTTCATCGCCGGTTTCATCCTGAACGGCAACGGCCAGCAGATCGCCGTCGCGTTCACCGTCGCCGCACTCGTAGCCTCGATCGCCTACAGCGCGCTCTTCCTGCTGCTCGGCACGGTCAGTCGGCACGCCGTGGTCATCGGACTCGTCTACGCCCTGGTGTGGGAGACGCTGTTCGGCAGCCTCGTGCCCGGCGCCCGCACCCTCAGCGTCCAGCAGTGGTCGCTGTCGCTCGCAGAGAAGATCGGCGGCGAAGGGCTGATCGGCTCCGACGTGGGCCTGCCGACCGCGGTCGCGCTGCTGGCGGGCGTCACGGTGGCCGCGACCTGGTACGCGGGTCAGAAACTGCGCGTCCTCAAGCTCGCCGGCGAGGAGTGACCGGAAGTCTCCTCCCGCCTCGGCCCCTGCCCCCGACCGGCAGGGGCCGAGGCATATCGCGTAACTGTACGGTTATCGGCTCGTTGGGCACCGTGCGTGGAGGCAACTGGAGTTCGTGACGTCGAGGGTTCGTGAAGTCGGGGATTGCCGGTGCCGAGGCGAGGTTCTCGCCCGGGCCGGTCATTGAGTGGGTTGCACCGTGAGCCGACCTCCGCCCCTGTGCCCGGGGAGAGGGCTGTCCCTGACGGTTTCACGAACGGAAGACATTCCCATGCCGACGGAAATGGTCCTGCTCGAGTCGCGCGCGATGCGCGTCGAGCACGCGGGCCGGGTCGAGGCGCTCGACAAGGTGAAGGCTCTCGCGCTGCTGCCCGACAGCATTCATGTGTCCACAGAGGGCGTCGCGCGGTACTTCGAAGTATCCACAGCGGTGATCAGGCAGGTGACCTCGCGGCACCGCGAGGAGCTCACCGAGAACGGGATGCAGGTGCTGCGCGGCTCTGAACTGCGCGAATATCAGAGTGACAACATGTCACTCTCATACGAGGGTGAGACAGGTTATCCACAGCGCCGCTCCAGCCTCACTCTCTTCACCCGCCGGACGGTGCTCAACATCGCGATGCTGCTGCGCGACAGTGACGTCGCGCGCCGCGTCCGCACCCACCTCCTCGACGCCGAGGAGTCCTTGCGTGAGGGCTACGCCTCGCTCGACCGGCGGGTCACCGCCGTCGAGCACTGCCTGGCCGGTGTCGGCACGGCCCTGCAGGAACTGGGTCCGGTGCTCAACCGGATGTCGGAGCGGCTCGACCGCCTCGACCACCGGCTCGACGCCACCAACCGGGTCGTCGCCGCGATGAGCAACCGGCTGTGCGAGCTGTCCGACGACATGGCCCGGATGGACGCCCGGATGGACGACCTCGCCCGTCAGTTGCGGGATCTTCGTCGTCGCAGGCACCGCTGATTAATCGGTGGCGCAGGACCGACCGGCCCGGCACAGTTGTGGAGCCGGGACAGCACATCAGTGCGATCGGCGCCACCGACCGGGAGAGGAGCGCGGCGATGACCAGGAGTTCGAGTCCCGTCCCGTCGTGCTTCCGTCGAGGCGGCACCCGGCAGGCAGCGGAGTAGTCATCACACTCCGCACGGCCGCCGGGCGGCCGCCCAGGGGGCGGCCGCTTCGAGCGCGCATCCGCGCGGGCCGCCCCCTCCCGGCACTTCAGCCGGCGAGCAGATGCTCCAGCACCACCGCGATGCCGTCGTTGTCGTTCGACGCGGTGATCTCGTGGGCCACGGCCTTCAGCTCGTCGTGCGCGTTCGCCATCGCCACACCGTGCGCGGCCCATCCGAACATCGGGATGTCGTTGGGCATGTCGCCGAAGGCGATCGTGTCCGACGCCCGCAGACCCAGCCGCCGGGCGGCCAGCGACAGGCCGGTGGCCTTGCTCAGGCCCAGCGGCAGGATCTCCACGACGCCCGCGCCGGCCATGACCACGTCCACCAGACTGCCGACCGTCGCCCTGGCCGCCTTCGCCAGTTCGTCGTCGCCGAGCGTCGGGTGCTGGATGTAGACCTTGTTGAGCGGGGCGGCCCACAGGTCGGCCGGGTCGTGCATCGGCACGTACGGCAGCGGACCTTCCTGCACCCGGTAGCCGGAACCGACGAGCACATCGCCCTCGAGGCCGTCGCGGCTCGCGGCGAGCAGCAGCGGGCCGACCTCCGCCTCGATCTTGGACAGGGCGAGCCCCGCCAGCTGCCGGTCGAGCGTCACGGACGTCAGCAGCCGGTGCTCACCCGCGTGGTAGACCTGCGCCCCCTGCCCGCAGACCGCGAGACCGTCGTACCCCAGGTCGTCCAGGATGTGCCGGGTCCACGGCACGGCCCGCCCGGTGACGATGATGTGCGCGGCGCCCGCCGCGGTGACCGCCGCGAGCGCTTCGCGCGTGCGCTCCGAGACCGTGTCGTCGTCACGGAGCAGCGTTCCGTCGAGATCTGTGGCGACGAGCTTGTACGGAAAGGGGGCGGTGCTCACTTGGAGATCGGCTCCAGCAGCTCCCGGCCGCCCAGGTAGGGACGGAGCACCTCGGGAACCCGTACGGAACCGTCCGCCAGCTGGTGGTTCTCCAGGATGGCCACGATGGTGCGCGGCACGGCGCACAGGGTGCCGTTCAGCGTCGCCAGCGGCTGCACCTTCTTGCCGTCGCGCATGCGCACGGCCAGGCGGCGGGCCTGGAAACCGTCGCAGTTCGAGGCGGAGGTCAGCTCGCGGTACTTGCCCTGGGTCGGGATCCACGCCTCGCAGTCGAACTTCCGCGATGCCGACGCGCCCAGGTCTCCGGTCGCCACATCGATCACCTGGAACGGCAGCTCCAGGCCGGTCAGCCACTGCTTCTCCCACTCCAGCAGCCGCTTGTGCTCGGCCTGCGCGTCCTCCGGCGCGACGTACGAGAACATCTCGACCTTGTCGAACTGGTGGACGCGGAAGATGCCGCGGGTGTCCTTGCCGTACGTGCCGGCCTCGCGGCGGAAGCAGGGCGAGAAGCCCGCGTACCGCAGCGGCAGCTTGTCGGCGTCGATGATCTCGTCCATGTGGTACGCGGCGAGCGGGACCTCGGAGGTGCCGACCAGGTAGTAGTCGTCCTTCTCCAAGTGGTACACGTTCTCCGCGGCCTGGCCGAGAAAGCCGGTGCCCTCCATGGCACGCGGGCGGACCAGCGCCGGGGTCAGCATCGGGACGAAGCCGGCCTCGGTGGCCTGCGCGATGGCCGCGTTGACCAGGGCGAGCTCGAGGAGCGCGCCGACGCCGGTGAGGTAGTAGAAGCGCGAGCCCGACACCTTGGCGCCGCGCTCGACGTCGATGGCGCCCAGCGCCTCGCCGAGCTCGAGGTGGTCCTTGGGGGTGAAGCCCTCCGCGCCGAAGTCGCGGATCGTGCCGTGCGTCTCGAGGACGACGAAGTCCTCCTCGCCGCCGACCGGGACGTCCTCGTGGACGAGGTTGCCGAGCTGCAGCAGCAGTCGGCGGGTTTCTTCTTCGGCGTCGTTCTGCTCGGCCTCCGCCGCCTTGACGTCGGTCTTCAGCTGCTCGGCCTTCCCCAGCAGCTCGGCCCGCTCTTCCGGTGTGGCCTTGGGGATCAGTTTGCCGAGCGACTTCTGTTCGGAGCGCAGCTCGTCGAAGCGCAGGCCCGAGGACCTTCGCCGCTCGTCGGCGGAGAGCAGGGCGTCGACGAGGTCGACGTCCTCTCCACGGGCGCGCTGGGAGGCGCGAACACGGTCTGGGTCCTCACGAAGCAGGCGAAGGTCAATCACCCCACCAGGCTACCGGTGCTGCTTCGAATTCCGCTGGCGTATCACTTTGTCCCAATTGCGGTGTTTGTCAAATGATGGCAGCGCCGGCAGTCGTGACAGAAAACCCGAATCCGCCACCGTCGAACTGTCATGATCGCTTTCTCCGGAGGAGCGGGGCGGCTACCTCCTGATCGATGGCGGCGCCCGTCCGCGGCGGGGGCTGGCGCCGGCTTGTCCACAGGGATGCGCCGTGCCGGAAAGTTATCCACAGGCTGTGTGGGTGATCTGTGGATTCCGGAAGTGATCATTCCCGAAGTCGTTCCCAGGCTCTGGAATTCCCCCGTCAAACCGGTCACACGCACTCATTCGAGTGGGAATTCCTCGCTCCAAGGAGTTGATCAATGGAATGTGGGTGACGGCGTCCACCTTCCGTTCTGTGGACGGAAGTGGGATGGCCGAGGTGATTTGTCGACCCTGTGCCGTTCTGTTGTCGACTTGTCCCCAGGTCGAGAAGCGATCCTGTGGACAAGTTCTGTGGACAACGAAAATCTGCAGGTAGGACCGGCCGGGCAACCGTCCCGCGACGACCGGACGTCAGGCGCGCCCGTCCTGGCAGCGCGCCAGCCAGTCCGAAGCCGCCGTGAACTCTGCGTCCGAGGTCCCCGCCCGCAGTGGCCGGACCTCCTTCACCGCGACACCGGCCCGCGGGTACGAACCGAGGAAGCGCACCCTTGGACAGATCCGCTTCAGGCCCATCAGAGCTTCGCCCACGCGCCGGTCCGCGATGTGTCCTTCCGCGTCGACGGCGAAGCAGTAGTTGCCGATACCGGCGCCCGTCGGCCGGGACTGGATCAGCATCAGGTTGACCCCGCGCACCGCGAACTCCTGCAGCAGCTCCAGCAGGGCGCCCGGATGGTCGTCGCCCAGCCAGATGACGACGGAGGTCTTGTCCGCCCCCGTCGGCGCCGAGGGCCTGGCGGGCCTGCCCACCAGGACGAAGCGGGTCTCCGCGTTCTCCGCGTCGTGGATCTCGGTGACCAGGGGAGTCAGCCCGTAGGTGGTCGCCGCGAACTCTCCCGCGAAGGCCGCGTCGTAGCGCCCTTCCTGTACGAGCCTGGCCCCGTCGGCGTTCGAGGCGGCCGACTCCCACACGGCGTCCGGCAGGTTCTTGCGCAGCCAGTTCCGCACCTGCGGCTGCGCGACCGGATGGCCGGTCACCGTCTTCACCTCGGAGAGCGTGGTCCCCGGGCGCACCAGCAGCGCGAAGGCGATCGGGAGCAGCACCTCGCGGTATATCATCAGCGGCTCGCCGGAGGCCAGCTCGTCGAGCGTGGCGGTGACGCCGCCCTCCACCGAGTTCTCGATCGGTACGAGAGCGGCCGCGGCCTCCCCGCCCCGTACGGCGTCGAGCGCCGCCGGCACGGAGACCATCGGGACGAGCTCCCGGGTCGCGGCTTCCGGGAGACTGCGCAGGGCGGCTTCGGTGAAGGTGCCCTCAGGACCGAGATAGGTGAAGCGCGTGGCCGACATACCGTCACCCTAATGCGCTCGGGAGCCGTCCATCATGCTTCCAGCAGACGCTGCCCCACGTACTCGCCCTTCCCCGGTCCGCCCGGTACCGCGAAGAGCCCGCTCGCCTCGTGCCGGATGAAAGGGGACAGGGCGTCCCCCCGGTCCAGCTTGCGCTGCACCGGCACGAAGCCGCGCAGCGGATCGGCCTGCCAGCAGATGAACAGCAGACCTGCGTCGGGGGTCCCGTCCGGGCCGATCCCGTCGTGGAAGGAGAAGGGCCGCCGCAGCATCGCGGCGCCGCCGTTCTGCTCCGGTGCGGAGATACGGGCGTGCGCGTTGTCGGGGACGACGAGCTTTCCGTCCGGCCCGGTCGCGTCGAGCGCGAGCTCGGTCGTCTCTGTGCCACCGGTCAGGGGGGCGCCGTCGGACTTCCGCCGTCCGATGACCTTCTCCTGCGTGTGCAGGGGGAGCTTCTCCCAGTCGTCGAGCAGCATCCGGATGCGGCGCACGACCGCGTAGGACCCGCCCGCGAGCCATGGGTGGTCGCCGCCCGACGGTACGAAGACACGCTGGTCGAAGTCCGGTTCCGACGGCTTCGGATTGCCGGTGCCGTCGACCTGACCCATCAGGTTCCGCGCGGTCATCGGCCGGGCGGTCGCGCCGGGTGAGCGGTTGAAACCGTTCATCTGCCAGCGCACCCCGGCCGCTGCGCCCGCCGCCTTCTGGATCGCCCGCAAGGCGTGGAAGGCGACCAGCGCGTCGTTCGCGCCGATCTGCACCCACAGGTCACCGCCCGACCGCTTGACGTCCAGTCGGTCGGAGGAGAACGACGGCAGCGGGTCGAGGCCGGGCGGGCGCTGCGCCACCAGGGACGTGCGGTCGAAGAAGGAACGGCCGAACCCGAAGGTGACGGTCAGCGAGGAGGGCCCGGCATCGAGCGCCACGCCCGTGTCGCCGTCGCCCGCCGGCCTGCCCGCCATGAGCTCGCCCGCCAGCACCGACCAGCGCCGCATCAGCGCCGCCGCCTCCTTGCGTCCGGCGCCCGGGGCGAGGTCGAAGGCGACGAGATGGCCGTGAGCCTGCTGCGGTTCCGTGATGCCGGCCTGGTGCGGACGGTCGTGGAACGCGATGCCGGTGGACCCGACGGTGGCCAGCGCCGTCGGCTTCTCCTCGGCCGCCGCATAGGACGCTGCACCGCCCGCGGCGCCCAGCACCAGACTCGTCGCGCCGACGGCGCCCGCGGTGCCGAGCAGCCGTCGCCTGGAGATGCCGTCCTCGGGTGCGCCTTCCGCGGAGGTCTCGGGTGTTACAGGTGTCACGCCGGATCAGCCGATCTTGATGTTCTTGTCGATGGTGGTCTGGTCGATGTCCGAAGTCCGCACGGTCACCTTGACCGTCCAGTCGCCCGGCATCGGGATCTGGACGGCGCTCGCGGTCCAGTGTCCCGCGGTGAGGCGGTCGGGGGTGATGGGGAGCGGGCCGATCTGCTTCGCCTTCAGGGTGAACGAGACCTTCACCTCCGGGGCGTCCAGCGGCTTGCCGTCCGGTGACTCGGTCCACAGGTGCATGTCGTTGCCGCCGGAGAGCGCCGGGTCCAGGCTGAGCCGTACCGTTCCCTTTCCCTTCTCGCCGCCGGTGTCGAAGGGCAGCTCGATCTCCGTCGGGCCGGCCGGGCGGGCGGCGGCCTGGGAGTTGCCCGCCTCGGCGGCCGCCTCCTCCGTGCGGCCCGGCTCGGTGGAGGTGAGCATCGTGGTCACGGCCAGCAGGATCACGGCGACAGCCGTCTCCGCCACTACGGAACGCCGCAGTCCGGAACGCTCGTTGTCCGCGTCCCGGTTCCGCTTCCGCTCCGCCGTCGCCACGGCGGCCCTCTGCCGGGCGAGTTGCGCCGCCCGCTTCGGGTCGGTGGAGGCATCGGCACTTTCGCCGGAGCCGGCGGTCGTCTCCTTCTCCCTCTCCGGGGCGATCTCCGTGACCTCGGAGAGCTGTCCGGTCCAGCGTCGCGAGACCCATGCCACGCCGACCATGACGGCGACCAGCGCCACCTTGATCAGCAGCAGTTGCCCGTACCGGGTGCCGGTCAGCGCCGACCACGAGCCGACCTGCCGCCACGACTGGTACAGCCCCGTCGCGGCCAGCACCACGACGCTGGCGAAGGCGGCGGTGGAGAACCGCTGTACCGCCCGGCGGTCGATCGGCGCCGACCGGTGGAGGACGCTCAGCAGGGTGGCGAGTCCGCCGAGCCAGACCGCGACGGCCAGCAGGTGCAGTACGTCGACGGGCATCGCGACGGCCGACTGGACACCGGTCGAGGCGTGCTCCGACAGCGCCCACGTCGCGGCGATACCGGCCGCGACGACCGTTCCGCCGATGGCCAGTCCGAAGGTCAGGTCCTTCTTCTCGGTCTCGTCCTCCCGCTTCGCATACGCGCCGAAGAGGACCGCCACGAAGAGCGCGGCCGCACCGAGCAGCAGCAGCCGCGACACCAGCGCCGCGCCCGTCTTGGATTCGAGGACGGCCGGCAGCGCCCCGAGGTCGAGCACGTCCGCGAGCTTGCCGGAGCCGGTGTACGGGCCGCGCAGCAGAAGCATCGCGAGGGTGGACGCGGTCATGGCCACCCAGCCCTGGACGACCAGGCGCTGCACGGGACGGACGGTGGCGCCCCGCTGCCAGCACAGCAGCACGAAGGCCGCGCCGCCGGCGAGGAGCACGAAGCCGCCGTACGCGGCGTAGCGCGCGACGTCGTACAGGAAGCCGACGACTCCGCCGCCGGCCTCCTCCTCGGGCAGCGCGACCTCTGTCTTCGAGGGCGCGCCGATGGAGAAGGTGAACGCTCCGGAGACGGGGTGGCTGTCCGCGGAGACGGCCTGCCAGGCGACGGTGTACGTGCCGTCGGGCAGACCGGAGTGAAGTGCCACGCCGTAGACGACGGTGCCCCCGGTGCCGAGGTCGCGGACCTCGGCGGTGTCGGCCCGTTTGCCGCTGGGCTCGAGAACCCGGATCGAGTCGTCGCCCATGGCGATCTGTTCGGAGAAGGTGAGGGTGACCTCCTTGGGCGCGGTGGCCACCACCGCCCCGTCCTTCGGATTGCTTCCGGTGAGCGCGGCGTGCGCCGACGCGGGGCTCGCGCCGGCCAGCAGCGCGCCGAGGAGCGTGCCCACGAGCACGGTCACGGAGAGCAGCACCCGGACCGGGCAGGACGGGCCGAAGCGCGGGGCGGTGGCTGTCATCAGGTGATCAGTCCCTGGGTGCTCAGTGCTTCTGCGGGTTGTGGGTGGTCTCCCTCACGGGAAGCTCCACCTTGATCGGGTCCGACTTCTCGAAGTGCAGCTCGATGGAGACCGTGTCGCCCTGCTTCGGCCGGCGTTTGAGTGTCATGAACATGATGTGGTTGCCACCGCGTTCGAGGTCGAGCTCGCCGCCGGCCGGGATGTCGAAGGACGTCACCTCCTGCATCTTCTGGTTCTTCGTCTCGTGGATCGTGACGTCGTCGGCGATCGTGCTGGTGACCGAGGTGAGCCTGTCCGCGCCGTCGCCGTCGTTCTCGACGGTCAGGAAGCCGGCGGCCATGTCGCCGACCGGCTGGGGCATGAACGCGCCGCTGACCTTCAACTCGGGCCCGCTGTCGGCCGAGCAGCCCGCCGACGCCAGGCCGGCGCCGAGCGCGAGCGCGGTGACGACGGCGAGCGGGGTGCGGCGGGTCACGGCTTCTCGCCGTTGATCAGTTTCGGCAGGTCCGCGGCCCATTCGTCGGCCGTGGTGTCCTCGCCGTAGATGACGTAGCCCTGGTCCGTCTTCGGGGAGAAGGCGACTACCTGAGCGCCGTGCATGGACACGACGGTGCCGTCCTTCTCCTTCTTCGGAGCGTCGATGCCGATGCCGATCTGGCGCGCTCCCGCCTGGATGGTCGGGAAGTCGCCGCTCAGCCCGACGAAGGACGGGTCGCCCGCGCTGGGCAGCCACTTGCCGAGCTCGGCGGGGGTGTCCCGCTCGGGGTCGGTGGTGACGAAGACGACCTGGAGCTTCTCCTGGTCGGCCTTGGGCAGCTGCTTCTTGGCGACGGCGAGGTTGCTCATCGTCAGGGGGCAGACGTCGGGGCAGTGCGTGTAGCCGAAGTAGATCAGCGTGGGCCTGCCCCTGGTCTCCTCCCTCAGGTCGTACTTCTTGCCGCTGGTGTCGGTCAGCACGAGGTCGGGCTTCGTGTACGGCTGGGTGAGCACGGTCGCGGCCTTGGTCTTCGGCTCCGCGGAGACCTGACCGACGGGGCTGCCGGTGGCGCCGTCGTTCTGGGTGACGGCGACACCCGCCGCGACCGCGAACGCGGCCGTGACGGCGAGCGCCGCGATCAGCGGCGTCCGTCGGCTGCGGCGGGGCTCCCCGTCGCTCTTGGGGTTCTGCATCGGTTTCTCTTTCACAACGGGTTCGGAACGGGCCGGGTCAGGCCGAGCGACGGCGGCCGGCGAGTACGCCGAAGACCACGCCCGCGGCACCGACGAGGATGCCGACCGCACCCAGGATGCGGGCTGTGGAGTCGCTGCCGTCACCGGAGGCCGCCCGGGACGCCGCCTCATCCTCGTGGCCGGCGGCGTTGGCGTCGTCCTTGGCACCGGTCGCGGTCGCGCCGTGGTGGTCGTCGGCCGCGGCCGACAGCTTGAGGACCGGGGCAGGCGACTCGGGTTCCTCGCCGCCCTCCTTGGGCTCCTCGATCCAGCGCACGACCTCCTTGTTGTCGTACGTCTGGATGGCCTTGAAGACCAGCTGGTCGGCATCCTCGGGCAGCCGGCCCAGCGAGAGCGGGAACTGCTGGAACTCGCCCGGCCCGATCTTGGTGCCGTCAGCGGTCCAGGTGACCTTGGTGACCGCTTCGGTGATCTGCTTGCCGTGCACCTCGAGCGGCTTGTCCAGCTCGGACTTGTCGACCTTGACCTTCCAGCCCGGTACCGCCTGCGGCATCACGGACGACAGCGGGTGCTCGGCCGGCATGTTGATCTCGACCCTGACGGTGGAGGCATTGTCGCGCTCGTTGGGCACCTTGACGTTGACGACCGCGTAGCCGCCCTTGGCCGCCTCGCCCTGCGGCTGGACGCCGACGTGTGCCGATGCGGCGCCGCAGAACAACAGCATGGAAGCGGCAGCGACGGCGGACGCGGCGGCGATACGGGAAACGTTCATGACAGAAAGCTCCACGGTGGGAAGTGGTGTGGTGTGCCGTCGGCGCACGGGTGCGCGCGGGCATCGCGGCACCACTCCCGTCGAGTGGGCCGCGTCAGGCGCTGAGGACGAATACGGGCGGCGGCCCGCGCCTGATCACCGTGTGCTGAAGTTCCCGGCCCGCGCAGGGCGGAGGAGGCCCGTCCGCAGCCGGTACGGGATGCGCGCCGGCACCCGACGCCCCGGGAAGCCCGGCACGCAGGGCACGTACGAGGACGAGCGCGGCGCGCAGCGGGTGCAGCCACGCGCTCCGGGCGGCCTCGTGGGCCGACTCGGCGGAGAGCCGGATCAGTCGCAGCAGCGCCGCGTCGCCGCGTCGCAGCAGCAGCCCGGTCGCGATCGCGGCCAGCAGGTGCCCGAGCATCATGGGCAGGGACGGCAGCAGCTCCGGAGCGGCCAGGGCGTCCGCGGTGTGCGCATGCGCCGCGTGCGCGTCGGGGTCGATGCCGGCCAGGGTGACGATGCGGCGGGCGTCGGCGGGACTCAGCGAGGAGGCGCCCGCGCCGCACACGAGCTTCGCGGCCATTCTGATCAGAGTGTCGTCCGCCGTCGGTGCCAGGCGCAGCTGCGCCTGGCCGGCGGCGAAGAGCATGTGCAGACCCAGCTGACCGACGGTGAGCATTCCGGCGATGGCCGGCAGTGAACGCTCCCTGCCCGCAAACGGCGTGACCAGGACGAAGACCCCGGCGAAGCCGAGCGCCAGGGTCCACAGGGGGACGGCCCGACAGGCGGCCAGCACATGTCCCGTCCCGGACAGCGCGACGCAGACCGCGGTGAACACCGCGGCCCTCAGCAGCCGTAGACCGGCTCCGGCGCGTGCGTGGCGTATGGACGACATGGCCGGCTCATCATCGCACTGCGGTGCCGGCGCCTGTACGGCAGGTCCGGAAGATCCCCTTTTCCGACATACATCGGCGGGCGTGGACCGCGCATCCGCCGAACGAGGGCCGTCGCGGCGACGGTGTGCTTACGGAGCGTGCCGTGGGGCAATACGTATCGGTATGTCGAGCCGCGGCCAGGAGGCTGGAGCATGAGCATCTGGTGGTCCCTCCATTTGCGGCGTGAGGCTGCGAGCGTGCCGCTCGCCCGGCGTCTGCTGCTGGGCACGATGGAGACCGCGGGCGTCGATCCGGACATCTCCTACGACCTGTCGGTCGCACTGACCGAGGCGTGTGCGAACGCGGTCGAGCACGGCGGCGACCGCGACACCGACGAAGCGTCCAGGGCGTATTGCGTGACGGCCTACCTGGACGGCGAGAAGTGCCGTATCGAGGTGGCGGATTCCGGCCCGGGCTTCCCGGCGAGCCGCGGCGTCCTGCGGGGCCACGCCGCCGCTCCTTCACCCGTCACCGCGGAGAGTGGCCGGGGGCTGTGCCTGATCGAGCAGTTCGCCGACCACGTCCACGTACGCAACAGGCCCGGACGCGGCGCCGTGGTCAGCTTCGACAAGGTCCTCAAATGGCGGGAGGGCACGCTGCTCGACGTGTCGTGAGCCGCGGCCCCTCCCCCGGAAGTCGACTACTCGCCCTGCTTGAGCGAGGCCATCCACGCCTCGACCTCGTCGGCCTGGCGCGGTAGCGCCGACGAGAGGTTCCGGTTGCCGTCCTCGGTGACGAGGATGTCGTCCTCGATGCGGACGCCGATGCCGCGGTACTCCTCGGGCACGGTGAGATCGTCGGCCTGGAAGTACAGACCGGGCTCGACGGTGAGGCACATGCCGGGCTCCAGCGTGCCGTCGACGTACGCCTCGGTGCGCGCGGCGGCGCAGTCGTGGACGTCCATGCCGAGCATGTGGCCGGTCCCGTGCAGCGTCCAGCGGCGCTGCAGACCGAGCTCGATCACCCGCTCCACCGGGCCCTCGACCAGGCCCCACTCCACGAGCTTCTCGGTGAGCACGCGCTGCGCGGCGTCGTGGAAGTCGCGGTACTTGGCACCCGGCTTCACGGCCGCGATGCCCGCCTCCTGGGCCTCGTACACGGCGTCGTAGATCTTGCGCTGGAGCTCGGTGTAGCGGCCGCTGATGGGCAGGGTGCGGGTGATGTCCGCGGTGTAGAGGGTGTGGGTCTCCACGCCGGCGTCCAGCAGCAGCAGGTCGCCGGAGCGGACCGGGCCGTCGTTGCGCACCCAGTGGAGGGTGGTGGCGTGCGGGCCTGCGGCGCAGATGGAGCCGTAGCCGATGTCGTTGCCCTCGACGCGGGCGCGCAGGAAGAACGTGCCCTCGATATAGCGCTCGCTGGTGGCCTCGGCCTTGTCGAGGACCTTGACGATGTCCTCGAAGCCGCGCGCCGTGGAGTCGCACGCCTTCTGCAGCTCGCCGATCTCGAAGTCGTCCTTCACTGCACGGGCCTCGGAGAGGAAGACGCGCAGCTCCTCGTCGCGCTCGGCGGTGACCTTGTCGGTCAGCGCGGCCTCGATGGCGGCGTCGTGACCGCGGACCACCCGCACTGGGCCGGTGGCCTCGGTCAGCTTGCCGGTCAGCTCGCGCACGTCCTCCGCGGGAAGGCCCAGCAGTTGCTCGGCCTCCGCGAGGGAGTGGCGGCGGCCCACCCACAGCTCGCCCTGGCCCGAGAGCCAGAACTCGCCGTTCTCCCGGTTGGAGCGCGGCAGCAGGTGGATGGTGGCGGTGTGGCCCTCGCCGTGGGGCTCCAGCACCAGGACGCCGTCCTCGGTCTGGTCGCCGGTCAGGTACACGTACTCGGTGGCGGCGCGGAAGCTGTACTCGGTGTCGTTCGAGCGGGTCTTCAGATTGCCCGCGGGAATCACCAGGCGCTCGCCGGGGAAGCGTGCCGAGAGCGCGGCCCGCCTGGCGGCGGTCCGATCCGCCTGCGGGATCGGCTCGAGACCGTGCAGCTCGGTGTCGGCCCAGCCGGAGCTCATGTTCTCGGCCAGCTCGTCGGACACGCCCGGGTACAGGCCGTTCTTGCGCTGCTTGATCGGCCGCTCCTCGCCCTCCGTGCCTGCCGCGTCCGCAGCAAGTTCGGATTCCGCCGGGGTGAGCTCCTCAGCCACATCTGCCTCCTGGGCCTGTCGGCCTTGACCGTTACGACTCGGGCCCCTCTGCCGGGTTCGGCGCAAGGGACCTCTCCATCGTATGTGTGACCGGCTGACGGCCCGCAGGGGTGGTGAGGAATCAGTCGAAACGGGCAGCGAGCAGGACGATGTCCTCCCCGCCGCCGGCGGTCTCCGGGCCCTCGGGAAGCATCGTGCGCAGCACATGGTCGGCGATCGCGGCAGGGCTGGAGCGCAGGGCATGCGGAACGCTCGCCGCCGCCGAATGGAGCCTGGCGAAGGCGCGGTCCATGGGATCGCCGCTGCGCCGCAGGAGCCCGTCCGTGTACAGCAGCACCGTTTCTCCAGGCCGGGGGCACAGCTCGACGCTCGGCGCCTCCCAGCAGGCGAGCATCCCGAGCGGAGCGGACAGGGAGGTCTCGACGAACTCGGTCCGCTGCTCGCCGATCACCAGCGGCGGCGCGTGGCCGGCACCGGCCAGCACGATCTTCCGTTCGGCGGGTTCGGCGTACGCGAAGAGCGCGGTCGCGGTGCGTGCGGGCTCGGTGAGGCGCAGCAGCAGCTCCAGATCGGACAGGACGGCCACCGGGTCCTCGCCCTCCATCACCGCGTACGCCCGCAGGGACGCCCGGAGGCGGCCCATTGCGGCGAGCGCGCTCGGGCCGCAGCCGCTGACCGAGCCGACCGCGAGGCCCAGAGCTCCCTCCGGCAGCGGCAGCGCGTCGTACCAGTCGCCGCCGCCCTGCCGGCCCGTGTGGTGCCGGGCCGCGAATTGGACGCCGGGCACCCGCGGCAGCCGGCTGGGCAGCAGTTCCTCCGCGACGGTCGCGACGGTGGTGCGGGCCTGCTCCAGCTCGAGCAGACGGGTCAGATGCTCTGCCGCGTAGCGCATGTAGAGGCCGACCAGATGGCACTGGCGCTCGACGGGCGTGGCCGGTTCGTCGTAGAGCCACACGGCCGCGCCGAGGGTGCCCGACTCCTGGGTCGCCAGCGGCACCGTGTAACTGGCCGCGTAGCCGAGGCGGAGTGCGACTTCGCGGTGGAGGGGGTCGAGCGAGTCGTCGGCGAAAAGGTCGGGGTGGGCGACGGGCCCGGGGACGCCGGACCGGCCGCTGTGGTGGCCGTCCAGGATGCGGCCGTACGCCGTCGCGCCGCGCGGCACCGTCTCGATGTGGCCGAGGTCCGAGCGGCTCAGGCCCAGCCCTTTGGCGAGGCCCGGGCCGCGGTCGTCCTCGAGTGGGCTGTCGCGCGCGGTGTCGTGGGCCGGTTCGAGAACGACGAGACCGCGACGGGCGCCGACGAGTGCGGCGCCCGCGCCGAGCAGTTCGTCGAGGGCGTCGTCCAGCGTGCCGGTCCTGATCAGACGTTCAGTGAGTTCATGGAGCGTGGTGAGATCGGATACCCAGCCGGCCAGCCGGTCCTGAAGCACCGCACCGGCCGCGGGGAGCGCGGGGGAGGCAGCGGGCATGGGTGCGGAATTGTGCGCGGGTGCAGGAACTGTTGAGTCGATTCCAGCCACTTTCGGCAGGTGAGGGGCGCTCATGGCAGCCGGCTTTCCGGCAGGTGCGTTTTGCTCAATAGCATCGCAAACCCCCATGTCATTCTGCGCCGCTATCAATGCATCCACATCTACACGCACACATAAGGTGATGTCCAGCACTGTCCCGGTGGGATTGATGGTGTCTGGGAGGTGGTGCGAGCGCCGGTTAACTTGGCTGAAAAATGCATGTGATGGCAGTGGATCGGTGTCGACTGAAGGCGTTCGGCAGGGGGTCTCCCAAGGGCGAAGGCCCTCGGGGGAAGCGTCATTGCAAGCGTGCCGGGTACGTAAACGGTGATGGATCAGGGGCAGTTGAAAGCGCCCCGGAACCTGGCGGTGGGCCCGGGCGTCCTAACAGACGCAGGCCACGCCTCATCCCCGAGTGGCGGGGAAGAACTACAGCGGGACAGCAAGCGCCAGGCGCGCGCCACCCCTCGCCACGCGTTTAATGGACCACGGCCCACGTTTCGGCCCCCGGGCGACGATGCTGTCGTCGGCGGAACAGGGGGCGCCCATGCCACAGGCAAGGGGCGATGAAGCGCCGATCAGTACGCGCACTTGTACGCACAGTGAAGAGCGACACACCTGATGTGATGTGGACCCCGGCGTTCAACGGAAAGGAACGAGCGCTCATGCGCGAGATCCTCGGAAGGCGACGCAGGCTCCGGTACCGGCGCAAGAAGGGGCCTGTTCAGCTCGAAGCGGCGCTGACATGCGCAGTCGAGTGGCAATGGCCCGTGCTTCCCGGTGTGGGACTGAAAGCGGCAGGCGGTGACCGGCCGGCGGACCACGGCAGAGACCGCGGGGCCCGCGGGCCCCGCGGGTGCGCCTGCCCCGATCCCGAGTGCGTCGTCCCCGGCGCGCACCCCTTCGATCCAGGCATCCTCGCAGCGACCACCGATGAGCGCATGATCCGCTGGTGGTGGACCAACCGGCCCACCGCCCCCATCGTGCTGGCCACCGGAGGCCCCACCAGGGCGGCTGAAGGATCCGACGCAGGCCGTGCGCCGTGCGCCGTGAGCCTGCCCGCGGTGGCCGCCGCCCGTGCGCTGTCGGTACTGGACCGGATGGACATGCGACTGGGACCGGTCGTCGCCACCCCCACCCGGTGGTCGCTGCTGGTGGCCCCGTACACCCTGGAACAACTCGGCGAACTGCTCTTCGTCAAGGACTGCGTGCCGAGCTCCCTGCGCTTCCACGGCAGCGGCGGCTATCTGGTGCTGCCGCCCTCGCAGACCGGCTGGGGACAGGTGTGGTGGGAGCGGGCGCCACTGCCCGGTTCCGCGGCGCCCTGGCTGCCGGACGTGGAGGCGGTCGTCGACGCTCTCGTCGAGGCGAGCGCGAGCGGCGCATCCGGGAGCGGGCTGCACCCGCCGGAGTCGGGGGACGGCAGCCGGCTCACCTACTGAACGGCCGTCTTGTTGCAGCCGGTCCGGCTTCGTCATCGGGCCCGTCACTCGTACGGGTAGCAGCGGTGCCGAGTTGTCGCGGAAATGGGCGTGCGGCCCGCCGTGCGTCCCGCACTCCGCCGATATCTCGGGCCGTCGTGAGGAATTCCCAGAAGCCGGCAGGTGGCCGATGAATCTCCGCGTGATCGGGCCGCTGCCGTGGTGGTCACCGCCACCCTGGTGCCGCTCGTCGCGTCGGCGGGACATGCCCGAGCGCCGAAGCCGGTGACCGGTCGAAGACGGCCCTTGCCGACCAGGCGAAGGCCTGGGTGGAGAACACGGGGCCGGTCCGCTGCCGGGATACGACGCCGCCGCCAAAGACGGCGAAGCGGACCCGGCGGATACACCCGGTGCTCAGGACGAGCGAGCCGCGGCCAACAGTGCCGTACGGGTCGGCGGACGAGACGGCGAAGGGGTTGCCGACCCCGCCGCGCGGAAAACCTCCCGCTGCAGGCCGGAACTCGCCTCTCCGGCGGCATCGATGCGCAGACCTGTGTACTCACACGGGGCGGCCTGACCTGGGCGCGTACCTATTACCGCAATGCGACCGGCGAGAAATTGACGGCCGTACTCACTCTGATGGCCCCCGGCGGACGTACTGTGCAGATCAACTGCAACGTCGATGCGGGCGATGAGCGGCGTACTTGTGAAACTCCTCATGAGCCCTCGCGCGGCGCCGCTTCCGCCTACTGGGCAGTGGTCGAGTTCGCCGCCCACGCCGGGACGGGTGACAGGCCACTGTTGCCGCGCCCAGCAGGAACTCGTAGGAGCGCGGGGGTTGTTGGGCGACGGATGGGCCGCCGGAAAAATGGAAACGCCCGATCGCTGGCGACGGGGGATGCACCAGCGACCGGGCTTCTAGAACGGTAACAAGAGATCTGCGGTTCGCAAATTCGATCTCTCGTATTCGGACAGGGATTTACCTTCCGATTGAGCGAGTTGTGACTGGTGTCACCCGACGCCCGGCGGTAAGCGCCACTCTCAGCTGAGAGTCACCTGGCGGTTGGTGAGACCGCCGCGGGCCCGGCGCTCCTCCGCGGTCAGCGGAGCGTCGTTCTCCAGTGCGGCGGCCAGTCGCTCGGCGAACTCGGCGGCGGGCTTCTCGCAGTCCTCCGCACCCATCGTGGTCGGCAGGTCCCACACCGGGACCATCAGCCCGTGCGCGCGGAAGGAGCCGACCAGCCGCGTCCCCTCGCCGAGCGACGAGCTGCCCGCGGCGTGCAGCCTGGCCAGAGCGTCGAGCAGCCGCTCCTCCGGGTGCGGCATGACCCAGCGCAGGTGGTTCTTCTCCGGGGTTTCGCACCAGTAGGCGGCGTCGACGCTCTCGAGCTTCACGGTCGGGATGGCTGCCGCGTTGGCACGCTCGAGCGACGCGGCCACATCGGGGGCCGCCTGCTCTGCGGAACCCGGAATCCAGAACTCGAATCCGGAGTGGACGGTCGGCTCGAAAGCGGCGTCCGTATCGAGCAGGTCCTGGAGCCGTACGCCGTCGGCCGCGGCGGAACCGGTGGTGACCGGGGAGCCCGGAGCGGCGGTCAGGGCCCGCTGCAGGGTGCCCGCGAGATCACGGCTGAGGTCACCGGAGGGGGTGTCGTTCTGCAGCCCGAGCAGGACCGAACCGTCTTCGCGGCGCAGTGCGGGCCATGCCATCGGCAGCACGGTCGCGAGCGTCACGGAGGGCACGCCCTCGGGAAGACCGTCCTTCAGGGTGAGTTCGACGGTCGCGGCGGGTACCAGCTCGCGCAGGGCCACCCAGTCGCACTCGCCCGGGAGCCCCTCGAAGGGGCGCTGGACCAGCACGGTCACCGCGTGCGAGGCGGCCCGGCCGTGACAGGCCTTGTAGCGGCGCCCGGAGCCGCAGGGGCAGGGCTCGCGGGCTCCCACGACCGGAACCGGCTCATTGACGCCTGCGGCGCGGGCCCCGGTCTTGTGCTGAGGCTTCGTCGCCTTCGTCTGGGGGCGCTTCTTGGCCATGGTGTGGCTTTCTCCCGGTTGCGGCGGTGCTGTGTCGGGCGCGAGCCTAGCCGTCCGTCGGCGCCGTGGGGGAGCAGTGGGCCCAAGGCGCCTTTCGAGTCGGCGCGACCGGCGGATCCGTACGCGCGTCGCAGTCCGCGCGGGGTCCCCTGTTTCGTCCGCAGGTCGCGTTCCGTGCGGCTCGCTTCCGTCATCGCGGTCCGTCCACGGGGCGCAGCCCGTATCCGGGGCGGGGGCGGTCTGCCCTGACGTCCGCCTCAGTCGAGATCGTCGAAAGCGTTCGCGAAATCGAACGACGGGCCCGCCACACGCGTGACGAAATCCTCGCGTCGATGTCCTTCCGTGACGATCACCCACACCGTGACCTCACCGGTTGCGCTGTCGCGTACGCCCCACTCCTGCGCCAGCGCTGTGATGATGTTGAGCCCGCGGCCGCCTCGTGCGGTGACCGAGGGCGTGGCCGGAACAGGGCGGGTCGGACCACCTCCATCCGTCACCTCGACCGTGAGCCGCCCGGCCTTGTCGACATGCCACGCGGCCCTTACGTCACCGTCGCCCGCGTCCCCGTGTCCCAGCGGTCTGCCATGCCTGCACGCGTTGCTGAGCAGCTCGGAAAGGATCAGTACTGCATCGTCGACGACCGACTCCGACACACCGCTGCGGGCCAGCTGCTCGCGCATCCTGTGTCGCGCCTTGCCCACGCCCGCAGGGCCATGGGGTACGGCCATGCTCGACGACGTGGGCACCTCCTGTGCCACCACAAACGCCACCCCCGAGACCTCCTTTGCCCCACGCCACGGTGTGAATGCCCCAATGGACTGGACCGGAAACCGGCCAAGGCGCCACCAGTGACGCACTCGACACGATCGGACAGGTACCGAACGCGCCGGTGCACTCCCTGGGAGACGGAGCGCGAGACAGGAGCCTGCGGGCCGGATCAGAGCCTGGATCAGAGCCGGCCCAGCTGGGACAGCACCTGCTTGGGACGGTTGGTGATGATGGCCTCCACGCCCAGCCGTGCGCACAGCTCGACGTCCTCCGGCTCATTGACGGTCCAGACATGGACGCGATGGCCGGCGCGGTGCAGCCGGTCGACATAGCCGGGGTGGTTGCGCACGAGCCGGATGCCGGGGCCGGCGATCCGCGCACCGGCCGGCAGCCTGCCCTCGCGCATCCGCGGAGTCATGAACTGCATCAGGTACACGGTGGGGATGCCGGGCGCGGCTGCCGCGATCCGGTGCAGGGAACGGGCGGAGAAACTCATGATGCGCACCGCGGAGTCGTCGGGTGACGCCGGTGCGGCCAGACCGAAGCGTCCCAGCAGCTGGAGCAGCCGCTCCTCGACCTGCCCCGCCCAGCGTGTGGGGTGCTTCGTCTCGATGGCCAGCTCGACGCGGCGCCCGGAATCGGCCACCAGCTCCAGCAGCCGCTCCAGAGTGAGCACGGAGGTGAGCGAGGGGTCACGCCAGTCGGGGCTCTCCGCCGCGTCCTTCCAGGAACCGAAGTCGAGGGCGGCGAGTTCCGCGAGCTCGAGGGCGGAGACCGCGCCCCGTCCGTTGGAGGTGCGGTTCACCCGGCGGTCGTGGACACAGACCAGATGCCCGTCGGCGGTGAGTCGTACATCGCACTCGAGGGCGTCCGCGCCGTCCTCGATCGCCTTGCGGTAGGCGGCCAGGGTGTGCTCGGGGGCGTCTTCCGATGCGCCTCGGTGGGCGACGACCTGAATGCTGTGCTGCCGTGCTTGGGTCACCGCGTCATGGTGTCACCGTCACGGGGAAGGCGTGTGCAGGTGTGGAGGATGACCCGATGGACGCCGTGAAGGTGCGTCCCTTTTGCCGGAAGTAAAGGATTGCCGGGATACGCACAGGTCCTGCTTACAGTGGCCTGACGTGCTGTGGGAAAGGCTGACACCGGACACTTGCGCAGCGGAAGCCATGGACGTGACCCGGTTACCGGTCGGCGAGCGGATCCGCCGCCGGCCGCAGACCGATGTGGAACCTGAGGAGAAGAGAGCTGTGAGCACCGAGAACGAGGGCAACGCGGTCCCTGCCGCCCCGTCCGTACCTCCTGTGCCGGGCGCCGCTCCCGAGGGATCGACGGCTCCGGCCCCCGGAGCCGGGTCGCACGACGTGACGGCAGGTGGGACGGCGGACGGCCCCGCTCCTGCCGCCCCCTCCCGCCCTGCGTACGAACCGGCGGCGGCGTCGCCGGAGGCGCCCGGGCACTCCCCCCGGCCCGAGCCCGCCACGGCGCCGATCCCCGTCCATGGCGGGGAGGCCCCGCCGTCCGCGCCGGCGCAGCACGCCGGAGGCGGCTGGCCTCCGCCGCCGCCCACGGTCCCCTCCTACGGAGGCGGCAGTGGCGGTCCCGCGTGGGGAGCGCCGCTCCCGGAGCAGCGGCCCGGGCGGAAGCGCGCCGGCGGCCTGGCGGCCGCCGCCCTCGCAGCGGCCCTCGTCGCCGGCGGTGTCGGCGGTGGCGTCGGCTACTGGGCGGCCGAGCGGAACGACAACAGCTCAAGCTCGACCACGGTCTCCGCGGCCAGCCCAGGGGACCTCAAGCGCGACCCCGGCACGGTCGCCGCAGTCGCGGCGAACGCACTGCCCAGCGTGGTCACGATCGAGGCCAAGGCGAACGGCGCGGACATCGAGGGCTCGGAAGGCGAGGGCGGCACGGGCACCGGCTTCGTCTACGACAAGGAAGGCCACATCCTCACCAACAACCACGTGGTGGCCTCCGCCGCGGACGGCGGCACCGTGTCGGCGATCTTCTCCAACGGCAAGAAGTACGACGCCGAGGTCGTCGGCCGGGCCCAGGGCTACGACGTGGCCGTCCTGAAACTGAAGAACGCACCCGCCGGCCTCGACCCGCTGGCCCTCGGTGACTCGGAGAAGGTCGCGGTCGGCGACTCGACCATCGCGATCGGCGCGCCCTTCGGGCTGTCCAACACCGTCACCACCGGCATCATCAGCGCCAAGAACCGCCCGGTCGCCTCCGGCGACGGCGCCAGCGGCAAGAACTCGTACATGAGCGCCCTGCAGACCGACGCGTCCATCAACCCGGGCAACTCCGGCGGCCCGCTCCTGGACTCGCGCGGCGCGGTCATCGGCATCAACTCCGCCATCCAGTCGGCGGGCAACGGCGGCTTCGGCCAGACCCAGGCGGGCTCCATCGGCCTCGGTTTCGCCATCCCCGTCAACCAGGCCAAGACGGTCGCGGAACAGCTCATCAAGACTGGCCGGCCGGTCTATCCGGTGATCGGCGCCACGGTCGACATGTCCGAGCAGGGCTCGGGCGCACGCATCACGGAAGAAGGCGCGGGTGGCAGCCCTCCGGTGACCCCGAACGGTCCGGCGGCGAAGGCCGGGCTCAAGCCGGGCGACGTCATCACCAGGTTCAACGGCAAGCCGATCGACAGCGGACCGACCCTGATCAGCGAGATCTGGACCCACAAGCCGGGCGACAAGGTCGCCATGACCTTCGAACGCGACGGCAAGTCCCAGAACGTGGAAGTCGTCCTCGGCGAACGCAAGGGCGACAGCTGACCCACCCCACCCCGCCCTTCCCGTAAGGCTGCTGCGCCCCACGACGCGGGCCCGGTAGTCTGTAGCCCGCTCCGCAGCAGGTGAGGCGGGGCGTGGGTGGGTTGCCCGAGCGGCCTGAGGGAACGGTCTTGAAAAACGTGAGGACGTGGAAGCGTCCCCGTAGGTACGGATCCCGCCGACTCCGCAGCTCATAGACGTGCTGGTCAGAAGGGGTGCCTCTCACTGAGGGGCACCCCTTCTGCATGGGGCTGTCTCACCTTGATTCGGCTCTGTCGCGGTGTGGATCAGCGCGTGTGGACCAGGCGTGGACCAGCTTTGGCCTGCGAGACAGCCTTGATTGCAGGGGTCTCCAGACCTCTTGAGCAACCAGGTTTGACGCCTGGCCGGCTAGGTCGCGGTTTCTGTGATGAGGACGGCGGCGGTGACCGGGTCCGGGGTGTCGGTAGTGGCTGAGTCGGCTACGGCGGCCCGGACGGCGCGGGCGACTTCCAGTGGATGGTGTCCGGGGGCGACCGCGAGCTGGACCTCGATGTGTCGGCCGGGTGGGTCGTCATGGTGTTCCACCTTGACCGGGCGGCTTCCCAGTGCGGCGGTGAGTCGGGCGACGCCCGGAACGGCCGCCGCGACGTCGGCCAGCTCCCCGGTGGGCCCCGGCGTGGGCCCTATTTCGGTCGCCGGGTGCGAGCTTCGCGCTGCTGCACCTTCCGGCGGGGGCTTCATGGCCCTCTTTGAGGTTCGCGACCTGCCGACTGTCTCCGGGCCCTCATGGAGATCTGTGACGCGCAGGTCAGCTGTCACTGCGGCCAGGCCGAGCCGTTCGGCGGCGGTGCTGAGCAGTGTGCTCCTCAACTGATCGGCGGTCTCAGGCAGCGGCTGTCCGAGGGATGCTGTGAAGGCGGCTTCGATCCTGAGCGGTCCAGGCGGTAGCGCGCTGGCCGGTGGACGGACGGCCGGCTCGGACACGGGCTCGAGCGGTGCCGACCCGATGCGCAGAGACTCCAGCCAAACACCGGGAATCTCAGCGGCAGCGTGCCCGAGGACCCGGACGGCCGCTTGCTCAGTGATCCATGTCCCGTCGTCGGGCCCGCCGAGCGGGAGCAGCCGGCCCAGATCGAGTTGGCGCCGGACTGCCTGCATCCACGCCTCAGTCACCTGACCTCTCACCGCCTTTTCTTGCATGGCCCACAGCCGCGGTTCTTTTGCTGCCACGCTGCGCCCGAGGTCCCCAAGGGCTTCGAGCGGGGGCGCTCGTGGCACTCGCACCGCCCGCCTCATGATTCGCATTTCGGACAATGGGTACTAACGCGAACTATAGTATTAACAGCGGTGCCAGGTGGGCTCCTTGATTGAGGGAGGAATGGGCTCGATGACCTCGATGACTGAGAACACCGGCGTAAAGCAAGTCGGTGCGCCCGGCTCTCGCGGCCGGACCGCCATTGCCGATGTGGTGGTGGAGAAGATCGCCGGAATGGCGGCACGGGACGTGCTCGGCGTCCACGCCCTGGGCAGCAGAACCGCACGCTCGATGGGATCCATGCGGGAGCGGATGCCTGGTGCTGATAGTGGCAAGTCCGTCACGCGCGGCGTCAGTGTCGAGGTCGGCGAGCGACAGGCGGCCATCGATCTGGAGATCGTCGTCGACTACGGCGTGTCGATCACGGACGTCGCCGGTGCAGTTCGGGAGAACGTGATCTCCGCTGTGGAGCGGATGGCGGGTCGCGAAGTCGTGGAAGTCAACATCATGGTCAGCGACGTGAAACTGCCGGACGAGGAGGACGAAGGCGAAGAGCGGCAGCGGATCCAGTAACCGGGGCGGAGCAGCCCGCTTGAGAGAAGGAGCGCGTGATGAGCAGGGCCGTGGTGGGCTTGATGGCCGGAATGGCGCTGGGCTTCGCCGCGTATTTCGGTGACTTCTGGGCTTTCGTGCTGGTGCTGGGGCTGGGCGTGGTCGGCCTTGTGGTCGGGCGGCTCATGGAAGGTGATTTCGAACCGGGCGACTTCGTCCGCCGCCGAGACCGGCAGGAGCGGATCCGCGATGACCGGCGACGGGCTCGGGGAGACTGGCTGCGGTGACCGGTGAAACCGATCGGCGCCCGGGCATCCCCCGCGGGGAGCGCGGTGCGACCACCGTCGCCGACCGGGTCGTTGCGAAGATCGCCTCCCAGGTTGCGCGCGATGCGCTGAGCCGGTTCGCCGAGTCGGCCGGCCACGTACCACCCGGCCGCCGGACACCACGCGTGACCACAGCCGTGCGGCGGGCACCGGAGCGGAATGCCGCAGGACGAGACGGAGAGTCTGCAGTCAAACGGCAGGCGGTGCTTGGCGAGGTGCGGATGCGTATCACCGTGGAGCTCGGCTATCCGTCCGACATCGGGGCACAGTGCGCCGCAGTGCGCCGGGAGGTCACCGACCGGATCAGGACGTGGGCCGGCATGGACGTCCCCGACCTCGCGGTGTCGGTCGAGAGGCTGCACTCGGCGCACTCGCGGCACACGGACCAGGAGAGGGTGAGATGAGCGCGAACACCTGGCGGCAGCCGACCGGCGACAGCGACCTCCCCGACCTCTCCCCCGATCACGGACAAGCAGCTCCGTCCACCGATGGCCCACCGAGCACGGGCGCGACGGCAGCGGTCGATGAATCGGGCCGGTCCGCACGCCGTTTCTGGTCCGCGCGGCGGATCCCCGCCGCCATCGTGGCCCTGCTGTCCGCGGCGGCTATCGGACTGCTCCTGTACGACGTGGTCTCGGTGCGGGCAGGCCAGTCTGCGATGCGCTGGCGCCGGCGGCTCGCCGAGGAACTGGCCACACGGCCACTGGACGACATCTGGATGATCGTCGGGGCCGCGGTGGCGATGGCCCTCGGCCTGTGGCTCTTCCTGCTGGCGGTGACGCCGGGACTGCGCAGGCTGCTGCCTATGCGGCAGCCCACCGACGTCCCCGGGACAGGGGAGGTCCGTGCCGGGCTCGACCGCCGCGCGGCCGCTCTGGTTCTGCGCGACCGGGCCGTGCGGGTGCCCGGTGTCCAGTCGGCACGGGTCGCTGTCGGCCGCCGGAAGGTCAAAGCCCGGGCACAGGCACATTTCCGCGATCTCGACGAGGTCCGCGCGGACCTGGACGCCGAGCTGGGCGAAGCCGTGACGTCCTTGGGCCTAGCCCGGCAACCCACGTTGGTCGTGCGCGTTCGGCGCCCGAAGAAGGGCTTGAGGTGATTCGATGCTCAAGACGGCGAACCGGGTGCTGCTCGGACTGCTTGGCCTCGGACTGTTCGCCCTGGGCGGCGGTGTGCTGCTGGGCGCACTGGACCTGCAGCGCCAATGGGATTTCGACGTGCCGGGCTGGTGGCCCTTCCGTGGGCCGGACGATGTGGTGCTGGGCACCGAGGGACGCACCCGGTGGCGGGAAGAAGGCTGGTGGTGGCCGACCGTCATCGCGGTGCTCGCCGTGCTGCTGGCCCTGCTGCTGTGGTGGCTCCTTGCGCAACGCAGACACCGCCTGGACCGGGTCCTCGTCAACAGTGAGGACGGCGCGGCGGCCCGACTCAACGGCCGCACACTGGAGGACGTCATCGCGGAAGAGGCGCAAGCCCTGGACGGGGTCTCGCGGGCCCATGTCCGGCTGACGGGCCGACGCACCGCCCCCACCGCGCGCGTGCGGCTGTTGCTGGAGCCTCACGCGGATCCGGTGCGGACTCTGGGAGAACTGAGCCGGGAAACGCTCGTACACGCGCGGGACTCGGCCGGCCTGGATCGCCTCCCGTCGAAGGTCCGACTCCGGGAAGCCCGCCACCGCGCCCAACACGTCGCCTAGGCACGCCAAGGGCCGACCCGAAGTGGGAATGAGCGACGAAGGCGCCGTCCCACTCGCACTGCTGGGGCGGCGCCTTGTCGGGCAAGGAGCTACTCGTCCGCGGCTTCTAGGGCGCGTTGGATCTGCTCATTCGCACGCTGCTGGCTTCGATGTATTGCCTTCGCGTAGAAGCGGAAGAGAACCGCGATGCTGTGGCCTGCCCGGCGTGCGACCTCGGCCGGGGAGACGCCGGACTCAAGCCAGAGCGAGACGCCCGCGTGACGCAGGGAGTACGGCACGTCAGCCAGGGGGAAGCCGCTTCAGAGCCGGTCAGCACCGCGAGTCGAGCCGCTTTCCAAGCCTCCCCGTACTCTGACCTTGGCGTAACTGGACTTCCTTGCATCGGTGGCCAGTTGCTGTGTAGACCTGCACAGAAACACACAACTTGGGGGTCGGCGTTCTGCAGGGCCTGGTCGAGGGCAAGCGGCCGGCAGTTGTGCGCGTGGTCCGGACGAGGCGCACCAGCGCCCAGGCCCTGCCGCACAGGCGCGGGAACCGGGGGCGACGGATGCGGTCGGCATGACAATAGGCTTGCCCGGTGTCGGCGTGAGCCTTGGCCCAAGCGTCGATCCGAAGGGATCTTGGGCCGAGTAGGAGGTAGTGGACCCTGTGTGGACCAAGAACCCCGCGCGAGGCTGGAGGCCGGTAGGCTGTAGCCGCTCCGCCCCAGGTGGGACGGAGCGCAGGTGGGTTGCCCGAGCGGCCTAAGGGAACGGTCTTGAAAACCGTCGTGGCGAGAGTCACCGTGGGTTCAAATCCCACACCCACCGCGCAGGTGAACGGCCCCTGACCAGGTAGTTTGGTCGGGGGCCGCTCTCATGCAAGTTGCTCGTCAGTAACCGCTGTTCCCCGCTGTTTCCCGATCGATCGGGCACGGGAGGGGCACGGTCAGTTGCTTCGCTTGCGGTCCTTGGCTGCTGAGCCGCCGACCGCGATCAAAAGGGATGCGAGGGCGATGGCATCGGCGTAAGCAGCAACGGTGATACCTGCCGAGGGCCAAGTGATCACGACGAGAACGATCACGATGACCGGCCACGGCTTTGCTCCGTGGTTTGACAGGTCCCACGGGGTAAGGGACACCCCCATTGTTGGGCCTCCTAGAGGTTCGGAGCCCGCCCTGCCGTGCACGCCTAGGAACCTGTTCGGCGAGGGCGGGTTTTCTGCGCTGCGGGGCTCATGGTGACGCAAGAGCGGGAGTTCGCAAATTCGATCCTCAAAATTACGACGGAGCCGCGAACTGACTCTCAGGCTAGATGATCTTCTCGAAAAGCCGCAATGCGGACATTCTTTGAGGGTGTGGCCACCCAGCCTGGTGTAAGTACTCCGGTGAAGCTCCATGACCGGCTCACCCGGTGGAAGTTGCAGGAGCTTGGCCTCCTCGGCCGTGGGCACGCGCGCGAACAGTGCTTCTCTCATGTGGTCGATCTCGTACCCCGCGTCATAGAGCACCCTGTAGCCACCGCCCCTGCCGGCCGGTCCGGGCGTCGGGTCGACCAGTCGCGTCCCCTCGACATGCTCCGGCCGGTAGCCCCGTGGAGCGCGGCAGGCAACTCCTCATCGGCGTCCAGATGTCGCACTGCGAGTAGCAGGTAGCCGAGCAGCTGCCACACGACGTCCTTACGGAAGGCCTGCGGATGCTTGGTGCTTTTGAAGTCGAGCAGCAGGCCGTCGACCACGATGTCGGCGTCGGTGTTGATGGCCACGCCCGCGAACGTCGCTCCGCCGATGCAGTAAGGACCGTTTGTGAGACGCCGCTTCCGCCGGGTAGGGCGTGATGGGCAAGGTGTCAGCTGAAGGTACGGCGGTAGGTGTAGGGGCTGACGCCGGTAGTCTTCTTGAACCGGTCGCGGAAGGCGGTGGGTGAGCCGAAGCCGACTTGGGCGCCGATGCGTTCGACGGAGTGGCGTGTGGTCTCCAGGAGATGCTGGGCCTGGCGGATGCGGGCGCGGTGGAGCCACTGGAGCGGGGTGGTGCCGGTCTGTTCGCGGAAGCGGCGTATCAGGGTCCGGGTGCTGGTTCCGGCGTGGGCGGCGATATCGGCGAGGGTGAGATCGGAGCCCAGGTTTTCCTGCAACCAGAGCAGCAGCGGTTCGAAGGTCGAGCCCTGAGGGGTAGGCACGTAATTCTGGACGATGAACTGTGCTTGTCCGCCCTCGCGTTCCAGGGGCATAACGGACAACCGGGCGGCGTCGGCGGCGACGGCCGAGCCGTAGTCGCGGCGAATCATGTGCAGGCACAGGTCCAGGCCCGCGGCGGCGCCAGCCGAGGTGAGCAGCTGGCCGTTGTCGACGTACAGGACGTCCGGGTCGACCTCGATGTCCGGGTGGGCGGCGGCCAGGAGATCGGCCGCGATCCAGTGGGTGGTGGCACGCAGGCCGTCGAGAAGTCCGGTGGCGGCTAGGGGGAAGGTGCCCGAGCAGATGGAGGCGATGCGCGTGCCGTCTTCGGCCGCTGCTCGCAGCGCGTCGCGGACAGCGGGGGCGAGCGGGGTCGCGGGGGCAGATGTACCGGGCACGATGATCGTGTCCGCGCCCTTGAGCCCCTCCAGTCCCCAGGGCGCGCGAAGGGTGAAGGCACCGGCATCGATCTCCGGCCGCTCGGCGCACACGCGGAGCTGGTAGCCGGGGCGTCCGTCCGGGAGGCGGGTGCGGGTGAAGACCTCGATCGGGGTGGACAGATCGAAGGGGATCACCTGGTCCAGCGCGAGGACGGCAATGGTGTGCATGGCCAGAAGATACCTGCCCTCCGGTGGCCTGCCTTGGTCTCAGCACCGTGAATTCTCTGCTTTAGCCAGTTCAAAGCCATCCCTGCAATCGTGGCGGTATTCCGTTGGAGGGCGTCACTAATGCCACTGGGAGACAGGTTGGCAGCCGGTTAGCGTCTGGAGCGACTCCGGCATGGGCCGGACGCTGCCCCACGTGAAGGACCCTCCATGCATGCCCAGATCATCCTGTTTGACGGCTTCGATCCGCTCGATGCCATCGCCCCCTACGAAGTGCTGTACGCCGGCGGCACCGCCTCCGGCGGCGCGGTGAGCGTGGAACTGGTCTCCGCCGAAGGACCGCGCGAGGTGGTCAGCGGCACCGGGGGCTTGGTGCTGCGCGCCACGGCCGCCCTCGACCCAGGACGCGCGGGCCTGATCCTGGTCCCCGGTGCCTCGGGCCGCGTTGGAGAACCCGGCGAGGTCCCTGACGATGACGCTGGGATCGGGGAGTGGCAGCCGGACGAATTCATCCCCGTGCTGCTGGGCCGCACTCTGACCACCGAGCTGCCCACGCTGATGAAGGCGGCGATGGACAACCCCGAGGTGACGGTCAGCGCGGTGTGCGGCGGCTCGCTCGTCCTGGCCATGGCCGGCCTGCTGGAGGGCCGCTATGCCACCACCCACCACATGGGCATGGACATGCTCGATGCCACCGGCGTCCACGCCGTGAGCGCCCGCGTCGTCGACGACGGCAACCTCGTCACCGGCGCTGGCGTCACCTCCGGCCTCGACCTGGGCCTGTACCTGCTGGAGCGCGAGGTGGGCCCCCAGATCGCCCACGCCGTCGAGAAGCTGTTCGCCCATGAGCGCCGCGGCACCGTCTGGCGCAACGACGGCCCGGTGCCTGCCGGCATCTGACCACACGTCCCGCCCCCGCACCTCTTAACCGCACCGCACTGTGAGGAAGAAGCAGAATGTCCGTAGAAGGCATCTGGGACCTGTCCATCTCCACCCCCATCGGCAAGATCAAAGCCGTGGTCGAACTCTTGCGGGAGGCCGGTGTCCTGACCGGGACCGCCCACGGGGCAGGAGAGGAAGTCCCGCTCAGCGACGTCGCCCTCGACGGCGACTGGCTCACCTGGAAGCAGGCCATCACCAAGCCCATGCGCCTGAACCTGGCCTTTGCCGCGACAGTCAACGGCGACACCCTCACCGGCACTTCCAAGGCCGGACGCCTTCCGGCCTCGAAGGTCACCGGCCAGCGCCGCGTCGTCCAGGCGGGCACGGAACACTGACCGTGACGAAACTTCTTCTCTCCCTGCACGTCCTGGCCGCGGTGCTGACCATAGGCCCGGTCACAGTCGCCGCGAGCATGTTCCCCAAAGCGCTGCGTCGTACCCACAGCGACCCGGGTGACCGCGAGGCTCTCACGACCCTGCGGACGCTGCACCGCATCTGCCGCGTCTACGCCGGCATCGGCATCGCGGTTCCCGTCTTCGGGTTCGCCACGGCCAGTAGCCTCGGCGTCCTTGGCAGCGGATGGCTGATCACCTCGATCCTCCTGACCACCGCAGCAGCCGCCATCCTGGCCTTGCTGATCCTGCCCGCCCAGGACGGTGCCCTCGCCGCCGCGCAGGCCCCCGGCTCCAGCTCCGGCACCCACTCTGCCGCCCGCCTTGCCATGCTCACCGGCGTCTTCAACCTGCTGTGGGCAACCGTCACTGTTCTGATGATCATCCGCCCCGGCTCCACCACGGGAGCATGACCGTGCACCTTCACTCATTGCGCATCGCGGCGCGCGCCGATGAGGTCTGTGGAGTCTCAACGCTCCTCCCCGCCCAGTCGGGCACCCATGCCCGTCCCTGCCCGGGTCACCTCGTGGGCAAGTTCTCCGCGAACCGGTCCTCTCCCGGCACCGGTGACAGCCCGTCGCGTCAGGCGGGACCGGTGTCGGATCGCCGGGAGAGCCAGGTACGCAGTGGGACAGCGACCAGCCACGAGAGCTGCGCCAGCACGGGTGAGGCAAGCGTGAGGGGCATCGAGGCGACGAAGACGACCACCATGACCAGTCCCTGCTGGACGGACCCGGTCAGACTCTCGCGCGGGATGCCGGGTTTCACCAGGGCCGGCCGGCAGATGAGCCGTAGTGACATCGCGGTCATCAGGCCCGAGGCGGCAGCGATCGCTCCGGCGTAGATCGCCGTTGCAAGAGCGGTGTCCCCGTACTCACTGATCAAACGTGTCGGGAACGGCAGCCCTGCAATCACGGCGAGGAGCGCCAGATAGAGATACAGCAGCCACGTGTCGAGCCGTGCGATCGAGGTGAACAGGGCGTGCTGAGCCAGCCACAGCACCCCGATGACGGCAAAGCTGAGGACATACGCGCCCACGTCGGCCAGTGCGTCGTGGAGCGCGTCGCCGAGATCCGAGTCGGCCAGGTCGTCCTGCACACCGACGTCGAGGATCAGCAGCGTGATCGCGATGGCGAAGACAGCGTCCCCGAACGCCAGAAGCTGCTCCGGCCCCATGACCGGCCCGCCGCGTTCGGCTGCCGGCCCACGTCGCTCTGCGCTCACGATTCGGACGCTACTCGGGGGTGCCTGCGGGGACACGTGGTGTTGGGCCGGGTGCCGGACACCAAGGGAGCGGGCGCCCCGACGGCGTTTCGGGGCGCGCCGGCGGAAGCGGACGCACAGGAGGTCAGCGCGCTGACAGCGTCTCCTGCAGCCAGTCGAAAACGACCTCGCAGTGCTCCTGCGGTGCCATCGGGGAGCAGTGCAACTGCGCGCCAGTGGCAGCGGTGAGCTTCACGTACTCCTTGGGAGCGGTCAGCTTGTCGAACATCTGGCGCGGCTGGCCCGGGTAGAACTGCTCGAACTCGTAGTCCAGGACCAGCGTGGGCGCCTTGATGCGGCCCACCACGTCGCTGATGTCCAGTGCCCTGATGCGCTGGGCAGGGGTGTAGAAGTCGGTGAACGTCCTGCCCTCGCGGGCGTCGAGCATCGCCTGTACGGAGAAGGGCTCCATGCGCTTCTTGATCGTGGCCGCCGCGGCCGGAGGCAGCTCGGGGACGACCTCCTTGTTCCAGATGTTGTTGGTCTCATCCTTGTCCGGGGTGAGGATCTCCCGGATCTGCTGGGGGAAGCCCAGCCACGGCGTCAGCGTGCCGGGCATCGCCACCAGTGCGGCGATCCGCTGCTCGAAGGCGGCGGCCCTGGGGGCCAGGTCACCCCCCATGCTCAGCCCGGTCAGGGCGATCTTGTCGGCGTCCACGTCGGAACGGGCGACCAACCAGTCGACGAGCGGCGTGACCACGGTTTCCCAGCGCGGGGTGAAAGTCACCCGGTCCACGAAGAGCAGCTGCCCCTGGCCGGGCCCGTCGTACACGAGTGCGTTCCAGCCGCGCTCCAGAGCGGCCGAGACGCCATACGTCCACATGTCGACGTTCTGCCCGTCGCTGCCGTTGGTGAGGATCACCGTGGGGCGCCGGCCTCCCGAGTCGGCCTGCCCGAAGAACCACACGGGCAGCGGGGTCTTCCCGTACGGAACGCTGTCCCTGACCGGCGCCGGGTCACACAGCCGGCAGAACGTGTCCCAGGCATCGCGGCCCGCCCGGTACAGCCGCTCCTCGCTGCCGGGATCGTCGGAGCCGAGGACGAAGAACAGCGCCTGGGCGTAGTACTGCGCGGCCCGCAGTGCACGGGAACGTGTGGTCTCCCGCCCGGACTCACCGCCCTCGGGAGCCTTCAGCAGCTGATCGCCGAGCTTCTTGAAGGTCTGGGTGTACGTCTGCGCGGAGAGTCCGGCCTTGTTGATCGCGTTCGCGGCGGTGAGCACCTCGCCGACCTCACCGGCCCCGTAGCCGGATGCCCCGAGCGCGAGGAGCCCGCTGAAGTTGAACCCCGGGTCCTGGAACAGGGTCATCACTCCGGGCGCGGCGCCACCTGCCGGGGCGGAGGCCGACGCCGTGCCACTGGGTGTGGGCGCCGGCGCGGGCGATGCGCCCGAGGGCGTACACCCTGTGGCCAGGACGGCCCCGGCTCCACCGACAAGCCCGGCGAGCGTGGTGCGCCGGGTGGGGCCGGATGCGCTGTCTCTGGATACATACGTCATACCGGCCGAACGTACGAGCCGCGCCCCCGCTCCTCTCTCCGCCACACCCGGCGTCTCCCCCGGCGTTCCACCGAACGGTCCCTTACTCGCTCCGCCTTCGCCGTGGGCATGCCCGTCCGAGCCCCGTTGCCGAGCCTGGCCGGCCTCAAGCCGGCCCGCCGGACGAGCGGCCCCCTGGGACAGGTGCGTGGGCGGGGGCCGCTCCGGTGTCCGGCGGGTCAGTGGACACCGCGGCCCGAGGTGAGGCGGGCGGCGGAGGCAATGGTGGCCCGGGCCTCGCGTTCGGTGAGGCCGGCGCCGACCGCTGCGGCGGTGAGAGCGGCGGCCAGGGTGTCACCGAGGCCGTTCTCGTAGGCACGGCAGGCGGCCCAGAACAGGCGGGTGTTGCGCTGGCCTTCCTGTGCGGCGAGGACGAACTGGACCAGTCCGTGCCCGTCTCCGTGGGCAGGCCCTGGGTGGGAGCGGGGGTGCGCGGGGGGTGTGATCAGGCTCAGGAGTGCGCGAGGGCAGGGCGCCGGGGGGAGGTGCGCTGTGCCGGGGGCCAGGCGGTACGCCCCGTGGGCGGTGACCGAGCCCGGGCCGACGAGATAGCCGCCGGTGCCGCGGACGTCTATGCCGGGGGCGAGCCGGCTCGCCGAGTTCGGGACGACGGTGTCGGGCGGGCCGGTCAGCCACAGGTGGCGCCCGCCGCTCGGGGTGAGGACGGTGACGGTCTCCGGGATGGTGAACAGGTGGCGCAGCGCCAGGTGCCGGAGCTCGGCAATGGAGTCGATCGAGGTCTTGATGTCGAGGTCGATGCCGATCAGGTGGTGCGGCGGCCGCCCGCAAGCGATGCCGTAGCCGGTGGCCCAGGGAGCGGCCGCGAACAGTGCTCGCACGCCCGCGGGGTCTGTGGTGGCGTCATGGACTCCGTGGCCCGGGAGACCGCATTCGCCCCGGCACAGGGCCGGATCGGGGTTGCCCCGGTGGGGGGAGCGCAGTGCGGGGAGTTTGGTGGCGGACAGGGGGATGACGGGGAGTCCGCGCTCCGCGGCGGACAGGGCGTGGGCGAGGGCCAGGGTCGCGGTCTGCCGGGTGGTGATGGCCATGGCTCTATATTCGTTCAAGTGTTCGAAGAAGGGAAGAGGGCGGATGCCGTAAAGGGTGGCGAAACGCTTCATCCCGCGCCTCGCGCGACTCAAGGGAGGTGTGCCCGCGGTGGGCGTTTCGGGGGCAAGAAGGGGTTTATCGACATGTCCTCACGCTTGCGAGCGAATCGCCCCTTCCCGGATGGTTCGACAGCGATCGCGTGGGCAATTCTGATCTTGCGACGTCGTGATCAAGTCGGGCGCGGTCGGCCAACCGCCCCCGAGTCCACAGCCCTTGTGCAGTTCCAGTTCATGGAGGAATGACATGGCAAGCATCCGTTCCGCCCGCGTTCTCGCCGTTGCCGCCGCCCTGCCCCTCACGCTCTCGGTGCTCGGCGGGGTGGCCCAGGCCGACAGCGGCGGCTTCGCGGACGGCGGGTCGAACGTGTCGGTGGCGACGGTCGCCGGCGGCGGCGCCGAGGGCGGCAACTTCGGCAACTCGTCCACCTCTCAACAGGTGGCGACCGGCTGGGGCGCCAGTAATCAGAGCGAGTCCGCCGGGGCCGGCGGACTCGCCTTCACTGTCATCGATCAGGACAACGTCACGGTGAACTTCTCGCCGCTGTGGTGACGGACGGCCCGAGGGGAGCGTGAGCAGGGGGAAGTGGGCGTCTGTGCGGCGGTGCTTGGGGGCGCCGTCGCACAGGCGCCCCCAGGGGGTGTCGGGGAGGGGTGGGCTCGGCGGCGTCCGCGACCTTGACACATGACGCATAGCTGACGGACAGTCAGATTCTGGATAGGCGGGAAGGGGGCGACGTGACCGACGAGTTGTACGCACGGCTGAAGGCCTACGAGGGGCAGGCCGCGGCTGCCTCGGGCGTCGGCAAGGATCCTGTCAATGAGTCGATGATCAGGCACTGGTGCGAGGCGATGGGGGACAACAACGCGGCGTACGCGGGGCCGGACGCCGTCGCCCCTCCGACGATGCTCCAAGTCTGGACGATGGGCGGTCTGTCGGGTCACGCCGGCCGGACCGCGGCGCAGGACGAGCTGTTCGCTCTGCTCGAGGGCGCCGGATTCACCTCGGTGGTGGCGACCGACTGCGAACAGGAGTATCTGCGGACTCTGCGCCCGGGGAACCGGATCACCTACGACGCGGTGATCGAGTGCGTGTCCGAGCGCAAGACCACCAAGCTGGGCACGGGTTACTTCATCACCACGAGGACGGACGTGCGGGCGGACGGCGAGCCGGCAGGAACACATCGCTTCCGGGTCCTCAAGTACGCACCCCGGGCTCGTGAACCGAAGGCGAACCGCCCACGTCCGGTGATCAACAGGGACAACGCGGGCTTCTGGGAGAAGGTGGCCGAGCACCGGTTGCTCATTCAACGCTGCGGCGGCTGCGGGACGCTGCGATTCCCCTGGCTGCCCGGGTGCGGCTGCTGCGGATCGCAGGACTGGGACACGGTCGAGGCGAGCGGCTCGGGAAGCGTCTTCTCCTATGTGGTCATGCACCATCCTCCGTTCCCGGCGTTCGACCCCCCGTTCGCGGTGGGGCTGATCGAGCTGGCCGAGGGGGTGCGGATCGTCAGCAGCGTGGTGGGCGTGGCGCACGACAAAGTGCGTATCGGAATGCCGGTGGAGCTGGAATTCACCAGTGTCGACGGGGAGTTCGAGCTGCCCGTTTTCCGGGTTGTACAAGGAGGTGCCGACTGACATGGACCGCGGCCTCATCGGTGCCGGGACGGCACTGCCGCCCCTCACCGTCCCGGTGACCCGCACGCTGATCGTTGCCGGGGCGATCGCCTCACGCGACTTCCAGGATGTGCACCACGACGCGGAGCTCGCCGAGCAGAAGGGCTCCCCGGACATCTTCATGAACATCCTGACGACGAATGGCCTGGTGGGCCGGTACGTCACCGACTTCTTCGGCGAACAGGCCCTGCTGCGCAAGGTCGCCATACGGCTCGGTGCTCCCAACTACCCAGGCGACACGATGGTGCTGAGCGGCTCGATCGGCGCGTTCGACGGCACGACCGCCGAGGTCCGGGTCGTCGGCACCAACAGTCTCGGCAACCATGTCACCGGCACGGTGAAGGTGACGCTCCCGGGGCCTGCGCGCGTACGGGAGGCGGAGATCCTTCCGGAGGCCGGCGCATGACCATCAGGGACAAGGACGCGCTCGGCGGCAGGGCGGCCATCGTCGGCATCGGGGCGACCGAGTTCTCGAAGGACTCCGGCCGCAGTGAGCTGAAGCTCGCCGTCGAGGCCGTAAGGGCCGCGCTCGACGACGCCGGCCTGTCCCCTGCTGACGTGGACGGCATGGTGACCTTCACCATGGACACCAGCCCGGAGATCACCGTTGCCCAAGCCGCGGGCATCGGAGAGCTCTCCTTCTTCTCCCGCGTCCACTACGGCGGTGGTGCCGCCTGCGCCACGGTGCAGCAGGCGGCGCTCGCGGTCGCCGCGGGCATCGCCGATGTGGTCGTCTGCTACCGGGCGTTCAACGAGCGCTCAGGCCGGCGCTTCGGTTCGGGCGTGCAGCACCGTGAGCCGTCCGCGGAGGGGGTGGCGCTCGGCTGGAACCTTCCGTTCGGGCTGCTCACCCCCGCCTCCTGGGTGGCGATGGCTGCCCAGCGCTATCTGTACGCATACGGGCTGACGCCGGAAGCGTTCGGCCATGTCGCCGTCACCGCCCGGCGGCACGCGGCCACCAACCCCGCGGCGTACTTCCACGGCCGTCCGATCACCCTGGCCGACCACGCCGCCTCCCGGTGGACGGTCGAGCCGCTGCGACTGCTGGACTGCTGCCAGGAGACCGACGGCGGTCAGGCGATCGTCGTCACCGGCGTCGAGCGGGCCCGTGACCTGCCCCGCCCCCCGGCGGTGGTTCTCGCCGCCGCCCAGGGTGCAGGGAGGGCCCAGGAACAGATGACCAGCTTCTACCGCGACGAACTGACCGGCCTGCCCGAGATGGGGCTGGTTGCCCGGCAGTTGTGGCGGACCTCCGGGCTCGCTCCCGCCGACATCGACGTGGGTATCGTCTACGACCACTTCACACCCTTCGTCCTGATGCAGCTGGAGGAGTTCGGTTTCTGCGAGCCCGGCGAGGGCGCCGACTTCGTGGCCGCGGACTCCCTGGCGCTCAACACCCATGGAGGGCAACTGGGAGAGGCGTATCTCCACGGGATGAACGGCATCGCGGAAGCGGTCAGACAGCTGCGCGGTACTTCGGTGAACCAGATATCCGGCGCGGCCACGGCCCTGGTCACCGCGGGCACCGGAGTGCCGACGTCGGGGCTGGTTCTTGGGGCCGGTGGCCGGTAGCCCCTGCGGGTGTCCTCCACCTTCAGGAGGTGCAGCCCCGGCGGGCCCTACAACCTGAGGGGGACAACGCTTCGGGACCTGGGGCCGATCCGCTCAGCAGGGCGCGCTCCTAGCGTGTAAGCCATGACCACGTCAGTCTGTACGAGCGCTTCCAAGGCCGCCGCGCCGGTGCCGTCGTACACGCCCCACCCCTCGTTCTCGTCGTACGTACGGGCGCGGGGGCCCGTGCTGCTGCGGACCGCCCGATCGCTGACCTCGAACCCGAGCGACGCGGAGGACCTGCTGCAGACGGCGCTGACCAAGACCTATGTCGCCTGGGAGCGGATCGAGGACCACCGGGCGCTCGACGGCTATGTCCGCCGCGCGCTGCTGAACACGCGCACGTCGCAGTGGCGCAAGCGCAAGGTGGACGAGTTCGTCTGCGACGAGCTGCCCGAGCCGGAGAGCGTCCCGGCCGTCGACCCCGCCGAGCAGCAGGTGCTGCACGACGCGATGTGGCGCGCGGTGATGAAGCTGCCGGACCGCCAGCGCGCGATGGTCGTGCTCCGGTACTACGAGGATCTGAGCGAGGCCCAGACGGCGGAGGTGCTCGGGGTGTCGATCGGTACCGTCAAGAGCGCCGTGTCGCGTGCGCTCGGCAAGCTCCGCGACGACCCGGAGCTCGCACTGGTCCGCTGACGGCCCCGCTCGCCGATTCCGGCCCCGGACCTGGTCGACTCGGCCTTCGGCCGAACGGCGTGTGCGCTGTTGTGCAGTTTTGTGCGCTGATGCACGGGGAATTCATTACCCCTGGGTAGTGACATACCGCTTGGTATGTGCGCAGAATCTACCCACCTTTTCTGCCACGTAGCGCTAGCGCCCACCGGGAGGACGCCGTGCTGAGCACCATGCAGGACGTACCGCTGACTGTGACCCGCATCCTTCAGCATGGGATGACGATCCACGGCAAGTCACAGATCACCACCTGGACCGGTGAGGCCGAGCCGCAGCGCCGCACCTTCGCCGAAGCCGGCCGGCGAGCCACTCAGCTGGCCAACGCCCTGCGTGACGAGCTCGGCATCGACGGCGACCAGAGAGTCGCCACCCTCATGTGGAACAACGCCGAGCATGTCGAGGCGTACTTCGCGATCCCCTCCATGGGCGCCGTGCTCCACACCCTCAACCTCCGCCTGCCCGCCGAGCAGCTGGTCTGGATCGTCAACCACGCCGCCGACCGCGTCGTGATCGTCAACGGCTCCCTGCTGCCTCTGCTGGCGCCGCTGCTGCCGCATCTGCCGACGATCGAGCACATCGTCGTCTCCGGCCCCGGTGACCGCTCCCTCATCGCCGACGCGGAAGCGCAGGTGCACGAGTACGAGGAGCTGATCGCGGGCCGCCCGACCACGTACGACTGGCCGGAGCTGGACGAGCGCTCCGCCGCGGCCATGTGTTACACCTCGGGCACCACGGGTGACCCCAAGGGTGTCGTCTACTCCCACCGCTCCATATACCTGCACTCCATGCAGGTCAACATGTCCGAGTCGATGGGCCTGACCGACAAGGACACCACGCTTGTGGTGGTCCCGCAGTTCCATGTGAACGCCTGGGGTCTGCCGCACGCCACGTTCATGACCGGCATCAACATGCTGATGCCCGACCGCTTCCTGCAGCCCGCGCCGCTCGCGGAGATGATCGAGCGCGAGAGGCCCGAGCACGCCGCGGCCGTCCCCACCATCTGGCAGGGCCTGCTCGCCGAGGTCACCGCCAATCCCCGTGACCTGTCCTCCATGCAGCAGGTCACCATCGGCGGCGCCGCCTGCCCGCCGTCCCTCATGGAGGCGTACGACAAGCTCGGCGTGCGGCTCTTCCACGCCTGGGGCATGACGGAGACCTCGCCGCTCGGCACGATGGCCCACCCGCCCGCCGGGCTGACCACGGAGGAGGAGTGGCCGTACCGCCTCACCCAGGGCCGCTTCCCGGCCGGTGTGGAGGCCCGCCTCGTCGGCCCCGGCGGCGAGCACCTGCCGTGGGACGGTGAGTCCGCCGGTGAGCTGGAGGTCCGCGGCACCTGGATCGCCGGCGCCTACTACGGCGGCGCGGGCGGCGAGAACTTCCGCCCCGAGGACAAGTTCAGCGAGGACGGCTGGCTGAAGACCGGCGACGTCGGCGTGATCAGCCGCGACGGCTATCTGACGCTGACCGACCGGGCCAAGGACGTCATCAAGTCGGGCGGCGAATGGATCTCCAGCGTCGAGCTGGAGAACGCCCTGATGGCACATCCCGAGGTCGCGGAGGCGGCGGTCGTCGCCGTACCGGACGAGAAGTGGGGCGAGCGGCCGCTGGCGACCGTGGTGCTGAAGGAGGGCTCGACCGCGGACTACGAGACGCTGAGGACGTTCCTCGGCGAGAAGATCGCCAAGTGGCAGCTGCCGGAGCGCTGGGCGGTGGTGCCGGCGGTGCCGAAGACCAGCGTGGGCAAGTTCGACAAGAAGGTGATCCGCAGGCAGTACGCGGACGGTGAGCTGGACGTCACCGAGCTGTAGCCGCACCACAGGAGGCGAAGAGGAGGGGCCTGCGGTCACGACCGCCGGCCCCTCCTGTCCCGTTTCTCAGCCTGTCCCGTTTCTCAGTTGGTGCCGATCTTCGCCAGCAGGTCGACGATGCGTGCCTGCACCTCGTTGCTCGTCGAACGCTCCGCGAGGAAGAGCACCGTCTCCCCCGACGACAGCCGCGGCAGCTCGGCCGGGTCCAGACCGGCCGACGTGTAGACGACGAGCGGGGTGCGGTTCAACTGGCCGTTCGCGCGCAGCCAGTCGATGATCCCGGCACGCCGACGGCGGACCTGCATCAGGTCCATCACCACCAGGTTCGGCCGCATCTGAGTGGCGAGCGTGACCGCATCCACGTCGCCCCCCGCCCGCGCCACCTGCATACCGCGGCGCTCCAGCGTGGACGTCAGCGCGAGGGCGATCTCCTCGTGCTCCTCGATCAGCAACACCCGCGACGGGTGCTGCTCGCTGTCGCGCGGCGCCAGCGCCTTGAGCAGCACGGCGGGATCGGCGCCGTACGCGGCCTCCCGCGTGGCCTGCCCGAGCCCCGCCGTCACCAGCACCGGCACCTCGGCCGCGACGGCGGCCTGGCGCAGGGACTGCAGGGCGGTCCGGGTGATCGGCCCGGTGAGCGGGTCGACGAACAGCGCCGCGGGGAACGCCGCGATCTGCGCATCGACCTCCTCACGCGAATGCACGACGACAGGCCGGTAGCCGCGGTCGCTCAGCGCCTGCTGGGTGGAGACGTCGGGGGCGGGCCACACCAGTAGCCGGCGCGGGTTGTCCAGCGGCTCCGGGGGCAGTTCGTCGTCGACGGGTTGCGGCTGGGGCCGGTTGGCGACCTCGACCGCACCGCCGGGGCCGTCGAGCGGCTCGGGGCCCTCCGCGCCCTCGTCAGGTGCCCCTATCGCGTAGGACCGGCCCTCGGAGCGGCTGTCCCCCCGGTCGGCGGGCAGCCGCGGCCCGTTCTGCTGCGCGGCGGCGGGCGGCATAGGAGCCGGCACCGGTGCTGCCGCGGGCAACGGGTGGGGGCGGGCGGCGAGCTCGGGAGGTTCGGTGTCCGGCCGTGTGCCCAGTTTCCGACGGCGTCCCGAGCCGAGCGTCTGGTTCTGCTGCTGGGTGAGGTGCTGGGCGAAGGGCACGCCCTGCCCCAGGGTGCGCACGCTGAAGGCACGCCCCTGTGTCGAGTCCGCGGGTGCCGGCTGCTCCGCGGGAAGTGGTTGCGCGGCCCGTGCGGCGACGGGCCGGGCAGCCTCCGCGGCGGGGAGCGCCCTGGGCTGCCGGACGTCCTCCTCCTGCGCCGGTGTCGGTGTCGGTGTCGGTACCGCGGGCGGCAGGGGCAGCGATACGGAGCCGGTGTCCGAGGCGTGCCCCGGCACGGCGAAGCCCCGGCCGGTGGGGTCCGCCGTTCCGGTGTCGCTCGGGCCGGTGTTGCTCGGGCCGGTGTCCTGCACCCACTCCGCCCGACCGGCCGCCGTGGGACCGGTCGGTGTCCCGGCGGTGCCCTGCGGCTGCTCCTCCTCGTGCGCGCGCCCGGGCCCCGTCGGAGCCGGATGCGGCTGCGGCGGCGTGTGGTGCCGGCTGTCCGGGTCACCGGCCACGGCATCGTGCCGCTCAGCCGTGCCCCCCGCCGCAGCCGCTGCGGCGGGGGCCCTGTCGGCCTCCGCCGGCGGCAGCGCGAACGCCGTCCGCGGCGCCGCGCTCTGCACCTCGGCCGGTGCCGCCGCCAGCGCCCGCCTGGCGCGCCGACCGGTCGGCTGGGGCGTGGGCTGCGACTGCGGGCTCTGGCCGTTCTGGGTGTTCTGCGGCGACTGCTGGTCCGGCAGGCCGTCCGACGGCCCGGGAAGGCCGCTCTCGACGGCCCTCCGCGCGCGCCGCCCCGAAGGCGACCGGACGCCATGGGCATCGACCGGCACCCCCTGCGGCGGCACGGTCTCGCCGAGCGCGGCCCGCCCACCGGCGCCTTCCGCGGCCGTCACCACGGCGCCCTCCGCGGGCTGCAGGGCTCCGGCGGTGTTCTCGGCGGGGCTGGGACGGCCGCGCCGGCGCCCGGTGCCGCCGCTGCTTCCCGTGGGCTCGCCCGTGCCCTCGCCCGTGTCCTGGGCGGGGGTGAGCTCGGCGTCCGGCTGCGCGGCCCGGCGCCGCCCGGTCGGCGGCGTGGCAACCGGGTCCTCCATGGCGACGGGGCTCTCCAGGAAGGCGTCCGTGGAGGCGCGCCGGGCGCGCCGGCGGCCCCCGCCACCGGTCGTGGTGTTCGCGGGGACCGCGGCGGCCGCGGTCGGCTCCGCAGTCTGCTGAGCGGGCAGGGCGGGCAGCCGGCCGGCGTCCGGCGCGGGCGGCGGGACCGTCCCCGCTCCCTCGCCGAGCGGCACTTCGAGCACGTACGCGCTTCCGCTCATGCCGGGCACCTCGTGCGTCTGCAGCACACCGCCGTGCGCCCGGACGATCCCGCGCACGATCGGCTCGTGCACCGGGTCGCCCCCGGCGAACGGCCCGCGCACCTCGATCCGTACGACGTCGCCGCGCTGGGCGGCCGCGACCACGACCGTCGAGTCCATGTATCCGCCGGCCTGGAGCCTGGCCTTGCCGGTGGAGTCGACGCCCGCCACGTCCGCGACCAGGTGCGCGACTGCCGTGGCCAGCCGGGCCCCGTCGACCTCGGCCTCGATCGGCGGCGCGTGCACGGCGAACTGGGCCCGGCCGGGCCCGATGAGCTCGATCGCGCCCTCGACGCCGGCCGCCACGACCGCGTCGAGCAGCACATTGGACTTGGCCAGCTGCTCGGCGCCCGTGTCGAGCCGCTGATAGCCGAGGACATTGTCGACGAGCGTCGTCATCCGGGCGTAACCGGCGGCCAGATGGTGCAGCATCTGGTTCGCCTCGGGCCACAGCTGTCCGGCCGGGTCGGACGCCAGCGTGCCCAACTCGGTCCGCAGCTCCTCCAGCGGCCCGCGCAGCGACTCCCCGAGCACCGCGGTCAGCTGTGCGTGCCGTCCGGCCAGCTCGGCGTACCGCTCGGCTCCGCCCTCCAGCTCGGCGGAGTAGCGCTCTGCCTTGTCGGCCAATTCGGCCTCGTACCGCTCCGACGTGGTGGCGAGCTCCGCCGTGAGCCGCTCGGTCGTGGCGGCGAGCTCCGCGGTGAGCCGCTCCGTCGTCTCCGCGAGCTCCGTGGCGTGCTTCTGCGCCTGCTCCTCGTACGGCCGCCGGTCGGTGAACGTCATCACCGCGCCGACCAGCTGGTCCCCGTCCCGCACCGGCGCGGTCGTCAGGTCGACGGAGACCTTCTCGCCGCTCTTCGCCCAGAGCACCTGGCCGCGCACCCGATGCTTGCGCCCGGACTTGAGAGTGTCGGCGAGGGGCGATTCCTCGTACGGGAACGGCTCACCGTCGGCGCGCGAATGCAGGATCAGCGGATGCAACTCCTGGCCGCCGAGGTCGCTGGCGCGGAAGCCGAGGATCTGGGCGGCGGCCGGGTTGACCAGCACGACCCGGCCGTCGGTGTCCGTGCCCACCACGCCCTCGGCCGCGGCGCGCAGGATCATCTCGGTCTGCCGCTGCGAACGCGCCAGCTCCGCCTCGGTGTCCACGGTCCCCGACAGGTCGCGCACCACCAGCATCAGCAGCTCGTCGCCGGTGTACGCGCTGTACGAGTCGTACGCCTCGCGCCCGTCCTCCAGGCTCGCGCTGGTCACCTCGACAGGGAACTCGCCGCCGTCCGTGCGCCGCGCGATCATGCGGGTGGGCTTCGTGCGTCCTCGGTGGTCGGCGGCGTCGGGCCGGCGCATCGAGCCGGGGATCAGCCGTGAGTCGAACTGGGGCAGCAGATCCAGCAGGCCCCGGCCGACGAGGGCGGTGCCCGGCGTCTCGAACAGCTCGAGCGCGATCGTGTTGGCGTTGACGACCGTGCCGTTGGCGTTGACGAGCACGAGCCCGTCCGGGAGGGCGTCGAGTATGGCTGCGAGGCGAGCAGCACCTCGGGATGGCCTGCTGCTCACGACGACGGTTCCTCCCTGACCTACTGCGTATTGCGGACTGGCCGGTCCCATCCTGCCCTTCGGGCCTCAGCCTGTCACTGAAGGGAGTCTAAGGGCAGGGGCCGGGGCCGGGACGGCGGATGAGGGGGAGCTCTCACCAAGGTTGTGTGCGGATGGCGTACGCCGTCGTCTTACGACCTGGTGTCCGGCAGCACCGGCTGGAGGGTCCGCCAGCGTGAGATCTCGCAGCCGTTGCTCCGGTTGAAGGCGGCGTCGACCTGCCGTCCGTGCCAGGTGCCGGTGATCCGCGCGGTGGCCGGCCCGCCGAACTGCTGCGTGCACATCCGGGTCTGCGGCACCGGGGCGAACGGGTCCCGCTGCTTCCGGGCGAGCTCCTCGAGGCGGCGGCAGGCCGACTCGGCCGACGGGTGCGTCCCGCCGGCGGGGCGGCACTCCAGCTCGAATCTGCCGTTGGTCCGGGTGTTCCCCGTCCCGGAGACGATCACCGTCAGCCGGTCCGGTCTCTCCAGCAGCGACACGGGCAGCGGCAGCGGGGAGGCGGCGGCACCCGCGGCGGGCACGGCCGCGGCCAGCGCGGCGGCGGATGCGGTTGCGGTGAGGACGAGGCGGCGCAGCATGCGGGCTCCTGGAGAGTCTCGGGGTCCTGCCGGGGCCGGGACCGGCCCCGGCATGTCTAACGCTGCTCACGTCCCGGCGTTGCGCAACCGAAGATGCTTTGCTCTGCGGGCCTGGTGCCTAGTACCGTGGACGGCGATTGGTGACGCGCCACTGGCTGTGTCATCATCTGCACGCACCACACGCACGTGCGGGAGTGCTGGAGGCGTCGCCTAGTCCGGTCTATGGCGCCGCACTGCTAATGCGGTTTGGGTCTTAAAGCCCATCGAGGGTTCAAATCCCTCCGCCTCCGCCAGCTGATCACCGAAGCCCCGGCCACCCGGCCGGGGCTTCGGTCGTCCCAGGGCCCGCGCACATACACCCGTTCAGGTATTTGTGCAGGTCAGAGCGGGTGCGGCTAATGGATTTCGTGTCGCGGCGCAGGTCATGTAATGTTGTTCCCGCAACGCCGACCGGGCAGAAAAGCCCGGGAAGCACAAGCACTCGTAGCTTAACGGATAGAGCATCTGACTACGGATCAGAAGGTTGCAGGTTCGAATCCTGCCGAGTGCACACAGGCCAGAGGCCCCCGGAGACGATCCGGGGGCCTCTGGCGTTGAGTCGTACAGCAGCGCAGTACGGCAACCGAGGCCGGGTATGCCAGGACGCCCAACGGCTGTGGAACGACCACGATCTCGGAGTTGCCGACACCCGGTCGATCTCCGGACGGCGGGGGAGTTTCGACGGTGGCGATGGCCACGCCCTCCGGTCCGTCGCCGACGGTGACGGTGGTGGTGTCCGTGTCGATCGCCGACACGTCGTCCGAGCGGAGGTCGGTGACGTAGACCCGGGTGCCGGCAGGCGTGACCGCCGGATCTTCGGGCGCGGTGTCGACGTGACGGTGGCGGGGACCGTGTTGGTGGCGGTGTCGATCACCGACACGTTCGCCGAGGACGTGTTCCCTGTCGCCGCCCCGTCCGCTGCCGTCCCCTCGGGGACTCGTAGCGGCGGGCTCCGGTGCCGGATCGGAGACCTGTCGTCGGCGGTTGCGCCAGGATGGGTGGGTGCGGATCTCGGCGGAGGGGCGGGTGGAGTGATGTGGCGGTGCGCGGGGGTCAGATGGCCGCCCGGGGCGCGCGTCGGGGTGCTCGAGTGGGAGGGCGGGCGGATCAGTCCGCTCGTCGCCGGTAAGGAGCTCGGCTTCCGGGCGGAGGGGCCGCGCCGGTGCATCGGGGCGCGGGGGAACGCCTGCCCGCTTGGATCCGAGGTTCCCGGGCGGGCGACGCAGGCACGGTGCGGCGAGTGCGCGCGGCTGGACCGGGCGCACTCCGTGGCTGCGGACGCGGTGCCCGAAGACCCCCGTACGTACCGGGTGTACCTGGCGTGGTTCGGGCCGGGCATGCTCAAGGTCGGGATCACCGCGGAGGAGCGCGGGCCGGCCCGGCTGCTGGAACAGGGGGCCGTGGTGTTCTCCTGGCTGGGGCGGGGGCCGCTGATGGCGGCACGGCGCACCGAGGAACTGTTGCGTGCCGCGCTCAAGGTGCCGGACCGAATCCCGTACGCCCACAAGCGCGCGGTGCGGGCCGCCTTGCCGGACAGCGCGCAGGAGCGGGCCGCCGAGGTCGAGGCGCTCCATGCGCGGGCGCTCGCGTTGCCCGGGTGGGCGGAGTCGCTGGAGCGGTTGGACTTCGAGGCGGTCGATCATGTCGGTGTGTTCGGGCTCGAGGGGCTGCCTGCGGCGACGGCGGTGGTGCGTGAGCTGGTGGACGGAGGGGTGGTCGCGGGCCGACTGGTCGCGGCCGCCGGGCCCGATCTGCATCTGAGGCCGGCGGGGGACGGGATCGTCGTGGTCGACACCCGGTTGATGACCGGCTGGGGACTGGTCGGGGCGGACGCGGCGGCGGGGGTGAGCGTGCCCACGGCCGGTGTACGGGGCGCCGGCTCACAGGACGGGCTCTTCTGACGCATCGGCTGTGACGTGGCGTGCCGTCGGCAAAGCCTTGGATCCCTTTCGACGATCACTCTGGACGCCGCCCGCGCCCCGGCCGGAGGGTGGGCTCATGAGCATCGAACCTGTGGCGGGCATCGAACCGCCCTACTACGCCGTGGTCTTCACCTCCGTGCAGCGGGCCACCGTCGACGGATACGCGGAGACCGCCGCGCGCATGTCGGCGCTGGTGCGGGAGGTGTCCGGTTTCCTCGGGTACGAGTCGGCCAGGACGCCCGGCGGCCTCGGGATCACCGTGGGGTACTTCCGGGACGAGGAGGCGATCGCCGCCTGGCAGCGGAACGAGGAGCACCAGGCGGCGCAGCGGCGCGGGCGCGCCGAGTGGTACGAGAACTACAGCGTGCACGTGGCCAAGGTCGAGCGGAGCTACAGCTTTGAGCGGGAATGAGGGGGCCAAGGAGCGAGAGGAGCGGGAGGAGCGTGAGGCGGGAGAGGCGCGGGAAGTACGGGAGTTCTGGCAGCGGCTCGGGCTGCCGGGGCTCGTGGACGTCCACACCCATTTCATGCCGGAGCGCGTGCTGAGGAAGGTCTGGGCCTACTTCGACGCCGTCGGCCCCATGACGGGCATGGAGTGGCCGATCACCTACCGGCACGAGGAGGAGGAACGTGTCGCGCTGCTCCGCGAGTTCGGCGTACGGGCCTTCACCTCGATGCTCTATCCGCACAAGGCGGGGATGGCGGCCTGGCTCAACGGCTGGGCGGCCGACTTCGCGGCGCGGACGCCGGACTGTGTGCACACCGCGACGCTGTTCCCGGAGGACGGGGTGGCCGGCTATGTGCGCGAGGCCGTCGAGGGCGGGGCGCGGATCTTCAAGTCGCACCTGCAGGTCGGGGCGTACGACCCGGGCGACCCGCTGCTGGACCCGGTCTGGGGGCTGCTCGCGGAGGCGCGCGTGCCGGTCGTGATGCACTGCGGTTCCGGCCCGGCGGCCGGTGAGCACACCGGGCCGGAGCCGGTGGGCAGGGTGCTGGCGCGCCATCCGCGGCTGCGGCTGGTGGTGGCGCACATGGGGATGCCCGAGTACGGAGACTTCCTCGCCCTGGCGGAGCGTCACTCGGAGGTCCGGCTGGACACGACGATGGCGTTCACGGACTTCAGCGAGGCCTTCGCGCCGTTCCCGAAGGGTGAGCTGGGGCGGCTGGCGGATCTGGGGGACCGGATCGTGCTGGGGACGGACTTCCCGAACATCCCCTATCCGTATGCGCATCAGCTGCGGGTGCTGGAGGGCCTGGGGCTCGGGGACGACTGGCTGCGGGCCGTCTGCCACGACAACGGGGCCGGGCTGCTGCTGGGACCCTAGGGCCCGGCGCACATGGTGCAGGGGCCTGCCGATGCCCTCCTCGACATCGGCAGGCCCCTGATTCGGACTGGAGGCGTGGACCTGTCAGAAGGTCAGGCTCCAGGAGTCGATGTAGCCGGTGTCACCGCTGTAGATGTCGGTGACCCGCAGCTTCCAGGTGCCGCTCGCGGCCACGCCGGAGGCGTCGACCGTGTACGTGGTGATGACGTTGTCCGCGCTGTCGCTGGAGCTGGTGGCCTTCAGCTGGGTGGCGCCGCCGTTCGGGGCGACGAGCTCGATGCGCAGGTCACCGCGGTAGGTGTGCTTGATGTCGACGGCGACCTTGAGGGCGGTCGGGGCGTTGCCGCTGATGCCGGTCACCGGGATGGAGGAGGTGACCGTCGAGTTGTCCGGGATGTTCACGTTGGCAGAGTTGGTGAACACGTTGCCGGTCGGCGGTACGGGCTCGCCGCTGCCCGCGCCGACCGCGGCCGCCGCGTTGGCGAGGCCGGCACCGCAGCCGCCGGAGCAGGAGCCGGGCAGGGTGCGGGCGCTGTTCTTGATCGCGGTCTCGATCTGGACGGGCGTCATCGACGGGCTCGCCTGGTTCATCAGCGCGGCGAGGCCGGCGATGTGCGGGGCGGCCATGCTGGTGCCCTGGTACGCCACGTAGTTCTCGCTGCCGACGCTGCGGGTGCCGGTGTTCAGCGTGGACCAGATGCCGTTCGCGGAGCTCACCGATGTCTCGCCGCCGGGGGCGGTGATGTCGATGAGGCTGCCGTAGTTGGAGTAGGCGGCGCGGTTGCCCTCGCGGTCGGAGGCGGCGACGCTGATCACGTTGCTGCAGCTGGCCGGGTTGAAGTTGGCCGCGTTGGCGTTGCTGTTGCCGGCCGCGACGACGACGGTCGTGCCGCGGCTCACGGCGCCGTTGATGGCGCTCTGGGTGCCGGAGTCGCAGGCGCCGCCACCGCCGAGGCTCATGTTGATGACGTCGGCGGGGTTCGGGTTGGCGGGCACGCCCTGGACGGAGCCGCCGGACGCCCAGGTGATGGCGTCGATGATGTCGGCCGTCGTACCGCCGCACTTGCCGAGCACACGGACGGGCTGGACGGTCGCGTTGTACGCGATGCCGGCGATGCCCTTGCTGTTGCCGGTGGTGGCGGCGATGGTGCCGGCGACGTGGGTGCCGTGCCAGGAGTTGTTGGTGTCGCGGGCGGGGACCGGCTGTCCGAACTGGTCGGTGCCGCACTCGCCGCGGTTCATCCAGTCGCCCGGGTCGGCGGCGTTGCTGTCGCGGCCGCCGCCGTCGTTCGCCATGAACGAGTCGGAGATGAAGTCGTATCCGGCGATCACGTTGGCCGCGAGGTCGGAGTGGGCGACGTAACCGGTGTCGATGACGGCGACCTTGACGCCCTCGCCGGTCGCCTTGTCCCAGGCGCCGGGGACGTTCATACCGGCCGTGGCCTCGAAGAGGTCCCACTGGCGGCTGTACTCGGTGTCGTTCGGCTGCACGGCCGTGGCGTACATACGCGTGTCCGGGACCACGTACGCGACGTCCGGGTCGGCGCGGAAGGCGGCCATGACGTCGGCGGTGTCCGCCTTGCCGAGCTCCGCGCCGAGGTCGACCAGGGCCGCTCCGGTGCCGAGCCGGCGGTCGAAGTCGAGGGACTCACCGGCCTTCTCGCCCTTGGCCTCGGCGTCCTTGGCCGCTGCGTCGTTTGATCTGGCCTCTGCGGCCTGGGACTTGTAGCCGACGATGAGGCGCTCGACGGGCGCACTGCCGGCCGCTGTCGCGGGGCCTGCGTCCTGGGCGCCCGGGGCGGGAAGGGGCGCGGCGACGGAGGTGGCGGTGCCTGCACACAGGAGCGCGGTGGCGGTCGCCGCGAGGAGCGATATGCGAATGCGTCTGGAACCGTTCAAGGCGTTGCCTTTCGAGGGTATGACCTGGCAGCAGGAACCAAAGGGCTCATTTGGTTCAGTTCATGACAAGCCAGGCATTCCTGCGGCCGCGAAGCAGGATGCAGGGGGTTGAGGTGGCGGCCGTATGTACGCGCAGCGAAGGGAGCCCCGGTGTGCGAGCGCCATGGTTAGGGGTGCACTCGTGTCCGGATGCCGGGGACGCACGGTGCGGTGGCTGCCGGCCTGTTGGGCCGCGGGCACCGCACACGGCTCCCTTCGGCCGCGCATGTCACCGGTCGGCCGTGCACGCTGACAGCTCCCCCGCTGCGGATGTGCGTTCGACCGGATCGGTTGGCAGGGAACCTACGGCCGGAAATGCACGCGCGCCTATCCGGATGGGTGCCGCTACGGATACCTGTTTAACCCCTGCCCGTATGGCGATCGGTCCGATTAACCACTGTTTGCGGCCTCGTTGAGTGACTCCGGCAGGACCGCCTCATCGAGCATTTTCGCCAGATGTTGCCGGGATGTGGTGCCCAGTTTCCGCATGGCCCGGGCGACGTGCTGCTCGACCGTGCGCGGGGAGAGATGCAGCGTCGTCGCGATCTCCCGGTTCGTCAACCCGGTACCTGCCAGTTCGGCGACCTCGCGCTCACGCGGCGAGAGACGGTCACCGTACGAGGGGCGGCCCGGCGGCCGCGCCTCCTTGGCGGGCTGGTGCGAGCGGAGCAGCGCACGGGCGCGGGCGGCGTCCCATACGGCGCCCAGGTCGGTGAACTGCCGCGTGCAGGCGCTCAGGTCGGCGACGGCCTGCGCCTTGTCGGCGTCCGGGACGTGGCCCTCCGCATCGGCGGCACCCGCCGCCAGGCCGCAGCGGCCCGCGGCCTCCGTGGTCAGCGCCTGGGCGTACGGGCGCGGCAGCGCCGCGTACGCGGCGGCCGCCTCCCGGTACAGCGGGACGGCGTCGAGCCACCGGCCCTCCGCCTCGGCCAGCGCGGCGCGGCTCCAGGTCACCGCGGCCTCGGCGCCGGGGGCGTCGCGCCCCTCGAGCCCCGCGGTGAAGTCGGCGATCACGGCCCGCGCCGCCTCTGGGTTCCCCGTGCGCGCCATCGCCTCGACGGCCCACGGTGCCAGGTCCGCGGCCCACACCCATACGCCCTTGCGCTTCACCTTCGCCCAGGCGTCACGCGCCTCCGCCGCCGCGTCGGTCAGCTCCTGGCGGGCCAGGGACAGCCGGATCAGGGCTCCCGAGGTGGCTGCCGCGAGCGGTGGTGCGGCGTGATCGCGGGACGACGCGTTGGCGCCGGACAGCCATGACAGCGCCGAACCCCACTCCCCCTGCGCCAGCGCCAGCAGTCCGCGCACCATGCGGGCGTCCGCCGAGATCACCGGCATGTCCGCGGTCGCCGTGACGAACGTCTCGCACCGCTCGGCCAGTCCGGCCCACCGCCCGGTGACCCACTCCAGCAGCAGCCGGGCGCCCAGTGCCGTGTGCTTGGTGTAGGGCGCGCCGCTCTTGCCGGACAGTTCGAGTCCTTCGACGAGCAGCTCCTCCGCCCGTCCGTGGTGACCGAGCCACAGCGCGGCGTCGGCCGCGTTGCACAGCCCGCGGGCCGCGTGCAGCCGGCACCGGGGGTCGGGGCTGTCCGTGGGGAGCTTCCTGACCAGCTCCCATGCCTGTGGGTCGCCGCAACTCATGGCGAGCCCGGCACGGTTGGCGGCCACCGCCGTGCGGACGACCTCGTCACCGCTGTCCGCCGCGGCCCTGGCGGCGTCCTCCAGCCATGCCCGGTGGATGTCGAAGGACGAGTTGGGCCAGTACGGCATGGCGAGGGCCGACATCGCCCGCGCCGACAGGTCGGGTCTGGCGTCGCGCAGCTCGGCGGCGGCCCGCTCGAGCTCCTGCCAGCCCTTGTCGCTCATGCCGACCTGGTTGCACAGCAGCAGCCCCAGGTCGAGCCGGAGTTCGCCCCGTACGGCGGCGGGGAGGGCCGCGTCCTCCACGACCTGGGTCAGCACCTGGACGGTCTGGTCGGAGCGGAGGCCGACGACGGCACTGCGCGCCAGTATCGGCGCCAGCCGGGCGCGGGTCTGCGGCGGTACGGCCGGGGCGGCGAGGGTCTCCTCGAGCAGCCCGATGGCCTCCTGATGACGCCCGGACTCCGCCGCCTCCCGCGCCGCCTGTTCGATCGCGCGCAGCCAGCCCCGTATTCGCCCGCCCGCTCTGTGGTGCCGGGCCAGCGCCGCCCACGGGACGGGCTGCCGGTGGGCCAGCACGTCCGCCGCCCGCCCGTGCAGCTCCTGCCGTACCGGCCCGGGCACGGACTCGTGCACGGCGACGGCCGCGAGCGGGACGGGCAGCCCGTAGCCCTCGGCCGACTCGATGAGGGCCGCGCCGGCCAGCGCGGCGAGCAGCGCCTGTCTGCCGACGGAGCGGCCGAGTCCGGAGACGGTGACGAGTTCGTCACGGCGGGCCGGCTCGCCCAGGACGGCGGCGGCCCACACGATCGGCCGGTGTTCCGGGAGCAGGGCGGCCGTCCTGCCGAGGCTCAGCTCGGCCAGCCTTACGGGCACTCCCGCGGCGTCGACGTCGGCCGCCGTGCACCGCAGCCGGGTGCTGTCCCGCAGGACGGCCAGCAGGTCGGCCACGATCTGGGCCACGCCGCCCGAGCGCTCGTGCAGCCGTGCCACCGCTTCCTGGGTGCAGCGCTCACCGAGCGCCGCGGCCGCGACCTGCCGGACCTCGTCGGCGCTCCACGGCCGCACCCGGTGCCGCAGGACGGTGAGCCCCGGCGGATAGCGGGGCGGCGGGGTGCCCAGGGGCAGTCCCGGGGCGGCCAGCTCCTCCGGGCGGTAGGTGAGCACGGCGGCGAGGCCGGGCCGGGGGTGTTCCAGCAGTCGGCGCAGCAGGGCCGACTCCTCGGCGCCGGCACGGTGGACGTCCTCCACGGCCAGCAGGACCGGCCCGCCCCCGGGCAGCTCCGGCGGCGCGGCCGACTCGCCGCACGCCCAGCGCAGGCAGGTCGCCCGTGCGGCTTCGGGGAGCGTGGTCAGTTCCCGGACCAGGCTGCTCTTGCCCGTCCCGGCGAAGCCCTCGACCAGGACGAGCACGGGGGCCGAGCCGTCGCCGGCGAGTGTCCGCCGAAGCCGCAGCCCCCAGAAGGTTTCGTGTGCCGTCACCACGCCGCCCGTCCTCCGACCTTCTCAGGGAATTCACAGGTTCAGGAAAGAAGCCTCTCAGGGCAAGGTCACAGGCTGGCGACATGACCACGACCTCGCCCCGGGGGCGCACCGAAATGCTCAGGCCGGACGGAAGCCCCGTGCGGGTGCTCGTCGTGGACGACGAGGCGCCGTTGAGCGAGCTGCTGTCGATGGCGCTGCGGTACGAGGGCTGGGAAGTGCGCAGCGCCGCTGACGGTGCGGCGGCGGTCCGAACGGTGCGTGGGTTCCGGCCGGACGCCGTGGTGCTCGACGTCATGCTGCCGGACATGGACGGGCTCGCCGTCCTGGGGCGGCTGCGCCGCGAGGTGCCCGACGTGCCCGTGCTCTTCCTGACCGCGCGGGACGCCGTCGAGGACCGGATCGCCGGGCTCACCGCCGGCGGCGACGACTATGTGACCAAGCCGTTCTCGCTCGAGGAGGTCGTGGCACGGCTGCGCGGCCTGATCCGGCGGTCGGGCACGGCGACGGTGCGCGGCGAGTCGCTGCTCGCCGTCGGTGATCTCACCCTCGACGAGGACAGTCACGAGGTGACGCGGGGCGGGGAGTCGATCCATCTGACCGCGACCGAGTTCGAGCTGCTGCGCTACCTGATGCGCAACCCGCGCCGGGTGCTGAGCAAGGCGCAGATCCTGGACCGGGTGTGGAGCTACGACTTCGGAGGACAGGCCAACGTCGTGGAGCTCTACATCTCCTATCTGCGCCGGAAGCTCGACGCCGGACGCCCGCCGATGATCCACACGCGCCGCGGTGCGGGGTATCTGATCAAGCCCGGTGAGTGAGGTGGGGGCGCGGCGGCCGTGGTCGCTGCGGACACGGCTGGTGGTCGCCGCCGTGGTGCTGATCGCCGTGGTCGGCACGGTGATCGGCACCGTCACCACGATCGCGTTCCGCACCTATCTGTACGGGCAGTTGGACACCCGGCTGAAGGACGTCGCGATGCGGGCGTCGGGGCCGTCGGCCGAGGACGCGGAGCGGCAGCCCGGGGATCTGCCGCGCCGGCCGCCGCTGGACTTCGTGACCGGTGGTGGCGCGCCCGTGGGCACGGTGGGCGCGATCGTCGAGGACGACGGGAACGTGGGCCGGGCCGTCGCGAGCACCCAGCTCGAGCCGTCCGGGCCGGCGCCGACCGAGAGCCTGCTCGACGCGGCGCAGACGGCCGCGCTGGCCGGGGTGGCGCGGGACGGCCGGCCGCACACCGTGGATCTGCCGGGGAAGGGCGGTTACCGCGTGCAGTACGCGACCGGGGTCCGAGGCTCCTTCCTCGTCGGCGTGCCGACCGAGGACGTGCGGGAAGCGCTCGGGACGCTCGTCCTCGTAGAGGTCTGCGTCACCGGCGCCGGGCTGGTCGCCGCGGGGATCGCGGGCACCGGCATGGTCGGGGTGGCGCTGCGACCGCTGCGCAGGGTCGCGGCGACCGCGACGCGTGTGTCCGAACTGCCGCTGCACAGCGGCGAGGTGGCCCTGCACGAGCGGGTGCCGGACGCGGAGGCCGATCCGCGCACCGAGGTCGGGCAGGTGGGGGCGGCGCTGAACCGGATGCTCGGCCATGTCGGTTCGGCGCTCGCGGCACGGCAGGAGAGCGAGACGCGGGTTCGGCAGTTCGTCGCGGACGCCGGCCACGAGCTTCGTACACCGCTCGCGTCGATCCGCGGGTACGCGGAGCTGACGCGGCGCGGCCGCGAGCGAAACGACGTGGGTGTGCCCCCAGGCCGAAGGCCCTGGGGGAGGGACTCCGCGGGACCGGACACCCGGCATGCGCTGGGCCGCATCGAGGCCGAGGCGACGCGTATGACGGGCCTGGTGGAGGATCTGCTGCTGCTTGCCCGGCTGGACGCCGGACGGCCGCTCTCGTACGAGAGCACTGATCTTTCGCTCCTGGTCGTGGACGCCGTCGCCGACGCCCGCGCGGCGGGGCCGGGCCATCTGTGGCGGCTGGAGCTGCCGCCGGAACCGGCCACCGTGCACGGCGACGGACCACGGCTCCAGCAGGTCCTCGTCAACCTCCTCGCCAACGCCCGCACCCATGCACCCGCGGGCACGACCGTCACGGCACGCGTGCGCCCCGCGGCCACACGAACGCCAGCGGCACCCGGTCACGCACCGCCCGTGCTGCTCGAGGTCGAGGACGACGGGCCCGGCATCCCCGCCGAACTGCTGCCGCACATCTTCGAGCGCTTCGCCCGCGGCGACGCCTCCCGTTCCCGTCAGGCCGGCAGCACGGGACTCGGACTCGCCATCGTGCACGCCGTCGTCACCGCCCACGGCGGCGCCGTGACCGTGCGGTCCGTGCCCGGCCGTACCGTCTTCGCCGTCACGCTGCCGTCCGGCCCGCCCGGCGCCGAAGGCCCCGCACACATCGGGGACGCAGACTCACAGGCGGACCACAGGCTGATCACACGGCCGTGACAGCGGCCCCTTCGAGGGTCGTCGGTATGCGAACCGACACCCCATGGGGGACCCTGCCGGCCCGCGGGCATCTGCTCGCCGACACGGCCGATCGACCCGTACTCGATGTGGTGATCCCCGTCCACAACGAGGAGACCGATCTCGAACGGTGCGTGGCGCGGCTGCACGAGCACCTGACGAGGACCTTCCCGTACGGCTTCCGGATCACCGTCGCCGACAACGCGAGCACCGACCGTACGCCCGACGTCGCGGCCGGCCTGGCATCCCGCATCGCCGAGGTGCAGGCGTACCGGCTGGAGCAGAAGGGGCGGGGACGGGCGCTGCGCACGGTGTGGTCGCACTCGGACTCACCCGTGCTCGCCTACATGGACGTCGACCTGTCCACCGACCTCAACGCACTGCTGCCACTGGTCGCACCGCTGATCTCGGGCCACTCGGACCTGGCGATCGGCTCCCGGCTCGCCAGCAACTCGCGGGTGGTGCGCGGCCCGAAGCGGGAGTTCGTCTCACGCGCCTACAACCTGGTCCTCAAATCGTCGCTGGCAGCCCGTTTCTCGGACGCGCAGTGCGGGTTCAAGGCCATCCGGCGCGACGTGGCGCAGCGGCTGCTGCCGATGGTCGAGGACACCGGATGGTTCTTCGACACCGAGCTGCTGGTGCTGGCCGAGCGGGCCGGCCTGCGCATCCACGAGGTGCCGGTGGACTGGGTCGACGACCCTCGCTCGAGCGTCCACATCGTCCGTACGGCCGCAGAGGACCTGAAAGGCGTCTGGCGGGTGGGACGCGCGCTCGCGGTCGGCGCGCTGCCCCTCGACCGTCTGGCGCGCCCCTTCGGCGACGACCCGCGCGACCGGGAACTCGAAGGTGTGCCGAGGGGCCTGGCCCGCCAACTCGTCGGCTTCTGCGTGGTGGGAGTCCTCTCGACCCTGCTCCATCTGCTGCTGTACTCGCTCTTCCGTGCCGGAGCGGGCCCGCAGACGGCGAACGCGGCCGCCCTGCTGCTCTCCGCGGTCGCCAACACGGCGGCCAACCGCCGGCTCACCTTCGACGTGCGCGGGCGGGACCGTGCCGTACGCCACCAGGCGCAGGGCCTGGCCGTGTTCTGCGTCGGCCTCGTCCTGACCAGTGGTTCGCTCGCCGCGCTGGACGTGGCCGCGGGCAGTCCCTCCCACGGCACCGAGTCGGCCGTCCTCGTCGCGGCGAACCTCGCCGCGACCGTGCTGCGGTTCCTGCTCTTCCGGGCGTGGGTCTTCCCCGAACGCCACCGGACCCCCGACGACATGAGCGCCGCGATCGACACGAGGTGGACCGCATGACCACGCCCCTTCCGTCCACCGGAGGCACAGCGGCCGGCGGCCCGGGCCGCTCAGGTACCGGAGCTGCCGCGCGGCTCCGGCGCGGCCGGGAGGCGGACGCCGGCTGGGTGCGGCCCGCCTTCTTCGCCCTGCTGGCCGCGACCGCGCTGCTGTACCTCTGGAACCTCAGCGCCTCCGGCTACGCCAACTCCTTCTACTCCGCGGCCGCACAGGCCGGCAGCGAGAGCTGGAAGGCCTTCTTCTTCGGCTCGTCCGACGCCGCCAACTCCATCACCGTCGACAAACCGCCTGCCGCGCTCTGGCCGATGGCCCTGTCCGTGCGGCTCTTCGGTCTCGGCTCCCATCAGATCCTCGTTCCCGAGGCTCTGATGGGCGTCGCCACGGTGGGCGTGCTGTACGCGGCCGTGTGCCGGCGCTTCGCACCGGTGGCGGGGCTGATCGCGGGCGCCGTGCTGGCCCTGACACCGGTCGCGGCGCTGATGTTCCGCTTCAACAACCCGGACGCCCTGCTCGCGCTCCTGATGACGGTCACCGTGTACTGCGTGCTGCGTGCCCTCGAGGACGCGCGGACCAAGTGGCTGGTGTGGGCGGGAGCAGCGGTGGGGCTCGCCTTCCTGACGAAGACGCTCCAGGCGTTCCTCATCCTGCCGCCGTTGGCGCTGGTGTACGCGGTGTGCGCGCCGACGCCGCTGCGGCGCAGGCTCGGGCAGCTCGCGCTCGCCGGACTCGCGGTCGTGGTCTTTGGCGGCTGGTGGGTGGCGATCGTCGAGTTGTGGCCGGTGTCGTCCCGCCCGTACATCGGCGGCTCGCAGAACAACAGCTTCCTGGAGCTGACCTTCGGCTACAACGGCCTCGGCAGGATCAACGGCGAACAGACCGGCAGCGTCGGAGGCGGCGGAGGAGGCGGCTGGGGGGAGACCGGCGTCGACCGGCTCTTCGCCGGGAACATCGGCGGTCAGATCGCCTGGCTGCTGCCCGCCGCCCTGCTGCTGCTCGTCGCAGGCCTCGTCCTGACCGCCGGGGCCGCCCGTGCGGACACGGCCCGGGCCGCCTTCCTCGTCTGGGGCGGGTCGCTGCTGACGACGGCGGCGGTCTTCAGCTTCATGGCCGGGATCTTCCACGAGTACTACACGGTGGCCCTCGCGCCGTACATCGCCGCGCTGGTCGGCATGGGCGCCACGATGCTGTGGGAGGAGCGGGCGAAGCCGGTTCGGTCGGCGTTGCTTGCCGGCACGGTGGCCCTGACGGCGTGGTGGTCGTACGTGCTGCTCGGCCGGTCCGCGGACTACCTTCCGTGGCTGCGTGCGGCGGTGCTGATCGGCGGCCTGGTGTCCGCGGCGGCGCTGCTGCCGGCGGGCAGGGCGGGGCGCCGGTCGGCGCTCGCGGCCGCGTGGCTCGGGGTCGTGGTGTCACTGGCCGGCCCGGCGGCGTACTCGCTGACGACCGTGGGCGAGGGCCACGCGGGCTCGGTCGTGACGGCCGGTCCTGCGGTGGCGGGCAGCCGCGGGGGGCCCGGGGGCGGGGGGCCCGGCGGCTTCGAGACCGGTGACGACGGTGGTGCCGGGACGTGGCCGCCCGGCGCCCGGGGCACGGGCCCGGGCGCGGGGCAGCCGCCGACCGGTGCCGGTCAGGGCCGGCCCCAGGACCAGGACGGCCAGGACGGCCGGCGCCGCATGCCCGGTGGCTTCCGGGGCGGCGGTGAGGGCGGCGGGGCCCGTGGCGCAGGCGGCGGCATGGGCGGGCTGCTGGGCGGCGCGGACGTCGGCGCCGAGGCCGAGGCCGCGTTGAAGCAGGACGCCGACGCGTACACCTGGGTCGCCGCGGCCGTCGGCTCGCAGAACGCCGCGAGCTACCAACTCGCCACCGGCGCACCGGTCATGGCGATCGGCGGTTTCAACGGCAGCGACCCGTCCCCGACGCTGGCCCGGTTCAAGCAGTACGTGGCCGACGGACGGATCCACTACTTCATCGTCGGCGAAGGCACAGGCGGCGGTCGCGGCGGCCCCGGCGGCAACACCAGCTCGACGGTCGCCGACTGGGTCCAGGAGACGTTCACCCAGGTCACCGTGGGCGGCGTCACCCTCTACGACCTCACGGCCGAAAAATAGCGTTGTGCGGCGTAAGGGACATTCGGCACCCTCGCCGAGTTCGGCAACGGCCTGGGCGTCGCGGTCCTGGGCGCCGTGCCGGGCTCCCGGTTCGCCGCGCTCGTGCCCACGGCGGTCGGCGCCCCGTCGCTGCCTGCGGCTCTCGCGGCGGCCGACAGCCCGGACGAGAAGGCGCGCATCTCGGACGCCTTCGCATCGGGTCTGGAGACGAGCCAGCTCGTCGGAGCGGCGGCTGTCCTCACGGGAGGTCTGCTGGCCGCGCTGCTACTGCGGCGCGCCGAGAGGGCCGCCCCCGGGAGCCCGAGGGTTCCGTGCGCCGGGGACGCCCCGGAGCAGCGGTCCGGCACCGCGGCATAGCATCGGGGCCGGGCGGGCCTGCCGTTCCGCCCGGCCGGCCGGACGATCCGGCAGGAACCGAGGAGGATGCGCGATGGTACGAGCGGCCGACCGCGCGACCGGTCCCGCCAAGACCAGTGTGTGGCTCGAGAACAAGACGGAACGGGAACGCGGACGCAGGTCCGGCCAGCCGGACGGACTCGACCGCGACAAGATCATTCAGGCGACCGTCCGGCTGCTCGACGCGGAGGGTGCGGCCAGATTCTCGATGCGCAGGCTGGCCGCCGAGCTGAATGTCACCGCCATGTCCCTGTACTGGTACGTGGACACCAAGGACGACCTGCTGGAACTGGCGCTCGACTCGGTGTTCGGCACCTTCCCGCTGCCCGCTCCGGACCCGGAGGCGGACTGGCGCGACCAACTGCGCACGCTGGCGGGCGGCTACCGTGCCCTGCTCGTACGGCACCCCTGGGTGTCCGCGCTGATCGGCACCTTCCTCAACATCGGACCGCACGCGATGGCATTCTCCAACGCCGTCCAGCAGGTCATGCGCAGCACGGGCCTGCCGGCCGAAGGCCGGATGGGCGGGCTCGCCGCCGTCTTCCAGTTCGTGTACGGCTTCGGCACGATCGAGGGCCACTATGTGCAGCGCTGCGCCTCGGCGGGGCTCAGCCAGGACGAGTACTTCCGGCAGGCCATGGGGAGCATCAGCGAACAGCCCGACTTCAAGAAGGACTTCGAGCAGGCCACCGAGATCATGGAGGCGCGCGGCGGCGGGACCGTCGAGGAGATGCGCGAGCGGGACTTCGGCTTCGCGCTCGATCTGCTCGTCGCGGGCATCGAGGCGAGGGTCGAGCGGTCCAGGCCGTAGCCTGGTCCGCCTCAGTTGCCCGCGAGCCTGGCGGGGAAGCCACCGGTCGCGATGGGACCCCACCGCTCCGGCGTGACCCGGATGATCGACTTGCCCTGCGTGACCATCGCCTTGCGGTACTCGTCCCAGTTCGGGTGCTCACCCGAGATGTTGCGGAAGTACTCGACGAGCGGCTCCACCGACTCGGGGGAGTCGATCACCTCGGCCGTGCCGTCGATCTGCACCCACGGGCCGTTCCAGTCGTCCGACAGGACGATCACGCTGACCCGCTCGTCCCGCTTGGCGTTGCGCGTCTTCGCCCGTTCCGGATAGGTCGAGACGACGATCCGGCCGGCGTCGTCCACCCCGCAGGTCAGCGGTGAGCCCTGTGGGGACCCGTCGGCGCGGCGGGTCAGCAGGATCGCCCGGTGACGGGGCCGTACGAAGTCCAGCAACTGGTCGCGTTCCACCCTGGTGTTGGTGGCGATGTGGCGTGCCATGGCGGGCACACTACGGCAGCTCGATAACCTGCACCGCCTGGATGCCCAGCTCCAGCTTCAGCGTCGTCCCGATGGCGGAGACGCCGGCCTGCACCACCTGGTTGTCGTCGATCGCGAAGGCCTCGCGGTGCAGTTCCCCCCCGTGGCGCGGAACGCGGCCCGCGCACCGCCCCACGGTCGGGCCCGGTGGCGAGGCGGCCCAGGTCCAGGTCGACCTCAAGCACGTCGGCGGTCACCGCGACGCCGGGGGCGACGCGGTGAGCGTCTCGGTCTCGACCGCCTGCGCCCGGGCGGGGGCCGCAGCGGCAGCGACGGCCTCGTGGGCCTCGTCCCCGGCCGGTGCCTTGTCGTCCGGTGAACTGCTCTTCAGGGCGACCTCCTTGATGAAGAGCGTCACGACGAGCGCGACGAGTGCGAAGGGAGCCGAGTACAGGAAGATGTCGGCGACCCCGTGGCCGTACGACGTCTCCATCACCGTGCGGACCGGGCCGGGCAGGGTGTCCAGGTCGGGGATGCTGCCGCCGCCCGTACCGCCGTTTCCGAGTGCCGCGGCGTGCGGGCCGAGTTCGGCGAACCCCTCCTTGACGTAGTCGGTGACCCGGTGGGCCATGACCGCGCCGAGTGCCGAGACGCCGATCGCGCCGCCGAGGGACCGGAAGAAGGTGACGACCGAGCTGGCCGCGCCGAGGTCGGCGGGGTCGACCTGGTTCTGGGTGCAGAGCACCAGGTTCTGCATCATCATGCCGAGGCCGAGACCCATGACGGCCATGTAGACCGCGATGTGCCAGTACTCGGTGTCGTACCGGATGGTGCCCAGCAGACCGAGGCCCGCCGTGACCAGGGCGCCGCCGGCGACCAGCCAGGCCTTCCAGCGGCCGGTCCTGGTGATGATCCGACCGGAGACGGTCGAGGAGACGAACAGGCCGCCGATCATCGGAATGGTCAACACGCCGGACATGGTCGGCGACTCGTTCCGGGCCAGCTGGAAGTACTGGCTGAAGAACACGGTTCCGGCGAACATCGCGACACCGACGAAGAGCGACGCCAGCGACGCCAGCGTGATCGTGCGGTTGCGGAACAGCCGCAGCGGGATGATCGGTTCGCTCGCCTTCGACTCCACCAGCAGGAAGAGCGCGCCGAGGACGACGGAACCGCAGACCATGGCGTAGCTCTGCCACGAGAGCCAGTCGTACTTGTCACCGGCGAAGGTCACCCAGACCAGCAGCAGTGAGACGGCGGCGCTGATGAAGAATGCTCCGGACCAGTCGACCCTCGCCTCACGCCTGACCACAGGCAGCTTGAGGGTCTTCTGCAGAACGAGCAGGGCGACGATCGCGAACGGCACGCCCACGTAGAAGCACCAGCGCCAGCCGAGCCAGTCGGTGTCGGTGATGACACCACCGAGCAGCGGGCCCCCGACGGTCGCGACGGCGAAGACGGCGCCGAGGTAACCGCTGTAGCGGCCGCGCTCGCGCGGGGCGATCATCGCGGCCATCACGATCTGCGCGAGAGCGGACAGACCGCCGACGCCGATGCCCTGGATCACCCGGCAGGCGATCAGCATGCCCGAGTTCTGCGAGAGTCCGGCGACCACCGAACCCAGCACATAGATGAGCAGCGACATCTGGACCAGCAGCTTCTTGGAGAAGAGGTCCGAGAGCTTGCCCCAGAGCGGTGTGGTCGCGGTCATCGCCAGCAGCGACGCGGTCACGACCCAGGTGTAGGCGCTCTGTCCGCCCCCGAGGTCGCCGATGATCTCCGGCAGGGCGTTGGAGACGATCGTCGACGACAGGATCGCGACGAACATTCCGAGCAACAGCCCGGACAGCGCCTCCATGATCTGCCGGTGGGTCATCGGCGCCCCGCCGTCGGAGGCGGCCGACCCGCCGTGCTCGGCGTGGCCGCCCCGCACACCGCTCGATGTGGTCGTAGCCATGAACTTCCTTACGTGTGGTCTGCAGGTGTACGGATGGCGTGGGCCCGGCAGTCCCCGACGGAGTCCCGGAGACGGGCCAGCATCGCGTTGAGCTGTCCGACCTCGTCGTCGGACCAGTCCTTGAGGTGGTGGGCGAGCAGGTCCGTGGTGCGGCGGCCGAGCTCGTCGAGCAGGCCCTCGCCCGCGGGCGTGAGCCGCAGAAGGCGGGAGCGCCGGTCGTCCGGGTCGGGCGACCGCTCCAGCCAGCCGCGCTCCACCACATGGGCCACATGCCTGCTGGTCACCGACATGTCGACGGCGAGCAGTTCTGCCAGGCGGCTCATCCGCATCTCTCCGTGCCGGCCGACCAGGGCCAGTACGGCGGCGGACCCCGAGGGGCAGTATGTGGGAAGCATCCGTGCGAGGCTCCGTTTCACCGCCCCCACGGCGCTGATCTGCCGGGCCAGCTCCTCGTACTGACTCCGCTCGGCCACGACCCCTCCAGGCTTTTTGTTGCTTAGGGCAACGATAGAACTCATTGGTTGCTACAGGCAAATGAAAATGGACCCGAGTGTGTAAAGGAACTCAAAAGGCTTCGCATGCGCAGAGTCATGTGCGGGTCATGTCCGCCCTGCGGGGCGTCCCCGCGTCCGCCCGGGGTTGGGCCGGACACCGCCGTTCGCTAGGGTCCTGGGCCATGGCACACAACCCCCATGCTCCCCAAGGTCAGGGCCCCGAGGGCAACTACGACCCCGCGGGCAGCACCCAGATGTTCCGCGCCTTCGTCGACGAGGGCGCCCCCCAGGGCCGCGCGGCCGCGACGCCCGCGGCGTCGTCCTCGTCACGCGTCGGCGTGATCGTCGGTGTGATCGCGGCGGTGGCCATCCTCGGCGCGGTCGCCTGGTTGGCGCTCGCCTGACCGGTTCGGCCGGTCGGCCCGCCCGACCGGTCCCGCTGACCGGTTCGGCCGGCCGGCCTTCGGTCACTTCCAGGTGGCTGTGACGTCCTGGGTGTCGATGTGCATTCCCAGGGGCACCCGCCATGCGTCCACGCAGACCACGTACGCCTGCTTCCGTACGGCGCCGGGCGCGATCGGCGCCGGCAGGGCCTGCCGGGACTCGACGGTGGCCCAGTCGATGCCGAGCCCGCCGATGATGTGCGTGGCGAAGGTGACGGTGCCGGAGGCGGCCGCGGTGCCGCCGGTGTTGCGGAACTCCAAAGTGACCCTCTCGCACCACCGCTTGTCCAGGGCCTCGCGCACCGGCTCGCCGAGCTGGAGCACGGCCGGGCCCGTGGGGCCGGGGTCGGGTACGGGCGCGGTCGGTCGCGGCGTAGGAGAGGGTGCGGGGCCCGGGACGTCCGGTGTGCCCGGGGCTCCGTCGTCGCCGGGCGCGTGCTGCGGCCCGCCGCCTCCAGGGGGTGCCGGGGACCAGGGACCGCTCGTCCCACGCGCGCCGCTCGTACCGCTCTTGGGCGACCGGCTGCCGCCGTGCCGGCCGGCAGCCGGGCCGGAGGTGTCGGTGCTGCTCCCAGGCGCCTTCGCGGCAGGGCCGGTGGATCCGTCGCCGGCGCGCCCGTTCTCCGCCCCGTCGAGCGGGGCGAGCGAGACCTTGCCCTTCGGTGGCACCGCGGCCGTCGGAGCCCTGTCCGCCCCGGCCCCCGCGGCGCCGAGTGCAGCGTCACCGTCGCCGCTGCCGCCGCACGCGGTCAGCGCTCCGCCGAGGCAGAGCGCCAACGCCACGATCCCCGGTCCGGTCTGTCGTCGCATCGCGCCAGTGTGGCTGACGGACCGTCAGGAGGGAACCCCCGGGGGTGGACCCCGTGCGGATGATCAGTCCGCGATCAGCCCTTCCCGTAGCTGGGCGAGAGTACGGGTCAGCAGGCGTGAGACATGCATCTGGGAGATGCCGACCTCCTCGCCGATCTGCGACTGGGTCATGTTGGCGAAGAAGCGGAGCATGATGATCTGCCGCTCTCGGGGCGGCAGTTTGGCGAGCAGCGGCTTGAGGGACTCGCGGTACTCCACGCCCTCCAGCGCCGAGTCCTCGTACCCCAGCCGGTCCGCGAGGGAGCCTTCGCCGCCGTCGTCCTCGGGCGAGGGCGAGTCCAGTGACGAGGCCGTATAGGCGTTGCCCACCGCGAGGCCGTCGACGACGTCCTCCTCCGACACCCCGAGCACCGCGGCGAGTTCGGGGACGGTCGGTGACCGGTCGAGCTTCTGTGCGAGGTCGTCGCTGGCCTTGGTGAGTGCGAGGCGCAGCTCCTGGAGCCGGCGAGGCACCCGCACCGACCAGGAGGTGTCGCGGAAGAAGCGCTTGATCTCGCCCACGACCGTCGGCATCGCGAACGTCGGGAATTCCACGCCCCGTTCGCAGTCGAAGCGGTCGATCGCCTTGATCAGACCGATCGTGCCGACCTGGACGATGTCCTCCATCGGTTCGTTACGGCTGCGGAAGCGCGCCGCGGCGTACCGGACGAGGGGGAGGTTGAGCTCGATGAGGGTGTCGCGCACATAGGTGCGCTCCGGGCTGTCGTCGGCCGCGCCCTGGCAGTCCAGGGCGCGCAGCCGCAGGAACAGGGAACGGGAGAGCGTGCGGGTGTCGATGGCTTCCGAGCTGCCGGACTCGACAGGTGCGGGTGCGCCTGGGGCGCGAGTGAGCACCTTCGAGCTGCCCTGTTCTACGGACATGCCACCCCCTTGAGGTCGCGGACGGTCGCGGTGGCCGCGACCGTCTGAGGAACGCAGCTCCCACCTGAATACCGGCGGCGAGGCTGCGGCAAACGCGGTTCCAGCAGAATGTCACATGTCGGCAACACGCTGTAGTGACATGTCGACAAGTATCGCGCAAGAATGCCCAGGAAACAGGGGGTGTACGGCTTTTGATGCCCCGTCAGTGAATCGAGAGTGGTTATACCCGTACGAGCTACGCTTCGATCCTGTTTGCGGAACGAAGTCGAGCGAAACTTCTCGCCAGCAACCGCGACACGTGCATCTGGGACACACCGAGCTCCTGACTGATCTGGGACTGTGTCAGGTTGCTGTAGTAACGGAGCATCAGGATCCGCTGCTCCCGCTCCGGCAGCTGTACGAGGAGGTGGCGCACCAGGTCGCGGTGCTCGACGCCGGCCAGCGCCGGGTCCTCGTAGCCGAGCCGGTCCAGCAGCCCGGGCATGCCGTCCCCCTCCTGGGCCGCCTCCAGCGACGTCGCGTGGTACGAGCGGCCGGCCTCGATGCAGGCCAGCACCTCGTCCTCGCCGATCTTCAGCCGCTCGGCGATCTCGGCCGTCGTGGGGGAGCGCCCGTGGGCGGTCGTCAGGTCCTCTGTCGCTCCGTTCACCTGGACCCACAGCTCGTGGAGCCGGCGCGGCACGTGCACGGTACGCACGTTGTCGCGGAAGTAGCGCTTGATCTCGCCCACGACCGTTGGCATCGCGAACGTCGGGAACTGCACCCCGCGGTCCGGGTCGAACCGGTCGATGGCGTTGATCAGCCCGATCGTGCCGACCTGGACGACGTCCTCCATCGGCTCGTTGCGGCTGCGGAAGCGCGCGGCGGCGTACCGCACCAGCGGGAGGTTGGCCTCGATGAGTGCCGCGCGCACCCTGGAGTGCTCCGCGGTGCCCGCCTCCAGCCCCTTGAGGCGGCCGAACAGCACCTGGGTCAGTGCCCTGGTGTCGGCACCGCGCCGCTGGTGCTTCGCGGCGGGGGCGGTGTCGTCCGGCCTCTCGTTCTGAGGTGGCACCTGAGGCGCAGTACTGGCCGACACGGTCAAGCCACCCCTTTGCGGTCATTTACGGGCAATTCATCCGTCAAAAGCGGTCATAGCATCACAAGACATGTCCACTGTGTGCAAGCACCCGATAACACCGTGTTGACGCCCGGTTGGGACGGAAAAGCGAAAAGCCCCCCGCCCAGAGGGCGAGGGGCAGGCGGAGCGGGCCTCAGAACTCGTAGTCGGCGATCACCCACGTGGCGAATTCGCGCCACTGTCCGGCGGCCGCCTGGTGAGCCGGATGCTCGATGTAACGCTTCAGCGCGTCCGTGTCGGCCACGGCCGAGTTGATGGCGAAGTCGTAGGCGATCGGCCGGTCGGTGATGTTCCAGGCGCACTCCCAGAACTGCAGCTCCGGCACGAGGCCGTCCAGCTCCTGGAACGCCTTCACCGCGGCGACGACGCGCGGCTCGTCGCGCTCGACGCCCTCGTTGAGCTTGAAGAGGACCAGATGGCGGATCAAGGGGCACTCCCTGGTTGGCCCGGCAGCCCGGGCGGTGTCCGGCGGATCAGGATCGGACGGCCCTAGTTGACGAGCTCGGTCATGAATTCTCCGACGCCCTGCGCGGCGCTCGAAATGCCCTCGAACCCTACCCCTACCAGCTCGGCCGCCCGGTCCGGGGACTTGATGATCGTCCACAGGATGAAGACGACGACGATGTAGACCGCTATCTTCTTGGCTTGCACCATCAGCCCCTGTCTCCCCTGCTGTCCCTGCCCCGGCCCACGCGTCGCGTGAGTCTAGCCGAGCGTATTCGGACAGATTTCCATGGTCCAAAGGCCCGTCGTTTCGGGTCTTTTGCGTCTCCGGCGGCGTTGTCCGGCACCCGGAATCGTCTGTGGGCCGGGTGGAACAGAAAGCCTGGGGCGAGGGACCGGATCCCGCTGCGGGCCCGTGCCGCATGGTCTCCCCCGGGTGCGGCAGGCTGGTGGGCCGGTCCTCGCGCAGGGAAGGCGGTTACCCCGGTGCCGGCTCTCCCGATGCCGCTTGCCTCGGCGGACGCCATGAAGCCCGGCCTCGTCATCGAGGCCCGGCCTGCCTCCGCGCCGTGGGTGGCCGCGGAAGGCGACGCGGAGAGTACGAAGGGCCCGGTGCATCGCACCGGGCCCTTCGACAAGAGCGGTAGCGGAGGGATTTGAACCCTCGGTGACTTGCGCCACACTCGCTTTCGAGGCGAGCTCCTTCGGCCGCTCGGACACGCTACCGGGAGAGAGCTTAGCCCAAGGTGGGCCGTGCTCAGAAATCGGTTCTGAGTAAGGGCCCGCCCGGCGTGCTCCGGGCTCGCCGTGGACGCCCGCCCGAACGCTCCTCGGGCACCGTCAGCGGTCGCCCGGCCGGTCGCGGAAGAACGCCGTCAGCTGCTTCGAACACTCCTCCTCCAGCACCCCGAGGACGACTTCCGGCCGGTGGTTGAGTCTCCGGTCCCGTAGGACGTCCCAGAGCGAACCGGCCGCGCCTGCCTTCTCGTCCCGGGCGCCGTAGACCACCCGCTCCACCCGGGACTGCACGATCGCGCCGGCGCACATCGTGCAAGGCTCCAGGGTCACGACGAGCGTGCACCCCGTCAGCCTCCACCCGCCGAGCACAGCGGCGGCCCTGCGTATCGCCAGCACCTCGGCGTGAGCCGTCGGATCGCCCGTCGCCTCACGCTCGTTGTGGCCGACGGCGAGGATGGTGCCGTCCCCGGCCAGCAGGACGGCACCGACCGGCACATCGCCGCCCCGTGCCGCGCGGTCCGCCTCGCCGAGGGCGAGACGCATGGTCGCCTCCCACGGACCGCGCACGGGGTCGCCACCGGGCACCGGCACCGAGGTGCGGCCGAGTGCCTGTTCTTCTGCGGGGCGGTGCACTAGCGCACGGTCTCCAGCACCTCGCCCGCGCCGAGCGCGTCCGCGATCTCCATGAGCGCGTCGGTGTCCAGCGCCAGCAGTTCCTTCTCCGACAGGCCGAGGTCCACCAGGATCTCGCGATCGCCGACCGGGCCGGCCGGCACGGCCTCGCCGCCCTGGGCGGGCACGTCGACCGTGTCCTGGTCGTCCTCCTCCGGTTCTCCGTCCTCCGTGCCGTCGAGGTTCAGCGAGTCAAGATCGTCGGCAGGGTCGTCGTCGTCCCGGCCGAGCAGTTCGTTGGTGAGGATCTCCCCATAGGAGGAGCGCGCGGCCGCAGCCGCGTCCGAGACGAAGATCCGGGGATCCTCCTCGCCCTCGACCCGAAGGACCCCGAACCAGGCGTCCTCCTGCTCGATGAAGACGAGCACCGTGTCCTCGTCCACCGAGGCTTCGCGGGCCAGGTCGGTCAGATCCGACAGGGTCTCCACATCGTCGAGCTCTGTGTCGCTCGCTTCCCACCCGTCATGAGTGCGCGCGAGCAGTGCGGCGAAGTACACCGTGACTCTCCCACTGATCAGAGGTGTGACGACCGGCGGTGCTTGCGTCGTGCCCCGCCCAATCGGAATCGTGGCAGAAAGAGGCGCGATGCGAGAGGTCTTCCGTCGTTGCGTCGGCCATCAGTTCTTACCGGTGTTCATGGGGCGGGCTACCAGCGGAAGGTCCGCATGCGCATCTGCTGGCGCATCCGGGCGGCTCGGGCCCGTCGTGGCTGGACGCGGTCGCGCAGGGCTTTCGCCTCGTTGAGCTCGCGCAGGAACTGGGCGCGTCGCCTGCGGCGCTCCGCGTCGGTCGCGGTTTCCTCTTCGTGCTCCGGCTCGGACTTCGGCATCGGCCACACCACCCCACGGCTGTATCCGTACTCGCCCTCGGCCCTGCGGCCTGCGGGGAGACACCCCTCCACTTTCCCTCCGGAACCGACCTTGATGCGAGCGCGGGCTACTGTTGACGGCATGCGGATCCACGTCGTCGACCACCCGTTGGTGGCGCACAAACTGACAACGCTGCGCGACAGGCGCACCGAATCCCCCACCTTCCGGCGGCTCGCCGACGAGCTGGTCACCCTGCTCGCGTACGAGGCCACCCGGGACGTGCGCACCGAGCAGGTCGACATCGAGACCCCGGTGACGGGCACGACGGGCGTGAAGCTGTCCCACCCGCGTCCGCTGGTGGTGCCGATCCTGCGGGCCGGTCTGGGCATGCTCGACGGAATGGTCCGGCTGCTGCCGACCGCCGAGGTGGGCTTCCTCGGGATGATCCGCAACGAGGAGACGCTCGAGGCCTCGACGTACGCGACGCGTATGCCGGAGGACCTGTCCGGGCGGCAGGTGTACGTGCTGGACCCGATGCTCGCGACCGGCGGGACGTTGGTGGCGGCGATCCGCGAGCTGATCAAGCGCGGTGCGGACGACGTGACCGCGGTCGTGCTGCTGGCGGCGCCGGAGGGTGTCGAGGTCATGGAGCGCGAGCTGGCGGGCACGCCGGTGACGGTGGTGACGGCCTCGGTGGACGAGCGCCTGAACGAGCACGGGTACATCGTGCCGGGCCTGGGCGACGCGGGTGACCGGATGTACGGGGCGGCCGAGTAGCCCGCTCGCGCGGCTGACCGCGTCGTCATCGATCGAAGGGCCGGGATCCCCGGCCCTTCCGCCGTCTGTCAGCACTTCGCGGAGGGAACCGGCTTCGGCTTGGTCAGGGCGGTGAGGGCCACGTCCGCGCTCGCCTTCGGGTCGAGCGACTCGAAGGCCGTGCCGATGATCAGGTCGATGTCCGCCGTCCTGCGGGTGTCGGTCTTCGCCTGGAAGCCCTGCACCTGGGTGCCGAGCACCCGGAAGGCGCCGCCCTGGGCCGTCGGCGCGCCGAGGAAGACCGCGGTGCCGGGGACCTTCTTGTCGTACTCCGCCGGTGCGTTGGACACCTTGCCGATCTTGAAGCCCCGTTTCTTCAGCTCGTCGGCCGTCGACTTGGCCAGTCCGGAGCGTGGTGTCGCGTTGTAGACGTTCACCGTGATCTGGCGGGGCAGCGGCGGCGGCGGTGCAGCGGAAGGGGACGGGCCGGGCTTGCAGGCGGCGCCCCGCGTGGTCGCGGAGTTCTTCTTGCCGCCCCCCGTGAAGGCGTCGATGAGCTGCAGGGTCCCCCAGCCGGCAAGGCCCAGCGCGACCACCGCGGCGAACACCGCGAGCACGATCCTGCGGCGGTTCCGGGGGCGTCGCATTCGTGGGTACTTGTCGCCCGTGATGCGGTACTTTCCGCCCATGCCGGGGGGAGTGAGCATGCTCATGGGCTGAGCGTAGTGCGGCCCGGTGGCTGTGCCTACTAAACGATCAGCGGATTGCGTCCGTACGGTGCCGAAACGCCCCCGAAAGGATCAGCCGCCGCCCTGCGGAGCCGCTGCCGGCGCCCTGCGCCCGAGGCCGATCGGCTGCCGCCGGCTCAGCCCAGCTCGAGCACGCGGGCGTGCAGCACCTGTCGCTGCTGAAGGGCCGCGCGTACGGCCCTGTGCAGGCCGTCCTCCAGATAGAGGTCGCCCTGCCACTTCACGACGTGGGCGAAGAGGTCCCCGTAGAACGTGGAGTCCTCCGCGAGCAGCGTCTCGAGATCCAGCTGGCCCTTGGTGGTCACGAGCTGATCGAGGCGGACCGGGCGCGGCGCGACATCCGCCCACTGCCGGGTGCTTTCCCGGCCGTGGTCGGGATACGGCCGCCCGTTACCGATGCGCTTGAAGATCACACGGAAAGCCTACCGGTCAAGAGGCTCATGGCGCAGCCATGGAATCGCGGCACGATCCGGATCAAAACTTTGCAAACCGGGAGAACGGGGCCTCGGGCTGCCCGGACCGCGCGGCCCGATTCGCCCGAACGGGGCCCAGGCCGGCCTCCCACCGGCAGGGGGCGGTGCGGGAGAGGACATGGGACGGCGCGCCGCAGGCGTGGGGCCCGCGGCGCGCCGTGACCGTACCGATCCGCCGGACCAGGGGGGTGTTACTCGGTCACCTCGTGGTCGTGACCGTCGTGCAGGCCGCCGCCGCTGCCCGCGTCGCCGTCCGTCGGGACGGTCGTGACGGGCTTGCGCAGCGAGCTGAGGTCGTGCGCGTAGGTGCCCACGGCGTTGGCGATGACGCCGATGTTGACGGCGAACGCCTCCATGTTGATGTTGCTGAGGTCGTCGCCCGCGGCGTGGTAGTTCGGGTCGTACGCCACACCCGCGGCGCCGCCGAACTTCTTCGCCTGCGCCTCGGTCTTGATGCCTTCCGCGCCGGTGAAGGTGCCGCCGGACGGGATGCCGACCTCGATGAAGGGCCCGTAGTCGGAGCGGCCGGTGAAGTCGGTGCCCTCGTGAGCGGTGCCCCGCTTGTCGAGGAACTCGTTGATGTCACGCTCGAGCTGCGCGGAGCCCGCCGGGCCCGCGCCCGCGCCGACGCCGTCCGAGTTGTCGCCGTCGTAGACGAAGAGCCCGTAGTTCGGCGACGCGATCATGTCGAAGTTGAGGTAGAGCTTGATCTCCTTCTTGCCCAGGTTGCTGAGGTTCGCGACGTAGTGCTCCGAGCCGAGCAGGCCGTTCTCCTCCGCGGACCACCAGGCGAAGCGCACCTTGTTGGTGGGCCGGTTCTCCCGCTTGGCGAGTTCCTGGGCGACCTCGAGGAGACCGGCGGAGCCGGAGCCGTTGTCGTTGATCCCGGGGCCCGCGGTCACCGAGTCGAGGTGTGCGCCGAGCATCACGGTGTTGGCGGCGTTGCCCCGGCGGGTCTCCGCGATCACGTTGTTGGTGCTGCGCGTCTCCTGGAGCTGGCGGATCTCGAAGGAGACGTTCAGGGGACCCTTGGCGAGCTCCGCGGCGAGCTTCTCGCCCTCCGCCTGGGTGATCCCGCCGGTCGGGATCTTCGCGGACGCCTGGTCGCCGAGGGTTCCCGAAAGGACGCCCTCGGCGTTGTTGTAGACGATCGCGCCGACGGCGCCCGCCCCGGCCGCGGCGGTCTGCTTCTCGGCGAAGGTGCAGCCGCCGCGCTTGATCAGCGCGATCTTGCCGGTGAAGGTGCCCGACGCGTAGTCGGCGGCCTCGCAGCCGGTCGTGTTGTCCACCGGCACGGCGGCCAGGTCGGCCTTGATGCCGCCGACGGGGGTGGACTTGGTGTACGTCATGGCCTTGATCTCGACGTCGCGGGGCGTCGGGGAGACCACGGAGAGCTTCTCGGCCAGGGTCTCGGTGTAGAGGAAGTCGAAGCGCTGGTACGAGACGTCGTACCCGTACTTCTTCATCTGCTGGTACACGTACGCGGCCGACGCGTCGTGACCGAGTGAGCCGGCGGCGCGGTGGCCGCCCGTGCTGTCCGCTATCTGCTGGAACTTCTCCAGGTGCTCGAAGGCGTCGTCCGCGGACGACTTCTGGACCAGCTTCCGTGCCAGCTTCGACGCGTCCTCGGCGGCCCGGGCGCCCGGGTCCTGACGGTGTGCAGCGGACGGGGAGGCGGATGCCAGCAGGAGCGGGGTCGCGAGTGCGGCTGCGGCCACGGTGGCCACGGCTCTGCGATGGGTTGCCTTCACAGAGGTCCTTCCCGATGTGAACGAGGGTTGAAGGGAAGCTAGCGATCTCTGCGGCCGCTGTGAACACCTGGGCCGTAACTCATCACGTAATTCGTCCCATTGGCATGCGGAAGCCCTCCATCCACATGAACTGGACGTTCCTCAGGGCTTCTTGGGCGACTTCGTGGTCCTGGCGGACTTCGCGGTCCCGGCGGTTCTCGTCGACTTCAGGTTCCTCGCGGTCTCCGCGTCCTTGGCCGCCTTCACGGCGGCCTTCTTCTCCTGCTTGTACGCCCGTACCCGGGCGAGCGACTCCGGGCCGGTGATGTCGGCAGCCGACCGGTAGGAGCCCTCCTCGCCGTAGGAGCCGGCGGCCTCCCGCCAGCCGTCGGGCCGTACGCCGTACTGCTTGCCCAGCAGCGCCAGGAAGATCTGGGCCTTCTGCTCGCCGAAGCCCGGCAACGCCTTCAGCCTCGCCATCAGCTCCGCACCGCTCCTCGCGTCCGCCCAGACGGCGCTCGCGTCGCCGTCGTACTCGTCGACGATGAACCGGCACAGCTCCTGCACCCGCTTGGCCATCGACGCGGGGTAGCGGTGGATCGCCGGCTTTTCCCGCAGCAGCTCGGTGAACGCGTCCGGGTCGTAGGCCGCGATCTCGGCGGCGTCGAGATCGTCGGTCTTGAGGCGCTGCGCCACGGTGTACGGGCCGGTGAACGCCCACTCCATGGGGATCTGCTGGTCGAGGAGCATCCCGACCAGGGCGGCGAGCGGACTGCGGCCGAGCAGCTCGTCGGCCTCCGGTTGCTGGGCGAGGTGGATCGTGGCTCTCATGCCCCGATGATCACCCGGTGGCAGGTGCGCCGCCAGTGAAGGGGACCGGCGCGTCCGGCCGCCCCGGTCGCATCGGGTCACGGGCGAAGACGGGCGGCCCTGGCCTGGAGGTAGCGGGCCTCGGGGATGCTCAGGGTGCGTGACGCCGCCGTCCGGTAGGCCGCCTCGGCCTCGTCGAGATCGCCCGCCCTCTCCAGCAGATGGGCCCGTACGGCGTCGAGCCGGTGATTGCCGGACAGCCTGTCCTCCAGGCGGGCCACTTCGGCGAGACCGGCACGCGGGCCGTGCACCATGGCCGTCGCGACGGCACGGCCGAGCTCGGCCATCGGCTCGGGGGCCCGGGCCACGAGGAGGTCGTACAGCGCCAGGATCTGCGGCCAGTCGGTGTCGGCGGCGCGCGGCGCCTCGTCGTGCAAGGCCGCGATCGCCGCCTGCAGTTGGTACGGGCCGGCGGGGCCCTGCGCCAACGCCTCCTCCACCAGGGCCGTTCCCTCGGCGATCGCCGCACGGTCCCAGCGCGTGCGGTCCTGCTCGTCGAGCGGGACCAGCTCGCCGTGTGGGCCGGTGCGGGCCGCGCTGCGGGCGTCGGTGAGCAGCATCAGGGCCAGCAGCCCGGTCACCTGGGCCTCCTGCGGAAGCAGCCGGCGTACGGCGCGGGCCAGCCGGATCGCCTCCGCCGCCAGATCGGCGCGGTGCAGCTCGCGGCCGGAGGTGGCTGTGTACCCCTCGTTGAAGATCAGGTAGAGCACCTGGAGCACGGCGGCCAGCCGGTCGTCGCGGTCCTCGGGACCCGGTTGCCGGAACGGCACTCCCCTTATCCGCTGCTTCGCCCGGCTGATCCTCTGCGCCATCGTCGCTTCCGGCACCAGATGCGCCCGCGCGATCTCGGCGGTCGTCAGGCCGCCCACCGCCCTCAGCGTCAGCGCGATCTGCGCCGCGGGGCTCAGCCCGGGGTGGCAGCACAGGAACAGCAGGGTGAGGGTGTCGTCCTCGGACGGTGCGCGTCCCTCGCCGGGGGGCGGTGCGGTGAAGGCGTCGCGAGGGGCGAGCCGGTCCGCCGCCTCCTCACGGCGGCGCCGCGCCTCCTCGCTGCGCAGCAGATCCGTCAGGCGCCGTGAGGCGACCCTGATCAGCCAGCCGCGCGGGTTGTCCGGTACGCCGCCCTCCGGCCACTGCCGCGCCGCCGCCAGCAGCGCCTCCTGGACCGCGTCCTCGGCCAGGTCGAAGTGGCCGTAGCGGCGCACCAGCGCACCGAGGACCTGCGGCGCGTGCAGGCGCAGCAGGTCCTCGACCTCGGTCGCCGTCAGCACACGTCGCCTCCGCCCTCCATGATCGGCCGGATGACCACGGGGTATTCGGTGGTGCCCTCGGGGGCCGGGCACTGGGCGATACGGGCCGCGATCTCCGTCACCCGCTCGAGGCTCTCGCAGTCCAGCACCCAGTACCCCGCGAGCAGCTCCTTGGTCTCGCCGTACGGCCCGTCCGTGATCACCGGCCGGCCGTCCTTGCCGGACGTGACGTGACGGGTCTGCGCCGGCTCGGCCAAGCCCTGCCCGTCGACGAACTCACCCGACTCGGCGAGGTCGTCGTTGATGCTCTGCATGAACGAGAACATCTCCTGGACCTCCTTCTCGCTCCACGCCGGGGCGTTCTTCGAGCCGTTGCCGCGCATCGCTTCGTAGTCCGCCTGCGTCCCCTGAACCATCACCAGGTACTTCATGATCCGCTCCCTCTGGAAGGGTGGTCGCCCCCTGTGGGCAACTCTCACAGGGGACGTCGGAGACGGTGCGGCATTCTCGACACGGCGCGGCGGAAATTTCTTCGTGGTCCACCGGGGGACGGCCGCCCGACGAGACTGAGGAAGTGCCCGGGAGGGTTGCGGCCCTTCACCGACGTGACCGGTGAGGCGGCGGAAGCGTGACGCCGGCCCCGGGATGGCGTCCCGGGGCCGGCGTCGTCCGTCATACGGAGATCAGTTGGCGTCGACCAGATGGTGGGCCGGCACCTTCACGGTGCGGGCGCCGGGCGTGCCGCCCAGCACGACCTTGCGGAGCGCGCTGTTGTTGTTGAGGTTGGTCTCCTTCAGACGCTTCTCCGGATTGGCCAGCACCTGGATGTAGTAGGTGCCGTTGGGCAGGCCGGTTATGTCGAAGGACTGGCCGGGCAGGTCCTGGGTGTACGTGTCGCCGGAGCCGACGTCCAGCACCTCACGGACGGAGATCGAGTTCTCCTGGCCGCACGCGGTGGCCAGGTCCGTGTTCTGCGGGTGCCAGTTGGCGTTCTTCACCGTGTAGTCGACGGCGTCGGTGTTGGCCAGGCAGAAGGCCTCCTTGCCGCTGCGCACCGCTTCCTTCTGGTCGGCCTTCAAAAGGCGGTAGCTGGCGAAGTCGGTGAAGTGCCAGTGCTCGTGACCCGGCCGCGGGTCCCATTCCATGGTGCCGGTCGGTGTGTAGCCGACCTGCTTGCCCTTCGCGTCGTAGAAGTACTGATAGGCGTCCATCAGCTTCTTGCCGGGGGAGCGGAATCCGTCCACCACCAGCTGCGCGGGACCGGCGTTCCACACGTTTGCGCTGAAGGCCAGGTAGTCCTTGCCGGGGACGTCGTCACCGCCGTCGCTGATCTGGATGCCGTAGGCCGGCAACGAGCGGAGGTCGGGCTTCGGCACGTTCGGCACGGATGCCTTGCCCTTCGGCCGCTTGGCGTTGGGCTCGAGCGCGGGCGCCTGACGGGAACCGTCGGTCTGCCCGAACCCGTCCTTGGACTGGGCCGCCCTGAGGCCGGCCTGCTTCATGGCCCACGGCACGGCGGGCGGCGCGGACGGGTAGGGGCCGTGACCCACGTTGTACGCCGGACCGGCGCCGCTCGTGGGGGCCGCGGGCGCGTCGGTGCGCATCGCGCCGTGACCGCTGTGTCCGCCGGCCGCGGAGTGCCCGGCAGCGTGACCCTCGTGCCTTGTGGCGGCCGCCGCTCGCCCGCCGCCCTCCTCCCAACTGCGCTCGCGTACGGTCAGCTTGATCGTCTGCGGCTTGTCGGCTATGCCGAAGAGATCGCGGTAGCGCTTCGCCACGGACACCTTGGCGGTGTACTTGCCGGCCTTGAGGGCCACGGGGGCGGAGTAGTAGCCCGAGTACGTGTTGGAGGCCCAGCCCTTCTCCACGCCCCACACCGAGCCGAGCGTGAAGGGATTCACCGGACAGCTCTCGGGATACTGCGACTTCGCCGGGGCGTCGGGGCGTACCCGGCCGGAGGCGTTGTTCGGGCAGAACGACTCGTCCTTGGTCAGCACGGTCTTGCCGGCCGAGTCGGTGATCGTGACCCGGACGAACCCGGGCAGCCCAGAGAAGTCCTTCACCAGACCGGCGGGCAGGGTCCTGGTGCGGGGTGCCTTGTTGCCCTGGCGGATGATCTGGGTGGCGACGACCGGGTCCTTGTAGGACTTGCGGGTCACCTTGAGTTCGAGGGGGCCGTTCTCCGCGGTGAGGTAGGTCCCGAGGTCCAGATAGACGCCGGGCTCCTCCTTCCACGAGTCGAGTGTCACCGACGTGGAGGCGGCGATCAGACTGAACGTCGGCTTGGTCTGCGCCTTACGGGCGTCGGGAGCTGCGGCGACGACGCCGGCGGTGACAGCGATCGCCGCTCCTGCGGCGATCGCGGAACGCCACAGGCGGGCATGGTGGGATCTGGTCATGAATCCTCGTTGTCCAAAGTGCCTGATGGGACGGTTGGATCAACAGCCCGCGGAACCGGCCCCGCCGGAACGAGGCGACCCCCGTCGCGAAGCTGTCTCCCGCCTGTGAGAGGCGCCGGACGGCCCCATGGGTTGTCCGGCGCCTGCGGAGGGGCACGTGGTTGGCCTGAAAACGCGCCTCCGCGCCGGTTTCGGCCGACCTTCTCCCGGTCCCGCCCGGCAGGCGCATGCATGTGCTAAGCCCAGGCCCACGGGGCGCGGGGCGCGCGGCGGGAGGGCGCGGGGCGGGAGGGCGAGATGTACGTCTTCGCCTTGCCGGTCGGTGGGCCGTGGGCCCGAACACCGAACTACGCCTCTGGAAGCGTCCGCCTCGGCATGCGGTTGCCCGAGACGGCCGTTTCACCGAAGCGGTGGAGCGCGAGCTGCGCGGTCAGATCCTGGATGAGTACCTGGCGGACTACGAACGCCGCCAGGGGCTGATCTCCGAACCTGAGCAGGAGCGGGCACACCGGGTCTTCGACGATGCGTTCGCCGAGGAGGGGCAGTGTGCGCGCCGCAAGCTGAGCCACGAAGGCACCCTCGTTCTCGACTGCGAGGGCCTGTCGAAGTTCGTCAGTGATCACGAGCCCGTCGTCGCCCTCATCGCCGAAGCCCGCAAGCGGGGCATGGAGGTGGTCATCAGCGCACTCACCATCATCGAAGCGGTGCATCGTCGGACCGAGAAGGCGCGCTCGCCCGGATCCTGTCCCGCGTGCGGATCGTGCACATCGGCGACGAGGAGGCAAGGCCGCCTCAGCCATGCTGATCAATGCTGGGCTTCATGGTCACAAACACGCCATCGACGCCGCCGTGGCCGAGATGGCGCTGCGGCAGCGCCGCCCGGTCGTCATGCTTACCTCGGACATCGACGACATGACGAAGCTCTGCGGCGACAGAATGCGCCTCGTCGCCGTGTAGTGGTACGCCCAAGACCTGAACGTCGGGAGCTGCCGGCCCGGGTCCGGGAGATGAGAGCGCGCGGCAGCGCGCCGCAGCAGATCGCGGAGGCGCTGGGGCTGCGCCCGGCCCAGGCCACCGCGCTGGTCAGACGGGTCGCCGAGGCGGCACTGACGAACACCGCCCCGGATGAGCGGCCGGTGGCGGGCTGCTGGGTCAACGCGGGCTGGAGCGCGGGACTGGACATGGCGAAGCCCCACTGGGCGGCGGCCGACCCCCTCGGCCGAGGAACGGGACGCGGGCGGCACGAAGCGGGGAACACGAGCAGTGAGACCGGTCGAACAGCGACAGGAGACCACCGGCACCCCACGAGTCCGGCAGACCGAGCACGAGGCGCAGGCCAACCTGCTGGCGGTGCTGCGCGTGTGTATGACGGGGAAACTGCGGTGCAGCGAAAAGACCCGCCGCCCCGGCGCCGCCACCGTCTCGGCGGTCGCCGAAGTCCTGGACGGCGGCGACTTCTCCCGGGACGAGGCCATCGCCGCCTTCGCCTGGCCGATGCTGCTCCAAGAAGCCGGGGGCGACTGGGAGGCCAAGGGCTACGTCTTCGCCTCACCGACTGGCGGGCCGCTGAGCCCGAACACCGACTACCACCTCTGGAAGCGGCTTCTCCGGGACGCGGGAGTGCGTGACGGGCGGCTGCACGATGCCCGGCACACGGCGGGCACGGTCCTCCTCCTGCTCGGCGTCCCGGACGTGATCGTGGACGCGATCATGGGCTGGGAGCCGGGCGGTGCCGCGCGGATGCGCGCTCGCTACATGCATGTGACTGGGCCCATGCTGCGGAAGGTGGCCGACCAGGTCGGCGAGAAGCTGTGGGGCTACTCCGGACCCAATTGAGACCAAAAATGAGACCACGCACGACGAAGGGCCCCACCGTGAACGGTGGGGCCCTTCGACATCGTGCCCGGTGAGGCACTGGCGGAGGATACGAGATTCGAACTCGTGAGGGGTTGCCCCCAACACGCTTTCCAAGCGTGCGCCCTAGGCCACTAGGCGAATCCTCCGCCGCAAACAATACAAGACGTCGAGGAGTGCTCGCGAACCTGTTCGCGATCTTCGTCCCGGCGGCCCGATCACCCCCGGGCATCGGGTAACCTGGGCGCAGCCCCTCACGTGGCGCTATCTGACTGAACTCCCCCAGGGCCGGAAGGCAGCAAGGGTAGGTCGGCTCTGGCGGGTGCGTGAGGGGCGCTTGCGTTTGCCGGGGGTGGGCGATCGCGGGGCGGATCCGGTTGTCGGTGGGCCCCGATAACCTCGTAGGTGTGTCGTCCCTTGCGCTGTACCGCCGCTACCGCCCCGAGTCGTTCGCAGAGGTCATCGGTCAGGAGCATGTCACTGACCCGCTCCAGCAGGCCCTGCGGAACAACCGGGTCAATCACGCGTATCTGTTCAGCGGGCCGCGTGGCTGTGGCAAGACGACCAGTGCCCGCATCCTCGCCCGCTGTCTGAACTGCGAGAAGGGGCCGACGCCGACGCCCTGCGGGGAGTGCCGGTCCTGCCAGGACCTGGCCCGCAACGGGCCGGGCTCGATCGACGTCATCGAGATCGACGCCGCTTCGCACGGCGGCGTGGACGACGCCCGTGAACTGCGCGAGAAGGCGTTCTTCGGCCCGGCGAGCAGTCGTTACAAGATCTACATCATCGACGAGGCCCACATGGTCACCTCCGCGGGGTTCAACGCCCTGCTGAAGGTGGTCGAGGAGCCGCCGGAGCATCTGAAGTTCATCTTCGCGACCACCGAGCCCGAGAAGGTCATCGGGACCATCCGGTCGAGGACGCATCACTATCCGTTCCGGCTGGTGCCGCCCGGCACGCTCCGGGAGTACCTGGGCGAGGTGTGCGGCCGGGAGGGCATCCCCGTCGAGGACGGCGTGCTGCCGCTGGTCGTCCGGGCGGGCGCGGGCTCCGTGCGCGACTCCATGTCCGTCATGGACCAGCTGCTCGCAGGCGCCGCCGAGGACGGTGTGACATACGCCATGGCGACGGCCCTTCTCGGTTACACGGACGGGTCGCTCCTCGACTCCGTCGTGGATGCCTTCGCGTCCGGCGACGGCGCCGCGGCCTTCGAGGTCGTGGACCGTGTCGTCGAAGGCGGGAACGACCCCCGCCGTTTCGTCGCCGATCTGCTGGAGCGGCTGCGGGACCTGGTGATCCTCGCCGCTGTGCCGGACGCCGGCACCAAGGGGCTGATCGACGCCCCGGCCGACGTGGTCGAGCGGATGCAGGCGCAGGCGTCGGTGTTCGGCGCCGCCGAGCTCAGCAGGGCGGCCGACCTGGTCAACACGGGGCTGACCGAGATGCGCGGAGCCACGTCCCCGCGGTTGCAGCTGGAGCTGATCTGCGCCCGGGTGCTGCTGCCTGCGGCGTTCGACGACGAGCGGTCGGTGCAGGCCAGGCTGGACCGTCTGGAGCGGGGTGCGTCGTTCTCGGCCGGCGGTCCGGGGCCCGCTATGGGATACGTACCGGGGCCGGACGTCCAGGCACATGCGCCCGTACCGCCCGGCGGTGGTCCGGCTGCCGCCCGTGCCGCGGCGCGCAGCGACGCCGCGCCCGTCGGCCCCCCGGAGCCCCCTGCCGCCCCGGCGACCGCACCGCCCGCGACGTCTGTGGCTCAGCAGCAGCCGCAACCGCCGATCGAGGAGCCACCGGCCCAGCAGCCCACCGCACCCCGGCCCGGTGCGTGGCCCGGCGCCACCCGGCAGGGCGGACCGGCTGAGGCCGGGCGCCGGCCCGGCGGCTGGCCGACGGCTTCCGCCCCGGGCCAAGGCGTGCCGCAGCCCGGCGCTGCCGCGCCGGCCCCCGCCCCCGCTCCGGCGGCGCCCGCGTCGCCGGCTCCGGGTCAGGGCATGGCTCAGGGCGCCGGCCAGGTGCGGAACATGTGGCCGGAGATCCTGGAGGCGGTGAAGAACCGCCGCCGCTTCACCTGGATCCTGCTCAGCCAGAACGCACAGGTGGCGGGCTTCGACGGGACGACCCTCCAGCTCGGGTTCCTCAACGCCGGTGCCAGGGACACCTTCACGAGCAGCGGCAGCGAGGACGTCCTGAAGCAGGCGCTCGCCGAGCAGTTCAACGTGCAGTGGAAGGTCGAGGCGATCATCGACCCGTCCGGCGGCTCCGGTGGGCCCGGCACCGCGCCGTCCCCCTCTGCCGGCCCCGGCGGTTACGGGAACCAGCCCGCCCAGGGCGGCTACGGCCAGAGCCGGCCGCAGTCCCCTGCCCCCGCGCCCGCGGCCCCACCGGCACCGCGTCCCGCCCAGCCCGCGTCGCAGCCGTCGCACCAGGCAGCCCCCGCTCCGGCTGCCGCCGCTTCCGCACCGCGGTCCGCAGCGCCTGAGCCGCCCCGGCCGCCGGAGGCGTATGCGCCGCCGCCGGTCTCTCTCGAGGACGACGTACCGGAGGCGGACGATCCGGACCTGGTCGACTCCGCGCTGTCGGGCCACGACCTGATCGTGCGCGAGCTCGGCGCCACGGTGGTGGAGGAATATACGAACGAGTAGGGGGCACGTCCTCGGAGGCCCGTACGACGGCTTTCGGCGGTCGGCGGTTAGGCTGGCTGCCGTGAAGGTCCTCGTCATCGGCGGCGGCGCCCGCGAACATGCCCTGTGCCGCTCTCTGTCCCTCGATCCCGACGTCACCGCTCTGCACTGCGCGCCCGGAAACGCCGGCATCGCGGAGGTCGCCGAGCTCCACCCGGTCGATCAGCTCGACGGCGCGGCCGTCGCGGAGCTGGCCACCGGTATCGGTGCCGAGCTCGTCGTGGTCGGCCCCGAGGCGCCGCTGGTCGCCGGCGTGGCCGACGCCGTGCGCAGGGCGGGCATCCCCTGCTTCGGCCCCAGCAAGGAGGCTGCGCAGCTGGAGGGCTCCAAGGCCTTCGCGAAGGATGTGATGGCGGCGGCCGGAGTGCCCACGGCGCGTAGTTACGTCTGCACGACCGCCGCGGAGATCGACGAGGCGCTGGACGCCTTCGGCGCCCCCTACGTCGTCAAGGACGACGGTCTGGCGGCCGGCAAGGGCGTCGTCGTCACGGGCGACCTCGCGGCCGCCCGCGAGCATGCGCTGGCCTGCGGCCGCGTCGTGATCGAGGAGTTCCTCGACGGTCCCGAGGTCTCCCTCTTCGCCATCACCGACGGTGAGACGGTCCTCCCGTTGCAGCCGGCGCAGGACTTCAAGCGCGCCCTCGACGACGACGAGGGCCCCAACACGGGCGGTATGGGTGCCTACTCGCCGCTTCCTTGGGCGGACCCCAAGCTGGTCGACGAGGTCATGGCGAGCGTGCTGCAGCCGACCGTCGACGAGCTGCGCCGCCGCGGTACGCCGTTCTCCGGCCTGCTGTACGCGGGGCTCGCCATCACCTCCCGCGGTGTGCGTGTGATCGAGTTCAACGCCCGCTTCGGCGACCCGGAGACCCAGGTGGTCCTGGCGCGCCTCAAGACCCCGCTGTCGAGGGTTCTGCTCCACGCGGCGAAGGGCACCCTGGACGCGGAGCCGCCGCTCAACTGGCGCGACGACGCCGCCGTGACCGTCGTGGTCGCCTCGCACAACTACCCGGACACCCCGCGCACCGGCGACCCCATCGAGGGCCTGGACGCGGTCGCCGCCGAGGACGCGCCCCATGCGTACGTCCTGCACGCCGGTACGAAGCGGGACGGTGACGCCGTCGTGAGCGCGGGCGGCCGGGTGCTGTCGGTCACGGCGACAGGCAAGGACCTCGTCGAGGCCCGCGAGCGGGCGTACCGCGCCGTGGGCAGGATCCGTCTCGACGGCTCCCAGCACCGCACGGACATCGCGCGCAAGGCCGCAAAGGCCTGATCCGCGTCAGCCACAGCCCGGGGGCCGGAGCACGCTTCGAGCCCGCCCCGAGCCCGCGCCCCGCTGCCGCGTCCCGCCCGCCCCGACGGTCCGTCCGGGCGGGCGATCCCTTGTCCAAAGCCATTCCATCGAGTGACGGCTGCCCCATCCGGATGACGGCCGCCGAAGCCCCAACTATGGTGCGGCGCAGGCATTCCGGCACTTGGCCCACCGGCATTGCGATGTCAGTGGGCGGTGCCACAGTGGGGGAGTGACCAACACCGTCGCAGGGCAGAGGGGGTGAGGTCCGGCCGTGTCCGGTACCGGTATCGGTGAATCGATGGGCGCGAGGGGAGCGCGTGCCAAGGCGCTGGCCGTGCTGCGTATCCGCAGCAGGGCGGTCGCCGCGGCGCTCCTCCCGGTGGCCGTCGCCGTCGTTCTGTTCGCCGGCGCTGCGGCGGGGCACATGGAGGGCGCCGCCTGGGACATCGCCCGGTGGGTCGTCGCGGTCTGCGCGCTGATCGTGCTGGTGACCGCCGCTGCCGTCACCGCGGTGATCGTGCGGGCCACTCCGGCGCTCAGCCCGACCGTCGACCTGTCGGAGCGCTCCGCCCCGGATCTCTACCGGCTGGTGCGGGATCTGGCGGAGCGCCTCGAGGTGCCGGCGCCGTCCGCGTTGGCGCTCACCCCTGACTGCGACAGCTGGCTCGAGGACCGGTCGCATCCGGCACATTCGATATCCGGCGGCCGACGGCGCACAGGAGAGGCTCCCGTGCTGGTGATCGGATCGCCGTTCCTGTGGTGGATGCGGGTGGCCGAGTTGCGCGCCGTGCTCGCGCCGGTCGTCGCGGGCACCGGGTCCGCCGCCGACCCCGACATAGCCGCGGCCCGCCGTTACGTACGGGGGCTGGACGCGGCGGTGGCCGACGCCGCCCGCCCCGGCCGGGGGTTCATGGGCAAGGTGGTGGCGCGGTTCGTCGGCAGGACCGCGCGGCAGCTGCTGCGGGGCTGTCAGGAGCACGCCGCGGGCATGGAGCGCTGGGTCGCGGCCGCGGCCTCCGAGCGCGCACAGGCCGTCGACTACGGACTGCGGATCGTCGCCCAGGAGCAGGTCGGCCTGGCGTACGCGGGCTGGGACCGGCTGCTGACGAGGGTGGCGCTGCCCGCATGGCGCATGGGCCGCTGGCCGTCGCGGTTGGACGCGGGGGTCGTATCGGCGCTGACGGAGCTGTCCCGCCGCGACCGCCTGGCCGAGGGCTTCACCTCACGGCTGGGCGAACGTCCCGCCTGCGACCTGCTGGAGGAGCCTGGTGCCGTGGACGAGGCGGCGTCGCTGCTGGCCGCGCGGCTCTTCCACGGCGGTCCTGCCGGACAGGGCCCGGACTGGGCGCCGGTCGACTGGCAGCACTACCCGGAGGAGGTCGTCGACCGTAAGTGGCGTACGGAGGCGGCCCGTATCCACCGGGTCCTCGACGAGCTGGGTGTGCCGCCGTCGAGGGGACCGCAGGGCCCGACGCTGGCCCGGGTCATCGACCATCTCTCGGCGCGGCCGGGCGGAGAGGCGAGCGATGTGCTGGCCGCCGTTCTGACCGCCCGGATGGCACGTGAGGAGGCGACCTCGGAGCCCGCCCCGGCGGCGCAGGCCGCTGCGGACGGTTCGGAGGACGCGCTGGCCCTCTGGGGAGGCGGGGATCCGCTGCCGCTCATGCCGCTCCAGCCGCCGCGCTCCGGCCGTGAGCTGCTCGCCGACCATGTCGTGGCGATGGTGTGCTGCACCGCGGTCGACACCGTGGGGGCGGTGCCCGGTCTGGACTGGCTCGACGGCCCGGCGCTCCTGGTCGACGGCGAGCGCCTGGCGGACCTGGGGGCGCCGGTGCTGAGCCTGGTGGAGGAAGGGGATGCGCAGCCACTGCGGGTCTGGCTCGGTTCCCTCGGGGTGCGCCCGGAGAAACCGGTCCGCCTCGTCTGACGGGTCGCCTCGTGCCGGGACGGCTCCGTCCGCCGAACGCGCCCCCTGCGACCCGTACCTGTGTTCACGATGCGGCGCCTCATCGGGAACGATCTTTTCCCTTGCCGTCTCCTTGTCGTCAATTCGCGACGAACGGTGACGGGGTGCATGCGTAATGTGATGTCCTGGAGACCGGCGCTGACAGGTCGGCGCATGGCGGTTGTCACAGGGGCACCGAGGGAGGGGGCCAGACATGGGGGCGGACCAGATCCGGCGATGGGAGTCGGGCGCTCTGGCGCACGCCGTCTCCGACCCTTTCGGCCAGGGACCGCTGCCCTGGCTGCGTGGCAGCGAGCAGTATTTCGACGACACCGGCCACGTCGTTCCTTGGTACGCAGACCCCCATCTGGCCCGGGGCGGTTCCGGCGGCCCCCGCACCGCGGACGACGTACGCCGCCAGATCAAAGGGTTCGCGAGTCCCGGCGCCGCCGCACCCGGCGAGGCGATCGACTTCCACATCACGGTCGACCCGCCGCAGCAGTTCTCCGTGGACATCTACCGCATCGGCCACTACGGCGGTGACGGTGCAGCAAAGATCACCACGAGCCCCCGTCTTTCCGGGATCGTCCAGCCGCCGCCGCTCACCGCCGACCGCACGGTCTCCTGCCACCACTGGTGGCTCTCGTGGCGGCTGCAGATCCCCTCGTACTGGTCGATCGGCGCATACGTCGCCGTGCTGACCACCCTCGACGGATACCGATCCCACATCCCCTTCACGGTCCGCGGCGACCATCCCGCAGACCTCCTGCTGCTGCTGCCCGACCTCACATGGCAGGCCTACAACCTCTACCCCGAGGACGGCCGCACCGGCGCGAGTCTTTACCACGCCTGGGACGAGAAAGGCAGGCTGCTGGGCGAGGAGAACGCCGCGATCACGGTCTCCTTCGACCGCCCGTACGCGGGCGCGGGCCTCCCGCTCCATGTCGGCCACGCCTACGACTTCATCCGCTGGGCCGAGCGGTACGGCTACGACCTCGCCTACGCCGACACCCGCGATCTGCACGCCGGCCGGATCGACCCCGCGCGGTACCGGGGCCTGGTGTTCCCCGGCCACGACGAGTACTGGTCGGCGCCCATGCGCCGCTCCGCGGAGCTGGCCCGCGATCGGGGCACCTCGCTCGTGTTCCTCTCGGCGAACACCATGTACTGGCGGGTCGAGCTGGGCCCCTCGCCCTCCGGGATGCCCGACCGGCTCCTGACCTGCCGCAAACGTCGCGGACCCGGCAAGCCCGCGCTGTGGCGCGAGGTGGACCGGGCGGAGCAGCAGCTGCTGGGCATCCAGTACGCGGGCCGTGTGCCGGAACCGTCCCCCCTGGTCGTACGGAACGCGGACCACTGGCTGTGGGAGGCCACCGGGGCGCTGGAGGGCGACGAGCTGCCGGGCCTGGTCGCCGGAGAGGCCGACCGGTACTTCCCGCGCACCGCGCTGCCCGAGCACGAGGGCAGGATCCTGCTCGCCCATTCGCCCTACCGGGACGGTGACGGCGCCCTCCGGCACCAGGAGACGTCGCTCTATCGAGCGCCCTCGGGGGCGCTGGTCTTCGCGTCGGGGACGTTCGCCTGGTCCCCCGCCCTTGACCGCCCCGGCCATGTCGACACCCGTGTCCAGCGCGCGACGGCCAATCTGCTGGACCGGATCTGCAAGCGGGACTGAGCCGCGTCGGCGGACGGTCCGAGCCGTCACCGGACCTCCTCCCACCCCTGATCGGGTGGTCCCGGCCCGCATACGGGACAATCGGAGCTGTTGTTCACAGCCACGGGAGGAACCGTGTCCGGATTCGTCGAAAAGCCCGAGCCGCTGCAGGTGCCAGGTCTGGTGCATCTGCACACCGGCAAGGTGCGCGAGCTGTACCAGAACGAGGCGGGCGACCTCGTGATGGTCGCCAGCGACCGCATGTCGGCGTTCGACTGGGTGCTCCCCACCGAGATCCCCGACAAGGGCCGGGTGCTGACCCAGCTCTCGCTGTGGTGGTTCGAGCGCCTGCAGGACCTGATCGGCAACCACGTCATCTCCACCGACGTGCCCGACGGCGCGCCCGACGACTGGGCCGGCCGCACCATGGTGTGCAAGTCACTGCGCATGGTCCCGGTCGAGTGCGTGGCCCGCGGCTATCTCACCGGTTCCGGCCTCGCCGAGTACGAGCAGACCCGCACGGTGTGCGGTCTGGCGCTCCCCGAGGGGCTGAGTGACGGCTCCGAGCTGCCCGCCCCGATCTTCACGCCCGCCACCAAGGCGGCCGTCGGCGAACACGACGAGAACGTCAGCTACGAGGAGGTGGCCCGCCAGGTCGGTGCCGAGACCGCCGCCTACCTGCGCCAGTCGACCCTCGCCGTCTACTCCCTGGCCCGCGACATCGCGCGCGACCGGGGCATCATCCTGGCCGACACCAAGTTCGAGTTCGGCTTCGACGGCGACGAGTTGATCATCGCCGACGAGGTGCTCACCCCGGACTCGTCCCGTTTCTGGCCGGCCGCGAGCTGGGAGCCGGGCCGTGCCCAGCCGTCGTACGACAAGCAGTTCGTACGCGACTGGCTGACGTCCCCCGCCTCCGGCTGGGACCGCAAGAGCGAGCAGCCGCCGCCCGCCCTCCCCCAGGAGGTCGTGGAGGCGACCCGCACCAAGTACGTGGAGGCGTACGAGCTGCTGACCGGCACAGCCTGGCACTAGCAGCCTGTCCGGCGGACCAGGGCGCCCGAGCACGAGCCCGGTCCTGGTCCGGCCGGACGGATCGCGGCCGCACACGAAGAAGCCCCCGGCGAGATCGCCGGGGGCTTCACACTGAGCGGACGACGAGATTCGAACTCGCGACCCTCACCTTGGCAAGGTGATGCTCTACCAACTGAGCCACGTCCGCATGCGCCGTAGCGCGGAAACCACTATACCCAACCTCGGCGGCGTGCGAGACGCACTGCCGTGTGACGGTTCTCCGCACCCAGCTTGGCGGCGGCCGAGGAGAGGTAGTTCCGTACCGTCCCCTGGGACAGCGAGGCCCGCTCGGCGATCTCCGCGATCGGGGCTCCGTCCGCCGCGAGGCCCAGTACCTCGGCCTCCCTCGCGGTCAGCGGCGAGTCGCCCGCCGAGATCGCGTCGGCCGCCAACTCCGGGTCGACGAACCGGTTTCCGGCATGCACGGTACGGATGATCTCGGCGAGCCGCTGGGCGCTCACGGTCTTGGGCACAAAGCCCCGCACACCTGCCACGAGGGCCCTTTTCAGGTGCCCGGGCAGCCCGTGACTGGTCACGATCATGGTCCGGCAGCCGGGCAGTTCGTCCCGCAGCGTTGTGGCCACTGTCACACCGTCCGCGCCGGGCATCTGCAGATCCAGCACGGCCACGTCCGGTCGGTGGGCCCGCGCCATGGCCAGCGCCTCGGGGCCGGTGGCCGCCTCCGCGACGACGAGGAGGTCGTCCTCGAGGGCGAGCAGCGCGGCCAGCGCCCCCCTGATCAGGTGCTCGTCGTCGGCGAGCAGCAGTCGCACGGGCGCACCCTGGCCCGGCCCTCCTCCCGTCATCGAGGCACCTCCGCCGTCAGCCGGAACATCCGGCCGCCGACCGGGCCGGCGTCCAGGGTGCCGCCGAGCGCGGCCAGCCGCTCCCGCAGGCCCGCGAGCCCGGAGCCACCGCCGCAGGTGGGGGACCCGCCGCTCAGCCCGTCGTTCTCGACGACCAGCACCGCGGCCGCCGACGACACGGAGAGGCGTACCGCGCAGGTGCGGGGGTCGCCGTGCCGCAGCACATTGGTCGCCGCCTCGCGGACGACCCAGCCGAGCGCCGACTGTGTCCGGGCCGGCAGGCCGTCCGCCGAAGCCGCTCCCGAGACGGCGCAGTTGATCCCCGCTGCCGTCAGCACGCTGCGCGCTCCCTCGAGTTCGACCGCGAGGTCGGCGTCCCGGTACCCGCGCACCACTTCCCTCAGCTCTCTCTGCGACTCCTGTGCGATGCGCTGCACCTCCAGCATCTGGTCCACCGCCTCCGGCCGTCCCCGCTGGGCCAACTGCACGGCCAGCTCGCTCTTCAGGGCCACCACGGCCAGGTTCCGTCCGAGGATGTCGTGCACGTCCCGCCCGAACCGCAGCCGCTCCTCGGCGACCGCAAGCCGTGCCTGCACGTCCCTCGCCTCCTCCGCCTGCCACATGACCTGCAGGCTCCAGGCACACGGCCGTACGGTGACCAGGGTCAGTGCGCAGGTGATCAACGCCATCAGTGCCAGCCCCGCCAGCTCGCCGCCGCGCATCCCGGCTGCCGCGAAGACCATGAACAGTACGGCCGTGAACGCCGCGTACCGAAGCAACAGGACCCGGATCGACACCAGCAGCGCGTACGGGATGGTGAACGCCAGCGGGACCTGCATCAGCAAGAAGGCGATCATGCCGTCCCCGACGCCGTCGACCGCCCGCAGTGAGGCGGTCAGCGCCACCGCAACGGCCAGCAGGGCCAGGGGGAGCGCCAGCCGTCGGCGGGGGAGGACCGCCTTGCCGAGATAGTGGTCGAGCGCCGGACCGGTGATGCGGTTGGAGACGACGCACTGCGCGACGCTCACCACGGTGAGTACCGCCCCGAGGGCGAGGGGCAGCGGCTGGTGCCCCACGCTCCCGATCAGCGGCAGGAGGCCCCAGCTCGCCATCAGGAACCAGACCATGACGCAGAGCGTGGCCCGCGAATAGAGGTCGATCTTCTGCAGTTTGCTGCGCTCCTGCCATCGCCGGCGCCAACCGCGTACCCCCGCCAACACCGTCTTGCGCCCCCGTCGGCTCTCTCAGCGACGCGGCTCCCAGCGGAACCGCCTCTGCACAGCAAACACCGAGATGATGGTCCAGGCCATGACGACCGCGAGCTGTCCGAAGGTCTCTCCGGCGCTCGCGCCGCCGGTCCAGCCGTCTCTGATCAGGCCGATCACCGGTGTCAGGGGCAGGAGTTCGCAGACGGAGGCGATGCGTTCCGGCATCACGTCGAGCGGCACGACCATGCCGGAGCCGGCCATCGAGACCAGCATCAGCGGCATGACCGAGATCTGCGCGCCTTCCGCGGACCTGGTGAACGCCGCCGTCGTGGCGGCGAGCGCGCAACTCATCACCACACCGAGCAGGATTCCCGCGAGGGCGAGCCACCCGGCGCGCGGAGCCGGGATGTCCAGCGCCAGCGTGCAGCCGACGGCGAGCACGACGCACTGGGCCAGCCCGATCGCCACCGCCGGCAGGGAAGCGCCGGCCAGGATCTCGGTGTCGCGCAGTTCGCCGGTGCGCAGCCGCTTGAGGACCAGCTCCTCGCGCCGTACGACGAACACCCCGACGAGCGTCGAGTAGACGGCGAAGAGCAGTGAGTAGCCGAGCGCGCCGGGGAGCAGCACGGTCCCGACCGACAGGCCCGTGTCCTCCAGCTCCATCTCCTTGACCGCGGACGACATGGCGAACGTCAGCATCGCGGGCAGCACGAGCGCGGTGAACATGGTGGCCCTGTTGCGGCCGAGGAGGGCCAGCTCGGCGCGGGCGAGTGCGGTCATCCTGGCGCCGGCGGTCGTCACCGTCCGCGTGGACTGCGCGGCTATGGGGTGCCGGACGGTGTCCGTGGAGCTCATCGGGTGGTCTCCTGGTCCTTCGCGATGTGCAGGAAGGCCTCTTCGAGCGAGGCGGAACGGACGCCCAGGCCGCGCAGTTCGACGCGCTGCTCCTGGGCCCAGAGCAGCAGCCCGGTGGCTGCCCGCTGGAGTTCGAAGGTGCGCAGCCGGATCGTCCGGCCCACCGTCTCGTGGCTGCGGATCCCGAGCGGTGCCAGCGGCGGCAGATCGCCGGCGAGGAAGCCCTCGGGCAGCTCGAAGGAGATGTGCGAAGGCTGTGCCGCGACGACCTCGTCGACCCGGCCCTCCGCGGCGATCCGCCCCTCGTGCATGATCGCCAGCCGGTCGGCGAGGCCTTCCGCCTCCTCCAGGTAGTGCGTGGTCAGCAGAACGGTGGTGCCGGCGTCGCGCAGGGTGCGCACCAGCTCCCACGTCTCGCGTCGGCCCTCGGCATCCAGACCGGTCGTCGGCTCGTCGAGGAACAGCACCTCCGGCCGTCCCAGGAGCGCCAGCGCCAGGTCGAGCCGGCGCTTCTCGCCGCCGGACAGCTGCTTCACCCGCACGTCGGACCGCCGGGTGAGCCCCACGGTCTCCAGGGCCTCGCCGACCGGCCGGGCGCCGCTGGTGCACCCCGCCCACATCCGGGTGGTCTCCGCGACGGTCAGCTCGGCGGGGAAACCGCCCTCCTGCAGCATCACGCCGATGCGGGGGCGGACAGCGGCCCGTTCGCGGTACGGGTCATGGCCGAGGACCCGCACGGAGCCGCCGTCCGGCCGGGCGAGGCCCTCCAGCAGTTCGACGGTGGAGGTCTTGCCCGCGCCGTTCGTCCCCAGCAGCGCGAAGATCTCACCGCGGGCGGCGCGGAAGGTGATTCCGGTCACGGCTTCGAAGCCGCCGGCGTAGGTGCGCCGGAGGTCCTCGGCCTCGATCACGTAGTCGTCGTCGGTCATGCCTCAAGGCTTCCGCCGACGGAAAGGACCTGGCAGTGCGCGGTGTCACCACCTGCCATGACAAATGTCATCGGCCGTGATCCACCGGGGAAACGACGAAGGCCCCGGTCATATCGACCAGGGCCTTCGATGCTGAGCGGACGACGAGATTCGAACTCGCGACCCTCACCTTGGCAAGGTGATGCTCTACCAACTGAGCCACGTCCGCATTGCTCCGCGAGTCGACCCCTTGTTGGAGGGGCCACCGTGCGGTGCGTTCACCACTGTACCTGATCCACACCGGTGGACGGTAAAGCGATGCAGAGCGGGTGACAGGAATTGCACACTGCGCCTTCCCCCTGGAAGGGGGATGTTCTACTACTGAACTACACCCGCACGCTGCTCGAGGCGGGCCTTTCGGCCTGCCCTTCGGCGTGCTCCAGACTGTAGCCGATCACCAGGGGGGCGGTGCAACTCCGTTCGGCCGCGGCGTGGCCGGCTGTGGCTCAACTGGCCTCGCGGAACGCCTCGTAGACGCGCTTGGGGATGCGGCCGCGGGCCGGCACGTCCATCTTGTTGGACTGGGCCCACGCCCGGACCGCCGCCGGCGCGGGCTCGACCGAGGTGTGGCGGTAGGTGACGGTGCGGGACTTGTCGCGCTTGCCACTGCTCGCCTGCTTCCGGCCGGCCGCCATGTACGGCGCCAGCGCCTTGCGCAGTTTCTTTGCATTGGAGAGATTGAGGTCGATCTCGTACGACTTCCCGTCGAGGCCGAACTCGACCGTTTCCGCCGCTTCTCCGCCGTCGATGTCGTCGGAGAGCGTGACCACCACTCGCTGAGCCACGGATATCGGTCCTTTCCCTGCGGTATCACCGGTTACGACGTAGGTTCTGACGTGGGGTGATACCGGCTATTCGGCCGTCGAGGAGCAATGCTGCTTTCCTCCGTATTCCTTTGTACAGCGGACGGTGGCGCATTGTGAAGCCCTGGCAATTGCCTCCGCGTGTCCCTCGCAATGACGCCGGGATTCTTTCTCCGGTTTTCCTGGTTGGGGCAGCCGTATATCTACCCGCGTAGATTTTCGAGCCGGGTACGCTGAGGGAACCGCCCTCGCAACACACCACCGGGAGTGCCCGTGGCTCGCGTCGTAGTCGACGTCATGCTCAAGCCCGAGATCCTCGACCCCCAGGGACAGGCGGTGCAGCGTGCACTGCCTCGTCTGGGATTCGCCGGGATCGCGGACGTACGTCAGGGAAAGCGCTTCGAACTGGAGGTGGACGGGCCGGTCGACGACGCCGCCCTCGCCCGCATCCATGAGATGGCTGAAACGTTCCTCGCCAACACCGTGATCGAGGACTTCGTCGTGAAGGTGGAGTCGTGACCTCTCGTATCGGAGTCGTCACCTTCCCCGGCACGCTCGACGACCGGGACGCGCTGCGCGCCGCCCGTCTCGCCGGTGCGGAGCCCGTTCCGCTGTGGCACCGCGACAAGGACCTCAAGCAGGTCGACGCGGTCGTACTCGCCGGCGGTTTCTCCTACGGCGACTATCTGCGTGCCGGAGCGATCTCCCGGTTCTCGCCGGTGATGGAGACGATCATCGAGCAGGCGAAGGCCGGTATGCCGGTCCTCGGCATCTGCAACGGCTTCCAGATCCTCACCGAGTCGCATCTGCTGCCGGGCGCCATGCTGCGCAACAACCACCTCCACTTCATCTGCCGCGACCAGACGCTGCGGGTGGAGAACGCGGACACCGCATGGACCGCCGACTACGAGGCGGGCCAGGAGATCTCCGTACCGCTGAAGAACATCGACGGCCGCTACGTGGCCGACGAGCGCACGCTCGACGAGCTGGAGGCAGAGGGCCGTGTCGCCTTCCGCTACCTCGACGGCAACCCGAACGGTTCGCTGCGCGACATCGCCGGTATCACCAACGCCGCGGGCAACGTGGTCGGCCTGATGCCGCACCCCGAGCACGCAGTGGAGCCGCTGGTCGGTACGGGCCGTACCGACGGACTCGGATTCTTCACCTCGATCCTGAAGAAGTTGGTCGCAGCATGACCCTGGACACCGTCAAGCACGCAACCGAGACCCCCGAGGCCGACCAGCCCTGGAAGGAGCTCGGCCTCAAGGAGGACGAGTACGCGCGCATCCGCGAGATCCTCGGCCGCCGGCCGACCGGCGCCGAGCTCGCGATGTACAGCGTCATGTGGTCCGAGCACTGTTCGTACAAGAGCAGCAAGGTCCATCTGAAGCAGTTCGGCGAAAAGGTCCCCGAGAACGACGCCATGCTCGTCGGCATCGGCGAGAACGCGGGCGTCGTCGACGTCGGCCAGGGCTACGCGGTCACCTTCAAGGTCGAGTCGCACAACCACCCCTCGTACATCGAGCCCTACCAGGGCGCGGCCACCGGCGTCGGCGGCATCGTCCGCGACATCCTCGCCATGGGTGCCCGCCCGGTCGCCGTGGTAGACCCCCTGCGCTTCGGCGCCGCCGACCACCCCGACACCAAGCGGGTGCTGCCGGGCGTCGTCGCCGGCATCGGCGGCTACGGCAACTGCCTGGGCCTGCCGAACATCGGGGGCGAGGTCGTCTTCGACGAGTGCTACCAGGGCAACCCGCTGGTCAACGCCGGATGCATCGGCGTGATGAAGCACGAGGACATCCACCTCGCGAAGGCGTCCGGCCCCGGCAACAAGGTCATCCTGTACGGCGCCCGCACCGGCGGTGACGGCATCGGCGGCGTATCGGTCCTCGCTTCCGAGACCTTCGACGACACCAAGCCCACCAAGCGCCCTGCCGTCCAGGTCGGTGACCCGTTCCAGGAAAAGCTCCTGATCGAGTGCACGCTCGAGATCTTCAAGGAGAAGCTGGTCGCGGGCATCCAGGACCTCGGCGGTGCCGGACTGTCCTGCGCCACCTCCGAACTGGCGAGCGCCGGGTCGGGCGGTATGCGGGTCGAGCTGGACACCGTGCCGCTGCGCGACGCGACGCTCTCGCCCGAGGAGATCCTCATGAGCGAGTCGCAGGAACGCATGTGCGCGATCGTCGAGCCGCAGCACGTCGACCGCTTCCTGGAGATCTGCGAGAAGTGGGACGTCATCGCCACCGTCATCGGTGAGGTGACCGAGGGCGACCACCTGGAGATCTACTGGCACGGCGAGCTGATCGTGGACGTGCCGCCCGGCACCGTCGCCCACGAGGGCCCGACGTACCACCGCCCCTATGCCCGCCCGTCCTGGCAGGACGCGCTGCAGGCCGACGACGCGAACAAGCTGGCCCGCCCGGCCGACGCCGACGAGCTGCGTGAGCAGGTCCTCAAGCTGGTCGCCTCCCCGAACCAGGCCTCCAAGGCGTGGATCACGGACCAGTACGACCGCTTCGTGCAGGGCAACACCGTGCTCGCCCAGCCGGAGGACGCCGGCATGGTCCGGATCGACGAGGAGTCGAACCTGGGCGTGGCCATGGCGACGGACGGCAACGGCCGGTACGCGAAGCTCGACCCCTACACGGGCGCGCAGCTCGCGCTGGCGGAGGCGTACCGCAATGTCGCCGCCTCCGGTGCGAAGCCGCTCGCGATCTCCGACTGCCTGAACTTCGGCTCCCCGGAGGACCCGGACGTGATGTGGCAGTTCGCCGAGGCCACGCGTGGTCTCGCGGACGGCTGTCTGCAGCTGGGCACGCCGGTCACCGGCGGCAACGTCTCGCTCTACAACCAGACGGGCCAGACCGCGATCCACCCGACCCCGGTCGTTGCCGTGCTGGGCGTGATCGACGACGTCAACCGCCGTACGCCGATCGCGTTCGCCGAGGAGGGGCAGCTGCTCTACCTGCTCGGAGACACCCGCGAGGAGTTCGGCGGCTCCGCCTGGTCCCAGGTCGTGCACAACCACCTCGGCGGTCTGCCGCCGCAGGTCGACCTCGACCGGGAGAAGCTGCTCGCGGACATCCTGATCTCGGCCTCCCGCGACGGCATGATCGACGCGGCGCACGACCTGTCCGACGGCGGCCTGGTCCAGGCCGTGGTCGAGTCCTGCCTGCGCGGCGGCAAGGGCGCGCGGCTGGTCGTACCGGACGGTCTTGACGCCTTCACGCTGCTGCTGAGCGAGTCGGCCGGCCGTGCAGTCGTCGCCGTCCCGCGCAGCGAGGAGCTCCGCTTCACCGACATGTGCGGCGCGCGCGGTCTGCCCGCGACCCGCATCGGTGTCGTCGACGGAAACGCGGTGGAGGTGCAGGGCCAGTTCAGCATCCCGCTGAGCGAGCTGCGCACGGCCCACGAGGAGACCATCCCGGGTCTGCTCGTCTGACACGCCGCGAGGAAGCCCCCGCTCCGGCCTCGCCGGAGCGGGGGCTTACTCGCGCTGGTCCCCGTCGGGACACATCGTGGCCGAGGCCGACGAGGCAGCCCCGCGGCCGGGCTTCGGTGCGCTGTCGCCGCTCATGCGCCCGCAGCGAGGACTCCTTTGGCTTTCAGGGAGCCGCCGCCGTTCGTTCCACGCGGAGGAGGGCGACCCGGACGCGGACGCCGCGAGGGTGGATCCCGTTCCGCCGGCCCCGCATCGAAGTCCTCGGGAGCGGCGAGGCGTACGCCGTCGACAACCCCGTGCCCGGGGGCCTGCGCACCCCGTAGGGTCGGCTCATGCCACCGGCCAGGAAGCGCCTTCGCGCCTACGACCCCGCGACCACCCGTGCCGCCGTCCTCTCCCAGTTCGGGCAGGTGCGGCAGGCTGTGGGCACCCTCACCGAGGCGCAGTTCGCGCTGCCGACGCGGCTGGGGGACTGGACCGTACGGGAACTCGCCGCGCACATTGCGATGGTCTCCGGGCTCGTCGCCGGGTATCTGCGACTGCCGGAGCCGCAGAAGCAGGATCTGGCGCTGCTCGACTGGCCCTTCGCAACGGTCACGGCGGCCGATCGGGTCGACGAGGACACCAGAGCGTTCGCCGACGGCGGCTCGGTCGTCGAGCTCTTCGCCCGTACGGCCGCGGACCTCGAGGAGTTGCTGCCGGCCGCGTCCGCGGAGCGGCTCGTACCCATGCGGTTCGGCGGCATGCGACTCGGGGACTTCATGGTCACCCGTACCGTCGAGCTGATCGTCCACACCGACGACCTGAACGCCGCGACCGGGCTGGACGTCCCCTACGACCGCCGGGCGCTCGCCGCGTGCACGCGGTTGCTCGCCGATGCCCTGGCGGTCAAGGCGCCGGGGGCGTCGACGGAGGTGCGGATCCCGCCGTTCGCCGTGGTGCAGTGCGTCGAGGGCCCCCGGCACACCCGCGGCACCCCGCCCAACGTCGTCGAGGCGGATCCGCTGACCTGGATCCGCCTGGCCACCGGCCGTACGGGATGGGGGGACGCGTTGGAGTCGGCGAAGGTCAGCGCGAGCGGGGAGCGCGCCGACCTCGGGGCGCTGCTGCCCATCCTGGGCTGAGCCGCGCGGGTGAGGCGGCGGAACCGGCACGCGGGCCGCTCCGTCCCACCGATATGCGCACCCAGCTGAGCATCTCAGTCACCGCACTGGCCGTCCTCGCGCTAGCCGCCTGCGGCACGGAGTCCGGCTCCGGCTCCGCTTCCGGCTCCGGCTCCGTGCAGCCCGACGTGCCCGTGACCGGCGTCCACTGGTCCGTCGACAGCGTCACCGTCGACGGCAGAAGGACCGTGGCCCCGGCCGACGCGCATGTCGAGATCACCGACGAGGGAAGGGCCCAGGGCAGCTACGGGTGCAACCACTTCGGCGCCGATGTGGAGGTCGAAGGAGACACGATCACCGTGCGGCCCGCGGAGATGACCGAGATGGCCTGCGAGGAGAAGGTCCAGAACTTCGAGGACACCCTGCGCGCCGCCCTCACCGGCCGGCTCACGGCGAAGCTGACCGACGGCAGGCTGACCCTCACGACGCAGAAGGGCGACTTGGTCGCCCTCACCTCGCAGCCGTCACCGCCGCTGGTCGGCACCAAGTGGTCGGTGAACAGTCTGATCTCCGGCGAGACGGCGCAATCGCTGCCCGCGGGCACGGAGAACAAGGCGCATCTCACCTTCGGCAAGGACGGGTCCGTGCGCGGCAGCCTCGGCTGCAACCGTTTCACCAGCACGGCCGAGATCTCCGAGGACTCGATCACCTTCGGCCGCCTCGCCTCCACGAGGAAGCTGTGCGAGGGCCCGGAGATGGACCTGGAACGCAAGCTGGTCGAGTCGCTCAAGGGGACGGTGACGTACGAGCTGGATCACCGCTCCCTGACGCTCACCCGTGCCGACGGCGAAGGATTCGCCGCGGTCGTCGCGGACACCTCCGGCGCGAAGTGACCGTGTGAACTAGCACACGCCCCCACACCCCGCCCGCGCCGCCCGCCGAGCCGCGGACCGGACCTCGCTTCGGCCCGGCTTGACGGAGCGTGATCACGCCGATGCGCCCGGACCGGGGGCCGAACCCCATGGCCCGCGCGGGGTACGGGCCGGTCGTCCCGGATCGTGGACGCGGCGATGGATGAATTTCCAGGTGTCCGACGAGGTCGCGAGCACACCGGCAGGCGCCCGGAATCGGGCCCCCGGCGCACCCCGCGCGTCCCCGGAGACCCGGGTCCGTGGTGTCCCCAATTCGGACCAGTGGTCGATCTCGCCTACACTCGGTGGCGTGCCACGTGGTGACGGACGACTCAACCACGACCTGCTCCCCGGTGAGAAGGGCCCCCAGGACGCTTGCGGCGTCTTCGGTGTCTGGGCTCCGGGAGAAGAGGTCGCGAAGCTCACTTACTTCGGGCTCTACGCCCTCCAACATCGAGGCCAGGAATCCGCGGGAATCGCGGTGAGCAACGGCTCCCAGATCCTCGTCTTCAAGGACATGGGCCTGGTCTCCCAGGTCTTCGACGAAACCTCCCTCGGTTCCCTGACGGGTCACATCGCGGTCGGTCACGCCCGCTACTCGACCACGGGCGCCTCGGTGTGGGAGAACGCGCAGCCGACCTTCCGGGCCACCGCCCACGGCTCCATCGCGCTCGGCCACAACGGAAACCTGGTCAACACGGCGCAGCTCGCCGAGATGGTCGCCGAACTCCCCAAGGAGAACGGCCGGGCCACCCAGGTCGCCGCGACCAACGACACCGATCTGATCACCGCGCTGCTCGCCGGCCAGGTCGACGACGACGGCAAGCCGCTGACCGTGGAGGACGCGGCGGCCAAGGTCCTCCCCGACGTGCGGGGCGCCTTCTCGCTCGTCTTCATGGACGAGGGCACCCTCTACGCGGCCCGTGACCCGCAGGGCATCCGCCCGCTGGTCCTCGGCCGTCTCGAGCGCGGCTGGGTCGTCGCGTCCGAGTCCGCCGCCCTCGACATCTGCGGCGCCAGCTTCGTCCGCGAGATCGAGCCGGGCGAGCTCATCGCCATCGACGAGAACGGCATCCGCACTTCGCGCTTCGCAGAAGCGAAGCCGAAGGGCTGTGTCTTCGAGTACGTCTACCTGGCCCGCCCCGACACCGACATCGCCGGCCGGAACGTCTACCTCTCCCGCGTGGAGATGGGCCGCAAACTGGCCAAGGAAGCACCGGCCGACGCCGACCTGGTCATAGCGACGCCCGAGTCCGGCACGCCCGCGGCCATCGGCTACGCAGAGGCCAGCGGCATCCCGTACGGCTCCGGCCTGGTGAAGAACGCCTACGTCGGCCGCACCTTCATCCAGCCGTCCCAGACCATCCGCCAGCTGGGTATCCGCCTCAAGCTGAACCCGCTCAAGGAAGTCATCCGGGGCAAGCGGCTGGTCGTCGTGGACGACTCGATCGTCCGCGGCAACACCCAGCGGGCCCTGGTCAAGATGCTTCGCGAGGCAGGCGCCGCCGAGGTCCACATCCGGATCTCGTCCCCGCCGGTGAAGTGGCCCTGCTTCTTCGGCATCGACTTCGCGACCCGCGCCGAGCTCATCGCCAACGGCATGACGATCGACGAGATCGGCACCTCGCTGGGCGCCGACTCGCTGGCGTACATCTCCATCGACGGCATGATCGAGGCGACCACCATCGCCAAGCCGAACCTGTGCCGCGCCTGCTTCGACGGTGAGTACCCGATGGAGCTGCCGGACCCGGAGCTGCTCGGCAAGCAGCTTCTGGAGACCGAGCTGGCGGGCGGCTCCGACGCCGCCGACGCGCTCCGTCGCCCGTGATCCCCCTGCAGTACGACACGAAAGTTCTCCAGCATGTCTGCTGAATCTTCCGAGCGTGCTCCGCACGCGGGCACCGGTGCCAGTTACGCGGCCGCGGGCGTCGACATCGAGGCGGGCGACCGCGCGGTGGAGCTGATGAAGGAGTGGGTGAAGAAGACGCAGCGCCCCGAAGTCGCAGGCCTCGGCGGCCTGGGCGGCTTCGCCGGCCTCTTCGACGCCTCCGCGCTCAAGCGCTACGAGCGCCCGCTGCTCGCCTCCGCCACCGACGGTGTCGGCACGAAGGTCGACATCGCCCGGCAGATGGGTGTGTACGACACGATCGGCCACGACCTGGTGGCAATGGTCATGGACGACATCGTCGTCTGCGGCGCCGAGCCCCTGTTCATGACCGACTACATCTGTGTCGGCAAGGTCCACCCGGAGCGGGTCGCCGGGATCGTCAAAGGCATCGCGGAGGGCTGTGTGCTCGCCGGCACCGCGCTGGTCGGCGGCGAGACCGCGGAGCACCCCGGTCTGCTCGGCCCCGACGACTTCGATGTCGCGGGCGCCGGTACCGGCGTGGTCGAGGCGGACCGGCTGCTGGGAGCGGATCGCATCCGTAAGGGTGACGCGGTCATCGCGATGGCGTCGTCCGGGCTTCACTCCAACGGGTACTCGCTGGTCCGGCACGTGCTGTTCGACCGGGCGAAGATGTCGCTGGAGCAGCAGGTCGAGGAGCTCGGCCGGACGCTCGGCGAGGAACTGCTCGAGCCCACCAAGATCTACTCGCTGGACTGTCTCGCGCTCATCCGGACCACCGAGGTGCACGCGTTCAGCCACATCACCGGCGGCGGTCTGGCCAACAACCTGGCCCGGGTGATCCCGGACTCGCTGCACGCGGTCGTCGACCGGTCGACCTGGGCGCCGGGGCCGGTGTTCGACCTCGTCGGAAGGGCGGGCCGGGTGGAGCGGCTCGAGTTGGAGAAGACCCTGAACATGGGGGTCGGCATGATGGCCGTCGTCCCGCAGGAGTCCGTCGATGTGGCGCTGACCACCCTGGCCGACCGCGGGGTCGACGCCTGGGTCGCCGGCAGCATCGTCGAGCGGACCGGTGACGGGCGCACGGGCGCCGAGCTGACCGGCGACTACGCGTCGTAGCAGCCGTGCCGCCTTGGGCGGCACGGCTGGGAGCCGACAGCACAGAACCCGGTCCGGGGTCGCCCCAGGACCGGGTCGGTGTCAGTACAGCGTCAAGCGCCGCGGCGTTGCTGCGACGCCGGACCGGACTCGTCGTCCTCGTCATCGTCGTCGTTGTACAAATCCGCGTACTGTGCGTACGGGTCGTCTTCCTCGTCGTCGTCCTCGAACGGCTCGCCGTTCGGAGGCTGACTCGAAGTCGAAGCGCCCAGCTCGTTGGCCAGACGCGACAGGTCAGTCCCGCCGCTGTTGTACTTCAGCTGGCGGGCGACCTTTGTCTGCTTGGCCTTGGCCCGGCCGCGCCCCATGGCTCGACCCCCTCGGTGACGGGGCTCGACGGCCCCAGAGTCTTGACACGCGTTCATGAGTCGGAACGGGCTCTCCTCGGAGAGACCGGTCCGTAGGGCTTCAACGGTACCTGCTTCCGCGGCCATACGGTACGCCGCCCGCATCACGTGCCACTTCACAGGACCGGCGAGGTGCCCCATCCTCGCTGGTCAACTGCGATTTTAACCTCTTCCCGGCGTTCGACCCGCCGACCGGGGTGAGTCTTGTCTCCCCCCGGTCGGCGGGCCGTGCGCACACGGTCAGCGACGACGCGCCTCCGCCATGCGCTGCTCGGCGATCCGGTCGGCTGCCGCGGCCGGCGGAATACCGTCGTCCTTCGCACGTGCGAATATTGCCAGCGTGGTGTCGAAGATCTTGGACGCCTTCGCCTTGCACCGGTCGAAGTCGAAGCCGTGCAGCTCGTCGGCGACCTGGATCACGCCGCCGGCGTTCACCACGTAGTCGGGGGCGTAGAGGATCCCGCGGTCCGCGAGGTCCTTCTCCACGCCCGGATGTGCGAGCTGGTTGTTGGCCGCGCCGCAGACGACCCTGGCCGTCAGCACCGGGACGGTGGCGTCGTTCAGGGCGCCGCCGAGGGCGCAGGGGGCGTAGACGTCCAGGCCCTCCGTACGGATCAGGGTGGCGGTGTCGGCGACGGCGGTGACCTGAGGGTGCCGGTCGCGGATCCGGCGTACGGACTCCTCGCGTACGTCGGTGATCACGACCTCGGCCCCGTCGGAGATCAGGTGCTCGACCAGGTGGTGGCCGACCTTGCCGACGCCGGCGATGCCCACCTTGCGGCCGTGCAGCGCCGGGCTGCCCCACAGGTGCTGGGCCGAGGCCCGCATGCCCTGGAAGACGCCGTAGGCGGTCAGCACGGACGAGTCGCCCGCGCCGCCGTTCTCGGGGGAGCGGCCGGTGACCCAGCGGCTCTCGCGCGCGACGACGTCCATGTCGGCGACGTAGGTGCCGACGTCGCAGGCGGTCACGTAGCGACCGCCGAGCGAGTCCACGAAACGGCCGTAGGCCAGCAGCAGTTCCTCGGACTTGATCTGCTCGGGGTCGCCGATGATCACGGCCTTGCCGCCGCCGTGGTCGAGGCCGGCCATGGCGTTCTTGTACGACATCCCGCGGGAGAGGTTCAGCGCGTCGGTGACGGCCTCCGCCTCGGAGGCGTACGGGTAGAAACGGGTGCCGCCGAGGGCCGGACCCAGGGCGGTGGAGTGAATGGCGATGACGGCCTTCAGGCCACTGGCGCGGTCCTGGCACAGCACGACCTGCTCGTGGCCCCCCTGCTCCGATCGGAACAGGGTGTGCAGAACGTCGGCATTGGCGCCGGTCACATCGGTCACGGTGGTGACTCCCAAGTACGAAGCGGCGGGGGAGGGCCGCCCCCGGGCCTCCCGGTCGCTTTTGGCAGGGGAGGGACGGGGAAGGTCCAGTTGGGCAAGAGATTAAGTCCTACGCGTGCGTAGATCCGACGCAGTGCCGAGGATCACCCTCTCGCGGAGTACCGGCGTGGAAGGATCGCGGCATGCCAGCGCTGTCCTCGGTTCTCGTCCCTTACGCGTCCTATCTGCGGATCTACGAACCGCTGGCGGCCTTCCCCGAGCCGGAGCGCGGCCACTGGACCCGCTACGCCCGCCGGGACGCCACACCGACCGCGCAGGACGAACTGCGCCGCTCCCTGGCCGATCTGCTGCCGACCCCGCCGGTTCCCGTCCCGGTCCACGAGAGCGCCGACGCGTTCGTGGCGGAGGTGGACGGCGTGGTCTGCGTCTGTCCGTGGCGGACCCGGCTGCGCGGCTGGCTGGCCCTGGAGGAGCTCGCGCAGCAGCTGCCGGCGCCGCTGCTGGACGCGGCGCTGCCGCCGGTCGTACGGGGCCAGGCGGCGGCGGATTTCGAGCAGTGGCGGGTGCACAACCCGGACGCGCGGCCGTGGATCAGGACGGCGGTCTGGCATGTGCCTGTGGGCTGGTTCACACTCTTCGCCGACGAGGAGCGGGAGTACGAGGCGCAGGGCCCGGCCGCGCCCGTGCTGCGCTACCGGACGCCCATGGTCCAGGCCCGCCGGCGGGTGGCGCGGGCGCTGCGGACGCTGCGGGAGACGATCGACGAGGGGCCGCTGACCGACGTGCTGCTGGACGTGGGGCGCTGGCTGGAGGAGTTCCACCCGCGCTCGCTCGTCGAGCTCGACTACGGCGGCCTGGTGCACGCGCTTCCGGGTGAGCAGCTCGCCGACGACCGGTCGGCCGCCGATGTGACCGAGGGCATCGCGGCGCTGAGGGCCGGTGACGGGGAGGGGGCGGCCGAGGCGTACGCGCGGCTGACCGAGCGCTGGCGGGCCGTCAGGGACCGTCAGTTCGCCAATTGAAGGCCGACTTCGTTGTCCGGGCTGCACCGGGTACAGGACGTAGGCCCCGATCCGGGCACTTGCCTCAAGCGTGACGGACAGCACTAACCACGCCCTTGCGTCCATCGCCCACCCTCGTGTCAAAATAGGACAAGGAGTCCGGGGAGGGTTCCTTCCGTCCAAGTAAGGGCGGAATGCTCAGCATTGCACTCTATGGGGGGTCTGGCGACTCCTGATCGCTCTGTGACTGATCGTTACTGTGACGTGACTGTCCGTTATGGCATGGTCCATCGGGCTTCGGCCGCTGATGGACACCTGAGAGGGCAATTCCATCGGTTTGGCCGACGTGGCTGGACAGATGGTGTAGTTGTAGTGCCGAGGACAAGCCGTTCGTCCTATAACCGACTCGGCCCGCGTCCGCCCATTTCGGGCAACGCGGGTCAAGGTGCAGAATTTAGAGGAAAGAACCGAGAAGGTTCGGTTCTCCCGAGGAGGCCGCTCATGACCGCTCGCACCCCTGATGCCGAGCCGCTGCTGACCCCGGCTGAGGTTGCCACCATGTTCCGCGTGGACCCGAAGACGGTCACTCGCTGGGCCAAGGCAGGCAAGCTCACGTCCATCCGCACGCTCGGAGGACATCGCCGGTACCGCGAGGCAGAGGTCCGCGCACTGCTTGCGGGAATCCCGCAGCAGCGCAGCGAGGCCTGAACACACCCCGTTTGACCGGGCATTTCCGGGGCCCCCACCTCGGACCGCCCACCCATAGCTCCACCGACGGTGTCTGCCCCAACAGGCCCTCGTCATCGATCGCGCTGGACTCCGCCGGGTCCAGCGCGATTTTCGTTGCCCGGGGACGGTTGCGGGTGCCTTGTGCCGACCTGTGCCGGACCGCCCCGAGGGGAGTGCAATGGCACATATTAAATCGGCCGGGTGCAGGGAGGGGTTGAGCGCGACGGTTCTGAAAACCCGTTCGGTGACACCCGTCACACTGCAGGCCACTTGCCAAAGCCCGGCCTGTGACGCAAGAGAGCGCGGCCGAGCGGCTGTTGGTCACTCCTCGGCGGGACCGCTGTCCTCGGCCGGCGGCCCCTCGGGCACCTGCCCGTGAGGGCTCGGCGGCTGTGTCCGGGGTTCGTGCTCCGGGCGCTCCATGGCCAGCCTCAGGAGGCGATGGCAGATGGGGCAGGACCGTGTGAGGTGCCGATAGCCGGAAATGGCCGACAGATGGGCGCGCAGCAGCGCCCGGGTCTCGTACCGCCTTGCCGTGGACGCCGCCATGCACGTCACCTCCGGGTGTGTGCCGTCCCCTAATGACTAGGTACCTGCGGCAGATGACTCCGTCAAGACGGCCCGGCACGACGGGGCCGACGCCGGCGCGGTTCCCGGGCACGACGAAGGCCCGCATCGAGTGATGCGGGCCTTCGGTCATACGCGCGGTCCTGACGGGATTTGAACCCGCGGCCTCCACCTTGACAGGGTGGCGAGCACTCCAAACTGCTCCACAGGACCAGGTTTCGCAGCCGGTGACTACTCTCTTGGCTGCGAGAGAGACTGTACAGCAGGTACGACCATCAGGTCGAACTCACTCCTGGCGACCGGCATGTCACGGCGCGGCCGCGTCGATCGCCTTCACGATCCGCTTGTCGGACACCGGGTAGGCCGTGCCCAGCGCGTGCGCGAAGTAGCTCACGCGCAGCTCCTCGATCATCCAGCGGATGTCCAGGACCGCCTGCGGCACCGGCCTGCCCTGCGGCAGCTGCTCGAGCAGCCACGCGTACTCGTCCTGCATCTCGTGGACCTTCTCCATGCGCGTCGTGTCGCGCTGGACGGCCGTCGGCATCTGCTGCAGTCGGCGGTCCACCGCGACCAGGTAGCGCATCAGGTCCGGCAGCCTGCGCAGCCCCGTGCGGGTCACGAAGCCGGCCGGAACGAGGGCCGCCAACTGCTCGCGTACGTCCCGGACGTTGTCGACCAGGACCAGGCTGTTCGTCGCCTTCAGGCGGCGCTCACAGGCCTGCCATGCCGCCAGGATCTGCTGCACCTGGTCGATCGTGCGGACGGTGAGGTCGACGAGGTCGGCGCGGACCTTGTCGTACAGCTTCCGGAACGATTCCTCGTCCCAGGCCGGACCGCCGTGCTCCGCGATCAGCCGGTCGGCCGCGGCCAGGGCGCAGTCCTCGAAAAGGGCCTGGACCGAGCCGTGCGGATTGCGGGACAGCGCCAGCTTCTGCTGGTTGGTCAGCTTGTCGGAGGCGAACTTCGCCGGGTTCACCGGGATGTTGAGCATGATCAAACGGCGGGTGCCCTGCCACATGGCCTGCGCCTGCTCGGCCTCGGTGTCGAAGAGCCGTACCGAGACCGTGGTCCCCTCGTCGACCAGTGCCGGGAACGCCTTGACCGGCTGACCGGCGCGCCGGGTCTCGAAGACCTTCGTCAGCGTGCCGATGGTCCAGTCCGTGAGGCCCGTGCGCTCCAGGGACTCCCCGGAGCCGGACGGGCCGGAAGTGGCGGCCGCGGCGGCCATGGAGAGCGCCTGGCGGGCCTTCGGCTTCAGCCGGAGCCGCAGCGCTTCCAGGTCCTTGTCCTCCGCGAGCTTCCTGCGCCGCTCGTCGACGATCCGGAACGTGACCTTCAGGTGATCGGGTACGCGCGAGAGGTCGAAGTCGTCCGCCGTGACGGGCACCCCGACCATCCGCTGGAGCTCGCGCGCGAGCGTGACGGGCAGCGGCTCCTGAAGAGGGGCCGCCGTGTCCAGGAAGCGGCTCGCGTAGTTCGGCGCCGGGACGTAGTGGCGGCGGATGGGCTTGGGGAGGGAACGGATCAGCTCCGTCACGACCTCTTCCCGCAGGCCCGGGATCTGCCAGTCGAAGCCTTCGTCCGTGACCTGGTTCAGCACCTGCAGCGGGATGTGGACGGTGACGCCGTCGGCGTCCGCGCCCGGCTCGAACTGGTACGTCACCTTGAACTTCAGCCGGCCCTGCCGCCACGAGTCCGGGTAGTCGTCCTTGGTGACCGCACCGGCCTTCTCGTTGATGAGCATCTCGCGCTCGAAGTCGAGCAGTTCGGGCTGCTCACGGCGCTTGTGCTTCCACCACGAGTCGAAGTGTGCGCCGGACACGACGTGTTCGGGCACCCGCTGGTCGTAGAAGTCGAACAGTGTCTCGTCGTCGACGAGGATGTCGCGGCGCCGGGCCCGGTGCTCCAGCTCCTCGACCTCGGTCAGCAGCCTGCGGTTGTCCGCGAAGAACTTGTGGTGCGTGCGCCAGTCGCCCTCGACCAGTGCGTTGCGGATGAAGAGGTCGCGCGAGACCTCCGGGTCGATCCGCCCGTAGTTGACCTTGCGCTGGGCGACGATCGGCACGCCGTAGAGCGTCACCTTCTCGTACGCCATCACCGCTGCGGCGTCCTTCTCCCAGTGCGGCTCGCTGTACGTACGCTTCAGCAAATGCTGCGCGAGCGGCTCGATCCACTCCGGTTCGATCTTGGCGTTGACCCGCGCCCACAGGCGGGAGGTCTCCACCAGCTCGGCGGACATGAGGAACCGCGGAGGCTTCTTGAAGAGGGTGGAGCCGGGGAAGACCGCGAACTTGGCGCTGCGGGCGCCCAGGTACTCGTTCTTCGCGCCGTCCTTCACGTCCTTCATGCCGACGTGGGACAGCAGGCCGGCCAGCAGCGAGACGTGCACGGACTGCTCGGGGGCGTCCTCCTCGTTCAGATGGAGGCCCATCTGCTTGGCGACCGTGCGCAGCTGCGAGTAGATGTCCTGCCATTCGCGGATACGCAGGAAGTTCAGATACTCCTGCTTGCACATCCTGCGGAAGCTCGAGGAGCCGCGCTCCTTCTGCTGCTCGCGGACGTATCGCCACAGGTTGAGGAAGGCGAGGAAGTCGCTCGTCTCGTCCTTGAAGCGGGCGTGCTGCTGGTCCGCCTGCGCCTGCTTCTCCGCCGGGCGCTCCCGCGGGTCCTGGATGGACAGCGCGGCCGCGATCACCATGACCTCGCGGACACAGCCGTTCCTGTCCGCCTCGACGATCATGCGGGCCAGACGCGGGTCGACCGGGAGCTGCGAGAGCTTGCGGCCCATCTGCGTCAGCTTCTTGCGCGGGTCCTTCTCGGCCGGGTCGAACGCGCCCAGTTCCTGGAGGAGCTGCACACCGTCGCGGATGTTGCGATGGTCCGGCGGGTCGATGAACGGGAACTTCTCGATGTCACCGAGACCGGCCGCTGTCATCTGCAGGATGACGGACGCCAGGTTCGTCCGCAGGATCTCCGCGTCCGTGAACTCGGGACGGGCGTTGAAGTCGTCCTCCGAGTAGAGCCGGATGCAGATGCCGTCCGACGTACGGCCGCAGCGGCCCTTGCGCTGATTGGCGCTGGCCTGGCTGACCGCCTCGATCGGCAGCCGCTGCACCTTGGTGCGATGGCTGTAGCGGGAGATGCGGGCGTTGCCCGGGTCGATCACGTACTTGATGCCGGGGACGGTCAGCGACGTCTCCGCGACGTTCGTCGCGAGGACGATCCGGCGGCCGGTGTGCGGCTGGAAGACGCGGTGCTGCTCGGCGTGCGACAGGCGCGCATAGAGGGGGAGCACCTCGGTGAATCTGTACTGCTTCTTGTTGAGCGCGTCCGCCGTGTCGCGGATCTCGCGCTCGCCGGAGAGGAAGACGAGGATGTCGCCCTTCCCCTCGCCCATCAGCTCCTCGACGGCGTCCGTGATCGCGGTGATCTGGTCACGGTCGCTCTCCTGACTGTCGACAGCCTCCGAGTCCTCCTCCAGCAGCGGCCGGTAGCGCACCTCGACCGGATACGTACGGCCGCTCACCTCGACGATCGGGGCGTCGCCGAAGTGCCGGGAGAAGCGCTCCGGGTCGATCGTCGCGGAGGTGATCACGACCTTGAGGTCGGGGCGCTTCGGGAGCAGCTGCGCGAGATAGCCGAGCAGGAAGTCGATGTTCAGCGACCGCTCGTGCGCCTCGTCGAGGATGATCGTGTCGTAGGCGCGCAGCTCGCGGTCCGTCTGGATCTCGGCGAGCAGGATGCCGTCCGTCATCAGCTTGACGAGGGTGTCGCCGCTCGCCTGGTCGGTGAAACGGACCTTCCAGCCGACCGCCTCGCCGAGCGGGGTGTTCAGCTCTTCCGCGACGCGCTCGGCGACCGTCCGGGCGGCGATACGGCGGGGCTGCGTGTGGCCGATCATGCCGCGCACGCCCCGGCCGAGCTCCAGGCAGATCTTCGGGATCTGGGTCGTCTTGCCCGACCCGGTCTCACCTGCGACGATCACGACCTGGTGGTCCCGTATCGCCTTGAGGATCTCGTCCTTCTTCTGACTGACGGGAAGCTGCGCGGGGTAGGTGATCTCGGGCACGCACCCGGCGCGCCGGGTGGTGCGGGCCGCGGACTTCTCCGCCTCTACGGCGATCTCGTCCAGCACGGCCTGCCGTGCCTCGGGCTTACGGATGCGGCGGGCGCCTTCGAGACGACGGCCGAGCCGGTGGGCGTCGCGCAGGGACGCCCCGGCCAGCAGGCTCTGGATCTCGGCGAGGGAAGTAGACATACGGAGTCCAGGATCGCACCCCCGGGAAACGACTGGCGAACCCATTTCGCCCGCGAGCTGGTGCAGTATGGAGCGATCCTCCTCCTCCGCCCGCCCGGACTCCGAAGGGACAGCGCGTCCATGCTGATCGGCCGCGACCGCCGACACCGCCTTGTGGTGACCGCGAGCCTGCTGCTGGGACTTCTCGGAGCGCTTCTCGGGTGCCTCGGTGGGACGGCGCCGGCCGCGACCGCGGCCGACTGGGACGCCGCGGTCGTCGCCGCGGCCACCGGTCCGGTGCAGTCACCGGGCTGCGGCAGGAGCGCGGCCGGCAACGACAGCGGCGCGCACCCCGGGACGACGCCGCGCGGCGGTTCCGTGTACGAGCTGCTGCCCGCACCGCACCAGACGGGCGGGCCCGCCCTCCCGGCAGGGCACGGCCGGGTATTCCTCGACGTGTCGCCGCTGACCGAGCCGCCGCCGGCACCGCCCTCTCCGGTCGACCTCTCCGTCCTGCGCGTCTAGGCCCGACGGCCCCTCATCCGGTTGGACCCGTCAGACCTTCGCTCAGGAGCACCACCATGCCTTCTTCCACCGCACGTACCTCGCGCAAGCCGCTCGCCGTCGGGGCGGGCGTCCTCGTCGCGGCCCTGCTGCTCGGCTTCGCCTCCTACACGGCCACCAAGCCGGACGCACCGTCCGCCGGCCCCTCGTCGCCCGTGGCCGACGCCTCCGCGGACCTGCAGGCCGGCATGTATCCCGAGCTCGAGAAGCTCGCCCGCCGCGACGCCGCCGACCCGCTGGCCCGGGGCCGTACCGACGCACCCGTCGTCATGATCGAATATGCGGACTTCCAGTGCGGCTACTGCGGCAAGTTCGCCCGCGACACCGAGCCCGAGCTGGTGAAGAAGTACGTCGCGGACGGCACCCTGCGCATCGAATGGCGCAACTTCCCGATCTTCGGCGAGGAGTCGGAGTCCGCGGCGCGCGCCGCGTGGGCGGCCGGGCAGCAGGGCCGCTTCTGGGAGTTCCATGCCGCCGCTTACGCGGAGGGCGCCAAGGAGAAGGGCTTCGGCAAGGACCGGCTGCGGACCCTTGCGGACGAGGCGGGCGTCGCCGACCTCGAGCGCTTCACCCGCGACCTGGACAGTGACGCCGCGCGGCTGGCCGTGAAGAAGGACCAGGAGGAGGCGTACGGGCTCGGCGCCACCTCCACGCCGTCCTTCCTGATCAACGGACGTCCCGTCGCCGGCGCGCAGCCGACGGAGACGTTCACCGACGCGATCGAGACGGCGAAGAAGACAGGGAAGAAGACGGGGAAGAAGGCCGCGGGCGAGGCCGGCCGGTGAGCGACATCGGCTACCTGGCCGCCTTTCTCGGCGGCCTGCTCGCGCTGATCAGCCCCTGCAGCGCGCTGCTGCTCCCCGCCTTCTTCGCGTACTCAATCGGCTCGGCGGGCGGACTGCTGGCCCGCACCGGGATCTTCTACGCCGGTCTGGCCACCACACTCGTGCCGCTCGGCGCGGCCGGGTCGTTCGCCGGGAGGCTGTTCTACGGCCACCGTGACCTGCTGGTCACCGTGGGCGGATGGCTGATCGTCACGCTGGGCGTCGCCCAGATCCTCGGCATGGGCATCGCCTCGCGCCGCATCGCCTCGGTCGTCGGCCGCATCCGCCCGACGACGGCGATGTCCGTGTACGCCCTCGGCCTGGTCCACGGCCTGGCCGGCTTCTGCGCCGGCCCCATCCTGGGCAGCGTGCTGACGGTGGCGGCGGTGAGCGGCAGCCCGGTCTACGGCGGCCTGCTCATGGCGGTCTACGCCCTGGGCATGGCGGTCCCCCTCTTTGCGCTGGCACTGCTCTGGGAACGCTTCGACCTGGCCCGCCGTGGGTGGCTGCGCGGCCGGGCGCTGCGGGCGGGCCGGTTCGAGGTGCACACGACATCGCTGCTGTCGGGCCTGTTCTTCATCGTCCTCGGCACGCTCTTCCTGGCCTTCGACGGCACGGCCGCTCTTCCGGGCCTGCTGTCGGTCGACGACTCGTTCGCGGTCGAGGAGTGGGTGTCGGGGGTGGGCGAGGCTGTACCGGACTGGGCACTGCTCACGGCGGTGGTGGCGGCCGCGGTGGCTCTTGCCGTGCGCGGACGCAGCCGCTCCGGGCGCGAGAAGTCCTGAGCGCGCGGCCGCCCGGGGCCGGGACTTCCCGGGGCGCGGGCGGCCCGCCGTCCCCTGACCCGCAGCCGGTCTGCCGGGTAGGGACGGCGCCACTGGTCGGTACCGAGCTCACCGAGCCAGGCCGCCGCCTCGTCGCGGAAGGTCAGCAGCCGGGGCAGATCGTCCGGCTGTGCGCGCGTGATGATCACGGAGCCTCCCCTGCCCGGCCGATACGAGAACACCCCCTCCGGTGACCCGGAGGGGGTGTTCGCCCTTGCGGGCGATGGTGGCTGGGGCCGGGGTCGAACCGGCGACCTATCGCTTTTCAGGCGATCGCTCGTACCAACTGAGCTACCCAGCCGAGGGGTGTCCCCAGCTCGAAGAGCCAGAGGAAGAGGCCCTTTCGAGCCTCAGCGGTCCTGACGGGATTTGAACCCGCGGCCTCCACCTTGACAGGGTGGCGAGCACTCCAAACTGCTCCACAGGACCAAGCAATGTGCGAGACAAGTCTCGCACACGGTGATGCGTGCCCCCAACGGGATTCGAACCCGTGCTACCGCCTTGAAAGGGCGGCGTCCTGGGCCACTAGACGATGAGGGCTAAGGGCCCGCCTGGGCGCTTCGCAGCGCGTCGGGGACGTGAGAAGCATATGGGATGGGGGGAGCTATCGCCAAAACGGTTTACGGCGTGGGGTTGGGAGAGGGGCTGGGTGCGCCGGGGGACGGTGTGCCGGACAGGGATGCCGAAGGGGACGGCTCCGCCTCGGGCTGCTCGGCGAGATGCCTGGTGACCTCGGCGGTCGTCAGCCCGAGGCCGCCCAGCGTGATCTCGTCCCAGGCCTGCATCCGGCGGGTCTTCCGGTCCAGGTAGAGGACCGACGCCCGGACCTGTTCCGGCTTCTGGTTCTGAACCGCTCGCAGGCCGCCGCCGCCCGTGGAGCCCTCGATCTTCAGGCGGGTGCCGTGCTGGAGGATCTCCGTGTGGCGCTTGTGGATGTGGCCGGCCAGGACGAGCGGGACCGTGCCGTCGGTCTCGCGGGCGGCGACCGGGTTGTGGGCGACGGCGATGTCGGCGGGCGTGCCGGCGCGTTCCTGGTCGCGCAGGGCGGAGGCGAGGCGGATGCCCGTCATCCGTTCGGCCGGGTCGCCCAGGGCCACGACCGACCGGTCGGGGGTGAACTGCGGGTCACCGCTGCCGGCGATGCGCAGCCCCGCCACCGTCACGGCCCTGCCGTCGTCGAGGACATGCACGTTCTTCAGACCGGACAGGTACTTCTGCGTGGTGCGCGAGTCGTGGTTGCCGCGCACCCAGACGTACGGCGCGCCAAGGTCCGAGATCGGGTCGAGGAAGCCGTTCTCGGCGGCGGACCCGTGGTCCATCGTGTCGCCGGAGTCGATGATCACATCGATGTCGTACTGCTCGACGAGTGAGGCGATGATGTGCCACGCCGCCGGGTTGAGGTGGATGTCGGAGACGTGCAGCACCCGCATCGTGCCCGGGTCGGGCTGGTACGCGGGAAGGGTGGAGGTCGCCTCGTACAGCTTGGTGACGTTGGTGACGAGGCGCGCCAACTCCTGTTGGTAGACGTCGAACTCGGTGACGATCGAACGTGCGCTGCCGACGACCGACGGCGCCGAGGTGAGCAGGCCGGAGAACTTCGGCTCCAGGACGGACTTCGGGTTCCAGGTGGCGTACGCGCTGACGCCGGATGCGGCCAGCAGGGCGAGCGCGAGACCGCCCGCCGCGAGTGCCCTGCGGGGGCGGCGGTAGACGGCGAGGCCCAGCGCGGTCGCTCCGGAGACGACGGCGACGCAGGAGCGCACGGCAAGCTCGGTGGTGCCGTCCTGGACGTCGCGGGTGATCTCGTCCTGAAGACCGGAGATCAGCTCCGGATGCTCGACGAGGTTCTGGGAGCGGACGGGGTCGAGGCGGTCGACATCGACGTCGAGACGTACGGGAGCGGTGTGGGAGTCGAGCTCCAGAGCGCCCAGCGGCGACACGTTGATCTTCGTTCCGCCGGTCAGGGACGGGCGCAGCGTCATGGTCGTGTCCATGGGCCCGACCGGCGTACGGACATTGCCGACGATCAACAGCCCGAGCCAGGCACCGACCATCACGACGGCGGTCAGGCCCAGCGCGCGCACCCACGGCCGTGCCGGACGGGTCGGGGCGACGGCCGGAGCGGTTCCCGGGTGCGCGGAGCTGCCGCGCTTCGGCAGGCGGTGCCTGAGCCGGGCGAGTGCGGTGCGGATCGGGGAGGGCGACATGGGCGAGCGGGGCGGTTCCTGGGCTTCGCGGGCCATTGGTCCCGTATGCCCGCACGGGCGCGCGGCCATGCCGGGGCGACCACTCGCACGGCGTACGTGACAATGGCCGGGTGCTGGAGATGACGCGTGAGGAGTTCGAGGAACTGGTCTCCGAGGCCCTGGACAGGATTCCGCCCGAACTGATGCGGCTGATGGACAACGTCGCCGTGTTCGTGGAGGACGAGCCCGCCGCGGACGACCTCGATCTGCTCGGCCTCTACGAGGGGACTCCGCTCACGGACCGCGGCGAGTGGTACGCGGGCGTGCTGCCGGACCGCATCACCATCTACCGCGGGCCGACCCTGCGGATGTGCGAGTCCCGCGAGGACGTCGTCGCGGAGACCGAGATCACCGTGGTGCACGAGATCGCCCACCACTTCGGCATCGACGACGCCCGGCTGCACGAGCTGGGGTACGGGTGACCCGTGGACCGGGCGCCGGCCCCGGCGAAGAAGCGGAGGCGATCGACCCGGACGTCGATCTCCATGTGCCCGTGCAGCGGGCGGAGACCGAGGGCGCGCACAAGTGGCCGGTGCTCGCCGCGATCTCGGTGGGCGGGGCGCTGGGGGCGACCGGGCGTTACGGCGCGTCCCTGCTGTGGCCGACGCCCGGGGGCGCCTTTCCATGGGCGGTGTTCTGGGTCAATGTCGTCGGTTGCGGTCTGATCGGTGTGCTGATGGTGCTCGTCAGCGAAGGCGGCCGGTCGGCCCCGCCGCTGCTGCGGCCGTTCCTCGGAGTGGGCGTGCTGGGCGGTTTCACGACGTTCTCGACGTACGCGCTCGACTTCTCGGACCTGCTGGAACGGGAGGAGGCGGGCACCGCGCTGGCGTACGCGGGAGGCACGGTCGTCGCCGCCCTGGGCGCGGTGTGGTTGACCGCGTCGGCGGCCCGGGCCGCGCTGAAGAGGGCGGCGGCGCGGTGAACTGGCTGCTGGTGATCCTGGGGGGCGCGGTCGGTGCCCCGCTGCGGTATCTGACGGACCGTGCGGTCCAGGCACGCCACGACTCGGTGTTCCCGTGGGGGACGTTCGTGGTCAACGCCGCGGGCAGCCTGGTGCTCGGCGCCGTAGCCGGGGCGTCGGTGTCGTCGCACACGTACGCGCTGCTCGGTACGGGGCTGTGCGGGGCGCTGACGACGTACTCCACGTTTTCGTACGAGACGTTGCGGCTGGCCGAGCGGGGGTGGCCGTTCCTGGCCGTGGCGAATGTCGCGGCCTCGCTCCTGGTGGGGCTCGGATCGGTCTTCCTGGGCCTGGAGTTGGCGCGGGCGCTCACCGCGTGAGACGGGCTGCCGGCCCGTTCCGGTACCGGATCGCGGGCGTGTCCCCGGCGGGGTGACGGGAGTTGGGCACTACGACCCGCGTCCCGTCCCTGTCCCGGAGGTGCCCCCGTGCGCCAGTTCTCAGCCCCCGGCCGCCGTACGGCCATCTGGATCGCCGCCTCGCTGGCCGTCCTGGCCTCGTCAGGCTGCATGAGCGTCAGCGACGACGAGGGCAGGAAGCCCGCATCCAGCACGTCTGCCGACCGTGGCGGCGCGGCGGCCGAGCCGGACGGCGGGCAGGTGCTGCCGGGCGGGCACGGACGGCGCGGGGAGGTCGGCGGCGAGGGAGCCTCCGGCGGCCTTGACGACAAGGACCGGAGTGCTTCGCCCAGCTCGAGCGGGTCGGCGCCCGCTGATGCGAAACGGATGCGGCCCGGCCGGCAGCCCGCTGCCCCGCAGCCGCCCGTGCCCACCGGCGGCGGTGCGTCTCCTCCCGCGCCGCCCCAGTCGTCCGCCACTCCGTCGGAGGAGTCGCCGGAACCGCCGTCGGAGAGCCCGTCGCCGTCCGAGTCGCAGCCCTCTGATCCGCCGAGCGCCTCGTCCGCGCCCGAGGTGCACATGGGCCCGAGGCGGGGGGCGGAGCCGCTGGACGCGCGGTCGCAGCCGGCCGTGTCGCCGCAGGCGCGTCCCGGCGCGGCGGACGGGACGGACAAGGCGGGTGAGCCGGATGAGGCGAGCCCGTCCGAGCGGTGGGCGGCGTAGGGGCGGGGAGTTGGGGCGTGTGTGCGGGGTCACTCGGTCGCGGTTTGCCTCGACCTGGGGTGGGTGCGTATGGTGGTAGATCGTTTGATCCCATTGCCCGGCGCCGAAACAGAAGAGCGCCGCGTGGCGCGTACTCTCCCTGACCGTGGCTGACCGCATAGAGGCGGTCGATTTGCGAATTCACGGAGTTTGGGCGCGTGCCGAGACTCCGGAAGGTTTCGCATTTCGCATGTCCACTTTCAGCACTGATCACGCCGTCATGCCCGACAACGACGAGATTGTCGAGACGGCCGTAGCGGCCGCAGAGGCTCCGGAAGAGCCCCAGGTCACCTTCGCGGAGCTCGGCCTCCCCGAGGGCGTCGTGCGCAAGCTCGCACAGAACGGCGTGACCACGCCCTTCCCGATCCAGGCCGCGACCATCCCGGACGCCCTGGCCGGCAAGGACATCCTCGGCCGTGGCCGCACCGGCTCCGGCAAGACCCTCTCCTTCGGTCTGCCGACCCTGGCCACGCTGGCCGGCGGCCACACCGAGAAGAAGAAGCCCCGCGCGGTCATCCTCACCCCGACCCGTGAGCTCGCAATGCAGGTCGCGGACGCGCTGCAGCCCTACGGCGACGTGCTCGGCCTCAAGATGAAGGTCGTCTGCGGCGGCACGTCCATGGGCAACCAGATCTACGCACTCGAGCGTGGCGTCGACGTCCTCGTCGCCACCCCGGGCCGCCTGCGCGACATCATCAACCGCGGTGCCTGCTCCCTCGAGGCCGTCCAGGTCGCCGTCCTCGACGAGGCCGACCAGATGTCCGACCTGGGCTTCCTGCCCGAGGTCACCGAACTGCTCGACCAGATCCCGGCCGGCGGCCAGCGGATGCTCTTCTCCGCCACCATGGAGAACGAGATCTCCACCCTGGTCAAGCGCTACCTGACCGACCCGGTCAGCCACGAGGTCGACAGCGCCCAGGGCAACGTCACGACCATGAGCCACCACGTGCTCGTCGTGAAGCCCAAGGACAAGGCGCCGGTGACGGCCGCCATCGCCGCCCGCAAGGGCCGCACGATCATCTTCGTCCGCACCCAGCTCGGCGCCGACCGCATCGCGGAGCAGCTGCGCGAGTCGGGCGTGAAGGCGGACGCGCTGCACGGCGGCATGACCCAGGGGGCGCGCACCCGCACGCTGGCCGACTTCAAGGACGGCTACGTCAACGCGCTCGTCGCGACCGATGTCGCCGCCCGCGGCATCCACGTCGACGGCATCGACCTGGTCCTGAACGTGGACCCGGCCGGTGACCACAAGGACTACCTGCACCGCTCCGGCCGCACGGCCCGTGCCGGCAGGTCCGGCGTCGTCGTCTCGCTGTCGCTGCCGCACCAGCGCCGCCAGATCTTCCGGCTGATGGAGGACGCGGGCGTCGACGCCTCGCGTCACATCGTCGGCGGAGCGGGCGCGTTCGACCCCGAGGTCGCCGAGATCACCGGCGCCCGTTCGCTGACCGAGGTCCAGGCCGACTCGGCGAACAACGCGGCCAAGCAGGCCGAGCGCGAGGTCGTCGAACTGACCCGCCAGCTCGAGCGCATCCAGCGCCGGGCGACCGAGCTGCGCGAGGAGGCCGACCGCCTGGTCGCCCGCGCCGCCCGCGAGCGCGGCGAGGACCCGGAGGCCGCGGTCGCCGAGGTGACCGAGGCCGCGGAGGCCGAACTCGCGGCGGTCCTGGCCCAGGCCGAGCCGGTGCGCGAATCCCGTGACGACCGCCGTGACGACCGTGGCAACTTCGACCGCCGTGACCGTCGTGACGATCGTGGTGGTCGTTCGTTCGAGCGTCGTGACGACCGCCCCTCGGGCGGCTTCCGCCGTGACGAGCGCCGCGACGACCGTGGTGGTCGTTCCTTCGAGCGTCGTGACGACCGCGGTGGTTTCCGCCGTGACGACCGCCGTGACGACCGTGACCGCGGTGGCGACCGCGGTGGCTTCCGCCGTGACGACCGCCCCTCGGGCGGCTTCCGTCGCGACGAGCGCCCCTCGGGCGGCGGCTTCCGTCGCGACGAGCGCCCCTCGGGCGGCGGCTTCCGTCGCGACGAGCGCCGTGACGACCGTGGTGGCCGTTCCTTCGAGCGCCGTGACGACCGTGGCGGCCGTCCGTTCGAGCGCCGTGACGAGCGTCCGGCCGGTCACCGCGGCAGCGACCGCCCCTTCAACCGCGACCGCCGCGACGACCGTCCCTCGGGCGGCTTCCGCTCCGGTGGCGACCGCCACGACCGCCCGTCCGGCCGCCGTGACGACCACCGCGGTGGCGCCGGCTCCGGCTCGTTCGGCGGCGGCCGCCGCGACGACAAGCCGCGCTGGAAGCGCAACGGCTGACGCCGTGTGACCTGTTGAAACAGGGCCCGTACGACACTTCGGTGGCGTACGGGCCCTGTTGCGTTGAACGAGTTCGAAACGACCTTCCATCGCCTGTGTGGCTCCTGTTAAAGTCTCCCCACTTGCACGGGGGGGGCACGGCCGGGGGGCCGTTTCAGACGCATCTGTCGTCACAGGCACCGTTGATCCCCTGTGTTTCTCTGAGCATCCAGGGGAGGACCCGAGTGCCTCGCAGCGCTCTCCTACGCCATTCCATCGCCGCCGTCGCCGCGACGGCGCTCTTCGCAGGCATCGGCCCACTCGCACCCGTGGCGGCAGCCGCCGACGGCGACAGCATCGTCCTCCCGGCGGCAGCCGCGGCGCAGCCGCGCGACGTCGTCCCGCTCGCCGCCGGCCCGAACGGCTATCTGCGCTACGAGCAGGGCGCCGGACAGTTCTGGACCACCTGGGACGGTAGGACCACCCCGGTCGTCAACGACCAGGAAGGCCCGGAGGCCGGCGGTGTCCACGGCGCCGGCTCCGACATCGTCGCGGCGCTCGACTTCGACGGGCCCAGCATCTACGGCGATGTCCGGCTGTGGGACGTCACCGCAGGAACGAACCGCTATCTCACCATCCCGGACCAGCACCGTTACGTCGGCACCTTCGGCGACAAGGTGGTCACCTACACCCGAAGCAGCCTGGAAGCGCCCAACGAGTGGCACGTGCTCCGACTGGTGAACGGCTCGGTGCAGGACACCCTGGTGACCGGCTGGCCGGAGGGTTCCGCCCGGCCCGCCAGGGCGGCGGCCGGTGACGCCGACGGCGCACTCACCCGGTATGTGGTGAACGGCGTCTCCCGCCCGGTCTGGATCGACCTGACCTCGGGGCAGGCACGGCCCGTGCCCACCGACGTGACCGCCGAGACCGTCAACTTCGTCCACACCCCGACCGAGGTCGTCGAGTGGACGAAGGACGGCAAGGTCCGGTTCTACGCGAAGGGCGAGGCCGGCTCGTCCGGCCCGCTCACACTGACCTCGACGACCGAGCTTCCCCACAACGACGGCGATGTCCTCCTCGGCGTCGTCGGAGAGCGGCTGATCGTCGCGCGGCTCACGGGCGAGGGCGGCTCGGCCCCGTACCGCGTCGTCTCCCTTCCCAAGGCGGGAGGGGAGGAGACCACCCTCTTCGCGTACGGCCGCAAGCACGCGCTGGCGGCGCCCGACGGCGGTCTGCTGATCGTCGCCGGTTCGTCCGCCGGCGACCTGGGCCTCCAGCGCATCCGGCCCGAGGGTGCGGGGACGACGGACGCCGAGCTGGTGGACGTCGCCCCGCTCACCTCGAAGCCACGGCGGTTCGGCTTCAGCCACGGGCAGCTCGAATCGCTGGAGCGCATGCCGGACGAGAGCAACTCGTTCCTCTCGCGGTCGGTGTCGGTGACGGGCGCGCTGAGTGCGGGCGCGACGAAGGAGCGCGGAGACTTCGGCGTCGCGCTCGACGAGTGCACGGAGTCCAGCGGTTGCCCGGAGGTCTTCGCCACGGGTGACGGGCGGACGGTCGTTCAGCCCGCGCCGGGGAGCGCGGGCAAGCCGCTGGTGGTCGCGCCCGACGGCACCGACGGCGTCGATCTCGCCCCGGGCTTCGAGAGCTTCCAGGTGACGGACGTGTCCGGCCGCTACGCCGTCGGTTCAGGATTCACCGGGCCCGATTACGACACCTATGTGCCCTCCACCGCCGTCGACCTCGACACGGGCAAGCGGCTGGGTACCTTTCCCGTCGGCTACGACCCCCAGGACGTTGACCTGTACGGCGACACCCTCTGGGCCGCGGGCAAGGTCAACGGCACCGTCGTCGGCTACGACGTCCGCACCGGCGCCGCGAAGCGCACCGTGGACCTGAAGAGCGGCTGCAGGGCCGAGGCCATCAAGGTGACGGCGCACTGGCTGAGCTGGAACTGTGCCGGACTGCCTGCCAGGGGCGGCGTCTTCGACCTCGACACGAACACCAACCGCACCTACACGGAGCCGTTCTCCGACCTCGGCGACGGATATGTGGTGCAGGGTGACGGATCCGAGGTGACGGTCACCGACGTCCGCGGCAGCGAGCCCGTGGCCAAGGGGACCTATCAGCTCAGCGAGTTCAACCATGAGACAGGCCCTTACGCGGTCGACACCGCCACCGGCCGTCTCGCCTACCAGGAGAACGCCGCCGGTGATGTCAGGGTCGTCGACCTCGGTGTGCCGGCCTCACCCCTGGCGCGTATCGACGCCGACGTACCCGTCGCGCAGGCCACGGACGGTGGCAAGTCCCCGTGGACACCGCGCTGGTGGCTCTCCAAGCCGGCCGCTTCCTGGCAGTTGGAGATCACGGACCCGGCCGGCGGCCCGGTGCGTACGGTGCAGGGCGGCGAGGCCCGTGGAGTGATCGCCGCCGCGTGGGACGGCAAGGACGCCGAGGGCCGGATCGCGGACCCCGGTACGTACCACTGGACGCTGAAGGCCGCACCGGCCGACGGCGCCGGACCCGAGTTGGAGCTGAAGGGCAGCATGGCCCTGGAGGTGGGCGCCGGCACGTACGAGCCGGTGACGCCGACGCGGTCGATGGACACGCGGACGGGCCTGGGTGTGCCCAAGGCGAAGGTCGGAGCGGGCCAGACGGTGACGCTCCAGGTCACCGGCAGGAGCGGCATCCCGGCCTCCGGTGTGACGGCGGTCGTGATGAATGTGACGGCGACGACGGTGACGGGGACGACCTACGTCTCGGTGTATCCGAACGGCACGCAGCGGACCAGCGCGTCGAACCTGAACGTGACGGCCGGTGAGACCCGTCCCAACCTGGTCGTGGTGCCGGTGGTGAACGGGAAGGTGTCCTTCTACAACAACGCCGGCTCGGTGAACCTGATCGCGGATGTCGCCGGGTACTTCACGGCGGAGGGCTCCGGTTCCACCTACGAGCCGGTGACGCCGACGCGGTTCATGGACACGCGGACGGGCCTGGGTGTGCCGCAGGCGAAGGTCGGTGCCGGTCAGACGGTCACGCTCCAGGTGACCGGCAAGCACGGTCTGCCCGCGAGCGGGGTCACCGGGGTCGTGATGAACGTGACGGGCACGACGGCGACGGCGACGACCTACGTCTCGGCGTACCCGAACGGGACGACCCGCACGAGTGCTTCCAGCCTGAACCTGGTGGCGGGCCAGACGGCCCCGAACCTGGTGGTGGTGCCGGTGGTGAACGGGAAGGTGTCGTTCTACAACAACGCCGGTTCGGTGAACCTGATCGCGGATGTGGCGGGCTACTTCACCTCGGCCGGCGACGGCTCCGAGTACAGGCCGCTGACGCCGACGCGGTTCATGGACACGCGGACGGGCCTGGGTGTGCCGCAGGCGAAGGTGGGCGCAGGTCAGACGGTCACGCTCCAGGTGACCGGCAGGAACGGCGTGCCGGCGACCGGGGTCACGGCCGTGGTCATGAACGTCACGGGGACGACGGTCACGGGGACGACCTACGTCTCCGTGTACCCGAACGGCACGACCCGCACCAGTGCGTCGAACCTGAACCTGGTGGCGGGCCAGACCGCTCCGAACCTGGTGGTGGTGCCGGTGGTGAACGGCAAGGTCAGCTTCTACAACAACGCCGGCTCGGTGAATCTCGTCGCCGATGTCGCCGGGTACTACACCGGCTGATCCGGAGGTCGAGCACATCCGGGGCGCAGGGCCCGTACGACACCTCGGTGGCGTGCGGGCCCTGTTGCTAGGATCCGCCTACTTGTGCTGAGGGAGGGGCCGGGGGGATCTGGCCGGGAGACAGCCGTCGGGTGATGCTGCTCCGCTTCCCAGCTCTGCCTTGGGGAGGAACCGGGTGCACAGACGCCCATCCATGCGTCATGCCGTGTCCGTCACGGCGGCCTTCGCTCTGCTCGCCGGACTCGGGCCCCTCACGGTCCCTGCTGTCGCGGCCACAACCGCCGAACCCGTTGCGGGACAGGTGGACTTCGCGCCCACGTCGCGCAAGCAGCCCCGTGAGGAGGAGATCTACAACCTCGGACCGACCGGCTACCTCCACGGGTCCGAGCGCCACAGCAGCGTCAGCGGTGACGCGTCGGTGTGGACGGCGTACGAGACCGGCAAGAGCACCGAGCTCGTGGGCGTCGGAGGGGGCAGGGGGCCGGGTAGCGGTGCTCTCGGCTCCGCTGGTGAGGGGTCGGACGTCGTCGCCTTCGGCGGTGTGGGCGGCAGCAGCGAGAACGTCGACCTCAAGAACATGGCCACCGGCGAGGTGACACGCGTCGAGGTCCCGAGCGGCGACACCAACCGGGGTGTCTTCGGCTCCACCGTACTCGTCGAGAACCCCGAGGGCGAGGAGTTCCCGCAGGTCACGGGCTGGTACCTGTTGAGCCCGCGGGAGGACGGCTCGACCGTCCGCACGCCGGTCGAGGGCTGGCCCACGGACAGCGACCTCAAGGGCGCCCGGGTCGTCGGCGGCGACCACCGGTCCGTCGTGGTCGGTTTCAACACCACGCCGGAGGAGCACGACGAGGCGGACAGGCTGGGCGTCATCGACCTGGCGACCGGCGCGCTGCACTCCTTCGAGGCCAAGGCCTCGTCGCGCGCCGTCCTGGACCCCGAGCGGATCGCATGGTGGGACTACCGAGACCGCAGCGTCCACATCCGGGACCGGGCCGACCTCGGCGGTGCCGAGCGGACCGTTCCGTTCCCCGAGGACCTCGAGTTCGAGCAGTTCGCCCTGCTCGACGACGACTGGCTGATGGCGACGGAGAAGGACGGCACGACCGCTCCGTTCGGAAGGAGCCTCGTCGCGATCTCCGTGGACGGCGCGCAGCGCAAGGTCCTGCTGGAGAACGCGGACCGCGAGACCGAGCAGTTCCCCGGCGGTGGGGCGGTCGCGATCGGCGGCGAGTCGTCCGACGCCTGGTTCGTCCACCGGGTCACGGTCGAGAACGGCGCACCGCTGCTGCGGAAGCTGGACCACATCGAACCGATGACGGCCGAGGTCGACGCGATTGCCGTGGCCGGCGGGTCGGTGACCACGATCGAGGAGAACGGCGCCAGGGAGACGTCCGGTTTCTACCGCCGTGACCTCGCCCCGCTGACGTCGCCCACCACCGCCGGCAAGGCCGAGTGGCTCGGCCGAGAGACGAGCCGCTACAACAACACGAGCTGCGGCGAGATCGCATGCGATTCCGTTTTCGCCTCCGGTGACGGACGCGCCGTCTACGAGGTCCGTTCGAACGCGACGGGGACGGTAACCGCCGAGCTCGTCGCCCGTGGCGCCACGGACAAGGTCTCGCGCGTGAACACGGGTGTGGCGGGCGGTGAGATCGTCGATGTCTTCGGCCGGTACGCGGCCTTCGTGAGCGGTGCTGTGTCGGTCGGCCAGCCCGACGCGGAGGGGAAGCTGATCGTCGCCGACTTCGACGCGCCCTCCGGCTCCGGCGTCGTCCTGACCAGGCCCCGTACGGCGGCGTCGATCTGGGGCAGCACCCTGTACACCGCGACGGGTACGGCCGGTGAGGTGGAACTGACCGACCTTCGCACCGGGACGAGGACGGGCACGCTGCAGACCGGTGCGAGCTGCGTACCGGTCGAGCTGCAGACGGCGGGCCGCTGGCTCTCCTGGTCCTGCCCGTACTTCAGGTCCTCGGGCGCGATCGACCGGGACAACGGCACCAAGGTGGCGCTGCCGGACGGCCGGGGCCTGTTGGGCGACGGCTACTTCGTGACGGTCCCCGGCAACTTCGCGCTCACCGCGTTCCAGGACGGCACCGCCGAGACCCGTGACATGGGGGTGCGGCCCGGGTGGAACGGCGGGCACGCCACCATTCGGTACTCCTGGACCGTCGACCGCTTCGGTGGCGGTATCGCGTACATGGACGACGAGTTCCAGGGCCACGTCATCCCCGGCGGTGTGGCGCCCTCCGACCTGGCGGCCCTGCCGGTCGGCGTTCCGACGGCCGTCGACCTGGCCGGCGGTGCCGGTTGGGCGGCGCAGTGGCAGGTCTCCCGGCCCGCCTCCTCCTGGCGGCTGACGGTGCACGACAAGGCGGGCACCGCCGTGCACAGCGTGCTCGGCGGTCAGACCCGGGGACCCGTTCGGGTGAACTGGGACGGCAGGGACACGGACGGCAAGACCGTCGTCGACGGCACGTACAGCTGGACCCTGAAGGCGCTACCGGCGGACGGCACGGGGCCGGCGGCGACCGGCTCCGGCACGTTCAAGGTCACCGGTGGGACCGAGGCCGTCACCGGCACGTTCCAGCCGGTGCAGCCGACGCGGTTGATGGACACGCGCACGGGTCTGGGTGTGC
>NZ_BMWB01000010.1:0-6065 GCF_014651015.1 Streptomyces xantholiticus
CGGCGCCGGGCCCGGCGTCCGGTGGGGCCGGGTACACGGGCCCGGCCAGGGCGAACACGGCACAGGAGACTGCGACCGCCGAGCGGGCCGCGGAATGCACGAGGCATGGGGACCCGGTAACCGCCGGCTCTCCGGAGCGTCGACGACGCGGGCGGCCCCGGTGACGAGCAGTCCAACAACCGCCGCGCCTCAGTCCAAGTCGGCGGTGGGCGTGACGACTTGTGAAGGCACCGACAATCCGAGAGCGCTCTCAACAACAACTATTGACGCCCGGCCGACCCGTCGCGAGAGTGGGAATCCCCCACGACTCCCCCCACAGCAGCAGGAGTTCATCCCGTGATATCCCGTCGCACGTTCCTCACCGGCGCCGCCGCGACCGCGACCGCGCTCACCCACCCCGCCTGGGGAAGCGCTCTCAGCCCCGGCGCGGGAGCCGCGCCCGCCACCTGTGAACTGGCCCTGGAGAACAAGTCGCTGCCCGGCACGGTGCATGCCTATGTCACCGGCCACGAGGGCGGCTCCGGCGACTGGGTGCTGCTGCGCGCCGACGGCAGCGTCCACAGGCCGGCCGACCCCTCGGCACCGCAGACCCCGCTGGGCGTCGACTGCGCCATCCCTCTCAAGGGCGCCGGTGAGGGCCCGGTCGTCCTCACCCTGCCGCGGATGTTCGGGGCGCGCGTCTACTTCGTGCGCGACGGCAAACTCGACTTCTTCGTCAACCCGGGCCCGTCACTGGTCGAACCGGCCTTCGCCACGCCCGCCGACCCCAACTACGGCCGCACCTGGTCCTTCTGCGAGTTCACCTTCAACGCGCAGCAGTTGTACGCCAACATCAGCTACGTCGATCTGGTCACCGCACTGCCCATCGGCCTCACCCTGACCGGCGACGCGACCCACACCGTCGCCCCACTGCCCGCGGGTGCCATGGAGAAGATCGCGGACGATCTCACCGCCCAGGCGTCGAGGGACGGACAGCCCTGGGACAAGCTGATCGTCCGTGGCGGCGGCGGCCAGGTGCTCCGCGTCGTCTCCCCGCAGTCCGTCATGGCGCCGTACTTCGACCGCCCCTCCGAGATGCCTTTCCGCGACGCCTTCGACAGCTACATCGAACGGGTCTGGGAGAAGTACCGTTCCGAGGACCTGCGGGTGGACCTCCAGGGCGGCCGGGGCGTGCTCGCCGGACGGGTCAGCGGCGATCTCCTGACCTTCGCGGGGGGCCACACCTTCACCAAGCCTTCCTCGCGGGACGTGTTCACCTGCAACCACGGCCCGTTCGCCAACAATCCGAACGACCCGGACGACAAGAAGGCGCTGCTGGCGCGGATCTCGGCCGCCTTCAACCGGACGACCCTGCTGACCCATCCCGACCAGCCGAACGGCGCGACGGCAGCCGACTACTACCGCGACCCTCGGACCAACCACTGGTCCCGGGTCGTCCACGCCAACTCCCCTATCGGCTACGCCTTTCCGTACGACGACGTCCGCCCCGACGGACAGCCCGACGTCTCGGGTGCGGCGCACGACGGAAATCCGAAGCGTTTCACGGTGAACGTCGGGGCCTGATCGTACGTATCCCCCAGCAGCCCGTGCGGGCGTCCTGTCCGGGGGGTCGGACGCCCGCACGCACTCATGGGCCGGCTCGGTTCAGCAGGGCCTCGGTGGCGGTACGTCGCGTCGCCAGTGATTGCCCTCGTCGGCGTGGATGTGGATGCCGGACGAGCGGAGCACCGAGCTCGCCGTCGTGCGACAGATCACGGTGACCGCGTGCGCCTCGCTCGCGGCACCAAAGGGGCGCCGGACCCAGGCACGACAGCGCGGCGGCGAGAGGCGCGAGTGCGCCGAGGACGCCGAACCCCGAGGCCGAAGCGAATTTCCACGGCGGCGCTGCCGCCGATTTCCTCACGCGAGATGTTGAAAGTTGAAGGGAATCTGCCTACAGTGGAAATCGTTGAAGCTTGAACAAACGCGCAGGGAGCCTCCCGGCGCCCGTCCCCCAAGGAGCAGTCATGGGCCTCTTCAACCGCAACAACGACACTGCCGAGACCACCACCGCCATCGCCACCGTGGACCCCGCGCTCGCCGGCCTGACCGGCGAGTACACGATCGACCCGGCGCACAGCAGCATCGGCTTCACCGTCCGGCACGCCATGGTCACCAACGTCCGGGGCAGCTTCGGCGAGCACGAGGGCACCCTGCAGCTGGACGGCGGCGACCCGTCCCGCTCCACCGCTTCCATCGATGTCGCCATGGCGTCCATCGACACGGGCATCTCGGACCGCGACGGCCATCTGCGCAGCGGTGACTTCTTCGACGTGGAGAGGTTCCCGAAGATGACGTTCCGCTCCACCGGCGCCGAGCAGCTCGGTGGCGACAAGTACCGGATCATCGGTGACCTGACCATCAAGGACGTCACGCGCCCGCTCGCGATCGACCTGGAGTTCCAGGGCTCGGCCACCGACGTCTACGGCAACGAGCGCGTCGGCTTCGAGGGCGGCACCGAGATCCTGCGCTCCGACTGGGGTTTGACCTGGAACGCGGCGCTGGAGGCCGGCGGCGTGATGGTCAGCGACAAGGTCAAGCTGACCTTCGACATCTCCGCCATCAAGGCCGCCGCCCCGACCGCCTGACCGACCGGACACTCCGACCGGACACAGGCACCGCCACGGTGGGGCCGGGACTCCCCCGGCCCCGCCGGCGTGCGTCCGCACCCTGGAGCTGGCCGGTGTGCGGATCTTCCTCTCCCACGACCGGGGCGCTTCGCCGCGCTGCCGCACGACGGGCGAGCACGGGATCGAGCCGAGTCCGGCGGTCGCGAGCCGACACCGCCCGGCCGGGCCGGGGACCGCGGCAGGGAGGTGTCGATCGGGTCGGATCAGAGCCCGCCGGTGTGGAGCAGGCGGTTGGGTGAGCCGGGGCCGATACCGGCCACCACATCCTTGGTCGATTTGTCGATGAGCCAGCTCTTCACCTCCGCCGCGGTCGCCGTCGGGTGCTCCGACTTGTAGAGGGCGGCGACCCCCGCGACGTGCGGGGACGCCATCGAGGTGCCGTTCTGCGAGACGCTTCCGCCGCCGAGCTTGGCCGAGACGATCGAGGACCCTGGGGCGTAGAGGGACAGACAGGCACCGTAGTTGGAGAAGTCGGCCTGCTGGTCCGAGGAATCGGTCGCACCGGCGGCCAGGACACGCTCGGCGGAAGCCGGTGAGACGTTGCAGGCGTTCTGCGTCTCGTTGCCGGCCGCGACGACCGGCAGGACGCCGCTGTCGGCGAGCGCGTCGGCCGCGTTGTTCACGGTGGTGGACTTGGTGCTGCCGAGCGAGGCGTTCAGGACGGCCGGCTGCTTCGCGTTCGCCGCGACCCAGTCCATTCCCGCGATGACCGCCGACAGCGTGCCGCTGCCCGCACAGTCCAGGACGCGGACGCTCACCAGGGAGGCCTTGCGCGCCACCCCGTACGTCCGGCCCCCGACGGTGCCCGCCACATGGGTGCCATGGCCCTGGCAGTCCTGCCCTCGGCGCCCGTCGCCGACGGCGTCGAAGCCGAACGTGGCCCGGCCGCCGAACTCGCTGTGCGCGTAGTCGATGCCGGTGTCCAGGACGTACGCGTTGACCCCCTGGCCGCTGTCGGCCGCGGCGAAGTCGTCGTCGAGGGGGAGCTCCCGCTGGTCGATCCGGTCCAGGCCCCAGGATGCGGCCGGGGCCAGCGACGACGGGGCCTCGGTCGCCTTGACGGTGGCGTCCTCCTCGACGGCCACGACACCGGGCATCAGCCGGAGCTGCTGCAGCTGTTCCTCGGTCAGGTCTGCGGCGAATCCGCGCAGGGCGGAGCTGTAGGTGAACAGCGCCTTGACCCCGACCTCGCCCGTCATCACGGCGGAGTCGGCGGCCTTTGCGAGGGTCACGATGTATCGCCCCGGCACTGCGTTGGCCGAGCGGTGCAGCGGGGCGAGTTCGGGGGCGGGTGCGGCGGACCGGGCGGTCGCGGACAGCGGACCGGCTGATGCCAGCAGGGTGGTGACGGCGACGGCGGCGAAGGCTTTGAGCCTGGTTCGATTGCGCATACGATCGAGCCAAGCACGGAGGGTGACAGCTTCCTACTGTCCGTGGCGATGCGGACAGCGGCCCCACACGGTTGCCGTAAGGCATCCGGCGAAGCGGCGACCCGTAGAGCCGCGTGGGGCGCGTCCTAGAACCCGCCGCCGCCGAAGTCACCGCCGCCGAAGCCGCCTCCGCCGCCCCAGTCGCCGCCTCCACCGAAGTCGGACGCGTCGAAGTCGCCGCCCGAGAAGTCTCCGCCGCCGTATTCACCGCCGCCGAACTCGCCGCCGCCGTAGTCGGCCGCGTAGGCGGGGGTGGCGAGCATATGGCCGAGCATGGTGCCCATCAGCAGCCCGGGAAGGATGCCGCCGCCGAAGTACCCGCCGGCCCAGGGGCCGTACGCGGGACCGGCCTCCCAGTAGGGACGGCGGCCGTAACCGGTGTCGACGGTGCGCGCCATCGGGTCCTGCCCCTCCTCGACACGAGCCGCGTCGGCGGCGCACACGGGGACGTCACGGGCGGTGCCGCCGGCCGGCGCCCAGGAGATGTCCTTGACCGACAGACCGTGGCGGGGGTCGAAGAAGCACGGCGCGCGGCGCTCCGGCGCAGGCCGTCCCTCACGACGGGCGGCAAGGACGGCGAGCGAGAACCGGCCGTCGTCCAGCGCCTCGGTGACCCCGCGGACGTCGCCCGGGTGCTGCGCGGCCCCCATCCGGGATTTCGCGGTGTCGTACGAGTCGAGGGCGCGCTCGTAATCGCCGCGCATGGTGTCGTCCGCGCCCTTCTCCGACGGGTGGAAGTCCAGCCGGTCGAGTTCCTCACCGAATGCCGTGATGTCCTCGTCGACGACGACGCGGAGCCGGTCGAGTGCCGCGCGCTCCTCCTCCGCCTTGCGGCGGCGCTTGTTGCGGACGACCGCATAGGCGCCGGCACCGCCTGCGGCCACGACCGCTCCGAGGGCGATCAGAGCGCCCGCCCCGGCACCCTCCCCGTCGCCGGGGCCGGGGTCCCAGGAGGCCGGTGCGCTGCCCCTGACCTGGGGCAGGGCCTGGTCGACGAAGTTGTCCAGCTGCGTGGAGGCGTCGACCGGACCGCCGCTCCTCACCGCACTGGTCAGGTTCTCCACGGCCCGGTTGGACAGGACGACGGAATCCGCCCCGGCGTCGAAGCCGTCACCGAGCCTGACGGCGTACAGGCCGGTGATGCCGGTATCCGTCCGCAGATTGCGCAGCAGGTCCTCTGGCGGGAATTCGGCGGTGGCGGGCAGCACCGCCACGAAGACGGGCTTGTCGGCGTCCTCGATCCGATTCGCCAGGGAGTCCGCCTCGGACTGCGAGAGCTGACCGGTCATGGCGGGGTGGACGTAGACCGGGCCCTGCTTCAGGGCGTCGGCGGCGTCGGACAGTCCCGAAGCCTTGACGGCGGCGCCGGACGCCGGGGCAAGGATCAGGAGCAACAACAGGGTCAGCCCCGCGAGGGCCGACACAAAGGTGAACGGCCGTGTCCTCATACCCCCGAAGTTACCCCAATCGGGTTAAGCAGGGCATCTGAAATCGGTGGCGGGGTTGTCACGGGTCGGCGAAGGGCTTGGCCTCGGGTTCCGTGACGTCCTGGCCGATCTTCTGCTGGACGGACCTGCCCCGGCCGGTCGCCTCGGCGTGGTCAGGCCCCACCCGTACGGGACTACGGGTCCGAGGCGGCGTCGCCGACGTTGATCGGCAGCTGCACCTCGGACCTGGGCCGGCTCACGGGGAGACGCCCGGTGAAGGGACGTTCGCCGTATAGGACGCCCGCGACTCCGTCGCCCTCGGAGCCGGGCAGCCAGGACGCGACGAGCGCGTCGGTTCCCGCGAGCCGGTCGCCGATCAGCCGCGGCGGTACGAGTCGGGCGGCGCGGACCTGGTGAACCTGCCTGCGGACAAGTGCCTGGACGCCTTTGACATTCGTCGGCGAACGGCACCCGGCGCAGCTCTGGTCGTGCACCGGGGCGGCGAACCGGAAGTGGCGGCTGCAGGCGTGTACCCGGCG
>NZ_BMWB01000010.1:6102-49735 GCF_014651015.1 Streptomyces xantholiticus
TCCGTCGGTTCGACGCCCGCCCGCAGCAGGCCGTAGGTGTAGGCGTCCTCCAGGGCCTGCCAGGACGCGGCGATGATGTTGTCCGCGACGCCGACGGTGGACCACTCGCCGGCGCCGTCGCCGGTCGTGATCAGCACACGGGTGGTCGAGCCGGTGCCGTGGCGGCCCTCGAGGATACGGACCTTGTAGTCGATCAGCTCCAGCTTCGCGAGCTGCGGGTAGATCTTCTCCAGCCCTACCCGCATCGCGCGGTCAAGGGCGTTGACCGGGCCGTTGCCCTCCGCGGTCGCGACGATCCGCTCGCCCTTCGCCCACAGCTTCACCGTGGCCTCGTTGGCGTGCGTGCCGTCGGGGCGGTCCTCGACGATCGCCCGCCAGGACTCGGTGCGGTAGTAGTGGCGGGCCCTGCCCTCCGCCTCCTCGCGCAGCAGCAACTCGAAGGAGGCGTCGGCGGCCTCGTACGTGTAGCCCTGGAGCTCGCGCTCCTTGACCCGCTCGACGACCCGGCCCACCAGCTCGCGGTCGCCGCCGAGGTCGATACCGAGCTCCTTGCCCTTCAACTCGATCGAGGCGCGGCCGGCCATGTCGGACACGAGCATCCGCATCGTGTTGCCGACGAGTTCGGGGTCGATGTGCTGGTACAGGTCCGGGTCGACCTTGATCGCGGAGGCGTGAAGCCCGGCCTTGTGCGCGAAGGCCGAGACTCCCACATAGGGCTGGTGGGTCGAGGGCGTCAGGTTGACGACCTCGGCGATCGCGTGCGAGACGCGGGTCATGTCCGCGAGCGCGCCGTCGGGCAGGACCTTCTTGCCGTACTTCAGCTCCAGCGCGGCGACGACCGGGAACAGGTTGGCGTTGCCGACGCGCTCGCCGTAGCCGTTCGCCGTGCACTGGACGTGCGTGGCGCCGGCGTCGACTGCGGCCAGCGTGTTGGCGACCGCGCAGCCGGTGTCGTCCTGGGCGTGGATGCCGAGGCGGGCGCCGGTGTCGGCGAGAACGGTCGAGACCACGGCCTGGACCTGGGCGGGGAGCATGCCGCCGTTGGTGTCGCACAGGATGACGACGTCGGCACCGGCCTCGTGCGCCGTCCGTACGACGGCCTTGGCGTACTCGGGATCGGCACGGTAGCCGTCGAAGAAGTGCTCGCAGTCGACGAACACCCGGCGGCCCTGCTCACGCAGGTACGAGACGGTGTCGCGGACCATCTCCAGGTTCTCGTCGAGCGTGGTACGCAGGGCGAGCTCGACATGGCGGTCGTGCGACTTGGCGACCAGCGTGATCACCGGGGCACCGGAGTCGAGAAGCGCCTTGACCTGCGGGTCCTCACTCGCCCTGGCGCCCGCGCGGCGGGTCGCGCCGAAGGCGACCAGCTGGGCGTTCCGGAAGGTGATCTCCTGCTGGGCGCGGGCGAAGAACTCGGTGTCCCTCGGGTTCGCGCCCGGCCAGCCGCCCTCGATGAAGCCCACGCCGAAGTCGTCGAGGTGCCGGGCGATGGTCAGCTTGTCCGCGACCGTGAGGTTGATGCCCTCACGCTGGGCGCCGTCGCGCAGGGTCGTGTCGAAGACATGGAAACTGTCGTCGACCTGCTGATCGTGGTCGCCTGCGGTGGTGGTCATGCTGTCCTGACTCCTGTCGGATGAGTGGCTCCGGAATGTCTGGCTCCACTTGCCCCCATCATCGCGCGCCGCTCGCCTTCGGCCGAGGGTGAGGCCGTAAAACGAAAAAACCCCTCGCGGGTGCGAGAGGTCTGCGCGCGGGTCTGGGGCACGGTGCCGCCTGCCGCGGGATTACTGTCCACGGGTCAGCGGTCACTGCGGACCGGCGCGCTGCTGCCGATAATCATGGCGAACGAGAGCACGGGGGCAGTCTGCCACAGCTTTATGGGGAGCTGGACGGGGATCTCACTATGTGGGCGATTGCGCCCGGGGGTTGGGGTTTGGCCTGCGGCGGGCCTGTTCCCCACCCCGCCCTCCCCCTGGCCCGGCGGCGTGGGAGGCCACCCACCAGCGGGCGCCGGGCCGCAGGGCGAGTTCGAGCACTGCCCGACGGGTCCCGGGCTTGCCCCCAGCAACGACCGAAGCACGGTACAGGCCCCGGACTTGCCCGGAGCACCGCTCTAAGGGCGCTCCGGGGCCCGGGGTTTGCCCCGGTTCGGGGAGGGCGGGGTGGGAACGGCCCGCCGCAGGCGCCGCTACCGCAGCAGCCCCTCCCGAAGGAATTCGCCCACGTGCATCAGCACCTGCTCGCGCCCCACCCCCGGTATGCCCACGGCGACATGCACGCTGAAGCCGTCCAGCAACGCTCGCAGCCTCGCCGCGAAGCGGTCGGGGTCCACCGCACGGAACTCGCCGCGGGAGACACCCTCGGCGAGGAGGGCGACCAGGTCGCGGTGCCAGGCGCCCTCGATCGCGGCCTGACGGCCGCGCATGTCGGCGTCGGCGTCCTGTGAGCGGTTCCAGACCTCGAGCCAGAGCGTCCAGTGGGGGTCACGCGGGCCGTCGGGGAGGTACAGGGCGACATACGCGTCGAGCCGTTCGCGGGCCGGCGCCTGCCGGGAGAGCAGCCCACCGCGCTCCAGGCCGAGGCGCCCCTCGCTCCACTCCAGGGTCTGCAGCAGCAGCTCGTCCTTGCTGCCGAAGTAGTAGAGGAGGTGCCCGCTGCTCATCCCGACCTGCCGGCCGAGACCGGCCATGGTCAGCCCGTCGAGCCCGCGCTCGGCGATGGTGGCCATGGCGGCGGCGAGCAGGGCCTCTCTCGGCGGTGCGGGCTGGTTGCGGCGTCGGGGGCCGGCGGGGCTGGTGCTGGTCACGTGTACGTTCTACCCGATCCCCCGTCGCCGGCGGCCCGTAGTTGTGAGGGTCGGACCCGCGGCTGCTGCTGCGTGATGCAGTGGATGCCGCCGCCGCCCGCGAAGATCGCCCGCGCGTCGACCAGTGTCACGGTCCGCTCGGGGAAGAGCCGTCGGAAGATGCCGGCCGCGATCTCGTCCCGGGGGTCGTCGAAGCCGCACAGCACCACGCCGCCGTTGCAGATGTAGTGGTTGATGTACGAGTAGTCGACCCATTCGCCCTCGTCGTCGACGAGGACCGTGGGGGCGGGGACCTCGACGACCTCCAGACGGCGGCCCTTGGCGTCCGTCTGGGCCGAGAGCAGGGCCACGTTGGCCTTGCACAGTTCGTGATCCGGGTGGGACGGGTCGGGCTGGGTGTGGACGACGACCACGCCCGGCCGGGCGAAGGCGGCGACGATGTCGACATGGCCGCGGGTCCCGTACGTCCCGTAGTCGCCGCTCAGGCCCCGCGGCAGCCAGATCGCCCTTCTCGTGCCGAGCCGTGCGTGGATCTCCGCCTCGACCTCGGCGCGGGTCCATTCGGGGTTGCGCTCGGGGCCGAGCTGGACCGTGTCGGTGAGCAGGACGGTGCCCTCGCCGTCGACGTGGACGGCACCGCCCTCGTTGACCAGCGGGGACGGGTGCACGGGGACGCCCGCGAGGTCCGCGACATGGCGGGCGATCTTGGAGTCGTGCTCCCAGCGAGCCCAGTCCGCGGCGCCCCAGCCGTTGAACACCCAGTCGACCGCGGCCAGTCGGGAGCCGTCGGTGACGAAGGTGGGGCCGATGTCGCGCATCCAGGCGTCGTCCAGGTCCCGTTCGACGATGTCGATGTCCGGGCCGAGGAGTTCGCGGGCGGAGCGTGACTGGCCCGGTCCGGCGATGACGGTCACCGGCTCGAAGCGCCGTACGGCGCGCGCCACCGAGGCCCAGGCGGCGCGGGCCTCGGTGAGTTCGGCGTCGTTGGTGAAGGTCGGGTTGGGGCCCGGCCAGGCCATCCAGGTGCGCTCGTGCGGGGCCCATTCGGGGGGCATCCGGAAGGTCATCGCAGGCATCCTCAGAGGAAGTAGAGGCGGTTCAGGGAGATCGACTCGGCGGGCTCGGAGCGGATCGGGTCACCGTCGAGCGTGACCAGACCCGTACGGCCGTCCACAAGGACGTCCCCGAGGCGGGAGTTGAGGAGCAGGTCGCGTGGGCCGATGCCGCGCGTGTCGCGTACGCCGACCCGGCGGCGCCGTGTCGGCATCAGGTCGGAGCCGAGGTCCACCGCGGCCTGTGCCACGAAGGCGACGGAGATGTCGGCCGGGGTCGCCCCGTACGCGCCGAACTGGGGGCCGAGGACGAGTGGTTCGCAGGTGTCCGTCGCCGCGTTCGGGTCGCCGACGACTCCGTACGCGGGGAAGCCGGACTTCAGCACCAGCTGCGGCTTGGCGCCGAAGAACTCCGGCCGCCACAGCACGATGTCGGCCATCTTGCCGACCTCGATCGAGCCGATCTCATGCGCGAGGCCATGGGCGAGGGCCGGGTTGATGGTCAGCTTCGCCATGTAGCGCAGGACACGTGCGTTGTCGTCGTGGGTGCCGTCGCCGTCCATCGGGCCGAGCTCTGCCTTCATCTTCCCGGCCATGGCGAAGGTGCGCCGTACCGTCTCACCCGCGCGTCCCATGCCCTGCGCGTCGGAGGAGGTGATGCCGATCGCGCCGAGGTCGTGCAGCACGTCCTCCGCGCCCATCGTCCCGGACCGGATCCGGTCACGGGCCATGGCGGCGTCACCGGGGAGGTCGGTCTTCAGGTCGTGGACGGAGACGATCATGCCGTAGTGCTCGGCGACGGCGTCCCGGCCGAAGGGCAGGGTGGGGTTGGTGGAGGAACCGATGACGTTCGGCACGCCCGCCATCTTGAGGACGTTCGGTACGTGCCCGCCGCCGCAGCCCTCGATGTGGAAGGCGTGGATCGTCCGGCCGTCGAGGACGCGCAGGGTGTCCTCGACCGACAGGCATTCGTTGAGGCCGTCGCTGTGCAGGGCGACCTGGACGTCGTGCTCCTCGGCGACCCTCAGCGCGGTGTCGAGGGCACGGGTGTGCGCGCCCATGTCCTCGTGCACCTTGAAGCCGGACGCGCCGCCCTCCGCGAGCGCCTCGACGAGCGGTGCGGGATCGGAGGACGAACCGCGGGCGAGGAAGCCGATGTTGACGGGCCAGGCGTCGAAGGCGTTGAAGGCGTGCTTCAGCGCCCAGGGAGAGTTGACGCCGACGCCCCACACGGGGCCGAACTCCTGGCCGATGACGGTGGTGACGCCGGAAGCGAGCGAGGCCTCCATGATCCGCGGGGAGAGCAGATGCACATGGGTGTCGACGGCGCCCGCGGTGGCGATCAGCCCCTCGCCGGAGACGATCGAGGTGCCGGTGCCGACGACGACGTCCACACCGTCGAGGGTGTCCGGGTTCCCGGCCCGACCGATGGCGTGGATGCGGCCCTCGCGGATCCCTACGGAGACCTTGCGGATGCCCTGGACGGCATCGATCACCAGCACGTTGCTGATGACGACGTCGCAGGTCTCGCGGACGGCGGCGGCCTTGAGGTGGAGGCCGTCGCGGGCGGTCTTGCCGAAGCCGGCCAGGAACTCGTCGCCGGGCTTCTGCGCGTCGGACTCGACCCTGACGACGAGGCCGGAGTCGCCGAGGACGACCCGGTCCCCGGCCCGGGGTCCGTGCACGGATGCGTACTCGTACGGGTCCATCAGTTCTCCTCCGCTCCGAGATAGCCGCAGGCCGCGGCCCTGCGCAGGGCTTCTTCCTTGGCTCCGGGTGCGTCCAGCGGGCCGTCCACCAGGCCGGCGAAGCCGATGGCGATCCGGTCGCCGCCGATGGGCAGCAGCCCGACCTCAACGTCACCGCCCGGGTCGAAGCGGACCGAGGCGCCGGCCGGGACGGCGAGCCGCATGCCGTACGCCACGGCGCGGTCGAACCGCAGCCGCGGGTTGGCCTCGAAGAAGTGGAAGTGCGAGGCGACGCTGACCGGCACGGTCGCGGTATTGCGCACGGTCAGCCGCGGCGCGGGCTCGGTGTCGGCGTAGCCGGGGCCGGGCAGCAGGGCTCCGGGGGCCGCACCGGGGGCGGCGGCGACGCCGCGGATGGGGTCGCAGACCACGGCAAGACGTGAGCCGTCGTCGAAGACCGCCTCCACATGGACCTCCGTCACCACCTCCGCGACGCCCGGGAGGACGTCGTCCGGTCCGAGGACCGAGCGGGCGGCCTCGATGGCCTCGGCGAGTCTGCGGCCGTCGCGGGCGGCCTCGCAGACGGTGTCCGCTATGAGTGCTGTCGCCTCGGGGACATTGAGCCGCAGGCCCCTGGTTCTGCGCGCCCGCGCCAGCTCGGCGGCGCCGAAGAGCAGCAGCCGGTCGCGCTCGGTCGGGGTCAGTCGCACGTCACACACCTCCACATTTGAGTGCCACTCTAACAATGGCCGACCTGGAACGAAACCATTGACTTCGCCGGGGGTATGACGCGCATTGAGCAGCGTTCAATTAGATCGCCACTCAAACTGCGAAGGCAGGGGCAGCCCATGCCGGTGGAACAGCGCGGAGTCGACACCGTCCCCGAAGCGGAGCGCACCAGCACTCCGCGCGATCTCATCGCCATCCTGCTGGGATCGAACCCCCCAGCTCTTCGGTACGTACACGGCGCTGGCGGCCCGCGCCGGACTCGACTACGCCGGGCCCCTGGTCGCCGCGTCCCCCGCCTGGTACCTCGTCCCGTTTGCTGGTCGCCGCCGCGGCCGGCTCGGTGGGCAACGCGGGGCTGATGCTCTACTCGATGGGCCTCGACCTCGACGCCATCCTGCCGCGCGCCACCCGCACCCGCGCCACCCTGGTGGTGGCCGTGGTGGCGACCGCTTTCGTCTTCGTCGGGCACTTCGCATGGGACGCACAGTCGGCCATGACCTCGTTCGTACTGCTGCTCACCGCGGTCGGCACGCCCTGGGCGGTGATCACGCTCATGGCGCACGTCCGCTGTGGCGGCACGTACGACGCGGAGGCACTGCAGGTCTACAACCGCCGTGCGCGGGGCGGCGCCTACTGGTTCCGGGCCGGCCGGCACCCGATGGCCACGCTCTCGTGGGCGCTCGGCGCCGCAGTGGGACTGGCGTCCGTCGCCACCCCGCTCCACGAGGGGCCGCTGCTCGCCCTGGCCGGCGGGGTGGACTGCAGCTTCGTACTGTCGGGCCTGGTGGGCGGTGTCGCGTACGCGGCGCTCCGCGAGCGGGCGGCACGGACGACCGCGCCGGAGGGTCCGGTGACCGAGCCCGCGGTGCCGTGACCACGGTCGCGTGGCCGCTGGGCCGGGCCTGTACCGCCGGCGATCGAGGCGCCGGGCTCGGGCGGAGCCCGTGCACGGGTCCTGTGGCCCCTGCCGCCGGCGCGTTGGGAAGGGAGCCCGGTTCGGGAAGGCGGGAGACAGCTCCGCGCAGCGGCCCGGCCGTCAAGGCGTGCGCGGCGCGGCCGGACACGGCGCGGCCCGCCCGGGACGGGCCGCGCAACCGTTCGCCGAGGCCGTCAGGCCAGTTCGTGCATCCAGCCGTGGATGTCCTCGCCGGTGCCCGTCTGGATGTCGAGGAGCGCCTTGCGCAGCCTCATGGTGACCTCACCCGGCTGCCCGCCGGACTGCGTCCACTCGCCGCGCGCCGACTTCACCAGGCCGACCGGGGTGATCACCGCGGCCGTGCCACAGGCGAAGACCTCCTTGAGCGTGCCGTTCTCGGTGTCGGCCTGCCACTGGTCGATGGAGACGCGGCCCTCCTCCGACCCGTAGCCGAGGTCCTTGGCCAGGGTGAGGAGCGAGTCACGGGTGATGCCCGCGAGCAGCGAGCCGGTGAGCTCGGGAGTGACGATCTTGAGGTCTCCGCCGGGGCCGGTCTCGTAGACGAAGTACAGGTTCATGCCGCCCAGTTCCTCGACCCACTTGTGCTCGACGGCGTCGAGGTAGGCGACCTGGTCGCAGCCCTTCTGCGCGGCCTCGGCCTGGGCGAGGAGGGACGCGGCGTAGTTGCCACCGGTCTTGGCGTCGCCCATGCCGCCGGGGACGGCGCGGACGCGGTCCTCGGAGAGCCAGATCGAGACGGGCTTGACGCCGCCCGGGAAGTAGGCGCCGGCCGGGGAGGCGATGACGAGGAAGAGGTACTCGTTGGCCGGCTTCACACCGAGGCCGACCTCGGTCGCGATCATGAACGGACGGAGGTAGAGGGACGCTTCGCCGCCGTGGGCCGGAACCCACGCCTTGTCCTGCTGGACCAGCGCGTCACAGGCGGCGATGAAGGTGTCGACCGGCAGCTCGGGCATCGCGAGACGGCGGGCGGACCGCTGGAAGCGCTCGGCGTTGGCCTCGGGACGGAAGGTTGCGACGGAACCGTCGGGGCGGCGGTACGCCTTGAGGCCCTCGAAGATCTCCTGCGCGTAGTGCAGGGTCATGTTGGCCGGGTCGATGGACAGCGGCCCGTACGGAACGAGCTGGCCGTCGTGCCAGCCACGCCCCTCCGTCCACTTGATCGTCACCATGTGGTCGGTGAAGTGGCGGCCGAATCCCGGATTGGCCAGGATCGCCTCGCGCTCCGCGTCGGACAGCGGGTGCGAGGAGGGCTTGAGCTCGATCGTGGGCGTCGTCATGAGTGCAGTGTCCTTCACCGGTTGTTGTGACGGACCGCGCTCACGCCGACTGCTTGGACGTCCGAGCATCGCCGTGTGCCACGGCCCACGCACGATTATCGCCCGTGGGTGACCGTGCAGAAAACGGCGTGAATTGCGGCCCAGGATTCGATGGTGGCACCCGGGGGCCGCACAGGAAAAGCCGCCGGGCGCGGTGGGAGATGCGACCCGGCGGCTTCTGGGGGTGTCCGGGGACGCCCCCGGAATGGTTCTTCCGGCGGGTCAGCTCGCTACTCGTACCGCGAGCGCGTCGCCGATCTCGTCCGTCGTGCGGACTGCCTCGGGAGTGCGGCCCGCCAGGTCGGCGGCGACCACGTCCTCGATCCGGACGGCCTCGCTCTCGTACCCCAGGTGCCGCAGCAGGAGGGCGACGGAGAGGATGGTCGCGGTGGGGTCGGCCTTGCCGGTGCCCGCGATGTCGGGCGCGGAGCCGTGCACAGGCTCGAACATCGACGGGAACTCGCCCGTCGGGTTGATGTTGCCGGACGCCGCGAGGCCGATGCCGCCGGTCACGGCAGCGGCGAGGTCGGTGAGGATGTCGCCGAAGAGGTTGTCGGTGACGATGACGTCGAAGCGCTCCGGCTGGGTGACGAAGAAGATCGTCGCGGCGTCGACGTGCAGGTAGTCGGTGGTGACCTCGGGGTACTCCTGGCCGACCTTGTCGAAGATGTTCTTCCACATGTGGCCCGCGTACACGAGGACATTGTTCTTGTGGACGAGCGTCAGCTTCTTACGGGGGCGGGAGTTGGCCCGCTCGTACGCGTCGCGGACGACGCGCTCCACACCGTAGGCCGTGTTGAGGCTGACCTCGGTGGCGACCTCGGCGGGCGTGCCGGTGCGCAGGGAGCCGCCGTTGCCCGTGTACGGGCCCTCGGTGCCCTCACGGACGACGACGAAGTCGATGTCCGGGCGGCCGGCCAGCGGGGTGGCCGTGTTCGGGAACAGCTTCGACGGACGCAGGTTGACGTAGTGGTCGAAGGCGAACCGCAGTTTCAGCAGCAGACCGCGCTCCAGCACACCGGACGGCACCGACGGGTCGCCGATGGCGCCGAGGAGGATCGCGTCGTGCTTCTTGAGGGAGTCGAGCTCCGCGTCGGGGAGAGTCTCTCCGGTGCGGTGCCAGCGCTGGGCGCCGAGGTCGTACTCCTTGGTCTCCAGCTTCACATCCTGAGGCAGGACCGCGGCAAGGACCTTCAGGCCCTGCGCCACGACCTCCTGGCCGATGCCGTCACCGGGGACAACTGCGAGATTGATGCTGCGAGACATGTCGGCACCCTACTCCCCGTCCCAGCCATTGACATGACACGTCCACCATGTGGACCACTCGACGGGGCGGCGTCCGGGGCCCAGCGGACTCAGTGCCCGGTGGAACCGCCGTTGTCACGGCGGTCGAGGGCACGCTGCAGGGCCGCGGCGGCGTTCCTGCGGTCGGACTCGCTGGTGCGGGAGGCGTGGCGGACCCGGCGGACGGTCACAGCGGTCATGATGATCGACTCCTTGAGATCAGAAGAGATTTCGAGGCGCCGGAAGGGGCGGGGAGCAGTGCCGCAGGGGTTGCCTGCCAAGCGCACGGGCTCACGACCGCCATTCGCTGGATCGAGCGAGACGTTCGGCTCCTACAAAGTTAGGACAGCTCGGTCTGTCTGTCTCCACAATTACTCGGACTTCCTACTATCTGAGACGCGATCACCGCGGCCCGGTGAGGGCTGGGTAGTTCAGCCAACTAGATTGCATTCCTACCTAGCTGGTGGTGCAATACAGCCATGGCCGCAGACCGCAGATCCAGCTGGCTCAAGGGTGTACTCGACCTGCTCGTCCTGTCCTGTCTCACCGCCGGTGAGAGCTACGGCTACGAGATCTCCAGGGCACTCGCCGAAGCGGGACTGGGGCAGATCAAGGGCGGGACTCTGTACCCGGTGCTCAACCGGCTCGAGCAAGCCGGGCTCGTGGTGGGCGAGTTCAGGGCCGCCGAGCGCGGGCCCGGGCGCCGCTACTACCGCCTCACCGACAAGGGGCGGGAGCATCTGGGCGCCGAGAGCGGGGCCTGGCTCGACTTCCACACGGCCGTCAGGAACAAGCTGTCCGCAGGGGGAACACCATGACCACCGACGACACCGGCTACTTCGAGGAACTCGCCTCCGCGCTGCGCGCGGCCCAGGTCCCCGAGGAGCAGACCGCCGCGACCGTCGCGGACCTGACCGCCTATCTGGCGGAGACGGGCACCGCGCCCGAGGAGGAGTTCGGTCCGGCAGCCGCCTTCGCCGCACAACTGGGCGCCGCCGCCCCCGCGGTGACCGGGCCACCCGGCGAGGCGGAGACCTGGACGTGGACGGCCGACATCTACAACGACCGCCGACTGCTCGCGGTCCACGGCGACCACGGCTGGGAGGTGGAACGCCTGGACGCACTCGGCCGGTTCGTGTGCCGGCGCACCCCCCGCACCGCGCTCCGCTGGGAGTACCGCCGTGAGATCGTCGGCGGCCGGCGCGAGGAGGTACTCGGCCGACTCGTCCCCGAGGGCTGGGAGCCGTGCGGCGAGTGGTTCTTCTACGCGTATTTCAAACGCCCCAAGGCGGCGAGCGCGGGCCCGGCCGCACTCGACACACTGCCGGCGCGGCCGGTGCGGTCGTGGTACATCGGCGTCAAGGGGTGGACCGTCAGTGCGGGGTGGCTGGTGGCCGTGGTGCTGATCCTGGTCGCGTACTACAGCCGCCACGTGGACTTCGCGATCGCGTTCCCGGTGTTGCTGGCGGGGACGTTCGGCATGACGTACTGGGTCAGGCGCACGGTGGCCAGGAGCAGCGACCCGGCGACCTGACGGGCGTTTTCCCTTCCCCGCCGCTTTCCGGACCGGGCTGGAGGACACCGCGCGAAGCTCGGTACGGGTCCTGGTGCCACCCCCACGCCGCCAGGCGCAGGAGTCCGAGGTTCGGGAAGGGGGCGGGAAAGGGGCGGGCTCCGCGCAGCGGCCCCGCCGCCCCCCTCCACGGCGCGGACGCTCAGAACCTGCCGCCGGTGAGGCGGGAGAGAGGGCCGCGCCGGCGCAGGCCGGCCCTGCGGCCCAGCGCGTACGAGCCGGCCACCGCGGTGGCGACACCCGTACCCGCCCCGGCCACCATGGCCTTGCGCGCCTTGACGAGGGTCCACACCGTCCCGGCCTTGCCGACGGTCGCGCCCGCCACGGCGGAGGCTGCGTGCTGGACGGTCCGGGCCGCCGATGCGGCCTTCTCGGTGGCCGCCCCGCCGATGCCCTGGGCGACTTCCCCGGTACGGCGAGCGGCGTCCTGCGCCTTGGCGGACGTCTTGGCCGGCGCGTCGGCAGCGGCCCGGGCCCCTGTCTGCGCGGCGGCGGTCGCCTTCTTCGTCGTACGTGCCTGTGTCGTCTTCTTCTCGGTCTCAGCCATGCCGTTCGGGTATCCGCCCTCGCCGTCCGCAAACTGAGTCCCTGTCACGGCGCGTCGACGGCCCACTCCCGTTTTCACCGTGACCCCCCGGGCATCCGCGTACCGGAGGTGGCCCATGAACGCACGTACGATGACGCTCCGCGGCCGGGCGGGTGCCCGGCGGGTGGCGAATGGCTCCGTCGTCGAATCGGCCGCGCGCTGGGGGTTCGCGGCGCGGGGAGTGATCTACCTGCTCGTCGGGGTGCTCGCCCTGCACATCGCCTTCGGCGACGGCGGCCGGCAGGCCGACCGGGGCGGTGCTCTCGCCGAACTGTCCGAGCAGCCGTTCGGCTCCCTGCTGCTGTGGACGCTGGGGGCCGGACTGGTCGGCATGGCGCTGTGGCGACTGTCGGAGGCGCTGTTCGAACCGGGCGGAGCCGATGACCACAAGATGGGCAAGCGCCTGCTGTCGGTGGGGCGTTGCCTCTTCTACGCGTTCGTCGCCTACTCGGTCCTGGCGTTCGCCGCGGGCGAGAGCGGGAGCGGCTCGAGCGACAAGCAGTCCCAGGACGTGACGGCCCGGGCGCTGGAACTGCCGGCCGGGCAGTGGATCGTCGGCGTGGCCGGTGCCGGCGTGGTCGTCGCCGGTGGCTGGGTGGCCGTGCGCGCGGCGCTGCGCAAGTACGGCAAGCATCTCAAGCGGGGCGCCATGTCCCGCCGGGCACGGCGGTTCGTCGACGTGACCGGTGTCGGCGGCGGCGTGGCGCGTGGCTTGCTGTTCGCGGCTGTCGGCGTGTTCGTGGTGCGTGCCGCGATCTCCTACGAGCCGGACCGGGTGAAGGGCTTCGACGACACGCTGCGCTCGTTCGCCGGGACCCCGGCCGGTCCGTGGCTGCTGGTGCTGGTCGCCGCCGGTCTGGTGCTGTTCGGCTTCTTCTCGTTCTGCATGGCCCGCTGGCGCCGGGTTTGAACGAGGCAGCGCGCCGGCGCCGGGGCCGAGCGGGGCAGGAGGAGTGCGCGAGGCGCCGCAGTGCGGCGGTCACACGGAAGCCGCCCCCGTTCCGGCGTGGGGGCCGGGACGGGGGCGGAGCCTTGGGGCGACTGGTCGGTCAGCCCATGTGCGGGTACGTGTAGTCCGTCGGCGGGACCAGCGTCTCCTTGATGGCGCGGGTCAGCGTCCAGCGCATCAGGTTCTGCGGGGCGCCCGCCTTGTCGTTGGTGCCGGAGGCACGGCCGCCGCCGAAGGGCTGCTGGCCGACGACGGCGCCGGTCGACTTGTCGTTGATGTAGAAGTTGCCCGCCGCGTAGCGGAGCTTGTCCATCGCGTCGGACGCGGCGGCCCGGTCGCCGGCGATGATCGAGCCGGTCAGGGCGTACGCCGACACCGACTCCATCTGCTCCAGCATCTCCTCGTACTTGTCGTCCTCGTAGACGTGGACGGCGAGGATCGGGCCGAAGTACTCGGTGGTGAACACCTCGTTGTCGGCGTCGGAGCACTCGATGACGGTCGGGCGGACGAAGTAGCCCGTCGAGTCGTCGTAGCTGCCGCCCGCGACGATCGTGCAGGTGGGGTCGTCCTTCGCCCGGTCGATGGCGGCCTTGTTCTTGGCGAAGGCGCGCTCGTCGATCACGGCGCCGATGAAGTTCGTCAGGTCGGTGACGTCACCCATCCTGATGGCGTCGACCTCGGCGGCGAACTCCTCCTTGAAGCCGGAGTTCCAGATCGAGGCGGGGACGTACGCGCGCGAGGACGCGGAGCACTTCTGGCCCTGGAACTCGAACGAGCCACGGGTCAGCGCGGTCTTGAGCACACCGCGCTCGGCGCTCGGGTGGGCGACGACGAAGTCCTTGCCGCCCGTCTCGCCGACGATCCGCGGGTAGGAGCGGTACTTCTCGATGTTGTTGCCGACCGTCTTCCACAGGTGCTGGAAGGTCTTGGTGGAGCCGGTGAAGTGGATGCCGGCGAGCATCGGGTGCTCGAGGGCGACCTCGGAGACGGCGATGCCGTCACCGGTCACCAGGTTGATGACGCCCTTGGGGAGACCGGCCTCCTCCAGGAGCTGCATCAGCAGCACGGCGGCGTGGGTCTGCGTCGGGGACGGCTTCCAGACGACGACGTTGCCCATGAGCGCGGGCGCCGTCGGCAGGTTGCCGGCGATGGCGGTGAAGTTGAACGGGGTGATCGCGTAGACGAAGCCCTCGAGCGGGCGGTGGTCGAGGCGGTTCCACACGCCCGGCGAGTTGGCCGGGGGCTGCTCGGCGAGCAGGTCGCGGGCGTACTTGACGTTGAAGCGCCAGAAGTCGACGAGCTCGCACGGGGTGTCGATCTCGGCCTGCTGGACGGTTTTCGACTGGCCGAGCATGGTGGAGGCGGCCAACGTCTCGCGCCACGGGCCGGCCAGCAGTTCGGCGGCGCGCAGGATGATCGCGGCCCGGTCGTCGAAGGACATCGCGCGCCAGGCCGGCGCGGCGGCGAGGGCGGCGTCGATCGCGTCCTGGGCGTCCTGCTGGGTGGCGGCGGCGAAGGTGCCGATCACGGCCTTGTGGTTGTGCGGCTGTACGACGTCGAAGCGCTCGCCGCCACCCATCCGCTTCACTCCGCCGATCGTCATCGGCAGCTCGATCGGGTTCTCGGCCAGCTCCTTGAGCTTGGCCTCGAGGCGGGCGCGCTCGGGCGAACCGGGGGCGTAGCCGTGCACCGGCTCGTTGAGCGGGGCGGGGACCTGGGTCACGGCGTCCATGAGATACCTCTTCCGAGTGAATCGCTGACTTCAGTCGGGAGGAACTGAAGTACTGGCATATGTGGGGTCGCGGTCAGGGCTTCACCGTCACGAGCGCGCTTCGGCGGGTGAGTGAGAAGCCTCAAGGGGCAAAGTCACGGATTCCGTTCCTCCTTCGGGGGGACAGAGCGAACGGTCCGGCACAGCCGGTCGGAGAGCGGTGGTCTCGCCACCAGGATGCGCCTGGGTGGCGACAGCCACCGTTCACCCCCTCGTCAGGATCGACCGGGCGAAGAAGCGCAGGTTGGCCGGCTTCTCTGCGAGGCGGCGCATGAAGTAGCCGTACCAGTCGGTGCCGTAGGCGGTGTAGACGCGCATCCGGTGACCCTCGGCCGCGAGCCGGAGCTGCTCGTCGCTCCGGATGCCGTACAGCATCTGGAACTCGTACTCGTCGAGCTTCCGGCCGGCCCGGTGGGCCAGGTCCTGGGTGATGGCGATCAGACGCGGGTCGTGCGACCCGATCATCGGGTAGCCGTCGCCCTCCATCAGGATCTTGAGGATGCGGACGAACGCCTTGTCGATCTCGGCCTTGTCCTGGTACGCGACGGAGGCGGGCTCCTTGTACGCGCCCTTCACGATACGGACGCGGCTGCCGGCCTCGGACAGGCGTCGGGCGTCGTCCTCGGTGCGGAAGAGGTAGGCCTGGATCACGCAGCCGGTTCGCGGGAAGTCCTTGCGGAGCTCCTCGTGGATGGCAAACATCGAATCGAGGGTGGTGTGGTCCTCGGCATCCAGCGTAACCGTCGTACCGATGGCCGCAGCGGCCTCGACGACCGGGCGGACGTTGGCGAGGGCCAGTTCGTGGCCCCCCTCGAGCGCCTGGCCGAACATGGAGAGCTTGACCGACATCTCGGCCTTCGTGCCGAGGCGGAGGTCCGCCAGGTGCTGGATCAGCTCGAGGTAGGCGTCGCGGGCGGCGGTGGCCTGCTCGGGGGTGGTGATGTCCTCGCCGACGACGTCGAGGGTGACCTCGAGGCCCTTGGCCGCGGCGTCCTTGACGATGGGGACGACCTGCTCGACCGTCTCACCGGCGATGAACCGGGCGACGACCTGCTTGGTCCCCGGGGCCGCCGACACGAAACGGCGCATCTTGTCGCTGCGCGAAGCGGCGAGGATCACGGGACCCAGCACGGGCACCTCCACGGGACAGATGTTGGAGTGGCCGAACCGAAAGCTGACGGAAACGGCACGGAGAACCACCCTGAACCTAAGGATCGCGCCGGGCCGCTGCTATCGACAGCTGTCACGCATCAGTGGCCCGGATCTCAGACATATGTCTGAAGGGTGCGAGAATGGGGGCGTGAAGGGCGACTACCAGGATCTGGTCGACGAGATCTCCGCGCTGCTGGCCACGCCGGCGACGCTGGAGAACCGCGACTTCGGTCTGATCGCGTTCGGCGCGCACGACAGCGACGACGACGCCGCGATGGACCCCGTCCGCACCCGTTCGATCCTGACCCGGAAGTCCACTCCGGCGGTGCGCGCCTGGTTCGAGGGCTTCGGCATCACCCGTGCGACCGGCCCGGTCCGCATCCCCGCGGCCCCGGAGGCGGGCGTCTTCCGCGACCGGATCTGTCTGCCCGTGCGGCACCGGGGCGTCGCCCTCGGGTACGTATGGCTGCTCGACGCGGACCCGGGACCGTCCGCCGCCCAGCTGGCGGCCGCGATGGAGGTCGCCGACCGGATCGGCATCCTGCTCGCGGACGAGGAACGGGCCGGCGCCGATCTCTCGCGGGAGCTGCGGGCGGTGCTGACGGCCGAGCGGGGCTGGCAGTACGACATGGCGGTGACGGAGCTGGGCACCGAACTGGGTGCGGACGCGGAGGGCGTACACCTCCTGGTGTGTGTGACCCCCTGGACCGCCGAGGACGCTCCCTCGATGCGCGCACTGCCGGGGACCGCGGCGCTGTGCACGGTGCCGCTGCCGTCACCGGGGCCCGAGGGTGCGGGCACACCGCCCGGCTCCGTCGGCGCCGTGCCCGCGGAGGCCGCCGCGCCGCCGACCGGGCCGATCGCCGTGGCCGCGCTGGTCCGGCTGCGTTCCGCCGGCAACCCGGCTCCCGCGGAGACGGTCGCCGCCCGACTGCGGTTTGCCGCCGCGGGCGGAATGTCCGACGTGCCGGACCCGGGGGCGGCCGGGCCGTGGGCCGGTGCCGCCGCGGGTCTGGCCACGCCCCGGCGCGGCCTCGGTGCGCTCGGCAGCGCCTGGCGGGAAGCGGTGTCGGCCGCGCGGGCAGCGCGGGCGGAGGCGCGGCTCGGGCCGGTCGCCCACTGGGCGGACCTCGGGCCGTACCGCCTGCTGACTGCTCTGCCCGCACAGGCCGCCGACGACCCCGCGGTGCGGGAGCTGCTGGCCCCCTCCCACACGGAACTGGCCCGTACCGCCGAGGTGTTCCTCGACTGCGCGGGCCAGGCGGGCCGCACGGCCGCGACGCTGGGCATCCACCGCCAGACGCTGTACTACCGGCTCTCGCGCGTCGAACAGCTCACCGGCCTGGACCTCGGCGACGGCGAGCACCGGCTGCTGCTGCACATGGCCCTCAAGAGCATCCGGTTGTGACGACCGCCCGGCTATGACCCCTCGCCGGCCGCCTTCAAGACCCGCCGCAGCCCCTCGGCGAGCTCGTCCCCGCGCGTCGCGGTCGCCGGGTCGAAGGTCCACTGCGCGATGAGGCCCATCATCAGCGTCATGTAGAACTTGCCGAGCGTGTTGACGTCCTCGTCGGGTACGTCGGCCTCCTCGCCCCCCATGAGCATGGGGATGATGCCGCGCGCGCCTTCTCGCTGGGCCTTGGCCAGGTGATCGCGCACGGCGGGAAGCTGGTCGCCCATGGCCACGATCTCCATGCTCAGGCGCCACAGGGAATCCGGCCCGGACATGGTGCCGATGATGTTCGTCCACACCTCCTGGAAGCGCTCCAGCGAACCGGGCCGCGTGCCCGTCGTCGCCCGTTCCGTGGCATCGAACTCGTCGGAGACGCCTTCGACCATTGCGACGTAGGCCTCGGCGAGCAGGGCGTCCTTCGAGCCGTAGTGGTAGCCGATCGACGCCAGGTTCGTCCCCGACTCATTGACGATGTCCCGTGCCGTGGTGCGCACGAAGCCCTTGTCCAGCAGGCAGCGCTTCGCACCCTCGAGCAGATCCTCGCGATGTCCCATGTCAGCAGCGTACCGGCCGGCCATACGACCGTCCCATACTGTCGTTTAATACAGTTGTCATAGACAGACGTCCTATACGGCCGTACATTGCTCTGCATGACACATCCCACCTCCGTGCCGCTCGCCGGACGCCGTGAATGGACCGCCTTCGTCGTCCTGCTGCTGCCGCTCCTGCTGGTCTCCATGGACGTCTCCGTCCTCTACTTCGCGATCCCCTCGATCAGCCGGGAGCTGGACCCGAGCAGTACCCAGCAACTGTGGATCTTCGACATCTACGCCTTCGCCCTCGCGGGCCTGCTCATCACCATGGGCTCGCTCGGCGACCGCATCGGCCGCCGCAGGCTGCTGCTCCTCGGGGCCGCCGCGTTCGGGACGGCCTCCGCCTGCGCCGCATACGCGCAGAGCGCCGAAATGCTCATCGCGGCGCGGGCGTTGCTCGGTATCGGCGGGGCCACCCTGATGCCCTCGACGATGGCCCTCGTCCGCAACATGTTCCGCAACGACGCCCAGCGCACCAAGGCGATCGGTATCTGGTCCGGAGCCATGGCGGGTGGCATCGCGCTCGGGTCGGTGCTCGGCGGCGTGCTGCTGGAGCACTTCTGGTGGGGCTCGGTCTTCCTGATCAACGTGCCCGCGATGGTGCTTCTGCTGGCGTTGGCGCCCGTGCTCGTGCCGGAGTTCAAGGACCCCGCACCGGGCCGGTTCGACCTGCTGAGCGTGCCGCTGTCGATGGGCGCGGTGCTCCCCGTCGTCTACGGCCTCAAGGAGATCGCCGCCGAGGGTTATGGCACGCTCCCTGCCCTGTGCGTGACGGGCGGCCTGGCCGTCGGCCACGTCTTCGTACGACGGCAGCGGACGCGAGACGACGCGATGATCAGCCGTGAGCTGTTCCGCGGGCGCGGCTTCGGGGCGGGTGTCGCGCTCAACAGCGTCGCGATGTTCGCGATGATGGGCTCCGCGTACTTCACGACGCAGTATCTGCAGTCGGTCCTCGGCCTGGGGGCCATGGAGGCCGCGCTGTGGAGCGTCGTCCCCTCGGTGGCCGTGGGCGCCGCCGCGCCCGCCGCCGGTGCGGCCGCGCTGCGGCTGGGCCGGGCGCCGGTGATCACGGCCGGGTTCCTCGTGGGAGCGGGCGGGTACGGGGTGCTGGCCATGACCGGCACCGACTCGATGGCCGTCCTGCTGACCGGTGCCGCCGTCATCGGCTGCGGCATCGTGGCAGTGGCGGCCACGGTCTCCGACATGGCGCTCGCCGCCGCGCCCCCGGAGAAGGCGGGCTCTGCGGCGTCGGTGCTGGAGACGGGGCAGGAGTTCGGCGGCGCGCTGGGGATGGCCTTCCTCGGCAGCCTCGGCACGGCGGTCTACCGCCGGGAGGTCACCGACGGCGCCCCCTCCGGCCTGCCGGACCTCGCCCTGGACACGGCGCGCGAGACGCTCGGCGGCGCGGGCGTGGTCGCCGGCCGCCTGCCGGACGCGGCAGGCGAATCACTGCTGGCGGCTGCGCGCGACGCCTTCGTGAGCGGCATGCACGCGGCCGCGGTGGGGGGCGCGGCGGTCCTCGTCGTTGCAGCGGTGGTGGCAGTGGTCGGGCTGCGTGGGCCGTCGGGGCGGCGGGCGGCGGGCGCTCCGGCGGGGTGCAAGCGGGAGCGGGAGTCGGTGGGGGCACGGTAGGTGGGGCGGGGCGGGAACAGGCCCGCCGCAGGCGTACCGCCCCCGCACACGGCGAAGGGCCCGGGGGAACCGGGCCCTTCGCGGTGCGTTGGAGGTGGGACGTCAGTCAGTCAGGTTCACGGAGCGGGCCGACGTCGCGCCGATCTCCTCCGCGATCTCGTTCAGCACCGCCGGCGGCACGGTGTCGTCCACCGTCAGGACGACGAGCGCCTCGCCGCCCTCCTCCGCGCGCGACACCTGCATGCCCGCGATGTTGAGACCGGCCTCGCCGAGGATGCGGCCGACGGTGCCGACGACACCCGGACGGTCCTCGTAGCGGAGCACGACCATGTGGTCGGCGAGCGCCAGGTCGACGTCGTGCTCGCCGATGCCAACGATCTTCTGGAGGTGCTTGGGTCCGGCCAGCGTGCCGGAGACCGCGACCTCCTCCCCGTCGGAGAGCGTGCCGCGCACGGTGACGACGTTCCGGTGGTCCGGGGACTCGGAGCTGGTGGTGAGGCGGACCTCGACGCCGCGCTCCTGTGCGAACAGCGGCGCGTTGACGTACGAGACCGTCTCGTCGACGACGTCCTCGAAAACGCCCTTGAGCGCGGACAGTTCGAGCACCTTGACATCGTGCTGGGTGATCTCGCCGTAGACCTCGACGTCGAGGCGGACGGCGACCTCGCCCGTGAGCGCGGTGAAGATGCGGCCGAGCTTCTCGGCGAGCGGCAGACCGGGCCGCACGTCCTCGGCGATGACACCGCCCTGGACGTTGACCGCGTCGGGGACCAGCTCGCCGGCGAGGGCGAGGCGGACCGAGCGGGCGACGGCGATACCGGCCTTCTCCTGGGCCTCGTCCGTGGACGCGCCGAGGTGCGGGGTGCAGACGACCTGGTCGAGCTCGAAGAGCGGGGAGTCGGTGCAGGGCTCCTTCGCGTACACGTCGAGGCCCGCGCCGGCGACCCGGCCCTCCTTGAGCGCCGAGTACAGGGCCTCCTCGTCGACGATCCCGCCGCGGGCGGCGTTGACGATGCGCACGGCCGGCTTGACCTTGTGCAGCGCCTCGTCGCCGATCAGGCCCAGCGTCTCCGGCGTCTTCGGCAGGTGGACGGTGATGAAGTCGGAGACCTCGAGCAGTTCGTCGAGCGAGAGCAGCTTGACGCCCATCTGCGCGGCGCGCGCGGGCTGCACATAGGGGTCGTACGCGACGATCTTCATGCCGAAGGCGGACATGCGCTGCGCGACCAGGACGCCGATGCGCCCGAGGCCGACGACACCGAGGGTCTTCTCGCTGAGCTCGACGCCCGTGTACTTGGAGCGCTTCCACTCGCCGTTCTTGAGGGCGGTGTTGGCCTGGGGGATGTTGCGCGCGGTGGCGACGAGCAGGCCGCAGGCGAGCTCGGCGGCGGTGACGATGTTGGACGTCGGGGCGTTGACGACCATCACGCCGGCCTTGGTGGCGGCGGACACGTCCACGTTGTCCAGGCCCACACCGGCGCGCGCGACGACGCGCAGCTTCTTGGCGGCGGCGACGGCCTCGGCGTCGACCTTGGTGGCCGAGCGGACCAGGATCGCGTCGACGTCGGCGATCGCAGGAATGAGCTCCGCACGGTCGGCGCCGTTGCAGTGCCGGATCTCGAAGTCCGGGCCCAGCGCGTCGACGGTGGCGGGCGACAGCTCTTCAGCGATGAGTACGACAGGTTTCGAGCTCACGTGAGTCCTCACATGTCCGGTGCAGACGGCCGTCCCGACGGCCGCAGCGGTGGAGGGGGCTAGCCGCGTGGAAGACGCACGACACTGTGGGCCTGACGCGTGTATTGATGAGTGTAGTGGTGTCGCACGGTGCGTCTTGCGCCTCCGTGGCAGGATCACTCGTCCGTGGCTGGACGAAGTGGAGAAGCGGTCCGGCATACGGGTGAGGGGGCCGCGGACCGGCCCCCTCACCCCGAGGATCACGCCTCGTCGTTGTCGACCCAGCTCATGAGCTTGCGCAGCTCCTTGCCGGTGGTCTCGAGCAGGTGCTCGGAGTCCTGGGTCTTGTACTCGTTGTACTTCTTCAGACCGCCGTGGTACTCGTCCATCCAGTTCTTGGCGAAGGTGCCGTCCTGGATCTCGGCGAGGACCTTCTTCATCTCGGCCTTGGTGGCGTCGGTGATGATCCGCGGGCCGGTGACGTAGTCGCCCCACTCGGCGGTCTCGGAGACCGACCAGCGCATCTTCTCCAGGCCGCCCTCGTACATGAGGTCCACGATCAGCTTCAGCTCGTGGAGGCACTCGAAGTAGGCGATCTCCGGCTGGTAGCCGGCCTCGGTCAGGGTCTCGAAGCCCGCCTTGACCAGCGCCGCGGTGCCGCCGCAGAGCACGGCCTGCTCGCCGAACAGGTCGGTCTCGGTCTCTTCCTTGAACGTCGTCTTGATGACGCCCGCGCGGGTGCCGCCGATGCCCTTGGCGTACGACAGCGCCAGGTCGAAGGCCTTGCCGGTGGCGTCCTGCTCGACGGCCGCGATGCACGGGACGCCGCGGCCCTCCTCGTACTGGCGGCGGACCAGGTGGCCCGGGCCCTTCGGGGCGACCATGGCGACGTCGACACCGGCCGGCGGCTTGATGAAGCCGTAGCGGACGTTGAGGCCGTGGCCGAAGAACAGGGCGTCGCCGTCCTTCAGGTTGTCCTTGACGGACTCCTCGTAGACCTGGGCCTGGATCGGGTCCGGGACCAGGATCATGATGACGTCGGCCTCGGCGGCGGCCTCGGCGGGCGTCACCACGCGCAGGCCCTGCTCCTCGGCCTTTGCCTTGGACTTGGAGCCCTCGTGCAGACCGACGCGGACGTCGACACCCGAGTCACGCAGCGACAGCGCATGGGCGTGGCCCTGGCTGCCGTAGCCGATGACCGCGACCTTGCGGTTCTGGATGATGGACAGGTCGGCGTCGTCGTCGTAGAACAGCTCGGCCACTGGGATTCTCCTTGGAATGCTGATGTTGCGTCCCACCGTACGGCGGGAATGGGCGGTGAAGTCTCGGGGTCTCGCCAGGCGAGAAGGCCCGCTATGCGGAACGGTCCAGGGCGCGCAGCGACCGGTCCGTGATGGAGCGGGCGCCACGCCCTATGGCGATCGTGCCGGACTGGACGAGCTCCTTGATGCCGAACTGCTCGAGCATCTTCAGCATCGCCTCGAGCTTGTCACTCGATCCGGTGGCCTCGATGGTGACGGCCTCGGGCGAGACGTCGACGGTCTTGGCGCGGAACAGCTGGACGATCTCGACGATCTGGGAGCGTGTCTCGTTGTCGGCGCGGACCTTCACCAGCACGAGCTCGCGCTGGATCGCGGCACCGGGCTCGAGCTCGACGATCTTCAGAACGTTGACCAGCTTGTTGAGTTGCTTGGTCACCTGCTCGAGCGGCAGGTCCTCGACACCCACCACGATGGTGATGCGCGAGATGTCGGGGTGCTCGGTGACACCGACCGCGAGCGAGTCGATGTTGAAGCCGCGGCGGGAGAACAGCGCGGCGATCCGGGCCAGGATGCCGGGGGTGTTCTCGACCAGGACCGAGAGCGTGTGCTTGGACATGTTTCTTATCGCTCTCTCTCAGTCGTCTTCGTTGTCGCCGAAGTCGGGGCGGACGCCGCGGGCGGCCATGACCTCGTCGTTGGAGGTGCCGGCGGCGACCATGGGCCAGACCATGGCGTCCTCGTGGACGATGAAGTCGATGACTACCGGCCGGTCGTTGATCGCGTTGGCCTCGGCGATGACCTTGTCGAGGTCGTCCGGGGACTCGCAGCGGATCGCGTGGCAGCCCATGGCCTCCGACAGCTTGACGAAGTCGGGGACCCGGGTGCCGGCGCTCTTTTCCATGCCGGTGGCCTCCGGGCCGGAGTGCAGCACGGTGTTGGAGTAGCGCTGGTTGTAGAAGAGGGTCTGCCACTGGCGGACCATGCCGAGGGCGCCGTTGTTGATGATGGCGACCTTGATCGGGATGTTGTTCAGGGCGCAGGTGACCAGTTCCTGGTTGGTCATCTGGAAGCAGCCGTCGCCGTCGATCGCCCAGACCGTGCGGTCCGGCGCACCGGCCTTCGCGCCCATCGCGGCGGGGACCGCGTAACCCATCGTTCCGGCGCCGCCGGAGTTCAGCCAGGTGGCCGGCTTCTCGTAGTCGATGAAGTGGGCGGCCCACATCTGGTGCTGGCCGACGCCCGCCGCGAAGATCGTGCCCTCCGGAGCGAGTTGTCCGATGCGCTGGATGACCTGCTGCGGGGCGAGGCTGCCGTCGTCGGGCTGCTCGTAGCCGAGCGGGTAGGTCTCGCGCCAGCGGTTGAGGTCCTTCCACCAGGCGCTGTAGTCGCCGGTGTTGCCGTCGTTGTGCTCGGCCTGGACGGCCTGGACCAGGTCGGCGATGACCTCGCGGGCGTCACCGACGATCGGGACGTCGGCGGTGCGGTTCTTGCCGATCTCCGCCGGGTCGATGTCGGCGTGGACGACCTTGGCGTACGGCGCGAAGCTGTCCAGCCTGCCGGTGACGCGGTCGTCGAAGCGGGCTCCGAGGGCGACGATCAGGTCGGCCTTCTGCAGCGCGGTGACGGCGGTGACCGCACCGTGCATGCCCGGCATTCCCACGTGCAGCGGGTGGCTGTCGGGGAACGCGCCCAGCGCCATCAGGGTGGTGGTGACGGGGGCTCCGGTGAGCTCGGCGAGCACCTTCAGCTCGGCGGTGGCGCCGGCCTTGAGAACGCCGCCCCCGACGTACAGGACCGGGCGCTTGGCGCCGGTGATCAGCTTGGCTGCCTCGCGGATCTGCTTGGCGTGCGGCTTGGTGACCGGCCGGTAGCCGGGCAGGTCGGTCTGCGGCGGCCAGCTGAAGGTGGTCTTCGCCTGGAGGGCGTCCTTGGCGATGTCGACCAGGACAGGGCCCGGGCGGCCGGTCGAGGCGATGTGGAACGCCTCGGCGATGGTGCGCGGGATGTCCTCGGCCTTGGTCACCAGGAAGTTGTGCTTGGTGATCGGCATCGTGATGCCGCAGATGTCCGCCTCCTGGAAGGCGTCCGTACCGATCGCCTTGGAGGCGACCTGGCCGGTGATCGCGACGAGCGGCACGGAGTCCATGTGCGCGTCGGCGATGGGGGTGACCAGGTTGGTGGCGCCGGGACCGGAGGTGGCCATGCAGACGCCGACCTTCCCGGTGGCCTGCGCGTAACCGGTGGCGGCGTGACCGGCGCCCTGCTCGTGGCGGACGAGGACGTGGCGGACCTTCGAGGAGTCCATCATCGGGTCGTACGCCGGGAGGATCGCGCCGCCCGGAATGCCGAACACCGTGTCGGCCCCTACTTCCTCGAGAGAGCGAATCAGGGACTGCGCACCCGTGACATGTTCGACGGTGGCGGACGGCTGTCCGCCGCTACGGGCCCGCGGATGCGGATGGTGGGCCCCGGAGGCCTGCTCGGTCATCGGCGTTCTCTTCTCGAAGCTGAGGGTTTCGCGAGGGTTTGGTACGGATTCGACTCGTGCCGGTGCAACAAAAAACCCCTCGTGCCGTGAGGCAAGCGAGGGGAGCGCGTCGGGGGTGTTCGCAGAGCTGACGGTGCGGCTCTGCTAGCCGACGCGCTTTCCAAGTACGAGAATTCGGGTGCGCATGGGATTGACCCTCTCCCCGGCACGCCGTCACTGTCAAGTGGGTGGGACGCGAGTCTCACTATTTGAGCCATTGCGAGCAGGGGGAATCCCTGACGCGAGCACCGGCAGGGTGAGGGCCGCAGGCACCGGGTACTCGCCCCTGAGCAGGGCCCGGCGCAGCCGGTACTCGTCCAGCGGTCCCGAGAAGGCCATGCCCTGGCCGTGCGTGCACCCCATGGCGCGCAGTGCCAGCACCTGCTCCGGCGCGTCCACACCGTCCGCGACCGACTGCAGGCCGAGGTCGCCGGCGATGCGGAGCAGCCCGCTGGTGATCTTGTGGAGCCTGGCCGACTCGACGACGCCCTCGACGAGGCCTCTGTCGAGTTTCAGCACGTCCACCGGGAGCCTCCGTAGCGCGTTGATCGCCGCGTAACCGCTGCCGAAGCCGTCCAGCGCGATCCGTACGCCCATCCTGCGCAGGGTGGTCAGCCGCTGCTCCAGTTCGTCGAAGGAGATCCGCGGATCGCTGTCCGCGAGCTCGATGACGAGGGCGCCGGACGCCAGGCCGTGCCGGGTGAGCAGGGCCTCGATGGAGCCGAGCGGCAGGGACCTGTCCAGGAGCAGCCGGGCCGACAGCCGTACCGACACCGTTGTCCGGTGGCCCAGGCGGCCCCGCTCGGCGGCCTGGCCGACGGCCTCCTCGAGCAGCCGACGGCCGGGCTCGGCGCTGCGGTCGCCCTCTTCCGAGACGCGCAGGAACTCGGACGGCGTGAAGAGGATGCCCTGGGCGGAGCGCCAGCGGGCCTGTGCGGAAACCGCCTCGATCCGGCCGGTGGCCAGGCTCACCACCGGCTGGTGCAGCAGCGCGAACTCGCCCTCGTGCAGAGCACTGCGGAGCCGGGCGGCCAGCTCGGTGCGGCGGACCACCTCTGCCTGCATCTGGGGCGCGTACATCTCGACACGGTCCTTGCCCGCGGCCTTGGCCCGGTACATGGCGAGGTCGGCGTTGCGCATGAGGTCGGTGGGACTCATGGCCGGCTCGGCGAATGCGACGCCGATCGAGGCGGCCACCCGCACTTCGCCGCCGTCGATGCGGTACGGCTGGGAGAGCATGAGCCGCAGCCGGTCGGCGATCTCCTGGACCTGGGACTCGCGGGCCGCCCTGTCCCCCGAGCCGTCACCGACGATCAGGGCCGCGAACTCGTCGCCGCCGAGCCTGGCGGCCGTGTCCCCTGCCCGTACGGACTCGGCCAGCCGCCGTGCCGCCTGGATCAGCAGCTCGTCGCCCGCCTGGTGGCCGAGCCGGTCGTTGACGCCCTTGAAGCCGTCGAGGTCGATGAAGAGCACGGCGGTGCCCTCGTCGCCCGCCCTGCGGCCGGTGAGGGCGCCTCTGACCCGCTCGGTGAACAGGGCGCGGTTGGGCAGGTCGGTGAGCGGGTCGTGCTCCGCGTTGTGCTGCAGCTGGGCCTGGAGCCGCACCCGTTCCGTGACGTCGCGGCTGTTGAGGATCAGACCCCCCTGGTGGCGACTGACGGTCGACTCCACGTTGAGCCAGTCACCGGAGCCGGACCGGAAGCGGCACTCCATGCGGGTGGTCGGCTCCTGTGCCGGGTCGGCGGCCAGGAACCGGCGCAGCTCGTGGACCACACGCCCGAGGTCGTCCGGGTGGATGAGCGCGGCCAGCTCCGAGCCGACCAGCTCCTCCGCGTCGCGCCCGTAGACACCGGCGGCGGCGGGTGAGACGTACCGCAGCACTCCGGAGGGCGCGGCGATCATGATGACGTCGCTGGAGCCCTGCACGAGGGAGCGGAAGTGGTTCTCCTTCTGGGCCAGCTCGTTGGTGAGGGCGATGTTGTCGAGGAGCATGATGCCCTGCCGTACGACGAGGGCGAGGACGACGGTGCAGCCGGTGAGCACGACGACCCGGTCGACCCGACGGCCCTCGATGACGTTGTAGAGGATGCCGAGGGTGCACACGGCGGCGGCGAGGTACGGGGTGAGCGCGGAGAGCGAGGTGGTGATCGGCCGGCCCGGATGCCTCATGCCCCGTGGTGGCCGTGCGGGGTCCGACATCCTGCGCTCTCCCCAGGGGGCGTATGCGAGCAGCAGCGAGCCCGCGAACCAGCCGGCGTCGAGCAGCTGGCCGGAGCGGTAGCTCTCGCGCAGCAGCGGTGAGATGAACAGGGCGTCGCACAGCACGGTGAGCGCGAGGCCGGCGATCGCCGTGTTGACCGCCGTCCGGTTGACGGAGGACCGGCGGAAGTGCAGCGCGAGGACCATGCTGACCAGCACGATGTCCAGCAGCGGGTAGGCCAGGGCGAGGGCGGCCGGCGCCACGCTCTCGCCCTGCGCGTGGGCGGTGTGGGCGAGTGCGAGGCTCCAGGAGAGGGTAAGCAGCGAGCCGCCGATCAGCCAGGCGTCCAGCCCGAGGCAGACCCAGCCGGCCTTGGACACGGGCCGTTTGGCGAGCACCAGCAGCCCGACGATGGCGGGCGGCGCGAAGCAGAGGAAGAACAGGTCGGCCACGGAGGGGTTCGGCACCTCGCGGCCGAGCACCACCTCGTACCAGCCCCAGACGGCGTTCCCCGCCGACGCCATCGCGGAGGAGAGCGCGAACAGCAGCCACGCGGGCCGGAAACGGCACGCCGTCGTACGCGCGTAGAGCAGACAGGAGACGGCGGCGATCAGGGCGGCCAGGCTGAGACCGAAGTCGCCCATGATCAGGGCCAGTCGGGGCGATCCCCAGCCAAGGGCGGCCCCCACCCCGTAACCGGCGCAGATCAGCGCAAGGGCGAGCTGGCGGGCCGGCCCCGTGCCGGCGCGCGGCAGCATGTCGCGGATCGCCACGGCTCCGGGCGCGGTCATCGCGCGGTCCATGGAGGGGCCGCCGGTCGCGGAGGCAGGGGCGGTCGTGTCGCCGTGCGCAGCACAGTGCACTGGATTCGTCGGCGGCTGCCCTGCCGCGTCGGTTCGTTCCATCGGACCTGCATCGCCCGTCGCCCCCCTCACGTCTGATCGGCAATCAGTTCGCGCCACAGCACCACCCCTCGCACGGTGCAGCCCCCAGGTCGGGACGATACACCAATATCGTCACTCAGCGACATAGGCTCTCTACTCTGCGTGACCGGCTGCGGCAGTTAAGGCACGCAGTGCATTCGAGTGACTCCGAAGCGTGTTCGGAGGGGTTTAACGGAGGGGCGTTATCCGGTCGTAAGGACGACGTTCCGCAGGGGCTCGCCCGCCGCGAAGCGGGTGATCTGAGCGACCAGCAGCCGCTTGGCGCGGGGCATGAACGCCGAGGTGGAGCCACCGACATGGGGACTGATCAGCACACCGGGCGCATGCCAGAGCGGGTGCCCGGCGGGCAGCGGCTCCGGGTCGGTGACGTCGAGCGCGGCCGTGATCCGTCCGCTCTCCACCTCCGCGAGCAGCGCCTTTGTGTCGACGACCGGGCCGCGTGCGACGTTGACCAGCAAAGCGCCGTCCTTCATCCGGCTCAGGAAATCGGCCCCCACCAGACCTTTGGTCTCCTCGGTGAGCGGAGTGGACAGAATCACGACATCGGCGTCGGGTAGCAGCGCGGGAAGGTCGGTGAGTGCGCGCACTTCGCCGCGCTCCGTTGTCCGGGCGGAGCGCGCGACGCGCGCCACCCGCGCGCATTCGAACGGCGCGAGCCGGTCCTCGATGGCGGCGCCGATGGACCCGTACCCCACGATGAGCACCGACTTGTCGGCGAGCGCCGGGTAGAAGCCCGCTCGCCACTCCTCCGACTCCTGACCGCGCACGAAGCCGGGGATGCCGCGCAGCGAGGCGAGGACCAGGGCCAGGGTGAGTTCCGCGGTCGATGCCTCATGGACCCCCTTGGCGTTGCACAGCCGCACGCCCGCGGGCAGCAGGGCGAGCCCCGGCTCCACGTGGTCGATGCCGGCGGAGAGCGTCTGGACGACCCGGACCGACGTCATGGCGGCGAGCGGCCGTATGGCCACCTCCATGCCCTTCATGTACGGGACGGCATAGAAGACGCAGTCCGCGGGGTCGGCGGGACAGTTCGGGCCGCCGTCCCAGAAGCGGTAGTTCAGGCCTGTCACGGAGGGGTCGGGGAGCCCGTCGATCTCGCCGGCCGGGATGGGGAGCCACACATCAGCGGTCATGCCCAGGAGGCTATGCGAAGGCCGCTGTCGATCATTGGTTAGTTTTGGGGGCGGCCGAGGGAGAGGTACGGGGAGTTGGAGCGCAGGGCGATCGGTGCGGCGGGCCTCGATGTGGGCGCCGTGGGGCTCGGCTGCATGCCGATGAGCTGGGCGTACGCCAGCTCCGAGCAGCGCGGTGACCGCTCGCTCCGTACCGTCCACAGCGCTCTGGACGCCGGTTCGAGTCTTCTCGACACGGCGGACATGTACGGGCCGTTCACCAACGAGTTGCTGCTCGGCAGAGTGCTCAAGGAGCGGCGCGCGGACGCCTTCGTGTCGACGAAGGCGGGCCTGCTCGTCGGCGACCAGCACGTCGTCGCCAACGGACGGCCCGGCTATGTGAAAAGAGCCTGCGACGCCTCGCTTCGCCGCCTGCAGACCGACGTGATCGACCTGTACCAGCTCCACCGCGCCGACCCCGAGGTCCCCGTCGAGGAGACCTGGGGCGCGATGGCGGAGCTGGTGCGCGCCGGCAAGGTGCGGGCACTGGGGATGTGCGCGGTGGGTGTGCGGGCGTCACGTCGCTCGGGCTCTCGTCTGTACGACGGAACGATCCGCCAACTGGAGCGCGTTCAGCAGGTGTTCCCGGTGAGCGCGGTGCAGGCGGAGCTGTCGGTGTGGTCGCCGGAGGCGCTGGAGGGGCTGCTGCCCTGGTGCGAGGCGCGCGGGGTGGGATTCCTGGCGGCGATGCCGCTGGGGAACGGGTTCCTGACCGGGACGCTCACTCCCGGGCAGGGGTTCGAGCCGGACGACGTACGCGCGCGCCACCCGCGGTTCACGGCGGAGATGATGGCGGCCAACCAGCCGGTGGTGGCGGGGCTCCGCCGGATCGCCGAGCGGCACGGGGCGGGGACCACGCCCGCGCGGGTGGCCCTTGCGTGGGTGCTGGGGCAGGGACGGCACGTGGTGCCCGTGCCGGGGACGAAGCGGCCCGAGTGGGCGGTGGAGAACGCCGGCGCCGCCGAGCTCGAGCTCACGGCGTACGACCTGGCGGAGATCGCGGCGCTGCCTGCGGCACGGGGCTCGTGGGACTGAGCGCGGCGGAGTTCTCCGGCCGGGGTTCTCGGCAAGATCGGGAACCTGGACAGCAGCTGCGGTGTATGAAGAAGGAAGGCAGGTCCAGCCGCCGTCGAAGGGATCAGTACCGTGCACCGTCCTGCAGTGACGGCCGTGATGGCCGCCCTTGTGCTCCTCTTCGCGGCCGGGTGCTCGTCGGGCGGCGACAAGAGCCCCGCCGGCGGGTCTCCCGGCTCCGCCGAGGGGACCGGAACCCCCTCGGGCACGGCGTCGAGCGCTGCGCCGAGCCCTTCCGGCCCGCCCTCGAAGGGGTCGGTGAAGGTCGTCTCCACCCTGACCGAGGAGTTGCAATCGCCCTGGGGCCTGGCCGCCCTGCCGAACGGTGACCTGCTGGTCGCCTCACGCGACGAGGGCACGATCACCCGGGTCGACGTGGAGAGCGGCAAGAAGACCGAGATCGGTTCCGTGCCGGGTGTCGCCCCCGGTGGGGAGGGCGGGCTGATGGGGCTGGCCATCTCCCCGTCCTTCGCCTCGGACCGCCAGGTCTACGCCTACTTCACCACCGCCTCCGACAACCGCATCGCCCGGCTGCTCTACGACGAGGAGAAACCGGCCGGCCAGCAACTCGGCGCCCCGGACACGGTGCTCCGCGGCATCCCCAAGGGCGTTGTCCACAACGGCGGAAGGATCGCGTTCGGCCCGGACAAGATGCTGTACGCGGGCACGGGCGAGACGGGTGACACGGGCCTGGCCCAGGACAAGGAGTCCCTCGGCGGCAAGATCCTCCGCATGACCCCGGACGGGCAGCCGGTCCACGGCAATCCGGCCCCCGACTCCGTCGTCTACTCGTACGGCCACCGCAATGTGCAGGGGCTCGCCTGGGACTCGGAGAAGCGCCTGTGGGCCGCCGAGTTCGGGCAGAACACCTGGGACGAGCTGAATCTGATCGAGCCCGGCAAGAACTACGGCTGGCCGGAGGTCGAGGGCAAGGGCGACGAACCCGGCTTCGTTTCCCCGGTCGCCCAGTGGAAGACCGCGGACGCCTCGCCGAGCGGCATCGCCTACGCCCAGGGATCGATCTGGATGGCAGGTCTGCGCGGCGAGCGGCTGTGGCGCATCCCGCTGTCCGGGGCGGAACCTTCCGCGGACTCCCAGCCGTTCCTCGAGGAGGAGTACGGCCGGCTGCGCACGGTGGTCTCCGCGGGCGGGGACAAGCTCTGGCTCGTCACCAGCGAGACGGACGGCCGGGGCACGCCAGGGTCGGGCGACGACATGATCCTCCAGCTGGAGGTGGGATAAGGGGTGGTGGCTCTGTGTTCAACGCCTTCGAGGAGATCTTCGCGCCGGGCCGCAAGCACACCGACGACGAACGCAACCGCCTGGCGCTGACCCGTGTCGACGTCGGCGACGGCGATCCCGGCCGCGGCCCGGTGGACCTCGCCTCGGGCAAGGTCACGGTTCGCCCGCCGGCGGCGCAGAGCGCCGTGGACGCGGATGACGCCGCACGCGACGAGGCAGCGGGCGACAGGCCGCTCGCGCGGGGGGCGGGCGCACCGCCCCACGACGTGATGGACACGTCCGCGCCGGCCGAGACCGACGGCGGGTGAGCGGGCGCCGCATCGGCCGGGGCCGGGACGGACCGGCGCCTGCCGACGCCGACCGGGCAGGGACAGGCTGCGGCGCACCAGTGGTGCTGCCCGGCGCAGGGTGACCGGGCGGCGCGCGCGGGCGCTCGCCGTACACGCCCCCGGCCGGCCGACACCGCCGATGCGGCGAGCACGGTCCCGGGGCCGCGGCAGGCACGCCTGGCGTTGCCCGACCGTGCGGCGGATCCGGCCGGCCGACGCCGTGCGGGCCCCGTCCGCGGCCTCGCGGGCCCGACGAGCCGCCATGCGCGGGGCGCGGGCCAAAACCGCCGATCCCGCCGAATCCCGAGGACGGCGCCTCACCCCAGGGCTGTCGGCAGCGAGCGGCCCGCGGGCCGCGGTGTCAGGCCGGGGCGTTCGTCAGGTCCGGGAAGAGCCGGAGGCGGTGGGCGAGCGCGGCGGCTTCACCGCGGCCCGAGACGCCCAGCTTGGCAAGAATGTTGGAGACGTGGACGCTCACCGTCTTCGGCGAGATGTAGAGCTCCTCGGCTATCCGGCGGTTGGTGTGGCCGGCCGCGACCAGACGCAGTACGTCCTGCTCGCGGCGGGTGAGCCCGAGGTCCGGGCCGGCAGGAGGGGCGTCCGCCGTGTCGGCGGCCTCCGCGAGGGTGACGCGGGCACGCCTGGCCAGCAGCCCGATGTCTTCGGCAAGGGGTCGTGCGCCCAACTGCAGGGCCACCGCCCGGGCCTGGCACAGCAGTTCCGTGGCGAGTCCGCGGTCCGGGTCGCCCGCTCCCGCGGCGGCGGACCGCAGCAGGCACTCGGCCCACCGCAGGCGTACGCCCGCGAGTTCGTAGGGGCGGTCCAGCGCCTCCCACGCCGCTGCCGCCTGCGCCCAGTCGGTGGCGGTGTCCGCCCCCTCCGCACGCCGCAGCTCCGCGCGCACCCAGAGCTCATGGGCCCGCCACACCGGCACCCCGGTCACCTGGGCCTTCGCGGCCTTCAGGATGCGCTGAACACTCTCCGCACGGCCCGGTTCCGCCGCCGGCAACCCGAGGGCGTCGGCCTCCAGGGCGGCGGCGGACCGCAGCAGCGGCCAGGCGTAGCGCCGGGTGCCGGGCGGGAAGCCGGACGCCACGGCGCGTTCGAGTTCGAGGCGGGCGTCGATGACCCGGCCCTGCGCCGCGGCGATCCGCAGCGCGATGGTGATCGAAGGCAGGGTCAACTGCGGTGACAGGTCGTTCGTGCCGAAGTGCCGCTGCGCGGCCGACAGATGCTCGGCGGCACGCGCGACGTCCCCGCGCTCAAGGGCGATTCTGGCGAGCAGTAGGGCGGCACGTCCGCTCGGTTTGGGGCTCAGGGCGACCCTGAGGGCATGCGTCGCCGTTTCCTCGGCCTCGTCCCACCGTCCGAGGGAGAGAAGGGACTCGGCGAAGTTGTTCCGGATCCAGGCGCGGCTGTCCAGCAGCCCGTATCTGCCGATCACGGCGACGCCCTCGTCGAGCACCTCCATCGCTTCGTGCGAGCGGCCGACGCTCTCCAGCACGGACGGCAGGTTCGTGTAGATGCGGCCGATGTGTGCGGTCAGCCCGAGGCAGACCGCGCGGTCCTTGACCTCGTACATGACGGCGATGCCGCCGTCGACGTCCCCGGCGTCGGCCATGAGGCTGCCGAGGGTGAGGCGGGCACGGAGTTCGATGTCCTCCGCGCCGACCATGCGGGCGTACTCCACGGCCCGCTCCGCCGTCGCCAGACTTTCCGCACCGGGGTCGTGCTCCTTGCTCCAGGCCGCGGCCTCCGCCAGCACCTCGGCGTGCACGGCGGACGGCGCCAGGCCGCGCACCAGGTCCTGGGCGGCGCTGAGTTCCGCCCACCCGTTGCCGCGGCCCAGCGCGGAGACGAGCCGGGAGTGCTGGACGGAGAACCAGGCGGCCCGCAGCGGATCGTTCTCCGCCTCGGCCAGCCGCCGGCCGCGCTTGGCGGTCTTCAGCGCCCGCTCGCGTTCGCCGCAGAGCCGGCCGGCGACGGCCGCTTCCGCCATCAGGTCGAGATAGCGCAGCGGCGTGGTGGCCGGGTCGCAGCCTCTGGGGTTCCCCCTGCCGAAGGCAAGGGGTGGGTATACCTCGGTGTGGTCCACGGGTCGCAGCTCGGCCCGCACGGCGTCGGGCGCGCTGTCCCAGAGCTCCATGGCCCTTTCCAGCAACCGCAGTTGTTCGGCGTAGGCGTGGCGCCGCCGTGCTCCGACCGAGGCCTTGAGCACGGCGGGAAGCGCCTTGGCGGCGTCGCCTGCGCGGTACCAGTACGTGGCGAGCCGGGTGGCCCGCTCCTCCTCCCGTACCAGGCCGGGGTGGGCCTCCAGCGCCTGTGCGTAACGGCGGTTGAGGCGGGAGCGCTCGCCGGGCAGCAGATCGTCGCTCACGGCTTCGCGGGCGAGGGAGTGCCGGAAGCGGTAGCCGTCGCCGTCCGGCACGGCGAGCAGGATGTTCGCGCCGACGGCGGCGCGCAACGCGCCGATGAGTTCGTCCTCGGGCAGGCCGGCGACCGCGTGCAGCAGACCGTGCTCGACGGTTGAGCCGCCCTCGGCGACGATCCGCACCACGCCCTGCGCGTCCTCCGGCAGTGCTTCCACGCGCACGAGCAGGATGTCGCGCAGCGAGTCCGGCAGGGCGGGGCAGTTGTCGTCGCTGAGGCCCGCAGCGAGTTCCTCGACGAAGAAGGCGTTGCCGTCGGAACGGTCGAAGACGTGGTCGACCAGGGCCGGAGCGGGTTCCGCCGCGAGGATCCCGGCCATCTGACGCCCTACCTCCGCCCGGGTGAAGCGGGGCAGCTCGATGCGCTGCACCGTACGCATGCGGTCGAGTTCGGCGAGGAAGGGGCGCAGCGGGTGGCGCCGGTGGACGTCGTCGGAACGGTAGGTGGCGATCAGGACCAGCCGGCCGCGGTGCAGGGTGCGGAACAGATAAGCGAGCAGGTGGCGGGTGGAGGCGTCGGCCCAGTGCAGGTCCTCCAGCACCAGGACCACGATGTGGTCGGTGGCGACCCGTTCCAGCAGACGGGCGGTGAGTTCGAAAAGGCGGGCCGTGCCCTCCTCGTCGTGCCGGCCGTGGTCGGCGCCCGCCGGGGCGAGTTCCGGCAGGAGCCGGGCGAGTTCGTGCTCCTGGCCGGCGGCGGCCGCCGCCAGTTCCTCGGGCAGCCGCCGCTGCAGGGCGCGCAGCGCGGTCGAGAACGCGGCGAACGGCAGCCCGTCCGCGCCGATCTCGACGCATCCGCCGACGGCGACGACGGCGTCGCGGCGGCACGCCTCGCTCAGCAGTTCCTCGACGAGCCGGGTCTTGCCGACGCCCGCCTCACCGGCGACGAGCAGTGCCTGGGGCTCGCCCGGGGACCCGGCCGCCGGCGACGAGTCGCCGCCGACGGCGCGGGTGAGCGCGTCGGTGAGTACCCCCAGCTCACCGGCGCGGCCGACGAACACCGGGCTGACGGACTTTGCTTCCACGCCGCCGAGCATCGCACAACCGTCCCGGACCGCGGCGCACTTGACCGGTCTTTCGGCCATCACGCGGGGTCATGCGGCCGGGGTGAAGTGGCGGCTGTCCGGACGGCTCACCCGCCTCTCCCCTTCGTCCCCGGCGGACGAACGCGCGGCCCGGCGGCTGCGCTTCGTGCGGGGGACACGGCGCGCGGCGTCGGCCTCCCGGATCAGATCGGCACGGCGCAGCTGCTGGATCTCGTAGTCGAACATGTCGTTACTCCTGTGTCGGTGGGGCCTTTCGGCCCCGTGCGGTGCATCCAGACTCGCCGCTGAGGACGGGCGGCCGCATCGGTCGACCGCCGCATCTTCGGGGGTCCCAAGCCTTAGGCCGGGTCCGAAGGCCTCAGGCCGCGTCGGAGGGTCTAAGGCCCGGCACCGCCTTCGGTGCGACGTCCACGGCATCGGGCCCGAGGCGCCTGAGCCGCGGCCGGGGCGGGGGCACCGTGGCGCGGTCGGTGCCGTACCACCGCACCGCCGCCGTTGACGTGCTGGTCCGGGCCCAGGGCTCGTCACGGCCAGGTGCCCTGCCGGCCCAGGGCTCGTCACGGCCAGGCGCCCCGCCGGGCTCAGGGCTCGTAGACGTACGGCGTCGTGGTGCACAGCGCAGTGAAGCCGAGCCGTTCGAGGATCGGGCGGCTGTCGTCCGAGGCGTCGACCTGCAGATGACGGACGCCCTTGGCCACGGCGATCCTGGCCCGGTGGGCGACCAGGGCACGGTAGATGCCGCGGCCGCGCCACTCGGCGAGCGTGCCGCCGCCCCACAGTCCGGCGAAGTCGGTGCCCGCGTACCGCTCCATGCGCGCGGAGCACACCGGCAGGTCGCCGGCCATGGCCAGGGTGATGTCGAGGGTGTCGGGGTCCTTCGCCAGCTGGACGAGCAGTTGCTCGCGCAGCCGGTCACTGTTGGTGCCGAAGGCCTGTTCATGGACCTGCGCCACGAGGTCGACGCCCGCCGCATCGGTCACCGGCTCCAGTCGTACGCCGTCGGGCAGTTCGACGGCACCGGCCATGTGCGCGGCCTCGCCGACCAGCACCGTCTCCTCCGGCTCCGCCACGAACCCGGCGGCGAGCAGCCGTGCACCGAGATCGTCGGGGGTGTCGTGGCTGTACAGCTTCCATTCGAAGGGGCGGCCGAGCGCCGAGAAGTGCCGCACCTGGCGGGCGATGGCGGCGTCGGCCGTCTCCGGTCGCAGCGAGGACCAGAGGACGCCGCTCCAGTCCCCGTCCGCGCCGGACCGCCGTACGACGTCCCCGTCGCGTTCCGCGGGGGTGACGTCGCGCCGCAACTGGCGGTCGAAGTGGGCGAGTACAGCTGTGCGATCCTGTCGGTCCATCGGCGCATTCCAGCACCGGCCGCCTCGGCTCACCAGTGGTTTTATGCGGCCTACCGCTGCTGTGCGCGCAGCTTGCGCCACTCCGGTGCCAGCACGGACCAGATTTCGGTGTCCTGCCGCCGGCCCCGGTAGAGGTAGCTCTCGCGCAGCACTCCCTCACGGCTCATTCCGAGGCGCTCGGCGACGGCGATGCTGGCCGTGTTGGCGGGTGCCACGTGCCACTCCACGCGGTGGAAGCCGCGCACCTCGACCGCCCAGTCGATGATCACGGTCACGGCGCGGGTGACGAGCCCGCGGCCGGCCGCCGAGGGCTCCAGCCAGCAGCCCGCCTCACAGACACCCTGGGCCGCGTCCATGGTGGGGAAGAGCACGCCGCCCACCAGCCTGCCGTCGAGGCGGATGCCGTAGATGCGTCCGGTGTCCGAGGCGGCCTTCTCCGCGTACCGCTGGAGGTGGGCACGGGCCGCCGGCAGGTCGGGCACGATGTCCGGCAGTCCCACGTACCGGCCTATGAAATCCCGTCCCCGCTCGATGTGTGCGAGGAACTCCTCGGCCTGCCAGGGCTCCAGGGGGGTGAGTTGTGCTCCGTCGTCGCCCAGGCTTACCGAGAACACCGTGCTCCCCGTCGTCGAAGGTTGTCGCAGGCCGCGGCGGGGCGACCGTCGGCGCGCGGGCGCGCGCTATGGCACGAGCTCGCCGTCCTCGCTCGTGCGTTCTTGCGGGATCCTCGCATGCGCGCCCTTGCGGGACGCCGGCTTTTCGATGCTGATCCGCGGCAGCAGACGGTCCAGCCCGCGCGGCAGCCACCAGTTCGCGCCGCCGAGCAGATGCATGAGCGCGGGCACGAGCAGCGTGCGCAGGACGAACGCGTCCAGTGCCACCGCGGCCGCCAGCCCGATGCCGAACATGGCGATGACCCGGTCGCCGCTGAGCACGAAGGCGAGGAACACGGAGATCATGATGACGGCGGCGGAGTTGATCACACGGCTGGTCTCCGCGAGGCCGACCCGTACCGCACGCCGGTTGTCGCCGGTATCGAGCCACTCCTCGTACATCCGGCTGACCAGGAACACCTGGTAGTCCATGGAGAGCCCGAAGAGCACGGAGACCATGATCACCGGCAGGAACGGTTCGATGGGGCCGGCCCGGCCGAGACCCAGCAGTTCGCTTCCCCAGCCCCATTGGAAGATCGTCACGACGACGCCGAAGGCGGAGGCGACGGCGAGGACGTTCATCGCCGCGGCCTTCAGCGGGACACCGATGGAGCGGAAGGCGAGGAGCAGCAGCAGAGAGCCGAGGGCGATCACGACGCCGGCGAAAAGGGGCAGTTCGCCGACGATGATCTCCGCGAAGTCGTCGTGGCTCGCCGTGACACCGCCGACGTGGACCTGGAGCGAGGTGCCGTTCTCGGCGACGGGCAGGACGTCGGCGCGCAGGCGGTCGACGAGCTCGCTCGTCGCCTTCGACTGGGGTGCGGTCTCGGGGACGACGGTGAGCACCGCCGTGTCTCCACTGCCGTTGTACGTCACGGGGCCGACGGACGAGACACCGTCGGTGGCCTGGAGTTCGTGGCGGAGCCGGTCCATGGCCACATGGTCGTCCGGGCCCTCCAGCCCGGCGACGAGGGTGAGGGGGCCGTTGACGCCGGGGCCGAAGCCTTCCGAGAGCAGGTCGTAGGCCTGTCGGGTGGTGGCGGTGGCGGGGCCGTTGCCCTGGTCGGAGGTGCCGAGGCGGAGTGAGAACGTCGGCAGGGCGAGCGCCAGCATGACGACGGCGGCGACAGCGCCCAGCACTTTGGGCCGGCGTTCGACGTAGACGGACCAGCGGGCGGCGAAGCCGGTCGGCAGCTCGGGCCGCGGCCCCCTCCTGGCGAGCCGCCGCCGCTCGCGACGGTTCAGTGCCCGCATGCCGATCAGCGAGAGCAGGGCGGGCAGCAGTGTCACGGAGGCGGCCACGGTGAGGACGACGGTGAGGGAGGCGGCGATCGCGACGCCGTTGAGGAATCCGAGCCGCAGGATGAGCATGCCGAGCAGCGCGATGCAGACGGTGGCACCCGCGAAGACGACGGCGCGTCCCGTGGTGGTCACGGCGTCGCGTGCCGCCCGGTCCACCGGCAGCCCGCGTTTGAGTCCCTGGCGGTGTCTGGTCACGATGAAGAGCGCGTAGTCGATGCCGACGCCGAGTCCGACGAGCAGGCCCAGCATGGGTGCGAAGTCGGCGACGGTCATCACATGGCCGAGGAGCACGATGCCTGCGTATGCGGTGCCCACGGAGACGAGCGCGGTGGCGATGGGCAGCACGCTGGCGGCGAGGGAGCCGAAGACGAGGAAGAGGACGACGGCCGCGACCGCCACGCCGACGATTTCGGCGACATGGCCGCCGGGGGCTTCGGTGAGGGCGATCGCGCTGCCGCCGAGCTCCACCGAAACGCCGTTGCCCTGGGCCGCTTGGGCGGTGTCGACGACGGCCTGCGCCTGGGCCTGCGGGATGTCCTCGACCGGGTGGTCGAAGCCGACGTAGGCGAAGGCGGTGCGCGAGTCGGGGCTGATCTGCGGGGCGCCGTCGCTGCCGTAGGGGCTCGCGACGAAGGAGATGCCGTCGAGTGCGGCGACGTCGTCGAGCATCGCGGAGATGCGTTTCTCGACGTCCGGGTCGCGGACGCTGACGGTGTCCGCGTGCCAGACGATCGTGTCGCTGTCACCGCCCCGCCCGTGGAACCCTTCTTGGAGCAGGGCGGTGGCGCGGCCCGATTCGGTGCCGGGGACCTCGTAGTCGTTGGTGTACGAGGTCCCCGCGACGCCCGCCGCGGCCGCGGCGCCGCCCAGGGTGAGGAGCCACAGCAGCACGACGACAAGGCGGTGCCTGACGCACCACCGGGCAATTGCTGCCAACGGACCGGCTCCCTGGGTGGTTCGCGGATCTTTGGTCGAGAACAGCCCGCAAAGAACTCATGACCTGCAAGGAGACACCTTGACAGCCAATCGTGATCATTTGTCCCCTTCGTGGGGTTACTCACACGGGCCGCACGACAGCCGGTGACCGCGACGGCGCCTCAGCCGGAGATGCTCGCGCGGCCGTTCTCGATGTGGCCCATCAGCCGGCGCCTGAAGCCGGACTCCGCCTGGGCCCCTTCGGCGGTCACCTCGATGTCGTACCAGCCGTGTGCGTCGGCCGCCGAGTGGACCACCCTGCGGCTGCGGCCCGCCTTGACCGTGATCCGGCGGGTCCAGCTGTGCAGGTCGGCGTCCTCTGCGTAACCCAGCGGCCGCACCGTGAAGGTGAGCGGCGCGCTGCCGCTGTTGCGCAGGGTCAGGTGCAGGTCGCGGTCGTGGTGGTCGACGGCGGAGACGACCGCTGCCGAGCCGCGCGCTGGGCCGGCGAATTCCCGGCGGAAGCCGTTGGGACCGGTGACCGTGAAGCGGTAGGCCTCCCCGGTAAGGGGCACGGTCCATTGCGCCTTGCCCCTTACATCCCGGTGCTGCGGAAGCTCGAACTCTCCGGCGTACGGGTAGAGCACGAAGTGCGCGCTCGCCCGGCCGCTGTTGCGCAGTTCGACGGTGACCGCGTCCACCGACACCGTGGCGTCGGCGTCGGGCTGGTACGGCAGGGGGCGCGCCGGCCGGGTCCCGGGTTCCTGGACGGGCATGGACTGCACGGCGGGCGGCTGCGGGCGCCAGCGGCCGGTGAACGGCGGGATCTCCCCCGGCCGCTCGACTTCGGGCTGCGGCCTGCCACGACCGAAGTCGAAGGCGGAGGTCAGGTCACCGGTGACGGTTCGCCGCCACGGGGTGATATTGGGCTCCTCGATACCGGTCCACGTCTCCAGCAACCGGATCACCGAGGTGTGGTCGAAGACCTCGGAGCACACATAGCCACCGACGGACCAGGGGGATATGACAAGCATCGGGACGCGGACACCCAGGCCCGTCGGGAGCCCCTGCCAGCGCTCGTCGGTGTCGTCCGCGGGCGGAACGGGCGGCGGGACGTGGTCGAAGAAGCCGTCGTTCTCGTCGTAGTTGATCAGGACGACGGTGTGCCGCCAGACCTCGGGGCGCGAGGCAAGGTCGTCGAGGACCTTGTAGACGAGAGAGGCGGAGGCGATGGGTGAGGACGCCCCGGGGTGCTCGGAGTCGACGGCCGACGGGACCAGGTAGGAGACCTCGGGGAGCCGGCCGGCGGCGATGTCGGCGCGGAAGCTTTCGGCGAGGGTGCCGGTCTCCACCCGGCGCAGTCCGCGCTCGAACAGCGACCGCTCGCTCTTCGTCAGCGTCGCCACACCCTCCTCGAGCGCGGCGAGCAGCGCGGCCCGCTCCCCGGGGTCCTGGGTGTCGCGGACCTTGGCGTAGAAGGCCTCCATGTAGGTGTACCCACCGGCCGGGTCACCGGCCTTGGCCAGGGCCTTACGGGCGATCTGCTTGAAGCTCGTGAAGAACTCGATGCTGTTGTCGGTGAAGTTCTCCCACTCCGTGTACGTCTTCCAGCTGCGGCCGGCCTTCTCCAGTCGCTCGGCGTACGTCGGCCACGGGTAGCCCGGGTGGGTGCCCTCGGCGTAGGCGGCGTTCGTGACGGCGCGGGTGCCGTCGGCCTCGTATCCCGTCCAACCGCTCCACAGGTGGTTGCGGTTCGGGTTCGTCGAGGTGTGGGTGGAGGAGTGGTAGGCGTCGCAGATGGTGAAGGTGTCCGCGAGTTCGTAGTGCAGCGGCAGGTCGCGCCGGTCGTAGTAGGCCATGGTCGCGGCCGTCTTCGCGGAGACCCAGCCGTCCATCCAGCCGCCCCGCCAGGCCTTGGCGCCGCCGCCCCACGAGTGGTCGAGGTCACCGATGTACTGCAGGTCCTTCTTCTGCGTCTCGGCGGCGTCGCGCACCGGGAAGGGCAGGACCGCCCCTCCCCGCGGCGCCGGCTGCTCGAAGACAGGCTTGCCGGTGGGGAGTTCGACGGCGTTGCGGTCGCAGAAGCCGCGGACCCCGCGCAGTGTCCCGAAGTAGTGGTCGAAGGACCGGTTCTCCTGCATGAGGATCACCACGTGCTTGACCGCGCGCAGCCCGCCGCTCGCCGGTTCGGCGGCGAGAGCCGCCTGCAGGGACGGCGGCAGCAGCGAGCCGGCCGCGGCCGCGCCGAGTGCGCCGGTCCCGAGCGCGAGCACCCTCCTGCGCGAAATCTCCGGTGACATGCCCGACCTCCCGTCGACGGCCAATGGTTCGTCCTCGATTCCATTGCTCGGCAGGCCCGCCAACCGGGGCGGATGGCGGCGAGAAGGCATGATGACATCCGCGTGGTGAACGTCCAAGTGGCCGTGAGGGCAGTCCAATCGGGTTCCGGCCAGGACTCAGTGGCCACCCGGCCACCGCGGCTTGTCCCCGGAGCCGGTGGGCGGATCAAGGCCGTGCCGGATGCCGCGACCCTGGCCCTGGTCGGACGGCGGTACCCACAGGCCCGGGACGACGGGAATCGGCCGTGGTCCACAAGACCAGGGGAATTGTCGGCGCCGGCTGGCACGATGGCCGACATGGAATACAGGGGGATCCACCAGACGGCCCTGACGCCCGCGGACGCCGCGGAGTTCGCCCGCATGCTCCATGACGCGCCCGGCCCGCACCTGGGCCGCGCCCCCGTCCCGGTCGTCGTCCACGATCCGGGCACGACCCCGGCCGGGCGCCGCGACGCGCTCCAGGTGGTGTACGACGCGATCGTGGCCCGGATCGGCGAGCCGACGCTCTACGGCGGCTCCGCGGACGGCCCGAGCGTGCGCTGGCGCGACCGCAGCCGGACCCTGCTGCTCGCCGGCGACCGGCAGCAGGTGGGGCTGTCGGTCCACGACACCCGCACCCTGGAGGCCGAGGAGCAGCGCGCCTTCGAGTGGGGCGGCGCGTGGTCCGGCGGCCAGCCGTACGACCAGGCGTTCCTGCCGTACGTCTGGCAGTTGGACCGCAGCGGCCCCGGCGAGCGCCCGACGGCGCGTCCGGGCGGTCGGCTCGCCGCGGACCTGGCGCAGTTCCAGTACGGGCTGGAGCTGCTGCTCCGTGCCTGGTCGGAGCAGCTGCCGGTGCAGGTCGGTACCGACTGGGCGAGCTTCTGCGTGACGAGCGCCGCCGACCGGGGCCGTCAACTGCTCGTGTCCTACAGCCTCGAGGACGGTCTGCACGCCTCGATCGACGACCGCGACGGGGAGAACAACGAGGACCGGGCCCGGATGATGCTTGCGCGCGGATGGCAGAGCCGGGACCGCGGCTGGTGGCAGACCGACTTCCTCGACCCCGGGCACGAATGCGCCGCGGCCCTCGCCGCCCTTGTCGTCACCGAGTTGTACGCCCGCGGCACCCGGGGGCCGGAGGAGCTGCGTGCACGGGACGTGAGCTGCAAGGACCGCGGCGAGCTGTGGCTGCCGGGCCTGGGCATCCGCCACTGAGCGGGGCCGAGCCGGGCGGCCGGCCCCCGGGCGCCGGAGGCTACGCGCCGAGCAGACCCGTCACGGGAGCGGCCTGGCCGGTCAGCGGGTCGAGGTCGTTCGGCACCTCGGCCAGCCGGTTGAGCCCGGCCAGTTGCTGGGAGGCACTCGGCACCTGCTCGCGGTGCTCCGGGGCGACGGAGCTCTCGGTAACCGTGTCGACGGTGTCCATGACCGAAAGCGTCCCGACGGGGAGCTCCGGAGAGGCGGCGTTCGCAGCGGGGGCTGCGAGGGCGGATGCGCCGGTGGCGAGGGCGATGGCGGCGAGTACACGCTTTGCTGGGGTCATGCCCTGACAACGGCCCGATCCGGCGTTCGGTCACGGTGCCACGGGAGTGCCGTCCGCCGGTACGAAGAACCTTGCCCCACCCGGTGCCCGGCTCGGACAACGCCGAGGGGCGGCGCGCACCCTG
>NZ_BMWB01000010.1:49755-219100 GCF_014651015.1 Streptomyces xantholiticus
CCTGTGGTGCGCGCCGCCCCTCGCGGAACCTAAGGGCGTCAGCCCTCGACGCCCAGCTTCTGCAGGATCAGTTCCTTCACCCGAGCCGCGTCCGCCTGGCCGCGCGTGGTCTTCATGACCGCGCCCACCAGTGCGCCGACCGCCGCGACCTTGCCGCCGCGGATCTTGTCCGCGATCGCCGCGTTGCCGGCGATGGCCTCGTCGACGGCCGCGCCCAGCGCACCCTCGTCGGAGACGACCTTCAGGCCGCGCTTCTCGACGACGGTGTCCGGGTCGCCCTCGCCGGCGAGCACGCCCTCGAGACACAAGCGGGCCAGCTTGTCGTTGAGCGAGCCCTCCTTCACCAGTGCGGTCACCCGGGCGACCTGCGCCGGGGTGATCGCCAGCTCGTCCAGCGCCTTGCCCGACTCGTTGGCGCTGCGGGCCAGCTCGCCCATCCACCACTTACGGGCGGCGGCCGCCTCCGCGCCGGCCTCGATGGTGGCGACGATCAGGTCGACCGCGCCCGCGTTGAGGATGGACTGCATGTCGTGCTCGGAGACGCCCCAGTCCTCACGGAGCCGGTTGCGCCGCACCCGCGGCAACTCCGGCAGCGTGGCGCGCAGCTCCTCGACCCACTCGCGCGAGGGCGCGACCGGGACCAGGTCGGGCTCGGGGAAGTAGCGGTAGTCCTCCGCCTCCTCCTTGACCCGGCCGGAGGTGGTGGAGCCGTCGTCCTCGTGGAAGTGACGGGTCTCCTGCACGATCGTGCCGCCGGACGAGAGCACCGCGGCGTGCCGCTGGATCTCGTACCGGGCCGCCCGCTCGACGCTGCGCAGCGAGTTGACGTTCTTCGTCTCGGAGCGGGTGCCGAACTTCTCCGTGCCGTTCGGCCGCAGCGAGAGGTTCACGTCACAGCGCATCTGGCCCATCTCCATGCGGGCCTCGGAGACTCCGAGGGCACGGATGAGCTCGCGCAGCTCGGCGACGTACGCCTTGGCGACCTCGGGGGCGCGCTCACCGGCGCCGACGATCGGCTTGGTGACGATCTCGATCAGCGGGATGCCGGCGCGGTTGTAGTCGAGCAGGGAGTGCGAGGCGCCGTGGATGCGGCCGGTGGCACCGCCGACGTGGGTCGACTTGCCGGTGTCCTCCTCCATGTGGGCGCGTTCGATCTCCACGCGGAAGACCTCGCCGTCCTCGAGCTGGACGTCCAAGTAGCCGTTGAAGGCGATCGGCTCGTCGTACTGCGAGGTCTGGAAGTTCTTCGGCATGTCCGGATAGAAGTAGTTCTTCCGGGCGAAGCGGCACCACTCGGCGATCTCGCAGTGCAGCGCGAGGCCGATCTTGATGGCGGACTCGACGCCGACCGCGTTGACGACCGGGAGCGAGCCGGGCATGCCGAGACAGGTGGGGCAGGTCTGCGAGTTGGGCTCGGCGCCCAGCTCGGTGGAGCACCCGCAGAACATCTTGGTCTTGGTGCCGAGCTCGACATGGACCTCGAGGCCCATGACGGGGTCGTAGGACGCCAGGGCGTCCTCGTACGACACCAGTTCAGTGACGGTCACGATGAAACTTTCCCTCTCAGCCCAGCAGGACGTCGTCGTCGCCGAGCCGCTTCAGCTCGCGGTAGAGGATGGCCAGGCCGGTGACGATCGCGGCAGCGGACACCACGGCGTCGGCCAGCCGGAGCATGTCACCGTCGGCGCGGGCCAGCCTGGCCTGTTTGGCGACGCTGATCGCGCCGAACGCGGTGCTGCCGAGCGACACGTACAGCCCGGTCTTGGACTTCTTGAAGTTCTTGGCCTTCTTCGCCATGGCACTCACAGCATTTCTCCGTTCTCCCCCAGCGCTGGCGCCTGGGAGGGGCCCCCATGTCCGCCCGCGCGGCGCAGAGGTGCGGGCATCGTCGCCTTTTGCGGCCCGGCGGCCGCGCGTGCGTCGCTCACAGTGAAGGAGCCTCCTCGAGCAGCGGGTGTCCCCAGCGTTCCACGAAAGCGGCCTCGACGGCGGCACCGACCTTGTAGAGCCGGTCGTCCTTCATGGCCGGGGCGATGATCTGCAGGCCGACGGGCAGGCCGTCCTCCGGTGCGAGACCGCAGGGCAACGACATGGCCGCGTTGCCGGCCAGGTTGGTCGGGATGGTGCACAGGTCCGCGAGGTACATCGCCATCGGGTCGTCGGCTCGCTCGCCGATGGGGAAGGCGGTGGTCGGCGTCGTCGGGGAGACGATGACGTCGACGCTCTCGAAGGCCTTCTCGAAGTCCCGGGTGATGAGGGTGCGTACCTTCTGGGCGGAGCCGTAGTAGGCGTCGTAGTAGCCGGAGCTGAGCGCGTACGTGCCCAGCATGATGCGGCGCTTGACCTCGGGGCCGAAGCCGGCCTCGCGGGTCAGCGCGGTGACGTCCTCGGCGGACCTCGTGCCGTCGTCGCCGACGCGCAGGCCGTAACGCATGGCGTCGAAGCGGGCGAGGTTCGAGGAGCACTCGGACGGCGCGATCAGGTAGTACGCGGCGAGCGCCAGGTCGAACGACGGGCAGTCCAGCTCGACGATCTCGGCGCCGAGCTCCTTCAGCAGCTCGACGGACTCGTCGAAGCGCTGCACGACACCGGCCTGGTAGCCCTCGCCGCGGAACTGCTTGACGACGCCGACGCGCATGCCGGCCACGGAGCCGTTGCGGGCGGCCTCGACGACCGGCGGGACCGGGGCGTCGATGGACGTCGAGTCGAGTGGGTCGTGCCCGGCGATGACCTCGTGCAGCAAGGCCGCGTCCAGGACCGTACGGGCGCAGGGCCCACCCTGGTCGAGGCTGCTGCTGAACGCCACCATGCCGTAGCGGGACACCCCGCCGTAGGTGGGCTTGACGCCGACCGTGGCGGTGACGGCGGCGGGCTGGCGGATCGAGCCGCCGGTGTCCGTGCCGATCGCGAGCGGCGCCTGGTAGGAGGCGAGGGCGGCGGAGGACCCGCCGCCGGAGCCGCCGGGGATACGGGTCAGGTCCCACGGGTTGCCCGTCGGGCCGTAGGCGCTGTTCTCCGTGGAGGACCCCATGGCGAACTCGTCCATGTTGGTCTTGCCGAGGATGACGACGTCGGCGGCCTTGAGCCGCTTGGTGAGCGTCGCGTCGTACGGCGGGAGCCAGCCCTCGAGGATCTTCGAACCGACGGTGGTCGGGATGCCCTCGGTGGTGAAGATGTCCTTCAGCGCGAGCGGTACGCCGGCGAGGGGGCCGAGCTTCTCGCCCTTCGCCCGCTTCTCGTCGACGGCGCGGGCCTGCGCGAGAGCGCCCTCACGGTCGACGTGCAGAAACGCGTGGACCTTCTCGTCGACGGCCTCGATCCGGGCCAGGTGGGCCTCGGTGACCTCGACGGCGGTGAGTTCGCCGGCGGCGATCTTCGCGGCGATCTCGGCGGCGGTGAGCTTGATGATGCTGTCCGTCATGACTGTTAGTCCTCCCCCAGGATCTGCGGCACCTTGAAACGCTGCTGCTCCTGGGCAGGGGCGCCGTTGAGCGCCTGCTCGGGGGTGAGCGACGGACGGACCTCGTCGGCACGCATGACGTTCGTCAGCGGCAGCGGGTGGGAGGTCGGGGGTACGTCTTGGTCGGCGACCTCGGAGACGCGGGCGACCGCGCCGATGATGTCGTCGAGCTGTCCGGCGAAGTGCTCGAGCTCTTCGTCCTTCAGCTCCAGACGCGCCAGCCGGGCGAGGTGGGCGACCTCCTCGCGCGTGATGCCAGGCATGCAGCGATCCTCTGGGGTGAGTGTGATGGTTTTGGCCCAATCCTATGGGGCGGGCCCGGGTGCCCGTGAAACGGTTTGCCTTCCCCTCACCCCGGCCTCCCCGGAACCGGGTCCCGCCCCGGTCCCCACCGAGGTCTGCGGCCGTACACCCACCCGGCCGCTGCCACCGCCCCCGCCGCCCAGGAACCAGCCGCCCGGCCCGCCGAGCCGAAAGGGGCGCGCGGGTGTCGAAAGGGAGTGGGGCACCTCCCGCCGAAGGCAGGGGGAGCGCGGAGATCCCGACGAACGAGGGATCGAGCACGATCGACCGTCGACAACACGCACAAAGCGCCCCGGAGGCGAACCGAGCCCCAGTGGGCCCGCCCCACCGGCGCCGACGGCATGGCACCGACCGGAAGGCCGCACCGTCGCACCCACCCCGCACGGGCGGTGTGGGCAGGAGCCGCAGCCCGGCCGAGGGCCGGGCCGCACGACCACCGGCCCGGCAGCCTCCGGCGCACCATGCCCGGCTCCGCCCGCCCGAGGCGCCGCAGCAGGGGCTACGTCACCGCGCGGCCCGACGCGCGGTCGGCGCGCGGCTGGGGCGAGGGAAGCTCGCCCGCCGGGAGCGCCGGGCGGTGCCAGCCTCGTTCGCCGCGCGCCAGCAGCCACGCCGTCGTCTCCTGCGGCGGCATCGCCGCCGCGACCAGCCATCCCTGCACCGCGTCGCAGCGCAGATCCCTCAGCCGCTCCCAGGTCTCGTCGTCCTCGACGCCTTCTGCGACCACCAGCAGGCCCAGCGAGTGGGCCAGATCGACGGTGCAGCGGACGATCTCCGCGTCCTGCGCGTCGACCGCGAGCCGGGCCACGAAGGAACGGTCGATCTTCAGCTCGCTGACCGGCAGCCGCCGCAGATGCACCAGCGACGAGTACCCCGTGCCGAAGTCGTCGAGCGACATCTTCACGCCGTGGTCGGAGAGCCCGGCCAGCGTGTCCGCGGCGCGCTGCGGGTCCTCCAGCAGCACATGCTCCGTGATCTCCAACTGCAGTGCGCCCGCCGGGACCCCGTGCCGGGCCAGCCTCGCCGCGACGGCCCCGGCGAATCCGGGGGTGTGGACGTCGCGCGGCGAGACGTTGACGGCCACGGGGACCTCGAGACCCTGGGCCCGCCACTTCGCGACCTGCCCGAGCGCCGTCTCGAGGACGTACTCGGTCAGGTGCGGCATCAGCCCGGAGGACTCGGCGATCGCGATGAACTCGTCCGGGGGGACCCTCCCCCGCTCCGGGTGGACCCAGCGGACGAGGGCCTCGAGCCCCGCGACGTGCCCGTCGAAACGGACCTTGGGCTGGTAGTGGAGTTCGACCTCGCCGGCGTCGAGCGCCCGCCGCAGGTCGCCCAGGAGCCCGAGCCGGTCGGGGGTGTTGCTGTCGCGCTTGGACTCGTAGACCTCGACGCCCGTACGGTCGCGCTTTGCCTGGTACATCGCCACGTCCGCGCGGCGCAGCAGCCCCTCGGCGTCGAGCGCGTGGTCGGGGAAGACGGCGAGTCCCGCGCTGGCCTCCAGGACGAGGGTGAGCCCGTCGAGGTCGAGGGGCGAGGACAGTTCGGCGACGAGGTGCCTCGCGACGCGCTGCGCGGAGGTCGTGGAGTCCGCCGTCGGCAGCAGTACGGCGAACTCGTCGCCGCCGAGCCGGGCGGCCTCCGCGCCGCGCGGCAGGGCTTGCCGCAGCCGCTCGGCGATCTGCAGCAGGAGCCGGTCGCCCGCGAGATGCCCGAGGGTGTCGTTGACGGACCGGAAGCGGTCGAGGTCGATCAGTACGAGTGCGGCCCGCGCCCCGCTGCCTTCGGCGTCCTCGAGCGCGGACCAGGTGCGCTCCAGCAGCCAGTGGCGGTTGGGCAGCCCGGTGAGCGGGTCGCGCAACTGCTCCTCCGCCCTGGCCCTGGCGATCCACAGCGTCGAGTCCAGCGCGATGAGCGGTACGGCGAACAGGGGCAGCAGCAGCGGCATGACGACGGCGACGACGCAGATCAGGGGGGCGATGCCGACGAGCGCGACGGCGACGAGTCCCTGCCTGAGCAGGGCGGTGCGTGCGACGGTCGGCAGTCCGCCGGCCTGCGGGGCCAGTACGTACCAGAGCAGCAGCCGGGTGACGCCGAGATATGCCGTGGCGGCGAGGATGACTTCGGGCGCGGCCTCGAGCTCCCAGCCGAGCGGGTCCCAGGGCCGCTCGACGGTGGGCACGACGCCGAAGAGGGCGAGCGCGAGCGCGGCAGCGCCGATGCCGAGGACGTCGACCGCACCGTGAAGCAGGCCCTGTCGCCGGCGGTTGCGGCAGGCCGCGCCGACGAGCGCGACGACGGCGAGGCTGACCAGACCGGCCGGGACCCAGCCGTACAGCAGCAGCGTGGCGAGCGTGAGTGCGGCCCCTGAACCGGTGCCGCCCCACCAGCGGTCGCGACCGAGGGCGACGAGGTGGCCGACGATGATCCCGGTGAGCAGCGCGAGCGACCAGCCGTCTGCCTGGTCGGGGAAGAGCGCGTGGCCGTCGCGGACGGTCCGTACGACTCCGGTGGCGAGCACGAGCGCCGCACCCCCGACGACGGCCGCGGAAAGGCCGGGTGCCCTGCCCGCCAGGGCCGCCAGTCCACGCGGCCGTGAGACCGGGGCGGCGCTCTCGGTCGGTTTCATTCCCGTCCCTCTCACAGCCGGCGGTGCCTGCCTCGCGATGGATGCCGTTGTCATGCCACCACGACTGAAATCCCACCACGCAGCCGTGCACGACAGGCGCGCATCTCAACAGTAGGCCGCAGGAGGCTCGGACGGGCAGCGCTCTACAGCTCTTGCCCGAATGCGACCCGGCCACCCTTCTCCATCTGGTATGCGCTTGACGGTGACCTGTACTGGGCGTTCATCCGGCGCTCGGCCCGTCCGGATCCCGCCCCTCGTGCTGCGGTGGTGCGCCTCACGCGCCCCCTTCGAGCGCCCGTCCGAGCCCCATTTGTCATGCCTCCTGAGCCACAGCCGCCTCACGAGCCGCGTCGGGCCCCTGTTCGAGGAGAACCGCGAAGCCCGTCTCGTCCAACACCGGCACCTTCAACTGCACAGCCTTGTCGTACTTGGAACCGGGGTTGTCGCCGACCACGACGAAGCTCGTCTTCTTCGATACGGAACCGGCCACTTTCGCTCCGAGGCTCTGGAGCGCTTCTTTTGCGCCATCCCTGGTGTGGTTCTCCAGCGTCCCCGTGACGACGACCGTGAGTCCTTCGAGCGGCCGGGGCCCTTCGTCCTGACCGGCCTCCTCCTCCATCCGGACACCGGCCGCACGCCATTTGCGCAGGATCTCCTGGTGCCAGTCCTCCGCGAACCACTGCTTGAGCGCGGCGGCGATGATCGGGCCCACGCCGTCGGTGGCCGCCAGTTCCTCTTCCGTCGCTTGCTCGATCCGCTCGATGGAGCGGAACTCGCGGGCGAGCGCCTGGGCGGCGACAGGCCCGACATGACGGATGGACAGGCCGTTGATGATCCGGGCCAGCGGTGCCTGTTTGGCCGCCTCGATGCCGGCGAGCATCGCCAGCGCGTTCTTCTTCGGCTCACCCTTCTGGTTGGCGAAGACCGTGGCGACCTTCTCCTCGCCGGTCTTCGGGTCGTGCTTGGGCAGCCCGCTGTCCTGGTCGAGGACGTACGCCTTGATGGGCAGCAGCCGGTCGATGGTCAGGTCGAACAGGTCGCCCTCGTCCGTCAGCGGCGGCTCGGCCGGCTCCAGCGGCCGGGTCAGTGCGGCGGCGACCACCTCGCCGAAGTGGTCGATGTCCAGGCACTCCCGGCCGGCAAGATAGGAGACCCGCTCCCGCAGCTGCGCCGGGCACGAACGGGCGTTGGGGCACCGCAGATCGATGTCCCCCTCCTTCATGGCGCGCAGCGCCGTCCCGCACTCCGGGCACTCGGCGGGCATGACGAACTCCCGCTCGCTGCCGTCCCGCAGGTCGACCACCGGGCCGAGGATCTCCGGAATGACGTCGCCGGCCTTGCGCAGCACCACGGTGTCGCCGATGAGGACGCCCTTGGTCCTGACCACGTCCTGGTTGTGCAGGGTGGCGAACTCCACCTCGGAGCCGGCCACCGTCACCGGCTCGACCTGCGCGTACGGCGTGACGCGGCCGGTGCGGCCGACGCCGACGCGGATGTTGATCAACTTGGTGTTGACCTCCTCCGGCGCGTACTTCCAGGCGATCGCCCAGCGCGGGGCCCGCGCGGTGGATCCGAGGCGGCCCTGCAGCGGGATCTCGTCGAGCTTGACGACGACGCCGTCGATCTCGTGCTCGACGGAGTGGCGGTGCTCACCGAAGTAGGTGATGAACTCGCGCACCTCGTCCAGCGATCCGACCACCTTGTTGTGCTGCGCGGTCGGCAGGCCCCATTCACGCAGCAGCTCGTACGCCTGCGAGAGGCGGTCGATGGTCAGGCCCTGGCGGGCGCCGATGCCGTGCACGACCATGTGCAGCGGCAGCCTGGCGGTGACCTTGGGATCCTTCTGGCGCAGCGAACCGGAGGCGGAGTTCCGCGGGTTGGCGTACGGCTGATCGCCGGCCGCCACACGGCGGGCGTTGAGCTCCTGGAACTGCTCCATGGGGAAGTAGACCTCGCCGCGGATCTCCACGAGGTCGGGGATACGGTCGCCCGCCAGCCGGTCGGGGATGCCGGCGATGGTACGCACGTTCGGAGTGATGTCCTCGCCGACCCGGCCGTCGCCGCGGGTGGCGGCGCGGGTCAGCCTGCCCTTCTCGTACGTCAGGTTGACCGCGAGACCGTCGACCTTGAGCTCGCACAGGAAGTGATACCCGGAGGCGCCGACCTCGCGGGCGACGCGATCCGCCCAGGCGGCGAGCTCGGCGTCGTCGAACGCGTTGTCGAGGGAGAGCATCCGCTCGCGGTGCTCGACCTTGGACAGCTCCGTCTCGTAGTTCCCGGCGACCTTCTGGGTCGGGGAGTCGGGTGTCCGCAACTCCGGATGGCGCTCCTCGAGCCCTTCCAGCTCGCGCAGCAGCTTGTCGAACTCCGCGTCGGAGATGACGGGGCTGTCCTTCACGTAGTACCGGAAGCGGTGCTCCTCGATCTGCTCGGCGAGGAGCGCGTGCTGCTCCCGTGCCTCCGCGGGCAGGGTCGTCTGCTGTTCGCCGGCCACCGTTTCGTCCTCCCGTTGTCCGTGCGCCCGTTACTCAGGGTTGTCCGCGAGCGATTTCGCGGCACGGACGCAGTGGGCGAGGGCCGCGCGCGCGTACGCGGGCGAGGCGCCCGCGAGCCCGCACTTCGGAGTGATCACCAGCGACTCGGCAAGAGTCGCCGGATCCAGCCCCAGCCTGCGCCACAGTGTCCGTACACCCTTGACGATATCGGCGCCCACCGACAATCCGGCCGACGAGGCGTCGGTGGAGGGGACGACGCCCGCGAAGAGCTCGGTCCCTGCCTCCACCGCCTCACCGATCGACTCCTCGTCACGCTCGGTGAGCAGGTCGAAATCGAACGAGACTCCCTGCACGCCGGCCCGGCGCAACAGCGCGAACGGCACGTCGGGAGCGCAGGAGTGCACGACCACCGGGCCCTCGGTGACCGCCATGACGTCCCGCAGCGCGCTCTCGACGACCTGCCGGTCCACGGCGCGGTGGGTGCGGTACCCGCTGGCGGTCCTGACCTGCCCGCGCAGTACGGCGGTGAGGGACGGCTCGTCGAGCTGGAGCACGAGGCGGGCGCCCGGCACCCGGCGGCGTACCTCGGCGAGATGGTCGCGGAGCCCTTCGGCGAGGGAGGCGGCGAGGTCGCGGCAGGCTCCGGGGTCGCCGAGGGCCGCCTCGCCGCTCCGGCGTTCCAGTGCGGCGGCGAGCGTCCACGGGCCGACCGCCTGCACCTTCAGCGGGCCCTCGTAGCCCTGGGTGAACTCCTCCAGCGCGTCGAGGTCCTCGCCCATCCAGGAGCGGGCCCGGCGGGTGTCGCGCCCGGGCCGGTCACTGATGCGCCAACCGCTCGGCTCCACATGCGCGTACATCTCGACGAGCAGCCCGAGGCTCCGGCCGATCATGTCGGCGCCGGGCCCGCGGGCGGGCAGCTCGGCCAGGTGCACAAACTCCTCGAACGTCCCGGTGACCGCCTTCACGGCCTCGCGCGCGTCGCCGCCGGGCATGGACCCCACGCCGGTGGCGGGGCCCCAGGGGAACTCGTTCTTCTCACTCACCCGGGAAGCGTACGTGGGCCGGGCTTCCCCGGCGTGACCGGTCGGGGCGCGGCGCTCGCGGGCGCTGCCGTCGCGGCCCGGCGCGGGCGCGGGCCGGAGCCCGGTGCGGCAGCCGGCGACAGGGCCCGACACGGAGGCCGGCGCGGGGCCCCGCTGCGACAGCCCGGGGCCGGGCCGACCGCCGGGCCGCGGCGAGGCGAAGCCCGGCCGGCCCGTAGCGGTCAGCGCCCGGGCCGCACCGTCAGGTCGTTGATCTCGGCGTCGCGCGGCAGATCGATCGCCGTGATGACGGCCGTGGCGACCGACTCCGGGTCGATCCAGCGGGAGGCGTCGTACTCCTTGCCCTCCTGCGAGTGCACCTTCACCTGCATCGGGCCGGCCGTGCGCCCCGGGTAGACGGAGGTCACCCGCACCCCGTGCGCGTGCTCCTCGTGCCGCAGTGAGTCGGCGAGCGCCTTGAGGCCGTGCTTGGAGGCCGCGTACGCGCCCCAGTCGGCGTGCGCGTTGAGCCCGGCTCCCGAGTTGACGAAGACCACATGCCCCTGGGCCGCCCGCAGTTGCGGAAGGAACAGCCGGGTCAGCTCGGCCGGGGCGATCAGGTTCACGTTGAGCTGCTGGTGCCAGGTCTTGGGGCGCAGTTCGGCGACCGGTCCGAGATCGACGATCCCTGCGATGTGCAGCAGCGAGTCGACGGTCTCCGGCATCGACTGCTGCCCGAGGGCCCAGGAGATCCGGTCGGGGTCCGCCAGGTCGGCGACGAGGCTGCCGGCCCCCGGGTACCGCGCCTCCAATTCCTTGGCCCGGCCCGCGTCGCGTGCCACAACGACGAGATCGTCGCCCCGCTCGTGCAGACGGCGCGCGACGGCCGCGCCGATGCCGGATCCTGCACCGGTGATCAGATGGGTGGTCATGCCCGCCATGCTCGCACTACCGGATGCCGGCGGACTCCTCGAGGTAGGCCATCGCGCCCGCGCCGTCCTCGGCGAAGAAGACCAGCTCGGTGAGCGGCAGCGGCAGGAATCCCTCGTCCTCCATCCGCTGGAACTGCTGCTTCAGGCCGTCGTAGAAGCCCGCCGCGTTGAGCAGGACGACGGGCTTGGTGTGATGGCCGTGCTTCTTCAGTTCCAGGATCTCCGTCGCCTCGTCGAGCGTGCCCGTGCCACCGACCATGATCACGACCGCGTCGGACTTGGCGAGCAGCAGCGCCTTGCGCTCGGCGAGGTCCTTGGCGATCACCATCTCGTCCGCGTCCTCCCGCGCCTTCGCCCGCAGGAATTCCACCGACACCCCGACCAGCCGGCCGCCCGCCTCCTGCACGCCGTCCGCCACGACCTTCATGAGCCCGCTCTCGGAGCCGCCCCACACCAGTGTGTGCCCACCCTTGCCGATGAGCCCGGCGAATTCGCGTGCGGGGCGGGTGTAGCGCTCGTCGAGGTCGGCGGCCGAGAGGAAGACACAGATGTTCATGGCCCCACCGTACGGGCGCCCCCGGGCATCCCCCGAATTCCTTCTCGGCACGTTTTCCGCCGCGCGCGATGAGTTCTCGTGACCGATCCGGTCACCCCTGCCATGGACACCACGAGCACGGCCGTGAAGACGGCCGAATCCGCGGACGGTACCCGCATCGCGTACGAACAGCGAGGCGACGGCGCCCCGTTGGTCCTGGTGTGCGGCGCGCTGTGCACATCGGCGTCGGAAGCGCTGCTGGCCGAGCAACTGGCGCCGCACTTCACCGCCTTCACGTACGACCGCCGGGGGCGCGGCGGGAGCGGCGACACCACGCCGTACGCGGTGGAGCGCGAGGTCGAGGACCTCGCCGCCGTCATCGCGGCGGCGGGCGGCAGCGTTTCCGTCCACGGCACGTCCTCCGGCGCGGCTCTCGCGCTGCGCGCGGCGGCGGCCGGGTTGCCGATCACCCGGCTGTCCCTCTACGAGCCGCCGTTCGAGACCGACCCGGCGGCCCGGGACCGGAACGCCGAGTACGTCGGCCGGATGACGGCGCTGCTGGCCCGGGGCCGGCGGGGCGACGCACTGGCCGAGTTCCTGCGAGGGATCGGTATGCCGTCACAGGCGCTGTCCGGGCTTCGGATGCTGCCCATGTGGACGGAGATGGAAGGGCTCGCGCACACCTTGGCGTACGACCACGAGGTGATGGGCGACGGCATGGTCCCGACGGATCTTCTCGGCACGATCGCCGTCCCGGTGATGGTCGTCGACGGCGGCGCGAGCCCGGCCGGGTTGCGGGAGGCGGCGCGACTGGTCTCCCAGGCCCTCCCCCGCGGCCGCCACCGCACCCTGACCGGCCGGACCCACGAGGCCGCCCGGCAGGTCCTGGCACCCACGCTGGTGCGGTTCTTCACCGCGTGAACGACGACGCGGTAGCGCCGGCTGCGCGCACACGCCGGCGAAAACCCTTTGGCCGCATCCGGATCGAGCATGTGATGATCCCCGCATGACCTACGGAATCGAGTCCCGCCTCACCTGGTGAGCGCCATGGACGAGCGCGACGCGCTCACCCCCCGCCTTTCCCTGTACGAACAGGCCTTGCGCCTGGAGAGCACCGACCTCGACAGACCGCCCCGTACGACCGCCGAAGTTCCGGCCGGCGACCGCGGGAAACGGCCCAGGCGCACCTGGCAGGAGTCCAGGGCAGCCGCGCGGGAGGTACTCGAAGCCCTGCTGACCGAGCCGGACACCGCACGGGCCGCCGAAGAGACCGAGCGGCGTCTGCGCGAGCTGAGAGTGAGGATCGGTCACATCTCGGCAGCGGCCCGGGAGATGGACGTTCCCGACGAGGCAAGGGCCAGGGCACTCGGCCGGCATCTCACCCGCACGGGCAGCACCGCGTACGCCGTCGGGACCGGCATCGCCCTGCTCACACGCCTCGGGGAGACGGAGGACGTGCCCTGCCTCAAGACCCTGGGCCTGCTGCCCGCCTTCACCGATGCCGCGATCGCTGCGCTCGACGCGATCGACTCCCGGGCCGCGGCCCTGCTGTGGCTCGACCGCCGCACGCGAAATGACGAACTGCGCCCGTTGATCGACGCCCTCACCGGCGGTGACGACGAGGCGGCACGGGCCCGGCTGATCACGGTGCCCATGGATCGGCGCACCGTGGGCTCCACGATCGCCAGGCGGATCGCCCAGAGCATCCGCCTCCCGGACCTCCTGCGCGAGGAACCGGTCGTCTCTGGGATCGTGGCGCAGGGCGCACGCCTGCTGGCCCGGATGGGGAGCCTGCGGCACTACGAACCGGAGATCCTCAACTACCCCGAAGCCGCCGACGCCTTCGAGGCCGTGATCGCGCACGCCCACCGGCTCGCCCCGTCCCTCGACCACTACGCCACGCTGCTGTCGCTGGCGCTCGACCTGCACAGCGGTCCGGCTGTCCAGTTGGACTGGCGGGCCGGAGGGCGTGAGGAACTGCTCGGCGCCCTTGGCTCACTGCTCACCGCACCGGACTGGGCCGCCGTTCTGGCCGCCCCGGAGCCGGCTCACGCCACAGAGCGCCGCCGGCTCCGCTGGCTGCGCCGCAACGCACCAAGGCCGTTCACCGCCGTGCCGGGCTCGTCCCGGCTGCGTATCGAGGTGGTCGAACGGGATCCGGCAGAACCGGACGTCGTGGAGACCCGGTTCCTCGTCGACGGACGCCCGCTGGTGCCGAGGGCGTTCGGCCGGGGGCCGGGCCACTCTCCCGAGTACCTGCTCGACAACGGTTCGCTGCGCGCCACGGCGGACGCCCAGGAGGTCCAACTCGCCGAGGCGTACTGCACCGAGGGCTGCTGCGGCGCGCTGTACGTGACCGTCCGCCGCGAGGGCGACGAGGTGGTCTGGGGCGGCTGGCGCGGCGCGGCCGCCGGCGTCGCGCTCACCGAGTACCGCTTCGACGCCGCCGCCTACGACGCCGAGATCGCCCGGGCCGAGACCGACCACTCCTGGTCCTGGCCGGCACGCGACACGGCCCGGCTGATCGCGGAGGGCGTGCGCGAGCGACCGGACCTGCTCACCGGCTGGGACGCCGCGAAGGGGTGGATCGGCACCGACTTCGACGACCCCGACATCACCGTGCTGTCCTTCGTCTTCCGGCCGGGGCTCGCCGCCGGACGCAAGGACAAGGACGAGCCGTGGCTCCAGTTCGTCTGGCGCCTTCCGGACGACGGAACGCCTCCGGGGGAACGTGCCGCCGCCGCGCTGCGGCGTCTCGCCGCGGAGGACCCGAAGGGGTACGCGGAGCTCATCGGCGGCTCCCGCGAGTACGCGGAGGCGCTCGGCTTCGTCTGGCCGGAGCGGAAGCGCCGCCGCACCTGACCGAAGAGTGATCACGTCCCGGATCGCGTTGCGGGCTCATTCGCGGCAATGAGGCCCGCGCCCGGGACCGGTGCCCGCTCCGCCCGGGTTCCCCGGACCACCTCGGCCGCAGGATCTCCCGCCGAGAGCCTGGGCGACCACAGCGGTCCGTACCGGCCGAGGGCAGAAGGTCAGTCGTCGGCGGCGACGATCAGAGTGAGTGCGGCTGCGGTTCGGTCGATGAGGACGAGTTCGTGGTAGTCGACGTGGACGGGGCCGTAGTCGTGGACCGCGTCCTCGGGGAGTCGTCCCAGCACATATCGGCCGGTCGCCGTACGGATCGGGGTGTGGATCTCCTGCCGCAGGCGCGATCGCAGCGCATCCGGGACTGCGCCGTACTGCTCGGCCCACGTCCGGATGACGTCGAACGCGGCTGCGTCGTCGACCGGTCGGTAGGTGCCGGGGGTGATCCGGTCGAGCCACCATCCGCCGTGCCGGGGCCAGTCCTGGACGCCGGCTCCGTCATAGGTGTCCCGGAACTGCGGGTGCGCGATCAAGGCCGCCAACAGGTCCCGGTCGCCCGGCGGATCGGCCGGCAGCCGGAAGCGCTTGGTGTCGATCCAGCGGCACCCGTGGGCGCCCTTGGTGAAGTCGAAGTCCCGGAAGTTGATGAAGGAGCTGTCCAGGTGGACGAGGGCCGACGCCGGTTCCATGCCGATCATCGTAGAAGGCGCTGTCCCATCCGCGGGGCTTCGGACGGCGACGACTGCGCGGCCTACGCGACGGCGGCCGCCCGACGGGTCGTCGTCGCGATCGTCGCGGAGCCGACCACGCGGGTGCCGTCGTAGAGCACGATCGCCTGGCCCGGGGCAACGCCGCGCACCGGTTCGGTGAAGGCGACCCGCAGCTGAGAGCCGTCGACCAGCTCCGCCGTGACCTCCGTCTCGCCGCCGTGGGCGCGGAGCTGCGCGGTGTACGTGCCGGTGCCCGCCGGGGCGGTGCCGCACCAGCGCGGCTTGATCGCGGTCAGGGCAGTGACGTCCAGCGCCTCGGCCGGGCCGACGGTCACCGTGTTGTTCACCGGGGAGATGTCGAGGACGTAGCGCGGCTTGCCGTCGGGGGCGGGGTGGCCGATGCGCAGGCCCTTGCGCTGGCCGATGGTGAAGCCGTACGCGCCGTCGTGGGTGCCGAGCTTCGCACCTGCCTCGTCGACGATGTCGCCCTCCGCCCTTCCGAGGCGGTTCGCCAGGAAGCCCTGGGTGTCGCCGTCGGCGATGAAGCAGATGTCGTGGCTGTCGGGCTTCTTCGCGACCGCCAGACCCCGGCGCTCGGCCTCTGCCCGGATCTCGTCCTTGGTGGTGAGGGTGTCCCCGAGCGGGAACATGGCGTGCGCGAGCTGCTTCTCGTCGAGCACACCCAGCACGTACGACTGGTCCTTGGCCATGTCGCTGGCGCGGTGCAGCTCCCGGCTGCCGTCCTCGCGCACGACCACCGTGGCGTAGTGGCCGGTGCACACGGCGTCGAAGCCGAGCGCGAGCGCCTTGTCGAGCAGCGCCGCGAACTTGATCTTCTCGTTGCAGCGCAGGCACGGGTTGGGCGTGCGGCCCGCCTCGTACTCGGCGACGAAGTCCTCGACCACGTCCTCGCGGAAGCGTTCGGCCAGGTCCCACACGTAGAAGGGGATGCCGATGACGTCCGCGGCGCGGCGCGCGTCGCGCGAGTCCTCGAGGGTGCAGCAGCCGCGCGCACCGGTCCGGAACGACTGCGGATTCGCGGAGAGCGCCAGGTGCACACCGGTGACATCGTGCCCGGCCTCGGCGGCGCGGGCGGCGGCGACGGCGGAGTCGACCCCGCCCGACATGGCGGCGAGGACACGGAGGGGGCGCTGGGAGATCTCAGTCATAGCGATACCAGGGTACGGGCCCCGGGGAACCGAAGGCTCGCGAGTATGCGTTGTCACCGGCATGGGGAGCGACAAGAAGCACGGCAGAGGCGGCCGCGGCGTGAACCGGCGGGCTGTGCTGATCGGCACCGGCGCGGTGCTCGTGGGCGGAGGTCTGCTGGCGCAGGACGAGCTGAGGCATGCCTGGTGGAGGCTGCCCGGCATGACCAAGCCACGCAAGGAGGGCGAGCTCGACCACGCGGGCGCCGAGTGGACGGCGGCGTCCCGTGAGAACTGGCGCCTCGCCGACCGCCCCGACGACTACGGCATCGACCGCGTGATCATCCATGTCGTGCAGGGCAGCTACCCCTCGGCCCTGAAGGTCTTCAAGGACCCGGACCACGGCGCCGCGACGCATTACGTGGTGCGCAAGGACGGTCATGTGGCGCAGATGATCCGTGAGCTGGACGTCGCCTTCCACGCGGGCAACCGCTCGTACAACGAGCGCAGCATCGGGATCGAGCACGAGGGGTGGGTGCACCGCCCACAGGACTTCACGGACGCGATGTACCGGTCGTCGGCGAAACTGACGGCCGGTATCTGCGTCCGCTACGACATACCCGTCGACCGCGACCACATCATCGGCCACGTCGAGGTCCCCGGCACGGACCACACCGACCCGGGCCCGCACTGGGACTGGCCGACGTACATGAAGCTGGTCACGGCGGCGATGCCGGAGGCGCGCAAAGCGGTCGAGGCGGCGGAGAGGAAGGCCTAGGCTCGCGGAATGACCGGGACGGAGACGGGCGGCGACGTCCGGGAAGCCGGGCGCTGCCGCGAATTCGTCATCCCGCCCGCCGCGCCGGTCGTCGCACCCGACGGGCGGTACGTGGTGAGCGTCATCGACACCCGGGACGCCCCGGACGACGTCGTACGGGCACGGGCCGTGTATCTGAGCCGGACCGCGGGCGAGACTGCCGCGCCGCCGCTGACGCAGGCCGAGCTGGACGGAGACCGCTGTTACTACTTCGACGACAACGACGCGCCCTGCGTGATGGTGCGCCGCCTGGACGGGACGCTCGCGGGCTTCGGCCTCGTCGATGATCCCTTCTACTCCTGCGGCGACCCGCTGGACGTGCTCGGCGGGCCGGTCGACCTGGCCGACCCGGACAGCGTCGGCATCACCGCCGCCCTGCTGCGGGGATGCCTGGACGCCGTGCCGTCCTACGAGCTGGTGCTCGAGCTGAACGGCCACAACGGCGCGATGGTCCCGCTGGTCGAGTCGCTCGCCCGCCGGGTCGAGTGACGAACTGCCTGCCGGTTCGGGAACGGCCTAGCTCAGGCCCGCCGTGCGGGCCCGTTCGACCGCCGGGCCGATGGCCCGGGCGACTGCGTCCACGTCGGCCTGCGTCGAGGTGTGGCCGAGGCTGAAGCGCAGGGTGCCGCGGGCGAGGTCGGGGGCGGTGCCGGTGGCGAGGACGACGTGGCTGGGCTGGGCAACGCCGGCCGTGCAGGCGGAGCCGGTGGAGCACTCGATGCCCTGGGCGTCGAGAAGCAGGAGCAGGGAGTCGCCCTCGCAGCCGGGAAAGGTGAAGTGCGCGTTGGCGGGCAGCCGGTCCGTGGGGTCGCCGCCGAGGATGGCGTCGGGGACGGATGCCCGCACGGCGCGTACGAGATCGTCCCGCAGGCCGCCGATGTCGCGGGCGAAGTCCTCGCGGCGCTCCGCGGCCAGCCGGCCGGCCACCGCGAAGGAGGCGACGGCCGGGGCGTCGAGGGTGCCGGAGCGTACGTGGCGTTCCTGGCCGCCGCCGTGCAGCACGGGGACGGGGCTGTACTCCCGGCCGAGCAGCAGGGCGCCGATGCCGTACGGGCCGCCGATCTTGTGGCCGGACACGGTCATCGCGGCGAGCCCGGACGCGGCGAAGTCGACGTCGAGCTGGCCGAAGGCCTGTACGGCGTCGGCGTGCAGCGGTACGCCGAACTCCGCCGCGACCTCTGCCAGTTCACGGACCGGCATGACCGTGCCGATCTCGTTGTTGGCCCACATGACGGTGGCGAAGGCCACGTCGTCCGGGTTCCGTTCGACGGCCTCGCGCAGCGCCTCGGGGTGGACCCTGCCGTAGGGGTCAACGGGCAGGTACTCGATGGTCGCGCCCTCGTGCTCGCCGAGCCAGTCGACGGCGTCCAGGACGGCGTGGTGCTCGACGGGGGAGGCCAGTACGCGGGTCCGGGCCGGATCGGCGTCGCGGCGGGCCCAGTACAGGCCCTTGACGGCGAGGTTGTCGGCCTCGGTACCGCCCGAGGTGAAGACGACCTCACTGGGCCTGGCGCCGAGGGCTTCTGCGAGGGTTTCGCGGGCCTCCTCGACGGTACGGCGCGCCCGGCGCCCGGCGGCGTGGAGCGCGGAGGCGTTGCCGGTGACGGCGAGCTGGGCGGTCATCGCCTCGATCGCCTCCGGCAGCATCGGAGTGGTCGCGGCGTGGTCGAGGTAAGCCATGATGGCCCCGATTCTACGAGGCCCGGTGGGGGCACGGACGCGGCGCAGGGGCGCACGGCGATCCGGCGTGCGCGCCGGGAGCGGCTCGGTCCCGGCGGACTGGCGGGACGTCAGGCGCCGAAGCTCCAGGCGACCGTCCCGTTCGCGGTCACGAGCACGGCGAGCACCACGAGGTCGGCGACGCCGAGGGCGAGGCCGAGCAGGGCGCGGCCACGGCGCGCGGTGCCGCGCCGCAGGGCGAGGGCCGCGAACACGACGGCGGTCGGACCGAGCAGCATGTTCATCACGAGAAGTCCGACGAGGCCGAGCACGAACGCGGCGACGGCCATGTCGTCGGCGTCCTTGCGGCGCTCCTCGACGGTGCCGTTCGCGCCGACCGGTGCCTGGCCTGGGTTCTCGGCAGGGCTTTCGGCGCTCGGCCCGGTGTCGGGCCGGGCACCCCTGCGGTGCTGCGGACGTACGAGTTCGGCGAGTTGCATGACGTCTCTCCTTCCGGTGCGGGGTACGAGGAGTCTGCGGGCGGTTCAGTCGCGGCGAGCGCGACCGCGCTCCCTCACGGCGAAGACGAGCAGCCAGCAGCCGATCACTGAGGCGGCCACCACTGAGACGGACACGGGGAGTTGGACCACGGCGCCCAGCACGATTCCCAGCAGGAGGAGTGCTGCTACGAGGGCGATCATCGTCATCCTTTCGGCGACTACTTGGTGAACACTTGTAGGTACGACTGTTCACTGACTGGCGAGTCTACTCTTCCCTTGGCCGGAGAACGGTTGTTAACTGAACGTTATGAGCCACACCGTGGGCATCCGCCAGGCCCAGAAGCAGAAGACCCGCCAGGCACTCCTCGACGCGGCGCTCCAGCTGCTGGAGGAGCAGAGCCTGAGCAGCCTCGGGCTTCGCGAGGTCACCCGCGCGGTGGGCGTCGCCCCGACCGCGTTCTACCGGCACTTCCGCGACATGGCCGATCTCGGTGTGGCACTGGTCGAGGAAGCGCTCGGCAGCCTGCACCTCATGATCGGTGAGGCCCTGCACGAGCCGCGCGACGATGCCCGTATCGAACGGACCGTCGCGCTCGTGGCCGAACTCGTCCGCACCTCCCCCGCCCATGTCCGGTTCATCGCCCGCGAACGGCACGGCGGCGTGGCGGCCGTCCGGGCGGCGATAGGCGAGCAGCTCGACCGGTTCGGCGACGAGGTGGCGGCCGCGTTCGCCCGTGAGGCGGAGTCGGCCGGCTGGAGCGGGGAGGACCTGCGGATGCTCGCGGGCGTGTACGTCGACCACATGGTGATGACGGCCTCGTCCCTTCTTGAGGCCGGGCCCGGAGGCGAGGAGCGGGCCGGTGCACTGGCGCGCCGCCAGCTCCGGCTGATCAGTCTGGGCCGCCGCCACTGGCTGGACTGACCGCCGCCCGGCCGGGGTCGCCGGCAGACGGGTCCGCCGGGCGCCGGTACAGGTCCACGACGGCGGCGGCAGCGGCCGCGAGGGTCTCGCGCGCCTCTGCCGGTTCCAGCACCTCGACGCTCTCGCCGAACGCGAGCAGTGTGCGCACCGCCCCCGGCGCGGGCAGCACCAGCGGCACCCGCGACCACCCGTCACCGCGCGACTCCGGCGCGCCCGTCACCTGGGCCGCCTGGACACGCAGGAACAGGTCCAGACGGTCGTCCTTCACCAGGGCGGTGACCCGGGTCCCGGCCGGACGCTCCTCCACCTGGCGGCGCAGCACCTCCCACACGTCGGCCAGGTCCTGCCCCGGCCGGCGCCGCACCGGTTCGTCGGTCGTCTGCGCAAAGTGCACCCGGTCCACGCGGTACAGCCGCGGGGCGGCCCGGTGGTCCGCCACCAGGTACCAGACACCCGCCTTCACCACGAGGCCGTACGGGTCGACGGTGTACCTGCGGGGCCGGGTCGTACCGCTGTGGCGGTACCGCAGGTGCAGCCGGCGGTCGGCGAAGACGGCGGAACTGAGCGTGTCCAGTTCGACGGCAGCCTTGGGGGCGACCATCCAGCGGTCGGGGTCGACGAGGATGCGGCGGCTGGTCAACTCGGCGGCGGGCCTGTGCGGTTCGGGAAGCGCCGCCATCACCTTGCGCAGCGCCGACCCCAGCGCCTCGTCGAGTCCCAGGGCACGGTGGGCACCCTGTGCGGCGAGGACGAACAGCGCCCGCGACTCGTCGGCCGTGAGTCCGGTGACATCGGTGCGGTAGCCGGGCAGCAGCGCGATGCCGCCGTGCCGGCCGCGCTCGGCGTACACCGGGACCCCGGCGGCCGACAGTGCCTCGACGTCCCGGTAGACGGTGCGCACGGAGACCTCGAGCCGCTCGGCGAGCTCGGATGCGGGGACGAGGCCGCGGGTCTGCAGGAGCAGCAGGATCGACAGCAGCCGGCCGGACTTCACGGGCCCTCCGAAAACATGACGGGGGATGTCAGGTTATCCGGGGATCGTGCTGCCCGTCACCGTCGCACGGACCCGAGGAGTCGGACATGACCAACGACCCGCGCCCCCTTTACGCCCGCACGGCCGCCCAGTTCACCGGGCTGCTGAGGACCGTCACGCCCGAGCAGCTCGACCGCTCCACCCCCTGCACGGACTACGACGTACGCAGGCTGCTCTCCCATGTCGTGGGTGTCACCCGCCGGTTCGCGGTGATCGGGCAGGGCGGCGACGGCATGGCCGTGCCGACCCACACGGACGGCGTGGCGGACGACGGCTGGAGCGCCGCCTTCGAGCACGCCCTGCGGCAGGCGACCGCGGCCTGGGCGGACGACACGAAACTCGCCGGCGAGTACACGGTCCCTTGGGGCCGGGTGCCGGGCGCGGCAGCGGTGGGCGGGTACGTGATGGAGACCCTGACCCACACCTGGGACCTGTCGCGGGCGCTCGGACACCCGATGCCGCTGGACGAGGACCTGGCCCTCGCCGTTCTGCCGCTGGCCCGGCAGGCACTGCCCGCGGACCGCCGCGGCGAGGAGGTGCCGTTCGCCGCGGTGCACGAGGCCCCCGCGGACGCGGACGCCTACGGCCGGCTGGCGGCGTGGCTGGGGCGCGAGGTGTGACCGGTCCCCGCGCCCCGGGCGCGGGCCTCGTCAGAGCCGCGGGGCCCTGGCCAACTGGCGGGACTGGGCGACCAGACGGTCCGCGGAGTCCCAGACGTCCGCGTCCTCCTCCAGGAAGCCGCCCGCCAGGTTGCGCGTCGTGATCGAGACGCGGAGGGGACCCGGTGCCGGGCGGCAGCGGATATGGGTGGTCAGTTCGACCGTCGGGGTCCAGCCGGTGAGGCCCAGCTCGAACGAGGTCGGCGGCAGAGCGTCCACGGTCAGCAGCAGGGACAGCGCATCCGCGTCCCGTCCGTCCGCCAGGCCGAACCAGCCGCGCATCTCGCCCTTGCCCGACGGCGCGCCGATCGCCCAGCCGGCGGTCGCCGGGTCGAGCCTGATGTCCAGCCGCTCGGTGATCGCCGAGCTGCCCGGGATGGGGGCCGGACCGTCGGACGGGCCGAGGCAGTGCTCGATCGGCGGGATCGCCGGCGGCTTGGCGGAGGTGCGGACGTCGTCCGGGAGGGCATCCAGGTCGCCGTACGTCGCCAGCACCCGGATGCGCTCCACCTCGGTGCCGTCCTCCGCGTATTGGAAGAGGGACGCCTGACCGGTGGAGAGCGTACGCCCGGTGCGTACCGTCTCTGTGCGGATCACCGCGGGCCCGGGCTGGGACGCCGTCAGATAGTGCGCGGACACGGAGAACGGGTCGGGGTGCGGCAGCGCGTCACCGAGCGCCCGGCCCATGAGTGCCAGCAGATAACCGCCGTTGACGGCGTGGATGATCGTCCAGCCCGCCGAGAGCTCCGCGTCGTAGACGCCCGTCCCGCGCAGGGTGATCGCGGTGTCGCGGTCGAACTCGCTGTTGCCGACCGTCGCCTGAGCCACTGCTTCTGCCATGGCGGTACCGTACAACAAGTAACTACTAAGCGGTAGCTTTGTGCTCCTGCTCGCTCATCTCGGAACGCCGGTTCCACGCCCTCGGGGCCCGCCAGTGGTACCGCATCGCCAACAGCCGCAGCACGAATGCGGTCACCACGGCCAGTCCGCTCGTGAAGGGACTCAGGACCTCCAACCGGATGCAGAGCACGACCATCGTCGCGCCCACCATGGCGGGCACCGCGTACAGATCACGGTCCCAGCGCAGCAGCGACGGCACCTCGTTGGCGAGCACGTCGCGCAGCACACCGCCCCCGACGGCCGTGGCGAGACCCAGGGTCGCCGATGCGGTGAGCCCGAGGCCGTACTCGTACGCCTTGGTCGTGCCGGTCACACAGAAGAGGCCGAGACCGGCCGCGTCGAAGACGTTGACGGCCACCTGGATCCGCTCGACGTGCGGGTGCAGGAAGAACACCAGCCCCGTCGCCACCAGCGGTGTGACGAAGTAACCGAGGTCGGTGAAGGCCGCGGGCGGTACGGCCCCGATGATCAGGTCACGCAGCAGACCACCGCCGAGAGCCGTGACCTCGGCGAGGACCGCCATGCCGAACACGTCGAAGTTCTTGCGCACGGCAAGCAGCGCCCCGGAGATCGCGAAGACGAAGATCCCGACGAGCTCGAGCGCATGCTGGACGGAGGGCGTGAACAGTTCTTGGAGCACCGGACAGTTCTACATCGCCCGGTGCTCCAAGATGTGCGCGCGTCCGTCAGGCGGTCCTGCCCGCCTTCTTGGCGGAGGCGTCCGGCTCCGGAGCATCCGCGTCGGCGCCGGACTCCGAAGGGTCCCCGTCGGCGTCGGCGTCGGCGGACTCGGCCGCGGCCGCGTCCCCGTCCGTGGCAGGGGCGCCGTCCTCGTCGGCCGGGGCCTCATGCTCTGCGTCCTCGCCCTTCGGGGCAGGCGCCTGGGCCGGGACCTTCGAAGCCGGCTCAGGCGCCGCGTCCTCGACCTCGGCCTCCTGGGAGGCCACCGCTTCCGTGGAGACCACGGCCTCGATACCGGTCGGCCGGGTGAGCTCCAACTCGCCCGCCTCGATCTCGGCCGCGAAGTGACAGGCCACCTTGTGCCCGTCGCCGACGTCCGTCAGCACCGGCCGCTCGACCGCGCACTTGTCCTGGGCCCAGGGGCACCGGGTGTGGAAGCGGCAGCCCGCCGGCGGGTTCGCCGGGGAGGGCAGGTCGCCCTGGAGCAGGATCCGCTCGCGCCGGTCCTCGACCTCCGGGTCGGGCACCGGCACCGCGGACATGAGCGCCTTGGTGTAAGGGTGCTTGGGCCCCGCGTACAGTGCGTCGCTCGGCGCCTCCTCCACCAGCGAGCCGAGATACATGACCCCGATGACGTCGGAGATGTGCCGGACGACCGCGAGGTCGTGGGCGATGACGAGGTACGTCAGGCCCAGCGACTCCTGGAGCTCCTCCAGCAGGTTGATCACCTGCGCCTGAACCGACACGTCGAGCGCGGAGACCGGCTCGTCGCAGATGATCACGTCGGGCTCGAGGACCAGCGCACGCGCGATGCCGATGCGCTGACGCTGGCCGCCGGAGAACTCGTGCGGATAGCGGGAGAGCGCGTTGGTCGGCAGGCCGACCTTGGCGAGGATCTCCTTGATCTTCTCCCGGCGCTCGTCCTGGTCCTTGCCGATCCCGTGCGCGGCCATGCCCTCGCTGAGGATGGACTCGATGTTCTGCCGCGGGTTGAGGCTGCCGAGCGGGTCCTGGAAGACCATCTGCAGACGCCGGCGGTACCGGCGCATCTCCTCCTCCGGCAGCTTCGCCAGATCGGTCCCGTCGAAGACGACTTCGCCGTCGGTGATGTCCACCAGTCGCAGCACGCCGCGGCCGAGCGTGGTCTTGCCGCAGCCCGACTCGCCCACGAGCCCATAGGTCTGGCCGGCCTCGACCTTGAGCGACACGCCGTCGACCGCGTAGACGTGGCCGACCGTACGGTCGAAGAGGATGCCCTTCTTGACCGGGAAGTGGACCTTCACACCGTCGAGTTCGAGCAGGCTCATGCCGAGACCTCCGCCTTGGACTTGGGAAGGACCGGGTTGACGCACCGGACCTGGTGTCCGGCCGCGCGTGGTTCGGTCAGTTCGGGGGTGCCGGTCAGGCACTCCATCGTGTAGCGGTCGCAGCGGGGCGCGAAGGCGCAGCCGTCGGCCCAGGCGATCCGGTCGTTGATGGATCCGCGGATGGGGCTGAGCGGCTCGCCACGGGGCGCGTCGAGCCTGGGTATGGAGCCGAGCAGACCGTGCGCGTACGGGTGGGTGGGGTGCGCGAAGAGCTCGCGCCGGCCCGCGGACTCCACGGCCCGACCCGCGTACAGGACGTTGACCTGGTCGCAGATGCCGGCCACGACACCCAGATCGTGGGTGATCATCAGCAGGGCGGTGCCCTCCTGGTCGACCAGTTCCTTGAGGAGTTCCAGGATCTGCGCCTGGATGGTCACGTCCAGCGCGGTCGTCGGTTCGTCGGCGATGAGCAGCCGGGGCGCGCAGGCGACCGCCATGGCGATGAGCGCGCGCTGGCGCATACCGCCGGACAGCTGGTGCGGATACTCCTTGAGCCGCCGGCTCGGATCGGGGATGCCGACCCGGTCCAGCAGGTGGGCGGCCTCCTTGCGGGCGGCCTCCCCCTTGAGGCCGCGGTGGCGCTCGAGGATCTCGGTGACCTGGACGCCGATGGGGACGACCGGGTTCAGCGAGGACAGCGGGTCCTGGAAGATCATCGCGAGCTTGCTGCCGCGCATGTCCCGCAGCTTGCGCGGGCTCATGCTCAGCAGGTCCTGGCCGTCGAACACGGCACGTCCGCCGATCTTCACACCCTTGTTCGGGAGCAGACCCATCAGGGCGAGCGAGGTCACGGACTTGCCGCAGCCCGACTCGCCGACGAGACCCACGACCTGGCCCTGGTCGACGTCGAAGGAGACGCCGTCGACGGCCGTCGCGTCCTTGCGGCCCTTGGCGGTGAAGGTGACGCTGAGTTCTTCAACAGAGAGCAGTGCCATGGGACTTCAGCCTCGCAGCTTCGGGTCGAGGGCTTCGCGCATGGCCTCGCCGAGCAGGGTGAAGCCGAGGGCGGTGATGATGATGCCGATGGCGGGGTAGGCCGCCATCATGGGCTCGTTGTCGAAGAACCGTTCGGCCTGGGCGAGCATGACGCCCCACTCCGGTATCGCCGGGTCCGGGTTGCCGAGCCCCAGGTAGGACAGGGCAGCGGCCTCGATGATCGCGGTGGCGAGGCTGAGCGTCGCCTGGACGATCACCGGGCTGAGCGAGTTCGGAAGGATCTGGGTGAGGACGATCCGCTTCTTGCGGATGCCGAGCGCCTTGGCCGCGAGGACGTAGTCGGAGCTGCCCTGCACCAGCATCGAACCGCGCAGCAGCCGCGCGAAGATCGGGATCTGCACGACACCGACGGCGATCATCACGGTGGTCAGCGACTGCCCCATCACCGCGGCGATCGAGACCGCCAGCAGCAGCGACGGCAGCGAGAGCATGATGTCGGTGAAGCGCATGACCACCGTGTCGATGCGCTGCCCGGTCCTGCCGCCGAGGGTCGCGGCGGCACCGGAGAGCACACCGACGAGCGCACCGACGATCAGACCGATGAGCATCGACACCACGCCGACCATCAGAGTCTGCCGGGCGCCGACGAGGATCCGGGAGAACATGTCCCGGCCCAGGTGGTCGAGGCCGAACCAGTTTCCGCTGCGGGCACCGACGAACTCGCCCTTGTTGGCGAAGACTTCGCCACGCCACGTCTGGGCGGACGGGCTGAACGGCGCGATCCACGGTCCGACGATCGCGAGGACCACGAACAGAGCGATGATGACGGCGCCGATGATCGCCATCTTGCTGGCCCGCAGCCGTCGCATGGCTTCGCGCCACAGGCTGGCGCCGCTGGTGGACTCGGACGTCTGCATCAGCTCGGCGAGCCGATCGACCTTGTCGGCCTTCTTCGTCATGGTCGTCACGTCAGTGCACCCGCACTCTCGGGTCGATGATGCTGTACGCGAGGTCGACCAGCAGGTTGATGAGGACGTACACCATCGCGATGAAGAGGATGAACCCGACGAGCACCGGGTAGTCGCGGGCGTCGATCGAGGTGCGGATGAAGTTGCCGATGCCGTTGAAGGAGAAGACCGACTCGGTCAGCACCGCGCCCGACAGCAGGCTTCCGGTCAGCAGACCGACGGCGGTGACCACGGGCAGCAGCGCGTTGCGCAGCACGTGACGGCCGCGAACTGTCCGCTTCTCCAGGCCCTTGGACTCCGCGGTACGGACGTAGTCCTCGCCGAGCACCTCGAGCACGCTGGCCCGGGTCATACGGACGATGACGGCGAGCGGGATGGAGGAGAGCGCGATGGCGGGCAGGATCAGGTGGTGTACTGCGTCCAGACTGGCGTCGAACTCGCCGGTGAGCAGGCCGTCGAGAACGGCGAATCCGGTGACGTCGGTGGCGTCCATGCCGGTGGTGAGCCGTCCGTAGCTCGGGAACCAGTGCAGCTGGACGGCGAAGATGCCCTTGAGGATCAGGGCGAGGAAGAACACCGGGATGCAGATGCCGATCAGCGATCCGGAGACGGAGGCGACGTCGACCCAGCCACCACGGCGCTTGGCCGCCAGGTAGCCGAGCGGGATCCCGACAACGATGGCAATCAGGATCGCGACGATGCTGAGTTCCACCGTGGCGGGGAAACGCGTCGCGAACTCGTCCCACACCGGCTGGCCGGTCTGGGTGGACGTACCGAGGTCCAGTTCGAAGATGCGCTTGAGGAAGCGCCAGTACTGGATGTAAACGGGCTGGTCGAGCCCGAGGGCCCGGTTGATGCGCGCCACTTCGGCTTCGGTCGCCCGCTCGCCCAGGATCGCTGAGGCGGGTCCGCCGGGCAGCCGGTTCAGCCAGAGGAAGAGCAGAACCGACAGGCCGAGCAGGGTGGGTATGAGCTGTAGCAGTCTTCGTACGACGAGTCGCAGCACCCCGCATGCCCCTTTCTTACGTGCGTCGATGCGGCTCCGCCCGGCCACCGGGATTCCGTGGCCGGGCGGACCCGCAGGTGTGCGATTACTTGAAGGAGACCTCGGCGAAGTTCTCCTGCGTCAGCGGGGAGACCTTCGGCGGGTTGACGTTCTTGGCGAAGGCGATCGCCGGCGGGGAAGCCGAGATCGGGACACCAGGGACGTACTCCATGATCGTCTCGTTGGCCTTCTTGTAGGCCTCGACGCGACCTGCGGGGTCGGTGACCTTCGAGGCGGCGTTCACCGCGTCGAAGACCTTCTTGTCGTTGAAGCCCCACTGCTTGTCGGGGCCGGCGAACCAGGTGCCGATGAAGTTGTAGCCGTCGTTGAAGTCACCGGTCCAGCCGAGCATGTGCAGGGCGCAGGAGCCGGCCTCGGTGGCGTCCAGGTAGTCCGGCGCCCACTTCATGGCCTTCGGGGTGACCGTGATGCCGGCCTTTTCCAGGTCGGCCTTCATGCGCTCGAACATGTCCTGCGGGGCGGGCATGTAGGGGCGGGTGACCTCGGTCGGGTAGCAGAACTCGATCTTGAGCTTCTCCTCACCCGCCTTCTTGAGGAGCTCCTTGGCCTTGTTGGTGTCGAACGGGTAGGTCTTCACCTTGTCCGAGAAACCGGCGACCGTGTCGGGCATGAACTGGCTCGCGGCCTTGCCGCCCTCGGGCAGCTGCGTCTTGACGATGCCCTCGCGGTCGATGGCGTGCGAGATGGCCTGCCGGACCTCGAGCTTCTTCAGGGCCGGGTTCTTCGACTGCGTCATACCGACGTAGAAGATGTTGAAGACGTCACGGGTCGGGACCTCGTAGCCCTCACCCTCGAGCGTCTTCACATCGGCGGGCGCCACGAGGTCGTAGCCGTCGATGTCACCGGCCTGCAGCGCCTGGCGGCGGCCGGCCTCGGTGTCGATCGTACGGAAGACCAGGTTCTTCACCTTGGCCTTCTCGCCCCAGTAGTCGTCGAAGCGCTCAAGGGTGACTTCCTTGTTGCCCTTGTTCCACTTCGTGATCTTGTACGGGCCGGTGCCGGCGACCGTGCCGGCCTCCTGGCTGTACTTGGGGTACGTGATGGCGTCGCCCTTGGCGGTCGCGTCCTGCTTCGCGTACTCCTCGATGGCCTTCGGAGAGTGGATCGCCAGCGCCTGGAGGGAGAAGCCGCCGGGCAGGTTCGCCGAGGGCTCGTTGACCTCGATGACCGCCGTGTTGTCGTCCTTCGCCGTGCAGGACTTGTAGTTCGGCTTGGGAGCTTCCTTGTCCTCGTTCTTGGCGAAGCCGCCCATGATGGTCTGCCAGTAGTAGGAGACCGCGCTCGACTGGTAGGTGCCCTTCCAGTTGAACCAGTGGTCGTAGTTCGCGCAGACCGCGGCGGCGTTGAACGCCTCTCCGTCGTGGAACTTCACACCCTTGCGCAGGTTGAACGTCCAGACAGTGCCTTCGGGGTTGCTCGACCACTTCTCGGCGAGACCGCCGACGAGCTTGCTGCCGCCCGACTCGTGCTCGAGCAGGGCCTCGAAGGCCTGACGGGTGACCCGGAAGGTCTCACCGTCGCTCGCGAGCGCAGGGTCGAGAGAACCAGGGTCACCGGCGCCGGCGAACACGAAGGTGTCCTTGTCGCCCCCCTTGTCCCCGTCCTTGCCCCGCTCGCTGGCGCAGCCGGTGGCGATCAGGCCGACGGCCACCGCCGCCGTGATCGCCCGGACAGCTCCGGACTTGAATATTCGCATGGGTCCACCCCGAGGTTCCGCCGTGGGAGAGGTCTTGACGGCCGAACACTACAGACGGGAGACACCTGGGAGAACAGTCCGGATAGCGGTGATACCTACTCGAGACCCGGACACTCAACAAACCGGGTAGATCCGGGACATCCTTGCGGGGCCGGTTAACACCCTTGACATCTGGCGGTGTTCTTTTCGCCGTCCGCCGCGGCGTCGCAGCTCAGCGGGTGTGCGGCGGGGGGTAGCCGTAACTGCCGCCGGCGGCCGGGGCTCCGACGTGGGCGTCGCGGTCGTAGAAGGCGCGGGCATTGACCCGCATCCACATAGTGATCGGGTCGTATTCGTCGGACATGGCCACCGTCGACACCGGCAGGCCGTCCGGGACCGCGGCGACGGACTGCTGCATCATCGCGCGTACCGCGTCGACCGACTGCGGCGCGGTGTCGTAGAGGTCCAGTCCGATCGCCAGGTACGCGGGCCCGATCGAGGGCTGCACCCAGGCACGCCGCAGCGAGCGGACGGCGGGCGTGCGATGCGCGTTCTGCGTGAGCAGGGCGTAGAACTGCGGGATCTCGATCGCCGGCTCGGTCAGCCGCAACGGCCCCGCGGGCATCCGGTCGAGGCCCGTGGCGATACGTCGCAGATCCAGCCACGGGATGCCGACGCCGCCGCCGGGTGCGTGCGGGTTGAGCCAGATCCCCCAGCGGTCCGGATAGAGGGCGCGGGCGATGTCCCGGCCGCTCGTGACCTCGTGCGCGCGGTTCCAGCCGGAGACGGCGAGCTCCTGGGGGGAGGTGACGCACGGCGCGTAACAGACGCCGTCGACCTCCATGTTTCCGTACTGGGCGTCGGGCGAGCCCGGCTGCCCGTGCCACAGCAGCATCCAGATCCGGCCGCCCGAAGGGTCGGCGAGGGCATGCAGCAGCGCCTCGTACGCGTCGTAACGGCCCGGAGTCACCTGGCGCAGCATGTGCTCGACCTGCCCGGCCGCCGCGGTGCCTGACGCACTCACCCTTTTCCGCCCCTCTTCGGTCCCACCGTTTCGCCCACCGCTTCGTGCAGCGGCTCGCGCAGCGTTCAGCGCGACCCCTGTCAGCCTGGTCAGGCGCCAGCTTAATCCGCCGTTCCGGCGAAGACTTGACCCCTACGCGGGATGTCGCTCGTAGAACGGCCGTACGCGCTCCAGCATCCAGTCGCCCACCGGGTCCTGTGCGACATCGAGAAGCACCAGGTTGACGGGCCACGCGAGCGGCACCCGGCCCAGGGCCCGGCCCAGGGCGTCCATGGGCGCGTTGCGCTCGGCACCCTCCCACGAGGAGAGCTGGACTCCGATGAACAGGGTCGGCTCGTCGCCCTCGACGGAGGCGAGCGCCCGGCGGGCGGTCGTGACGACGCCGGTGCTCTCGAACTCGCCGGCGGCCGCGGCGAGGAAATCGACCGGCTCGTCATGCCAGTCCGGCTGGAAGAGCCGGACCCGGCCGCCGGAAGCGGGACCGTCGAGCGGGTTCCGCCCGGCGCGGCACAGCTCGGCGACAGCGGGAGGGGGCAGGGGCACGCCGACGGCACCGCCAGGATTGACGGCGATGCCGAGCTGCGGGGGCAGGCCTCGGGCGAAGTCCCTGGCAGGGGCGACCGTGAACGACATGTGCGCGCCGACGCACTGGAGGAACTGCTGTTCGGAGCTGAAGACGGGGACGAAGGCGGCGCCGTCGATCTCCATGGTGGGCAGGTCGAGGCTGGGGCTGTCCGGGCCGCCGCCGTTCGGGAGCGGTATCCATATCGGGCTGCGGCCCAGTACCTCGACGAGACGGCCGCCGGCCGCGGACATGCCGAGGGAGGCGGCGAGCACCTCTTCGAGCTCGTTGCCGGGCCAGGTGGGCGTGGGTGTCTCCATGCGGGTCGTCCTTCGTGCGGGGCGGGGCACCGGGCCCGACCTTAGCGCTGCGGGGTGGGGCGCGGCCGCTCCCCTCCCACCCCTTCCCTGAACCGGGCTCCGCCCGGACCGGTTACGGGGCTCCGCCCCGGGACCCCCATGTCTCGGTCTTCCCTACGGCCGGGCGGCCGTGGTCGACGCCCCAGCAAGGCTGGAGCGGCCGGTCCGCTCGGCCCGGACCCCGCGCCTCACACCCCCGGGCAGAGCCCAGGGCGAAGCCCGGCACGCCCGCGCAAGCTGTGGCACGGGGCCCCGGGGACCGGATTGGGGGTGGGGTAACGGCCACGCCGCCGGTCGTAGGGGATGGCGGGGTGAAGCACAGGCGCCGCCCAGCGGCGCCCCGCCCGTCACCCGAAGCCCAGCCGCCCCAGCGCCCCCGCCGCGTCCCGGTCCAGGAGGACCGCCGAGGTGCAGCCCCGCGGCAGGCGGCCCGCCTCCGCGTCGGCGACCAGTCGGGACACGGCCCGACGGTGCCGGGCGAAGGCGTAGCCCGAGACGCCGCGCCCTCGCTCGCGCTGGCCCGCGCGCGCGACCTGGGGGGTCACGTCGAGCAGCACCAGGTGCAGCGACGTCCCGCGCCGGCGCGTCTCGCGGGCGAGCCAGCGCCGGACCCAGGCCTGCGTGCCGCAGTCGTGGACGACGACACTCTCGCCGGAACGCAGGGCGTGCCGCAGCCCGGCGTAGTGGGCCAGCCGGACGAGCGGGCGGTAGACCGCGTACGGCAGGAAACGGGGGGCGCGGGCGTCCCACCGGTCGCGGGTGTTCTGCGAGTCGATGCCGAGGCCCTGCGCGGCGCGGCGCATCAGCGTGGACTTGCCGCTGCCGGGGAGGCCGGAGACGACCACCACGTCGCCGGCGGCGAAGACCAGGCTGCGCGGGCTGCGCCCGGCGCGCTCACGCAGGTCCCGCAGGACGGGGGGACACGGCGTCGCCGGCTCCGCCCGGGACGGGACGGCGGACATGCCCGGGGGCGCGGACACCCCCGCGCTCGTGGCGGCGTATGCACCGGTCGGCTGCAACGTCATCCGATCCCCCTTCGGGTCATCCACACACCCTTGCCCATGAAGTGTAAAGAATTGGTAATACGGCTCAAGTGATTTCAGGGCGGCCTGTCGCTCCACTCTTCCCCGTCGCATGCAATGATGTGCGCGCCAACTGCATACCGGCCGCTTGAATCCGCGCGGGAGAGTCCCTGCCACCTGTGTGGCGGGCGCCGAAGGAGCAAGTTCCTCCCTTGAATCTCTCAGGCCCCGTACCGCGTGCGATGAGGCAGATCTGAAAAGCGAGCCGCGTCGAACCGGCTCCACCCAAGGTGCAAGTCACGACTACCCGTACGCGTGGTCGGGGCGAACCTCTCAGGTTCCGATGACAGATGGGGAGGATCGTCCTCGTAGCCATGCCCTGGGAGCCCACCTATGAGCAACGCCCCCCGACTGACCGCACTCGACGCCCTGCACAGGTCGCTGGGCGCGACCATGACCGACTTCGCCGGCTGGGACATGCCCCTGCGGTACGGCAGTGAGCGCGACGAGCACAACGCCGTGCGTACCAAGGCCGGCCTCTTCGACCTCTCCCACATGGGCGAGATCACCGTCACCGGCCCGCAGGCCACGGACCTGCTGAACTACGCGCTGGTCGGCAACATCGGCACCATCGGCCCCGGCCGTGCCCGGTACACGATGATCTGCCGGGAGGACGGCGGCATCGTCGACGACCTGATCGTGTACCGGCTCCGGGAGCAGGAGTACATGGTCGTCGCCAACGCCGGCAACGCCCAGGTCGTGCTGGACGCGCTGACCGAGCGGGCCCAGGGCTTCGACGCCACCGTCCGCGACGACCGTGACGCGTACGCGCTGATCGCCGTCCAGGGCCCCAAGTCCCCCGGCATCCTGAAGTCCCTCACCGAGGCCGACCTGGACGGTCTGAAGTACTACGCGGGCCTGCCCGGCACCGTCGCCGGCGTCCCCGCGCTGATCGCCCGTACGGGCTACACCGGCGAGGACGGCTTCGAGCTGTTCGTGGAGCCGCAGCACGCCGAGAGGCTCTGGCGGGCACTGACCGAGGCGGGCGCGCCGGCCGGTCTGATCCCCTGCGGTCTGTCCTGCCGCGACACGCTGCGCCTGGAGGCCGGCATGCCGCTGTACGGGCACGAGCTGACCACCGCGCTCACCCCGTTCGACGCGGGCCTCGGCCGGGTCGTGAAGTTCGAGAAGGACGGCGACTTCGTCGGCCGCGAGGCGCTCGCGAAGGCCGCCGAGCGCGCGGAGACCGCCCCGCCGCGCAAGCTCGTCGGCCTGGTCGCCGAAGGCCGCCGGGTCCCCCGCGCCGGGATGCAGGTCGTCGCCGGCGGCCGGGCCGTCGGCGAGGTCACCTCGGGGGCGCCGAGCCCCACGCTGGGCAGGCCGATCGCCATGGCATACGTCGAGGCGGCCCACGCCGCGCCGGGTACCGAGGGCGTCGGCGTCGACATCCGCGGCACCCACGAGCCGTACGAGGTCGTGTCGCTCCCGTTCTACAAGCGCCAGAAGTGATCGTCCGCACCCTCTCCCCGTTCACCAGCACTCCCCCGCGTACAGGAGAATTCAGGTCATGAGCAACCCCCAGCAGCTTCGCTACAGCAAGGAGCACGAGTGGCTGTCGGCCGCCGAGGACGGCGTGTCGACGGTCGGCATCACGGAGCACGCGGCCAACGCGCTCGGCGACGTGGTGTACGTCCAGCTCCCCGAGGTCGGTGACACGGTGACCGCGGGCGAGACCTGCGGCGAGCTGGAGTCCACCAAGTCGGTCAGCGATCTGTACTCCCCGGTCAGCGGTGAGGTCATCGCGGCCAACGAGGACGTCGTCAATGACCCGTCGCTGGTGAACTCCGCCCCGTTCGAGGGCGGTTGGCTGTTCAAGGTGCGCGTCAGCGAGGAGCCGAAGGACCTGCTCTCCGCGGACGAGTACACCGATTTCGCCGGCTGACCAAGACTTTAGGGACCGAGTGATGTCGCTTCTCAACACCCCTCTCCATGAGCTGGACCCGGACGTCGCCGCCGCTGTCGACGCCGAACTCCACCGCCAGCAGTCCACCCTCGAGATGATCGCCTCGGAGAACTTCGCTCCGGTCGCGGTCATGGAGGCCCAGGGCTCCGTCCTCACCAACAAGTACGCCGAGGGCTACCCGGGACGCCGCTACTACGGCGGCTGCGAGCACGTCGACGTGGTCGAGCAGATCGCGATCGACCGCGTCAAGGCGCTGTTCGGCGCCGAGCACGCCAACGTGCAGCCCCACTCGGGCGCGCAGGCGAACGCGGCCGCGATGTTCGCGCTGCTGAAGCCGGGCGACACGATCATGGGCCTGAACCTCGCCCACGGCGGTCACCTGACCCACGGCATGAAGATCAACTTCTCCGGCAAGCTCTACAACGTGGTCGCCTACCACGTGGACGACGCCACCGGCCAGGTCGACATGGCCGAGGTCGAGCGGCTCGCCAAGGAGTCCAAGCCGAAGCTCATCGTGGCCGGCTGGTCCGCGTACCCCCGCCAGCTGGACTTCGCGGCGTTCCGCCGGATCGCCGACGAGGTCGGCGCGTACCTGATGGTCGACATGGCCCACTTCGCGGGCCTGGTCGCCGCGGGTCTGCACCCCAACCCGGTGCCGCACGCCCACGTCGTCACCACCACGACGCACAAGACCCTCGGCGGTCCGCGCGGCGGTGTGATCCTGTCCACGGCCGAGCTCGCCAAGAAGATCAACTCCGCGGTCTTCCCGGGTCAGCAGGGCGGCCCGCTGGAGCACGTCATCGCCGCCAAGGCCGTGTCCTTCAAGGTCGCCGCCTCCGAGGACTTCAAGGAGCGCCAGCAGCGCACGCTGGACGGCGCCCGCATCCTCGCCGAGCGCCTGGTCCAGGCCGACGTCACCGAGCACGGCGTCTCCGTCCTGTCCGGCGGCACGGACGTGCACCTGGTCCTGGTGGACCTGCGCAACTCCGAGCTGGACGGCCAGCAGGCCGAGGACCGTCTCCACGAGGTCGGCATCACGGTCAACCGCAACGCCATCCCGAACGACCCTCGGCCGCCGATGGTCACCTCGGGTCTGCGGATCGGCACCCCGGCACTCGCCACCCGCGGCTTCCAGGACGACGACTTCCGTGAGGTCGCGGACATCATCGCCGAGGCGCTGAAGCCGTCGTACGACGTGACGGCGCTGCGCACCCGGGTGACCGCCCTGGCCGCGAAGCACCCGCTCTACCCCGGACTGTGACGGATCTCCCGTAACAGCCCGGAGCACAACGAAAGGGGGCACCGCGCACACTGGACCGTGAGCGCGGTGCCCCGCACCACGTCGGCACCACGTTTCCACGCATTGCCTCTGCATCACCCGGCAGACAACGGCGTCTACCACCCACAAGGAGTTCTCCGTGGCCATTTCGGTCTTCGACCTGTTCTCGATCGGCATCGGCCCGTCCAGCTCCCACACGGTGGGCCCGATGCGAGCCGCCCGGATGTTCGCCCGGCGCCTGAAGAACGAGGGCCTGCTCGCCCACACCGTCTCGATACGCGCCGAGCTGTACGGCTCCCTGGGCGCGACCGGTCACGGCCACGGCACCCCGAAGGCCGTCCTGCTGGGCCTGGAGGGCAACTCCCCGCGGACGGTCGACGTCGAGACCGCCGACGAACAGGTCGAGCGGATCAAGGCGGACAGCCGGATCAACCTGCTCGGCGCGCACGAGATCGACTTCGACTTCGACAAGGACCTGGTCCTGCACCGCCGCAAGGCCCTGCCGTACCACGCCAACGGCATGACGGTGCTCGCCCGCGACGCCGAGGGCACCACGCTGCTGGAGAAGACCTACTACTCGGTGGGCGGCGGCTTCGTCGTCGACGAGGACGCGGTGACGGGCGAGAACCCGATCGTGCCGGACGACACGGTCCTCAAGCACCCCTTCCGCACCGGTGACGAGCTGCTGCGGCTCACCAGGGAGACCGGCCTGTCGATCTCCGCGCTGATGCTGGAGAACGAGAAGGCCTGGCGCACCGAGGACGAGATCCGCGAGGGACTGCTGGAGATCTGGCGGGCCATGCAGGCCTGCGTCTCGCGTGGCATGTCCCGCGAGGGCATCCTCCCCGGCGGCCTCAGGGTCCGCCGCCGTGCCGCGACCACGGCGCGCAAGCTGCGCTCCGAGGGCGGCCCGCAGGCGCTCGCCATGGAGTGGATCACGCTCTACGCGATGGCCGTCAACGAGGAGAACGCGGCCGGCGGGCGGGTCGTCACCGCCCCGACCAACGGCGCCGCGGGCATCATCCCGGCGGTCCTGCACTACTACATGAACTTCGTCCCCGGCGCCGACGAGGAGGGCATCGTCGACTTCCTGCTCGCCGCGGGCGCGATCGGCATGCTCTTCAAGGAGAACGCCTCCATCTCCGGCGCCGAGGTCGGCTGCCAGGGCGAGGTCGGCTCCGCCTGCTCGATGGCGGCGGGCGCCCTCGCCGAGGTGCTGGGCGGCTCCCCGGAGCAGGTCGAGAACGCCGCGGAGATCGGCATGGAGCACAACCTGGGCCTGACCTGCGACCCGGTCGGCGGTCTCGTCCAGATCCCGTGCATCGAGCGCAACGGCATGGCGGCGGTCAAGGCCGTCACCGCGGCCCGGATGGCCATGCGCGGCGACGGCAGCCACAAGGTGTCCCTGGACAAGGTCATCAAGACGATGAAGGACACCGGCGCGGACATGTCCGTGAAGTACAAGGAGACCGCCCGCGGCGGCCTCGCGGTGAACATCATCGAGTGCTGACGCAAGGGCCCGCACGGTGCGAGGTCCCGCCGTCCCTCACGAGGTGGTGCGGCGTTGCCCGCCGCTGTCCTGGCGCAGCCGATCGGTGTGCCGGGTGATGTCGTCGACGCGGTGGGCCAGTTCGGGGTGCCGGTCCTGGAGGTGGGGGCCGGCGGCGGCGAGGGGCGCGACGAGGTTGGCGGCGTCGTCGTCCCCGAGGGCGCGGCTGAGGTCGGTGACGAAGGTGCCGGCCTGGGTGGGCAGGTCGGTCAGGGCCGTGATCTGTCCCGCGAGCCTGCGCAGGTCGGCCGCATTGCTGCGGGCCCAGGCACTGACGGAGCGGTCTGCGGCGCGCCGGTCGCGGGTGGCCTGCACGCGTTGTTCACCGGTCGTTCCCTCCCCGCCGGGGCGCAGCCGCAGATAGCGGCGTTCGGCTGCCTGGCGGCTCGCCACGCCGAGCGGGTGGGCGAGGTCGGCCCAGCTGGCGCCGGCGTCGCGTGCCGCTTCGATGAGGCCCGTCTCCCAGCCGGCGAGCCGGCGGCGCACCTCGCGCAGCAGGAGCAGCGCGGCGAGGGCCTGGTCGGGAGCGGCCGGGCCGGGGGCGCCGACTTCTGCGCCGGCGTCGTCGGCGTGGGCGTCGCGCAGCGCCTCCTCGATGGCCTGCAAGGCGGCCGCGGCAGCGAAGAAGGTGGGGGCGTCCGACGCGGCTGACCTGTCGGTTTCGGTCACCGTACCTCCTCGGAGTTGTCATCTTCCGGACGACATTTGGATTGTCGCCCTTCCAATGACACTCGACTTGTCATCGTTTCGATGACATGTTACAACAGTGTCAGGTGAAGCGCATTGGCACTACTGCCCTGAACCATGTGGAGGTGTTTCGCGATGTTGATGCGCACCGACCCGTTCCGCGAACTCGACCGGCTCACCCAGCAGCTTCTGGGCACGTCCGGCACCTGGTCGAGGCCGTCACCGATGCCGATGGACGCCTACCGGGAGAACGACGAGTACGTGATCGCTCTCGACCTCCCCGGCGTATCGGCGGACGCGATCGACATCGACGTCGAGCGGAACATGCTGACCGTCAAGGCCGAGCGCCGCCCGGCCGCGAAGGCGGACGACGTGCAGGTGGAGCTCTCCGAGCGGCCGCTGGGCGTCTTCTCGCGCCAGGTCATGCTGGCCGACACCCTCGACACCGAGCACATCAAGGCCGACTACGAGGCCGGTGTCCTGACCCTGCGCATCCCGATCGCCGAGCGCGCCAAGCCCCGCAAGATCAGCATCAGCGCAGGCGGGGAGCACAAGCAGATCAGCGGCTGAGGCCCGCCGACCTCATCCGTACGCAGCAGCGGAGGACGGGACGGACCTGATCTCCCCCTCCCGGTCCCGCCCTCCGCACCACCCACGGCCAAGGGGGCAGCGGTGGCGCACATGAGATGGCAGGCGTTCCTCGACGCCGTACAGGAACGAGGCGAATACCGGTCGGCGCGGGAAGCCGAACGAGCGGCCCGTACCGTCCTCGCGCTGCTCGGCGCTCATCTGGTGGGGGAGGAAAGAGCGGAACTGGCCGCACGGCTGCCGGAAACCTTCGCCCTGATCCTCCTCAACCCGTTGCAGGCCGCCGAACCGCTCGACACGGAGCGTTTCGTGCGGGCGACGTCGGCCTGGATCGAGGGAGCGACGGAGGAGACCGCGAAGTGGGACGTGAGCGCCGTCCTCAGCGTGGTGGCCGACGCAGCCGGCGACGACCTGCTGCGCCGCGTCCTGCTCCAGCTGCCCCCGGGGTACGACCTGCTCTTCGGGCGACCGAACCCCGTCTGACCCTCTCCACCGCCGCCGGCCCGGCGGCCCGCAAGGAAGGAACCCACGATCGTGCAGTGGCAGCAACTCGTCCACGACATCCGCCTGTCCGGCCGGTACACGACCAGTGCCGAAGCCGAACGCGTCGTGCTCGCTGTGCTGACCGTTCTGGGCGGTCAGGTCAGCGGTGACGAACGCTGCGCACTGGCCCGCCTGCTGCCCCAGGAGGCGGCCGAGGTGTTCACCCGCCAGATCCCTCTCACCGAGCCCCTTTCCGCACCCGCCTTCGTCGACGCCGTCGCCGGCCACCTCACACATGTGAGCGCGGCCGAGGCCCGCTGGGCCACCGGTACCGTCCTCACCCTCCTCGCGCGGCACGCGGGCGACGAACTCACCCGCCGGATCCTGGCCCGACTCCCCCGCGGATACGCCCTGCTCTTCGGTCTGGCCGACCTCACCCCGGCCGCTGCCGCATGAGCAGCACCGTCCGGAGCCGGCGGTCGTCGTGCGCCTTCAACAGGGGTCCCCGGACCTACGGCGGCCCTGCGGAGGAGGCTCTGACGACGCAGACGGAGGACCTGGGCGTCGTCCTCACCCGAGCCGGCGGCCGCGTCACCGTCACCGTGTCGGGGGAGATCGACATCTGCACCGGGGCGCGGCTCGAGGAGGCGCTGGACGTGGCAACCGCGAACGGCGCCGAACGGATCGACGTCGACTTCTCCGGCGTCTCGTTCTGCGACTGTTCCGGTCTGAGCGTCCTGTTGCGGGCTCGGCGCCGGGCGCACGAGCAGGGCGTGGCGTTCCGCGTCACACACGTGACGTCGCGCGTCGTGCAGACCTTGTTGGCCAAGACCGGGACGGCCGGGATGCTGACAGGCGGCGACAGGGGCTGAGGCCCCCGGCGTGGGAGCCGGGGGCCTCGGTCCGGCATGTACCGCTCGGTCAGGCCTTGTTCAGGTGGGCCCAGAACTCGTCGAACGACAGCAGCTTGTCGTTGTCGGTGTCCTGTGCGGCGATCACGGCCTCGGCCACCGACTCGGTGACGTTCCAGTCACCCATCTGAGCCATGGCCGTCTTGTACTCGGCCGCAGTGATGAAGCCGTCGCCGTCCGCGTCGTAACGGTCGAACGCCTTGCGTGCTTCCTCGATGTCCGCCACCGGTCCACCCCTTCTTGGTGCATTACTGACGGGGGTCAGATTATCGGCCCACGTCAGCGATCATGGAGGCGAGGCCGGTACACGTGTACGGGGAGGCATGTGATGAGCGAAGAGCTGGCGAGGATCCTGGCCGATGCGGCTGCAGGGCGGTTCCCGGCGGCGGACGGCGGGGTGGCGGTGGTCGGCCCGCCAGACACCCGGGACGAGGGCGTGGTGGCGTTCACCGCCCACTCGGTCGTTTACACGGCCGAGGATCCCGAGTGGATACGGGCAAGACTGGCGGCCACCGACTCCGACCGGCTGGCCGCGACCATGAACCCGCAGTTCCTGGCCGCGCTGATGGCCCGCACCGGCCGCAGGATGGACACCATCGACCTGGTGACGGTCGCGGACGCGCTGCCCGGAGCCCCCGGGTTGGCGCTGCGGGAGATCCAGGATCGTGAACACCCACGGGTCGCCGCCGCGTTGAAGCGCCGTGAAGAGGTGCGGGTGTGGGCGGCGGACGGCGGGCTGCTGGTCCTCGGCCGAGGGCTGGCCGGCCGGTGGGAGGTGTCCATCGAGGTCGACGAAGAGGCTCGCGGCCGGGGCCTCGGGCCACGGCTCGCGGTGGCGGCCAGGCACCTGGTGCCGGGTCCGGTGCTGTGGTCCCAGCAGTCGCCGGGCAATGCCCGCAGCGTGCGGGCGTTCCAGCGGGCCGGTTACCGGCCGGTGGCCTCGGAGGCGGTCCTCACGGCCCGCTGAAACGCCGGACGGCAGGGATCGCAAGGCGGCCGCCGGGGCAGGTGGCCGGCCCGGTACAGCCGTCTGCAGCCGGTACGGCACGACGGCTTCCTGCGGGACCCGGGCGAATCACGAGAAGGCACAGCAGAACACCGAAGGCCTAAAAGTTTCTGCCCGCTTCGGCCCCTCGCGCGGGTCGCGTGACCACCCCGGGGCGAATCCGATCGGACGATCGAGGAATCGCTCAATCGAGGGGATGGATATGCATGGATTACGAGGCGAGGGGGTCAAGTGACCTATGATCTCTTCGCAGAATATCCCGTTGATCCCCAAAGGTCTGATTGGCGCATTTGGAGCTGAGGGGTCCGTCTGCCATAGTCGAGGCGACGACCCCTTTGACCCGGGCCAGGTCGACACAAGCGGCCGTGGACACACCCCCCAGTCCACGGCGTTCCCCACAGAAGCCCCCGCGGCGCCGTCACCCGGCACGAGGGGGCTTCTGTGCGTCCGGGGACCGCAGCGGCTCAGCGGTCGGCGACCCGCATCTCGAACCAGGTGGTCTTGCCGCGCGGCAACAGGTCCACTCCCCAGCGGTCGGCGAGCTTGTCGACAAGGAAGAGGCCGCGACCGCTGGTGTCCATCTCGGTGACGGGCATCAGACAGGGCAGACCCCGGGACGGGTCGCGCACCTCGATGCGGATCCAGCCCCGGCGGCGCAGCATTCGCAGGCCGAACACCCGGGCACCGGTGTGGCGCACGGCGTTGCCCACCAGTTCGGAGACGAGCAGTACCGCGTACTCGCCGGTCTGCAAGGGGAGCGACCACTGGCGCAGCACCACGCACTGGGTGAGCCGGCGTGCGGTGGCGGCGGATTCGGGTCGGGAGGGGAGGCTCACTTCTTCGTCCGCGGGATTGCCGTACAACTCCAGTGCCTTGAGCGCCTGTTCGTCGTCGGCGGCAGGTGCCCACCGTGCGGCGCTCGCGCCGATGCGCTGCCGCGGTTGTCCCACACCCTCAACACCCGCCATGTCACCATCATGGCGCGGGGCCGCCCGCCCATGTGGGCGTTCCGGGGGATCAGCGCCCCGGAACGCGGTATTCCCAGAGGTTGATCGGCATATGCCGCCGGCCCCATGTGGACGCTGTTACCCACGCCGAGCTGCGCCGATGTCATGCTGGCGGATGACACCGGCGCTCAGCGGGGCCACTGAGCCTTGAGGCTGCCCTAAGGTCGGACCCGCCGGCTCATGCGATTGACGCACTGCCGCGGACGGCCTCGCGCACAGCCGGACAGGCCCCCGTTCAGAGGAACTTGGCCTTGCCCGGCCCCTCCTCGACGAAGCTTCGCATGCCCCGCTCCCGGTCCTCCGTGGCGAACAGGCCCGCGAACCAGTTCCGTTCCACCGTGAGCCCGGTCTCGATGTCCGTCTCCAGACCGGCGTCGACCGACTCCTTCGCCGCCCGCAGCGCCAGCGCCGGGCCCTTGGCCAGCGCCGCGGCCCAGGCGTGCGCCTGCTCGTACACCTCCGCGGCGGGGACGATCCGGTCCACGAGGCCGAGAGCCAGCGCCTCTTCCGCCTTCACCATGCGGCCGGTGAAGATGAGGTCCTTGGCGCGGGAAGGGCCGATCAGCCGGGACAGCCGCTGGGTGCCACCCGCGCCGGGGATCAGACCGAGCAGGATCTCCGGCTGGCCGAGCTTGGCGTTGTCCGCAGCGATCCGGTAGTCGGCGCAGAGCGCCAGCTCGCAGCCGCCACCGAGGGCGTACCCGGTCACGGCGGCGACCACGGGCTTGGGGATACGGGCGACGGCGGTGAAGGACTCCTGCAGGGCACGGGAGCGCACGACCATCGCCGTGTGGTCCATGTTCTGCATCTCCTTGATGTCCGCGCCGGCCGCGAACACCTTCTCGCCGCCGTAGAGGATCACGGCCCGCACGTCGTCACGGCGGCCGGCCTCCTCCGCGAGCTCGCGCAGCCGGTCCTGGACGGCGATGTCGAGGGCGTTCATCGGGGGGCGGTCGAGCCTGATGGTGCCGACGCCTTCGGAGACTTCGAGTGAAACGGTCATGGGGCGAAGGTTAGTCCGCGTTAACGGGAGCGGGCCCGGTGCCGTTGCTCACAGCGCCGGGCCCGCTCGGGTGGTGTTACTTCGTCCACTCCGACCAGGGCAGGTTCCAGCCGTTGAGGCCGTTGTCCGGGGCGATCTGCTTGTCCTTGGAGTTCTTCACGATCACCACGTCGCCGATGAGCGAGTTGTTGTAGAACCAGGCGGAAGGCGTGTTGTTGTCGTACGCGCCGCGCACGTCGCGCAGCCCGACGCACCCGTGGCTGACGTTCGCGGAACCGAACGTCCCCGCCGGGGCCCAGTAGTTGCCGTGGACGAAGGTGCCCGAGGTGGACAGGCGCATTGCGTGCGGTACGTCCTTGATGTCGTACTCGCCGCCGAAGCCGACGGTGGCGCCGTTCATCCGGGTCACCTTGTACTTCTCGCTGATGACCATCTGCCCGTTGTAGGTGGTGGTCGACGGCGCGCCCGCGGTGATCGGGATGTTCCTGATCTCCTTGCCGTCGCGCACCACCTTCATGGTGTGCGCGCTCGCGTCGACGGTGGAGACCTGGCTGCGCCCGATGGTGAACGAGAAGCTCTTGAACTGCTCGCCGTACACGCCCGGGCGGCCCTCGACGCCGTCCAGGTCGAGCTTGACGGTCACCTTGGTGCCGGCGGCCCAGTACTTCTCGGGGCGGAAGTCGAGGCGGTCGTTGCCGAACCAGTGGCCCTCGATCGGCACCGACGGCTCGGCGGTGACGGTGATGGCGTTCTCGACGGCCTCCGGCTCGGTGATGCCGCGGGTGAAGTTGATGGACACCGGCATGCCGACGCCGACGGTCGAGCCGTTCTCCGGCGTGTAGTGGCCGATGAAGGTGTTCTCGGGCACGAGGGTGGTGAAGGTGGTGTCCTTGGCCGACGCACGGCCTTCCGCGTCCTCCGCGACCGCGTGCACCTTGTACTTGGTCGAACCGGCCAGATGGTGCACCGGCTCCCAGCTCGCGCCGTCCGCCGACAGCTTGCCCTCGATCTTCGTGCCCTTGTCGTCCTGCACGGTGACCGTGGTCAGCTTGCCCTTGGCCGCGGTGACCTTGAGCGCGCCGCTGGTCGCCACCGCGTCGGCACCGTCCTTGGGCATGATGGTCACCACAGCCTGCGAGGCCGCGTTCTCGACGTTCCCGCTGCCGTCCTTACGGCCGGGATCCGTGTCACCGCCCTTGTCGGAGCCCCCGCCTGCGCAGGCCGTCAGCATCAGCGTCGCACCCATCACCAGCGCGGACAGCACGACGCCCCCGCGCCCGCGTCCGGTTCTGGCCGATCTCCCCGATATCGGCTGGCCGTTCACAGTCGTGTTCTCCCCTCGCACGGCCTGGCAGCGCCACGGCCCGCACCCCCGCGCGCCTCACGCGCGCACGCCGATAGGTAATCACACGACAGGTCGTCAAATGTGCACCCGAATGTCACCGTTCGGTCCCGAACCCACTGGCGGCCATGCCCCCGAGGCGGCAGGTCAGCGCAGCGCGGAACCCTCCTTCCACCACTGCCAGTCCAGGTTCCAGCCGCCGAGGCCATTGTCCGGTTCAACGGTTTTGTCCTTCGAGCCGACGACTTCCACGACGTCACCGATCAGGGTCCGGTCGAAGAACCAGCCGGCCGGCGACTCGCTGCTGCCGCCCTTGTCGTCCCTCAGTCCCACGCAGCCGTGCGAGACGTTCTCCGAGCCGAAGGTCTCGGCGGGCTCCCAGTAGTTGCCGTGCAGGAAGGTGCCGGAGGTGGTCAGCCGGATGGCGTGCGGCACATCCTTGATGTCGTACTCGCTCTTGCCGTCCTTCCTGGTGAAGCCGACGGTCGCGCCGTTCATCCGGGTCACGTCGTACATCTCCGTGACCACCATCTTCCCGTTGTACGTGGTGGTCTTCGGGGCACCGGCGGTGATCGGGAGGGTGGCCAGCAGCCGGCCGTCGCGCACGACGCTCATGGTGTGCGCCGCCGCGTCGACACGCGACACCTGCGACCGGCCGACGGTGAAGGAGACCTTCTTCTGCTGGATGCCGAACACGTCGCGCGCCGCCTCCACGTCCCGCAGCCGCACGTCGACGGTGACCTCGGTGCCCGGCTCCCAGTACTTACGGGGCCGGAAGTCGAGCCGCTCCTTGCCGAACCAATGGCCGACGACCTCCACCGGCGGCTCGGAGGTGATGCGGATGGCCCGCTCCACGGCCGCCCGGTTCTCGATCTCCCGGTTGAACCCGAAGGAAACGATCATGCCGGTGCCGACGACCTGGCGGTTCTCCGGTTTGAAATAGCTGACGAACCGGCTCTCGGGCACCAGGGTCGTGAACGTCGTGTGGCGGGCCGCCCGGCGACCATGACTGTCCATCGCCACCACGTCCACGCTGTACTTGGCGGCGGGCTTCAGACGACTGCCGCCCTTGGGTCTCCAGCGCAGCCCGTCCTCGGAGATCTCGCCCTCGACCTCGGTCCTCGCGGCGTCCTCGATCCGCGTGAGCGTGACCCGCTCCAGCCGGCCGCTCGGCAGCCGCACCTCGACGGTGTCGTCGGGGCGCACCTCCTTGGCCCCGTCCTCGGGGGTGACTCCGATCGTGTGCTGCGCTCCCGGCTTGTCCCCGACCCCGAAGGTCCCGCCGGAGCAGCCGGCGAGGCCCGCGATCAGTCCTGCCCCTGCCAGGGCGACCGCGGCCCTGCGCCCTGCCCGCATCAGTACATGTCTCACGTAACGGTCAACGACGACCACCCCGCCCGGGCAACGTCGGCGGCGGGCGATGTTGGGACGGGGGCGGCGCGGGCAGAAATGGTGGGAGGACCACGCGTGGGGTGCTGCGGCGGGACGTCGCGAGCCAGCCCACCGGAGCCCCGGGGCCTGGCAGCACCCCCAGCAGGGCCCGACGAGCCGCGGGAGGCCGGCAGGTGTCGAGCGCAGCCGAGCAGGAGACGGTGCGGGAGGAGGTGCCGGGCGAGGTGCCCGGCACCCGTTCGGCGGTGGCCGGCGCGGTCGCGCGCCGCCTTGGGAAGGACGCCCCCCGACCGGACGCGGACCTCGGACGGCCACCGGTGTGGCCGGGGGCCCCGACGCCCCTGGGAGCGCGGTACCGGACGGGCCCCGACGGCGTCGCGGGGACCAACTTCGCGCTGTGGGCGGGCGGTGCGGAGGGGGTGGATCTCTGCCTCTTCGACGACGCGGGCGCAGAGACCCGCCTGCCGCTCACCGAACTCACCCATGAGATCTGGCACGGCTTCGTGCCCGGCGTCGGTCCCGGCCGGCGCTACGGCTACCGGGTGCACGGCCGCTGGGACCCGTGGACCGGAGCGCGCTGGAATCCCGCGAAGCTGCTGCTCGATCCCTACGCGCGCGCGGTCGACGGGGGCGGATCGGATGAGTACGGCGCACTGCCTCCCGAGGTGTACGGGCACGTCCGTGACTGGCCCGACCAGCATGTCGCCGACACCGTGCGCGACGACCGGGACTCCGCCCCGTACGTGCCCAAGGGGGTCGTCGTCCATGACGACGCCGACGGCGACGAGTGGATGGACGACCGCAGACCCAAGACACCGTGGGCCGACTCGGTCATCTACGAACTGCACGTACGCGGATTCACCAAACTGCACCCGGGCATCCCGGAGAACCTGCGCGGTACCTATGCGGGACTCGCCCATCCTGCGGCGATCGAGCACCTGGTGCGGCTCGGGGTGACGGCGGTGGAGCTGCTGCCGGTGCACCAGTTCGCGCACGAGGACCATCTGCTGCGGCGCGGGCTCGTCAACTACTGGGGCTACAACTCCATCGGCTACTTCGCCCCGCACGGGGCGTACGCGGCGTCGGGCACCGCCGGTCAGCAGGTCGGTGAGTTCAAGAAGATGGTGCGGGCGCTGCACGCCGCCGGGATCGAGGTCATCCTCGACGTGGTCTACAACCACACGGCGGAGGCGGGCGAACTGGGGCCGATGCTGTCCCTGCGCGGCATCGACAACCGCGGCTACTACCGCCTCCAGCAGGACGCCCGGCGATACAGGGACTACACCGGATGCGGCAACACGCTGCATGTGGTGCAGCCACATGTGCTGCGGCTCATCACCGATTCGCTGCGCTACTGGGTGACCGAAATGGGCGTCGACGGCTTCCGATTCGACCTGGCCGCGGCGCTGGCCCGCTCGATGCACGACGTCGACATGCTGTCCCCCTTTCTGGCCGTCATCGCACAGGACCCGGTGCTGCGGCGGGTGAAGCTGATCGCCGAACCGTGGGACGTGGGCAACGGCGGCTACCAGGTGGGGGCGTTCCCGCCGCTGTGGACGGAGTGGAACGACCGCTACCGGGACGCCGTACGGGACTTCTGGCGCGGCGCCCTGCCGGACGTACGCGACCTCGGCTACCGGCTGACCGGCTCCAGCGACCTGTACGCCTGGGGCGGCCGGCGGCCGTACGCGTCGATCAACTTCATCAGCGCTCACGACGGCTTCACCCTGCGCGACCTGGTCAGTTACGAGCGCAAGCACAACGAGGCCAATGGCGAGGGCAACCGCGACGGTACGAACGACAACCGGTCCTGGAACTGCGGCACCGAGGGCGAGACCGACGACCCGGACATCAACGCGCTGCGCCGCCGGCAGCTCCGCAATCTGCTGACGACCCTGCTGCTGTCGACCGGCGTCCCGATGCTGGTCGCCGGTGACGAGATGGGCCGCACCCAGCGCGGCAGCAACAACGCCTACTGCCAGGACAACGAGGTCAGCTGGCTGGACTGGTCTCTGCTGGACGAGCCGGGACCTGCGGAACTGCTGGAGCTCACCCGGCGGCTGCTCACGCTGCGCCACAGACATCCGGTGCTGCGCCGACGCGCCTTCTTCTCCGGCCGGCCACAGGCCGCGGACGGGCTGCGGGACCTGGCCTGGTTCACACCGCACGGCAGGGAGATGACCGAGGGCGACTGGTACGCACCGTCGTCCACACTCGCCCTCTACCTCTCCGGCCGGGACATCCCCGGCCGGGACGCACGCGGGGACCAGGTCACCGACGACAGCTTCCTGATGGTGCTGCACGCAGCGGCCGAGCCGGTGCCCTTCCGTCTGCCGGGGCCGCCATGGGCGGAGGCGTACGAACTGGTGGTCGACACCGCGCGGGAGGAGCAGGAGGCGGCGCCGGGCACCGTCCACGAGGGAGGTTCGGTGGTGCGGGTGCCTGCCCGGTCGGTGCTGCTGCTGCGGGTCCGGACCTAGGGCGTCGCCGACGAACGGTTCGCGGGCGGTCCCCCGGTGGAGGTGCCCTCGCGAACCGGCTACGGGTGCTCGAAGCGGCATCGGCCGATCGGTTGACACCCCCGGACCAGGGTCGCGGACGACCTGCGCCCTTGTCCGGAACATGCGCCACCTGGCGGAAAACCACATGAGCGGTGTCAGCGGTGACTCTTAGGCTCGCACCTGATGCCCACCACACATTCGGACACCGAGAACCGCTCCGCCGTGCGTTCGCTCCTGCGGCTGTGGCCGTATGTCCGCCCGGTCCGTACGCGCCTGTTCAGCGCGGCCCTCGTCGCCATAGTGGCCTCGTGCCTGAGCCTCGTCATCCCGCTGGTGCTGAAGTGGATCGTCGACGGCCCGGTCGCCGGTCGGGACCCGGGCGGGGTCTGGTCAGGCGCACTGCTCCTGCTGTTGCTGGGCGTCGCGGAGGCGGTGCTGTTCGGCTTCCGGCGATGGCTGGTGGCCCGGCCGCTCGCGGGCGTCGAAGCGGCCATGCGGGCCGACCTGTTCCGGCATCTGCAGCGCCTTCCGGTCGCCTTCCACGACCGGTGGCCCTCGGGCCAGCTGCTCTCCCGCGGCACCACGGACCTGATGCTGCTCCGGATGTTCCTGGCGTTCCCGCTGACCTTCCTGCTCGTCAACGGCACCACGATCCTCGTCGGATTCGTCATCCTGCTCGGGCAGGAGTGGACCCTGGGACTCGTCCTGCTGGCCCCCGTCGTGCCGCTCGTCGTCGTCTGCTCGCTCTTCGAGGCGCGGTACTCCCTGGTCGCCCGCAAGGCGCAGGACCAGGTGGGCGATCTGACGACTGTCGTCGAGGAGAGCGTCCTCGGCATCCGGATCATCAAGGGCTTCGGGCGGCACCGCAGCCAGGCAGAGGCGTTCCGCAGCCTGTCGGAGCGGCTGCGCGGCACGGAGCTCGGCAAGGCCCGGCTGCTGGGCAGCGTCTGGGCGCTGATCACGATCATTCCCGAACTGGCCATCGGGGCGGCGCTGGTGCTGGGCACGATCCAGGTCGCGGACGGGGGCCTCTCCGCGGGCACGCTGGTGGCCTTCCTGTCGACGGCGCTGGCGCTGCGCTGGCCGGTGGAATCGATCGGCTTCCTGCTGGCCATGGGCCAGGAGGCGGCGACCGCGGCGGACCGGTACTTCGAGGTCCTGGACGCGGAGGAGGAACGCGAGACGTACGGCGCCGATGCGCTCCCTGTCGGGACGACCCCGGGCGGACTGCGCTTCGAAGGCGTCGAGTTCCGTTACCCCGACGCACCCGCGGACTCCGCGCCCGTCCTCGACCGTATCGACCTGCATGTACGCGCCGGGGAGACGATGGCCCTGGTCGGCGGCACGGGCAGTGGCAAGACCACGCTGACCGCCCTCGTACCGCGGCTTTACGAGCCTACCGGGGGACGGATCACGCTCGACGGGCAGGACATCACCGCCATGCCGCGCGAGCGGCTGCGTGAACTGGTGTCGGTCGCCTTCGAGGAGCCGACGCTGTTCTCCGCGAGCGTCGGCGAGAACGTCCTGATGGGCGGCGTGGGAGACGCCAACGACACGCAACTGCGCCGCGCACTGGACATCGCGCAGGCCGGCTTCGTGGACGCGCTGCCGCACGGGGCGGCGACGCAGGTCGGTGAGCAGGGCCTGAGCCTGTCCGGCGGTCAGCGCCAGCGCCTCGCGCTGGCGCGTGCCGTCATCGGCAGGCCGCGCTTCCTGGTCCTCGACGACCCGCTCTCGGCGCTCGACGTCCACACGGAGGCGTTGGTCGAGGCGGCGCTGCGCCGGGTCCTGGCGGACACCACCGCGCTGGTGGTGGCCCACCGCCCGTCGACGGTGATGCTCGCGGACCGGGTCGCACTGCTGTCGCAGGGGCGCATCTCGGCGGTGGGCACCCACCACGAACTACTGCGTACGAACGCGGAGTACGCCTGGCTGATGTCCGGAGCGGACGGGCCGGACGGCCCCGTGGACCTGTTGGACCGGCCCGTCTCCGGCGCGCCGGAGACGGCGGCCGGGGGCCCGGACGCGGCGGAGCCCGCGCGAACGGAAAGGACGGCACGGTGACGACGGGGTCGACGACGGGCGCGACGAGCGGGTCGGATACAGACGACCCGACGGAACGGGCCGAGGACACGGTCGGCGCGTCCGAGCCGGACGGCCCCCCAACCCGGGCAGGCGGACCGCTGGACGGGCCCGATGCCGCAAGCCCGCCGGGCGATGCGGCCGACGACGCCTTCGACAAGGACGCGCTGCCCGCGCCCCCGGGCGCGACGGGGGCGCTGTTGCGGTCGCTGCTGGCGCCCCGCCGCGTCCGTGTCGTGCTCGCCGCCGTACTGCTGCTGCTCCAGCAGGCGGCGGTGCAGTCGGGTCCGCTGCTCGTCGCGTACGCGATCGATCGCGGCGTCCCGGCGTTCCGCGCGCACGACTACGGGCCACTGATCGCCGTCGGCTCGGGCTACGCCCTGTGCGCGGGGGCCGCGGGAGCGCTCCAGTACGCCTTCATCCGCGCCTCCGCCCGGGTCAACCAGGACGTGCTGCTCGATCTGCGCGGCCGGATCTTCCGCCACGCGCAGGCGCTCAGCGTCGACTTCCACGAGCGGTACACGTCCGGCCGGCTGATCTCCCGCTCGACGACCGACGTCGAGTCGCTGCGCGAGCTGCTGAGCGAGGGGCTTCAGGAGCTGATCGGCGTCGTGCTCGCCTTCGCGTACATCTCGGCCGTGCTGCTCTGGCTCGACCTGGGCATCGGCGGCATGGCCGTCCTGTCGTTCGTGCCGCTCTACCTCCTCGTACGCCTGTACCAGCGCCGCGTCAAGGCGGTCTTCATGGCCCGCTCCACAGCGATCGCAGCGGTCATCGTCAAGTTCGCCGAGACCATGAACGGCATCCGCCCGGTGCGGGCCTTCCGCCGGGAGCGGGCCAACGACGCCGACTTCCATGTGCTCAACCACCGCCACCAGCGCCGCAACGGTGACGCGCTGCTGGAGATGGCCCGCTATGTCGTCGGCTCGCGGCTGGTCGCCAACACGGCCGTCGCGGCGATGGTGCTCTGGGGCGCGTACCGCGTCGCGGAGGGCACGCTGGCGCTGGGTGTGCTCGCAGCGTCGGTGCTGTACCTGCGGCGGCTGTACGATCCGATCGACCGGCTCGGGATGTTCCTGAACTCCTACCAGTCGGCGGCCGCCTCGCTGGAGAAGATCGCGGGACTGCTGGCGCAGGTGCCGACGGTTCCCGAGTCGCGCGAGCCCCGTGAGCTGCCGGTGCGCGAGTCCGGCAGGCCGGGCCGCGAGGTCGTGTTCGAGCAGGTCCGGTTCGCCTACCGTACCGGCGGGGAGGTGCTGCCCCGCTTCGATCTGACGATCCCCGCCGGGCAGACCGTCGCGGTCGTAGGCTCGACCGGCGCCGGCAAGTCGACGCTCGCCAAGCTGCTGGCCCGCTTCTACGACCCGACCGAGGGCCGGGTACTGCTCGACGGCACCGACCTGCGCGACCTGGCCGTGCCCGAGCTGCGGCGCGGCGTGGTGATGGTGACCCAGGAGGCGTTCCTGTTCTCCGGGACGGTCGCGGAGAACATCGCGATCGGCCGGCCGGAGGCCTCCCGCGCGGACGTCGAACAGGCCGCGAAGGCGATCGGCGCGCACGACTTCATCGTGTCACTGCCGGAGGGCTACGACACCGACGTGCGCAAGCGCGGCGGTCGCATCTCGGCGGGTCAACGGCAGTTGGTGGCGTTCGCCAGGGCGCTGCTCGCCGACCCCGCAGTACTGATCCTCGACGAGGCGACGAGCTCGCTGGACATCCCCGGCGAGCGTGCGGTGCAGCGGGCGATGGACACGGTGCTGCAGGGCCGTACGGCGGTGGTGATCGCGCACCGGCTGTCGACGGTCGAGATCGCGGACCGGGTGCTGGTGATGGAGCACGGCCGGATCGTCGAGGACGGCCCGCCGGACGAACTCATCGGCGGCGGGGGCCGTTTCGCCGGTCTGCACCGGGCGTGGCGGGAGAGCGTGGTGGGCTGAGCCGGGTGCGGTTCCAAATGAGCCACACCCGGGGAGGCCGTCCGGGCCGGTACGTCCTCCCCGCCCAACCCCTCGTTCACAGATGCAGACCTCCGCGTGAACGGCTGCCGGCTTTTCTCGTCGGGCCCGGGCGAATCCCCGGCCCGGCCCGGGCAACGATCCGCGAAACGTCCGGTTAACGAACATGACCTATCGGGCAACGGACGAATTCCGGCCAACTTCTTGTCGCGCTCCTGACAGACCACGTTCATGGCTGCCACTCTTCCCCCGATCCACGCACCACCGCTCCGCATGCTCTGCCCGGTCGACCCACCCAGCCGACCGGTACCCCCCTCGCAGAAGGAGTCCGCGTGAGACCCACGCATCGCCGGCGCGCCACCGCGACCGGAGCTCTCGTTGCCGCTGCCGCCATGCTCGCCGTCGGCTTCCAGACCGGAACCTCCGCAGCCGCCCAGCCGGCGGCCCCCGCCGCGGCGAAGGCAGGCAAGGCCGACCCCGGCGCCCTGCCCAGGAGCCTGTCCCCCTCCCAGCGCGCGGAGCTGATACGCGAGGCGTCCGCCACGACGGCCGCCACCGCGAAGGAACTCGGCCTGACCGCCAAGGAGAAGCTCGTCGTCCGGGACGTCACCCAGGACCGCGACGGCACCACGCACACGCGCTACGAGCGCACCTACGACGGCCTGCCGGTCCTCGGCGGCGACCTCGTGGTCGCCGAAACCGCGACGGGTACGACCGAGGCGGTCACCAAGGCGTCCCGCGCCACGTTGAGATACGTCGACACCCGCGCCGACGTCGCGCCGGCCACGGCGGAGAAGCAGGCCCTCGGCGCCGCCAAGGCCGAGGGCTCGAAGGAGACGGAGGCCGAGCGGGCGCCCCGCAAGGTCGTCTGGATGGGCACGGGCACTCCCACTCTCGCCTACGAGACCGTGGTCGGCGGCCTCCAGCATGACGGCACGCCGAACGAGCTGCACGTCGTGACCGACGCCACCACCGGCGAGAAGCTCTACGAGTGGCAGGCGGTCCACAACGGCACGGGCAACACCCAGTACAGCGGCCAGGTCACGCTCGGCACGGCTCCGTCGTACACGCTCACGGACACCAACCGCGGCAACCACAAGACGTACAACCTCAACCGCGGCACGTCGGGCACCGGCACCCTCTTCTCCGGCCCGGACGACATCTGGGGCAACGGCTCACCGTCGAACCTGGAGACCGCGGGCGCCGACGCGCATTACGGTGCGGCCCTCACCTGGGACTACTACAAGAACGTGCACGGCCGCAGCGGCATCCGCGGCGACGGCGTCGGCGCGTACTCCCGGGTCCACTACGGCAACGCCTACGTCAACGCGTTCTGGCAGGACAGCTGCTTCTGCATGACGTACGGCGACGGCGCGAACAACAGCAAGCCGCTCACCTCCATCGACGTGGCCGCGCACGAGATGACGCACGGCGTCACCTCCAACACCGCCGGCCTGGTCTACAGCGGCGAGTCCGGCGGCCTCAACGAGGCGACCAGCGACATCTTCGCCGCGGCCGTCGAGTTCCACGCGAACAACGCCCAGGACGTGGGCGACTACCTCGTCGGTGAAAAGATCGACATCCGCGGCAACGGCACCCCGCTGCGTTACATGGACAAGCCCAGCAAGGACGGCTCGTCCAAGGACTACTGGTACTCGGGCATCGGCAACGTCGACGTGCACTACTCCTCGGGCCCGGCGAACCACTGGTTCTACCTGCTCTCCGAGGGCAGCGGCGCCAAGACCGTCAACGGCGTCAGCTACGACTCGCCGACCTCCGACGGCCTGCCGGTGACCGGCATCGGCCGCGAGAAGGCCGCGCTGATCTGGTACAAGGCGCTCACCACCAAGTTCAGCTCCCGCACCGACTACGCGGGCGCCCGCACCGGCACCCTCGCGGTCGCGACGGAGCTGTACGGAGCGAGCAGCGCCGAGGTCAAGGCCGTCACCGACGCCTGGGCGGGCGTAAGCGTCGGCTCCCGCCCCGGAGACGGCGGCGGTGGCGACGGCACGGTCTTCGAGAACACGGCCGACGTGGCCATCCCGGACGCGGGCGCCGCTGTGGCCTCGTCCGTCAACGTCACCGGCCGGACCGGCAACGCCCCGTCCGCCCTCCGGGTCGGCGTCGACATCGTCCACACCTGGCGCGGTGACCTGGTCATCGACCTGCTGGCTCCCGACGGTACCGCGTACCGCCTGAAGAACTCCAGCGGTTCCGACTCGGCGAACGACGTCAAGGAGACCTACACCGTCAACGCCTCCAGCGAGACCGCCAACGGCACCTGGAAGCTCCGCGTCCAGGACGTGGCCCGCTACGACACGGGCTACATCAACAGCTTCAAGCTCACGTTCTGACGCTCCGGAGGCTGATGCCTCCACCTCGATACGGGGCGCTGCCCGGGACGCCGAAGAGGCTCCCGGGCAGCGCCCTTCCACGTCGGCCGGATCAGGAGAACCTCAAGAGGAGGTCATGCACAGGCAAAGAACCGGGACCATAAACCTCCAGAACGGGCACGACGCCCAATGAGTTGATCATGCAGTTGCTACCTCCCGGTAACTTCACTGCCGCCCTGAAAGCAACACGACCACCAGGGCATGCACAACGAAACGGGAGAACCAATGCGCAAGTTGGCCATCGGCGTCCTCACCGCCGGCCTGTTCCTCGCCGGAGCGACCTCTGCGGTCGCCGCGTCGTGGAAGACGATTCCGAAGCTCTCGACCGGGGGCGCGGAGTTCAACAGCGGCCAGTACACCTTCCACCCGGCGGGCACGAAGCACGGCGCGTTCGAATGGAAGGGCAACCTCAAGGACACCGACCACGGCGACGGGCACAACGTCTACGTGCAGGTGAAGGTCGAGGGCTACGACTGGAGCCGCTACAACGGGACCCAGAAGAAGTCCGTCTTCCTGAACAAGCTCAACTGGGCCGCCCCGCAGCGCTACACCGACGACGCCTACATCCGCGTGTGCCGTGACAAGGGTTCGTTCAACCCCGACAACTGCTCACCGACCAAGCACTACAAGAAGTAGGCAGTACCACAGCACGACGCCGGGCCCAGGGGTGCACACCTGGGCCCGCTCGCTTCTAGGGGGAAGCCATCAGCACGTCAATACTTTCCGCCGAAGGGGTCGACCTCTCCTACGGCACCCACCCGGCCGTGCGCGGCGCCCGCCTCACCGTCGACCGCGGTGAGGTGGCCGTCATCACCGGCCAGAGCGGTTCCGGCAAGTCCTCACTGCTCTACTGCCTGGCGGGCGTGCTGCCCGCCGAACGCGGACAGGTGCGGTTCGAGGGCCGCCCCCTCGGCGACCTCGACGACGAGGAGATCAGCGCGCTGCGCCGTGAGCGCTTCGGATTCGTCTTCCAGTACGGCGAGTTGCTGCCCGAACTGACCGTGGAGGAGAACACCGCGCTGCCGCTGCGCCTGGCGGGGATGCGCAAGAAGCCCGCCCTCACGGCCGCGGGCGAGGTTCTCGAACGGCTCGGCCTCGGCGGACTGCGCGAGCGGCGCCCCTCCCAGGTGTCCGGCGGCCAGTGCCAGCGCGTGGCCGTCGCGCGCGCGCTGGTCCACCGCCCGGCGGTCGTGTTCGCCGACGAGCCGACCGGCTCCCTGGACAGCGCCAACGCCGACGCAGTCCTCAAGGAGTTCCTCGAACTGGCCAGGTCGCAGGGCACCGCGGTCGTCCTGGTGACCCACGACCCCGCCGTGGCGGCGCAGGCCGACACCCACTACACGATGTCCGACGGCCGCCTCAGTGCCGAGGGGGCACAGTGAGGGAGTTCCTGCTCGGCCTGCGGCTGCTGTTCAAGGCGGGTCGCGGCAACCGCATCCGTTTCCTTCTGATGGCGGCGGGCGGGTCCGTCGGCGTCTGCTGCCTCGCCCTGGTCCTCACCGTCCCCTCGATCCTCGACGCCCACGACGGCCGTGCCGCCGCCCGCGAGCCGCGGACGTCCTCCGCCGGGGCGTCGGCCGCGCCCCTCGTCCTCCAGCGCTCCGACCCGTACGGCGCGCAGCCCTTCACACGTGTGTTCGTCGCCCGGGGCACGGACAACGGCCGGCCCACGCCGCAGGCCCCGCCCGGAATGCGCGAACTCCCCCGCCCCGGGGAGGTGTTCGTCTCCCCGCGGGTACGCGACCTGCTGCGGGAGCAGCCCGGCATCAAGGGGCGGCTGCCGGGCCGGGTGGCGGGCACCATCGGTGCGGCCGGCCTCGCCCACCCCGACGAACTGTTCGCCTACGTCGGCACCACCCCGGACCGGATCGGTGACGAAGGAAGAGTGCTGGAGGGCTTCGGATACGACTACGCGCCCTTCCCGGCCGTCGAGCCCTCCACCGTCACCAACCTGCGGTTCGCGCTGGGCACTCTGGTCCTGCTGCCGCTCGTCATCTTCCTCTCGGTGTGCGCCAGGCTCTCGGCAGCGGGCCGGGCCCGTCGCCTCGCCTCACTGCGCCTGCTCGGACTGAGCGCCAAGGGCACCCGGCGGGTGAACGCGGCCGAAACGGTCACCGCGGCGCTCATCGGCGCGCTCCTCGGACTCGGCGAGTACTGGCTGCTCAACCAGGTCATGTCCCGGACCGGTCTGCCCAGCCTGCGGTGGTACCCGCAGGACGGTGCCCTGACCCTGACGACGACGGCCGTCTGTCTGATCGGCTGCCCGGCGCTGGCCTGGCTCACCGGACGGGCCGGCGGACGCGACGCCGCGGCCACCCCGTTGGCGGTACGGCGCACCGCGGTACCGAAACCCCCGTCGAAGTGGGGCGGACTGCTGCTGGTGACCGGCCTCGGCATCGTGTCCGGCTACTGCGCCACCGACCTCGCGGGCCGGCCCGCGTCGAACCTGGGCCTGAACGCGCCGCTGGTCCTGGCCGGGGTGGTCCTCACCGGGGTCGGCCTGGTCATGACGCTGCCGCTGATCTCGTACTCGGTCGCGCGCCGGGTCGCGCGGTCGACGAAGTCCCTCACGCTCGGTCTCGCGATGCGGCGCAACGAGGTGGAGCCCGGCAGCACCATGCGGGTCGTCACCGGTCTGGTCACACTTGTCTTCGCCGCGTCCTTGGCCCAGGGTGTTCTGATCCAACTGGAGCAGGTCACCCGCCCGTCGGGGCCGACCCAGGACTACGCGCTCCCCCTGTCCGGGATCAGCGAACGGCAGCGGCACGAAGTGGCCGATGTCCCAGGGGTGCGGGCCGCCGCGATGACCATGGAATCATGGGTGGACCTCGAATCGGACAGCGAAGCGATGGTGTCGCAGGCCACCGCGCTCGTCGCCACGTGCGATCAACTGGAGCGCCTGGTGCGGCGGTCGGAGGGCTGCGTGGACGGGAAGGTGCTGCGGCTCACGGACCCCAACTCCAGCCAGGATCCGGGTGTCGTGCCCGGCGCCACGTTCCCCTACCGGATGGAGGGTCCGGGTACGGCCACGGGCCGGCAACTGGACATCACCCTGCCGTCCGAGACGATCGTGTTCAGTGCCCACAACCCCTCCGCGGTCGGTTCGGCGGCCCTGCTCGTCCCGCCGTCCATGCTTCGCGACGGCGCACGCCCCGAGTCCGCCCGGCTCGTACTGACCAGCGGCTCCGACCCCGACGCCGTCCGCTCGGTCCTCGACGGCATCGGGGCCGTCGTCCCGACCGTGGAGATCGATCCGATCGGAATCAACATCCAGGGGCTCCGGCAGATCTCCGTGATCGAGACCCTGCTGGCGCTGGGCATGATCATGGGCCTTGCCATCGGGGCGGCGGCCTTCGTCGTCTCCGTCACGGACCGGGCGGTGGAGCGCCGCCCCCAGGTCACGGCGGTCACGCTCCTGGGGGCGCGGGCCCGGACCATGCGGACCGTCCAGTGCGTACAGGTGGTGGTGCCGCTCGGCATCGGCCTGGCCCTGGCCCTCGTGCTGGGCAAGCTGGCCGAGTCCTGCTACCTGATCACCGCGGGCGGCGACGTCCAGTGGGACCTGGCCGGCGTGCCGGTGCTCGGGGCGGCCGCGGCGGGCGTGGTGGCGGTGGCGGCGCTGGCGACCCTCCCCCTGGTGGGCCGTCGGATCAACCCGGAACTGATCCGCCGTGACTGACGGGATGTCCAGGCCGGCGGCATGATCGGGGCCGCCGGCACATCCCCCTGCCCGAGCTCGCGCCCGTACGCGTCCTGCCCGCCGGCAGCAAGACCGTAATGCGCCGGGGTGCGGGCGACGCTCTCCGCCGGCAAAGGAATCGAGGTCGTCGCGGAGGAGCTGCGGCGGGGCGGCGCCCCGTAGCCGGCGATCCTGGCGTGCGAGGCGGGACGTAAGGGACGAGCGACAACCGATGGTTGACGATTGCTGATTCGTCAACCTATGGTTGTCACATGGCAGATCCAGTCCGCATGACTCATCCCGTCCGGCTCGACGATCTGATCGAGGCCATCAAGAAGGCGCACACCGACGCGCTCGACCAGCTCTCCGACGCCGTCATCGCGGCCGACCACCTGGGCGACATCGCCGACCACCTCATCGGCCACTTCGTGGACCAGGCGCGGCGTTCCGGTGCTTCCTGGACCGACATCGGCCGGTCCATGGGCGTGTCCAAGCAGGCCGTCCAGAAGCGCTTCGTCACCAAGGAGTCCGACCAGCCGCTGGACCTCGACCCCAGCCAGGGCTTCGGGCGCTTCACTCCGCGCGCCAGGAACGTGGCCATGGCCGCACAGAACGAGGCCCGCTCCGCCGGCAACGCCCAGGTGGGCCCCGAGCATCTCGTGCTCGGCCTGCTCGCCGAGCCCGAGGGGCTCGCCGCCCGGGCCATCACCGCCCAGAACGTCTCCCTCGACATGGTCCGCGGCTCCGCCACCACGGCGCTGCCGGCTCCCTCGGAGGAGCTGCCCGAGGTCATCCCCTACGACGCGCGGGCACGCAAGGCACTCGAGCTCACCTTCCGCGAGGCCCTGCGCCTCGGCCACAACTACATCGGCACGGAACACGTCCTGCTGGCTCTCCTGGAGGCGGAGAACGGCGCCGGTCCACTCTCCGGCCTCGGCCTGACCAAGGAGACCACCGAGCGGCACATCGCCGAGATGCTCGCGCCCTACCTGGACGCACAGCAGCAGTGAGCGGGCCATGTCCCCACTTTCCGTCAGGGCCCTGACCAGGGGACCTTTTGGTAAAGCGGGGGCATACACACAGAACGGAGGCGGGACCGGCTCACGGACCTGGCCCTGTGGGCGGTCCCGGCCGGCCCGTACTGCCCAAGTCCGATCCGGCCGACAACAGGTCGTGGTGGTGGCTCGATGTCGGCGTCCCACTGGCCGGCGTCGCCGTACTGCTGTGCCGCGCCCGGCCGTTGCTCTCGCCGGTCATCGCGCTCGCCCTCAGCGGGTGCCAGAGCCTGGAGCTGTTCACGCCCTCCTGCGGCAGCGCTGTTGGCTTCGGCCCCATCACGGTCACCGTACGGCCACCGCCGGGTCGGCCCTGTTCACCTTCACCTGATGCCCCTTGTCGGCGAGGTGGCCTCGGCGGGGCAGGGCCGAGGCCACCGTGGTGGTGCGTCCGTACGGGACTACTTGATGCCGAGGAGCTGCTCCAGCGGATCGATGGCGAAGTAGACGAGGAAGAGCGCCGCGGTGGCCCAGAGCAGCCAGTGGACTTCGCGGGCCTTGCCCAGGCACGCCTTGATGACCACGTAGGCGATGAAGCCGGCGCCGATGCCGTTGGTGATGGAGTACGTGAACGGCATGACGACGATGGTCAGGAACGCGGGGACGGCGACGTCGTAGCGGTCCCAGTCGATGTGCTTGACCTGGGTCATCATCAGGAACCCGACCGCGACGAGCGCCGGCGACGCGGCCTGGAGGGGCACGATCGTCAGGAGCGGGGCGAGGAAGAGGGCGAGAGCGAACAGGCCACCGGTGATGAGGTTGGCGAAGCCGGTCCGAGCGCCTTCGCCGACACCGGCGGCGGATTCGATGTAGGTGGTGGCCGACGACGCGGAGGAAGCGCCGCCGGCTACGGCGGCGGCACCGTCGATGAGTAGAACGCGGCCCAGGTCCGGTACCTGGCCCCGCTCGTCGAGAAGCCCTGCTTCGGCGGTGACGCCTACGACGGTGCCCATGGTGTCGAAGAAGTCGGACAGGACGAGGGTGAAGACGAGCAGGACGACGGTCAGTACGCTGACCTGCCCGAACGAGCCGAAGAGGTCGAAGTTGCCCAGGAGCCCGAAGTCGGGGGCGGCAAGGGGCTTGTCGGGCAGAGAGGGCGAGGTCAGGCCCCAGGACTTGATGTCGGCGACCTCGTTGACGACGACGGCGACGACGGTCATCAGGACGATGCTGATGAGGATGGCGCCCTTGACCTTGCGGGCGAGGAGCACGATCGTCACGAGCACACCGAGGCAGAAGACGAGCATGGGCCACCCGGTGAGGGTGCCGGTGCCGAGCTGTACGGGCACGGTGGTGTTCGCGGCGTCCGGGATGCGGGTGACGAACCCGGCGTCCACGAAGCCGATGAAGGCGATGAACAGGCCGATGCCGACACTGATGGCTTGTTTGAGTGGCTGCGGGATGGCGTGCATGATGGCCTCACGCAGGCCTGTCACCACCAGTGCGCAGATCAGCAGGCCTTCGAGCACGATGAGGCCCATCGCGTCGTCCCAGCTCATCAGCGGGGCGACCTGGAAGGCCACGACGGCGTTGATGCCGAGGCCCGCGGCGAGGGCCAGCGGCAGGTTGCCGCCCACACCCATGATGACGGTCATCACCGCGGCCACCAGCGCCGTGGCGGTGACGAGTTGACCGGCGTCCAGCTGCTCGCCGAACTTGTCCTTGGCGCTGCTGAGGATGATCGGGTTGAGCACGAGGATGTACGCCATGGTGAAGAACGTGGCGAACCCGCCGCGTATCTCCCGGCCGTATGTCGAGCCACGTTCACTGATGCGGAAGAACCGGTCGAGCGAGCCGCTCGCTCCGGTGGGCGGCGCACCGGCCGGGCTTGTCGCGCTGGTCTGCATGACTGCGTCTCCTGGGGCCTACAACTTTGGGAGGGGAAAGCCTGCCGGTGCCGCCCGAAGCCCTCGAAAAGGCAGTTGTGCGAACACACATGCGGCGCCCTGGGAGCGGATCATACGTGTCGTGGCGTGGTTCACAACTGCCCCATCTTCAAGGCTGGTTGACTGCCCGAAACCACCCCTGTCGGTTCCTACGAAATCATCGGCGACCTATCCCTCAAAACGGGATGCAGACGACTACTGCCGTGGAGTAGCCAGGAGTAACCACTTACTCTCTGTCCGTGCATCCACCGCTGCCCTTCAACGCGCGCGCTGCCCGCACCCTGCGCGAGAAACTCGGGATGGCCCACGGCCACGTCGCCTACGGCATGCGCGCCTCCTACGGAATGACCCACATCACCCCCGACCACATCGCCGCATGGGAACGCGGCGTGGCCCTTCCCACCGCCGACGAACTCACCGCCCTGGCAGGCGCCCTGTGGTGCGCCCCCCGCGAACTCATGGGCCGCCCCCGCACCTTGCGCGAGCACCGGCTCGCCCGCGGGCTCCCCCTCGAGGACGTCGCCCGCGCCACCGGCCTCGGTATCGACGCCTACCACTACATGGAAGAGACCGGCCGATGGACCGGCGACAGCCGGCAGTCCGTCGCACTCGGCGGCGTCCTCCAACTGCCCCCGCGCGACTTCATCGCCATCACCGGGCTCCAGGAGGAACTGGCCCGCCTCCTCACCGAAGCCGTCTCCACCCGCTGGCAGGCCCACATCCGCGCCATCGCCGCGCTCGTCTCGATGGAACGCCGCGACTTGAAGGACCCCCTGCGCGCCATGCACCAGGAGTACCAGACCCTCATGGCCGCCACACTCAGCCGAGCCGGCGGCACCACGGCCTCCGGCGAGGACGGGCGGCGCTACCTCGACGAGATCGTCGACACCTTCTGGGAGCGACTCCCGTGACCTGACGCGCCCGGCCCGTGACCAGCGGGCCATGAAGAAGAGCGCCCTCTGCCCGGAAGTTTCCGGACAGAGGGCGCACGCCGGTCGGCGCCGTCACCGCAGCAGGACGCCGCCCGCCCCCTCGCCCGTCGCCTCCGACGGCACTGCCACCAGCCCCAGTTCCGCGCCCACCGGGACCAGCCGGTGCGAGGGCAGGATGCGGACCGTGTAGCCGAACGGCCCCGTGCGGTCCAGGGCCAAGGGCCCCTCGTACACCCAGCGTCCCTCGAGGTCCGGCCCGCCGGCCGGCTTCAGCGGGAAGGTACGGGCGTCTCGGATGGCGTCGTCGGAGTCGACGCGGCCCGCCACCACCTGCACCTCGACGTCGTCCGGCCGCAGTTCACCGAGCGCTGCCCGGACGCGCAGCGTGAGGGTGGAACCGAGACCGGCCGTGGCCGCCGCGCCGGCGGCCGCGTCCTGGTCGACGGCTTCCACATGGTCGACGGCCACCTGCCGCCACGCCGAGCGGACCCGGGACTTCCAGGCCGCGAGTTCCTGGGCGCTGGTAGCGTCCATGGACCGGTGCGCCTGTGCCGCCGGCGCGTAGAGCCGCTCCACGTACTCGCGCACCATGCGGCCCGCGAGCACCTTGGGGCCCAGCGTGGTGAGCGTTCGGCGGACCATCTCGATCCAGCGGTCCGGCAGGCCGCCGTTGCCCCGGTCGTAGAAGCGCGGGGCGACCCGCTCCTCGATCAGTGAGTACAGCGCCGCCGCCTCGAGTTCGTCGCGGCGGTCCTCGTCGGTGGACGCGCCGTCGGCGGTGGGGATCGCCCAGCCGAAGTCCGGCTCGTACCACTCGTCCCACCAGCCGTCGAGGACGGACAGGTTGAGGGAGCCGTTCAGCGCGGCCTTCATACCGCTGGTGCCGCACGCCTCCAGGGGGCGCAGGGGATTGTTCAGCCAGACGTCGCAGCCCGGGTAGAGCTTCTTCGCCATCGCCATGCCGTAGTCGGGCAGGAAGACGATGCGGTGGCGCACCCTGGGGTCGTCGGCGAACCGCACCAGCTCCCGCACCAGCCGCTTGCCGCCGTCGTCGGCCGGGTGGGCCTTGCCGGCGACGACGATCTGGATCGGCTGGGTGGGGTGCAACAGCAGCTCGGTCAGCCTCTCCCGGTCGCGCAGCATCAGCGTGAGCCGCTTGTACGAGGGCACCCGGCGGGCGAACCCGATGGTGAGCACGTCCGGGTCCAGTACGCCGTCGATCCAGCCGAGTTCGGCCGAGCCCGCCCCGCGCTGGCGCCAGGAGGCGCGCAGCCGGCTCCGCACTTCGTGGACCAGTTGCTCGCGCAGCGACCGGCGCAGCTCCCAGATGTCGGCGTCGGGGATGTCGCCGACGGAGTCCCAGCGTCCGGAGCCCCCCACGGTCAGCGCGTCCTCCGCACGGGCCGCGCCGATCTGCCGGGCGCCGAGACGGAACACCTCGGGCGCCACCCAGGTCGGGGCGTGCACGCCGTTGGTGACGGAGGTGATGGGCACCTCCGCGGCGTCGAATCCCGGCCAGAGTCCGGCGAACATGCTGCGGCTGACCGCGCCGTGCAGCTCGGAGACGCCGTTGGCGCGCTGCGCGAGCCGCAGGCCCATCACGGCCATGTTGAAGAGGCCGGGCTCGCCGCCCGGGTAGGTCTCCATGCCGAGCTGGAGCACCCTGTCGACGGGCACACCCGGCAGTTCGGCGCCTTCGGCGAAGTGGCGGGCGACGAGGTCGCGGTCGAAGCGGTCGATGCCGGCCGGCACGGGGGTGTGGGTGGTGAAGACGGTCCCGGCCCGTACGGCCTCGAGCGCGGCGTCGAAGCCGAGCCCGCTGCCTCCGTGCTCGGACGCCTCGCCCAGTTCGCGGATGCGTTCGAGACCGAGGAAGCCGGCGTGGCCCTCGTTGGTGTGGAACACCTCGGGCGCGGGGTGACCGGTGAGCCGGCAGTACGCGCGCACCGCCCGTACGCCGCCGATGCCGAGCAGCATCTCCTGCAGCAACCGGTGCTCGCTGCCGCCGCCGTACAGCCGGTCGGTGACGTCGCGGGCGCCGGGGCCGTTCTCCTCGATGTCGGAGTCGAGCATCAACAGCGGTACCCGGCCGACCTGGGCGACCCAGATGTGCGCGTGCAGCGAACGGCCGCCGGGCAGCGCGAGGGACACCCGGGCAGGGGCGCCGTCCGCCTCGCGCAACAGGCTCACCGGCAGCTCGTTCGGGTCGAGCACGGGGTAGTGCTCCTGCTGCCAGCCGTCGCGGGACAGCGACTGGCGGAAGTAGCCGTGGCGGTAGAGCAGGCCGACGCCGATGAGCGGTACGCCGAGGTCGCTGGCCGCCTTGAGGTGGTCGCCGGCGAGGATGCCGAGTCCGCCGGAGTACTGCGGCAGGGCGGCGGTGACGCCGAACTCGGGCGAGAAGTAGGCGATGGCGGCGGGAAACGCGGCGGCGTCGGAGCCGCCGTCACCACCGTGGGACTGGTACCACCTGCGGCCGTGCAGATAGTCGTCCAGGTCGTCGGCGGCAGCGGTGAGCCGGCGGAGGAACCGCCGGTCCTTGGCCAGTTCGGCCATACGGGTGGCGGAGACGTTCCCGAGGAGCCGCACGGGGTCGCCGCCGACGGCCTGCCACCCCTCGGGATCGACGCATCGGAAGAGCTCTCGGGTCTCGGTGTGCCAGGACCAGCGCAGATTGCGTGCGAGATCGCTGAGCGGCCCGAGCGGTTCGGGGAGGACGGGGCGGACGGTGAATCGACGAATGGCCTTCACAAGTTCCACCTTCGCAGGGGAGGTACGCATCCGAGGGGACGCACGACGGTGCGTCCTTTTCCGTCATTTCCGACGGTATCGGTCCGCGCCGACGGTAACCACGGCGCACGGACGTACACCGGGCGCGTTGGGGCACCCGGCGCGTAAACGGCCGTCAGAAAAGACCGGTTCCGGCCTCGTGTCGGACCGGTCTCTGCTCGTGTGTCTTGTGCGACCCCGTACGTCCTAGTAGTTAACACATCACCGGATTGCCCACCCGAAGGGTGTGGGAAGGCTCACCCGGTATGCAGGCACGAGACCCCTCGATCGGCCTCCCTACCGTCCACCCGAGTGAACGCGGACAGGAGCGGACATGCCCTCAGGCCGCCAGTCACCGACTCAGCAGATACAAATGAAACCCAGTCAAATGAGACCTGGCCCGCACAAACGAGACATTCCGCTCCATCCGACCTGCCCGCACAGCCCTCAGGTGATGTTGTGAACTCGCTCATCGGTCGCATCCCCGTCCTGGACGTACGCCCACTCGTCGACTGCGGCAGAAGGCCCGCCAAAGCCGTGGCGGGTGAGACCTTCCAGGTCACCGCCACGGTCTTTCGCGAGGGCCATGACGCCGTCGCCGCCAATGTCGTGCTGCACGACCCGAAGGGCCGCCCCGGACCCTTCATCCCCATGCGGGAACTCGCCCCCGGTTCCGACCGGTGGGGAGCGGACGTCACCCCCGCCGCAGAAGGCCGCTGGACCTACACCGTCGAGGCCTGGAGCGACCCCGTCGCCACCTGGCGCCACCACGCCGGCATCAAGATCCCTGCCGGGATCGACACCGAACTGGTGCTGGCCGAAGGCGCGGAGCTGTACGAGCGTGCCGCGGCCGGGGTCCCCAAGAAGGACGGCCGGGAGGCCGTGCTCGCCGCCGTCGACGCGCTGCGCGACACGGCACGGCCCGCCGAGGCGCGGCTCGCCGCGGCGCTCGCCGCCGACGCGCACGCCGCCCTTTCCCGCCATCCGCTGCGCGAGCTGCTCAGCGCCTCGAAGCCGCTGCCCCTCCAGGTCGAGCGGCGACGGGCGCTCTACGGCTCCTGGTACGAGTTGTTCCCCCGCTCGGAGGGCGCCGTCGTCAAGGAGGGCGAGCCGCCGGTCTCCGGCACCTTCCGCACCGCCGCGGAGCGACTGCCCGCCGTCGCCGCCATGGGCTTCGACGTGGTGTACCTGCCGCCGGTCCACCCCATCGGCACCACCCACCGCAAGGGGCCGGACAACACCCTCGCCGCCGGCCCCGACGACGTCGGCGTGCCCTGGGCGATCGGCTCCGCCTTCGGCGGGCACGACGCCGTACACCCCGATCTCGGGACGCTCGCCGACTTCGACCACTTCGTGACGGCCGCCCGTTCGCTGCGCATGGAGGTGGCGCTCGACTTCGCCCTGCAGTGCTCCCCCGACCATCCCTGGGTCAAGGAGCACCCCGAGTGGTTCCACCACCGGGCCGACGGCACCATCGCGTACGCGGAGAACCCGCCGAAGAAGTACCAGGACATCTATCCCATCGCCTTCGACAAGGACATGAAGGGCCTGGTCCGCGAAACCGTGCGGGTGCTGCGGTTCTGGATGGACCACGGCGTACGGATCTTCCGCGTCGACAACCCGCACACGAAACCGGTCGTCTTCTGGGAGAAGGTGATCGCGGAGATCAACGGCTCCGACCCCGACGTCATCTTCCTGGCGGAGGCGTTCACCAGGCCGGCGATGATGCACACCCTGGGTGCCATCGGCTTCCAGCAGTCGTACACCTACTTCACCTGGCGCAACACCAAGCACGAACTCACCGAGTACGTCACGGAGCTCTCCGGCGACGCCGCCTCCTACATGCGGCCCAACTTCTTCGTGAACACCCCCGACATCCTGCACGCCTACCTCCAGGAAGGCGGCCGGCCCGCCTACGAGGTCCGTGCGGTGCTCGCCGCGACCATGTCCCCCTCCTGGGGCCTCTACGCCGGCTACGAGCTCTGCGAGAACGTCCCGCTCAGGCCCGGCAGCGAGGAGTACCGGCACTCGGAGAAGTACCAACTGCGGCCGCGCGACTGGGAGGCGGCCGAGCGTGAGGGCCGTACCATCTCGCCGCTGATCACCACGCTCAACCGGATCAGGCGCCGGCACCCCGCCCTCCAGCAGCTGCGCGACATCCATTTCCACCACATCGACAACGACCGGATGATCGCCTACTCCAAACGCTCCGGGTCCGACATCGTCCTCGTCGTCGCCAACCTCGATCCCCACCACACCCAGGAGGCCACGGTCTCGTTGGACATGCCGCAACTCGGTCTCGAGGGGGACGAGACCGTACCGGTGCGCGACGAGCTCACCGGCGAGACCTATCACTGGGGCAGGGCCAACTATGTGCGCCTCGAGCCGGGCAGCGCGCCCGCGCACGTCCTCACCCTGCGACCGTCCCAGCAGACCGGAGGGTCACCCACATCATGATCGTGAATGAGCCCGTCCACGACACGTTCGAGGACACACCCGCGCGCGACCGCGACCCCGACTGGTTCAAGCGGGCCGTCTTCTACGAGGTCCTGGTCCGCTCCTTCCAGGACAGCAACGGCGACGGCGTCGGCGACCTGAAGGGCATCACCGCCAAACTGGACTATCTGCAGTGGCTGGGCGTGGACTGCCTGTGGCTGCCGCCGTTCTTCAAGTCACCCCTGCGGGACGGGGGTTACGACGTCGCCGACTACACCTCCGTACTGCCCGAGTTCGGCGACCTCGCCGACTTCGTGGAGTTCGTCGACGCCGCCCACCAGCGCGGCATGCGCGTCATCATCGACTTCGTCATGAACCACACCAGCGACCAGCACCCGTGGTTCCAGGAGTCCCGGACCGACCCGGACGGGCCCTACGGCGACTACTACGTCTGGGCGGACGACGACAAGCAGTACCAGGACGCGCGGATCATCTTCGTGGACACGGAAGCGTCGAACTGGACCTTCGACCCGGTGCGCAAGCAGTACTACTGGCACCGGTTCTTCTCCCACCAGCCGGACCTCAACTACGAGAACCCCGCGGTACAGGAAGAGATCATCTCCGCGCTGCGGTTCTGGCTGGACCTGGGCATCGACGGCTTCCGGCTGGACGCCGTGCCGTATCTGTACCAGGAGGAGGGCACCAACTGCGAGAACCTCCCGCGCACCCACGCCTTCCTCAAGCGGGTCCGCAAGGAGATCGACACGCACTACCCGGACACCGTGCTGCTGGCCGAGGCCAACCAGTGGCCGGAGGACGTCGTCGACTACTTCGGCGACTACCGGGCCGGCGGCGACGAGTGCCACATGGCCTTCCACTTCCCGGTGATGCCGCGGATCTTCATGGCGGTGCGGCGTGAGTCCCGCTACCCGGTCTCCGAAATCCTGGCCAAGACGCCGTCCATCCCGAAGAACTGCCAGTGGGGCATCTTCCTGCGCAACCACGACGAACTCACGCTCGAGATGGTCACCGACGAAGAGCGCGACTACATGTACGCGGAGTACGCCAAGGACCCGCGGATGCGCGCCAACATCGGCATCCGCCGCCGGCTCGCCCCGCTGCTGGACAACGACCGCAACCAGATCGAGTTGTTCACCGCGCTGCTGCTGTCGCTGCCCGGCTCCCCGATCCTCTATTACGGGGACGAGATCGGGATGGGCGACAACATCTGGCTCGGCGACCGGGACGCCGTGCGCACCCCGATGCAGTGGACCCCCGACCGCAACGCGGGCTTCTCCTCCTGCGACCCGGGGCGGCTCTACCTGCCGACCATCATGGACCCGGTCTACGGCTACCAGGTCACCAACGTCGAGGCGTCGATGTCGTCGCCGTCGTCACTGCTGCACTGGACCCGGCGGATGATCGAGATCCGTAAGCAGAATCCGGCCTTCGGGCTCGGGTCCTACACGGAACTCCCGTCGTCCAACCCGGCCGTGCTCGCCTTCCTGAGGGAGGCCCCCTCCAAGGAGGAAGGAGGAGACGACCTGGTGCTGTGCGTCCACAACTTCTCGCGCTTCGCGCAGCCGACGGAGCTCGATCTGCGGACGTTCGCCGGACGGCATCCGGTGGAACTCATCGGCGGCGTGCGGTTCCCGCCCATCGGTCAATGGCCGTATCTGCTGACCCTTGCGGGCCACGGTTTCTACTGGTTCCGTCTGCGCAAGGACGCGAAAGCCGTCGCGAACAAATCCTGACGTGTCCACGAGGGGGACCGAACCGGTCCGAAAGGCGCCCCCTACTCCGGCGGGGCGGTTTCCGCCGCCCCGCATCGGGCACTCCCCCCTCATCCCCGCGCGCCGCCGGACAGCCACAGCCGCAATCCGGGACACTTTGCGCATTCGTGGTGTACCCGGGGAAAGGACGCGATGCCCATGTCGGAGGCTGCATCCACCCGGACTCCGCTCGGTCTGCTTCCCTCGCTCGCCCCGCTGCTGCGCCAATGGCTCCCCGGACAGCGCTGGTTCGCGGGCAAGGGGTACGCGGTCACAGGCTTCTCGCTCGTCTCCGCGACGGAGCTGCTGCCCCTGAACGGGCCGGGTCCCGGACTGCTGCATCTTCTCGTACGCGTCGGTCAGCGGGACGCGTCCTCGCCGTCGTCCGACGACTGCTATCAGTTGCTCATCGGTGTCCGCGAGACCCTGCCGCCGGCCCTGGCCCCCACGCTGATCGGCCATCTCACCGAAGGGCCGCTCGACGGACGGACGGTGTACGAAGGCACCCACGACCCGCGGCTCGCGGCGCTCCTGCTGGAACGGCTGCGCACACCCGGCTCGCTCGGGCCGCTGCGCTTCGACCGGTTCGACGGCGCACCCGCAATCCCCGCGGGGCTGGCCGCCAGGCCGCTGGACGCCGAGCAGTCCAACTCCTCGCTGGTCTACGGCGACGCGTACATCCTCAAAATCTTCCGCCGTCTCCATCCCGGGCCCAACCCGGATCTGGAGCTGCCGCTCGCCCTCGCCCGCGCCGGGTGCGCACGGGTGCCGGTGCCGGTCGCCTGGTACGAGTCGACCGCGCCGGAACCTTTCACCCTCGGTGTGCTCCAGCCGTTCCTGCCGGGATCGCGCGACGGCTGGGTGCTCGCACTGGAGGCCCTGGCGGGCGACCGCCCCTTCCTCGGCGAGGCCCATGAGCTGGGCCGCGTCACCGCCGAGGTGCACACCGCCCTCGCCGACACCCTGCCGACGGTGAAACTCGGCGGCCCCCAGACCGAGGGGCTGGCGGCGGCCATGGTCCGGCGACTGGACGCGGCGGCGCAGGCGGTGCCCGCGCTGGTGCCGTACGCGCCGCGGCTGCGCGCCGCCTTCGACGCGCTCGCGGTGCTCGGGGCGCGCGGCCGCACCTGGGCGGCCCAGCGGGTGCACGGCGACCTGCATCTCGGCCAGATACTGCGAGGCCCCGGGAACGCCCCGTGGTCCGTCATCGACTTCGAGGGCGAGCCCGCCCGGCCGCTCACCGAACGGTGCCGGCCGCAGCCCGCCGTACGCGACGTCGCCGGCATGCTCCGGTCCTTCGACTACGCGGCCCGTACGCACCGCCCCTGGAACCCGGCCTGGGCCGAGCGGTGCCGCGACGCGTACTGCGACGGGTACGCCGAGGCCGGCGGCGACGATCCGCGCCAGGAGCCCGAGCTGCTGCGCGCCTACGAGACCGACAAGGCCGTCTACGAGGTCGTCTACGAGGCGAGACACCGGCCGGACTGGGTGCCGGTGCCGATGGCCGCGATCGAACGTCTCGCCGCGCTCCACTGACCGACCAGCTGACCGATCCGAGCTGCTCCCCCACCGCTGTTCGCCGCCTGAGGAGGCCGAATCCGTGACCGCCCGACCGTCGTCCCGCAAGTCCCCGGGACCGGAAGTCCCGCACCAGCCGACCGATACGCACACCGAAGACACCGGCCACGCCGTGCCGGCCGAGCCGGACCCGGTGCGCGAAGCGGGAACGCGCCCCGCCACCGCGGCGGTTGAGCCCGGCAGCGGCCCGGTCGCCGGATCGGACTCCGCGGGCGCGGAGGCGGCCGGGGCTGCAACGGGGGCCGAGGGTGAGGGCGCGCCCGTCATGGCGGGCACGGACCACCGGCGCTCCGGCCGGGCGCACGCCGCACCGGGCCCCGTGCCCGCGGAGGGTGCCGACCCGTCGGCCGACGCCCAGACGCCGCCCGCCGACCTCGGCAGCCGGAAGGCTCGGCCAAAGACGCCGGGAACCGGCGCGAGTGCCGTGGCGGGCGGGGGCGACGGTGGCGCCGAGCGGGCAGGGCGAGGAGGCGGAACGGGCCGTAGGAAGCGCGCGCGGTCGAGCTCGGCCGGCTCCGCGGTCGTCACCGCCGCCGCGGTCGCGACCGTGCCCGAGCCAGTCGGCTCGAGTGAGAACGGGACGGATACCGCTGAGCCCGCGCGCACGAGCCGCGCTGTCGCCGCCGGGGCGGAGTCGGCAGGCGCTGCGACCACAGAAGCCGGCCCGGCTTCAGCCGGGAAGGCCACCGCACGGGCGGGCGACGCGGGCGGGCCGGACGCGCCCACCACCCGGCTCGACCGCACAGCCGACGGCTCCACAGCCGCCCGGGCGGACGCCGCCGGCCGAAGGCCGGGCGGGAGCGGCAGGAGCGCACCCGCCCCAGCGGAGCGAGCCTCGGCCGGCAGGGCCCCAACCGGGTCGGCAAGGCCGCCCGCCGCCGGGGCAGCCGGACCGACGGCCGGGGCCGACGGGGCCGGGACTGCCAGGACCGGAGCGAACGCTGCCGCAGGCGACGGGTCCGCAGCCGCCGGCGCGGGCAGGGGCGGGGGCGGTGGGCCGACGTCCGACACCGCAGCCGTCGGGTCTGCGGGCCGCGCAGCGAGCAGGGCGGGAGCCGACGGGCCGGCAGGCGCAGCAGCAGGTGGGGCAGGTGGCCGTACGGCCGACACGGGCGCCGGGACGAACGGCACGGGGAAGGCCGGCCGGGGCAGGTCGGCGGGCGCGCCGCGGCCACGGGACGGGCGTGGGGTCCGCGCGGCGAAGCCGCTCGGCGGCGACGACCGGGGGCGGCTCCTCAGTGGCGGCCACCACGATCCGCACGCCCTGCTCGGCGCCCATTCGGTGCGCCAGGGCGTCCAGTTGCGGGTACTGCGGCCGCACGCCCTGTCCGTCACCGTGGTCGCCAAGGGCCTGCGCGCCGAGCTGAACGACGACGGCGACGGCTTCTTCTCCGGCGTGCTCCCCATGCGCACCGCCCCGGACTACCGTCTCCTCGTCACCTACGAAGGCCACGAGGACGGCTTCGAGGTGGAGGACCCGTACCGTTTCCTGCCCGCGCTCGGCGAACTCGACCTGCATCTGATCGGCGAGGGCCGGCACGAGGAGCTGTGGAAGGCGCTCGGCGCGCACCCGATGACGCACCAGGGCGTCACCGGCACGCGGTTCACCGTCTGGGCGCCGAACGCACGCGGCGTACGCGTGGTCGGCGACTTCAACTTCTGGGACGGCACCGGCTTCCCCATGCGCTCGCTCGGCGCGACCGGCGTGTGGGAACTGTTCCTGCCCGGCGTCGGCGACGGCGCGCTGTACAAGTTCGAGATCATGCGCCCGGACGGCTCGTACACCCAGCGGGCCGACCCGATGGCCCGGCGCACCGAGGTGCCGCCGGCCAACGCGTCGATCGTGACCGAGTCGCACCACGAATGGGGTGATCAGGAGTGGATGGCGCACCGCGCCGACCGGCCCCTCCACGAGGCTCCCCTGTCGGTCTACGAGGTGCATCTGCCCTCGTGGCGCCCGGGACTGACCTACCGCCAGCTCGCTGTGCAGCTCCCGAAGTACGTGAAGGACCTGGGCTTCACCCATGTCGAGTTCATGCCGGTCGCCGAGCATCCGTTCGGCGGCTCGTGGGGCTACCAGGTGACAGGTTTCTACGCGCCGACGTCCCGGATGGGCACCCCGGACGACTTCCGGCACTTGGTGGACAGCCTGCACCGTGCGGGCATCGGGGTGCTGGTGGACTGGGTGCCGGCGCACTTCCCCCGGGACGACTGGGCGCTGGCCCAGTTCGACGGCCGCCCGCTGTACGAGCACAGCGACCCGGCGCGCGCGGCACACCCGGACTGGGGCACGCTCGAGTTCGACTACGGGCGCAAGGAGGTCCGCAACTTCCTGGTGGCGAACGCCACGTACTGGTGCGAGGAGTTCCACATCGACGGGCTGCGGGTCGACGCGGTCGCCTCCATGCTCTACCTGGACTACTCCCGCGAGGACGGCCAGTGGTCGCCGAACGAGCACGGCGGCCGGGAGAACCTGGACGCAGTCGCCTTCCTGCAGGAGATGAACGCCACCGTCTACCGGCGCAACCCGGGTGTCGTCACCATCGCCGAGGAGTCCACGGCGTGGAACGGCGTGACCCGTCCGACGCACCACAACGGGCTCGGCTTCGGCCTGAAGTGGAACATGGGCTGGATGCACGACTCGCTGGTGTACGTCTCGAAGGAGCCGGTGCACCGCAAGTACCACCACAACGAGATGACGTTCTCGATGGTGTACGCCTACAGCGAGAACTATGTGCTGCCGATCTCGCACGACGAGGTGGTGCACGGCAAGCGGGCGCTGGTGAGCAAGATGCCCGGTGACTGGTGGCAGCAGCGTGCCAACCACCGCGCTTACCTGGGTTTCATGTGGTCCCACCCCGGCAAGCAACTTCTTTTCATGGGGCAGGAGTTCGCCCAGGGAGCGGAGTGGTCGGAGGGCCACGGCCCCGACTGGTGGCTGCTCGACCCGTCGTATGCGGCGGAGCCCGACCACCGCGGTGTGCGGGACCTGGTGCGCGCACTGAACGCGGTGTACGGCGCCGCCCCCGCGCTGTGGCAGCTGGACACCGTGCCCGAGGGCTTCGCGTGGGTGGACGGCGGCGCGTGGGAGGACAACGTCTTCGCCTTCCTGCGCTTCGACAAACAGGGCGCACCGCTGCTCGCGGTGAGCAACTTCTCGCCGGTCGTACGGCACGGCTACCGCCTCGGCGTCCCGGAGTCGGTCTCCGCCTGGGCCGAGGTCCTCAACACCGACGAGGAACGCTTCGGCGGCTCCGGCGTCCTCAACGCTGACCCGCTGAAGCCGGAGCAGGTCGAGTCGCACGGCCGCCGAACGTCGATCGCTCCGACGCTGCCGCCCCTGGCGACGATCTGGTTCCGGCCGGTGTGACGCACCTCGGGACGGTCACGGCTCCTGCCGTGACCGTCCCCGCCCTAGCGGGCGGTGCGCACCACGCCCAGGCGCTGGGTGGCCCGCGTGTACGCCACGTACAGGTCGTTCACCCCATGCGCAGAATCGGAGCGGATCAGCTCCGGCTCCGCCACGATCACGGTGTCGAACTCCAGGCCCTTGGCCGCGCGGGCGTCCAGCAGCACGACGGGCTGTGTCAGGTCCGGCTCGCCCGTGGCGGCCACGCCCGGGAGGGCTTTTGCGAGGGCGGCGTGCAGAGGGGCGGGAGCGATCACGGCGATCCGGCCCTCGCGCGGCGCATCGGCGACCCGGGCGGCGACGGTCGCGGCGAGTTCCTCCGGCTCCACGGTCACCTCCCACGGCTCGACTCCTGTGGAGCGCACCGAGCGCGGCGGCCGGAACGCCGGGTCCGCGCTGCGCCGCACCTCGGCCGCGAGCTCCATGATCTCTGCGGGCGTACGGTAGTTGACGCCGAGCCTGGTGTGCTCGAAGCGGTCGCCGACGTACGGCTCGAGGATGTCCTGCCACGAACCGCAGCCCGCCATGTCCCCGGTCTGCGCGGGGTCACCGACCAGGGTCATCGACCGGGTGGGGCAGCGCCGCATCAGCAGCCGCCACGCCATCCGCGACAGTTCCTGCGCCTCGTCGACGATGATGTGCCCGAAGGCCCAGGTCCGGTCGGCGGCGGCGCGCTCCGCGGCCGTGCGGTGGTCGGCCTCCTCCTGTCGTTCGGCCATTCGCTCGGCGTCGATGATGTCGTGCGCGGCGAGGACCTCCGACTCGTCGTCGTGCCTGTCCTCGAACTCGTACGTCCGCGAGGCGTAGGAGACGTCGAGTACGCCCTGCGCATAGGCGATCTGCCGTGCGCGCTCCGCCTCGGCGTGCGCGCGGGCGGCGGAGTCGTCCTCGCCGAGGAGTTCCGCCGCCTCGTCGAGAAGCGGCACGTCGGCGGGGGTCCAGGGACCCGTCGCGCGTCTGATCAGCGCGGCCTCCTCCTCCGGCAGATGCGTCGGCTCGGCCAGGAAGTCAGCGAGGAGCTCCTGAGGGGTGAGCGGCGGCCACAGCGTGGCGATCGCGGCGTGGACGTCGGCGCTGGCGGCGATGGCCTTGCCGAGCTGCGCGATGTCGTCGGGGCCGAGGAAGTTGGGGCCTCCGTACGGATCGGCGCCGATACGGTCGGCGAGCTGGGCGGTCAGGTCGTCGATGATCCGGAAGACGAAGTGCGGCCGGGCGAGGTTGTGCGGCAGCCCGGTCTCGCGCGCCTTGTGGCGTGCCTCGACGGCCATGCCCCAGTCGATGACGAGGTCGCCGTCGTCGTGCGGGACGACGAGCGGCGCGTCCTTCTCCGGCACCTGCTGCCGGTCCCGTACTGCCTCGGCCAGTACACCGGCCATGGCGGCACGGCCCTTGACCTCGGCGGCGGCGGGGCTGTCGGTGCCGGTGGCGTGCACACCGGGGAACAGTTCACCGACCGTCGACAGCAGTACGCCCGTCTCCCCGAGCGAGGGCAGCACCTCCCCGATGTAACCGAGGAAGGCAGGGTTGGGCCCGACGATCAGCACCGCGCGCTTGGCGAGATGCTCGCGGTGCGCGTACAGCAGGTACGCGGCCCGGTGCAGGGCCACGGCGGTCTTGCCCGTCCCGGGCCCGCCCTCCACTACCAGCACACCGCGCTGCGGGGCGCGGATGATCCGGTCCTGCTCGGCCTGGATGGTGGACACGATGTCGCCCATCCGCCCGGTACGGGCGCTGTTCAGCGCGGCAAGCAGCACCTCGTCCGCGTCGTGGGACTCGTACCCCGTGCGGGTGGTGTCGGCGAGATCCATGATCTCGTCGTGCAGCGCGGTGACCGTCCGCCCCTGGGTGGTGATGTGCCGGCGGCGGCGCAGGCCCATCGGCTGGTAACCGGTGGCGAGATAGAACGGTCGCGCGACCGGCGCCCGCCAGTCGATCAGCAACGGTGTTCTTTCCGGGTCGTCGCGGCGGATCCCGGTGCGCCCGATGTGATGCGTCACTCCGTCGCGCCGGTCGATGCGTCCGAAACAGAGCCCGGTGTCCGCAGCATTCAGCGCGGCGAGCGTCGCGGAGTGCTCCACGACCCCGATGTCCCGTTCCACCCGCGCCTGCCGACCGGTCCCGACCTGCGTGATCGTGGCGCTCAGGGCGGCTTGGGCCTCGTCACGGAGCTGGTCGAGCCGCTCGTGCACGCGGGAGACGAATTGCTGTTCCCGCTGCAATTCCTCGGTTGACAATTCAGCTCCTGACGCGATAGAATCCGTTTATTCAACTTCTCCGTGACGTCAATAATTCACGAACACGGAAATCCCTAATATACGCAGGCGAATACCCCGGCCGTCAATGCGGACCGGGTCTTTTTGTGTCCTGCCGGGCCCACCGGAGCGTCGGCAACGAGGTCTTGCCCCTTCCCCGCGACTTGCCCCTTCCCGGTCCGCATTGCCGGGTCCTCCCGTGCTCGTGCATGGTGTCAGGCAGGCACCGACACGACAGGGGGATCATGACCGGGGCGGACAGAGCGCTGGAGTTGTTGCGCGCCTGCGGCGCGGACGAGGTGGCGCATCCCGGCGGGACACTGCTCGCGCATCTCCAACGGGTGCGCGAACGGCTGGCCGGGTGGGGGGCGCGTCCGGCACTGCAGCTCGCCGCGCTGTGTCATGCGTTCTACGGAACGGATGGTTTCGCGGAGTCGCTGCTGCCCCTCGGGCGGCGCGGGGAGCTGGCCGCGGCGATCGGGGCGGAGGCCGAGGAACTGGTCCACTTCTATGCGAGCTGCGACCGCAAGGCGTCGTACCGGGCGCTGCCCCGGGAGGACGGCGTGTTCGTAGACCGCTTCACGGGCACCGCTTCCGTACCGACACTGCGGCAACGGAAGGACTTCGCCGAGCTGACCGCCGCCAACGAACTCGACCTGGCCCAGGTGAACGCCGGCATCCGGGCCGAGCACGGCGGGGCGCTGCTGCGGTTGTTCACCGCGTGGCGTCCGCTGCTGAGCGAGCCCGCCGGGGCCGATGCCCGGGAGCTGCTCACCCTGCGGGGAGAGGAACGCCGGGGGTTCCTAGAGGGACTCGAACGGGGCGATGTGGTGACCGGCGTGGTATCCGTCATCGCGAGCATCGGCGTCACTTTCGTCGAACTCGGCGGCGTGCAGGCGATGATGAACATCCCCGAGGTGTCGTGGAGCCGCGTCGACTCGCCGGCGGACGTCATCAGCGAGGGCCAGGAACTCGCCTTCACCGTCCTGGGCGTCGACACGCAGGACGCAGACGGCCGCGAGCGGGTGTCGCTGTCGCTCAAGGACCTGCACCCCGACCCGCTGAGGGAGCTGGCGCGCACCCGGCTCGGGGGTACCGTGCGCGGCACGGTGACCAAGGAGGTGCCGTTCGGCGTGTTCGTCCACGTGACCGACGGCGTCGAAGGGCTCCTGCACACCGAGGACCTCGGCACCGCCGAACTCGGCGTCGGCGACACGGTCGAGGTACGCATCATCGCCGTCAACCTCTCCAGGCGTCAGGTCCGGCTCGATCGGGCGTGACGGGACCGGCCGTTGTCAGTGGTGGCCCGTAGCGTTCTCAGCAGTGGGAACGGGCGGGGTACGGCCGCCTGTTCGGTCCTTGGGAGGGGTCTGTCGTGTCGCGGACGAAGACGTATCTGGAGCTGTCGCAGGACGACGGCACGGCGCACAAGTTCTACGAGGTCGTCGTGGAGGGGACGGTCGTCTCGGTGCGCTACGGCAGGATCGGGGCCACCGGCCAGGTGCAGACCTCTTCCTTCCCGAGTGTCGAGAAGGCGCAGGCCGCCGCGTCCAAGAAGATCGGGGAGAAGGTGCGCAAGGGATATGCGCCGGCCGTGCAGGGACAGCGCGCCCCCCGTCCGGTGACCCGCCGCCAGGTGACGTCGGCACCGTCCACGGCCCGCTCCACGGCGCCGGTCCTGTGGCGGTTCCGGACGGGCTCCGCCGCCTTCGGCATCCACATCGACGAGGACCGCTGCTGGGTGGGCAACCAGGCCGGCGACGTCTACACCCTCGGTCACGACGGCGAGGTGCTGGCCCGGTACTCCTTGCCGGACGGTGTCAAGTGCCTGGTGGCGGACGACTTCTGGATCTATGCGGGCTGCGACGACGGCAAGGTGTACGACCTCTCCTCGAAGCTGCCGTTCGCCGCGTACGACATCGCGGCGGACGTCGACATCTTCTGGCTCGACATCAGGGAGGGCGTCCTCAACGTCTCCGGCGCCGACGGCGGTCTCACCGTCATCGACCACGAGGACGAGCACCAGTGGGCCCGGAAGTCGGCCGGTGGGCAGGCCTGGATGGTGCGGGCGGACGAGCAGGCCGTCTACCACGGCCACCAGAAGGGTGTCACCGCATACTCCCCCGACGGCAGCGGCGAGTTGTGGCACACGCCCACCACCGGTGCGGTGCTCTTCGGCTGGCAGGAGGACACCGCGGTCTACGCCGGCACGGCCCGGAACGTGGTGCAGCGCCTGTCGAAGCGGACGGGCGCCGTCGAGGCGACGTTCCGTTGCGACACCGCGGTGTACTCGTGCGCCACCTCGCCGGACGGGCGGTATGTGTTCGCCGGCGACTCCTCGTCCTCGGTCTACTGCTTCGCCGCCGACGGCACCCGCCTCTGGAAGCTCCGTACCGGCGGAGGGTCCGCCCTGTCCATGCAGTACCGCGAGGAAAGGCTGTACATGGTCACCACCGACGGCTCCCTGGTGTGCATGGACGCCGGTGAGTCGGCGGTCGCCTCCGCCCAGCAGGGCACGGTCCCCGTCGCCAAGGACATCAAGTCCGCGGCCGCGCTGCCGACCTACACCCCGGCGGCCTCCCTCACGGCGATGGCCACGGTCTCGGCACCACCGGCCGGCGGCGTCGTGGTGGAGTGCGTCCAGGCGGGCGGGAAGTTGCGGGTGCACGTCGTTTCGGACGGTTTCGAGCCTTCCTGGAACGTGCAGTTCCCACGCGGGATACGCGAGGCAGGGGCACGTTACGTGGTGGACGCACTGCACCCCGCCCGGTCCGGCTTCTACCGCGTACGGGGCGAGATCCGCCGCCTGGTGTGAGCCGGCCCCGGGCCGGGCGCCGGGCTACCCGAGCACGCCCTCCAGTTCCTGGAGGAGCCGGCGCTTGGGGCGGGCGCCGACCATGGACGTGACCGGCTCGCCCCCGTCGAACACGATCAGGGTCGGCATCGAAAGCACGCCGTAGCGCGTGACGGTTTCCGGATTGGTGTCGGCGTCGATCTGGACGACCTTCAACCGCTGTGTCTCCTCCTTCGCGATCGCGCTCAGGACCGGGGCGAGTTGGCGGCAGGGGCCGCACCAGTCCGCGGTGAACTCGACGAGGACGGGGCGGTCCGCGCCCAGCACCTCGGCGTCGAAGTCCGTGTCCGTCACGGCGGCAACGCCTTCTGCGTGGATCATTCGTCAGCCTCCGAATTCGCACTGTGGATCAGGGCCCTGCGGCAGCTGCGCCTCGGCCCTCATGAGCTGCGCACCGACCTGGGCCCGCACCGACTGCAGCTGTCCGATCAGGGCGTCCAGTTCGGCGAGCTTGGTCCGGTAGACCGCGATCGAGGCCGGGCACGAGTCGCCCGCCGGATGTCCCGCGCGCAGGCACTCGACAAACGGCCGGGTCTCCTCCAGGTCGAACCCGAAGTCCTGCAGGGTCCTGATCTGCTGGAGCAGCCGCAGGTCGTCCTCGTCGTAGGTGCGGTAGCCGTTGACCGCACGCCGTGCGGGCAGCAGCCCGCGTGACTCGTAGTAGCGCAGAGTACGGGTGGTCGTCCCGGCCCGCTCCGCGAGCTCGCCGATTCGCATGTCCCCGACCGTAAGCCTTGACGCCGACGTCAAGGCAACGGCCGCCGCTCAGCCGCGGTGCGGCAGCAGCGGCTTCCGGGGCAGCGGCGAGGTCAGCACGATCGACGTCGTCGTACGGCCCAGCGCCGAGATGTGCTCCAGCACGTCCTCCAGGTGAACCGTGCCGGCCACCGCGACCTTGAGGATCCAGCAGTCCTCTCCGACGACGTGGTGCGCCTCGATCACCTCGGGCCGCTCCAGCAGCTCCAGCGTCCGCGGGTGCTTGAAGTTGTAGCCGGCGTGCGGATTCACCCGGACGAAGGCCTGGATGCCGTATCCGAGGCGGGCGGGGGCGACATGGGCACCGTAGCCGGTGATCGCGCCGCAGGTCTCGAGCCTGCGGACGCGTTCGGTGACCGCGGCGGGGCTGAGCCGCACCCGGCGGCCGAGCTCACTGAGCTTGATCCGGCCGTCGCTCTGCACGATCTCCAGGATGTGCCGGTCCACCGCGTCGAAGCCGACCGCCGGCGTTTCGACGGCGGTAGCCCTCAGCTGCCGTGGTTCTTTCGGCACGGACGCCGGATCTCCCATGGTTCCCCCTTCAGGACGCCGTCCGTCAACGTAACACTGGTACCGAAAGCCGTAACACCACGTGCCACAAGGGGAATCGGGGCGGGAAAGTGCGCAGCATTTGCGTCATCGGGGGAAGCCGCTATTTCGGGAAGCGGCTCATATCGCGGCTGCTGGCCGCCGGCGACCGTGTCACCGTCGTCAATCGGGGCTCGTCCGCGCCGCCCGACGGGGTGCTTCATCTCGTCGCCGACAGGAATGACGAGTCGTCGCTGCGTAACGCTCTCGGTGACCTGACTTTCGACGTCGTCGTCGACCAGGTCTGCTACACACCGCGCCAGGCGGACATCGCCCGGCGGGTGTTCGACGGCCGCACCGGCCGCTATGTCCTGACCTCCACGGTCGAGGTGTACGAGTACGAGGACTCCGACGCGCCCGTGCGGGAGGACGCGGTCGATCCGCACACGGTCGCGGTCGACCTCGACGCCCCCTGGGAAGACCCGGATCATCGGGAAGCCCACTACGGCGAGGGGAAGCGCCAGGCGGAGGCGGTTCTCGCGGGGGCCTCCGGCTTCCCTTGGGTGTCCGTACGGACCGCCCATGTCCTGGGCGGAGCGGACGACTTCACGGGGCGCGTCGAGCACTACGCCACCCGGATGCGGGAGGGCAGACCGATCCGCGTCCCGGTGGGAAACCGGCCCGCCACCTATATCCATGTCGAGGAGATCGCCGATTTCCTCTTCTGGACCGCCGGGCAGGAATTCACCGGACCGGTGAACGCGAACTCCCGCGGGCCGCTCGTCACCGCCGAAATATGCGAGGCCATCGGGCGCGTGTCCGGCGGCACGGCGGAATTCGCCGATGTGGCGGTGGGCGCCTACTCCCCGTTCTCGTTCGCCCGCTCCTACGGCATGGACAACGCCCGTGCCGCGCGGCTCGGCTTCTCCTTCTCCCATACCTCCGACTGGCTGGAGAGCGCGGTCGCCGAGACCCTCGGCGCACTCGAGGACGGAAAGCGATGAGACACCGCACCATCGGCGATCTTCGCGTCGGAGCGATCGGGTACGGCGCGATGCCGCTGTCCATCGAGGGGCACCCGGACGAGCGGCAGGCCGTCGCAACGATCCACGCCGCGCTCGACGCCGGCGTCACCTTGATCGACACCGCGGACTCGTACCACGTGCCCGGCGGCGAACCCGGCCCCGGTGAACTGCTCGTCGCGCGGGTCCTGTCCGCGTACGGCGGTGCCGCCGACGCCGTGCTGGTCGCCACCAAGGGCGGGCGCGGCCGGACCGCCGACGGCGGATGGAGCGTCAACGGCGACCCGAGGCATCTCAAGCGGGCCGCCGAAGCGTCGTCCGCACGCCTCGGCGGCGGCGCGATCGGGCTGTACCAGCTCCACAAGCCGGACCCGGCCGTCCCGTACGCCGAGTCGCTGGGCGCGCTGCAGGAGCTGCTGGCCGAGGGAACGATCCTGCGGGCCGGAATCTCGAACGTCGGCACGGAGCAGATCCTGCTGGCCCGGGAGATGCTGGGCGACCGGCTGGTGTCGGTGCAGAACCGGTACTCACCCGAGGTGCGCGACAGCGAACCGGAGTTGCGGCTGTGCGCAGAGCTGGGACTCGCGTTCCTGCCGTGGAGTCCGCTGGGCGGGATCTCGCGCAGCGCGCTGAACGGCATGTCCGCGCTGTCCGCAACCAGGCCGTACGAGGCGTTCCACACGGTGGCCCGTGAGCGGGGCGTCAGCCCGCAGCGGGTGGCGCTGGCCTGGCTGCTGGCGAAGTCGCCGGCGATGGTCCCGATCCCCGGCGCGAGCCGCCCCGCCACCGTCACCGACTCGGCCGCGGCAGCGGATCTCGAGCTGAGCGCCAACGAGTTGGCGTCACTGGACGGCTGACCGGCCTCCAGGCCGGCGCTCGACCGCGACAGCGGCGTGTGCCGGACCCAAGGGGGAAGAGGGTCCGGCACACGCCTGGAGACGAAGGTCCGCGGGGAATCAGACCTTCACGGGCTCCCGCTCGTCGTCCCGCGGCGCCGGGACGACCACCTCGTCGCCGCCGCCCTGCGGGGCGTGGTCGTCGACCAGGGTCTTCTCGTCGAACGGGACCTTGCCGGCCAGCACCTGTCCGGCCCGGTCCTTGTCGATCTCCTTCGTCCAGGTGCCGACCAGGACGGTGGCCACCGCATTGCCGGCGAAGTTCGTCAGGGCACGCGCCTCACTCATGAAGCGGTCGATGCCGACGATCAGGCCGACGCCGTCGACCAGCTCCGGCCGGTGCGACTGAAGACCGCCCGCCAGCGTCGCGAGGCCGGCTCCGGTGACCCCCGCCGCACCCTTCGAGGCGATGATCATGAAGACCAGCAGCGAGATCTGCTCGGAAGCGCTCAGCGGCGCGCCCGTCGCGTTGGCGATGAACAGCGAGGCCATCGTCAGGTAGATCGCCGTGCCGTCGAGGTTGAAGGAGTAGCCGGTCGGGACCGTGATGCCGACCACCGGCTTGCTCACGCCCATGTGCTCCATCTTCGCGATCAGCCGCGGCAGCGCGGACTCGGAGGAGGAGGTGGAGAGGATCAGCAGGAACTCACGGCCGAGGTACTTCAGCAGCGTGAAGATGTTCATCCCGGCGAACAGGCGCAGCAGCAGGCCCAGCACCACAAAGACGAACAGGGCGCAGGTGACGTAGAAGCCGATCATGATCACGGCCAGCGACTTCAGCGCGTCGAGACCGGTCTCGCCGACCACCGCGGCGATCGCGCCGAAGGCACCGACCGGCGCGGCCCACATGATCATGGCAAGGATGCGGAACACCAGGCGCTGGATGTGCCCGATGCCGCGCAGCACCGGCTCACCCGCGGAGCCCATGGCCTGCAGCGCGAAGCCGGCCAGCAGCGCGACCAGCAGTGTCTGCAGCACCTCGCCCTCGGTGAAGGCGGAGACCAGCGTCGTCGGAATGATCCCCAGCAGGAAGTCCGCGGTGCTCTCGCCGCCGCCGGACGCCTGCTCGGCGCCGGCCGCACGGGCCGCCTCGGTCAGGTGGAGTCCGGAGCCCGGCTCCAGCACGTTGCCGACGACCAGGCCGATGGCGAGGGCGACCGTCGACATGACCATGAAGTAGCCGAGGGCCAGTCCACCGACGGCCCCGACCTTGGCAGCCTTCCGTACGGAGCCGATGCCGAGCACGATCGTGCAGAAGATCACCGGCGAGATCATCATCTTGATGAGGTTCACGAAGCCCTTGCCGATGGGCTTGAGCTCGACGGCCACCCCCGGGGCAGCGAAACCGACGATGATGCCGAGCACCACCGCGCCGATGACTGCCAGATACAGATAATGGGTACGGTCCCGCTTGCCTGCGGCTGTAGTGGCCACGGGGTGCCTCCTCGTTGAATGTGCGTCCATGTCCCGATGGATCTCAGCGACTATCCATCAGGCTGTGACCCCGGTCACCCTTGCGTTCGTTTCGTTCACACAAACCCGGCCAGGCAGACTTGGCCCATGCGCATCCCCCGCCCTCGCAGCCTCGCGGCCCAGTTGTTCGCGATGCAGGTCGTGCTGGTCGCGGCGATCTTGGCGGGCTTCGCGCTCTTCACGTACCTCACCGACCGCTCGCAGGCCGAGGAGAGCGCTCGCCTGCAGTCCAGGGCCACCGCGGCGGCCGCCGCCCGCTCGCCGTCGGTCGTCGACGCCGTGCGGTCCGCCGAGCCGTCGGCGGTGCTCCAGCCGTACGCGGAGGCGCTGCGCAAGGACGCCGCCATGGACTTCGTCGTGATCATGGACCCGGAGGGGCGGCGCTGGACGCACCCGCTGCCCGACCGGATCGGCCGGACCTATCTCGGCCACATAGAACCGGCGCTGGCCGGGCGGATCTTCAGCGAACAGTACGTGGGGACGCTCGGACTGTCCGTGCGCACAGTGGCGCCGGTGTACGACGGCGGGAAGGTCGTCGCGATCGTCAGCGCCGGCATCACGGTCGAGGAGATCACCGAGCAGGTTCGCGACCAGGTCACCGCGCTGCTCGCCATGGCGGGAGCGGCCCTCGCGCTCGGTGGGATCGGCACGTACGTCATCAACGCCCGGCTGCGGCGCCACACCCATGGCATGAACGCGGCCGAGCTCGGCCGTATGCACGACTACCACGAGGCCGCGCTGCACGCCGTACGCGAAGGTCTCATGATGCTCGACGGCAACCGGCGGATCGCGCTCGCCAACGACGGCGCACGGGAGTTGCTCGGGCTCGGCGACGACGCCGTGGGCCGCCCTGTCGCCGACCTCGGCCTGCCGCCGCCGCTGACCGGTGCACTGCTGGCCTCCGAGCCCAGGGTCGACGAGGTCCACCTCTCCGCGGACCGGGTCGTGGTCGTCAACACCCAGCCGGTGGTGGGCGGCGAGCAGCGCGGCACGGTGGTCACGCTGCGAGACCACACGGAGCTCCAGGCGCTCTCCGGCGAGCTGGACTCCGAGCGTGGCTTCACGCAGGCCCTGCGGTCCCAGGCCCACGAGGCCGCGAACCGGCTCCACACGGTCGTCTCGCTGATCGAACTCGGCCGGGCGGACGAGGCGGTCGTCTTCGCCACGGCGGAGCTCGAGCTGGCCCAGGCCCTGACCGACCGCGTGGTCGACGCGGTCGGCGAACCGGTGCTGGCGGCGCTGCTGCTGGGCAAGGCGGCGCAGGCGAACGAGCGCGGCGTGGAACTGGTCCTCACGGAGGACAGCCGCATCGACGACGGCGTCATCCCGCGTACCCTCCCATCTCGCGACCTGGTGACGATCCTGGGCAACCTGATCGACAACGCGGTCGACGCGGCGTCCGAGGCGGTGGCCGGCATCGACGGGGTGCCGGCCCGTGGCGAACGCGCACGGGTGACCGTCGCCGCGCGGGTCGAGGGTGGGGAGTTGCTGATGCGGGTCGGTGACACGGGAGCCGGGGTCGACTCCGGCGACGCCGCGCAGGTGTTCCGGCGCGGCTGGTCCACGCACGGCGCGGGCCGCGGGCTGGGGCTGGCGCTCGTGCAGCAGGCCGTGCACCGCGGCCGTGGCACCGTCGACCTGGCCCGAAGCCCGGACGGCGGTGCGGAGTTCACCGTGCGGCTGCCGCTGCGCCCCGCGGAGGTGACCGGGTGACGATCAGAGTCCTGGTCGTCGAGGACGACCCCGTCGCCGCCGACGCGCACGCCATGTACGTGGGCCGGGTCACCGGGTTCGCGGTCGCCGGGATCGCGCACTCACGCGCCGAGGCCGTACGCCTCCTGGAGCGTGCGGACGTGGATCTGCTGCTGCTCGACCTCTATCTGCCGGACGGTCACGGCCTCGCGCTGGTACGTTCCCTGCGCGCGGCGGGCCACTCGGCGGACGTCATCGCCGTCACCTCCGCACGCGATCTGGCGATCGTCCGTGAGGGCGTGTCCCTCGGCGTCGTGCAGTACGTCCTCAAACCGTTCACGTTCGCCACCCTGCGCGACCGGCTCACCCGTTACGCCGAGTTCCGCGCGTCCGCCGGTGAGGCCAGTGGACAGGACGAGGTCGACCGGGCGCTCGCCACCCTGCGCACGCCGCGTACCACCACCTCGCTCCCCAAGGGCCTCAGTGGCCCCACCCTGGAGGCGGTCACGCGGACCTTGCGCGAGTCCGCACAGGGGCTCACCGCCACGGAGGCCGCGGCGGCCGTCGGCATCTCGCGGATCACCGCCCGCCGGTATCTGGAGCATCTCGTCACCGCCGGGCGGGCGGCCCGCGCGCCCCAGTACGGCCAGATCGGCCGCCCCGAACTCCAGTACCGCTGGATCAGCACGGTCCGCTGAACCCGGCCGACACCCGTGCTCTGCACGGGGATTGCTTTTGTCAACCGACCGGCCATACGGTCACCGGGCAGTAGCCCGACGCGCCCGGAGGCGACCCCTCACACCGTCGAGGTCGTCCACAACCGGTCCACGGACAACAAGATCCGCTTCAAGGACGCCTGCCTCGAGGCGGCGAAGAAACAGTTCGAGAAGGAACACGCCGGCAAAGAGGTCAAGCTGGTCCCGGTACAGGCCCCGGACAACGACTACGCCGCCAAGGCCCAGCAGACGATGCGTTCCCTCACGACCGCACCCGACCTGGTCTACGAGGACACGGTCCGTATCAACTTCGACATGGGGCCGGGTACTTGAAGCCGCTCGACGACCACACCGCGAAGTGGGACCGTACGACGAACAGCTGAGAACCATCACCGACGGCGCCGTCGTCGTCGCGAAGTGAAGCGACCGGTGAGCGCCTCCCGAACGGGACGGTGGCGGTGGGTACCGCTCGCCCCCGCCACCGTCCTGCTGCTGTTCCTGGCCGGCGCTCCTCCTGGCCACCAAACAACTGCGCTTCGCGGTCCGGCTGATGAAGAACCTCATGGGCGGTGTCCCGGTGGTGCTGGGGGAGGCCGCGTGGACGGACGGTGCATCGAATCTGCAGACCCTCGCACGTGTGGTGCTGCCGCTGATGGGCCCCGAGGGATGACGGTGCGACCGGCCGGTAACCGCCATGGACACATCGGCCGCCCGATCAAGTCGGACGTTTCCACGAACCGCGGCCTTGGTTGTACGCACCGTAGCCACCCCTGCCGGACGCCCCTAGGTTGGGTGCGTGCAGCACAGCCCCTCCCCTTGCCTCAACGCCCCCGCCGCGCGCCGTCTGCGCGAGGCGCTGGGGATGGCGCCCGGCCATGTGGCGTACGGGCTGCGGGCCCAGTACGGCATGCATGTCACCCCGGAGACGGTCACGGCCTGGGAGCGGGGGCTCGCCGTGCCGGACGCCCGGGAGCTGACCGCGCTCGCCGGGGTGCTGTGGTGCTCGCCGGGTGAGCTGCTGGCCGCCGCGACGACGTTGCGCGAGCATCGGATCGCTCGCGGCCTCCCGCCGGACGAGCTGGCCCGGCTGGTGGGCATGGACACCCCCGCGTATCTGCGGATGGAGGAGTCCGGCAGATGGCGGGGGAACGAGCGGCAGACCGCCGCCCTCTCCGGCGTGCTCGGTCTGACGCCCCGCGAACTGCTCTCCGCCACGGGACGCGACGAGGACTTGGCCGAGCTGCTGCGGGGCGCGGTGACCTCGCGCTGGCAGGCGTACCTCCGCCCGGTGGGCAGGATGCTCCCGCTGGACCGCGACCATCTCCGGGACCTGCTCCAGCAGTTGCACGCCGACTACCAGTCCCGGATGGTGGCCACGCTCAGCTGGGGCTCCGCGTCGCAGGACACGGGCGAGGTGGGGAGGGAGTTCCTGGCTCGGATCGTGGACCACTTCTGGGACCTGGCGCACGGACAGGGCTCCCCGAGGGGCTACTGACCGGCACCCCCGGCGGACCGCCGGTCGAAGGAGAACAGCTGGCCTCCTGCGTCGTCGGTGCAGGCCAACTGCCGTATGTCTTCGCCCTCCCGCTCGGTGGCCTTCTCCACCCCAGCGCACAGGTCACTGTGGAGCGGACGGAGGCGGAAGCCGCGTAGCGGTGTGCCGACCGGTTCGAGCCGGAAGGCCTCCGCCGTCCCGCGTTTGCCGCACTCCTGGTCCTCCACCGGGGCGCCGATCTCGGTGGACTTCTCCTGGACGCCGGTGCAGCCCCAGCCGAAGGTGGCGTGGAGCGTCTCCAGCCGCCAGTCGGCGCCGAGCCGCTTCAGGGAGAACTCCGGGTTGGACCGCTCCGAGCAGGGCTGCTGGTACAGCTGGCCGCTCCGCCCGCCCTGCTCGGCGAGGCAGAGACCGGAGTGCACGAGCCGTATCTGCACCGGGCCGGGAGCGGGGCCGGTCACCGCGCGGGGCTGCGCGCCGTCGTCCGCGTCTCCCTTGGCGAGCACGACTGCTGCCGCGGCCGCGACGCCGACGACCAGGACCGCGACAGCCGCCGCGACGAGCCGGCGGCGTGGTCCTCTCGGTGACGGCTCCGGCTCCGCGCGCTCCTGCGGCTCCGACCGGGAGGCCCCCTCGACGCCATCGGCCGGTTCCGGCCGCTCGCGCCGCGTCAGCTCCTTCCGGACCCGCAGCCAGGCCTCGGTCTCGCCCGGTCCCACGCCGCAGGCCCGTACGAACGCGGCCACCAACTCCTCGCGCGGCAGCGTGGTCCGGGCGAGCATGTTGGCGACCGTCGAACGCGGCAGAACGTCGCCGACCGTCTCGGCACGCGACGTCAACTCCCGGTAGGTCAGGCCCGACCAGTCCTTGAGGTCCTGCATCGCGGCGACGAAGGAGGCCGAATCACGCGCCCGTTCCGGATCCGGAGCCCCGCTCCCGGCGAGTTCCATCTGCTGTTCCCCGTTCCGACGTCTCTGCCGACCTGGCCGACCCGCCCGCTGACCCGCCCGCTGACCTGCTGGGACAAGGTGGGACACGTCCCGGACGGAGAACAGCCTTGCGACAGGTGCCCAGGAACTCAAGAGTGGTCTGCGCCAACCACCGGCGGAGAAAGGACGAGTGGCCTTGATCGCCACGGGGGGACGATCAAGGCCACTCGACGACCGGAGGAGACCGCTCAGAACACGGACTCCGCCTCGAACATCCGGTTCTCGGGAACGGTCTTGAGCCGGGTGACCGCCTCGGCCAGCGGCACCATCACCACGCTCGTACCGCGCAGGGCGGTCATCATGCCGAACTCGCCCCGGTGCGCCGCCTCCACCGCGTGCCACCCGAAGCGCGTCGCCAGCACCCTGTCGTACGCGGTCGGCGTGCCACCGCGCTGCACATGGCCGAGGATGACCGGCTTGGCCTCCTTGCCGAGCCGGCGCTCCAGCTCGGTGGCGAGCCGGTTGCCGATGCCCTGGAAGCGCTCGTGGCCGAACTGATCGATCTCGCCCTTGGCGTACTCCATCGAGCCCTCGGCGGGGTGGGCGCCCTCCGCGACGCAGATGACCGCGAACTTCTTGCCGCGGGCGAAGCGCTCCTCGACCATCTTGACCAGGTCGCTCACCTCGAAGGGCCGCTCGGGCAGACAGATGCCGTGCGCGCCGCCCGCCATGCCCGACTCGAGGGCGATCCAGCCGGCGTGCCGTCCCATGACCTCGACGACCATGACGCGCTGGTGCGACTCCGCGGTGGTCTTGAGGCGGTCGATGGCCTCGGTCGCGACCATGACGGCGGTGTCGAAGCCGAAGGTGCGGTCGGTGGAGGAGATGTCGTTGTCGATCGTCTTGGGGACGCCGACGACCGGCATCCCCGCGTCGGCCAGCATCCGGGACGCGGTGAGCGTGCCCTCGCCGCCGATCGGGATGAGCGCGTCGAGGCTGTACTGCCTGGCCAACTCCGTGGCGTTCTCGGCCGCTTCGCGCAGCCGGCCGCGCTCCAGTCGGGCCGAGCCGAGGATGGTGCCGCCGCGGGCGAGGATGCCGCTGACGGCGTTGAGGTCGAGCGGACGGTAGTGGCCGTCGAGGAGACCCTTGAATCCGTCCTCGAAGCCGATGACTTCGTCGCCGTGACCCGTCATGGCGCGGTGCACGACAGACCGGATCACTGCGTTCAGACCTGGGCAGTCGCCGCCTGCGGTGAGAACTCCGATGCGCATCGTGCTGTGTCTCCTGCTCGTCGGTCGTCCTTGTGAGCCACTTCCGATTGTCCCACGGGCCCGGCAGCGCCTGCGCTCCTTGCTGCTGCACGCCCTCCAAACCCTGCCCGCTCGTCCGACGGGCGTCCTAGCCAGCCCCGGAGGTATTGTCAAGAGGGCAATGCCGCCCCGAGCGGTTTTCCGGCACGCCCGCGTTCGCCGTCGCGCACGGCGGAGCCAGGGGCCCGCCGGAGCACTCGGCGCGGTGGCACGCCCAGCACGGACCTCATGGACATGGACGGGAGAGCACGCGTGACGCGCAGCGTGTACGTGACCGGGATCGACCGCAGCGACGGACGGCAGGTGGTCGAACTGGGGGTCATGGAGCTGCTGACCCGCCAGGTGGACCGTGTGGGCGTCTTCCGCCCCCTCGTCCACGACGGTCCCGACCGCCTCTTCGAGCTGCTGCGGGCGCGCTACCGGCTCTCCCAGGACTCCGCCTCCGTCTACGGCATGGACTACCAGGAGGCGGCCGCGCTCCAGGCGGAGAAGGGCACGGACGAGCTGGTCTCGCAGCTGGTCGAGCGCTTCCTGACGGTGGCCAGGGAGTACGAGGTGGTCCTGGTCCTGGGCACGGACTACGCCGCCACCCAGCTCCCCGACGAACTGGCGCTCAACGCGCGGCTCGCCAACGAGTTCGGTGCCTCGGTGATCGCCGTGGTCGGCGGCAAGGGCCAGACGCCCCATTCCGTACGGGCCGAGACGCGCAACGCCTTCCGTGCCTACGAGGCCCTCGGCTGCAACGTGCTCGCCATGGTGGCCAACCGGGTCGCCCCCGACGAGCGCGCGGGCATAGCCGAGCGGCTTGCGGCCCGCCTACCGGTCCCCTGCTACGCGATCCCCGACGAGCCCGCGCTCGCGGCGCCCACGGTCGCCCAGATCACCCATGCCCTCGGCGGCACGGTGCTGCTCGGCGACGACTCCGGCCTCGCGCGCGACGCCCTGGACTTCGTCTTCGGCGGCGCGATGCTGCCGAGCTTCCTGCCGGCCCTGACCCCCGGCTGCCTGGTCGTGACGCCGGGCGACCGCGCCGACCTGGTCGTGGGCTCGCTCGCCGCGCACTCCGCGGGCACGCCGCCCATCGCGGGTCTCCTGCTGACGCTGAACGAGCGCCCGAGTGAGGAGGTCCTCACCCTCGCGGCCCGCCTCGCACCGGGCACCCCGGTCATCTCCGTGGCGGGCAACAGCTTCCCGACCGCGGGTGAACTGTTCGCGATGGAAGGCAAATTGAGCGCCACCACGCCGCGCAAGGCGGAGACCGCGCTGGGTCTCTTCGAGCGCCATGTGGACACCGGTGACCTGCTGGCCCGTCTCGCGGTGGCCCGCAGCGGGCGGGTCACGCCGATGATGTTCGAGCACGAGCTGCTGGAACAGGCGCGCGCCGACCGCCGCCGGGTGGTGCTGCCGGAGGGTACGGAGGAGCGGGTGCTGCGCGCGGCGGAGGTCCTGATCCGCCGGGACGTGTGCGACCTGACCCTGCTCGGCGATGTCGAGATCATCCGCAAGAAGGCCGCCGACCTCGGCATCGACCTGTCGGTCGCCCAGCTGATCGATCCCCACACCTCCGAGCTGCGCCAGTCCTTCGCCGAGCGGTACGCCGGACTGCGCGCCCACAGGGGCGTGACGGTCGAGCTGGCGTACGACGTGGTGGCGGACGTGAACTACTTCGGCACCCTGATGGTCGAGGAGGGCCTGGCCGACGGCATGGTGTCGGGCTCGGTGCACTCCACGGCGGCGACCATCCGCCCCGCTTTCGAGATCATCAAGACCAAGCCGGAAGCCTCGATCGTCTCGTCCGTGTTCTTCATGTGCCTGGCGGACGAGGTCCTGGTCTACGGCGACTGCGCGGTCAACCCGGACCCGGACGCCGAGCAGCTCGCCGACATCGCCGTCCAGTCGGCCGCGACGGCGGCCCGCTTCGGCGTGGAGCCGCGGATCGCGATGCTGTCGTACTCGACGGGCACCTCGGGGTCGGGTGCCGACGTGGACAAGGTGCGCGAGGCGACCAAGCTGGTGCGCGGGTCCCGTCCGGACCTGAGTGTCGAGGGTCCGATCCAGTACGACGCGGCCGTCGAGCCGGCCGTCGCCGCGACCAAGCTGCCGGACTCCGAGGTGGCCGGCCGGGCGACGGTCCTGATCTTCCCGGACCTGAACACCGGCAACAACACGTACAAGGCCGTACAGCGCTCGGCGGGCGCCGTCGCGGTCGGCCCGGTGCTCCAGGGCCTGCGCAAGCCGGTCAACGACCTGTCGCGCGGCGCGCTGGTCAGCGACATCGTCAACACGGTCGCGATCACCGCGATCCAGTCCCAGGTCCCGTCGCAGTCCCCCGGCCCGTCGCAGTCCCAGTCCCGGATCCCGTCGAAGGCCCAGGAGCCCTCCGCATGACCGCCACCCGCGTCCTCGTCCTCAACTCCGGCTCGTCGTCGGTGAAGTACCAGCTGCTCGACATGCGCGACTCCTCCCGGCTGGCGGTCGGGCTGGTCGAGCGGATCGGCGAGGCGACCTCGCGTCTCGTGCACACCCCGCTTACGGGCGGCGGGGGCGAGCGCCGGGAACGCTCCGGCCCGATCGCCGACCACGACGCGGCGCTCAAGGCGGTGGCGGACGAGCTGGCGCACGACGGCCTGGGCCTGGACTCCCCCGAACTCGCCGCGATCGGCCACCGCGTCGTGCACGGCGGCCTGAGGTTCAGCGCCCCCACGGTGATCACGGACGAGGTGCTCGCGGAGGTCGAGCGGCTCGTCCCTGTCGCGCCGCTGCACAACCCGGCGAACATCACCGGTATCCGCACGGCCCGGGCACTTCGCCCGGACCTGCCGCAGGTCGCGGTCTTCGACACGGCCTTCCACACGACGATGCCGGAGGCGGCCGCCCGGTACGCGATCGACGTCGAGACCGCGGACGCGCACCGTATCCGCCGCTACGGCTTCCACGGCACCTCCCACGCGTACGTCTCACGGGCCACGGCCCGGCTGCTCGGCAAGGACCCGTCGGAGGTGAACGTCATCGTGCTGCACCTCGGCAACGGCGCGTCCGCCTCCGCCGTCGCCGGCGGCAGGTGTGTGGAGACCTCGATGGGACTGACGCCCTTGGAGGGCCTCGTGATGGGTACGCGCTCCGGTGACATCGACCCGGCGGTGACGTTCCACCTCAAGCGGGTCGCCGGAATGAGCACGGACGAGATCGACGCACTGCTCAACAAGAAGAGCGGCCTGGTGGGCCTGTGCGGAGACAACGACATGAGGGAGATCCGCCGGAGGATGGAGGAGGGCGACGAGCGCGCACGGCTGGCGTTCGACATTTACGTCCACCGGCTGAAGAAGTACATCGGCGCGTATTACGCGGTTCTCGGGCGGGTGGACGCGCTGGCGTTCACCGCCGGGGTGGGTGAGAACTCGGCCCCGGTGCGGGAGGCCGCGATCGCCGGTCTGGAGGGCCTCGGCCTTGCGGTGGACCCGGAACCGAACGCCGCGCGGTCGGGCGAGGCGCGGCTGATCTCGCCGGCGGGCGCGCCGGTGGCGGTCGCCGTCGTGCCGACGGACGAGGAGCTCGAAATCGCGCGACAGACCTTCGAGCTGGTGAAGTGAGTGGTGGAGTGAATTGATGAACGCCTGAGCGGGCTGGCGCCCATTTGTACATTCCACCAGACGGAATATTCCGCAGGGAAACAAACCGATAGGATCCGCCTTATGCGCCGTTCCAAAATCGTCTGCACACTGGGCCCCGCCGTCGACTCGTATGAGCAGCTGAAAGCGCTCATCGAGGCTGGTATGAACGTGGCCCGCTTCAACTTCAGCCACGGGACCCACGCCGACCATGAGGAGCGGTACCACCGCGTCCGCCAGGCGTCCGAGGACACCGGCCGCGCCGTGGGCGTGCTCGCCGACCTCCAGGGCCCCAAGATCCGCCTGGAGACCTTCGCCGAGGGACCGGTCGAACTGGTCCGCGGCGACGAGTTCACCATCACCACCGATGACGTCCCCGGCGACAAGTCGATCTGCGGGACCACGTACAAGGGTCTGCCCGGGGACGTCTCCAAGGGCGACCAGATCCTGATCAACGACGGAAACGTCGAGCTGCGCGTCGTCGAGGTCGAGGGCCCGCGGGTCAAGTCGATCGTCGTCGAGGGCGGCGTCATCTCCGACCACAAGGGCATCAACCTGCCGGGCGCGGCCGTCAACGTGCCGGCGCTGTCCGAGAAGGACGTCGAGGACCTCCGCTTCGCGCTGCGCATGGGCTGCGACATGGTCGCCCTCTCCTTCGTCCGGGATGCCGCCGACGTCAAGGACGTCCACAAGGTGATGGACGAGGAGGGCCGCCGGGTCCCCGTCATCGCCAAGGTGGAGAAGCCGCAGGCGGTCGACAACATGCAGGACGTCGTCATGGCCTTCGACGGCGTGATGGTGGCGCGCGGCGACCTCGCCGTCGAGTACCCCCTCGAGCGTGTCCCCATGGTGCAGAAGCGCCTCATCGAGCTGTGCCGTCGCAACGCCAAGCCGGTGATCGTGGCGACCCAGATGATGGAGTCGATGATCACCAACTCCCGCCCCACCCGCGCGGAGGCGTCCGACGTCGCCAACGCGATCCTGGACGGAGCCGACGCGGTCATGCTCTCCGCGGAGTCCTCCGTCGGGGCGTACCCGATCGAGACGGTCAAGACGATGTCGAAGATCGTCGCCGCGGCGGAGGAAGAACTCCTCGCCAAGGGCCTCCAGCCCCTGGTCCCCGGCAAGAAGCCCCGCACCCAGGGCGGTTCGGTCGCCCGCGCGGCCGCCGAGATCGCGGACTTCCTCGGCGGCAAGGCGCTGATCGCTTTCACCAAGTCCGGCGACACGGCCCGCCGCCTCTCCCGTTACCGTGCCGAACAGCCCATCCTCGCCTTCACGACGGACCAGGACACCCGCAACCAGCTCACGCTGAGCTGGGGCGTGGAGTCCTTCCTGGCCCCGTTCGTCGAGACGACGGACGCGATGGTCGACCTGGTGGACGCGGAGCTGCTGAAGCTCCAGCGCTACAACGCGGGCGACATCATGGTGATCACAGCCGGCTCACCCCCGGGCGTCCCGGGCACGACGAACATGGTGCGGGTGCACCACCTGGGCGGGGAGTCGCACGGCTGACGCCCTGTCCCCCCGCTGCACGGACGGCCTTCCGGCCCCTTCGGGGGGTCGGGAGGCCGTCCGTTTTCGGCCGCCCCTGTGCCCACTGTGGCGCCGGATGCCGACCTGACCGATCTGACCGCCCGCACCGCGAACGACTGTGGGCCGCACCCCCTGAACGGGTGCGACCCACAGCCTTTTCGCGGCTCCCGGTGGTCTTGGGCTCAGGCGTTGCCGCCGGTGAAGTAGTTGTGCAGCCCCGGGACCGTCAGCGTCCCGCCGAACTGGCCGGCCTGGGTGACCTTCACATCGGTGAACATCGCGAAGGGGACGTTCAGCGGCGGCGGGGTCTGCGGACTGAAGGTGATCGGGATGATGCCGAAGAGGTTGCCCTTCAGCTCCTCGGTGTACATCGTCACCGTGCCGTTGCGGATCGTCGAGGTCGAGCCCTTGCGCGCCTCGACGTGCACCGTCGTGCCGTTCGGGCCGACCACGAGCTGGTGCAGGTCCTTGATGTCCACGCCCGACGCGGTGAATTTCAGGACCTTCTTGATCTTGCCGCTGCCGGTCTTCACCTCGACGATGCCGTGGTAGTCCAGGCCCGTCAGGGTGAGCATCGAGCTCTCGAGGATCCAGGGGTCGTCCGGGAGCAGCGGGAGACCCGGCTCGACCTCGGCGGCCGCGAGAGCCTCGGGGTCCGCGGTCGGGCACGGGAAGCGCGGCTTTGCGCCCTCCGGGATGTCCTCGTCCTTCTTGGGGTCGAGTCCCTTGACGTCCTCGTCCAGCTCTTCGACCTCGGCACCGGCCTCGTCGGCCGCCTCCTTGATCGCTTCCTTGGTCTTGTCGACGGTGTCGCCCACCGCGTCGGTGGCCTTCTCCGCCGGCTCCTCCGCGGGTTCGTCGGCAGGCACTGCCGCAGGCTTCTCCGCCGCAGGCTCCTCGACCGCAGGCTCCTCGGCCGGCTCCGTCGCGGTGCCGGTGGGAGACGGCGTCGGGGTCGGCTCCGGCTCGCCCCGCAGCGCGTCGCCGACGCCGTCGAAGAAGTCCTCGACCTTGTCGCCCACACCCAGCGGGTCCAGCGGGTTCTCGGTCTCGCTCGCCGAGGGCTCGGGCGCGGGTGCCTTCTGCTCCGCTCCGGCCGCGGGGGCGGACGGGCTCTCGGCGGGGTTCGGCTCCTGCGCCGCGTCGTCCGCTCCCCCTCCTGACGTCGCGCTCGGCGTCGGCTCCGGCTCGGCCGTGTCCGTGGGGGCCGGCGACTCGGACGGCTTGGCCGACTCCGAGGCGGACGGCGAGGCCGACTCCGACGGCTCGTCCGAGCGGGTCACGCACGGGCCCGGCGCGAACGGGATCTCCTTGTCGTCGGCCAGGGCGAGTTTGGGGGTGAGGCCCATTCCGACGAAGACGGCGGTGGGCATCGCGGCCAGGGCTATCGCCTTGCTCGCGGGCAGGTGGAACTTGGTGAGCAGCGACTTCCTGGGGGCGGCGTGCCGCGGCCCTTTTCTCTCCCGCGAGCCGTCGCCGCCCGCGGCCGCGGTCAGCGGTGGTGTTGCGTCACCCGGCACTGTTCCTCCCGCCGTTGCCTTCGGTGTATGTCTCGTACGTGTCCGTGCCGTGGCCGTCCCACTGCTCCGGAACGGCCTGGGTGTCCACCTCGCTCGCCGGATCCGGCTGCTTCGCCTTCCCGGCCGTCACGGCCGCGGGCTCGTAGGTCTTCTTCTCAGGGATCCACGACAGTGCCAGCGCGCCGCCGATGAGCGAGAGCAGGAAGCCGATGACGAAGCCGCCCAGGTTGGCGATGGGAATGGAGACCAGTGCCAGAAGAATGGCGGCGATGCCCGCGAACACCCTGGCGACCGCCTGGAACCACATCGTGAGGCCGAGCGTGACCAGCAATACACCGATGATCAGAGAGCCGGCACCCGCCGTCGTCGCCATGGACAACGTCATGTGGCCGAGCTTCAACGACGCGTACGGGAAGTAGGCGATGGGGATTCCGCCCAGCAGGGTGAACAGGCCTGCCCAGAAGGGCCGCTGTCCCCGCCAACTGCGGAAGTTCCGCCGGAGGACGCGAATGTAGTGCTCGTCCCGGCCGTGGGACACTGCGGTCTCGGCGCTCATGGAAAACAGCTCCCTGGTACTGGCGTTGCTGTGTGAAGAGAGAGGCGGGCGGGCGAAGCTGCCAGAGTTTCACCCGCCCGCCCGGACGGGATGAGCGTCAGTAACACTCGACGTCGGGACCGTCGCCCTTGTGCAGTGCCATCTTCAGACCGCCCAGCGTGAAGGTGCCGGCGGTGGTCGCCCACGCCTTCTGCTTGGCGCCCGTGAGGACTGCCTTGTCCGCCTGCTGGGCGAAGCTGTTCGGCAGGATCCTGTCCTTGACCTCCGGGCCCTTGCCCCCGCGCCTGACGTCGGTGTCCTTGGCCGCGACGCCGATGTCGATGTTCGTGAACGTCGCGTCGGCCTCGAGGTTGGAGATGTCAAGGTAAAGGTTCTTTGCCTTGACCTCCGAAGCGCCCTCGCCGGCCGTCAGCTTCATCGTGACCTTGCCGAACAGCGGCACATCGGTGACGACCGACTGGCACATGTCGTTGATCGTGGCAGTCTCGAAGGTCGAGATCGCCACAGGGCGCTTGACCTTCTTGTCGCTGGTGGTGCTCTCGTACCCCTCGTTGAGGCCGCCGTACTGGGCGAAGCCGTACCCCTCAAGGTGTCCGGCCTCGACCTTGAACTCCTGGCCCGACACCGCGAAGGACGCGGCGAGCGCCCCCTGTGCCAGGCCGACGCCTATCGCAGCCGTCGCGGCCACGCTCGGCACCATGACCAGGGCGAACCGCTTCCATCTGGTTCCACCGCGAGCCATAGACTCCATGACTTTCCTCCTTCTCGGACGTACATCTCCGGTCCGGGCCCTCGGGCCCGTCCTGGGATGGGAGAAGTGCTACGTCCTCGGGAAGGAGAGCGCCCGCTCTTTCAGGCGCGACGTGCGTCCGAAAAACACCGGCGATCACCCCCGAGCGACAACCACTGGTCGCGCCTGACTCGTCACGCACAACCTGTCGGACAGGCCCTGCCGTTCTGCGGCAGGAACCCCCCTGTCCGCGACCGGTGTCCACTGCCACCGACCGGCCCGGTGGGGACCCAATGGGCCGCGGCACGGCTGGAGGCCGGGCTGGTGCGGTATTGGACCGAGCGTCGCCGATCGTTGTCCATTCCCGGCCAGGGCACAAGGGGGTTCGTTACTGGGCAGTAACGGCCTGACAACCACGCCACGACCGCACGATGTCGCGCGAGCACGCTCGGTACCTTCCACGACATGCCCAGAGGGGGTTATAAACGGCGATAACCGGACAGAAAAAGGAGGTTGTTGTACTCCGAGTAACACGGCGCGGCGTTTACCAAGTTTTGGCAAAGCCAGGCGGTATTTTGTCGCCGAGTCGCCAAAACGGCGGTGACGCCGTGTCAGCGCCACCGCCGCAAAATCCGCCAGAACGGTATCCTCAGGACACCCTTGTCATAACGGCTGTCAATGAAGGGTCAACAAAACACCCTTGAGCCGCCGGTGAAACATCAGGGACCCCAGAGGAGATCCCTGAAGGGCGCCTCAGAAGAGCACCCGCGCCAGCGCCTGCCGCGCCGCGGTCACTCGAGGGTCCTCCGGACCGACCACCTCGAAGAGCTCCAGCAGCCGCACCCGCGCCGCGTCGCGCTCCTCGCCCGCCGTACGCCGCACGGTCTCCACCAGCCGGCCGAAGGCGTCCTCCACATGACCGCCGACCAGGTCCAGGTCGGCCGCGGCGATCTGCGCCGTGGCGTCGGCCGGATTGTCCGCCGCCTCCTGGCGGACCTTCTGCGGGTCCATGTCCTTGACGCGTCCCAGCAGTTCCGCCTGTGCGAGGCCGAGCTTCGCCTCCGTGTTGCCCGGGTCGTCCGAGAGCACGTTCCGGTACGCCTGGACCGCGCCGCCGAAGTCGCCGGCGTCCAGGGCCTGCACGGCTGCTTCCAGCAGTGCGTCGTAAGGGCCGGCCGGTACGGGGGCCTGGGCGGCCTCGCCCGAGGCGTCCGGCTCGACCACGATGCCGGTCAGACCGAAGCGCTCCTCGGCCACCTGCACCAGCTGGTCCAGCGTCTGGCGGATCTGCGCCTCGGGGGCCGCGCCCTGGAAGAGGGGCAGCGCCTGGCCGGCCACCACCGCGAACACCGCGGGGATGCCCTGGATCCCGAACTGCTGCATCAGCATCTGGTTGGCGTCGACGTCGACCTTGGCGAGGACGAAACGTCCGTTGTACTCCGTGGCGAGGCGCTCCAGCAACGGGCCGAGCTGCTTGCACGGCTCGCACCACTCGGCCCAGAAGTCGATGACGACCGGGACCTCGGTGGAGCGCTGCAGAACGTCGCGCTCGAAGCTCGCCTCATCGGTGTCGATCACCAGGGCGGCGGGGGACACGGCGCCGCCGCCCCCGTGACGGGCGGCCTCGGCCCTCGCCTGCTCCGCCTTGGCCTTGGCCTCGTTGGCCGCTTTCACCGCGGCGAGGTCGACGACGCCGCTCATGGACATGTTCCTAGGCTGCATGCGTACATCCTCCCCCTTCCGCGCGCCCATGTGAAAAAGTCGGCGCCAGGTCCCCACCTTGGCGCCATGTGGCTGTCGCGACGAGCCGGTCATGGCTTTCGCTACGAGCCGTAGCGTAACTGCGTCGAGTCCGCCGGTGTGAGGGGTTTCCCGGTGAGCTGCCTCACAGCCGACTATTTCCCTACTGGCGGGTATGGTCGCGGGCATGTCCAGCAGCACCTACCCCAAAGCCCCCCGTGCGGGCCGTACGGGACGGCCCCGCAGCGCCGAGGCCGATGCCGCGATCCTGGAGGCGACCCGCGCCTCCCTCGTCGAGCTGGGCTGGTCGAAGCTGACCATGGGGGACGTGGCCACGCGTGCCGGGGTGGCCAAGACCACCCTGTACCGCCGCTGGGCCAACAAGAACGAACTGGTGGTCGACGCCGTCGCCGTCCTCTTCGACGAGCTCGAGCTCCCCGACCGCGGCAGCCTCGCCGCTGATGTCGAGGGCGTCGTCCTGCAGTTCGCCGATCTGCTCGGGCAGCCGGAGACCAAGACCGCCCTGATGGGCGTCGTCGCCGAGTCGACGACCGACGAGGCCCTGCGCGGACGCATCCGCTCGGCGATCGTGGAGCGGCAGAAACGTCTCGTGGTCGAGGGCCGCAGACGCGCTCAGGCCCGCGGCGAGCTGCCGTACGAGGACGATCCCCGGGCGGCGGCCCGCAACACGGACCTGATCTTCGATGTGGTCGCCGGCGCCGTCGTCCACCGGACGCTGGTGAGCGCGGAGCCGGTGGACGCGGAGTGGGCGCGCCGCTTCACTGCTCTGCTGGTGTCAGGGCTGAGCTCCCTGACCGCATGAGCGGAGGGGTCGTCAGAAGCCGGGCGGCTCCGTGTAGACGCCCCACTCGTCGCGCAGCGCATCACAGATCTCGCCGAGCGTCGCCTCCGCCCGTACGGCGTCGAGCATCGGGGCGATCATGTTGGAGCCGTCACGGGCCGCAGCCAGCATCTTCTCCAGCGACGAGCGCACGAGCGCGTCGTCCCGGCCGCCCTTGCGGTCGGCCAGCACCCGCACCTGCTCGCGCTCGACCTCGTGGCTGACCCGCAGGATCTCCAGGTCGCCGGTGACCGAGCCGGTGGCGGTGTTGACGCCGACGACCTTCTTTTCGCCCTTCTCCAGCGACTGCTGGTAGCGGAAGGCCGATTCGGCGATCTCGCCCGTGAACCAGCCGTCCTCGATGCCGCGCAGGATGCCTGAGGTGATCGGGCCGATCGGGTGCTGACCGTCGGGGTGTGCCCGGCGGCCGCGCTCCTTGATCCGATCGAAGATCTTCTCCGCGTCGGCCTCGATGCGGTCGGTGAGCTGCTCGACGTACCACGAACCGCCCAGCGGGTCGGCGACGTTGGCGACGCCGGTCTCCTCCATCAGCACCTGCTGGGTGCGCAGCGCGATCTCGGCGGCCTGCTCGCTGGGGAGGGCGAGCGTCTCGTCGAGGGCGTTGGTGTGCAGGGAGTTGGTGCCGCCGAGGACCGCGGAGAGCGCCTCGACCGCGGTGCGCACGACGTTGTTGTACGGCTGCTGCGCGGTGAGGGAGACACCGGCGGTCTGGGTGTGGAAGCGCAGCCACTGCGCCTTGTCGCTCCTCGCGCCGTACACCTCCTTCATCCAGCGGGCCCAGATCCGGCGCGCGGCGCGGAACTTGGCGATCTCCTCGAAGAAGTCGAGGTGCGCATCGAAGAAGAAGGACAGCCCGGGTGCGAAGGTGTCGACGTCCAGGCCGCGGGACAGGCCCAGCTCGACGTAGCCGAAGCCGTCGGCGAGGGTGTAGGCGAGCTCCTGCGCGGCCGTCGCACCGGCCTCGCGGATGTGGTAGCCGGAGACCGACAGGGGCTTGTACGCGGGGATGCCCTGCGCGCAGTGCTCCATCAGGTCGCCGATCAGACGCAGATGGGGCTCGGGCTGGAAGAGCCACTCCTTCTGCGCGATGTACTCCTTGAAGATGTCCGTCTGCAGCGTGCCGTTGAGCACGGCCGGGTCGACGCCCTGGCGCTCGGCCGCGACCAGGTACATGCAGAAGACGGGGACGGCCGGGCCGGAGATCGTCATCGACGTCGTCACGTGGCCGAGCGGGATGTCCTTGAAGAGGACCTCCATGTCGGCGGCGGAGTCGATGGCGACACCGCAGTGGCCGACCTCGCCCAGCGAGCGCGGGTCGTCCGAGTCGCGGCCCATGAGGGTGGGCATGTCGAAGGCGACGGAGAGACCGCCGCCGCCGGCGGCCAGGATCATCTTGTAGCGCTCGTTCGTCTGCTCGGCGTTGCCGAACCCGGCGAACTGGCGGATGGTCCAGGTCCGGCCGCGGTAGCCGGTGGGGTGCAGTCCGCGGGTGAAGGGGTACTCGCCGGGCCAGCCGATGCGCTCGAAGCCCTCGTAGGTGTCCCCGGGGCGGGGACCGTAGACCGGCTCGACCTCGTCCCCGGAGAGCGTGGTGAAGTCCGCGTCCCGCTTGCGGGCCTTGTCGTAACGGGCCTGCCAGCGTCGGCGGCCTTCCTCGATCGCGTCAGCGTCCATACCTCGAATTTACTAGGACGTCCTAGTAAATGTCGATGGCAAAGCGCCGCGAGCCCTCTCGCGGCGCTTGGCGGTGCTACGCCTCGGCGGCCTGCACGGCCGGCTCGCCGGCGATCAGCGCCCGCGCCTCCCGCGTCACCTTCGGCTCGACGAAGAACGAGGCGAACGGGATGCAGCCCGCGGCCAGCACCCACAGCAGCTTGCCGAACGGCCACTTCGCCTTGGAGCCGAGGTCGAAGGCGAAGATCACGTAGATGATGAACAGCACACCGTGGATCTGCGAGATCAGCATGGTGTCGCCGGTGTCGAACCCGTACTTCAGGACGATGGCGCCGGTGAACACGAGCAGCCACACGGCGGTGATATAGGCCATCACCCGGTAGCGGGTCAGCACATTCGCTTTCATGGCATCGAGCGTAACCGGGCGCAAGGGGCGATCTTCCCCCGGGCCGCCCGGGGCTATTTCTCCTCGAAGTCCGCCGCGGCGACCCGCAGCGGGCGCAGCATCGCGAAGATCTCCGCGCACTCCTCCGCGTCGTACGTGCCCAGGCCGAAATCCATGGCCATCAGGTCGCGGGTGGCCGACTCGACGACCTCGCGGCCCTTGTCCGTGATGGAGGCGAGCGTGCCGCGGCCGTCGTTCGGATTGGGCCGCTTGTCGACCAGGCCGGACCTCACGAGCCGGTCGACCGTGTTCGTCACCGAGGTGGGGTGCACCATCAGCCGCTCGCCGATCTTGGACATCGGCAGCTCGCCCGCTTTGGAGAAGGTGAGCAGCACCAGCGCCTCGTAACGGGCGAAGGTCAGACCGTACGGCTTGACCACGGCGTCGACCTCGGCGAGCAGGATCTGGTGCGCGCGCATGATGGAGGTGATCGCCGCCATCGAGGGCACGGGCCCCCATCGCTGCCGCCACAGCTCGTCGGCGCGGGCGATGGGATCGAAGGGAAGGCTGAGCGGCTTCGGCACGGCACCGACCTTACCGACTGGTCAGATGGTGGTCAGCCCTGTCTCGTCCTTCGGTCGTCCGACCGTCTGGTCCGCCTGACCGCTTCCACCGGGGCGGCGGACCACACCCGGATCCGGCGCCCCGGCAAGCGCGCCCTCGGGGGCAACGGCTCCGGGGCTCGCGGTCGCCCTGCGTCAGGCGGACAGGTGGCGTTCGACGGTGTCGACCTTCGAGGTGAGACCGTCGGTGACGCCAGGCCGAATGTCGGCCTTGAGGACGAGGGAGACCCGCGGGGCCCGTTCCTCGACCGCGGCGACCGCGCGCTTGACCACGTCCATCACCTCGTCCCAGTCCCCCTCCACGGAGGTGAACATCGCGTCCGTACGGTTGGGCAGACCCGACTCCCGTACGACGCGGACCGCCTCGGCGACGTACTCGCCGACGTCCTCACCCACGCCGAGGGGCGTGACGGAGAAGGCGACGATCATGCGTCCACCACGTCCTTGCGGCGGGCGCGGGAGGCGATGACGGCGTCCTCGGCAGCGCGCTTGAGCTTGCGCTCGGCGAAGAAGCCGCCGAAGGGCAGGACCGAGAGCACGAAGTAGATCGCCGCGGTCTTCAGGTCCCACTTGGTGCGGTTCCAGGCGTCCAGCCAGAAGAGCACGTACAGGATGAAGAGCACGCCGTGGATCGCGCCCATCACCGGAACCGCGTTGAAGTCCGTCGTGCGCTTGAGCACCGAGCAGACGAGCAGCAGGAGGAAAGAGACGGCCTCCGGTGCGGAGACGAGGCGCAGGCGGTGGAGGGAGGCGGCGGTCTTGATGTCCACGGTTCACCTTCGTTGGCGAGATGGGCGGGGGGATCTTGTGAATGCATGCACAAGCTTCGGGACCATTGTGGCAGGCCACTTTGCGAACCCTTTGTCAGGGTCCGATCCTCCCCGAGGGCGCTGTTCGCGTGCGGTATCACCGGATAACGTCGGCGCGTGGCAACGTTCCGGCTCCAGGGGAGCAAGGTGCTCGCGGTCGACATGACCGGCGACGCCGTCAAGGCGAAGAACGGGTCGATGGTCGCGTACGACGGCCAGATGGCCTTCAAGAAGATGACCGGCGGCGGGGAGGGCATCCGCGGCATGGTCACCCGCCGGCTCACCGGTGAGCAGATGACCATGATGGAGGTGAAGGGGCAAGGCACCTGCTACTTCGCCGACCGGGCGAGCGAGATCAGCCTGGTGCAGCTGCACGGCGACAAGCTCTACGTCGAGTCGAGCAATCTGCTGTGCGCCGACGGCGGACTTCGCACCGGCACCACCTTCACCGGCCTGCGCGGGGGCGCGTCGGGAAACGGCCTGTTCACGACGACCGTCGAGGGCACCGGCCAGGCGGCGATCATGTCCGACGGCACGGCCGTGGTGCTGCGGGTGACACCGCAGTACCCGCTCTCCGTCGACCCCGGCGCGTACATCGCCCACCAGGGCAATCTGCGGCAGGACTTGCAGTCCGGCGTGACGTTCCGCACCTTCCTCGGCGAGGGCGGCGGTGAGGCGTTCCAGATCCGCTTCGAGGGCGACGGCGTGGTCTATGTGCAGCCGAGCGAGCGCAACACTGTCGGAGGGGACGTCTGATGCCGTTCCGCGAAATCAACTCCAGGATGGTCGAGGCGACCATTGCACCCGGCCAGAAGATGTTCAGCCAGCGCGGCGCGATGCTCGCCTACAAGGGCGACGTCGGCTTCACGCCGAACATGGCGGGCGGCCAGGGCGGACTGGCGTCGATGATCGGACGCCGGGTGGCGAACGAGGCGACGCCGCTCATGACCGTGGAAGGCAACGGCACGGTGATGTTCGGCCACGGCGGCCACCACATCCAGGTCATCCAGCTCACCGGCGACACCCTCTACGTGGAGGCCGACCGGCTGCTCGCCTTCGACGGCACCCTGCAGCAGGGCACCATGTTCATGGGCTCGCAGGGCGGGGTGATGGGCATGGTCCGCGGACAGGTGACGGGCCAGGGCCTGTTCACCACGACGCTCAAGGGGCACGGCGCGGTCGCGGTGATGGCCCACGGCGGTGTGCTCGAGCTGCCGATCACACCCGCGCGGCCGGTCCATGTGGACCCGCAGGCCTACGTCGCCCACCACGGCGACGTACGGAACAAGCTCTCCACGGCGCTCGGCTGGCGCGACATGGTGGGGCGCGGCTCGGGCGAGGCGTTCCAGCTCGAGCTGAGCGGCAGTGGTGCGGTGTACGTCCAGGCGTCGGAGGAGAAGCTGTGAGTACGGCCGTCATTCATGATCCGGCGACGCTGCCGAGCGACGACAACGTCAACGCGTACACCTTCTGTGTGGAGCTCAAGGGTTCCCAGTGGTTCCTGCAGAAGGGCAAGATGATCGCCTACTACGGGCGGATCGACTTCAACGGAATCGGCCACGGCCGTCTCGACCGGCTGATGCGGACGTCGTTCCACTCGCCGCTGCACGCGAGCGACTGGGTGGTGGCGGAGGGCAGCGGCAAGATGCTGCTGGCGGACCGCGCGTTCGATGTGAACTCCTTCGACCTCGATGACGGAAATCTGACGATCCGGTCCGGCAATCTGCTCGCGTACCAGCCGTCGCTGGCGCTGAAGCAGTCGATCGTGCCGGGCTTTCTGACGCTGATCGGCACGGGCAAGTTCGTGGCGGCCTCGAACGGGCCGGTGGTCTTCATGGAGCCGCCGATCCGGGTGGACCCGCAGGCCCTGGTGGGCTGGGCGGACTGCCCGTCCCCCTGCCACCACTACGACCACGGCTATATGACCGGGGTCATGGGCGGGGTGCGGGCACTGACCGGTTTCGGCGGGGCGTCGGGCGAGGAGCACCAGTTCGAGTTCGCCGGTGCAGGTACGGTGCTGCTGCAGTCGAGCGAGGCGCTGATGCCGGAGCAGCCCACCGGGGCGGTAGGTGCGGAGCCGGGCGTTCCGGGCAGCCATGGGTCGGCCGTGCCCGCCGGCGGGCACGGTTCCGCACCGCGCCTTCCCGGCCAGCTGGGGGACCTCCAGCGTCGCTTCGGGCTGTGAGCGGTAGTCTGCGGAGTGTGACGTCGAACGTCTGCGCCCCCGTACACCCGTTGGTGGACGAGTGCCAGACGTCACACCCCCCGACTTCGTCCGCTTTTCAACTTCTTAGGTAGAATCCATATATGGAGACCGAGACGGCCACTCGCTGGCTGACCGATGACGAGCAGCGCACCTGGCGCACGCATCTGGAAGTCAACAAGCTGCTGATGCACCAGCTCGAGAAGGACCTCCAGCCGTTCGGCCTGACCATCAACGACTACGAGATCCTGGTCAACCTGTCCGAGTCCGCGGACCGGCGGATGCGGATGAGCGATCTCGCCGCAGCCACCCTCCAGTCCAAGAGCCGCCTCTCGCACCAGGTCACCCGTATGGAGAGCGCAGGGCTCGTCCGGCGCGCGAACTGCGAGTCGGACCGGCGCGGTCTGTACGCCGTGCTCACCGACGAGGGCGTCGCCACCATGCAGAAAGTCGCCCCGCACCATGTGGCATCGGTGCGCAAGCACTTCATCGACCTGCTGTCGCCAGAGGCACTGGCCGACCTGCGGGACTCGCTGACGCCGGTCGCCGACCACCTGCGCGGACGGCGCGGCAAGCTCTGAGACCTCGTCCCTTCCCGGATCAGCCACCGCCGGTCGCGTCCGGCAGGGCAGCTCGAAGAGCGCCCCGCCGGACGCCGAACGGCCGACCGTGAGCGTCCCTGGTGTGGGCGTCGCCGAGCCGTATGAACCGTTCGAAGATCCGCTCCCGCTCCTGCTCCGGCACACCCGGCCCGTCGTCCGCGACGGCCGGCACGATCCGGCCGTCCTTCTCGCGTACGGAGACGGTCACCGGAGGGCCGTGTGACGCTGGGCGTTGTCGAGCAGATTGCCGACGACACGCGCCGGCCGGCTGCGCGAACCGGCCACCTGGCGCCCCTCGGCCGCTGTCACCTCGACCGGTAGCAGACGGTCACCGCCCCGGCGGGCCACCACTTCGTCAGCAGCTGCGCGGGATCCGGCAGCGTCGGCCCCGGCCAGGACGACGACCGGGAACGACGACGGCCGTGCCGTACTGCGCGCCGCGCCGGTGGACGCCCGCGAAGCGGCGGAGGCAGCGCTGAAGGCGCACCCCGGCGTGAGGGTGACGCCGGTCGACTTCGACGACGACCATGCCACCGCGGCTCACTGGGAGGTCGAGTTCCGTGACGGCGACCGCGAGAGGTGACGGTCGACGCGACGACGGCGGCGGTGACATGACGGACGAGCCCGCGAAAGACTGATGCGGGGCTTTCCCCACCCCGCCCCGTCCCGAGCCGGGGGCGCTGCCCCCGGCCGCGCCTCCAACGCCGACGCGGCTGGAATGTGCGCCCGTGAGCGGGACGGTTTTTCCGAAGTGAACATTCCTGCCGCCCGGTACCTCCCACGGCTGTCAGACCGTGGGGAAGCCGGAGGCCACCGCACGAAGCGCGCAGCGGGGGCCGGGCGAAGCCCCGGTTCCGGAGGGCGGGGAGGGACAAAGACCCCCGCCTACGACTGCGTCAGGCCCGCGACCAGTTCGTCCGCCGCCCGGTACGGGTCCAGTTCGCCCGCGACGATGCGCTCCGCCAGCGCATCCAGGCGACGGTCACCGTGCAGGTCGCCGATGCGTTCACGCAGCGCCGTGACCGCGATCGTCTCGACCTCCGTGGCCGCCCGCCGGGCCCGGCGCTCCCCGAGGATGCCGTGCTCCTCCATCCAGGCCCGGTGCTTCTCCAGTGCCTCGACGACCTCGTCGATGCCCTCGCCCCGCGCGGCGACCGTCTTCACGATCGGCGGGCGCCAGTCGCCGGGCCCGCGGGCCTCGCCGAGGCCCAGCATGTGGTTGAGCTCGCGGGCCGTGGCGTCTGCGCCGTCCCGGTCGGCCTTGTTCACGACGTACACGTCGCCGATCTCGAGGATCCCCGCCTTCGCGGCCTGGATGCCGTCGCCCATGCCGGGCGCGAGCAGCACCACGGAGGTGTCGGCCTGGGAGGCGATCTCCACCTCCGACTGGCCGACGCCCACCGTCTCGACGAGGATCACGTCGCAGCCGGCCGCGTCGAGAACGCGGATGGCCTGTGGTGCCGACCACGCCAGACCGCCCAGGTGGCCGCGGGTGGCCATGGAGCGGATGTAGACGCCCGGGTCGGAGGCGTGCTCCGACATACGGACGCGGTCACCGAGCAGCGCCCCACCGGAGAACGGCGAGGACGGGTCGACGGCGAGGACGCCGACCCGCTTGCCGGCCTTCCGGTAGGCGGTCACAAGGGCGGAGGTGGACGTGGACTTGCCGACGCCGGGCGAGCCCGTCAGCCCCACCACGTACGCGCCGCCGGTCAACGGCGCGAGCGCCGCCATGACCTCACGGAGCTGTGGCGACGCCCCTTCCACGAGTGAGATCAGCCGGGCCACGGCCCTCGGCCGGCCTTCCCTCGCCTGGGCGACCAGCTCGGGGACGTCCACCATCGTGCTGCTCCGATCCTCGTCGACTACTACTTGCCCGGGACGCGGACGATCAACGCGTCGCCCTGACCGCCGCCGCCGCACAGCGCCGCCGCGCCGACGCCGCCGCCGCGGCGCTTGAGCTCCAGCGCCAGGTGGAGCACCACGCGCGCGCCCGACATGCCGATGGGGTGGCCGAGCGCGATCGCGCCACCGTTCACGTTCACCTTTTCCGGTGTGACGCCGAGGTCCTTCATTGACTGGTGGGCGACGGCCGCGAACGCCTCGTTGATCTCGATCAGGTCCAGATCGGAGACGTCAAGACCCTCCTTCTTCAGCGCGTGCCGGATGGCGTTGGAGGGCTGCGACTGGAGCGAGTTGTCCGGTCCGGCCACATTGCCGTGGGCGCCGATCTCGGCGATCCACTGGAGGCCGAGCTCCTCGGCCTTGGCCTTGCTCATGACGACGACCGCGGCGGCGCCGTCGGAGATCTGCGAGGACGTGCCGGCGGTGATGGTGCCGTCCTTGGCGAACGCGGGGCGCAGCTTGCCGAGCGACTCGGCGGTCGTCTCCGCGCGGATGCCCTCGTCCTTGGAGAACAGGATCGGGTCGCCCTTGCGCTGCGGGATCTCGACGGGCGTGATCTCCGCCTCGAAGATGCCGTTCTTCTGGGCGGCGGCAGCGCGCTGGTGGGAGAGCGCGGCGATCTCGTCCTGGACGTCGCGCGGGATGCCGAGCCGGGTGTTGTGCTTCTCCGTCGACTCGCCCATCGCGACGTTCTCGAAGGAATCGGTCAGGCCGTCGTGGGCCATCGCGTCGAGCATCTCGATCGCACCGTACTTGTAGCCCTCGCGGGACTTCGGCAGCAGGTGCGGCGCGTTGGTCATGGACTCCTGGCCGCCGGCGACGACGATGTCGAATTCGCCGGCGCGGATCAGCTGGTCGGCGAGGGCGATGGCGTCCAGGCCGGACAGACACACCTTGTTGATCGTGAGCGCCGGGACGTTCATCGGAATGCCCGCCTTGACGGCCGCCTGGCGTGCCGGGATCTGCCCCGCGCCGGCCTGGAGCACCTGGCCCATGATCACGTACTGCACCTGATCGCCGCCGATGCCGGCCCGGTCGAGCGCGGCCTTGATGGCGAAGCCGCCGAGGTCGGCGCCGGAGAAGGACTTGAGCGAGCCGAGCAGGCGGCCCATGGGCGTACGGGCTCCCGCGACGATCACGGAGGTGTTACCGGGCGTTCCTGACATGAGGACGATCCCCTTTCAGCCGCGGCTGAGGAGTGAACGAGGGTTTACTCAAATGTACTGAGCGGTACTGCTCCGGGTCACCGGGCGAATGGTGTGATCGCGCGCACGTTGCGTAACCACCCCTGGTAGCGCTGCACTGGTCGAATGCTGACGCGAATCGACCACATCGGGATCGCCTGCTTCGACCTCGACAAGACTGTCGAGTTCTACCGGGCCACGTACGGCTTCGAGGTGTTCCACTCCGAGGTCAACGAGGAGCAGGGCGTACGGGAAGCCATGCTCAAGATCAATGAGACGTCCGACGGCGGCGCCTCCTACCTCCAGCTCCTGGAACCCACCCGCGAGGACTCCGCGGTGGGGAAGTGGCTGGCCAAGAACGGGGAGGGCGTCCACCACATCGCCTTCGGCACCGCAGACGTGGACGCGGACGCGCAGGACATCCGCGACAAGGGCGTACGGGTGCTGTACGACGAACCGCGTATCGGTTCCATGGGCTCGCGGATCACCTTCCTCCACCCCAAGGACTGCCACGGCGTACTCACCGAACTCGTCACGTCTGCAACGGAGCACTGACCTGAGGATTCCCGGCCCGGTAGAGTGGGCTGTTCCGGGCCGGGGCCGGGTCGGGGCCGTGCCGCGTCTCCGTCGTTGATCTGTCACCATTCCCCGGGGGGCCGTTCGCCGGCGAACGGTGCTCGTTTGGAGACAGTTGCGACCAGGGGACGGATGGGACCGCGCAGTGCGGGGCTACGAACGCCAGGAGAGCCACCGAGCTGACGACGACCACCTCTCGCGGTTCGAGGCCGAGATGGACCGGCTGAAGACCGAGCGGGAGAAGGCCGTCCAGCATGCCGAGGACCTCGGCTACCAGGTCGAGGTATTGCGTGCCAAGCTCCACGAGGCACGGCGGAGTCTCGCCTCCCGTCCGGCCTACGACAGCGCCGACATCGGCTACCAGGCCGAGCAGTTGCTGCGGAACGCGCAGATCCAGGCCGACCAGCTCCGCCAGGACGCGGAGCGCGAGCTGCGCGAGGTGCGGGCTCAGACCCAGCGCATCCTTCAGGAGCACGCCGAGCATCAGGCGAGGCTCCAGGCCGAACTGCACGCGGAAGCCGTGCAGCGCAGACAGCGTCTCGACCAGGAGCTGGCCGAGCGCCGCCAGACCGTCGAGTCGCACGTCAACGAGAACGTCGCATGGGCCGAGCAGTTGCGCGCCCGCAGCGAGTCGCAGGCCCACCGGCTGCTGGAGGAGTCCCGCGCCGAGGCCGAGCAGGCGCTCGCGGCCGCGCGCGCCGAGGCCGCCCGTATCGCCGAGGAGGCCCGCAGGCGGCTCGGCAGCGAGGCGGAGACCGCCCGCGCGGAGGCCGAGGCGATCCTGCTGCGCGCCCGCAAGGACGCCGAGCGGCTGCTGAACGCCGCGTCCAACCAGGCGCAGGAGGCCGCCACCCACGCCGAGCAGCTGCGTTCCTCCACCACCGCAGAGTCCGGCCAGGCCCGCCAGCAGGCCGCGGAGCTCAGCCGTGCGGCCGAGCAGCGGATGCAGGAGGCCGAGGAGAAGCTGCGCGAGGCGCGCGCCGAGTCGGAGAAGCTCCTCTCGGAGGCCAAGGAGTCGGCGGCCAAGCAGCTTTCGTCGGCCGAGTCCGTCAACGAGCAGCGCACCCGTACGGCCAAGGCGCAGATCGCGCGGCTCGTCGAAGAGGCGACCAAGGAGTCGGAGACCCTCAAGGCGGAGGCGGAGCAGGCGCTCGCCGACGCCCGCGCCGAGGCGGAGAAGTTGGTCGCCGCCGCGACCGAGAAGGCCAGGGCCGCCGTCGCCGAGGACTCCGCCGCGGCACTCGCGAAGGCCGCCCGCACCGCGGAGGAAGTACTGACCAAGGCGTCGGAGGACGCCAAGGCCACCACCCGCGCGGCGAGCGAGGAGGCCGAGCGGATCAAGCGCGAGGCCGAGGCCGAGGCGGACCGGCTGCGCGGCGAGGCCGCGGAGCAGGCGGACCAGCTCAAGGGCGCGGCCAAGGACGACACCAAGGAGTACCGCGCCAAGACGGTCGAGCTCCAGGAGGAGGCCCGTCGGCTGCGCGGGGAGGCCGAGCAGCTGCGCGCGGAGGCGGTCGCCGAGGGCGAGCGGATCCGCGGCGAGGCCCGCCGTGAGGCCGTCCAGCAGATCGAGGAGGCGGCGAGCACCGCTGAGGAGCTGCTGAACAAGGCACGCACCGACGCCGACGAACTGCGGTCGAAGGCGACCGGCGACAGCGAGAAGGTTCGTACGGAGGCGATCGAGCGCGCCACGACCCTGCGCAAGCAGGCCGAGGAGACGCTGGAGCGCACCCGCGCGGAGGCCGAACGGCTGCGCGCGGAGGCGGAGGAGCAGGCCGACGGAGTACGGCAGGCCGCGGAGGCGGCCGCGGCCGAACTGCGCGAGGGCACCGAGCGTGGCATAGCGGCCCGTCAGGCGGATGCGGCCGAGGAGCTGACCCGGCTGCACACCGAGGCTCAGGCACGGCTCACCGCCGCGGAGGAGCGGCTGGCCGAGGCACGCGCCGAGGGCGAGCAGATCCGTCGCGAAGCGGCGGAGGAGACCGAGCGGCTACGGGCGGAGGCCGGTGAGCGGCTGCGGGCGCTCCAGGAACAGGCCGAGCAGGAGGCGCAGCGGCTGCGCACCGAGGCCGCCGCGGACGCGTCCGCGGCCCGCGCGGAGGCCGAGGCCGTCGCCGTACGGCTGCACAGCGACGCCGCCACGGAGGCCGAGCGGCTGCGCACCGAGGCCCAGGAGACCGCCGACCGGGTACGGGCGGAGGCGGCAGCCGCCGCAGAACGGGTGGGAACGGAGGCCGCGGAGGCGCTGGCAGCCGCCCAGGAGGAAGCGGTCCGCCGCCGCCGGGAGGCCGAGGAGACCCTCGACTCGGCGCGCGCGGAGGCCGGTCAGGAGCGCGAGCGGGCCCGCGAGCAGAGCGAGGAGTTGCTGGCGTCCGCCCGCAAGCGGGTCGAGGAGGCGCAGACCGAGGCGCAACGGCTGGTCGAGGAGGCCGACCGGCGTGCCACCGAGATGGTGGTCTCCGCCGAGCAGACGGCGCAGCAGGTACGGGACTCCGTGAACGGGCTGCAGGAGCAGGCCGAGCAGGAGATCGCCGGGCTGCGCAGCGCCGCCGAGCACTCGGCCGAGCGCACCAGGACCGAGGCGCAGGAGGAGGCCGACCGGGTCCGCGCCGACGCGTACGCGGAGCGGGAGCGGGCCGCGGAGGACGCGGGCCGGCTCCGGGCCAGGGCCCAGGAGGAGACGGACGCCGCGCAAGCGCTCGCCGAGCGGACCGTCACGGAGGCGATCACCGAGGCGGACCGGCTGCGGGTGGACACCGCCGAGTACGTCCAGCGGATGCGCACGGATGCGGCGGACGCCCTCGCGTCCGCCGAGCAGGACGCGGCACGGACCCGCGCGGAGGCCCGCGCGGACGCCAACCGGATCCGTTCGGAGGCGGCCGAGCAGGCGGACCTGCTGATCAGCGAGGCCACGAGCGAGAGCGAGCGGCTGCGCACCGAGGCGGCGGCGCTGCGTGCCTCTGCCGACGCGGACGCGACGCGGCTGCTCACCGAGGCCGAGCAGATCAAGGTGGACGGCGAGGCCGAGATCGAGCAGATGCGGGCGGCCGTGCGGGCCGACCGCGAGCAGGTGCTCGACGAGGCACGGCAGGCGGCGGACAAGCGGCGTGCCGACGCGGCGGAGCAGGCCGACCAGCTGATCGGCGAGGCACGGGCCGAGGCCGAGCGGATCACGACGGAGACCGCGGCGGAGACCGAGCGGCTGCGGGCGGACGCCACGAGCGACGCCGAGCGGCTGCGGGCCGAGGCGAACAGCGACGCGGAGCGGCTGCGTGCGGAAGCCTCGGAGACGGTCGGTTCCGCGCAGCAGGCGGCGGAACGAATCCGGGCCGAGGTCGAGCGGTACCGCGCAGAGACGGAGGCGGCGGCGGAGCAACTGCGCGCCGATGCCCGCGCGGAGGCCGACCGGCTGCTCGACGAGGCGCGCGAGGCGGCTGCCAAGCGCCGCGCGGACGCCGCCCAGCAGGCCGACCAGCTCATCGCCAAGGCCCAGGAGGAGGCGCTGCGCGCGGCCACCCAGGCCGAGGAGCAGGCCGACACGATGGTCGGCGCGGCCCGTAAGGAGGCCGAGCGGCTGGTCTCCGAGGCCACCGTGGAGGGCAACTCGCTGGTGGAGAAGGCGCGTGCGGACGCCGATGAGCTGCTCGTGGGGGCACGGCGCGACGCGACGGCCATAAGGGAGCGCGGCGAGGAGCTGCGGGCCCGGGTGGAGAGCGAGATCGAGGAGCTGCACGAGCGTGCTCGCCGGGAGACGGCGGAGCAGATGAAGACGGCCGGCGAACGCGTCGACAATCTGGTCAAGGCGGCCGAGGAGCAGCGGGCAGAGGCCGAGGCCAAGGCCAAGGAACTGCTGTCCGAGGCCAATTCGGAGGCGAGCAAGGTCAGGATCGCCGCCGTGAGGAAGGCGGAGGGCCTCCTGAAGGAGGCGGAGCAGAAGAAGGCCGAGCTGATCCGCGAGGGGGAGCGCGCGAAGGCGGAGGCCGACCGGGAGGCCGGACGCACCGTGGACGAGGGCAAGCGGGAGCTGGACGTACTGGTGCGCAGGCGCGAGGACATCCAGGCGGAGATCTCCCGCGTCCAGGACGTCCTCGAGGCGTTGGAGTCGTTCGAGGCGCCGTCGGGCGGCAAGACGGCGGGAGGCGGCTCCGGCGGAGGTGTCAAGGCCGGTGCGTCGGCAGGGGGCACACGTTCGAGTGGCAAGTCGTCCGACGGCTAGCCACTCAAAAGACTGCACATTCTCCAGATCAAACCGGCATCCGCTCGATGACACGCCGCTTCGGCCCCTAGGATTCCCTCTAACACCTCAGCCGGTCTCATTGACAGGAACCCCATGAGCGACACTTCCTCCCCCTTCGGCTTCGAGCTCGTGCGGCGTGGTTACGACCGCGGTCAGGTGGACGACCGCATTACCAAACTCGTCGCCGACCGTGATAGTGCTCTGGCCCGAATCACCTCTCTGGAAAAGCGCATCGAGGAGCTCCACCTCGAGACGCAGAACGCCCAGACCCAGGTCAACGACGCCGAGCCGTCGTACGCCGGTCTCGGTGCGCGCGTCGAGAAGATCCTCCGCCTCGCCGAGGAGGAGGCGAAGGACCTGCGCGAGGAGGCCCGTCGCGCCGCCGAGCAGCACCGCGAGCTCGCCGAGTCCGCCGCCCAGCAGGTGCGCAACGACGCCGAGTCGTTCGCCGCCGAGCGCAAGGCCAAGGCGGAGGACGAGGGCGTCCGTATCGTCGAGAAGGCGAAGGGCGAGGCCCAGACGCTGCGCAGCGAGGCACAGAAGGACGCACAGTCCAAGCGCGAGGAGGCGGACGCGCTCTTCGAGGAGACCCGCGCCAAGGCCGCCCAGGCAGCCGCGGACTTCGAGACCAACCTCGCCAAGCGCCGCGACCAGTCCGAGCGGGACCTGGCGTCGCGTCAGGCGAAGGCGGAGAAGCGGCTGGCGGAGATCGAGCACCGCGCCGAGCAGCTGCGCCTGGAGGCCGAGAAGCTGCGCACGGACGCGGAGCGCCGGGCCCGTCAGACGGTGGAGACGGCGCAGCGCCAGGCCGAGGACATCGTCGCCGACGCGAACGCGAAGGCCGACCGCATCCGCAGCGAATCGGAGCGCGAGCTGGCTGCGCTCACCAACCGCCGCGACTCGATCAACGCCCAGCTGACCAACGTCCGCGAGATGCTGGCGACGCTGACGGGTGCCGCGGTGGCCGCGGCGGGCACGCCCGCCGACGACGAGCCGATCTCCCGCGGGGTCCCGGCGCAGCAGTCCCGCTGACGCCTCCGGGTCGGTCGTTCCTCACGATGCCCGGTGCCTTGTGGCACCGGGCATCCGTGCGTCGTCGCCCGGGATGAGGAAGGGCCCCTTCGGCGTTGGGAGAACAGGTGGCGAGCCTTCGACGGCGCCCGTAGCGTGAGCGCATGATCGAGCTCGAGGGTCTCACCAAACGCTTCGGAACGAAGGTCGCCGTCGACCATCTCTCCTTCACGGTGCGCCCGGGCGTGGTGACCGGTTTCCTCGGCCCGAACGGGGCGGGCAAGTCCACGACGATGCGCATGATGCTCGACCTCGACAACCCCACCAGCGGGACGGTCCGGATCGACGGCAGGCACTACCGGGACCTCGACGAGCCGCTGAAGTACATCGGCGCCCTGCTCGACGCCAAGGCGATGCACGGCGGCCGCAGCGCGTACAACAACCTGCTCTGCCTGGCCCAGTCCAACCGGATTGCGGAGCGCCGCGTCGGCGAGGTGCTCGAGCTGGTCGGGCTGACGCCGGTGGCTCGGAAGAAGTCCAAAAGCTTCTCGATGGGTATGGGCCAGCGGCTGGGAATCGCATCCGCGCTGCTGGGCGACCCGGAGATCCTGATGTTCGACGAACCGGTCAACGGTCTGGACCCGGAGGGAATTCACTGGATCCGCAATCTGATGAAAACCCTCGCCCAGGAAGGCCGGACGATCTTCGTCTCCTCGCACCTCATGAGTGAAATGGCGCTGACAGCCGATCACTTGATCGTGATCGGACAGGGCAAGTTGCTCGCCGACACGTCCATGGCCGATTTCATTCACAAGAACTCCCGCAGCTATGTACGGCTGCGTTCCCCCCAACAGGAACAGCTGCGCGACGTCCTTCACGCGGCAGGTATGACGGCCGTCGAAACGGCGGGCGGCACGCTGGAGGTCGACGGCGCGAGCACGGAGCGACTGGGCGAACTCGCCGCCGAGCACCGGATCGTGCTGCACGAACTCAGCGCGCAGCGGGCCTCGCTCGAGGAGGCGTTCATGCAGATGACCGCAGGCGCCGTGGAGTACCACGCGCACTTGGCCCCCGGCGCGCCGCCGCCGGACGCCGCCGCCCCGCCCGCCGGCCACGGCGCCCCCCAGTGGGCCGCGCGCGACAAGGGAGCCTGACCCATGGCCTCGACACCCGCCGTCCTGCAGTCCGAATGGACCAAGATCCGTACGGTCTCGTCGACGCGCTGGACGCTGATCAGCGCCCTTGCCGTGACGGTCGCGCTGAGCGCGGCCCTGTGCGCCCTGATGAACGCGACGTTCGACGATCTGCCCGCCACCGAGCGGCTGACGTTCGACCCGACGCTCATCAGCTTCTCCGGGATGGTGCTCGGGCAGCTGGCGATGGTCGTCTTCGGCGTCCTCGTCGTCGGCACCGAGTACAGCTCCGGCATGATCCGCACCTCGCTGGCCGCCGTACCGCAACGCGCGACCTTCATCTTCAGCAAGATCACGGTGGCCGGGCTGCTGGCGCTCGTGGTCGGGATGGCGACCAGCTTCCTGACCTTCTTCCTCGGCCAGGCGCTGCTCGGCGAGCACCGTACGACGATCGGCGAGGAGAACGTGCTGCGGGCCGTCGTCGGCGGCGGCCTCTACATGGGGCTGATGGCGATCTTCTCGATGGGTGTCGCCACGATGCTGCGCAGCTCGATGCTGTCGCTGGGCATCCTGATGCCGTTCTTCTTCCTGGTCTCGCAGATCCTCTCCGCGGTCCCGGGCGCCAAGGACGTAGCGCGCTACTTCCCCGACCAGGCCGGCGCGAAGATCATGCAGGTGGTTCCGAACGCCATGAACAGCGGGGACTCGCCGTACGGTCCATGGACGGGCCTCGGCATCATGCTCCTGTGGGTCGTCGCGGCGCTGGTGGGCGGCTTCCTCGTACTGAAGAAGCGGGACGCGTAGCGCCGAAGAAGCCCGCAGGCCGAGCGACGCCGCATCGTTACGCCTTGGCCGGAACCACCGTGCCCCGGTTATCCTCCTACCACTTACGGGGGCGTACGGCTGCATTGCCTGTGCCCCGACGACCCGAAAGTCGATGGGGCTGGAGAATGATCGAGGCAGTCGGCCTGACAAAGCGCTACGGCGCCAAGACGGCCGTGTACAACCTTTCCTTCCAGGTGCGGCCAGGGGCCGTGACCGGTTTCCTCGGCCCCAACGGCGCCGGTAAGTCCACCACCATGCGCATGATCCTCGGCCTGGACCGGCCGACGTCGGGTCAGGTCACGATCGGCGGCCGCCCCTTCCGGCAGCTGCCGAACGCGCCCCGGCAGGTCGGCGCCCTGCTCGACGCCAAGGCCGTGCACGGCGGCCGCAGCGCCCGCAACCATCTGCTGTCGCTGGCGCAGCTCTCCGGCATCCCCGCGCGCCGGGTCGACGAGGTGCTCGGTGTCGTGGGCCTGCACGACGTCGCCAAGAAGCGGTCCAAGGGCTTCTCGCTCGGCATGGGCCAGCGGCTCGGCATCGCCGCGGCGCTGCTCGGCGACCCTCAGGTGCTGCTCTTCGACGAGCCGGTCAACGGGCTCGACCCCGAGGGCATCCTGTGGGTGCGCAACCTGATGAAGCAGCTGGCCGCAGAGGGCCGGACGGTCTTCGTCTCCTCGCACCTGATGAGCGAGATGGCACTGACCGCCGACCATCTGATCGTGATCGGGCGCGGCCAGCTCATGGCCGACATGAGCGTGAAGGACTTCATCTCGCACAACTCGGCGGACTTCGCCCGGGTTCGCACGCCCCACACGGAGCCGCAGCAGCGCGAGAAGCTCCTCGCCGCGCTGACCGAGGCGGGCGGCCAGGTGCTGTCCGAGCCCGACGGCGCGCTGCGGGTCACCGGCCTGCCGCTGCCGCGCATCAGCGACGTGGCGCACGAGGCGGACGTACGGCTGTGGGAGCTGTCGCCGCACCAGGCCTCCCTCGAGGAGGCGTACATGCGGATGACGCAGGGCGCGGTGGACTACCGCTCCACCGCGGACGAGAAGTCGGGTCTGATGCAGCAGCCGCCGGTGGGGTACGTCCCGCCGCAGCCGCACATCCCGGAGGTGCCGCAGCAGGGGTTCTACGCCCCGCCGCCGCCCCAGTCGGGCCACAACCCGTACGCGGCGTCCGTGCCGCCGGCCGGGCCCACCGCGCCGGCCGCCCCTGCCGCGCCGGCCGCCCCTGCCGCTCCGGCTCCGCCCGCCGGTCCCCCGGCCGCCGCCCCCGCCGACCTGACCAAGCCCGAGGACGCACGATGAGCACCCCCTACCAGCAGCCCGGTTCGTACGCTTCCCCGATCCCGGTGCGCGGGGCCCACCTCGGTGACGCGCTCGCCTCCGAGTGGACGAAGATCCGTTCCGTGCGCTCCACGATCTGGACGCTGAGCGTCATGATCGTGCTCGTCCTCGGTATCGGCCTGGCGGTCGCCGCACTCGTCTCCGCCGCCGGCGAATCGGCGGAACTGGGCGACGAGTCCGTGCTCGCCATGGGCTTCTTCGGCATCCTGCCCGGCTCCATCTGCGTGATGACCCTGGGCGTGCTCACCATCTCCTCCGAGTACGGCACCGGAATGATCCGCACGACGCTGACGGCCTGCCCGAGCCGCGGCCGGGTGCTGACCGCCAAGGCGGCCGTGTTCTTCCTGCTGGTCTTCGCCATCACGACCGTGACGGCCGGTCTCGTGGCCGTGATGCAGAACGCGATGGTGGAGGCCGGCGAGCCCACCGGTGACGAATGGCTGCGCGCCACCGTCGGTGTGGGGCTCTACGTAGCCTCGCTGGGGCTGCTCTCACTGGCCGTGGGCGGCATGCTGCGGCACTCGGCGGGTGCGATCACCACCATGATCGGCCTGATGCTGCTGCCGCTGGTCGCAGCGATGTTCATGTTCTCGGAGTCGCTGCAGGACGTGCAGGAGTTCCTGCTGGAGTGGGCGATCCCGAGCCAGCTCATCGGCATCTACGGCGAGGCGGCGGCCGGCGGGGGCTCCGGTCCGATCGGCTGGGAGCCCGTGGGGATCATGCTCGGCCTCTCGCTCGTCGCCCTCGGCGGGGCGTACGCGACGATGAGCAGCCGCGACGTGTGAGGACGCGCGGCTAATACCGCGGCGCGTTCCTGGACCGCTGCACCTTGGAGGTGCGGCGGTCCTTCGCGTTCCAGCACGCCTTGTGCCAGTGGCGGCGGTCGTCCACGCCGCCGTGCTCGGGCCAGGCCACCACGTGCGGCATGCCGGAGGCGATCTCCTGGTCGCACCCCGGGCAGCGGTACGTCTTGCCGGCGGCACTTGCCCCCGCGACATGACGCACCGACCACTCCTCGCCCTGCCAGGACTCGCTACGCCCGAAGCCGCCGTACCGGCCGGCGGCGTCGCCGGCTCGCTGGGTCGGCTTCTCGCCGCCTCGGGGGCGGTTACGGCGCGGGGACACGGGACACCTCACGGGGCAGGACCGGACGGATTGCCCCTCCAGCGTAAGGGCCCGGGTACCCGCGCCCGGCCCGCAGCGCAGCGGAAGCACCTGCTGCATCAGAGGCAGTTACCGGAAAATCGCAACAACTTCACTCTCGGCCGTGCCTTTGGCACGTGTCAGGCGTTATTGCCTGTAGGGGGAGTGACGCGTCGGCCGCAAGGAGGCAGAAGGCGATGCGCGTTGGAACTTTCGTACTGGCAGCACAGTTCCCGGGTCAGGGGCAGGGGGAGGCACTGCACCGGGCGGTGCGGTCCGCCGAGGTGGCGGAGGAAGCGGGCCTCGACGCCGTGTGGCTGGCCGAGCACCACTTCGTGCCGTACGGCGTGTGCCCGTCCGCCACGACCCTCGCGGCGCTGCTGCTCGGCCGCACCCGCCGGATCCAGGTGGGCACCGCGGTGAGCGTCCTGCCGAGCACGCATCCTGTGGCACTCGGCGAGCAGGCGGCGCTGCTCCACCTCACCTCCGGCGGACGGTTCGTGCTCGGCGTGGGGCGCGGCGGGCCCTGGGTCGACCTGGAGGTCTTCGGCGCCGGCCTGGCGGCCTACGAGGAGGGCTTCCCGGAATCCCTGGATCTGCTGCTTCGCTGGCTCCGCGAGCCCCGGGTGGGCGCCGTCGGCGAGCGGTTCGCCTTCCGGGAGGTCGCGGTCGTCCCCCGCTGCGAGGAACTGATCGACGGACCGCCGGGCGGCCCGGAGGTCGTCGTCGCGTGCACGTCCCCGAAGAGCGTCAGGCTGGCCGCGGAGCGCGGTCTGCCGATGCTCCTCGGCATGCACTGCGGCGACGAGGAGAAGGCCGACATGATCGCCCTGTGGCGTGAACACGCGCTGGCGGCGGGCCACTGTGCCGACCGGATCACCGGAGCCGGACACGTCTCGGCGGGTGTCGTCCAGATCGCCGACCGCACCGACGAGGCCGTCGAGACCCTCGTCAAGGCGATGCCGGGCTGGCTGAAGCAGGGGCTGGACGCGCATGTGACCGTCGACGGCCGGCACCGCGCGATGCGCGACCCCGTCGCGTACACGGAACTGCTCTGCTCCCTGCACCCGGTGGGGCCGCCGCGCCTCGCCGCGGACCGCCTCGCGGCGACCGCGGAGCGCACCGGCATCACCCGCTTCGCGCTGCTGGCCGAGGGCTCGGGCGACCTCGCCGCCACCGAGGAGAACGTACGGCGGGTGGGCGCGGAGGTGCTGCCGCTGCTCGGCTGAATCCCTCGACATGGCGACGTCAAGTGCCGCCGCTCCGACACCGGTCGAACCTCCCGCGGTGCGGAGCGGCAGCAGAAGACTTCAGCAGTCGCGCAGTTCGGGCGACTGATTGAGCAACTGTCCCCGGATCGAGGTGAAGCGGGCGAGCCGCTCGTCGACCGAGGAGTCCAGCGGGAACACCGCGACGCGGTGGCAGTTCTGGAATGCCAGACGCACTCCGAAGTGCCGCTGGAGCGCTCCACGAATCGCGTCACTCGCGAGCGCTCGCAGCAGCTGACCACGTGCCTGCTCGTCCGGCGGAGGCGTCTGGTTGTCGGCGAACTCGCCGCCGTCCACCTTCAGCTGAGCCACCAGAGAACTGATCATCTCCCATGCGTAGGGCAGGGAGGTCCGGACGCAGTCGACGAAAGCTGCTTCGTCGACCTCGCCTCGCTCGGCCTGTTCCAACAGCGCCGGTGAGACGTCGAGCGACATGGGTTCTCCTCTCGCGGCCCCGCGAAACGGGGCCTTACGGGCAGGGAGGGAGGAAGCGAACCATACGACGGCATACCAAAGCTGTACGGCGACGCAGAGTGCACGGCCGACAACCTCCCGTCTTCCACGGTAAGTGCGCCGACTTGAGCGCACCAGGAGATTGGGAGCACAACCGGCCAAATAACGAGGGCCGCATCCGGGGCGAATCGCGCGGTGTGGCGTGAGTCGAGTAGCGTTGCCGACCATGCGTCTCGTCATCGCCCGCTGCTCCGTGGACTACGCCGGCCGGCTCACCGCCCACCTGCCCTCCGCCCCTCGTTTGATCCTGGTCAAGGCGGACGGCAGTGTCTCCATCCACGCCGACGACAGGGCGTACAAACCGCTGAACTGGATGTCGCCTCCCTGCACGTTGAAGGAGGGTGACGACAGCGTCTGGACCGTGGTGAACAAAGCGGGCGAGAAACTGATCATCACGATGGAAGAAATCCTCCACGACTCGTCCCACGAGCTCGGCGTCGACCCGGGCCTCATCAAGGACGGCGTGGAAGCACACCTTCAGGAACTTCTCGCCGACCGGATCGAGACACTTGGCGACGGATACAGCCTCATCCGCCGCGAGTACCCCACCGCAATCGGCCCGGTCGACATCCTCTGCCGGGACGCCGACGGCGCGACGGTGGCGGTCGAGATCAAGCGGCGCGGCGAGATCGACGGCGTCGAGCAGCTCACCCGCTACCTCGATCTGCTCAACCGCGACCCCCACCTCGCCCCGGTCAAGGGGGTCTTCGCGGCCCAGGAGATCAAGCCCCAGGCCCGCGTCCTGGCAACCGACCGCGGCATCGGCTGTGTCGTTCTCGACTACGACGCCCTCCGCGGCATCGAGGACGACAAGCTCCGCCTGTTCTGACGCCCGGCCCGGGGCCACCCGGCCGGCCCCGCTGCCCGGGGCACCGCAACCGCCGCTACGGGGAACGGCGGCACGGCCCCCGGCGCGTCTGCGCCACGGCCGGCGCTGAGGGCGGGGCGCAGGCCCCGGCCCGGCCCGGCCATGCGGAGTTCCTGAGCCGGCACGCCCCGTCCTGTGGGGACCGTCGTCCCCCCAGGACCGCGCGGCGGCGGGTCCGGTGGATTCCCCACCCCCGCCTCTTCCGGAAGCGCTGGTGGGAATTCGGGCTGCGCCCCGGCCCCGCTGCGGCAGCTTCGCGCCGTCCGAGCACCCGCGCTCGAGGACGACGGCCATGCGGCCATGGTCCCTGCGGCACCGGCAGGCCGCGCAACCGCCCATGCCCACGGCACCACCCATCCGGCGGCGTACGTCTTACCCTGCCCGCCGCGGAGAGCGCGCAGCCCCCGGGTCCCGGCCGGGCAACCGCCCCGCCGGTACGGCGAAAGGCTGGGCCGCAGCGGAACCCGTCACCGCGGCGACCCGCTCCCACGCGGGGCGCGGCTTCGCCGAGCGGGCGGCACAGAGCCCCGACCGCGGCGCGGACCTGGCGCCGCGGGGGCGGGGGCGCAGCCCCCGAGTCCCGTCAGGGTTCAGTGGAAGCGGCGGGCTGGTGAACCACCGCGCGCACCGAGCCGATGCGTGTCAGATGACGGTCGGCGACGAGGAGCTCGGCGCGCTGCTCGTGAGGGCCGCGTCGCCGGACTCGCTGGCGGAGGCACTGTCCCCCGGGTCACCGGTCGCGGTGTCGGAAGGAGACGGGCTCGGCGACCCGGTCGGGGTCGGATCCGGGGTCTGCGACGGCGATGTCGGTGGCTTCGTATTCGTCTTCGTCGGCGTCGGCCTGGGGCCCGGCCTCGACGACGACTCCGAGTCCGAAGGACTCCCCGGCCGGGACGAGCTCGGCGACGGGTTCTCCCCCGGCGCCCGCGCCCCGCCCGTCGACGCGGGTTTGGTGCCCGGTGTCGCCGACTCCGTCGGCTGCTCGGCGTCGTCCTTGTCCTTGGCCGGGTCGTCGGACTCGTCCGTCGCCGGGTCGTCGACGGTCCAGTCGTCGTCGAGGTCGTCCTCGTTCGCGGGTTGGCCGTTGCGCATGTTGTCGCTGGGCGGCTCCTCCTGGTCGGAGGTCATGCCGAGTGTGACCACGGTGCCGAGGACCGCCGCGAGCAGCGTGCCCGCTCCCGCGGCGACGAGGTTGCGGCGGGCGCTGCCGAGGAGGAGGGCCACGCGCCGGCCCGCCGGGCGGTCGGCGGGGGCGTCCGGCCGGGACGCCGCGACCGCGACCGTCGTGTCGTCGGCGGCCCCGGTCCGCGACAGCCGCTTCGTCAGCAGGAGGCCCGGTACTCCCCGCGGGGGAGACACGGGGCCCGCCGCGGCGGGCTCCGCGGGAGCCGGCCCGGACTCGCGGTCGGCGACGAGCGCCAGGGCCCGGCGCCCCGCGACCGTGCCGCTCCTGTCGGCGAGCGCGCCGCGCATGCCGATCGACGCCTCGAGCTCCGCCCGCGCCCGGTCCGGGTTGCCGGTGCAGAGCGCGAGGACGCCCAGCTCGTGGTGGAAGTACGCCTCTTCCGCAACCTCTCCGGCGATCCGGGCGGCCTCGGAGCCCACGCGCAGGACCCGCTCCCAGCCTGCCCAGTGCCGTCCGGCCGCGAAGACGGGCGCGACGCCGCGGGCGAGGAGCACGGCGGTACTGGGGTGGCCGGCCTCGCGGCCGGGCACCAGCGCGCTCAGCGCGGCCAGGATGCCGTCGGCCTCTGCCACGGCACGCTCGGGTGTGACGGAGGGGTGCCCTGCCCACCAGGTGTAGTGCTGGGCGGCGGTGTGGGCGTGGGCGACGGCGTCCTCGTCGTATCCCTTCTCACGGAGCTGGGCCATCACGCCGGCCGCCAGCCGGTAGCGCGGGCCGGCCGGGGAGAGCAGTCCACAGCTCATCAGCTCACCGAGCGCGGCGTCCGCGTGGGTGTCGCCGACGAGGGCCGGCAGGTGCGCCTGGTGGGGTACCTCGCCGCCGAGTGCGACCGCGAAGCGCAGCGTTTGGCGGGCACTGTCGCTGAGCCTGGAGGCGAGCAGCGAGGCCGGCGCGGCTCCCTCGCCGAGCGTCGGCAGGGGTACGTCCTTGCCGCCGGCCGCCGCGAAGGGCGCGAACTCCTCGAATGCCTCCGGGTCCGCCCGCAGTTGGTCGCACTGGCGCAGCAGCGCGCCCGCCTGGACGAACCGCAGCGGCAGTCCTTCGGACTCGAACCAGAGGTCGCCCGCCCAGTTGGACTCCTCCTCCGTCAGCGGGCGGTTCACACCCTGCCGCAGCAGGTCGAGCGCGGCGGCACGGCCGAGGCCGCTGAGAAAGACCTCTTCGAGGTGGGAGTCGGTGGTGGGTGCGGGCACGTCGGGCGTGGCTGCGACGAGGAAGGCGCATTCCGGAGCGGCGTCGAGCAGTTCGTCGAGGGCAGCGCCGCCGAGCTCGAGGTCGTCGAGGACGACGACGGCGCCGATGTCGCGTACGAAACCGGCGAGCGCGTTCCGGTCGGGACGGTGCCCGGGCGCGTCGTAGACGACCGTGAACAGTTCCTGGAGGAGTTCGGCGGGCGTGCGGCGGAAGCCGTTGAGCCGTACGACCCCGTCGGGCGCGAAGTCGCCGCACTCCGCGGCGACGGCGTCGAGCAGCGCGGTGCGGCCGGAGCCGGAGGGTCCGGTGAGCCGGACGGAACGGCCGCGGCCGAGGAGCCGTACGAGCCGCTCCCGCACCTCGTCGCGTTCGAGCAGCGGCGGCCGGGGCGCGGCCGGACCCGCCGGGACGGGCGGCTGCGCGGCGCGGTGCAGCTCCGCGCGCTCGGTGGTGCTGCGGCGCGAGGGGGGGCCGGGCTGCTTGCCGGGCGGGCACGGTTCGATCTCGCTGCCGTCGACGGGGTTGACCGTGAGCAGGAAGTCCCCGGAGACGAGTTGGACCGTGCGACGGGGCGCGGGCGTGGACTGTCCGAAGTCGGGCGTGATGGCGTCGCGCGGCGGCCGTACCGGTCCGGTGCCCTCGCCGAAGCTGTCGTTGTCCATGCTCAAAGCTCCCAGATAAGGTTCGCTCGGCCTGCCGCCGCCAAGATCGCTGCGCTCTTGGTGCCGAAGCCGTGTGCGGTGCCCTCCCGGCCTTCCTGCACGCATTGCCGCCTCGGTCCGGAGCCCGCCTCAGGCGTCTGTCGAAAGGGCAGGCGATCGAACCCTAGACGGTCCCCACGCATCGCGAAACCTGCGGGGTAGTGCCCGGTCCCTGACGTCATGGTCTCGGGAGGATTGCACCGCTCGCCCGGTTGGTGCCCCGTCGTACCCGAGGGCCGATTCATCCGCCGCGCCCCCAGCACCCTCGCCGTCGCCGCCCCGTCGTACCGGAGGGCCGATTCATCCGCCGCGCCCCCGGCACCCTCGCCGCCGCGGGCGGGAGGCGACCGGCGTCACACGCGCGGAAGCGATTCCGCTGCGAGGCCGCCCTCGATGGCGAGGATGCGGTGCAGCCGGGTGGCCACGAGCAGCCGCTGCATCTGCGGCGGCACACCGCGCAGCACCAACCGGCGGCCGCACCGGCCCGCCCGCCGGTGCGCACCCATGATGACCCCGAGCCCGGTGGCGTCCCAGGAGTCGAGGTCGGTCAGGTCGAGCACCAGGTCGCCGTCTCCGTCGTCGACGGCCGAGTGCAGGACCGTACGGGCGTCCGCCGCGCTGCGGACGTCGAGGCGGCCCCCGACGACCAGCTCGGCGTGGTCGCCCCTGATGTGCATATGCGCTCCCCGAGTGATTCCAGTGCCCCGTGTTGGCCCCGTGTCGACTGTGCGGCTGACTGTTCTTCCGGTGTTCTTCTCTGTCTTGCAACAACTGACTGCCGCGCAGGCGGAGGAGTTGCTACTTGTAAGCGAACCGATACCGAATTCACCCCGGCGGGTGATGCCGAACCGGTCGATAACGCCAGGGGCGATGTCAGTGCTTGTAGAAGCCTTGCCCGCTCTTGCGCCCGATGTCACCGGCGTCCACCATCCGGCGCATCAGCTCCGGCGGGGCGAACTTCTCGTCCTGGGACTCGGTGTAGATGTTGCTCGTGGCGTGCAGCAGGATGTCGATGCCCGTCAGGTCGGCGGTGGCGAGCGGCCCCATGGCGTGCCCGAAGCCGAGCTTGCAGGCGATGTCGATGTCCTCGGCGGTCGCGACACCCGATTCGTACAGCTTCGCGGCCTCGACGACGAGCGCCGAGATGAGGCGGGTGGTGACGAAACCGGCGACGTCGCGGTTGACGACGATGCAGGTCTTGCCGACCGACTCGGCGAATTCCCGGGTAGTGGCGAGGGCTTCGTCGCTCGTCTTGTAGCCGCGCACCAACTCGCACAGCTGCATCATCGGGACGGGCGAGAAGAAGTGGGCGCCGACGACCCGCTCCGGACGCTCCGTCACGGCCGCGATCTTCGTGATCGGGATGGCGGAGGTGTTGGAGGCGAGGACGGCGTCGTCCCGTACGAGCTTGTCGAGCGCACGGAAGATCTCGTGCTTGATCTCGAGCTTCTCGAAGACCGCCTCGACGACGATGTCCACGTCGGCGACGGCGTCCAGGTCCGTGGTGGTGGTGATGCGTGCCAACGCCGCCTCGGCGTCGGCGGCTTCGAGCTTCCCCTTGGAGACGAACTTGTCGTAGGACGCCTTGATGCCGTCCTTGCCGCGGGTCAGAGCCTCGTCGGTCACATCACGCAGTACGACGTCCCAGCCCGCCTGGGCGGAGACCTGCGCGATTCCGGAACCCATGAGTCCGGCACCGATGACGGCGAGCTTCCTGGCCACTGCGGCACTCCTTAAACGGCCTCGACGGCCTTAACGACTGTTTACATGTGCGCTCTCTGCCGGAGATTAGCGCCCGTGAGGCACCCCTGTGACCGCTAAGAGATGCGCGTCACGTCCCACATGGCGGACATCACACCGGGACTGGCCGTCAGGCGTCGCGGACGGCGTACGTGAGCACCTTCTCGCTGAGCAGCTCCTCCATCTCGTCGATGAGATCGAGGGCCTGACGAGAAACTTCGGCTGGTTTGCGGCGCTTGACCATTTCCGTACCGATCCAGCCCATGACGGTGCCGTGCATCCAGGCGAGTTGCCCGGCGACCAGGTCGGGCAGCACGTCCCCCTCCCCCGCCCCGGTCTCTGCGCGCATCGTGGCGACGAGGTCGAGCAGGCTCTCCTGCTGGAGGGCCCACAGGCGGGAGCGCAGGGTGTCCGCCTCGGTGATGACCTTCATGAAGTCGGCGTAGCCCTCGAAGAGGCCGACGGTCGGCGAGCAGCCTTCGACCGCCTCGCGCAGTTCACGCAGTACGGCACCGGCGGCCGACTCCCCCGCAGGCCGCCCCCGCACCCACCGGGAGAGTCGGTCGACGACACCCTTGCTGCGGTCGAGGAAGAGGTCCTCCTTGGCCGGGAAGTAGTTGTAGACGGTGTTGACCGAGACGTCCGCCGCCTCCGCGACCTCGGCGATCGTGACCGTGACGAAGCCGCGCTCCACGAAGAGTCGGGTGGCCACGTCCGAGATGTGCTGCCTGGTCTGCCGCTTCTTGCGTTCCCTCAGTCCCTCCGCCATGCCTCCCATCCTAGCTTTTTGCACCCCCTCAAAACTTGAGGTCATTGCAAAAATTAAGCGACTCTGTTTTTGTGGGGCCATGGCAATCATCAGCACCGCCGGGCTCGCCCGGACCTTCCAGACCAACAGCGGCCCGGTGGAGGCCGTGCGCGGTGTCGACCTGACCGTGCAGCCCGGCGAGATCCTGGGTTTCCTCGGGCCCAACGGGGCGGGCAAGACGACGACCCTCCGCATGCTCACGACCCTGCTGCCGCCCACCGGCGGCGCGGCCACGGTGGCCGGCTGCGACCTCGTCCGCGACCCGGCGGGCGTGCGGTGCAGGGCCGGTTACGTCGCCCAGTCCGGCGGCATCGACCCGACCGTCAGCGTGCGGGAGGAACTGGTCACCCAAGGCCGGCTCTACCGGCTCACCAAGGCGGAAGCAGCCGCACGCACCGAGGAATTGGCCAAGGACCTCGATCTGACCGACCTCCTCGACCGCAAGGCGGGAGCCCTCTCCGGCGGACAGCGCCGCCGGCTCGACATCGCCATGGGACTCATGCACCGCCCCGAGGTCCTCTTCCTCGACGAGCCGACCACCGGACTCGACCCGGGCAGCCGGGCCGACCTGTGGGACCTGGTGCGCCGGCTGCGAGACGAGCACGGCACCACCGTTTTCCTCACCACCCACTACCTCGACGAGGCCGACGAGCTCTCCGACCGGCTCGTGATCGTCGACAAGGGCGTGGTGGTCGCGGAGGGAACCCCCGCCGCGCTCAAGGAGCGGTACGCGGGCTCTGCCGACGCGACCCTCCAGGACGCCTTCCTCGCCATCACCGGGCGCGGCCCGGCACCCGTCGACACCACCCCTGTAGCCGTCTAGATCCCGAGGACCTGTTCTGATGTCCCCATTCCTGTCCGACACCGCCCTGATCTTCGGGCGGTACGCCCGGCAGACGCTCCGTTCCAGATTCCAGATCTTCTTCGGCACCCTGATGCCGCTGCTGCACCTGCTCTTCTTCGGTCCGCTCCTCACCGACATGCCGCTGTCCTCGCAGGGCGACTCCTGGCAGGTTCTCGTGCCGGGGCTGCTGCTTCAACTGGGGCTGTTCGGTGCCTCGTTCGCCGGTTTCGCCGTCATCATCGAGAAGAACCACGGCGTCGTGGAGCGGATGCGCGTCACACCCGTCAGCCGGCTCGCGCTGCTGCTCGGCCGGGTGCTGCGCGATGCCGCGCTCTTCGTCTTCCAGGCCGTGCTCCTGGTGCTGGCCGCGCTGGTGATGGGCCTGCGGGCACCGCTCGGCGGTGTGCTGATCGGATTCGCCTTCGTGGCGCTGCTGTCCGTCTCGCTCGCGTCGCTCTCGTACGCCCTGGCGCTGAAGGTCCGCACACCTCAGGAGTTCGGTCCGGCGATCAACGCGCTCGCGATGCCGTCGATGCTGCTGTCCGGACTGATGCTGCCGATGACACTCGCGCCCGGCTGGCTGGACGTCCTCTCGCATCTCATGCCGTTCCGCTATCAGGTGGACGCGGTACGGGACGCGTACACCGGCGAGTACGCCACCACGACGATGCTCCACGGCGTCCTGGTCGCCGTGGGGCTCGCGGCGCTGTCCGTGACGGTCGGCACAGGTGTCTTCCGCCGGGCCGGTGCGTAACTAGGCTGGTCGCATGGTCAATCTGACGCGCATCTATACCCGTACCGGCGACCAGGGCACCACGGCCCTCGGCGACATGAGCCGCACCGCCAAGACCGATCTGCGGATCTCGGCGTACGCCGACGCCAACGAGGCCAATGCCGTCATCGGCACGGCCATCGCGCTGGGGCAGCTCGGCGAAGAGGTCGTGAAGGTCCTCGTCCGTGTGCAGAACGACCTGTTCGACGTGGGCGCGGACCTGTCCACCCCGGTCGTGGAGAACCCGAAGTACCCGCCGCTGCGGGTGGAGCAGTCGTACATCGACAAGCTGGAGGCCGACTGCGACCGGTTCCTGGAAGAGCTGGAGAAGCTGCGCAGCTTCATCCTTCCGGGCGGCACGCCTGGCGCTGCGCTGCTGCACCAGGCCTGCACGGTCGTACGGCGGGCGGAGCGCTCGACGTGGGCGGCGATGGAAGTGCACGGCGAGACGATGAACGCGCTGACGGCGACGTATCTCAACCGCCTCTCCGACCTCCTGTTCATTCTCGCCAGGGTGGCGAACAAGGAGGTCGGAGACGTGCTCTGGGTGCCGGGTGGTGAGCGCTAGCTACCGCTCGGCGCGGACCGGTTCGCGTTCCTGCTCCTTCACCGGGCCCTTCTTCGGCCAGATCGCGTACGAGAGCGCGATCAGGCCGTGGATGCCGGCCGCGCGCCATGCCGCGTACATCCAGCTCCGCAGCGAACCGGTCCGGCCGGCGTCGCCGACGTACCAGATCGCGATCTGGAGCAGCGCGGTCGCGACGATCGCGCCCACCGCCGTGCCCAGCCAGACCCTGCCCTCGTACCTGGCGCGGGCCATGCCGTGGCGCGGTGGCTTCCGCGGGGGCGGGCCGCCGGCGAGGCGGTGGGCGGCGTGGCCGTCGAGCCACTTGACGGTGCGGTGGCCGTGGCCGACGGTGTAGCCGATGTACAGGGCGGCCAGCCCGTGCTTCCAGTCCGGCTCGGCGCCGTTCTTGAGGTCGATCGCCGTGACCACCAGCAGCAGGACCTCCAGCAGTGGTTCGCACAGCAGCAGCGCGGCGCCGGTGCGTGGCATCTTCAGCAGGTAGCGGACGGCGAGTCCGGCGGCCAGCAGCACCCAGAAGCCGACTTCGCAGATCACGATCAGCGTGACGATCACGGCAGCTCTCCCTTCGTATGGTTCGAGCGTGTCGGCCGCCGGGCGCCGACGCGTCGTCGGCGGTGACGAACCGGGACTGCATCCTTCGATGTACGGCGGGCTCACCCGTCACGCGGAGGCACAGGGGCCGCGGCGCCGTGTTTGATGGACGAGTGACCATCCCCCGCCCCCCTCGCGACGACGCGCTCATCGCGATTGCAGGCCTGCTCGGCGGCCTGTTGCTGTGGTCGCTCGGAGTGCACACCAACGGGCCGACGGCTCCGCTGCCGTCCTGGGTGACGCTGGTGCCCCTGGTCGTGATGTCCGGGCTGGAGCTGCTGCGCCGGACCATGCCGCGCACGGCCCTCCTCGCGGGCACCGCAGCGGTCCTGGTCGACCCGTTCACCCCTGGCAGCATCGCGACGCTCCTGATGTTCGCCGACCTGGCGTACGCGGCCGTGGTCTACGGCACCCCCGCCTCCGCCCGGCGTATCCCGGTCACCACCGGGCTGATCACGATCGCGGTGACGATCGGTTTCCTGGCCTGGCTGCGGGAGCCCGTCGCGCTGCTGATCGGCGTCGTCACCGGGCTCGTCTCGTTCGGCCCCGCCGCCACCGGCGCCATCGTGCGCAACCACCGGGACGCGGCGGACGCGGCCCGTCTGCGCGCCGAGCAGACCGCGCTGCTCGCTGAGATGGACCGTACCCAGGCCATCGCGGCCGAGCGGGCCCGCATGGCCCGCGAACTCCACGACATGGTCGCCAACCATCTCTCCGCCATCGCGATCCACTCGACCGCCGCTCTCTCCATCGACGACGAGGTGACCACGAAGCAGGCCCTGACGGTGATCCGGGAGAACAGCGTGGAGGGCCTGGCCGAGATGCGCCGGCTGATCGGGCTGCTCCGGGACAGCAGCGGCGACGCGGCACCGGCCGCGGCACCGACGCTGGAGGGACTCGACGCCCTGGTGGAGCAGGCCCGGACGAACGGCGCCGCGAGCGGACTGACGTTCCTGCTGGACGACGACCGGGACTCGGGCGGGCGGCTGGCCGCGCCGGTGGAGCTGGCGGCCTACCGCATCGTCCAGGAGTCGCTCACCAACGCGATCAAGCACGCAAAGTCCGGCAAGGTGCTCGTCGAGGTGTCCGGTACGGCCGACGGGGCGCTGACCGTGGCGGTGAGCAGTCCCCTCGGATCGCGGTCCGGCCCCCGGGCGCCCGGCTCCGGTGCGGGCCTGGTGGGGATGCAGGAGCGGGTGGCACTGCTGGACGGGACGTTCGAGGCGGGACCGGCCCCCTGCCCGACGGGTGGGCCGGAGAAGATCTGGCGCGTACGGGCGGTGCTGCCCGTGGTGGACGACGAGGAGCCCTCGGCATGACAGACGAATCGGACGCCGCACACGGTGCCGCGCATGGTGCCGCACAGGACACGCCCCTGATCCGGGTGCTGGTCGCGGAGGACCAGAGCGCCGTACGGGCGGGACTGGTCCTGATCCTGCGCAGCGCGCCGGACATCGAGGTGGCCGGGGAGGCCGCGGACGGCGAGGAGGCGGTGCGTCTCGCCCGGGAGTTGCGCCCCGACCTGGTGCTGATGGACGTGCAGATGCCCCGTCTGGACGGGGTGTCCGCGACCCGGCAGGTGGTCGCGGAGGGGCTGGCCGATGTGCTGGTGCTGACCACCTTCGACCTGGACGAGTACGTCTTCGGGGCGCTGCGCGCCGGGGCGGCCGGTTTTCTGCTGAAGAACACCGACGCCGCCGGCCTATTGCTGGCGGTGCGGACGGTGGCTGCCGGGGAGGGGCTGATCGCGCCGGCCGTCACTCGGCGGCTGATCGCGGAGTTCGCCGCGCCCAGGGCCGTACGGCCTGCGGACGCTTTGGATCCCGCGGTGCTCGACGTGCTGACGAGGCGGGAGCGCGAGGTGCTGTCGTGCCTCGGGGAGGGGCTGTCGAACGCGGAGGTCGCCGAGCGGCTGTCGATGGCCGAGGCCACGGTGAAGACCCATGTCAGCAGGCTGCTGGGAAAACTGGAGCTGCGCAGCAGGGTGCAAGCGGCGGTCCTGGCGCAGGAGTTGGGGGTCTGACACCGGAGGACAGCAGGGGAACACCTTTGGTCTGGACCTATTGACGATTGGTCCAGACCACCCTAATCTCCACCGAGCACACTGCGACGAGCCACGCGGTGTGCGCCAGTGCACGGACCACCCCTGACATGTCCGCACTCAACTCGAGGAGCATCCTTGAGCACACAAGCGCCACCAACCCCCCGCGCCAGAACGAGATTCAGAGGCAGAGCAACCGCCGGCCTGACCGCGTTGCTGCTCCCCCTCGCCGCCATGGTGGGCCTCGCCTCCCCGGCGGAAGCGGCCACCTCCGCGACCGCGACCTACACCAAGACCTCCGACTGGGGCTCCGGCTTCGGCGGCAGCTGGACGGTGAAGAACACCGGCACCACGACCATCAACTCCTGGACCGTCGAGTGGGACTTCCCCTCCGGCACGAAGGTCACCTCCGCCTGGGACGCCACCGTCACCAACTCCGGCGACCACTGGACCGCCAAGAACGTCGGCTGGAACGGCACGCTCGCCCCCGGTGCCTCCGTCTCGTTCGGCTTCAACGGCAGCGGCTCCGGCTCGCCGTCGGGCTGCAGGCTCAACGGCGCCTCCTGCGACGGCGGCAGCGTCCCCGGTGACAACCCGCCGTCCGCTCCCGGCACCCCGACCGCCTCCGGCATCACCGACACCTCGGTGAGACTGAGCTGGAACGCTGCCACCGACGACAAGGGCATCAAGAACTACGACGTCCTGCGCGACGGCGCCAAGGTCGCCACCGTCACCGGCACCACGTACACCAACACGGGCCTGACCTCCGGCACCGACTACTCGTACACGATCCAGGCGCGCGACACCGCCGATCAGACCGGACCGGTCAGCGGCGCGGCCCGTGTCCGCACCACCGGCGCCGACCCGGGCCCCGGCCCCGGCCCGGGCGAGAAGGTCAAGCTCGGCTACTTCACCAACTGGGGCGTGTACGGACGCAACTACCACGTGAAGAACCTGGTGACCTCCGGCTCCGCGCAGAAGATCACGCACATCAACTACGCCTTCGGCAACGTCAGCGGCGGCAAGTGCACCATCGGTGACGCCTATGCCGACTACGACAAGGCGTACACCGCCGACCAGAGCGTCGACGGCGTCGCCGACACCTGGGACCAGCCGCTGCGCGGCAACTTCAACCAGCTGCGCAAGCTGAAGGCCAAGTACCCGCACATCAAGGTGCTGTGGTCGTTCGGCGGCTGGACCTGGTCAGGCGGCTTCGGCCAGGCCGTGCAGAACCCGGCCGCCTTCGCGCAGTCCTGCTACGACCTGGTCGAGGACCCGCGCTGGGCCGATGTCTTCGACGGCATCGACCTCGACTGGGAGTACCCGAACGCCTGCGGTCTGTCCTGCGACACCTCCGGCCCCGCGGCCTTCAAGAACATGATGCAGGCCATGCGGGCCAAGTTCGGCGCGAACAACCTGGTCACCGCGGCCGTCACGGCGGACGCCTCCTCCGGCGGCAAGATCGATGCGGCCGACTACGGCGGCGCCGCGCAGTACATCGACTGGTACAACGTGATGACGTACGACTTCTTCGGCGCCTGGGCCAAGAACGGTCCCACCGCCCCGCACTCCCCGCTCACCTCGTACCCCGGCATCCCCCAGGCCGGCTTCAACTCGGCCGAGGCGATCGCGAAGTTCAAGGCGAAGGGCGTGCCGGCCACGAAGCTGCTGCTGGGCATCGGCTTCTACGGGCGCGGCTGGACCGGTGTGACCCAGTCCGCGCCGGGCGGCACGGCGACCGGACCGGCGACCGGTACGTACGAACAGGGCATCGAGGACTACAAGGTCCTCAAGAGCAGCTGCCCGGCCACCGGGACCGTCGCGGGCACGGCGTACGCGCACTGCGGCACCAACTGGTGGAGCTACGACACCCCGGCGACCGTGAGCTCCAAGATGGGCTGGGCGAACAACCAGGGCCTGGGCGGCGCGTTCTTCTGGGAGTTCAGCGGTGACACGGCGAACGGAGAACTGGTCAGCGCGATCAACAGCGGCCTCGGATAACCCCCGGACCGCACTCGAGTGACAGCGAAGCCCGGGAGCGAATCTCTCCCGGGCTTCGTCATGCCCTCTCAGGCACGCTCGTGCGACATCGGCTCTCCCCCGGACTCCGTCCGGGGGAGGGCCGAGCCCCTTCACGCCACATTGACTCGCTGGCCGGGCGGTGCCGCCTCCAGCCAGGCGAGGAAGCCGGTCAGCGCGTCCTCACTCATCGCCAGTTCCAGACGGGTCCCGCGGTGCAGACAGGCGAGGACGACCGCGTCGGACAGCAGCGCCAGCTCCTCCTCGCCCTCGGGCGTGCGGCGCGCCAGCACCTCGATCGCCGAGCGCTCCAGGACCCGGCGGGGGCGGGGAGCGTACGAGAAGATCCGGAACCACTCGACCCGGTCACCGCTGTAACGGGCCACCCCGTACACCCAGCCCTTGCCGGAGGCGTCCTGGCCCTCCCTGATGTTCCAGCGGAGGCTGCAGTCGAAGGTGCCGCCGGACCGCTGGATCAGTCTCCTGCGCAGCCCGAAGACGAACAGTCCGACCACCACCAGTGCGACCACGCAGCCGCTCACAAGCAGAGCGAGGAACATCTCCACCGACCTCCTCGCATCGTCCCGTAACCGATATCACGTGCACCTGCATCGCCTCAGCCGCGGCACGGCCCGGAGGAGATCCGGGCCGGCCGCGGCTGAGGGACAAACCTATCCGCGCAACGGCGCGACTAGCGCACCGCCACCGCACGCAGACGGACGTCGGCGCGCCGCTCGGCGGCGGCGTCGGTGTCCGACTTCGCGCGCTCCAGCGCACGCTCGGCGCGCTGGACGTCGATCTCGTCCGCCAGCTCGGCGATCTCCGCCAGCAGCGACAGCTTGTTGTCCGCGAAGGAGATGAATCCACCGTGCACCGCGGCGATGACGGTCCCACCCTCGCTCGTACGAATGGTCACCGGGCCCGACTCCAGCACACCGAGCAGCGGCTGGTGACCGGGCATGACGCCGATGTCGCCGGACGTGGTGCGCGCGACGACCAGGGTGGCCTCGCCGGACCAGACACTGCGGTCCGCGGCGACCAGCTCGACGTGCAGCTCAGCAGCCAAGGTTGGCTCCTCGGGTCACCACCCGGCAGTGATGCCGGGTGTTGGGTCATAAGTCTAGTAGGGCCCGGAACGCCGAAGCGTCCCGGCCCGCCCCGGTACGTGACCGGGAGTCCGGGGTGACCCCCCGGGGGGATGCAGCACAAGGCGTGGAGAAGGGGGCGGGACGCACCCGCCCCCTTCAGCGAGTCAGCAGACTCAGGAGACGCCGAGCTCCTTGGCGTTGGCCTTGAGGTCCTCGATGCCACCGCACATGAAGAACGCCTGCTCGGGGAAGTGGTCGTACTCACCGTCGCAGATCGCGTTGAACGCGGCGATCGACTCGTCGAGCGGCACGTCCGAGCCGTCCACGCCGGTGAACTGCTTGGCGACGTGGGTGTTCTGGGACAGGAAGCGCTCCACGCGACGGGCACGGTGGACAACCAGCTTGTCCTCCTCGCCCAGCTCGTCGATACCGAGAATCGCGATGATGTCCTGGAGGTCCTTGTACTTCTGCAGGATCCCCTTGACGCGCGTGGCGGCGTCGTAGTGCTCCTGCGTGATGTAGCGCGGGTCCAGGATCCGGGACGTGGAGTCCAGCGGGTCCACGGCCGGGTAGATGCCCTTCTCGGAGATCGGACGGGAGAGAACCGTCGTCGCGTCGAGGTGGGCGAAGGTGGTGGCCGGGGCCGGGTCGGTCAGGTCGTCCGCGGGGACGTAGATCGCCTGCATCGAGGTGATCGAGTGACCACGCGTCGAGGTGATGCGCTCCTGCAGCAGACCCATCTCGTCGGCCAGGTTCGGCTGGTAACCCACCGCGGACGGCATACGGCCGAGCAGGGTGGACACCTCGGAGCCGGCCTGGGTGTACCGGAAGATGTTGTCGATGAAGAAGAGCACGTCCTGCTTCTGCACATCGCGGAAGTACTCCGCCATGGTCAGACCGGCCAGGGCGACGCGCAGACGGGTGCCCGGGGGCTCGTCCATCTGACCGAAGACCAGCGCGGTCTTGTCGATGACGCCGGACTCGGACATCTCCTCGATGAGGTCGTTGCCCTCACGGGTACGCTCACCGACGCCCGCGAACACCGACACACCGTCGTGGTTGTTGGCGACGCGGTAGATCATCTCCTGGATCAGAACGGTCTTGCCGACACCGGCACCACCGAACAGACCGATCTTTCCACCCTTGACGTACGGGGTGAGAAGGTCGATGACCTTGACGCCGGTCTCGAACATCTCGGTCTTGGACTCGAGCTGGTCGAAGTTCGGGGCCTTGCGGTGGATGGGCCACCGCTCACCGATGTTGGCGTTCTCCTCGGGGACGTTCAGCACCTCACCGAGGGTGTTGAACACCTTGCCCTTGGTGAAGTCGCCGACGGGGACGGTGATGCCGTTGCCCGTGTCGGTCACCGGGGCCTGGCGGACCAGACCGTCGGTGGGCTGCATGGAGATCGCGCGGACCAGGCCGTCACCCAGGTGCTGGGCGACCTCGAGGGTCAGCGTCTTGAGCGCACCCTCCAGGGCCGGGTCGGCGACCTGGACGGTCAGCGCGTTGTAGATCTCCGGCATCGCGTCGACGGGGAACTCCACGTCGACGACCGGGCCGATGACCCGGGCGACGCGGCCCGTGGCAGCGGCCGTCTCAACTGTCGTCGTCATTACTTGTCACTCCCCGCGGTCGCGTCGGCCAGGGCGCTGGCGCCACCGACGATCTCGCTGATTTCCTGGGTGATTTCGGCCTGGCGGGCCGCGTTGGCAAGCCGGGAGAGGCTCTTGATGAGCTCCCCGGCGTTGTCGGTCGCCGACTTCATCGCGCGGCGGGTGGCGGCGTGCTTGGAGGCAGCCGCCTGGAGCAGCGCGTTGTAGATCCGGCTCTCGACGTAGCGCGGCAGCAGGGCGTCGAGGACGTCCTCGGCCGACGGCTCGAAGTCGAACAGCGGAAGGATCTCGCCCTTCGTCGCCGTCTCCTCCTTCGCCTTCTCGAGGCTGAGGGGCAGCAGCCGCTTCTGTACCGGCGTCTGCGTCAGCATCGAGATGAACTCGGTGAAGACGATGTGGAGCTCGTCCACACCACCCTCGGCCGTGTCCTTCTCGATCGCCGCGATCAGCGGGGCCGCGACCATCTTGGCGTCCGCGTACGTCGGGTTGTCGGTGAAGCCCGTCCACGACTCCGTGACCTTGCGCTCACGGAAGCCGTAGTACGACACACCCTTGCGGCCGACGATGTAGGCGTCGACCTCCTTGCCCTCGCCGCGGAGCCGCTCGGTGAGCTGCTCCGCCGCCTTGAGGGCGTTGGCGGAGTAGCCGCCGGCCAGACCACGGTCGCTCGTGATGAGCAGGATCGCGGCGCGGGTCGGCGTCTCCACCTCGGTGGTCAGGGCGTGGTTCGTCGTCGACCCCGTCGCCACCGCGGTCACCGCGCGGGTGAGCTCGGTCGCGTACGGCGTGGAGGCCGCCACCTGGCGCTGCGCCTTGACGATGCGCGAGGCGGCGATCATCTCCATCGCCTTGGTGATCTTCTTGGTCGCGGTGACGGATTTGATGCGACGCTTGTAGACCCGGAGCTGGGCTCCCATGAGTCAGGTCCCTTCCGTCGTCTACTTGGCGGTGCTGACCGGCGCGTCTTCGCCCAGAAGCCTGCCGTCCGAAGTCTCGAACTGCTGCTTGAACGCGGAGATGGCGTCAGCGACGGACTGGAGGGTGTCGTCCGACATCTTGCCGCCCTCGGCGATGCTGGTCAGGAGCTCCTTGCGCTCACGGCGCAGGTGCTCCAGCAGCTCGGCCTCGAAGCGACGGATGTCCGCGACCGGGACGTCGTCCATCTTGCCGGTGGTACCGGCCCAGACGGAGACGACCTGCTCCTCGACGGGCATCGGCTGGTACTGGCCCTGCTTCAGCAGCTCGACCATGCGCTTGCCGCGCTCCATCTGAGCCTTGGAGGCCGCGTCCAGGTCGGAACCGAAGGCGGCGAACGCCTCCAGCTCGCGGTACTGGGCGAGGTCCACGCGCAGTCGGCCGGAGACCTGCTTCATGGCCTTGTGCTGGGCGGAACCACCCACACGGGAGACCGAGATACCGACGTTCAGGGCCGGACGCTGACCGGCGTTGAACAGGTCGGACTCCAGGAAGCACTGGCCGTCGGTGATGGAGATGACGTTGGTCGGGATGAACGCCGACACGTCGTTCGCCTTGGTCTCGACGATCGGCAGACCCGTCATCGAACCGGCGCCCATGTCGTCGGAGAGCTTGGCGCAGCGCTCCAGCAGACGCGAGTGCAGGTAGAAGACGTCACCCGGGTAGGCCTCACGGCCCGGCGGGCGGCGCAGCAGCAGGGACACGGCGCGGTAGGCGTCGGCCTGCTTCGAGAGGTCGTCGAAGATGATGAGGACGTGCTTGCCGTCGTACATCCAGTGCTGGCCGATGGCCGAGCCGGTGTACGGGGCGAGGTACTTGAAGCCGGCCGGGTCGGACGCCGGGGCGGCGACGATCGTCGTGTACTCGAGCGCGCCGGCCTCTTCCAGGGCGCCGCGCACGGACGCGATGGTCGAGCCCTTCTGGCCGATGGCGACGTAGATGCAGCGGACCTGCTTCTTCGGGTCGCCGGAACGCCAGTTGTCGCGCTGGTTGATGATCGTGTCGACGGCCAGGGCGGTCTTGCCGGTCTGGCGGTCACCGATGATCAGCTGACGCTGGCCACGGCCGATCGGCACCATGGCGTCGACGGCCTTGTAGCCGGTCTGCATCGGCTCGTGCACCGACTTACGGGCCATGACGCCCGGGGCCTGCAGTTCAAGGGCACGGCGGCCCTCGGTCGCGATCTCGCCGAGGCCGTCGATCGGGGTGCCGAGCGGGTCGACGACGCGACCCAGGTAGCCCTCGCCGACGCCGACCGAGAGGACCTCACCGGTGCGGGTGACCGGCTGACCCTCCTCGATGCCGTTGAACTCGCCGAGGACGATCGCACCGATCTCGCGCTCCTCGAGGTTGAGGGCGAGACCGAGGGTGCCGTCCTCGAACTTCAGCAGCTCGTTCGCCATGGCCGAGGGAAGACCCTCGACCTTCGCGATACCGTCGCCGGCCAGGCTGACCGTGCCGACCTCCTCGCGCGAGGCCGCGTCCGGCTGGTACGACTGGACAAAGTTCTCCAGCGCATCCCGGATCTCCTCCGGCCGGATCGTGAGCTCCGCCATCTGGGTTCCCTGCTCTCCTTGTTGGGCCCGAAGTTTCTTTGGGGGTCTGGGGGCCGACCCCCAGGAATCTTCTGCAATCTCTGCACGGCCCAACCGGGCCGCTGGTCTTGCTGTTCTGTTGCTGCGCTGTGCGCCGTCAGCCGGCCATGCGGCGGGTCGCCTCTTCGAGACGCTCCGCGACGGTGCCGTTGATGATCTCGTCACCGACCCGCACCGAGATCCCGCCGAGGACCGCGGGGTCCACTTCGAGATTGAGGTGCATCTCACGGCCGTACACCCGTGCCAGCCCCGCTCCGAGACGCTGCTTCTGCGCCTCGGTCAGCGGCACCGCCGAGGTGACGACGGCGACCATCCGGTCCCTGCGCGCCGCGGCGAGCTTGGACAGGGACTCGAGTCCCGCCTCCAGGCTACGTCCCCGCGGATGCGTGACGAGACGGACGACCAGACGCTCGGTGACCGCATCGGCCTTGCCGCCGAGCAGGCTGCCCAGCAGCTCGCCCTTGGCGGACGCCGTGGCCGACCGGTCAGTCAGCGCCGACCGCAGTTCGGTGCTGGACGAAAGGATCCGGCCGAACCGGAACACCTCGTCCTCGACGTTGTCGAGCACACCGGTCTTCTGCGCCGCGGTGAGGTCTGCGGTGTTCGCCAGCTCCTCGAGCGAGTCGACCAGGTCACGCGACTGCGACCAGCGGGAGCGGACCATGCCCTTCAGCAGGTCAACGGTCTCGCCGCCGACCTGACCGCCGAAGACGCGTCCGGCCAGCTCGGCCTTGGCGTCGGCGGCCTGCGCCGGGTCGGTGAGGACCCGACGCAGCGACACCTCACGGTCGAGCAGCGCGGTGACGGCAGCCAGCTCGCCGGCGAGCTTCGCCGCGTCGACCGACGTGTTGTCGGTCAGCGCGTCGAGGGACTCGTGCGCGGCGGCCAGCGCCTCGCGGCTGGCTCCGTTCATCGCGAAACCTCGGCCTTCGCCTCGAGCTCGTCGAGGAAGCGGTCGATGGTGCGGCTCTGGCGGGCGTGGTCCTCGAGGGACTCGCCGACCAGCTTGCCGGCCAGGTCGGTGGCGAGCTTGCCCACGTCCTGACGCAGTGCCGCGGCCGCGGCCTTGCGGTCGGCCTCGATCTGGGCGTGGCCGGCCGCGATGATCTCCTCACGCTGCCGCTGGCCTTCCGCCTTCATCTCCTGGATGATCGCGGTGCCCTGCTCGGTCGCCTCCTGGCGCAGCCGAGCGGCCTCGTGACGGGCCTCGGCGAGCTGCGCCTTGTACTGCTCAAGGACGCTCTCGGCCTCGGTCTTGGCGGCGTCGGCCTTCTCGATACCGCCTTCGATGGCCTCGCGGCGCTCTTCCAGAACCTTGTTGATGTTCGGGAGGAGCTTCTTGGCGAGGAAGCCGAAGACGATGACAAAGGCGATCAGACCGATGACAAGCTCGGGAATCGGCGGGATGAGCGGGTTTTCCGCACCTTCCTGCGCGAGCTGAACCAGGGGGTTCACATCAGTGCCTTTCGTCGGTTCGACTGGTCGCAGTTCGTCTTAGTAGACGAACGGCATGACCAGACCGATGAGGGCGAGGGCCTCACAGAAGGCGAAGCCGAGGATCTGGTTGGCGCGGATCAGACCGGCAGCCTCGGGCTGGCGGGCAAGAGCCTGGGTGCCGTTACCGAAGATGATGCCGACGCCGACGCCGGGGCCGATGGCCGCAAGGCCGTAGCCGACCGAGCTCAGGGAACCTTCGACAGCAGCAAGGGTCTGGGACATGCCAGTTCTTCCTTCTCTTTACGGACCGGCGGGGGTTGGCCACCGGACGATTTGGACAGCGAGGGGGCTCAGTGGTGCTCGGCGAGCGCGCCCTGGATGTAGGTGCAGGTCAGGAGCACGAAGACATAGGCCTGAACTGCCTGGATGAAGAGCTCGAAAGCCGTCATCACGATGACCATGACGAACGAGACACCCGCGTAGGCAATACCGATCCCGTTCAGCAGGTACCAGCTGGCGATCGTGAACAGCAGCAGCAGGGTGTGCCCCGCGAACATGTTCGCGAAGAGTCGCACGGCGTGCGTGAAGGGACGCACCAGGAGGTTCGAGAAGAGCTCGATGAAGGCGGCGAGGTAGGCCACCGGGCCGAGCGACTTGTCGAAGCCCGTGACGTTCTTCCAGAAGCCGACGAATCCATGACGCTTGAAGGTCAGGGAGACCCAGGTGAAGTAGACGAGCAGAGCCAGCACCAGGGGGTACGAGATGATCGACGTCACCGGGAACTGGGCGAGCGGGATGATCGACCAGAGGTTCATCATCCAGACGAAGAAGAACAGCGCGACCACGAACGGGACGTACTTCTCGCCCTCGCGCTTGCCGATCGTCTCGTAGACGACGCCGCGGCGGATGAAGTCGTAGCCGGACTCGGCGACCATCTGCAACTTGCCCGGGACGACCTTCGGGTTGCGGAAAGCAGCCCAGAAGAACCCGACGATGATGATGGAGCCGAGAAGCGCCAGAAGCATCGTCTTGTTGAAGTACAGATTGCTGTCCCCGTTGCCCCAGAGCGGCTCGAACAGGAACGAGTGCAGGCCCGGTGCCGGAAAGCCACAACCGTCGAAGATGTGGCAGTCGGTCTCGAAGGCGAGCACCTGCGTCGGGTCAGCACTCACCGCGGGCTCCTTCAGCGTGGCGCATAGGTACGGCAACCTCGTTGTGTCGGCGCGGCACGCAGCCGCGGGTCGGCACTGGACTGGTGTTTCGAATGGTGGGGCGGCTGTGGGGCATCAAGCCTCGCGAATAAGCAGGCGTCAGCTCAGATGCCCGCGCCCGCGATGCCGCAGTTGGCACCGGACGATAGCAGGATCCCGAACGCGCACTTATACCGGCCCTACCCCTCACGACGACTGCCCCTCGTTTCCGGGCTTGTTGCCGGTAGAGGAGTCGGGTTCGACGTAAAGGATCTTGGCCTTCATATGGGCGCGGGTCTGCGCACCGATCCAGACGAGGGTCAGTGCGACCAGCGTGATGGCGAAGGCCTTGGGGTTGAACAACGTGGTGTTCTTGAACATCGCAACAAAGATGAACAGCAACAGCAACTGCGCCGTATAGAGCATCAGACCCATGGCCTGGAACAGCTGCGGCAGCGACTTCGCCACGCGCTGCAGGACGTACAGCCCGATGCCCATGAAGAGGATCACCACCAGCGTGGCCACGATCGCCCCGATCGCGCCCTTGCCGCCCGCGACCACGGCACTGACGACGGCGGCAATCGCGCCGGCGGCTGCGGTGGGTACGGCGGCATGGATAAGGGTGCGTGCGTCGGTGGACGGCATGGCGGCATCTCCGCTTACTGGTGGGGGCAGGTGTCGTCATGGACGAGCGTAGGCCCGGTCCCGAGATGGGCCTCGGGGGCCAACGAACCGTCGCACTACGGTCCTTCGGCGCTGTCTCCGGGTCTCGTGAACGGTATCACAAACTATTTGATGAGGTCTTTACCCAGTGGTGTGCCAACTCTCACACATGAGAGTGAACGCGCCCGTGTGTGCACGACAACGGTCCGCTATGCGTGGTAATGACCTGTTTATGCTCGGCCACCGAGTCCACTCGGCCGGGCGCCCTCGGTCATTCCACCCGCAAGCGCACCCGTCAGCGGCTGCCGTTGACGGCTCACACAGAGGCGCAGAGCGCGAGGCCCTTCGGCCGGGCGCCCTCAGCTGGGCGGTGCTTCACCCGCGTGTGCCGGCCTTCCGCCGGTCCGGGAAGCGTGAACGGGCGCCGATGGCGGTCGCTCCGTTGACGCCGTTGACGCCCACACGGACGGGCACCCGCTCCGCGTCCTGCTCGTCCATGGTCTGCGGCTGGGAGGCAGCCCCTTGCGCCAGGGCCGGGACCGCCTGCGTCCTGCGCCGACGGCGGCGGTAGCGGGGCGGGACGAAGCTCTCGGCCCAGCCCGGGGCGCGCGGGGTGAAGCGCGGGAGGAGCAGCAGGACCAGGCCGACCGCGCTGAGGCCGACGACCGCCAGCACGATCCAGATCACCGAATGCACCGAGTAGGCCACGACGCCGAAGGCGATCAGCGCCGACCAGAAGTACATGATCAGCACGGCCCGGCTGTGGGAGTGGCCGATCTCGAGAAGCCGGTGGTGGAGGTGGCCGCGGTCCGCGGCGAACGGTGACTGGCCCTTCCAGGTGCGGCGGACGATCGCCAGCAGCAGGTCCGCGATCGGGATGGCGATGATCGTGAGCGGCAACAGGAGCGGGATGAAGACCGGCAGCGCCGCGTGCGTGGCCTCCCGGGCGCCGCCCTCGTAGATCCGCAGGGCGTCCATGTCGACCTGTCCCGTCACCGAGATCGCGGCCGCGGCGAGGACCAGCCCGATGAGCATGGAGCCGGAGTCGCCCATGAAGATCCGCGCGGGGTGCATGTTGTGGGGCAGGAAGCCCAGGCACATGCCCATCAGGATCGCCGTGAACAGGCTGGCGGGCGCAGCCGCCTCGATGCCGTAACTGACCCAGATCCGGTACGCGTAGATGAAGAACGCCGCCGCGGCGATGCACACCATGCCGGCGGCGAGGCCGTCCAGGCCGTCGACGAAGTTGACCGCATTGATGGTGATGACGACCAGGGCGACCGTGAGCAGGGTCCCCTGCCAGCTCGTCAGCGAGACGGTGCCCACTCCGGGCACCGGGATCCACAGGATCGTGAGTCCCTGAACGACCATGACGCCCGCGGCGATCATCTGGCCGCCCAGCTTGATCAGGGCGTCGATCTCGAACTTGTCGTCCAGGACACCGATGATCCAGATCAGGGCGGCGCCGGAGAGCAGCGCCCTCGGTTCGTTGGACAGCTCGAAGACGCTGTTCAGGTTCTCCAGATGGTCGGCCACCAGCAGTCCGGCGCACAGACCGAAGAACATCGCGATACCGCCCAGCCTGGGCGTCGGTTCGCGGTGCACGTCGCGGGCGCGGATCTCCGGCATCGCACCGCTCGCGATGGCGAACTTCCTCACCGGACCGGTGAGGAGATACGTCACCGCGGCCGTGACACATAGCGTCAGCAGGTAATCACGCACGGGCTGCCCCACAGGAATCGCTGGCCATCTCAGCCCCACACCTTAGCTGTGGTGGCCACATGCTTGAGGACATACCTGGGCCCGCGATGGTTGCACGGCGACCGTGGACGTGACAGCACAGCAATGCGGCTACCCCGGAAACGGCGGATGGCCCCCCACGAGTTCCTGCACCTTCTCGCGGAGGTCGCGCGCCGACGCCTCGTCCCGCAGGGCCGCCGTGAACAGGGCCGCGATCCGGCCCATCTCCGGCCTGCCCATGCCCTGGGTGGTGACCGCGGCCGTCCCGAGCCGGATGCCGCGGCCGTCCCCGTACGGGAGCGCACAGGTGTCCAGCACGATGCCCGCCGCGGCGAGCCGGCCGCGGGCCACCCTGCCCTCGACACCCAGCCGTGCCGGGTCCGCGCCGATGATGTGTGTGTCCGTGCCGTCCGTCAGCACGGCGAAGCCCTCCGCGGCGAGCGCCGCCGCGAGCTCCTTCGCATTGGCGACCACCTGGTGCGCGTACGCCGTGAACGCGGGCGTCGCCGCCTCGCCGAACGCCACCGCCTTCGCGGCGATGGTGTGCATCTGCGCGCCGCCCTGCGTGAACGGGAAGACCGCCCGATCGATCCGCTCCGCCAGCTCCGAACCGCACAGGATCATCCCGCCGCGCGGCCCCCTCAGCACCTTGTGCGTGGTGGCACACACCACGTCCGCGTACGGGACCGGGTTCGGCGCCGCGCCGCCGGCGACGAGGCCGATGGGGTGCGCGGCGTCGGCGATCAGATAGGCGCCGACCTCGTCCGCGATGTCGCGGAACTGCTCGTAGTCGAGGTGCCGGGGGTAGGAGATCGATCCGCAGACGATCGCCTTCGGCCGGTGCTGGCGGGCCAGGTGACGCACCTGGTGGTAGTCGATCAGCCCGGACTCCGCGTCCACCCCGTAGCCGACGAAGTCGAACCAGCGGCCGGAGAAGTTTGCGGGAGAGCCGTGGGTGAGGTGTCCGCCGTACGGGAGGCCCATGGCGAGCACGGTGTCGCCGGGGCGCAGCAGGGCGGCGTACGCCGCGAGGACGGCGGAGGAGCCGGAGTGGGGCTGCACGTTCGCGTGCTCGGCGCCGAAGAGCGCGGTGGCGCGCTCGATCGCGATGCGCTCGGCGGCGTCGACCAGTTCGCAGCCGCCGTGGTGGCGGGCGCCGGGGTAGCCCTCGGCGTACTTGTTGGCGAGCGGCGAGCCGAGGGCGGCGAGGACCGCGGGCGAGGTGAAGTTCTCGGCGGCGATGAGCTGCAGCGTGGTGGCCTGGCGCTGCGTCTCGCCGATGAGGATGTCCGCGATCCGGGGGTCCTGACGGCGCAGTGCGTCGAGGCCGGGGGCGGCAGTGCGTTGGGCGGGCGCTTCACGGGTGACGGACATGTCGGCTCCGGTGCTCGGGCCTGTGCGGCCACTCCAATGTAGAACCGGGGCGGGCGGGGCGCGCGGTGTGTGCGGGGACCGGGTCACGGGGCTCGCGGGCCGCTGCACGGGGGCCGTTTGCCCCCCACGCCGTCCCCCTACGCCTGACGGCGCGGCGGTATCCCCAACCCGAACAGGGCTCCGCCCGGACCCGTTTCGGGGGCTCCTCCCCCAACTGGCGGCCTGGCGACCCCCACCCGGACGCCCGCCCCCCAAACGCCGGCGAAGCTGGATTCGCCCGGCGGGCCGTCCGCCGCGGGGCGGCAACTCCAGCGCGTCCGGGGTACCTCGACGCCTGCCAGGTCGTAGGAGGAGAGGGGAGGACGCCGCGCGGAGCGCGGTGTCGGAGGCCCGGGGCGGAGCCCCGTCCCTGGGTGGGGTGCCACCCAGGGACCTGGCGTCAGGAGGAGGGGTGGGAACAAGCGCGCCGCCCGGGGCTCGGGGCTCCCCCGGCAGTGGGGACGGCCCGCCGCAGGCGTCAGCGGGACGGGACGCCCGTGAGAGCGGTGACCACCGGGTCCAGCGCCTGGTGGATCTCGTCGCCGATCGAGCGGAAGAACGTGATCGGCGCCCCGTACGGGTCGAAGACCTCGTCCGCGTCCGGGCTCGGCGCCAGCAGCCACCCGCGTAGCGCGGCCGCCGCACGCACCAGCGCGCGCGCACGTTCGACCACGCCCTCCTCACGGGGGTCGGGCAGGGTCGCCGGGTCTATGGCGCGCACGAGGCGGGTGAACTCCTTGAGCGTGAAGGTCCGCAGGCCGGCCGAGTGGCCCATGGAGATGACCTGCGCCCGGTGGTCACGCGTGGCCGTCAGCACCAGGTCCGCGCGGATGACGTGCTCGTCGAGCAGTTCGCGTCCCACGAAACCGGTCGCGTCCGCGCCGAAGTCCGCGAGGACGATCTCGGCGTTGGCCTCCATCGGGGCGCCCTCATGGCCCCAGGTGCCGGCGCTCTCCACGATCAGGCCGCCGATGGGGGTCCCCCCGGCGTAGCCAGGGGGAGGACCACCGAGGCGGTCGCTCAGGGCATGGCGGGTCAGCCGCTCGGTGATGGGCGAGCGGCAGACGTTGCCGGTGCTGACGTGGAGGATGCGGAAGGTCGAGGCCGTGCTGCCCGTACTGCTGGTCTCCGCTATGCCACGCCCCAGTGGGGCCGTCAATTGGCCACCTCGAGGTCTGGTACCACCTTGCGGAGCTCGTCGGCGGAGAGCGCGCCCTCGCGCAGCAGCACCGGGACCTTGCCCGTGACGTCGACGATCGAGGACGGCACGATGCCCGGCGTCGGACCGCCGTCGAGGTAGACGGAGACGGAGTCGCCGAGCATCTCCTGCGCGGCGTCGCAGTCCTCGGGCGAGGGGTGTCCCGTCAGGTTGGCGCTGGAGACGGCCATCGGGCCGACCTCGGTGAGCAGCTCGATCGCGACGGGGTGCAGCGGCATCCGGATCGCGACGGTGCCGCGGGTGTCGCCGAGGTCCCACTGCAGCGACGGCTGGTGCTTGGTGACCAGCGTCAGCGCGCCGGGCCAGAAGGCGTCGACGAGCTCCCATGCCTGCTCGGAGAAGTCGGTGACGAGCCCGTGCAGGGTGTTCGGGGAGCCGATGAGGACGGGGGTGGGCATGTTGCGGCCGCGCCCCTTGGCGTCGAGCAGGTCCGCGACGGCCTCGGAGGTGAAGGCGTCGGCACCGATCCCGTACACCGTGTCGGTGGGCAGCACGACGAGCTCGCCGCGGCGGACGGCCGATGCGGCCTCGCGCAGGCCGGTGGCGCGATCGGTCGCGTCGTTGCAGTCGTATCGCCGAGCCATCAGCGGGCCTCCTTCGTCCTGAGCACTCGGTCCGTCTCCGAGGCCCTCTCGCATGCGTCGGCACCCGCGCGCCTCTTCGGCTCACTCGTGCCGGTCGGTCGTGACGCCGTCATGGCATCGCCTTGCGGGCGGTGGCGAACCGCGGCCGCTTGTTCAGGTCGGGGTGGTCGGCGGCGTCGGCCCAGCCGGATTCCTCGTTGAAGATCCACGGCACCTGGCCGCCCTGGGTGTCGGCGTGCTCGACGACGACGAGGCCGCCGGGGCGCAGCAGCCGGTGCGCGGTGCGCTCGATGCCGCGGATGGTGTCCAGTCCGTCCTCGCCGGAGAACAGGGCCATCTGCGGGTCGTGGTCGCGCGCCTCGGGCGCGACGTACTCCCATTCGGTGAGCGGGATGTACGGCGGGTTGGAGATGACCAGGTCGACCTGCCCGTCGAGCTCGGGCAGTGCGGTCAGCGCGTCGCCGTGGTGGACGGCGACCCTGGACCCCTCGGCGTTCTTCCGGGTCCACTTCAGGGCGTCCTCGGACAGCTCCACCGCGTGCACCCGCGAGCGCGGGACCTCCTGGGCCATGGCGAGGGCGATGGCGCCGGAACCCGAGCAGAGGTCGACGATGAGCGGCTCGACGACGTCCATGGCGCGTACGGCCTCTATCGCCCAGCCCACCACCGACTCGGTCTCCGGGCGCGGTACGAAGACTCCCGGGCCGACCTGCAGTTCCAGATAGCGGAAGAACGCGCGGCCGGTGATGTGCTGGAGCGGTTCGCGGGCCTCGCGGCGGGCGACGGCCTCCCAGTAGCGGGCGTCGAAGTCCGCGTCCTTGACGTTGTGGAGCTCTCCCCGCTTCACGCCGTGCACGAACGCGGCGAGCTCCTCCGCGTCGAACCGCGGTGACGGCACGCCGGCGTCGGCCAGCCGCTGGGTGGCCTGGGCCACCTCGGCAAGCAGCAGGTTCACGCGCCTACCCTTCCTCTGACGCTCGTGCGGACCGTTGGCAAACCCGTCGCGGTTACTGCGCGGCCGCGAGCTTGGCGGCGGAGTCCGCGTCGACGCACGCCTGGATCACTGCGTCCAGGTCTCCGTCGAGCACCTGGTCCAAGTTGTACGCCTTGAAACCGACCCGGTGGTCCGAGATCCGGTTTTCCGGGAAGTTGTACGTACGGATCTTCTCGGACCGGTCGACCGTTCGTACCTGGCTGCGGCGGGCGTCCGCGGCCTTGCTCTCGGCCTCCTCCTGGGCCGCGGCGAGCAGCCTGGAGCGCAGGATACGCATGGCCTGCTCCTTGTTCTGGAGCTGGCTCTTCTCGTTCTGGCAGGAGGCGACGATGCCGGTCGGCAAGTGCGTGATGCGCACCGCGGAGTCGGTCGTGTTGACGGACTGGCCACCGGGACCGGACGAGCGGTACACGTCGACGCGCAGGTCGTTGGCGTGGATCTCGACGTCGATCTCCTCGGCCTCCGGCGTGACGAGCACACCGGCCGCGGAGGTGTGGATACGGCCCTGGGACTCGGTCGCGGGCACGCGCTGGACGCGGTGCACCCCGCCCTCGTACTTCAGCCGCGCCCAGACGCCCTGCCCGGGCTCCGTGGCGCCCTGGCCGCCCTTGGTCTTGACCGCGACCTGGACGTCCTTGTAGCCGCCGAGCTCGGACTCGGTCGCGTCGATGATCTCGGTCTTCCAGCCGACGCGCTCCGCGTAGCGCAGATACATCCGCAGCAGGTCTCCGGCGAACAGGGCGGACTCGTCGCCGCCCGCGCCGGCCTTGACCTCGAGGATGACGTCCTTGTCGTCGCTGGGGTCACGCGGGACGAGCAGCAGCCGCAGCTTCTCGGTGAGTTCCTCGCGCTGCTTCTCCAGGTCCTTCACCTCCGCGACGAAGTCCGGGTCGTCGGCGGCGAGTTCCCGCGCCGTGACGACGTCGTCACCGGTCTGCTTCCAGGAGCGGTACGTGCCGACGATCGGGGTGAGCTCGGCGTAGCGCTTGTTCAGTTTGCGCGCGTTCGCCTGGTCGGCGTGGACCGAAGGGTCGGCGAGCTTCTTCTCGAGATCGGCGTGTTCGCCGATCAGTTCCTCGACCGCCTCGAACATCGGGGGCTCCTGGTTTCGTACGCGAAGGGTGGCTGCGGTGGCTGCTCGGAGTGCCTGCCAGAACGGACAAAGCGCCGGTCTCGGCCACCCGGGAGGGGGCGGCCGAAGACCGGCGCAGTGGCTCGCTACTTCTTGGCGGAGCCAGCCTTGCCGAAGCGGGCCTCGAAGCGGGCCACACGGCCACCGGTGTCGAGGATCTTCTGCTTGCCCGTGTAGAACGGGTGGCACTCGGAGCAGACCTCGGCACGGACGTTGCCGCTCTGGATCGTGCTACGGGTGGTGAACGACGCACCGCAGGTGCAGCTGACCTGGGTCTCGACGTACTCGGGGTGGATGTCGCGCTTCAAGGTGTCTCCTAGTTTCGGGAGGGCACCGGGTCGCACGGGCGGGATGCTCGATGCGTGAACCGGGGCCGACGTACCAGTCTGCCAGGACCGGCCGTATCTCCCAAAACGGGGGTGGGTGCGGAAGTATTCCTGGCGGCCGGAGCGGGTACTACGGCCTCTCCGCGGCGCCCTGGCCCGTGCCCTGCCCGGAGGCCTGCACGACGGCCGCGGCGTCGCCCTTGTCGCCCGCCGAGTCCGCGGTCGCGGAGGCCGGGATCGGCCTGTCCTGCTTGAGCGCGCTCCACACCTGGAGGGCGCCGGTCTCGACGGGGACGACCCGGTTGGGGTCGTCCGGGTCGTACCGCACCGGCATGGTGATCATGTGGACGTCCGAGGCGCCGAGGGCGCTGAGCCCGCGGGCGAAGCCCATCAGCTCGTTCACCGAGTCCAGCTCCGAGTCGGGCGTGATCGCCTTCGTGGCCGCGTCGGCGAGGTCGAGGAGCTTCTTGGGGTTGCTGAAGACGCCGACGTCCTTGACCTGCTCGATGAACGCCTTCATGAAGGCCTGCTGGAGCTGGATGCGCCCGAGGTCGCTGCCGTCGCCGATGCTCTTGCGGGTGCGTACGAGACCGAGCGCCTGCTCGCCGTCCAGGTTGTGGGTGCCGGGCGGAAGGTCGAGATGGCTCTTGGTGTCGTTGATCGGCCGGGTCGTGGTGATGTCGACGCCGCCGAGTTCGTCGATGAGTTTCTTGAAGCCGGCGAAGTCGACCTCGATGTAGTGGTCCATGCGGATGCCGGACATCGCCTCGACCGTCTTCACGGCGCAGGCGGGTCCGCCGACCTCGTACGCGGTGTTGAACATCGCCCGCTGCTGACCGGGGACGGCGGTGCCCTCACGGTCCGTGCAGGCGGGCCGCTCGACGAGAGTGTCGCGTGGCACCGAGACGACGCTGGCCTTCTTGTGACCCTGGTGGACGTGGACGACCATCGCGGTGTCCGAGCGGGCGGCGCCCTCGTCGGAGCCGTACTCGGAGTTCACGCCGGCACGGGAGTCGGAGCCGAGGACCAGGATGTCCATGGAACCGTTGTCGATGTTCTTCGGGCGGTCCTCGCCGAGGGCCGCCCTGATGTCGACGCCCTGCAGGTTCCCGTTGAGCTTGAACCAGAGCAGCCCGAGCCCGGAGCCGCCGACCACCACCAGGGCCGCCGCGACCCAGGCCACGACCGTCCATGTCCGGCGCGCCTTCGCGGGCGGCTTACGGCGCTTTCCGCGGCTTGGGGGTCCCCCCACGCCCCCTGGGCGTAGGGGGAGTATTCGGCCGCCGCCGCTGCTCTGCTCGCTCATGCTCTCCTCGGCTCTCGATGCTCCCGCCACCCCCTGCCGTGGTGTTCAGGCGCGGTTCGGTCGGTGGTTGTTCAGACGTCGAAGCAGCGAGAAGCGTTGCACGGCCAGGTGAGAACTCCTTGAGAACGCATGGGGCCCACCGCGCGGTGCACGGTGGGCCCCACGGACCGCTCCTCTTGCCGGGATTCCCCTTCTCACCAGCGGTTTCTGCGGGTGGGAGGGGAGGATCCGGGATCCCGCGCCGGGCCTTTCACAGGCCCGGCGGCTGTGGCGAAGCTCTCTCAGTCGTTGCCGTTGCCGGCGGACGGAGTGGTCTTCTGGATCTGCAGCAGGAACTCGCCGTTCGACTTCGTCTGCTTCATCTTGTCGAGCAGCAGCTCGATCGCCTGCTGCTGGTCCAGTGCGTGCAGCACACGGCGCAGCTTCCAGGTGACCGCGAGCTCGTCGCTGCCGAGCAGGATCTCCTCCTTGCGGGTGCCGGACGCGTCGACGTCCACCGCCGGGAAGATGCGCTTGTCGGCGAGCTTCCGGTCGAGCTTGAGCTCCGCGTTGCCGGTGCCCTTGAACTCCTCGAAGATCACCTCGTCCATGCGCGAGCCGGTGTCGACCAGCGCGGTGGCCAGGATGGTCAGCGAGCCGCCGTCCTCGATGTTGCGCGCGGCACCGAAGAAGCGCTTCGGCGGGTAGAGCGCGGTCGAGTCGACACCACCGGACAGGATGCGCCCGGAGGCCGGGGCCGCGAGGTTGTACGCACGGCCGAGGCGGGTGATCGAGTCCAGCAGGACGACCACGTCATGACCCAGCTCGACGAGGCGCTTGGCACGCTCGATGGCCAGCTCGGCGACCGTGGTGTGGTCCTCGGCGGGGCGGTCGAAGGTCGAGGAGATGACCTCGCCCTTCACCGACCGCTGCATGTCGGTGACCTCTTCCGGACGCTCGTCGACGAGGACGACCATCAGGTGGCACTCGGGGTTGTTGTGGGTGATCGCGTTGGCGATCGCCTGCATGATCATGGTCTTGCCGGTCTTCGGCGGGGCCACGATCAGGCCTCGCTGGCCCTTGCCGATCGGCGCCACGAGGTCGATGATCCGGGTCGTCAGCACGCCCGGGTCGGTCTCGAGGCGCAGCCGGTCCTGCGGGTACAGCGGGGTCAGCTTGTTGAACTCGGGGCGGCCGCGGCCCGATTCGGGCGCCATGCCGTTGACCGAGTCGAGGCGGACCAGCGCGTTGAACTTCTCGCGGCGCTCGCCTTCCTTGGGCTGGCGCACGGCGCCGGTGACGTGGTCGCCCTTGCGCAGGCCGTTCTTGCGGACCTGGGCCAGGGAGACGTACACGTCGTTCGGGCCGGGCAGGTAGCCGGAGGTCCGGATGAACGCGTAGTTGTCGAGGATGTCGAGAATGCCCGCGACGGGGATCAGGACGTCGTCCTCGGAGACCTGCGGCTCGCCGCTCGCGAAGTCGTCGCGGCCACGGCGGCCACGGCGGTCGCGGTAGCGGCCGCGGCGTCCGCGCCGGGCGCCGCCGTCCTCGTCGAAGTCGTCCTGCGGACCGGTGTTCTGCTGGCCGCCCTGGCGCTGCTGGCGCTGGCCGCCGCCCTGCTGCTGGTCGTCGCCCTTGCCACGACGGTCACGGTCACGCTGACGCTCGCGGCGCTCGCCCCGCTCGCCGCGCTCGCCGCGGTCCCCACGCTGACCGCGCTCACGGCGGCCTTCGGCGCTGTCCACGGCCGTGTCGGCCTTGGACTCGGGCTGCGCCTCGGTCCTGACGTCCGTCTTCACGTCGACCGCCGTGTCACCGTGGGTCTCGGTGCGCGCCTCCGGGCTGCCTGCCTGGGCGGTGGCACGACGACGGCGGCGCTCACCGGCCGGCTGGTCGTCGCTCGCCGGCTGTCCCGGGATGTCGATCTGCTGCTGCGCGACGGCCTTCTCGGCCTTGTCGGCGGTCTCCGCCTTCTCGGCGGCCGGGGCAGCGGCGTCGTCACCCGTACGGGCCTTGGAGGTGGAGCGGCGCTTCGGCTTTGCCGGGGCCTCGGCGGCGCCCGCCTCGGCGCTCTTCGCCGGGGAGCCCCCCGCGGCCTGCGCCTCCTTGATGACCTCGATCAGCTGGCTCTTGCGCATACGCGCCGTGCCCCTGATGCCGAGGCCGGACGCGACCTGCTGCAGCTCGGCCAGGACCATGCCCTCGAGGCCGGTGCCGGAGCGGCGGCGCCGTGAGGTGGTGCCGGAGGCAGCACCTGCGGCGGGCGCGGCGTTGTCGACGTTGTTGTCGGCACTCACGCCCATCAGATCGGTGGTGTCGCTCACGAAGGGTCCTTCCCTGGAGCGGACGTCGGCCTTCTGGCTCGGCGACCGGTTGTGCTGTCCGGCTGTGGTCCTGGATGTGGACCGTGCCGGGGCGGTGGTCCCGCCGGAAAATTGACGGCGGAGAGATACATGCAGACGTGCAAGGCCCGGCCCGAGGTCCCCCTGCTCGGCCTACTCCTGGAAAAGCGAGAGGTGTCGTGCCGGTTCCGGAGCGTGCTCGAAACTGCTCAGGCAGGCTGCTCAGGCAGTTTGGGAGGCTCCCGGAAGAATGGTGGTCCCGATAGGGGACACAAAGCACCGCGTCGTGTAGACGACGGCTGCTGACTTGAGGTTAACACTACCGGCTCCAACAAACATTCCCCCTCTCTCTCACCGGCAATCGTGTGGCGATCGTGTGGCCCTAGGGTGCAAGCGGCAGAACACTCGCACCGGCGGCGTCGAAGGCGAGCCGGTTGGCCGCCCAGCCCTCGCCCGCCAGCTGTGCGACCTTGTCGGCCGCACTGTCCTCGGCCAGCGCGAGCACCGTGGGGCCCGCGCCGGAGATGACTGCGGGAACGCCGTCGGCGCGCAGTCGGTTCACCAGGTCGACGCTCTGCGGCATCGCCGGGGCCCGGTACTCCTGGTGGAGACGGTCCTCCGTGGCGGGCAGCAGCAGCTCGGGACGCCTGGTCAGGGCCTCGACCAGAAGGGCGGCCCGGCCGGCGTTGGCGGCGGCGTCGACATGCGGGACGGTGCGCGGCAGCAGGCCGCGGGCCGTCTCGGTGAGCACCGGCTTGCTGGGTACGAAAACCACCGGAACGACGGAATCGGCGGGATCCATCCTGATCGCGCGCGCCGCTCCCGATTCGGTCCAGGCAAGGGTGAAACCGCCGAGAAGACACGCCGCGACGTTGTCGGGGTGGCCCTCGATCTCGGTGGCGAGCTCGAGCAGCGCCGCGTCGTCGAGCTTCGCGTCGCCCCCTATCGTCACGGCGCGCGCGGCGACGATGCCGGCGCAGATGGCGGCGGACGACGAGCCGAGCCCACGGCCGTGCGGGATGCGGTTGGCACAGACGACCTCGAGGCCGCGCGGCTGACCTCCGAGCAGGTCGAAGGCCGTGCGGAGGGCCCGTACGAGCAGGTGGTTCTCGTCGCGGGGCAGGGTCGACGCGCCCTCACCGGCGATATCGATGTGCAGACCGGAGTCCGCGACCCGGACGACCACGTCGTCGTACAGACCGAGCGACAGCCCGAGGGCATCGAAGCCCGGACCGAGGTTGGCGCTGGTTGCGGGGACGCGCACCCGGACGGCGGCGGCGCGGAACGCTGGACCGGCCATCGCTCGACGACTCTCCTTGGTTCTGAACTGCGGGATGTACAAGATTGGTTCGAGAGGCAGGAACAACCCGTGGGCCTCGGCGGCGGAAACACCACGACGGCAACGACACCGCGCATATGCGGCCGGGCCGGGTTCGGGTACAGCCTATCGAAGGAAAGTTCACCTGCGACATAGGGCGCACAGGAGGCGCACGATGCGTGTCGCGGGCCTCCTGTGCCCCTACGTGGGGCGTTGTCCGGGTTGCCATACTTTCCAGTAGCAGGCCGGACGGGGACGACCGTTACGCCAGGCCGAGGCGCTCCGCCGACGCCGCCGCGTCGACCGGGACGGTGACCGGCTGGGGCGCTCCGGCGACCGCCCAGTCGGGGTCCTTGAGGCCGTTGCCGGTGACCGTGCACACGATCTTCTGGCCCGGGTCGACCTTGCCCTGCTCGGCGGCCTTCAGCAGACCGGCGACGGACGCGGCCGACGCCGGCTCGACGAAGACACCCTCCTGGGACGCCAACAGACGGTAGGCGCGCAGGATCTCACGGTCCGTCACCTCGTCGATGAAGCCGCCGGACTCCTCACGCGCGGCCAGCGCCTGCGTCCAGGAGGCCGGGTTGCCGATCCGGATCGCGGTGGCGATCGTCGACGGGTCCTTGACGACCTCGCCCCGCACGATCGGCGCCGAACCGGACGCCTGGAAACCCCACATCCGGGGAGTGCGGGAGGACATGCCGTCCGCCGCGTACTCCTTGTACCCCTTCCAGTACGCCGTGATGTTGCCGGCGTTGCCGACGGGCAGCACATGGATGTCGGGGGCGTCGCCGAGTGCGTCGACGATCTCGAAGGACGCGGTCTTCTGGCCCTCGATACGGTACGGGTTGACCGAATTGACCAGCGCCACCGGGTAGTTCTCGGACAGATTGCGGGCCAGGTTGAGGCAGTCGTCGAAGTTGCCGTCGACCTGAAGGATCTTCGAGCCGTAGACCAGCGCCTGGCCCATCTTGCCGAGCGCGATCTTGCCCTGCGGCACGAGGACCGCACAGACCATGCCGGCGCGCACCGCGTACGCGGCGGCGGAGGCGGACGTGTTGCCGGTGGAGGCGCAGATGACGGCCTGCGCGCCCTCCTCCTTCGCCCGCGTGATGGCCATCGTCATTCCGCGGTCCTTGAAGGACCCTGTGGGGTTGGCTCCCTCGACCTTGAGGTGCACTTCGCAGCCCGTGCGCTCGGAGAGGACCTGCGCCGGGACGAGCGGCGTACCACCCTCGCGGAGCGTGACGACCGGCGTCGTGTCCGTGACCGGAAGACGGTCCCGGTACTCCTCGATGATGCCGCGCCACTGGTGGGTGCCGTTGGTGGTCATGGGTCCCTTACTCCCCTTCAACACGCATGATGCTGGCGACACCGCGCACGGTGTCGAGCTTGCGCAGCGCCTCGACGGTCCCGGAGAGGGCGGCGTCGGGCGCGCGGTGGGTGACGACGACGAGAGACGCCTCGCCGTCCTTGCCCTGCTGGCGGACGGTGTCGATCGACACCCCGTGCTCGGCGAAGACCGTCGCGACCTGGGCGAGGACGCCCGGCTTGTCGGCCACGTCGAGACTGATGTGGTACCGCGTCACCACGTCGCCCATGGGGCTCACGGGCAGCTGGGTGTACGCGGACTCTCCGGGCCCGGTGGCCTCGGCGAGCTTGTTGCGGCACACGGCGACGAGGTCGCCGAGCACGGCCGAAGCGGTCGGCGAGCCGCCGGCGCCGGGGCCGTAGAACATCAGCTGGCCGGCGGCCTCGGCCTCGACGAAGACCGCGTTGTACGCCTCTCGGACGGAGGCGAGCGGGTGGCTGAGCGGGATCATCGCGGGGTGCACGCGGGCGGTCACCGACTGGCCGTCCGCCGCCCGCTCGCAGATGGCGAGAAGCTTGACGGTGCAACCCATGCGCTGGGCCGAGGCCATGTCGGCGGCGGTGACCTCGGTCAGGCCCTCGCGGTAGACGTCGTCGAGCCGTACGCGGGTGTGGAAGGCGATCCCGGCGAGGATGGCGGCCTTGGCGGCGGCGTCGAAGCCCTCGACGTCGGCGGTCGGGTCGGCCTCCGCGTATCCGAGGGCGGTGGCCTCGTCAAGGGCCTCCGAGTAGCCGGCGCCGGTCCGCTCCATCTTGTCGAGGATGAAGTTGGTCGTGCCGTTGACAATGCCGAGCACGCGGTTGACCTTGTCGCCGGCGAGGGACTCGCGCAGCGGCCTGATCAGCGGGATCGCACCGGCGACGGCGGCCTCGAAGTACAGGTCGCGGCCGTGCTGCTCGGCCGCGGCGTACAGGGTCGCCCCGTCCTCGGCGAGCAGCGCCTTGTTGGCGGAGACGACGGACGCGCCGTGCTCGAAAGCGGTGGTGATGAGGGCCCGGGCCGGCTCGATACCGCCGATGACCTCGATGACGACGTCGATGTCGCCGCGTTTGACGAGCGCGGTGGCGTCCGTGGTGATCAGCGCCGGGTCGATGCCCTCGCGGACCCTGGAGGGGCGGCGCACGGCGACCCCGGCGAGCTCCACCGGGGCGCCGATCCGTGCTGCGAGGTCGGCAGCGTGCGTCGTCATGATGCGCGCCACCTCTGAGCCGACCACTCCACAGCCCAGCAGCGCCACCTTCAGCGGACGCGTACGCATCATCCGACCTCGCTTCTCATTACTTCTACGGTGTGGACCAGTCTCACTTACCGGACGCAAGTTTCTATACCTCGTCCGCCATACGAGACGTCTATCTCAATTATCCGACGTCGAGACGCAGGAGATCTTCCTCCGTCTCACGCCGGACGATCACCCGCGCCGCACCGTCCGCGACGGCGACGACAGGCGGGCGAAGTGCGTGGTTGTAGTTGCTGGCCATGGAACGGCAGTACGCGCCGGTGGCCGGCACGGCGATCAGATCGCCGGGCGCGACGTCGGCCGGCAGGAACGCGTCCTTGACCACGATGTCGCCACTCTCACAGTGCTTGCCGACGACACGGCTCAGCATCGGGGCGGCTTCACTGGTGCGGGACACCAGGGCGACGCTGTACTCGGCGTCGTACAGCGCGGTGCGAATGTTGTCCGACATGCCGCCGTCGACACTCACATACGTCCGCAGCCCCTCGAGCGGCTTGACGGTACCGACCTCGTAGAGGGTGAAGGCGGTGGGTCCGACGATGGCACGGCCCGGCTCGACGGAGATACGGGGCGTGCGCAGGTTCGCCGACTCGCACTCGCGGGTGACGATCTCGGTCAGCGCCTTGGCGATCTCGTGCGGCTCGCGCGGATCGTCCTCGGAGGTGTACGCGATGCCGAGGCCGCCGCCGAGGTCGATCTCGGGAAGCTCGACGCCGTGCTCGTCCCTGACTTCGGCCAGCAGCTGCACCACACGGCGGGCGGAGACCTCGAAACCGGCCATGTCGAAGATCTGCGAGCCGATGTGGGAGTGGATCCCGATGAGCTCCAGGCCCTCGAGGCGCAGCGCGCGGCGTACGGCCTCCGCCGCCTGGCCGCCGGCCAGCGCAATCCCGAACTTCTGGTCCTCGTGGGCGGTGGCGATGAACTCGTGGGTGTGCGCCTCGACGCCGACGGTCACGCGGATCTGGACCTTCTGGCGCTTGCCCAGCTCCTGCGCGATGTGCGCGACGCGCACGATCTCCTGGAACGAGTCGAGCACGATCCGTCCCACGCCGGCCTCGATCGCGCGGCGGATCTCCCGCTCCGACTTGTTGTTGCCGTGGAAGGCGATGCGCTCGGCGGGCATCCCGGCGTCGAGGGCGGTGGCGAGCTCGCCGCCGGAGCACACGTCGAGGTTGAGCCCCTCCTCCTTCAGCCACCGGACGATCGCCCGGGAGAGGAACGCCTTGCCCGCGTAGAACACGTCCGCGTCCTTGCCGAAGGCGTCCGCCCAGGCGCGGCAGCGGGCGCGGAAGTCGGTCTCGTCGAGGAAGTACGCCGGGGTGCCGAACTCCTCCGCCAGCCTGGTCACTTCGATCCCGCCGACCGTCACGACACCGTCGCTGTTCCGGGTGACGGTGGCGGCCCACACCTTGCCGTCGAGGGCGTTGAGGTCGGTGGGCGGGGCGGTGTAGTGGCCCTCGGGGAGGACATCGGCGTGGCGGGGACCGGCGGGGTGTGCGGATCGGCTCATCGGACTCTGTTCTCTCTCACATCACAGGTGTTCGGGTGCGCTGATACCGAGCAGGGACAGGCCACCGGCGAGCACCGTCCCGGCGGCTTCGGCAAGGGCGAGCCGGGAACGGTGGGCGGCCGAGGGTTTCTCGTCCCCGACGGGCAGCACGGAGTGCTGAAAGGAGAGGAGAGCGTCGGCGGTGACTTCCAGGTGCCGGACCAGCCTGTCGGGCGCGCGCAGGCGCGCGGCGTCGGCAAGGACGGCGGGGTGATCGCCGATGGCGGCGGTGAGCGCGGGGGCGTGGACCTGCCGGTCGGGGGCGGCGGTGAAGCCGAGCAGTGCGGCGTTGCGGGTGAGGGCGTGGGCGCGGGAGTGGGCGTAGCGCACGCGGAAGAGCGGGTTGCGCTCGTGCTGCACGAGCAGGAGCCGCCCGTCGCTCCCGTCCGTCCTCGGCCTGTCGTGCGCGGCGGCGGCGAGGAGCCCCCACCGGGCGGCGTCGGCACCGAGGCGGTGCAACAGCGCTGCCCCGTCCTCCTCGGCGGGAACCGGCATGACGTCCGTCCGCAGCCGGCCCCGCGCTTCCTCGGCCTCGATCCGCACCCCGAGGTCGGCCCAGACCGGGTCGGCGGTGCCTTCGCAGGAGGTACGGCAGAGGGTGCCCTGCGACAGCAGGATCCGGCGCAGGGTGTCGGCCGTGACGGCCGCGCGTACGTCGGCCCGGTAGGTCGGCTGCGCGACCTGCCCGGTCAGCTCGGTCCACCCGTACTTCCCGCCCTGCTCCAGGACCTCCCGTACGAGCTGCTGCTGGTTGTCCGGGGCCAACGTGATGTTGAGGAACCCGGGCCCGGTGATGTCGACCGCTTCGATCCCCGGTGCCGCGGCGATCCGCCGCCCGAGCTCCGCAGCCACATCAGCGGCGGGCCGTCCGGCCTGCCGCGCCAGCCGCAGCGCGATCCCGGTGGCGTAGTCCCCGCGCCCACCGGGCCGGGGCCGCTCGATCTTCACGCTGTCGATGCTCTCGGGCGCCTCGACGAGCAGCGCACCGTCCTCCACGGCACGGCACACGGCGTGCCGCACGGTACGGGAGAGCTCTGCGGGGGTCACGGGACAAGCGTATGGGAGGAAGGGGGGCACTTTGCGAACCGGTTTCGCCATGCGGGCAGCCGGGCGGGCGGCGGGGGACGCGGTAGGAGACGCGACGGGGGCGTGGCGGGCGCGGTGGTCGACACGCGCGGCGGCGCGGGTCGGGGGTCGAGGGCTGTGCGGTCAGCCCGTCGCACTCCCCGCCCGCCCGGCTCCATGCCTGCCGTCCACCGACGGCGGACCCTCCCCGGCCTCCCGGTACATCAACTGCCGCACTACCCGCACCAGCTCGGCCGGCTCGAAGGGCTTGGCCAGAAAGGCATCCACCCCGGCTGCCACACCGCTGTCCACCTCGTACTGCGTACACGCGCTGATGATCGCGAGGGGGATGCGGCTCGTCCTCGGGTCGTCCCTCAGCAGCACGGCGGTCCGCAGACCGTCCAGCCGGGGCATGACGACATCGAGCGTGACGACATCGGGCCGCACCTGATGCACGACATCCAGACACTCGGCACCATCGGCCGCGGTCACGACCTCGAAGCCCTCCAGCTCGAGATTGACCCTGATCAGCTGCCGAATCACCCGGTTGTCATCGACGACGAGCACTCGGCCGGACGCGCCGGACACAACTCGAGAGTAGGTCCGCGGCCCCGGCTGCGTCCGGGTTTTCGCCACTTCCGACCCGCGCGGGCGAAGCGGGGGCACGCTGAGGCACCACGGGGCGCAGGGCCGGTGATCACGTACGCGACTCCCGGCGCCGCCGGTGCCGCGTACGGGCCCGCGGTCCACGCGCCACGAGCCGCGGTTCACGCCCCTCGAAGCGAACCGCGGGCCCCGCCCCTTGGCCCGAAATACCTGTTCACGGAGACCCTTCGGGAGCTGGTAGGGTTCTACCCGTCGCCACGCAGCAGCGCGGCGCACGCCCCCGTAGCTCAGGGGATAGAGCAACGGCCTCCGGAGCCGTGTGCGCAGGTTCGAATCCTGCCGGGGGCACCCTGTATGAGGTGCCCAAAGACCCCGTCACCAGCGGAAACGCTGAGGCCGGGGTCTTCTTGCATGTGCAGCCGTATGCCGCTCAGAGCGGGCGTATGTCGGGGTCCGTGGACCATCTGCGATACAGGCGATAGATGTCCAGCGCGACGTGCGCCCCGTTCCTCATGCAGCCTCTGCACTGTTAGAAGTGGCAGATTCCCCCAGGCCGTCTCTTCTGGATCTTGCCGGGCCCGCGATGCCCGACATCGCTGAATGGTGACAGCGGGGGCAGTGGATACTGTGGTGTTGCAGGTGAAGTTCATTGACGGCCGGGGGACTTGAGCGCAATGGCAGCACAGGGTCAGACGGGGGCAACGCCTCCTCCACCACCTCCATATCCTCCGTCACACTCGCCATCGACGCCTGGCTCAGTGCCTCCCCGATGGGCATGGTGGGTCGGGGGGATCGCGATTCCGCTGCTGGGCATCGTGGTCAGTGTGATCGTGAGCGGCGGCCGTGACGCCGCAGCCCCCGCACCCATATCCGCCCCCGGTTCGCAGACGGCCGTCGCCACACCGCCCCGTACGGACCCAGCGCCTCCCGCTCCGAGCCCGACTGTGCCTGCCAGCCCAGCTGTGACTGACAGGCCGAGCGGGATCACCACACCGTCGGCCGACACTGACCTCACGCCCCCGGACGGACACGGCCCGGCGCGCAAGGCGACATGGGGTCTGGCACCTGCCCCGTGCACGCAACACGAGCAGCAGCTGGTGGACCTCGACACCGGCGAGAGCCGCGTCGAGCAGGAAGACAACGGGGCAGTGGCGAACCCTGGCGGCGCCGAACTGCTGTACTGGCCGGACACCTGCACGGGGATCGGGGACTACGTGCTACGGGCTCTGCCGAATACCCGGGTGGGCCTCCTGCGGGCAGATGCTCCCCGCACCGCCGAGGCCTGCAAGGCGGCCGCGGGCACCGGCTTCGCCGCGCTGCCCCTGTTCGATCGGCGGGACACCAAGGAGCGAGGCTTCACCGTCGGTGCCGCCGTGTGCGCAGTGACCGCCGACGGCGCGGTCGCCATGGCGCTGATCGACCACATGAGCGGAGGAGCAACGACGGACGTGTCGGTCAGCGGCAATTTGTACGTGTGGCCACAGGCCTCGAACTAGGGCGACTTTCGGGCCACATTGCTGCCTGGTGTCAGCCGGCTCGCCGGCCGGGGTCCCTTTGACGGGCCCGGCGGCGCGCTGAACGGCCTGGCGGGACTCGGCTAGGCCGCTCCCTTCGGATCACCTGGGTGGTCAGTCCGCCGCGGGACCGTCCGAGGGCATGGTCGGTCGGCTCGCCGGCCGGGGCCCCTTTTGGCGGGCCCCGGCGGCGTGCTGGTGAACGCGGACGATCGTGGAGTTGACCGCGACGACCCAGTCGAGGTCGCCTTCGGCGTCGGCCTGGGCTAGGAGAGCGGTGTAGACCTTCTCCCAGGTGCCGTCGGCTGACCACTTCCGCAGCCGGTTGTGGGCGCCCTTCCACGACCCGAAATGCTCGGGCAGGTCCATCCAGGGCTTGCCGGTGCGGTACTTGAACGCGATCGAGTCGATGGACCTGCCGGTGATCACGCCACCGCCCGCCCCGCCGAGGCGTCCGATCCGGCAGCAACGGCTCAATACGGGCCCACTGGGCGTCAGTCAACGACATACATCAACCAACGATCCGATGACCTGAAGGAAAGGACCTAGCCCGCCGGCAGCTCCGACACCCCGACGAGTCCCCCTGCCCAGAGCACACAAGATCGATCCCCTGTCAGGTCCAAAGCAGGTAATGTTCTTCTTGTCGGTAGGGGGTGCCCAGGTGCAAACTCTGTGGCAGAACCAGCGACAACGAAGGGCCCAGCTTCTGTCAAAGCCAGGCCCTCCGCGCAGTTCCATGAGCCCGGTCGCCTTGTCTGAGACCGGGCTCACTGCGTGTGTGCCTTCGGCCGCGACCGTCTCATGCGTGGAGCCCTAGTGAGCGAACTGTCCCACGGTGGCAATGACCGCTACGAGCACTCCAACCGCAGCCAGCCCCACCGACCACCTTTCCGGGCCGGTCCACCGCCTGCGTGGCTTACCCAGATCAGACCTCACCACAGCTTCCTCCTTCTCTTCCCGGCACCCTGACTTTCAGGGCGTCCGCCGCACCCCGCGCAGAGTTCGACGGAGCCGAGGGGGAAGAGCCGGTGAAGCGAGACAAGCATCCTCACTGACGGCCCGCCAGGTCAAGCCGAGTTGAAGCACTAAGGCGACTTCTCCGACGAGGGTCTTCACAAGTTCAACACACTGCCAGTACTCCACTGCTCTGGTCGCTGTTTTGCTCTAATAGGACTCCGTTAGGTCTTTCTGGATCTTGATGTTCTGCATACCCCACTGGGCAGGGGCTGTTGGCAGGTGGTGCAGATGCCGGTCCCGCACCTCAGGATGCCCTGGAGGGCGTCGAGGGTCCGGTAGAGAGTGAGCCCGGTGTGGGTGCTTTTGGGCCCAGACGTTGTTCGGTGAGGAAGGCATGGGCGGCAGTCATGAGGGCGATGTGGTGGTGCCAGCCGGGCCAGGACCGGCCTTCGAAGTGGTCCAGGCCCAGGCCGTGCTTGAGTTCGCGGTAGTCGTGCTCGATGCGCCAGCGGACTTTGGCCAGACGGACCAGGTCGGTGATCGGGATGTCGGCCGGCAGGCTGGACAGCCAGTATTCGGTGGGAGCCTCGGCGTCTTCGGGCCACTCGATCAGCAGCCAGCAGTCGGGCAGGATGCCGTCCCACCAGCCCTGTTCGGCCGAGGAGGCAGCCCGGATCGGGCGCTCGACGGCCGGCCGGGCGGACTCGCACGGCGGCGAAGCGGGAACGTAACTGGCCGCGTAAGCCCTGCCGCCAGGTGAGGGAGGTGAACGCTTCCTGCCCGAGATCGGCGGCCAGGGCTGCCACCGAGGGGGCCCGGTGACGGTAGCGGGGCTGGAGCCAGCAACCAACGGGGCCCTTGCGGTCCGGAGCCACGGGGTGGACGTTGAACGGGTGGGCACTCGCGTCCGCGCGGACGGCCAGCATGTAGTCGATTCCCCGCTCTGCCAGGCCGGCCAGCAGGTGGGCGTTGGTGCCGTAGGCGGCGTCGGCCACGACGGCAGGCAGGCGCATGCCCCAGTCGGCCAGCGTGTCGAGCATGTCCAGAGCCAGACGCCACTTCTCGCGGTGAGTGATCTCGGGCGGGGTGCGGGTGACGGTGCGGCGGTCGGTGTCCGCGTCCCACTCCTTGGGCAGGAACAGCCGCCACTGCAGTGGGCAGGAAGCGGTGTCACTGGCGGCGTGGACGCTGACCGCGACCTGGCAGTTGGCGCGTTTACCCAGGGCCCCGCAGTACTGCGGGGCCACGGCGACCGACATTCTTCCGTCCTTGGGCAGCGACACGTCGTCGATCACCCAGGCCATCGGGGTGATCAGCGGCAGCATGCGTTCGCAGATTCGTCGCTGTACCGGCACCGGGTCCCAGGTGGACTGGTTCACGAACTGCTGCGGGTTCTGTTCGTTACCGTCGGGCAGCCGCGAGGCCATGGCCTGGATCGACTTGCGGCGGCCCTCCAACATCAGTCCCCGCAGGTAGCAGTCGCCTTTGGCCCGCTGGTCCTTGCGCGGCACCGAGGCGAACACATCAGCCACGTACAACGCCAACTTCGCCCGGACACGGTTCACTTCATGTGCGTCCATCCACCAACATGCCCAGAAACAGGCCGAACCCGAAGACCTAACGGAGTCCTACTGGGCTGTCCCGTAAATGATCTACGACGTGTTCGTTGATCTGCCTGCTTCTTCGTCACCCGGCGAGGGTGAGGTTGTGCAGGCGGGCGATGCCGAGCATGGCGTGGCGGACGCCGTCGCCTTTGAGCCGGCAGTCGCGGAGGATCTTCCAGGTCTTCATCCGGGCGAAGGCGTGCTCGACGCGGGCGCGGACCCTTCGGTGCGAGGCGTTGTGTTCCTCTTTCCAGTCCGCGAGTTCGCTCTGACCAGGTTCGCGACGGTGCCGGATGACCAGGCCGGTGCCCCGGTGGCCCCCGTCCGCGATGACCGTGGCCCTGCCGATGGCGGCCTTGGCGCCGGACAGTTCCCATGCCTTGCAGTCGTTGCGGTTGCCCGGCAAAGGGCGGCCGACCGCGACGACCAGCCGGGTGTCGGCGTCGATGACGACCTGGTGATTGGTGGAGTACCGGTAATTCTTCGACTGCTCGGCGATGGTGCGGTCGCGGGTGGGGACCAGGGTGCCGTCCACGATCAGCACGGTGTCCTTGCGGAACCGCTTCCGGGGCTGGAGCGCGAGCGATGGCCCGAGGTGGTCGATGATGCGGTCCGCTGCCGACTTCGAGACCCCGAACAGCGGGGCCAGTTGGCGCAAAGTCAGGTTCGTCCGCCAGTAGGCGGCGACCAAGAGCACGCGGTCCTCCAGCGGCAGGCTCCACGGCCGGCCCTTGCGCACCGGATCTGCACCCGCGCCCAGCTTGCCGAACTGACGCGGACTCAGCCCGCTGAACGGGGCTATCCAGGAGGCCTCCGACGCCGTGATCACACACTCCCGAAGCAACCCTTGTCACAACCCGGCTCCTGGTCGGTGTAGATCGGCAGGAGCGTGGCCTTCGCGGGAACGTCGAGTTGCGGGGGGTGGGGGTGCACCCGCACGCTGGAATTGCGGAGGGCCGTACCCTGTCGGCCTTGCCCAAGAGCTGCAGCTACTCGGTGAAACCAGCGAGAGGGGTAGCGCTATGGGTCCCCATACCACGGAAGTCGGTATTGATCCGTTGGAGACAGCGGCGCCTGCGGAGAAAGCAGCGCCTGGCGGCTCTGCTCTGGTGACGGGAGCTCTCGGCCCGGCCACTCGTGTGACGCAGGTAATGAATAACGTGGCCTGTTCATCCCAGTCCGGCGGACAGCCTATCGCTACAGGTTCCGTGAACGTGCAGGGTGGGAAGGTTTTCGCGTTCTTCAGCGCTTCCGGTTGGAACGGATCAGGTTCTACGGGACTATCGGCAGACCTTACGATCGGCGAAAGCTCAACGTCTATCGCTCGCGTTTTCGCCAATCCACCCAATACTCACCTGACCATGACCAGGCAGCGGGTACTCCTTGGTAACCTCCCGCCGAACCCGTCCGCCGAGGCGAAGATCACCGCCGGGTCCGCGACGGTCACCGACGGGAACGACCGTGCCTCCCTGACCGTCCTCGAACTCGGGTCACCGGCCGTCTGGCGGATGGTCGCCGCTAAAGCCGACAAACCCGATTCCGCCAGCCAGTACACGAGCATCTCCTTCAGCTCGCGCGGCGGGTACCTGCTCGTGTGTGCCTCCGCCACCGGCTGCAGCATCAGTCCGCAGGCGATGACCGGGATGAACTTGAGCATCGACGGCACGCGTTACGGAACTATCGAGATCTTCGCCAACAACAACGGCTGGCATCTGGCGTTTGTACCGGCCGACTTCCTGATCGACCGCATCCCACCCGGGCAACACACCCTCGTCGCCACGCCTGCCGCCGGCACCACCATCGACAACAACGACGCTTATGCCATCTCCATCTTCGAGGTCATGGCGCCGCCCACTGTGCTCAACGTGACCGGGGCCCTGGCCAATGCCACCGCCACTGGGCAGTCTGGCGGCAGTGTGGTAGCGAGTGGCAGTTTCAGCAGCTACGGCGGGACCCTCATCATTACCGCGGCCGCCTCGGCGTACTCCAGCATTGGCGCGGCGATGCTCGGCATGACCGTCCAGGTCGACGGTCGATCGGTCGGCACGATGCAGGCGATCGCGAATCCCGCAGCGGTCCATCTGGGCCTGACCGGGAACGATCTCGTGGCCACCGGCATCAACGCGGGTAATCACACGGTCTCGTTGGTGGCGAAGGATGGGACCGTCACAGACTTCAATGACCGCTGTTCGGTCACGATCATCGAGGTGGCGACGACATGGCCATAACCCGCCTGCGGATCACGTTCGATATGTTCAGCGGCCGCCCTGACCCGGTCGTCGAGCTAGCGGGCCCTGAGGCCGAGGAACTGCTCGCCCGGCTGGCGCCGGGCGACCAGATCGACGCTGCCGAGCAGACCACCCCGGGCCCGCATCTTGGCTACCGCGGGCTCATCGTCGAACGGGCCGGCGAGCAGGTCCCGTTCCTGCCGGAGGTCTTCCGCCTGGTGGCCGGGCGGCTGCTTGGTCCGGAGCTGCGGCGATGGGCAGCCGATCCGGAGGTGGAGGACTACATCTGCTCCGAACGGGGACCGGCCGGGCAGGTGCTGAGCAGCCCGGCGGAACTGGACTTCCTCCGGGACGGCCTGGCCGCCGCACGAACGGTGGAGTGGTGGCGGCCGCCGCCGGACGGTCAGGATTCACTCGCGGTAGCAGCCTGCCCGTCAGCACCGGCCGCAGCCCTGGACAAGTGGAATGACGCAGAGGCTCGTTCCATCATCCCTCAGCGGGGGATTCCCAACTGGTCCAGGCAGTGCAACAACAATTGCTATAACTACGGCACCGATGTGCGCACCGACACGTTTGCCCAGCCCGGCCGGGGTAGCGGCCGGGGCTTCACTGTCTCCTCCCTCGCCTGCGATCTGATCAGCCGCTACGCGTTCTACGACGGCCTGGTATACACCCCGGCTGCCAACAACGTCTGCCCTTTGGAAGGCATACTGGTCGCCCTCGTGATGGCCCCCGGAGTTGACTACCACTGGTACCGCCTGGGCAGCGACGGTTTCTGGGCGCACAAAATTGGAGAGACACCGGCCACCGATCTCGACAACGGGGGGCAGAAGATCACTGATCCGCGCACTTGCTCACGCGGCAGTTACTCGGTGTTCTGTAGCTTCATGAACGTTCCTGACGGCAGCGCCCGTATCAGCTGAGGGTTGTCCCGTAACGGCTGATCTTGGTGTCATGATCTTGCCGTGTCTAATGTGATCACGGTGTCGGAGCCGTCCTAGTGTCCTGCGCCAGTAGTTGATCGTTAGTTTTTGTGTGACTTCTGCTGCTGCTGCGTCAGTTCCACGTCGGGGCCCGAAACTGGAGCCGTTGCTGCTCTCTGATGAGGAGCGGGCGGTG